>NZ_LMPP01000009.1 GCF_001423885.1 Rathayibacter sp. Leaf185 | reverse complement strand
GGCTTCATGAACACCCGAGAACCGTCACCGAAGTCCTGAGACACAAACCGTCACCGAAGTCCCGAGACAGAACCGTCACCGAAGTCCTGAGACATCACAGTCGAAGCCGTCCGGAAGAGCTGGCCCCCTCGACGGTCCGGGGTTCCCTCAGTGACACTCCGCACACGCACCGCTGAGCCTGCGGAAGGCCAGAAGCCGCACCCCCTGGGGAGTAGGGGTCGTTCGAAACGCGTGTCAGCGTTTCGGGCGCCCCGTCCGCACAGCGCTCTGCGGAACGCTCCCACCTCGGGAAGCCGACCGCGGTCTTCTTTCGCTTCCGGCGAAAGAAGACAAGACAACTCCGCAGTCGTTCGAAACGCGTGTCAGCGTTTCAGGCGCCCCGTTCGCACAACGCTCTGCAGATCGCGACCACCTCGGGAAGCCGACCGCGGTCTTCTTTCGCCTCCGGCGAAAGAAGACAGAACAATTCAGTCGACGTGCTTGCCCGAGTTGGCGGTGGTGGCGGTGCCGCCGTTCGCGAGGAGGTCGCGGATGTCGGCGAGGAGCTCGAGCTCGGTCGGGGCCTTGTCCTCGGCGGCGGGGGCGTCGTCCATCTTCTTCTTGAAGGCCGCGTTCTTGAGGTGGTTGATCGGGAGGACGAACGCGAAGTAGAGGACGAAGGCGACGATCACGAACTGAATGAGCGCCGAGATGACGGCTCCGTAGGCGATTACCGTCGGGTCCTCACCACCTGTGCCCTCGCGGATGGTCCAGGTGAGGGCCGAGAGCGAGGAGGCGTCGAAGAGCACGCCGATGATCGGGTTGAAGATCCCCGTGACGATCGCGTTGACGATGGTGGTGAACGCGGCGCCGATGACCACGGCGACAGCCAGGTCGATGACATTGCCGCGGAGGATGAACTCTTTGAAGCCGTTGATCATGGTCTGGTCCGTTTCTGCCGGCGGGCGGAGGGGCGCTCGGGTCAGCTCCCGGAGGAGGACGACCCCGAGCCGGAGGATCCCGAACTGGAGGATCCCGAGGAGGAGGAGGAAGAAGAGGAGGAAGAAGAGGAGGAAGAAGAGGACGAGGACGATCCCGAGCCGCTCGACGACGCGGCGGTGGAGGCCGGTGCAGCAGCGCCTCCGGACTTCTCGCCCGACGACGACGTGTCGCCGCCCGACGACTTCTCGCTCGACTTCGACTCCGACGAGCGCGAATCGGTGCGGTAGAAGCCCGACCCGTTGAAGGTCACTCCGACAGCGCTGAACACCTTGCGGAGCGCCCCCTGGCAGCTCGGGCACTCGGTGAGCGTGTCGTCGGTGAACTTCTGCTGGATGTCGAAGGCGTTGCCGCACTGCGTGCAGCGGTAGGAGTAGGTGGGCACAGGGGGCTCCTCGGGGGGCGGATCAGGGGGAGTAGTGAGGGGGATCAGTGGCGCAGATCGACGATGCCGGAGGGGGTCACGACTCCGTCGACGGCCTGGTCGTGCACTTCGCTCGGCACGTGGTCGACGAGCTCGCTGTCGAAGACGACCGCGTAGACGGGCGGACACTTCTCCATCGAGCCGAGGGTCTTGTCGAAGTAGCCGCGACCCCAGCCCATCCGCATGCCCCGACGATCGACCGTGGCGGCGGGGACGATGATGAGGTCGACGTCGTTGATCGCGATGGGGCCGAGCAGCTTGCCGACCGGCTCCGGCATGCCGAACAGGCCCTGGGTCTCGGTGTGACCGTCGCCGACGGCCCAGTCGAGGAGCCCGTCCTGCCGGGAGATCGGGAAGAGGACGCGGATGCCGCGGGCCTCGGCCCAGCCGAGGAACGGCCTGGTGCTCGGCTCGTCGGGCGCCGAGAGGTAGCAGGCGAGGGAGGTCGCGTTCGCACGGGTGGCGAGCTCGATCAGGTGCTCGGTGATGCGGGCGGCGGCGTGCTCGCGGGCCGTCGCGGTCTGCGTGCGCCGGCGCTCGCGCAGCTCGGCACGGAGCGCGCGCTTCTCATGCGTGATGTCGGCGGGCATGCGCTCAGTCTAGATCGGGGCTCACAGGGCCTGATGCGGCCCGGAACGCGGGCCCAGGCGGCGCTGTGACCCGGGAAGAGGGGTGTGCGGCACCCCACCCGCCGCCGGACAGCGGAAACATCCCGGACCACCGCCTCCGCTACGATGACGCCCCATGGGCACTCGAATCCGTAAAGCAGTCATCCCCGCCGCCGGTCTCGGAACCCGGTTCCTGCCGGCGACCAAGGCCATCCCCAAGGAGATGCTGCCGGTCGTCGACAAGCCCGCGATCCAGTACGTGGTCGAGGAGGCGGCGAACGCCGGCCTCGAGGACGTCCTCGTGATCATCGGCCGCAACAAGAACGCGCTGGCGAACCACTTCGACTCCGTCCCCGAGCTCGAGCAGAACCTCGCCAAGAAGCTCGACGACGCCAAGCTCGCCCACGTCAAGTACGCGAGCGACCTCGCCGACGTGCACTTCGTCCGCCAGGGCGAGCCGAAGGGTCTCGGCCACGCCGTCTCGCGCGCTCAGCGCCACGTCGGCGACGAGCCGTTCGCCGTGCTCCTCGGAGACGACCTGATCGACGCGCGCGATCCTCTCCTCACCCGCATGATCGACGTCGCCGAGCAGCGCGACACGACGGTCGTCGCTCTGCTCGAGGTCGACCCCGACCAGATCCACCTCTACGGCTGCGCCGCGGTCGAGGCGACCGACGAGGACGACGTGGTGCGCATCACCGGCCTCGTCGAGAAGCCGTCGAAGGAGGACGCTCCGTCGAATCTCGCGATCATCGGCCGCTACGTCCTCAAGCCCGACGTCTTCGGCGTCCTCGAGGACACCGCGCCCGGCAAGGGCGGCGAAATCCAGCTGACCGACGCGCTCGAGCGCATGGCCCAGGACCCGGCCGAGTTCGGCGGCGTCTACGGCGTCGTCTTCCGCGGTCGTCGCTACGACACCGGCGACAAGCTCGACTACATCAAGGCGATCGTGCAGCTCGCCTCCGACCGCGACGACCTCGGTGTCGACCTCAAGCCGTGGCTCAAGGAGTTCGCCAAGACGCTCTGATCGTCGCGACGACTCCGAACGGCCGGGATCCTCTGCAGCTCTGCGGGATCCCGGCCGTTCCGTCGTCGTGCGCAACCCCTCCGGGCTCGCGAGTCCAGCCCCTTCCCGGGCCGCGACGGCGCAGTAGGGTCGGCTCATGCCACTGCCGATGCCGACCCTCTCCGAGGGTCGTGTCACCATCCGCCCCATCAGGGTCAGGGATGCCCGCCCCCTCGAGCGCGAGCTGATCGCCAATCGTGCGTGGCTCCGGCAGTGGGAGGCGTCCGATCCGCGCGGCGGAGCGGCCTTCGACGTCCGCGCGAGCATCCGGGCTCTGCAGCAGAACGCCAGGGCGGGTGGCGGCGCTCCCTTCCTCATCGACTGGGACGGCGAGCTGGCCGGTCAGCTCAACGTGTCGAACATCGGCTACGGCTCCCTCTCCTCCGGCTCGATCGGCTACTGGGTGTCCGAGCGCTTCGCCGGTCGCGGTATCACCCCGGTCGCGGTGGCGCTGGCGACCGACCACGCGTTCTTCGACCTCGGCCTGCACCGCATCGAGATCTGCATCCGCCCCGAGAACCGGCCGAGCCTGCGCGTGGTCGAGAAGCTCGGCTTCCGCTACGAGGGTCTGCGTCGGCGGTTCATCCACATCAACGGTGATTGGCGCGACCACTTCTGCTTCGCTCTCGTGGCGGAGGAGGTCCCTCGAGGTGTCCTCCGCCGCTACCTCGACGGTCAGGTGCCGGCCGAAGTGGGTGTGCCGAGCGACGCCGACCTGCGCGCATCGCGTCGCTCGGGACTCTCGGGGCCGCCCGACGGCGCGGGCATCCCCTCCTCGGGATCCCGATTGATCCGCGATCCGTACGGACACACCTACCCGTAATGACGGACGGGAGCTCCGCGTACTCCTAGCGTTGGCTCCATGAGTAGCGACTGGCTGGGTGGGGGCGTCGTCTGGGCGCTCGCCGCCGTTCTGTGGGTCGCCTATCTGATCCCCACGTGGATGCGCCGCCGGTCGTACAACGCGACCGAGCGCAACGCGGTGAGGCTGCAGCAGACCCTGCGCATCCTCGCCGAGACCGCGGAAGTGCCCGAGCACGTGCGTGCGGAGGCGACGGCCCGGGAGGTCGCGCTGCAGCAGCGCCGGCTCCGGGTGACCGAGACACGACGACGAGCCGAAGAGAAGGCACAGGCGATGGAGCTGGCACAGGCGGAGAAAGCGGCGCGCGAGGCGCTGCAGCGGGCGGCCGCGAGGACGAGGCGGAGCACGCAGACGGGTCCGAGCGCCCTGCGCTGGCGACAGGGCGCAGCGCTGACCGTGCTCGTGGGCTTCGTCGCCGCGCTCGTGGGTCTCGTGATGCTTCCCTTCGGAGGCGCCGGGTTCGTCCCTCTGGTCGGGGCGCTCGTGCTCGCGGCCGGGCTCGGGACGCTGTTCCTGCTCGCGCCGGGTCGACGCCGCCAGGCCGCGCCCGCCGCGGTCGTCACCGACACGGGTGAGATCGCCCGGCGTCGCGCTGAGGTGTTCGAGGCGGAGCTCGCCGAGGAGTCCGAGGTCGAGGAGGAGGCGCCCGCCGCCGCGGAGGCCAGCTGGACGCCGCAGCCGCTGCCGAAGCCCCTCTACCTCTCACGCGGCACGGTCGCCGCGAGCGCGATGGCGTCCATCGACGCCGTCGAGCGTCTGCGCGCGGCAGCAGCGGAGGCGGAGCTCGCCCAGCGCGCCGCCGCCTCGGCCCCCGAGGTCGCCCCGATCCGAGCACCGCGTGCCGCCGCACCGGCCCCCGAGGCTCCGCCGCGTCCGTCGTCGCGCTTCGCCTCGATGGGCGTCGTCGAGGGCGTCGACGCGATCGATCTCGACCAGGCGCTGCAGCGCCGCCGCGGGGCCTGACCCGCGTCTGAGGCCCGTCTCGCCGCGTGCTAGTGTGGACGAGTTGTTCGGGCCGGTGACGGCACCGAAGGCACGGGTCCGTGGCGCAGTTGGTAGCGCGCTTCGTTCGCAATGAAGAGGTCAGGGGTTCGAATCCCCTCGGATCCACCACTACGCAGAAGGCCCGCTCGAGAGAGCGGGCCTTCTGCGTTCCTGTCTCCGTTCGCGTCCGAGTCGTGCGTGACGCCCGAACGCGGTAGCTCAGTGGCGGCCGCCGATCCCGCCGCGGCCGCTGAGCACAGCGGCTCCCGCCGTCACCGCGACGATCCCGACGGTGGCCACCATCCCGAGAGCGCGGAGCACGAACTCCTTGTGCTCGGAGTCCTTCAGCGCCTCGTCGTTGACGGCCATCGAGAAGAGCCTCATGACGGCGAAGCGGTCCTCCGAGCTGAGGTTCTCGCGATCGAGTTCACGGGTGAGCATCTCGCGGTACTCGGCGAAGGCCTTGTGGACCTTCTTCTGGCTCCGCCAGTTCGCCTTCGTCCCCTCCGCCGCTTGATCGCGGAGGCCGACGAGGGAATCGAGGACCAGTGTCTTGAAGTCGGGGAACTGCGCGAGGATCCGCCGGCCGAGCTCGTCGCTGACCTCCGGCAGCACCGTCGCGAAGTCGATGAACGTGTCTCGCGAGACGTTCCTCCACGAGTCGATGCCCAGTCTCTGCTTCAGCTGCTGCTCGTCGTCGATCTGCATGGTCGGCCTCTCGTTCGCTTCTGCACGTCGGATGTCGTGGCGATGCGGCGCCTGTCCGGTCACCGTACCTCGCGCTCTTGTCGGGTCGCACCCCCTACGGGTGGGCGAGCGAACTCAGCGCCCCGCGAGGGTGAGGTTCAGCTCTTCGCCGACGATCAGCATCTCGTTCGAGTGGCCGCGGAGCGGGTTGAGGTAGAGCAGGTCATCGGCATCCAGTCCCAGGCGCGCGGCGACATCGGGTACGAGGTCGTTCGGAGCGACCGTGTACGCGGTCGGCTGCCCGTCGGCGATCGAGACCTCGCCCTGCGCCGCGGCGCGCGGCCCGGAGTCGACGGCGACCAGGTCGGGTCGCTGCGGGTCGATGCTCCAGTCGATGTCGGCGATCGCCAGCACGTCGGCGGCGCAGTCCGGATCGGCGAAGGTGCTCGTCGTGAGGACGAGCTGGTCGATCGCCGTCGGGTCGTCATCGAAGGTCGAGAGGCCCCACCGACCCTCGAAGTTCACGCCCGGCGCGATGTCACCGAGGCCGAGGCGGATACCCGTGTCGTAGCACTCGGTATCGGGGGCCGTCGGATCGAGGGCGCCGACGACGGAGATGGGGCCGGTGGTCTGCGTGGCCAGATCGTCGGAGTGGATGCCGAGGAAGCCGCTGCCCGCAGAGAAGCGGAATGTGCCCGTTGTGCCGTCGCGGCCCGAGAAGGAGGCTGTGCCGATGTCTCCGGTCAGCGGCGGGGTGACGGTGCTGGTCCCCGGGCTGCCGGTGGGCGTCGAGGCAGCCGCGTCGGGCGCTTCCTCGGTCGCGCAGCCGGTCAGTGTGCCGCTGCGTTCGACTCGTTCCAGTTCTCGACCGTCTGGAGCACCCAGAAGGCGGCGAACAACCCCAGCCCCACGGCCTCTCCGATGAGCAGCCACTGAGGACCGAGCACCGGTTCCGCGGTACCCGAGAGCACCAGGAGGACCAGCGCGACGTCGACCCCTGAGATCAGCACCGACAGGACGCCGTTCACGATCGAGTGGAAGCGAGCCGATCCGGGCCCTCTCGTTCCCTCCTCCGGCAGCGCCGCGGAATGCACACCGGCCGCTGCGGCGATGAAGAGGAAGAACAGCGCGGCCGCCGCGTAGTGTCCGAGGTAGTCGAACGAGGGGTACGCCGACCACGCGCCGAGCGAGACGAGCAGGGCACTCGCCACGACCGTGCGGACAACGAGAGCGAGGTCCAGCGTGCGGGCGGCCGCCGCGAGCACGATCGAGGCCGTCAGCACCAGCGCGGCGACCACCAGATACGAGAGCACGCCGACGGCTGCGGCGTCGGTCGCCTCGGGCGGTGGGCAGCGATCCAAGCCGGAGGGGCACCCCGACCCGGTGAGGGCGCGCATTTCGCCGCTCGGCAGAGGTGGGGGCACCAGGGCGATGACCGGCGTCGTCATCCCGGCGAGCAGCAGCAGGAACCGTCGGCGGCTCCTTCCTGCCAGCACCACGAGAGCGAGGGACACAGCGAAGAGGGCTCCGACGAAGACCGAACGGCCCGGCGTGTAGTAGAGCGCGCTGATGGAGCGCAACGGCACGCCTGCGGCGATCTGCTGCGTGACCGCGACGGAGAGGAAGACGACGGAGGCGAGGAGGGCGAGGCGCACGTAGCGGTAGGTGCGCAGGGATGACGTGCCGCCCCCTGCTCGGAGCGCATCGCTTCGAGTCACGATCAGGCGCGCAGACCCGAGGAGGCGAGGGCGAAGTCGACGTCGATGCGGATGGCGACGCGCAGCGGGTTGGGGCGCGGCGTGCGGTACCGGGCCGAGTAGAGCTCGACCGCGTGCGCGACGGCCTCGGGCTCCTCCTCGATCGTCGCCGGCCCACCGAGGCTCAGCCATCGGATGCCGTCGACCTGGCTGACGGTCGCGGTACCGCCGCGGCGGACGTTCAGCACCTTCTGGCTCTCGCGCGAGGTGATGACGCGCACGACGCCCTCCTCGTAGGTGAACCCGACGGCGACGACGTGCAGCCGCCCCTGCTGCCACGGAGTCGACAGGGTGGCCAGGTGCCGGTCGGCCACGAAGGCGAGGCCGTCGGCGCTGAGGATGCTCATTCGTCGAGCGTATCCGCGCCGAGCCCCTCCGCGAGATGCCACTTCGGTACGCGACACGCCGACACGGGTGTACCGAAGAGGCATCTCGCGGAGCCGGTCAGGCGCGCAGGAGGAGAGCCTCGCCCTGCCCGCCGCCTCCGCAGAGCGCGGCGACCCCGAGGCCGCCGCCGCGGCGTCGGAGGGCGAGCGCGAGGTGCAGCGCGAGTCGCGCTCCCGAGGCGCCGACGGGGTGGCCGAGTGCGATCGCGCCTCCGTCGACGTTGACCGACTCGGGGGCGACGCCGAGGTCGTCGGTCGACTGCAGCACGACCGAGGCGAAGGCCTCGTTGATCTCGATCAGATCGAGGTCGGCGACCGAGGCCCCGCGGCGCGCCAGTGCCCGGAGGATCGCGGCCGACGGCTGCGAGTGCAGCGAGTTGTCGGGGCCGGCGACCTGCCCGTGCTCGAGGACCTCGGCGATCCAGGGGAGCCCCTTCTCGAGGGCCCACCCCTTCGACACGACGACGAGCGCGGCGGCGCCGTCGCTGAGCGGTGACGAGCTGCCGGCGGTGATCGTCCCCTCCGGCGAGAAAGCGGGTGCCAGCCCCGCGAGGACCTCGACCGTCGTTCCGGGCCGGATGCCGTCGTCCTCGGAGACCACGAGGGCGCCGCCCCGCCGCTGCGGGACGGAGACGGGAGCGATCTCGTCGGCCAGGACGCCCGACGCGCGGGCGGCGGCGGCCCGCTGGTGGGAGAGCGCGGCGTACGCGTCCTGGCGCTCGCGGCGGATGCCCCGCTCGGCGTTGCCGTCGTCGGTGACGCGCCCCATGATCCGGTCGTCGAAGGGGTCGAGCAACCCGTCGTGGAGCAGGGCGTCCTCGAGCGGGCGGGCACCGACTCCGATGCCCGCTCGAGAGCCGAGCAGCAGGTGCGGGGCCCCGGTCATCGACTCCTGGCCGCCCGCGACGACGACCGAGGCCTCGCCGGTGCGGATGAGGCGCGCCGCGTCGATGACCGCGGTGAGGCCCGAGAGGCAGAGCTTGTTGATCGTGACGGTCGGCACATCCCAGCCGAGACCCGCCCGGATCGAGGTCTGCCGCGCGGGCCCCTGGCCGGCGCCGGCCTGCAGCACCTGGCCGAGGATCACAGCGTCGACCTCGGCCGGCGAGGCGCCCGACCGCTCGAGAGCCGCCCGGACGGCGACGGCGCCGAGCTCGACCGCCGACAGCGGGGCGAAGGCCCCCGAGAAGCGGGCGAACGGGGTCCGCGCCCCTCCGAGGATCACGGGGGTGGTGGCGTCGTCCGGCACGGCGGGCTCCTTCTCGACAGTGAGGCTCTGTGGGGGAGGTGCTCAGGGCACCAGGAGGATCTTCCCGCGGACGTGCCCGTCCTCGCTGAGGCGATGCGCCTCCGCGACGTCGTCGAGCCCGAATCGCGGCCCGATCTCGACCGAGAAGCGCCCCTCGGCGGCGAGCCGCGCAGCATGCGGCACCGCCTCGCGACGCAGGCGCTGCTCCTCGTCGGTCAGCGGCACCGGGTTCCCGCCGCTCCAGGCCTTGATCCCCAGCTCGGCGGCGCGCCCGCCGACGACGACCGTGCCGACGTGCTGCGGGTCCTCGACCAGTGCGAGGGAGGCGGCGATCGCCTCGTCGGTGCCCGCCGCGTCGAGCACGCGGTCGACTCCGCCGGGTGCGGCCTCGCGCAGTCGCTCCTCGAGCCCCGGTCCGTAGGCGACGGGCACCGCGCCCAGCTCCCGCAGACGCTCGTGGTTCGCCGGGCTCGCCGTGGCGATCACCGTCGCGCCGCGCTCGCGGGCGAACTGGATGGCGGCCTGCCCGACGGCGCCGGCGCCGGCGTGCACGAGGAAGGTCGATCCCTCCGCGACGCCGAGCGAGATCACGGCCTGGTAGGCGGTGCTGATCGGGATGCCGAGCGCCGCCGCCTCCTCGAACCCCAGCCCTGCGGGCTTCGCGTCGAGTGAGTCGGGCGACCCGACGACGGAGGTGCCGTACGTCCCGGTCGCGCCGGTCACGATCACCTCGTCGCCGACGCTCCAGCCGGTGACCTCCGTGCCGACGGCCGTGATGACGCCCGACCCGTCGGAGCCGAGGCGGCGCGGCGCTGTGATCGGCGGACTCGGGCGGAGCCCCGAGCGGATCTTCCACTCGATCGGGTTCACGCCGGCTGCGCGGATCGCGACGACGACGCCGTCGGATGGTGCCTCCGGGTCCGGGGCGTCGACCACCTCGAGCACCTCGGGTCCGCCGATCTCGCGGAACTGCACGATCCTCGCCATGTGGTCCTCCTCGTTCGTCATCGTCCGGTCGTCGTCAGCGTCCGGCGTCCATCAGCGTCTGCCGCACCTCGCGCCGCAGCACCTTGCCGATCAGCGACGTCGGCAGCTCGGTCACCACGTCGACGCGCTTGGGCACCTTGTAGGGGGTGAGGTGCCCGCGGCAGAAGTCGCGCAGCGCCTCGGTGTCGACGGCGGTTCCGGGTCGCAGCACGACCGCGGCGGCCACGCTCTCGCCGCCGTCGGCGCGGGGGAGTCCGACGACGGCAGCGCGCACCACGTCGGGGTGCGATTCGAGCACGCCCTCCACCTCGGACGGCGAAACGTTGAAGCCGCCCGTGATGATCAGCTCCTTCGCGCGGTCGACGATCGTGACGAAGCCGTCGGCCGAGATCGTCGCGATGTCGCCGGTCCGGAGCCAGCCACCGGCCAGCAGGGTCTCGGACGTCTCGTCGGGCCGCTTCCAGTAGCCCTGGAACACCTGCGGGCCGCGCAGCAGCAGCTCGCCCGATTCGCCGGGCCCGCGATCGACGGAGGGGTCGGCCGGGTCGACCAGGCGGATCTCGGTGCTCGGGAACGGCACTCCGACGGTGCCGGGGCGACGGGTCGGGCCGACCGGGTTGCCGAGCGCGACGGGGGAGGACTCGGTCATGCCGTAGCCCTCGACGAGCAGGCCGCGGCTGGCGCGCTCCCAGCGGTCGACGACGGCGACGGGAAGGCCCATCGCCCCCGAGATCGCGAAGCGGATGCTGCGCAGATCGAGCTCGCCCCGCTCGGAGGCGCGCGCGAGCGCCTCGTAGACCGGCGGCACCGCGGGCAGGAAGGTGGGCGGCGACGACTTCGCGGCCGCCTTCACCAGCGCGACGTCGAAGGTGGGGAACAGCACGACCTTCGCGCCGATGCTGATCGCGAAGGTGAGGCAGAGCGTCAGTCCGTAGGCGTGGAAGAGCGGCAGCACCGCGTAGAAGGTCTCGTCGCCCTCTCGCAGGCCCGGCACCCACGCGCGCCCCTGCATCGCGTTGGCGCGGAGGTTGGCGTGCGAGAGGATCGCCCCCTTCGGCGTGCCCGTCGTGCCACTCGTGTACTGCAGCAGCGCGGTGTCGCCGAGCGAGGGGCGAGGGTGCGAGCGCGCGAGGCGCCGCCCGTTCAGGAGACGGTCGAACGCGATCAGCGTCTTCGTGCGGGGCCGCGCGGTGAGCTTCGCGCGCGTCTCCCTGACCTTCGGCAGCGGCAGACGCAGCGCGAGGCGCTTGGCGAGGGGGAACGACTCCGTCATGTCGACCGAGACGACCCGCTCGATGCCGAGGTCGGCGGGCATCGTCGCGACGACGTCGGCGACCTTGTCCCACACGACGGCGAAGCGCGCTCCGTGGTCCTCGAACTGCCGGCGCAGCTCGCGCGGCGTGTAGAGCGGGTTGTGCTCGACCACGATCGCGCCGAGCCGCAGCGCCGCGTAGAACGCGATGACGTGCTCCGGGCAGTTGGGCAGCACGAGCGCGACGCGGTCGCCGGGCCTGACGCCCAGGCGCCGCAGCCCCTCCGCCGCCCGCGCCACTCTGTCGCCGAGCTCGGCGTAGCTGGTCTCGGCGCCGAAGAACTCGAGCGCGGTGCCGCGCCGGTAGCGGGCCACCGAGTCCTCGAGCAGATCGACGAGCGTCTGGGTGGGCGGATCGATCTCGGTGGGGACGCCCTCCGCGTAGGAGGACAGCCACGGCTTCGTCGCCAGGTTCGGGGTTCCGGTGGTCACCCGAGCGAGTATCCGGCACCCGCCTCCGAGCACGCCGGGTGCAGACTGGCGCCATGAGTGCAGCCATCGACCTCCTCCGCGACGCGTTCGGACGCGTGCACGAGACCGTGCACGCCGTCCTCGACGACGCCACCCCCGAGCAGCTCGCGTACCGCGCCGATCCGCAGGCCAACTCGGCCGCCTGGCTGATCTGGCACCTGACCCGCGTGCAGGACGACCACCTCGCGCCGCTCGCCGAGCGCGAGCAGACCTGGACCGCCGACGGCTTCCACGAGCGCTGCGGCCTGCCGTTCGGGCCCGAGGCGAGCGGATACGGCCAATCGCCGTCCGAGGTCGCGGCGCTCGCCGCCCTGCCGGCCGAGCTCCTCTCCTCCTACGCCGACGCCGTGCACGAGCAGACGCTCGCCTACCTCGACACGCTCGCCGACGAGGACCTGCCGCGCGTCGTCGACACCCGCTGGGACCCGCCCGTGACCCTCGCCGTGCGGCTCGTCTCGGTCGTCGACGACGACATCCAGCACGCGGGCCAGGCCGCCTTCGTGAAGGGCCTCGCCGAGCGCGCGGGCCTCTGATCCGTCGGCGTTCCGCGCCCGCTACCCTTGACCCCGGCACCGTCGCTCGGCGGCGGGGCTCGCGGAGCGAGGACCGCGCCACCGAGAGGACACGCACGTGACGTCGACCATCCCCACTCCCACCGGCCTGGTTCGCAAGGGGCGCGACGTCGCCCCCGAGATCGCCCGCTCGTGGCTCCTGGTCAACGCGACCCGCACCGAGACCTTCGACGCCGCTCACGCGTCGCGTGCCGACCAGATAGTGCTCGACATCGAGGACGCGGTCGACCCCAAGGCGAAGCCCGATGCCCGTGCCGATGTCGTCGAGTGGCTGAAGGGCGACAAGCGCGCGTGGGTGCGGATCAACGATCACTCCACCCCGTTCTGGTCCGACGACGTCGACGCGCTGAAGGGCCTCCCGGGTCTTGCCGGCGTGATGCTCGCCAAGACGGAGGCGGCGGAGCACGTCACCGAGACCTTCGACCGCCTCGGTGGGTCCACCCCTGTGCTCGCGCTCGTCGAGTCGGCGCTCGGCATCGAGGAGGCGGTCTCGATCGCCCGGGCGCGCGGCTGCTTCCGCCTCGCCTTCGGGAGCGGCGACTATCGCCGCGACACCGGCACCAGCGCCGATGATCTGGCGATGGCGTACCCCCGCTCCCGCCTCGTCGTCGCGTCGCGCATCGGCGACCTGCCCGGCCCGATCGACGGCCCGACCGTCTCGAACAGCCACCCGGTGCTCCGCGAGCAGTCCGCGCTCACCGTCTCGCTCGGCCTGACCGGCAAGCTCTGCCTCGACACCGAGCAGCTCGCCGTCATCAACGAGGTCATCAGCCCCACCCCGTCGGACGTGGCGTGGGCGCGCGACTTCCTCGACGACTTCGAGGCGCGCGGACGCGTCATCCGCGACGGCAGCGACCTGCCCCGCCTCGGTCGGGCGAAGAAGATCGACAAGCTCGCGGCGGCGTTCGGCGTCACTCCGCTCTGAGCGTCGTTCTCCCTCGCGGCGAGCGGGCACCGGGGCCACACTGGGGACGACGAAGGAGACTCCGATGGGCGCAGTCAGCACGTTCCTCTGGTTCGACGACGGGGCGGGGGAGGCGGTCGACCTCTACACGAGCCTGATCCCGAACTCGCGGATCCTCGACAGGCAGGTGCTGCCCGAGGGCTCGCCCTCGTCGGGAACCGTGCTCACGGTGGATTTCGAGCTCGACGGGCAGAGCTTCCAGGCGATGAACGCCGGGCCGAGGTTCCCGTTCACCGAGGCGATCTCGATCGTCATCGCGGTCGACGACCAGGCAGAGCTCGACCGGCTGTGGGACGCGCTCGTCGCCGACGGTGGGCAGGAGAGCCGCTGCGGCTGGCTCAAGGACCGCTGGGGGCTCTCGTGGCAGATCGTGCCGCGCGTGCTCGGCTCGCTCCTCGGCGGCCCCGACCCCGAGGGCGCGTCGCGCGCCACGCAGGCGATGCTGGCGATGGGCCGCCTCGACATCCGCACTCTCGAAGAGGCCTATGCCAGCGCGTGAGTCCGGGCGCCCGCGTCGTTCGACCTCGATGCGCCGGGCGTATCTCCGCGACTACCGCTACGCGTACGGGTCGCGCTTCGCGCACCTCCGCGACGGCTGGGACGTCTCGCACTACGCCTCCGGAGACGAGGCCCCGGTGCTGCTCATCCCGGGCGTCTACGAGACCTGGCAGTTCCTCCAGCCGGTCGCCGACCGTCTGCACGCGGCGGGCCACCCGATCCACGTGCTGCCGGCGCTGGGCTACAACACCCGGCCGATCGTCGCCTCCGCGGCACTCGGGCAGCAGTATCTGCGCGAGGACGACCTCCGCGGAGTCGTGATCGTCGCGCACAGCAAGGGCGGCCTGATCGGCAAGCACATGATGGTCGTCGACGACCGCGACGAGAAGCGGGTCGAGCGGATGATCGCGGTCTCGACTCCGTTCAACGGCTCGCCGCTCGCCCGCATCGCCCCGGCGCGGGCGCTCCGGGAGTTCGCTCCGCACCGACCCGTCATCCGCACGTTGCTGGCCGAGCGCGACGCCGACTCCCGCATCACCTCGATCTACGGGATGCGCGACCAGTACATCCCGGGCGGGAGCCGACTCGTCGGCGCGCGCGAGAACATCGCGGTCTCGGTGGTCGGGCACTTCGCGCTGCTGTCGCATCCGCGGGTGCTCGACCTCATCGCCGCGCGCGTCGACGAGGAGTGATCAGGACCAGGGCGTGAGCAGCACGAGCGGGATCTCGCGCTCGGTCTTCGTCTGGTAGGTCGCGTAGTCGGGCCACGCGGCGACGGAGCGCTCCCACCAGATCGCCCGCTGCTCTCCCTCGAGAACGCTCGCGGTGTAGTCCTTCTTCTCGGCGCCGTCCTGCAGCTCGACGTGCGGCTCCTTGAGCATGTTGCCGTACCAGACGGGGTGCTCCGGTGCTCCGCCCTTCGACGCGACGACGACGTACTCGCCGTCGTGCTCGACGCGCATGAGGGCCGTCTTGCGCAGCTTGCCGCTCTTCGCGCCGACCGTGGTCAGGACGATGATCGGCTTGCCGCGGAGGAGGTTCCCCTCCGCGCCGTTCGTGGCTTCGTACAGCTCCGCCTGCTCGCGGGCCCAGGCGGACGTGCTCGGTTCGTATTCTCCGGTGAGGGGCATGCTCCGATCGTACGACGGAGGCCGTGCCACGATCGGCGGGAAGCCGGTGCGGTGCTCGTGGCGCACCTCCTGTGGAACGGCCGTGCACGAGGATGGTCCGGTGCAGCCTGCAGACCAGCTCGACCGTGCGCTCCTGGCGCTCCTCCGTGACGACCTCACCCGCGCCCGCTACGGCGTCGACGCCGTCCGCGAGCTGTGGGGGGAGGCTGTCGGTGAAGCGCTGCACCGCGGCGACCGCGTCCCGGCCAGACGGGCCCTCGCCGGCGTCGATGGGCCACTCGCCACGCTCGCCCGGCTGTTCCTGCTCGCCGACCCGGTGTCGACGGAGGCGGCGACCGCGGCGTTCGCGTCGCTCGGTCTCGACGGCGCGATCGGCCTGGGCCTCGTGCAGTCGGAGGCGGGAGCAGTCGTGACCGCCACGATCGATCTGCGGCCGTACGACCTCGTCGACCTCCGCGGTCCCGCCTCCTGGTGGATCGCCTCCGACCTGGGGGAGCTGGCGCTCGGCCGCGCCCTCGCCGAGGACCACGTGCTGGGCGTCGGCGGAGCGAGCCTGACACTCACCGGGTTGATGATCCAGCGGCCGGTCGGCAGCGTGCTCGATCTGGGCACCGGCTGCGGGATCCAGGCGCTGCACGCCTCCCGTCACGCCGAGCGGGTCGTCGCGACCGACATCTCGGAGCGGGCGCTCGCCTTCGCCGCCTTCAACGCCGCGCTGAACGGGATCGAGAGCATCGAGTTCCGGCTCGGGAGTCTGTACGAGCCGGTCGCCGGCGAGCGGTTCGACCACATCGTCACCAACCCGCCGTTCGTGATCACTCCGCGCGCGGCCGGGGTCCCTTCGTACGAGTACCGCGACGGTGGGCTCGAGGGCGACGAGATCGTGCACCGCGTGATCGTCGGCGCGGCCGATCACCTCGTACCGGGCGGAGTCGCGCAGCTGCTCGGCAACTGGGAGTACCGGGAGTCGGCGGACGCGTTCGATCGGGTCCGGGGCTGGCTCGACGACGTCCGCAGTCCGCTCGCGCGGGCGCTCGAGCCGGGCCCGGAGGGTCTGGACGCCTGGATCGAGGGCGCCGCGTCGCCGCTCGACGTGTGGGTCGTCGAGCGCGAGCGGCAGGATCCGGCGGTCTACGCCGAGACGTGGATCCGCGACGGAGGCACGACCCGCGGCGCGGAGTTCGATCAGCTCGTGGACGCCTGGGTGGGCGACTTCGAGCGCCGCGGCGTCACGGGGGTCGGCTTCGGCTACGTGACGCTGCGCCTGCCCGCCGCGCCCCGGCCGCCGCTGCTGCGCTTCGAGCGGATCGACGCGGCGTTCGCCACCGCGGGCCTCGGCGGGCACCTCGCGCACTGCCTCGACGCGGGGGAGGCGCTCGCCGGTCTGGACGACGAGGCTCTCGCCGGGCTCGCGCTCACGGTCGCGGGCGATGTGACCGAGGAGCGGCACTACTGGCCGGGCAACGACGACCCGACGGTGCTCCGGCTGCGGCAGGGCGGCGGCTTCGCCCGCGTGGAGGACGTCGACACAGCGCTCGCCGCGGTGGTCGGCGCCTCCGACGGCGAGCTGTCACTCGCGGCGATCGCGGCTGCCGTGGCGTCGCTCCTGCAGGTGGACGAGACGGACGTGCTCGAGTCGGTGCTGCCGCCGGTGCGCGAGCTGATCGCGACGGGCGTGCTGCACCTGCCGTGATCCTCCTAGAACAGGGTGGCGGGGGCGTCGTCGACGGCCGGAGCGGAGGCGGCGGGCGCGGTCGGCCAGCCGGGCCCCGCGTCCACCGGTTGCCGACGCTGGTACGCCGTCGCCGCGGCGCGGGCGCGGACGTCGGCGGCCTCGTTCATCCGGTGGTTCGCGTGCCCCTTCACCCACTCGAAGGTGACGGCGCGACCCTGGAGCGCCTCGTCGAGCGCCTTGATGATCTCGACGTTCATCACCGGCTTGCCGTCGGCCTTGCGCCAGCCCTTCCGCTTCCAGCCCGGCAGCCACTCGGTGCACGCCTTGATGGCGTACTGGCTGTCGCAGAGGATGTGCAGCGGCTCGGTCTCGCCCGCCGTGGAGCGCAGCAGCTCGAGCACCGCGGTCAGCTCGCCGATGTTGTTCGTGCCGTGCGACCAGCCGCCCGCGGCCCAGCGGTCGTCGTCGACGTACCAGGCCCAGCCGGCGGGGCCGGGGTTGCCCAGTGCCGAGCCGTCTGCGGCGGCGATGATGCTCACGTGGTGCTCCTCGAGTGATCGGTGCGCCCGCTTCGGCGCCCTTCGAGGGTAGTCGCCCCGATCAGCAACCCCGCGTCGGGCGCAAGGCGGTGTCGGATGTCGGCGGTTCGCGGCAGGGTGGGGGCATGACCAGCATCCCCACTCTCACGCTCAACGACGGCACGACCATCCCGCAGCTCGGCTTCGGCGTCTTCAAGGTCGACCCGGAGGAGACCGAGCGGATCGTCTCCGAGGCTCTCGAGATCGGCTACCGCCACATCGACACCGCGGCGATCTACGGCAACGAGGTCGGTGTCGGCCGCGCGATCGCCGCCTCCGGTCTCGCTCGCGACGAGCTCTACGTGACGACCAAGCTGTGGAACGACGACCAGGGCCGCGAGACCCCGCCCGGCGCCCTCGACGCGAGCCTCGAGAAGCTCGGCCTCGACTCCGTCGACCTCTACCTCATCCACTGGCCCAAGCCCGCGCAGGACCGCTACGTCGAGAGCTGGGAGGCGATGCAGGAGCTGCGCGAGTCGGGCCGCACCCGCTCGATCGGCGTCTCGAACTTCCTCGTCCCGCACCTCGAGCGCCTCCTCGCGGCCGGCGACGTCGTGCCGGCCGTCAACCAGATCGAGCTGCACCCCTACCACCAGCAGCCGACGGTGACGGCGTTCGGCGCCCAGCACGGCATCGCGACGGAGGCGTGGGGCCCGCTCGGTCAGAACAAGTACCCGCTGCTCGAGCTCCCCGTGATCACCGGCCCCGCCGAGGCCCACGGAGTCACGCCCGCGCAGGTCGTCCTCCGCTGGCACCTCGACCGCGGCCACATCGTCTTCCCCAAGTCGTCGACGAAGGCCCGCATCGCCGAGAACGTCGACGTCTTCGGCTTCGAGCTCACCTCCGACGAGCGCGATGCGATCACCGCCCTCGAGCGCGCCGGCCGCGTCGGCGGCGACCCGAACGAGGTCTGACCCGCGCCGTCCGACATCGAGGCAACCCCGGACCGTCGAGGCATCCCGCCCTCCAGGACGGCCTCGACGGTCCGGGGTTCCCTCACGACCTACGCCGCGCGATAGTCACCCGCGTCGCGTACGGCATCGCGACGCGCGCCTCCGCGCCGAACTCCTCATCGAGGACCCGTTCGACCGCCGCCAGGGTCGCGGCGCGCTCCTCCTCCGGCATCGCGATCACGTAACTCCGTGACGCGAACATGTCGAGCACGCCCGCGCGGTCGAGCTCGAACACCCAGTCGAACTCGGCGTACGCCACCCGCTCGAGCGCCGCTCCGAGCGGAGGATGCACCGTCTCGAACCGCTCGGCGGTCGAGGATCCGGCGACCTCGCCGAGCCGGCGCACCCACGGCACCGACTCGTCGCGGATGTTCCAGACCAGCGCGAGCATGCCTTCCGGCACCAGCACCCGTGCCACTTCGGCGCTCGCCCGCTCGGCGTCGACCCAGTGCCACGACTGCGCCGCCGTCATCAGCTCGGCGGAGGCGTCGGCGAGCGGAAGCGCCTCCGCCGTCCCCTCCATCGACGTGACTGTCGGCAGGTTCTCACTCAACCTCGCGAGCATCTTCCGATCCGGTTCGACCGCCGTCACGTCCAGCCCGCGCGCGACGAGCGACGCCGTGAACTTCCCCGTCCCCGCCCCGAGATCCACGACCCGCAGCCGATCGGAGGCGTCGGCGCCGGCCTCCCGCGCCCGCTCGGGAACGTAGGCCCCCGCCACCCGCGACGGCACGTGCGCGACCAGCCAGTCCACCGCGTCGTCCGGATACCGCGGCCGTCCGCGGTCGTAGGCGTCGACGGCACTGCCGAAGGAGCGGGAGAGATCGGAGTCGGTCATGCCCTCGACGCTACGCCTGGCGGGTCTCCGCCTCCAGGCGGCGGGCGAGCACCTCGACCGCGAATCCGTACCCGGCGATCCCCGCGCCGACGATGACGGCGACCGCGATGTCCGACAGGTACGAGTGCCGGCGGAACTCCTCGCGGCGGTGCACGTTGCTGATGTGCACCTCGACCAGCGGCAGCTCCGTCGCGAGCACCGCGTCGCGGATCGCGATCGAGGTGTGGGTGTAGGCGCCGGCGTTCAGCACGATGCCGGAGGCGGTGCCCCGTGCCGCGTGCAGACGGTCGATGATCGCCCCCTCCGAGTTGCTCTGGAACACCTCGACCTCGAGACCGAGGGCGCGCGCGCGGTCGGCGGCGAGCGCCTCCGCATCGGCGAGAGTGTCGGAGCCGTAGAGCGCGGGCTCGCGGGTGCCGAGCAGATTCAGGTTCGGGCCGTTGACGACCAGGAGCGGGAGAGTCACGGCTCGACCCTATCGCCGGGCACGTCAGCGGCCGGAGGCGGTCGCACTGCCGATCGGCAGCGGAGGCAGCTCCGCCCGCAGCCGGATCAGCTCGCGAGCGTGTACATCGAGCCGCCGGTCCTCGTCGGCCTCGAGCACGAGCGCCGGCACGGTCTCGGCCGATCCGTCGGCGCCGCGCACCACGAACACGCTCATGCACTGCGTCGTCAGCTCGAGCACCCCGGTGCGCGGATCGCCGGAGCGGACGTGGATCGCCAGGTGCATGCTCCGCGGCCCCGTGTGGATCAGCCGCGCCTCCACCTCGACCAGGTGCCCGATGCGCACCGGCCGGTAGAAGTGGATGCCGCCTGAGTACACCGCCACCGCGTCGCGCCCGGTCCAGCCCTCTGCGACGACGTTCGCCGCCTCGTCGATCCAGCGCATCACGATTCCGCCGTGCGCGTTGCCGCCCCAGTTCACGTCGCCGGGCGCGGCCAGGAAGCGGAAGACGATCTTCGGCCCTGTGCCCGCCTCCGTGTACTCCTGCTCGCGCATCACCTCGTGCAGCGCGCGGCGGCCGGCGATGCGGGCGGCGGCGCCCTCGGCGAGCGCCGCGTCCTCGATCGAGCGCGGCTGCCACTCCGGCACCGCACGGGGCCGCTTCTCCTCGTCGACCGCTACGAAGATCAGGAGGCAGTGCGTCGCCGCCTCGTACCGGCCGGTCCGCGGATCCGCCTGCGCGACCTCGACCAGCACGTGCATGCTGGTGCGTCCGGTGTGGATGACCCGCGCGCTCGCCTCGATGAGGTTGCCGACCGCGATGGGCCTGGTGAAGTGCACGTTGCCGACGTACGCGGTGACGCAGTACCCGCCGCTCCAGCCGACGGCGCAGGCGTAGCCGGCCTTGTCGATCCACTCGAGCACGCGGCCGGCCTGGGCGCTGCTGCCGTCGGCGGTCGCGTCCTGCGGAGCGGCGAGGAAGCGGAGGGTGATGCGGTCCATGACGTCCATCGATCGAGAGGGAGTGGACCCGCGGAGGAGGTTGCGAGGAAAGGGGATGTCCCTCTCCGCGGGCCACAGGGAGCACCGGCGCTGGGCCGGCAGGTTCAGGGTGTCACGCAGCGACTGGCAGCCGGGCGGCCAGCAAACGGAGGCGCAGTGCGGTCAGCTCGGCGCTCAGGGCGCTCGGGAGGCGGTCGCCGAACCGCGCGAAGAACTGCTCGGTCAGGTCGCACTCGTCGAGCCAGGCCTCGACCGGCACCGAGAAGAGCTCCTCCTTCACCGCGGCCGGCAGATTCAGCCCGTGGCTGTTGATCGCGATCGGGAGGTCGCCGATCGCGCTGGGACGCGCCTCCGCCAGCCCCTCGACCCGGCGGATGAGCCACTGGATGACGCGGGCGTTCTCGCCGAAACCGGGCCAGAGGAAGGCGCCGTCGGCACCCTTGCGGAACCAGTTGACCTGGAAGATCGCCGGCGCGCTGTCTCCCAGGTCCTCGCCGACGGCCAGCCAGTGCGCGAAGTAGTCGGCCATGTTGTACCCGCAGAAGGGCAGCATCGCGAAGGGGTCGCGGCGCAGCTCGCCGACAGTGCCCTCGGCCGCCGCCGTCTTCTCGGAGGCGATCGTCGCGCCCATGAAGACGCCGTGCTGCCACGAGGTGGCCTGGGTCACCAGCGGCACGTTGCTCGCACGGCGGCCACCGAAGACGATCGCGTCCAGGGGCACGCCCTCGAACGAGTCCCAGTCCTCCGACAGCGAGGGGCACTGCAGGGCGGGCGCCGTGAAGCGCGCGTTCGGGTGGGCGGCGGGGGTGCCGGAGGCGGGCGTCCACGGCTCGCCGCGCCAGTCGGTCAGGTGCTCGGGCGTCTCGTCGGTCAGCCCTTCCCACCAGACGTCGCCGTCCTCGCGGAGCGCGACGTTCGTGAAGATCGTGTTGCCCCAGAGCGTGTGCACGGCGTTCGGGTTCGAGGACCGCCCGGTGCCGGGCGCGACCCCGAAGAAGCCGGTCTCGGGGTTCATGGCCCACAGCCGTCCGTCCGCTCCCTTCTTCATCCAGGTGATGTCGTCCCCCAGGGTCTCGACGCGCCAGCCGGGGATCGCGGGCTGCATCATCGCGAGGTTCGTCTTGCCGCACGCGCTCGGGAACGCCGCAGCCACGTGGTAGCGCCGCCCCTCGGGCGAGACGATGCGGATGAGCAGCATGTGCTCGGCGAGCCAGCCCTCCTCCCGACCCATCGCCGAGGCGATGCGCAGGGCGAAGCACTTCTTCGCGAGCAGGGCGTTGCCGCCGTAGCCGGAGCCGAACGACCAGATCTCGCGGGTCTCGGGGAACTGGGTGATGTACTTCGTCTCGTTGCAGGGCCAGGTGACGTCGTCCCGCGTCGTGCCGTCGGCGTCGCGGAGGGGGAGGCCCACCGAGTGCACGCCCCGCACGAACGCGGTCTCCTCGGTGAACGCGGCGAGTGGAGCAGCGCCCACGCGGGCCATGATCCGCATGTTGAGCACGGCGTAGGCGGAGTCGGTGAGCTGCACGCCCAGCTGGGACAGCGGTCCGCCGACGGGGCCCATCGAGAAGGGGACGACGTACATCGTCCGGCCGCGCATGGCGCCGGCGAACCAGGGCGCGATCTCGTCCTTCATCGAGGAGGCCTCGCGCCAGTTGTTCGTGGGGCCGGCGTCCGCCTCGTCGGTCGTGCAGATGAAGGTGCGGTCCTCGACGCGGGCGACGTCGTCGGGATCGGTCCGCGCCAGGAACGAGCCGGGTCGCCACTCCGGGTTCAGGGCGATGAGCTTGCCCTCCTCGACCATGCGGCCGGTGAGGCGGTACCACTCGGCGGGCGAGCCGTCGCTCCACTCGATCGCGTCGGGCTCGAGGATCGCCGCCATCTCGCGGACCCAGCGGCGCAGCGCCAGGGGAGCGGCGGGGACGGTGGGCGCGGGGACCGCGGTCGGGGCGGTCATCGTGGCCGGCTCGAGCTGGAGGGTGTTGGTGAAGATGCTCATGGTGGCTCCGCTTTCTGGTCTGTCGTCGTCGACGGGTGGGGAGTCGTTCTCGAGCGGCCGGCCGCTGTCGAGGGGCCCTGTGGCGCCTGAAGCCAGGATGGAGGAGGATCGGGATGTATTCCCGGGCCGAAAGCCGTCAAGAATCATCGTTTTTTCGCTTTTGTCACAACCGACCACTGGAGCTCGCCGTGACCGACACCGCCGGCACCGATGCCGCCCTCCTGGGGCAGCGCATCCGCCACTTCCGCACCCGCCGCGGGCTGACGCTCGGCCGGCTCGCCGAGATGGTCGGGGTGTCGGGGAGCCAGCTCTCCCTGATCGAGACCGGTCGCCGCGAACCGCGTCTCTCGCTCATGCAGGGCCTCGCCTCCGCGCTCGGGGTCGAGCTGGCCGCCCTGCTCTCGGACGAGCCGCCGAGCGAGCGCGCCGCCCTCGAGATCGAGCTCGCGCGGGTTCAGAGGGGGTCTCTCTACCGTTCGCTCGGGCTGCAGGAGTTCAAGGTCAACAAGGCCCTGACCACGCCGGTCCTCGAGGCGTTCCTCGGTGTGTACCGCGAGCTCGCGCGCCGAAGGAGCGAGGCGAGCGCGACACCGGAGGAGGCGCGACGGGCCAACACCGCGCAGCGCCTCCAGCTGCGCGAGCGCAACGCGCACCTGCCCGAGATCGAGACCATCGCGGGCGAGATGCTCCGCACCGTCGGCCACCGCGGCGGTGCACTCACCCACAGCTCCGTGTCGAAGATGGCGCGGCACCTCGGCTTCGAGATCATCCACGTCGGCGACCTCCCGCACTCGGCGCGCTCGGTGATCGACCTCGCGAACGGACGGATCTACCTCCCGCCCGCCTCGATCCCCGGCGGCCACGGGCTGCGCGCGCTCGCGCTGCAGGCCATGGCGCACCGCCTGCTCGGCCACGAGCGCCCCGTGACCTACGCCGACTTCCTCCGCCAGCGTCTCGAGATCAACTACTTCGCCGCCGCCTGCCTGATGCCGCTCGAGCCCGCCGTCGCGTTCCTCCAGGAGGCGAAGCGCGACCGCGACATCTCGGTCGAGGACTTCCGCGACGGCTTCGGCGTGACGCACGAGGCCGCGGCGCTCCGCTTCACCAACCTGCTGACCTCGCATCTCGACATCCGGATGCACTTCCTGCGGGTCCTCGGCGACGGCTCGATCCAGAAGGCGTACGAGAATGACGGTCTGCCGCTGCCGACCGACGTGACCGGCGCGGTCGAGGGCCAGATGGTCTGCCGCTACTGGTCGGCCCGGTCGGCGTTCACCCGCACCAACCGGACGACGGAGTACTACCAGTACGTGGACACGCCCGCCGGGACCTTCTGGTCGGCGTCGCAGACCGGTACGACGGCCACGGAGGAGTTCTCGATCACGGTCGGCGTCCCCTTCGCCGAGGCCCGCTTCTTCCGCGGCCGCGACACCGACCGCCGCGAGCTCTCACGCTGCCCCGACGAGTCGTGCTGCCGCCGCGCTCCCGCCGACCTCGCCGCCCGCTGGGACGGCAACGCCTGGCCGAGCGCGCGCCTGCACGCCCACGTGCTGGCCCCGCTGCCCTCCGGAACCTTCCCCGGTATCGACGACGCCGAGGTCTACGAATTCCTCGACGCCCACGCCCGCGAGTCCTGACCCGCGCCGAGCCGCCGCCCTGTCGCCGAGACGCCGCGCCGGCCCCGGTGTCTCGCGAGCGGAGACGGTGTCTCGACGAGCCTCAGGAGGAGATCAGCGCGCGCGCCGTGCCCTCGTCGAGGATGAGGTCGGTGATCAGCCCGGCCGCCAGCGCTCCGCGCAGTCCGGGCAGCTTCGACGAGCCGGAGACCACGCAGATGCGGCGAGCCGCGCGACGCACCGTCGAGAGGTCCGGACCGCTTGCACGTTCGTTCATGGGGATGTCGTCCCATGTCCCGTCGGCCCGGTAGAACACCGTCGCCACGTCGCCGACGACCCCTGAGGCGCTCAGCGAGGTGAAGTCGCTCGCCTCGAGATACCCGCCGATGTACACCTTCGACGGCACCGCTGCGAAGGGCGAGCCGAGTCCGAACAGCGCGACGTCCATCCGCTGCTGCAGCTCGAGCACCCGCTTCGTCGAGCGCTCGCGCCACACCGCCTGCTTCGTCAGCGGGTCGTCGAAGAACGCCTGCACCGGGAACTGCTGCACCTTCGCCGCATACGCATCGCCGAAGCGCCGGAGGATCTCGCTCGAGTAGTTGATCCCGGTCGTCTCGGTGTTGCCGGCGCCGTTCAGCTGCACGATCTGGGTGTTGTGCGTCTCCTTCGCGATCAGATGCCGGCTGATGGCGCTCATCGTCGAGCCCCAGGCGATGCCGACGATCATGTTGGAGTCGATGAACTGCCCGAGGATCCGCGCTGCCGACAGCGCGACGCGCTCGAGCCGGTCGATCTCGCTGGTGTGATCGGGCACCGGCACGATGTGCGCCGTGATGTCGAAGTGCGCGCGCACCTCGGCCGAGAGGGCGCTCGCGCGGTCGAGGGGGGAGCGGATCTGGATGTCGACCAGTCCGGTCGCCCTCGCGTGCGAGAGCAGCCGCGAGACGGAGGAGCGCGAGGTGTGCAGCTCGTGGGCGATGGCGTCCATCGTCAGGTCCTGCATGTAGTAGAGCTGTGCCGCACGCAGCGCGTCCCGTGTCTTGTCCGGGTGGGTCGCGTGCGTCGTCTCGTCGAGTTCGACGACCGGTCGGACTGGGGTCATTGCCGCTCCTTGCACGTATTTCCACCCGTATTGACCGGATGTGTTGTCGGGTCAAGGATGGCCGTATTCCTCCGCGAAATCAATCGTCCACCCCAGAGATGGACACTCCGTGAAGGCCTCGACGAAGCACCCACGACACGAAGGCGAGTACGAAGTGGCACAGTCTGCCGGAACTCCCGGAAACACCGCTCTCCGCGAGAGCGTCTCCGCCCTGCGCGACACCCCCCGCGCCACCGTCCTCGTGATCGGAGGTGGCATCAACGGCATCGGGACCTTCCGCGAGCTGGCTCTCAACGGCGTCGACGTCGCCCTCGTCGAGCGCGGCGATTACGTCTCGGGTGCCTCCAGCGCCTCGAGCCACATGATCCACGGCGGCATCCGCTACCTCGAGAACGGCGAGTTCCGACTCGTCAACGAGGGTGTGCACGAGCGCAACGGTCTGCTCAAGATCGCTCCCCATTATGTGAAGCCGTTGCAGACCACGATCCCGATCTACTCGACCTTCTCGGGGATCCTCGCGGCCCCGCTGCGCTTCCTGACCCACAAGTCGGGTGCCCCCCAGGAGCGCGGCGCGCTGCTGATCAAGGTCGGCCTCACCCTGTACGACTTCTTCTCGCGCGACGGCGGCGTCGTCCCGCGCCACCAGTTCCGCGGCCGCAAGCGCTCCCTGGCCGAGCTGCCCCAGCTCGACCCGAAGATCAAGTACACGGCGACCTACTTCGACGCCTCCGTCCACGAGCCCGAGCGCCTCGCGCTCGACGTGCTGCACGACGCGCTCATCGGCGGCAAGAAGGCCCGCGCGGCCAACTACGTCGAGGCCGTCGGTGCCGACGAGAAGGGCGTCGTGCTCCGCGACCGCGAGAGCGGCGAGGAGTTCACCTTCGAGGCCGACATCGTCGTGAACGTCTCCGGTCCCTGGACCGACTTCACCAACACCGCGCTCGGCACGACCACCACGTTCATGGGCGGCACCAAGGGCTCGCACGTCGTGCTCGACAATCCCGAGCTGGTCGAGGCCTGCGAGGGCCGCGAGATGTTCTTCGAGCACAGCGACGGCCGCATCGTCCTGATCTACCCGCTCAAGGGCCGCGTGATGGTCGGAACCACCGACATCGAGGCCGACCCCACCAAGCCGGCCGTCTGCACCGAGGAGGAGATCGACTACTTCTTCGAGCTGGTCAACCACGTCTTCCCCTCGATCCCAGTCGACCGCTCGCAGATCGTCTTCAAGTTCTCGGGCATCCGCCCCCTGCCCCGTCACGACGACGAGGCACCCGGATTCGTCTCCCGCGACTACCGCATCGAGCCCTCCACACTCCCCGGAGCGGGCGGCGCGACGGTGCTCAGCCTGGTCGGCGGCAAGTGGACCACCTTCCGCGCCCTCTCGGAGCACCTCTCCAACGAGGTCTTCAAGCGGATCGGCGTCACGCGGCGGGTCTCGACCGTGAAGACGCCCATCGGAGGCGGCAAGGGCTTCCCCCGCACCGACGCGTCCCGCGCGCAGTGGATCAGCCAGCACCGCTCGGGCCTCTCCTCGGCCCGCACCGGCCAGCTGCTCGAGCGCTACGGCACCCGTGCACAGGAGGTCATCGAGGCCCTCGCGGACGGACACGACGAGGCCCTCGACTTCGACAAGGACTTCACGACCGGAGAGATCCGCTACCTCGCCCAGCGCGAGAGCGTCGTGCACCTGATCGACCTCGTCATGCGCCGGACCAACCACGCCTTCACCGGCGGCCTCAGCCGCGAGCTGCTCGATGAGCTCGCCGAGCACACTGGAGCCGTCCTGGGCTGGGACGAGGCGACGCGCGCCTCCGAGGTGGACGCCACCATCGCGCACCTCAAGGAGTACAACGGAGTCGACGTCGGCGGATCCTCCGTCCAGGCTCCGACCGCCGTTCCCGCGTCCTAGACGCGGAGACTGGCGCACAACGACGGGAGCCCCGGTCGAGGCAGCACCTCGAGCCGGGGCTCTCGTCGTGACAACGCACAAACGTGCACGCGTCGTTCCTTGTCGGAGGGTCGGGGCGCGGATAACTTCACACACGTCGGGCATCGATGCCCGCTGCGGACGCCCGCGTGCGTCCGCTCTAATCAGAGGAAAAGGTCAACGTGGACAATCTCGGAGTGGTCTTCCTGGCTGAGCTCGTGGGGACGGCGATGCTCGTCCTCCTCGGCTGCGGCGTCGTCGCCAACGTCGCGCTCGTCAAGAACAAGGGTTTCAACGGCGGGTTCCTGATGGTCAACATCGGCTGGGGCTTCGCTGTCTTCGCCGGTGTGATCGTCTCGTACAACTCCGGTGCGCACCTCAACCCGGCGGTGACGCTCGGTCTGGTCGCGAGCGGAGCGACCGAGTTCGGCTCGGGCGTCCCCGTCAACATCGTCTCGATCCTCGTGTACATCCTCGCCCAGATGATCGGTGCCATCATCGGTGCGGTCTTCTGCTGGCTCGCCTACAAGCAGCACTTCGACGAGGAGCCCGACGCGGCCAACAAGCTCGGCGTCTTCTCGACCGGCCCCGCGATCCGCTCGTACGGCTGGAACTTCCTCACCGAGGTCATCGGCACCTTCGTCCTCGTCTTCGTCGTCATCGGCTTCGGCGGCGGACGCCAGGGCGACGGCGGGCTCGCGGCGCTCGGCGCACTGCCCGTCGCCATCCTGGTGATCGCGATCGGCGCCTCGCTCGGTGGACCGACCGGCTACGCGATCAACCCGGCGCGCGACCTCGGCCCCCGCATCGCGCACGCTCTGCTGCCGATCAAGGGCAAGGGCGGCAGCGACTGGAGCTACGCATGGGTCCCGGTCGCCGGACCGATCGTCGGTGGTGTGCTGGCCGGTCTCGCGTCGACCGTGCTGCTGCCGATCATCTGATCCGCCGCGCTCCCACTTCACCCCATTACGAAGGAGTAATCACACATGGCTGACTACGTCATCGCTATCGACCAGGGGACCACGTCGTCCCGCGCGATCATCTTCGACAAGAAGGGATCGATCGTCTCGACGGGCCAGAAGGAGCACGAGCAGATCTTCCCCCGGGCGGGCTGGGTCGAGCACGACCCGATCGAGATCTGGAACAACGTCCGAGAGGTCATCGGCCAGGCGCTCTCCCGCGCCGACCTGACTCGGCACGACATCGCTGCCGTGGGCATCACCAATCAGCGCGAGACCGCGGTGGTCTGGGACAAGACGACCGGCAAGCCCGTCTACAACGCGATCGTCTGGCAGGACACCCGCACCCAGTCGATCGTCGACCGCCTCGCCGGCGACGTCGGAGCCGACCGCTTCAAGTCGGTCGTCGGCCTCCCGCTGGCGACCTACTTCTCGGGCACCAAGATCGTCTGGATCCTCGAGAACGTCGAGGGGGCCCGCGAGAAGGCGGAGGCCGGCGACCTGCTCTTCGGCACCACCGACACCTGGGTCCTCTGGAACCTCACCGGCGGCACCGACGGAGGCGTCCACAAGACCGACGTCACCAACGCCTCCCGCACGCTGTTCCTCGACCTCGAGACCCTCGAGTGGCGCGACGACATCCTCGAGGCCTTCGGCGTCCCGAAGTCGATGCTCCCCGAGGTGTGCTCCTCGTCCGAGGTCTACGGCCAGGTCGAGGCGTCCTCGCTGCTGCGCGAGGTCCCGATCGCCGGCATCCTGGGCGACCAGCAGGCCGCGACCTTCGGTCAGGCGGCGTTCGATCCGGGCGAGGCCAAGAACACCTACGGCACCGGCAACTTCCTGATCTTCAACACCGGCACCGAGATCGTGCACTCCAAGAACGGGCTGCTCACCACGATCGGCTACAAGCTCGGCGACGGCGAGGTGCACTACGCATTGGAGGGCTCGATCGCGGTCTCCGGCTCGCTGATCCAGTGGCTGCGCGACAACCTGGGCCTCATCGGCTCGGCCCCCGAGGTCGAGGCGCTGGCCGCCACGGTCGAGGACAACGGAGGCGCTTACTTCGTCCCCGCGTTCTCGGGACTCTTCGCGCCGTACTGGCGCTCGGACGCCCGCGGAGCGCTCGTCGGTCTGACGCGCTACGTCAACAAGGGCCACATCGCCCGCGCCGCGCTCGAGGCGACCGCGTTCCAGACCCGCGAGGTCCTCGACGCTGTCAATGCCGACTCCGGAGTGCCGCTGCAGGAGCTCAAGGTCGACGGCGGCATGATCGCCAACAACCTGCTCATGCAGTTCCAGGCCGACATCCTCGGTGTGCCGGTCGTCCGCCCGGTTGTCGCCGAGACCACCGCGCTCGGCGCCGCGTACGCCGCGGGCCTCGCGGTCGGCTTCTGGGCGAACCTCGACGACCTGCGTCAGAACTGGCAGGAGGATTCGCGCTGGACCCCGCAGATGGACCAGGGCGAGGCCGCCCGCCAGTACCGCCTCTGGAAGAAGGCCGTCACGAAGACCTTCGACTGGGTCGACGACGACGTGGTGTGAGCCTTCCACGGCGGTCCTTGCCCGCCGTGGCGCGGTCGGTTTCGCGAGGCGGTTGCGTTTCGCAGAGCGTCCTGCGTCCGGCTAGGGGAAATCGCTCACACGCGATTTCCCTGTACGCCTCGGCCTTGTTCCGTGACTGTCCGGTCCTCGGCCGGTGAAGCGCCTCGGTTCGACCTTCGGGTCGGCCCGGGGCGCTTCGGCGTTCCGCGGCTCGGGAGTGGGACAGCGCACGCCTGCTCTCCGCCGACGGGTCGAGTAGCCCCGCAGCAGGCCGGTGTGTCTTGATGCCTGCTGGTCGAGTAGCCCCGGAGGGGCGTATCGAGACCCCCCACCGTCAGCAGTCCGGCTTGCCGACCTCCTTTTTCCCGGACTCGCATGGGGATCGATCGGCGACACTCAGCGGAGCGCGTCCCGTCGGATCAGGCGAGGAGCTCGTCGAGAGAGCCGATGCGGCGGACTCCGAGGGCGACCGCCTCCGCGGGCAGGGCTCTGCCGTGCTCGGGGCCGCCGACGCGGTCGAGCCAGACTCCGCGCAGGCCCGCGCGGGCGGCGCCGATCGCATCGGTGGTGAGCCGGTCGCCGACGTAGAGGGCGTCCTCCGGAGCGACAGCGAACCGCTCGCAGGCGACCTCGAAGATGTGCGCGTCGGGCTTGGTGACTCCGACGGCGCCCGAGGCGATCAGGTGCTCGATCCGCGGCGCCAGACCGAGCTTCTCCACCTTGTTCCGCTGAAAAGCGAGGTCGCCGTTGGTGATGATCCCGATCCGGATCCCGGAGGCGTCGAGCCGGTCGAGCGCGGGCAGAGCGTCGTCGTGCAGGGTCCAGTTCGCGACGTAGTGCTCGAGGTAGGCGGCGAACCAGCCACTCGCCTCCTCGGGAGAGAGGGCGATGCCCGACTCCGCAGCGAATGCTGTCGCTCTGGCCCGGCGCTGACCCTCGTAGTCGAGCTCGCCCGCGAGGTAGCGGTGGTAGTGCTCCTCCTCCAGGTCGTACCAGCGGCGCTGGATCTCGTCGGGGAGCGCCGTATAGGGCGCGCCGAGCGCGCCCACCCGGTCGACGATGCCCTCGCGCACCGCGTGGGCGTGCGCGAAGAGGGTGTCGTCGAGGTCGAAGAGGGCGAGTCGGAGCGTCACGTCAGCGGGTGCGCCGCAGGAAGCCGACGCGCTCGTAGGCCGTGGCGAGCGTGCGCTCCGCCGTCTCGGAGGCGCGGTCCGCAGCGCGGGAGAGCACGCGATCCAACTCGGCCGGGTCGGCGAGCAGCTCGGCCGTGCGCGCGCGGATCGGGTCGAAGGTCGCGGCGACGACCTCGACGAGGCCCTTCTTGAGGTCGCCGTAGCCGCGGCCGGCGTACTCCTGCTCGAGCGACTCGACGGTGCGATCGGCGAGAACGGAGTAGATGGTGAGCAGGTTCGAGACGCCCGGCTTCTCGGCACGGTCGAACCGCACCTCCGACTCGGCGTCGGTCACGGCGCGCATGATCTTCTTCGCGGTGACCTTCGGCTCGTCGAGGACGCTGAGCAGCCCGGCGTCCGATTCGGCGGACTTCGACATCTTCGCGCCGGGATTCTGCAGGTCGTAGATTTTCGCCGTCTCCCGCGCGATGTGCGCCTCCGGGATCGTGAAGGTCTCACCGAACCGCGAGTTGAAGCGCGCCGCGAGGTCGCGGGTCAGTTCGAGGTGCTGCCGCTGGTCCTCGCCGACCGGGACCGCGTCGGTCTGGTACAGCAGGATGTCGGCGGCCATCAGGACGGGGTAGGTGAAGAGGCCGACCGAGGCGGCCTCCGCGCCCTGCTTGGCCGACTTGTCCTTGAACTGCGTCATGCGGCTGGCCTCGCCGAACCCGGTGAGGGTGTTGAGCACCCACGCCAGCTCGGCGTGCGCGGGCACGTGCGACTGGATGAACAGCGTCGATCGCTCGGGGTCGATCCCGGCCGCGATGTACTGCGCTGCGGTGGCGCGCGTGCGCTCGCGCAGCTGCTCCGCCTCCTGCGGAACCGTGATGGCGTGCAGGTCGACGACGCAGAAGTACGCGTCGAACGCCTCCTGCATCGCGATCCACTGCGTGAGCGCGCCGATGTAGTTGCCGAGGTGCAGAGAGCCGGAGGAGGGCTGCATACCGGAGAAGATGACGGGCTTGGTGCCCGGGGTGCTGGGGGTCATCGAAGGCCTCGCGAGGTCGGTGTCGCGGCGCTGGGCCGCGGGGGAGTGGAGATCAGAGTGCGTAGTCGACGACCACGGGAGCGTGGTCGGACCAGCGGGTGTCGTACGCGTCGGCCCGGTCGACCTCGTAGGAGCGGGCGAGCTCGGCGAGCGCGGGGGTGGCGAGCTGGTAGTCGAGACGCCAGCCGGTGTCGGTGTCGAACGCCTGGCCGCGCTGCGACCACCAGGTGTAGGGGCCGGGCACCTCGCCCGCGAAGCGACGCCCGAGGTCGACCCAGCCGAAGCCTCCGCCGGCGTTGTAGTCGTCGTCGCCCTCGGCGCCGATGAACTCGTCGAAGTAGGCGCGCTCCTGGGGGAGGAAGCCCGCCTTCTTGACGTTCCCCTTCCAGTTCTTGATGTCGAGCGTGCGGTGACCGACGTTCAGGTCGCCCATCACGACGGCGAGCCCGTTGTGCTCCTGCAGCTGCGGGAGACGCTCCTTCATGGCATCGAGGAACTTGTACTTCTCGATCTGCTTCGGAGTGTCCACCTCGCCCGAGTGCACATAGGTGGAGACCACGGTGATCGTGCGGTCGCCGACCTCGTAGTCGGCCTCGAGCCAGCGGCCGGCGGAGTCGAAGTCCTCGGCGCCGAACGACACGCGGTGGATCGCGGCGCGGTTGCGCGAGGCGAGCGCGACTCCGGCTCGGCCCTTCGCCGAGGCCTCGTCGTGCAGCACGTCCCACTCGTCGCCCAGCAGCCCCGTGAGGTCGTCGGTGGAGGCGCGGACCTCCTGGAGGGCGAGGATGTCGACGTCGCGTGCAGCGAGCCAGTCGCCCATGCCCTTGCGGTAGGCGGCGCGGACGCCGTTGACGTTGACAGTGGCGATACGGAGCGGCTTACGAGTCACCCCGACAGTCTATTTGGAGCAGCTGGCCCTGCTCCTCCGCGGCGGTCCCCGCCCGCCGCGGAGCAGTCGGCTCGTCGACGTGGTGCGTTGCAAGGAGCGGGCTGCGAACGGCTACGAGGATTGGCTCGAACACGAATCCCCGCTTCGCCTCGGCTCGCGGGGATGCGCCTCCCGTCAGGCGCTGTGCGGTCCGCAGGTGATGGTGCGGTCTGCAGGTGCTGGTGCGGTCTGCAGGTGCTCATCGGCGAATCGGCCCGGTCGCCGTGTGATCGCGCTGCTGGAGGCGGGTACCTCCTGCAGATCGCACCCACTCCTGCAGACGGCACCGTGCCTCACAGCAGGGCGGAGGCGAACCGGGGAATCGCGTGCCAGCGATTCCCCGTAGCCGTTCGCACCGTGCTTTCGGGAACGCTTCGCGTCGCGCAGCCGACCGTGCCGCGGCGGGCGGGGACCGCCGCGGGAACCAGCACAGCCGGCGGCCCGCTCCTCCGCCACCTTCCCTCGGAGAAGAAGAAGGCGACGGAGGCGCGGACCGCCGGCAGGACCGCTCAGGACGGTCGTTCGGGGGGCTCCGGTCAGGCGGCGACGGCCTGCGCCGTGGCGGGCTCGGGCACGTCGGCGACGACCGGGGCGCGCTTGATGCTCTTCGCGATGATGACGCAGATCGCGGTGACCACCATGCCGACGAGGATCGCGACCAGGTAGAGCAGCGGCTGCCCGACGAGACCGGTCACCCAGATGCCGCCGTGCGGGGCGCGCAGGGTCGAGCCGAACAGCGCGACGAGCGCACCGGTGACGGCCGAGCCGATCATGGCCGAGGGGATCACGCGCAGCGGGTCGACCGCCGCGAACGGGATGGCCCCCTCCGAGATGAAGGACGCGCCGAGCAGGTACGCCGCCTTGCCGTTCTGGCGCTCCGCGTCGGTGAAGAGGCGCTTGCGCAGCGTCGTGGCCAGGGCGAGGCCCAGCGGAGGCGTCATGCCGGCGGCCATCACGATGGCCATGACCTTGAACTGCACGGAGTTGGGGTCGCCGTCGGCGGGCACGGAGGCGAGGCCGGTGGTCGCGAAGGCGTAGGCCACCTTGTTGACCGGACCACCCATGTCGAACGCCATCATCAGGCCGAGGATGAGACCGAGGATCACGAGGTTGCCACCCGTGAGACCCGACAGCCAGGCCGACAGGCCCTCGCTCAGCGCGCGCAGCGGAGCGCCGAGCACGACGAACATCAGGAAGCCGGTGATGAAGGTCGCGATCAGGGGGATGATCACGACGGGCATCAGCGACTTGAAGGCCGCGGGCAGCTTGATGCGCGAGATGTACAGCGCCGCGTAGCCGGCGATGAAGCCGGAGGCGAGGCCGCCGAGGAAGCCGGCGCCGACGGTGACCGCCACTGCGCCACCGAGGAACCCGGGTGCGATACCGGGTCGGTCGGCGATCCCGAAGGCGATGAACCCCGAGAGCACGGGGACCAGGAACGCGAAGGTCGCGCCTCCGATCAGGAACATCACGCCGGCCCAGTCGGTGATGTTGAACGCGTCGAAGCCGTTGTCGATGATCTGCTGCGGCGTGAAGCTGACGATCTGGTAGCCGCCGAACAGGAACGACAGCGCGATCAGCAGACCGCCCGCCGCGACGAACGGGATCATGTACGAGACGCCGGTCATCAGGTTCTGGCGGATGCGCGTGCCGACGCCGACCTTCTTGGGGGCGGCGGCGGGCGCGGAGGACGCTGCGGCACGCGTGGGGGTGGTGCCGGCCGGCTTCGCGGAGCGCAGCGCGAGAGCGCGGTCGAGCACCTCGTCGGGCTTCGCGAGCGCCTCGGCGACGCCGACCTGGAGGATCGGCTTGCCGGCGAAGCGGTCCTTGCCGCGGATCTCGAGGTCGGCGGCGAGGATGACGACGTCGGCCGCGGCGATGTCGGCCGAGGTCATCTCGTCGGAGCCGGCGGCGCCCTGGGTCTCGACGTGGATCGGGTAGCCGCGCTTCTTCGCGGCCTGCTCGAGCGCCTCCGCCGCCATGTAGGTGTGCGCGATGCCGGCGATGCAGCTGGTCACGGCGACGAAACGGGGCGCGTCGGCGGAGGCGGTGGCCGCGGCAGGCGCGTCCTGCACCGTCGCGACGGCGCGGTCGATGACCTCGGCGGCCTTGGCGAGCGCCTCCGACGTCCCGACCTCGAGGGTCGGCTTCCCCGCGAAGCGCTCCTTGCCGCGGACCTCGAGGTCGGCGGCGAGGATGACGACGTCGGCGTCGGCGATCGTCTGGTCGGACATCGGGTCGGAGCCGGCTGCGCCCTGGGTCTCGACCTGGATCTCGTAGCCCTTCTTCTTGGCGGCCTGCTCGAGAGCCTCGGCCGCCATGTAGGTGTGCGCGATGCCGGCGATGCAGCTGGTGACGGCGACGATCCTCATGACACGACGACCTCTCTGGCGATGATGTCCGCGACCTCCTGGCCGCTGGACGCGGCACGGAGGGACCCGGTGAAGGACTCGTGGATCAGCTTCCGGGCGAGCTGGGCGAGGATCTTGAGGTGGGCCTGGTCGGCGCCGTCGGGCGCGGCGATCAGGAAGATGAGGTCGGCGGGGCCGTCCGGGGCGCCGAAGTCGACGCCCTGCTTGGCGATGCCGACGGCGACGCTGGGCTCGACGACGTGCGACGAGCGGGCGTGGGGGATCCCGATGCCGCCGGGCATGCCGGTGGCCATCTGCGACTCGCGGTCGCGGACGTCGGCCAGGAAGCCGTCGAGGTCGGTGACGCGGCCGGCGTCCGCGAGCGTCTTCGCGAGCTGCGCGGTGGCCTCGTCCTTCGTGGCGGCGGTGAGGTCGACGATGACCGTCGACGCCTCGGTGAGAGCAGTCATGCGCTCAGTTCTCCAATCGGGAGGTGGGAATCGGGGTTCTCGACGACGGTGACGTCGCCGAGGCGGAGGGAATCGGGTCCCGGGGCTTCGCTGCCCGGGAGCTGGACGGCGGCGGTGCCCCAGGCGACGGCGGTCGCGAGACGCTCCGCCTCCGTGGCGTCGGCCGCCGACAGGTAGCCCGCGAGGGTGCTGTCGCCGGCGCCGACGGTCGAGAGGGGGACGACGGCGGGGGCGCCCGCCCACCACGACGACTGCGTCGTGACGAGGAGGGCGCCGTGCTCGCCGAGGCTGACGAGCGCTCGCGCGTCCGGCAGCTTCAGGAGGGCACGGGCTCCCGCGACGACGTCTCCGACCGTCGGCAGGGAGCGGCCGAGGAGCTCTTCGAGCTCCTCGAGGTTGGGCTTCACCAGGGTGGCGGTGCCGGCCGCGATGATCGCGGTCAGCGGTGCCCCCGAGGTGTCGACGGCAAGAGGGACGCCGAAGTGCAGGGCGAGCCGGCCGAGGGCCGGATAGAAGTCGTCGCCCAGTCCCGGGGGGACGCTGCCGCAGGCGACGAGCCAGCGGGGGGCGGTGACGACGTGGTCGCAGATGAGCTGGGAGAAGGCCTTGGCCTCCTCCGGAGTCACTGCGGGGCCGGGCTCGTTGATCTTGGTCGTGCGGCCGGTGCGGTCGTCGACGACGGTGATGTTGGTGCGGATGGGCTGCGCGATCGGCGTGCTGGCCGACGTGACTCCCGCCGCCTCGAGCATCGTCGAGAGGTCGAGGCCGGTGGAGGTGTCGGCAGGGTAGATCGCGGTCGCCTCCACGCCGTTGCGGGCGAGGGCTCGGGCGACGTTGACGCCCTTGCCGGCGGGGTCGCGGCGCACGTCGTGCGCACGGTTGACCTCGCCGATCGTGAAGCCGCTGGTCGACAGGGTGACGTCGATGCTGGGGTTGGCGGTGACGGTGACGATCATGCGCGGACGACCTCCGGGCCGGCCGACTCGATGTCGTCGGCGAGCTCGTCGTCGACATCGGCGTCGGTGATGACGGTGTCGACCGCGGACAGCGGGGCGACGTGCCCGAAGTCCTGGCGGCCGAACTTCGAGTGATCGGCGAGGACGACGACCCGGCGCGCGGAGGCGATGATCGCCGTCTTGACGACGGCCTCGTCGAGATCGGGGGTGGTGAGCCCGCGCTCCCGGCTGATGCCGTTGGTGCCGATGAAGGCGACGTCCACCGAGACGGAGGCGATCGCCTGGGTGACCCAGGGACCGACCGCGGCCTGCGTGACTCCGCGCAGGTGACCGCCGAGGAGGTGGAGATCGATGTTGGGCCGGCCGACGAGCGCCATCGCGACGGGGAGGGAGTGGGTGACGACCGTCAGCCGGCGGTCCAGGGGGAGCAGCTCTGCGAGGCGGACCGTGGTGGTCCCGGCGTCGATGGCGATGGAACCGCCGTCGGGGACCTCGGCCAGAGCGGCGGTCGCGATGCGGTCCTTCTCGGCGGCGAGGTGGCCCTCGCGGGCGGCCACCTCGGGCTCGATGCCCAGTCGCTCGACAGGGATCGCGCCTCCGTGGGCCCGGCGCAGCAGACCGCGCTTCTCGAGGCTGGTGAGGTCGCGGCGGATGGTCTCGGGTGTGACCGCCAGGGACTGCGCGAGGTCGCGGACCTCGACCCGCCCGTTCGAGCGGGCACGGTCCAGGATCGCCTGGTGCCGCTCCGGTGCGTACATGTGGACTCCGTCGTCTCGCCGTGATGATGCTCGCGACCCGCGGTGTCGTTGCCGACCTCGAATCTGCGTTTACATCTTTCTAGACCCGTTCATGTGGGATGTCAACAGAAACGGACATGTTCGACAGACGTCGTGGTGAGCAGCCCTACACGGCGAGCTCGTCGAGCTCCTCCTCGAGCTTCGCGAGTTGCCGCTCGAGGCGGCGGCGCTTGAGCAGCGAGGCGTCCGGCAGCGCCGTCCGCAGCCGCTCGCGCTCGGCCTCGGCCAGTGTGCGGCGGGCCGATCGCAGCTGCTCCTGCTGCTCGCGCTCCCGCTCCTCAGGGGTCAGCTTGCGCGTCGAGATGCCCGCGTCGCTCATGCCCACCGAGATCCACGACGCGGCGATCAGCACGACCTGGCAGACGAGGTTGAACCAGATCAGCAGACCGATCAGCACGGCGAAGGAGGCGAGTAGCGGGTTCCGGGAGGCGCCGCCCAGCAGCTGGGTCCCGAGGACCTTCAGGGCGCCGAGAGCGACTCCGCCCATCACCGCGCCGACCCAGAGGTTCTTCCACGGAATGGGAATCCCCGAGAGGATGCGGAAGGAGCCCGCGAGCGTCGCCGTGTCGAGCGCGAGCATGATCACGAGGCCGATCGCGGTTCCGGCCACCTTGCCGAGCATCGAGTCGCTCCCGATGCCGAGGAACTCGAACGCCACGTCGAGGAAGGACGTCGAGAACACCGACAGCGCCGCCGAGACGAGGAGCACCGCGCCGAAGACGAGGGCGAGCCCGGCGTCCTTGAGCTTGAGCAGTACGAAGAGGGTGGTCGGGCCGGGGAGCGTGAACAGGATCCGCACCGCCTGGCGCAGGCTCCCGAGGAAGTTGAGGGCCGTCCAGAGCAGACCGGCGGCGGCGATGACGCCGGTCCAGCCGAGGATCGACGAGTCGAGCAGTGTGTCGATCGAGACCAGCGCGTTCTTCCCGCCGATGAGGCCGGGCACCGAGCGGGTGACGAGATCGAGAAGGGAGTCGCGGAGCACCGCGTTGTCGCGCACAGCGAATCCGAAGACGGCGAAGAAGACGAACAGCGCGGCGAAGACGGCGAACAGCGCCTGGAATGCGAGCCCCGAGGCGAACAGCGGCCCACCCGTCTCGGAGTAGTGCAGGAACACCCGCATCGGTCGGGTGCGCATGAACCGCTCGACCAGCGCCGGGATGCCGCGCGGGGTCTCGGTCGCCGCCTCCGTCATGCGTCCAGCGTAGGGCGCCGGTACACGCTCGACGTCTCCGTGCACGCCCGATCGGTGGATCGCGCGTGCATGACGACATCGAGCGTGCAGAGTCAGCGAGTGCGGCCTCGCGCGAGAGTCGCCAGGATCGTGGATGTCGTCCGGCTCCAGGCGCGGACGACATCCGAGTAGCCGAATCGGAGCACGGTGTACCCGCGGAGGACGGCCGCGGCGTCGCGGCGCCGATCGCTCGTGAACGCATCAGCTGTCCCATGCCACTGCCTGCCGTCGAGCTCGATGATCAACCACTCGTCGATCAGCAGGTCGACCCGCCCCACCCCCGGAATCGCGACCTGCGGTCGGCAGACGATGCCGCAGGCGAGGAGCCGGAAGCGGGTCAGCGATTCGAGACCGGATTCCGCCCGGACGTCGAACGCGGGCAGCAAGGGCTGAAGGCGCGCGGGGAGCAGGGCGAGAGTACTGGCGAGCAGCCCGGGACCGATGATCCCGAGGTGCAGAGCGGAGTCGACCACAGCGACGGCCTCGTCCGGCGGCTGGCAGAGGAGCAGGTGTTCGAGTGCTCGCTCGGCCGACGCCTCGACGGCGGGCCCCTTCGACATCGGCGCTCGACGGCTCCAGTGCAGCACCACGTCAGGTAGCGGAGAGCGCGCTCGGTCCGAGCCGGCGACGCCGAGATGCAGCTGCCGGCCCTCGGACCGGTATGCGCCGCGGGTGCCGAAGTACGAGAGGCAGGAGACGAATCCCGCCTGGAGAACGGCCTGCACCTGGTCGTCGCTCGCATCGGCGGCAGCGAACCAACCGGGCCGGAGACGCGTCAGCGTGCCGCGCTCTACGGCAGCACGGTGATCGACTCCGAGAGCACGGAGTCGTGAGAGGTGGAGGATTCCGGTGAGCACGCAGCGAGTGTGGCGGGCCGCGTGCTCGTCAGACGGCCACCGGATGCATCCGTGCACAACGGAGGCCGACCACCACCTGTGGAGGAGAGGGCGTGCACGATGGAAGCCGCCGTGCACGCCGGATCCGGGGATCGAGCGCGCACGGCGGCTTCCACCGTGCAGGAGGGGTCAGGCGTGGCCGCGGATGACGGCCTGCTTCACCTCGGCGATCGCCTGCGTGATCTGGATGCCGCGCGGGCACGCCTCCGTGCAGTTGAAGGTCGTGCGGCAGCGCCACACGCCCTCCTTGTCGTTGAGGATGTCGAGGCGTGCTCCGCCCGCATCGTCGCGCGAGTCGAAGATGAAGCGGTGCGCATTGACGATCGCGGCGGGGCCGAAGTACTGCCCGTCGGTCCAGAACACCGGGCACGACGAGGTGCATGCGGCGCAGAGGATGCACTTGGTGGTGTCGTCGAAGCGGGCGCGGTCGGCGACCGACTGCACTCGCTCCTTGCCCTTGGGGGCCGGCGTGTTGGCGATCAGGAACGGCTGCACCTCGCGGAACGACGCGAAGAACGGCTCCATGTCGACGACGAGGTCCTTCTCGAGCGGCAGGCCCTTGATCGCCTCGATGTAGATCGGCTGTGAGATGTCGAGATCCTTGATCAGCGTCTTGCAGGCCAGGCGGTTGCGGCCGTTGATCCGCATCGCGTCGGAGCCGCAGATGCCGTGCGCGCACGAGCGGCGGAAGGTCAGCGACCCGTCCTGGTCCCACTTGATGCGGTGCAGCGCGTCGAGGACGCGATCGGTCGAGAACATCTCGACGTCGAAGTCCTGCCAGCGCGGCTCGGCGTCGACCTCGGGGTCGAAGCGGCGGATGATGAACGTGACGGTGAACGCCTCCGGTGCCGCGGGGGCTGCGGGGGGCTGCTCGAGGGTAGCGGTCGACATGGCTAGTACTTCCTCTCCATCGGCTGGTACCGGGTGATCACGACGGGCTTCCAGTCGAGGCGGATGTGGTCTCCCGCGTCGGAGGAGTGGGCGTCACCGGAGAGGTACGCCATCGTGTGCTGCATGTAGCCCTCGTCGTCGCGCTTGGGGAAGTCGTCGCGCATGTGACCGCCACGGCTCTCCTTGCGGTTGCGAGCGGAGTAGACGACGACCTCGGCGAGATCGAGCAGGAAGCCCAGCTCGACGGCCTCGAGGAGGTCGGTGTTGAAGCGCTTGCCCTTGTCCTGCACCGAGATGTTGCGGAACCGGTCGCGGAGGCGCTGGATCGTGTCGGTGACCGACTTCAGCGACTCGTCGGTGCGGAACACCTGCGCGTTCTTGTCCATCTCGTCCTGCAGCTCCTTGCGGATCGAGGCGATCCGCTCGGTGCCGGTCGCTGCGCGGAGCGACGTCAGCATCTCGCGGATCGCGCCGGCCGGATCGGCGGGCAGGGGAGTGAAGTCGACGGTCTGCGAGTAGTCGGCGGCGTTGTTGCCGCTGCGCTTCCCGAAGACGTTGATGTCGAGGAGCGAGTTCGTGCCCAGACGGTTCGAGCCGTGCACCGAGACGCAGGCGCACTCGCCGGCCGCGTAGAGGCCGGGGACGACCGTCGTGTTGTCCGAGAGGACCTCGGCCTTCACGTTCGTCGGGATGCCGCCCATGGCGTAGTGCGCGGTCGGCATGACCGGCACCGGCTCCACGACCGGGTCGACCCCGAGGTAGGTGCGCGCGAACTCGGTGATGTCCGGGAGCTTCGTCTCGAGCACTTCGGCGCCGAGGTGCGTGCAGTCGAGCAGCACGTAGTCCTTGTGCGGCCCTGCGCCGCGCCCCTCCGCCACCTCCTGCACCATGCAACGGGCGACGATGTCGCGCGGTGCGAGGTCCTTGATGGTGGGCGCGTAGCGCTCCATGAAGCGCTCACCGGAGGCGTTGCGCAGGATCGCTCCCTCGCCTCGCGCTCCCTCCGTGAGGAGGATGCCGAGCCCCGCGAGCCCGGTCGGGTGGAACTGGAAGAACTCCATGTCCTCGAGCGGGAGGCCCTTGCGCCAGATGATGCCGACGCCGTCGCCCGTGAGGGTGTGCGCGTTCGACGTCGTCTTGTAGATCTTGCCGAAGCCGCCGGTCGCGAAGATGATCGCCTTCGCCTGGAACACGTGCAGCTCACCGGTCGCGAGCTCGTAGGCGACGACTCCCGACGGCTTCTTCACCCCGTCGACCTCGGTCATCACGAGGTCGAGCACGTAGAACTCGTTGTAGAAGTTGATGCCGAGGCGGACGCAGTTCTGGAACAGCGTCTGCAGGATCATGTGGCCCGTGCGGTCGGCCGCGTAGCAGGCACGGCGGACCGGCGCCTTGCCGTGGTCACGGGTGTGGCCGCCGAAGCGGCGCTGGTCGATCTTGCCGTCCTCGGTGCGGTTGAAGGGCAGGCCCATGTTCTCGAGGTCGATGACCGCGTCGATGGCCTCCTTCGCGAGGATCTCGGCCGCGTCCTGGTCGACGAGGTAGTCGCCGCCCTTGACGGTGTCGAAGGTGTGCCACTCCCAGCTGTCCTCCTCGACGTTGGCGAGGGCGGCGGCCATGCCGCCCTGCGCCGCTCCCGTGTGGGAGCGCGTCGGGTAGAGCTTCGAGATCACGGCGGTCTTCGCCTTCGGACCGGCCTCGATGGCCGCCCGCATCCCGGCACCGCCGGCTCCGACGATCACCACGTCGAACTGGTGGTAATGGACGCCGTCGGGTCCGACGGTCTGGGTGAAGGCGCTCTGGTCTGAACCGCCGTGGGTGTGGCCTGGTGTGCTCACTGGGGAGATGCTCCGATGTGCGGGAAGGGAGGGACGAGGACGGGAGTGGCGGTGCTCGGAGTGATCAGGCCGAGCAGAACGACGCCAGGAGTGCCGGATCGGCGCCCGCGGGGCACGGGTCGAACGCGAAGACGACCCAGGTGCCCAGGGCGATCAGCGACACGACCGCGACGAGGATGCCGCCCTTGAAAGCGCGGGCCAGGAGAGGCGAGGTCGCGTAGTCGTTGACCAGCGTGCGCATGCCGTTGCCGCCGTGGATCAGCGCGAGCCACAGCATGAGGACGTCCCACCACTGCCAGAACGGGTTGGCGAGCTTGCCGCCGACGAACCCGAAGTCGATGGCCTTGATGCCGTCGCCGAGGAGCAGGTTGAAGATCAGGTGCCCGAAGATCAGGACGATCAGCACGACGCCGGAGGCGCGCATGTAGATCCAGCCCCACTTCTCCCAGTTGGACCCGGAGGAGCGGGTGGGAGTGTGCGGAGTCCGCGGAGCGGCGACGGTGCTCAATGGGCACCTCCCTCACTGAAGACGTTGATCAGGTGACGGGGTGCGAAGCCGAGCATGAGCACGACCCACAGGCCGATGACGACCCAGAAGAGCACGCGCTGGTTGCGGGTCGCCCAGCTCCAGAAGTCGACCAGGATGATCCGCAGGCCGTTCAGGGCGTGGAACGCGATCGCTCCGACCAGACCCGTCTCGCCGAGGCCCATGATCGGGTTCTTGTACGTGCCGATGACCGCGTTGTACGCCTCGGGGCTCACGGCGATGAGAGCCGAGTCGAGGACGTGCACGAGGAGGAAGAAGAAGATGGCGACACCGGTGATGCGGTGGAGCACCCACGACCACATGCCTTCGCGACCGCGGTAGAGGGTTCCGGCAGGTCGCCGGATCTTCCCCTGCTTCCGAGGTGCGAGGGTCTGAGCAGCTGGAACTGACACGGACAACCCTCCCTGGTTGTGGACTCCATCGGCCTGACCTGATCCGCGTCTCGTGGGCGCGGGCGGGGCGGGGGAGCGACGAGAAACTCGCCATCGAATTCTAAGCGCCGCCACAGACATCCGCGGCTTAGGCGAGCCTTAGCTGCGGGGTGCCACCGCGGCGGCGGCGCCGGCGGTCTCGTAGTGCAGCAGCAGTTCGTCGGTCAGCGCGCTCCAGGTGCGGTGCAGCACGCGGCGTCGGCCGGCCTCGCCGAGTCGGGCGCGCAGCCCTGGATCGCGGATCAGCCGCTCCACCTGCCTCCGCAGATCGGAGTCGCTCTCGGGCGCGTAGAGCAGCCCGTCGACGCCGTGCTCGATGAGGTCGGTCGGCCCGCCGGCGTGCGGGGCGACGACGGCCGTGCCCGAGGCCTGCGCCTCCTGGACTGTCTGGCCGAAGGTCTCCTCCGTCCCGGTGTGCACGAAGACGTCGAGCGCCGCGAAGGTGGCGGGCAGTCGTTCGCCGTCGAGCCGCCCGAGCATCCGCGCCTGCGGCCCGAGACGCGAGGCGACCCGGGCGGAGGAGGGGCCGTAGCCGCCGACGACGATCTCGGCTCCCGGGAGGGAGGTCAGGCAGGAGAGGCGCTCGACCCGCTTCTCGGGCGAGACCCGCCCGATGTAGCCGACGAGCGCGTCGCCCTCGGCGAGAGTCGCCCGAAGATCCAGAGCGTAAGGAGAGGAACGCATCCGCGGGTGGAAGCGGTCGCTCTGCACCCCGCGTCCCCACAGTGCGGTGCGCTCGATGCCGGCCGCAGCGAGGTCGTCGAGAGCGCTGCTCGAGGGGGCGAGCGTCAGATCGGCGCCGGCGTGGATCTGCCGGATCACCTTCCAGGCGAGGGCGCGAGCGCCGCGGATGCCGTAGCGGGCCGCGAAGCGCGCCACGTCGGTCTGGTAGATCGCGACGCTCGGCACTCCGAGGCGCCCCGCGGAGGCGATCGCGCGTGCCCCCAGTAAGAAGGGGGAGGCGATGTGCACGACGTCGGGTGCGAAGTCGGCGAGCTCGCGGGTGAGGGCGAGCGTCGGGATGCCCACGGGGAAGTCGCGGTAGGCGATCGCGGGGTGCTCCACGACGCGGTGACCCGCGTACGAGGAGGGCGCGCCCGCGGCGGGGCACACCACCAGCGCCTCGATCCCGCGGACCGCGAACTCGTCGAGCACCCGCAGGACGCTCGTGGTCACTCCGTTCAACGACGGAAGGAAGCTCTCGGTGACGACCGCGACTCTCACCCCCCGGACGCTACGCACCGCGTGTGAACGACGGCGCGCGACCGGGTGAACGGACGGTCGCGGTCGGGTGCCCTTGTATCCTGCGGACATGACACCACCTGAGACCGATGGCCGCGCCCCGCTCGACCGCTTCTACAGCGTGATCCCCGCCGGTGGGATCGGCTCGAGGCTGTGGCCGCTCTCCCGGGCCGATGCCCCGAAGTTCCTGCACGATCTGACCGGCTCCGGCCAGACCCTCCTCCGCGACACCTGGGACCGCCTCGCGCCGATCTCGGGCGCGGACCGCATCATGGTCGTCACGGGCCGGGCGCACCGCGCAGCCGTCGAGGAGCAGCTCGAGCACCTCGATGACCTCAACGTCGTCCTCGAGAGCGAGCCCCGCGACTCCTCCGCCGCCATCGGGCTCGCCGCGGCGATCCTCGAGCGCCGCGAGCCGGGAGTGATCATCGGCTCCTTCGCCGCCGACCACGTCATCAGCGGACAGCCCCTCTTCCACGACGCCGTCGCGGAGGCGGTCGTCGCCGCCGACGCCGGCTACATCGCGACCATCGGCATCACGCCGACCGAGCCCGCCGTCGGGTTCGGCTACATCCGCACGGGGGAGGACCTCGGGATCGAGGGCGCCCCGCACACCCTCGCGGTCGACTCCTTCGTCGAGAAGCCGGACGCCGACACCGCGCGCGAGTACGTGGCGAGCGGTCAGTACCTCTGGAACGCCGGCATGTTCATCGCCCGTGCCGACCGCCTCCTCGAGGAGCTGGGCCGGTCGAAGCCCCAGCTGCTCGCCGGCCTCCTCGAGCTCGCGGAGGCGTGGGACACCCCCGAGCGCGGCGCGGTGGTCGACCGCATCTGGCCGGGGCTCGAGAAGATCGCGATCGACTACTCGGTCGCCGAGCCGGCGGCCGCGGCCGGCAAGCTCGCCGTCATCCCCGGGCACTTCTCGTGGGACGACGTGGGCGACTTCGCGTCCATCGCGAAGCTGCACGCGAGCGGTCTGCGCTCCGACCTCGCGATCCTCGGCGAGGACGTCCGTGTCCTGGCCGACTCCGCGACCGGCATCGTCGTCAGCGGCGGCAACCGCCTCATCGCGCTCATCGGAGTGAAGGACATCGTCGTCGTCGACACCCCCGACGCCCTCCTCGTCACCACGACCGAGAACGCCCAGAAGGTCAAGGGCGTCGTCGACGCCCTCCGCCTCTCGGGCCGCACCGACGTCCTGTAGCCCACCCTGCGAAGCGCGGCCCTCCTCTTGGAGGTGCCGCGCTTCGCCGTTCCGGCCCCCTTTGCACCGCTGCGGATCACCGCTCCGCGCGGAACCCTGCACCACTCCAGCTCCCGATCGCGCTGCGCGCGGAGCCCTGCACCTGTCCAGCTCCCGATCGCGCTGCGCGCGGAGCTCACCCCGCGACCCCGAGGCGGCTCGCCCTGAAGGGGCGGCGTGCTGGGTCGGGGCGCTCAAGGGGAAGGGCCGCGAGCGGGAATCGCGTACCAGCGATTCCCGCCAGCCCGACGCAACACGCTCTGCAGAACCCACCCCCTCGAAAAGCCGACCGCGGGGGAGGAGGCGCCCCGCGCCTCCTCCCCAAGATCAACACTGTGTAACGCTTCCGGAGTTCCGCCTGAGGGACGACTGCGTATTCCGACAGGCAGGTAACGTGAAGGGATCGACGCCTGCAGCGCCAGCCGCGCGGGCCGAATCTTGGAGGACGAATCTTGACCATCACCACGCGTAAGGCCGCGTTCGGCGGCCTGGCCGCTCTGGGCGTCACCGCGCTTCTCGCCGGTTGCGCTTCCGCCCCCGAGGACAGCGGTTCGAGCGCCGCTGCCGGTGGCGACTTCCTGCCCTGCATGGTCTCCGACGCGGGCGGGTTCGACGACAAGTCGTTCAACGAGCTCGGCTTCAACGGCCTCACGAAGGCGTCCGAGGAGCTCGGTGTGACGCCGAAGACGGTCACCTCGGAGTCCGAGACCGACTACGCGCCGAACATCACGAGCCTCGTCGATCAGGGCTGCAACCTGATCATCACCGTCGGCTTCGCTCTCGCCGAGGCCACGTCGGCCGCTGCGGAGGAGAACACCGACATCGACTTCGCCATCATCGACGACGCGTCGATCGATCTGCCGAACGTCAAGCCGATCACGTTCGACACCTCGCAGTCCGCGTTCCTCGCGGGCTACGCGGCGGCCTCCTACTCGAAGACCGGCGTCGTCGGCACCTTCGGTGGAGCGCAGTACCCGACCGTCACCATCTTCATGGACGGCTTCGCGGACGGCGTGAAGTACTACAACGAGCAGAAGAGCGCCGACATCAAGGTCGTCGGCTGGGATGTCGACGCGCAGACCGGTTCGTTCACCGGAGGCTTCGCCGCCGGTGTCGAGGCCAAGTCGGCCGCGCAGTCGCTGATCGACCAGAACGCCGACGTCATCCTCCCCGTGGGCGGGCCGATCTTCCAGTCGGCCATCGAGGCCATCCGCGACTCCGGCAAGGAGATCGCGATGGTCGGTGTCGACGCCGACCTGTACGAGACCTACCCGGACGGCTCCGACCTGTACCTGACCTCCATCCTCAAGGGGATCGAGGCCGGCACGTCCGACGTCACCAGCACCGCCGGTGCCGACGCGTTCGACGCGACCCCGTACGTCGGCACGCTCGAGAACGACGGAGTCGGCATCGCGCCGTTCCACGACTTCGAGTCGAAGGTCTCCGCCGATCTGCAGGGCGAGCTCGACAGCATCAAGGAGGGCATCATCGACGGCTCGATCACCGTCGAGTCGCCCTCGGCGCCGGCCGCTTCCTAGCGCTCGGCACCAGAGGCCGGTCGGCCCGAGAGCATCTCGGAGTCGGCCGGCCTCTGGCGTTCCAGCGGACGCCTCCACAGGGGCCCTCTCCTCGATCCGTCCCCGTAGGGCTCCTCTCGGCGGCCGCGCCGCCCGCGCCGAAGTTAGATTGGTTCCATGAAGCTCGAACTCCGGGGCATCACGAAGCGCTTCGGTGCTCTCGTGGCCAACGATCACATCGATCTCACCGTCGAACCCGGCGAGATCCACTGCCTCCTCGGCGAGAACGGCGCGGGCAAGTCGACGCTCATGAACGTGCTCTACGGCCTGTACCAGGCCGAGGAGGGCGAGATCCTGCTGGACGACGTGGTCCAGACCTTCTCGGGGCCCGGTGACGCCATGAAGGCGGGCATCGGCATGGTCCACCAGCACTTCATGCTCGTACCGGTCTTCTCGGTCGCCGAGAACGTGATGCTCGGCCACGAGCAGACGCGGGCGGGCGGCCGCCTCGACCTCGCCGCCGCACGTGCGCGGGTCCGCGAGATCTCCGATCGCTTCGGCTTCGACGTCGATCCCGACGCGATCGTCGAGGACCTCCCCGTCGGCGTGCAGCAGCGCGTCGAGATCATCAAGGCGCTCTCCCGGGATGCGCGGGTCCTCGTGTTCGACGAGCCGACCGCGGTGCTGACCCCGCAGGAGACCGACGAGCTGATCGCGATCATGCGGCAGCTGCGCGCCTCCGGAACGGCGATCGTCTTCATCACCCACAAGCTGCGCGAGGTGCGGGAGGTGGGCGACCGCATCACGGTCATCCGTCTCGGCAAGGTGGTCGGCGAGGCCTCGCCCACCGCGAGCAACGCCGAGCTCGCGTCGCTGATGGTGGGCCGCGCCGTCGAGCTGACCGTGCAGAAGGAGCCGGCCCGGGCCGGGGACGAGGCGCTCGTCGTCAGCGCCCTCACGGTGCGCGACGCGAACGGGCAGGCCGTCGTCGACGATGTCTCGTTCGAGGTGCGCCGCGGCGAGATCCTCGCCATCGCCGGAGTCCAGGGCAACGGGCAGACCGAGCTCGCCGAGGCGATCATGGGATTGCAGGAGCGGGTCGAGGGCACGGTGACCCTCGACGGCAAGCGGCTCGACGGTCTGACCGTCCGCCGAGTGCTCGACTCCGGTGTGGGCTTCGTGCCCGAGGACCGCACCGAGGACGGCCTCGTCGCCGAGTTCACGATCGCCGAGAACCTGATGCTCGACCGCAGCGACGGCGGTCCGTTCGTCAAGGGCCTGAGCCTGCAGCTGAAGGACCTCGACCGCTTCGCCGAGGAGCGCGTGCGCGAGTTCGACGTGCGCGCCCAGGGCATCGGCACGCACGTGGGCCGTCTCTCCGGAGGCAACCAGCAGAAGGTCGTGCTCGCTCGCGAGCTGAGCCGGGAGCTCCGGCTGTTCATCGCCGCGCAGCCGACCCGCGGAATCGACGTCGGCTCGATCGAGTTCGTGCACAAGCGCATCGTCGAGACCCGCGACACCGGCGTCCCCGTGATCGTCGTGTCGACCGAGCTCGACGAGGTCGCGGCTCTGGCCGACCGCATCGCGGTCATGTACAAGGGCGGCATCATCGGCATCGTCCCCGCCGACACGCCCCGCGAAGTCCTGGGGCTCATGATGGCCGGGCAGTCGCCCGCCGAGAAGGGAGCGGCGGCGTGAGCGACGCGCAACTGCCGTCGGTCGATCCCGACGCCGAGTCCGAGAAGGCGTCCGGTCTCGAGCCGGGTCAGAAGCCCGGGCAGGAGGCGCGTCCCGGCCCGATCGAGAGCGGCGCCTCGCGCGTCCTCCGCGAGATCCTCTCCGGTACCGCGCTGATGTCGGTGCTCGCGGTCCTGCTGTCGCTGATCGCGGGCGGCGTGCTCATCGCCGCCACCGACAAGGACGTGCAGGCCGCCTCCGGCTACTTCTTCGCCCGTCCGCTCGACACGCTGCAGGCGATCTGGCAGTCCGTCGCCGGCGCGTACTCGTCGCTCTTCCAGGGCTCGGTCTACAACTTCCGGCGCGACGGCTTCGCGAACGGGATCAAGCCCCTGACCGACACGCTCGCCTTCGCGACCCCGCTGATCGCGGGCGGCCTCGGCGTCGCCCTCGCGTTCCGCGTCGGACTGTTCAACATCGGCGGCCGCGGTCAGATGCTGATCGCCGCGGCGTGCGCCGGGTGGGTCGGCTTCTCGTTCGATCTGCCGTGGGGAGTCCACCTCGTCATCACGCTCGCCGCGGGCATCCTCGGCGGGGCGCTCTGGGGCGGTCTCGTCGGGCTCCTCAAGGCGCGCACGGGCGCGCACGAGGTGATCCTCACGATCATGCTCAACTACGTCGCGTTCTACTTCGTGTCGTACCTGCTGCGCACCCCCGGGGCACTGCAGGCTCCGGGCTCGAACAACCCGAAGTCGCCGGGCATGAAGGAGACCGCGGTCTTCCCGGACCTCCTCGGCTCCGGCTACTCGCTCACCCTCGGCTTCGTGTTCTCGGTCCTGGCGACCGTCTTCGTCTGGTGGCTGCTGACCCGCTCGAGCATCGGCTTCAAGTTCCGCGCCGTCGGCGAGAACCCGCACGCGGCCCGGGTCGCCGGTATCGACGTCAAGGGCAGCTACGTCTGGGCCATGCTCCTCTCGGGCGGTCTCCTCGGCCTGGCCGGCAGTGCTCAGGTCATGGGCACCGTGACCACCGGCTTCACCTCGGGGATCGACGCCGGCATCGGCTTCGATGCGATCACCGTCGCGCTCCTCGGCCGGTCCCGCCCCTGGGGCGTGTTCTTCGCGGGCATCCTCTTCGGCGCCTTCAAGGCGGGTGGCTACTCGATGCAGGCCGCCGAGGGCGTCCCGATCGACGTCGTCCTGGTCGTGCAGTCCCTCATCGTCCTCTTCATCGCGGCACCGCCCCTGGTCCGCGCGATCTTCCGCCTCCCGACGCCCGGGGTCGCCCCCAAGCGCCGCCCGAAGCGCCGCACCTCGGAGGTGTCCGCATGACCGCCGTCGCCACCTCCGCCGCGCCCTCCCGCGTCGCGATCCGCAGCTGGAAGGCCCCGATCGCGTTCGGAGTCTTCGCGCTGCTCGCCGTCGTCCTCTTCGTGCTCCTCGGGCGCGACGGGACGAGCTCGTTCCGGCTCGCCGCTGGCAACGACTTCTTCGCTCTCCCCGACATCCCGTTCCCGACCAGGGCGACCGGAGTCGTCGTGGCGATCGTCACGGTGGCGCTCACCGCTCTGGCATTCGCGATGACGAGGGCCTCTCGGCGCATCCCGCTCTGGCTGTCGGCCGTCTTCGCACTGGTCTTCCTGATCGGCTTCCTCGTCTGGGCGTCGGCGGGAGCGGCCCTGCCCGTCTCCGGCCTCCTGCTCGGAACCGTCGGCCTCGCCACCCCGCTGATCTTCGGCTCGCTCGGCGGCGTGATCTCGGAGCGGGTCGGTGTCGTGAACGTCGCGATCGAGGGCCAGCTGCTCGCCGGTGCGTTCACCGCGGCGATGGTGGGCTCGCTCACCCGGCAGCCGGTCCTGGGGCTCCTCGCCGCGATGCTGGCGAGTGTGCTGGTCTCGTTCGTCCTGGCGGCGTTCGCGATCAAGTACGTCGTCGACCAGGTCATCGTCGGCGTCGTGCTGAACGTCCTGGTCACGGGTCTCACGAGCTTCCTCTACTCGCAGGTGCTGACCGCCGACGCGACCACCTTCAACTCGCCCGTCAAGTTCGACCGGCTGCCGATCCCGGTGCTGAGCCAGGTCCCGATCGTCGGCGCGGTGCTGTTCAACCAGACGGTCATCGTCTACCTGATGTACTTCGCGATCTTCGCGGTGTGGTGGGGCCTGTTCAAGACCAAGTGGGGCCTCCGCCTCCGCGCGGTCGGCGAGCACCCCCAGGCGGCCGACACCGTCGGCATCGACGTCGCGCGGACCCGGTTCTGGAACGTCTCGCTCGCCGGCGCCATCGCCGGTATCGGCGGCGCCTACTACACGCTCGACGCCGTCGGCGCCTTCGGCAAGGAGATGACGGCCGGTGCCGGCTTCATCGCCCTCGCCGCGGTGATCTTCGGCCGCTGGGACCCGATCCGCGCCACCCTGGCCTCGCTGCTGTTCGGCTTCGCGACGAACCTGCAGAACGTCCTCGGCGTGATCGGATCGCCGGTGCCGAGCGAGTTCATGCTGATGCTGCCGTACGTGGTCACGATCTTCGCGGTCGCGGGTCTCGTCGGGCAGTCCAGAGGGCCGGCCGCCGCCGGCAAGCCGTACCTGAAGTCCTGAGAGGAGTCGTCGTGACCGACATCGACTGGGAGGCGCTGCGTGCCGCGGCCCTCGAGGCCATGGGCCGCGCCTACGCGCCGTACTCGAACTTCCCGGTGGGCGCCGCAGCGCTCGTCGACGACGGGCGCGTGATCTCGGGCTGCAACGTCGAGAACGCGTCCTACGGGATCGGTCTCTGCGCCGAGTGCGCGCTGGTCTCCTCCCTCCACATGACGGGCGGAGGCAAGCTCGTCGCCTTCACCTGCGTCGACGGCAACGGCGCCACGCTGATGCCGTGCGGACGATGCAGGCAGCTCCTGTTCGAGCACTCCGCCGAGGGGATGGTGCTCGAGACCGTCTCCGGGCTCCGCACGATCGACGAGGTCATCCCCGACGCGTTCGGTCCGCGCACCCTGCAGGCCTACGCGGGGGAGTGACCACTCCACCGCCGACGACGACCCGAATCAGAGGACACGCATGACCGGCACGACCGCCCCCGTCGAGAGCTTCGACGCCGTCGACATCATCCGCACCAAGCGCGACCGCGGCTCCCTCTCGACCGCCGAGATCGACTGGCTGATCGACGCCTACACCCGCGGCTACGTCGCCGACGAGCAGATGGCCGCCTTCGCGATGGCCGTGCTGCTGAACGGCATGGACCGCGACGAGATCCGCGACCTTACGCTGGCGATGATCGCCAGCGGCGAGCGGATGCACTTCGACGGCCTCGGCAAGCGCACCGTCGACAAGCACTCCACGGGCGGGGTCGGCGACAAGATCACGCTCCCGCTGATGCCGCTCGTCGCCTCCTTCGGCGTCGCGGTCCCGCAGCTCTCGGGCCGTGGTCTCGGCCACACCGGCGGCACCCTCGACAAGCTCGAGGCGATCCCGGGCTGGCGCGCGGAGCTGAGCAACGACGAGATGTTCGAGCAGCTCCGCACGGTCGGAGGCGTCATCTGCGCCGCAGGGTCCGGTCTCGCCCCCGCCGACAAGAAGCTCTACGCGCTCCGCGACATCACCGGGACCGTCGAGGCGATCCCGCTGATCGCCTCGTCGATCATGTCGAAGAAGATCGCGGAGGGGACCGATGCCCTGGTCCTCGACGTCAAGTTCGGCTCCGGCGCCTTCATGACCGACATCGAGCGCTCGCGTGAGCTCGCCCGAGCGATGGTCGACCTCGGCAACGACGCCGGAGTGAGGACGACCGCGCTCCTGACCAACATGAACGTCCCGCTCGGCCTCGCCATCGGCAACGCCAACGAGGTGCGCGAGTCCGTCGAGGTGCTCGCGGGCGGCGGTCCCGCCGACATCCGCGAGCTCACGCTGGCCCTCGCCCGCGAGATGCTGGCCCTCGCCGGACTGCCCGACGCCGACGTCGAGGGCGCTCTCGACGGAGGAGCGGCGATGGACACCTGGCGCGCGGTGATCCGCGCCCAGGGCGGCGACCCCGACGCGGCGCTGCCCGTCGCCCGGGAGACCCACGTGGTCGTCGCCGAGCGCGACGGCGTCCTCGTCGAGCAGAAGGCCCTGCCCTTCGGCATCGCGGCCTGGCGCCTCGGCGCGGGCCGGGCGCGGCAGCAGGACGCCGTGCAGCACGCTGCGGGCATCGACCTGCACATCAAGCCCGGAGAACGCGTGCGAGCGGGCGACCCGCTCTTCACGCTGTCGGCCGACGAGCCGGCGCGCTTCGAGCGCGCGCTGGGCGCCCTCGAGGGCGCTTACCGGATCGGCGACGAGGGCGAGCCCGTTCTCGACGGCGGTCCGCTCGTCGCCGAGCGCATCGCCTGACCCGACACCACCACTCGTCGACTCGAGGTCGGCTCGCGGAATCCGTCGACGCGAGCCGCACCGGTACCGCGAGCCGGAGATCACCCCGATCGCGACCACCCGGTGAGGCCGGACGGCCGAAGCCCTAGGGTGGTCCGCGAACCGTCGTCCGACCCTGAGGAGCACCGTGACCGACACCACCGAGGAGTACCTCCTCCCGGGCGAGGGCATCCTGATCGACGACCTGCCGAAGGTCTCGCTGCACGACCACCTCGACGGAGGCCTGCGTCCCGAGACGATCGTGGAGCTCGCCGGCTCGGCCGGACTGCCCCTTCCTGCTCCCGACCCCGAGGCACTGCGGGACTGGTTCACCACGACCGCCGACTCCGGCTCGCTGACCGATTACCTGGCGACCTTCGAGACCACCATCTCGGTCATGCAGACGACCGCATCGCTCGAGCGGGTCGCCCGCGAGTTCGTCCTCGACCTCGCTGCCGACGGTGTCGTCCACGGCGAGGTGCGCTGGGCTCCCGAGCAGCATCAGCGCGAGGGCCTCACGCTCGACCAGGCCGTCGAGGCCGTGCAGGAGGGCATCGAGCAGGGCGTCCAGGAGGCGGCGGCCCACGGGTCGCGACTCCGCGTCGGCCAGCTGATCACCGCCATGCGCCACACCGACCGCTCGCTCGAGGTCGCGGAGCTGGCGCTGCGCCACCGCGAGCGCGGTGCGGTCGGGTTCGACATCGCCGGAGCGGAGGCGGGCTTCCCGGCCTCGTTGCACCGCCCCGCGTTCGAGATGCTCGCCGCCGCGCACTTCCCGGCCACGGTCCACGCGGGCGAGGCCGACGGTCTCTACAGCATCCGCTCGGCCCTGCTCGACGGCCGTGCGCTGCGGCTCGGGCACGGCGTGCGCCTCGCGGAGGACATCCGCATCGAGCGCCAGGACGACGACGCGAGCTACGTCACCCTCGGCGAGCTCGCCGAGTGGGTCAAGGACCGCGAGATCGCGCTCGAGCTGAGCCCCTCCTCGAACCTGCAGACCGGAGCGGTCGCCGCGTGGGGCACGGAGCTCGAGGACCACCCGTTCGATCTGCTGTACCAGCTCGGCTTCCGCGTGACGGTGAACACCGACAACCGCCTGATGAGCGGCACCAGCCTCAGCCGCGAGCTCGCGCTGCTCTCGGACGCGTTCGGCTACGACCTCGACGACCTCGAGGTCTTCCAGCTCAACGCCGCCCACGCCGCCTTCCTGCCGCTCGACGAGCGCCGCGACCTGGTCGAGACGATCACCGCCGGCTTCGAGGCGGCCTGACCATGCCTCTCGACCCCCTGTCCGATGAGGCGATCGCGCTTCGGCACCCGGCTGCCAGCTGGCGCGAGGCCGTGCTCGAGGCGGGGCGCGCCCTCGAGCGCAGCGGAGCCGTCGATCCCGCGTACTCCCGCCGGATGGTCGAGCAGATCGACGTACTGGGCCCGTACATCGTCATCGCGCCCGGTCTCGCCCTCGCGCACGCCCGACCGGGCAACGACGTCCTCGCCGACGGGCTCTCGGTCGTGACGCTCGCCGAGCCGGTCGCCTTCGGCCACACGACCAACGACCCCGTGTCGGTCGTGATCGGCATCGCCGCCACCCAGGCGCACGGACACGTGGGCTTCGTCTCGGGGCTCGCGGACGTGCTCAGCCGCCCCGATGCGATCGGCGCCCTGGCCGCGGCCAGGACACCCCGCAGCATCAACGCCGTCCTGTCGGGCGACGCCCCGGACATCGGAGGAACCTCATGAAGATCGTCACGCTCTGCGGAGCAGGGATCGGCACCTCGGCCATCCTGAAGCTCGGCGCCGAACGCGCCCTCGACGCCCTCGACCTCGAGGCGGAGGTCATCGCCTCCGACCTCGCCTCCGTCGACGCCCTGGCCGCCGACGCCCAGGTCATCCTGACCTCGAGCGAGCTCGTCGACCGCATCGGCAAGACGTTCGCCGAGGTCGTCGTCATCGACAACTACCTCGACCAGACCGAGATCACAGCGAAGATCGAGAAGGCGCTGGGCTGAACCGCTGCCGGCGCCCACGCGACGGCGGCGTCAGCGGCCCGTCAGGAGCTGGAGGGCGGAGCTGATGAGGACTCGGGCACGGGCCGACGTCATCCGGGCGGGTTCCTCTGCGGCCCGGGCGACGGCGATGCCGTCGAGAACGGCGAGGAGGAGCGCCGCGTCGTCGGGGCCGAACGCCGCGGCCGGGTGAGCGGCGTGCATCAGCGCGAGGACGACCCCCTCCGTGTGCGTCCACCCGGCACTGTGGATCGCGCGGATCTCGGGATCGGTGCCCGCGCGTGCGGCGAACGCGGTCCAGACCACCGCGTCGGCGAGATCGGCGTCCGCGACGCAGGCGATCTCGTCGCAGAACGCACGGAGCCGCACCTCTGCCGACGGCTCGTGCTCGAGTCGGGCCCGCATCCGGAGGCGGAACCGCTCTTCCACGCGCGCCATCGCGCCTGTCAGCAGCGCCTGCTTGGTGGGGAAGTGGTGCTGCACCGCGCCGACCGAGACGCCCGCCTCGGCCGCGACCGTGCGGATGCTGAGGTGCTCGGCGCCACGGGTCGAGAGCACTGTCACGACCGCTGAGAGGATGTCGCTCCTGCTCTCGCGCCGCTCCGTCATGCGTGCTCCCCTCGATCCGATCGCTTCAGCAGGCTACGCTGTCCCGCATGACCAATACAGTTGTATTGCCGCGTCCATCCGATTCGAGTTCGCGGATCGCCTCGCTCGACGTGATCCGAGGCATCGCTGTCATCGGGACCCTCGGCACCAACATCTGGCTGTTCTCCCACCCGTGGGGGATGCTCGGGATGCTGTCGACCCCCGTGACCACCGGGACGTCCTCCGCCGATCAGACCGTCCAGCTCGCGCTCATGGCGCTCGCCCAGGGCAAGTTCCTCGCTCTGCTCTCGCTCACGTTCGGAATCGGACTCGCGATCCAGCACGCGTCCGCCGTGCGACGGGGGCTGCACTGGCCCGGCCGCTACCTGTGGCGTGCGACGCTGCTCCTGGTGGACGGCGCGGTCAACTACGTGCTGATCGCGGAGTTCGACGTGCTGATGGGGTACGCGGTGACCGGCGCTGTGGTCGCCTGGCTGCTGCTGACGAGACCGCGGACCCAGCATCGAGCGGTGATCGTCTTCGGGACGCTGCACGTCCTCCTGATCTCCGCCCTCGTGGCACTCGCCGCGGCGGACTCCGGGGCGGTAGACCAGGGCCCCGCCGGACGGAGTCCGTACGCGGACGAGTCCTTCCTCGGACTCGCGCTCTTCCGGCTGCAGAACGTCGGGGTCTTCCGCGCGGAGCCCGTGCTGATCGGATTCCTGACCATCGCGATGTTCCTCCTCGGTGCACGACTGCTCCGCGCAGGTCTGTTCGCCGAGGAGGGGCGCCGTCTGCGCCGCCGGCTGATGATCCTCGGCGCCGTCGCCGCCCCTGTCGACCTCGCGCTCGGGCTGTCGGGGAGCGCGGCCGGGCTGCTGGCCGAGCGCTACCTCCTCGCTCCGCTCGTGGGGCTGGGCCTGCTCGCGCTTCTCGCCGAGCTCGGACTGCGTCGGGGCAGCGACGGTTGGGCCGCCCGACGTGCGCGCGAAGTGGGTCGCGTCGCCCTCAGCGCCTACGTGCTGCAGAATCTGCTGGGCGGCGCCCTCTTCTACGGCTGGGGCCTCGGCCTCGCGACGGCTGCGGGGGAAGGGCGGGTGCCGGTCACCGTCGGTGCTTTCGTGCTCGTCGCGTCGATCGTCGTGCTCAGCGCGCACCTGTGGCTCCGCCGGTTCGAGCTCGGCCCGGTCGAGTGGCTCTGGAAGCGCGGGGAGCGGATCGGAACGGGTGAGTCACGCTGACGGCGCCCGTCGTCGCGACCACGGATCATCAGGCGAGCAGCGCCGCCGCTCCCTCGCGCAGCGCGACGATGCGCTGCTGCACATCGGAGCGGCGGCTTCCGGCGTCCGGGGCGGACGACCACGCGTCGAGGTAGAGCTTCACCTTGGGCTCGGTGCCGCTCGGGCGCGCGATGAGGCGCGCCCCGTCGAGAGTGAAGCGCAGCGCATCCGTCGGCGGAAGTGCCCCGCCCGGGGCGAGCAGGTCCTCGGAGCGCTCGACGGAAAGCCCGCCGATCGTCGTCGGAGGCTCCGCTCGCAGCCGCGCCATGATGCGCGCGATCTCGGAGAGCTCGGTGACGCGCAGCGAGATCTGCGCTGAGCCGAACAGTCCGAAGCGCTCGGCGAAGGCGTCGAGCTCATCGGCGATCGTCCTCCCGTCGTCGGCGAGCGAGCTCGCGAGCGAGAGGAAGGCGAGCGCCGCCGAGATCCCGTCCTTGTCGCGGACCGTCCGCGGATTCACGAGGTAGCCGAGCGCCTCCTCGTAGCCGAAGACGAGATCGGGCACCCGGGAGATCCACTTGAAGCCGGTGAGCGTCTCGACGAAGTCGAGCCCGTAGTCGGCCGCCACCGCGCCGAGGGCGGGGGAGGAGACGATCGAGCAGGCCAGCGCACCGCCGGAGCGGCCGTCGAGACGCGCCTCCTCGGCCGCTCGCCAGCCGAGCAGCGCTCCCACCTCGTTCCCCGTCAGCCGTCGGAAGCCGTCGGACGAGGCGTCCGGGATCGCCGCGGCGAAGCGGTCGGCGTCGGGATCGTTCGCGATGATCAGGTCGGCACGGCCCGAGCGGGCGGTGGCGAAGGCGAGATCGAGCGCGCCGTCCTCCTCGGGGTTCGGGAAGGACACCGTCGGGAACGCCGGATCCGGCTCGATCTGCTCGACGACGACCGCCGGCTCGTCGAAGCCAGCGGCCGAGAAGACCCGGTGCGCCGTCTCCCAGCCGACGCCGTGCATCGCGGTGTACACGACCCGGAGGGGAGCGACCTGGCGCCCGCCGGCCGCGGTGGCGCTGATGTAGGCGGCCACCACCGATTCGTCGGCGATGCGGTACTCGCTGCGCGGCAGTTCCGGGACGCGCCGGTCGCGGGCGACGGCGAGGATCCGCTCGGCGATCTCGGAGTCCACCGGCGGCACGATCTGCGATCCCTCGTCGGCGCCACCGAGATACACCTTGTAGCCGTTGTCCTGCGGCGGGTTGTGACTCGCCGTCACCATGACGCCGGCGTCGGCGTCGAGGTGGCGCACCGCGAAGGCGAGGACGGGGGTGGGAAGCAGGCGCGGCAGCAGGACCGCGTCGACTCCGGCGCCCGCCATGAGGGCTGCGGAGTCCTCGGCGAAGATCCGCGAGTTCTTCCGGCCGTCGTACCCGATCACGACGACGGGGCGCCGTCCTCCGCGCGCGAGCAGGTGGTCGGCGATGCCGACGGCCGCCTGTGCCACGAGCACGCGGTTCATCCGGTTGGAGCCGGCCGCGATCGCCCCTCGGAGTCCCGCGGTGCCGAAGGCGAGGCGTTCACGGAAGCGGTCGTCGAGCTCGGCGGAGGCGGCGGCATCGCCCGCGGAATCCGCCTGAAGCAGATCGACGAGCTCCTGGCGCGTCTCGGCGTCGGGGTCCTGCGCGAGCCAGGCCTCGGCGAGGGCACGGACGTCGCTCACAGCGTGCTCGTGATCCCCGCGAGCAGGCGCGCGAGGTCGTCCTCGGCGTTCCGGCCCGCCTCGAGGACCTCCTCGTGGCTCAGCGGCGTCTTCTGGATGCCCGCGGCGAGGTTCGTGATCAGCGACATGCCGAGCACCTCCATCCCGGCCTCGCGTGCGGCGATCGCCTCGAGCGCGGTCGACATGCCGACGATGTGGCCGCCGATGATCCGCGCCATCTGCACCTCGGCGGGGGTCTCGTAGTGGGGTCCGCGGAACTGCACGTAGACACCGTCGTCGAGGTCGGCCCTGGTGTCGCGCGCGAGCGCGCGCAGGCGCGAGGAGTAGAGGTCGGTGAGATCGACGAACGTGGCGCCCTCGAGCGGGGAGTCGGCGGTGAGGTTGATGTGGTCGCTGATCAGCACGGGGGTACCGGGCGTCCAGTGCTCCTTGATCCCGCCGGCGCCGTTGGTCAGGATCATGACGGACGCGCCGGTCGCCGCGGCGGTGCGGACGCTGTGCGCGACCCGTCTCACTCCGTAGCCCTCGTAGTAGTGAGTGCGCGCACCGATGATGAGCGCGCGCTTGCCGGTGGGCAGCAGCACCGAGCGGAGCGATCCGCCGTGGCCGTGCACCGCGGGCTTCGAGAAGCCGAGGATGTCGGAGGCGTCGATCGTCGCGGTCGTCTCGCCGATCGCGTCGGCGGCCTTTCCCCAGCCGCTGCCGAGGGTGAGAGCGATGTCGTGCCTCTCGACTCCGGTCGCCTCGGCGATCCGGGAGGCGGCTTCAGCGGCGATCGCGAAGGGATCGGCGTCGGGGGAATCGAGCGGATTCGGGGTCTGGTCGGCCATTCACCCACCCTATCCAGGGAGCGCAGGGGAGGGCCCGCCTCGCCCGGTGCTCTGCGATTGGGCGGTTTCCCAGCGAGAAGGGATGATGGAGGCATGGCTTACGAGTTCGAGCGCACGCAGAGGATCGCCGTACTCGGAGGAGGACCCGGAGGCTACGAAGCCGCCATCGCCGGTGCTCAGCTCGGCGCCGAGGTCACCCTGGTCGAGCGGGTGGGCGTCGGCGGCTCGGCCGTCATCACCGACGTCGTCCCGTCGAAGTCGCTCATCGCGACGGCGGAGGCGACAAACGCCATCGGTGAGGCGGCCGACCTGGGCGTGCAGTTCTTCACCCGCTCCGAGCAGACCAACAAGCCGGTCCGCCCCGAGGTCGCCGTGAACCTCGCCACCGTCAACAAGCGCCTCCTGGGGCTCGCGCGGCAGCAGTCGGAGGACATGCGCGCCAATCTCGTCCACCACGGCGTGAAGATCATCCAGGGCGACGGGCGCCTCGACGGCTCGAACGCGCTGATCGTGTCGACCGCCGCGGGCGGCGAGGGCATGGACTTCGACCGGATCGAGGCCGACACGATCGTCGTCTCGGTCGGCGCGAGCCCGCGCGTGCTCCCGACCGCCGCCCCCGACGGCGAGCGGATCATGAGCTGGACCCAGCTCTACAACCTCAAGTCGGTGCCCGAGCACCTCATCGTCGTCGGCTCCGGCGTGACCGGCGCCGAGTTCGCCTCCGCCTACCGTGCCCTGGGTGCGAGGGTCACTCTGATCTCCTCCCGAGACCAGGTGCTGCCCGGCGAGGACGCCGACGCCGCCGCGGTCATCGAGAACGTCTTCAAGCGCAACGGCATGGTCGTGCTCTCGAAGTCGCGAGCCGACCGCGTGGAGCGCACCGAGACGGGCGTGCGGGCCGTGCTGTCCGACGGACGGGTCGTCGAGGGGTCGCACTGCCTGATGGCGGTCGGCTCCGTGCCGAACACGTCGGGCATCGGCCTCGAGGACGCCGGCGTGCAGCTCACCGACTCGGGCCACATCCGCGTCAACCGCGTCGCACGCACGAGCGTGCCCTCGATCTACGCGGCGGGCGACTGCACGACGTTCCTGCCGCTCGCCTCCGTCGCCGCCATGCAGGGCCGCACCGGCGTGTTCCATGCCATGGGCGACGCGGTCAACCCGACCGAGGTGCGCAACGTCGCCGCGAACATCTTCACCCAGCCCGAGATCGCGACGGTCGGCTGGAGCCAGCGCGAGATCGAGGAGGGCATCGCTCAGGGCGAGATCTACAAGCTGCCGCTCGCCGCGAACCCGCGCGCGAAGATGATGGGCATCCGCGACGGCTTCGTGAAGCTCTTCGCGCGCACCGGCTCCGGCACCGTCATCGGAGGCGTCATCGTCGCCCCGAAGGCGAGCGAGCTGATCTTCCCCCTCGCCCTGGCCGTCGAGCACCGCCTCACCGTCGACCAGGTCGCCCGCGCCTTCACCGTCTACCCGAGCCTCACCGGCTCCATCTCGGACGCGGCGCGCGCGATGCACATCGTCGGCTAGCGCCGACGGCCGCGCCTTTTTCGGAGCCGCTCCCTGCGCGGCTCCGCGCGGTCGGCTCGGTCACGTGGTGCGTTCCGCGGAGCGGGTCGTGTCGGGCTGTCTCGAATCGCTGACACGCGATTCTCGATCGCGCCCTCCTCGGTGTTCATTCCGGAGCTGCTCCCTGCGCGGCTCCGCGCGGTCGGCTCGGTCACGTGGTGCGTTCCGCGGAGCGACGCGACCCGCTCTGCGGAGCGCACCACTTCGACAAGCCGACTGCGCCGAGCCGCGCGAGGAGCGGCTCGGAAGACAACTCAGACGATCGACAGCAGCACGTGGCCGGAGGAGACGGTCGTGCCGGCCTCGGCGGCGAGGCCGCGGACGGTGCCGTCCTTGTGAGCGGTGAGCGGCTGCTCCATCTTCATGGCCTCGAGCACGATGACGAGGTCGCCCGCGACGACGGTGTCGCCCTCGGCGACGGCGACCTTCACGATGGTCGCCTGCATCGGCGCGGTGACCGAGTCGCCGGTGACGGTGCTCACCGATCCGGCACCGCGGCGCTTGGGAGGCGCGGAGACGCTGCCGCGGGCGGGAGCCGATCCGATGAGGTCGCTGGGCAGCGACACGTCGACCCGCCGTCCGTCGACCTCGACGACGACGCTCTGGCGGGCGCCCGGCTCGGGGATCGCGCCGGGCTCGCCGCTCCACGCCTCGATGGTGTTCTCGAACTCGGTCTCGATCCAGCGCGTGTAGATCGAGAAGGGGGCGTCGCCCTCCGGCGCGAAGGCCGGGTCCTCGACGATCACCCGGTGGAACGGCAGGACGGTGGGCAGGCCAGTGACCTCGAACTCGGCGAGGGCGCGGCGGGAACGCTGGAGCGCCTCCTCGCGGGTGCTGCCGGTGACGATGAGCTTCGCGAGCAGGGAGTCGAACGACCCCGAGATGACATCGCCGGCGACGACGCCGGAGTCGACGCGCACGCCCGGTCCGCCGGGGGCCTTGAACACGTGGATGGGTCCGGGGGCGGGCAGGAAGCCGCGGCCCGCGTCCTCGCCGTTGATGCGGAACTCGAAGGAGTGCCCGCGCGGCTCCGGGTCGTCGTAGTCGAGCGTCCCGCCCTCGGCGAGTCGGAACTGCTCGCGGACGAGGTCGATGCCGGTGACCTCCTCCGACACGGGGTGCTCGACCTGCAGGCGCGTGTTGACCTCGAGGAACGACACGGTGCCGTCCTTGCCGATCAGGAACTCGCAGGTGCCGGCGCCGACGTACCCGACCTCGCGGAGGATCGCCTTCGATGCCCGGTAGAGCTCGGTGTTCTGCGCCTGGGTGAGGAACGGCGCTGGCGCCTCCTCGACGAGCTTCTGGTGCCGGCGCTGCAGCGAGCAGTCGCGGGTCGAGACGACGACGACGTTGCCGTGCGAGTCGGCGAGGCACTGGGTCTCGACGTGGCGCGGCTGGTCGAGGTACTTCTCGACGAAGCACTCGCCGCGCCCGAAGGCGGCGACGGCCTCGCGGGTGGCGGAGGCGAACAGCTCCTCGATCTCGCCGCGCTCGCGGGCGACCTTCAGACCTCGGCCGCCGCCTCCGAACGCCGCCTTGATCGCGACGGGCAGGCCGTACTGGTCGACGAACTCGAGGACCTCGGCAGCACCCGAGACGGGATTCAGCGTGCCGGGAGCGAGGGGGGCGCCCACCTTCTCGGCGACGTGGCGGGCCGAGACCTTGTCGCCGAGGCGCTCGATGGCCTCGGGACTCGGGCCGATCCAGATGAGGCCGGCGTCGATGACGGCGCGCGCGAAGTCGGCGTTCTCGGCGAGGAACCCGTAGCCCGGGTGGACGGCGTCGGCGCCGGAGCGGCGGGCGACGGAGAGGATCTTGTCGACGACGAGGTAGGTCTCGGCGCTGGTCGTGCCACCGAGCGCATAGGCCTCATCGGCGAGGCGGCTGTGCACGGCGTCGCGGTCCTGGTCGGCGTAGACGGCGACGGAGGCGATCCCGCTGTCACGGGCGGCACGGATGACTCGGACGGCGATCTCGCCTCGGTTGGCGATGAGCACCTTCGTAATGCGTGACATGGTCCCCAACACTAGGGGGCTGCTCGGCGATGCCCGGCGCGGCGCTCCACAAAGAAGAGGGGGTGCTTCGTCGGTTCCGCACAAGCCGGCGGAGGCTCGTCAGCGGTTCCAGAGCGACGGCCAGTCGATCCCGAATCCGCGCACGAGGGAGCGCAGCGTCGGCACCGACATCCCGATCACGGTCGAGGGGTCGCCCTCGATCCGCGTTATGAAGCCGGCGGCGAGCCCGTCGATGGTGAAGGCGCCGGCGACCTCGAGGGGCTCGCCGGTGGCGATGTAGGCGTCGATCTCGGAGTCGTCGAGGTCGGCCGCGAAGGTGACGGCGGCCGAGGTGACCGCACCGGCCTCGGCGTTCAGCCGCCCGCCGCGGTGGTCGATCAGCCAGTGCCCGGAGTGCAGGTGCCCGGTGCGGCCGCGCTGAGCGTGCCAGCGCTCGCGGGCCCGCTCCGGCTCGTGCGGCTTGCCGTGCACGATGCCGTCGAGCACGAAGGCGGAGTCGCCGCCGAGGACGAGCCCGTCGACCTCCGGCCCGAGGACGGCAGTGGCCTTCGCACGGGCGAGGAGCGCGACGGTCGCGTCCGCGTCGAGCGCGGCCCCGCCCCCCGCCTCGGCGCGGGCGACCGCGGCCGGCTCGTCGACCTGCGACGGCGCGACGACGGGCTCGATGCCGGAGGCGCGCAGCAGCGCGAGGCGTGCGGGGGAGGTGGAGGCGAGGTAGAGGCGCACGCGGGCTCCCTGCGGTCGGGCCCACGCTGTGGGATGCTCGACGGATGGCACAGACTCCGTCCCGCGCGCCGTCCCGCCCCGAGGGGGCCGACCCAGCACTCGGAACCGAGATCGAGGTCGACATTAGCAACGTCGCCCACGGAGGCGTGTTCGTCGCCCGGCACGAGGGCCGCGTCGTCTTCGTCCCCGACGTCCTGCCGGGCGAGCGGGTGCGCGTGCGCGTCAGCGAGGTGAGGCACGCCAGCTTCTGGCGGGGCGAGGCGCTCGAAGTGCTCGAGGCGTCGCCGCACCGTGTCGACCACATCTGGCCCGAGGCCGGCCTCGACAGGAGGCCCGAGGAGAGGGTCGGGGGAGCCGAGTTCGGCCACATCGCCCTCGCCCATCAGCGGGCGCTGAAGCGCTTCGTGCTCGAGGACTCCTTCTCGCGCTTCGCCCACCGCGAGGTGAGCGTCGAGGTCTCGCCGGTGTTCGGCGACGACGACTCCGGCGGCCTCGGCTGGCGCACACGGAACCAGCTGCACGTCGACGACGACGGGCGGGTCGGTCCCTACGCCGCGCGCAGTCATCACGTCGTCACCGTCGACTCCCTGCCGCTCGCGACGGCCGCCTCGACGGCGGTCGCGCCCCTCGGTCAGCGCCTCGCTCCCGGATCGGTCGTCGACCTCGTCGACGCCGCAGGGTCGGAGGGGGCCGCCGTCCTCGTGCACGACCCCTCCGACAAGCGGGCTCGGAGGGATCGCACGGTCGTCACCGAGTTCGTCGCCGACCGCACCTTCCGCGTCGACCGCGCCGGGTTCTGGCAGGTGCACCGCGGCGCCGCGACCACCCTCTTCGACGCCGTGCAGGCGGGTGTCGACGCCGAGCTCACCGACCCGCGCTCCGCGAACCACGATCTCTACGGCGGTGTGGGGTTGCTCGCCGCGGCCCTGGCCGACCGTCTCGGCGCCGGTGTCCGGATCACGAGCGTCGAGAGCGACACGCGAGCCACCGAGCACGCGCTCGAGAACCTGGCCGACCAGCCCGGGGCCCGCGCTGTGACCGCCCGTGTCGACCGCTACCTCCGCGATGCGATCGCTCAGGCCGATGCGCGCGAGCGCGAGCGGTGGCGTGCGGCCACCGTGGTCCTCGATCCTCCGCGCTCCGGAGCGGGCCGCGCCGTCACCGACGCCCTGATCGAGCTGGCGCCCGCGCAGCTCCTCTACGTGGCCTGCGACCCCGTGGCGCTCGCCCGCGACGTCGGCTCGCTGACGGCGGGCGGCTACGAGCTCGAGCGCCTCGACGGCTTCGATCTCTTCCCGCACACCTCTCACGTCGAGGCGGTCGCGCGCCTCACCCGACGCCGGACGTGAGCGCCGCGTCGGTACGATGAATCCCGATGGAGTCGACGATGAGCACTGAGGCCCGCGTCCGAGTGGCGATCGTCGACGATCACGAATCGGTGCGTCTCGGCGTGGCCGCGGCGATCGAGAGCGCGGGGATGCACGTCGTCGCCGCCGCCGAGACCGTCGAGGCCCTCGAGGTGGTCCTGGGCGGCACTGAGATCGAGGTCCTCGTGCTCGACCTCTCACTCAACGACGGGTCGAGCATCACCGCGAACGTCAAGTGGGGGCAGGTCCGCGGCTCCGCCGTCCTGGTGCACAGCATCGCCGACCGCGTCGTCGCGGTGCGCGAGGCGCTCGCCGCGGGGGCGGCGGGAGTCATCCCGAAGTCGTCTCCGATGTCGATCGTCATCGCCGCGATCCGCACGGTCGCCCGCGGCGAGGTCCTGAACAACCTCGAGTGGGCCTCGGCCATCGACGCCGACGACGACTTCGCCCGGGCGGTCCTGGGCCGCCGCGAGCGCGATGTGCTGCACCTCTACGCCTCCGGTCTGCCGCTCAAGCTCGTCGCCGAGCGCCTGCAGATCTCGGTCTCGACGGCCAAGGAGTACCTCGACCGCATCCGCGACAAGTACGTCGAGATCGGGCGCCCCGCGCCGACCAAGGTCGACCTCCTCCGCCGCGCCGTCGAGGACGGCATCCTCCCCGGCATCGATCCGGACGACGGCGATGCCGGGCGCTGACGCCCTGCCCGCCCGCGCCCCGGCGAACAGGGAGCGCATCGACCGGATCATCTCCACCGTCGTCTCGTTCTTCGGCTTCGGTTTCGCGCTGCAGACCGTGCCGCCGATCCTCGGTCAGCTCTCCGATCTGCAGCCCGCAGTGGCGTGGCCGGTCCTCGCCCTGGTCTTCGGGGCGCTCGCCGCCTCGGTCGTCACCGCGGTCATCCGGCGGGGGATGCGCGTGACCGCCGTCCTGGTGGCGGCGGGTCTGCTCGTCGCCCTCGTCTCGTGGCCCTTCTCGGTCCTCCCGGACGCCGTCGTGCAGGACACGCCCTGGATCTGGTATCTGATGACCATCGGCACCGCGTTCTGCACGACCGTCGCGCCGCTGCGCGTCGCCATCGCCTACGCGATCACGACCCCGCTGCTGTTCGGGGTGCTCCGCGTCCTCCCCTCCGGGGGCGCGGCCGAGCCCACCCGGGCGATCCTCGATGCGTTCTACGTCGGCATCGTCGGCTTCGCGATGCTCGTCCTGATCACGGTGCTGAGACAGTCGGCCGATGAGGTCGACCGGGCCCAGACGACGGCGATGGAGCAGTACGAGGCGGCGATGCGGCAGCACGCGGGCGAGGTCGAGCGGGTCGAGGTCGACGCGCTCGTGCACGACAACGTCCTCGCGACGCTGCTGGCCGCCGCCACTGCGGAGTCGCCCGCCGAGCGCTCGCTGGTCTCGTCGATGGCGCGCCGTACCCTCTCCGTTCTGCTCCCCGAACGCGAGTCCGACGTGTCCGACGGGGATGTTCCCCTCGAGCTCGTCGAGCGCCAGCTGACCCACGCCGCCTCGACCTTCGCGGCCGATGTCCTGATCGAGATCGCGAGCGGAACCGATCCGCGGGTGAGCAGCGTGCCGCGCATCGTCGCGGAGGCGGTGCTCGGCGCCGTCTGGCAGGCGCTCACCAACAGCGTCCAGCACGCGGGACCGAGCGCCGACGTCCGCCGAGCGGTCCGCGGCGTGCTCGACGACGGCCTCGTGCGCGTGGTGGTCGAGGACGACGGCCGCGGCTTCGAGGTCGCGGAAGTGCCGCGCGAGCGCCTGGGCATCCGGCTGTCGATCCTCGAGCGCGTCCAGAACGCCGGAGGCGACGCCCGGGTCGACTCGGCGCCCGGCGCGGGCACCCGGGTCGTCATCACGTGGCCGCCGTCGGCCGAGCGGGGGAGCGCGTCGTGATCACCTACCCCCGCCCCCTCCTCCTCGCTCTCGGCGCGGGCTTCTCGCTCTACCACGTGGTCCTCGCGTTCTTCTCGTACCGGACCGCGCCGCCGAGCCCCGCCGATCTGCTCGCGGTCGCCCTCTACATCACCGCCACTGTCGTCGCCCTCTGGCCGGGTGGGGCGATCCGGATGCACGCGGTCGTCGCGCTCGCGATGACCGCCGTCGCCGTCGCGCTGCCCCTGCTCGTCGCTCCCTCGCTGGATCCCGGAGCGTCGAACGGCTACTCCACCTGGTACATCGCCGCCGTCGGGACGCTGATGACCATCGTCTGCGCGCGGAGGCGCTCGATCGCCGCATGGGCCGGGGTCGCCTTCCTCGTCGTCCACACGGCGGTCTGGGCGGGCCCGGTGGCGCTGGCGACGCTCGGCGTGGTCGGCGACATCGCCTGGGTGGGCATCGCGCACCTGCTGATCATCGAGCTCGGTCGCGCCAGCTCCGAGGCGCGCGTGCTCGAGGCGGCCGAGCGCGCCGCGGCGTCGTGGCGGGCGGCGGAGGAGGCGCACCTGAGCGAGCGCGAAGTGCGGTTGGAGCAGACCCGCGCGATCGCCTCCGGCATGCTGCGGCGGATCGCCACGAGCGGCTCGGAGCTGAGCGACGACGAGAGGCGGGAGTGCCGCCTCCTCGAGGCGTCGGTGCGCGACGAGATCCGTGGCCGTCGCCTCCTCGACGACGACGTGCGCCGGCTCGTGCTCGACGCCCGGCGGCGCGGTGTGACCGTCTCGGTGCTCGACGACGGCGGACTCGACCGCACCTCGGAGCAGGAGAGCGGCCGGGTCCTCAGCGAGCTCGCCCGGGCGCTCGGCGGTATCCGCGAGGGGGTCGACCGGATCGTCGTGCGCACCGCGTCGCCCGACTCCCCGTCGGCGGTCACCGTCGTCGGGCTCCGGACGGCGGGCGACGGCAGTGCGGGTGCACTGGGCTCGGACGACGCGGCGGACGAGGTCGACGCCTGGGTCGAGATCCGACGCGACGAGCACGCGCCCTCCGGCGCCTGAGCCTGCAAGCCTCGGCCTCTTTGGAGGCGGGTGAGACGGACTGGCCGACCGAGACGGACTGGTCGGCCGAGACGGACTGGTCGGCCGAGACGGACTGGTCGGCCGAGACGGACTGGCCGACCGAGACGGACTGGCCGACCGAGACGGACTGACCGGTTAAAAGAGAGCGGCGGGCCGTCCACTCCTCCGAAGAGGGGGCCCGGCCCGCCGTCAAACCCCGAGTGAGGGTGATAACCCGAATATCACCCTCACTCGCCCCCAAAACACCCGCCCGCTTACCCTGGTCGGCGAGTGATTGGCAGTGCCTCCTCCGAAGGGGAAGCACCGAACACGCATAATCATCCTCAGCGGGCGAGGATCCAGATAGTCGTCACTTTAGGGGACTAATCGGGGGACAAATCTCACGTTCGGACGCCGCCCGACGTCATCGGGGTACAAGAGAGCCCCGACGCGCACCATCACACACGCCCAGGGACGATGCGGAGCGTCAGCCGGAGAACGAGCGCCAGGCACCCGGAGCCGGAGCGAGCGGTGCGCGCACGGCCGACGAGCGGGCGTTCCAGCCACCCGAGACGGCCTCCGACGGCTCCTGCGGAGCGCTTGCCTGAGCGGCGAGCGCGGTCACGACGGCCGTGACGGCGGCGATCTGACGGGCGTCGAGACCCGGGGTCGAGATGACGACGTCGGGGGAGGAGTCCTGAGCGCTCATCCCGCGACGGTACCGCATCGCGGTGATGCCGTCCGAGCGCGGCCCTCGGGCGCTTCACGGCCGGGTGCCGACACGACGCCGTTATGCTGACGCCGGACGTCGCCGGAGCGGCGCCCTCCCGGGTTCGAACAGGAGCGCTCACCATGCCGTCGTGGTTCTCGAGGCGCGGCACCGCACTGGCCCGATCACTGCGATTCCTCGTCCGCCGGTCACCGGCGGCGGTCGCCACGACCCTCGTCCTGCTGCTCGCGAGTGCGGCGGCAGGGACGCTCTTCGGGCCTGCGAGCGCCGAGACCTCTGCCTGGTGGGCCGCGGGAGCCGGGACGACCCTCGACGGGCGTCCGTGGACGGCGGTGACGTCGCTCCTGATCTCCTCCGACCCCCTGCAGCTGCTGCTCGATGTGGTGCTCGTGCTCCCACTCGTCGCCGTGGCGGAGCGGCGGCTCGGGTCTCTCCGCACGATCGCGGCCTTCGTCGTGACGGGCGCGCTCGGCTCCGGCCTCGGCGCGCTGCTGCAGTCGCTCGGTGCCGCGGCCGGTGAGTGGTGGGCGAGCGATACGGTCGGCGACGCGACGTTCGACCCGCTGATCGGCGCCGTCGGAGCACTCCTCGTCTCGACGGCGTTCATGGGCGCGCTGTGGCGCCGCCGGCTGCGGGTCACGACCTTCTCGGTCGTCCTCATGTTCGTGCTCTACGCCGGTGACTCCGCCGACGTCTACCGCTTGATCGCGGGGGTGGCCGGTCTCGCTCTCGGTGCCGTCCTCGCGGGAGGACCGAGCGCTCTGCGCCCCGGCAGGCCCGCCAGGAGCTCGCACCGTGAGTCGCGCGCGCTGATCGCCGCGGTCGTCGCCGTGACGGCGATCGGCCCGCTGGTGGCAGTGCTCTCCGACTCCGGATACGGTCCCTTCTCGTTCCTGGGACGACTGCTGCAGAGCGCCTTCACCGGCACGGGCGACCTCGAGGATCCCTGCGGCCGGATGGTGCGCCACTGCACGCACCACGTGCGGCTCAGCCTCGTGTCGCCGGGGCCGATCGTCCTGACCTTCGTCCCCCTGCTTCTGCTGCTCGTCGCAGCGGTGGGCCTGCGCTCCGGGCGGCGGCTCGGCCTCGTCCTGGCGATCGGCGTCAACGCGGCGATCGCGGTCCTCGAGGTGTTCTCGCTGCAGCGGGCGGCCCGGCACTCCGACTTCCCCTACTACGCCGAGTACCTGCTCTGGGTCGCGACGACGGTCCTCGTCCCGCTCGCCGTGGTCGCGATGCTCGTCATCGGGCGCCGGCACTTCCCCCTCCGCGCCCCCCTCCGTGCGGCCCGGCGCTGGAGGAGGATCATCGGAACGGCGTTCGTGGTGGCCCTCGGCGGCTACCTCGCGCTCGCGGCGTCCTCCCGCACCAGCTTCGAGCCGGTGATCGGCATCGGCAGGCTGTTGCTGGACGGGCTCCTGCGCTTCGTCCCGGTGAGCTTCCTCGGCGGGTTCGGATTGATGGCGGTGCCCCGTGAACCGGTCGCCCGCCTGGTCTTCGAGTGGGTCGGGCCCGTGTTCTGGCTCCTCGTCGTCATCGCCGTCCTCTCGCTCCTCCGGGCGACCGACGTCCAGCGGGTGCGCGGCGACGAGGCCCGCTACCGGGCCCTGCTCGCCCGCTACGGCGCCGGGAGCCTCGGACACCAGGGCACGTGGCAGGGCAACGAGCACTGGATCGCGGCCGACGGCGAGGGCGGCGTCGCCTACCGGGTGATCGGCGGAGTCGCGATCACGCTCTCGGACCCCGCCTGCGCGCCCGAGCGTCGAGCCGAGGTCGTCGCCGGCTTCGTCCGGTTCTGCGACGAGCGGAGCTGGACGCCGGTCTTCTACAGCGTCCACGACGAGCTTCTGCCCGTCTTCGACGCACTCGGCTGGTCGCGGATCTCGGTGGGCGAGGAGACGATCATCGAGCTGGCGGGCTTCGAGCTGACGGGCAAGCAGTGGCAGAAGGTGCGCTACCCGCTCAACCGCGGGATCAAGCTCGGCATCGAGGCCGTCTGGACGAGCTGGCCCGAGCTCTCGCTCGGCATGGCGAACCAGATCGTCGACCTGTCCGAGCGCTGGGTGGCCGAGAAGGCGCTGCCCGAGATGGGCTTCACGCTCGGCGGGATGGACGAGATCCGCGACGCCGATGTCGCACTGCTGCTCGCCGTCGGCCCCGATGGGGTGCTGCAGGGCGTCACGAGCTGGCTCCCCGTCCACCGCGACGGCCGGGTCGTCGGCTGGACGCTCGACTTCATGCGCCGCTCCGATGACGCGATGCCCGGCATCATGGAGTTCCTGATCGCCTCGGCAGCCCTGCACGCCCAAGGGGAGGGTGCCGAGATGCTCTCGCTGTCCGGTGCCCCGCTCGCGGTCGCGCCGGTCGAGGAGGGGCAGCAGCCGCCGGAGCCGACCGTGCTCTCGCGCCTGCTCGAGTTCCTCGCGAGGACGCTGGAGCCCGCCTACGGCTTCACGTCGCTCTTCCGCTTCAAGGCGAAGTTCCACCCGCGTTACGCGGGACTGTGGATGGCGTACCCCGACGCCCTGCAGCTGCCGCGGATCGGTGCCGCCCTGGGGCGCGCCTACCTGCCCGATGTGTCGGCGCGGGAGGCTCTCGCCTTCGCCCGCGCGCTCGGTGCCCGGCCCGACGAGCCGGCGCCCGCTCCCGCGAAGACGGCCTAGAGCCGCAGCTCGCCGCGCAGGACGCGACCCGCGACGACTGTGAGAGCCGTCGAGGTCGACCGTGCGTGGCCTCGGAGGACGTCGAACGCCTCCTCGGTACTGATGTCGAGCGAGTACGCGACGGCGCCCTTCGCCTGCTCGATGACCACGCGGCTGTCGAGGGCGCGCTGCAGCTGACTCCGCACGAGGTCGCTCTCCTCCAGTGCGCGCTGGTGCAGGATCCCGATCGTCGCCACATCGGCGAACGCCTGCACGACGGCGACGTCCTCGGCAGCGAGGAGGCCCGGAGTCGAGCCGAACAGGTTGAGCGAGCCGATGCACTCGCTCCGGAGCCGCAGCGGGACGCAGTGGACGGAGCGCAGACCGAGCTCGAGCGCTCGATCGCGGAATCGCGCCCACTCCGGCGGCGCCTCGCGGACGTCGGCGACGACGACCGCTTCGCCGGTGTGGAGGCACTCCATGCAGGGGCCGGCGTCCTCGCGCAGCTGCAGGAGCCCGATCAGGCGGGAGTCCTCATCGGTGGACGCGAGCACCTCGGCCACGCCGTGCGCGTCGCGCAGGAGGAGGCCCGCCGAGGCGGCCTCGAACAGCGAGGCGCTCCGGTCGACGAGGGTCTGCACGAGCTCGACGGTGTCGTAGTCGTCGACGAGGGTGTCGGAGAGCGTCACGAAGGTCTCGATGAGATCGTGCTCACGGGCGCGGGCAGTCATGATATCGATCCTAGGTTTCGAGGGGCGGAGGTGGGAATCCCGAGCGGCGATCGGCGATCTCCTCGGCGAGATCGGCGACGGTGCGGCCGAGCGCCCGGAGCAGCAGGAGTGCGTCGCCCGGCGAGCACTTTCCTCGGCGGACAGAGCCGGCGCGATGGCGCTTCGCGCACGTCGTCCACGAGAACGGGGAGCCGGCTGCGGACGGCGTCCCGACCGGGCCCCTCGCCGGGATCGAGCTGGATCTCGTCGGGGCGCGCGGCCACCCGATCGCTCGCGACGACGGTCTCGGGGGTGGACGATGTCCCCGTCCTCGAGATCGCGACGCCACTGACGGGGAAGGCCGGCAGAGAGGAGGTGCGGAGCGCGAGGCGTCGATCTGCATCGATCCCCCGTTCCCCGCGCCGGCGAGCGCTCAGCGAGGCCTCACGCCGGCAGCCCCGCGCCGGTGCCCTCCGGGAGTGCGCCGGTGCCCCGGGTGGGCACGGCATCGCGGTCAGAGCGGGATGTTGCCGTGCTTCTTCGCCGGGAGGTTCGCCCGCTTGGTCCGCAGCGCCCGCAGCGCCTTGATCACCGAGACGCGGGTGGCCGACGGCTCGATCACTCCGTCGAGCTCGCCGCGCTCGGCCGCGAGGAACGGGCTCGCCACGTTGTACGTGTACTCGTTCGCGAGCCTGGTGCGCACCGCGGCGACGTCCTCGCCCGCCTCCTCGGCCTTGCGGATCTCGCCGCGGTAGAGGATGTTGACGGCGCCCTGACCGCCCATGACGGCGATCTCGGCGGTGGGCCACGCCAGGTTGATGTCGGCTCCGAGCTGCTTCGAGCCCATCACGATGTACGCGCCGCCGTAGGCCTTGCGCAGGATGACGGTGACCAGCGGGACGGTGGCCTCGGCGTAGGCGTAGAGCAGCTTCGCACCGCGGCGGATGACGCCGGTCCACTCCTGATCGGTGCCCGGGAGGTAGCCGGGGACGTCGACCAGGGTGAGGATCGGGATCGAGAACGCGTCGCAGAACCGGACGAACCGGGAGGCCTTCTCTCCCGCCTCGATGTTGAGGGTGCCGGCCATCGCGCTGGGCTGGTTGGCGATGATGCCGACGGAGCGTCCCTCCACCCGGCCGAAGCCGATGACGATGTTCGGCGCGAACAGGGGCTGCACCTCGAGGAAGTCGCCCTCGTCGACGACGTGCTCGATCACGACTCGCATGTCGTACGGCTGGTTCGGGCTGTCCGGGATGATCGTGTCGAGGAAGCGGTCGGCGTCGGTGGTCTCGAGGTCGACCTGCTCGCTGTCGAAGACGGGGGCCTGCGAGAGGTTGTTGTCCGGGAGGAACGAGAGGAGCGTCCGCGCGTAGTCGAGCGCGTCGTTCTCGTCGCTCGCGAGGTAGTGCGAGACGCCCGAGATCTTGTTGTGCGTGAGCGCGCCGCCGAGCTCCTCCATGCCGACGTCCTCGCCGGTGACGGTCTTGATCACGTCGGGGCCCGTGACGAACATCTGGCTGGTCTTGTCGACCATGATCACGAAGTCGGTGAGGGCGGGGGAGTAGACAGCGCCGCCGGCCGCCGGGCCGCAGATGATCGAGATCTGGGGGATGACGCCGCTCGCCGCGGTGTTGCGGCGGAAGATCTCGCCGTACTTGCCGAGCGCGACGACGCCCTCCTGGATCCGGGCTCCGCCGGAGTCGAGGATGCCGATGATCGGCACGCCGGTCTTCAGCGCCAGATCCATGACCTTGATGATCTTCTCGCCGGCGACCTCGCCGAGCGAGCCGCCGAAGATCGTGAAGTCCTGCGAGTACACGGCGACCTGACGGCCGTGGATGGTGCCGGTGCCGGTGACGACCGCGTCGCCGTAGGGCCGCTTCTTCTCCATGCCGAACGCGTGGGTGCGGTGGCGGACGAACTCGTCGAGCTCGACGAACGATCCCGGGTCGAGGAGGGTGTCGATGCGCTCGCGCGCCGTCATCTTGCCCTTGGCGTGCTGCTTCTCGATCGCGGCCTCGCCGCTGGCGGTGACCGCCTCGTGATAGCGGGCCTTGAGATCCGCGATCTTCCCTGCGGTCGTGTACAGATCGGGCGCGGGACGTTCGATGTTCGCGGTCACTCGCTCACCTTACCGGCGGGGGTGGGGGCACCCCCCTTGTCGTACCCGCACAGGGACGGGCGGCACGAACGAGAGGATGGGCACAACACGAGCGGCACCGGTGGCCTCTCGACGACGCCCGGTACCGTGGCCGGATGCAGCTGCCGCTCTCCCGCTCCGTCTCTCCGCAGGTCCTCTGGCTCGAGAGCGCCGGTTCGACGAACGACGAGCTGCGCGAGCGCGCCTCCTCCGGCGCCGCCGCCTGGCCGCACCTGTCGGTGGTCGCCACCGACGACCAGCGCGCGGGCCGGGGCCGCCTCGGCCGCGTCTGGCAGGCCCCTCCCGGCCGGACCCTCGCGGCGTCGACCCTCGTCGATGCGTCGGGCCTCCCCTCGGCCGCCCTCGGCTGGCTGCCGCTGCTCGCGGGCGCGGCCCTCGCAGGCGCCCTCGCGCCGCTCGTCGACGTTCCCGTGAGCGTCAAGTGGCCCAACGACGTGCTGCTCGAGGGCCGCAAGGTCGCCGGGATCCTCGCCGAGCGCCTCGCCGACGGCCGCGTGGTCGTCGGGACCGGGGTGAACCTCATCCTGGGCGAGGAGGAGCTGCCGGTGCCGACCGCGACCTCGCTCGCGCTCGCCGGATCCCGGGAGACGGGGGCCGACGCCGTGCTCGCCGCGTTCCTCACCGAGTTCCAGGCGCTGCTCGCTCCCATCCTCTCCCTCGGCGACGCGGAGGCATCCGGAGCGGCCTCGGTCGTGCGGTCGCGGTGCGCGACGCTCGGCCGCCCGGTCCGCGTCGAGCTCCCCGACGGCGGCACCGCGGAGGGGACCGCCGTCGACATCGACGGCGACGGCCGCCTCGTGGTCGAGCAGGGCGGGGCGCGCCGCTCCTTCTCCTCCGGCGACGTCACCCACCTCCGGCAGTGACGGTGCACCGGTGACCGACAGGGCGCGGGACCTCGCCCGCCTCACCCCGCGGGCGCGCACGGCGTTCGCGCCGGTCGTCGGGTTCCTCCTGCTGACCTGGGCGGGCTTCTACTTCGCCGCGCAGTTCGAGCTCGACGTGCAGCGCTGGATCATCGCGCTGGGCACCGCCGTCCTCGTGACCCTGCTCTGCGTGCCCGGGATCGCCCGCTGGGCCGGCATCCGCTACCGCATCACCGCCGACGGGCTGCGCGCCCGCCGCGGTCTGCTCCGCGTGCGTCGGGCCGAGCTGGTCTTCGACCCGCGGATGACCGTGAGCATCACCCGGAGTCTCTCGCAGCGGATCGCGCGCTGCGCCGACGTGACGATCGAGCAGGGAGGCGCGGAGGTGTTCGTGCTCCGCGACCTCCCCGATCCGGAGCTGGCCGCCGACGTCCTGCGCGCGGCGATCGCGGCGGCGCCCGCCCCCGAGTGGCCGCCTCCGGCCGAGTGAGCCGCACCGGCCCGCCGGTACCATGGAGCCGCCCGTGCGGACGGGCGGAGAGAGAGGAACGCCATGCGCGTCGGCGTGATCGGAGGCGGCCAGCTCGCCCGGATGATGATCCCCGCGGCGGTCGAGCTCGGCATCGAGATCGCGGTCCTGGCCGAGGGCGAGGGCGCCTCCGCGGAGCTCGCCGCGACCGTGGTCGGCGACTACCGCGACGAGGCGACGGTGCTCGCCTTCGCCGAGACGGTCGACGTCGTGACGTTCGACCACGAGCACGTCCCGCAGCCCATCCTGCGCGAGCTCGTCGCCCGGGGAGTCGAGGTGCACCCCGGCCCCGATGCTCTGCTCTACGCGCAGGACAAGCTGCTCATGCGCCGTCGCCTCAGCGACATCGGCATCCCCGTGCCCGACTGGGCCGAGGTCGCGAACGCCGACGAGCTCGCCGCGTTCCTCGACGACCACGGCGGACGCGCCGTCGTCAAGACGGCCCGCGGCGGCTACGACGGCAAGGGCGTGCGCGTCATCCACGGACCGCGCGAGGCCGACGACTGGTTCCAGGCGCTCGCCGAGGACGGTCGGGGCGGCGCCCTGCTCGTCGAGGAGCTCGTCGACTTCCGCCGCGAGCTGGCCCAGCTCGTCGCCCGTCGCCCGTCCGGCGAGACGATCCTCTGGCCCGTCGTCGAATCGGTCCAGCGCGACGGAGTGTGCGCCGAGGTGTTCGCGCCGGCCCCCGCCTCCGCCGGTCGCGTCGCCGCCACCGCAGCCGAGATCGCCGAGACGATCGCCGAGCGGCTGGGCGTCACCGGGGTGCTCGCCGTCGAGCTCTTCGAGACGACCGACGACCGCATCCTGGTCAACGAGCTCGCGATGCGACCGCACAACAGCGGGCACTGGACGATGGACGGATCGACCACCTCCCAGTTCGAGCAGCACCTGCGCGCCGTGCTCGATCTGCCCCTCGGAGCGACCGGATGCCGCGACCCCTGGACCGTCATGGTGAACGTGCTCGGCGGGCCGGTGGGCGAGTCGTTGACCGACCGCTACCCGCGCGTCCTGGCGGAGCACCCGGCGGTGAAGGTGCACAACTACGGCAAGGAGCCTCGCCCCGGGCGGAAGGTCGGGCACGTCAACGCGACGGGCGACGAGCTCGACCTCGTCGTCTACGAGGCGCGTGCCGCGGCGGCCCTTCTCACGGACTGACACGTAGCATGGGGGCCGTGACGAGCCAGACGACCTCCCCTGCCCGCGCCCTCGGAGACCTCGCGTGAGCGGGCACGTGGGAGAGGGCACGCCGCTGGTGGGCCTGGTGATGGGGTCGGACTCCGACTGGTCGGTCATGCAGGCGGCCTCGACGACGCTCTCCGAGTTCGGGGTCGCGCACGAGGTCCGCGTGGTCTCGGCGCACCGCACTCCGCAGGCGATGATCGACTACGGTCGCGGCGCGCACGCGCGCGGCCTCAAGGTCGTCATCGCCGGCGCCGGAGGAGCCGCCCACCTCCCCGGGATGCTCGCGGCCGTCACCTCCCTGCCGGTCGTCGGCGTGCCGGTGCCCCTCGCGCGGCTCGACGGACTCGACTCCCTCCTCTCGATCGTGCAGATGCCGGCCGGTGTGCCCGTGGCCACCGTCTCGATCGGCGGCGCGCGCAACGCGGGCCTGCTCGCGGTGAAGATCCTCGCGACCGCCGACGCGTCGCTCACACAGAAGCTCGACGACTTCGCGGCCGACCTCGAGACCCAGGTCGCCGCGAAGAACGATGCACTGGTGGCGAGCCTGTGACGGCGATGACCCTGCCGCTGCGTCATCCGGATGTCCGCTCGCGCTCGTTCATGACGCGCCGGGCGTGGTGGCTCCTCCTCGGCAACTTCCTCGTCCCGGGCTCCGCCCAGGTCCTCGCGGGCAATCGGCGGCTCGGCCGCCTCGGCCTCGGCTTCACGCTCGGCCTCTGGGTCGCGCTGCTGGTGGCGGTCCTGCTCTACTTCGTCTTCCCGACCGGCCTCTACACGCTGGTCACCTTCGACCTGTCGATGCTCGCGCTGCAGGCGGCGCTCGTGATCTACGCGGTGGTGTGGCTGGTCCTCACGCTCGACACGCTCCGGCTGATCAAGGTAGTCCGGGTCCGCCCGCGGATGCGGGGAGTGCTCGCCTTCGCCACGATCGCGCTGATGGCGGTCTCGGTCGGCACCGCCGGCTACGGCACCTACCTCGTCGGAGTCACCCGCGGCACGCTCTCGTCGATCTTCGGCGGCGGCGCGATCGAGGCTCCGATCGACGGCCGCTACAACGTGATGCTGCTCGGCGGAGACGCGGGGGAGGACCGCGACGGTCTGCGCCCCGACAGCATCTCCGTCGTGAGCATCGACGCGTCCTCCGGTGAGGCCTCGATCATCGGGGTCTCGCGCGAGTTCGTCGACTTCCCCTTCCCCGAGGACAGCCCGATGCACGAGCTGTACCCCGACGGTTACAACACCGACAACTGCAACGTCGACGTCTGCAAGCTCAACTCCGTCTACACCGAGGTGGAGCTGAAGGACTCGGACCTCTACCCGGACGCCGTCGCCGCCGGCAGCGAGCCCGGCATCGAGGCGACGCGGGACGCGGTCGAGGGCATCCTCGGTCTGAAGATCCAGTACTACGCGCTGATCGACATGGAGGGCTTCGCCCAGCTGATCGATGCGCTCGGCGGCGTCGACATCGACTACCAGGGCACCGAGCCCCTGCCGCTCGGCGGGCTCCCCGACTCCTCCGGTGAGATGCAGGGCGTCAACCAGTGGATCGACCCCGGTCAGTACCACTTCAACGGCGAGCAGGCCCTCGCCTACGCGCGCTCGCGGTACACGACCAGCGACTACGACCGCATGGCGCGCCAGCGGCAGGTGCAGGAGGCGCTGCTCGCCCAGTTCGAGCCCGCGAACGTCCTCGCCAAGTTCCAGGACGTCGCCGCAGCCGGGTCGCAGGTCATCAAGACCGACGTGCCGCAGGGGATGCTCGGATACTTCGTCCAGCTGGGTCTCAAGACGAAGTCGCAGCCGGTGAAGGCGATCGAGCTGGTGCCGCCGGCCGTCGATCCCGAGGACCCCGACTACGACGTCGTGCACTCCATGGTGCAGGACGGCCTGTTCCCCGACTCCGCCGCGCAGTAGACGCCGTCGGGCGAACGGCTTCCCCGACGGGTGCTACAGGTCGGCGTGCAGCGCCCAGACGCGCTCGGCCGAGTCGCGCCAGCTGAAGGCGCGGGAGCGGTCGCGACCGGCGACGGCCAGTCGCTCGCGGAGGCCGGGGTCGCCGAGCACGCTGCTCATCGCGAGAGCCAGCCGCTCGGGGTAGTCCTTCGCGTCCGCGCGCTCCACCGCGACTCCGGCGTCGGAGGCGACCTCGAGCAGCGCCGGGTCGTCGGAGTGGACGACCGGCACGCCGAAGTGCATCGCCTCGAGCACGGGCAGGCCGAAGCCCTCGGCGATGCTCGGGTAGACGAAGAGCGTGGCGCGGTCGAGCACGACCGCGAGATCGGCGTCGCTGAGCACGCCCAGCGCGCGCACGCGGTGCTCGTCCAGGCCCTGCTCGTCGGCGACGGAGGCGATGTCGAGTTCTCCCCATCCGGTCGGGCCGACGATGAGCAGCGGGATCTCGGGGGCCGACGCTCCGCCGAACGCGGTGATCAGCGAGACGAGCCCCTTGCGCGGCTCGAGCGTGCCGACGCTCAGCACGTACTCGGCGGGCAGAGCGAGTGCCTCGGCGCGCGCGTCGGCGTCGTCGGGCAGGACGAGGGACGAGCCGACCGCTCCTCCGATGACGCGCAGCCGGTCGCCGAAGTCGAGGACCTGCGAGAGCTGCTGGGCGACCGCGTGGGTCGGCACGACGACGGCGTCAGCGTACTTGCGGGCCCGCTTGGCCATCGCCCGGTGCCACTTCGCGCCGTGCGGGGTCAGGGTCTCCGGATGCGTCCACGGCACCGTGTCGTGGATCGTGACGGCGATCTGCTCGCCCTCGCGGCCCTCGTGGTTGCGCAGCGGCGCGAACAGGCTCGGCGCGTGCATCATCCCGCCGCCGGTGGGGATGCCGATGCCGTACTGCCACGTGCGCGAGAGCTCGCGGCGACCGAGGTGCAGGCGGTGGATCCTCGCGAGACCGGGGAGCCGGAGCCGCAGCTCCTCCTCCTTCTCGGGCGGGTGGGCCGAGACGACGGCCTCGACCTCGCAGTCGCGGGGGGCGGTGCGGATGAGCTCGCGCGTGAGCTCCTCCGTGTACCGGCCGATCCCGCCCGGCACCCGCGCCAGCATCTGGTCGACGACGACCCGGAGCGTGGTCGTCACGGGGTGATCGCCTCGAGCGGGGCCGCGGCGAGGGCATCCTGCCAGGAGCGCAGCGGAGCCAGACCCGCGGCGGCCCAGGCGTCGTGCCCGAGCACCGAGTAGGCGGGGCGCGGGGCCGGGCGGACGAAGCTGCCGCTGTCGGTCGGGCGGATCCGCTCGGGATCCAGGCCCGCCTTCTCGAAGACGGCGCGAGCGAAGCCGAGCCAGGTCGTCTCTCCGGCGTTGGTGCCGTGGTAGACGCCGGCGGGGGCGCCGGAGTCGACGAGCTCGACCAGTCGCGCGGCGAGGTCCGTGGTCCAGGTGGGCTGGCCGCGCTGATCGTCCACAACCGAGAGCGTCTCGTGCGAGCCGGCGAGGCGCACCATGGTCTTCGCGAAGTTGGCGCCGTGCGCGCCGTAGAGCCAGGCCGTACGGACGACGTAGCCGCGGTCGGGGTTCGCCGCGAGGACGAGCTCCTCGCCCTCGGCCTTGGTGCGGCCGTAGGCCGAGATCGGCTCGCGCGGGTGCGACTCGGCGTAGGGGCTCGTGGCGGAGCCGTCGAAGACGTAGTCGGTCGAGACCTGGACGATCGCCGCGCCCGCCTCCGCCGCTGCGAGGGCGAGGTTGCCGGCACCCACCGCGTTGACGCGGCGCGCCTCCTGCTCATCGCTCTCAGCATCGTCGACGCGGGTGTAGGCGGCGCAGTTCAGCACGGCGTCGTGACCCGCGACGGCCGCGCGCACCGCGTCGAGGTCGGTGACGTCGAGGTCGCGGCGGGCGAGGGCCGTGAAAGGGCGGTCGCCGAGGACGGTGCGGAGGTCGGTGCCGAGCATGCCGGAGGCGCCCGTGATGAGGAAGGTCACCGCTTCATCATGCCGGAGCCGTGCGGACGGCGGGCGCTGGCGCACCGGCCCGGATGATGGGCGCCGGGCGACTGCGCGAAACACGCCCTGGTTACACTGGCGACCGTGCAGATCAGAGAGCTCGGTATCCCCGACGTGTACGAGGTCACCCCGCGGCAGTTCCCCGACGACCGGGGGGTGTTCTACGAGTTCTACCGCTTCGACCACCTCGCCGAGAAGGTCGGCCACCCGCTGTCGCTGCGGCAGGGCAACACCTCCGTGTCCAAGCGCGGCACCGTGCGCGGCATCCACTTCGCGCAGATCCCGCCGTCGCAGGCGAAGTACGTGTCGTGCTTCTCGGGCGCCGTGCTCGACTACGTGATCGATGTGCGCGTCGGCTCGCCGACCTTCGGTCAGTGGGAGTCGATCCTGCTCGACGACGTCGACCGCCGCTCCGTCTACATCGCCGAGGGCATCGCCCACGCCTTCGTCGCGCTCACCGAGGGAGCCGTCGTCTCCTACCTCGTGAACGCGACCTTCGATCCGGTGCGCGAGAAGGGCATCGACCCGCTCGACGAGCAGATCGGCCTGCGCTTCCCGGAGGAGGCGGGCGAGCTGCTGCTCTCGCCGAAGGACACGGATGCGCCGACGCTGGCCGAGGCCGAGGCGGCGGGCATCCTGCCGACCTGGGACCAGGCGCGGGCGTTCTACGCCGAGCTGGACGGGGATCGGTCGTGAAGGGGATCATTCTGGCGGGTGGTTCGGGGTCGCGGTTGTGGCCGATCACGAAGGGCATCTCGAAGCAGTTGATGCCGATCTACGACAAGCCGNTCGTGAAGGGGATCATTCTGGCGGGTGGTTCGGGGTCGCGGTTGTGGCCGATCACGAAGGGCATCTCGAAGCAGTTGATGCCGATCTACGACAAGCCGATGGTGTACTACCCGTTGTCGACGTTGATGATGGCGGGGATCGATGAGGTGTTGGTGATCACGACTCCGGAGTACAACGATCAGTTCCGGTCGCTGCTGGGTGATGGGTCGTCGTTGGGGATGTCGATCTCGTATGCGGTGCAGGAGTCGCCGGACGGGTTGGCGCAGGCGTTCCTGATCGGTGAGGAGTTCATCGGCGACGACTCGCGTCCCTCGCACCCGAGGCCGTGCCCTCCTCGACGCTCGGCGCCGAGGTCGAGGCGGTCGAGCTGCCCTATGTCGTGTTGCAGTACGGCCCCGACGAGCTGGAGNTTCCGGTCGCTGCTGGGTGATGGGTCGTCGTTGGGGATGTCGATCTCGTATGCGGTGCAGGAGTCGCCGGACGGGTTGGCGCAGGCGTTCCTGATCGGTGAGGAGTTCATCGGCGACGACTCGGTGGCGTTGGTGCTGGGGGACAACATCTTCCACGGGACGGCGTTGGGGACGGCGTTGGCGGCGAACACGGACATCACGGGGGCGGTGATCTTCGCGTATCAGGTCGCGGATCCGCGGGCGTACGGGGTGGTGGAGTTCGATGGGGACTTCCATGCGCTGTCGATCGAGGAGAAGCCGGCGGCTCCGAAGAGCAACTACGCGGTGCCGGGGCTGTACTTCTACGACAACGAGGTGGTGGCGATCGCGAAGACGATCGAGCCGTCGGCGCGGGGCGAGCTGGAGATCTCGACGGTGAACGAGCGGTATCTGGAGGCGGGTGCGTTGAACGTGCAGGTCCTGGATCGGGGCACGGCGTGGTTGGACACGGGGACGTTCGACTCGATGATCGAGGCGACGGAGTTCGTGCGGGTCATCGAGCAGCGTCAGGGGTTCAAGATCGGCTGCATCGAGGAGATCGCCTGGCGCAACGACTGGATCGACGACGCCCAGCTCGCCGCCCTCGCCGCACCGCTCGTGAAGAGCGGCTACGGCGCCTACCTCAACCGACTGCTCGAACTCGGTCGCTGAGCACTCAGCGGTGCGGGCGGAGCCGCATCAGCGCGACCCGGGCGCCGAGCCCGACGCGCACGGCCGCCCGCACCGGCGCCTGGTACCAGGCCCCGTACTTCTGTGCGAGGTAGAGGTACGCGCTGCGGTGATGGACCGCCAGCATCCGCGCCGACGCGAGGCGGGTCGAGTGGCCGCCGAGGTGCGAGACGACGGCGTCGGCGAGGTAGACGTTCGTCCAGCCGAGGCGGCCGAGGGAGTCGCCGAGCTGGACGTCCTCGAAGTACATGAAGTAGCGCTCGTCGAAGCCGCCGATCTGCTCGAACGCGGTGCGGCGCACCATCACGCACGCACCCGAGAGCCAGCCCGCCGTCATGCTGCCGTGCTCGAGCGTCTCGACGGCCCGCGACTGCCGGTAGCGCCTCGACCACGGGTTGCCCGGCCAGACGTGCGCGAGGAGCGCGTGGCCGATTCCCGTCCCGAGCGAGGGCAGGGCCCGCGCCGACGGGTAGATGGTGCCGTCGGAGTCGAGGATCCGCGGACCGATCGAGCCGATGCCGGCGTCGGTCGTCGCCGCCTGGTACAGGGCATCGATCGAGCCGGGCAGGAACACCGTGTCGGGGTTGGTCACCAGGATCCACTCGTACTCGGGTCCGAGCCGGTCGACCGCGTAGTTGACGGCCTTGCCGTAGCCGAGGTTCTCGCCGGTCTCGTGGAAGACCACGTGGGGCAGCCGCTCCACGACCGTTCGCACCGAGTCGTCGGTGGTGGCGTTGTCGACGACCACGATGCGGACGTCGTGCTCGGTCGCCTCCGGGACCGACTCGAGGCAGGCGCGGAGCACCTCGCCCGAGAAGTGGGTGACGACGACGACCGCGATGGGCAACGTCGAGCGGGCGATGAGAGCCTCCGGGAGTGCGGCGTCGACGGGCGGGGGCCGTCGGAAGAACTCGTCGAGGCTAGCACGCAGCTCCGCGGGCGTCTCGAGCGGTGGCAGCGGCTCAGAGGGAGGCGGGCTCGACCTGATCGACGAGGGCGTCCCGCTCGGCGGAGACGGCGACCGGCCGCTTGAAGACGACGAATCGGTAGAGGCAGAAGTTCCAGACCAGGCCGACCAGGACTGCGACGGCCTTCGCGGAGTTGATCGCCAGGAACGCGTTCTCGCCCGCGCTCGGGAGGAAGAGGAGCGAGGTGCCGAAGCGGGTGTCGAAGAACATCTCGAAGCCGTAGATGATCAGTGACTGCAGCACCAGCGAGCTGAATCCGGTGACGAGGAAGAACTGGGCGAACGTCCGCAGGGTGGGCCGCTCGGGGTGCCGGAAGACGAAGAGGTGGTTGAGGAAGTAGGAGATCGAGATCCCGATCGTCACCGAGACGACGTTCGCGACCAGGGTCGGCAGGCCGACCAGGAGGGACAGAGCGTTCAGGACGACGAAGTCGAGTGCGGTGTTCAACGAGCCGGCGACGAGGAACCGCGCCTTCTCCGACTCGAGCCATCGCACCGATGCAGTTCGACGTGCCACGGATCCTCCTGTTGCCGATGTCCGCTCGATCGAGCACGACCTCGACGACGCTAGGGGTCCCGTCTGAACGAGAGGTCTCGTGGCGGGTCCCCAACCTGAGAGAGGCGGTCGCGACAACCAGCGCGCGGTCGACCTCGATCGCAGGTCGGCGCTGATACTCTGCGACCGCCCGTCGCGCGTCGCGTGATCCGTCCTCAGCTTTGAATTGGCCCTCTATGCTCTCCCTGACGATCGTCACCCCCACCTACAACGAAGCGGACAACATCGGCGAACTGCTGCGCCGGATCGCGGCCGTCGCCGCCGACAACCCCGACGTGCGCGTCCGCTCGGTGATCGTGGACGACTCGTCCCCCGACGGCACCGCCGCCAAGGCGCGGGCGGTCGGCGAGCCGCTCACGACGGCCACCTTCTCGGTCTCGGTCCTCGAGAGGACCGTGAAGGAGGGGCTCGGCGCGGCCTACATCTGGTCGTTCGCGCGGATCCTGGAGGCGGAGGACAGCCCGGACTACATCCTCTCGATGGACGCCGATCTCTCGCACGACCCGAGCTACGTCTCCGACTTCCTCCGCGAGGTGCGAGGAGGCGCCGATTTCGTCGTCGCCTCGCGCTACATCCCGGGGGGCGGGACGCCCGACTGGACGCTGGACCGCAAGATCCTCAGCCGCGGCGGCAACATCTACACCCGCCTGTTCCTCGGTTCCGGGCTCACGGACTGGACCGGCGGCTACAACCTGTTCAGCGCCGAGCTCCTGCGCCGCATCCACTTCGAGACGGTGGACGCGACCGGCTACGGATTCCAGATCGCGCTGAAGCACCGCGCCCTCCGCGCCGCGAAGAAGGCGGTGGAGATCCCGATCGTCTTCCTCGACCGCACGGAGGGGACCTCGAAGATCCCTGGGAACACGATGGTCCGCAGCCTGCTGCTCGTCCTCCGCATCCGGTTCGGGCGCACCGGGAAGCGGTGACGGCCCGCGCGAAGGGTCGCGGGAGGGCCCTGCTCACCGAGTCGGCCGGCCTGGTCGCAGTGATCGCGTCGACCGTGCTCGTCCTCGGTCACCTGGTCGCGGCACCGTGGGGGGAGTACCTGCTCAGCGACGGAGACTCGCTCGCCCTGCCCCTCCTCCTCCAGTCGCTGCAGCAGGGCGACCCGTTCCAGTGGGTGATGACGAGCCAGCTCCTCGTGTTCCCCGAGCTGCCGCTCTACCTGATCAGCACAGGCCTCGCAGGCGGTTCGGTCCAGGGTTCGCTGGTCGTCAACGCGGTCGTCAACATGGTCGTCTTCTACGCGGGCCTGCGCTGGCTGGCCGCCGGGGTCCTCGCCGGCCGGTCCCGATCGCTGCGCGTGGCCGCACCGGTGGCCGCCACGGCGACTCTGCTCCTCCTGGCGGCGACGGAGGGACGCGGTCTGATCAACAGCGGCGCCTTCGCGAGCGGGATCCTGCTCACCACCTACTACTCCGGCGTCGTCCTGGCGGCGGTGTTCTGCCTCGCGATCATGAGCGACGTCACGGGAGGCTTCGGCGCGACGGCGATCCCCGGCACTCGGCGCCGCCTCGTCGGCCTGGTCGCGATCCTCGCGGTCGGCGCGGCGGCGACGGTCTCCAATCCGCTGTTCGCCCTGCAGTTCAGCGCTCCGGCTGTGGTGACGATCGGGCTGCTGCTGGTGCTCGCCCGAGTGCGCCCCCGGACCGCGGGCGCTCTGGCCGGCGTCCTCCTCCTCGGCGCGGCGGTCGGCCTGATCGCCCGCCTGCCCGCTCAGCGCCTCATCGCCGTCGAGGCCTCGACGTACCTCCACCTCGAGCGCGCCGGAGCCGCCGTCGACGGATTCATCCTGCAGATGCGGGTGGTCGGATCCGCGGGCAGCGGCAAGATCGAGCTCGCTGTCGTCGCCCTCCTGATCGTCTGCGCGGCCGCGACCGTGGTGGTGGCCATCGCGACGCAGACCCGAGCGCCGGGGAGGCTCTCCGTCTCGACGGCCGGCACCGCCGTCGCGCTGTTCGTCCTGGTCGCCTCGGTGTCGCTGCTCCTCGGAGTCGTGGTGACGGGCAGCCTGGTGAGCAGGTACCTGCTCCCGCTCGCCGCGTTCCCGGTCCTCCTCGTCGTCCCTCTCGCGGGCGATTTCGTTCCCCGTGGTCTCGGTGCCCGCTTCCGAGGCTCGAGGCCCGCCTGGATCGGTGCCGGCGCGCCACTCGCGGTCGCGCTCACGGCCGCTGTCGTCGCCGTGCTGCTCGCAGCGCCTCCCGTCGCCGCGGCCTCGGAGCGCGCGGGCTCGACGCCCGAGAGCCGGTGCCTCGAGGACTGGCTCGGCGGCAGGACGCTCGCGGGAGTCGGCTCGTTCTGGACGACCCGGCCCCTCGACCTCTACGCGGCGGCGTCGACCGACGTGCAGCAGGTGAACTTCGATTTCAGCGCGCAGCTCTGGATGAACAACATCGCCGACTACCGGGGCAAGAGCTTCTCGTACGTCCTCGTCGATCACGAACCGGACTGGTCGGTCCTCGCGCGGGGGACTCTGGGCGAACCGGGCAGCGTCACGGCGTGCCCGACCTTCGACATCTACGACTACGCGGGGACGGATGGTCGGGCCGTCCTCGACCGCATCGTGTCCGAGAGCATCGAGAAGGCGAGTGACGACCGTGGGTACTGACGTGGACGCACCCCGGAGCAGGAGGACGGCACTGCGTCGCGCGGCGCGGGAAGCGGCGTGGGCGGCGGGTGCCGGCGTCGTCAGTGTCATCGGGGCCGTCGTCGCGCTCGGCATCACCCCCGCGGTGCTCGGGCGGCGCTGGAGCGCCGGGGGCGACGACCAGATCCTGCACTACACGCTCTTCCGCAGTGCCACGCAGGCGTTCCCGTTCTCGGTGAACGGAGCGCTGGGCTTCCCTGACGGCCTCAACGCGTTCTTCACCGCCCAGTTCGACATCGCCTCCGCGGTGGTCGTCGCGTTGCTCGGCCTGGTGATCCGCGACGGATTCGTGCTGCTCAACGTCTTCTACCTGCTCGGCTTCGTCGCCGTCGCCGTCGCGGGCTACGCCTTCTTCCGGTGCCTAGGGACCTCTCCCGGGGTCGCCGCCGTCGTCGCGGTCGTGCTGAGCCTCGCGCCCTACCACTTCCTCCGGATCGGCGCCGGGCACGCCTTCCTCGCCAACTACTGGGCGATCCCGCTCCTCGGCATTCTGCTGCTCTGCGCCGGCGGGGAGCGGACGGACCCGTTCCACCGGTGGATCTCCCGGGCATCGGGCGCCGCGCGGATCCGGCGCCGACTGCTGCCGACCGTCGTCCTGCCGCTGCTGATCGCGAGCTCCGGAGGCTACTACTACGTCTTCAGCGTGATCGTGCTCGGGGGCGTCCTCCTCTGCGGCGTCGTCGCGTCGCTCGCCTCGGGGTCGCGTCTGCGCAGCGTCCTCGGCCGAGCCGCCCCGTTCTCGGTGCTCTGCGCCGCCGTGGCCGTCGAGCTGGTCGCCCTCTCGGCCGATTGGGGCGGCCGTTACGCTCCGTACTTCGAGAGCCGCGGGCTCGGCGAGTCCGAGAACTTCGCCGGCAAGGTCCTCCCGCTCTTCCTGCCGTGGCTCGGCACCAGGATCCCGAAGCTCGGTGCCCTGACGAACATCTACAACAATGCGACCGCGGTCATCAAGACCACCGAGCCGCCGGGGATGCCCGTGCTCGCCATCGTGGGTCTGGTCCTGCTGCTGGTCGCGCTCCCGCTGATCGCGATGGCGGGGGCACGGGCGCTCCGGGCGACGGCGTTCGGGCGCCTCGTCGCGGACGACCGGATCCGCGTGCTGGCGGTGGCGGCGCTCTGGACCCTTCTGTTCTACGTCGTCACGGGATTCGGGATAGCGGTCGCCCTCATCGCCGGCACGACGGTCCGCGCGTGGTCGCGGCTCTCGATCGTGCTGATCCTCCTCGCGCTCGGTGCGGTCGCACTCCTGCTCGAACGGATCGGTCGCCGCAGCCTCCGAGCCGGCGCACTGGCCCTCGTCGGCATCGTCGTCGTCCTCGACCAGCTGGCGGGCGTGGGGGCGACGGTGCCCCTGTCTCCTGCGCAGGACGACGAGATGTCGACGTTCGTCGAGGACGCCGATACCGCGCTCCCGGACGGCTGCGGCGTGGTGCAGCTCCCCCTGAAGAGCTTCCCCGACAGCGGGTCGATCGGGGCGATGGGCGATTACGACCCTGCGCTGCCCTACCTCTACACAGAGGGAGAGGACCTGCGCTGGAGCTACGGCTCCGTCGAGGGGACGCCGGGCTTCGATGTCCTCGACGACAGCGGCGATCCGGAGGCGTTCGCCGCGTCCGTGCTGCGCAGCGGTGCGTGCGCGGTCTCGGTCGACACCGCGGCCTACTCCGAGCAGGAGGGGGCCTGGTACGACGAGGTGACCGCCGTCTCCGGGAGCCTCGAGCCGATCACCCGCTCCGCCTCGGGGCGATGGCTCCTCTTCGAGGTGGACCGACCCGGTCGGTGACCGGGCCGCGCGCCTCAGCCGACGCGGAAGAACAGGTAGCGGTGGGCGTCGTCCTCCGACTGGATCACCGGGGTGGTGGCACTCGTGGCGGCTGCGACGTACGCGGACCAGGTCGCCGTGTCCGCGCCGAACGCCGCCTGGTCGACGAGGATGCCGCAGGCGCCGCTCGCGTCGACCGCCTCGCCGAACTGCTCCGCGGTCGTGACCTCCGCCCAGTAGTCCGCCGACCGGGTGCCGGTGACAGCGCCGTAGGACCAGCGGAGGGTGCTGTCGTCCGAGCTGAACAGGTAGGGCAGAGCCTCGTCGTAGTCGCCCATCCCTCCTACAGCGCCGGCCTCGGGGAAGCCGTGGAGCGGGAGCTGGACGATCCCGCAGCCGGGGGCGAACTCCGACTCCGCCTCGGACACGGCCGCTCGCAGCGCCGCGTCGTCGCTGGGCGCGAGGTCTGCTCCGACGCTGACTCCGCCGAGCTGATCGACGCCGGCCACCAGCGCGAGGACGATCAGAGTGACGAGCGTCGCGAGGCGAGCGCGGAGGACCGTGTCGAGCAGTACCGCGAGGAACATCAGGGCGACGGTGGAGAGCACGACCGACAAGCGGACCCACGCTCGGATCTCACCGGTGACCACAGCGGCGAAGATGTACCCCAGACCCCCGACGACGAAGAACAGGAGTCCCCAGAGGTACACGGCGGACAGGACCTTGGCGCGCTCGTCGTCGAGGAACCGCGCGACGCCGTTCTCGGCCGTGGCGCCGCTCGCATGCAGCGGCGCGAGGAGCCTGACGAGGATGAAGAGCACGATCAGGATCATCGCGATCGCGGCGATCAGCGGGGTGCCGGTCGGCTCCGCGGTCGGGGAGACGGTCGTGGTCTGCTGGTACATCCGCGAGAGCTCAGCCAGCGGGCCGAATCCCGAGCCGTCCCAGGGGAGGAGCAGACTCGTGATCTTGCCGCTGTGCTGCTCGGACTGGAACGGCAGCCTCTCGGCGAAGTAGGACGCGTAGCGCTCGCCGAAGTCCAGCGAGAGCAGCGCGAGTTGAGCCCCGACGAAGGCGACGAGGAAGAGCACCGTCAGGGCCGGCCAGACGAGGTCACGCCATCCCGAGCGTCGGATCAGCGCTGAGATCGCCCGGAGCGCGACGATCCCGCCGAGGATGATGCAGCCGAAGACGAAGTAGTACGAGCTCGAGATCGAGAGACCGAAGGTCAGGGCGAGCAACGGGAGCGCACGGCGGACGACGCGTCGTCGAGGTGTGGTGGCGCGGGACACCCACTCGGCGAACGGATCGAGCGTCGGCGATGCGACCGTCAGGATGAGGATCCCGAGCAGCGCGACGCCCCAGTACATCCCGACGAAGGCGTGCCCGAGTGCGATCCGCTCGAAGTGGTACGGCATCAGCGCGAAGACGAGGGCGAGGAGCACCGCGATCGTTCGCCGCACCCGCAGGGCGCGGAAGAGGTAGTAGCCCGCGATACCGGCCAGCACGAAGCCGGAGAGCTGGAACACGTTCAGGAGGAGGATCGGATCCCGGAGGACCAGCGAGAGCGCGGAGAGCACGCCGATCGACTCGAAGTCGAAGATCGGAGTGAACCACTGGTTCTGCGTCCCGGGGAAGCCCATCGCGGGGTTCGGCAGGAACAGCGTCCAATCCTTGGCGCCGGCGGCCACGAGGTAGTGGGCGACCATGTCGCCCGTCGCACCTGACGTCCAGCGGCGTCCGAGATCGGCGGGGGAGAGCCTCAGCGCGATCAGTGCGGCGACGAGGGCGATCACTCCGACGCCGACCGCGCAGGCGAGGTCGATCAGCGCATCGCGGCGCCGGTGTGCCGGGGTCCTCGCCGCCGGCCGGGCATCGATCGTGGTCGTGTGTCGGAGGGTCTGGCTCATGGGATCTCTCGTCCGGGCGGGGCTGTCCGCAGTGCGGCGATCAGCCTAGTGTCTCGCCTCCGCCGTCCGCCGAGCCCTCGGAGGGTGCACGCCCACCGCCGAGGCGGCTGCCCTCGGCTCCGGAGCGGCCGTCGGCCTCGGCCTCCTTCGAGGGAGCGGCGCGCCGGGAGCTGAAGACGACGAGGCGGTAGAAGGCGAAGTTCCACACGAGGCCCACCAGCACGGCGACCGCCTTCGCGAAGTTGATCGCCAGGATGTTGTTGTCGGCGTCGGATCCGAGGAACAGCAGCGACCGGCCGAAGCTCGTGCCGAACAGCATCTCGAAGAGCCAGATGATGACGTTCTGGATGACGAGCGACGAGAAGCCCGTGATGGCGAAGAACTCGAGGAACCTCTTCACGGTCACGCGGTCGGGGTAGCGGAACACGAAGAAGTGGTTGAGGACGTACGACAGGCAGATGCCGAAGACCACGGAGACCGAGTTGGCGAGCAGCACCGGGGCGCCGAGGGCGAGCGTCATGATGTTGAGGAGCACGAAGTCGATCGCCGTGTTGAGCGATCCTGCGACGAGGAATCTCACCTGCTGCTTCTCGAAGAGCTTCGTCACGCGTCGTAGGTCTCTCGGTGTGGGTGCGGTCGGCGGCCTCGTCGATCCCCTCGGATCGCGGGCGGCCCGTCGCGGTGGATCGCGAACACGGACGGACCGGACACCCGGGCGGAGACGCGCCGTTCAGCGTGCGACTCACGACGCCGGAGAGAGCGGAACCGTCCGCACAGTGTGCCACGATTGCCTCCGATGACCCGACCTACGCCCCGTGCGCCGCTCACTGCACCCGGCGCGCCCTTCACGGCGCTTCGTGCGCCGTTCTGGCAGCGCCTCCTGCTCGAGCTCGCCCCGCTGCTCGTCGTCTCCGCCCTGGCGCTCGTCGTGCTGGCCCGGATGGCGCAGTCCGAGTGGAGTGCGATCCTGCTCTACAGCGGCGACTCGCTGGTCCTGCCGCTGCTGCACGAGTCCCTCGTCGCGGGCGAGCCGTTCGACTGGGTCTTCTCGTCGCAGCTCTTCTTCTTCCCCGAGCTCGTGATCTACTCGGCGATCGCGCTGTTCATCAGCGACCCGCGGGCCGTGATCCTCGTGAACGCCGTCGTGAACCTCCTGCTCTTCTACGCGTTCGCCCGCGTCATCGCGCGCGTCGCCCTGCAGCGCACCCGGCACCGGTTCATCGAGATCTCGGTCTCGCTCGGAGCGATCGTCCTGTTCGTCGTGATCTGCCTCCTCGAGCCGCAGCCCAACATCAACGGCTCGTCCGTCGCCTCGCTCTACCTCTTCAACACCTACTACCAGGGCGTCGTCATCATCGGACTCGCCGTCCTCGCCCTCACGCTGTGGCTGACGCGGGCCTTCCGCCGAGCCCGCTGGGGGAGCGTCCGGACGATCGTCTACGCGGTCGTGACCGCGGCCGTGACGGCGGCCGTCACGCTCTGCGATCCTCTGTACCTGCTCCAGGTCACGGCCCCCCTCGCCCTCACCCTGATCGTCATGTGGTTCGCCCGCCACCTGACGACACGGGGGGTCGCGCTGCTCCTCGCGGTCAACGTCGTCTCGGCGCTCGTCGGCCTCTGGGGCCGGAGGTTCGTCGAGCAGCACCTCGCCATCGCGCTCGACAAGTACATGGACATCGAGAAGATCCCCTCGAGCATCACGCTCCTCGGGACCACGCTCACGGAGCTCTCGTCGACCTCGGTCGGCATGTTCAAGCTCCTCCTCTGGGGCGGGGCGGTCGTGGTGACGACCGGCTTCTTCCTCTACGCGCTGTTCGCGCAGACCAGGCCGGCGCTGCGCCGGACCGTCTCCGGAGGGGAGCTGTTCCTGACGGGCTTCTCGACGCTGTCGTTCCTCACGATGGTGCTCGGCTTCTTCGTGACGGGCTCGCAGACGACCCGCTACCTGCTGCCGATCTTCGTGTTCCCGCTGCTCGCGATGATCCCCGTGGTGATCCACGTCCTCAGGCTCTCGATGCTCGTCGTGCCCTACGCCGAGTACCGGCGCAGCCTCGCGCGGTTCATGATCGGCGCGTCCTCGGCCGTCGCCGTCCTCATCGTCGCGGCCGGTGCCGTGTCAACCCCGCCCGTCGTGCGGATGGCGACCGGAGCCGACTACTCGGGCGCGGACTGCTTCGAATCCGCGATCGGCGACAGGGAGGACTCCGGCGTCGGATCCTTCTGGATCACCCGGCAGTGGGAGCTCTACGCGGACGAGCGCGGCGATGTCCTGCAGGTCGAGGGCGACCTCACCGTCATGGACTGGATGATCAACCTCTCGACCTACCTCGACAAGGACTACTCGTACGTCGTCGTCGACCCCTGGGGCCTGGTGACGGAGAAGTCGGTCGAGGTCCTGGGCACGCCGGCGTCGGTGACCGCCTGCGGCGACTTCGACATCTACGACTACGAGGGGACTCCCGGCGAGCAGATCCTCACGGACGCCGTCGACCGCAGCGCGGAGGAGAAGCTCGCCCTGCACGGGATGGAGTGACGAGGCGGGCCGGGCTGATCAGTACAGGCCCCACGGCTCCGCATAGACGTCGAACCCGGTCGTGAAGAAGTAGACGGTGTACCGCCCCAGCTCGACCCGCTCCCGCGGAGGGAGGGCGGTCGAGGTCTGCAGCTCGACGTCGTTGAACGCGCCGGTGTCGACCACGAGGACCGGGGGGCCGTCGGAGGCCGCCAGCTCCTCGTACGGCGGGTAGCGCCTGATCGTCAGGGCGGCGACGGTGATGTCCTCATCGGTGGAGGCGGTCAGCGTCGCGCTCAGCCAGTAGTTGCCGTACACGTGCTCGTCTCCCCGAGCCTCCAGCAGCGAGACCACGGGGGCGAACGCCGGATCGAAGCGCGCTGACGTGTCGACGGTGAAGTGGGCGGACTTGTCCCCTACCGCCCACGAGGTCACGGCCACAGCGCCGATCACTGCCGCGACGGCGAGGGGACGCCATCGGGAGACCAGCCAGGCGAGGGACGCCGCGAGGGCCGGAGCGAGGAACGCGGAGTAGCGGACGGAGTCCGGGGCGAGGTCCAGGCCCGCACCGTAGACGAGCACGACCACCACGAGGACCGCCCCGACGGCGAGGAGGACGAGTCCGGCCCGGCGGACCGCGAGACCGACGATCAGGAGCACGACGATCAGGATCGCCGCCGTCCCTCCGACAACCGCTGCGAACGTGCGGTCGGTCGCGTCCCCGAAGGCGGCGGGGAGCATCGAGTCGAAGAGCGAGACGAAGCTCTGGGCCGTCGGCGACCACGTCCCGCCACCGAGGGACTCGGTGGCGCCCTCGGAGTGCAGGGCCTCGATGATCCACGGGCTCGCGGCCGCGAGCGCCGCGACGACCCCGACGAGCAGGTGGAGAGGTCGGCGGATGTCCCGGAGGGCCAGCCAGACGGCGGCCGGTGCGGCGACCGCGAGGCTCATCGGCGAGGTCCACAGTGCCAGCCCTCCGAGAAGGCCCGCTCCGATCCACATCAGGTAGGGCCTCGTGAGCGGAGCCGTCGCGACGGCGATGACGCCGAGGCCGAGCACGAGGCTCGGCCCGTAGAAGCCGGGATCCCTGGTGCTGATCATCAGGATGACCAGTCCGGGGAACCAGAAGAGCAGCCCCGCCGTGGTGCCGGCCGTGCGGCCTGCTGCTCGCGCCACGATGGTGCGCAGCAGGACCGCGGCGCCGAGGAACCACAGCACGGAGACCACCGCGAGCACTTCGACATGCGCACCGAGCACCGTCATCACGATCCCCGCAGTGATGGGCAGCAGGGTGCCGCCGTAGGACTGGCCCCAGAAGAACGCCGGCAGCTCGCCCTCGGCGACGTGCTTGGACATGAGGAAGACGACGGCGTGATCGGTGTCGAACACGTGCCCGGGGCTGAGGATGAAGAGGATTCTGAGAACGAGCCCGGCGGCGGCGAGAGACCAGAAGACGATGCCGTCGACCGAGGGTCGCCGTCGTCCGGGGGCGGATCCGTCGGGTGAGCGAGCGTTCACAGTCCTCCGTCACAGGCGCAGCGTCGGCCGGACGCCCGCTCGACGATAGCCCAGGACGGCTGCAGTCGGTGGTGCGCGGCCTCCTCGAGCGGAGCGGAGGTGATAATCTCACTCGCTGTCCTCCGAGCCCGCGGCCTGGACGCTGAGAGATGACGGAGCCGGCAGTGGTGGAACAGCATCGGCGCTTCCTCGTCGCCGGCGGAGCGGGATTCCTCGGATCCACTCTGTGTGCCGAGATCCTGCGCCGAGGGCACGACGTCGTAGCGGTCGACAGCCTGCTCACGGGCTCGCTGCGCAACATCGCCCCTCTCCTCGAGCACCCGGCCTTCTCGTTCGTCGAGGACGACGCCGTGAACGCGGTGACACTCCCCGGCCGGTTCGACGTCGTGCTGCACTTCGCGTCGCCCGCGTCGCCGCCGCGGTACCTGGCGCATCCGATCGAGACGCTGCACGCGGGCTCCTCCGTGACGGAGGCGCTGCTCGAGGTCGCCAAGCGCGACGGGGCCCGATTCGTCGTGTCCTCGACGTCGGAGGTGTACGGCGATCCCCACGTCCACCCGCAGCACGAGGAGTACTGGGGCAACGTCAATCCGAACGGACCGCGCAGCGTCTACGACGAGGCCAAGCGGTACGCCGAGGCGATCACCTTCGCGTACCGCCGGTACTTCGGAGTCGACACCGGCGTGATCCGGATCTTCAACACCTACGGGCCGAACATGGACATCGACGACGGCCGGGCCGTACCGGCGTTCGTCAAGGCGGCTCTCGCCGGTGAGCCGATCCCGATGCACGGGGACGGCACGCAGACCCGCTCGCTCCTCTACGTCGACGACCTCGTCGACGGGATCCTCCGAATGGCCGACTCGGCGGACGCGGGCCCGATCAACCTCGGGAGCATCGACGAGCTCGAGCTGGGGGACCTCGCGCGCAGGATCGTCGCGATCATCGGCAGCGACTCCGAGATCCGCTACGAGCCGCGGCCGGTCGACGACCCGGAGCGGCGCAAGCCCGACATCACCAAGGCGCGCGAGATCCTCGGCTGGGAGCCCACCGTGCCCCTCGAGGACGGCCTGGCCCGGACCATCGAATGGTTCGCCGCCACCGCCACCGCCGCGAAGTAGAGAGAGAACCGCGACCCGTGAAGCTGTCCATCCTCATGCCCGTCTACAACGAGCAGGCGACCCTCCAGAAGGCCGTCGACCGCGTGCTCGCGGTCCGATTCCAGGAGGGCGTCGAGATCGAGTTCGTCATCGTGAACGACGGCAGCCGCGACCGCACGAAGCAGATCCTCGACGCGCTAGAGGACCCCCGCATCCGCGTCTTCCACCAGAGCGTCAACCAGGGCAAGGGCGCCGCGATCAGCCGCGCCGTGCAGGAGGCCACCGGCGACTACGTCATCATCTGCGACGCCGATGAGGAGTACCGGCCGAGCGAGATCCCCTCGCTGCTCCAGCCCGTCCTCGACGGCGACGCGCAGCTCGTCTACGGCAGCCGGACCTTCGGCTCGCACACCTCGTTCTCGTACTGGTACGTCATCGGCAACAAGGGCGTGAACCTCGTCACGAACATCCTCTTCAACGCCTACATCTCGGACGTCGAGACCTGCTTCAAGCTGATGCCGCTGAGCCTCTACCGCTCGCTGGAGATCAAGGAGAAGGGCTTCGGGATGGAGGCGGAGGTCACGGCGAAACTCCTCGCCCGCGGCTACCGCCCCTACGAGGTGGGGATCAGCTACAAGGCCCGCACCCGTGAGGAGGGCAAGAAGATCACCGTCAAGGACGGCTTCGAGGCCCTCTGGATCCTCGCGAAGATCCGCGTCCGCGAGGGCTCCCGCACCCGTCCTCCGCAGAGCACCGCGTCCTGAGGTGAGCAGAGCTGAAGAACCAGCCGCGGCTCGGCCGGGCCTGCTGTCGCGCCTCGTCGCGGTCTACCGGGGTCTGCTGTCCTACGCGCTCAAGTTCGGCGTGGTGGGCGTTCTCGGGCTCGTCGTGGACGTCACGGTCTTCAACCTGCTCCGGCTCAGCGGGGAGCACCTGCTCTCGGGTCCGATCGGCGCCAAGGTCGTGGCCGTCGCCGCGGCGACGGTGGTGACCTGGATCGGCAACCGCTACTGGACCTTCCGCGAGCACCGGCGAGCGAACTACGTGCGCGAGCTCGCCGAGTTCAGCACCGTCGCCGTGGCAGGCATGGCCGTGAACCTGCTCCCGCTCTACGTCTCGCACTACGTGCTCGGCTTCGACAATCTCGTAGCCGACAACATCTCGGCCAACGTCATCGGACTCGCCCTCGCGACCGGCTTCCGCTTCGTGCTCTACCGCTACTGGGTCTTCGGCCACCACCGCTCCGGTGGAGTCGTCGACTCGCGCGAGGCCGAGGTCGCCGCGGCGGCGCTCTTCGAGGACGACGAAGCGGCGGTCAACGACACGGCTCCGATCCGACGCCCGAGCTGACGCCGAGCGGTGGTCGATCCCGAGCGGATCGCGCCTGCCGATTAGGATGACCGGGTGACAGACGTGAGCGGAGACCCGCGCCTTCGAGCGGGCGACGAGAAGCCAGATGCCGGATCCGCGGGAGTCGTCGAGACGACCGCCGCCGAGCGCACCCCCCGGGCCGAGACGATCGAGGAGCTGCGGGCCGAGCGCGACGCCCTGCTCAACGATCCTCTCGACGCGTGGCTCAAGCACATGCACGTCGGCGGAGTGGTCGCGTCGGCCCCGTTCGAGCAGACGCTCTCGTGGCGCGTGACCAAGCCCCTGCGCGCCGTCCGGCTCTTCCAGCTCCGCGCGGCGCAGCTCGGAGTGCGCGGTGCGGTCGGGCACACGGCCCGGTACGCCGCACGCCGGCTCGGGCGCCGCGGATGAGCGCCGAGGACCTCGACGCCCCCCTCCGCCGCGCTCTCCTGACGCAGCGACTCGAGCAGCTGGCCCCCTTCCTGCTCGAGCCGGACGAGATCGACGCCCTCGCGGGTCGAGGTCCCGGGCCCCTCCTCGATGCGATCGCGCGCCGCACGAAGGAGCGAGCCTCCGACGACCTGACCTGGCTCGCCCTCACCTCCTTCCTCGCGGTGTTCCCGGTCGAGCACTTCTTCCTCTGGTTCCGCCGATCGCTCGAGTTCTGCGAGCCGAACGAGGCGATCCGCGTCTTCCTGTCCGCCGGTGCGCGCGCCTCGACCGGCTACGCCGACCTCGGGTCGCGCCTCGAGATCGTCACCGACTCGGTGATCGCCGACGTCGACTTCTGTGCACGCCATGCGCACCAGACCGGGATCCAGCGGGTCGTCCGCAACACGATGCGCCGCTGGCACGGCACCCACGAGGTCACACCGATCGCCTGGGTCAACGGGTCGATGGCCATGCGCCGTCTCAGTGACATCGAGCTCTCGCGTGTGATCGACTACGAGAACATCCGGTCGGAGCCCTGGCGCGACGGAGACCCGGAGGAGGTCCGCTTCGTCGTGCCGTTCCGGTCGACGGTCCTCATCCCCGAGGTCCCTGGCCTGAACCTGTGCGCGCCCTACGCGTCGCTCGCGGCCTACTCCGGCAACCGCGTCGGGCTCATCGGCTACGACGCCATCCCGGTCGTGAGCGCCGATACCGTGCCCGGCATCGAGACGGCGCGCTTCGTCAACTACCTCTCGATCGTCAAGCACTCGAGCCATGTGGCGGGGATCAGCGAATCGGCCTCGGACGAGTTCCGCGGATTCGTCGACGCGCTGCCCGCGCAGGGTCTCACCGGCCCGCAGGTGGACACCGTGGCGCTCCCGGTCGACCGGCCCAACCTCGTCGACGCCTCCCTCGCACCCTCCACCGTCGGTCCCCTCGTCCTGTCGGTGGGCAGCACGGAGCCGCGCAAGAACCACCTCGCCGTCCTGCACGCCGCCGAGCGGCTCTGGCGGGAGGGGCTCGTCTTCACCCTCCGCTTCATCGGCAACGGCAACGACTGGTCGACGCGCGTCTTCGACGCGCGGATCCGCGAGGCGCAGCAGGCGGGCCGCTCCGTCGAGCTCTGGCGCGGCGCGAGCGACGAGAAGCTCGTCGCGTCGTACGAGAACGCGCGGTTCCTCGCCTTCCCGTCCACCCACGAGGGCTACGGTCTCCCGGTCGCGGAGGCACTCGCGCTGGGGGTGCCGGCGCTGACCTCGAGCATCGGCTCGCTCGCCGAGATCGCGGAGGCGGGCGGCTGCGTCACGGTGGACCCCGGCGACGACGAGGCGATCTACGAGGGCATGAAAGAGATGCTCCAGTCCGACGAGCTCATCGAGCGGCTGCGGCAGGAGGCGCTCGCGCGTCCGAAGCGGACGTGGGACGACTACGCCGAGGAACTGTGGGGCGTCCTGGTGGGCGCCACCGAGAACGAGGGAGCGCCCCGTGCGTAAGTCAGTCGCGATCGACCGCATGAGCGTGCTGCTCGAGGCGCTGGCGCCCGAGCTCGCCCCGGAGGCCGAGGTCGACGCTCTCGTACGCCAGCTCGCCGGTGTCCTCGTCGCCCCGCGCGCGGACGAGATCTGGCTGACCCTCTCCGTGCTCACGGGCGCTCTTCCCCTCCGCGACGACGTCGTCGACGCCGTGCGCCTGGTCCGTCTCGACGGTGCGACGGCTCTGCTGCGCTCACTGGTGCGGGAGCGCGCGAACGGCTTCATCCTGAACCGGCTCCAGATGCCGCGGGTCCGCGTCGTCACGGCGGCAGTGGTCGTCGATGTGCACCACACCGCGCGCACCGGGCTCGCCACCGGGATCCAGCGGGTCGTCCGCAAGTCGATCGCCGAGTGGACCAAGCAGCACCAGATGGTGCTCGTGGGCTGGGACAGCGCCGACCGCACGCTCCGCGAGCTCGACCCGCCGCTGCGCAGGAACGCCCTCTACGGCACGGTGCCGGACGCCAAGGCCGACCCCTCGAGCGACATCCTCGTCCCCTGGCGCTCGCGCTACGTGCTCCCCGAGCTCGCGACCGAGGACGAGCGCACGTCGCGGATCGCCGCGATGGCCGAGTTCAGCGGGAACGCGACCTCGACCATCGGCTTCGACTGCGTGCCCCTGACCACCGCCGAGACGGCGCACATCGGCATGAGCGCCGCCTTCTCGCGGACCCTCGTCGCCGTGAGCCACATGGACCGGATCGCCACGATCTCGGAGGCGGCCGCAGTGGAGTACCGCGGCTGGCGCGAGATGCTGGCGGGAGTCGGCCGCAGGGGTCCCGACATCGAGCCGATCCTGCTGCCCTCCGAGGCCGGCGAGGTCGATGCCGCGGCGCTCGCACGGGCGAAGGAGAAGCTCGTGACCCGGGAACTGCCGCTCGTCGTCTGCGTCGGCAGCCACGAGCCGCGCAAGAATCACCTCGCCGTGCTGCACGCGGCGGAGCTGCTCTGGCGGGAGGGCCTCGAGTTCAGCCTCGTCTTCATCGGCGGCAACGCCTGGAACAGCGAGGGCTTCGACGCGCAGCTCGCCCGGTTGCAGGCAGAGGAGCGCGAGGTGTCCTCGTTCTCGGCCATCACCGACGAGCTGCTCTGGAGCGCCTACCGACTCGCACGCTTCACCGTGTTCCCCTCGCTCAACGAGGGCTTCGGGCTCCCCGTCGCCGAGTCCCTCGCGGTCGGCACTCCGGTGCTCACCGCCTCGTACGGCAGCATGGCCGAGATCGCCTCGCAGGGCGGAGCCGTCGGTGTCGACTCCCGGGACGACCACGCCATCGCCGCGGGCATGCGCTCGCTGCTGGTCGACGACGAGCTGGTCGCACGGCTGCGCGCGGAGGCCCTGGCACGGGACAACTCGTCGTGGGCCGAGTACGCGAGTGAGCTCTGGAGCTACATGACGGGTGAGACGCCCACGGTGGCCGTCACGGGCGCGAGGTCGACCTCGGCCTGAGACCGGCGAGCTCCTCCGCTGCCTGCACCAGCGCGGCCGCCGCGTCGGACCAGGGTCGTACCGATCCGGGCTCGACGCGACGGGGCTCGCGCACGGCGGCCTCGAGGGCCGCGACGAGCTCGGGCTGCGATCGCGGGTCGACGAAGGTCGCGGCGTCCTCGTGCCCCGCGAGGGCGTCGCGGATCCCGGCGATGTCGGAGGCGATGACGGGGGTCCCCGACGCCACCGCCTCGAGAGCGGGCAGACCGAAGCCCTCGTGGAGCGAGACCAGCGCCACGGCGTCTGCGCCCGACATCAGCGCGGGCATCATCGCGTCCGAGACGGGCTGCGCGGCGATCCTCGCGTCGACACCGGAGTCGACTGCGCGCTCGAGCTCCTCGCGGACGTCGTCGTCCTCCCAGGCGTTCGCGCCGACGAGCAGGAGCGTGTGGCCCGCCGGGCGCTCGGCCGCCGCGTAGGAGCGGACGAGGTGCGCCAGGTTCTTCCGGGGCTCGATCGACCCGACGAAGAGCACGTAGCGATCGAGGTCGAGCTGCGCAGCGACGGCGGTGCGCTCCGCCTCGGGCCTCGGGCGGAACACGGCGGTGTCGACGGTCGTCGGGAGCACCCGGATCCTCGACTCGTCGACGCCGAGGTGGGTGGTGATCTCCGCGGCGGCCGACGGCGTGCCCGTCGCGACGAGACTCGTGCGAGCGAGCCAGCGCGGGACGTTCGCGGTCAGCGTCCGACGGCGATCGGCCGGCACGAGACCCGGCTCGACCGCGAAGCAGACATCGTGCAGGAAGGTGATCGAGGGGCTGATCGTCCGCCAGTTCCGGAAGTTGGGGAAGAAGTAGACGCCTCTGCCGGTGAGCAGGTCGATCGGGAGTCCGGTGCGAGTCAGCAACCCGTAGACCCGCCGGGGGAGGGGAACGCTGCGCAGGCGCGCTCCGGCGGGAGCGTGCCTCGCGACCGCGGCCCGCTCCGAGGCGGGCATGATCAGCACGACCTCGACGCGGTCCGCGAACTCCGGAGCCATCAGGGCCGTCACGGTCTCGACGAGCACGTGCCCGACACCCGTGAGGGCGCCGGCGGCGAGGGGGGTCGCATCGATGACGAGGCGGACCGGGCGCCGGCTCACGCCCGGGTGACCCCGTCCACGGTCGCGGAGGCGGCGACGCTGACCAGACCGACCCGCTTGTCGCTCCGCTCGACGGTGAACCGCGCGCCGACCGGCACACGGGTGAACTCGCCGTTGCCGAGCGTCGATGCCGACGCGTGCACGGCGTAGGTGCCACCGCCGAACCGGATGTCGGGGAGATCGAAGACGACCGTGGTCTCCTCGGTCAGCGGGGGGTGCTCGAAGCCCAGGCGCATGGTGTTCGTGCCGAAGACGATCTGTCCCATCGGAGTGTCGACACCGATGCCCAGGAACCAGCGCTCCAGCGGCGTGCTGCTGAGCGGGCGGAGCGTCACCGAGATCCGGAGGTCGTCGCCCGGGCGCAGCGTCCGGTTGCCCTCCTCGACGGTCCCGCCGTCGAGCTCGATCGAGACGATCTCGGCCGGCTGGATCAGCTCGACCTCTTCGCCGGTCTCCTCCGCCTCGACGATGGCCTCGGCGGTCTCGCGCTCGACGCGCTCCTGGCGGGTCGACTCGAAGCCGTTGCGGAGCACCTCGAGCCCGCGCGCGGTCTCGCCGTCGTAGATGACGTTGCCGTGCTCGAGGACGATGGCGCGATCGCACAGCTCGCCGACCTGCTCGAGCGAGTGGGTCACGAGGACGATGGTCTTGCCGGCGCGCTGGAACGCGCGGATGCGGTCCATGCACTTGCGCTGGAAGGGCTCGTCGCCGACGGCGAGGACCTCGTCGACGAGGAGGAGATCGGGGTCGGTGTGGATGGCGATCGCGAAGGCGAGCCGCACGTACATGCCCGAGGAGTAGAACTTCACCTGCGTGTCGATGAAGTCGGCGATCTCGGAGAAGTCGACGATCGAGTCGAACTTCTCCTCGAGCTCCTTGCGCGAGAGACCGAGGATCGCGCCGTTCAGGAAGACGTTCTCGCGGCCGGTGAGGTCGGGGTGGAAGCCCGCGCCGAGCTCGAGCAGGGCCGCCAGGCGCCCGCGGCGCTCGACCGTGCCCGTCGTCGGCTGGATGATGCCGCCGATGAGCTTCAGCAGGGTGCTCTTGCCCGAGCCGTTCGCTCCGATCAGGCCGACCGTCGACCCCAGCGGGATCTCGAGGTCGATGTCGCGCAGAGCCCAGAAGTCGTCGCGGTGCTGCTTGCCGCGCCCGAAGTTGACGATGCGCTCCTTGATGCTCTTGTCCTTGCGGATCACGAAGCGCTTCGAGGCGTTCTGCACGCGGATGATGGTGGGCATCGCCGCCGAGTCGGGCTCGGTCGGGGCCTGGATGTCGAGGGTCATGGCTCAGATCTCCTGTGCGAAGTTGCCCTCGAGGCGGCGGAAGATCCGGTGGGCGACCCACACCAGGACGACGCCGACGAGGAAGATCAGGAGCAGGCGGAGCTCCATGTGACCGGGCCAGGGCTGGGGCGGCACGATGATCGGGGCGTCGGCGGTGCCGAGGTTGTTCTCCTGCGAGCCGGCCGACCAGATCGCGCGCTGGAAGGCGAGGACGGCGTTCGTCATCGGGTTCAGCAGGTAGAGCTGAGCGACCCATCCGGGGACGGCCTGCGCCACGAAGGCCCAGGCGTAGACGATCGGCGAGAGCCAGAAGAAGATCTGGATCCCGACCTCGACGAGGAACTGCACGTCGCGGAGGTAGACGTTGAGGGCCGAGAGGGCGAGCGCGAGTGCGAGGCCGTAGACCAGGACCACGGCCAGCGCGGCCGGGATGTAGAGCAGGTTCCAGCTGATGTCGATGCCGCCGAGCAGGACGGCGCCGACGATGAGCACGAGGAACTGCACCGCGAAGTTGAACAGCGCGGAGCCGATCGTCGCGATCGGGAAGATCTCGCGGGGGAGGTAGACCTTCTTGATCAGGCCGCCGTTGCCCAGGATGGAGACCGTCCCGCTGCTCACGATCTCGGCGAAGAGGCCCCAGATGGTGAGACCGGAGAAGACGAAGATCGCGAACTCGGGCACGTTGCGCGCCGCCGAGAGGAACTGGCCGATCGCGATGTAGTAGATGGCGAGCATCACCAGCGGACGGATCAGCGTCCAGAGGAAGCCGAGGCTCGAGTCCTTGTAGCGCTGCTTCAGCTCGCGGTTCACGAGGAGCTTCAGGAGCTCGCGGTGCTTGAAGATGTCGACGAGGGACGAGACGAATCCGCTCCGGCTCTTCACGCCCGGCTGCGTGCCGCTCTGGTGGAAGGGCTCGCGAGCGATCGCGTCGACGCGGTCGACCGCGCGCGTGATCGTCGAATTCCTGGTGCTCATCGGTCTCCCAGCCATAGCACTGCCGTGGCGGCAGCCAGATCATTGTACGTACCCGCTCCGGAACGCCGAGGGGGCGGCGCGGGGCGGGGCAGTGGCCGCATCAGCCGGTGCGTCGGGCGAGCTCGAGGTCGTTCTCGACCATCCTCGCGACGATGTCCTCGAAGCCGACGGTCGGCGCCCACCCGAGGGCCGCACGGGCCTTGGAGGCGTCTCCGCGCATCTCGGGGGCGTCGACAGGGCGGGCGAATCGCGGGTCGATGACCACGCGGTGCTCCCAGTCGGAGATGCCGGCGGCGGCGAAGGCCGCGCCGACGAACTCGCGGACGGAGTGCGCGACTCCGGTGGCGACGATGTAGTCATCGGCCTTCTCGGCGCGCGAGGCGCGGACGAGGGCGTCGACGTAATCGGGCGCCCAGCCCCAGTCGCGTCGGGCGTCGAGGTTGCCGAGGGTGAGCTCCTCGGCCGCGCCGGCGGCGATGGCCGCGACCCCTGCGGTGATCTTGCGGGTGACGAAGCTGTCGGGCCGGCGGGGCGACTCATGGTTGTAGAGGATCGCCGAGGAGGCGTGCAGGCCCCGGCCGCGGTAGACGCCGACGAGGTGGTGCGCGAACGCCTTCGCGGCGCCGTAGGGCGAGACCGGGCGGATCGGTGTCGACTCCGTCTGCGGGTTCTCGGTGGCGGCTCCGAAGATCTCGGAGGAGGAGGCCTGCACGAAGCGGACCTCGCGCCCCGACGACTCCTGGAGCGCGAGCGAGGCCTCGAGGAGCGCTGCGACCGCGGTGCCGGTGACCTCGGCGGTCAGCACCGGCTCCTTCCACGACAGCGCCACGGAGGAGATGCCCGCGAGGTGGAAGACCGTGTCGGGTGCCGACGCCGCGACCGCGCGGCCGAGGCCGTCCGCGTCGCGGAGGTCGCCCTCGAAGGGGCGGACGGCGGAGGGGAGCGACGAGTCGTCCCCTCCGCGCACGAGGGCAGCGACGTCCCACCCGTCGGCGAGCAGGCGCTCGACGAGGTAGCCCCCGTCCTGCCCGCTCGCCCCGGTGACGAAGGCGACCGGCACGGCGGCTACCTGTTCAGCTGGGTCTGCTCGGCGAGGTCGTTCTCGACCATCATCGCGACGAGCTCGGGGAAGGAGACCTTGGGCTCCCAGCCGAGGACGTCGCGGGCCTTCGCCGGGTCGCCGATGAGCAGGTCGACCTCGGCGGGGCGCATGAACGCGGGGTTCTGCGTGACGTAGGGGGTCCAGTCCTCGATGCCGACGTGCTGGAAGGCGATGTCGAGGTACTCGCGGATCTCGTGCGTCTCTCCGGTCGCGACGACGTAGTCGTCACCCTCGGGCTGCTGCAGCATGCGCCACATCGCGTCGACGTAGTCGCCGGCGAAGCCCCAGTCGCGCTTGGCGTCGAGGTTGCCGAGCTCCAGGGTCTCCTGCAGGCCGAGCTTGATGCGGGCGACGGCGAGGCTGATCTTGCGGGTGACGAACTCCGGGCCGCGTCGGGGCGACTCGTGGTTGAAGAGGATGCCCGAGGAGGCGTGCATGTCGTAGGACTCGCGGTAGTTGATGGTCATGTAGTGACCGAAGACCTTGGCGACGCCGTAGGGCGAGCGCGGCCAGAGGAGGGTCTCCTCGCTCTGGGGGACCTGCTGGACCTTGCCGAACATCTCGGAGGAGGAGGCCTGGTAGAACTTCACGCGCGACATGTCGGAGCCGGCGTAGAGGCGGGTGGCCTCGAGGATGTTGAGGACGCCCTTGCCGGTGACATCGGTGGTGAGCGACGCGTTCTCCCACGAGTACGCGACGAACGAGATCGCACCGAGGTTGTAGACCTCGTCGGGCTGGGCCACGGCGAGCACGCGGACGAGGCTCGAGACGTCCGTCAGGTCGCCCGTGAGCAGCGTGACCTCGGGGACGGTGCGCCGGACCAGCTCGTACTTGGGGTTGTTCTGCCCGCGGACCAGGCCGAAGACCTCGTAGCCCTTCGAGACGAGCAGCTCGGCGAGGTACAGGCCGTCCTGGCCGGTGATTCCGGTGATCAAAGCGCGGGGCACGTGGTGGTCCGTTTCGTCGTGGGTCGATGACAAGCGGGCTACATACTACCCACCGGCCTCCCGGAGGCCGGGGATCCGGCCCGGGGCGGCGCCCGGTGGCGCTTCGGCCGGGTGCTCGGCGGGGGACCGCGCGGGTATCCTGACCCGGCTCGGGAGCGGTCGGGACACCGGATCGACCCGGCCGCCCCACGCACGCTCGACGCGATTGGACGCCATGCCCGAGAACCTGCCCGTCACCCTCGCCGTTCTCACCGTCGACCCCGGCGGGATGGGCGGCGGCGAGACCTATGCGCGGGCGCTCACGCGCCTCCTGGTGCCGCGAGAGGGAGAGGAGGGGCTGCGCGTGCGCGCGCTCGTCCCCGAGAACGCGCGCGGTTTCAGCGAGGGCGTCCCCGAGATCGTCGCGCAGGGCGTGGTCAGCGGCGCGGGGCACCGGCGGCGCGCGATCGGGATGCTGCAGGCGGTGCTCCGCACGCTCCGGCTGCGGCGTCTGCTGGGTCGCGACGAAACGCTCTACTTCCCCTTCACGGTGCCGCTGCCCTACCCCTCGCGCAGGCAGGGGCACGTGCAGATGGTCTTCGATCTGCAGCACCGCGATCTGCCGCAGCTCTTCCCGCGCGTCGAGCGCGTGTTCCGGAGGATCGCCTATGAGGCGACCGCGCGCCGCGCCGATGCCGTGATCACCATCAGCGCCTTCACGAAGGGCCGTATCGTCGACCTCCTCGGGATCCCGGAGGAGCGCGTCCACGTCTCGCACCTCGGCGTCGACACCGAGCGGTTCCGCCCGAACCTGGGGGAGCGGGACGCCTTCGTCTTCTACCCGGCGCGCGCCTGGCCGCACAAGAACCACGCGCGGCTGTTCGAGGCGATGCGCCTGCTCCGCGCGGAGGGGCATCCCCTGCGTCTCGTGCTGACGGGCGGAGATCTGGATCGGCTCGGTCCGCTGCCCGACTTCGTCGACTGGCGCGGGCACGTCGACGACGAGGCGCTCGCCGAGCTCTACCGCCGGGCCGCGGTGCTCGCGTTCCCGAGCCTGTACGAGGGGTTCGGCTTCCCGCCGATCGAGGCGATGGCCTCGGGATGCCCGGTCGCCGCCTCCGACGCCGGCTCGCTGCCGGAGATCTGCGGGGACGCGGCCGTCTACGTCGACCCGCTGGACCCGCGCTCGATCGCCGACGGGATCCTCGAGGCGATCCGCCGCGGCGGCGAGCTCGGCCCGCTCGGGGTCGAGCGCGCCCGCAGCTTCAGCTGGGAGCGCTGCCGCGAGGAGCACCTGGCCGTGTTCCGCGCCGTGGCGGAGCGCCGCCGGGGCCGAAGGTGAGGCGCGTCAGTCGCGCGGATGCAGGAGGCGCCGCCAGCTGAGCCCCTGCGCGGCGCGCATCGCGCAGACCACCACGAGCAGCCAGCCGGCATCGAGGAGGATCGAGCTCTCGGCGAGGCCGGTCACGATGAGCACCGTGAGCACCAGGACGGGCCAGACGTGCACGACGGCCTTGCGCTCGGAGGCGATCAGCCACGAGCGCCACAGCGCGAGCCCGATGAGGACGAGGAAGAGCACCACCCCGACGACGCCGACCTGCAGGGCCACGTCGAAGACCGCGTTCAGGCTCGTCGAGTGCCGGCGGCCCGAGAGGTAGTCGATGGCGGTGAACGGGTAGAGGTCGGTGCGCCAGTAGCCCACCCAGCCCCAGCCGATGATCGGGGCGAGGTCGAAGAACCTCCCCACCTGCTCCCAGAGCCTGACCCGGAACTCGAACTCGCTGCCCGCGTTGAGCAGGTCGATCACCCTCGCGCGGAAGATCCACGCCGTCAGCGCAGCGGCGGCCGCGACGCTCAGCGTGACGTACTGGCGGGTGCGCCGCTGGGTGCCGTCGCCGCGCCGCACCCAGCGCAGGGCGAGGGCGACGACGGCGGCCACGACCAGCACACCCGCGCTGACGGCGGAGCGGGTGAACAGGAGCGTCAGCGCGGCGAGGACGATGGAGGCGATCGCCGGGCCGCGCGCCAGCGAGCGGGTCACGAGCTCGATCGAGAAGGTGACGATCGCGAGCAGGCAGACCAGGCCGAGCTGGTTCCGCGTCCCGACCAGGCCCTGGATCGGGCCGCCGGAGGCGAGCAGGCCCTCGACGCCGAGGAAGCGCAGCGGGCGGTCGATCAGCACCCCCGCCAGCACTTCGACGGCGAGCGAGGCGATCAGGACGACGCGCATCACATCGCCGACCGCGCGGATGATCTGGATGATGTCGCGGGTGAGGCCGATCGCGATCGCGAGGAAGGCGAGCGCGAACTGGTACGCCACGCTCGAGACCGTCGCCCACTGGTAGCCGCTCCAGAGCACGCTCAGCCCGATCCAGCCGAGGAACACCAGGATGCTCGTGGGCAGCAGCCCCTCCCAGTCGAGCGTTCCCCGGCGCAGGACCAGCATGCCGCCGGCGAGGATCGTCAGGCTCGCGATCGCCGCGATGTAGCCGGGCCAGCCGAGGACGCCGCGGACGGCGGGAGCGCAGAGCACGACCACCAGGGAGGTCTGCGCGAGCGCCGCAGCGAACTGCGGCGAGACGAGGGCGGCCGCGAGGGAGGCCGGGAGCGCGGACGGCGTCCGATCGCTCATCGACCTGAGCGGTCGGCGACGAGGGGGAGGGGCTCTGCGGTGAGCGCCTCCTCCGACTCGTTGGCGGGCTGCTTGGTCAGGACGGCGATCGCGACCAGCAGGAGCCAGCCTCCCTCGATCAGGATCCTGCTCTCGAAGAGCGACTGGGCGAGGAGCGCGACGCTCAGCAGGAGCGGCGCGAGCGACGTCGCCGAGTAGGGGAGGGTCGTGGTGGCGCTGCGTCGAGGGCGGTCGACCGCGCGGAACCAGGAGCGCCAGAGAGCGGAGGCGGCCAGTGCGACGAAGAGGACGAGGCCGACGAGCCCGAGCTGGAACCAGACGTCGAGCCACGCGTCGTGGGCCTGGAGGTAGAGCACACCCTTGCGCTCGGCGAGGGTGTCGAACGGAGCGGCCCACGGAGCCCAGTAGCTGACCCAGCCCCAGCCCAGCACCGGTCGCTCGGAGGCGAGCCCCCAGACGGAGCGCCAGATGTCGAGCCGACCGGTCGCGTCGTCGCTCTTGCCGAGGAGTCCGAGGAGTGAGCTCCAGCCGACGACCGTGCCGACCACGGCGACGACGACCACCCCGAGCGCGGTGGCGTAGACCGGACGCCGCCCCGACTCGCCTCGGCGCCGGGCCCAGAGGGCGAAGGCCGCCGCCAGCGCGACCGCGACGAGGCCCAGGAGAACGGTGGAGGACCGGGTGAGCAGGAGGGTCGCGGCGAAGAGCACGACCCAGACCGCGCCCCAGCGCCGGCCGATGCTCCGCGCGGCCAGCTCGATCGCGACGACGACCAGCCCGAGCAGCGCGATGAACCCCAGCAGGTTCCGGTTGCCGACGATGCCCTGGATCGGCTCGCCCGTGAAGAGGCCGGCGAGCGACCAGTAGAACGCGTCGGGAATGCGCCCGCTCGGCAGGTCGATGACGAGCGGGAGCACGGGCTGGCGCACGACGACCGCGATCACCAGCTCGAACAGGAGGGAGAGGCCGACGGTGATCCGCAGCGCCCGCCCGAGAGCGGTGACGAAGGAGGCGACGCCGAGGGTCAGGGCGAGCACCACGCCGCCGAACGTCGTCGCGAGCTGCGCGACGACGCCGATCGCGCTGGCACCCGGATAGGCCGACCACAGCTGCGACAGCACGGCGAGGGCGAGGAAGGCCACGAGCGACTTCGGGGTGCGGCTCCAGCGCAGGCGCGGGCGCTCGCGGAGGACCAGCACCACCAGGGCGACGAGCAGCGCCGCGACGACGACCCCCCACCCCCACCAGCCGAGCAGGTTGCGCAGCGCTTGACCGCCCATCATGACGGTGAGCACCGCCACCGCGAGTGCTCGAGGAGCAGCGGGCGCGGCGCGACGGATCATGGCGATCAGTCTAGGGAGCGGGCGGGTCGGACCGGCTCAGACGAACGCCGCGCTGCCGGTGATGGCGCGACCGACGATGAGGGTGTTCATCTCCCGGGTGCCCTCGTACGAGTAGAGCGCCTCCGCATCGGCGAAGAAGCGGGCGACGCCGTAGTCGAGGACGATGCCGTTGCCGCCCATCACCTCGCGGCACCACGCGACGGTCTCTCGCATCCGGCTGGTCGTGTACGCCTTGGCGAGGGCGGAGTGCTCGTCGCGCTGCTCGTCGTCGTCGAGCATCTCGGAGACGCGCGTCGCGAGGGCGATGCTCGCCGTGATGTTGCCGATGCTCTTCACCAGCAGATCCTGCACGAGCTGGTGCTCGACCAGCGGCTTGCCGAACTGGACCCGCTCGCGTGCATAGCGCAGGGCCGCGTCGTAGGCGCCGATCGCGACTCCGATCGCCTGCCACGCGACCTCGGCGCGCGTCAGCCGCAGCACCTTCGCGGTGTCGCGGAAGGAGTTCGCGTTCTGCAGCCGCAGCGACTCCGGAACCGCGACGCCCTCGAGCACGATGTCGGCGTTCTGCACGGTGCGCAGGCTCTGCTTGCGGAGGATCGCGGTCGCGCGGTACCCGGGCGTCGAGGTCGGGACGAGGAAGCCCTTCACCTGGCCGTCGGCGACGTCCTTCGCCCAGATCACGGTCACGTCGCTGAAGGTGGCATTGCCGATCCAGCGCTTGGCGCCGTCGAGGATCCAGGTGTCGCCCTCGCGGCGGGCTGTGGTGCGCAGGCCCTGAGCCGAGTCGGAGCCCGACTGCGGCTCGGTGAGCCCGAACGCGCCGATCACCTCGCCGGAGGCGAGCTTCGGGAGCCACTCTGCGCGCTGCTGCGGGGAGCCGGCGACACCGACGGTGCCCATCACGAGTCCGTTCTGCACGCCGACGTAGGTCGCGATGCCCGCATCCACCCGGCCCAGCTCGAGCGCGACCCAGCCGCGGAACACCGCTGAGTTCTCGACCGCCCGGGTCTCCGGCCACGAGAGCCCGATGACGCCGGAGGAGTGGATCCCCGGGATGAGGTGTCGCGGGAACTCCGCGCGCTCCCAGTAGTCGTCGGCGATCGGACGCACCTCGGCCTCGAGGAAGGCGCGGACTCCGACGAGGAGCTGCTTCTCGTCGCTCGTGAGCCGTCCCTCGAAGCCGTAGAAGTCGGCTGCCAGGATCTCGAAGGTCGTGCTGTCCATGCTCCATCGCTCCGTTGCTCTCGTGGCGCATCGACCGGGACCGCGAGAGCGGCGACGATGCGGCTTCCGCCCAGCGTACGAAGGCGGACCGCACCCGCCGCGCGCGCTGGCGGAGAGCGCCAAGGCGGTCGCCGCCAACGGCTGCCGCCCTTGTAGATCCTGCTACCGTCGGGGCGGAGCGGCCCCGGAACGCGCGGCTCCGACCCCACTCCTCGACGGAAGGCGGCCGCCCCGTGTTCATCCCGATCGGCAACACTCCCCGCGACTACGCCTGGGGCTCGCTCACCGGCATCTCGGAGGCGCTCGGCACCCCGGCGTCCGGCTCGCCCGAGGCGGAGCTGTGGCTGGGTGCGCACCCCGGCTCGCCGTCGCGCATCCTCGATCCCTCCTCCGTCGGCGCCTCGACCCTCGCGGAGTACCTCGCGCACGATCCGGAGGAGGCGCTCGCCGGAGTGGAGGGCTCGGTCGACCCTGTCTCGGGCGCGCCCCGTCTGCCGTTCCTCCTCAAGATCCTCGCGGCCGGCGGCCCGCTCTCGCTGCAGGCGCACCCCTCGTCCGAGAGGGCGCGACGCCGCTTCGTCGAGGAGGACGAGGCCGGCATCCCGCGCGACGCCGCGAACCGGAACTACAAGGACCCGTTCCACAAGCCCGAGCTCATCTACGCGCTCAGCGAGAGCTTCGACGCGCTCTGCGGCTTCCGCGAGCCCGGTGGCACGCGAGCGCTCCTGGCGGACCTCGCGGGGCGCGCCTCCGGGGTCGATGCCGAGGCGATCACGGCCTTCGCTGCGACGCTCGAGGGCGAACCGGGCGAGGCGCTCCGCGGAGCCGTCACCTGGCTGCTCGAGGACGGCGACAGGACAGAGGTGGCGGCACTCGTCGCCGCGGTGGTCGCCGCTTCGGCGGGCGACGACCGGCTCGAGACCGCCACCGTGCGCGACCTCGCCGAGAGCTACCCGGGCGACCCGGGGATCGCGCTCTCGCTCCTCCTGAACCGCGTGCGCCTCGCGCGGGGCGAGGTGCTGTACCTGCCGGCCGGCAACATCCACGCCTACCTGCTCGGGACGGGGGTCGAGCTGATGGCCGCCTCCGACAACGTGCTGCGCGGCGGGCTGACGCCCAAGCACATCGACGTGCCCGAGCTGGTCGAGGTGCTCGACTTCTCGCCGCTCCCGGTGCCGTACCTGCGGCCGGAGGAGCCGGTCGAGGGTCTGCGCGTCTACCGGCCCGACGTCCCCGACTTCGTGCTCGCGGTCGTCGAACCGGTGTCGGAGGAGGCCGTGCAGGTCCCGCTGACCGGCCCGGCCATCGCGATCGCGACCGCCGGCGGGTTCACGCTGCGCGGGTCCGGCGGGGAGGCCCGCGTCGAGCGGGGCGAGAGCGTCTACGTCACGCCGTCGGAGCGGGCACTCGCCGTCACCGGCAGCGGCACTCTCTTCATCGCCACCGTCTGACCCGGCGCCCGACCCCGCTCAGGACGCCTCCGCGCAGGCGAACGTGCGGCGGTAGGCCGCGGGGGTCGTCTGCAGCACCCGCACGAAGTGGTGGCGCATGACGGCGCCCGTGCCGAAGCCGACGCGCCCCGCGATCGTCTCGAGGGGCAGGTCGCTCTCCTCCAGCAGCTGCTGGGCGCGCAGCAGGCGCTGCCGGTTCAGCCAGGCGAGCGGAGTGGTGCCGAGGTCGGCGCGGAAGCGGCGGGCGAACGTGCGCGGCGACATCAGAGCGCGGCGGGCGAGGACCTCGATGGTGAGGTCCTGGTCGAGGTTCTCGAGCATCCACTCGGTGACCCCCGCGAAGGAGTCGGCGCGCACCTCGGCGATCGGCGTGCGGATGTACTGCGCCTGGCCGCCGTGCCGCTGGGGAGGGACGACCATCCGGCGCGCGACCACGTTGGCCACCGCAGCGCCGAGCTCCTCGCGGACGATGTGCAGCGACGCGTCGATGCCGGCGGCGGTGCCGGCGCTCGTGACGATGCGGCCCTCCTGGACGAAGAGCACGTCGGGGTCGACCCGGACCGTGGGGAAGCGCCGCGCGAGCTCGTCGGCGTGCATCCAGTGCGTCGTGGCGCGCCGGCCGTCGAGGAGGCCGGCCTGCGCCAGGGTGAAGGCACCGCTGCAGACGCTGAGGATCCACGCTCCGCGGGCGTGGGCGCGCCGCAGCAGCTCGAGCACACGCTCGTCGACCGAGCCCCTCGTGTGCGCCGGGACGGCGATGAGGTCGGCGTGCTCAGCGGCCTCGAGGCCCTCGGAGATCACCATGTCGAAGCCGAGACTCGTGCGCACGGGGCCGGGGTCGGCCGTCACGATCGTGAAGTCGAAGGACGGGCCGCCGCTCGCGCTCCGGTCGATGCCGAACACCTCGCAGACCACGCCGAACTCGAACGGCGCGAGGTCGGGCAGGGCGATGAGGGCGACGGACCGGAGCATGGCGGCAGGATAGCCCGCTGTGACGACTTCCTGCCAAACGGGGCGTTCTCCACGCGCCGATAGGGTGGCACCCGGCGCGCGTCGCGGGCGCCGGACAGCGAGGGAGAAGCGCATGGCATGGCTGGTCACCGGGGGAGCCGGGTACATCGGAGCGCACGTGGTGCGCGCCTTCTCGGAGCAGGGCATCGACCCCGTCGTGATCGACGACCTCTCGTCGGGGCACGAGTCGTTCGTGCCCGAGGGCGTGCCGTTCCATCGCGGATCGATCCTCGACGAGGCGCTGCTCGACCGGGTCTTCGCGGAGCACTCGATCGAGGGCGTCGTGCACGTCGCCGGCTTCAAGTACGCCGGAGTCTCGGTGCAGCGACCCCTGCACACCTACGAGCAGAACGTGACCGCGACCATGCGGGTGCTGGCGGCGATGCAGCGCGCCGGAGTCTCCTCCATCGTCTTCTCCTCGAGCGCGGCCGTGTACGGCGCGGTCGACGTCGAGCTCGTCACCGAGGGCACACCGAAGAGCCCCGAGTCGCCCTACGGCGAGACGAAGCTGATCGGCGAGTGGCTGCTGGCCGACGCCGGCCGGGCGCACGGCGTGCGCCACTCGTCCCTCCGCTACTTCAACGTCGTCGGATCGGGCTACCCCGACGTGTACGACACGAGCCCGCACAACCTGTTCCCGCTCGTCTTCGAGGCGCTGCTCGCGGGCCGCACGCCGCGCATCAACGGCGACGACTACCCCACTCCCGACGGCACCTGCGTGCGCGACTACATCCACGTGGCCGACCTCGCCCTGGCGCACGTCGCCGCGGCGCGCCGGCTCTCCGCCGGCGAGCCGATCGATCCGGTCTACAACCTCGGCAGCGGGACCGGCGCCTCCGTCGGCGAGATCATGCGCGCGATCGCCGACAGCACCGGGATCGACTTCACTCCGGAGGTGGCCCCGCGCCGGCCGGGCGACCCGCCCCGCATCGTCGCCTCGGGCGAGACCGCGGCGCGCGATCTGGGCTGGGAGATGCGCCACTCGCTCGCGGAGATGGTCGAGAGCGCGTGGCAGGCCCGGAGCGGCGCCACGGCCTGACGCCCTCCGCGAGATCGGACACGGTCGCGACACGCCGGTGTGTCGTGAACCCTCCACGGAGGGTTGAGGGTTTAGGGTCCGCGACTTGACCTCAGCGAATGACACCGGTGTAATTACCCCTGGCGATGGTTCCGATGAGGAGCGGTTCGCCGTTCATCGGACGCAGGCGGGGTAGGAGACGACATGGCACTTCCCGACAGTCGCTCCGAGGCACACGAGCCCTCCGACCCGGGCCGTCGCACCGGCGTCCCCGGCCGTGCGGGAGTGCCCGAGGACTGGTTCGTCGATCCCGTCCGGCTCGGCGTCCCCGGCGTCCGTCCTGGGGTCGACACCGAGACCGAGGCCCCCGGAGGGGCCCTCTCGTGGCAGGTCGACTCGCTCTGCGCTCAGACGGACCCCGAGGCGTTCTTCCCCGAGAAGGGCGGCTCGACCCGCGACGCCAAGAAGATCTGCACCTCCTGCGAGGTGCGCTCGCAGTGCCTGGAGTACGCCCTCGAGAACGACGAGCGCTTCGGCATCTGGGGCGGCCTCTCCGAGCGCGAGCGCCGCAAGCTCCGACGCCGGGCGTAGCCCTTCCCCTCCGCCCCTGCCTCTTCGCCCTCCCGGCGGGCCACGCGATACCCAGGCATCGCGTGTGCTTCGCCTGCTCCTTCTTGCGCTCGTGAGCGCGTGAGGGGAGGGCGGCGAGCCGCAGGCGGCCCCCCGGTCGCCATCACCTAGGGTGGTCCGCGATGTATCCACGAGTCACCGCCGTCCTCGTCGCGCGCAACGGCGCGGCGTACCTCGAACGAACCCTCGCGGCGCTGCGGGCGCAGACCCGCCAGCCCGATGCGACCGTGTTCGTCGACGGCGGCTCGAGGGACACGACCGGCGAGCTGCTCTCCGGCTGGGGACCGACCCAGCTCGTCCAGGTCGCCGAGAACCTGCCCTTCGGCCAGGCCGTCGGGCGTGCGGTGCGGGTGATGCAGCCTCCGGCCGGGGAGGACGAGTGGCTGTGGCTGCTCGCGCAGGACTCGGCCCCCGAGCCGGGCGCGCTCGCGGCGCTTCTCGGCGCCGTCGAGGTCGCGCCCTCGGTCGCGGTGGCCGGCCCCAAGGTCATGGACTGGACGCGCTCCGGCTACATCCGCAGCTACGGCGAGTCGATCACGAACTACGGCACGACCGTCCACCTCGTCGAGGACGAGCTCGACCAGGGACAGCACGACGCCACCCCGGATGTCCTCGCGGTCGCAGCGGGCGGCATGCTCGTCCGCCACTCCCTCTGGGAGGAGCTCGGCGGCTTCGACCCCGGCCTGCCCGTGGTCGACGACGCCCTCGACTTCTCGATCCGCACCCGCCTCGCGGGTCACCGCGTCAGCCGGGTGCCCGACGCCCGGGTGACGACGGCCCGCATCGGCCTGCAGCGTCCCGACGGCCGCCGCATCGACAGCGGTGAGCGCCGGCGCGCGCGCCAGCACCGCGCCGCGCAGCTGCACCGCCGGCTCGCGTACGCGCCGGTCGCGCTGCTCGTGCTGCACTGGCTGTCGCTGGTGCCACTCGCCGTCGGGCGCGCCGCCGTGCGCCTCCTGCGCAAGCAGCCCGGTCTCGTCGGAGGCGAGCTGCTCGCCGCCTTCGTCGTCGCGTTCGGTGCCACCAAGGTCTTCCGCGCGCGCCGCATCCTCCGCTCCTCGAAGAACGTGGGCTGGAAGGCGATCGCTCCGCTCCGGATCCCGCTCGACGTGGTCCGCCAGCTCCGCTCGGTCAGGCACGACGCCGTCCGCGTGCAGGCCACCCGCGAGCGCCACCCGCTCCAGTTCTTCCAGAGCGGGGGAGTGTGGGTCGTGCTCGTCGCCGCCCTGGTCGGCCTCATCCTCTACACGCCGCTGATCGCCGCGTCCGCGATCAGCGGAGGCGGGCTCCTCACCCTCTCGCCGACGGTCGGGCAGCTCTGGCAGAACGCCGCCTACGGGTGGCGCGACCTCGGCTCGGGCTTCATCGGCGCGGCGGATCCGTTCGCGGCCGTCCTCGCCGTCCTCGGCTCTCTGACCTTCTGGGCCCCGAGCTTCTCGATGGTCCTGCTCTATCTCACGGCTCTCCCGCTCGCCGCCATGGGGGCCTGGCTGATGATCGCGAGGATCACGCCCAGGCCGCTCGCCCGTGCCGCGGGGTCGCTGGTCTGGATCCTCGCGCCCGCCTTCTTCGCCGCTCAGTCCGACGGCCGCCCCGCCGCGATGCTGGTGCACGTGCTGCTGCCGTGGCTCTTCTTCGCCGGCTTCGGCGCCTACCGCTCGTGGAGCGCCTCCGCCACCGCGTCGATCCTGGCCGCGGTCGTCGTGGCCTGCGCGCCGGTCCTCTCCCTGCCGCTGCTGGCCGTGTGGATCGTCGTGCTCGCGACCGCGGGCCGTCGCATCGGCCGCTTCGCCGGGCTGCCGATCCCGAGTCTCGCCCTGCTGTTCCCGATCGCGGTCGCCCAGGGCGGCCGGGGCGACTGGTTCGCGATCCTCGCCGATCCGGGAGTCCCGCTCGCCTCGGCGCGTGTCGACCTGTTCACACTCGTCGCCGGCTTCCCCTCGCAGTTCTCGCAGAGCTGGCTCGACGTCCTCGAGAACCTGAACATCTCGGAGTCGGCCGCCCCGATCGCGACCGCGGTCCTGATCCTGCCCCTGATCGTCGCCGCCCTCGCCTCCCTGCTGCTCCCCAACAACCTCTCGGCGCTCGGCGGCGTCGGTGTCGCCGCACTCGGCCTCGTCACCGCGACGCTCGCGCAGGGCCTGCAGGTCGCGACCAGCGGATCGGAGACGGTCGCGGTCTGGAGCGGCACCGGCCTCAGCCTCTACTGGCTCGGCCTGGTCATCGGCTTCTCGCTCTCGGTCGCGGCGCTGCCGTCGTTCCGGCTCGTGCCCGCTCTCGTCGTCACGGCCGCCACGATCGTCGCCGTCGCACCGCTCGCGGTCGCATTCCCCACCGGCCACAGCTCGATCTCGACCACCTCGGACCGTTCGCTGCCGGCCTACGTCGCGGCGGAGGCGCAGAACGACCCCCGCGTCGGCACGATCGTGCTCGTCCCGCAGGCCGACGGCGGAGTCCTGGCACGCCTCGAGCGCGGTGCCGGCGCGACACTCGACCAGCAGTCGACCCTCGCGGCGACGGGTGCCGAGAGCACGGACGCGATCGACGAGCTCGCCGGAAACCTCGTCTCGCGCACCGGCTTCGACGTCGCCTCCGCTCTCGACGAGCTCGGCGTGCGCTTCGTGGTGCTGACGGTGCCGAGCGAGTCCCAGGCCGGCGCGGAGGCCACCGCTGTGCGCTCGCGCGCCGCCGTCTCGCTCGACGGCAACGCCGCGTTCTCGGCCGTCGGCGACACCCGCTACGGTCTCCTGTGGAGCGCGGTCGACGACGACGGCGTCCGGGCCGATGCCGCTCCGAGCGGAGTGGTCGGTCCGTTCGGCATCGCCTACACGATCGCCGTGCTGCTCGTCTTCCTCGTCGCCTTCCTGCTCGCGGTGCCCACGGGCCTCTCCCTCGAGCGCGCGCGCTCGGGCGGCGCGGTGGCGGGGATCGACGACGAGCCGGGCGAGGCGACCGGCCAGTTCGACGACGGGAACGACGATGTCTGATCCGACCGACCAGGAGACGCCGGCGAAGACCGCGGCCCCGGCGCGCCCCGAGCGAGCCGAGCGCCGCAGGCGGGCCGCCACGACGACGACCCCGGCGCGCAGGGCGCCCTCGGCGGCCCGCCGCCGCAGGTCCGCCCTGCGGGCCGCAGCCGGAGTCGCGGGTCTCGCGATGGCGGCGGCCGCCGTCGTCCTGCCCCAGGTCCTCCCCCTGCCCGAGGTGAGCCGCGCCGCCGAGGGCGTCGTGGTCAGCCCCGTGGCCGCCGACGGCGCCCTCGTCTGCGGAGGCGATCTCATCGACGCCGGTGAGCCGGAGGAGCTCCTCGCCTTCGCGGGTTCGGCGACCGCTGTCTGGCCGGCCGACTCCGTGTCCGACTCGCGAGCGCTGACGGAGGCGGACGTCGCCGCCCCCGGCTCCGGCATCGACGGCCTCAGCGTGCCCGCCGACTCCGACCCCACCCCGGGCGGAGTCACCACTCAGTCGATCGCGAACGAGTCCGTCTCCGGCCTCTCGGCACACGGCTGCGCCGAGCCGACGGCCGACAGCTGGCTCGTCGCCGGGTCGACCGATGTCGGGCGCACCTCCGTCCTCGTGCTCGCGAACGCCAGCGAGGTCGCCGCGACCGTCGACCTCGCTCTCTACGGCGAGCAGGGGCCGGTCTCCGCCACGGGAGCGACCGGAATCGTCGTACCCGCCGGATCCGTTCGCGCGCTTCCCCTCGCCGGCCTCGCGCCGGACGTGGTCCAGCCGGTCGTCCATGTGACGGCCCGTGGTGGCGAAGTCGCGGCGAGCCTCCAGAGCAGCGCGATCTCGGGCCTGACGCCCGAGGGGGTCGAGATCTCCGCACCCTCCGCGAGCCCCGCGACCGTCGCGGTCATCGCCGGCTTCACCGTCGCCTCCGCGCCCGCCGAGACGGCGAGCGACGACGGCAGCGGGGGAGAGGGCGTCCCGGTCCTGCGCATCCTCGCTCCCGGTGACGCCGACAGCACAGTGTCGGTCGAGGTCGCCAACGAGGACCCGAGCGGACTCGGCGCCTCGACGCAGGTCGTCGTGGCGGCCGGTCGTGTCGGCGAGGTGCCCCTCACGGGGCTCGCCGACGGCTCGTACCGGGTGACCCTCAGCTCCGACCAGCCGATCGTGGCCGCCGGACGCACCACGTCGACGGGCCCTGCCGGCACCGATTTCGCCTGGTTCGCCTCCGGGACCGCGACGTCGACGCCCTTCGGCGTCGCCAGCACCGGCGAGGCCGGCGCGCGACTGCACCTCGCGAACGCGAGCGACTCCTCGGCCTCGGTCGTCATCGACTCGCCGGCGGGATCGCGCACGCTCGAGATCGGCCCCTACTCCGCGGCGTCGACCGAGCTGGGCACCGACTCGGCCGTGGTCTCGAGCGACCAGCCGGTGCAGGCCTCGGTGTCGATCGCCTCCGACGGCCGCATCGCGTCGTACCCGGTCGTGCCTCCGGGGCCGCTCTCGTCACCGGTGACGGTGTACTCGCACTGACGGGCTGTTCGTCTCGATCGAGTCCCTCGGATCCGAGATCCGCTCGCACTCGACGGGATCACTGATTCCTGCGAGCCGGATGCGTTCTCGCGATCCGGAAGAGGTCGGACCGCCTGCGTCAGTGGTGGCGGAAGCGGTCCGGGGAGATGTCCCACGGGTCGCGGCCGAGCAGTTCGGCGACGGCGCGGAAGACGTAGCTCTCGATGAGCATCCGCTGGTGCCAGTCGTCGCGGTGGTGCAGCTTGGCGAGACGCTCGATGGGGACGCGGTAGAGCGTGATGCGCCGGGCGGCGTGGTCGACGCGCCAGCGGGCGATCCCCGTGCCGTGCAGTCGCGCCGGATCGACGTCGGGCGTCGTGGCGATGTCGACGTGGAGGCCGGCGAGCTCCTCCGGCCAGAGTCCCCGGAGATAGTCGATGGACGAGCCGATCGTCATCTCGAAGAAGTCGGAGCGCGTCTGCAGCGGCGGCAGGTGCGGCCCGGTGACCGGCCCGCGGATGCCCCGCCCGTGCCTGTCCCGGGATCCGCTGCGGACGGTGGTCGCCTGACGAGCGGTGGAACGACGAGCGCGGGGCATGCGCCAAGCCTATGCGCCCGGGCGCCGGCGCCTCTGCGGCGCTTGCTACTCTGAGCGCGATGACCGGGCAGGATGAGATCCACGAGCGGGTGTGCTCGCGGATCGGCTGCAGCGGTCCGGCGGTCGTGACGATCACCTACGACTACCGCGACTCGCTCGTGGCGGTGGGTCCTCTCAGCCCGGTTCCCGATCCGCACGGCTACGACCTCTGCTCCGAGCACGACCGGCGGCTGCTCGTGCCGAGGGGCTGGGAGACGATCCGCTACAGCGAGCCGTCGCCTCCGACCGCGGGCTGATCCCGGAGCCGCACGGGTTCGCGCTCGGGGAAGCCGCGCGGCGCCTCCGCGAGTACCGGTGCGAGCCGACGGAGGCGCTGATCGGCCAGGCCGAGCGCCCGCCCTTCGCGCGCCCTGCGCAGAGCGGCCACCGACAGCAGGAAGTCCTCGGCGGGGGCGCTCGGCAGCGGGGAGACGAACGCCGACGCCTCCTGGGCGAGCGACGCGGCGAGCTGCGACCGCGACGGCTCCGTCATCCGCCCGCGCTGGCGCAGGTACTGAGCGAGGCGACGTGCCAGAGCGTCGGGGAGGCGCGCCACGTCGGCGGTCGCAGCCCAGCCCAGCAGCGGGGCGGGGACCTGGACCTCGAGCGGCTCGACCCGGGGGACGCGCTCGAGCTGACTGCGGGTTCCGGCGAGGATGTCGCCCAGCCGCCGCGACTGCCGCGAGAGCAACCCGACGACAGCGGCGAGACCGCCGGCCGTCATCAGGATCTCGAGCACGGCGGTCAGACCGCGCACGAGCGCGTGCCGGAAGCCGATCGCGCCGCCGTCGTCGCGGACGATCCTCGCCCCGACGGCGAGCTTGCCGAGCGAGCGTCCGCGGGTGGCCGTCTCGACGACCACCGGGACCACCACCACCGAGACGACGAGCGCCGCGATCCCGACGGCCGCGAGCGCCGCGTCGTCGAGGCCGCCCTCGCCGGCGAGCGAGGCGACCAGGTAGAAGAGTCCGAAGGCCAGCACCAGCTCGGCGATCAGGTCGATGATCGCTCCGGAGGCTCGGAGCACGAACGAGGTGACCGGGACGTCGAGGGCGATCGCCTCGCCCGTGATCAGTCCGGGATCGTCGAACCCGTCGTCCATCGCACACCTCCGATCGACCCGCTGCCGCGGAACAGTCGCGGCTATCATCTCAACAGATGGACATCGATGCTCTCTCGGCCGCGCGCAGCGCGCAGTGGACGCGCCTGGACGAGCTCTCGCGCAAGCGCCGGCTGAGCGGCGGCGAGGCGGACGAACTCGTCGAGCGGTACCAGTCCGCCTCCGCCGACCTCGCCGCGATCACGTCGACCGCCGGCTCCACCGCGATCGGAACCCGTCTCGCCGTCTCGCTGTCACGGGCGCGCGGGCGGCTCACCGGCACCGGGGACGAGCCCCTCGCGGCGGTCTCGCGCTTCGTCGTGCTGTCGCTGCCGGCGGCGCTGCACCGCCTCCGCTGGCTGACCCTCGCGGTCGCCCTGGCGACGGCCCTGGTCGCCACGCTCTACGCGGTCTGGATCCTCGGCGACGCCCGCCTGCTCGCCTCCCTCGGCGACGACGCGGAGCTGCGCCGTTTCGCTCAGAACGACTTCATCGACTACTACTCCGAGAATCCTGCCGCCTCGTTCGCGGGCCAGGTCTGGACGAACAACGCGTGGATCGCGGCCCAGTGCGTCGCATTCGGCATCGTCGGCGTGTACGTGCCGTACATCCTGCTGCAGAACGCGCAGAACCTCGGCACGTCGATCGCGGTGATGTTCCACGTGGGCGAGGGCGACACGTTCTTCCTCTACATCGCCCCGCACGGCCAGCTCGAGCTGACGGCCGTCTTCGTCGCGGCGGCGGCGGGGCTGCGCATCTTCTGGGCGTGGATCGCGCCCGGTCCTCGCACGCGCGGTCAGGCTCTCGCGGAGGACGCCCGCAGCCTCTTCACCGTCGCGATCGGCCTGGTCTTCGTACTGCTGGTGTCGGGAGTGATCGAGGGCTTCGTGACTCCGGCGCCGTGGCCCTGGTGGCTCAAGATCGGCATCGGCGCGCTGGCGCTCGGGGCGTTCCTCTTCTACATGATCGTCGTCGGCGGCAGGGCGGTGCGCGCGGGCGAGACGGGCGACCTCGACCGCTTCGGCGCGGGCTCGCGGAGCATCGCCGAGAGCTGATCGGGGCGGGGTCGAGGCGAGTCGACCTGAGCGACGCCTCAGAGCCTCCCGGCCGCCTTCAGCGCGATGTAGCGGTCGGCGAGGAGGGGCGGGAGCCGCTCGGGAGACCCGAGGACGACGTCACCGCCGAGCCGGCGCACGGCCGCGGCGAGGCGGTCGGAGTCGCTGAGCGAGCGCTGCGCCGCGGCGGCCGTGTACACGGCGCTCCGATCGCTCCGGTCGGCGGCCATCTCGGCCAGCTCGGGGTCGAGCGCGCAGGCGACGACGACGGTGTGCTGGCGGGTGAGCTGGGGGAGCACGCCGAGCATGCCCTCGGCCGAGCCGACGGAGTCGAGGGCCGTCAGCAGCACGACGAGCGAGCGCTGCGCGGCGAGCGCGCGCACCTGGGCGGGCACGGCCGACCAGTCGGTCTCGAGCAGCTGCGGCTGGACGGGGGCGAGGGCGTCGACGACGCGGCCGAGCACCTCCGTGCCGGTCGCCCCGTGCACGCGGGCACGCCGCGTCCGGTCGAACGCGAGCACATCGACGCGGTCGCCGGCCGAGGCGGCCAGAGCGGCGAGCAGGAGGGACGCCTCGATCGCGGTGTCGAGCCGGGGCTCGTCGTCGATCCGCGCGGCGCTGGTGCGGCCGGTGTCCAGGACGAGGATCACCCTGCGATCGCGCTCGGGCCGCCAGGTGCGCACCACGGGCTCGCGGCGCCGCGCGGTCGCCCGCCAGTCGAGCGAGCGGACGTCGTCACCGCGGACGTACTCGCGGAGACTGTCGAACTCGGTTCCCTGGCCGCGGATCATCACGCTCGTGCGGCCCTCGAGCTCGCGCAGGCGCGCCAGCCGGGACGGCAGATGCCGCCTCGAGCGGAACGGGGGGAGGACGCGGATCGCGGCGGGAGCCTCCCGGGTCGCCTGGCGGCCGGCCAGGCCGAGCGGCCCGTCCGACCGTACGGTGACGTGCAGGGCCCGCCGCTCGCCGCGACGCCGGGGGACGAGCACCGTCGTGACGGCGCGCCTCTCACCGGGTGGGAGGCGCAGCGCCGAGCGGGTCGCTGCGGCGCCCGCCGACGGCTCCCAGGCGTCGCGCACGGCACCGCGGATCCGCCTCCGCCCCGTGTTCGTGATCAGCAGCACCGCCTCCGTCTGCTCGCCGAGACGCACGCGGTCGGGGACCCGGCGCTCGACGACGACGGCGCGGGGCGATCCCGCGACCACCAGGTCCACCCCGACGAGCACGAGCCAGAGCAGCAGCCAGAGCCCGAGCACACCGAACGCGGTCTCGGCGCGTCCTCCGAGGAGGACGACCGGCACGAGGCCGACGAGGAGGACGAGGACGGAGCGCCCGGTGAGATGCACGGCTCAGACCGGGACGCGGACCTGCTGGAGGATGCCGCCGAGGACCGCCTCCGTGCGCACGCCCTCGAGCTCGGCCTCCGGCTGGAGCTGGATGCGGTGCCGCAGGACGGGGAGCACCATCGCCTGCACGTGATCGGGGGTGATCGAGCTGTAGCCGTTGAGCCAGGCCCACGCGCGCGAGGCGGCGAGCAGCGCGGTCGACCCGCGGGGGCTCGCGCCGAGCTTGACGCTCGGGCTCTGCCGCGTCGCCCGGGCGACGTCGACGATGTAGCCGAGCACGTCGGGGCCCGCCCCGACCCGGCGCACCGCGTCCTGAGCTGCGCGCAGCCGGGAGGCGTCGAGCACGGGGTGCACGCCCGCGGCCGCGAGGTCGCGCGGATCGAAGCCCGCGGCGTGGCGTGCCAGCACCTCGACCTCGACGTCGCGCGGCGGCACCTCCAGCACCAGCTTGAGCAGGAAGCGGTCGAGCTGCGCCTCGGGCAGCGAGTACGTGCCCTCGTACTCGACGGGGTTCTGGGTCGCCGCGACCAGGAACGGGTCCGGCAGGGGGAGCGTCCGCCCGTCGACGCTCACCTGGCGCTCCTCCATCGCCTCGAGCAGCGCCGCCTGGGTCTTCGGGGGCGTGCGGTTGATCTCGTCGGCGAGGAGCAGGTTCGTGAAGACCGGGCCCTCGCGGAACGCGAAGCCAGAGGTCGAGGCGTCGTAGACCAGCGAGCCCGTGATGTCGCCGGGCATCAGGTCCGGGGTGAACTGCACGCGGCGGGTGTCGAGCCCGAGCGAGACCGACAGCGCGCGCACGAGCAGCGTCTTCGCGACTCCGGGAACGCCCTCGAGCAGCACGTGGCCACCGGCGAGCAGCGCGATCAGCAGGCCCGAGACCGCGCCGTCCTGCCCGACGACGGCGCGACCGACCTCGGTGCGCACACGGTCGAGCTCGCGGCGCAGATCGTCGTCGCCGATCGGCGGGAGGGAGGTGTCGCTCATCGGTGGGGGCCTTCCGGTCGTCGGTCGGGGTGCGTGGTCGAGGGGACGAGGGCGGTGCGCACAGCGCTCTCGAAGCGGAGGAGCTCGTCGGACGCCGCGACGAGCGACGCGTCGTCGCCGGGCAGGTCGTCGACGAGCAGGCGGCGCAGCGCTGCCTGATCGCGGCCGAGCAGCTCGGAGGCGACCGACACGATCTCGTCGACGCCGGCCGACGGCGAGAGCCCGAGGGAGGCGCCCGCGCGCTGCAGAGTCCCGATGCGCAGAGCATCGAGCGCCCGGAGACGGGTGTCGCCGCGCGCGTAGAGACGGGCGCGGCCGCGGGCCGTCTCGCTCGCGTGGACCACGACGGGCAGCGGCTCGACGGCCAGCGGGCCGAATCGGCGCCCACGCCAGACGGCCGAGGCGACGAAGACGCACACCAGCAGGACGAGGGCCGGAGTCACCCAGCCCGGCGCGAGGTCGGCCGGGTCGACGGCGCTCGAGCCGGCCAGGTCCTCGAGCCCGGCTCGATACCAGACCAGGCGGTCCTCGCCGCCGAGCAGCCCGAGGGCCAGTGCGGCGCGCCCTTCTTCATCGATCGTGCCGTTGCGGAGGAGGTCGGCGTCGCCGATCGCCGTGACCGGCTCGCCTCCGGGGCCCGCGCCCGTGACGAGCGCGTACGCGTCGTCGCCCGTCGGGAAGCAGCCGACCGCATCGCCGTCGAGGATGCGGTAGGTCGTGCCCTCTCCCGACGGGATGCTCTCGGCTCGCTCGGCGGCGGGCAGTGAGCAGCGTGCGGCGAGGCTGCCGTCCTCCAGCGGTGCGCCGGCGAACGCCGCCTGCGGCAGGAGCGCATCGAGCGCGGCTCCGGTCGGCTGCACGAGCACGAGGGCGCCGGCCGCGCCGCCGAGCCCCGCGTACTGCGACTCGTCGAGGACCGAGCTCGGGTCGTCGATCAGCAGTGTCGTGTCCTCGCCGACCGCGTCGAGCGCGGTGTCGAGATCGTCGGCGCGCACGACCTCGACGCCCTGCTCGCGCAGCACCTGCGCGACGGCGCGCGCACCATCGGGAGCGGCGCTGTCGAGGTCGAGATCGGGAGCGGGGGTCGGTGCGCCGGTCGCGACGGTGAGCAGCAGCGTGCCCACGGCCACGAGGGCGAGCAGCAGCGCCCAGACGCGCCCGCGTCGCAGCAGCGCGCCGAGGGTCGGGCTCGTGACGGAGGCGGTCGACGTCATCGCCGCGAGCCGAGCGACGCGAGCGGGTCGAGGGCGGGGCCGAGATCCGGAGTCGCGGCCGCGAGAGCGCGATCGAGGTCGCGGAGGCGGTCGTACTCGGCCGCCCCGCAGTGCCGGCCCAGGTAGCGGACGCTGTCGAAGTCGTCCGCGCTGCGTCGGAGCGCGTCGGCGGATCGGGGGAAGGCAGCCGAGGCGCGGCGGGCGAATCCGTGGGCGGTGGTGCCGGGCGAGTGGCTGACCAGCGTCCGCTCGTCGAGGGCGCGGACCAGCGCGCGGAAGCGCTCGACCAGGGCCTCGTCGAAGTCGCCCCGCGCTGCGGCAGCCTCGGCGAGGGCGCGGATGCTGTCGGCCGAGCGGCCGTCGTCGTCGGCGAGCACCGCGCCGGTCACGGCACTCCGGCGGCGGCGCTTCGGCGCCCCCGCGATGAGCAGAGCGGCGACGACCAGGGCGAGCAGCACCGCGACTCCGATGACCGCCGCGATCGGCACGCCGGCCCCGTCCGTCGGCACCGAGAGGGAGGCGAACCAGTCGCGGATCGCCTGCACCGTGCGGTCGAACCAGGTGGGCTCCGCCGCCCGGTAGCGCGGGTCGGCGAGCTCCTCGAGGAGGAGGCGTCGAGCCTCCTGGGCGTCGGGATCGAGTGGTGCGGCCGCGAGGATCACCGGGGCGCCCGCTCCGGGGCCGGGAACGGATCGACGGTCGACCGGCCCGCGGCCCGGTCCTCGACATGACGCAGGAGCACGAGGTCGAACCCCTCGCGCCGCATCCGCCGGTCGAGGTAGACGAGGCCTGTCACGGCCGACTGCAGCACCGTTCCGACGGCACCGATGACGAGACCGAGGGCGACCGAGAGCACGGCGACGATCAGGGACGAGACGATCTGCGCGTTCGGGTCGGTGGGGGCGATCAGTGCGCCGCCGATCGGCACGAGCAGGCTGAACGGAGTGGCGATCACCTGGCTGGCGAGCTGGACGATCACGAGCATGAGGGCCAGAGCGCCGAAGGTCCGCCAGAAGCCGCCGACGACGAGACTCCACGAGCGGGCGATCGAGCGCCGGATCGACAGGCGCTCGACCACCAGGATGCTCGGCACCAGCGCGAGCTTCGTCCCGATCCACACGCCGAGCGCCGCCGCGGCGAGGCCCGCGAAGACCAGGACGAGGACGCCTCCGACGATCGTGCCGGCGCCGCCGTTCTGGGCGCCGAGCAGGAAGAGAGGAACGGCGAGGGCGAGCGCGGCCAGGACCAGGAGCGCGGTGCCGACGCCCTGCAGCACGGTCCAGACGATCAGCGCCCAGAACCTTCCGCGGAGGCGCCCGAGCAGCTGGCGGAGGGTCGGCCGCTCCCCGAGGACTCCGCGCGACACCTCCAGCACGACGACACCCTGGACGAGGGCGCCGGTGGCGAGCGCGACGGCGAGCGGGATCAGCGCGGCGAGGATCACGATGGCGAGGGCGCCCGCTCCGACCGCGTCCTGATCGGCCGCGTCCGCCTGCTCCACGCGCCCGACGGCGAGCACGGCCACGACGCCGTAGAGGGCGAGCGCGAGGACCGAGCCGACACCCTGAACGAGCAGGGCGACGCCGAGGGTGGTGCGGGGGCTCCGCCGCAGCACCTGGAACGGCGCCCCGAGGAGGGTGCCGAAGCCGAGGGGGCGGAGCGGGACGAGGCCGGGCTTGGGCGGCGGAGTCCACCCGGGCGCCGGGCCGGACCCGGGAGCCCACTGCTGCCCCGGAGCGACCGGCGACCAGGCGACGGGCGGAGCCGGCGGCGCGGGCGCGGCGACGTCGCGGTCAGGGGCGTCGAAGGGCCCGGAGGGCGGCGGCCACTGAGCTGCATCGGTCATCGTTCCCATGCTGTCACAGGCCCGCGCAACCCTGCCGCCGCGCGCCCGGCGCCCTCTCGGCCCCGTCGGTTAGCCTGAGCCGGTAACCGCGGACGCCCAGGGGGGTGAGCGCGGCCCGAGACGAGGAAGAACAGGCTCATGAGCGCGCGCATTCTGGTGGTCGACGACGACGCGGCCCTCGCCGAGATGATCGGCATCGTGCTGCGGGCAGAGGAGTACGACGTCTTCTTCTGCGCCGACGGCTCCGGTGCCCTCGACGCGTTCCGCCGCTCCCGGCCCGATCTGGTCCTGCTCGACCTGATGCTCCCGGGCAAGGACGGCATCGAGGTGTGCCGAGACGTGCGCGCCGAGTCGGGCGTGCCGATCATCATGCTCACCGCGAAGTCCGACACCTCCGACGTCGTGCAGGGGCTCGAATCGGGTGCCGACGACTACATGGTCAAGCCGTTCGACCCCAAGGAGCTCGTCGCGCGCATCAAGACGCGGCTCCGGCCCGCCCAGGTCGCCGCCAACGCGGTGCTGCAGGTCGGCGACCTGAGCCTCGACGTCGCGGGGCACGAGGTCCGCCGTGGCGAGGCCCGCATCGGGCTGACGCCGCTCGAGTTCGACCTCCTCCTCGCGCTCGCGTCGAAGCCCCAGCAGGTGTTCACCCGGGAGATGCTGCTCGAGCAGGTCTGGGGCTACCACTACAAGGCGGACACGCGACTGGTGAACGTGCACGTGCAGCGCCTCCGCGCCAAGGTCGAGAAGGACCCGGACGACCCGCGGATCGTGATGACCGTCCGCGGCGTCGGCTACCGCGCCGGCGCGGTGCTCCCGGCCTGACCGTGACCCCCGCCCGTCGGTTCCGGATCCCGGCGATCCGCCGCTGGCCACGCAGGATCCTCGGTGCCTGGCGGAGCTCGCTGCAGTTCCGCGCGGTCGCGATCACCGTCCTGCTGAGCGGGATCGCCATCGGATCGACGGGCGCCTACCTCTCGTACAGCATCAGCGACAACCTGTTCCAATCGCGGCTCAGCCAGGTGACCGGAGACACGTCCCGCGCCACCCGTGCCGCGCAGGGCTACCTCGACGCCGCCACCGTCTCCACCCGCCAGGACATGGAGGAGGTGATGAGCTCGGTGCGCACCGCGGTCCGCGACGCCTCGTCATCGGCCCTGATCGCCATCGTCCGCTCGCCCGATCAGGAGGCGTCCTCCCTCGCTCCGCAGGACATCTACAACCGGGAGCTGCAGAACGGCGTGATCAGCGACGACCTGCGCCAGAGGGTGCAGGACGGCGTCGACGGGCAGTACTGGCAGTCGGTCACGCTCGACGCGGCGGGTGAGCAGCAGCCCGGCATCCTGGTCGGGTCGACCCTCGAGCTGCCGAGCTCGGCCGGGCGCTACGAGCTGTACATCGGCTACTCGCTCGCCGACGCCGAGCGGACGCTCCAGTTCGTCCAGCAGGTGCTCAACATCGCCGGCATCCTGCTCGTCCTGCTGATCGGAGCCGTCAGCTGGGTCGTCGTGCGCCTCGTCGTCGCGCCGGTGCGGGTCGCCGCCCAGACCAGTCAGCGGCTCGCGGCGGGCGACTTCGACGTCCGCATCCCCGAGAAGGGGCAGGACGTCATCGCCACTCTCGCCCGGTCCTTCAACGGCATGGCCGACAGCCTCCAGGATCAGATCAGCGAGCTCGCGACCCTCAGCCGGGTGCAGCAGCGCTTCGTGTCGGACGTCTCGCACGAGCTGCGCACCCCGCTGACCACGATGAAGCTCGCAGGCGACGTCCTCTTCGACCAGCGGGAGGCGTTCCCCCCCGTCGCCGAGCGCACCGTCGAGCTGCTGCACGGCCAGATCGGCCGCTTCGAGAGCCTCCTCGCCGATCTCCTCGAGATCTCGCGCCACGACGCCGGATCGGCCGAGCTCGAGATCGAGCCCGTGAACCTGGTGCGGCTCGCGAGCGAGGAGATCGCGGACATGAGCGGGATCGCCGCCGCGAACGGCTCCGCCCTCACCCTCTCGGCGCCCGGCGGCTACTTCGACGCCGACCTCGACGCCCGGCGGATCCGCCGCATCGTCCGCAACCTCCTCGGCAACGCCATCGAGCACGGGGACGGTCGCGAGATCGTGGTCACCGTCGACAGCAACGCGACCGCGGTCGCCCTCGCAGTGCGCGACTACGGCCACGGCATGAGCTCGGAGGAGGTCGTCCGGGTCTTCGACCGGTTCTGGCGGGCCGATCCCTCCCGGCGGCGGACCCTGGGCGGCACCGGTCTCGGACTCTCCATCGCGCAGGAGGACACGGCGCTGCACGACGGCTGGCTGCAGGTCTGGTCGATGCCCGACCGCGGAGCCTGCTTCCGCCTGACGATCCCGCGGCGGCGCGGCGAGCGGATCGACTCGTCGCCCATCCCCCTCCCGCCGATCGACGCGGGCGAGCAGGCGTTCACCGGACCGATCGTGATGCCGCCGCTGCCGACCCCCGACGGAGCGCTCTCATGACACGATTCCGCACTCTCGCCTCCCTCCTGCTCCTCGTGCTCGCGCTGGCGGGCTGCGCGGGCATCCCCCGCAGCGGTGACGTCGGCGTCGGCCGGCCGGATTCGGCGCCCCAGGACCTCGAGTACGACTTCCTGCCCTCCGGTCCAGCCGCCGGCGCCTCGCAGCGCGACATCCTGAACGGCTTCATCGACGCGGCCTCCAGCCCTCAGGGCAATTACAAGATCGCCCGCGAGTTCCTCTCCACCGGAGCAGACTGGACCCCGAGCGAGCACGTGACGGTCGACGAGGGCCAGCGCTCGCAGGTGCAGCCGACGACCTCGACCCTGACTCTCACGATCACGCCGGTCGCCGAGGTCGACGGCAGCGGCGTCTACACCGAGGTGCCGACGGCCGCCGCCCTCAACCTCGACTACGGCTTCGTCCAGGAGGACGGCGAGTGGCGGATCAGCGCCCCGCCCAGCGGAGTCGTGATCGACAGGACCACCTTCGAGCAGGTCTTCTCGACGCACGCGCTCTACTTCTACGACCCGAGCTACAGCTACCTCGTGCCGGATCTGCGCTGGTTCGCCTCCCGGGCCGACAGCTCGACGAGCACGACGATCGTCACCGAGCTGCTGCGCGGGCCCACCGCCTGGCTGAGCGACTCCGGAGCGGCCGTCTCGGCGTTCCCGACCGGGACGGCGCTCGCCGCCGAGACGGTCCCGGTGGAGTCGCAGCGCGCCGTGGTCGACCTGAACTCGGCAGCGCTCGAGGCCGACGAGCGGCAGTGGCGGCTGATGTCGCTGCAGCTGAGCCGGAGTCTCGGCAACGTCTCGAACGTCACCGGAGTCACGCTCTCGGTCGAGCAGAACCCGATCGAGGTCACCAGCGAGACGAACGGGCTCCCCACCTCACCGCGGGTCGACACCAGGCCGCTCGTGCTGACCGACGACGCCTTCGGCTTCCTCGGCTCCTCGGGCCTCACCGAGACGGCCGTCTCCGACGAGGTGCGCGCCCTGTCCCCGACCGCGGTGGTGCTGGGGGAGCAGCGGGGAGCCGACTCCGATGCGGCCGCAGCCGTCCTGACGGAGGCAGGAGTGACCCTCGTCACCCCGGGACGCAGCGATGTGCTGCTCGACGCCCGCTCGGGCCTCGCCGCCCCGAGCATCGACCCTCTCGGCTTCGTCTGGTCGGTGCCGACCGCCTCGCCCGGCCAGCTCGTCGCCTACTCGCCCGACGGCGCGACCTCGTACCAGGTGGCGACGGCCTGGTCCGAGATCGACTCGATCGCCTCCTTCGCCGTCTCGCGGGACGGCACCCGGATGCTCGCGTTCGCGCAGGACGGGCAGCAGGCGACGGTGCTGATGGCGGGCATCACCCGCTCGGCGAGCGGGGAGCCCCTCGCCGTCGGCGAGCCCGTCGTCCTCCGCTCGACGCTCGGCACGGCGATCGCGGCGAGCTGGACCGACGAGCTCGACGTCGTCTCGGTCGTCCGCGCCTCGACCGGGGAGGACAGCGTGACGATGAACCAGATCGGAGGCGGCGCCACCTCGCTCGGCACGACCACCGGCACCCGGCAGATCGCGGCGGGCAACGCCTCCACGCAGATCCGCATCCTCGCCGAGGGCGGCGAGCTGCGCCAGCAGCGCGGATCGGCGTGGCAGACGATCGCCACCGATGTGCGGGTGCTGGCGGTGCAGACCGGCATGGGGTCCTGACAGGCGGGCGACCCGACCTCCGGCTCGCAGGATCGCGTTCGGCTCGTGGGAATCGGCGATTCCTGCGAGCCGAAGCGGATTCGACGAGCCGGAGGTGCCGCGCTGGAGCTGCTGGTGGTCCTCCACAGGACGCCGCGCGACGGAGTCGGCCTACTGGCGCGCCACGTGCCGTCGGTCCGAAGCAGGCTCTGCGCATGATCCGCGACTCCCTCCTCGACGCCCTCGCCGTCCTCCTCCCCGCCGACTGCCCCGCCTGCGGGAGCCCCGCCCGCGCGGGCCCGTGCGACGGGTGCCGCGTCGATGCGGCGGAGGCGGCGCTGCCCGGGAGGCGCCTGCTCGGCCCCGAGGACCACCCGCTCGACGTCGTCACCGGTGCGGCCTACGCCGGAGTCGTGCGGCGCCTCGTGCTGGCGCTCAAGGACGAGGGGCGGGTCGGAGCAGCGGCACCCCTCGCCGTCCTCCTCCGGCCGGCGCTGCGGCTCGCACTGGGCGGGGAGCCGGCCGTGCTGGTCGGCCCACCGGGTTCCTACGGACGCCGACTCCGCCGCGGCTACGACCCGGTCGCGCTGATCCTGAGGGCCGCAGGCGCACGACCGGCGCACACTCTCCGACGGGCCCGCCACTCACGCGATCAGGTCGGACTCGGCCGGGTGGAGCGCCGCGGCAACCTCGACGGAGCCTTCCGGGCGCGCCGGCCGCTCGAGGGATCGCCGTCGATCCTGCTCGTCGACGACGTCGTGACCTCGGGTGCCACTCTGCTCGAGATGCGGCGCGCCCTGGAGGCGGCGGGCGGGAGGGTACGCGGAGCGGTCGCCGTCGCGGGGACGCCCCTGCGTGCGGAGACGGGATTGCCGGGAGTCTCACCGGCGGCACCGATGGTCCTCGGGATGAACGCTCGGTGACACTCAGGTGGCCGGGGTCTACGCTCGGTGGCACGGCGTGAACGGTCCGCCCCAGAGAAAGGCGGCACGCCGTACTCGACTGGGAGGTTGTCATGGACATCGACATCACAGGACGCAACTTGGGCATCACCGATCGCTTCCGCGCGTACGCGACGGAGAAGGCGGAGAAGGTGGGGCACCTCGCCGATCGAGCCCTCGCGCTCGAGATCAAGGCGAGTCGCCACAGCGAGGGCAAGGGCGCCCCCGGAGGAGACCGGGTCGAGCTCACCCTGATCGGCAAGGGGCCCGTGGTCCGGGCCGAGGCGAGCGGTGCGGACAAGTACGCGGCCTTCGATGTCGCCCTCGGGCGCCTCCTCGAACGGGTGAGACGCGCCAAGGATCGCAAGAAGGTGCATCGTGGCCAGCATCGGCCGACCTCGCTCCGCGACGCGGCGGCCGACGACTTCAGCGTCGTCGCGATCCAGCCGGCCGACGCCGCGATCCTCGAGCAGGTGAGCACGGGCATCATCCCGGTGCAGGCCGAGACGGCGACCACCGAGGACGAGGCCGAGGAGGAGCCCTACTGCCCGGTCGTCATCCGCAAGAAGGTCTTCGCCTCCGTCTCGATGTCCGTCGACGACGCCGTCGACTACATGGAGCTCGTCGGTCACGACTTCTACCTGTTCATCGACGCCGACACCGGGCGCCCGAGCGTCGTCTACCGCCGCAAGGGCTGGGACTACGGCGTGATCGGCCTCGGCGACGAGGCCGACGAGCTCGCGGAGCAGGCCGCGAGCTGATCGACACCCTCTGAGGGAGGCCCCGGGCGCCGCGCGCTCCGGGGCCTCTCCGCGTCCGCCGACGGCGGACAGCACCTCGGACCGCGCACAGCGCTGCCCGGCTAGGCTGGTCGCGGTCCGTGCTCCGGTGCGGAACCCCTGTCTTCTACGTTTTGGAGTACCCCGTGGCCTCAGTTCTCGAAAAGGTCCTTCGCGTCGGGGAGGGTCGGGTCATCCGTCGCCTCGAGAACTACGCGAAAGCCGTCAACGCCCTCGAAGAGGACTTCACGCACCTCAGCGACGAGGAGCTGAAGAACGAGACCGTCGAGCTGCGCGAGCGCTACTCGAACGGCGAGTCGCTCGACGACCTGCTGCCGGAGGCGTTCGCCGCCGTGCGCGAGGCGTCCAGGCGGACCCTCGGCCTCCGTCACTTCGACGTGCAGCTGATGGGCGGCGCGGCCCTGCACCTGGGCAACATCGCCGAGATGAAGACCGGTGAGGGCAAGACGCTCGTCGCGACCCTCCCCGCCTACCTCAACGCGATCGCCAGCCGCGGCGTGCACATCGTCACGGTGAACGACTTCCTCGCGTCGTACCAGTCCGAGCTGATGGGCCGCGTCTTCCGCGCCCTCGGCATGACGACGGGCGTGATCCTCTCGGGCCAGACCCCCGTGGAGCGCCGCGAGCAGTACGCGGCCGACATCACGTACGGCACGAACAACGAGTTCGGCTTCGACTACCTCCGCGACAACATGGCGTGGCAGGCGCAGGACATGGTCCAGCGCGGCCACTTCTACGCCGTCGTCGACGAGGTCGACTCGATCCTGATCGACGAGGCGCGCACGCCGCTGATCATCTCGGGTCCCGCCTCGGGTGAGGCGAACCGCTGGTTCTCGGAGTTCGCCAACCTCTCCAAGCGCCTCGTCGAGGGCGAGGACTTCGAGGTCGACGAGAAGAAGCGCACCATCGGCGTGCTCGAGCCCGGCATCGAGAAGGTCGAGGACTACCTCGGCATCGAGAACCTCTACGAGTCGGCGAACACTCCGCTGATCTCGTTCCTCAACAACGCGATCAAGGCCCGTGCGCTGTTCAAGAAGGACAAGGACTACGTCGTGCTGAACGGCGAGGTCCTCATCGTCGACGAGCACACCGGCCGCATCCTCGCCGGTCGCCGCTACAACGAGGGCATCCACCAGGCGATCGAGGCGAAGGAGGGTGTGCAGGTCAAGGCCGAGAACCAGACCCTCGCGACCGTCACGCTGCAGAACTACTTCCGCCTCTACTCCAAGCTCTCCGGTATGACGGGAACGGCCGAGACCGAGGCCGCCGAGTTCATGGCCACCTACAAGCTGGGCGTCGTCTCGATCCCGACCAACCGCAAGATGCAGCGGCTCGACAACCCCGACCTCGTCTACAAGAACGAGCAGGTCAAGTTCGAGCAGGTCGTCGAGGACATCGTCGAGCGCCACGCCGCGGGTCAGCCCGTTCTGGTCGGCACGACCAGCGTCGAGAAGAGCGAGTACCTCTCGCGCCTGCTCGCCAAGAAGGGCGTGCGGCACGAGGTGCTGAACGCCAAGAACCACGCTCGGGAGGCGGCGATCGTCGCACAGGCGGGTCGCCTCGGCGCCGTCACCGTCGCCACCAACATGGCCGGCCGCGGCACCGACATCATGCTCGGCGGCAACGCCGAGTTCCTCGCGGTCACCGAGATGGCCGGCAAGGGGCTCAGCCCGTCCGAGACCCCGGAGGAGTACGAGTCCGCCTGGGACGACGTGTTCGCCGGCGTCAAGGCGAAGGTGGGCGAGGAGGCCGAGAAGGTGCAGGCCGCCGGCGGTCTCTACGTGCTCGGCACCGAGCGCCACGAGTCGCGCCGCATCGACAACCAGCTCCGTGGACGCTCCGGGCGTCAGGGCGACCCGGGCGAGAGCCGCTTCTACCTCTCGCTCACCGACGACCTGATGCGCCTGTTCAACTCCGGAGCGGCCGAGGCCCTGATGGGGCGCGGCAACGTCCCCGACGACATCGCCATCGAGTCGAAGGTCGTCTCGCGGGCGATCCGCAGCGCGCAGTCGCAGGTCGAGGCGCGCAACGCCGAGATCCGCAAGAACGTCCTCAAGTACGACGATGTCCTCAACCGCCAGCGTGAGGCCATCTACTCCGACCGCCGCCACATCCTCGAGGGCGACGACCTGCACGAGCGCACCCAGAAGTTCCTCGTCGAGGTCATCGACGAGATCCTCGAGGTGCACACCGGCAGCGGCAACGGAGACGACTGGGACTTCGACGCCCTGTGGACCGAGCTGAAGACGCTCTACCCGATCAGCCTCACGATCGACGAGGTCGTGCAGGAGGCGGGCAGCCGCGGTCGCATCAACAAGGAGTTCATGCGCCGCGAGATCCTCTCGGACGCGAAGATCGCCTACGAGCGCCGCGAGGAGCAGCTCGGCTCGCCCGCGATGCGCGAGCTGGAGCGTCGCGTGGTGCTCTCGGTGATCGACCGCCGCTGGCGCGACCACCTCTACGAGATGGACTACCTCAAGGACGGCATCGGCCTGCGCGCGATGGCTCAGCGCGACCCGCTGGTCGAGTACCAGCGCGAGGGCTTCGCCCTGTTCCAGCAGATGATGGGGCAGATCCGCGAAGAGACCGTGGGCTTCCTCTTCAACCTCGAGGTCGAGGTGACGCAGAAGCAGGGCGAGGTCGCCGGAGTCGCCGCCAAGGGCCTCGCCGAGCCGGTCGCCCCGGTCGAGAAGCTGAGCTACTCGGCCCCGAGCGACTCGGGCGGAGTCGAGGTGCGCAACCAGCGCGGCCAGGTGCAGCAGGCTGCCACCGCCAAGGCGAGCGCCGCGGCGGCCCGAGAGGCGCGTCCCCAGGACGAGGCCGCGACCACCGGAGCGTTCGGGCAGAAGTCGCCCGCCGCCGAGGACGAGGTCCCGAACAACCGCCAGGAGCGCCGCGCGCAGCAGAAGCGCCGCTGATCCTCATCGCCGAGTCCGGCCCCGCGCCCCCGCTGAGGGGGAGCGGGGCCGTTCTCGTCGACGCAGCAGGGGAGAGCGGTGAAGCCGCCCGGCATCTGCTGGTCGCGGAAGGGAGTCGCCTGCCGGTCGAGCCCGCAGCCCCGCGGGAACGCCTCGAGACCCGCCGGCTCTCGAGGATCGAACGTCCGACCTTCCGATGCCGGTGACTCGATCCGCCCGCTGCGCGGGCTACTCGATCAGCGAGGAGGGAGCCGTGCAGCAGGCGACTCCTCCGGATCGAGCACGCCTCAGAGCACGTTGATCGCGGTCGCCCGCCAGCGGGCGTCCATGCCCTCGAGCCGGATGGCGACAGCCCGAGTGCGCACGCGGTTGTGCACCAGGACGACCGCCTCGACGACGCCGTCCCGCGGCTCCGTGACCACGACTCGACCGACGGTGAACGGTGTGCGCCGCCCAGAACGCCCCTGCTGGGCTCGTGAGCGTGCCGCCAGGATCACCCGCTTCTGAAGGTGCCGGTAGACGTCGTCGGTCAGCCAGCGCGCGATCTGGTCGATCTCGCGCGAGCCCTCCAGGATCTCGATGACGAGCAGCGTCAGGCGCTCGAGAATCGGCTCGGGGTCGGGCAGCTCCGCCCGGGTCGTCGGCTGAGCCGCGAAGAATCCGACCGACGGTGCGATCGCGGCGACGGGCCCCGCCTCCAGGGGCAGCGTGCGGTAGTCGAAGGCGTTCGAAGGGCGGCTCATGCAGGATGCTCCAGTGGCATGACGAGCGACTCATGGGTCGGGTCACCTTTCGGCTCGGGCGGGTGCGTGGTGCGCTCAGGGTGGGGCGCTGGGACCTGCTCATCGAAGCAGGTGAGGGATGCTCACATGTGCAGCGACGCGACACTGTGGATAACACGGCGCCGGACGACCCGGGTGCGGTGCTCGATCGCCGTCTCACCGACCTCGCCGATCCGCCTCGTGCGATGCGGCGAAAGGGCTCGGGTCGCTCCGCGGGCACGGCGGCGGTGCCTCGCGGAAGGGGGGGACCGAGCGCCTAGGCTTGACGGGTGTCGACCCTCAGTGACCTCGTCCTCGCCCACGGCCGCTCCACCGACGCCGACGTCGAGTGGCTCCACCTGCTCGTCGGCGACGCCCAGCTCCTGGCCGATCTGGCCTTCGCCGACATCGTGCTCTGGGTGCCGACCGCCGACGACAGCTTCGTGGCCGTCGCGCACGCACGTCCCTCCAGTGCGGCGACCCTCTTCTACCGCGACTTCGTGGGGCAGCGCATCAAATCGGAGTGGCGTGCCCAGGTCGTCGAGGCGTTCGAGACGGCGCGCATCGTCGACACGTCGGCGCCCGACTGGTTCGAGGAGACACCCACCCGCGTCCGCGCCGTCCCCGTCATCCGTCGGCTGAACGCCTCCGAGAAGGCGACGACCGACCGCCCGATCGCGGTCGTGACCCGCCACACCAACCTGAGCGAGACGCGGACGCCGAGCCGTCAGGAGCTGACGTTCAACGACTGCGCCAACGACCTCTTCTCGATGATCGCCTCGGGCGACTTCCCCGATCTGGGGGCACCCACGGGGCCCCGGCGCGGCGCCCCGCGCGCCTCCGACGGCCTGATCCGCCTCGACGTCGACGGCATCACCACCTTCGCGAGCCCCAACGCGCTCTCGGCGTTCAACCGCATCGGCTTCGCCGACGAGCTCGAGGGGGAGTCGCTCGCCGAGGTCACGACGAAGCTGCTCACCGGCAAGCTCGTCATCGACGAGTCGCTGCCTCTCGTGGTGACCGGGCGCGCCCCGTGGCGCACCGACATCGAGGCACGCGGAGTCACGGTGTCGCTCCGCGCGATCCCGATCCGCGACCGGGGCGAGCGGGTCGGCGCGGTCGTACTCTGCCGCGACGTGACCGAGCTGCGCCACCAGGAGCGCGAGCTCATCACCAAGGACGCGACCATCCGCGAGATCCACCACCGCGTGAAGAACAACCTGCAGACCGTCGCCTCGCTCCTGCGCATCCAGGCCCGGCGCACCCATTCCGACCTCGCCCGCGAGGCGCTCACCCAGGCCATGCGCCGGGTGGCGGCGATCGCGGTCGTGCACGACACGCTCTCGGAGGGGCTCAACCAGAACGTCGACTTCGACGCGGTGTTCGACCGCGTGCTGCTGCTGATCGCCGAGGTCGCCTCGACCCACAACACGACGGTGCACCCCAAGCTCAGCGGGAGCTTCGGCAACCTGCCGAGCGAGTACGCGACTCCGCTCGCCCTGGCGCTGACCGAGCTCGTCACCAACGCCGTCGAGCACGGTCTCGCCGGCCGCGAGGGCGACGTCGAGATCGTCGCCACGCGCACCGAGGACGTGCTGACGGTCAAGGTGCGCGACACCGGAGTGGGGCTGCCCGAGGGCAAGGTCGGCTCGGGCCTCGGCACGCAGATCGTGCGCACCCTGATCCAGGGCGAGCTCGGCGGGACGATCGACTGGCACACCCTGGTCGGGCGCGGTACCGAGGTCACCATCGAGATGCCGCTGCGCTGGTTGGCACGCCCGAAGGCCTGAGCGCCCCGAGACGACGAGACCCCCGCTGCCGTGAGGCAACGGGGGTCGGGGAGTCGCTGAGCGGGGCGCTACGAGGCGCGGCGGGCGCGAGCGGCGCGGCGCTTGAGAGCGCGGCGCTCGTCCTCGCTGAGGCCGCCCCACACGCCTGAGTCCTGGCCGGTCTCGAGGGCGTACTGGAGGCAGACCTCGGTGACCGTGCAACGTCCGCAGACGGTCTTGGCCTTCTCGATCTGGTCGACGGCGGGTCCGGTGTTGCCGACCGGGAAGAAAAGCTCGGGGTCAGCGGTGAGGCAAGCGGCCTTGTCGCGCCAGTCCATGCAGGTGCTCCTTGTGTGCAGGCGTGCGTGGAGGAACCACGCAGTGTTCGAATGGGATGATCGGATCACGCCGACGATCGAACTCGACGGGAAGTCCCAGCGCACCCTCCTGAGCACGCCACGAAGCCCCGCGCAGCTGCGCAAGGCGATTCGAGAGGGTGGACGGGGGCGGCTCGGTTCTTCCGGACGAGCTCACCCGGCTCCGTGTCGCACCCTGCGGCACGACACACGAACCTCACGGCTCGAACGGATCGGGTTGTTCACATCGGCGGAAACCCACGACCCTGTGAGCGGTGAAACGAACTCAAGTAGCCTCTCACGGTGGTACGCCCGAATCAAGAGTCAAGGATGGGATGTGGCTGTGACGCCTGAGGAGAACCGGCTTCCGACCGGCCCGAACAGTGCCTCGCGGCCACCCGGGCTGCTCGTGCTGATCGCCGTGCTGGCACTCGAGACGGTGGGCGTCGGAGCCGTAGCGGCGTGGCTGCTGGTCGAGCTCGCGACCACGCGGGCCGACACTGTCGGCGGAGGCGTCGCCATCGTCGTCCTCGCGCTCATCGCCCTCTGCTGGGCCGCTGCGACGACCCTGGGAGCGATCCGGCGGCGCAGCTGGATGCGCGGCTCCGCCCTGACGATGCAGCTCGTGCAGATGGCCGTCGCGCTCGGCGCGTTCCAGGGTCAGTACTCCGTCCCCGACGTGGGATGGGCGCTGCTGGGTCCTGCGCTGGTCGCCGTCGTGACGATCTTCCTCCCGAGCGTCGTCGCCGCGACCCGCCGCGATCCCTCCGCCGGGTAGCGCGAGCCCCGAGCCGGTGCGAGGCTGAGGGGCCCCTTCCCCGATGCGAAAGCGACGCCTCTCCATGGACTACACCCGACTCGGCTCCAGCGGCCTGCAGGTCTCCTCGATCATCCTCGGCTGCATGAGCTTCGGCGCCTCCGAGCGCGGCGCCCACGCGTGGAGCATGGACGAGGAGGCGTCACGGCCGTTCCTCCGCCGGGCGCTCGAGCTCGGCATCACGACCTTCGACACCGCCGACGTCTACTCCGACGGCACGAGCGAGGAGTTCGTCGGTCGCGCGCTCGCCGACTTCGCCGTGCGAGAGGAGGTCGTGATCGCGACCAAGGTGCACGGCACGATGCGCAAGGGCCCGAACGGCGGCGGACTCTCGCGCCGGCACATCCTGAGCGCGATCGACGACAGCCTGCGGCGCCTGGGCACCGACTACGTCGACCTCTACCAGATCCACCGCTGGGACCCCGAGACGCCGATCGAGGAGACGATGGAGACGCTCCACGACATCGTCCGCTCGGGCAAGGCGCGCTACATCGGCGCCTCGAGCATGTGGGCGTGGCAGTTCGCGAAGGCGCAGTACACGGCCGACCTCGGCGGCTGGACGCGCTTCGTCTCGATGCAGGACCAGTACAACCTCATCCAGCGCGAGGACGAGCGCGAGCTGCACCCGTTCTGCCTCGACCAGGGCGTCGGAGTGATCCCGTGGTCGCCGCTCGCCCGCGGCCGCCTCACCCGCGACTGGGACGAGACGACCTCGCGCACCGAGAGCGACCTCTACGGCAAGACCCTGTACCACCAGCAGGAGGAGGGCGACCGCCGGACGGCCGCCACGGTCGCCCGCATCGCCCAGGAGCGCGGTGTCCCGCGTGCGCAGGTCGCGCTCGCCTGGGTGCGCCAGCAGCCGGTGGTGACCGCGCCGATCGTCGGAGCGACGAAGATGCAGCACCTCGAGGACGCCGCGGCATCGGTCGACGTCGAGCTGACCGCCGACGAGCTGGCGGCGCTCGGTTCCGACTACGCGCCGCGCTTCAACGAGGGATTCTGACGCCGGAGAGCCCGTTCTCGTCGAGGCGCCCCGCTGAGAAGGGCTGCCCCGGCGGCAGCGGGCTCCCTCGGCGAAGCGGGGTCAGACCAGCTTGAGCTTCTTGCGCAGCGCCTGCACATGGCCGGTCGCGCGCACGCCGTACTGCGCGAACTCGAGGACGCCCTCGGCGCCGACGACGAACGTCGAGCGGAGGACGCCGACGACGGTCTTGCCGTAGTTGTTCTTCTCGCCCCATACGCCGTAGGCCCGGTGCACGGTCATGTCGGGGTCGCTGAGCAGGGGGTAGCCGATCGACTGCTCGTCGGCCCACCGGCGCAGCTTCTCGGGAGTATCGCGCGAGACGCCGAGGACCTCGTAACCGGAACCGCGGAGCGACGACGCGTTGTCGCGGAAGTCGCAGGCCTCCGTGGTGCACCCCGGTGTGGCGGCCTCGGGGTAGAAGAAGAGGATGACGCGGCGGCCGCGGTAGTCGGCGAGCGCGACCGGGCGGCCGTCCTGGTCGGGCAGCGTGAAGCCGGGTGCCGCCTGCCCTGCGGCGAGGCGCTGATCGGCGGGGATCGGGGGGAGGGCGGTGCTCGTCATCGTCTGCTTCCGTCGGAGGGCGCGAAGGTGGTCAGGAGGCGCTGGAGCGAGTCGAGGCGCTCCGGTCCGGTCGGCCCGAGCCGTCCCTCCTCGACGGCCTCGATGATCGCGCAGTCGGGGGAGTCGGGGAGGTGGGTGCAGCCGCGCGGGCAGTCCTCGGCGAGCTCGGCCAGGGCGGTGAAGGCACCGAGGATGTTGTCGACGTTCACGTGCCCGAGCCCGAAGGAGCGCACGCCCGGGGTGTCGATGACCCAGCCGTGCCGGTCGCCGCGCTCGACCCTCAGTGAGACCGTCGAGGAGGAGGTGTGGCGCCCGCGGCCGGTCACCGTGTTGACGCGGCCGATCGCCCGGTGCGCATCGGGGACGAGCTTGTTCACGAGCGTCGACTTGCCCACTCCCGAGTGGCCGACCACGACCGTCTCGTGGCCGAGGAGCGCCTCGGCGATCTCGTCGACGGGCGGCTCGTCCTGGCTCGAGAGGAAGACGCGCAGGTCGAGACCCTCGAAGTTGCGGAGGAAGGGCCCGGGGTCGGCGAGGTCGGTCTTGGTGATGCAGAGCATCGGGGTGATGCCGGCGTCGAAGGCGGCCACGAGATAGCGGTCGACGAGCCGGGTGCGCGGCTCGGGGTCGGCGGCGGCGACCACGCAGACCATCTGGTCGGCGTTGGCGACGATGACGCGCTCGATCGCGTCGGTGTCGTCGGCGCTGCGGCGGAGCAGGGTCGACCGCTCCCGGATCCGCACGATGCGGGCGAGGGTGCCCTCGTCGCCGGTGGAGTCGCCGACCACGTCGACGCGGTCGCCGGCCACGATCGCCTGGCGACGCAGCTCACGAGCGCGCGCGGCGGTGAACTCGTGCTCCTCCGGGGTGCCGTCGCCGATCATGACCGTGTAGCGGCCGCGGTCGACGCCGAGCACCATCGCGATCTCGGCGTCCTCGTAGGCGGGTCGCTGCTTCGTGCGGGGCTTGGTGCCCTTGGGGTTCGGCCGCACCTTCGCGTCCGACTCGTCGTAACCGTCGAAGTCGTCCAGCACTCCGTCGGCGTCGAGGCCGCTGTCCGTCCACCACGACATGTCAGGCCGATCCGTCCGGCGCAGATGCCGCGAGGGTCGACCACAGCTGCGGGAACTGGGGGAGCGTCTTCGACGTCGTCGCGATGTCCTCGATCGAGACGCCCGGCACCACCAGCCCGAGCAGCGCGCCGGCGTGAGCCATGCGGTGGTCGGAGTACGTCTTCCAGCGGCCGCCGTGCAGGGCTGCCGGCTCGATGCGCAGGCCGTCCTCGAGCTCGGTGACAGCGCCTCCGAGGCCGTTGATCTCGGCGGCGAGCGCGGCGAGCCGGTCGGTCTCGTGGTGGCGGATGTGGCCGATGCCTGTGAGCGTGCTGGGTCCCGAGGCGAGGGCCGCCAGCGCCGCCAGGGCGGGCGCGAGCTCGCCGCCCTCCGAGAGGTCGAGGTCGACACCGAGGATCTCGTCGCCGCCGGTGACGACGAGATCGCCGCCGTCGTGCTCGACTGTCGCTCCGAAGAGCGGCAGGATCCGCTCGAGGTGGGCGCCCACCTGCGTGGTCTCGGCGGGCCAGTGGCGAAGGCGCACCCGGCCGCCGGTCGCGAGGGCCGCTGCGAGGAACGGCGCGGCGTTCGAGAGGTCGGGTTCGATCACGGTGTCGGCGCCGGCGATCGGCTGCGGCTCGATGACCCACTCGCCCGGCGAGGGGGTCCCGACCTCGACTCCGCGGGCGGCGAGCGCGGCGATGGTCATCTCGATGTGCGGCTGGCTGGGCAGGTGCTCGCCCTCGTGGCGGAGGCGGAGGCCCTCGTCGAAGCGCGCACCCGCGAGCAGCAGGGCCGAGACGAACTGGCTCGAGCGCGAGGCGTCGATGACCACCTCGCCGCCGCGGACGGATCCGGAGCCGTGCACGGTGAAAGGGAGCGAGCCGCGGCCGTCGTCGGCCACATCGACACCGAGCGAGCGGAGCGACGCGATCGTCGCGCCCATCGGGCGCTTGTACGAGTACGCGTCGCCGTCGAAGGTCGTCGGGCCGAGGGCGAGACCGGCGAGGGGAGGCACGAAGCGCATGACGGTGCCGGCGAGACCGCAGTCGATCGTCGTGGAGCCGAGCAGCTCGTCGGCGGGCTCGACCACGAGGTCGGAGCCGAACGCCCCGGTGGCTCCCGACTCGCGGATCGTGGTGCCGAGCGAGCGCAGCGCCTCGATCATCAGGGCGCTGTCGCGGGAGTGCAGGGGAGCCCGCAGGGTCGAGGGGCCGGTCGCGAGGGCCGACAGGATCAGCTCGCGATTCGTCAGGGACTTGGACCCGGGCAGCTCGATCACCGCGTCCAGGGCGCCGGGGGCCGTGGGCGCGGGCCAGTCCTGATCGCCGGGGAGCGCTCGGGCATCGCCGTACAGATCGAATTCGGGGGCGGAATAACGCGAGAAGACCATCGGTTATCAGAGTAGTCGGCGGGCACGAGGTCAGCGGGCGATGAAGGAGAGGGGCCCACGGTGACGATCCAGACGGCCGTGCGCATCCCCGAGCGCCCCGTGCGCAGGCGCGGGAGGGCAACCCCGGGCTGCCAGGACGCCCGCGGCCTAGAATCGCTCGTGATGACACGCGACGACTCCCCCCGCCCCCTCACCGCCGACGAGGCGCCCGCAGAGGCCCCCGCCGATCAGTCGGCCGTGGCCGAGCAGACGATCGAGGCGACCGTCGAGGAGGCCCTCGGCGACGTCGCCCCCGAGGCGCCGGTCGACGTCCGGACGCTGTTCGAGGAGCAGGCGCTGCCGTTCATCGACCAGCTCTACGCGGCGGGTCTGCGGATGACGAAGAACCCCTCCGATGCCCAGGACCTCGTCCAGGAGACGTTCGCCAAGGCGTTCGGCGCGTTCAGGCAGTTCGAGCAGGGCACGAACCTCAAGGCGTGGCTCTACCGCATCCTCACCAACACGTTCATCAATTCGTACCGCAAGAAACAGCGCGAGCCCTACCAGAGCGCGATCGACGAGCTCGAGGACTGGCAGCTGGGCGGGGCCGAGTCGACCACGGCGACGTCGAGCCGCTCGGCCGAGGCCGAGGCGATCGACCACCTCCCCGACACCGCCGTCAAGGAGGCCCTGCAGGCCATCCCCGAGGACTTCCGGCTCGCCGTCTACTTCGCGGACGTCGAGGGATTCTCGTACCAGGAGATCGCGGACATCATGAAGACACCCGTCGGGACCGTCATGAGCCGGCTGCACCGCGGCCGCCGCATGCTGCGCGAACGACTCACCGACTACGCACGCGAGCGCGGGATCCGCGCCGCTTTCACCACCGGGAGCACGAAATGACCGACTGCGGCTGCACCAAGGCGAAGGCCGAGCTCGAGGAGTACCTCCACGACGAACTCGGCAAGGAGGACGCCGCCGACATCCGCGAGCACATGGCGAACTGCCCCGACTGCTCCGGTGAGGCGAAGGTCGGCGTCGTGCTGACCGTCGCCGTCCAGCGTGCCTGCAAGGAGACCGCGCCGGAGGATCTGCGAGCCCAGGTGCTCGGCATGCTCCGCGACGCACAGGCGACCCACACCGCGGTGCAGGCGCGCGTCTAGCCGCCACCACCGCGCCGAGGGAGCCCCGGCCCGTCGAGACCGTCTGCAGCAGCGGGCGCCCTCGACGGGTCGGGGTTCCCTCGTCTCCGGAGCTCGACACTCCGGCTCGCAGAAACACGTTCGGCTCGTCAGAACTCCAGGTCCTGACGAGCCGAACGGCGTCTCACGAGCCGGTGGTCAGCGGGTGAGCGCTCGCGACAGCAGGTCGGCCTGCTCGGAGGCGTGGCGCTTTGCCGATCCCGCCGCAGGCGAGGCCGCGGCGGGACGCGAGACCACGCGGATCGCACGCCCGAGCTGCGGCGCGACCTCGAGCGCGATGAACGGCCACGCGCCCTGGTTCTCGGGCTCGTCCTGCACCCAGACGAACTCGGCATCGGGGTAGCGCTCGGCGATGCCGCGCAGCTCCTCGATCGGCGCCGGGTAGTACTGCTCGACGCGCACCAGGGCGATGCCGTCGTCGGGCTTCTTCTCGAGCTCGGCCTTGAGGTCGTAGTGCACCTTGCCGGCGTGCAGCAGCACGCGCTTGACAGCCGACGCATTCTGGATGCGCGCGTCGTCGATCACGGGCTCGAAGCGACCCGAGGTGAAGTCCTCGACCGGACTCGACGCTCCGCGCAGCCGCAGCATCGCCTTCGGGGTGAAGACGATCAGCGGGCGACGCGGCCGCGAGTACGCCTGGCGGCGCAGCAGGTGGAAGTACGACGCCGGCGTCGAGGGACGCGCGACCGTCATGTTGCGCTCGGCGCACATCTGCAGGTAGCGCTCGATGCGGGCGGACGAGTGGTCGGGGCCCTGTCCCTCGTAGCCGTGCGGGAGCAGCAGCACGAGCGACGAGCGCTGGCCCCACTTCTGCTCGGCCGACGAGATGAACTCGTCGATGACGATCTGCGCGCCGTTCGCGAAGTCGCCGAACTGCGCCTCCCACAGCACGAGGGAGTCGGGACGCTCGACCGAGTAGCCGTACTCGAACGCCATCGCGGCGTACTCCGAGAGCAGCGAGTCGTAGATCCAGAGCCGGGCCTGCTGGTCCGACAGGTTCATCAGGGGCAGCCACTCCTGGCCGTTGTCGCGGTCGTGCAGCACCGCGTGGCGCTGCACGAAGGTGCCGCGGCGGGTGTCCTGGCCGACGAGGCGCACAGGAGTGTTCTCGAGCAGGAGCGATCCGAGCGCGAGCAGCTCGCCGAACGCCCAGTCGATCGAGCCGGAGCGGCTCATCTCCTGGCGCTTGGTCAGCAGCTGCTGGAGCTTGGGGTGCACCGTGAAGCCCTCGGGCGGCGAGTTGAACGCATCGCCGATGCGGGTCACCACCTCGTTCTTCACACCTGTCGTCTCGGGCTCGCCCGGGTAGTCCTCACCCTGCTGGGCATCGGGCAGCTCGAGATCGGCCACGGAGTCGCCGTCGGCGCTGATCACGGGGATGGCGCCGGTCTGCGCCGCGTGGGTCTCGGCGAAGGCCCGCTCCAGGCGGTCCTGGAAGTCCTGGTGCGACCGGTCGTACTCCTCCTGGCTGATGTCGCCGCGACCGACGAGCGCCTCGGTGTAGAGCTTGCGCACCGACCTCTTGGCCTCGATCAGGCTGTACATCAGCGGCTGGGTCATCGAGGGGTCGTCGCCCTCGTTGTGCCCGCGCCGGCGGTAGCAGATCAGGTCGATGACCACGTCGCGGTTGAACCGCTGGCGGTACTCGAACGCGAGCTGGCCGACGTGCACGACGGCTTCGGGGTCGTCGCCGTTCACGTGGAAGATCGGCGCCTGGATCGTCTTCGCCATGTCGGTCGAGTAGATCGAGGTGCGCGCCTCGTGCGGCGGGGTCGTGAATCCGACCTGGTTGTTGATGTTGATGTGGATCGTGCCGCCGGTGCGGTACGCGCGCAGCTGCGACATCTGCAGCCCCTCGACGACCACGCCCTGGCCCGCCATCGCCGCGTCGCCGTGGACGAGGATCGGCAGGGTGGTGAAGGTGCCGATGGGCTTGCGGTCCTGCTTGGCCCGGACGATGCCCTCGAGCACGCCGTTGACGGCCTCGAGGTGCGACGGGTTCGCCGCGAGGTAGACCGGGATCTCCTCGCCGCCGGCGCCGCGGAAGGTGCCCTCGGTCCCGAGGTGGTACTTCACGTCTCCGGAGCCCTGGACCGTCTTGGGGTCCTGGGTGCCCTCGAACTCGCGGAAGATCTGACCGTAGGTCTTGCCGGCGATGTTGGTGAGCACGTTGAGGCGGCCGCGGTGGGCCATGCCGATCGCGACCTCGTCGAGTCCGTCGTCGGCCGCGCCCTGCAGGACGGCGTCCAGGAGCGCGATCAGCGACTCGCCGCCCTCGAGCGAGAAGCGCTTCTGGCCGACGTACTTGGTCTGCAGGAACGTCTCGAACGCCTCCGCCTCGTTGAGCCGGCCGAGGATGCGCAGCTGCTCGTCGTGGCCGGGCTTCTCGTAGCCGCGCTCGAGCTTCTGCTGCATCCAGGCCCGCTGCTCAGGGTCCTGGATGTGCATGTACTCGACACCGACGGTGCGGCAGTAGGAGTCGCGGAGGATGCCGAGGATGTCGCGCAGCTTGAGCTGGCGGGCGCCGCCGAAGCCGTCGGTGACGAACTCGCGGTCGAGGTCCCAGAAGGTGAGCCCGTGGTTCTCGATCGCGAGGTCGGGGTGCGAGCGCTGCACGTACTCGAGCGGGTCGACGTCGGCCATCAGGTGGCCGCGCACGCGGAAGGAGTTGATGAGCTCCTGCACGCGGGAGGTCTTCGACACGCGCTCGGCGAGGTCGACCGCGATGTCGGTCGACCAGTGGATCGGGTCGTAGGGGATGCGCAGCGCCGAGAAGATGTCCTCGTAGAAGCCGCGCTGGCCGATCAGCAGCTCGTGCACGATCTTGAGGAACTCGCCCGAGCCCGCACCCTGGATGACCCGGTGGTCGTAGGTCGAAGTGAGCGTGATGGTCTTGCCGATGCCGAGCTCGACGAGGGTCTTCTCGGACGCGCCCTGGAACTCGGCCGGGTACTCGAGAGCGCCGGCGCCGATGATGCAGCCCTGGCCCTTCATCAGGCGGGGCACGGAGTGGACCGTGCCGATGCCCCCGGGGTTCGTCAGCGACAGCGTGGTGCCCGCGAAGTCGCCGGCGACGAGCTTGTTGCCGCGGGCGCGCTTGACGAGGTCCTCGTAGGCCGCGAGGTAGGCGGTGAAGCTCAGCGTGTCGGCGCGCTTGATGCTCGGGACGAGCAGGGATCGCGTGCCGTCGGGCTTGGGCATGTCGATGGCGATGCCGAGGCCGACGTGCGCGGGCGCGACGACCGAGGGCTTTCCGCCGGGCTCGTCGTAGTAGACGTTCTGGCTCGGGAAGTCCTTGAGCGCGCGGATCAGCGCCCAGCCGATCAGGTGCGTGAACGACACCTTGCCGCCGCGGGTGCGGCGCAGGTGGTTGTTGATCACGATGCGGTTGTCGATCATCAGCTTCGCCGGGATCGTGCGGACGCTGGTGGCCGTCGGGACGCTCAGGCTCGCGTCCATGTTGGTGGCGAGGCTCTTGGCCATGCCGCGCAGCGGCGACACGACGTCCTCCTCGACGGGGGTCGTGTCGGCCTCGGCGGGCTTGCTCACGGGGGCGTCCGCCGGGATGGGCGCCGCCTTGGGCTGCTTCGACGTGGTCCGCGACGCGGGGGTGGAGGCAGGATGGGTCACCGCGGCACCCGCACTCGACGAGACCCGCTCGGCGGGCTTCTCCGCCGGTGCCGGCTGCTCGGCCGCCGGGGGAGTCGGAGCAGCCTTGCCCGCGAGCTGCTGACCGTAGCGCTCCAGGATCGGCCACCAGGACTCGTCCACGGAGGCCTTGTCGGCGCTGTACTGCTCGTACAGCTCCTCCACGAGCCACTCGTTGGCTCCGAAGTCCTCCGCGCCCTGGTCCGTTCCCGTACCGGTCAATTGGCTCGACACAGCCGATCGCCCACTCTCTGCGTTGATTCGTTCGCGCAGTGCGTCGATCCGCACTGCCGCGATCCCGGTCATCCGGACGGGCCCGCCGCATCCCTCGGCGCCGGATTCCCCGCGGAGAGGAGGTCGTCCTCGTCCGCCTGGATCGGCGCCGTCGCCTGGTCCCGTCCCGGTCGTCAAGCCTAGCCCGGATCCCGGCCGCGACGGCCCCCGCGCGCGGGTCGGAGTACCGTCTCAGGCATGCGCTTCTACGGCGGGACGCCCTCGGGCGACCTCACCTACTCCGATGTCTTCCTCGTCCCCGGCCGGTCCTCGGTCACCAGCAGGCTCGATGTGTCGCTGGCCCCCGGGGACGGCACCGGCGCGACGATCCCGATCGTCTCGTCGAACATGAACTCGGTCACGGGGCCGCGGCTCGCCGCCGCACTGGCCCGCCGCGGCGGCCTCGGCGTGCTGCCGCAGGACATGCCGCTGCAGGCCCTCGACGCCGCGATCCGCTGGGTGAAGGAGCAGCCGGTCGCCTTCTCCGGCGCCCTCACCGCGACTCCGGAGACGACGGTCGAGCAGGCGCTCGCGATCCTGCCCGCCGTGGCCGGGCACGGCTTCGTCGTCCAGCAGGCGGACGGCACGATCCTCGGCTGCGTCCCGGCTGCGCGCCTCGCCACCGCGCTTCCCGACGCGGTGCTCGGCGATCTCGTGCACGGCGCTGCCCCGGCGATCGACGCCGACGACGTGCCGACCGGCCGCGCCGCCTTCGACCTGATGACCGCAGCCGATCTCGACTTCGCCCCGGTGCTGCACCACGGCGTGCTCGTCGGCACGCTCTCACGCACGGGCGCCCTCCGCTCCACCCTCTACGACCCGGCGCTCGACGCGCACGGCCGCCTCCGGGTCGCCGCCGCCGTCGGCATCAACGGCGACGTCGGGGCGAAGGCCAGGGCACTCGTGGAGGCCGGAGTCGACGTGCTCGTCCTCGACACCGCGCACGGCCACCAGGAGGGGATGCTCCGCGCGCTGCGGACGGTCTCTGCGCTGGGGCTCGGCGTGCCGATCGCCGCCGGCAACGTCGTGACGGCCGAGGCGGTGCACGACCTCGTCGACGCGGGCGCCGACATCCTCAAGGTCGGAGTGGGACCGGGTGCGATGTGCACGACCCGCATGATGACGGCCGTCGGGCGCCCCCAGTTCTCGGCGGTGCTCGAGACGGCCGAGCGCGCCCGCGAGCTCGGTGCTCACGTCTGGGCCGACGGCGGGGTGCGCTACCCGCGCGACGTGGCGCTCGCGCTGGCCGCCGGCGCCTCGTCCGTCATGATCGGCTCCTGGTTCGCCGGCACGATCGAGGCGCCGGGGGATCTGCGGAGCGACGCGGCCGGCCGGGTCTACAAGGAGAGCTGGGGCATGGCCTCCGCGAAGGCCGTGCAGGAGCGCTTCGACCGGCTCGACGCCTACGAGCTCGCCCGCAAGCGGCTCTTCGCCGAGGGCATCTCGTCGTCGACCATCTACCTCGACCCGCTGCGGCCCTCGCTCGAGGACCTGCTCGACATGATCACTTCGGGCGTCCGCTCCTCCTTCACCTACGCGGGGGCGCGCAGCGTCTCCGACTTCCACGAGCGCGCGCTCGTCGGCCTGCAGTCGGCCGCAGGCTACGAGGAGGGCAAGGCGCTGCCGGTCAGCTGGTGACCGGCGCCGGTCTGCTAGAACCGAGCGCATGACCATCGTCGACAACGCCGTGTACGTCGGCGGACACCGCATCCGCAACCCGGATTCACTCGAGGACACCTTCGAGCTGATGCGCGAGGAGCACGGGATGGCGTGGATCGGGCTCTACCGCCCGAGCCGCGAGGAGGTCGAGGCGGTCGCCGAGGAGTTCGGGCTGCATCCGCTGGCCGTCGAGGACGCGCTGAGCGGCCACCAGCGCGCGAAGCTCGAGCGCTACGACGACGGGCTGTTCGTCGTGCTGCGCCCCGCCCGGTACGTCGACTCGGCCGAGACGGTGGTGTTCGGCGAGCTGCACGTGTTCGTCGGACCCGACTTCGTGGTGACGATCCGCCACGCCGACTCGCCCGATCTCGCGAAGGTGCGCCGGCGCCTCGAGGAGGATCCCGCGCTGCTCGCCCGGGGTCCGGAGGCGGTGCTCTACGCGATCCTCGACCAGGTCGTCGACGAGTACGCGCCGGTGGTGCTCGGCGTGCAGGGCGATGTCGACGAGATCGAGGACCAGCTCTTCGGAGTCGAGTCGGACGACGGGCTGTCCGAGCGCATCTACCGGCTCTCGCGCGAGGTCATCCACTTCCAGCGCTCGGTCCAGCCGCTGACGGCGCTGCTGCATCTGCTGGCCGACGACTCCACCTCGGCGACCACCCCGGAGCACGTCGAGCTGCACCGGTCGCTCCGCGACGTGCTCGACCACACGATCAGGGTGACGGAGGCGGTCGACGCCCTCCGAGCGATCCTCGACAAGGCGCTCACCGTGCACTCGACCCTCGTCTCGCGCCGGCAGACCGAGACCGGCCTCGCCCAGAACGACGTGGTGCGCAAGATCTCGTCCTGGGCGGCGATCCTCTTCGCGCCGACCCTGGTCGCGGGGATCTACGGGATGAACTTCGACGTGATGCCCGAGCTGCACTGGCAGCTCGGCTACCCCTGGGCCATCGGCTTGATGCTCGTGTTCGGATTCGTGCTCTACGCGGTGTTCAAGCGCAAGAAATGGCTCTGATCCCGCCCGGAACAGCGGGCGGCGGCCCGGTAGACTCGACGCCACAATGGACGACCCCCCTTCTGCCCATCCGCCCTCGGACCGGCTCGTCCGGCACACCTCGACCTCCCTGCCGGTGAGCGGGGGTGACCCCCGTGGGCACTGAGTGGCTCCTGCTCGGCGTCGGCCTCCTCCTGACGCTCGGCACCGGCGTGTTCGTCGCGAGCGAGTTCGCGCTCGTCAACCTCGATCGGGCCGACCTCGAGGCCCGCCGCGACCGCGGTGAGACCCGCCTCGGCATGACGATCGCCGCGCTGCGGGTGACGTCGACGCACCTCTCGAGCGCGCAGCTCGGCATCACGCTGACGACCCTGCTCACCGGCTACACGATGGAGCCGGCGCTCTCGACGATCCTCCGCGAGCCGTTCAGCGGACTCGGCATCCCCGACGACGTGCTCACGCCGATCATGACCGTCGTGGCGATCGTCATCGCGACGCTGCTGTCGATGATCCTCGGCGAGCTCGTCCCCAAGAACTTCGCGCTCGCGCTGCCGCGCGCGACGGCCAAGCTCGTCGTGCCGCTGCAGACCGCGTTCACCACGGTGTTCCGCCCCGCGGTCGCACTGCTCAACGGCAGCGCCAACGCGCTGCTCCGCCTCGTCGGCATCGAGCCGAAGGAGGAGCTCTCGGGCGCCCGCAGTGCGGAGGAGCTCTCGAGCCTCGTCCGCCACTCGGCGAGCGCGGGGCTCCTCGAGGAGGACACGGCCGACCTGCTCGGGCGCACCCTCCGCTTCTCGGCCCTCACCGCCGGCGACGTGATGACCCCGCGCCTGCGGCTCTCGACCGTCGAGCGCGCGAGCACCGCGCAGGACGTCCTCGATCTCGCCCGGACGACGGGGCTCTCGCGGTTCCCGATCACCGACGACGACATCGACGACATCGTCGGGGTCGTCCACGTCAAGCAGGCCGTCGCCGTGCCGCGCGGGAAGCGCTCGGAGGTGCCGGTGACCGCGCTGCGCTCCGAGCCGCTCCGCGTGCCCGAGACGATGAAGCTCGACGTGCTGCTCACCGAGCTCCGCGGCCGCGGCTTCCAGCTCGCCGTCGTGGTCGACGAGTACGGCGGGACCGCCGGTGTCGCCACCCTCGAGGACCTCGTCGAGGAGCTCGTGGGCGAGGTCGCGGACGAGCACGACCGCTCGCGCGCCGACGTGGTCAAGCTCCCCGGCTCGACCACCTTCCCCGGCATGCTCCGGCCCGACGAGGTCCGCGACCGCGCCGGCGTGCACATCCCGGAGGAGGGGCCCTACGAGACGGTCGCCGGCTTCGTGATGAGCGAGCTCGGCCGCCTGCCCGCAGTGGGCGACGCGGTCGAGGTCGACGGCGGATCCCTCCGCGTCGAGCGCCTCGACGGCCGCCGGATCGACCGCATCCGCTTCACCCCCGACCCCGAGGCAGGGCCGGACGAGATCCCGGACCCCCTGGCCGCCGGCACCCGAGCACGCAAGGAGGTCGACCATGAGTGACTGGGCAGGAATCGCCTGGCTCGTGGTGCTGCTCGCCGCGAACGCCTTCTTCGTCGGAGCGGAGTTCGCCGTCATCTCGGCGCGCCGCTCGCAGATCGAGCCTCTCGCCGAGAGCGGACGCCGGAGTGCGATCACCGCGCTCGCCGCGATGGAGCACGCCACCCTGATGCTGGCGACGACCCAGCTGGGGATCACGGTCTGCTCGCTGCTGATCCTGAACGTCAGCGAGCCCGCGATCCACCATCTGCTCGAGGTGCCGCTGCACGCGGTCGGCATCCCCGACGAGTTCTCGGGGACCGCGGCGTTCGTCATCACGCTGCTGATCGTGTCGTTCCTGCACGTCGTACTCGGCGAGATGGTGCCCAAGAACATCTCGTTCTCGATGCCCGACAAGGCCGTCCTGCTGCTCGCGCCCCCGCTCGTCGCGATCGCCCGCGTCCTCCGGCCGATCATCGTCGCGCTCAACGCGATCTCGAACGGCGTGCTGAGGCTCTTCCGCGTCGAGCCGAAGGACGAGGCGAACAGCACCTTCACCCTCGAGGAGGTGCAGACCATCGTCGACCAGTCGACCCGCGAGGGAACGCTGCGCGACTCGACCGGCACGCTCCTCGCCGCGTTCGAGTTCACCGAGAAGAAGGTGCACGATGTGGCCCTGCCGCTCGACGGGATCGTCAGCCTCCCGGCCGGAGCGAGCCCGGCAGACGTCGAGCGCGCCGTCGCCAAGCACGGCTTCTCGCGCTACGTGGTCCTCGGCGACGACGGTCAGCCCGAGGGGTACATCCACCTGAAGGACGTCCTCGACCTCGACGGCGACACGGAGGGGCCGAAGTTCCGCCTCCCCATCCCGACCAAGCGGATCCGCCAGCTCGCGTCGATCTTCGAGGCGACCGACCTCGAGGACGCCCTCGCGATCATGCGCCGCACCGGCGCCCACCTCGCGCGCGCCTTCGACGAGAAGGGCCAGGCCACAGGAGTGCTGTTCCTCGAGGACATCATCGAGGAGCTGGTCGGCGAAGTCGACGACGCCACCCGCCGCTGAGAGCGCGACGCGGCGGGGCCGTCTGCGGCGTTGTCGTCGGGCGCGATACCGCCGGTATCGCTTCCTCCTCCGCCTTGCAGCCGACCCCACCGCGCCGCGCTCTCGGCCTGGAGGCGGCATTCGCGGCGTTGTCGTCGGGCGCGATACCGCCGGTATCGCTTCCTCCTCCGCCTTGCGACTACCACCTCCCCCGCCCGCGCCTCGGGGCCGACCTAGGCTGGGGCGGGTGAGCGACTTCCAGCGATTCGGGCCCGACGAGGCCGCAGGGGTGCTGCGCCGCCCCCGGTCCGACGACGACAAGTACAGCCGGGGGGTGCTCGGTGTCGTGACCGGCTCCGACCGGTATCCGGGGGCGGCTGTCCTCGGGGTGGAGGCCGCCGTCCGCACCGGGCTCGGGATGGTCCGGTACCTCGGCGACGAGAGGCCGTCGACGCTCGTGCTCGCGCGTCGACCCGAGGTGGTGACGTCGAGCGGACGGGTGCAGGCATGGCTGATCGGCTCCGGCACCGACGCGGCGGACCGCTCCGACGCCGAGTGCGCCGCGATCCTCGAGCGGCTGCACTCGGGAGTGCCGGTCGTGCTCGACGCCGGTGCGCTCGACCTCCTCGGCGAGGCGGAGGGCCCCGCCATCGTGACTCCGCACGCTGGAGAGCTCAGCGGGATGCTCGCGCGCGCCGGGGTGGAGGTCGACCGTCGAGCGATCGCCGCCGACGCGGGCGGCTGGGCGCGACGAGCGGCCGAGCGGTTCGGTGTGTGCGTGCTGCTCAAGGGGTCGACGACCCACGTGGTCGCCGGTGCCGTCGCGCACGCGGTGAGCGGGTCCACTCCGTGGCTCGCCACTGCGGGCAGCGGCGACGTGCTCGGGGGAGTTCTCGGCGCCCTCCTCGCGGGCCGCGCGGCCGACGCCGAGCGCGACGGGCGCGCGCTGACCGACGAGGACCTCGCCGCGGTCTCCGCCGGCGCGGCCGTGCTGCACGCAGAGGCGGGCGCCTCGGCCTCCCGCGGCGGCCCGATCGCCGCACTCGACATCGCCGAGCACCTCCCGGGCGTCGTCGCCGGCCTCCTGCGCTGACGATCGGCCTCGGCGCGCTCCGTCCGTGGACGAACGCGGTCCGCGGACGAGCGTCGCCCTCGGATGAGCTGAGAACGCGGACAGGCGCTGAACCGTTCCCGAGACGCCTCCGTTGTCAGAGGGAGAGAGGCGGCACCTCCAGCGGCTCCGCTCATCGGAACCGCACTGCTGCCTCATCGAAAGCTCCAAGCCCCCCTCCGTAGCGTCACCATCGACAGCCGCGTCCGCCCCCTCGTCCCAGGAGAACAGACATGACCGCGAAGACCACGACCCCCGTCCGCTACGCCCTCACCCTCCTGGCCGGCGCCGGCACCCTCGCCGCGCTCGCCGCCTGCTCGAGCACCGCGACCGCCGGCACCGAGACGGCGGAGGAGACCAGCAGCCCCGCTGCGACCTCCGAGTCGACCGCGGCCGCGACCGACGACTCCGCCGCCGCTGCGACCACCGACAGCGCCTACGCCGACGGCACCTACGACGCCGAGGGCACCTACACCTCGCCCGGCGGCAACGAGTCGGTCGGCGTCTCGATCACCCTCGAGGGCGGCGTCGTCACGGCGGTGACGGTCACGCCCGAATCCGAGAACGCGACCGGCAAGCAGTACCAGTCGCGCTTCGCGAGCGGCATCTCGGGCGAGGTCGTCGGCAAGTCGCTCGACGAGCTCGACGTGACGAAGGTGTCGGGCTCCTCCCTCACCTCCGGCGGCTTCAACGAGGCCGTCGAGACGATCAAGGCCGATGCCGCGGCCTGACGCACTCGATCACGAGTGGCGCTTCGACGCGATCGGCACCGCCTGGCAGATCGACACCGCCGCGCCGCTCGACGAGCGCATCCGCGCGCAGGTCGCCGCGCGCATCGACGCCTACGACCGCACCTGGTCGCGCTTCCGCGACGACTCCGCGGCCTCCGCCCTGCGCACGCAGCCGGGGGAGCACCGGTTCCCGCCGGAGGCCGAGGCCCTCTTCGGCCTCTACGACGAGCTCTTCGCGCTGAGCGAGGGAGCGGTCACCCCGTTCGTCGGTGACGCCCTCGAGCAGCTCGGCTACGATGCGGTCTACTCGCTGGCCCCGCGCGGCCCGGCCGAGCCGGCCCCCTCCTGGAGCGGTGCCCGTGCAGGCGGCGGCAGGAGCCTCCGCACCGAGGTCGGCGTCGTGCTCGACGTGGGCGCGGCGGGCAAGGGCCAGCTCGTCGACCTCGTGCTCGCCGAGCTCGAGTCGGCGGGAGTCGACCGGGCCGTCGTCGACGCGAGCGGCGACCTCCGGGCGCGCGGCGCCGGCTCACTGCGCGTCGGCCTCGAGCACCCGTACGACCCGGCCCGCGCGATCGGAGTCGCCGAGCCCGCCGACCGCGCGCTCTGCGGCTCCGCGAGCAACCGCCGCGTCTGGGGCGAGGGCCTGCACCACGTGCTCGACGGCCGCACGGGTCGCCCGGTCGACACCGTCGTCGCGACGTGGGTCGTCGCCGACTCCGCCCTGACAGCCGACGGCCTCGCCACCGCGCTCTTCGTCTGCGCGCCCGAGACGCTCGCCGATCGCTTCGACTTCGAGTTCGTCCGCGTCCTGAGCGACGGCACCCTCCACTACTCGCCCCACTTCCCCGGAGAGGTCTTCCGATGATCGGCACCCTCGATCGCGCCCTCGGCCGCGTCACCATGTACCGCCTGGTCTGGATGACGCTCGCCGCGCTCCTCCTGCTCGCCCTCGGCTACTCCGCCGCCGGGCTGATCTTCTCGACGCCGCTCGAGCTCGTGGCGAGCACGCTCGTGGCGGTGCTCTCCACGGCGCTCGTCAGCGCGGTCCTGGCGCGGCTCTTCCGCACGAGGGCCCACCTCGAGTCGTCCCTCGTGACGGGCCTGCTCATCGCCTGCCTGCTCTTCCCGACCGCCGATCCGCGCGGCCTCGCCGTCATCGCGCTGGTCGGAGCGATCGCCGCCGCGTCCAAGTTCCTCCTAGTCTGGCGCGGTCGTCACCTCTTCAATCCCGCCGCGGTCGCTGTGCTGATCATCGCGTTCACCGGGCTGAACGCCGGCGTCTGGTGGATCGCCTCCGGTGCCCTCTGGCCGTGGGTGGTGCTCGGCTCGCTGCTCGTCGTCGCCCGCGTGCGCCGCTGGGCGGTGTTCCTCGTCTTCGTCGCCGTGGCGGGTGCCGTGTCCGTCTGGCAGTCGGTGCAGAACGGCCAGGAGCTGGGCGCCGCGATCGCACTGGTCGTCACCGCGTACCCGTTCGTGTTCGCCGGCGCCTTCATGCTCACCGAGCCGCTGACCCTCGCGCCGCGCCGGTCGCAGCAGCTCGTGGTCGCCGTGGTGGCGGCTCTGCTCGCGAGCGTGCCGTTCGAGCTGGGCCCTCTCTACGCCAGCCCCGAGCTGGGTCTGGTCGTCGGCAACGCGATCGCGTTCGCCTTCGGGCAGCGCAGACGGCTCTCGCTCGAGCTGCGCTCGTCGAGCGTGATCGCGCCCGGCATCACGGAGTACCGGTTCCGCCCCCGGGTCCCCGTGCGCTTCGAGGCCGGCCAGTGGCTCGAGCTCGATCTGCCGCACCGTGCCGACGGGCGTGGCAGCCGGCGCACGTTCTCGATCGCCTCGGCTCCCGCCGACGGAGAGATCGCGATCGCGACCCGGAGCCCCGAGAAGCCGAGCAGCTTCAAGCGCGCCCTCGCCGCCCTCGAGCCCGGCGCTCGCGTCGGGGCGACCAGCGTCGGCGGCGACTTCGTGCTCCCGTCCGACCCTGCGACTCCGCTGCTCCTCGTGGCCGGAGGCATCGGCATCACGCCCTTCGCCAGCCAGCTGCGGGCGATCAACGGCGGTCCGGCGCGCGACGTGGTCGTCGTCTACGCCGCCTCGCGGATCGAGGACGTGGCCTACCGCGAGCTCCTCCGGGAGTCGGGCGCCCGTGTCGTCCTCGTCTCGCGCGAGACGCCGGCGACGCTGCCCGAGCACTGGACGCACGTGGCCGGCCGGCTGAGCGCCGAGACGCTGGCGGATGCCGTCCCCGACGCTCCCCGCCGCACCGGCCTCGTCTCCGGATCGCCGTCCTTCGTCGACTCCGTGCGCGGCGCACTCCGCAGCGCGGGGGCGAAGAACATCCGCACCGACGCCTTCGCGGGCTACTGAGGGCGTGTCGGACACGAGACCGCCGTTGCGAGCACGGCCTGATCGTGTTCGACACGCCCTCCGCTCTCAGGAGGGGCGGCTCCTGCCAGGGCCGCTCCGCCCGGCCCCTCTACACTGTCGCCGTGTCGACCCCAGCAACAAGCACGCCCCGCCGCCCCGTCGCGTGGCTGCGCGAGAACCGCGACTCCGCTCGAGTGCTCTGGGGCGGCTTCGCCCTCGTGCACGTGCTGCTCTCGCTGCTCGCCCTCTTCGCGCCGGGCCTGCCGATGGGCGATGTCAGCATCGTCTACAAGCAGTGGATGCAGACCGCGGTCGACGGAGGCGCCGTCGCCGGCATCGACACCGGCTGGGTCTACCCGATCCTCGCCTGGGTGCCCATCGCCGCCTCCTGGCTCCTCGGTGCCGCCGGCTACGACCTGATGTGGCTGCTGCTCGTCGCCGCGGTCGACGCCGCCGCATTCGCTCTCCTCGTGCGCGGTGCGGTTCCCGTCCGGCTCGCGGCGGCCCGCTGGTGGCTGCTCTTCCTCGTCCTGCTCGGGCCGATCGCGGTCGGCCGGATCGACGCGTTCACCGTCCCGCCCGCGATCGCCGGCATGCTCTGGGCGGGGACGCGCCCGGCGGCCTCCGCTCTGCTGCTCACGATCGCCACCTGGATCAAGGTCTGGCCGGCGGCGATCCTCGCGGCCTCCGTGCTCGTGCTGCGCGGGCGGGTGAAGACGGTGCTGGTGCCTGTCGTGACGTCGGCCGTGATCGTGCTCGCCGTCGTCCTCATCGGCGGAGGCGACCAGGTCTTCAGCTTCGTCGGCGACCAGACGACGCGGGGCCTCCAGATCGAGGCCGTGGTGAGCACACCGTGGATGTGGGCCGCCTCGCTCGGCGCCGCCGGCGGCAGCAGCTACGTCTGGTACGCCGCCGACATCAACACGTTCGAGATGCACGGGCCCGGCACCGAGATCGCCGCGACGGTGATGACTCCGCTGCTCGCCCTCACCATGATCGGAGTCGCGCTCCTCGGCCTCCGCGCCCTCCGCGCCGGAGCTGCGCCGACCCGCCTGTTCCCTCTGCTCGCCCTGACCTTCGTCGTCGTCTTCATCGACACCAACAAGGTGCTCTCGCCGCAGTACATCGCGTGGCTGGCGCCGCCCGTCATCGCTGCTCTCGTGGTGAGCCGCGACGGATGGTTCGCGACTCCCGCGAAGCTGACTCTGGTGATCGGCGCGCTGACGCAGATCGTCTATCCCTACCTCTACCTCTTCCTCCTCTGGGAGCACTGGTGGATGGTGCTCGTGCTCACCGCCCGCAACGTCGTGCTCGTCGTGCTGCTCGGGTGGCTGGTGCGCGAGCTGTGGCGGGCCGGGCGCGCGCCGATCGAGCGCGCGGACCTCTCGTCGAAGGCCCTGGGCGGCGCGTCGCAGGTGAGCGCCTCGTAGGCTCCTCGGAGCGGTCGAGACGCGGCCGCGGCAGGGAGTCCTTCATGCTCGTCGCATTCTCGGTCGCACCGTCCGGCGGGGAGGGCCCCGACGCCTCCGTGCACGACGCGGTCGCCGCCGCTGTCCGCATCGTCCGCCACTCAGGGCTCCCGAATCGCACGACCTCGATGTTCACCGAGATCGAGGGGGAGTGGGACGAGGTCTTCGACGTGATCAAGCGCGCGACGGAGGCGGTGGGGGCCTACGGGACGCGGGTCTCGTTGGTGCTCAAGGCCGATATCCGGCCCGGGTACTCGGGCGAGATCGATGCCAAGATCGAGCGGCTCGGTCACGCGCTCGACGAGTGACCCCTGGCGCGGGCGCCACGGGCTCGAATCGTTTCGATTAAGGCCGCAGTCCCGGTATCCTCGACCGGTGACGACACTCTCGCCGGCCCGCACCCGCCTCGCCCTGCTCGCTCTCGCGATGGGAGGCTTCGGGATCGGCTCGACCGAGTTCGTCGCGATGGGGCTCCTCCCGCAGCTCGCCGCCGATCTGCTGCCCGGTGTCTACGCCGTGAGCTCCGAGCAGGCCAACTCGCAGGCCGGACTCCTGATCTCGGCCTACGCGCTCGGCGTCGTCGTGGGGGCGCCGACGATCGCCGCCGCCGCGGCGAGGTGGCCGCGCAAGCGCCTCCTCCTGAGCCTGCTGATCGCCTTCACCCTCGGCACGATCGCGTCGGCCCTGCTGCCGACGTTCCCGCTCGTGCTGGCGGCCCGCTTCGTCGCGGCACTGCCGCACGGCGCGTACTTCGGCATCGCCTCGCTGGTCGCAGCGGATCTGATGGGCCCGGGCAAGCGAGGCAAGGGTGTCGCCTTCGTGCTCTCGGGCCTGACGATCGCCAACGTCGTCGGTGTCCCCGCGATCACCTGGGTGGGCCAGAACGCGGGCTGGCGCAGCGCCTACCTCGTCGTGGCCGCGATCTTCGCCGCGACCGTCGTCGCCGTGTGGCTCCTCGTCCCGTTCCAGCCCGGCGACCCGGCCGCGACGATGCGCAACGAGCTGAAGGCGTTCGGCCGACTGCAGGTCTGGATGACCCTGGCGATCGGGGCGATCGGCTTCGGCGGCCTGTTCGCGATGTACAGCTACATCACTCCGCTGTCGACCGAGGTGACCGGGCTGCCGCTCGGCGTCGTACCGTGGGTGCTGGTCGTGATCGGCCTGGGCATGACGGTGGGCAACCTCGTGGGCGGTTGGGCGGCCGACAAGAACGTCACGCGCGCTCTGGTCGTGCTGTTCGCGGGAGTCGGAGTGTCGCTGGTCGGCCTCGCGCTGACCGCCACCACTCCCGCGGGTCTGCTGGTCTTCGCCTTCCTCGCCGCCGGCTTCTCCGCGGGGGCCTCGCCGGCGATCCAGACCCGGTTGATGGATGTCGCGCGCGACAGCCAGACGATCGCGGCGGCCCTGAACCACTCCGCGCTCAACATCGGCAACTCGGTCGGCGCGGCCCTCGGAGGCGTCACCATCGCCGCCGGACTCGGCTACGTCTCACCGATCTGGGTCGGAGTCGTCCTCACCGCCGCCGGCATCCTCCTCGCCTTCGCGAGCCTCGCCGTCGACCGCGCCCGCGGCACCGTCTACCCCGCTCAGCGCGAGCCCTCCGCCCCCGGCACGAACGGCATCCCGATCAACGCCCTCTGACCGCCCGACTGTCCGAGAGTTGTCGCGTTCGCCGTCGAGCGCGACAACTTCCGGCTTGTCGACCCGCTGCGTGCCCCCGCCGTGCGCCGATGTGCGAACTGCAGGAGAAGGAGCCCTCACGTCACCGGAACTGCGGGTCGTGAGCCCTCCGGCGAGCACTCACCTGCAGATCGCACTCCCGCCCGATCGAGACTCCAGCAGTTGTCGTACTCGCCCACCGACTGCGACAACTCCTGGAGTCTCGGCACGCTCCAGAATCGAGCCGTTCGGAGATCCGCGTGTCAGCGGATTTCCGCAGGCGTCGCGAGACGCTCTGCGATTCGCGACCACCTGGTGAAGCCGACTGCGGCACGGCGGGCGGGGACCGCCGTGCACAACAACTCCGGTGGAGCCGTTCGGAGATCCGCGTGTCAGCGGATTTCCGCAGGCGTCGCGAGACGCTCTGCGATTCGCGACCAACTGGTGAAGCCGACTGCGGCACGGCGGGCGGGGACCGCCGTGCACAACAACTCCGGTGGAGCCGTTCGGAAATCCGCGTGTCAGCGGATTTCCGCAGGCGTCGCAGGACGCTCTGCGAATCGCAACCACCTCAATGAGCCGACCGCGGCACGGCGGGCGGGGACCGCCGTGCGAATGGATTCAGTCCGTCTCGATCAGGATCCCGTCGTGGATGGCGCGCTTGCGCAGCGCCACCTTGGTGCCGACGTCGATGCCGACAACTCGGTACTTCTCACGGATCCGCTTGAGATACGACTTCGCCGTCTCCTCCGAGATGCCGAGCTCGAACGCCACCGACTTGACCGGTTCGCCGCCTCCGTACAGAGCCATCACCCGGCGCTCCTGCGCGCTCAGCTTGGGGGCGCCGTCGGAGTCGCCGGTCGAGAGGGCCATGTCGAGCTCGTGCGAGATGTAGGAGTGGCCGTCCTTGGCCGCGCGGATCGCCTCGACGATCATGTCGGCGTCCTCGGTCTTGACGAGGTAGCCGAGTGCTCCGGAGGCGAGGGCCTCGCGCACCACGGCGGGTTCGGAGTAGGTGCTCATCAGCACGGTCTTCACGCCCGTCGTCTTCAGCGTCGACAGCTTCACCGAGATCGGGATGTTGTCCTTGAGGTCGAGGTCGAGCAGGACCACGTCGACGGGGAACTCGGGGTGGGTGAGCAGTTCGGGCCAGGAGGCGACGGCGGCGACGAGCTGGATGTCGGAGGCGGCGCCGCGGATCCACTCGGTGAGGGCGCCGAGGAGCATCTTGTGATCGTCGACCACCGCGAGGGTGATCTTCGGGTCGGCGGTGTTGGTCATCGGGGTCCTTCGGCTCTGCGGGCGGTATCGCGGATGCTGCTCATCGATCGGCGGGGTTCTCGACCAGACAGTCGATCTCGATCACGAGCTCCCCGTCGCGGGAGCGCTCGCGGAAGGTGCCGACCTGTGCGATAGCTTCCCATGTCGCAGGGTCGACTCCGCGCAGTGGCACGCCCTCCCAGCGGAGAACGAGCGGGACGAGCAGCGTCCGCGGTGGAGCGTCGGCTCCGGGATCGCGCGGCGATCCGGCTTCGACGTGCAGGACGGCGGAGGGCACCGCGGAGCCGTCGAGGATCAGCCACATGGCCGACAGCAGCCCGTCGCGCTGCTCGTGACCGAGGAGCCCGGCCACTCCGTCGGGGTCGTGGAGCTCGACGAGGGGTGCGAGCAGCTCCGATTCGAGGATCGCGTGGTGCAGCCAGGTCTCCCGCCTCCCCTCGATGAGGTGCAGGCGCAGCTGGGTGGCTAGGGAGGCGGCGAGCGCGGCGCGGTGGGCGTCGAGGGGCAGGGGGGTGCTGCCGTCGCCGACCTCGGTGAGGAGGCGCTCGGCGGCGAGGTCGAGGCGTGCGAGCTCCTCGGAGGCGAGCATCCCGACCGCGTAGCGCGGTCCGAGCGTGGTGCTCTGCACCAGCGCGCGGTCGATCTCGAGCTGCACCATCCGGCGGAATCCGCGCATCATCACGACGACCACGACGGCCGGGGCGACGGTCACGACGAGCGCGCTGACGCGGACCGAGAACGAGGTCGGGTCACCGGCCGCCATCGCTCCGAAGGTCACCAGCTCCGCGACCGCGACCACGAGGGCGACCGCGAGGATCTCGATGCTCCGGCGGTGCACGATCATCGCGGCATGCGATACCGCGGCGGCGACGGCGGCGGTCGGCGCGACGGCGGAGCTGCCCGGCTCGACCACGGCGATCAGGTCGAGGACGACCGTGCCGGTGATGCCGAGGAGGAAGGCGGCGTACGCGACCGTGGGAAGGTGATCGCCCGAGGCGTGGATGGTGATGACCACGGCCGCGAAGGTCGCCGCGAGCAGGAGCCAGGCGGCGAGGACCAGGCCCGGGCGGGCGTAGGACCCCATCGAGGCGAAGAAGACGAGGAACTCGTACGCCATCAGGGCCGCGGCGATCCCGTTCAGTCCGCTGCCGAGATAGCTCGTGCCGAGGCCCTCCTGCTGGCCCTTCGCCGACCGGGCGGCCCGCGAGGGCCTCCCGCCCCAGGGCCCTGCTCCGCGCAGGAGCGGCGCGACCTGATCCGCGTCGTCCCCGTCGTCCCTCATCGCGGCACCTCGAGGACGACCGTCGTACCCGACCCGGGCGAGCTGAACAGGCGCGTGCTGCCGCCGACGTCGGCGAGCCGCGCCACGACCGACTCCTTGAAGCCCAGCTTCGTCGACGGCACCGTCGCGATGTCGAAGCCGATCCCCGCGTCGGTGACCATCGCGCGGACGGTCTGCTGATCCTCCGTGATGGTCACGTCGGCGCAGTTCACTCCGGAGTGCCGCCGCACGTTCTCGAGGCACTCCGACAGGGCGAGGACGAACGAGTCGAGCGCGGCGCCGGTCAGCACGACCTGGCCCGAGCCGTGCCAGTTGACGTCGAGACCCATGCGGCCGAAGCGGCTCTTGACGGTCTCGAGGGCGTTCGCCGCCGGGGCGCTGGTGACGCTGGTGAGCTGGTACGACCCCGAGGAGCTCGGCGTCGGAGTCCCGCCGAGGCGCAGCTGTCGCAGGAGCTGGGCGTCCTCGGTGGCCTGCTGACGCAGGGCGTCGACCGAGACGCCGCGTCCGGAGTGGGCGAGCAGGGTGAGCGTGGCGAGCACCGTGTCGTGCAGCAGCCGGGCACTCTGCCGGCGCTGCGCCTCCGTCTCGCTGGCCTGCCGCTCGACCCGGTGGGCGTTGCCGATGCTGTCGATGCGCCGCACCACCCGGGGAACCGCGGTGCTGATCCAGAGGGCGAAGCCGCTGAGGACGCCCCAGGGCAGCAGACTCTGGATGATCACGTTGGCCATCATCGCGTCGCCGCCGACCAGGACCGAGAACACGATGCTCGGGAGCATCACCGGCAGCAGGAGCGGGACGCGCCGGAGGGACGTGGTGACCGCGACCGCGATGCTCGAGGTGATCGCATTGGCGGTGCTGACCAGCACGAAGCCCGCGAAGTCGCTGCTCGGCGTGAGGTCGATCGCGAGCCCTGCGCTCAGGAGGAGTCCGCCGAATCCCACGGCGATCACCCAGAACCGGCCGCCTGTGCGGCCGAGACCGATGTGCGCGACGGCGAGGCCGATCAGCAGAGCGACGGCGTAGGGCACGGCGTGCTCGTGCAGGGTGCCGGGCACGAGCACCATCGAGAGGGCGGCGGCGTCGGTGAGCAGGCCGATCCCGCAGGCGGACTGGCGCAGCAGCCGGTCGCGCTCGCGAGCGCTGCGGATCATCGGCACGGTCGCGCTCCTCCTGATGCGGTCGCGGGGCGGACCCCGCACTCACGATAGCCGCGGATCCGCGCGACGGGTCCGGCTACCGGCGCAGGAGGCGGTCGAGGTGCCCGCCGACCGCCTCGTCCTCGATCAGGAAGCCGTCGTGGCCGAACGTCGAGGCGATCACCGCCACGTCGTCCCCGTCGATGTTGCCCGGGGCGTGGGTCGCGATGATCCGCTGCCCGTCGACGGGGAAGAGCCGGTCGCTGTCGATGCCGAGCACGAGGGTCGGGCTCGTGATCCGCGAGAGCGCCTCGGCCTCGCCGCCCCGGCCCCGCCCGACGTCGTGCGAGTTCATCGCCTCGACGAGCGTGATGTAGCTGTTCGCGTCGAAGCGGCGGGTGAACTTGTTGCCGTGGAAGTCGAGGTACGACTCGACCGCGAAGCGGCCGCCGCCGCCGAGGGGGTCCAGCCCCGACTGCCAGCTGCGCTCGAAGCGGTCGTTGAGCTCCGAGGGGCTGCGGTAGTTCAGCAGCGCCATCCGCCGGGCGAGGGCGAGGCCGTGGTACGGGCCCTGGCCGTCGCCGGCGTCGTAGTAGGAGCCGCCCGCGAAGCCGGCGTCGTTGCGGATCGCCTCGAGCTGCACGAAGTTCAGCGCGATCTGGTCGGCCGTCGCGCGCGGCGGAGCGGCGAGGACGGCGAGGCGGGTCACGCGCTCCGGATGGTCGATGCCCCACTCGAGGGCCTGCATCCCGCCCATCGACCCGCCGATCACGGTGTGCCAGCGGTCGATGCCGAGGAGATCGGCGAAGAGCACCTGCGCACGGACCTGGTCGCGGATGCTCGTGTACGGGAAGCGCGCGCCCCACTCGTGCCCGTCGGGCGCCAGGGAGGCGGGGCCGGTCGTGCCCTGGCAGCCGCCGAGCATGTTGGGCGCCACGACGTGGAAGCGGTCCGTGTCGATGACCTTGCCCGGTCCGACGAGTCCCGACCACCAGCCGTCGGTGGCGTGTCCGGGGTCGCCACGACCGATCAGGTGCGAGTCGCCGGTCAGCGCGTGCAGCACGAGCACCGCGTTGTCCTTCGCGGGCGAGAGCTCACCCCAGGTCTCGTACGCGAGGCGCAGATGCGGAAGGCGGCCACCGGCCTCGAACTCGAACGGACCGGCGTCGAGGAACCTGCGATCGCCGGGGTGGTCGCCGTCCCGCCACGCGCCGGTGGCGGGCGGTTTTCCGATCACCGAGCGGAGCTGGCGCTCGGTGATGAACGCCGAAGGGACGGTGTCCTCGAGTGTCTGCTGCCAGTCCATAGCGGGGTCCATCGTGTCACGGCCTGTCGACGAGCCGCCCCATTGTTACGTCCGCCCTCGCGTGGATCGAGCCCGCAACGGGAACGGGCGGAGTCCGGCGCCGCGGCGCGGGACTCCGCCCGTCGGAGCGCAGCGGCTCAGGCGTTGGCGCGCGACGCCTCCACGACGGCGCGGGCCGCCTGCAGCGCCTGCGCGAGATCGGCGCGCAGGTCGTCGATGCTCTCGAGCCCGACCGAGAGGCGCACCAGGCCCGGCGTGACGCCGGCGGTGAGCTGCTGCTCCGGGCTGAGCTGCGAGTGCGTGGTCGAGGCGGGATGGATCACCAGCGAGCGCACGTCGCCGATGTTCGCGAGGTGCGAGAACAGCGTGAGGGAGTCGACGAAGGCGCGTCCCGCGTCCACTCCGCCCTTGAGCTCGAACGAGAGCACGGCGCCGACGCCCTTGGGCGCGTAGTGGTTCGCCGCCGCGTACCAGGGCGAGGTGGGCAGACCCGAGTAGTTGACGGTCGCGATGTCGGAGTGGTTCTCGAGGTACTCCGCGATCTCCTGCGCGTTCTGCACGTGGCGCTCGATGCGCAGCGACAGCGTCTCGATGCCCTGGATCAGCTGCCAGGCGCTCGCCGGCGCGATCGAGGCACCCAGATCGCGCAGCAGCTGCACGCGCGCCTTGATGATGTAGGCGAGGGAGTCGCCGACCGCCGCGGTGTACACGGCGCCGTGGTAAGACTCGTCGGGCGTGGTCAGGCCGGGGAAGCGGTCGGCGTTCGCGGTCCACGAGAAGGTGCCGCCGTCGACGATCGCGCCGCCGATGACGGTTCCGTGCCCGCCGAGGAACTTGGTCGCCGAGTGCACGATGATGTCGGCGCCGTGCTCGAAGGGGCGGATGAGGTACGGCGTCGCGATCGTGTTGTCGACGATCAGCGGCACGCCTGCCGCGTGCGCCACGTCGGCGACCGAGCGGATGTCGAGGATGTTGATCTTCGGGTTGCCGATGGTCTCGGCGAAGAAGAGCTTGGTGTTCGGGCGGACGGCGCGGCGCCACTCCTCCGGGTCGTCCTGGTTCTCGACGAAGGTCGTCTCGATGCCGAGCTTGGCGAGCGTGTACTTGAAGAGGTTGTAGGTGCCGCCGTAGATCGACGACGACGAGACGAGGTGGTCGCCCGCCTGCGCGATGTTCAGGACCGCCGCGGTCTCGGCAGCCTGGCCGGAGGCGAGCAGCAGTGCTCCCGATCCACCCTCGAGCGCGGTCAGGCGCTCCTCGACGACCGCCTGGGTCGGGTTCTGGATGCGGGTGTAGATGTTGCCGAACTCCGCGAGCGCGAACAGGTTCTTCGCGTGCTCGGCGTTGTCGAAGACGTACGAGGTGGTCTGGTAGATCGGTGTCGCGCGGGCCTTGGTGACCGGATCCGGGGCGGCTCCCGAGTGGATCTGCTTGGTCTCGAACTGCCACTGGGTGGGGTCGGTCATGGTGCGTCCAATCGGTTCGTCGCGTCGAGCGGAGGCCGTTCTCCGCCGCGTCGAGCCTAGGTGCGGGCACTCAGGGGGTCGAGGGCGCCCGACACACGCGGTAATCCGCTCAGCGGGGGCCGGGCTCCCGCGCAGCGGGCGCGTCCCTCTTGGAGCCCGTGGGGTCGGCGCGACGGGGTCGCTCCGGACGCTCGTCGACCACCGGGACGAACAGCCACGCGGCGCGCGGCTCGACGAGCTTGTGGAACAGGGTGCGCGGCCAGCTGAGGGAGAGCACCACCGAGACGAGTACGCAGAACACGATCACCGCGACCAGCGCGACGGTGCTGTCCGCCTCCGAGAGGATCCCCGACTCCCGCAGCGGGTAGAGGACGAACGAGTGCAGGAGGTAGACGTACATGGTCGACTGCCCCCACGTCGTGAGGGCGCTGCGCGAGCGCGGCACCAGGCTGAAGAACGCGAGCGAGAGCACGACCGCGACCAGCATCAGGCCCAGGCGCACGAGGCCCGCCCACCACTCCGCCTCGCCGAGCGCGTCGTACGGGCGGTCGTAGAAGAACCAGTAGCGCAGATCCGCGGCCCGGAAGGCCTCGATGTTGACGGTCATCACGATCGCGGTGACGACGAAGAGCGCCGCCGCAGCGACACGCCAGACCAGCAGCTGAGCCGGCTTCAGGTCGAGCCAGCGGTCGATGAGCGTCGTGGAGCCGAGCTTCCAGGTGCGCAGGCGCCAGCCGAACACGAAGAAGGGCAGGATCCCGATGGCGCGAGCGAGGGAGAACGTCGAATCGATGTTGTCGTAGTAGCTGACGCCCACGGCCAGCACGACGCTGATCAGCAGCGGCCAGCGCAGCAGCGCCAGGTAGGGGAGGACCAGACGGAAGATGCCGAGCGCGAGCAGGAACCAGAGGGTCCAGCTGGGCTTGGTCGGGTTGAACTCCTGCTTGCCCTCGACGGCGAACTGCACCAGCGTCCAGACCGTCTCCATGATCAGGTAGGGCAGCAGGATGTCGGTCATCACGCGGCGCATCGCCCGCGTGTTCGGCGGGCCGCCCTTCGAGAAGTAGCCCGAGATGATCGCGAACGCCGGCATGTGGAACGCGTAGATCGTCAGGTACACGATCAGCGAGGTGTCGGAGTTGGCGGTGAGCCGCTGGATCCCGTGCCCGATGACCACGAGGGTCACGCAGACGAAACGCGCGTTGTCCCAGAGGGGAACGCGTCGCTTGGGGGGAGCGGCGACCCCGCCCGTGGCGGGAGCCGGGTCGGCGGGCTGCACGCGGTCAGACTAGCGTTGGGCGCGACGACGGAGTCGGTGGTGTCCGAGGCTTGACGGAAGGGGACGATCGTGGTTCGACGCGTCGTCGTGACAGGAGCGAGTTCAGGGATCGGTGCGGCGACGGTCCGCCTGTTCCGCGACCACGGCTGGGAGGTCGTCGCGGTCGCGCGGCGCCGTGACCGGCTCGAGGCGCTCGCCGTGGAGACCGGAGCCGGGTTCTTCGTCGCCGACCTCACCGACGCCGCTCAGGTGGACGCGCTCCGCGACCACCTGGCCACGACCGGGCCCGTGCACGCGCTCGTGAACAACGCAGGCGGAGCCCTCGGACTCGACTCGGTCGAGGCGTCCGACCCCGCCGACTGGACCCGCATGTTCGAGATCAACGTGCTCTCGGTGAAGCTCGTCACGAGCGCTCTGCTGCCGCTGCTGCGCGCGGGCATCGCCGACTCCGGCTCCGCGGGCTCGGCCGACATCGTCACCGTCACCTCGATCGCCGGCCACGTCGCCTACGAGGGCGGAGGCGGCTACAACGCCGCGAAGTTCGCGGCGCACGCGCTCGTGGCCGTGCTGCGCCTCGAGCTCGCAGGAGAGCCGATCCGCGTCATCGAGATCGCGCCGGGCATGGTGCACACCGACGAGTTCTCGCTCGTGCGCTTCGGCGGCGACCGGGCGAGGGCCGACGCCGTCTACGCCGAGGTGCCCGCTCCGCTGGTCGCCGAGGACGTCGCGGCGGCGATCGTCTCCTCCGTCGAGCTGCCCGCGCACGTCAATCTCGACCTCGTGACCATCAAGCCCGTTGCGCAGGCCGCGCCGCACAAGGTCGTGAAGGGACCGCTCGCGCTGAAGGTCTGACGGGGGGTGCGTCGGCGAGCGCCGCGATGTGACGCGGAGGCTCGCGACGCCCTAGCCTGTCCCTCATGGTTTCCGACGCCGACGACTCAGCCGACCACCTCGCCGCCACCGAGAAGGAGGTCCTCGGCTGGCTCGAGTTCGGTGACGCCGCTCGCCATCTCGCCGACGACGTGGTCGCCTCCGGCTACCGACCCGAGCTCGTGGTCGCCATCGCCCGCGGCGGGCTCCTGCTCGCCGGAGCCGTCGCCTACGCCCTCGGGATCAAGAGCTGCGGGGCGCTGAACGTCGAGTTCTACACCGGCGTCGAGGCCCGGTTGGCCGAGCCCGTGGTTCTGCCGCCGCTGCTCGACGAGGCCTCGGTCCGCGGCAAGCGGATCCTCCTCGTCGACGACGTGTCCGACTCCGGCCACACCCTCGCGCTCTCGGTGACGCTCATCCGCGCGATGGGTGCCGAGGTGCAGACCGTCACGCTCTACACGAAGCCGCGCACGGTGCTCGAGCCCGACTTCTTCTGGCGCCGCACCCCGCGCTGGATCGTCTTCCCGTGGTCGGCGCTGCCCCCGGTCGCGGGCGCCCTCGCCGAGGACGACGAGTGAGCGTCCACCTGATCGGCGGCGGCGGGGGCGCGGAGCACGACGCGCAGCTCTACTCCGCGTTCCTCGCCGAGGCCCGGACCCGCGCCGTCGACGCCGGTCGCATCGAGGGGCCGCGCATCGCGATCGTCGTCGTGCACGACGGACTCGGGTCCGAGGCCTACGCCCACTACTCCACCCTCCTCGCTTCGGTCGGCCCGCTCGAGCCGGTCGCCGTGCTGAAGCCGGAGGGCGGTCGCATCGACCCCGCGGTCTTCGACGGCGTCGACGGGATCTTCGTCGGAGGCGGCCTCACGCCCGCCTTCCGCGACGCGCTCGAGCCGTCCTTCGCGACGCTGCGCGACCTGGTCTCCTCCGGAGTGCCCTACGCCGGCTTCTCGGCGGGCGCCGCCGTCGCGGCCGATCGGGCGATCGTCGGCGGGTTCCGCGTCGGCGGGGTCGTCGTCGCTCCGGAGCAGGCGTCCGAGGAGCTCGACGAGGTGACGGTCCTCGAGGGGATCGGCCTGGTCGACGTCTCGATCGATGTGCACGCTGCGCAGTGGGGCACCCTCGGGCGCCTCGTGGCGGCCGTCGAGGCGGGGCTGGTCGACGGAGGCGTCGCGATCGACGAGTCGACCGTGCTGACCGTCGGCACGGGAGCGCTGCAGGTGCGCGGCGCCGGCTCCGTCTGGCGCGTCAGCGGAGGCTCGTCGGGCGTCGTCGTCGCGACACTCGCGAGCTGACAGCGTGGAGCTGCAGGAGCTGGCCGAGGCCGGCCTGATCGACCGCGGCTGGGCCGAGGCGCTCGCGCCTGTCGGCCCGGACATCGCGCGGATGGGCGACTTCCTCCGCGCGGAGGTGGCGGCCGGCCGGTCCTACCTCCCCGCGGGCAAGGACGTGCTCCGCGCCTTCGCGGCCCCGCTCGCCGGCGTCCGCGTCCTGGTCGTCGGGCAGGATCCCTATCCGACGCCCGGGCACCCGATCGGACTGTCCTTCGCGGTCGAGCGGCACGTCCGCCCCGTTCCTCGGAGCCTGGCGAACATCTACCGCGAGCTGCACGACGACCTCGGCGTCGCGACGCCCGCGCACGGGGACCTCGGCGACTGGACCCGGAACGGCGTGATGCTGCTCAACCGCGTGCTCACCGTCGCACCGGGCGCACCGGCGTCGCACCGGGGCAAGGGCTGGGAGGCGGTCACCGAGCACGCCATCAGGACGCTCGCGGCCCGCGACCAGCCGCTCGTCGCGATCCTCTGGGGCCGCGACGCCGCGAACCTCCGGCCGCTGCTCGGCGATGCGGGCATCGTCGAGAGCGCCCACCCGAGCCCGCTGTCGGCGTCGCGCGGCTTCTTCGGCTCCCGGCCGTTCAGCCGGGCGAACGACCTGCTCGTCGAGCGCGGCGCGGAGCCGGTCGACTGGAGCATCGCGCCGTGATCGCGGTGTCGGCGCGCGGAGACCGCTCGCCGCTACGCTGACTCGGATCGCCTGACCCGGATCGTCGGAAGGAGAGCAGAAGATGCTCGAGGAAGAGTACGAGCGACGTCGAGTCCTGCCGCCGCACCTGCGGAAGGCGCCGGCGCCCGAGCCCGACTTCTCGTTCGAGATCCGCGAGGTGCGCGAAGAAGACCTCCCCGACATCCGCGAGATCTACAACCACTACGTGCGCAACACGGTCGTCACCTTCGACGAGGACGACTCGACGCTCAAGGAGTGGCGCACGAAGTACACCCGGAACCAGAAGCTGGGACTCCCGTTCATCGTCGCCGTCTCGCCCTCGGGTCAGATCCTCGGCTACGCGATGGTGTCACCGTGGTCCTCGAAGCGCGCCTACCGCTTCACTGTCGAGAACTCGATCTACCTGCGCGCGGCCTCGACGGGCAAGGGCCTCGGCAAGGCGCTGATGTCCGAGCTGCTCGAGCGCTCGAAGGCCGTCGGCATCCGTCAGATCATGGCCGTCATCGCCGACAAGGGCGCGGAGGCGTCGCTCGGCATGCACGCGCAGTACGGCTTCGTCGAGGTCGGCCGCATGGGTCGCGTCGGCTTCAAGTTCGAGCGCTGGCTCAGCACCGTCCTGATGCAGAAGACCCTCAAGTAGCCCGGCTCGACGCCGGGCACGCAACCGCAGCGACACTGCGAATGCGCCGAACCGGCAGGGCGGGGCGAGCCCTCACTCCTACACTTGTCGGCATGGAATGGCTCGTCCCGCTCATCATCGTCGTGGCCCTCGTCGTCGTCCTCGGGGTGTACCTGTGGGCGACGTACAACTCGCTCGTGACTCTCAATGTCCGCGTCGACGAGGCCTGGAGCGACATCACCGTCCAGCTCAAGAGGCGGGCCGATCTGATCCCGAACGTGATCGACTCGGTGAAGGGCTACGCCGCCCACGAGCGGCAGGTCTTCGAGTCGGTGACGCGGGCTCGCGCCGAGACGCTCTCGGCCGAGGGGCCGGCGGAGGCCTCCGCCGCGGAGGACCACATGCAGAAGGCCCTCCGCTCGATCTTCGCCGTCGCCGAGGCCTACCCGCAGCTCCAGGCCAGCCAGAACTTCCTGCAGCTGCAGGGCGAGCTGGTCGACACGGAGGACAAGGTCCAGGCCGCGCGCCGCTTCTACAACGGAGGCGTGCGCGAGATGAACACAAAGGTGAAGGTGTTCCCCAACACGCTCTTCTCGCGCCGGCTCGGCTTCTCGGAGCGCGAGTTCTTCGAGGTCGGCGATCTCGCCGCGATCTCGGAGCCCCCGCGCGTCCAGTTCTAGAGGCCTCCGGTGTACAGCGCGATCGCGAAGAACAAGCGCAACACCGTTCTGATCCTCGTCCTCTTCCTGGTGATCATCGGCGGTCTCGGCGCGCTCGCCTCCGCGATCTACCGCAGCACGACGATCGTCGTCGTGGTGCTGATCGTGGCGGCGGCGTACGCCGTGTTCCAGTACTTCTTCGCGGCGGGCCAGGCCGTCACCCTCAGCGGGGGCGTGCCGATCGAGAGGTCGGACGAGCCGCGGCTGTACCGCATCGTCGAGAACCTGTCGATCACGACCGGCACTCCGATGCCGAAGGTGTACCTGATCGACGATCCGGCGCCCAACGCCTTCGCGACCGGCCGCGATCCCGAGCACGCGGTCGTCGCGGCGACCACTGGACTCCTGGCGATCATGGACGACGCCGAGCTCGAGGGCGTCATGGCGCACGAGCTCGGGCACGTCCGCAACTACGACATCCGCGTCTCGATGATCGTCTTCGGCCTCGTCGTCGCGGTCGGCTTCCTCTCGGACGTCTTCCTCCGTTTCGCGTTCTTCGGCGGCAACCGCAACAACGGCGGCGGCAATCCGATCCTGCTCGTCGTCGGCCTGGTCTCGATGGTGCTCGCCCCGATCGTGGCCACCGTCGTGCAGCTCTCGATCTCGCGCCAGCGCGAGTACCTCGCCGATGCGACGAGTGCCCTGACCACCCGGCATCCGGATGCGCTGGCCAGCGCCCTGCTCAAGCTCGAGTCGGCCGGGCGCCCGATGCGCAAGCAGAACAGCGCGATGGCGCACCTGTGGATCGCGGACCCGGCGAAGCCGAGCGCGATCTCACGTCTCTTCGCCACGCATCCGCCCATCGCCGACCGCGTCGCGCGGCTCAGCGAGATGGGCTCGCGCTTCTGAGCCTCCGTTTCTGAGCCGCCGTCCTCGAGCTCTCGCTAGATGTCGTACTCCTCGACCGGTGCCGGGATCGGAGGCGTCGCTGCGAGCGGCCCGCCGTCGAGCGTGGTCAGATACTCCTCGAAGACGGGTGCGGGGTCGCTCCCCGTCGCGACGGCGTCGACGAGGGCGCGGCGCACCAGCGCGAGCACGACGGTGGCGAGCACGGCGGCGCGCGGATACGCGGCAGGGGCGAGGCCCATCCGCTCGGCGATGCTCGGAGTGAGGGCGGCCTCGCCGTCGTGCAGCGACTGCGCCCAGACCGCTCGCATGGCGGGCGTCTCGGTGAGAAGCGGGATCAGCTTGAGCGTGCGCTCGAGCTGGGGGCCCGAGGCCGCGGCAGCGAAGGCGGCACCCAGCGCTGTGTTGAGGGACTCGGAGGCCGGGCGGGCCGTGAGCGCGCGCCCCATCGCCGCGATCGCCGCGTAGAGGACGGGACGCACGCAGTCCTCCTTGCCGCCGAGATAGCGGTGGAAGGTGCGCAGCGAGATCCCGGCGGCGTGCGCGAGATCGATCGAGCTGACGCCCTTCACCGTTCCACGCTCGAGGAGGAGGGCCACGCACTTCTCGGAGAGCGCCAGAGCGATCGTCCCCTGACGCTGCGGAGTGACCGCGCTCATGCGACGACCTCGGCGTGGTGGAGAGACAGCGCTGCGAGGAGGGCCGGAGCGAGGGTGCCGCGCCCGACGACCTCGACCGCCGCGAGGCCCTGCCAGCGGGCGGCCTCGACCAGCAGAACGGCGAGCCGCTCGGCGGAATCGGCGGGGGCGCCCGGCTCGAGCCAGGCCGCCTGCACTCGGAGGACCCCGTTCTGACGGTCGCTCTTGAGGTCCACCCGCGCCGCGATGACGTCGTCGAGCAGCACCGGCAGCACGTAGTAGCCGTGCACCCGCTGCGGTGCCGGCGTGTAGATCTCGATCCGGTAGTGGAAGTCGAAGAACAGCTCGGCGCGCGGACGGTGCCAGACCACGGGGTCGAAGGGGGAGAGGAGGGCGTCGGCGCGGAGCGCGCGCGGACGCCGCGCCCCGGTGTGCAGCCAGAGCGGGACCGGCCGGCCGGAGCGCTCCCAGCCGCGGACCTCGACCGGCGCCAGCTCGCCCGCGTCGACGAGGTCGCGCACCGCCGCGAGGGTCGGCGCCTGCAGCAGCCGGTGGTAGTCGGCGAGATCACCGAGGGTGCCGATGCCGTGCGCGAGGGCCGAGCGGCGCACCAGCTCGCGGATCGCATCCTCGGTGGACAGCTCGGCCTCGAGCACCTCGCGCGGCAGCATCTGCTCGGCGAGCGCGTACGACCGCTCGAAGCGCGTGCGGCCGGCGGTCACCACCTCGCCCCAGCGGAACAGCACCTCGAGCCCGCGCTTGATGTCGGACCAGCCCCACCACGGGCCGGTGCGGGTGTTGGCCTCGTGCTCGATCTCGGAGGCGCGCAGCGGACCGTCGGCGAGAGCCGCCCGCAGCCAGTCGAGCGTCGAGCGGTTCTCGAACGCCCAGCCCTCGTGCTCGGGGAGGCGGACCCGGCGGTACTGCTCCATCCGCCATCGGTAGAGCGGCACATCCGCCCGGCGGATCAGCGCCGCCTCGTGCGCCCAGTACTCGAGGTAGTGGCCCTTCGGCGAGAACGCGACGGCGTCGAGCAGTCCGCGATCGTAGGGGCCGAGACGGGCGAGAAGGGGGAGGTAGTGGCTCCGCTCGAAGACGTTGACCGAGTCGAGTTGCAGCGGGCGGATGCGGTCGATCACCCCGAGGATCTGCCGTGTGCCGACGCGAGGAGGGCGTGCTGCGCCGAAGCCCTGGGCGGCCAGGGCGATGCGGCGCGCGAGGGCGGGGGAGAGCTGCTCGGTCATGGTGCGCTCCACGCTAGCGAACGCCCCCGACATCGCCGCCGCCTGCGCGCCGCCCGGTGTTCCCATCCGGTTCACCTCCGCGGCCCCGCCGCGTCGGCGGTCGCCCCTACGTTTCCGGAGGCGACCCGCCGGGTCCGCCCACCCGACTCTGGAGGACTCTTGAAGATCCAGCGCTTCCCGCGCGCAGGCGCGCTCGCCGCCGCGACCGCCGCCCTCGCTCTCACCCTGACCGCCTGCTCCGGCGACGCCGGCGCCGGCACCTCCTCCGACGGCTCGTCCGTCGACGCGTCGACCGCGACCTCGGCCGCCGACCTCGGTGGTCTCGACGCCCTCGTCGAGGCCGCGAAGGCCGAGGGTCAGCTGAACGTCATCGCGCTGCCCGACAACTGGGCCAACTACGGCGAGCTCATCGCGGGGTTCGAGGACGAGTACGGCATCACCGTGAACTCGGCCGACCCCGATGTCTCCTCGGCCGAGGAGATCAGCACGGCGAAGAACCTCGCCGGCCAGGACACCGCGCCCGACGTCTTCGACCTCGGTGCCGCCGTCGCGCTCGCCAACACCGACCTCTTCGCGCCGTACCAGGTCGAGACCTGGGACGACATCCCGGCCGACAACAAGGAGGAGACCGGCCTCTGGGTGAACGACTACACGGGTCTGATGTCGATCGGCTACGACTCCGAGGCCGTCCCCGCTCCCGCCTCGCTCGACGACCTGCTCGGCGCCGACTACCGCGGCTCCGTCGCCATCAACGGAGACCCGACGCAGGCGGGAGCCGCGGCCGCCGCGGTGCAGCTCGCCGCCGTCCAGGCGGGCGGCTCGGCCGACGACATCCAGCCGGGCATCGACTTCTTCGAGAAGCTCAACGACGCCGGCAACTTCCTGCCGCTGGACCCGACCGACGCGACCATCGCCTCCGGTGAGACCCCGGTCGTCTTCGACTGGAGCTACAACAACCTCGCCGCCGCGAAGGCGAACGAGGGCACCCGCGAGTGGACCACCACGGTCCTCCCCGGCACTGCCGTCGGCAGCTACTACAACCAGGCGATCAACGCCGACGCGCCGCACCCGGCCGCCGCGCGCCTCTGGCAGGAGTACCTCTACTCCGACGCCGCGCAGAACCTCTACCTCGCGGCCGGTGCCTACCCGGTGCGCCTGGCGGCGATGGTCGACGCCGGCACGGTCGACGAGGACGCGCTCGACGCCGTCGGCGCGGCTCCGGAGGACCTCGTCCAGTTCACGTCCGAGCAGACCGAGGCCGCCTCGGCTCTGCTGGCCGAGAAGTGGGCCGCGGCGATCCAGTGACGTCCGCCTCCGTCCGCGTCGCCTCCGGTGCCCCCGTGGCCCGGAGGCGGCGCGGCCTCCCCGAGACTCTCGGAGTCGCGCCGTTCGCGGTCTACGTCCTGCTCTTCCTCGCCGTCCCCACGGTCCTCGCGGTGGGCACCGGCTTCGTGGACGGCGACGGCCGGCCCACCCTCGAGAACGTCGTGGCCCTCGGCGACCCCGTGGTGCTGCCGGCGTTCGGAGCCTCCCTCGGGCTCTCCGCGCTCACGGCGGTCGTCGGCGCGGTCCTCGGCGCGATCGTCTGCCTCGCTCTCCTCGGCGCCGACCCGCGGGGCCCGCTCCGCACGGTCGTCGACGCGGCGGCCAGTGTCCTCGCGCAGTTCGGAGGCGTCATGCTCGCTTTCGCGTTCATCGCGACGATCGGCGTGCAGGGTCTCGTCACGACCCTCCTCGCGGGGGCCGGCGTCGACCTCTACGCCGACGGCGTCTGGCTCTACCAGATGCCCGGGCTCGTTCTGCCCTACCTCTACTTCCAGGTGCCGCTGATGGTCCTCACCTTCCTGCCCGCGCTCGAGGGCCTGCGGCCCGAGTGGGCCGAGGCGAACGCAGTGCTCGGCGGAGGCTCGCTGAGCTACTGGTGGCGCGTCGCGGTCCCCGTCCTCGCCCCGTCCTTCCTCGGCTCCGTGCTGCTGCTGTTCGCGAACGCGTTCTCGTCGTTCGCGACGGCTGCCGCGCTGATCAGCCAGGGCGCGCAGATCGTGCCGCTGCAGATCCGCGCCGCGCTCGTCAGCGAGACGGTCCTCGGCCGCGAGAACCTCGCCGGCGCCCTCGCCCTCGGGATGCTCGCCGTGATGATCGTGCTGATGTCCGGCTACTCGCTGCTCCAGCGCCGCGCCCGGCGGTGGCAGCGGTGAACCGGCGACTCCTGTCCGGCGCGGTCCTCGTCGTCACGGGGATCGTCTTCGCGGTGCCCCTGATCGCGATGGCCGAGTTCACCCTCCGCGGTGCCGGCGGCTATGATCTCTCGCACTGGACGGCGATCCTCGACCCCGAGAACGAGCGCGGCTACCGCTCGCTGTTCCAGGGCATCGGCAATTCGCTGATCCTCGCGGTCGTCACCGCGCTGATCGTGCTCGTCCTGCTGGTGCCGACGATGCTCCTGGTCGAGATCCGTCTGCCGCGCCTGCGCCGGGCGCTCGAGCTGGTGTGCCTGCTGCCGCTCACGGTCCCCGCCATCGTGCTCGTCGTCGGGCTCGCTCCCGTGTACTCGGTGGTCACGCGGCTCGTCGGCTCGGCCCCGTGGACTCTCGCCCTCGCCTACGGAGTGCTGGTGCTCCCGTACGCGTACCGCGCCGTCGCGGCGAATCTCGCCGGCCTCGACGCGATCACGCTCTCGGAGGCCGCACGCTCGCTCGGCGCCGGCTGGTTCGGCGTGCTGACCCGGGTGCTGCTCCCGAACCTGCGCAGGGGGCTCGTCGCCGCCGCGCTCATCACCGTCGCGGTGGTGCTCGGCGAGTACACGATCGCCTCTCTCCTCAGCCGCACGACCCTGCAGACCGGGCTCGTGCAGGTCTCGAAGTCCGACGCCTACGTCGCCGTGATCTTCTCGCTGCTCTCCCTCCTCTTCGCGTTCGGGCTCCTGCTCGGGATCGGCCGCCTCGCGCGGATCGGTCTGCCGCTCGGCGACCGCGCCCCGTCGAAAGGCACCTCGTGACCACCTCCGCCCCGGGAGCGCGCGTGCGCTTCGTCGACGTCGCCCGGCACTACGGCACGGCCCGCGCCCTCGACGGCGTCTCGTTCGATGTCGCGCCGGGCGAGTTCATCGCCCTCCTCGGCCCGTCGGGCTGCGGCAAGACCACGGCGCTCCGGGCGCTGAGCGGGCTCGAGCGGATCGACTCCGGCCGCATCCTGGTCGACGAGGACGACGTCGCCGACGTGCCGGTCGCGCGCCGCGACATGGGGATGGTGTTCCAGTCGTACTCGCTCTTCCCGCACCTGCGGGCGCGCGAGAACGTCGAGTTCGGCCTCCGCACCCGCGGAGTCGCCGCCCGTGAGCGGCGGGTCCTCGCCCAGGAGTCGCTCGACCTCGTCGGCCTCGGCGCGCTCGGCGACCGTTACGCCCACCAGCTCTCGGGCGGCCAGCAGCAGCGCGTCGCGCTCGCCCGCGCTCTCGTGACGCGGCCCCGAGTGCTCCTTCTCGACGAGCCGCTGTCGGCGCTCGACGCCAAGGTGCGCGTGCAGCTGCGCGACGAGATCCGCCGCATCCAGACCGAGATCGGCATCACGACCTTCTTCGTCACCCACGATCAGGAGGAGGCTCTCGCGGTCGCCGATCGCGTCGCGGTGATGAACGCGGGCCGCATCGAGCAGCTCGGTGCCCCGGAGGACCTCTACGCGCGCCCGTCGACGCCGTTCGTCGCGCACTTCGTCGGGCTCTCGAACGCGGTCGCCGGGACGGTGTCCGGGGGAGCGGTCACCGTGCTCGGCTCGCGGCTGCCGCTCGTCGACCCGGGCGTCGCGGACGGCGCCGTGTCGGCGTTCCTCCGGCCGGAGGACATCGACATCGTCGCCGGCGGCGCACCGGAGGCACTGGCGGCGGTGGTCGTCTCGTCCAGCTTCCTCGGCCCGGTCCGCCGCTCGACGGTGCGCACCGAGCAGGGCGAGGAGCTCGTCGTACAGCACTCGGCCGGCCAGCGCCTCGAGCCGGGGGAGCGTGTCGGGCTCGTCCTGGCGCTGCGGCCCGTCGCGGTCCGCGCCGCATCGTGAGAGGGCGCCGATTCCTCGCGCGGAATGCACCGGGGATTAGTCTGAGCAGATGAGAATCGGCCGGTCCCGCCGCACCTCCGGCTCCCGCGCCGTCGAGGCTCGTGCGGCCGTCTCCGAGGCTCCGGCGCCCGTCCCCGATTCCGCCTTCGTGACCGACGGGATGCGCATCGCCGGCGCGTGGGCCTGGCGCCTCCTCGTCGTCGTCGCCGCGCTCGCCGTTCTGGCGCTTCTCGTGATCGAGCTGCGCATCATCGTCATCCCCCTGCTCCTCGCGGTGGTGATCGCGGCCCTGCTCGTCCCCTTCTCCTCGTTCCTGCAGCGGCACCACTGGCCCAAGTGGGCGGCGATCGCGGTGTCCGAGATCGGGCTGCTCGTCGTCGTCGGCGGCCTGCTCTTCCTCGTCGTCACCCAGGTCTACGCGGGGTTCGACGATCTGAGCCGGCAGACCGTGCAGTCGTACGACGACCTCAAGGCCTGGCTGCTCGACGGCCCGCTGCATCTCACCGAGAGCGATATCAACCAGTACGCGCAGCAGGCCCTCGACGCCCTGCAGCAGGACTCGGGGATGCTCGTCAGCGGAGTCGTGAGCGTCGGCGCGACGGTCGGCCACCTCTTCGCGGGCGTGCTGCTCACCCTCTTCTCGACGCTCTTCATCCTGATCGACGGCCCCAACATCTGGAGCTGGGTCGTCCGGCTCTTCCCCCTCCGCGCTCGCACCGCGGTCGACGGTGCCGGCCGCGCGGGATGGATCACCCTGACGAACTTCGTGAAGGTGCAGATCCTCGTCGCCTTCGTCGACGCCGTCGGCATCGGCCTGGGCTCGTTCCTCCTGGGCGTCCCCCTGGCGATCCCGATCGGCGTCCTGGTCTTCCTCGGCTCATTCGTGCCGGTCATCGGCGCCGTCGTGACGGGGGCCCTCGCCGTCTTCATCGCCCTGGTCTACAACGGGCCGGTCGTCGCCCTGATCCTGCTGATCGTCGTCCTCGGCGTGCAGCAGCTCGAGGGGCACATCCTCCAGCCGCTGATCATGGGCTCGGCGGTGAAGGTGCATCCGCTCGCCGTGGTCCTCGCGGTCGCGGGCGGCTCGATCGTCGCCGGCATCGCGGGGGCCTTCTTCGCGGTGCCCTTCGTCGCGACCCTCAACGTCATGGTCAAGTACGTCGCGAGCGGTGCCTGGCTCTCGCCGAAACCCCTTCAGAGAGCAGCCGCAGAGCATGCAGACTAGCCGCGTCGTCGGTCCCACCCTCCACGAGTTCGAGGCGGCCCGAACCGTCATCGCGCCCGTGATCGCCTCCACCCCGATGGAGACGAGCAACTTCCTCGCCGAGGTCCTCGGCTCGCCGGTGTTCCTGAAGTGCGAGAACCTGCAGCGCACGGGGTCCTACAAGATCCGCGGGGCGGTCTTCCGCCTCTCGCGGCTGACTCCGGAGGAGCGCTCCCGCGGAGTCGTCGCCGCCTCCGCCGGCAACCACGCCCAGGGCGTCGCCTTCGCCGCACGCGAGCTGGGCATCAAGGCCACGATCTTCATGCCGATCGGAGTCGCGCTGCCCAAGCTCTCGGCCACCCGCGACTACGGGGCCGAGGTGGTGCTCAGCGGCCACATCTTCAACGAGGCGCTCGCGGCTGCCGCCGAGTTCGCCGAGCGCACCGGAGCGGTCTTCGTCCCGCCCTACGACCACCCCGACGTGATCACCGGGCAGGGCACGCTCGGCCTCGAGATCCTCGAGCAGGCCGAGGGCGTCGAGACGATCATCGTCCCCATCGGCGGAGGCGGCCTCATCGCCGGAGTCGCCTCGGCCGCCAAGCAGAAGGCCGCTCAGGAGGGGCGCACCCTCCGCGTCATCGGGGTCCAGGCCGCCAACGCCGCGCCGTACCCGCTGTCGCTCGCGAGCGGCGAGCCGACGGCGATCACCATCACACCGACGATCGCCGACGGGATCGCCGTGGCGAAGCCGGGGCTGCTCAACTTCGAGATCATCCGCGAGCTCGTCGACGAGGTCGTGACGGTCGAGGACGATGACATCGCCCGCGCGCTGCTCGTGCTGCTCGAGCGCGCGAAGCTGGTCGTCGAGCCGGCCGGGGCGGTCGGCATCGCCGCGATCCTCACCGGCAAGGTGCGCAACGCGGGCCGTACCGCGGTGATCCTCTCGGGCGGGAACATCGACCCGCTGATGATGGAGCGCGTGATCAGCCGGGGTCTCGCCGCCTCCGAGCGCTACCTCAAGATGAGCATCGGCCTGCCCGACCGCCCCGGCCAGCTCGCGCGCATCGCCGAGCTGATCTCGGAGGCGAACGCGAACGTCGTCGAGGTCCTGCACACCCGCCACGGGCGAGGCCTGCAGATCAGCGAGGTCGAGCTCGAGATCAGCGTCGAGACCCGCGGCCCCGAGCACGCCGACCGCGTGCTGCAGGTCCTGACGGAAGCCGGCTACCACCCGCGCCTGTCGAAGGCCTGATCCCGCCCTGCTCGCCCGTCCGCGCGGCTGCTCGTTTGTGCTCTGATCGCGTCCTGCTGGTCCGTCCGCAAGGCGGAGGAGGAAGCGATACCGGCGGTATCGCGCCCGACGACAACGCCGCGGACGGATCAGCAGGACGGGATCAGCGGGATCAGTGGCCGTTCCAGGTCTCGACGTTGACGACCTTGACGGTGATCTCGCGCCCCGTGGGGGCGGTGAAGCTCGTGGAGTCGCCGACCTTCAGGTCCATGATCGCCGAGCCGAGGGGGCTCTGCGGGCTGTAGACGTCGAGGTCGCTCTCGCCCGCCATCTCGCGGTTGCCGAGCAGGAAGCGCGACTCGTCGCCCGCGATCTCGGCGGTGATGATGGTGCCCGCCTCCACGACTCCGTGGCTCTCGGGCGGCGTGCCGATCTCGGCGTCTCGGATCAGCGCCGTGAGCTGGCGGATCCGCGCCTCCATCTTGCCCTGCTCGTCCTTCGCGGCGTGGTAGCCGCCGTTCTCCTTCAGATCGCCCTCTTCCCGGGCGACCTCGATGCGCTTCGCGATCTCCTCGCGTCCGGCGGTGGAGAGCTCGGCGAGCTCCGCCTGGAGGCGGTCGTACGACTCCTGGGTCATCCAGGTGACCTGAGGCTGGTCTGCCACGGTGGGCTCCTCACATGACGGCCGCGTTCGCGAGGGCCGGCGACGACGTTCGAGCGCATCCGCGCCCGGCGGCCGTGTCGGCCGAGGTCCGGCGGCGGTGGAAAAGACAAGGCCCCGACGAGTCCGTCAGGGCACCCGGCAACCCTACGGGAGCCAGCAGGACGAGATCAAACCTGTCGTCGCCAGCTCGGTGGTCCGCACCGTCTCGGTGAACGAGCGGAACCGCTCGGTCGATGCGGGGTACTCGACCACGAGCCAGCCGACGACGGCCGACTGCTCGTTGAGCGCCTGGACGGCGCAGGCCACCGCGGTGCCGGTGGGCGCGGTCAGGTCGAAGGACACCGTGACGGTGCGGTCGTCGACGACGGAGTGGGCCGTGTCCTGCACATCGACGCCGTCGCGGCCGCTGTCGAGGCCGGCCCAGATCACCCAGGCGGCGAACACGGCGACGAACGAGGCGGCGACACCGCCGAAGAGCCAGCGGTTGCCGCGCCGGGTGCGACCGGTGCGTCCGTAGCGGGAGGCGAGCGGCCCGGCCGCGCGGACCTCGTTCGGGTCGAGCGGCGCGTCGTCGCTCAACTCGGCGGTCTCGGACGTGCGGGCGGCCACGGAACTCCCCGGGTGTTGCGTCTACTCTGGACGGATGGCGCGGGCTGCCGCGTCGACCCCATTAAACCCCGAGGAATCGAGCGATCGTGTCCCAGGCCGTCGAGGTCTCCGTCGATTCGGAGGTGCGGGACGCCCCGCGCCTCCTCGCCGTGCACGCCCATCCCGACGACGAGTCGAGCAAGGGCGCCGCGACCCTCGCCGCCTACGCCGACCGCGGCGCCGAGGTGATGGTCGTCTCGTGCACCGGAGGCGAGGCGGGCTCCATCCTCAACGAGGCGCTCGCCGCCCGTGCCCATGCCGAGCGCGACATCGGCGGTCTCCGCCGGTACGAGATGGCGGCCGCTCAGGAGGCGCTCGGGATCGAGCACACCTGGCTCGGCTTCGTCGACTCCGGCATGCCCGAGGACGGCGCGGTCGATCCCTCGTCCTTCGCCGGCCTGCCGCTGCGGATCGCCGCCGCCCCGCTGGTGCGCCTCGTCCGCCGGTTCCGCCCGCACGTGATCATCAGCTACGACGAGAACGGCGGTTACCCGCACCCCGACCACATCCGCGCGCACCAGGTCGCCGTCGAGGCGTTCCGCGCTGCCGGGCTGCCCGGCGAGTACCCGGACTCCGGCGAGCCGTGGGCCGTGTCGAAGCTCTACTACGACCGCGTGTTCAGCAGCCAGAAGCTGCACGCGATCGCCGAGCACCTGCGCTCCCTCGACCCGGAGGACCCGCGGCTCGCGACCTTCGAGGAGATGAAGCGCTGGGGTGACGAGACGCCCTACCTGGCGACGACGCAGATCACGATCTCCGGCTACCACGACCGTCGCGACGCGGCCCTGCGTGCCCATGCGAGCCAGGTCGCTCCCGACAACGCGTTCTTCTTCCTCCCGCACGAGGCGATCGACGCCGCCTGGCCGACCGACGACTTCCAGCTCATCGAGAGCCGGGTCGACGCGCCGACTCCCGAGACCGACCTGTTCGCCGGAGTCGACCTCCGTGCCGGCGCCGAGGTGCCCGCGTGATCGCCGCCGCGCTCGCCTCCGGGGTCGACGCCGTGACCTTCGCGCTGCTGCGCGCCTCCGAGGCCACCCCGATGCCGACGCCCGGGCCGGAGTTCAACGAGGACACGGTCACGCCGGGACTCTTCGGCTTCCTCACGATGTTCGTCATCGCCGGGGCCGTCGTGCTCCTGGCGCTCGACATGGTGCGTCGGGTTCGCCGCACGACCTACCGCGCCCAGCTGGCCGAGCAGCTCGACGCCGAGGAGCAGGAGCGCGACGCGGCCGAGCGCTGACTTTCGAAGAGCGCTGAGCGTCAGCCCGCGTTGTAGGCGGGGTCGATGCATACGAGCAGCGCCGCGGTCCAGTGGCAGACGAAGGCCACCGCGGTGAGCGCGTGGAAGATCTCGTGGAAGCCGAAGACCCCGGGGATCGGGTTGGGCTTCTTGACCCCGTAGACGATCGCGCCGACGGTGTAGCACAGCCCGCCCACCAGGACGAGGACCATCATGGCGGCACTCGCCTCGAACAGCGGGCCGAGGTACATGACGGCGGCCCAGCCGAGCAGCAGGTAGAGCGGCACGTAGAGCCAGCGCGGCGCCGAGATCCAGAACACGCGGAAGCCGATCCCGAGCAGCGCTCCGGCCCAGACGAGCGCCAGCAGGAGCGTCCCCTGCGACGGTGGCAGCGCGAGGGCGGCGAGAGGCGTGTAGGTGCCCGCGATGAGCAGGAAGATGTTCGCGTGGTCGATCCGCTTGAGGATCACCTTGGTCCTCGGCGCCCAGTCGAAGCGGTGGTAGAGCGCGGAGTTGCCGAACAGCAGCAGCGAGGTCGCGGTGAAGACGGCGGCCGCCCACTTGGCGGTGGTGCCCTCGGCCACGGTGATCAGCACGACGCCGGCGACGATCGCCAGCGGGAAGAGCCCGGCATGGATCCAGCCGCGCCAGGTCGGCTTCGTCTCGGCCGTGGGCCCGTGCTCGATCTCGTCCTCGACCAGGGGCAGATTCGGGAGATCAGGACCGGTGGCGTCGTCCTGCGCGACGGCGCGGTCGCCGCGCCTGGTCGACGCCTCGGCCGGATCGGGGGAGGGAGGCGTCGGGGTCATACGCGACAGGATACGACCTGCTCCCGGGACGCCCGCGGTGGTGGAGCCGGGGCGCTCATCGACTACCGTGGCTCTGTGCCGAAGTCGAGACTGCCTGTGGGGAGGGACCTCCTCTACGGCGTCTACAAGAAGCGCCTGCGGTCGAGCTTCGCTCCCGGGACGCTGCCGAACCACGTCGCCATGATCATCGACGGCAACCGCCGCTGGGCCCGCCAGCGCGCCCTTGAGACGGCCGCGCACGGGCACCGGGCCGGTGCCGCGAAGGTTCACGAGTTCCTGCAGTGGTGCGACGAGCTCGGCATCCGCCACGTGACCCTCTACCTGCTCTCGCAGGACAACCTCGTGGGCCGCGAGACCTCCGAGCTCACCGAGCTGATCGCGATCATCGCGGATCTCGCCGAGGAGGTGTCGCAGCAGCCCGACTGGCGTGTGCAGCACGTGGGCTCCGACGACGGCCTCCCGGCCTCGCTGGTGACGGCGCTCGACACCGCGGAGGAGCGGACCGCCTCGCACACGGGCCTGCACGTGAACCTCGCCGTCGGCTACGGCGGCCGCCACGAGATCGCCCAGGCCGTCCGGAGCATCCTCGACGAGCACGGCAAGCTCGGCTCCTCGATCGAGGACGTCGCGGGGCTCCTGACCCCCGAGCTGATCGGCGAGCACCTCTACACGAGCGGGCAGCCCGATCCGGATCTGGTGATCCGCACCTCCGGCGAGCAGCGCCTCTCGGACTTCATGCTCTGGCAGAGCGCGCACAGCGAGTTCTACTTCATGGAGGCGCTCGGGCCCGACATCCGCGAGGTCGACTTCCTCCGGGCCCTGCGGGACTACGCCGGGCGCCACCGCCGCTTCGGCAGCTGACCGACTCCCGACCGGAAGGGCTCGGCATGACCGCGCACGACCCCGCCCTCGCGGCCTACCTCGACACCTTCGACGAGGAGACCGGGTACCTCGACTTCGCCCGGGTGGGACCGGTGTCGGCCACCGCCGTCGCCGAGCAGAGCGCCGCCTCCGAGCTGCTCGCGCGGGCGCGGGCCGAGACGCTCGATGAGCTGTTCCGCCAGGATGCGCGGGTGCGCGCCTCCGTCGCGGCCCTCGTGCGGTTCCCCGCCGAGCAGGTCGTCTTCCAGCCGAACACGTCGACCGGTCTGCTGCACGCGCTGCTCGGGGTGGAGGGCTCGGTCCTGGTGTCGCCCGGGGAGTTCCCGAGCCTCCCGTTCGCGGCGGTGCGCGCGGCAGAACTGCGCGGAGCGGCGGGGCCGGAGTGGCTCCGCGGCGAGCCGGGGCAGGTGACTCCGGAGAGCATCCGGGACCAGCTCACTCCCGAGGTCGCCGCCGTCGCGCTCAGCCTCGTCGACTCGCGGACCGGTCACGTGGCCGATCTCGAGGGGATCCGCGAGGTGATCGGCGACCGTCTCCTGGTGCTCGACGCGATCCAGGGCTTCGGAGTCGTGGACGCGCCCTACGAGCTCGCCGACGTCGTCGCCTCGGGCGGTCAGAAGTGGGTGCGGGCCGGCTGGGGCACGGGGTTCCTCGCCCTCGGCGACCGCGCGCTGTCGCGCCTGGATCCGCTGCTCTCGGGTTGGACCGGTGCCGACACTCCTGAGCCCTGGGACGAGGTGACCCCGCCGCGATCGGGCGCCGGCGCGTTCAGCATCACGAACCCCGACCCGATCGCGCAGGCCCGTCTCGCGGCCGCGCTCGAGGACATCGCGGCGGTGGGCGTCCCCGCCGTCGCCGCGCGTGTGGCCGACCGGGTGAGCGCGATCATCGACCTCGCCGACGAGTTCGGCCTCGCGGTGGTCGGCTCGCGCGACGAGCGGAGGCGCGCCGGCATCGTCGTCGTCGAGCCGGCCCCGGAGGAGCTCGGTCCGCTCTCGGCGGCCCTCGCCGCCCACGGAGTCACGACGCGGCTGCGACCGACCACCGTGCGCTTCAGCGCCCACGCGAGCACCTCCGACGAGACGCTGGCCGTCCTGCGCTCCGCGCTCATCTCGGCGGCGACCGTCGTGGAGTACTGACGTCCGTTCCGCCCACGGCCGTTCACATACTGGTTACACGTTCGTAGCGCAAGAAAGCACACTGCTGTCATTCGCGGGGTTAGGTTCGAGGCATCAGGTACAGCGCCTGGTCGAGACGGCCACACAAGTACGGCTCGATATCGCGCAGACCACCGAAGGGAACTGCGCGGTGCACCAGTTGCACCGAAGGGGCCGGCTCGCAGCATGAGTCGGGGGCCCGCGCCCCCGAGTGTGGAGAGTCGACGTGACAGTTCCCCAGGGCATGGATCCGCAGACCGCAGCGCAGGGCGGCATCCACCGCCGAGCGCAGCGAGACTCCGCGGCTCCTACGGATCAGCTCCAACGCACCTACGTCCTCGACACGTCGGTGCTGCTGTCCGATCCCTCCTCGATGTTCCGCTTCGCGGAGCACGCCGTCGTGCTGCCGGTCGTGGTGATCAGCGAGCTCGAGGGCAAGCGCAACGATCCCGAGATCGGGTACTTCGCCCGCCAGGCTCTGCGCAATCTCGACGAGCTGCGCATCAAGCACGAGCGGCTCGACTTCCCGATCGCGGTCGGCAACGGTGGCACCCTCCGTGTCGAGCTCAATCACTCGAACATGTCGGTGCTGCCCAGCGGCCTGCAGCTCGGTGACAACGACGCCCGGATCCTCGCGGTCGCGATGAACCTGCAGACCGAGGGCGCCCTCGTGACGGTCGTGTCCAAGGACATGCCGATGCGCGTCAAGGCGGCCTCCATCGGCATCGCTGCCGAGGAGTACCTGGCCGAGCTCGCCCCCGAGTCGGGCTGGACCGGGATGGATGACGTCACGCTCGCCGGCGACGCGATGAGCGAGCTCTACGACCGCGAGCGCCTGTTCAACGACGTGGTCGCCGACATCCCGATCAACACCGGGCTCGTCGTGCACTCCGACCGCGGCTCCGCACTCGCCCGCGTCACCGGCAAGCGCCAGATCACGCTCGTCCGCGGCGACCGCGACGTGTTCGGCCTGCACGGGCGCTCGGCGGAGCAGCGGCTCGCCATCGACCTGCTGCTCGACCAGGAGGTGGGCATCGTCTCGCTCGGCGGTCGCGCCGGAACCGGCAAGTCGGCGCTCGCGCTCTGCGCCGGCCTCGAGGCGGTGCTCGAGAAGCGCCAGCACAAGAAGATCATGGTCTTCAGACCGCTCTACGCGGTCGGCGGTCAGGACCTCGGCTTCCTGCCCGGCGACGCCGCCGAGAAGATGAACCCGTGGGCCCAGGCGGTCTTCGACACCCTCGGCGCCCTGGTCTCGCAGAACGTGCTCGACGAGGTGATCGAGCGCGGGATGCTCGAGGTCCTGCCGCTCACCCACATCCGCGGCCGCTCGCTGCACGATGCGTTCGTGATCGTCGACGAAGCGCAATCGCTCGAGCGCAATGTGCTGCTCACGGTGCTCTCGCGGGTCGGCCAGAACTCGCGGGTGGTGCTGACGCACGACGTGGCGCAGCGCGACAACCTGCGCGTCGGCCGCCACGACGGCGTCGCCTCCGTCATCGAGACGCTGAAGGGGCACCCGCTCTTCGCCCACGTCACGCTGACCCGGTCGGAGCGATCGGCGATCGCGGCGCTCGTCACCGAGATGCTGGAGTCGAACGAGCTGGCGTAGCGGACTGCGCGGGGAGGGGCCCGTTCCGGGACCTCCCCGCGGGCCTGTCACGAAGGGGGTCGCCCGTCGCGCAGGAGCCGTGCACCGGCGGCACCGACTCGGCGACCGGCCCGCGCCCTCGGCAGTACCATCGCCTCATGCGCGGCACCCTTCACGACAGCACGCCGGCGTGGGTCCTGCGTGTGCAGGACTCGCGTGTCCGGGCAGCCGCCTCCGGCCGATGACGTTCGGCAGCGACGGTCGCGCCGAGCGCGAGCCCGTTCGGGAGTTCCGGCCGTCCCGGGCCCGGCAGAAGCAGGAGTCGAGACGCCTGAGGCCCGCCGCGGTGGTCCCCGCCGCCGTCCTGCTGGCGGGTGCGACCTGGGGGATACTGACGGCCGACGACCGTCAGGGCGCGCTGTACGCCTACCTCGGACTCTTCGGCGTCGCCGCGGTCGTGTCGGCGGTCATCATCGGTGTGCTCCTGGTCCGCAACCGCAGATTCCACGCTGAGGCGGTCATCCGGATCCGACCCCACGCGATCGAGTACACGAATGCTCGCGGCGAGACGATCGCCTTCGACAGCGCCGACCCGTCCGTGAGGGCGCTGCTCGCGTGGCTGGCGCCCGGTCCGAACAGTGAGGGGATCCGCCTTCCTCCGTCGTTGATCCTGTTCCTGTCTGACCGGACCCGTTCGATCCGGCTCCGCGGCGGGGACTGGGAGATCGACGCCCTCGAGGCCGTGGTCCGTGCCGCGGATCCGCGACTCCGCTCCTCGGGGAGCGGGCGACGCTCCGGTCGGTCGGCGGAGGACGCTCCGGGAACCTCGTCGCCCGAGGACGTCGTCGGCAGGATGCCGCCGGCCTGGGAGGTGCTCAGCGCCCGGCAGGTCGACGATCTGATCCCGGGAACGATGAGCTTCCGGGAGACCCGTCCCATGACGTTCGCGCTCCTGGTCGGCTTCGGGTCGGCGGCGCTCCTCCTCGCCGTCGTCATCGGGGTCGCCTTCCTCTCGTGATCCGCCTGGGTTCGCGGCGATGTCGGCGGGGCGCCCTCGGGTCGGCCGGGTGCTCCACCGGAAGGGCCGGGAGCTGAGGAGCATCCGCTCGGCGGCCCGAGGGCGGGCAGGGCGGCGTAGCGTGGGGAGGTGAGCATCCTCGATGACGCGCTCCTCGAGCGCCTCCGCCTCCGCGCCGCCGACTACGACGAGCGCAACGCCTTCTTCGCGGAGGACCTCGACGAACTGCGCGCTCTCGGCTACCTCGCGCTCCTCGTCCCGGAGGAGCTGGGCGGATCGGGACTCGGGCTCGAGCAGGTCGCGGCCGAGCAGACGCGTCTCGCGACCGCCGCTCCGGCCACAGCCCTGGCCGTCAACATGCACCTCGTCTGGACCGGAGTCGCACGCGTCCTGCGCGAGCGCGGCGACGACTCGCTGACCCACGTGCTGACGGATGCGGCGGCCGGGCACGTCTTCGCCTTCGGCAACAGCGAGGCGGGCAACGACGTGGTCCTGCTCGACTCGCTGACGCGCGCCGAGCCGCGGCCCGACGGCTCCTACCGCTTCACCGGCACCAAGATCTTCACCTCGCTCTCGCCGGCCTGGACCAGGCTCGGGGTCTTCGGCCGCGACGACAGCGGCTCCGAGCCGCGGCTGGTGCACGGGTTCATCGATCGCGAGACACCGGAGTCGTCCGTAGCGGGTCTCAGTGTCCGTGACGACTGGGACACGCTCGGTATGCGCGCCACGCAGAGCAGGACCACCGTGCTCGACGGCGTGGAGGTGCCCGCCTCGCGGATGTTCCGCTCGCTGCCCGTCGGGCCCTCCGCCGACCCGCTCGTCTTCGCGATCTTCGCGAACTTCGAGCTGCTGATCGCCTCCGTCTACCTCGGGATCGCGCAGCGAGCGCTGGCGCTCGCGGTGGAGGCCGCTCACCGGCGCACCTCGCTGAAGGCGGGCGGGCGCCCGCTGTCCGAGGATCCGGACATCCGCTGGCGGATCGCCGATGCCGCGATCCTGCTCGACGGGCTCGAGGCGCCGCTGCGCTCGGCAGCCGCCGATGTCGACGCACTGGTCGACCGGGGCGCGCGCTGGTTCCCGTCGCTCGTCGGCGTCAAGATCCGGACCACGGAGGCGGCGCTGCGGATCGTCGAGAGCGCCGTGCGCGCCTCCGGGGGCTCGGCCTACTCGCGCCGCTCGGAGCTGTCGCGGCTCTACCGTGACGTGCTCGCCGGGCTCTTCCACCCCTCCGACGACGAATCGGCGCACTCGACCTTCGCGAACGCCTGGCTGGGGCCCCTGCCTCCTCGGGACTGACTCCGCGCGATGCCACTCGAGTACGCGTTCTCCGGCGTGTCGCGTACTCAAGTGGCATCTCGCGGAGGCCGGCAGGGGGGGGTGTGGAGAAGTTCGACGGGGGTGAGGCGGGGCGGTCTAGGGTCGGCGGATGCGACACGGTGCAGCACTCGAGGGGGTCGCCGTCGTGCTGGGCGCGACTGCGCTGGGAGCGATCGTCGTGCACAGCGGGGCGGGCTGGGCGGCGCTCGTGATCGCGGCGCTGTCGGTGCCGCTGGTGCTCGCCGACGTGCGCACGCGCCTCCTGCCGAACGTGCTCACGGTGCCGATCCTCATGGCCGGGGTCGCGGAGGCGCCGGGCTCGGTGGTCGCCGCGGCGACGGTCGCGCTGATCCTCGGAGTGCTGCACTCCGCCGGCGGGCTCGGCATGGGCGACGTGAAGCTGGGAGCGGGTCTGGCGTTCCCGCTCGCGGCGCTCGGACCTGATCGGATGTCGGCGGCTGTCGGGCTGGCGTTCCTCCTGGCGGGACTCTGGGCGCTGCCGCTCCTGCTCTCGGGCGACCGCTCTCGCATCGCGTTCGGCCCCTTCCAGCTCGCCGCGTTCTGGATCGTCGTCGCGGCCGGCTGAGACGCCCTGGTCAGGCGTGCGGCGCGGTGGTAGACCGGGAGTCGGACGGTGGGAGGTCGCGATGCTGCGAACGACGTGCGCGATCGTCGGCGCGGGACCGGCCGGGCTCGTCCTCGGGTTGCTCCTCGCGCGCGCCGGAGTCGAGGTGACGGTGCTCGAGAAGCATGCCGACTTCCTCCGCGACTTCCGCGGCGACACGGTGCACCCGACGACGCTGGGTCTGCTCGACGATCTCGGGCTCCTCCCGCGCTTCGACGCCCTGCCGCACTCGAGGATCCAGCGGGTGAGCGTGCCGACCGGTGACACCCCGATGGTCGTGGCCGACTTCTCGCGGCTGCCTGTCCGGCATCCCTACATCGCGATGGTGCCGCAGTGGGATCTGCTCGCCCTACTCGCCGAGGCGGCCGCGGCCGAGCCTTCGTTCACCCTGCTGACCGAGCACGTGGTGACGGGAGTCGTCCGCGACGGCGAGCGCGTCGTCGGAGTGGAGTACACGTCGTCGTCGGGGCCGGGGCGGCTCCTCGCCGATCTGACAGTGGCCTGCGACGGCCGCTGGTCGGCGGTGCGGCGCTCGGTCGGACTCGTGGCACGCGAGGCCGCGGTGGGCTTCGATGTGTGGTGGTTCCGGATCCCGACGCAGCGCGACGTGGGGGAGTCGCTGCTGCCGAGGCTGGAGGCGGGACGCGCGGCGATCGCGATCCCGCGGAGGGGCTACCTCCAGGTCGCGCGACTCGGAGTAAAGGGGACCGACGCCGAGGTGCGTGGCCGGGGGATCGAGGCGCTCCGAGCCGAGGCGGCGGCGCTGCTCCCGGAGGTCGCCGGTGACGCCGAGGCGATCGCGTCGATGGACGACGTGAAGCACCTGGACGTGCGGCTCGATCGACTCCGCCTCTGGCATGCGCCGGGTGCGCTCTGCATCGGCGACGCCGCGCACGCGATGTCGCCGGTCGGCGGAGTCGGCATCAACCTCGCGGTGCAGGACGCGGTCGCGACCGCGCGGCTGCTCGCCGGCCCGCTGCGGAGGGGCGTCTTCGAGCACGGAGGCGATGCTCTGCTCGCCCGCGTCCAGCGTCGTCGTGCCGTTCCCGCCGCCCTGATCCAGACTCTGCAGCGGGTGCTGCACGCCCGCCTGATCATGCCCGCCCTCAACGGGCGGCTGTCCGGCCCGCCACGCCTGCTCGTCGCGCTCCTCCACGCGCTGCCCGCCCTGGCCGTCGTGCCCGCCCTCCTCGTCGGCGTCGGCCCGCGCCCCGAGCGCGCCCCCGCCTGGTCCCGCCGCCCCGCGGCGTGATCGGCTGGGATCTCGATAAGCCCTCTGCGAGGACTGCGGGCTCGATCAGCACGCCGGGGGAGCGGCGGAATGACTCTGCATCACGTGTCCCGAGCCGCCGGTACCCGAACCAGCCGACCACTCGCGAGGCGAACGGGCGAAACGCGTGTCAGCGTTTCGCCCCAGCCGTTCGCACCACGCTCTGCGGACCACTCCACGCGCTCTGCCGACCGCGGTCGGGTCTGCGCCTGCGCAGACCCGACAAAACGGTTCAGCCCGGGTGCGTCATCGACATGACGTCGAGGGCCGCATCGAGCTGCTCCTCCGTCACCTCGCCGCGCTCGACGAAGCCGAGGTCGACGACCGACTCTCGGACGGTGATGCCCTTGGCGACCGAGTTCTTCGCGACCTTGGCGGCCGCCTCGTAGCCGATCACCTTGTTGAGGGGGGTGACGATCGACGGGGAGGACTCGGCGAGGGCGCGGGCGTGCTCGACGTCGGCCTCGAGGCCGTCGACGGTCTTGTCGGCCAGCAGCGTCGCCGAGGTCGACAGGAGCCGGATCGACTCGAGAAGCGCGGTACCCATGACGGGGATCGCGACATTGAGCTCGAAGGCGCCCGAGGCGCCGGCCCAGGCGATGGTCGCGTCGTTGCCGATGACGCGGGCGCAGACCATGAGCACCGCCTCCGGGATGACCGGGTTGACCTTGCCGGGCATGATCGACGAGCCGGGCTGCAGATCGGGGATGCGCAGCTCGCCGAGACCGGTGTTGGGGCCGGAGCCCATCCAGCGCAGGTCGTTGTTGATCTTGGTGAGGCTGACCGCGAGAACGCGCAGGGCCCCGGAGGCCTCGACGAGCGAGTCGCGGGCGCCCTGTGCCTCGAAGTGGTTCCGCGCCTCGGTGACGGGCAGACCGGTCTCCTCCGCGAGTCGGGCGATGACCTTCTGCGGGAAGCCCGCGGGCGTGTTGATGCCCGTGCCGACAGCGGTGCCGCCGAGCGGGACCTCGGCGACGCGCGGGAGTGCCGAGCGGACGCGCTCGATGCCGAGGCGGATCTGCATCGCGTAGCCCCCGAACTCCTGACCCAGCGTGACCGGAGTGGCGTCCATCAGGTGGGTGCGGCCCGCCTTGACGACCTCGGACCACAGTTCGGCCTTGACCTCGAGCGCCTGGGCGAGGTGCTCGAGCGAGGGGATGAGGCTCTCGATCAGTGCGCCGGTGACGGCGACGTGCACCGAGGTCGGGAACACGTCGTTCGACGACTGCGACGCGTTGACGTGGTCGTTCGGGTGCACGGTGCGGCCGAGCGCCGTCGTCGCGAGGGTGCCGAGCACCTCGTTCATGTTCATGTTCGACGAGGTCCCGGAGCCGGTCTGGTAGACGTCGATCGGGAAGTGCTCGTCGTAGCCGCCGGCGACGATCAGGTCCGCCGCGTCGGCGATGGCTCCGGCGATGTCGGCGTCGAGGACGCCCAGCTCGGCGTTCGCGAGCGCCGCGGCCTTCTTGATCCGCGCGAGAGCGGCGATCTGGGCGGGCTCGAGGCCGGCTCCCGAGATCGGGAAGTTCTCGACCGCGCGCTGCGTCTGCGCGGCGTAGAGCGCGTCGCGGGGGACCCGCACCTCGCCCATCGTGTCGTGCTCGATGCGGAAATCGCCGGAATCGGTCGGGGAGTGATCCACCACGCTGTGTTCGTCCTTGTCTGTTGAGGTGCTCGGTCTGTTCAAGTGCTCGTGTGCCGGAAGCCCGGTCAGAGGACGGGAGAGCCGTCGGTCGCCACGGTCTGGAGCGGCGTGAGCGTGCGCTCCTGCTCGGAGCGGTAGGGGCTCAGCTGCGGCGGATCGATGCCGAGCACGACGTCCGAGATCACGGTGCCGTCGGACAGCCGGTAGTTGGCCCCGACGACGGCGAGCTCGCCCGCGGCGACCGCGTCGGCGATGAGCGGGGAGCGCTGGAGCAGCTCGGCGACCGTGTCGCGCAGGTGCTCCCTGCCGACGGCGAGGGCGTCGGTCGCCGACGGGTCGACGAGCACCCGGCCGTCGGGCTGCGGCCCGACGATGCGACGGACGGCGGGGATGATCGGTTCGATGAGGTGCTCGATGTGCGGCGGGAGGCGCTCGGCGCCGGGCGCCTGCGACTGGATCGCCGCCTTCACCGCACCGCACTCGTCGTGCCCGAGCACCAGGATCAGCTTCACTCCGAGCACGGCCACGCCGTACTCGAGCGAGCCGATGATCGAATCGGCGATGACCTGTCCCGCGTTGCGGACGACGAAGAGGTCGCCGAGGCCGAGGTCGAAGATGATCTCGGCGGCGAGGCGCGAGTCGCTGCAGCCGAAGAGGGCGGCGAGCGGCTTCTGCTCGGCGGCGAGCTCGGCGCGGCGCTCCACGTCCTGGCGAGGGTGGCGCGGTTCTCCGGCGACGAAGCGCTGGTTGCCGCGCAGCATCTCCTTCCACACCCAGGCGGGCGGGCGGGACTCGCGCGGGACCGGGATGGTCTGGGGTGCGTCCTGGTCGCTCAGGTCCTGGCTCATCGTGTCTCCTCCTGGCCGATCTGCGGGGCGATGGCGTCGACGACCTCGCGGATCTCATCGGTCGACGCAGTGCCGTAGATGAGGTAGGTGCTCGACCCCTCCGTCGTCTCGAGAGCGTACGGGGTGTTGCCCGTGTCCGCTCCGGAGTCGCGACGGTCGTACACGGTCCACTCGCGGCCGTCGATCTGCTCGACCCCGGTGGCGGCGGCGCGGTCGAGCTGGGAGGCGACCCAGGCCTCGTCGGCGTCGAGGCCCTGGCTGACGCCGATGTAGCCGGCCTTCGGGGTGAGCAGGCCGACGTACCAGTAGTCGATGCCGCCGTCGGTGCGCAGCTCGGCGGCATTGGCCGACCACCCGTCGGGCATCTCGGGGACGACCAGTGTCTGCGTCTCGCCGAGCTGCAGCTGGGAGGCGACCAGCGGCACGTCGACGGCCGGTCGCTCCGTGCCGTCTCCACGAGGGACCACGAGCACGATGAGCGCGACGACGCCGACGGTGGCCAGCAGAGAGAAGACGAGGTTGTTCACGGTCTTGCGCTGGCGGTAGAGGCGGGAGTTCTCGGCCTTGCGGGCCGCGATCTCGGCCGGGGTCTCGGGCCGCCCGAGCTCGGCGACGACGCGGGGCGGCTTCTCGCGGCTCATCCGGCGCTCGATCCGCCGGAGCGGGCGGCGTCGAGACGCGCCCGGGCTCCGATCAGCCACTCCTCGCAGCGGGCGGCGAGTGCCTCGCCGCGCTCCCAGAGCGCGAGTGAGCGCTCGAGGGTGGAGTTGCCCTGCTCGAGCTCGGAGACCACGCGGACGAGCTCGTCGCGCGCCTGCTCGTAGCTGAGGTCGGCCGTGCCGGCGACAGTGGCGCCGGGGTCGGTGGTCTCCGCGGCGGACGGGTCGGTGCGGGCGTCGGGCATGGGGATGATCCTATCGATCGGTGCTGGAGGGAGGCTCGGCGCGGGCGGTGTCAGCCGCGTCCTGCGGGGTCGGCGGCCGCACCCTCGGATCGGGCCGACACCGCTCCCTCGGCGAGGGTCAGGACGAGCGACTCACCGCTCGCCGCATCGCCCGGCCCGCGGACGACGTGCCCGGCGGAGTTCTGCACGATCGCGTAGCCGCGGTCGAGGGTGTGCTGCGGCGAGAGGGCCCGGAGGTGGCCGTGCAGCCGCTCGACCTCGAGATGCGCGCGCTCGATCCTCCGCTCGACGAGCTCGGCACCCCTCGCGACCCAGCGGGTCAGGTCTTCGGAGCGCCGGTCGACGAGGACGTGCGGCTGCGCGAGGACGGGTCGTGTGCGCAGCTGCGAGAGCCGGTCGACCTCGTGCGAGACGAGTCCGCTCACCCGGCTGGTCATCCGGAGCCTCGCCTGCTGCACCCGCAGCAGCTCGTCGGACACGTCGGGCACCACGCGCTTGGCCGCGTCGGTGGGGGTGGAGGCGCGCAGATCGGCGACCTCGTCGAGGAGCGGGCGGTCGGCCTCGTGGCCGATGGCGCTGACGACAGGGGTCGAGCAGGCGGCCACCGCGCGCACGAGCCTCTCGTCGCTGAAGCCGAGCAGGTTCTGGAAGTCGCCACCGCCGCGGGCGATCACGATCACGTCGATGCTCTCGTCGGCCTCGAGCGTGCGCAGCGCCGAGAGGACCTCGGGCACCGTGCGGTCGCCCTGGACCGCCGCGTGCACCACGCGGAAGCGGACGGCCGGCCAGCGCAGCTGGGCGTTCCGGAGGACGTCCTTCTCGGCGTCCGAGTCCTTGCCGGTGATCAGGCCGATGCCGTGCGGGAGGAAGGGGAGCGGCGTCTTGCGGCTCGCCTCGAAGAGCCCCTCGGAGGCGAGCTGCCGGCGGAGGCGCTCGAGCTTCTCGAGGAGGTCGCCGAGCCCGACGTGCCGCATCTCGAAGACCTGCATCGAGAGCGTGCCGCCCTTGACCCAGTAGTTGGGCTTCACCAGCGCGATGACGCGATCGCCCTGGGCGAGATCGGCGGGGAGGCGGGAGCGGACCGAGGACCACACGGTGAACCCCACCGTGGCCTCGCCCGACAGGTCTTTGAGCTTGCCGTAGACGTTGCCCCCGGAGACTCCCCACTGGGTGATCTCGCCCTCGACCCACGCGGTGCCCAGCCGCTCGATCCAGCCCTTGATCTTGCTCGCGAGCAGACCGACCGGCCACGGGGCGTCGGCGGTGGGAGGGGCGTCTGTCATCGGTGCCTTCGCTGGAGCGGGCGGGGGAGCGGGTGGCGGACCTGCGTCGACAACGGTACGGGATGCCTCCGACACCGGGGCTGCCGTGCAGGTCGCCGGGCCGATGGTCGGCGCGAGTCGAACCTGTGGAGGAGGCGGCATTCTGCAGGAGTCGGCCTCGCACAGGATGCGGCCCGTAGAATCGTGTGGTGAGTGAAGCCCCGATCAGCCTGCCCATGCCGCGCATGCCCCGCGCCGCAGGACGTCTGCGCGACGTCCCCGTCGACGGGCCCAAGCGCGTCCTGCTGGCCGCCCCGCGCGGCTACTGCGCCGGAGTCGACCGCGCGGTCGTCGCCGTCGAGAAGGCCATCGAGCACTACGGTGCCCCGGTGTACGTGCGCAAGCAGATCGTGCACAACGTCCACGTCGTCTCGACGCTCGAGAGTCAGGGCGCGATCTTCGTCGACGAGGTCGACGAGGTCCCCGAGGGATCGCACATCGTCTTCAGCGCCCACGGAGTCTCTCCCGCCGTCGTGCAGGGCGCGGCCGACCGCCACCTGCAGGCCATCGACGCCACCTGCCCGCTGGTCACCAAGGTGCACCGCGAGGCGGTCCGCTTCGCGCGCGACGACTTCGAGATCCTCCTGATCGGCCACGAAGGCCACGAAGAGGTGGAGGGCACCGCGGGCGAGGCTCCCGATCACGTCACGCTCGTCGGCAGCCCCGACGACGTCCCGAACATCCAGGTGAAGGACCCGGACAAGGTCGTCTGGCTCTCGCAGACCACGCTCTCGGTCGACGAGACGATGGAGACCGTGCGCCGCCTCCGCGAGCGCTTCCCCAACCTGCAGGACCCGCCGAGCGACGACATCTGCTACGCCACGCAGAACCGCCAGGTCGCGATCAAGAAGGTGGCCGCGAGCGCCGAGCTCGTGATCGTGGTCGGCTCGGCCAACTCGTCCAATTCCGTCCGCCTCGTCGAGGTGGCGCTCGAGTACGGCGCGAAGGCGTCCTACCGCATCGACTACGCGAGCGAGATCAAGCAGGAGTGGCTCGACGGCATCCGCACCGTCGGCGTCACCAGCGGCGCCTCGGTTCCCGAGATCCTGGTGCGCGAGGTGCTCGACGACCTGGCGGCCGCCGGATACGGCGACGTCGAAGAGGTCAAGACCGCGGAGGAGGACCTGATGTTCTCGCTGCCGAAGGAGCTGCGGAAGGACGTCGCCGGCAAGCGCGACGCCCGCGGTGTCGGTGGACGGATCAGCGCCGCGAGCTGACTCCCGGACCGCCTACGCGAAGAGGCCGCCACTCCCGAGGGAGGGCGGCCTCTTCGCGTGAGAGCTCAGGTGTCGAGACCGGCGGAGCCCTGCGACGACATCTGGTTGACGTAGTCGCCGAAGGTCGGGTCGCCCAGGATCGCGATCGCGGCGATGATCATCGAGAGCACGATGGTGGCGACGATCCCGAGGATCGGCACCAGCACGGTGCGCTTCCCGGCGCGGAGCCGGCGGATCGAGATCCAGACGGCGAAAGCGACGATCAGCGACTGCGCGAGGGCCACGACGACTCCGAGGGCCCGGGCGAGATCGGGCGAGGCGTAGGTGCCGATGCCCTGACTCCGGTACAGCTCCTCGAGCGTGGTCGCGAAGCTCGACGGGTCGAGCAGCGTCGGCACGGCGAAGAAGACGCCGAGCGCGAGCAGGATGATCGTGAGGAGGCGGTCGACCGGGTGTGCCGCTGCCTGCCGGGCGGGTGTCTTCGCCGGACGTGGATCCGCGTCGGAGCCGCGCGGATCCGGGACGACCACCGCGTCCTCGGCGGGCTGCCACGACCAGCCGGGCGGCGCGTACTCGCCGTACTGGGGCTTCGGGCGCTCGGCGCCACCCGACTGGTCGTGTGCGTTCGTCACGGAGCGGTGTCCTACTTTCCGGAGTGCCCGGCGGAGCCGAGCTGACGGGTCGCCTCGGCCACGCGGGCGGCCATGGCGGTCTCGGCGATCTTGCCCCAGGCGCGCGGGTCGTAGATCTTCTTGTTGCCTACCTCGCCGTCGACCTTGAGGAAGCCGTCGTAGTTCTTCAGCACCGTGTCGGCGATGGACCGGCTGAACGCGTACTGCGTGTCGGTGTCGATGTTCATCTTCACGACGCCGTTGCGGACCGCCTCGGCGATCTCCTCGTCGGTCGAGCCGGAGCCGCCGTGGAACACGAGGTCGAGCGGCAGGGCGGCGGTGCCGTACTTCTGCTGCAGGCCGTCCTGGATCTCGCGGAGCAGCTCGGGGCGCAGGCGCACGTTGCCCGGCTTGTAGACGCCGTGCACGTTGCCGAACGTCAGCGCGGCCATGTAGCGGCCCTGCTCGCCGAAGCCGAGAGCCTCGACGGTCGCGATCGCGTCGTCGAGCGTGGTGTAGAGGTGCTCGTTGATGTCGTGCGAGACACCGTCCTCCTCGCCGCCGACGACGCCGATCTCGACCTCGAGGATGGCGTTGATGTTCTTGACGCGGGGGAGGATCTCCTTCGCGATGGCGAGGTTCTCGTCGAGGGGGACCGCGGAGCCGTCCCACATGTGCGACTGGAACAGCGGCTCGCGGCCGGCCTTGACCTCCTCCTCGGAGGCGGCGATCAGCGGGTAGACGAAGCCCTCGAGCGCGTTCTTCGGGCAGTGGTCGGTGTGCAGCGCGACCGTGACCGGGTAGTTCTTGGCGACCTCGGTGGCGAACTTCGCGAAGGCGATCGCTCCGGCCGCGCGGTTCTTGACGGTGTGGCCCGCGAAGTAGTCGGCGCCTCCGGTGGTGACCTGGATGATGCCGTCCGAGCCGGACTCGGTGAGTCCCTGCAGGACGGAGTTGATGGTCTGCGAGGACGAGACGTTGAAGGCGGGGTAGGCGTATCCGCCGGCCTTCGCCTTGTCGAGCATCTCTGCGTACTGGTCAGGGGTAGCGACGGGCATGGCATCTCCTTTGACGGATGAACGGGAGGGGTCGGGCGAGGCCCGCGCCGCCGACGAGTCTAGCGAGGCGGGGCTGAGGCGTCCCCGGGGGCGCGGGGACGCCTCCGGTAGGCTTCGACCCGGGATGGGGATCCGCGACAGCGGGTCCTGCGACGACGCCGTCTGCACGAATCGAATGCGAAGGACTCCGCGCTGTGACCGATAACGACTCTCTGTATCTCCACCCTGACCGCAACCTCGGCATGGAGCTCGTCCGCGCCACCGAGGCCGCGGCGATCCGCGCCGTGCCCTTCATCGGCAAGGGCGACAAGAACGCTGCCGACGGTGCCGCCGTCGACGCGATGCGCACCTTCCTCGGGACCGTCAACTTCGACGGGGTCGTCGTGATCGGCGAGGGCGAGAAGGACAACGCGCCGATGCTCTACAACGGCGAGCACGTCGGCAACGGCTCAGGTCCCGCCGCGGACATCGCGGTCGACCCTATCGACGGCACCTCGCTCACCGCCGCCGGCCGTCAGAACGCGCTCTCGATGATCGCGGTCGCCGACCGCGGCGCCATGTTCGACCCGTCGGCCGTGTTCTACATGGAGAAGATCGTGACCGGGCCCGAGGGCATCGGGATCATCGACATCCAGAGGCCGATCGGCGAGAACATCCGCGCCCTCGCTCGGGCGAAGCGCAAGCCGGTCGACGAGATGCGGATCGCGGTCCTCGACCGTCCCCGTCACACCCAGCTCATCGAGGACATCCGCGCCGCCGGGGCCGGGACCCGGCTGCTGCTCGACGGCGATGTCGCGGGCGGCATCAACGCCGCACGGCACGACTCGCGGGTCGACATGTGCGTCGGCACCGGAGGCACGCCCGAGGGCATCATCACGGCGTGCGCCATCCGCGCGCTGGGCGGTGTGATCCAGGGGATCCTCCGGCCGAAGGACGACGACGAGAGGCAGCGCGCGCTCGATGCGGGACACGATCTCGACCGCGTGCTGCACGCGAACGACCTCGTCCGCAGCGACAACACCTACTTCGTCGCGACGGGCGTCACGAACGGCGGGCTCGTGAAGGGCGTGCGCAAGGAGGGGCACATCATCACGACGGAGTCCATCGTCCTGCGCTCGCGCTCGGGCACCATCCGCCGGGTGACCGCCCAGCACCTCGCGGAGAAGTGGCTCTAGCCAGCGGCGCGATCACCTCATCGAGACGCCGGGCTTCTCGCCGAGACACCGCGGGGAACGTGGTGCTCGCGCGGAAGCGACGGCGTCTCGATGAGGCTGCGGGTTCACGCGCTGCGCTCGTCGTCGAGGGTGTCGGGGGCGAGGAGCTCGACGGCGGTGAGGCGCCTCGGTGAGGTGGTGACGCCTCCGATCGGGGCGATCACCCGTGACTCGTCGAGGGTGTCGAACTGGCGGGCGGTGACGAGGACGCGGCTCTCGAGCGAGCCGGCGAACGCGTTGTAGGAGTCGACGGTCTTCTCGAGCGAGCGGCGCAGTCCCTCCGCGTGGTCGGCGAGCGTGCCGAGGCGCGTGTAGAGGGTCTTCCCGAGGTCGAGGAGGCGCTTCGCGTCATCGGTCAGGACGTCCTGCTGCCAGGTGTACGCGACGGTCTTGAGCACCGACCAGAGGGTGACCGGGGAGGCGAGCGCGACGCGCTTGCGGAAGGCGTACTCGAGCAGGCTCGGGTCGGCGTCGAGTGCGCTGGCGAGCAGCGGCTCGCTCGGAATGAAGGCGATCACGAACTCCGGGCTGGCGGGCAGCCCGCTCCAGTACTCCCGGGCGGCGAGTGCGTCGATGTGACCGCGGAGCGCGCGGACGTGGGCTCGCAGCAGGGCGGTGCGACGCGCCTCCTCGTCGGCCCCCGCTCCGGCGGGGATGGCGCTGGCCTCGAGGTAGGAGTCGAACGGGACCTTCGCGTCGACGGCGAGGGCCTTGCCCCCCGGCAGGCGCACGACCATGTCGGCGCGGCCCCGCCCGGCCTCGCCCTCGAGGCCGAACTGCACGTCGAAGTCGACCCGCTGGGTGAGCCCCGCCGCCTCGACGACGTTGCGCAGCTGCGTCTCGCCCCACGCCCCGCGGCTGGCGCTGGAGCGCAGCGCCGAGGCGAGGGTCTCGGTGGTCGAGCGGAGCCGCTCGCCGGCCGCGCGCTGGCCCTCGAGCTGCTCGGTGATCGCGCCGAACTGCGCGGCGCGCTCGCTCTCGAGCCGGCGGACCGACTCCTGCATGCCGCGCAGGCTCTCGGCGACGGGGGAGAGCGTCTGCAGGATCCGCGCATCGTGCCGCTCGCGCTCGGCGACGACGCGCAGCTGCTCCTGCAGCTCGCGGATCTGGTCGCGCGCCGACCCGAGGTGCTCGCGGTGCTGCTCGACGACGGCCTCGTGGCGCTCCTCCACACCCTCGGCCCTGGCGCGCGCGGTGGCGAGCTCGAGCGCGAGCGCGGCATCGGGTGTGCGGGAGCGGACGAGGAGGAACGCCACGATCGAGGCGAGCAGGGCGCCGATCACGAGGCCGATGAGGAAGGAGGAGTCCATGCCGCAGATGACACCACGGACCTCCGACATCGGCCGTTGTGCCCCTCGGAAGGGTGTGACCATCGAGGGACGCCGGTGTCGGTGCCTCCCCGTAGGCTTCGCAATCATGGGGAATCACCGCCGATCATCGCGCCTGCTCACCGCCGCGCTCGCCGTCGCCGTCGGGCTCGGCACCGCGCTCGTCCCGATCTCGTCCGCCGCAGCGGCCGAGGACGTCGCGCCGCCTGCGTCCGTCCTCGTCGATCCGGGGACCGCGGAATCGTCCGTCTCCGTCGACGACGGCACAGGACTGCCCGACCAGGAGGTGCAGTACGAGGCGAGCAGCACGAAGAGCTTCCGCGCCGGGTACATCTTCAGCGACGCGAACTTCTTCGACAGCGACTCGCGGAACGTCTCCCAGATGCAGGCGGTCCTCGACGACAAGGGCCGGAACTGCTCCGGCACCCCCAACGGGGTGCCGTGCCTCAGGGCGTTCAGCCAGCAGACGCCGAGCAAGGCGGCCGACCCGATGTGCACGGCGTACACCGGGAGCTCGCAGGAGTCCGCGGCGTCGATCTTCACCCGTGTCGGCGAGGCGTGCGGCATCAATCCGCTGGTCCTCGCCGTGCTGGTGCAGAAGGAGACGAGCCTGGTCACGACGACCAGCCCGACCGAGCGCCTCTACAACCGCGCCACCGGCTTCAACTGCCCCGACTCGACCGGCTGCGACAACGGCTCCGCCGGCTTCTTCACCCAGGTCTACGGAGCGGCGCGCCAGTTCAAGAAGTACGCGAACCCGCCCGGATCCGGCTCGAACTTCACCACCTACGCCAAGGACACGACGCCGAACATCCTCTACAACCCGGACACCTCGTGCGGCTCGTCGCCCGTCACCATCCGGAACCAGGCCACGGCGAACCTCTACTTTTACACGCCGTACCAGCCCAACGACTACGCGCTGACCAACAGCGGCAACCAGGCCTGCGCGACCTACGGCAACATCAACTTCTGGTACATCTTCAGCGACTGGAACGGCACGCTGGCGAACGCCGGTGTCGCCCCGGCCGGCCGCGTGGACGCGCCGCGCATCTCGGGCGGCACCCTGACCGCCTCCGGCTGGGCCGTCGACCCGACCACGCAGCAGACCGCGATCTCGACCACGGTGACCGTCACCGCTCCTGACGGCTCGAAGACCGTCCGCACGCAGAACGCCGGCGGCGATCGCGGCGACATCCCGGGCGAGTACCCGGCAGCCGGCCGCGGGCACGGGTTCACCACCACGGCGCCCGCCTCCGCACTCGGCACCTACACGGTCTGCGTGAGCGCCGCCTCCGTCGCCTGGAACCTCTGGACCGGCTCGGGCGACTCGAAGGCCTCGGGATCGAAGGACCTCGGCTGCTCGAGCGTGAGCAACAACGGCTCGGTCGCCGTCAGCCGCCTCGCCGGCAGCGACCGCCAGGGCACAGCCGTCGAGATCTCGAAGGCGACCTTCGGCGCGAACGTGCCGGTCGTCTACGTCGCCACCGGCGGCAACTTCCCCGACGCGCTCAGCGCCGCTCCCGCCGCCGCGAAGCAGGGCGGCCCGCTCCTGCTCGTCGACCGCGACTCGATGGCGCAGTCGGTGCGCGACGAGCTGAGCAGGCTCAAGCCCGCGAAGATCGTCGTCGTCGGGTCGGCCCTCAGCATCAGTGAGGCGCTCAAGAACGACCTCGCGCAGTACACGCGGTCGATCCAGCGCATCGGAGGCGTCGACCGGTACGACACGTCGAAGCAGATCATCCAGTACGCGTTCCCGCAGGGATCGTCGAGGGCGTGGCTCGCGACGGGCGAGAAGTTCCCCGACGCCCTCGGCGCCAGCGCGGCCGCAGGATCGGTCAGGGCACCGGTGGTGCTCGTGAACGGCGGTCTGCCGACGGCCGACGCCACGACGAAGAGCATCCTCTCGGGGCTGGGAGTGCGGACGCTCACCATCGCGGGCAGTGCCCTCTCGGTCAGCGACGGCATCGCGAGCTCCGTGCCGGTCGCCTCCGTCACTCGCATCGGCGGGGCCGACCGCTACGACACTTCCGAGAAGCTCAACCGCGCGGCGTTCAGCACGGCGAGCACCGTCTACCTCGCGACGGGCGAGAACTTCCCCGATGCTCTCGCGGGAGCGACCGCCGCCGGATTCACGAAGAGCCCCCTCTTCGCCGTCCCGCCGACCTGCGTCCCGCAGGCCGTGCTCGACGACATCCGCACCCTGGGAGCGAAGAGGGTCGTGCTGCTCGGAGGCACGGGAACGCTATCCGACTCGGTGGCACGCCTCGAGTCCTGTGGCTGAGCCGATCTCCGTCTCCCGCTAGCGTGGAGGGATGAGTGCCTCCCCGACCGACGCCCGGCGTCGGCGGGGAGGCTTCTGCGCTCTCGTGGCGTTCGTCGCCGTCCTGCTCCTCGCGGGAGCGACCGACCTCGGGGGAGCGGCAGCGCCTCCGCCCGAGCCGGCGAGCATCCGCATGTGGACCGATCTCGCCGGCGGAGTGGACGGCTCGGGCTTCGACCCCGGCGACATCGTGTCTGACGAGGTGTTCTTCGACGGCGACGCGCTCGGCCCGCTGACCGTCCAGGCGTTCCTCACGGCGCGGGTCCCCGACTGCGAGGGTGCGGAGGTGCCGTGCCTGCGCGACTATGCGGAGGACACCGGGGATGTCGCTGCGGACGAGCAGTGCGCGGCGTACCGCGGCGGGCCGAACCGCTCCGCCGCCGAGATCATCGGCTCGGTGGCCGTGGCGTGCGACGTGAGCCCCGCGGTGCTGCTCGTCCTGCTGCAGAAGGAGCAGTCGCTCGTGACCGACGCGGCGCCGAGCGAGCGGCAGTTCCGCAGCGCGACGGGCTACGGCTGCCCCGACACAGCCGACTGCGACAGCGATTACTTCGGCTTCTTCGGTCAGGTCTACGGAGCCGCCTGGCAGTTCCAGCGGTACAGGAACCCGGACAGCAGCTTCGACTGGTACCCGATCGGCGAGACGAGCGAGATCCAGTACTCGCCGGACGCGGCGTGCGGAACGGCTCCGGTGCTGATCGAGAACGCGGCGACCGCGGGTCTGTACTACTACACGCCGTACCAGCCGAACGCGGCGGCGCTCGAGAACCTCTACGGCGAGGGCGACGCCTGCTCGGCCTACGGCAACCGCAACTTCTGGCGCATCTTCAGCAACTGGTTCGGCGACCCGCGCGCGGGCGAGTGAGCCTGCGGCTCAGGCGGCGACCGGGGCCTTGGGTCGCAGTCGTTTGACCGAGACTCCGGCGAGCGCGCCGAGCTCGGCCATGCTGTCGGCGCCGTGGCGCTGCGCGGCGTGCACGACGATCGAGGCGCACGCCTCGGCATCGGCCGAGGCGTCGTGGTGGCGGAAGTCCTCGAAGCCGGCGGCCATCGCCACGACGGGCAGGCGGTAGGAGTCGAGCTCGTAGGTCTTGCGGGCGAGCTGGAGCGAGCAGAGGTAGTCGTACTCGGGGTGCTCGAGTGCGGTCGCGGCGCAGGCGGCGCGGATGACGCCCATGTCGAAGCCGGCGTTGTGGGCGACGAACACGTCGTCTCCGGCGAACGCGACGAGATCGGCGAACTGCTCGCTCCACGAGGCGGCGCCGTGCACGTCGTGCTTGCGGATGCCGTGGATCCGCGTGTTCCACTCGAGGAAGTCGTCGAACCCGTACGGCGGGCGGATGAGCCAGCCCGCGCGATCGACGATGTGGCCGTTGCGGACCTTCACCAGCCCCACCGAGCAGGCCGAGGCCCCGTGGGAGTTGGCGGTCTCGAAGTCGATGGCGGTGAAGTCGATGGGCACGATTCAGCCTCTCACGCACCTCCGACACCGCCGCCCGCGGCACGCGGCCCCGCGTAGGATGGTCGCCCGTGGCTCTCACTATCGCAATCGTCGGACTCCCCAACGTCGGCAAGTCGACGCTCTTCAACGCGCTGACCAAGAACTCGGTGCTCGCCGCGAACTACCCGTTCGCGACGATCGAGCCGAATGTCGGAGTCGTGAACCTGCCCGACTCCCGCCTCGAGGTGCTGGCCGGCATCTTCGGCTCCGAGCGCATCCTCCCGGCCCCCGTCTCCTTCGTCGACATCGCCGGCATCGTGCGCGGCGCCTCCGAGGGGGAGGGGCTCGGCAACAAGTTCCTCGCCAACATCCGCGAGGCTGACGCGATCGCCCAGGTCATCCGCGGCTTCGAGGACTCGGACGTCGTGCACGTCGACGGCAAGGTCGACGCCGCGAGCGACATGGAGACGATCAACACCGAGCTGGTGCTCGCCGACCTGCAGACCCTCGAGAAGGCCGAGGCCCGCTACGAGAAGGAGCTGAAGGGTCGCAAGATCGAACCGATCGTGGTCGAGACGGCCAAGAAGGCCCGCGAGTTCCTCGATCAGGGCAAGCCGCTGTCGGCGTCCTCGATCGACCTCGAGCCGATCCGCGAGCTGGGGCTGCTGACCGCGAAGCCCTTCATCTACGTGTTCAACGTCGACGAGGCGGTGCTGACCGACGACGTCCGCAAGGGCGAGCTGGCCGCGCTCGTCGCCCCGGCGCACGCGATCTTCCTCGACGCCAAGATCGAGTCCGAGCTCATCGACCTCGACGAGGCGGACGCCGCCGAGATGCTCGAGTCGACGGGCCAGACGGAGTCCGGGCTCAACCAGCTCGCCACGATCGGCTTCGACACGCTCGGGCTGCAGACGTACCTGACGGCCGGCCCGAAGGAGACGCGCGCCTGGACGATCGGGAAGGGTTGGACCGCTCCGCAGGCGGCCGGCGTGATCCACACCGACTTCCAGAAGGGCTTCATCAAGGCCGAGATCATCTCGTTCGACGACCTCGTCGAGACGGGTTCGATCGCGGAGGCCCGCGCGAAGGGCAAGGCCCGCATCGAGGGCAAGGACTACGTGATGCAGGACGGCGACGTCGTGGAGTTCCGCTTCAACGTGTGAGCTTCGGCTCGGCCGGGCTTCGGCTCGTCCAAGATCGTTCGGCTCGCAGGATCTCGCAGATTCTGCGAGCCGAACGTGTTTACGCGAGCCGGAGGCGCGCGGTGAGGGTGTCGGCCGGATGCGCGTGCACGAGCGATGCCGGCATGCACGTCGGATTCGTGGGATGGGCGTGCACGGCCGCGTTCTCGCGGGGCGCGGATCGCACCGGGTGGCTGGTGTCGGCGTGCGGCCGGGTTCGGCCGTCGGAGGGCGACCAGCCCGCGGCCATCGGCCGATCAGGTGTGCGGGTCGACCGCGTCGGGCGGCCCGCCGAGTGCCGGGGCGGCGGAGCCTGCACCACCCACTATTTCCGAGGACGACGGGTCCCGCGTCCAGGGCACCGATGTCGTGGCGCCGTCCGCGCTCGGTCGGGCGCACTACGCAGGCCTCCTCGACCGCCTCGAGCGATAGTGCCCGCAACGCGATGCTCCCCGATGGAGCCGGTGGGGTCGTCAGTTCAGCAGGTCGCCGATGATCCAGCTCGAGAGGCCGACGAGGGTCGCGACGCCGAAGACCACCCAGGCGACCACGCGACGGGTCGAGCGGGTGACCGCCTCCGAGGTGCGGGAGGAGCGGCGCAACGGGCGGACGTAGGCGTCGGGCACGTCGTACCGGGCGGCCGTCGGCACGAGTGCGGGCAGTGTCACGGCCGGCCCGTCGACCCAGAGCGCGGGCAGTTCGGAGGCACGTGCCGCCTGGAGCGTCAGCTCGGCCTTCAGAGGTGAGCTGCGGAGGGCCGCGTACGCGGTCGCCGTGAGGCCCAGCCCCTCCAGGTGGCGGACTGTCGGTGCGAAGTGCGGCGAGGTGCCCACCGAGAGCTCGCCGACCCGGGCGCCGTCCAGTCGCACCTCGATCAGGTCGCTCGGGAGGAGGTGCATCGTCACCAGGACGAGCCCGCGGCCCTCGACGATGCCGGTCAGCTGCGCGAAGTGCTCGTCCTCGCGCAGCACCTGCAGTCCTCGCCCCCACGGCAGCACGGAGTAGCGCGACATCGGGGGCGCGTTGAGCGGCACCACGAGGTCGGGGGACGGCAGCGCGAGGCGGAGCGACGCGCGCAGCCCCTCCTCCGCGCGCTCGACCCGGAGGCGGGCGCGGGTCACGGGGACGGCTCCGCTCGCGACGATGCGGTCGATCGAGGGCCGGTAGGACACAGCATCGGGGAGGTAGCCGATGACCCGCCCGTGCGCGCGGATCGAGACAGCGGGCGCGCCAGTGGGGTGGTCGGGCTCGGGGATCAGCTCGACGTCGAGCGACTCCTCGACGACTTCGCCGGCACGCAGGGGCCGGCCGAGGGTGTCGGCGATCTCTTCGATCCGCTCGGCCTCGTCGATCGCATCGATGGTCGGGGTGCCGTCGGCGTTCGGGAGGCGGAAAACAGGAGCAAGGGTCGAGGACGATCGATCGACGGCGGACATGCGGTCCTCGGCGGACATGCGGTCCTCGGTCCACCGGGTGCCGTCCCACCAGCGCATCGCGCCGCCCTCGGGGTACCAGCCCGCCGGGGCGTCCACGTTCTCGTCCACCGGCTCCCCGTTCTCTCGGCCGGTCGAGTCTACGAGGGGCCGTGAGAGGCCCGCGGGTCGGAGGAGCCAGGACAGCCCTGGGGTGAGTGATCCGCGACAACGCCGAGCCCGGGTCGCCCCACCGTTGGTATCACTCCGGTGTCATCGAGACATGGCGATGACACTGAGGCTGACCGACGAGCAGGAGCGAGCGCTGGCCGCTCTCGCCGACGCGCAGGGCATCAGCAAACAGGAGGCGACGGTGCGCGCGATCCTCGAGGCCGCGGACCGGCGAGTACAGACAGATGACGTCGCCGCCCTCTCTGCTCGGGGACGCGAGCGCTACGCAGACCTCCTCGATCGCCTCGCTCAGTAGTCGGATGAGGTACCTCCGTCTCGAGGATCTGCTGACCCTTGCGGACGATCTCGGCGTCCCGCACATCCGCGATCTGGGTCTGCTCGACTCCGCTGCGCATCGACCGCAGTCGTCGCTCTTCGGGCGGGATGCGTATCCGTCCCTCTTCGAGAAGGCGGCCGTGCTGCTCGAATCGATCGTGCGGAATCACCCACTGGTCGACGGGAACGAGCGACTCGGCTGGCTGTCCGCTGTCGTCTTCCTCGGACTGAACGCGGTGGCACTGGATGCACCCGACGATGCTGCCTACGACCTGGTGATCGGAGTCGCGACCGGGTCTGCCTCCGGCGCGGAGAGTGCGCGGATGCTGGAGGAGTGGTCACGTCCGTCAGAGGCGAGCCGCGCCGGTCGGTGATCTGCAGCGCAGGAGCGTCGGCTCTGAGGAGTGGGGGCTCAGAGAGCCGGATCCTCCGCCGCGTCGTCGGGGGCGATCGCCGCGAGCTGCTCGGTCGCGCCCGAGCCGCTCCACGGCCGCGCCTCAGCGAGGGTCACGCTGGTGATCAGACGGCGGACGTAGCGGGCGTGACCCCGGTTGATGGGCGCCGGATCCTCGAGGACCTCGGAGAGTCGGCGGAGCGAGGCACGGGTCACGAGGCTCGACATGGCGCTCAGATTAGGGGCCCCCGGCCGGGGGCGGTAGAGGCGATCCGCGCCATACCCCCCGCCTAGGCTCGGAGGCATGACCCGACTCGATGGTGCCGTCGTCCTCGTTCTCGGAGCCTCCGGCGGCCTCGGCCGTCTGATCGCGGACCATCTGGAGTCGCGCGGGGCCCGAGCCGTCCGCTCCGGACGAGAGGCAGGAGCTCTGGGTGCCGAGCCGCTGGTCGCCGATCTGCGCGGTGAGGACGCACCGCAGCGCCTGATCGGCGAGGTGCTCGACCGGCACGGCCGCCTCGACGGCGTGGTCGTCGCCTCCGGGGTCGTGGCCTTCGGCCCGTCGGCCGAGCTCGACCCCGCCGTGCTCGAGGAGCTCGTCGAGGTGAACGCCCTCGCGCCGATCCGGCTGCTGACCGCGGCGTTCGAGGCGCTGTCGCGGTCAGCGACAGACGGCCGCGAGCCGTTCGCGCTGACGATCAGCGGAGTCGTCGCCGAGGCCCCCACCGCCGGTCTCGCCGCGTACTCCGCCTCCAAGGCCGCTCTGTACTCCTTCGTGAAGGCGTCGGCGCGCGAGTACAAGCGCGCCGGCATCCTCCTGCTCGATGCGCGGCCGGGTCACACCGAGACGGAGCTGTCGACGCATCCGCTCGCCGGCTCGGCCCCGACGTTCGGCGCGGGACACAGCCCGGAGTCGGTCGCCGCCCGCATCGTGGACGCGATCGCGGACGCTGAGACGGACCTGCCGCCTGCCGCGTTCTGACGCTCAGGCCGTCGCGAAGCGCTTGGCCGAGCGCTCGCGGGCCTTCGCGGCCTCGACCTCACGGTCCTTCGGAGGCACGGTCGCCACGAGATCCTCGAGGAGGTGCCCCGTGATGTGGGCGATCTCGGCGACGGCGTGGTCGAACGCCTCCTGATTGGCCTTCGATGGCTTGGTGGTCCCGCTGATCTTACGGACGTACTGGAGGGCGGCGGCCTGCACCTCCTCATCGCTCGCGGCGGGCTCGAAGTTGTGGAGAGTGTGGATGTTCCGGCACATGCGACGAGGGTACGACCGGGTGCGCGCATCCGCGAGGGACACCCTCCGTTCACCGGCGCGTCGCACGGGAGCTCTAGCGTCGCTGCGTGCCCGACACTCCCGCCTCCGCTCCGCAGCAGGTCTCCGTGCTTCCGCCGGCGATCGAGCTCCTCCCCACGCCCGAGCTGCTCCGCACGCTCACGCCCGACGACGCCCGCGATCTCGTGGTCCTGGACGAGGACGACGACGACCCCGTCCTCCTCCGCCGCGACGGCACGCAGATCGACACCTGGCGCGAGGGCTACCCCTACGACGAGCGGATGTCGCGCGAGGAGTACGAGGCGGGCAAGCGCCTCCTGCAGATCGAGCTGCTGAAGCTGCAGAACTGGATCAAGAAGAACGGCCGACGGCTCGTGGTCGTCTTCGAAGGCCGAGACGCCGCGGGCAAGGGCGGCACGATCAAGCGCTTCACCGAGCACCTCAACCCGCGCGGAGCCCGCGTGGTCGCGCTGGAGAAGCCGACCGAGCGCGAGAGCAGCCAGTGGTACTTCCAGCGCTACGTCTCGCACCTGCCCGCCGCGGGCGAGATCGTGCTGTTCGACCGCTCCTGGTACAACCGCGCCGGCGTCGAGCGCGTGATGGGGTTCTGCACCCCCGACCAGTACGACGAGTTCATCCGGCAGGCCCCGCTGTTCGAGAGCATGCTCACGGGCGACGGTATCGACCTGGTCAAGCTGTGGTTCTCGGTGTCCGCCGAGGAGCAGCGCACCCGGTTCACCATCCGCATGATCGACCCGGTGCGGCAGTGGAAGCTCTCGCCGATGGACCTCGCCTCGCTCGACAAGTGGGGCGACTACACGGCCGCGAAGGAGGCGATGATGGCGGCGACCGACACCTCCGACGCGCCGTGGACGATCGTCAAGAGCAACGACAAGAAGCGCGCGAGACTCGAGGCGATGCGCTATGTGCTGAGCCTGTACGACTACGACGGTCGTGACGACGAGGTCGTCTCGCCGACGGGCCCGGATCCGCTCATCGTCGGCTCGGCGGCCGATGTGTACGAGCGCGGCGAGCACGCCGCGACGGCCAGGTAGAGCCGCCGGGGGGCGGCAGGGGGAGATCATGGACGACGAGTACCGCGACCTGCCGGGCGTGCATCTGCGCTGGCTGGCGCTGGAGGAGCAGAGCCTCGACTCCGAGGCGCTCCTGCCGCTGCTGACGCCGCTCGAGCTCGAGCGCTACCGGGGTACCGCCGCGGCCTCGACGGCCGAGCGCTTCGTCTTCGGGCGGGTGCTCCTCCGCATGCTCGCCGCCGAGTTGACGGCCGGCGATCCGGCGGCGATCAGCGTCGTGGCCTGCTGCGCGAGCTGCGGAGGACCGCACGGCCGCCCGGCGCTCGAGGGGCCGGACGAGGCGCTCGCCGGCTTGTCGGTGAGCATCGCCCATTGCGCCGGCGCGGTGGTGGTGGCGGTGAGCACCGCGGGCACCGTCGGAGTGGACATCGAGCCGGTCGACGGCCCCGCCGATCGCGGAGCGCACATCACCCGGGTCGCCGGCGCGCCGTTCTCGATGGGGGCGATGCGGCCGTCCGATCCGATCCTGCACTGGACGCGGGTCGAGGCGGCGCTCAAGGCCGACGGCCGCGGGCTCGAGCTGGACCCGCGGCGCGTGCGGATCCACGAGTCGCGCCTGACCGCGGAGGCACGGATCGACGAGGCCCGCTACCGCCTCGCCGAGCCGCAGCTCGACCCGGCCTTCCGCGTGAGCGTCGCGCTGGGCCCGGTGGAGGGGCGCAGCGTCGGGCCGATCATCGGCTGGCGCCGCGAGGACGGCGACGCGCTGGCCGAGTCGCTCGTGTCAGCGGCCCGGTAGCGCGGGGAGGGCTGTGCCGAGCAGCCAGGCGTCGAGCAGGTCGTCGACGCCGTCGGTGAGCTCGGCGCAGAGCGCGCGGAAGTCGTCGTCGGTGACGGCTCCGGAGGCGTGCCGCGAGGTCCACGCGCGCAGCAGCACGAAGAAGACCGCGTCGCCGACGCGGAGGCGCAGCGCGTGCAGCGTCAGCGCGCCCCGCTTGTAGACGCGGTCGTCGAAGAGCGCGACCGGCCCGGGGTCGCCGAGCACGAGATCCTGCGGCTGGTGACGCAGGATCGCGTGGTGCCGGCGCGCGTGCGAATCGGCGGAGGGCCCGCCCGACTCCTCCGACCACAGCCACTCGGCGTAGCAGGCGAAGCCCTCGTTGAGCCAGATGTGCCGCCAGCGGGCGACGCCCACGCTGTTGCCGAACCACTGGTGCGCGAGCTCGTGGGCGATCAGCCGCTCGGATCCACCCCGGCCGTCGGCGTGGTTCGCGCCGAAGATGGCCATGCCCTGCGCCTCGAGCGGGATCTCGAGCACATCCGCGGTCACGACGACCGTGTAGCGGGCGAAGGGGTACGGTCCGAAGAGCCGCTCGAAGAGAGCGATCATGTCGCTGAGCGGAGCGAAGTCGCGGGCCACGCGCAGCGCCAGCCCCGCCGGTCGCGCGAGGGTCACCGCGACGCCCGCCAGCACTCGGTCCTCGAGCACGTAGCGGCCGATCTGCACGGAGGCGAGGTAGGTCGCGGTCGGCTCGCGCTGCTCGTAGAGCCAGGTCCGCCGGCCCGAGCGCTCGCTCGTCTCGACGAGGACGCCGTTCGCGAGGGCCGAGTACCCCTCCTCGGCCGTGATGCGGATCCGGTACGGCGCCTTCTCGGCGACGTCGTCGTTGCAGGGGAACCAGGTGGAGGATCCGGAGGGCTGCGAGGCGACCAGGACGCCGTCGGTCAGCTCCTCCCAGCCGAGCTCGCCCCAGTGGCTGGCGCGCGGGCCGGGGTGGCCGCCGTACTCGATCTCGACGACGACCGACTCGCCCGCCGTCAGCGCCTCGGCGGGGATGATCCGCAGCTTGTGCGCCGTCTGCTCGGTGCGCGCCTTGCGCCCGGCCACCCGCGCCCGGGTCACTCGCAGGCGGCTCAGGTCGAGGGAGAACCGGCGCAGAGGCTGCAGCGCGACGATGCGCAGAACGGCGCGGGCGGAGAGCCTGTTGGTCGCGACGCGGTAGTCGAGGTCGAGATCGTACGACTCGACCCGGTAGCCGGTGTTGCCGATCCCGGTGAGGTACGGGTCGCCGGCGGTCTCGAGTCCTGTCTGCGCAGGGCTCACGCGACGGGCGCGTGGTAGTCGCCGACGCGCACGTCGCGCCACGGGCCGATGGGATTGCCGCTCCAGCGGCTGCCGGCGGGAACGAGCTCGCCGCGCATGACCAGGGAGGCGGGGCCGACCGTGCCGTGCGCGGCGATGCGCGCCGCCGGGAGGATCACGCTGTGCGGGCCGAGGGTCGCACCGGGGTCGAGACTCACGAGATCCATGCTCATGATTCGATCATGGAACAGGTGGGTCTGCACGACGCAGCCCCGGTTCACGGCCGCTCCGTCGCCGAGTTCGACGAGATCCGCCTCCGGGAGCCAGTAGCTCTCGCACCAGACGCCGCGGCCGATGCGCGCGCCGAGGCTGCGCAGCCACCAGACGAGCGCGGGAGTGCCGGCGGCCGCGTGGGCGAACCAGGGCGCGGCGACCATCTCGGTGAACGTGTCGGCGAGCTCGCTGCGCCAGACGAACGACGACCAGAGCGGATGCTCGCTCGGCCGCACCCGCTGGATCAGCAGCCACTTCGCCGCCGTCGAGATCGCGGCGGCGACGGCGCCCGCGATCAGCAGCACCACGCCTCCGAGCAGGGTCGCCGCGATCGCACCGGACATCTGGACCAGCGCGAGGAGGCTGACGACGACTCCGAGGCCGATCGCCACCGAGACGATCACCGGCACGAAGCGCAGCACCTCCCAGACGATGCGGGCGACGCGGAGGCGCGTGGCCGGGCGGAACGTGCGGGCCGACTCCGCCTCGACCACGGTGCGCCTGAGCCGCACGGGCGGTGAGCCCAGCCACGACGACCCGGCCTTCGACTTGCGGGGCGCGGAGGAGAGCACGGCGACCAGACCGCCGGCCGGCACGGTGTGCCCGGGCGCGGCCATCCCCGAGTTGCCGAGGAACGCGCGCTCGCCGATCTCGGCGCGGGCCAGCCGCATCCAGCCACCGCCGAGGGCGTAGGAGGCGACCAGGGTGTCGTCGGCGAGGAAGGCGCCGTCACGGATGGTCGTCATCGCGGGCAGCAGCAGCACGGTCGACGCCTCGACGTCGCGGCCGACCTTCGCGCCGAGCAGCCGCAGCCAGACCGGGGTGAACAGGCCGGAGTAGAGGGGGAACAGGAGGGTGCGCGCCTGGTCGAGCAGACGCTCCGTCGACCAGACCTGCCAGCCGATCCGTCCGCGGACGGGGTACGTGCCGCGATCGACACCGCGGCCGAGGAGGCGGACGAAGGCGACCACGAGTGCCGCCAGCACGAGGCCGGTGACGGCGACGGCGGGAACGAGCGCGGCGAGGGCACGCGGCACCGCCTCCGCCAGACCGCTCGACCCCTGCGTGGCGATCGCGAGGACGCCGGTGCCCGCGCCGAAGGCGAGGACCGGGACGGCGGCGAGGCCGACCGCCGAGACGCCGTATGCCCAGACCCAGGCAGTGCGGCGCGGCGGGCGCTCGGTGGGGAAGCCCGCGTTGGCCTTGCCGAGGCGCTGCGCGGGGGAGCCGCCCCAGCGCTGTCCGGCGGGCACCCGGCCGAAGACGGCCGAACCGGCCTCGATCTGAGCGTTCTTGCCGATCCGCGCGCCCGGGAGCAGCGTGCTCCGGGCGCCCACCGTGCTGCCGGCTCCGACGCGCACGGCGCCGATGCGGACGACGTCGCCGTCGATCCAGTAGCCCGACAGGTCGACTTCGGGCTCGATCGCGGCGCCGCGGCCGAGGGTGAGCATGCCGGTCAGCGGAGGGAGCGAGTGCAGGTCGACGTCGTCGGCGATGCGGGCGCCCAGAGCGCGAGCGTAGTAGGCGACCCAGGGGGCCCCGGCGAGGCTCACGGCGCCGAGCTGGTGCGCGATCTGCTCGGCCAGCCAGAGCCGGAGGTGCACCCCGCCGCCGCGCGGGTGGTCGCCGGCGCGCACCCCGCGCAGCAGCAGCCGGGCGGCGGCGACGGTGAGGCCCATCCGCCCGAACGGGGTGCAGAACAGCGCGAAGGCGGGGATGAGCGCCCAGAGCGGGACGGTCGGCAGCCAGTCGAAGCCGGGCAGCAGGTCGAGGATCGCGGTCACGGTGAGGATCGCGGTGAGCCAGCGGGCACTGCCGAGCACGAGCAGCGGTGCGCCGAGGAGGGTCTGTAGCAGGCGCATCCGCACGGGGACGGGGACGATGCGGTGCTCGGAGACCGGGGTGAGGCCGGTCGCACGGCTCGCGATCTCGGATGCCATCGCCGCGAGCCGCGGGTGCGCGTAGACGTCGGCGACCGTGAACTCGGGGTCGCGCTCGCGGATCCGCGCCACCAGCTGGGCCGCGGCGAGCGATCCGCCGCCGAGATCGAAGAAGTTCGCCTTCTCATCGACGGGGACGCCGAGCACCTCGCGCCAGCGCGCCGCGAGCCAGGCCGTCTCGGGGTCGAGCGCGGCGTCCTCCCCGGTGTCGTCCTGGAGGGGCCAGGGCAGCGCGGCCCGATCGACCTTGCCCGACACCCGGGTCGGCAGCTCGGCGACGACCGCCAGGAGGGGGACGAGGGCGGCCGGCAGCTCGTCGCGGAGTCGCGCGAGCGCCGCATCGCGGTCGAGCTCGTGCCCCTCGTGCAGCGCGAGGTAGCCGACGAGCACCTGGTTGCCGGCGCTCGTGCTCCGGACCGCCGCGGCGGCACCGGCGACTCCGGGCAGCGCCTGCAGGGCGGCCTCGACCTCGCCGAGCTCGATGCGGCGGCCGCCGAGCTTGACCTGGTCGTCGGCGCGCCCCTGGAACACCAGTCCGGCGCTCTCGAAGCGCACCAGGTCGCCCGAGCGGTAGGCGCGGTCCCAGCCGAGGGCCGGCGCCGGAGCGTACTTCTCCGCGTCCTTGGCCGCGTCGAGATAGCGGGCGAGCCCGACTCCGCCGATCACCAGCTCGCCGACCTCGCCCTCGCGGACGCGCTCGCCCGCCGGGTCGACGACGGCGAGGCGCCAGCCGTCGAGGGGGAGGCCGATCCGCACGGGTCCCTCTCCGCCGAGTGGGGCGGCGCAGGCGACGACGGTGGCCTCCGTGGGTCCGTAGGTGTTCCAGACCTCGCGGCCGTCGACGGCGAGGCGCTGGCCGAGCTCGGGCGGGCAGGCCTCGCCGCCGAAGATCAGCAGGCGCACGTTCTCGAGCGACTCCGCGGGCCAGAGGGCGGCGAGGGTCGGGACGGTCGAGACGACCGTGATGCCGTGGGTGGTCAGCCAGGGGCCGAGGTCCATCCCGCTGCGCACGAGCGAGCGCGGGGCGGGCACGAGGCACGCGCCGTGGCGCCAGGCGAGCCACATCTCCTCGCAGGAGGCGTCGAACGCGACCGAGAGACCGGCCAGTACGCGGTCGCCCGGCCCGAGCGGCTCCCGCTGCAGGAAGAGGCGGGCCTCCGCATCGACGAAGGCGGCGGCGGACCGGTGGGTGACCGCGACGCCCTTCGGGGTGCCGGTCGAGCCCGAGGTGAAGATGATCCAGGCGTCGTCCTCGAGGGTCGGCGGCTGGAGGAGGGGGATCGAGGCGGTGCTGGGGTGCGGCGCCGATCCGGCGAAGAGGCGGGCCGGTTCGCCCTCCCCGCGCTCGAAGCGACCGGAGCCGGTGATCACGCCGCGGACGGCGGCCTCGCCGAACACGAGCTGCGCGCGCTCCTCGGGGTCGTCGGCGTCGACCGGCACGTATGCGGCACCGGCGGCGATGATCGAGAGGATCGCGATGTAGAGCTCGCGGGAGCCGCTCGCCATCCGGACGCCGACGCGGTCGCCGCGGCGGACACCGGCGGCCGTGAGCTCACCGGCTGCTCCGACGACGCGGGCCAGGAGCTCCCGGTAGCTCAGCGCGCCGGCCGGGTCCTCGAGGGCGGAGGCGTCGGGGTGCCGTTCGACAGTGTCGCGGAGGACGTCCACCAGAGTCCGGGGAGGCGTCGCGAGGGCTCCGGCGTCGAGGAGATCCTGAGGATTCCCGGTGCTGGTGTCACCCACGTGTCGTCTCCGTTCCGGCCGCACGACCCGCTCGGCGACCGGAGCGTCACCGTAGGGCGGCCCGGTGTCGCGGAGGTGAACAGGCGGTGCCGCACCGGGCGGCGACCGTGAGCCTAGTGGCCGACCGGCATCGGAGCGTCGGACTCGGCCGGGCGTCGCACGAAGAAGGCGGCGACGATCGCGACGGTCGCGATCGAGGCGCCCCAGACGAAGGCGGAGTGGATGCCGCCGGCCGAGGCGGCGACCTGGTCGGCGCCGTCGCGGGCGAGCGCGGCCGACTGGATCGAGAGCACGGTGACGAACAGCGCCGTGCCTGCCGCGCCTCCGAGCTGCTGGACCGTGCCGATGATCGCACTGCCGTGCGAGTAGAACTTGGGCCGCACCGACCCCAGCCCCGCCGTGAAGAGGGGAGTGAAGACGAACGCCAGGCCGAGGCTGAGCAGCACGTGCAGCGCGAGGATCATCCACGACGTCGAGTTCTCGTCGAGCGTGGTGAAGCCCCAGAGGGCCGCGGCCACGATGATCGATCCGGGCACGAGCAGCACGCGCGGTCCGAAGCGGTCGAAGGCACGTCCGACGAACGGAGCGAGCAGTCCCATCAGCAGACCGCCGGGGAGCAGCAGGAGGCCTGTCTCGAGGGGTGTCAGACCGAGGACGTTCTGCGTGTAGAGCGGCAGGAGGATGAGGGTGCCGAACAGCGCCGACATGCTGATCGCCATCATCACGATGACGATCGTGAAGTTGGCCGAGGTGAAGGTGCGCAGGTCGAGCAGGGCGCGGTCGGTCTTCTGCAGCGAGAGCTGGCGCAGGACGAAGCCGATGAGGCCGACGGCCGCCACGACGAACGGCACCCACGGAGCGACGATCGCGTCGCCGCCCTCGCTCAGGCTGCTGAGCCCGTAGACCAGGCCGCCGAAGCCGAAGACGGAGAGCACGATCGAGAGCGCGTCGATGGGGATCGAGCGCGGCTCCGTGACGTTCTCGACCTTGCGGAGGCCGAGCAGCAGAGCACCGATCGCGATCGGCAGCACGATCCAGAACATCCAGCGCCAGCCGAGGAAGTTGAGGATGACGCCCGAGATGGTCGGCCCGACCGCCGGGGCGACCGAGATGACGATCGAGATGTTGCCCATCATCCGGCCGCGGATCGCCGGCGGGACGAGGGTCATCACCGTGGTCATCAGCAGCGGCATCATGATCGCCGTGCCGCCGGCCTGCACCACGCGCGCGGCGAGCAGGACGGCGAAGCTCGGGGCGAGCGCCGCCGAGAGAGTTCCGATGCTGAACAGCGTCATCGCCGCGGTGAACAGCGTGCGGGTGCTCAGCCGCTGGATCAGGTAGCCGGTGATCGGGATGACGACGGCCATCGTGAGCATGAACGCCGTCGAGAGCCACTGGCCCACGTGCGCCTCGATGCCGAAGTCGGCCATCAGGTCGGGCAGCGCGACGCTCATGATCGTCTCGTTGAGGATCACGACGAACGCCGAGACCAGCAGCAGGCTGATGACCAGGCGGCTCTTCGGGTCGAGCGTCGTCGACCGCTCGGGCGCGGCGGTCCGCGTGTCGGTGAGGGTGCGCTCGGTCACTGGTGCGTCTCCGGTCGTGAGGGGGATCGTCGTGAGGGGCGCATCGTCGGGGTGGGATCGATGCGACGGGTGGTACGAGGCTCAGAACACTGCCGGGCACCTCCGACATTCCCGAAAGGCCGACATCCGTCGAGCATCCGGCGTGTCGGAGGCGCGGCTCAGCCCGCGAGCACCGCCGCGAACGCTCCTGCCGCGCTCTCCGCCTCCGCGACCGTCGACTCGGCCCCGAAGCTGAAGCGCACGGCCGTCTGCGCGACGGCGGGCTCGAGCCCGAGTGCCAGCAGCACCGCCGACGGCTCGTCCCGGCCCGCGGCGCACGCCGAGCCGCTCGAGACGACGACCCCGCGCTCCTCCAGCGCCAGCAGGATCGACTCGCCGCTGCGTCCCGGCACGACGTAGGACGCGATCGACGGGAGGCGGTGCTCCGCGGATCCGGTCGGCACCGCCCGAGGCGCCTGTGCTGCGACCTCTGCCGCGAAGGTGTCGCGCACCGCCGCGATCCGGTCCGCTCGCGTCGGATCGACGAGCCGCACCGCCGCACCGAGGGCGACCGCGAACGCCACGTTCTCGGTGCCCGAGCGCCGCTCGCGCTCCTGCCCGCCGCCGTGCAGCAGCGGCTCGAAGGGCACCCGGCTCCGGAGCAGCAGCGCCCCGACCCCCTTCGGCGCGCCGAGCTTGTGCCCCGAGATCGACACCGCATCGGCGCCGAGCCCCGTCAGATCGAGCCAGCCCGCGGCCTGCACCGCGTCGACGTGCAGCGGGATCCGGTGCTCGCGGCAGAGCGCCGCGATCGCCGGCACGTCCTGCACCGTCCCGATCTCGTTGCTCGCCGCGACGATCGAGACGAGCGTCGTGTCGGGCCGGAGGAGCGCGGCGAGGGCCGCGAGGTCGAGCCTCCCGGACGCGTCGACCGGCGCGATCGAGACCTCGAACCCGTGCAGTCGCCGCAGGTGATCCGCCGACTCGACGGTCGCCTCGTGCTCGATCGCCGAGATCACCACGTGCCGCCCGCGCGGGGCGCCGAGCGCGATCCCCTTGATCGCCGTGTTGATCGACTCCGTGCCTCCCGACGTGAAGAGGGTCTCGGAGGCGCGCCCGCCCAGGAACGCCGCCACGCGACCGCGCGCCTCGTCCAGCGCCCTGGCGGCCGCGTCGCCCAGCGAATGGCTGCTCGACGGATTGCCGTACTCGTTCGTCAGGAAGGGCCACATCGCCTCGAGCACCTCGCGGCGGACGGGGGAGGAGGCCGCGTGGTCGAGGTAGATCACGCGGCGGCCGACACCGCGATGTCGAGCCCGAGGTCGAGCGCGCGGACGCTGTGCGTGAGCGCGCCGACCGAGATCACGTCGACCCCCGCCTCCGCGATGGCGCGGACCGACTCGAGGTTCACGCCTCCGCTCGCCTCGACCACGGCACGACCCGCGATCAGCTCGACGCCCTCGCGCAGCTGCGACGGGGTGAAGTTGTCGAGCATGATCGTGTCGGCGCCACCCGCGAGCGCCGCCTCGACCTGGTCGAGCCGGTCGACCTCGACCTCGATGTGCGTCGTGTGCGAGACGGTCGCGCGCGCGGCACGCAGGGCGGTGGTGAGGTCGATCCCGCGCCCGGCGAGGATCGCGAGGTGGTTGTCCTTGGCGAGGATCGCGTCCGAGAGCGAGAAGCGGTGGTTGTGCCCGCCGCCGCTGAGCACTGCGTGCCGCTCCAGAGCCCGCAGCCCCGGCGTCGTCTTGCGGGTGTCGACGATGCGCGCCCGCGTGCCCTCGACCGCGGCGACGTAGCGTGCGGTGAGGGTGGCGATGCCGCTCATCCGCTGCACCAGGTTGAGCGCCACGCGCTCGCCGCGCAGCACGCCGCCGGCCGGCCCGTCGATCCGGGCGAGCACGTCGCCGGTGTCGAAGGGAGAGCCGTCCTCGGCGACGTCGGAGACGCGGATCCGCGAGTCGGCCTGCAGGAACGTGCCCAGCAGCACGGCGCCGCCGCTGAAGACTCCCGGCTCGCGGGCGACGAGCTGCGCCGAGGCCGTCGCGTCCGGGGGGATCAGCGTGTCCGACGTGAGGTCGCCCCAGGGGGCGTCCTCCTCGAGGGCGAGGGTGACGAGGCGTTCGATGCTCTGACGGGTCAGCACGGGACGGCGACCTTCCTGGTGCCGGCGACGCGGTAGGCGGTCGCGGAGGGGGTGGGGTGGTCGGTCCGGTGGTGCGCGCCGCGCGACTCGGCGCGGGCGAGCGCCGCATCGATGAGCGCGAGGCCCGCGGTCCGGAGGTTCGTGTTCTCGAGAGTCTCGAGGGTGAGGGGGGCAGAAGTCCCGGCGGCGAGCGCGTCGCGAGCTGCTTCGAGCCCCGTCGCGTCGCGGGAGAGCCCGGCGCCCGCCCACATCGCCGCCTGCAGCGCCGCGCGGTCGAGGGCGAGTGGCACGACGGGTGCAGCAGCGGCGGCGTCGGAGGCGGACGGGGCCGGCAGATCGAGCGCCGCCGCCGCGCGCCGCGCGAACACCACACCCTCGAGCAGGCTGTTCGACGCGAGGCGGTTCGCCCCGTGCACCCCGGTGCAGGCGACTTCTCCGACCGCGAACAGGCCGGGGAGGCTCGTCCGCCCGTCGAGGTCGGTCGCGATCCCGCCCATCCAGTAGTGCGCCGCGGGAGTCACCGGGATCAGGTCGTCCGCCAGCGACAGCCCGCCGGTTCGGCAGGCGGCCGAGATCGTCGGGAACCGGCGTGCCAGCGTCGCCGCGGGGATCGCCCGCGCGTCGAGGTGCACCGGCAGCCCGCCCTGGAGCCGCATCCGCTCGGCGATCGCCCGCGCCACGACATCGCGCGGCGCGAGCTCGGCATCGGGGTGCACCGCCGGCATGAAGCGCGTGCCCGCGGCGTCGCGCAGGACCGCGCCCTCGCCTCGCACCGCCTCCGAGACGAGGAAGCCGCTCGCCAGCGCCGTGGGGTGGAACTGGTAGAACTCGAGGTCGGCCGTCTGCGCGCCCGCACGGATCGCTGCGGCGAGTCCGTCGCCGGTCGCGACGGCGGGGTTCGTGGTGTGGCGGTAGAGCCTGCCCGCGCCGCCGGTCGCGAGCACGACCGCGTCCGCGTCGATCCGCTCGACCCGCCCCTTCCGCAGGACGTCGACTCCGCTGACCGCGTCTCCCGGCCGCACGAGGTCGACGAGGGCGGTGTGCTCGAGCACCGTGACAGCGGAGGCGGTCCGCACCGCGGCGACCAGCGCCGCCTCGATCGCGGCGCCGGTCGCGTCGCCTCCGGCGTGCAGGATCCGGGCGCGCGAGTGGGCCGCCTCGAGTCCGCGCGCGAGGTCGTCGCCGTCGCGGTCGAAGCCGACGCCCCACGCCTGCAGCGCTGCGACGGACGCGGGGCCCTCTCCGCAGAGCACCTCGACCGCCGAGCGCGAGCACAGCCCGGCGCCGGCGGTGAGCGTGTCCTCGACGTGCAGGGCGACGGAGTCCGCCGGGGAGGTGACCACCGCGATCCCGCCCTGCGCGTAGCGCGTGTTCGACTCCGCGAGCTCGCCCTTGGTCACGAGGACGACCTCGTGCCGGCGCGCGGCCAGAAGGGCGGTGACGAGTCCGGCGATCCCGCTGCCGACGACGACGACGCGGTCCATGTCAGGCAGCCGCGACCGGGCCGGCGGGCGGGACGGCGGCGAGCATCCGCTCGAGGGCGACGCGCGCCTCGGTCTGCACGGAGTCGTCGACGCTGATGCGGTTGAGCACGCGGCCCTCGACGAGCCCCTCGAGCACCCAGGCGAGGTAGCCCGGGTGGATGCGGTACATCGTCGAGCACGGGCAGACCACGTCGTCGAGGCAGAAGATCGTGTGCTCGGGATACTGCGCGGCGAGGCGCTGCACGAGGTTGATCTCGGTGCCGATCGCGAAGGTGCTGCCCGCGGGCGCGGCCTCGATCGCCTTCACGATGTAGTCGGTGGAGCCGTACTCGTCGGCCGCGTCGACGACCGCCATCGGGCACTCGGGGTGCACGATCACGCGGACGCCCGGGTGCTCGAGGCGCGCCTTCTCGATCTGCGCGACGGTGAAGCGCTTGTGCACCGAGCAGAAGCCGTGCCAGAGGATGACCTGCGCATCGAGCAGGGTCGCGGTGTCGGAGCCGCCCTGCGGCTTGCGCGGGTTCCACATCGGCATCCGCTCGAGCGGCACGCCCATCGCCTTGGCCGTGTTGCGGCCGAGGTGCTGATCGGGGAAGAAGAGGACACGCTGCCCGCGAGCGAAGGCGTCCTCGAGCACGGTCGCCGCGTTCGAGGAGGTGCAGACCACGCCTCCGTTGCGACCGCAGAACGCCTTGAGCGCCGCGGAGGAGTTCATGTAGGTCACCGGGACGAGCGGCACGCGGCCATCGGCGTCCGGTGCGGTGCCGTACAGCTCGGTCAGCTCGGCCCAGGCGTCCTCGACCGAGTCGATGTCGGCCATGTCGGCCATCGAGCAGCCGGCGGCGAGGTTCGGGAGGATCACGGCCTGCTCCGGACGCGACAGGATGTCGGCGGTCTCGGCCATGAAGTGGACACCGCAGAAGACGATCGCCTCCGCCTCCGGACGGCCCTTCGCGGCCTTCGCCAGCTGGAACGAGTCGCCCACGAAGTCGGCGTACTGCACGACCTCGTCGCGCTGGTAGAAGTGCCCGAGCACGACGACGCGGTCGCCCAGGGTCTCCTTCGCCGCGAGGATGCGGCGGTGCAGCTCGTCGGCGCTCGCCGCGGTGTACTCGTCGGGCAGGCGGCCCTGCACCGGTGCCTCCGCCGGGATCGGGTCGGCCTGGGAGGCGCCGGGACCGTACGCCGGGAAGCCGAGGTCGAACGACCAGGGCGCGTCGGCGAGCTCGGGGGCGCAGGTCGCGCCGGGGGCTCCCCGCTCGATGAGCTGGATGGTGCTGTCGACCGATGTCACGGTGTCTCCTCGGATGGTGCGGACTGACGGGGCGCTCAGACGGGGAGCGGACCGTTGTCGACGAGTGCCACTGACCCGTCGTAGCGGTAGAGCCGGGGCGGGCGGTGACGGGTGCCCGTCAGGCGCTCCTCGGTCGGTACCACGGTCTTGGAGGCCTCGATCGTGCGGCGGAAGTTCGCCGGATCGAGGGGCTTCTGGAGCACGGCCTCGTGCACCTCGCGCAGCTGAGCGAGCGTGAACGTCCCGCCGAGGAACGCGTGCGCGATGCGCGAGTACTCCATCTTGTTGCGGAGGCGCCAGAGCGCGTACTCCACGATCACCCCGTGATCGAACGCGAGCTCGAGGGGCAGGTCGGTGCAGAGCCAGGCGACGTTCTCGTCGTCGATCGCCTCGTCCGCCTCGGAGGTGCGCACGAGCGCCCAGTAGACGATCGAGACCACGCGGCGCTCGCCGGGGGAGCGGTCGGTGCCGCCGACGGCGTAGAGCTGCTCGAGGTAGCGCGGGCCGAGCCCGGTGGTCTCGCGGAGGGTGCGGCGCGCCGCCTCCGCGAGATCCTCATCGGGGCGCAGGGGGCCGCCGGGCAGCGCCCAGAGCCCCTCGAACGGCTCGCGGATGCGGCGCACGACCGGGATCCACACGGTGCTCGCGCCCGTCACGGGGTGCGGGCGCAGCGCGAAGATCACGGTCGACACCGCGATCTGCGGCTGATCGTCTCGCTCCACGGGCTGTCCCTACTAAAAGTCGTCGTGACCCTAACTGCTGGAAGGAGCTTAGTGTCATCTCGACCCGAACACCAAACGCCGAACACTGTGCACCCGCATCACCGCCCCCGCTAGGCTGACCGCACAACCGAATACCGGGCCGCATACGCGACGCGGGAGAGCCGACTCCGGTCGGCACCGAAGGAGCAAGCCTCCCCGCCAATCTCTCAGGTCTTGTACCGCGTCGAACTGGCCACTCTGGAAAGCGATCCGATCCCGGGATCCGCCGATGGTGAAAGCGCTCCGGCGCGAATCTCTCAGGCACCGCGACAGAGGGGGAGTTCCCACGGCACTGCTGTGCCTCGCACCATCGACCTGTGCGGGCGCGTGCGCAGCACTGCGACGAATTGGAGAACTCCCATGTCCGAAGAGACCCCCGTAGACGCCCCCGACACCGGCGGCATCGAGATCGACTCGCCCGACGCCACCGCGCCGAGCACCGAGCCCCGGCACTCGCCGCTGCACGACGTGCACGTCGCGGCCGGCGCCTCCTTCACCGATTTCGCCGGCTGGTGGATGCCGGTCCGCTACTCCGGCGATCTCGCCGAGCACCACGCCGTCCGCACCGCGGCCGGCCTCTTCGACCTCTCGCACATGGGCGAGATCCTCGTCGTCGGCCCGGAGGCGGTGGACGCCCTCGACTACGCCCTGGCGAGCGATCTCTCGGCCGTCGCCGTGGGCCGCGCGAAGTACACGCTCCTCCTCGACCGCACCGGCGGCGTGATCGACGACCTCGTCGTCTACCGCACCGGTGAGGACCGCTTCATGGTCGTCGCGAACGCCTCGAACCGTCACGTCGTCGCCGAGCAGCTCCGCGACCGCACCGCGATGTTCGAGTGCGAGCTCTTCGACGAGAGCGACGACGTCGCCCTGATCGCGATCCAGGGGCCGCGCTCGCTCGAGATCCTGCAGAACGTGCAGGGCCTCGCTATCGAGACCGAGCGCGGGGCGGAGTCGGTGCTCGACACCGATCACGCCGCCCGCCTGCTCGAGGAGCTGCTCTACTACCGCGCCGTGCCCGCGACCTTCGAGGCGCACCCGATCCTGATCGCGCGCACCGGGTACACCGGTGAGGACGGCTTCGAGATCTACGTCGCTCCCGACACCGCCCCGACCCTCTGGCAGGCGCTCGCCGAGACGGGAGCCGGCGCGGGCCTCGTCCCCGCGGGCCTCGCCGCACGCGACACCCTCCGGTTGGAGGCGGGCATGCCGCTCTACGGCCACGAGCTCTCCCGCGAGATCTTCCCCGCGCAGGCCGGTCTGGGCCGTGTCGTCGCCCTCGGCAAGCCGATCGACTTCGTGGGCCGCGCCGCGAGCGAGGAGGGCCCCTCCGGGGACGCGCCCGTGCTCGTCGGTCTGACCGGCGAGGGGCGCCGCGCCGCCCGCGCCGACTACAGCGTGTACGCCTCCGACGACGCGACCGACCCGATCGGAGTCGTCACGAGCGGGGTGCTCTCGCCCACGCTCGGCATCCCGATCGCCATGGCCTACGTCGCCCCCGCCCAGGCGCAGCCCGGCACGACGCTCTCCGTCGACATCCGTGGCAGCCGCCTCCCGATGACTGTCACCGCCCTCCCCTTCTACTCGAGGAAGAAGATCTGACATGGCCGTTCCGACCGAACTGCAGTACACCTCCGATCACGAGTGGATCCTCGTCGACGGCGACACCGCGACCGTGGGCATCACCGCCTACGCCGCCGACAAGCTGGGCGACGTCGTGTTCGTCGAGCTGCCCGACGCGGGCTCCCGCGTCGAGGGCGGCAGCGTGGTGGGTGAGATCGAGTCGACCAAGTCGGTCGGCGAGCTCTTCGCGCCGGTCGACGGCGAGGTCCTCGAGACCAACTCCGCCGTCGTCGACAGCCCCGAGCTGGTCAACTCCGACCCGTTCGGCGAGGGCTGGCTGATCAAGGTGCGCTTCGACGCCCTGCCCGACGGCCTGCTCGACGCCGCCGCCTACAGCGAGCTGGTCGGAGAGTAGATGTCGACCCCCCGCACCCCCGGCGACTTCGAGTCGCGCCACATCGGGACAGACGCCGACGCCCAGCGCACCATGCTCGCCTCGCTCGGCTACGACTCCGTCGACGCCCTCGTCGCCGCCGCCGTCCCCGACTCGATCCAGGTCCGCGACCTCGACCCGGTCCTCCCCGCCCCCGCGACCGAGACGGAGGCGCTCGCCGAGCTCCGGGCCCTCGCCTCGCGCAACACGGTGCGCCGCCCGCTGATCGGTCTCGGCTACCACGGCACCCATGTGCCCGCGGTGATCAAGCGCAACGTCCTCGAGAACCCGAGCTGGTACACGGCCTACACGCCGTACCAGCCCGAGATCTCGCAGGGCCGCCTCGAGGCGCTCATCAACTTCCAGACGATGGTCTCCGACCTCACCGGGCTCGACACCGCCGGTGCCTCGATGCTCGACGAGGGCACCGCCGTCGTCGAGGCGATGCTGCTGGCCCGCCGGGCGTCGAAGGCGCGCACCGACGTCTTCGTCGTCGACTCCGACGCCCTTCCGCAGACCCTCGCGCTGCTGCGCGGCCGGGCGGAGGCGGTCGGCATCCGCATCGTCGAGCTCCCGCTCTCCGAGACCCCGGCCGAGCGGATCCCGGAGGCGTTCGGCGCCCTCGTGCAGTACCCGGGCGCCTCCGGCCACCTGTGGGACCCGTCGGCCGTCCTCGCCGCCGTCAGGGCCCACGGCGGCCTCGGCGTCGTCGCCGCCGACCTCCTCGCGCTCACCCTCGTCCGCTCGCCCGGCGAGCTCGGCGCGGACGTCGCGGTCGGCACCTCCCAGCGCTTCGGCGTGCCGATGGGCTTCGGCGGACCGCACGCCGGCTACCTCGCCGTGCGCAAGGGACTCGAGCGCCAGCTCCCCGGCCGCCTCGTCGGCGTCAGCCAGGACGCGGCGGGCCACCCCGCCTACCGCCTCTCGCTGCAGGCGCGCGAGCAGCACATCCGCCGCGAGAAGGCGACCTCGAACATCTGCACGGCGCAGGTGCTCCTCGCCGTCATGGCGGCGATGTACGCGGTGTACCACGGACCGGACGGGCTCGCCCGCATCGCGGAGCGCGTGCACTCGAACGCCGCTCTGCTGGCCCGCCTGCTGCTCGATCGCGGCCACTCCCTCCGGCACGCCGACTTCTTCGACACCGTCGCCGTCGTCGTGCCGGGTGGCGCGGAGGCGGCCGTCGGCCGTGCTCGCGACGCCGGCTTCGACGTGCGCCTGGTCGACTCCGACACCGTCGCCGTCGCGATCGACGAGACCGTGACCGCCGAGGAGGTCGTCGCCGTCGCGACCGCGATCGGCGACCTCGACTCCTCCTCCGGCTTCCTCGGAGGATCGGCGCGCAGCATCCCCGCGGCCCTCGATCGTGCGACGCCGTTTCTGGTGCACCCGGTGTTCAACACCCACCGCAGCGAGACGTCGATGATGCGCTACCTCAAGCGCCTCGCCGACGCCGACTACGCGCTCGACCGCGGCATGATCCCGCTGGGCTCGTGCACGATGAAGCTCAACGCCGCCAGCGAGATGGAGGCGGTGAGCTGGCCCGAGTTCGCGAACCTGCACCCGTTCGCTCCCGAGTCCGACGTCGAGGGCTCGCTCGCCCTCATCGACCAGCTCGAGCGCTGGCTCGCCCACCTGACGGGCTACGACTCCGTCTCGCTGCAGCCCAACGCGGGCTCGCAGGGTGAGCTGGCGGGCCTGCTCGCGATCCGCGGCTTCCACCGCGCGAACGGCGACCTCGACCGCACCGTCTGCCTCATCCCCTCGAGCGCGCACGGCACGAACGCCGCCAGCGCGGTGCTCGCGGGCATGAAGGTCGTCGTCGTCGCCTGCGACGAGCTCGGCAACGTCGACCTCGACGACCTGCGCGCCAAGATCGGCGAGCACGCGGCGGGCCTGGCCGCACTGATGATCACCTACCCGTCGACCCACGGCGTCTACGAGCACGAGGTCGCCGAGATCTGCCGCCTCGTCCACGAGGCCGGCGGACAGGTGTACGTCGACGGCGCGAACCTCAACGCCCTGCTCGGCTTCGCCCGCTTCGGCGACTTCGGCGGCGACGTCTCGCACCTCAACCTGCACAAGACGTTCTGCATCCCCCACGGCGGAGGCGGCCCCGGAGTCGGCCCCGTCGCCGCGAAGGCGCACCTCGCCCCGTTCCTGCCCGGGCACCCGCTCGCGCAGCGGCTCGAGCACGCCGTCGGTCAGAACGGCGAGACCGTCGTGCACGGAGGCGCCCCCGTCTCGGCCGCCCCGTACGGCAGCCCCGGCATCCTGCCGATCTCGTGGGCCTACGCCCGCATGATGGGCGAGGAGGGCCTGCGCGCCGCGACCGGAGCGGCCGTGCTGTCCGCGAACTACGTGGCCGCGCGCCTCCGCGAGCACTACCCGGTGCTCTACACGGGCGACAACGGCCTCGTCGCCCACGAGTGCATCCTCGACATCCGCCCGCTCACCGCGGCGACCGGAGTCACCGTGGACGACGTCGCGAAGCGCCTCGTCGACTACGGCTTCCACGCGCCGACGATGAGCTTCCCGGTCGCGGGAACGCTGATGGTCGAGCCGACCGAGAGCGAGGACCTCGCCGAGATCGACCGCTTCATCGACGCGATGATCGGCATCAAGGCCGAGGCCGACCGCGTGGGCGCGGGGGAGTGGCCGGTCGACGACAACCCGCTCCGCGGCGCCCCGCACACCGCCGAGTGCCTCGTCGCCGAGGAGTGGACGCACCCGTACTCGCGCGAGGAGGCGGTCTACCCCGTCCGCTCCCTCGTCCGCGGCAAGTACTGGCCGCCGGTCCGCCGCGTCGACCAGGCCTACGGCGACCGCAACCTCGTCTGCGCCTGCCCGCCGATCGAGGCCTTCGCCTGATCCGACGGGTCGGGCGCTGATCGATCCGTCATGGACGGCTCCCTCCAGCGACTGGAGGCAGCCGTTCGTGACGGATCGATCGTCTGTCAGCCGCTCGGCGTCGGCGTCGCGGTGGCAGCCGGCGCCGCGAACAGCTCCGGCCACAGCGCGACCGCCAGCGGATACCCGACGAACGACACGATGTCGATGATCGAGTGCGCGATCACCAGGGGAAGCGTCCGCCCGAAGCGCTGGTAGAAGAGCCCGAACACGAGCCCCATGATCACGTTGCCGATGAACGGCCCGATGCCCTGGTACAGGTGGTAGCTGCCCCGGAGGAGCGCGCTCGCGAACAGGATCCGCCAGCGCCCCCAGCCGAGGTCCTCCAGGCGCGCGAAGAGGTACCCGACGACGATCACCTCCTCCTGGATCCCCGCCCGGATCGCGGAGAGCACCAGGACCGGGACGGTCCACCAGAAGGTGTCGAGCGGCGAGGCGACGACCGCGACGGTGATGCCGAGCGCCCGGCCGAGCGCGTAGAGGCCGATCCCCGGCGCGCCGATCGCGATCGCGAGCACCACGCCGCTGCCCAGATCGAAGCCGGGACGCCGCAGGTCGAGCCCGAGGCGGCCGAGCGGACGCCCCGTGCTCTGCCAGAGCAGGAACGCGCAGAGGGCGACGGGCACGAGGTCGAAGAACAGGGCGAGCAGCTGGTAGATCAGGTCGAACGTCGGACGATCACTGAGCGATCCGTTGATCGTCGTCGTCTGATCTCCGAGGGCGACCGACCGGGTCAGCTTGTTCGTGATCGAGACCACGGAGTAGACGGCCGACGCCCCGAGCGAGAGCCCGAGGACGAGCAGCACTTCCGCGCCGATCCGGCGCCGTGACGAGGTCCTGCCTGGAAGATCGTGGGACACCGTCCGGATCCTTTCGCAACTTCGATGGCGTGCGTGAATCTGCTTGCACACGCAGGATTTGTGCGGCGCGACGCAAGGATTCCACCTCCCGGTTACCGCTGTGTAACGGTTCCCACATGCTTTTGCGGAGATAGCGAGTCAATACATAGTCTCGTCCAAGGCATTCGCGCGGTGGCCAACAGTCTCCCGTGCGCCGACGCCGTCGCCACGCGCACGGCCCTCTCCGCGTCAGAGAAACCACTTCTCGCGCGCCCTCACACCACTGGAGGAATAGTGAAAATCAGACGATTCGGCCTCGGGGCTCTGGCGCTCGTCGCCGCGAGCACCCTGGTCCTCGCCGGCTGCAGCAGCAGCTCGGACGACAACGGCGGGGGTGACGCGGGAGGCGACTCCTCCGCGATCATCACCACCAACGGCTCCGAGCCTCAGAACCCGCTGATCCCGACGAACACCAACGAGGTGGGCGGCGGCAAGATCCTCGACGAGATCTTCGCGGGCCTCGTCTACTACGACGCCGAGGGTGCGCCGCAGAACGACGTCGCCGAGTCGATCGAGTCGGACGACGCGCAGAACTACACGATCACGATCAAGCCGGACCTCACCTTCACGAACGGCGACCCGGTCACGGCGAACTCGTTCGTCGACGCGTGGAACTACGGCGCGAAGCTGTCGAACAACCAGCTGAACAGCTACTTCTTCGAGGACATCGAGGGCTTCAGCTACGACGAGGACAGCGAGCTCACCGGCCTCGCGGTCGTTGACGACACCACGTTCACCGTGGCGCTCAAGGAGCCGAAGTCGGACTTCCCGCTCCGCCTCGGCTACTCGGCGTACTACCCGCTGCCCGCGGCCGCGTTCGACGACATGGACGCCTTCGGTGAGAACCCGATCGGCAACGGCCCGTACATGCTCGCGGGCGATGACGCGTGGCAGCACAACGTGCAGATCGACCTCGTCGTGAACCCGGACTACGCCGGTGGCCGCAAGCCCGTCAACGGCGGCCTCACGGTGACCTTCTACGCCACGCAGGACGCGGCCTACTCCGACCTCCAGGGCGGCAACCTCGACGTCCTCGACGCCATCCCGGACTCGGCGTACGGCACCTACGAGAGCGACCTCGGCGACCGTGCGGTCAACCAGCCCGCCGCCGTGTTCCAGTCCTTCACCATCCCGGACCGCCTCGCGCACTTCGGTGGCGAGGAGGGCCAGCTGCGTCGTCAGGCCATCTCGATGTCCATCGACCGCGCTCAGATCACCGACGTGATCTTCGAGGGCACCCGCACCCCCGCCTCCGACTTCACCTCCCCGGTGATCGACGGCTGGAGCGACTCCCTCGAGGGCGCCGAGGTGCTCGAGTTCAACGCCGACAAGGCGAAGGAGCTGTGGGCTCAGGCCGACGCCATCAGCCCCTGGGACGGCACCTTCAAGATCGCCTACAACGCCGACGGCGGCCACCAGGGCTGGGTCGACGCCGTGTCGAACTCGATCAAGAACACGCTCGGGATCGATGCAGAGGGTGACGCCTACCCGACCTTCGCCGAGGCGCGCACCAAGATCACGGACCGCACCATCGAGACCGCGTTCCGCACCGGATGGCAGGCCGACTACCCGGGTCTGTACAACTTCCTGGGCCCGCTGTACGCGACCAACGCCTCCTCGAACGACGGCGACTACTCGAGCGCCGAGTTCGACCAGCTGCTCGGTGAGGGCGCTGTCGACACCGACCTCGACTCGGCGAACGAGAAGTTCCAGCAGGCGCAGGAGGTCCTCCTGAAGGACCTGCCCGCGATCCCGCTGTGGTACTCCAATGTGACCGGCGGATACGGCGAGACCGTGTCGAACGTGCAGTTCGGCTGGAACTCGGTGCCGCTCTACTACGAGATCACCAAGAACTAAGCTGCTAGAACTGGGGCGCTTCGCCCGCGTGGTCGACTCCGGTCGGCCCGTGGGCGGAGCGCCCTGTTTCGGTCCGAATCGAATGAGGTCTCCCACCATGCGACACCGGAATCGGCAGGGCTGAGATGCTCGCCTACATCGTCCGACGCATCCTGCAAGCCGTCCCCGTGCTGATCGGCACGACGTTCCTGATCTACTTCATGGTCTTCGCCATGCCGGGGAACCCGCTGCTCTCGCTCTTCGGCGACAAGACGCCGAACCCCGCGCTCCTCGCGCGTCTCGAGGAGCAGTACCACCTGAACGACCCCTTCATCGTCCAGTACCTCTACTACCTCGGCGGAGTCGTCCGGGGTGACTTCGGCATCTCGTTCTCGGGGCAGTCGGTCAACGACATCCTGGCCCGCACCTTCCCGGTCACCCTCACGCTCGCCATGATGGCGATCATCATCGAGATCGTCGTCGCTCTCACCGTCGGGCTCATCAGCGGCCTGCGCAAGGGCTCGTTCTTCGACGCGAGCGCGCTGGTGGTCAGCCTGCTGCTCGTGTCGGTGCCGATCTTCGTGCTCTGCTTCATCGCCCAGACCTTCTTCGCGGTCCAGCTCGGCTGGTTCCCGCCCACAGTGGGCGGTCAGGCGACGTTCGAGCGGCTGCTGCTGCCGGCGATCGTCCTGGCCCTGTTCGTCGTCGCCTCCGCGATCCGCCTCACGCGCGGCTCGGTCATCGAGACGGCGGGCTCCGACTTCGTCCGCACCGCCTACGGCAAGGGACTCTCGCGCCGCCGCGTCGTCCCCGTGCACATCCTGCGCAACTCGCTGATCCCCGTCACGACCCAGTTCGGCGCCGACTTCGGCCTCCTGATCGTGGGCGCGACGGTGACGGAGGGCATCTTCAACGTTCCCGGAGTCGGGAACACGCTCTACCAGGCGATCATCCGAGGAGAGCGGCCGACCGTCGTCTCCTTCGTCACGGTGATGGTGCTGTTCTACCTCGTGGTGAACATCCTCGTCGACCTGCTCTACGCCGTACTCGACCCGAGGATCCGCTATGCCAAATGAGACGCCCGGCGCACCGCGCCGCATCGATCACTTCGTCGCTCCTCTCGAAGAGACCCCGATCGCGTCGATCGACGCCGTCTCGCTCGACGAGAAGCCCAGCAACCTCTGGACCGACGCCTGGCAGGACCTCCGCAAGCGCCCGATGTTCTGGATCTCGGGTGCGCTGATCGTCCTGATCATCGCGGTCGCTCTGCTGCCCAACCTGTTCACGTCCGTCGACCCGCGTGCCTGCGACCTCGGCCGCAGCCTCGACGGTCCCGGCAACGGAAGCGTGCTCGGCTACACCAAGCAGGGCTGCGACGTCTTCTCGCGGATCATCTTCGGGACCTCGACGTCGCTGTCCGTCGGCCTCATCGTGATCGCGATCACCACGATCACCGGTGTCATCGGAGGAGCCCTCGCCGGCTTCTTCGGCGGCTGGGTCGACACCGTGATCATGCGCGCGGGCGACATCTTCTTCTCGATCCCCTACATCCTCGCCGCGGTCGTCATCATGTCGGTCTTCTCGGCGAACCGGAACGTTTTCGTCATCGCCCTGGCGATCGGCGCGTTCGCGTGGCCCACCACGGCCCGCGTCCTCCGGTCGGAGGTCCTCCGGGTCAAGCAGTCCGACTTCGTCGGCGCGGCGACGGCCACGGGGCTCTCGCGGATGGCGATCCTCTTCCGGCACGTCATGCCCAACTCCATCGCTCCCGTGATCGTCGTCACGACGATCTCGCTCGGCGCGGCCATCACGGCGGAGGCGACGCTGTCGTTCCTCGGCGTCGGCCTCCCCGGCTCGGTGATGTCGTGGGGCAACGACATCAGCCAGGCGCAGCGCGACCTGCGGACCAACCCGCAGACGCTGATCTACCCGTCCGCCGCGCTGACCATCACGGTGCTGAGCTTCATCCTGATGGGTGAGGCCCTGCGCGACGCGCTCGACCCGAAGGCGAGGGCCCTCCGATGACGACCACACCCCCCACCCCGACCGGTCCTCTCCTCGAGGTCCGCGACCTCGAGGTCGGCTTCCAGACCGGCAGCGGCCTGGTGCAGGCGCTCCGCGGTGTCAGCCTCACGATCGAGCACGGCCAGACCGTCGCCATCGTGGGTGAGTCCGGCTCGGGCAAGTCGACGACCGCTGCGGCGATCATCGGCCTGCTGCCGGGCAGCGGCAAGGTCACCGGCGGCTCGGTGCTCTTCGACGGCAAGGATCTCGCCAAGGCCTCGCGCACCGAGCTGGAGGACCTCCGCGGCCGCCGGATCGGCTACGTGCCGCAGGACCCGATGTCGAACCTCAACCCGGTCTGGTCGATCGGCTTCCAGGTCGAGGAGACGATCAAGGCCAACGGCCTCGCCACCGGTCGCAAGGAGATCCGCGAGAAGGCGATCGAGGTGCTCAAGAACGCCGGTCTCGCCGACGCCGAGAAGCGCCTCAAGCAGTTCCCGCACCAGTTCTCCGGAGGCATGCGCCAGCGCGTGCTCATCGGCATCGGTCTCGCAGCGGCTCCGCAGCTCCTCATCGCCGACGAACCCACCTCGGCGCTCGACGTCACGGTGCAGCGGAGGATCCTCGACCACCTCGAGACCCTGACCAAGACCGACGGCACCGCGCTGCTCTTCATCACGCACGACCTGGGTCTCGCCGCCGAGCGCGCCGAGAAGCTGATCGTCATGTACAAGGGCCGCATCGTCGAGTCGGGCGCCTCGGTGGAGGTGCTGCAGAACCCGCAGCACCCCTACACGCAGCGCTTGATCGCGGCTGCCCCGAGCCTCGCCTCGCGGCGCATCCAGTCGACCGCGGGTGCGGCGACGGAGGCGGTGCCCGGCGAGTCCGCCGACGTCCGCGAGGTCGACCTGGTCCGCGCCGCCGGCGTGCACACGGGCGGGCCCGCGGCGGCGACGAAGCCGATGATCGAGGTCGAGAAGCTCACCAAGGTCTTCAAGATCCGCCGCGGCGGGCTGAAGGCCGAGGACTTCACCGCCGTCGACGAGGTCTCCTTCTCGATCCCGAAGGGGACCACGACGGCCCTCGTGGGGGAGTCGGGGTCGGGCAAGTCGACCATCGCCCGCCTCGTTCTCGGTCTCGAGACCGCGACCAGCGGCGCGATCTCGATCGACGGCCGCCGCACCGAGAAGCTGCGCGGCAAGGAGATGCTCGCGCTCCGCCGCTCGATGCAGCCGGTCTTCCAGGACCCGTACGGGTCGCTCGACCCGCTGTACAACATCGGCAACACCATCTCGGAGCCGCTGAAGGTGCACAACGTGGGCGACCGGACGTCGCAGCGCGAGCGCGTGTTCGAGCTGCTCGACCAGGTGTCGCTGCCCCGGGTGATCGCGGGCCGCTACCCCAATGAGCTCTCGGGCGGTCAGCGCCAGCGTGTCGCGATCGCGCGTGCGCTCGCGCTCAAGCCGGAGATCGTCGTGCTCGACGAGGCCGTCTCGGCGCTCGACGTGCTGGTCCAGGCGCAGATCCTCCGCCTGCTGGCCGATCTGCAGGCCGAGCTCGGACTGACCTACCTGTTCATCACGCACGACCTCGCCGTGGTCCGCGTGATCGCGGACGACGTCTGCGTGATGCAGTCGGGGAAGATCGTCGAGCACGCGTCGACCGACACCGTGTTCGACTCGCCGCAGAAGGAGTACACCCGCGAACTGCTCGCCGCCATCCCCGGCGCGGGGATCGAGTTCGCGGTCTGATCCGCTCGATCGAGGGCCCCGTCCCGCGCCGTCCACCCCGTGTTCACCGGGGCGGCCGGCCGGGATCGGGGCCCTCCGTCGTGCCGCGGCGCGCCTGCGCTACGATTGAGGGTCCCCCTTTATGCACGAGAACACGAGACGAGTCCGTTAATGGCAAGTGCCACCCGCTCCGACCTGCGCAACGTCGCGATCGTCGCCCACGTCGACCATGGCAAGACCACGCTGGTCGACGCCATGCTCAAGCAGACGAACTCCTTCGACGCGCACGCCCACGTGGACGAGCGCGCGATGGACTCGAACGAGCTCGAGCGCGAGAAGGGCATCACGATCCTCGCGAAGAACACCGCTGTCTCGTACAGCGGCATCCACGCGACCGACGGCCCCATCACCATCAACGTGATCGACACCCCCGGCCACGCCGACTTCGGCGGCGAGGTCGAGCGCGGCCTCTCCATGGTCGACGGCGTCTGCCTCCTGGTCGACGCGTCGGAGGGCCCCCTCCCGCAGACCCGCTTCGTGCTCCGCAAAGCGCTCGAGGCGAAGCTCCCCGTCATCCTGCTGGTCAACAAGACCGACCGCCCGGATGCGCGCATCGACGAGGTCGTCGCCGAGAGCCAGGACCTCCTCCTGGGTCTCGCCTCCGACATGGCGGACGACGTCCCCGACCTCGACCTCGATGCGATCCTCGACGTGCCCGTCGTCTACGCCTCCGGCAAGGCCGGCCGCGCGTCCTCGAACAAGCCCGAGAACGGCACGCTGCCCGACGCCGAGGACCTCGAGCCGCTCTTCGAGGCGATCCTCAAGCACATCCCCGCGCCGACCTACGAGGACGACGCGCCCCTCCAGGCGCACGTCACCAACCTCGACGCCTCGCCGTTCCTCGGCCGCCTCGCCCTCCTCCGCGTCTTCAACGGCACGATCAAGAAGGGCCAGACCGTCGCCTGGGTGCACCACGACGGCTCGCACACCAACGCGCGCATCACCGAGCTGCTGATCACGAAGGCACTCGACCGCTACCCGGCCGAGTCCGCGGGCCCCGGTGACATCGTCGCGATCGCGGGCTTCCCCGAGATCACGATCGGCGAGACCATCGCCGACCCGGAGGACATCCGTCCCCTGCCGGCCATCACGGTCGACGACCCGGCGATCTCGATGACGATCGGCACCAACACCTCGCCGCTCGTCGGCAAGGTCAAGGGCCACAAGCTCACCGCGCGCATGGTGAAGGACCGGCTCGACCGCGAGCTGATCGGAAACGTGTCGCTCAAGGTCCTCGACATCGGCCGTCCCGACTCGTGGGAGGTCCAGGGCCGCGGCGAGCTCGCGCTGGCCATCCTCGTCGAGCAGATGCGCCGCGAGGGCTTCGAGCTCACGGTCGGCAAGCCCCAGGTGGTCACCCGCCAGGTCGACGGCAAGGTGCACGAGCCCTTCGAGCACCTGACGATCGACGCTCCGGAGGAGTACCTCGGCGCGATCACGCAGCTCCTCGCCGCCCGCAAGGGCCGCATGGAGAACATGGCGAACCACGGCACCGGCTGGGTGCGCATGGAGTTCATCGTGCCCTCGCGCGGCCTGATCGGCTTCCGCACCGAGTTCCTCACCACCACCCGCGGCACCGGCATCGCGAACGCGATCCTGCACGGCTACGAGCCGTGGGCGGGCGCCATCGTGACCCGCAACAACGGCTCGATCGTCGCCGACCGCACCGGCGTCGTGACCCCGTTCGCGATCATCGCGCTCCAGGAGCGGATGACCTTCTTCGTCAACCCGACCGAAGAGGTCTACGAGGGCATGGTCATCGGCGAGAACTCGCGCAACGACGACATGGACGTCAACATCACCAAGGAGAAGAAGCTGACCAACATGCGTCAGTCGACCTCCGACACCTTCGAGTCGATGACGCCGTCGCGTCAGCTGACTCTGGAGGAGTGCCTCGAGTTCGCCCGCGAGGACGAGTGCGTCGAGGTCACCCCCGAGATCGTGCGCATCCGCAAGGTCGAGCTCGACGCGAACGCCCGCGCGCGTCAGACCAGCCGCCTCAAGAAGCAGGGCTGATCTCACGGAAGGCCGGTCGGAGCGCGCTCCGGCCGGCCTTCCGCATGTCCGGCGTCACCTCCGCACGAGGCCGCGTGCGGCCTGCAGGCGATGGTGCGGTCTGCAGGCGATGGCGCCGGATTCATGGGTCTGTGCTCGCAGAATCTTGCAGATCCGTCGGATCTCCTGCAAACCGCACCCGGACCACCCTGACGAGAGCCCGGCTCACCCCGTCGGCGTCGGCGTCGAGCCCGACGACTCCGCCTCGAGCGTCGCTGTGATGAACGAGACGAACGCGTCCGCGTCGTCCGGCGCTCCCGTGTACTGCTGCCCGTTGACGAGCACCGTCGGCGTCGACACCAGCTTGTCGAGCGAGGAGTTCGCGAGTGGCTGCGTGGTCGCCCGCTTCGTGGCGGCTGCGACCCACGGCCTGAACTCGCCGCTCGTGATGCACGCGAGCACGTCGTCGTCGGTCACGCCTGCGTCCGTCACGAGAGTGCGCAGTGCGTCGTCGTCGAGCCCTGTCGTCCCCTCCGCCGGCTGCTTCGCGAACAGCGCCTCGTGCACGGCGAGGAACCGGTCGGGGTCCTCGTCCGCCACGCAGGCCGCGACGTTCGCGGCCCTGCTGGAGTACTGGGAGCCCGCCGACGACGAGTCGAGGATCGCGATCGGATGGATTTCGAGGGTGATCGCGCCCTGCGTCAGCCACGACTCCAGATTCGCCGAGTTCGCCGACTCGAACTGCCCGCAGTAGGGGCAGAGGTAGTCGACGTAGAGGTCGACGGTCACGACGCCGCCGGCGCGCGCCGTCGCCTCATCGGTCGCCACGGGCTGCGCGTCCGCCTCGATCGGCGCCGTCGTGACGGCCGTGGCGGCGGAGTCCGAGCCGGAGAGCACGATCCCGTCGCTGAGCATGTTCGCCGGGCCGATGCTCGCGACGGCCTGCTGCGACCACACGTTCCAGGCCACGAGGGCGACGACCGCGAGCACACCGAGGGCGGCACCGCTCTGACCGAGGATGCGGTTCCGCCGTCGGCGCCTCCGCTCGGCCTCGCGCCGCTCCTTCGCCTCCTCGCGAGCGAGCTCCTGCCGCTCCCGCTTGGTCAGCCCGCTCTTCGCACCGTGTCCAGACATCGGCCCGACGCTAGGCAGCCGGTCTCTGCGGAGGGTAGGAGCGAGCGGCGCAGTGGCTGGGACAGCATGCGCGTCTCCTCAGGTGCTGCGAGAGGCCCCGGCATCAGGCGAAGAGCCCGGAGCCGACGAAGTCGTTCTCGTCGCGCGCTCCCGGGGGAACCGCGAAGATCGCCGACCCCACGTGCTTGATGTACTCGTTGAGCGCGTCGTTCGCGAGGTTCTGCTGCACCGTGACGAACTGCTGGGGCGATCGCTGGAACGAGAGGAAGAACAGCCCCGCATTGAGGCGCCCGAGCTCGTCGTTCCCGTCGACGAAGTTGTAGCCGCGCCGCAGCAGCCGCACCCCGCCGTTGACGGTCGGATGCGCGAGCCGCACGTGCGACTCCTTGTCGATGAGCGGCGCGCCGGTCGCGCCGGCCGTGTCGAAGTCGGGCTCGGTGAACTCGCCGCCGCCCGACAGGGGAGCTCCCGAGCCCTTGCTCCGGCCGATCACCCGCTCCTGCTCGCCGAGCTGGGAGCGGTCCCACGTCTCGATGATCATCCGGACCTTGCGTGCCACCAGGAAGCTCCCGCCGACCAGCCAGTCGGGGCCGTCCGTGGACTGCACCCAGACGTGCTCCTGGACGGCGTCCGCCTCCTCCGACTTCACGTTGGCCGTGCCGTCCTTGAACCCGAAGAGGTTGCGCGGCGTCGCCTGCGCGGTCGAGGTCGACGAGGTGCGCCCGAACCCGAGCTGCGACCATCGGAGCGACGCGCGGCCGAACGCGATGCGGCTGAGATTGCGGATCGCGTGCACGGCCACCTGCGGGTCGTCGGCGCACGCCTGGATGCACAGGTCGCCTCCGCTGCCCGCGGGGAGCAGCGCATCGCCGCGGAAGCGCGGGAGCGCCTCGAGCTCGGGCGGCCGGCGGTCGGCCAGGCCGAAGCGGTCGGTACCGTCGGCATCGGTGAAGAGCGTCGGGCCGAAGCCGAACGTCACGGTGAGCGACGAGGCGTCGAGCCCGAGGGCCTCGCCCGTGTCCTGCGGAGGAGCGGTGTCGGGTCCGCCGACGGCCCCCTCCTCGCTCATCTCGAGACCCTGGGAGAGCCGGGATGCGGCGAGTGTCCAGTCCTGCAGGAGCTCGATGAGATCCTCGCGCGTGGTTCCCGACGCGACATCGAACGCGGCGAAGTGCAGACGGTCCTGCGCCGCGGTGGTGATGCCCGCCTGGTTGGGTCCGAAGAACGGCACCGTGTTCGCTGCTCCGGAGGCGCTGGCGGCCGCCGTCGAGGTCACGGCGACGGTGCCGCCGACCCCCGCGGCGATACCCGCCGTCCCGGCGGAGACGAGGCCGAGCAGTCCGCGCCGCGAGAGGCGGCGGGGCTGCTCGACCGGGGCGGTCGACTCCGGGTCGTCCGCGATCTGCTCGTCGTTCACTACGCCGCGGGCTCCTCGACGCCCAGCACCGTGTGAGTCAGCTGCGAGAGGGGCTCCGAGAGGGCGTTCACCTGGTCCGAGAGCTCCTTCTTCTGGTCGGCCGTCAGCGTCGAGTAGGCGACGAACCCGGAATCGATCGAGCCGTACTGCGCCAGCATCGTGTCGAGCTCGGTGAAGCGCTCCGTGATCTGCGCCGTGAGGTCGGCGCCGTCGTCGCCGGTCGCGGTGGCGATGGGCTCGACGTTGCCGAAGGCCACCTCTGCGCCCTGCACGTTGGCGGCGAAGTCGGTCAGGTCGGTGCTCGACCACCAGTCCTCCTCGCCCGTGATCTTGCCGGCGGCGACCTCGTCGAGCAGTCCGATCGCGCCGTTCGAGATGTCGCCGACCGAGACCGTGAAGTCGGCCGCATTCACGAGGTCGTAGAGGCTCTGCACGTCGTCGACGAGGCCCTGGCCGAACTCGGCGCGCTGCTCCGTCGTCGACGGTGCCCAGTCGAGGTAGGCGCTGGTGCCGTCGGAGTTGAGCGCGTCCGGCGCGGGCACCCAGAGGTCCTTCTCGATGCGGTGGAAGCCGGTCCAATCGAGGCCCTCGGCGACCGCGTCGACCTCGCGGTAGTCGATCCTGGGGTCGAGGTCGCCGAACGCCTCGGCGGTCGGCTCGATGCGCTCGTAGAACACGCGGGTCGAGGCGAAGAGGCTGCGGGCGGTCTCGTCGTCGCCGGCGACGTACGCGTCGGTGAACGCCTTCACGGCGGGGAGCAGCTCGCCCGACTGGGACTTCACGTAGGCGATGTAGTTGGTCACGGCGGCCTCGGTGGCGGCCTGCTCGTCGGCGGACTGCTCGGTCGCCTCGCCGGTCACCGTGAACTCGGTGAGCCCGATCGGGGCGCCGACCTGCTGGAACTTGCAGGCCGTGTAGTAGGTGCCAGGCTCGAGCTGCGCGACGTACGACACGCTCTGGCCCGGGGTCACGTTCTCCTTCTCGCCCACGATGCGCAGCTTGTCCTCGGCGAGGATCTCGAACTCGTTGACGTCCGATCCCGTGTTCTCGAGTGCGAAGGTGACGGCTCCGGCCTCGGCGGTGGCGGTCGACACGTCGCACGTCTCGTCGCTGATCGCGACGTCGAGGGCGGCGGAGGAGGACGCGTCAGTCGTGTTCGGCACGCAGCCGGTGAGGATCAGCGCGAGCGCGCCGACTCCTGCGAGGCCGGTGAGGGCACGGGGGAGCGGGGTTCGAGTGCGCGAGGACATTGTTCTCCTGGTGTCGAGGGAGGCCGGCCCGGCGATGCCGGAGCGGGTCGAGAAGATCAGACGGAGGCGGTGGTGGGCGCCGCGGCCGGGGCCGCGCTGCCCCGTCGCGGCCTGCGGAGGCGGACCTGGCGGAGGAAGAGGGTGCCGACGACGACGAGGTAGAGCAGCCAGGCCGCGAACTGGAGCGCGGTCGGCTCGGGCGTGTAGTTGAAGAGCCCGCCGAGCACCGCGGCGATCGGCGCGGGGAGAACGGAGCCGAGGCTGAACAGCGGCGCGCCCCCACCGGGCAGCAGCGAGGCCTCCTGCAGGTCGCCCACGCCGTACGCGAGCACGCCGGCGGCGACCAGGATCAGGAATCCACCGGTCCAGGTGAAGAAGCGCCCGAGGTCGATGCGGACGAAGCCGCGGAAGATCAGGTAGGCGATGACGACGGCGCTCAGGATCCCGAGGAACGCGCCGATCGTGCCGACCCACGCATCCGATCCGGAATCGGCGCTGCTCGAGGACACGCTGGCCCAGACGAAGAGCGCGGTCTCGATTCCCTCGCGGCCGACGCTGACGAAGCCGAGCACGACGATCCCGATCGCGGAGCCGGCCACGGCGCCGTCGAGCTTAGACTCGAGCTCGCCCTTGAGGCTCCGGGCGTGAGCGCCCATCCAGAAGATCATCCACGTCACGAGGCCCACGGCGAGGATCGAGAGACCGCCGCCGAGCAGCTCCTGCGCCTGGAACGACAGGCCGTACGGCCCCCAGGTGAGGATCGCGCCCGTGCCCAGCGACAGCACGATCGCGGCGGCGATCCCGGTCCACAGCCGGGGCAGGACGTCGCGGCGGCCGAGCTTGGTCAGGTAGGCCACGAGGAGGCCGACCACGAGGCCTGCTTCGAGGCCTTCGCGAAGGCCGATGAGGTAGTTTGCGAGCACGCGTGTTCTCTTGATCGAGGGCGGGGAGGACGGGACGGCACCCGCCCCGGGCCGTGTTCCTTCGGTAAGCCTTGCCTTACCGGAGTCGACTGTAGCCCGATGCCCGCGTGCCTGTCCATCAGTGGCGCGGGCCGGAGGAGACGCGTCGGACGAGAGGCAGAGAGTGGACGCGACCCGAGACGGCGTCACCGAGCGGATCGTGGCGGTGCACGCCCATCCGGACGACGAGACCATAACCATGGGCGGCACTCTGGCGCATCTCGTCGCGGAGGGAGCGGCCGTCACCGTCGTCACCGCCACTCGCGGCGAGCGCGGCGAGGTCATCCCCGACGACCTGGCGGCCCTCGAGGGCTCGGATCAGCTCGCCCCCCACCGCACCACCGAGCTCGTCGTCGCTCTGACCGCGCTCGGTGTGGCCGACCACCGCTTCCTCGGCGACGCGGGTGCCAGAGCCCCCGGTCTCACGCCCCGCATCTACCGCGACTCCGGCATGCAGTGGGGCCCTGGTCGGGTGCCCGTCCCGCTCGAGCCGGCCGATCCGCACTCCCTCACCAGCGCCGACGCAGAGGAGGAGATCGCCGACCTCGTCGCCGTCCTCTCGCAGACCGGCGCGGCCGCCGTGCTCTCCTACGACGACGGAGGCGGCTACGGCCACCCCGATCACATCCGCACCGCGAGCGTCGCGCGGCAGGCGGCCGAGCGCCTCGGCCTGCGCTTCCTCGCCGTCCTGCCCGTCGATGCCGAGCCGCTCCCCGGCGATGTGGCGATCGAGCTGACCGACGACGACTACGCGCGCAAGCGCTCGGCCCTCGAGGCCCACGCGACCCAGCTCGTCGTGGAGGGCGAGCAGGCGCGGCTGTCGAGCGGCCCACCCTTCCCCATCGGCCGGGTCGAGCGTTTCCGCCCGTCCGCGCCGCCCGTCGAGCCCCGGCCCGCCGTCGAGCAGCGCCCGGGCCTCCGCTCGCGGCTGCTCTCCGGAGTCGCCGCGGTCGCCGTCGGCGCCGTCGTCGGCACCATCACGACGGTCGCGCACCAGAGCACCGTGACCGTCGGTGGAGCGGTCCTCCCCCTCGGACTCATCGCGTCCCTCGCGGCGGTCCTCCTGCTGCTCCTCGGCCTCCGCCTGGTCATGGTCGATCGCTTCGTCGCGTTCTGCACGGCGATGGGGCTCCTCGGAGTCATCGGCCTCCTCGCCCTGCGGAGTACCGGGGGCTCGGTGCTCGTCCCCGCGAACGGCATGGGGATCGCCTGGACCTTCCTGCCGGCGCTGATCGCGCTCGTCGTGATCGCCTGGCCGCGACTGCGCGTCCCGGCGCCCGGCGGCGTCGCCGCACCGCCGCTCCCCGTACGATAGAGACCTCTGTTCGAAGGGACGTCCACGACCGTGACCTACGTGATTGCACTTCCGTGCGTCGATGTCAAAGACCGCGCCTGCATCGACGAATGCCCGGTCGACTGCATCTACGAAGGCGAGCGCTCGCTCTACATCCACCCCGACGAGTGCGTCGACTGCGGTGCCTGCGAGCCGGTCTGCCCCGTCGAGGCGATCTACTACGAGGACGATCTGCCCGAGGAGTGGTCCGACTACTACAAGGCCAACGTCGAGTTCTTCGACGAGATCGGCTCGCCGGGCGGCGCTGCGAAGGTCGGCGTGATCGCGAAGGACCACCCGGTCATCGCCGTCCTGCCTCCCCAGGCCCACTGAGGCGCGTCCGTGGCACTCGGAGCGCTGCCCGACTACCCCTGGGATCTCATGGGGCCGTATGCACGCACCGCGGCGGCTCACCCCGGCGGGATCGTCGATCTCTCCATCGGGTCGCCCGTCGACCCCACGCCTGCGCCGATCCGCGAAGCCCTGGCCCGCGCGACCGACGCCCACTCCTATCCGACGACGGTCGGCACCCCTGCCCTCCGCGAGGCGATCGCCGCCTGGTACGACCGGCGCCGCGGAGTACCCGGCCTCGGTCTCGACGAGATCCTGCCGACCATCGGCTCGAAGGAGCTCGTCGCCTGGCTGCCGTTCCTTCTCGGGCTCGGCGAGGGCGACGTCCTCGTGCATCCCCGCGCGGCCTACCCGACCTACGCGATGGGCGCCGCGATCGCGGGCGCCGAGGTGCTCGCCTCCGACGATCCCGACGAGTGGCCCGAGGCCACCCGCCTGGTCTGGCTGAACTCGCCCGGCAACCCCGACGGCGCCGTGCTCGACGTTCCGGCGCTCCAGCGCGCCGTTGCCCGGGCGCGCGAGCTCGGAGCCGTGATCGCGGGCGACGAGTGCTACGCCGAGCTCGGCTGGGACGGCCGCTGGGTCGGCGAGCCGATCCCGAGCATCCTCGACCCCCGGGTGGCGGGGGAGGAGCGCCGAGGCGTCCTCGGCGTCTACTCGCTCAGCAAGCAGTCCAACCTGGCCGGCTACCGCGCGGCCTTCGTCGCCGGAGACGCGGCGCTGATCGCACGCCTCGTCACCGTGCGCAAGCACGCCGGCATGATCGTCCCTGCTCCGCTCCAGGAGGCGATGATCGTCGCCCTGGCCGACGACTCGCACGTCGCCGAGCAGAAGGAGCGCTACCGCGCGCGCCGCGACCGTCTCCGGCCGGCCCTCGAGGCCGCCGGCTTCCGGATCGACCGCAGCGAGGCCGGACTCTACCTCTGGGCCACCGAGGGACGGCCGGCCTGGGAGTCGATCGATCGGCTGGCGCGGATCGGCGTCCTCGCAGGCCCCGGCGTCTTCTACGGCGACCACTTCACCGAGCACGTGCGGCTCTCGCTGACGGCCTCCGACGAGCGCATCGCCGTGGCCGCCGACCGTCTCTCGGCCGGTCTCTGAGGCGCCTCTCCGCGCGATCCTGGAGGGATCCCACAGGGCGCAGCGGCGAGCGCTGGCGGGTGTCACAGTGCCCCCGCTTTGCCCATAGGCTGTATGTGGTTCGGTCGATGTCGCCTCACGACGGCGCGCGCTGCACCACCATCCAGACCCGGCGCCGCCCGCTCCGAGCGAGCGCGCGCAGGGATGCGACGTGACGACCTGGGAGGCGTTGTGACCGAATCCGGCACGCAGAGCGACGGACCCGCGACGGTGGAGACACCCGAGCCCGCCACGGAGAGCGCGCCGGCAGCGGCCGAGGCCCAGCCCGAGAAGGTCACGCTGACCTTCGGCGATCGGACGGCCGAGTTCCCCGTCCTCCGCAGCGTCGACGGCGCCTCGAGCATCGACTTCTCGACGCTGACGAAGCAGACCGGCCTCATGTCGCTCGACTACGGCTTCGTCAACACCGCGGCGACGAAGTCGCGCATCACCTACATCGACGGCGACCAGGGCATCCTGCGCTACCGCGGCTACCCGATCGAAGAGGTCGCCACCAACGCGACCTACCTCGAGGTCGCCTGGCTCCTCATCTACGGCGAGCTGCCCACGGCCGACGAGCTCGCGGGTTTCGACGAGCGGATCCGCCGTCACACGCTCCTGCACGAGGATCTCAAGCGGTTCTTCGATGCGCTGCCGCACAACGCGCACCCCATGTCGGTGCTCTCCGCGGGCGTCTCGGCCCTCTCGACCTACTACGAGGAGACCTCGAACCCGAAGGATCCGGAGGCGGTCGAGCTGACCACCATCCGCCTCCTCGCGAAGCTGCCCGTGATGGCGGCGTACGCGCACAAGAAGGCGATCGGCCAGGCGTTCCTCTACCCCGACAACTCGCTGAGCTTCGTCGACAACTTCCTCCGGCTGAACTTCGGCACCATGGCCGAGCCGTACGAGATCGACCCCGTGCTCTCCAAGGCGCTCGACCGCCTCCTGATCCTGCACGAGGACCACGAGCAGAACGCGTCGACGTCGACCGTCCGCCTCGTCGGCTCCACCGAGGCCAACCTCTACGCGTCGGTCTCGGCCGGCATCAACGCGCTGTTCGGGCCGCTGCACGGCGGAGCGAACGAGGCCGTGCTGACCATGCTCGGCCGCATCCGCGAGTCCGGCGAGAGTGTTCAGACCTTCGTCGAGCGGGTGAAGAACAAGGAGGAGGGCGTGCGCCTGATGGGCTTCGGCCATCGGGTGTACAAGAACTACGACCCGCGCGCCAAGCTCGTGAAGGAGAGCGCGGGCGAGGTGCTGCAGGCCCTCGGAGTGAAGGATCCGCTCCTCGACATCGCGATGGAGCTCGAGGCCCTCGCGCTCGAGGACGACTACTTCAAGGAGCGCCGCCTCTACCCGAACGTCGACTTCTACACCGGTGTCATCTACAAGGCGATGGGCTTCCCGACGCGGATGTTCACCGTGCTGTTCGCCATCGGCCGCCTCCCGGGCTGGATCGCCCACTGGCGTGAGATGAACACCGACCCGCAGACCAAGATCGGCCGCCCCCAGCAGCTCTACATGGGCGCCCCCGAGCGCCACTGGCCCACCGGCCGCTGATCCGCGGCAGCAGAGACAGGGCTGAGAGCCCGATTCCCCGAGAGATCAGGAGGAATCGGGCTCTCGCCATGTGCGCGAGGCTCCTCGCTTCCGCAGTCGCCGGAGGATCGACCTCGGAACGCGAGGGGGCTCGGGCGTCAGGCGTGCAGCGCCGCGTTCAGCTCGATGCCGGCGCCGGTTCGGGCGAGCACCTCGACGGCGCCGCTCAGCGAGTTGCGGCGGAACAGCAGGTTCGGGACTCCTGAGAGCTCGACGGCCTTGACCGTCTGCGGGCGGCCGTCGGCTCGCGGCGCGCCGCCGACCACGACGACCTTCGTGCCGGCGGTGACGTAGAGGCCCGCCTCCACGACGGAGTCGTCGCCGATCGAGATCCCGATCCCGGAGTTCGCCCCGAGCAGTGCCCGCGCGCCGATCGACACGCGCTGCACGCCCCCGCCCGAGAGAGTGCCCATGATCGAGGCGCCTCCGCCGATGTCGGAGCCGTCGCCGACGACGACCCCCTGCGAGATGCGCCCCTCGACCATCGAGCTGCCCAGCGTGCCGGCGTTGAAGTTCACGAAGCCCTCGTGCATGACGGTCGTACCCGGGGCGAGGTGCGCGCCGAGTCGCACCCGCGACGTGTCGGCGATGCGCACCTTGGCCGGGGTCACGTAATCGGTGAGGCGCGGGAACTTGTCGATCCCGGCCGCCTGGATCCCGTGGCGGCGGAGCGAGGGGCGTAGGCGCGTGAACGACTCCGGAGACACCGGCCCCGCGTTCGTCCACACCACGTTGGGCAGATGGGCGAAGACGCCGTCGAGGTTGATGGTGTTCGGCCGTACCAGCAGGTGCGAGAGCAGGTGCAGGCGGAGGTACGCGTCGGAGGTCGAGGCCGGCGGTGCCTGGGTGTCGATCTGCAGCGTCACCACGTCGATCCGGACCTCACGGCGCGCATCCTCGCCCGCCAGCGCCTCGAACTCGGCCGGCACGATCCAGGGATCGCGGTCGGCGGGGATGGCGCCGAGCCGCGGCTCCGGGAACCAGGTGTCGAGGACGGTGCCGTCCGAGGCGATCGTCGCGAGGCCGTATCCCCAGGCGGAGGCGGGCGCGGCGGACTCGGCGGTGCTCTGGGTGGTCATGCGGACCAGGGTAGCGCGGGGGGCGCGGCCGGTAGCCTGGGACGCATGGCCGCTCCGACCTCCGACGCTCCCGCCGTCGTGCCCCTCGATCTCCGCTCGGATCCGATCGAGCTGACGCGGGTCCTCTGCGACATCCCGTCGGTGTCGGGTGACGAGCAGGCGATCGCCGATGCTGTCGAGCTCGCGCTCGCGCCCTACGACCACCTCGAGGTGATCCGCGACGGTCACACGGTCGTCGCGCGGACGAACCTCGGTCGCGCCCAGCGCGTGGCGATCGCCGGCCACCTCGACACGGTCCCGATCAACGACAATCTGCCGGTCCGCGTCGAGACGATCGACGGTGTCGAGCACCTCGTCGGGCGCGGCACGGTCGACATGAAGGCCGGAGTCGCGGTGCAGCTCGTCCTCGCCGCCGAGCTCGTCGATCCGGTCGTCGACATCACCTGGATGTGGTACGACAACGAGGAGGTCGCCTCCGATCTCAACGGCCTGGGCCGGCTCGCCGCTCAGCGCCCCGACCTCTTCTCCGCAGACTTCGCCGTCCTCGGCGAGCCGACCAGCGCGGAGGTCGAGGGGGGCTGCAACGGCACCCTCCGCGTCGACGTGATCACCCGCGGTCGGCGTGCGCACTCCGCGCGCAGCTGGGTCGGCGAGAACGCGATCCACGCGGCCGCCCCGATCCTCGACCGCTTGGCCGCCTACGAGCCCCGAAGCGTCGAGGTCGACGGGCTGGTCTACCGCGAAGGCGTCAACGCCGTCCGGGTCTCGGGTGGGGTCGCGGGCAACGTCATCCCCGATCTGTGCACCGTGCACGTCAACTACCGCTTCGCCCCCGACCGGAGCGGCGAGGAGGCGGTCGCCCACCTCCGCGAGCTCTTCGACGGCTTCGAGGTCGAGGTCGTCGATCTCGCCGAGGGCGCCCGCCCCGGCCTCGACGCTCCGCTCGCCGCCGCCTTCCTCGCCGCAGTGGGAGCTGAGGCGAAGCCGAAGTACGGCTGGACCGATGTCGCCCGCTTCTCGGCGCTGGGAGTCCCCGCCGTCAACTACGGTCCCGGCGACCCGCTGCGCGCCCACGCCGACGACGAGCGTGTGGCAGTTCACGAGATCACCGACTGCGCGGCGGGACTGCGCCGCTGGCTCGGCGGCTCGGCGTGAACGCCCTGACGGCTCAGCTCCCCGTGCGGAGGAGGGCGCAGCTGCGTCTCGTCCCGTGGTGGGTCCGAGTCCTGGCCGTCTTCGTCGCGACCCGGGTGGTCACGACGGTGATCCTGCTGCAGTTCGCCGCGAACCAGGCGCAGAACTCGTGGACGGGCCCGTCCCCCTCCTACGTCGACTTCGCGACGATGTGGGACGGCCGCTGGTACGAGATCATCGCGACCTCCGGCTACCCGTCCGTGCTCCCAGTGACGGAGGCGGGGGAGATCGGCGAGAACGCGTGGGCGTTCATGCCGCTGTACCCGGCCGTGGTGCGACTCCTGATGGCCGTCACCGGACTCGGCTGGGCGACCGCCGCCGTCGCCATCTCGGTGATCTGCGGAGCCGCCACGTGCCTCGTGCTCTACCGCCTGTTCCGGCACTCGCTCGGCGAGGGGCAGTCGCTGATGGCGGTTCTGCTCTTCTGCGTCGCGCCGACCTCGCCGATGCTGCAGCTCGCCTACGCCGAGTCGATGGCCATGATGCTGACCGCGATCGCACTGCTGCTGCTCGTACGGAGGCAGTTCGCCTGGGTGTTCCCGGTCGTGCTCCTGCTGGGGCTGACGAGGCCGAGTGGTCTCGCGTTCGCCGCCGCGATGGGCCTCTATGTCGTGGTGCGGTTCGTCCGCCGCGCTCGCGAGCCGTTCCCGCGCGCCGACTGGCTCCCTGCCGTCGCGCTGACCGGCTGGGGCCTCGTCGTCGGCTTCTTCTGGCCCGCCGCCGCGTGGGCGGTGACGGGGTCGCCGACCGCCTACACCGACACCGAGCTCGCCTGGCGCTCGGCCTACATCGGCTACCAGGAGCTCTTCCCCTTCACGGCGTGGTTCCAGAGCGGGGCCTGGTGGGGGAACTGGTGGTTCGGCGCCCCGCTGATCGGCATCCTCATCGTCGTGCTGCTGGTCGCCGCATTCGTGGGCATCCTGGCGGCTCCGTGGACACGACGTCTGGACCTGTTCAGCCGCGTCTGGGTCGCCGGATACGCCGTCTACCTGTTCGCCTTCTTCTTCCCGCAGTCCAGCACATTCCGGCTCCTCGGCCCGATGTTCCCGCTGGTCGGCGCACTCGCCGTTCCCCGCTCGCCGCTGTTCCGCTGCGGCCTCGTCGCCCTCGGCATCGCCGGCCAGATCGGCTGGATCACCATCTGCTGGGCGGTCGACGGCTACGACTGGACTCCGCCGTGATCGGCAACCCCTGAGGGTCACCGAGAGGGCGGATTTCGTGAGGGCCGCGGATGCGCGATAATAGACGGATACGTCACGAAAGGGGAACTCTATGGCGGCCATGAAGCCGAGGACCGGAGACGGACCGATGGAGGCTGTTAAGGAGGGGCGACTCATCGTCGTGCGCGTCCCGCTCGAAGGAGGCGGACGCCTCGTCGTCTCGGTCAACGATGCAGAGGCGAAAGAACTCCACGACGCGCTCGCGTCCGTGGTGTCTCCCGCCTGAGCAGCACATCGCCAGATCTGAACAGCCCGGATCTGAACAGCACTGTCGAGAACGCCCGTCGCACCCCGTGCGGCGGGCGTTCCCTCTTTCTCCGGCAGTCCCTCGGAGGCGCGGAAACGCTCGGCAGCGTCAGGCGCGGCGCTTGTTGGCCTGCAGCAGCCCGTCGCCGATCGGCGAGAGCACGCTGACGACCGCGGGCGAGGCGCAGACCTCTGCGACGAGCGTGCGGAACGCCGACGCGATCTCGTCGCGCTGAGCAGGGTTCGAGACCCGGCCGCGCCAGAGCGCGTGCGGCACCAGCACGGTGCCGCCCGGTCGCACGAGCCGCAGCGCGTGCTCGACGTTCTCAATGACCTGCAGCGGGTCGCCGTCGACGAAGACGATGTCGTACGAGTTCTCGTTCATCCGGGGGAGCACCTCGAGGGCGCGTCCCGGGATCAGCCGCAGCCGGTTCGGCGAGATCCCGGCCTCGTGGAACTGAGCGCGCGCGTGCTGCTGATGCACCGCCTCGGAGTCGATCGAGGTCAGCATCGCCTCGGGAGCGCCGTCGAGCAGCCACAGCCCGCTCACGCCGGTCCCCGTGCCGATCTCGATGATCGACGTGGCACGTGCGGCGGCCGCGACCAGGGCGGACTGCGCGCCGATCGAGGGGGAGACGGCGTCGATGCCGAGCTCGACCGAGAGTCGTCGGGCGGCGGTGATCGCCTCCGATTCGACGATGGCGTCCTCGGCGTACTTCCAGTTGGCATCCTTGTCGGACACGGAGGGACTCCCTTTCGTCGATGCGGGGGCGGATCGCGCCCGCCGCACGGTCAGGCTACGGTGGCGCGCGAGGTCGGCGACGCAGGCGCGGCGGGTTACTCTTGTCTCGTGTTCGGTTTGACGTTCGACAAGCTCCTCATCATCGGAGTCATTGCCGTCTTCGTGCTGGGTCCCGACCGCCTCCCGCACTACGCCGCCCAGCTCGGGCAGCTCGTGCGCAAGGTGCGCGGATTCGCCACGCAGGCCCGCGAGCGGGTCAAGGACGAGATGGGCGAGGAGTTCAACGAGGTCGACTGGAAGAAGCTCGACCCGCGTCAGTACGACCCGCGTCGGATCATCCGCGACGCCCTCCTCGAGGACGACACGCCCACTCCGACGGTCAAGCCGCCGTCCGCCGTCGCAGCTCCGGTCACGACCGCCGCGTCGAAGCAGGACAGCTACTACACGACGATGAAGCGCTCCGCCGGTGCCGGCGAGCTCTCGACGGTGGCGCCGCCGCCCATCGACTCCGAAGCCACCTGAGGCGCGCCGCCGTGACCCGCTGACAGCGTCCGGGTCAACCGACCGACATCGGGAGGCTCCGCCCGGTCAGCCCGCGCGGCCTCCGCGCGAGGTCCCGCGCGAGTGACGTGATCGCCCGCGCAGCGGGATCGCCGGGGTCACCGACCACCACCGGCACGCCGTCGTCACCGCCCGCACGCAGAGCGACGCTGATCGGCAGGGATGCGAGCACGGGTACCGGATCGCCGCTCGCCGTGAGCCGGCGGGCGACTTCGGCGCCGCCTCCGCTGCCGAAGAGCTCGAGCACTGTGCCGTCGGCCTGGGGGAGCCCGGCCATGTTCTCGACGACGCCGATGATGCGCTGGCCCGACTGCCGCGCGAGAGCGCCGCTGCGCTCGGCGACGTCAGCGGCGGCCGGCTGCGGGGTCGTCACGATCAGCACCTCGGCATGGGGGAGCAGCTGGCCGATCGAGATGGCGACGTCGCCCGTGCCCGGCGGAAGATCGAGCAGCAGCACGTCGAGATCGCCGAAGTAGACGTCGGTCAGGAACTGCGAGATCGTGCGGTGCAGCATCGGTCCGCGCCACGAGACGGCGGCGCCCCGGGTATCGCCCTCGAGGAACATCCCGATCGAGATCACCTTGACGCCGTGAGCGACGGGCGGCATCATCAGCTCGCCGACCCGCGTGGGTCCGGCGACCCGCCCGTCGTGCATGAGTCCGAGGAGCCCCGGGATCGAGAAGCCGTGCACGTCGGCGTCCACCAGCCCGACCGAGAGGCCCTGCTCGGCGAGGGCGACCGCGAGGTTGGCTGTCACCGTCGACTTGCCGACTCCCCCCTTGCCGCTGGTGACCGCGATGACCCGGGTCAGGGACTCTGGACCGAACGGCATCGTTCGCCGGGCGCCGCGGAGGCGCTCTGTGAGGGCGTTCCGCTGCGCCGGCGTCATCACGCCGACCGCGAGGCGGGTCTGCGTCACTCCGGGGGTCCGCTCGACGGCCTCGCGGACGTCGCGCTCGATCGCCGACGCGGCCGGGCAGCCGACGATGGTCAGCCGGATCTCGACGTCGACGGCACCATCGGCGTCGGCCACCACCGATTCGACCATGTCGAGCTCGGTGATGGGCTTGCGGATCTCGGGATCGACGACCCGTGCGAGCGACTCGCGCACGGCGCGCTGCAGCTCGGCCGGGTCGCACGCCGCTCGGTCAGCGCCCGCGACGTCAGGCATCGCCGCGCTCGGGCGCGCCCGACTCCGCGCGGTCCTTCTCGAGCTCCTCGACGAGGTTCCGCAGCTCGGAGCGGATGAAGTCCTTGCTCGCCATGTCGCGGATCGCGAGGCGGAGGGCGACGACCTCTCGGGCGAGGTACTCGGTGTCGGCGAGGTTGCGCTCGGCGCGCTGACGGTCCTGCTCGATCTGCACGCGGTCGCGGTCGTCCTGTCGGTTCTGCGCGAGCAGGAGGAGCGGAGCCGCGTACGAGGCCTGCAGCGAGAGGATCAGCGTCAGCACCGTGAACCCGAGGGCCTGCGAGTCGAAGCGCGCATCCTCTGGGCCGTAGGTGTTGAAGAGCAGCCAGAACACGCAGAAGACCGTCATGCCGAACAGGAACCACGGGGTCCCCATGCCGCGGGCGAACGACTCGGTCAGCCGGCCGAAGCGGTCGCTCCTCTGCCTGTTGCGCAACGGCAGGACCCGCGTGCGCAGTCCCTTCGGGGCGTCGAGCCGCCGGTCCTGCTTAGTCTCCCGTGCCACGGGCGCCCCTCCATCCTCGTCGTCGTCCGCCGCTCGCCCTGGTCGTCTTCTGCGGGGCGAGCGGGATGCCCTGCGTCGCCGTGGTCACCGGTTTCCGCGGTTCGTCGTCGTCTCCGTGGCTGCGCCAGTCGTCCGGCAGCAGGTAGTCGAGGACGTCGTCGATCGTGACCACGCCGACGAGCCTGTGCGACTCGTCGACCACGGGCACCGAGACGAGGTTGTAGCTCGCCAGGATCCGGGCGACCTCGGCGGCCGAGGTGTCGGGGGTGATCGGGTCGAGGCTCTGGTCGAGCAGCGTGCCCAGTCGCTCGTGCGGCGGGTAGCGCAGCATCCGCTGGAAGTGCACCATGCCGAGGAAACGACCGGTCGGCGGCTCGTACGGCGGCAGAGTGACGCAGACAGCGGCGCCGAGGGCGGGTGCGAGCTCGTGGCGGCGGATCAGGGCCAGGCCCTCGGCGACGGTCGCCTCGGACGAGACGATGATCGGCTCCGTCGTCATCAGACCACCGGCCGACTCGGGCGCGTAGGTGAGGAGCATGCGGACGTCGTCCGCCTCCTCCGGCTCCATCAGCTCGAGCAGGGCTTCGCCGCGCTCCTCCGACAGCTGGGCGATCAGGTCGGCCGCATCGTCCGGCTGCATCTGGTCGAGGACGTCGGCGGCGCGGTCGTCGTCGAGCTGGCCGAGGATCTCGACCTGCTCGCTCTCGGGCATCTCCTCGAGGACGTCGGCGAGGCGGTCGTCGGAGAGCTCGCCGGCCACCTCGAGCATCCGCTGCTGCGGAAGGTCGAGCAGTGTGCTGGCGAGGTCGGCGGGCTTGAGCTCGGAGAGGCTGGCGACGTACTGCTCGGCCGACTGCGCCTCGCGGGAGACGCTCTCGCGCACCTCGCGCCAGCCGGCGAACGCGGTCGCGCCCTTGGCGAAGGGGGAGGGGCTCGTCTTGGGACGGCGCACGAAGAGCTGGGCGAGCTGCCACTCACCCGGCCCCACCTCCTCGATCGCGACGTCCTCGACGATCGCGTCGCCCGAGCCGTCGACGAAGCTCATGCGCCGGCCGAGGAGCTCGGCGATCACGCGGACCTCGCCTCCGCGCTGCTCGAAGCGGCGGACGTTGATGAGCCCGGTGGTGATGATCTGCCCGCTGCCGATGCTGGTCACGCGGCCGATCGAGACGAAGACGCGTCGGCGGCCGGGGATCTCGACGACCAGTCCCACGACGCGCGGAGGGTCGTTCTGCCGATAGACCAGGAGCACGTCCCGGACCTTGCCGACGCGATCACCGGCGGGGTCGAAGACGCTGCATCCGGCCAAGCGCGCGACGAAGACTCTGGCAGAACTCACGGCTACAAACCTAGTGCCGCCCACCCAGGCCGGAGCCGTGCGTTCCCGGCTGGCCCTCGGGATGCTCTCGATCACTGTTCAGAAGGCTCCAAGTCGGCTGTGCGACCCTGAACGGGTGACTCAGCAGACGCCGTTCAACGGCCGCGGGCGGGCCTTCCCGACCATCCCTCGCGGCGAGATCCTCGCCACCTTCGACACCTATCAGGAGGCGCAGGCCGCCGTCGATGTGCTCGCCCGCGCCGACTTCCCCGTGCGCCAGCTCGCGATCATCGGCAACGAGCTCAAGAGCGTTGAGCGGGTGACCGGCAAGCTCACGTGGGGTCGCGTCGCGCTGGCAGGAGCGGCGTCCGGAGCCTGGCTCGGGGTGTTCCTGGGCCTCCTGCTCATCATCTTCTCTCCGACGACCGAGTTCTCCTTCCTGATCGCCGCCGTTCTGCTCGGTGCCGGCTTCGGGATGCTGTTCGGCCTCGCCTCCTACGCCGTGAACCGCCGTCGCCGCGACTTCACCTCGACGATGCAGGTCATCGCGACCAGCTACTCGGTCCTCGTCGACCCCGAGGTGGTCAACCGGGCCCGCAACCTGCTCGATGGGCAGGCCGCCGGGGCCGAGGCGCCGAACACCGTCTGGGCGCCGCCGCCGGTGACGGGCGAGCCGGCGCCTGTCCGCCCCGAGGACGACCAGCGCTGACTCGCACCGAGGGAACCAGTTCTCGCGGAGACATCGCCTCCTGAGCGGTACCTCTGCGAGAACCGCCTCGTTCCGTCCTCGATCAGCGCGACGCCGAGCCCACCGGCGGCAGGACGATGTCGACCACGAGCCCGTGCGGTTCGCGGTTCGAGAGTGCGACGGTGCCGCCGGCCGAGAGGACCGTCGTGTGCACGAGTGCCAGGCCCAGCCCGCTGCCGCCTGACGCGAGCGTCCGGGAGTCGTCGGGCCGCGAGAACCGATCGAAGGCGACGGGGATGAAGGCGTCGGGCATCCCCGGCCCGTCGTCCGAGACGGTGAGCAGCAGCCGTCCGTCCTTCTGGCTGAGTGCGGCGACGATCATTCCTCCGCCGCTGATCGCCTGGATCGCGTTGCGGACCAGATTGTCGATGACACGTCCGAAGTCCTGAGCCGCGACGGCATAGAGGCGCGACGGTTCGCGCTCGTCGATGTCGTAGTCGATCTCGACGCCCGATTCGCTCGCCAGCAGCCGGGTGCGGTCGACGGCGCCGACGAGCTCGTCGACCAGCTCGTCGAACGGAGCCGTCGGCCGGACCGACCGGCTCTCGATCCGCGAGATGTCGAGGAGGGCCGAGGCAAGGCGCACGAGCCGGTCGACGCTCTTGCGCGCGTCGAGGATCACCCGGTCGACCGCCACCGGATCCTCGACGCGGTGGTGGGCGATCTCGAGCTGAGCCGACAGGGCGGCGAGCGGAGTCCGCAGTTCGTGGCTCGCATCCGAGACCATCTGCTTCTCGCGGGCGAGGGAGGCGCTCTGCTTCGTCAGGAACGCGTTGAGAGTCTCGGCCAGCTCGTCGATCTCGTCGCGGGTGCCCACGACCGGCAGCTGGTCGCCCTGGCCGGGGTCGGCGGCGATCTGGTCGGCGCGGGCGCGCATCCGTCTGACCGGTGCGAGAGCCGCACCGGTGAGGATCCAGGAGGCGAGACCGAACGTGACGACGAGGAAGATCGCCGCGTAGACCAGCACATGAGCGAAGTCGTCGAGCACGAGCTGCGAGGCGGCCTGATCCCGCGCGGTCGCGACCGACCAGATGCCGTCATCGGCCTCGACCGCGGTGATGCGCACGAGGTACCGGGTCGAGCCCGTCGTGATCTCGGTGTAGCGCGGGGTCGAGTCGGCGGCGCTCGCCCTCAGCTCGTCGAGGATCGAGGTCGACAGGCGGGCGGGCATCGTCGTCGCACCGGCATCCCCCTCCGGACTCACGGCGAGGTAGAGCTGACCCGTCGAGGAGCCGTCGGCACGGGGGACGTTGCCGGCCGAGATGTCGCGGCGGATCTCGTCCTCGATCGAGACCAGGATGGTGCGCTCGCTCCGCTCGACGATCCCCGAGACCACCTGGTAGAAGAGCATCGCGGCGAGCGCGAACAGCACGGTCGCGACCGCGACGCTGCCGATGGTGATGCGCGCGCGGATCGAGAGGGCGTTCGATCGGCGCCCGGCCGGCTCGGGCGTCGACACGGCTCTACTCGACGGGACGCAGGAAGTAGCCCTTGCCGCGCACCGTGACGATGCTCACGCCGGTGTCCTCGGTGGGCAGCTTCTTGCGGAGGTAGCTGACGTACTGATCGACGATGTTGTTGTCGACGATCTCGCCGCCGCCCCAGATCTCCGAGAGGATCCGCTGCCGGGTGACGACCGAGCCGACCGGAGTGATGAGGAGCTTGAGGAGCTCGAGCTCTTTCGGGCTCACGTGGATCCGGGTACCGTCGGCCGTTCGGCGGATGCTCGAGCCGTCGACGGTGATGCGGCCGACCTCGATCGAGGTCGACATCAGCGACGGGCTCCGGCGCAGCAGCGCGCGGAGGCGGGCGTTGAGCTCGGTGAAGGCGAACGGCTTGGTGAGGTAGTCGTCGGCACCGGCGTCGAGCCCGAAGACGCGGTCCTCGATGGCGTCGCGCGCCGTCAGCAGCATGATCGGAGTGGACCGGCCGAGCTCCCGGATGCGCCGGCAGATCTCGAACCCGGACATCGCCGGCAGCATCACGTCGACGATCGCGGCGGAGAACTCGGCGTTGTTGAAGGCGACGAGGGCGTCGACGCCGTTGGTCGTCAGCACGGCCTGGTAGCCGGCGTCCTCGAGGCCGCCCACGAGGGCCTCGCCCATGGCTGGATCGTCTTCGACGACAAGGATGTTCACGCGCTCACCCTACGGCGCGGCTCTCAGGAACGGGCGTTTCCTGAGAGCGTTTCGAGGGATGTTCGGGGTCGGCAGCGAGGAAGCCGACTCGGCCACCGGTGGCCCTCGATCGAGGGTGGGAGGCGATCAGCGAGACGATGTGTCCTCGAGCTGAGCAGATCTACTGTCTTTTCCCGCCACGACGTTCCCATCCGGGGGGCATGCGACTACGAATAGGACACGACGTCTCCCGGCGAACCTCGCGCACCCGAAGCGCGCTCCGTCCCCATGGAGATTCGCGACGTCGACGAATAGGTGATGTCCGTGACCCCTGCACGATTCCTCCCGCGCCTCCGACCGCTCGTCCCCGCCCGCTGGCGGAGGAAGCGACAGCTCTGTCTGTCGTGCGGACGCGTTCCGCGGCGGCTGTTCGATCCGTACTGCTCGAAGCGCTGCGCCGAAGACGACGACTGACGCATCGGCCGGACCTCCCGTACCGACGCCGCAGGCTCGGCGGACGATCGGCGGGCCCGGTTCTCGGCAGTACCGGTCGGCGCTTCACTGGCGCCACTCCGGGTGACGCGGGGAAGGAGAAATCGACGACGTCCGAGGGGCGACGTCCGTGCGAGTGGCTCGCGCGGACTGTGCAGCGGGTACTCCATGCGCTCGACGGCGTGCCGAGCCCCCGTATTCGCGCGGAAGGAGGCGGTCGGCGCTTTCGCACATCGCCTTCTGCGAAGCGGCTTCGTCGTCTCCGCAGCCGGCAGAACGCTGTTCCGCTCCTCGACTAGCCTCGGCGCTATTCGACGGTTGGGGACGGCATGACGACGGAACGCAAGGAGCAGGTCGACCGCACTCCGTCGATGGAGGTCAGCACAGCGGGAACGGGACGCTTCGAGTCTCTCGACGGCCTCCGGGGGGTCGCTGCGCTGGTCGTCGTCATCCACCACTGCCTGCTCGTCGTGCCCGAGCTCGCCTCCGGGGGGCCGGGGGAGGGGTCTCTCCTCGCGGACGTGCTGAAGTTCTCTCCGCTGCACCTCGTCTGGCTCGGTACAGAGGCCGTCTGGCTGTTCTTCATCCTGAGCGGCTTCGTGCTGACGCTTCCCTACCTGCGCACACGTCGACTCGACATGGCCTCCTACTACCCGCGTCGACTGATCCGCATCTACCTCCCGGCGTGGGCGGCGCTCGCGTTCGCCGCCGTCCTCGCCCTCCTGGTCACCCGCCCCGATGCTTCGGCCGGCGCGTGGATGGACCGGCACAATTCGCAGCCACTCGGCGAGACCCTCACCGACGCAGCGCTGGTCCTCGGCGGTTCGACGCTGAACACTCCTCTGTGGTCGCTGCAGTGGGAGGTCCTCTACTCCCTGATCCTCCCGCTCGCGCTGCTCCTGTTCGGGCGGCCGTCGCGGTGGTGGGTGGCGACGGCGGGCGGCCTGCTCGCGCTGATCGTCCTCGGCGCGCTGCTCGACGTCAAGGCCCTCTTCTTCATGCCGATGTTCTTCTTCGGCAGCGTCCTGGCGAGCAACTGGCCGAGCATCGATGCCGCGGCGCGTCGCCTCCTCAGCGGGCGCCGGGGCGATGCGGTCGGGTGGGCGCTCCTGATGGCGGCGGTCCTGCTGCTGACCCTGAAGTGGACGTTGCTGCCCCTTGCCCTTCCGTCAGTGCTGTCTTCGGCCGCACAGGGCACCGCGATCGCCGGCATCGTCATCCTCTTCGTCCTCGCGCTCTCGTGGCAGCCGGCCGTCGACCTGCTCCGCCGCCGTGCTCTGCGCTGGCTCGGGATGATCTCGTTCAGTCTCTATCTGATCCATGAGCCGATCGTGGTGGCGGTCGGGGTCGCGCTGGGACCCGACCTGTCCTTCCTCGCGATCGTCATCGCTCTGCCGCTGTCCCTCGCCGCGGGTTGGGCTTTCTATCGCGCCGTCGAGTACCCGTCGCACCGGCTCGCACGACGCGTCGGCCGCGCGGTCTCGGACAGGGCGGCCACGCGCTCTGCGGTCTGAGGACCGCCCGCAGGAAGAGCCGGTGGCCCGCGATCGGTCCCGCAGCGATCAGGTATCCGATCACGGGGGACATCCGATGGCACGTGCTCGAGGACTGACGCACGAGTGGCAGAGGACGGCGGTGAGGATCACCGTGCGGGTCGCGAACCGCGGCTCCGACAGTTTCGCGGCGGTGCTCCCGCGCTGTCTCGAGGGCTGGGATGTCGCCGTCGAGGGAGTCGGCTCGACGGGCTACCTCAAGGCCGGGAACGACGGTCTGGGCACCTTCCAGCAGCGCATCGACGCGCTGAGCCATGGAGACGAGTTCCAGCTGGTGATCCTCCCGGGTGGATCGAACGACCAGAACGTCGAGAACGCGGGACCGGCGGAGGCGGTGGGCAGCACAGTGCAGACCCTGCGCGCGCACTTCCCGTCAGCGCGGCTCCTGATGCTCGGCCCGGTCTCGATATCGACCAACTCGAATGCAAACAAGCGCTACGTCGACCAGGTGCTCCGCGAGTATGCGGCCGAGCAGCGGATCGAGTTCATCAGCCCGCTGGCGGAGACGTGGTTCCCGACGTCGTCGCAGCCCGAGTGGGTGAACATCGAGCTCGGCCACCCGAACACGGCCGGCTACGACCACATGGCGCAGAAGCCGGCCGAGGACCTCCGGGAGATCATCGTCACGGCGTGATTCAGCACGAGCTCTTCGATGCCGGCTCCCAGACGATGACGCTCAGCCCTTCGTCGATCAGGCGTCGGCGACGACTGATCGTGCGCTGCGCCCGTTCAGCAGCCGATCTGCGGGGCGTTCGACGAAGGCGTGGAGTAGACCCGCGGAAGCGAGACTGACGGCGAAGACGAGCAGGATCACTGTCGGGCCGCGAGTCGCCAAGCCGAGCATGCCCGACCCCGTCGAGACGGCGCCCATCGCAAGGACATGCACGAGGTAGAACGAGTAGGACCATGCGCCGAGACGAACGAGGACGGGGTGTCGGAGCCACCGGCCGCGGCCATCCAGATCGGACTGCGCTGCTGAGACGATGAGGAGACCGAAGGCGAGGACGGGCGCGGCAGCAACGCCGATGAGGGAGTGTGTCGCGGAGGCGAACGCCAGTGCTCCGACCGAGAGCCCCCCAGCGAGTGCGAGTGGAATGCGGGGCATCTCGCCCTTCCGTAGGGCGACCGCGAAGACGACCCCGAGGAAGAACTCCGGGAGCCTTGCCAGTGGCAGGTACCCGACCAGCCAGTCGGCGACCTCGGAGTCCCCGATGCGTCCCGTGCCCGAGACGAAGGATCCGACCACGCCAACGAGAAGGACGCCCGCGGCGGACGCCGCTGCCATCAACCATCGTGCTCGCGACCGCATAGCGACAACCGGACGGATCACGAGCGGGAACACAAGGTAGAAAAAGGCCTCGCACGACAGGGACCAGGCTGGGACATTGATTGCGAGGATGACGTCGTGATCCGGGAGCCAGGCTTGGAGAAGCACCGGAGTGAGGATGCCGTCGGAGAGAGCAGCCGGGTCGGTTGCGATCTTCGCGGCGACACCTGCGAGCAGAGTGACCGCATACACCGGATAGATCCTCGACAGCCGACGCCTGTAGAACGTCACAGGTGTCACTGACCTCCGGTGGGACCACGCCAGAACGAAACCCGACAGGATGAAGAAGAAGGTCACACCACTTCGCCCCGATGAGGACAGGACACCGAAGACGGTTGCGGACGGGCCATCGAGGAGAGCTGTGGCGTGGAAGCAGAAAACGAGAAGAGCGGCGAACCATCGCAAGCTCGTGAGGCTGTCAAGTCGCTGAGGCACGCCCGTCAGGCTATTCAGGCTGTGGGCGAGCGCCGACGATGGGCGCATGTTGGGCGAGGCGCTGGCACGCGATCTGCGACATCGTGAGAGCCGACAGGGCTCGGCGATCGGACGGAGAGCGCCTCCGCGTGGTGCCCCCAGCGGAATGAGAACCTGCGCCCCCGCCCCTGGAGGGGCGATCGCTTCCCGCGAGGATGCGGAGTTTCGACGCCTGAGCCGCGTCTTTCTCGCCTTGCTCGCTCGTTCGGACCCTGCTCACGCACAAGGGTTGCGGGGGAGTGTCGGCAGAATGCGAGCAAGGAGGGGTGTGACGCGAGTCCCCCCTTCAAGGGTCCGGATGAATCACGGCCCCTGGCCCGGGCTACGCACTCTTGTGCAGCCTTCTCCGGGGGGAGGGGGTAGGGACTCCACGCCTGACACGAGCCCCGGAGGGGTCCACAGTGTGGACGACCTTCTCGCTGCTCACGAGATGGATCGAACACCTCGTCGAACACTCGCCGGTGGATGCAGACGCAACGGCGCCGGTCATGCGCAGGCGGACACAGCCTTCACGATGGACGATCGGCCGACTTTCGAGCGGGTGATCACCCTCATCACCGTTGCGGTCGACCGTGGCCATCCGACGAATGCCGCGATGACCAGACGCATCGGGATCCCGGAGCGCACGATGCACCGGAAGGTGAATCGCATGAACGAGTTCATGGTGTCCGAGGTCGTCGCGACCATGAACGCACTCGGCTTGTGGCGCTCCGAAGAGTTGCGGCGCGTGACGAAGGAGCTGGTCAGCGGCGACCGCCACGCTCACGCCGGTCGGCGTCCGCGCGGACTTCGCCGTCACACATGCAGCGGCCCGTCTCGGAGTCGATCACGACCACTCCGCCTTTCCATGAGAGCAGCCAGGGCGCGTCGTCGCCATGCCGACGGTACGCGTCGACGGCGGCGTCGGGGTGGCCGCGGGGGCGGTGCGGATGGTCGGGGTCGAAGCGGGTCGTGCCGCGATCGCGCTCGAGACAACCGACACGAGCCCGCGCAGGTCCTCGACGGGAGGGCTTCCCATCCGATCGCGGGGCGGGTACGAATGACTTTGGCGCCTCCCGAGCGACCAGCGAGCACCCGAATGCTCGCAGCCTCACGGTGGTCGCGGCGCCTACACCCTGGAGTCATCGATGACCGCTATTCTGCGAACCCTTCTGCACACCGGACGCTGCGACTCGTGCCGGCGGCGCCCTCGCCGCTTCGCCGACCCCTACTGCTCTGTGAACTGCGCGACCGACGACGACTGAGTGGTCGTAGCGGTGCGTCGGCGGCCGGTGCGCGGGCCTTCCGCGCACGGATGACGCTGCCACAGGCGAGTCGATGGGACTGCCGGGGCTCGCACCACACGAGCTGCGGCACGCTTCGGCGTCGCTCGCGACCAGCGCCGGAGCCGATGTGAAGGCCGTGCAGCGGATGCTCGTTGGTGTCTGCGCGGCGGTCACTCTCGACATCTGCCCTCAGCTGTGCGACGCCGTCTCTTCCGCCCCGATCAGGGCGCAGTGGGCGGATCGTGGGCAGGCTCGGAACGACACACGATCCTCGTGATTCAGGGCCTTGAGAAGTGGTGCCCCCAGTAGGATTCGAACCTACGCCCCTGCCTCCGGAGGGCAGTGCTCTATCCCCTGAGCTATGGGGGCCAGGAGTACCGGTCAACATTAGCACTCGGGCAGGGGCCTCCCCGACGCCGGCGCGGGGCGCACGGCGTGCCACGATGGAGCCATGCTGCGCACCGTCTCCGCCTCGCTGGGCCTGCGTCTCTCCGGGCCGACCGACCTCATCTTCCTCGTCGCTGCGGCCCCGACCGGCACCGGGTTCGAGGACTCGTTCACCGTGCTGCTCGACGGTGAGCCGGTGCCCGTCCGTGAATTCGATGCGAGGCACGGTGCTCGCATCCACCGGGTGGAGGCGAACCGGGGAGAGATGTCGGTCGAGTACCGGGCGAGGGTCGAGGGCCACGGCGCTCCCGACGAGCCGAGCGAGCTCGAGCTGGTCGAGTACCTGCGGCCGAGCCGCTACGCCGAGGCGGACGCCCTCGGCGGTATCGCCCGGCGAGAGTTCGGTCGCGCGCGCGGCTTCGAGGCGCTCCTCGCGGTCGAGGAGTGGGTGCACGGGCGCCTCTCCTACGTCTACGGGTCGACGGTCGCCACCGGAGGAGCGGCGCAGGTGATCGAGAGCGGCCAGGGCGTCTGCCGCGACTTCGCGCACACGGTGGCCGGTCTCCTCCGCGCGCTCGACATCCCGGCGCGGGTCACCGCGGTGTACGCGCCCGCGCTCCAGCCGAAGGACTTCCACGCCGTGACGGAGGCGTGGGTCGGCGGGGCCTGGCACGTGGTCGACGCGACGCGCCTGGCCCCGCGGGGCTCGATGCTGCGCATCTCGTCGGGCCGCGACACGGCCGACACCGCGTTCCTCAGCAGCTACCTCTCCGACCTGCGGCTCGAGACGATGAGCGTGGATGCGGAGTGCGACGAGCTGCCCGACGACGACCACGTGTCGCCGATGCGGCTGGGCTGACGCTCAGCCGGCCAGTGCGTCCAGCGCCGCTCGGACGAGAGGCTCTGGATCGCCCGGCTCCACGAACGACTCGCTCGACACCTCCAGCCAGTACTGGTCGACGAAGGCGTCCGCGACTCCGCGGCCACTCGCCACCTCGTAGTAGCCCTCGACCGCCGGCGGCTTGCCGTAGGTCGGGACTGCCTTGCTGGTCGTGTAGTACTCGTTCTTCAGCGCCTCGATGATCTCGGGGTCCAACTGCGCGACGGCGAGCTGGAACGTCGCCCCCGCGTCGTCCGACCAGCCGCAGACGACTCCGTCGTAGCCGGCGATCTCGGCCGAGACCGCGGTGGGGTCGACGTCGCCCGGCGAGAAGCCGGCCCAGAGCCCGGTCAGTGCCGAGGAGGGGACGAGCTGCTCGCAGGAGAGAGGGACAGGGGTGCCGGTGATCGCGGCGTCGGCGCTCGGTGACGGCTCCTGCGCCTGCGAGCACCCCGAGAGCGCGACGGCGAGCGCGACGGCGACGAGGAGGGCAGCGGGACGGCGCATGCGAGGCACCCTAGCAACCGCTCCGGCGGTGGGCCGACCGCCGGGGAGGCGCGGCGGCACCGGCCGGTAGAATCGTGCCCCGTGACTCCCGAACAGCTCGCCGCCTCCCTGCACGCCCTCGTCCTCGACGCCGTGCAGCGACGAGGAAGCGATGTCGAGGTGCCGCTCGCCGACGTCGTCCTCGAGCGCCCCAAGAACCGCGACCACGGCGACTGGGCGTCGAACATCGCGATGAAGCTCGCCAAGAAGGTGGGCGTGAACCCCCGGGAGCTCGCGTCCGAGCTGGCGGAGGGGCTCGGCGCCGTCGACGGCGTCGCCACCGTCGAGGTCGCGGGTCCCGGATTCCTCAACGTGCGTCTCGACGCCGCGGCGGCCGGAGCGCTCGCCGGGGTCATCGTCGAGGCGGGGGACTCGTACGGCACCGGATCCCTCTACTCCGGACTCCGGATGAACCTCGAGTTCGTCTCCGCCAACCCCACCGGGCCCATCCACATCGGCGGTACCCGCTGGGCGGCCGTCGGTGACAGTCTCGCCCGCGTGCTGATCGCGCAGGGCGCCGAGGTGACGCGCGAGTACTACTTCAACGACCACGGCGCGCAGATCGACCGCTTCACCCGCAGCCTGCTCGCCGCCCACGACGGTCTGCCGACCCCGGAGGACGGCTACGGCGGCGCGTACATCGCCGACATCGCCGACCGCGTCGTCGCCGCCTACCCGGGCGACCTGTCGGTCCTCCCCGAGCAGGAGCGCGCCGAGACCTTCCGCTCGATCGGCGTCGACCTGATGTTCGGCGAGATCAAGCAGAGCCTGCACGAGTTCGGGGTCGACTTCGACGTCTACTTCCACGAGAACTCGCTGCACGAGTCGCGGGCGGTCGAGCGCGCGATCGAGCGCCTCCGCGAGCTCGGCCACATCTTCGAGTCCGACGGAGCGACGTGGCTGCGCACCACGGACTTCGGCGACGACCGCGACCGGGTCATCATCAAGAGCGACGGAGAGGCCGCCTACATCGCGGGCGACCTCGCCTACTACCTCGACAAGCGCGAGCGCGGCTTCGACCGGGCGATCATCATGCTCGGCGCCGACCACCACGGCTACATCGGCCGCATGATGGCGATGTGCGCGGCGTTCGGCGACACCCCGGGCGTGAACCTCGAGATCCTGATCGGCCAGCTCGTCAACCTCCTCAAGGACGGAGAGGCCGTGAGGATGTCCAAGCGCGCCGGCACGGTCGTGACGATGGAGGACCTGGTCGAGGCCGTCGGCGTCGACGCCGCTCGGTACTCGCTGGTGCGCTCCTCCGCCGACTCGACCCTCGACATCGACCTCGATCTGCTGACCAAGCGGAGCAACGACAACCCCGTCTACTACGTGCAGTACGCGCACGCCCGCACCCGCCAGGTCGCGGTGAAGGCCGAGGCGTCGGGAGTGCCGCGCGAGCCGTTCGCGCCCGAGACGCTCGTGCACCCGAGCGAGTCGGCGCTGCTGGGAGGTCTGCAGGAGTTCCCGCGCATCGTCGCCCATGCGGCCGAGCTGCGCGAGCCGCACCGCATCGCGCGCTACCTCGAGGAGATCGCGGGTCTCTACCACCGCTGGTACGACAACTGCCGGGTCGTGCCGCAGGGCGACGACCCGATCGAGGCGGTGCACTCCACCCGCCTCCGGCTGAACGAAGCGACGGGTCAGGTCCTGCGCAACGGCCTCTCGATGCTCGGCGTGACCGCTCCGGACCGGATGTGACCACAGCAGCGGCGCCCCGACGCCGGCGCACCGGCCGCCTCCTCCTCGTGCTGGCGGTCGTCGTCGTGCTGCTCGTCGTGGCCGCGGTGGTCGGCGACTCCCTCGCTCGCCGCGCCGTCGCCGACCAAACCGCATCGGGAATCCGGGAGGCGCTCTCGCTCCCCGCAGATCACCCCGTCGATGTCGAGGTGGCCGGCTGGGCCGTGCTGCCGCAGCTGGTCTCGGGGCGGCTCGAGCGGCTCGACATCCGCAGTGACGACGTCGCCTTCGGTGATCTGAACGGTGATATCGACGTCACCCTCGAAGGTGTGCCGGCGAGCGGATCGGGTGCGCTCGACTCCGGGACCGCGACCGTCGCCCTCGACCCCGCCTCGGTCAGCGACCTCGTCGCCGCGCGGAGCGAGGTGCCGATCGACGGCGTCACCCTCGACCCACCGCTCGTGCGGGTGAACACCTCGGTCGAGGTGCTCGGACTGACCCTCGCGGCCGGCGTCGGGATCGAGCTCGGAACGGCGGACGGAGCGATCGAGCTGACGCCCTCGGAGGTGACGGTCGCGGGGGCGACACTGACCGCCTCCGACGTCGAGTCGCGCTTCGGGCCTGTCGCCGACGGCCTGCTCGGACCCCGCTCGGTCTGCATCGCCGACTCGGTGCCCCGGGGTCTCGCCCTCACCGGCGCCGTGGTGTCGGCGGAGTCGCTGGACGCGACCTTCGCGCTGGCCCCGACCTTCCTCAGCGACCCCGCTCAGCAGGAGACCGGCGTCTGCCCCTGAGACGTCGAGGGGCTCGCGCCGCCGCCCGGTAGGATCGGAGCGCTGTGCCCGCGGAATCCCGCGGCCCGCCACTCAACTCGCTGGCTTCAGGGGTCAATCCGGACTCGCTCGCCACGCAGTGACGCTCCCACACTCTCTCCTGTGAGGTCTCACCCGTGGAACACGACGACGCGCCCGCCCGCGCCCCGCGTCACCCGCTCGCCCCTGAGTGGCTGCTCGCCCCGGCCGACGCGAACACGCTCGTCCACGGCGTCTGGTCCGACGGCGCGTCGCGCGGCGTCGACGGCGCCCTGAGCGTCGCCGGCGTCCGGGCCGCCGAGCTCGCCGCGCAGTTCGGCACTCCGCTCTACGTGGTCGACGAGGGCGATGCCCGCCGCCGCGCCGTCCAGACCCGCGACGCCTTCGCCCGAGAGCTCGGCCGCATCGGCACCGGAGTCACCGTGTACTACGCGGCCAAGGCCTTCCTCTCGACCGAGGTCGCGCGCTGGATGCGCGACGAGGGCCTCAACATCGACCTCTCGAGCGGGGGCGAGCTCGCCGTCGCTCTGGCCGCCGGCATCGAGCCCGCGCGGCTGGGGCTGCACGGCAACAACAAGTCGCTCCGCGAGATCGACCGCGCGGTCGAGGTCGGGCTGGGCACGATCGTCCTCGACAGCCTGATCGAGATCGAGCGGGTCGCCGCCGCCGCCGAGCGCCTCGGCCGCGTGCAGGCGGTCCGGCTGCGCGTGAACAGCGGAGTGCACGCGCACACCCACGAGTTCCTCGCGACCGCGCACGAGGACCAGAAGTTCGGCATCACGCTCGCCGACTGCCCGGAGGCGGTCGCTCGCATCCGCTCCCACGCGAGTCTGAGCTTCCTCGGCCTGCACTGCCACATCGGCTCGCAGATCTTCGGCTCCGCCGGGTTCGCGGAGTCGGCGTCCCGGCTGCTCGAGGTGCATGCGGCGCTGCTCGACGGCGGCCCCGTCCCCGAGCTCAACCTCGGTGGCGGCTTCGGCATCGCGTACACGAGCGCCGACGACCCGACTCCGATCGACGAGATCGCGGCGGCCATCGCCGACGCGGTCGCCGAGCAGTGCGCGGATCGCGGCATCCCGGTCCCGCACATCGCGATCGAGCCCGGCCGCTCGCTGATCGGCCCGGCGGGCCTCACCCTCTACGAGGTGGGCACGATCAAGGACGTCGTCGTCGGCGGCGAGGGTGCGGTCAGGCGCTACGTCAGCGTCGACGGCGGGATGAGCGACAACGCCCGGCCCGCTCTCTACGGAGCCGACTACACGGCGCGGATCGCGAACCGCGCCTCCGACGCCGAACCCGCCCTGGTGCGGGTCGCGGGCAAGCACTGCGAGTCGGGCGACATCGTCGTGCACGACGACTACCTGCCGGCCGATGTCGAGCCCGGCGACCTGCTCGCGGTCGCGGCGACCGGCGCCTACTGCTGGTCGCTCTCGAGCAACTACAACCACCTCGGCCGCCCCCCGGTCGTCGCCGTGCGCGACGGCCGCGCCCGCGTGATCGTGCGCGGCGAGACCGAGGACGACCTCCTCCGCCGCGATGCCGGCATCGAACGAAAGGCCATCCTCCGATGATCGAGTACCGCAGCCTCCGCGTCGCCCTGCTGGGCGCCGGGTCCGTCGGTGCCCAGGTCGCACGCCTCCTGCTCGACCACGGCGACGAGCTCGCCCAGCGCGTGGGGGCGCCGCTGGAGCTCGCCGGGGTGGCCGTCCGGGACATCGACGCACCGCGCACCGCCGACATCCCCCGCGAGTACCTGACGACCGACGCCGAGGCTCTTATCCTCGGCGCCGACATCGTCGTCGAGCTGATCGGCGGCCTCGAGCCGGCGCGCAGCTACATCCTGAAGGCGATCTCGTCGGGCGCCGACGTGATCACCGCCAACAAGGCGCTGCTCGCCGCGCACGGCAACGAGCTCTTCGAGGCGGCCGACCAGGTCGGCGCGCAGCTCAACTACGAGGCGGCCGTCGCCGGAGCGATCCCGATCATCCGCCCGCTGCGGGACAGCCTCGCGGGCGACCGGGTGCACCGCATCATGGGGATCGTCAACGGCACGACCAACTACATCCTCGATCGGATGGACACCGAGCACTCGACCCTCGAGGAGGCGCTCGCCCGCGCGACCGAGCTCGGCTACGCGGAGGCGGACCCGACCGCCGACATCGAGGGCTACGACGCGGCGCAGAAGGCCGCGATCCTGGCGCGCCTCGCCTTCCACACCGACGTCCCGGTCACCCTCGTGCACCGCGAGGGCATCACCGGGATCACCAAGCAGCAGATCGACCAGGCCCGCGCGTCCGGATACGTGGTCAAGCTCCTCGCGATCTGCGAGCGGCTCGTCGACGCGAAGACGGGGGAGGAGGGCGTCTCGGCCCGTGTCTACCCCGCTCTCGTGCACCGCTCGCACCCGCTCGCGGCCGTGCACGGCGCGAACAACGCGGTCTTCGTCGAGGCCGAGGCGGCCGGCAGCCTGATGTTCTACGGAGCAGGCGCCGGCGGCGTCGAGACGGCCTCCGCCGTCCTCGGCGACGTGGTCTCGGCTGCGCGCCGGCACGTCGTCGGCGGACCGGGCCTCGTCACGAGCGCGAGCTCCGGCCTCCCCGTCCTGCCGATCGGCCACGTGACGACGCGCTACCAGGTCACCCTCGAGGTCCTCGACCGCCCGGGTGTCCTCGCGCAGATCGCCGGAGTCTTCGCCGACCACGCCGTCTCGGTCGAGACCCTCGTGCAGACACCGCCCGTCGCCGACCCGCTCGACGAGGTCGCGCCCGGTGCTGAGCGCCGCGAGCCGACCGCTACCCTGGTCATCGGCACGCACGCGGCGGCAGAGTCCGATCTGGCGGCCACCGTCACCGCCCTCCATTCCCACGGGTTCGTCGGCGCCGTGACGTCTGTTCTACGAGTTGAAGGAGCCTGAGATGGCCAAGCAGTGGCGCGGAGTCCTGCACGAGTACGCGGACCGCCTCGATGTCACCGAGGCGACCCCGGTCATCACCCTCGGCGAGGGCGGCACCCCGCTCATCCCGGCTCCGGCGCTGTCGGCCCGCACGGGCGCGAAGGTCTGGGTGAAATACGAGGGCATGAACCCCACCGGCTCCTTCAAGGACCGCGGCATGACCATGGCGATCTCGAAGGCCGTCGAGCACGGCGCGAAGGCCGTCATCTGCGCCTCGACCGGCAACACCTCGGCGTCCGCCGCGGCCTACGCGACCCACGCCGGCATCACCGCCGCCGTGCTGGTCCCCGAGGGCAAGATCGCTCTGGGCAAGCTCAGCCAGGCGATCGCCCACAACGCGCAGCTGCTGCAGGTGCAGGGCAACTTCGACGACTGCCTCGACATCGCCCGCGACCTCGCGAAGAACTACCCGGTGCACCTCGTCAACTCGGTGAACCCCGACCGCATCGCCGGCCAGAAGACCGCCGCGTTCGAGGTCGTCGAGGTCCTGGGCGACGCCCCCGACTTCCACATCGTCCCGGTCGGCAACGCGGGCAACTACACCGCGTACTTCCGCGGCTACTCGGAGGAGCTCGAGCGCGGAGCGACCACGCGCCTCCCGCGCATGTTCGGCTTCCAGGCCGAGGGCTCCGCGCCGATCGTGCACGGCGCGATCGTCCGACACCCCGAGACCATCGCCAGCGCGATCCGCATCGGCAACCCCGCCTCGTGGGAGCTCGCCCTGAACGCGCGCACCGTCAGCGACGGCTACTTCGGCGCGATCAGCGACGACAAGATCCTCGAGGCGTACCGCATCCTCGCGGGCGAGGTCGGCGTCTTCGTCGAGCCCGCCTCGGCGATCAGCGTCGCCGGCCTGCTCGAGCGCGCGGAGGCGGGAGCGATCCCGAAGGACGCCACCGTCGTGCTCACAGTCACCGGCCACGGCCTCAAGGACCCGCAGTGGGCCCTCCGCACCGCCGACGGTGCCGACATCACGCCGACCGTCGTCCCCGTCGACACCACCGCGATCGCGGGCGTGCTGGGGCTGGCCGGCGCATGACCTCGGCGGTTCCCGTCGGCCGCACCGTGCACGTCAAGGTCCCCGCGACCTCGGCGAATCTCGGCCCCGGGTTCGACACGCTCGGCCTCGCGCTCTCGTCGTACGACGAGCTCGACGTGACGGCCGTCGCCGCCTCCGGTGCCCGGGTGACCGTGCACGGAGTGGGCGAGGGGGAGGTTCCGACCGACGAGACCAACCTCGTCGTGCAGGCGATCGCGTACACCTTCGCCGATCAGCACCAGGAGATGCCCGGCATCGAGGTGATCGCGCGCAACATCATCCCTCACGGCCGCGGGATGGGCTCCTCCGGTGCCGCGATCGTCTCGGGGATCATGGCGGCCAAGGGGCTCCTCGACGGCGTCGTCTCCCTGGACGCCGACGACCTCCTCCGGATCGCCACCGAGATGGAGGGTCACCCCGACAACGTCGCGCCCGCCCTCTTCGGCGGGCTGACGATCGCGTGGGTCGAGCCGGACGCGTCCGGGGGAGTCGAGACCCCGTTGCGCCCGCGGTCGAAGCGCCTCATGGTGCATCGCGGAGTGTCACCGGTGGTGTTCGTGCCCGAGCACACGATGTCGACGAAGCTGGCGCGCTCGCTCCAGCCGCAGAGCGTGCCGCACGAGGACGCCGTCTTCAACGTCTCGCGCTCGTCGCTGCTCATCGCAGCGCTGATCCAGAGCCCGGAGCTGCTCTTCGCGGCGACCGAGGACAAGCTCCACCAGAACTACCGCGCGGCCGCGATGCCGCAGACCGCCTCGCTCATCCTCCTGCTGCGCTCGCACGGCTACGCCGCCGTCGTCTCCGGAGCAGGCCCGAGCGTGCTCGTGCTGTGCAGCGACCCTGCTCAGCGGCTCGCCGCCGCCGAGCTGGTCGAGAAGGAGGCGCCCACGCCGTGGCGCGCGCACATGCTGGCCGTCGACTTCAAGGGTGCTACAGTAGGCATCGCATCCCAGGGAACCGCGTAACGAGCGGAATCTGTCCCCGGGATCGTCCCGATAACCACGGCCATCGTTTCGTGTGAAGGGCGCCCGTCCTGCTCCTCTTGCAGATCGGCGTCCGGTCGTCCATCCTCCTCCGCTGCCTCGTCGCAGCCGGTGCATGGGCTGCCGAGAGCATCGCGTGGATCAGAACACGCGATGGAACCGCACGGATGATGAGCTCTCCCGGTGAGCAGTCGCTCCCGGAGGGAAGGAACCCTCTCCAGTGACAGATGTCAACACCCACGGCTCGGCCGTGGACACCAGCGCCGATCTCTCGGCACTCCGCGTCGCAGAACTGCAGGCGCTCGCGACAAGCCTCGGCCTCGGCGGAGCTTCCAAGCTCCGCAAGGGCGAGCTCGTCCAGGCGATCTCGGCGCTCCGCGACGGTGCGGCAGCCGAGGCGGCCGCCGTCGTCGATGCGGCGAGCGTCGAGGCCGAGCCGGCCGACGTCGTCGAGCAGACGACTCCGGCGCCCGAGGCGATCGTCGAGCCCGCGGTCGAGACCGTCGAGGCCGACACCGCCGATGTGATCGAGCAGGCCGCCCCGGTCGTCGACGAGGCGCCGTCGCCCGCCGCCGAAGCGGCGCCGCTCGAGTTCGAGTCGCCCGCGGCGACCGAGCCCGCCCCCGAGGCGGCCGAGCAGGCTGCCGTCGAGGTCACCGCGCCCGAGGTCGTCGAGCCGGCCGCTGCCGAGCCGGCCCCGGTCGAGGCGCCCGCCGAGCGCACCCCGCGCCGCCGCGCCTCGCGTCGCGCCTCCAGCGGCACGGTCGCCGCCGGCGAGCACCTCAACATCGAGGGCGGGAGCGGCGTCGAGTCGCTCATCCCCGACCTCCCCGTCATCGAGCCCGCGGCCGAGGCCGACCAGGCGCCGAAGACCGTCATCGACATCGAGCTGCCCAACGGCCCCGAGACCGGCGGCTCCTCCCGCGAGGACGGGCCCCGCGAGCGCCGCGGACGCCGTCGCAGCCGCGGCGGCAGCGTCGAGCAGAACGAGACAGCCGAGTCCACCGCCGATGACGCGGTCGACACGCAGGACGCCGACGGCGACTCCGCCGACGAGCAGGGCTCGAACGACCAGCAGGGCGACCAGCAGAACTCGGGCGACCAGCAGGGCTCGAGCCGCGGCCGCAACCGCCGCAACCGCAACCGCAACCGGGGCGACGATCGCCAGGGGGCCGACGGCGGCCAGCAGGGCCAGAACGGTCAGCCGCAGAACGCGAACGGCCAGAACAGCGCCGGACAGAACGGCAACCAGGCGCAGCGCGCGTCGGGTGGCCAGAACTCGGGTGACCAGGGCCAGGGCGGCAACCAGCCGCAGAACGGCAACCAGCCGCAGAACGGGCAGCAGCCCCAGAACGGCCAGCAGGCCGATGGCGAGGACGGTCGTCGCAGCCGCTACCGCGACCGGAAGCGTCGTGGCGGTACCGTCATGGGCGACGACTTCGAGCCCGAGATCAGCGAGGACGACGTCCTCATCCCGGTCGCCGGCATCCTCGACGTCCTCGACAACTACGCCTTCGTGCGCACCACCGGCTACCTGCCCGGGGTGAACGACGTCTACGTCTCGCTCGGCCAGGTCAAGAAGTACAACCTGCGCAAGGGCGACGCGGTCGTCGGCGCGATCCGCCAGCCCCGCGAGGGAGAGGGCAGCGGTCGCCAGAAGTACAACGCGATCGTGCGGGTCGACTCCATCAACGGCCAGACCGTCGAGGAGGCCGCCGCGCGCGTCGAGTTCCAGAAGCTCACGCCGCTGTACCCGACCGAGCGCCTCCGCCTCGAGACCGAGCCGGGCAAGCTGACCCAGCGGATCATCGACCTCGTCGCCCCGATCGGCAAGGGCCAGCGCGGCCTCATCGTCGCGCCGCCCAAGGCGGGCAAGACGATCGTGCTGCAGCAGATCGCCAACGCGATCGTGCAGAACAACCCCGAGGTCCACCTCATGGTCGTCCTGGTCGACGAGCGTCCCGAAGAGGTGACCGACATGCAGCGCACCGTGCGCGGCGAGGTCGTCGCCTCGACGTTCGACCGCCCGGCGGAGGATCACACCACCGTCGCCGAGCTGGCCATCGAGCGGGCCAAGCGCCTGGTCGAGCTGGGCCACGACGTCGTCGTGCTGCTCGACTCCATCACCCGCCTCGGCCGCGCGTACAACGTGACCGCGCCGGCCTCGGGTCGTGTGCTCTCGGGCGGCGTGGACGCCTCCGCGCTGTACCCGCCGAAGAAGTTCTTCGGCGCCGCGCGCAACATCGAGAACGGCGGCTCGCTCACCATCCTCGCCACCGCGCTCATCGAGACCGGTTCGAAGATGGACGAGGTGATCTTCGAGGAGTTCAAGGGCACCGGCAACATGGAGCTGCGCCTCTCGCGTCACCTCGCCGACAAGCGCATCTTCCCCGCGGTCGACGTCAACGCATCCGGCACCCGTCGCGAGGAGATGCTGCTCAGCCCCGACGAGGTCAAGATCACCTGGAAGCTGCGCCGCGCCCTCGCCGGACTCGACCAGCAGCAGGCGCTCGAGATCATCCTGTCGCGTCTGAAGGAGACGACCTCCAACGTCGAGTTCCTGATGCAGGTCTCGAAGTCGGCCGTCGGCCCGACGACCGCGAACCACAGCAACGGCCACCACTAGCGCCCCGACGTCCGCGACCGCCCCTTCACCAGGGGCGGTCGCGGACGTTTTGCGTTCCCCGGCGCACCCCCTGAACACCCCACGACCTGAAACCAGGACTCTTCATGTTCGAATCCGTCAGCGTCCTCTTCGCCGAGTACGAGGATCTCCAGACGCAGCTGTCCGACCCCGCGCTGCACGCGGACCCCGCGCGCTCGAGGAAGGTCAACCGCCGCTACGCCGAGCTGAGCCAGATCAAGGCCGCGCACGCGGCGTGGATCGAGGCGGGGGAGGACCTCGACGCCGCCCGCGAGCTCGCCCGGGAGGACGACGCCTTCGCCGAGGAGGTGCCGGCGCTCGAGGAGTCGCTGCGCGTCGCGCAGGAGAAGCTGCGCCGCCTCCTCATCCCGCGCGACCCCGACGACGGCCGCGACGTGATCATGGAGATCAAGGGGGGAGAGGGCGGAGCCGAGAGCGCGCTCTTCGCCGCCGACCTCCTCCGCATGTATCTGCACTACGCCGAGGCGAAGGGCTGGAAGACCGAGATCCTCGACCGCGACGAGTCCGACCTCGGCGGCTACAAGAACGTGCAGGTGGCCATCAAGAGCAATGCGACCGACCCGTCGCAGGGTGTCTGGGCGCACCTCAAGTACGAGGGCGGCGTGCACCGCGTGCAGCGGGTTCCCGTGACGGAGTCGCAGGGCCGCATCCACACGTCGACCACCGGAGTCCTCGTGTTCCCCGAGGTCGACGCGCCCGAAGAGGTCGCGATCAACCAGAACGATCTCAAGATCGACGTCTACCGCTCCTCCGGCCCCGGCGGCCAGTCGGTCAACACGACCGACTCCGCGGTGCGCATCACCCACCTCCCGACCGGGATCGTCGTGTCGATGCAGAACGAGAAGAGCCAGCTGCAGAACCGCGAGGCCGGGATGCGCGTGCTGCGCGCCCGCATCCTCGCGCGCCAGCAGGAGGAGATCGCTGCGGCCGCGTCCGACGCCCGCAAGACTCAGATCCGCACCATGGACCGCTCCGAGCGCATCCGCACCTACAACTTCCCCGAGAACCGGATCGCCGATCACCGCACGGGCTACAAGGCGTACAACCTCGACGGCGTCATGAACGGCGCCCTCGACCCCGTCGTCGAGAGCGCGATCCAGTTCGACGAAGAGGCGCGCCTCGCCGACATCGGCAGCGACGAGGCGTGATCGCCGTGACCACCGCCGTCGACGGCCGGACCCTGCTCGCCGACGCCACCGGGCGGCTCTCCGCAGCCTTCGTGCCGACCTCCGACGTCGATGCCGAGCTGCTGCTGGGCCACGTGCTCGGGCTCGGGCGGGGCGAGCTGCAGGCGCGCCTGATCACGGGACTCGTCGTCGACGAGCAGGCCGCCGCCTCCTACGACCGCTTCATCGAGCGCCGGGCGGCCCGGGAGCCGCTCCAGCACATCACCGGCGTCGCGCCGTTCCGCTCACTCGAGCTGGCGGTCGGGCCTGGAGTGTTCGTGCCGCGGCCCGAGACCGAAGGGGTCGCGCAGATCGCGATCGACGCGCTCCGAGCCGTCGTGGATCCGTCCCCGCTCGCGGTCGACCTCGGCACCGGCAGTGGAGCCATCGCTCTGTCGCTCGCGCACGAGGTGCCGCACGCCCGCGTCATCGGCGTCGAGAACGCCGTCGAGGCGTTCATCTGGGCCCGCGGGAACCGCGATCGGCTCGGGCTCGAGAACGCACGGATAGTCTTCGACGACATCGCCCGGGCGCTGCCGGAATTCGACGGGACGGTCTCGGTCGTGGTGTCCAACCCGCCGTACATCCCCTCGGCTGCTGTACCGCGCGATCCGGAGGTGCGGCTGTACGATCCGCCGTCGGCGCTCTACGGAGGCGAGGACGGCCTCGAGGTCGTGCGATCGCTCTCGGCGACGGCGCGCCGGCTCCTGCGGGCCGGGGGAGTGCTCGTGATCGAGCACGGCGAGCTGCAGGGGGCGGAGATCCGGGCGCTGCTCTCGGGCGACGGGTGGCGTGGGGCGACGACGCAGCGCGATCTGACCGGGCGGGATCGGTCGACGGTGGCGGTGCGCTGAGGGTTCAGCGCCGCGACCGACGAGTCTCGGCGAGAAGCGTTGCGACAGCCTGCCGCACCGCCGGAGCTCCGGCGGCAAGGCGCCGGATCCGCGCAATCGACCGCCCTGCGACGGTGTCGGGTGTGCCGGGCCGCATCCTCAAGAGGTCGGCGCGCTCAGGCCACAGTGCGTGACCGATGGTGACGAGGCGCTGCCAGCCCCGCTGCCGGCGGATGATGCTGGTCCACATGTAGCCGGTGCTCGCTCCAGAGGCGACCCGGTGGTTCCACGCCCTCAGTGCCGCAGCTGTCGCGGGGTCGTCCTTAGTCGGCGCCTGTGCCGAGGGCGTGGCGCCGACGGCGAGGAGGACCTCGGCGAGGGTGGATTCGGCACCGGTGCGCCGGGCCAGGTCAGCGAGGTCGATCCGCTGATCGGCATCGAGGGCGGTGTGCTCGATCATGTAGCTGAGCTCTCGAGCATGCCTGGGGTTGTCTGCACGGCTGCGGAGAGCGTGCAGCCCGAGGATGAGCATGCTCCCGGCGCGATCCGGGATGGTGCAGACCCGGTCGGCGATCTCCATCGGGATGCGGCGCTCCCACAGCTCGTCGAAGACGACGTGCTCCGAGGCGAGGAAGCCGGGGAAGAACCGGTGCGCATCGATGTCGCACGGCCAGCTCGGGTGGATGAACGTGCGGGAGTGCTCGGTGTAGCGGGCTCCGGCGAACGTGATCCTCCGCTGGCTCCACCCGCTCGCCTCGAGCCGCGAGCAGAACTCCTCGAAGGAGGCCGGGTCGACGAGGACGTCGACGTCTGCTGAGACGTGATCTTCTCGGAGTCCGAGGAAGCGCAGACCTGGTCCTTTGATGAAGAGAGCGCGATATCCGTGCTTCTCCGAGACAGCCGAGATCCAGCCGTGGAGCAGGAGGACCGCGCTTCGGATATCGAGTCCAGAGATGTCCGTCATTCGTCGACCACCCTCTTGTCCGCAGCCACGATCAGCCCCTGCGCGCGAAGGGAGAGCACGAATTCCTGCACTGACGCATCCACTTCCGACACATCTGTCGAATAGAGTGTCGCTATCCTCCCGACGAGCTCATCGATTGCGATCCCATGAGACGAGTCGCAGATCTCGTCCCAGATGAGCAGACCTGAGCCAGTGAGTTCCACGGCTTCTCGGAGCGGCTCGATCAGGGGGAGCAGGAATGCCTTGCCGGCCTTCTCGACCCGTGCGGCGGGCACTGCTTTCCATCTACAGTTCACGGGAAACGCGATCTTCCCTTCACCCCTCGAATGAGTCTGCTCGGACAGGAGAATCCGTCGACCGGCAGTTCCGCCCGACGCGCCGACGGGTGGACTTCGTGGCGATCGGCGGTGGTGCTCGCCCAAGAACCTAGCAGGATCCTGGCTAGGGGGCGGTGCCATCGGGTCGGTCGCCGGTGCAGCGCATCCGCTTTCGGAGCGGCGACGATCCCTCCATTTCTCTGCCTCCTAACGGGGGGCGAGAACTGAGTGAATATCGTTTCCCTGTAACCTCGGCGACTCCAGCGGCCGGTAGAGTTCAAAACTCCGCGGGCGATGCCGGCCGCTCGATAGATATTTACTGGGTATCGGCGCCGCCTTTCGGTGCCGGCCGCGAAGGGATCCATGAAAGCGCTCGTGACCGGAGCTGCCGGCTTCATCGGCTCGACCATCAGTCGACGACTCCTCGCGGACGGCTGGGATGTCGTCGGAATCGATGCGTTCACCGACTACTACGATGTCGCTCTCAAGCGCACCAATGCCGCAGCGAATGTCGCCGCTGGATTGGATCTGGTCGAGGCCGACCTCACCGAGATCGAACTCCCGCCTCTTCTCGATGGTGTGGATGTCGTCTTCCACCAGGCCGGTCAGCCGGGAGTGCGCGGATCGTGGAAGGACGGATTCGCTCCCTATCTCACGCGGAACATCGGCGCGACGCAGCGCCTGCTCGAGGCCCTCCGCGACCACGACCGTCTGCAGCGCTTCGTCTACGCGTCCTCCTCGTCGATCTACGGCGACGCGGAGTCGTTCCCGACCGCGGAGTCGACGACGCCCGCTCCCGTCAGCCCCTATGGCGTGACCAAGCTCGCCGCCGAGCACCTCACGAGCCTCTACGGGACCAACTTCGGGCTCCCGACCACGTCGCTGCGGTACTTCACCGTCTACGGCCCGCGTCAGCGCCCCGACATGGCGTTCACCCGCTTCGTGAAGGCGGCCGTCCTGGGCGATCGGATCGAGATCTACGGCACCGGCGAGCAGATCCGCGACTTCACCTTCGTCGATGACATCGTCGAGGCGAACGTGCTTGCGGCGACGACCGCTACCGCGCCCGGCTCGGTCTACAACGTCGCCGGTGGGACGAGCGCCTCGGTGAACGAGGTGCTGGAGTTCCTCGGTGAGGTCAACGGGTCACCGCTGAACGTCTCGTACACCGATGCCGCTCTCGGCGACGTGGTCCGGACGGGCGGTGCGACAGAGCGCATCGCGGCCGAGCTGGGATGGGCCCCGAAGGTGGATCTCAAGGACGGTCTCTCTCGCCACCTCGCCTGGGCGCGCGAGACTTTCGGGGACACCGCATGATCCTCACCGACGACGAGCTGCGCACGCTGCCTCGCGTGATCAGCAGCCGCGCCGACTACCGGGCGTTCGTGCTGGCCGACCAGATGGCCCACGGAGTATCCGCGTGGCGGTTCGACTCGCGCTGGCGCTATCCGGTCGTGCACTACCAACGCCGCCTCCGACAGGTCGAGTTCCTGCGTGCCCAGAAGGGTGCTGCTGCGCGCATCGCTCGCTTCGTCGCGCGTTTCCGCCTCCAGCAGGCGGGGCTGCGGACCGGCATCTCGATCGGGCCGGGCGTCTTCGGTCCCGGACTCTCCATCGCGCACTACGGCACGCTCGTCGTCAACTCGCGCGCGCGCGTCGGCGCCTTCTGCCGGATCCACCCCACTGTCACGATCGGCATCGCCCAGGGCGGCGTGCCCACCATCGGCGACTTCGTCTACATCGGACCCGGCGCGGTCATCTACGGCGACGTCAGCATCGGCGATCGAGCCGTCATCGGCGCGAACGCCGTCGTCAACCGCGACGTCGCGGCCGGTGTCACGGTCGCCGGCGCCCCCGCGCGAGTCGTGGCCGACCGCGACTCCGCGGCGATGATGCCGGCAGCCTTCGCCCGCGTCGAGAGCGCGAAGCGATGAAGGTCGTCATCCTCGTCCCCCGGTTCTCGGGCGGCGGGGCGGAGTTCGTGGCACGCCAGTGGGCGCTGCACCTCGCGGAGCGCGGGGACACGGTCGTGGTCGCCGCGACCAAGCTCTCCGCCGACGACGAGATCCCCGCGGAGCTGCGGCTCGCCGACATCGACGCGCGGGGTGCCGTGCGCAAGCTGCTGCAGCTGCGCGGAGTGATCCGCGCGGAGAAGCCCGACGTCGTGCTCGCGCTGATGCCGTACTGGAACCTCCTCGCCCTGTTCTCGACCCGCCTCCTGCCCGGCCGCCCCAAGGTCGTCATCAGCGGGCGCAACATGGCCGTCCACCTCCGCCGCACCTTCGGAGTCGCGTACGCGCTCAAGCAGGCGCTCGCACGGATCTCCTACCGCTGGACCGACGAGTTCATCGCGATCTCGCACCCGGTGGCCGCCGAAGCTATCGCCCTCTACAGCCTCCCGCCCGCGAAGGTCTCGGTCGTGCTCAACCCGTCGCTGAAGACCGACTCCGCCGACATCGTCCCGCGCCTGCGGAGCGAGGGCCCGATCGCCCTCGTCGCACCGGCGCGGCTGGTCGCCCAGAAGCGACCGCACCTGGTCATCGAGACCGCGGTCGCTGTCAGGGACCGACACGGACGCGATGTCGAGGCCCATTTCTACGGTGTCGGGCCGCTGACCGAGCAGGTCCGCGCTCTCGCGGCATCGCGCGGCGTCACGGCTGTCTTCCACGGCTGGGTGTCGTCCTGGTCGTCCGACCTGCCCGCGAACTCCGTCGTGCTTCTGCCCTCGCTGTCGGAGGGGTTCGGCAACGTGCTCGTCGAGGCGGCACGGGTGGGCGTGCCCAGCGTCGCGTCGTCGCAGGCGCTCGGCGTCGCCGACGCGATCGTCCCGCGCTTGACCGGCGTACTGGTCGCGGGGGAGTCGGCCGCCGACTTCGCCGAGGGTGTCCTCGAGGCCTCCGAGATGTCGCCGGCTGGCTACGAGCCGTGGCTGAGCTCCTTCACCCGCGCGTCCAGTGGTGCCGCACTCCGCAGCCGGCTGAAGGCCGTGGTGATGCAGAAGTGAGTGAGCGGGGCGCCGGCCGCACGGTCCTGAGCGCGTCGACCGGCACGCTCGTCGCTCGTGTGCTCGGCTTCCTCCGCAACATCGCCCTCGCAGCGGCGCTCGGCACGGGCCTGGTATCGGACTCCTACAACCTCGCGAACCAGGTCCCCAATCAGATCTTCCTGTTGCTCGGCGGAGGAGTGATCGCCGCGGTGTTCCTCCCTCAGCTCGCGACGCTGCGGGTGCGCTCGGAGCAGGACGCCGACCGCTACGGGACGATCCTCCTGATCTGCTCCGGTGCGTTCGGCATCGTCGTCAGCGCGCTCCTGCTCGCCTTCTCCGGCCCGCTCATCGCCGTCCTCGGCGGCGGGAGCTGGGGTGTGTCGCAGCGCGAGCTGACCTTCGCGTTCTTCCTCTGGTGCATCCCGCAGGTGGCGGCCGCCTCCGTGTTCACCGTCGCCTCGCAGCTGATGAACGCTCGCGGCAAGTTCACCTCCGTGAGCTGGCTGCCCGCTCTGTCCAGCGTCGGCATCATCGTCGGCGCACTCGTCGTGGTCGCCTCGGGCGAGGTGAGCGGAGACTCGCCGGACTCCGTTCCGCTCGTCGCGATCATCATCCTCGGCGCGGCGACTCTCGGCGGAACCGTGCTGCAGACCGTCGTCCTCTGCGTGCTGCTGCTCCGCGTCGGCTTCCGTCCGCAGTGGCGCGGGGGCGTGCGCGGCCTCGGTCTGCGTGTCGCAGTCCGGACCGGTCTCCTGGCGGTCGCCTCCGCGATCTGCTACCAGGTCTCGAATCTGCTGACAGCCGCCTGGGCCTCCCAGGCCGGTGCGACAGCGGCTGACGCGGGCCTCATCGGCTTCGGCTTCTCGGCGCTCTTCTACGCGCAGGCGATCGTGTCGGTCGTGCAGGGTGTCGCCGTCTCGAGCCTCGCCTCCGTCCTGCTCCAACGGCTGTCCAAGCACTTCGCGGCCTCGGACGACACGGCTGCCTTCCACGAGCTCGACGACGCGCTGCTTCGGCTGGCGTCGTTCGTGCTGCCGGTTGCGGGTCTTCTCGTCGCTCTGGGACCGGGGCTCAGCGAGGTGATGTTCGCCCGCGGTGAGACCTCCAGCGATTCGGCGCGGGTGATCGGCGTGGTCCTGGCGATCCTCGCCGCAGGTCTTCTTCCCTACACCTGGCACGCGTTGCTCATCCGCCCCTTCTACGCGAAGCACGACGCGATGCGACCGCTCTACAGCGCGATCATCATCAACACGATCTGGATCGCGACCGGCCTGATGGCGCTCCTGTGGCTGCCCGCCCAGTCGGTCATTCTCGGCCTCGCGGTCGGCTTCGCAGCGTCCTACTGGCTCGACCTGCCGATCAAGCTCCGCTGGCTGTCGTCCCGCATCGGCTACCGGATGAATCGCGCTGCCCGTGGCGACATCCTCCGTGCCGCCGTCGCGACGGCGTCGGTCTCGCTCGTCGTCGGCGCTCCGGGATGGGCCGTGCTCTTCCTCATCGACCCCCCGCTGATCTCCGTGCTCGCCATCGTCGCTGCGCAGACCCTCGTCTTCATCGCCGCTTATGTGCTCCTGACCCGTCGCTCGTCGATCTCCCCCGTCGAACTCGTGCGCTGGTTGAAGAAATGACACCCCAGAGAAGGAATCCCGAGATGGCAACTCGTCTGATCGTCGAGCAGTTCGACCCGGTGCGCCCCAAGCCCGGCGGCATCGACACCTGCATCCGCGGACTCGTCAAATTCGCCCCCGAGGACGAGGTGATCCGGATCGCCGGCGTCGACGCGATCGGCGACAAGGTCCTCGGCCAGTGGAAGGAGTACGAGATCGGCGGCCGCCGCTTCGAGTTCATGCCGCTGGTGCAACTCGACCACGCGAACCTCACCCGGCGCATCCCGCACTCGGTGCGCCTCGCGCAGGGACTGAAGAAGTTCCTGCCGACCAGCGACTTCGACACCGTGCAGACCCACCGCGTGAACGTCGGAGCCGTCGCGCTCCGGCACTTCCGAGGGACCCCGCACGTGCAGTTCATGCACAGCAGCGGCGACGCGAACCTCAAGCAGGGCAGCGTCTCGTTCTTCCGCCGAGCGCGCGGTCTCTACCGGTTCCTCGAGCGCCGCGTGGTGAAGCAGTCCCGCGCCGTCGTCATCTTCAGCAGCGGAGGGGCGGAGCGGCTCCGTCGCCAGTCGGAGTCGGTGCACTTCTCGCCGACCTGGTTCGACCCCACCGAGTTCTACCCGAGCGAGTCGGAGCGCAGCGAGAAGGTGAACGTGCTCTGGGCGTGCCGCATCGAACCGGCCAAGAACCCCGAGCTGGCCATCGCCGCCTTCGCCCTTCTCGACGAGCGCTTCCGCCTCACCGTGGCCGGCAGCGGCACCCTCGAGGGCCGGATGCGCGACGCCGCGGCCTCGGGCGGCATCGCGCACCGCGTCGACTTCCGCGGCGCGGTGCCGAAGGGCGAGGTCGGCGCGCTGATGCGTGAGCACGACCTTCTGCTGATGAGCTCCCGCTTCGAGGGCTTCTCCCGCTCGATCGTCGAGGCACTCGCCACCGGCCTCCCGGTCGCAACCACGCCGGGAGGCGACCCGAATGCGCTCATCGTCGAGGGAGTCAACGGCGCCCGCGCCTCCCAGGACGACCCGGCCGAGCTCGCGGCGGCGGTGGAGCGGGCCAGCCTTGCCTCCGCCGTGACCGCCCGCGCCTCCGTCGAGGAGCTCAACGCTCCTCTCATCGTCGACACGATCCTGAGCAAGTAGGGGTGAGTATGAAGATCTTCGTGCCCGTTGTCGGGCAGTACGAGAACATCGGCGACATCGTCCTGCGTCGAGAGCTCGTCGAGTGGCTGAGTGGTCTCGGCGAGATGCACGCCTACGTCGGCAACTCTCCCGCCTCCTACGACGAGGCCCTCGACCTCCCCGCCGACGTCATCACCTACAAGGGTGTCGGCGGATGGGCGAAGGCGCTCGTCACGAGCCTCCGACGCGGCGAGTGCGTGGCCTACGTCTACAAGCCCGGCGAGATCCAGCTCACCTGGCGCGGTCTCAAGGAGCACATCGGACTGCTCCCACTCGTCGTCGCGACGCGCCTGCGTCGCGGTCTCGTGATCCGGGTCGGGGCCGGCTCGCGCAACTTCGACCGCCTCCCGACGGCGGTCTTCCGCTCCACCCTTGGGCTCAGCCACTACACGATGTGGCGCGACGTGCGCACGGCCGACCGGCTCGGGCACGGGGGAGTGATGCCCGATCTCGGTTTCGGACAGGCGGGCACCGAGCGGTCGGAGTCGAACGAACGCACGCGCCTCACCGTCACTATGCGAGGCGATCGTGTACCGCCGTCACCCCAGTGGCGGCAGGCGGTCGCGCAGGTCGCGGCGGAGCGCGGTCTGTGCCTCACCGTCGTCACTCAGGTAGAGCGTGATGAGCCGCTGATGGCCGAGCTCGCTCGGGAGTGGGGAGCCGACTACGTGAGCTGGGGCTCCCGCTCGCACAGGGACCAGGAGGAGGAGGTGCGCCGCGCCTTCGCGCAGTCGGCGCTCGTCGTCAGCGACCGCCTCCACGCCCTGATCGTGGCCGTCGCCGAGGGCGCCGACGTGACCTCCGTCGCAGACTCGCCGACCGACAAGATCGAGCGACACTTCGCCGCGGCAGGCATCCCGATCGTCGTCTACGACGCGCAGCACCGCTCGAAGGAGGACATCCGCGACGCTCTGCGCAGCGCCGAGTCCGTCACCTCGCAGCAGAACGCCCTCCGGGGCGCCGTCGAGCAGCTGGCCGAAGTCCGTACCGCAGTCCGCACACTCCTGGAGGCACGAGCATGATCGATCTCGCAGAAGGATTCACTGCCACCCGTCCGCGCCTCCTGCTGGCGGCGTCGACCGGTGGGCACCTGGAGCAGCTCTGGCGGCTCTCACAGGGCTCCTCGATCGACCCTGCCTCCGAGTGGGTGACCTTCGACTCCCCGCAGGCCGTGGGACTGCTCTCGGAGTCGCCGCACCACTACATCCCCGAGATCCTGCAGCGCGACGTGCAGGGCGCCGCGCGCGCCGTGCCGCTGTTCCGCCGAATCCTCGCCCAGGGCGACTTCGACGGAGTCGTGAGCACGGGTGCGGCGATCGCGGCGCCCGCGTTCGTCGCCGCACGCTCGCTCCGGATGCCGACTCTCTACATCGAGAGCGTCTCGCGCGTGGAGGGCCCGTCGGTGACCGGTCGCCTCGTCAACCGCACCCGCCTGGCCCGTACTGTCTGGACCCAGCACGAGCACTGGTCCGATGCCCGCTGGTCGTACCACGGCTCCGTCCTCGACTCCTTCGAGTCGTACACCGCACGCGAGAGCATCGTCGACCCGAGCGTCTTCGTGACTCTCGGCACCATCAAGAAGTACCCCTTCCCGCGGCCGATGCGGGCGCTCGCGCCGCTGGTCGGCGATCGCACGGTCTGGCAGCTCGGCGTGACCCCGCCAGCTCCGGGGCTCCGGGGCGAGGTGCTCGGCTTCTTCTCGAGCGCGCGATTCGACGACTCGGCGCGAGACGCCGACGTCGTCGTCAGCCATGCCGGAGTCGGCAGCGTGCTGCGACTGCTCGAGCTCGGGATCTACCCGATCCTGGTGATCCGGCGCTCCCAGCGCGGCGAGCACATCGACGACCACCAGGCGCAGATCGCGCGCTTGCTCTCCGAGCGCGACCTCGCGCTGGTGAGGGAGGCGGATGAGGTCACCGTCGACGACCTCGCTCTGGCCTCGTCCCGCTCGGTTCGTCCTCTCGGGAGCGGACTCGGGATCGCGTCGGGCGACGTGCGCGTATGACCCTGGTCGCGCTGGCCGCGGTCGGGCTGATCGGAGGGCTCGTCGTCTTCTTCATGCCCCGCCATCTGATGCCCGCCCTGGCGCTCGCGGTGCTGGTGGTCCTGCCGGTCGGCTACATGGACATCCCGCGGATCACCGGCCGCTACTTCACTCCGGCTGTCATCATCCTCGCAGTCTGGGTGCTGCGGATGATGTTCGGCGCCCGCGACTCCGACGCGGCACCCGTCAAGATCGGCGCGGTCCTCTGGCTGCCTGTCCTCGGCGTCGTCGGAGTGTCCACCCTCCTCGGCGTCGATCCGGGTATCTCTGTCACCTGGGCTCTGGTCGCGCTGATCTGCGTCGTCCTGCCGTACCACTACGGTCGGATCCGTCGCGATGAGATCTGGCCGTCGTCACAGACGGCCTTCCTCTGGATCGGCGTCTTCATCGGCGGTCTCGCCGTGCTCGACTTCGTCGCCGGGTTCAACCCGTGGTCGTCCCTGTTCTCGTACGACGTGACCGAGAAGGTCTGGTCGGTGTTCCGCACCCGCACGAGTCTGGGCCACCCGCTGGTGACGTCGACCGTCGCGACCATGTGCGCGATGATCGCCCTCTTCGGCTCCGATCGTCGGCGATGGCTCCGGATCACCGCACTACTGGGTTCGGGCGCCGCGGTGATCCTCGCCGTCTCGCGCACCGGAGTCCTCGCTCTCGCGATCGGTCTCGCGCTCGGCTGCTTCGTTCTGCTCTTCAGCTCCTCGCCGAGCAGGCGGACCCGCCGCGTCACGGCGTTCTTCCTGCTCGTCTCGGCGGTCGGTTTCCTCGGCGTGGTCACCAATTCGCCGTTGCTCGACCAGAGGAACGACTCCTCGGGCGGAATCAAGTCCTCGGACTACCGGGAGCAGTCGACCAAGGTCGCTCTGGACCTGATCGAGGACGACTGGCTTCTCGGGACCGGTCCCGGCAACTCTGCGACCGAATTCTCATCGGTGTTCGATGGGCCGCTCGAGAACTCGGTGTTCCAGCTGACGCTGTCGCTCGGGATTCCGCTGGCAGCGCTGGCGCTGGGCGCACTCGCGGTCGTGGTGCTCCGCGTCGCCCGGAGGGGCGACGCCGGCGTTGCGGCCGCGGTCGTCGCCTTCCTCGTGAGCTTGTCGGGCTTCAGCGCGATCGATGTGAACCCGGCACTGCTCGCGCTGCTCACTCCGCTGATGTTCCGCGCCGGTCAGCTGATCAGCGCCCCATCTCCGGACGGAACTCCCTCGACACCTCACGCGTCGTCGGCCACTCCCGCAGCGCTCGCTCGCGGAACGTCGCGGTCTCGCCGATGACTCGGGCGGGGTTCCCGCCGACGATGGCACCGGACGGGACCGACTTGGTCACGATCGAGCCGGCGGCCACGATGCATCCCGATCCGATGCGCACGCCGGGGAGGATCGTCGAGCGGGCTCCGATGAAGGAGTCGTCGCCGATGGTGATCGGCGCCAGTCGGTATCGGCGCCCCTTCTCGTCGTTGGCCAGCCAGCCGGCACCGTCGTGCGTGATGAAGAGCACTTCGCTACTCACCGTCACCCGGTCTCCGATGGTGAGCAGGTCGTATTCGGAGCGGACCTGGCAGGAGACGATCCGGCAGCCTTCGCCGACCTTCACGCCGAGCGCGCGAGCCGCCGCCGATCGGCCCAGCCGACGCGAAAGGATGCGCCAGCGCCACTGCGGGGGGAGCTTGCCGGTGAGTCTGAGCAGGAGAGGCATTCGGACTTCCTTCGTGATCGGATATCCGAATCATAGAGCTCATGAGCCCGGCGAGACACAGGACCACACGAGGAGAGAACCATGAAGTCGACGATTCGCACCATGAGTGACATCCCGTACCACTACCTCGTCGATGCCGAGAAGGTCGGTCGCGCGACGAGTGCTCGTACACTTGTTGTGACCACGGCGAGATTCTGCATCGGAAGCCATCGGAATGATGTGCTGATCACGAGTCAGGGCGCACGGACGGTACTCGGACTCATTCTTCTGAGCGCCTACCTCTTCGTGACTCGGCAGAAGAAGCTCGTGCTCGTCGAGTTCCTTCCCGGACGCCGGGGCGCGGTCGTCGCATTCCTCTACCGGATGCTCCTGCCGCGCGTCGTGCGGGGGGCGCAGACGATGACCGAGTGGGAGCGGGAGCACCTCGCGAACCAGTACGGCTTCGCGCAGGAGCAGCTCGTCCACATCCCGTTCTACTACTCGGACGACCGTGACGGCGTGGCGGGGCCGGTGGGCCCCGATCAGCGACGGGGTGTCATGTCGAGCGGTCGCAATTCCTGCGACTGGAAGACCCTGATCGCGGCTGCGGACGGCCAGGACTGGGATCTCCGGATCTTCTGCAACGACGACGAGGCGGCCTCTCTGGCGGCCGAAGCTCAGAGAGCGGGAGTGACGATATCAGGACGGGTTCCTCGCGCGGAGCACGATTCGGTGATGGCGCACTCCACTCTTTTCATTCTCGCTCTCATCGATAGCGACAAGAGTGCGGGACACGTCCGGCTCATGAGTGCCGCGACCTTCGGAACGCCTGTCGTGGCGACCGATGCAGTGGGTATTCGAGGGTACGAGGATCTAGCGGTCGCGGTCACTCCGGTCGCCGACCATATCGCCCTCCGAGAAGCGGTCAACTCGCTTCTCGCCGATGCTCCCGAGCTGGCTGAGAGGAACGAGAAGGTATCGTCGATCGCGCGTCGGAGACCGTACTCCCGATACGAGGACGACCTGCGCGCCTTCTTCCTCGCGAGCGCTTCGGGCGGCTGAGCTAGCAGGCCCGCGCCGAGGCGGGGCGATGAGAGGGAGAGGACAGGAGCCGGAGTGACCAGGAGCAGGCGGACTCGATCGCGCAGGCGGGGATCGATCGCGGTGTCCCTCTGCGCAGTCGTCGCCGTCCTCGCGGGCTGCACGCCGCAACCGACTCCCGCGCCGACCTCCTCTTCCACCCCCACCGGCGCGCGCTCCGACGGCCTCGAGACGTATCTCGACGGCCGGTCCTACCTCCGCGGTGTCAACATCTACACGCTCCAGCAGCAGCGCGCGATCTCGACCTCGCGGGTGAAGCCCGACAATCAGGCGTCGTACGACTACCTCGCGAGCCGGGGTGTCAGCATCGTCCGCCTCGCGGTGCCGTGGCAGCGGCTGCAGCCGTGGAAGCCCGGCGAAGACGTCCGCGAGGCTCTCGACGCACCCGTCGACTCCGCGTACCTCGACCTGATCGCCGAGCAGGTCGAGCGCGCCGGGGCGGCGGGGATCCGCGTGGTCCTCGATCTGCACAACAGCTGCGCCTATCCGTGGGGGACCGGCGCCGCGCCGGAGGGCACGATCTACTGCGGCGGCGACCTGACGACAGACGACGTGCGCAAGGTCTGGCGTGCGATCTCCGACCGGTTCGCGGACGACCCGCGGGTGGCCGCCTACAACCTCTTCAATGAGCCTCGCGGCAGCAAGACCGGAGCGCCGGCCTATTTCCAGTACATGCAGACGGTCGTCGACGACCTCCGCGAGCGCGGCGACACCCATGCGATCTGGATCGACTCGATCCTCGGTTCGAGCTTCGCGGCCGACGCCGCGAACGGTCCCCCCGTCACCGATCCGCTGAACGCGATCGTCTACTCCCAGCACTTCTACCTCCACGACGGCACGCGGAAGAAGCTGCTCGATTCGATGACGACCTTCGGTGAGTGGTGCTCCGATCAGGGTGTGCACTGCGCGATGGGCGAGCTCGGCTGGCAGTCCGATTCCGACTCCGACGATCGGCAGACCTTCGAGCTGGCGTATCGGCTCGCTGACGAGTACGAGCTCGACGTCACCTACTTCGCGGCGACGAGCGTCGCCGACCCGAAGGGCCTGATCGCCTACTCCGCCCGGCCCGGGAGTTCCACCATCTCGGTCCGGCACTCGCAGGCGTCGGTGATCGAGGCGCATCCGTCCCGGTGAGGGTCAGTTCTGGCAGGCCAGGTTCGAGATCCCCGACGCTCCCGGATCGTTGTCGCACCCGACGATGTTGCCGTAGACCAGCACTGTCATGCGGGCGAAGTACCCGCTGGGAGCTGTGGTGAAGCTGTTGCCGAATATCTCGTTGTCCCAGCCGAACTGGTCTTCCGAGGCATAGACCTGGATGCCGTCGCGCTTGGCGGTGACGATCGTGTTGCCGGTCACGACCCACGAGTTGCCGAGGATCACGAGGGGTGATTCGTGGTCGGGTCCCATGCCCGAACTGTCGACGGAGTTGTCGAGGATCCAGCCGTCGAACGTTCCGGCCTTCGCCTCGATCGCCTCCGCGGTGGTGTCGGTGATGGTGTTGCCCGCGATGATGTTGCGGCTCGATCCGTCGGGGAGGCAGTTGCTGAAGGTGCAGCGGTTGTCCTCCGCGGTGCCGATGTAGACCCCCTCGCCGTACTCCGGGCGGACGCGGCCCGTCCCGTCGATGATGTTCCCGGTCACGAAGCTGTCGGTGGTGGTCGAGCGGAGGTGCACGCCCTCGTCCCCGATGTTCTCGATCTTCAGGTGCGACACGATGACGTGGTCGCTCCCGGCGACCATGACACCCTTCGTGGAGTTGCGGATCGAGAAGCCGACCAGGTTCACGTAGCTGACCGAGGAGAGGAGCAGCGCGCGGGCCTCCGAGGTCGATCCTGCGTCGAGGACGGCGTTGCGGTCTCCGCAGATCCACACCGGAGCAGCTGCGGTCCCCGACTTGGTGGCCGTGAACGAGTCGGCGTAGACGCCGGCCGTGAGCCGGATGACTGTCCCCGGCCCAGCTGCGTTCAGCGCTGCCTTCAGCTGGTTCGCGGTCGAGACGGTCACGGTCGCGGCCGGGCAGTCCGCGAGGGTCGGGCTCTGGATGACAGGCATCGATGGAGCCGTCATCGAGGCGGTCGGCGTGCCGGGCGATTCGTTCCCGCTCGCATCGACCGCGATCACCTTGTACTTGAACCGGCCCTCCGGAGTCAGACCCGCGTCGTAGTAGCTGGTCCCCGTGATGAGCGCCGCTTGCACTTGGATCCACGTCGTGCTGGTGGTGGGGGTGCGGAGCAGGCGGTAGCCCACGACGTCGGAGGCGCTGCTCGCCGTCCAGGTGATCCGGGCACCGGTCCCCTCGGGGCCCACGGTGAGACCCGTGGCGGCCACGGGTGCCGTGACGTCGGGGACGACGAAGGAGTCGAGCGTCATGTTGCGACCGATCGCCGCGTCGTTCTTCGAGTCCGTCCGCACCACCCGCACCGTGTGCACGGCGTCCGGGAGACCGCCCACCCGATAGACCGTCTGCTTGTACAGAGTGGTGGCCGAGTAGAGGTCGACCGAGGTGACCTTTACCCCGTCGAGGTAGACGTCCGCGATGCCCGAGGACGAGTTTTTCCGCGCGGTCCACGACACTCCGGTTCCCGTGAAGGAGAGCTCGGCATAGCCTGCGCTCGTGAGCTGCGAGTAGCTCCCGCCGCTGTCCGGGGGAGAGGCTGTGACGGCCCAGCTGCCCGAGAGCGTCACCGCGGGGGAGTCGTTCTCGTACGTCCCCGGCCCGACCGTGTTCTGCGACGTCGTGACCGAGGCGGAGGAGGTCCGCGGCGAGGCGTTACCCGCCCAGTCGATCGCAGTGAGCTGGTACTTGTAGCCGGCTCCCGGCTGCAGTCCCGCGTCGGGGTAGCTTGTCCCGGTGACGCCCGCCGCAGGCGTGATCAGCGTCCACGTCACCGTGCCGCTGGGTGCGCGGTAGATCCGGTACCCGGTGACGTCGGACTCGGGGCTGGCCGTCCAAGTGATCCTCGCGCCCGTACCCTCGGGGACGGCCGTGACTCCACTGGGGGCGGAGGGTGCGGTGATGTCGGCGACGACGAGGGAGTCGAGGGTGATGTTGCGCCCGATCGCGCTGGCGTTCTTCGTGCCCGTGTACACGATCCGCAGGGTGTGGTCGCCGTCGGGGAGGCCACTGACCTGGTACACGGTCTGCCGGTACTGGGTCGAGGCCGAGTAGAGGTCGACCGAGGCGACCTTGGTCCCGTCGATCAGCACGTCGGCGATGCCGGAGGACTGGTTCTTGCGCGCCGTCCACGAGACACCGGTGCCCCCGAAGGACAACTCGGCGTAGCCGGTGGTGGTCAGCTGTGAGAACGTGCCGCCGCTGTCCATCGTCGACGTGACGGTCTTCCAGGTGCCGGTGTAGGTGATCGCGTCGTCATCGTTCTCGTACGAACCGGGACCGACCGAGGCGATCGCCATGGTCATGCTGGCGGACGCGGTGCGGGCGGAGGTGTTACCCGACGCGTCAAAGGCGGTCAGCTGGTACGAGTAGGTCTGGCCCGGCTGCAGTCCGCTGTCCAGGTGACTGGTGCCGGCGACTCCGGCGGCCGGGCTGATCTGCGACCAGGCCGAGCCCCCGGTGCTGCGGTAGACGCGGTACCCGGCGACGTCCGCCTCGGGGGTCGCGTTCCAGGTGACGCGGGCGGCGGTCCCCTCCTGCGTAGCGGCGAGCCCGGTCGGGGTCGACGGAGCAGTGACATCGGGCACGACGAACGCGTCGAGCGTGATGTTGCGCCCGATCGCGCTGGTGTTCTTGGTGCCGGTGCGCACCACCCGGAGGGTGTGCGCGCCGTCGACGAGTCCGGCGACCTGGTATGCGGTCTGCCGGTACTGGGTCGAGGCCGAGTATAGGTCGACCGAGGCCACCGAGATCCCGTCGAGCAGCACCTCGGCGATGCCGGAGGACTGATTCTTCCGGGCGATCCACGACACCCCGGTGCCGGTGAACGAGATCTCGGCGTAGCCGACGCTGGCGAGCTGCGAGTAGCTGCCTCCGCTGTCCATCGACGACGCGACGGTGTTCCAGGTCCCCGAGAGAGTGAGGTCCGCTGAGTCGTTCTCGTACGTCCCCGGCGCGACCGAGGTGATCGCGGTGGTCACCGACGCGGAGCCGCTGCGCGGCGACGTGTTGCCCGAGCCGTCGAAGGCGACGACCTGGTAGCGGTAGTCGGCGCCCGGCTGCAGCGATCCGTCGAGGAGGCTCGTGCCGGTCGTTCCCGCGGCGGGAGTCACCTCGGTCCAGGAGGTGGACGTGCCCGCGGCCCGGTAGAGGCGGTAACCGGCCGTGTCGGGGTCGGGGCTCGCGCTCCAGGTGACCCGGGCGCCGGTCGCCTCGGGCGTGGCAGCGAGGTCGGTCGGAGTAGCAGGTCCCGTGATGTCGGGGATGACGAAGGAGTCGAGCGTGATGTTCCGCCCGATCGCACTGTCGTTCTTCGTCCCGGTGCGCACGATCCGGAGGGTGTGGGTGCCGGCGGGGAGGCTGTCGATCTGGTAGACCGCCTGCCGGTACTGCGTGCTGCTCGAGTAGAGGTCGACCGTGGTGACGGTGGTTCCATCGAGCACGACGTCAGCGAACCCCGAGGACTGGTTCTTCCGAGCGATCCACGAGATGCCGGTGCCCGTGAACGAGATCTCGGCGTACCCCGCGCTGGTGAGCTGCGAGTAGGAGCCGCCGCTGTCCATCGACGACGAGACGACGGCCCAGGTGCCCGACAGGGTGACGGCCGAGCTGTCGTTCTCATGAGTGCCCGGTGCGACGGCGTTCTGCGGCAGGGTGACGGAGGCGGATGCGCTGCGCGGAGAGAGATTGCCCGCGGCGTCGACGGCGAGGACCTGGTAGTCGTAGCTCGAGCCGGGCGCGAGACCCGCGTCGAGGTAGCTCGTGTCGGCGACGCCGCTGTCGGTGGTGATCTGCGTCCAGGTGCTGCTCCCGCTCGACGCGCGGAAGAGGCGGTAGCCGGTGACGTCGGTGTCGGCGCTCGCCGTCCAGGTGACCCGAGCACCGGTCCCCTCCGGTACTGCGGCGAGATCCGCGGGCGTGGCCGGCGGGGTGATGTCCGAGACGACGAACGAGTCGAGGGTGATGTTGCGCCCGATCGACGCGTCGTTCTTCGTCCCGGTGCGCACGATCCGCAGGGTGTGGCTGCCGTCGGAGAGCCCGTCGACGCTGTAGACGCTCTGCTGGTACTGGGTGCTCGCCGAGTACAGATCGACCGTGGTCACCTTGGTGCCGTCGAGGAAGACGTCCGCGAGCCCGGAGGACTGGTTCTTGCGGGCGACCCACGCGACTCCTGTCGCCGCGAAGGTGATCTCCGCCGAGCCGGCAGTGGGCAGCTGCGAGTACGAGCCGCCGCTGTCCATCGAGGACGACACCGTGTTCCACGTGCCTGTCAGTGTGACGTCCGGCGAGTCGTTCTGGTAGGTCCCGGGCGTCACGGCCGCGGGCGCCGCGACTGCCGGAGTAGCGGCCAGGGGCACCAGGCCGGCTGCGAGCGCCAGCGCGATGACGAGACCGAGCGAGCGGAGGGGATGTCGGGAGGCGAGGAACATGCTCTTCGTGCCTTCTTCTTCAGCGGTGCCGGATAGACCGGGGAGACCGCTCAACAGCGAGAGACCGGGTGAGCCCCAACGTAGGCAGATCGGCTCGCTTCTCAGCAGGAGTGAAGAATGCGTCGGCGCTTCGTCCCTCTAATGAGGCGTCCGCAGAGGGGAGGGCTGACAACACTCGACACCGGTCGCGCGAGCAGCGCACCGGCACGGCGCGTTCGATCGGTCGGACTGATCGCCGAGGGCGTGCAGCCCATCGTCGGCCGGGCCGACCGCGCGGGGTCGCTCGACTCCACGGCGTGGCGACGAGGGGCGGTTCAGCGACGAGGAGCTCGTGCTCGACTCGAGTCGCGGAGTGATGGCCCGTCGGTCTCTGATCCACGGACCGCAGACGCAGCGGAGCGGTCGTCGTCGTGGGACGGCGACCGCTCCGGTCGATACCTCGCCTAGACGGCGGTGGCGGCGGCCTGCGCCGCGTACTTCGCCTCGGTGGCGGCCTTCTGCGGCCGCCACCATGCCTCGTTGTCGCGGTACCAGTGGATGGTCGCGGCGAGTCCGGTCTCGAAGTCGGTGTAGCGGGGCTGCCAGCCGAGCTCGGTGCGCAGGCGGGTGGAGTCGATGGCGTAGCGGAGGTCGTGGCCGGGGCGGTCGGTGACGTGATCGAACGCGTCGGCGGGCTGGCCGGATTCGGTCAGGATCTGCTGGACGACTTCGAGGTTGTTCTTCTCGCCGTCGGCGCCGATGAGGTACGTCTCGCCGATCTGGCCGCGGTCGATGATGGCCCAGACGCCGCTGTTGTGGTCGTCGACGTGGATCCAGTCGCGGACGTTCTCGCCGGCCCCGTAGAGCTTGGGGCGGATGCCGTCGATGACGTTGGTGATCTGGCGGGGGATGAACTTCTCGACGTGCTGGTAGGGGCCGTAGTTGTTGGAGCAGTTGGAGATCGTGGCCCGGACGCCGAAGGAGCGGACCCAGGCGCGCACGAGGAGGTCGCTGCCGGCCTTGGTCGAGGAGTACGGGCTGGAGGGGTTGTAGGGAGTCTGCTCGGTGAACTTCGCGGGGTCGTCGAGTTCGAGGTCGCCGTAGACCTCATCGGTGGAGATGTGGTGGTAGCGGACATCGTGGGCGCGGACGGCCTGCAGGAGCGTGTAGGTCCCGATGATGTTCGTCTCGAGGAAGGGGGAGGGGTCGTTGAGGGAGTTGTCGTTGTGCGATTCGGCAGCGAAGTGCACGACGAGGTCGGAGTCGGAGACGAGGCGGTCGACGAGGGGCGCGTCGGTGATGTCGCCCTCGATGAGGGTGATGCGGTCGGCGACGGGCGCGAGGGAGTCGCGGTTGCCGGCGTAGGTGAGCTTGTCGAGGACCGTGATCCGCGCGTCGGGACGCTCGCGCAGCGTGAGGTGCACGAAGTTGCTGCCGATGAAGCCGGCGCCGCCGGTGACGAGGATTCGCACGAGTACTCCTGCAGATGGGTGTGAACGGGGCGGGGCTTGCCGCTGAGACGTTACCGCACGCCGGCGGAGCGGCCCGGGCCCGTGCTCGCCCTCTCGTCCCCGCCGTCGATGAGCAGTTGCACGAGGTAGGCGCCGTAGCCGCTCTTGACGAGCGGTGCGGCGAGGGTGGCGAGCTGGGCGTCGTCGATCCAGTCGTTGCGCCAGGCGATCTCCTCGATGCAGCCGATCTTGAATCCCTGACGCTGCTCGATGACCCGCACGAACTCCGTCGCCTCGATCATCGAGTCGAACGTCCCCGTGTCCAGCCACGCCGTGCCCCGGTCCAGGACCTGCACGTTCAACGCGCCCGCCTCCAGATACCGCTCGTTCACCGTCGAGATCTCCAGCTCGCCCCGCGCCGACGGCTCGATCGTCTTCGCGATCGCCAGCACCTCGTTGTCGTAGAAGTACAGCCCCGGCACCGCGTAGTTGCTCTTCGGAGCCGCCGGCTTCTCCTCGATCGACAGCGCATGGAAATCCTGATCGAACTCCACCACCCCGTACGCCCGCGGATCCGCGACCTGATACGCGAAGATCACCGCCCCCGTGATGTCCGTGTTCGCCGCCAACGCCGTCCCCAGCGCCGTCCCGTGGAAGATGTTGTCCCCCAGCACCAACGCCACCGACTCGTCGCCGATGAACTCCTCCCCGATCAGGAACGCCTGCGCCAACCCGTCCGGCGACTCCTGCACCGCATACGAGATCGACATCCCCAACGACGACCCATCACCCAGCAGCGACCGGAACNACAGCCATCCTTTCTTTTTT
>NZ_LMPP01000008.1 GCF_001423885.1 Rathayibacter sp. Leaf185 | reverse complement strand
GGCTTCATGAACACCCGAGAACCGTCACCGAAGTCCTGAGACACAAACCGTCACCGAAGTCCCGAGACAGAACCGTCACCGAAGTCCTGAGACATCACACGCGGTGTCCCGCCGAGAACTGGTTCCCTCGCAGAGAGGGGTGGCGCGATCAGCGGATGCCGCTGCGGGCGAAGCCCTGGACGAAGTAGCGCTGGAACGCGAGGAACAGCAGCACCATCGGCAGCACCGACACCAGCGCGAGCGCCATGCTCGCCGAGTAGTCCGGGGTCGACTGGCCCTTGAGGTACAGCAGGCCGATCGGCAGCGTGAACAGCTCGTTGTCCTTCAGGGCGATCAGCGGCCAGGCGAAGTCGTTCCAGCTCCCGAGCAGCGTCAGGAGGATCAGCACCGCGATCAGCGGCCGGCTCAGCGGCAGCACGATCTGCACGAACACGCGCAGGTGCCCGGCGCCGTCGATGCGCGCGGCCTCGATGAGCTCCTCCGGGATCGAGAGGAAGAACTGCCGGGCGAGGAAGATCCCGAACGCGGCCGCCGCCCCCGGAAGGATCACCGACCAGTAGGTGCCGTAGATCTCGAGCCCCGTGACGAGCTTGAACTGGGCGACCATGATCGCCTGCACCGGGATCATCATCGTCGCGAGTGCGAGGAGGAACAGCAGGTTGCGCCCCGGGAACCGCAGCCGCGCGAAGCCCCAGCCGGCGAGCAGGTTGAGCACGACCGTGAAGGCCGTCACGAACAGACCGATGACGACGGAGTTGACGAACCACTCCTCGACGGGGAACCGCGCGAAGACCGTCGCGAAGTTCTCGAGCGAGATCTCGCTCGGCCAGAACTGCGGCGGACCCGGCGAGAAGACCTCGCCGCGGGGCGAGAACGCGATGACGATCATCCAGTAGAGGGGGAAGAAGACGATCGCGGAGGCGACCACGGCGACGACGAGTCGGACGGCGAGCCCGAGGCGCGAACCGTCGCGGCGGCCGCGGCGCCGACGCGGGGTCGCCTGCACGACGGCCGCGGCGATCGCGGGGGAGGGGAGTGTCGAGGTCATGTCTGCGGCTCCTATTCGACGAGGTCGCGGGTGCGGCTCGTGCGCCACTGCAGGTAGGTGAAGGCGAGGGAGATGAGGAGGATGACGACTCCCAGCGCGGCCCCGTAGCCCTGCTCGCGCACCTGGAAGCCGTTGCGGTAGGCGTAGGTGCCGAGCACGGAGGTGGAGAAGCCCGGGCCGCCCCCGGTCATCACGAAGACGATGTCGAAGACCTGGAACGACGCGATGACGTTCATGATCAGCAGGAAGAACGTCGACGGGCCGACGAGCGGCACCGTCAGCGCGCGGAACTGCTGCCACCGCGTGGCCCCGTCGATCCGCGCCGCCTCGTACAGCTCGGGCGACACGCTCTGCAGACCTGCGATGTAGATCACCATGTTGAAGCCGATGCGCAGCCACACCGCGGTGAGCATCACCGACACCATCGCGGCGGTGCCGTCGGACTGCCACGAGACCGGCGAGAGCCCGATCGAGGACAGCACCTTGTTGACGATGCCCGAGGACTCGCTGAAGATCGTGACCGCGATCATCCCGGAGGCGACGCCCGAGATCACCAGCGGCAGCACGATGATCGTGCGGAAGATCCCGCGGGCCGGCAGCACCGAGTTGAGCAGCACGGCGAGACCGAGCCCGCCGAGCAGCTCGAGCGGCACGGTCACCGCCGTGAAGACGAGCGTGTTGGCCAGGCTCTGCCAGAAGACGGGGTCGGCGCCCATCCGCAGATAGTTCGCGAAGCCGACCCACTCCGGGGCGCCGAAACCGCGCGACTCCTGGAACGACAGCTGGATCGCCCACAGGATCGGCACGAACAGGAACAGCGCCATCAGCAGCAGGTTGGGCCCGACGAAGCCGAGGCCGGCGAGCGCCTCGCGGGTGCGGGCGGTCCGGCGTCTGCGCGGAGTGGCGGTCTGCCGGAGCGGGACGGCCGTCATTCGCCAGTGGCCTGCGCGATGGCGTCGGTCAGACCCGAGAGCGTCTCCTCGGTGCTGCGTCCGTTGACGAACGCCTCCTCGAGCTGGTCCTGCATCCCGACCGAGATCTCCGCGAGGAACGGCGAGGTGAGCTGCTTGACGTCGCTCGGGGTGATGGTGGTCGCCTGCTCGGCGAAGACCGGCATGACATCGGGTCGCACGGCGAAGTCGATCGAGGCGGGATCGATGTCGGTGCGGGTGGGCAGCTCGTTGGTGGCGGCGCAGAACGCGGCCATGTTCTCCGCCTCCGTCATGAAGGACAGGAACGCGGTGGCCAGCTCGGGGTTGTCCGTGTCGGCGGTGGCGACGAGAGCGTTGCCGCCCAGGTCGGTCGCCCCGCGCTCGTCGACGGGCATCGGGGTGGCGGTCCACTCGAAGTCGGCCAGGTTGTCGACGTCGGGCACGAGGAACGAGCCGACGAACGCCATCGCGGTGGTCTGCTCGGTGAAGAGGGAGTCGGCGTAGGAGGGCGACTTCACGGAGCTGGTGGGCGGGACCCAGCCGTTCTCGAAGAAGCTCTTGGTGAAGTCGAGGGCCTTCGCTCCGGCCGCGGAATCGATCGCGGGAGTCGTGCCGTCCTCTTCCAGCAGAGCGCCGTCGGCCTCGAACAGCCAGCTCAGCCAGCGCGACGTGCCGCCGAGCTGCCAGTTGGCGGCGAACGGGTACTGCTCGGCGGGGAGGGAGGCGCGCAGCTTCGTCGAGACGTCGGCGAACTCCTCCCAGGTCCAGGCGTCGGCGCCGGTGGTCGGGATGTCGGTGACGCCGGCGGCCTCGAGCAGGGCGGTGTTGACGAGGAGTGCCGAGACGTCGGTCTGGTGCGGGACGCCGTAGGGCACGCCGTCGTACGAGACGGCCTCCTGGAACGCCGGCGTGAACGAGTCGAACTCGGGGATCCGGTCGCTGACGTCGAGCAGCTGCTCCTGGCTCGAGTACACGCCGAGGTTGCCGTAGTCGACGCGGAACACGTCGGGCGCCTCGCCCGAGCTCAGCTGCGCGTCGATGTTGCTGAACATCTGGTCGTAGGGGACGACGTTGAGCTCGATGCTCGCTCCGTCGTTCGCGGCCTCGAAGTCGGCGATGAGCGACTCGAACGCGGCCTGCTCCGATTCGCTGGCCCAGGTCGTGAAGGTGAGCGTGTCGGCGTCCGCCGAGTCGCTGCCGCCGCCGCCGAAGCCGCTGCAGCCGGCGAGGACGAGGGGTGCCGTGAGAAGGGCGGCGAGGGGGAGTAGTCGTCTGCGCATGATGGTTCCTCTGCTGTGGTGGTGGTTCAGGGTGCTGTGGTGCTGGGTGTCGTGGTCGTGTCTGGTCCCGGTCAGGAGCGCCGGAGTCGTTCGAGCGCGGTCTCGACGAGCGAGACGAGACCGTGGGGGCCGAGCTGGCCTGCGAGGTCCTGCGGATCCGGGTCGAGGAACGCGGCCGTCGCGTCCTCGACGGCGCGCACGCAGCCGAAGCGCGCGATCCGCTCGTCGTCGATCAGCGTCTCGCCGTAGCCCGCACGGAAGGCGCGGCGCTGGTCATCGGTGATCGGCCGCGAGAAGATCACGCCGAGCTCGACCAGGAGGAGGTCGACCTCGCGGGGAGCGACGGTGGACTCGTCGAAGTCGATGAGCCAGGGGCGGTGGGCCTGGTCGATGACGATGTTGCCGCGGTGCGGATCGCCGTGCACCGGCACGCGGGAGGTGGCGCTGCGGCCGCGCTTGAGGCGGCGCTCGGCGCTCGCGAGGGCGAGGAGGCGCCCGCGATGCTCGCGCCAGAGCGCGGAGCGGCCGGCGGGGTGCTCGTCGACCTCGGCGATCAGAACCGCGGGAGGGCGGCGCTCGCGGCGGATCCCCCTCCGGGTCGGGGAGGCGCCCACGGGCGGCTCGGCGTCGTGGACGCAGCGCAGCACGCCGCCGAACCGCTCCCACGAGAGCGCGTCGTCGTCGGCGTCGACCGCGTCCTGGCCGAGGATCCACGGCGCGAGCGAGACGAGGACCCCGCCGCTCTCGGCCCACGGGCGACCGTCGACCGCGCGACGCGGGGCGGCGACGCCGGGCGCGCCCGCGTCACCGAGGGCGGAGGCGAGCGCGAGTCCGAAGCGCCCGTCGCGCAGGCTGGCCTTCACGCTCCAGAGCGCACCGGAGTCGTCGGTCGCGCACCAGACGCGCGCGCGGCGGTCGAGCCCGCCGGTCACCGGCTCGAGCACGGCGAGGTCGATGCCGAAGTCGCGGCGCACCAGCGTGCGCGTCGCGGCGGCGTCGAGCGTGTCCATGTCGCTCATCGTGGCGCGCGGATGTCACCTGGACACGTGCTTGCGGAATCGCCGCTTTGCTGTGCAGGTTCTCACCGGGGGAACTGGTTCCCTCGGTGAGGAGGTCTGGCCGAGGGTGGGGCGGTCAGGCGGAGGGGAGCGTCACCCGGAAGCGCGCGCCGGCCGGGCCCTCGAGGCAGACCAGGTCGCCGCCGAGGGCGCGGGCGAGGCCGCGGGCGATCGGCAGGCCCAGCCCCGAGCCTCCGTCGGCGCGGTTGCGGGCGTCGTCGAGGCGCACCAGGCGGTCGAAGACGCGCTCGCGGTCGGGCGCCGCGACTCCGGGGCCGTCGTCGTCGACGGTGAGCACGACGGTGCCGGGCGTCGACGAGAGCGTGACGTCGACGCGCGAGCGGGCGAAGCGCGCCGCGTTCTCGAGCAGGTTGCCGAGGATCTGCCCGAGCCGGTCGGGATCCGCGAGCGCGTGGGGCGCCTCCGCCGGCGGGTGCAGGGCGACGACCAGCTCGGGCCGGTGCAGCAGCTGTCTCTCGATCGCCGCCTCCGCGACCGGGATCACGTCGAGGGCGCGCGGCTCGACCGCCAGCCCCTCGTCAAGCCGGGCCATCAGCAGCATGTCCTGGATCAGGCGGCCTGCGCGCAGCGACTCCCGCACCACATGCACCGAGAGCCGCTCCCGGTCCTCCTCGGAGCCGTCGGCCCTGACCAGAGCGTCGGCCGCCGCCTGGATACCGGCGACCGGGGTGCGCAGCTCGTGCGCGGCGTCCGAGACGAAGGCGCGCATCCGCCGCTCGGCCGCGACGGCGGTGCGCTCGGCCTGCTCGAGGTCGTCGAGCATCTCGTCGAAGGCGGCGGCGGTCCGCCCGAGCTCGGTGCCCGGGCGCGAGGGGCGGAGGCGGCGCCCGCGATCACCGTGAGCGATCTCGCGGGCGACGGTGGTCATCCGCTCGAGGGGCTGCAGGGTCGCGCGCACGACCGCCGTCAGGGCGATCGCGGCGAGCAGGAGGAACGCGGCCGAGGAGACGAGCAGGATCGCGTTCAGCGACGCGAGGGTCGAGCCGACCGAGCTGGCATCGCTGGTCAGCGTCAGCTCGGTGCCGTCGCTGAGGGTCGACTCGAGGGTGATCAGCTGGTCGTCGCCCGAGACCGAGCTGGACGCGACGGTCACCGTCGCGGCGGTGGCGGCCCGGGGCACGGGAGTCGGCGCGCCCGCGGACGGGCCCGCCGGCGGCTCCGCGAGCTGATCGGCCGCGCCCGGCCCGGCCCGCAGCTGCTCCGGGCTGGGGCCGGCGACGACGGCCTCCCCCTCGGGACTCGTGATCCGCACCGCGACGCCCTGCGCCGAGAGCCGCGAGGCCAGCTCGTCGTCGTCGATCGTGCCGACGAGCGCGGCGGCCGCGGAGGCGCGGTCCTGCAGCCGCTCCTCGATCTGGCTGCGGAGGCGGTCGCCGAGCACCGCCTGCACCGTCACCGAGAGGGCGAGCAGCAGCACGGCCAGCAGCGCGACGACGGCGACCACCGTGCGCAGGCGCAGCGAGCCTGTGCGCAGCGGCGCCGCGCTCACGCCTCCACCCGGTAGCCGAGACCGCGGACGGTGTGGATGAGACGCTCGCCGTGCGCCTCCATCTTCTTGCGGAGGGAGCTGAGGTGCACCTCGACGAGGTTGGGGTCGACGTGGTCGTAGCCCCAGACCTGGGTGAGGATCTGCGTCTTGCTGAGCGTGCGGCCGCGGCTGCCGGCGAGGAACGCGAGCAGCCGGAACTCGGTCGCGGTCAGGTCCAGCGGCGCACCGCCGCGCTGGGCCCGGCCGGAGTCGGGGTCGACGACGAGGTCGCCGATCTCGATGATCGACGGCACCCGTCCGCGCCTGCGCAGCACCGCGGTGACCCGCGCGACGAGCTCGGCCAGCACGAACGGCTTGACCACGTAGTCGTCGACTCCCTCGTCGAACCCGCGGAGGCGGTCATCGACCGCGTCCCGCGCGGTCAGCATGATGACGGCGGCGTCGCTCGCCCGCCGCACCCGCTCGGCCAGCACGATGCCGCTCGGGCCGGGGAGCATCCAGTCGAGGATCACGAGGTCGGGGGAGAAGGCGGCCAGTTCGCGGGCGAGGTCCTCGCCGGTCGCGAGGCCGCGCACCGTGAAGCGTTCGCCACGCAGGGCCGCCTCGACGGAGGTGCGGATGGCGTCGTCGTCCTCGACGAGGAGGATCCGGGCGGGAGGGAGCATGCTCCGACCGTAGGGGCGGCGGATCGGCGCGCGCCAGGCATCGGCTGGGGAGGCACTGTTCTTAAGCGCCGCTTCAGATTCGGCTCTGAATCTGAGATGGAACAGGCCGCGACCGCCCCGAACGGGATCGGCGCCGTCGGCCGTCACGAGGAGAGAACCATGAACCGGACCACCACGCCGAAGGGCTCGGGCTTCGGCCCGCGCCGCCCCAGGGGCCGCACGCTCGCGGTCTGCATCGCTGTCGGAGCGCTCGGGCTGACCGGGCTCGGAGCGACCGCCGCGTTCGCCGACGGGACGGGGACGCCGACTCCGTCGATGTCGGCCGGCGCGACACCGCTGCAGACGCCGGGGGCGGGCGACGGGGTGACCGGCGCGCCGGCCATCGGCGACGGCACGGCCCCGACCCCGCCCGGGCCGGGGAGGTGCGGACCGGCCGGTCCGGGAGCCGCGGGGCTGCCGACGCCTCCTGCGGACGGGGAGGCGCCGACTCCGCCCGCGGCGCCTGCTGACGGCGAGGCTCCCGTGCCTCCGGCCGCGGGTGAGCTGCCGACGCCGCCCGCCGACGGCGAGCTGCCCACGCCGCCCGCTGCTCCCGCCGAGGGCGAGACTCCCACGCCTCCCGCTGACGGCGAGCTGCCGACGCCGCCCGCCGACGGGACCCTGTCGACTCCGCCCGCCCCGCCGGTCGATGGCGCCATGCCGACCCCGCCCGCCCCGTCGGGCGACTGCGAGGTCCCGGCTCCGCCCGCGCCCCCCGTCGACGGAGAGGCGCCGACCCCGCCCGCCCGCCCCTCGGCCGGCGACACCCCGACCGACGCGCCGACCCCTGCCGAGACCGACGCCCCGACCGGCAGCTGACCCCCTCCGCCGAGGGAACCGGTTCTCGCCCAGACACCGCTCTGAACGCGGCACCTCGGCGAGAACTGGTTCCCCGGCGGGAAGCCGGACGTCGTCGCGCATCGCGTCCGGGAGCCGCACGGGCCGGCCGGGAACGGCCCCGGCGAGAACGGCGGAGCCTCCTACTCTCGCGCGAGTCGCAGCGCTCGACGCTTGGCCGCAGCGCAGCGGAGGAGGTACATCGGGGTCGGAGGCAGCCAGCCGAGCTGCGTTCCCTGGCCGAGGTCGTCACGGACCGCCCAGTGCTCCGTGATCCGTCCCTCCGACACCCGGAGCCAGTGTGTCTGCCGGGCGGCGAACCGCCGACCCGTCGGTGCCCAGGCTCTCGAGACGAGGCCGTCGGCGTCGTACAGCAGGAACGGGCCGACCTGGCGTCCGCTCATGGTGCAGTCGACGGCGACGAGGCCGTCGGACTCGATGGTGTGGTGGATCCGGTAGTCCATCTCGTCGTAGGCGGAGCGCAGCCAGAGCGCGGTCGCGTAGAAGCCGGCGGGGCCGGGGAGGCGGCACGCCGGCGGCTCGTCTCCCGACTCGTGGTTGACGGCGGCGGAAGCGTACAGGTCGTCGAAAGCGTCGCGCTCGCCCCGGGCCATCACTGCGACGCCGCGCAGAGCGATGGTGGTGGCGCCGGACGAGGTGTCGGTCATGGAAGAACCTCTCGATGCGGTGAATCGGATACAGTGGGTCTGTAATGAATTGAGGATGACGACGATGACGGACCGTGTCAAGAGCACCGACGTCCGCCGGCCCCGCGGCTACGACGCGAGCGCTCGACAGGAGAAGGCGCGAGCGGCGCGCGCGCGTGTCGTCGCCTCCGCTCAGGAGCTGCTCGAGGAGCGCGGATACGTCGCGACCACGATCGCGGCGGTCGCTCGACGGGCCGGCGTCTCGCCCGAGAGCGTCTTCAAGGGGTTCGGCACGAAGGCCGCGCTCGTCAAGGCGGTCTTCGACGTGGCGATCGCCGGTGACGACGAACCGGTGGCCGTCGCGGACCGACCGGAGACCCGGAGGATCATCGCTGAGCCGGACGTCCGCACGAAGCTTCGTCTGTACGCCGAGGGCGGAGCGCTCCGATCCGAGCGCTCCGCCCGGATCCAGCTCGCGGTGCGGACCGGCGCCGCCGTCGATCCCACGACCGACGAGCTCTGGCAGAGGATCCAGGGGGAACGGCTCGCCGGAACAGCGGGCTTCGCCGCGCACCTCGTGGGCACCGGGCAGCTCCGCGCGGGGATCGACGTCGACGAAATCCGCGACGTGCTCTGGACCACCGTGTCGATCGAGGTCTACGACCTGGTCGTCCTCCAGCGGGGCTGGACGCGCGACGCCTACGTCGACTGGGTGACCCGCACCCTCATCGCCTCGATCTGCGGTGGTGGATGACGCTGCCTGCACCCCGCCCCGGAGGTGCGGATGCGGGGTCGCGGGACGACGAACGGCCCGGAGGACGTGCGTCCTCCGGGCCGTCGGCGTCAGTGCATCAGCGCGCGGTGCGGCGCCTGCGGTTGAGGCCGAGCGCGAGCGCTCCGCCGGCCATCAGCGCGAGCGCCGCAGCGGCGGCCCAGCCGGTCTCGACTCCGGTGCTGGCGAGTCCCGAGCCGGGGCGCGTGGGCGTGGTGCCCGCAAGGGGAGCTGCGGTCGGGTGCGCACTGGGCGCGACCGTCGGCTGAGCCGTCGGGGCGGTCGTCGGCGCCGCGGTCGGCGCGACGGTCGGCTCCGCGGTGGGCACAGCGGTCGGCTCTCCGGTCGGGACTGCAGTCGGCGTCGCCGTCGGAGTCGGCACCGGCGCGGCCCCGAACACCTCCGTCGCGCTGCCCAGCGACGCGAGCACGGTCTCGCCGTTGGCGTCGTCGACTCCGTCGTTGTCGGTCACGACGAACACCTCGCCGGAGCCCGTGATTCCGAGCCCCTCGAGCTTCTCCTGCGTCCAGCCGTCGCCGGCCTCGAGCGCGGGCAGCACATCGGCGGCGAGCGTCTTCTCGAGCACGGGGAGCTCCTCGCCGGCCCCGGCGCCCGGGCCGCTGGGCAGCGGGACCGTGTACACCGCCTTGAGTGCGGCATCCGGCCCGTTGCGCTTGTCGCGCTCGATCACGGCGAGCGTGCCCGCCGGGGTCAGCGTGATCTCGGAGACGCCGTTCCAGTCTCCCTCGGCACCCGAGGCGGCCTCGAGCGGGTAGCCGAAGAAGCTCCAGGTCGCCGCCGCGACGTCGTAGCGTCCGATCCGGACGATGCCGTCGGCGTCGATCGAGGCCTCGCGCTGCAGCGCCGTCCAGACGATCTCGCCCTCGGCGCCCTGCTCGATGGTCACGCCCTCGAAGCCCTGCGAGCCGAGCGCCTCGGCGACCTCGGTCGGCAGCGCGATGCTCTGCTGCACCGCGCCGTCGGCGTCGAGCTCGAGCAGCGCGTTCTCGGGGCCGGTCGCGCCCTCGGTGACGGCCCAGAAGCCTCCGTCGACGCGCGCCGCGATGCCCTCGAGGTCGAGGGCCGCCGGCTCACCGCCGTCGGTCACGGTCAGCGACGAGTCGATCTGCGCGGGGGTGACGGAGGTGTCGATCGAGTAGATCCCGCTCGGCGCGTAGGCGCTGTCGCTCACCGCGAAGAGGCGGTCGGCGTCGAGAGGGTCGCCCGACAGGCCAGAGAGCGCACCCCACGGCAGCGGTGAGCCGTCGACGTAGGCCGACTCGATCGTCGGGAACGCGGGCGAGGAGGCCCCCATCGCGTAGAGCTGCACGCTCGCGCGGACGGCCGCCTCGGCGTCGTCGGTCTCGCTCGAGACGACGAGCAGGTCGCGCTCGGGCAGGGCGAGCAGCCCCTCCGGACCGGGCGTCGACGGCAGCGCCTGCACGAAGCGCGGGGCGGTCGGGTCGGTCACGTCGTAGACCGCGACGAAGTTGGCGCGCTCGGCGCCGACGAAGACGTAGGGCACGCCGTCGTAGGTCGCCGAGAGCAGGCCCTCGGGCTCGGAGCCCTTCGCGTCGGAGCGCTTGTCGGGGTAGAGGCCGAGGCTCACCGCGAGGTGGTCGAAGCTGTTGCCGGCGTCCCAGGCGACGGCGCCGGTGGCGGCGTCGAGGATCGACCAGCCGCGGGTGCCGCCCTTCCAGTCGCCCTCGTTCGCGATGGCGACGTGGTCGTCGCCGACCCAGCCGATCGCGTCGGGTTCGCGGGGCACGTCGGTGATCGAGCCGGTCAGCTCGATGCGGTCGTCGTCGAGGGTGTCGATCCCGGTGACGGAGGCGGTGCCCGCCGAGTACGAGGCGGTCACGGTCCGCGTGGCCAGGTCGAGGATCGCGACGGCGTTGTTCTCCTGCAGGGTCACCGCGACGGCGGTGTCGGCCGGGTTGATCGAGACGTACTCGGGCTCGGGGTCCGACGGGGTGTCGAGGCCCGCGAGTCCGGTCATGTCGACGTGCTCGGCGACCCAGGTGGCGGGGTCTCCCGCGAGGTCCATCACCACGAGTTCGCCGGCGGGCGCCTGCGGGAGGTCGCCCTCCTCGCCGCCCTCGGGGGTGGACTCCTCGTCGCGCTGGTTCTCGATCGCGATGACGGCGGTGTCGCCGGCGGTGGTCACGTCGATGGAGTCGGGCTGCCCGCCGAGCTCGATGGTCGCGACCGGAGCGAGGTCGTCGGCGTGCAGCACGCTGACGTGGCCCGAGGGGTTCGCGAAGTCGCCGTCGCTGGTGTCGACGACCGCGAGCACGTACTCGCCGGTCGCGTAGACCGAGGTGGGCTCGCCTCCGACGCCCACGCCGCCGAGGGGCTCCGGCGCCTCGGGGTCGCTGATGTCGAGGACGTTGATGCGCTGCCCGGCCGAGTCGGTCGAGTAGACGAGGCGGCCGTCGGGCGACGCGCTCGAGATCTCGGCGACGGCGGCGTCGGTGGCCGGGTCGGCGGCGTTGAGATACGCGGGCACGGTGGCGAGGCGCGTGAAGAAGGAGTCGCCCGCGGCGGCGGCGGGCAGAGCGGCACCGAGCGTGCAGCTCGCGAGAGTGAGGGCGAGCGCGACACCGACGGTGCGGCGGGGGGCGGGGTGACGGGGCACGGGTCTCCTGAGCGGTTTCGAAGGGAACCCGCACACGCTCGCGGCCCCGGGTGAACACCCGGGCGTCCCGAGGTGTCCGCCCGGCGAACACGCGGAGTCGGTGCCCGCCGTCGGCCCGCGCCTGCCTGCTGGTCGAGTGGCCCCGATCAGTACGCCACGGCACAACGTCAGCTGAGACCGTCGCTCGCGCACGATGGTGGCTGCGACACCTTCTCAGCTGACGTTGCGCGGCTCAGCCCGCGAGTCCCGCCGCCGCCGAGCCCCAGGCGGCCAGCGCCGCCCGCACGCGCTCGTCACGCGCCTGCTCGAGCGCCTCCGCATAGCCCTCCTCGAGCACGTCGTCGATGCGCACGCGCGCCGCGGTCTCGGAGGAGCGCACCGCCGCCTCGACCATCGCGAGGCTCCGCACGTTCGAGTGCACCTCGCCCGAGGGCACTGCACCCGTCCCCAGTACCCGCACGAACTCCGCGAGCGAGCCCGCGATCTCCTCCGGCACCGGATCCAGTGCCGCCACCTGCACCGCGTCCGACTCGCGCGCCTGCCACTCCGGGGCCCCGTCGCCGTTCCAGTGCGCCGTGCCGCCTGCGCCGTTGACGCGCCAGTCGCCGTTCCAGGACGTCTCGAGGCCGTCGGCGCACCAGCTGCCGGTGTACGAGAAGCGCACCCCGTCGGCGAACTCGAAGACGGCGCTCGCCGCGGCTCCGTCGGCGTACCAGCTCCAGCCCGGGTTGTACTCCTCGCAGTAGACGGCGACGGGGTCGCTGTCGAGCAGGTAGCGCGCCGCGTCGAACGCGTGGATCGCCATGTCGACGAGCAGCACGTGCGCCATCTCGTCGCGGAAGCCTCCGAAGCGCGGAGCCTTGGCGAACGTCACCGACGCGGTGCCCAGCTGACCGAGCCCCGCGATCTGCTCGCGGAACGCGGCGATCGACGCGTAGTAGCGCCGCGACTGGCTCGTCATCAGCAGCTGCCCCGACACCTCGGCGGTGGCCGCGAGGATCAGCGACTCGGCGATGGTCGGCGCGATCGGCTTCTCCGAGAGCACGGGGAGACCGGCGAACAGCGCCTCCGAGCTCACCGGCAGGTGCGCGCGCGGGACGGTCACGTTGACCACCGCGTCGGCGCCGGAGCGGGCCGCGACCTCGGCGACACTGCTGCCGACCGCGATCGAGCCGACGCCCTCCTCCGTTGCGGCGCGCGTCGCGAGCTCGACGTCGAGGTCGACGAGGCCGACCAGCTCGGCGTCGGGGGAGTCGCGGATGGTCCGGATCCAGGCGCGACCCATCGCGCCGGCACCCACCTGGACGAGGCGCACGGTCATCGGACGAGCGCTCCCTGGTAGTCCTCGCCGTTGTAGAAGTCCTCGGTCTTGTAGCGCTGCAGCACCGGGAGGCGGCGCTCGGGCCGCGAGGTCCGCGCCCACTCGACACCGTTCGCGATCACGCGGCGCACGTGCTCGTGGTGGTAGACGGGGTAGTCCTGGTCGCCGGGCGAGAAGAAGAAGATGCGGCCGTGACCGCGCTTGTAGGTCATCCCCGAGCGGAACACCTCCCCGCCCGAGAACGTCGAGAGGAACACGAGCTCGTCGGGCGCGGGCACGTCGAAGAACTCGCCGTACATCTCCTGCTGCGGGATGACGAAGGGGTGCGGCACGCCCTGCGCGATGGGATGCGTCGGGTCGACGGTCCAGACCAGCTCGCGGTCCTCCTCCGAGCGCCAGCGCAGCGTGCAGGTGGTGCCCATCAGCTTGCCGAAGATCTTGGACCAGTGGCCCGAGTGCAGCACGAGCAGGCCCATGCCGGCGAGGACGTGGCGGTGCACGCGCTCGACGATCGCGTCGTCGACGTCTCCGTGCGCCATGTGGCCCCACCAGACGAGGACGTCGGTGGCGTCGAGGACCTCCTCGGTGAGGCCGTGCTCGGGCTCGTCGAGCGTGGTGGTGGCGACGACCGCGCCGTCGCCGAGGTTCTCGCGGATGCCCTCCGCGATGGTCGAGTGCATGCCGTCCGGGTAGATCGCGCGGACCTTCTCCTCGATCTGCTCGTGGCGGTTCTCGCCCCAGACGAGGACGCGGACGGGAGTGGCGGGTGTGGTCACGGGGGTTCCTTCTTCATCGATGGAGAGTCGCGTTCTGCAGCGGCCGGGCGAGGGCAGTGGTTAAGCGCTTCACCGGCCCGTGCTCCTAGACTGCGGGAGCACCCCGCCCCGCGTCAACCTCGCGCCGGCGCACCGATCGCGAGGAGGTGCCGTGGCCACGATGCGCGATGTCGCACGCCTCGCCGGCGTCTCGATGACGACCGTGTCCTTCGTCGTCAACGACTCCAAGCCGGTGACGCCCGAGACCCGCGAGCGCGTGCAGGAGGCGATGCGCGAGCTCGGCTACCGGCCGAACGCGGTGGCGCGCGCCCTCGCCCGCCGCCGCTCGCACATCGTCGCGATCGTCTACCCGCTGGTCTCGAGCCGCCCGCTCAACACCGCCACCTCGTTCCTCACCGGCGCGGCCGAGGCCGCCGCCGAGAACGGCTACTCGATCGTGCTCTGGCCGACCGTCGGCGGGTCGGAGCGGCTCGCCGACCTGCGCTCCGACGGTCTGCTCGACGGTGTCGTGCTGATGCAGGTGACCTCGGAGGACGAGCGGGTCGCGATCCTCCGCGACTCCGGGACCCCGTTCACCCTGATCGGCCGCACCCGCGACCCGTCGGCCCTCGACTGGGTCGACATCGACTTCGAGGGCATGGTCGAGGAGGCGCTCGCCCGCCTGGCCGCGCTCGGCCACACCCGCATCGCGCTGGTCCTCGGCGGCGAGGGCTCCGACTTCGGGCCCTACGCCCGCACCGAGGAGGCGTTCACTCTCGCGTGCGCCGCGCGCGGGCTCACCGGATCCCTCCTCCGCTGCGACGAGTCGCCCGCAGGCGGTCGCGCCCTGGCCCGCTCGCTCGATGCGGGCGCCGTCACCGCGGTCGTGGTCATCAACGGAGGCGCCGCCGTCGGCTTCGCGCACGAGCTGCGGCACCGCGGAGTGCGGGTCCCCGACGACCTGTCGATCGTGCTGCTCGCCTCCGACCCCGATGTCGCCGACCTCGCCGACCCGACGCTCGACCTGCTCGTCGGCCCCGGCCACGCCCTCGGTCGCCGCGGCGTGGAGGCGCTCCTCGCGCGCCTCGCCGACCCGGCCGCGCCCCTCCTGCAGGAGCGCATCGGCGGCCCGTGGCGCCCCGGCGGCTCTGTCGCGGCGCCGCGGGGCTGACGCGCGATGCGGGCTCTGCGGGCTCGATCAGCGGGGGGATGACCGTCCGTGGATCAGGGCTGTGGTCTCGCGGCCTGGACGTACGTGTCGACCCAGCCGATCAGCCCTTCGACGGCCCCCCAGGCGTCGTGGATCGCGGCCGGCGGCGCGGTGACGGGCAGGTGGGTGAGCGCGGCGTAGTGCGTGAGCCGGAGCAGCTCGATCCGCGGGTGGTCGCGGTCGTACCCTCGCGGGGCGGTCTTCAGCGACGGCCCGGCCATCTCGAAGCCCGCGCTCGTCAGCGCATCGACGATCTCGGCGAGGCAGGAAGCAGCCGTGGGGACCGAGTCGATGGCGGTCCGGGCGCGCGTGAGCTGGTCGCGGCTGGGCTCGTACAGTCCTCCGCCGACGTCGAGGTGCGTGGCGGTGACGCTGAGGTACACGCCTCCGACGCTGCCGGCCCACATGCTGGCGCTCGTCTTGTACGGCGATCTGTCGCGGCTGAACCGCACGTCCCGGTTCGGGCGCATGACCCGGCCGGGGCCGTACTCCGCCTCGGCTTCTCCGAGGAGGTCCTCGAGGGGCTGGCGGAGGGCGTCGACGTACTCCTGGCGGTGCTCGTCGAAGAACTGCCGTGAGTTGTTCGTCGTCAGAGCGGCCAGGAACGCGCTCGCGTCCGACCCGAACCCGGTGAAAGCCATGCCACCACTCTGCCCGCGATCCGGCAGGGGGTCAGAGCAGGACGGCGCCCTCGACGCGGAAGAAGGCGTTGCCCCGCTCGGTGAGCATGCCGCCGATCATGCCTTCGTCGATGAGGCGGACGGCCTCCCGCATGAGATTCGCCTTCACCTCGGGTGAACTGCTCTCGACGCCACTCGCGAATCGCGCGAAGACGAGAGTGCAGGCCGCCCCCGACGGTTCGAGGTTCGCATCGAGGAACCGATGAGTGGCATCTCTCACCGAGAAGTCCATGTCTGCCCCGTTGATCGAGACCCGGAAGAGGGATCCGGGCCGGAGCTCGTCGAATGTCACTGCCATGCCGGTTCCTCGGTCTTTCGATCGGTGCCCCGGCGCTTCTGCGTCCGAGCTTCGGAATGTCCTACTGGTCCGTCATCGCAGGGAAGCCGCGATCTCGTCGCGCTTCTTGAGGCTCGCCTGCATCGAGATCGAGTTCCGATAGCCGTCCATCACGCGTGCCATGCCGCTGTCGCCGAGCGCGACGAGCTCGACAGTGCGCTTCTGCCCCGCGTCCCAGACGAAGACCTGCACTGCCCATGAGCCGCCGACGAGCCCTCTGCCCTGTGCGACGACCTCGATCGCGGCCTTCTCGTCGAACTGCGACAGTGCTCCTGACGTGCTCTGCACCGGAGCGATGGAGCCGGCTTTCGCCCGGGCGAGCGCATCCTGCAGGGTCCGCCCGAGTACCTGGACCGTCTTCTCGGTCTCGAATATCGAACTCTCGGTCTTCATCGCCATGTCGTCTCCGCTGCCTGTCAGAACTGTCATCGGGTCTCGCCGTTCGCGTCGACCGTTGCGGTCGCCTTTCCGAGAGGAGGGGGTGCAAGCGCGGTGATCAGGTGAAAGGAATCTCTTGTCGGAGAACCTTCGGCGAATCGAGACTCTAACAGCGCCTTCAGGAATGCGCTATGACGTATCCCTTCTCTCTGGGTAGAAGCACTCGGCGAATCCCATAGATATCTTTTCGGTGTCCTCGAATGGGTTACAGAGATACGGTGCTGTTCGCGACGCCGGAAGGACATGATCAGCGTGTCGTCTCGAGCGGCCGTCTCGGTCGTGATGAGGCGCCACCCTTCCTGAGCCGTCCGGGCGCCGGCACAGCGCCCTCGAAGGTCGCTTGCACGTCGACGCTGTTGCCCTCGCCCCGCCCGTCAGGGGACGATCGAGTCGATGTAGCCGCCGTCGACCCGGACGGCGGCGCCCGTCGTCGCCGACGCGAGCGGCGAGGCGAGGTAGACGACCATGTTCGCGATCTCCTCCGGCTCGATGAGGCGCTGGAGCAGCGACTGCGGGCGGTGCAGGCGCATGAACTCGCGCTGCGCCTCGTCCCACGGCAGGTCGTCGCCGACTAGCGAGCGGGCGAAGTCCTCGACGCCGCCGGTGTGCGTCGGCCCGGCGAGCACGCTGTTCACGGTCACGCCGGTGCCGGCCGCGGCCTTCGCGAATCCGCGCGAGACGCCGAGCAGTGCCGTCTTCGAGACGCCGTAGTGGATCATCTCGGCGGGCGTGACGACGGCGGAGTCGCTGCCGATGTACATCACGCGGCCCCAGCCCCGCTGCGTCATCCCGGGCAGGTAGGCGCGCGTCAGTCGCACGCCGGTGAGCACATTGACCTCGAAGTAGCGCCGCCACTCGTCGTCGGTGATGTCGAGCGCCTCGGCGCTGCCGTAGACCCCGAGGTTGTTGACGAGCACGTCGAGCGTCGGCACGGCCTCGAGCAGCGCGTCGGTGCCGTCGTCGCTCGACACGTCGGCCGCGACCCCGGTGACGGAGGCGCCCGGCACGGCCGCGGTCACCTCGCCGATCGCGCGGTCCACCGACTCCTGCGATCGCGCGTTGACCACCACGGCGGCGCCGGCCCGTGCCAGGCCGACCGCGATGGCGAGGCCGATGCCCTGCCCCGATCCGGTCACCAGTGCAGTCTTCCCCGTCAGGTCCAGGCCGATCATGCCGCTCCGCTCCCGCGCGCCGCCCGCGGGCGCGCTCCCCGACGAGCGTGCCACACGCGCCACACCCCGCGCCCGGCGCGTTCGATCGGTCACGAACGGCTCCCTCCCGCGACTCCAGGGGGCCGTTCGTGACCGATCGGACGGCTCGGCGGAGCGCGTGGGCGGCCTTGCGCGAGCGCGCCGCCCGCGCGTAGCGTGCACGGGTACCTCGTCGCGAGCCGCGACGTCGGAGCGGCCACCTCACCGGCCGACCGGGCGGCTCGCGGACACGGGGGCTCCCCGCACGGAAGACGGTCCTTTGCGCATCAGCACCGGTACTGCGTCCACGACGCAGACGCTGCCCTCGCACTGACGACCCCCGTGCCCGCCCGCTGAGGGCGAGGCCGCGCTTCCGGACACCGGGAGCCCGGTGGTCGGCGTGCGCCGACACCGACACCTGGAGCACCATGCCCTCCACCACCCTCACGCCCTCCGTCGTCCTCACCGACTGCTCGTTCGCCTGGCCGGACGGCTCGGTCGTCCTCGACCGGGTCACCACCGCCTTCGGGCGCGGCCGCACCGGACTCGTCGGAGCCAACGGCGCCGGCAAGTCCACGCTCGTCCGGCTCGTCACCCGCGACCTCGCCCCGACGAGGGGAACCGTCTCGACCACCGGCGCGGTCGACCTCCTGCCGCAGCGGCTCCGGCGCGGGCCCGGCGACACCGTCGCCGACCTCCTCGGCGTGCGCGAGCGGCTCGACGCCCTGCACGCGATCCTCGGCGGCGACGTCGATCCGCGGCACTTCGACGCCCTCGACGACGACTGGGATCTCGAGTCCCGTGCGGTCGCCGCGCTGCACGAGGTGGGCCTCGACCTCGACGACCTCCGGCGCCCGGTCGCGACGCTCTCCGGCGGGCAGGCCGTTCTCACCGCCGTTACCGGGGTGCGCTTGCGAGACCGGCCGATCGCCGTGCTCGATGAGCCCACGAACGATCTCGACCGGCGCTCGCGCGGGCTGCTGCTCGACCTCGTCGACCGGTGGCGCGGAACGCTGATCGTCGTCAGCCACGACCGCGAGCTCCTCGAGCACGTCGACGAGATCGCCGAGCTGCGCGACGGTGCGCTGCGCACCTCCGGAGGCACGTGGTCGGCCTTCGAGGAGCGCCTCGCGCTCGAGCGGGCGGCCGCCGAGCGCGACCTGCGCGACGCCGACCAGGTGCTGCGCGCCGAGAAGCGGCAGCGCATCGAGGCCGAGACGACGATCGCGCGCCGGGCGAAGGCGGGGGCCCGATCGGCGGAGTCGATGCCGAAGATGCTCGCGAACACCCGGAGGAACCGGGCCGAGGCGACCGCGGGGCGCCTCCGTTCGGGTCACGGCGAGGCGGAGGCGCGCGCCCGCGAGCAGGTCGACGCCGCGTCGCGCGCGGTGCGCGACGACGACGCGGTCCGGATCGAGCTTCCGGATCCCGGGCTCCCTGCGGGTCGCCGCCTGGCCGAGCTCACGGTGCGAGGGCGGACCACGGTGCTGCAGGGGTCCGAGCGGGTCGCCCTGGTCGGGGCCAACGGCAGCGGCAAGACGACGCTCCTCGAGCAGCTCGTCGGCGATCCGGAGGCGCGTCCGCATCCGATCGCCGACACCCACGCGACCGCGCTGACCGATCGCATCGGCTGGCTCCCGCAGCGCCGCGACGGACTGCTCGACGACGACCGCACCGTGCTCGAGCACGTTGCTCGAGCGGCACTCGCCGTCCCGGCGCGCGAGCTGCGCAACGCCCTGGCTCGCCTGCTCATCCGGGGCTCGATCGTCGACCGCACGGCCGCGACCCTCTCGGGCGGCGAGCGCTTCCGGGTGGCTCTCGCCGGCCTGGTGCTCGCGCACCCCGCCCCGCAGCTGCTCGTGCTCGACGAGCCGACGAACGACCTCGACATGGCCACGACCGACCACCTCGTCGACGTGCTCGCCGCCTGGCGGGGCGCCCTCGTCGTCGTGAGCCACGACGAGACGTTCCTGGATCGCCTGCGCCTCGACGCCCGGGTGACGCTCGACCCCGGGTGACCGCCCGCCTCCCCGACTCGACTCCGACTCCGCAGAAGTTGTCGTACTCGGTGCTCGACGACGACAACTCCTGCGGAGTCGAGGAGCCTGCGGGCGTCGCTACGCAGGCAGCGTGCACCGGTAGCGCGGCCTGTCCGGCCAGCGCGGGTCGGCGGGGGCGGGGACGTCCGTGAAACCGAGGCGGCGGTAGAAGCCGATGGCGTCGTCGTCGGTCTCCGCGACGATGACGACTCCCGGACGCCTCCGCCGCAGCTCGGCCACGAGAGCCGACCCCAGTCCCCGGCCCAGAGAGGCGACGTACTCGATCTCGAGCCCGTCCTCGCGGACCCGCACCGCCGCGAACGCGTTCACGGTCCCGCCGTCCACCGCTCCGATGAGGGAGAGCGTCGGCAACTCCTCGTCGCGGATCCGGGCGAGCTCCTCCTCGGGCAGCTCCGCCGACATCCACAGCAGCTCCGAGAATCGCGGTGTCGCGAGGTCGGCCGGCGAGAGATCGCGGAGGAGCATCCTCCCATCCTGGCCCCGCGCCCGAGAGGGAACGCGCCCGCGCCGCGCGCACGCGCCACGGGACCGTCGACTCCTCGAGAGTCGTCGTACTCGACCACCGAGTACGACAACTCTCGGGGAGTGGATGCAGACGATCCCGAACTGCGCCCGCCTCAGCCCGAGTGGTGCCGCCCGATCGGCAGCACCAGCGGGGTCCGCGACACCGGGTCCTCGATCACGCGCGACTCCATGCCGAAGACCGCGCGCACCGTCTCGGGCGTCACCACCTCCGCGGGCGTCCCCGAGGCGTACAGCGCGCCCTCGCGCACCGCGAACAGGTGGTCGGCGTAGCGCGCGGCGAGGTTCAGGTCGTGCAGCACGATCACGATCGTGGTGCCGCGGGTCCGGTTGAGGTCGGTCAGCAGATCGAGCACCTCGATCTGGTGCGAGACGTCGAGGTACGTCGTCGGCTCGTCGAGCAGCAGCACGTCGGTGCGCTGCGCCAGGGCCATCGCGATCCAGACGCGCTGGCGCTGGCCGCCCGAGAGCTCGTCGACCGGCCGGTCCGCGATCTCGAGGGTGCCGGTCGCGCGCAGGGCGTCCTCGACCACGGCGTCGTCGTCGGCGGAGGCGCCCCGCCCGAACCAGCCCCGATGCGGGTACCGGCCGCGCGCGACCAGGTCGGACACCGCGATCCCCTCGGGCGCGATCGGCGTCTGCGGCAGCAGCCCCACCTGCTGGGCGACCTGCCGGGTCGGGAGGCGGTGGATCGCCTGCCCGTCGAGCAGCACGGCTCCCTCGCGCGGCGTGATCAGGCGCGCCATCGCTCGCAGCAGCGTCGACTTGCCGCAGGCGTTCGCGCCGACGATGACGCTGATCGCGCCGGTGGGCACGGTCAGCGAGAGCCCGTCGACCACCACCCGCTCGTCGTAGGCGAGGGTGACGGAGTCGACCGCCAGGGTGCGGGCGGTTCCGGTCGAGACGGTCACAGGGAGCCTCCGGTGCGGTTGCGGCGGGCGAGGAGCCAGAGCAGGAACGGCGCGCCGATGGCGCCCGTGACCACTCCGACGGGGAAGCGGGCGCCGCTGAAGACGAGCCCGGCGACGTACTGCGCGACGAGGTCGGCCGCGAGCACGACGACGATGCCGACGAGGGCGGAGGGGACCAGCAGCGACCGCGCGTCCGGCACGATGCGCCGCGCGATCGGCCCCGAGACGAAGGCGACGAACGCGATCGGCCCGGTGGCGGCGGTGGCGACGGCGACGAGTCCGACTCCGACGGCCAGCAGCGCGAGGCGGCTGCGGCGCACGTCGATGCCGAGCGCGGTCGCCGACTCGTCGCCGAGCTGCAGCACCGACAGGCGGCCCGAGAGCAGCAGGGCGAGGGGCACGAGCACCAGCATCGAGACCGCGAGGGCGGGAACCCCGTCCCAGAGCGCCGTGTTGAGGCTGCCCGTCAGCCAGCGCAGCGACTCCTGGACGTCCTCGAAGTCGGCGCGGGTCTGCACGAACGCGATGACGCTCTGGAACATCGCGCCGACGCCGATCCCGATCAGGATCAGCCGCGCGCCGACGACCCCGCCGCCGTCGGCCAGGGAGGCGATCAGCAGCGCCGTCGCGAGGCCCGCGGCGACCGCGATCACCGAGACCGTGGTGCCCGAGAGGCCGAAGAACGCGATCGCGACCACGGCCGCCGCGCTCGCGCCCGAGGTGATGCCGATGATGTCGGGGCTGGCGAGCGCGTTCCGCAGCATCGTCTGGAAGATGACGCCGCCCATCCCGAACCCGGTGCCGACCAGCAGTGCGGTCAGGGTCCGCGGGAGGCGCAGGGTCCCGACGGTGAAGGAGGCTCCCGGCACGGTCTCGCCGAGCAGCACGCGCAGCACGTCGAGCGGTGAGTAGACGGTGTTGCCGACGGTGAGCGAGACCACGACGAGCGCGAACGCCACGAGCGCGAGCGCCGCGCATCCGATGACCGTTCGGCGCAGCCGCAGCCGGCGCCCGGCGACGATGCCGGGAGTCACGGCGCTCACAGTGCCCGGACCTTCGAACGGCGCACGATCGCGATCAGCACGGGGGCGCCGATCAGCGCGGTGACGATGCCGACCTCGACATCGCTCGGGCGGGCGACGACGCGTCCGACGACATCGGCGACGAGCAGGAGCAGCGCGCCGAGCAGCGCCGAAAAGTGGAGGAGCCAGGCGTGCGAGGGCCCGGTGACGCGGCGGGCGAGGTGCGGGACGATCAGGCCGATGAAGCCGATCGGCCCCGCGATCGCGGTGGCTGCACCGCAGAGCAGCACAGCGGCGACGCCCGCGATGAGCCGGATGCGGCCCACGCGGCGGCCGAGTCCGGTCGCGAGGTCGTCGCCGAGCGCGAGGGCGTCGAGGCCGCGAGCGCTGCCGAGCGCGAGCACCGCGCCGACGACGAGGAACGGGAGCACTTGGAGGATGCCCTCGTTCTCGGCCCCGCCGACTCCGCCGACCTGCCAGAAGCGGAAGCGGTTCAGCGTCGCGTCCTGCGTCAGCAGCACGGCGGTGAGGAGGGAGGTGAGCGCGGCGGCCGTCGCGGCGCCCGCCAGAGCGAGCTTGAGCGGAGTCGCGCCCTCTCGGCCGAGCGAGGCGACCGCGTAGACGAACGCGCCCGCCACCGCGGCGCCGACGAAGGCGAGCCAGATGAACTGCGGCAGTGTCGTCGCTCCGACCGTCGCGATGCCGAGGACGACCGCGAGCGAGGCTCCGGCGTTCAGCCCGAGGATGCCCGGGTCGGCGAGGGGGTTCCGCGTCATCCCCTGCATCACCGCACCGGCCAGCCCGAGGGAGGCGCCCACGAGCAGCGCGAGCACCGTACGGGGGATGCGGCCCTGCACGGCCGCGTCGGCGATCGAGTCGGGGTCGGGGGCGGTCAGCGCCGGCCAGATCTCGCCGAACGGGATCTCGCGCGAGCCGTAGACGAGCGACAGGACCGCCGCGACGGCCAGCGCCGCGATCACGACGACGAGCGCGACGGCTCTCGTGCGACCGGCGCCCCGCCCGCGAGTGTCGTCGGGGGCGGGGCGCCGGTGGGGTGCGGAGGTGCCGGCGCTCACGACACCTTGTCGGCGGCGGCGGCGAGGCCCGCGGTGTACTCGTCGAGCACCCACGGGATGCTGAGCAGGTTGGGCGACGAGGTCGCCATCGCCTCGGAGGAGTCATCGGTCAGCACGTAGACCGAGCCGCGCGCGACGGCGGGGATCTTCGAGAGCAGCGGGTCGGCCTGCAGCGCGGCGAGCGTCGTGTCGTCGCCGTAGACGATGAGCACGTCGGCGTCGAGCTGGTCGGCGGTCTCGGAGCTGAGGGTGCCGCTGAACGCCTCGGAGTCTCCCGTCAGGTCGACGACGCTCGGCGCGAGCTCGAGACCCAGGTCCTCGACGAACTTCACCCGCGCGTCGTTGGCCGTGTAGTAGGTGAACGAGCTGGCGTCGGTGGGGTCGTACCAGCCGTAGGTGAAGGTCTTGCCGGCGAGCGAGGGGTGCTCGGCGACCGCGGCCTCGATGTCGGACTCGACGTCGGCGACCTTCGCCTCCGCCTCGTCCTTCAGGCCGAGCGCGGCGCCGTCGAGCTTCGCCGAGTCCTGCCAGGTCGTGCCCCAGGCCAGGCCCGGGTAGGCGACGGTCGGCGCGATCTGCGACAGGGTGTCGTAGTCCTCCTGCGTCATGCCGGAGTAGGCGCCGAGGATCACGGACGGTGTGAGGTCGGAGATGGCCTCGTAGGGGATGCCGTCGGTCTCGTCGAAGAGCGTCGGAGTCTCGTCGCCGGCCGCGTCGAGAGCGTCCTTCGTCCAGGCGAGCAGGCCGTCACCGTCCTCGTCGCCGTAGGAGGCGCGGGTGAAGCCGACCGGGGTGACGCCGAGAGCGAGGGCGACGTCCTGGTTGGTCCAGCTGATCGCGACGACGCGGTCGGACGAGTCGACGGTGGTCTCGCCGAACGCGTGCTCGACGGTGACGGGGAAGCCGGCGCCCGCGGTGGCGGCGTCGGTCGAGCCGGCGTCGGCGCCTCCGGAGCAGGCCGTGAGCAGCAGGGCGGCGACGCCGAGCGAGGCGGCGGCGGCGAGGCGGAGGGGGGTGCGGGAGGAGGGCACAGCGATCCTTCAGAGGGGGGACGGGGTTGCGAAGGTTAACCTAACCTAACTCGCTGGCCAGGCTCAAGGTGAGGCGAGCCTTACCCGCCCCGCGCGACTCCTCCCCCCCCGTCGAGACTCCGAAAGTTGTCGTACTCGGTGCTCGAGTACGACAACTCCTGGACACTCGACGGTGACCGAGCCCCGCGGCGCGTCAGAGTGCGCGCAGGACGCGCCGCACGTGCGCTCCCGGCCACCCCGGTTCGAAAGGGCGCGACCGCAGCAGCCACCGGTGCAGGACCGCGCCGAGGAGCAGTTCGGCTGCCTCGTCCGCGTCGGTGACGCCTCCGTGACGCAGCCGCTCGGCGACGGCGGCGAGCTGCGGGGCGAGCAGCCGCTCGCGGTACTGCTCGGCGAGCGCGGCGTCGGTCTGGATCGCCGCGGTGAGCGAGCGGAGGAGCGGCTCCTGGTCCGGATCGGTGAGCTCGGCGATCGTCCCGGTGACGAGCAGCTCGAGATCGGCCGCGAGATCACCGGTGTCGGGCACGACGACCCGCCCGCTCGCATCGAGGCTGCGCGCGAGCAGCGCGTCGAAGAGGATCGCGCCGGTCGACGGCCAGGTGCGGTACAGCGTCTGCTTGCTCACCCCGGCGCGCGCGGCGATGCCCTCCATCGAGAGGGTGCCGGTCCGGGCCAGGTCCAGCGCGGCCGCCTGCACGAGGGTCTGGGTCCGGAGGCGCGCCATGGGTCCGAGGGTACCGTGAGAAACGAGACGCACCGTCCAGTTCGGGTTAGAGTCGCTCGCATGACGCAGACATGGATGATCACCGGCGCCGGCCGGGGACTGGGGCGGGCGCTGACGGAGGCGGCCCTCGACGCGGGCCACGCGGTCGTCGCGACGGTGCGCGGCGAGCACTCGCTGATTCCGCACGAGCGGCTCGTCGTGCACCTGCTCGACGTGCGCGACCCTGAAGGAGCCATCGCAGCCGTGGCCCGTGCCGTCGAGGCGTTCGGCGGGCTCGACGTGCTGGTGAACAACGCGGGGTACGGGCTGATCGGCGCCGCCGAGGAGGTCTCGGAGGAGGACGCTCGCGGCATCCTCGACACCGATCTGCTCGGGCCGCTCCGGCTGAGTCGGGCGGCGCTTCCGGTGATGCGCGCCGCCGGCTCCGGGCACATCGTGCAGATCTCGACGGTCGGCGCGGTCGGGACGATGCCGACGCTCGGCCTGTACAACGCGGCGAAGTGGGGGCTCGAGGGCTTCAGCGAGGCGATGGCGGCCGAGGTGCGGCCGTTCGGCATCCGGGTGACGATCGTCGAGCCGGGCGCCCTCGACACGGAGTGGGCGGGGAGCGGCATGCGCTTCAGCGAGCCTCTCGCCGCGTACGACGACCTGCGCACGTCGCTGTTCGGCTCGCCGACGGTGCCGTGGCCGGCGGGCTTCGGAGGCGAGGGGCTGGCCGCACGCGCGGCGGCCGACGCGATCGTGGCGCACGTCGCGTCCGGTGACGACCGCCTCCGCCTGCTCGTCGGCGACGACGCACCGGGGCAGGTCGCGGCGGCGCTCGACCTGAGGCGCCGCGACTACGAGCGCGACGCGCGCTTCCCGCGCGCCTGACGCCGGTCGGCCGGCGCCGCCCACTCCGCAGAAGTTGTCGTACTCGACGCCCCAGTACGACAACTTCTGCGTTCTCGGCGGGCGGAGGCGCGACCCGCGCCCGAAAGGCGCACCCACTCCACAGAAGTTGCGGTAGTCGCATCCGACTACCGCACCTTTCGAGTACTCGGCGCGGTCCTGCGCGGGCAGCGCCTCCGGGGGCCGTCTCCGGCTCGCAGAAGCACGTCGGGCTCGCGAGAACGCGCGGATTCTGCGAGCCGAACGCGATCTCGCGAGCCGGAGGCGCCCGACAGCAGCCGCGGTCACCGGGGCGTGTTCAGGAGGCGGTACCTCCGTTCGCGATCGAGCAGATCGGCGCGCTCGCGGCGGAGCGCGGCGACGTCGGCGTGGGTGAGGGGGCGGCGGCGGTCGCGTCGGCTCCACGCCACCAGCGCGACTCCGAGGCGGAGGGCGAGGCGGTCGAGGAGGTCGAGGGTGCGGCGTCGAGGTCGGGCGAGGGTGGTCGCTCCGAGTGCGGTGTTCACGAGGATGTCCTTCTGGCTGGGCGCGCGGGCGCGCCGAAGAGCGCCGCTGCGGGCGCGACGAGGAGCGCGCTCAGAGCGCGCGGAGGCGCCGCCGAGGGGGCGGCGCGGAGGACCCGCGAGGGTCCGGGACGGGACGACGGTCCGCACGGCGAGGCCGCTGGACCGGGAGCTTCTTCGGCGCCGTCACCGTCTGAGCGATGACGAGCGGGATGCTCGACCGGTCAGTCGGAGAGGGCGCCGGAGAAGCCGGCGGTGGTGAAGTGCGCGAAGTGCTGCATGGTCGGCTCCTTTCGTGGATCGGCTCCGTCGACCGTAGCGGCAGGGGCCTGCGCCTGACAAGAGCGAGGGCGCGATCACCGTCGGACGAGGCCGGATCGGGCGTGATCCGCAGGTCGGGGCCCGGGTCGAGGTGAGCCCTGCGATCGCGGAGGGGGAGAGCGCGCCGAACGCAGGAATCCCCTCGGGGAGGCGCGTCGCGGCGGACGCGCCTCCCCGAGGGGATCTCTTCTCAGGGGTGGTCAGCCCCGGCGAACCCCATCGGAACCGGCGCCGGCCTCCTGCGCGACCTCGGCGGCGAGCGGCGACTCCGGCCCCATCGACCGCTCGAGCTCGTGGGCGAGCGAGGCGAGCTCGGCGCCGCCGGCCATCAGGCTCGTCAGCTCGCCGAGGCTGATCTCGCTCTTCTCGAAGTTGCCGAGGCTGGTGCCGCGGTTCAGGAGGAGGAAGCGGTCGCCGACCGGGTAGGCGTGGTGCGGATTGTGGGTGATGAAGACGACTCCGAGCCCCTGGTCCCGCGAGCGGGCGATGTACTTCAGCACCACGCCCGACTGCTTCACGCCGAGGGCGGCCGTCGGCTCGTCGAGGATGAGCACCCGTGCGCCGAAGTAGACCGCGCGGGCGATGGCGACGCACTGGCGCTCGCCGCCCGAGAGGGTGCCGATCGGCTGGTCGACGTCGCGCAGGTCGATGCCCATGTTCGCCAGCTCGTTCTGGGTGATGTCGCGCATCGCCCTGACGTCGAGCCGGCGCAGCGGGCCGGCGCCCTTGGTGACCTCGGAGCCGAGGAAGAAGTTGCGCCAGACCGGCATCAGCGGCACGACGGCGAGGTCCTGGTAGACCGTCGCGATCCCCGCCTGCAGCGCCGCCCGCGGAGAGGAGAAGGTGACCGGCTCGCCGTCGAGCAGCAGCTGCCCTTCGGAGGGGGTGTGCGCTCCGGCGAGCATCTTGATGAAGGTCGATTTGCCCGCTCCGTTGTCGCCCAGCACGCAGGTGACCTGGCCGGCGTTCACGGTCGTCGACACCCCGGAGAGGGCGTTGACGGCTCCGTAGCTCTTGCCGATGTCGCGGACCTCGACGATCGTCGTGCCCACCGGGGTGCGCGGAGCGGCCGGTCGTCCGGTCGAGGGTCCGCTCGTCGTGTCGGTGCTCATCGCCCGCCTCCTGCTCGTGTCCGGACGAAGTTGTTCAGCAGCACGGCCGCGAGCAGCATGCCGCCGAGGACGGTGCGCAGCCAGTTGGTGTCCCACTGGGCGAAGGTGATCCCCTGGAAGACCATGCCGTAGATGAGCGCGCCGAGCGCCGCGCCGATCGCCGAGCCGTAGCCGCCGGTCATCAGGCAGCCTCCGACGACCGCGCAGATGATGTAGATGAACTCCTGGCCGACGCCGGTGTTCGCCTGCACGGTCGAGGTGCGGAAGAGCGAGATCATGCCGACGAGCCACGCGGCGCCGGCGGTGCCCATGAAGAGGCCGATCTTGGTCTTGAGGACGGGGACGCCGATCTGGCGCGAGGAGGTGAGGGCGCCGCCGACGGCGAAGATCCAGTTGCCGGCGCGGGTGCGCAGCAGGATCCAGGTGGCGGCGGCCGTGACGACGAACCACCAGAGCACCGAGACGTAGAAGGTGCCGTTGCCGATCGTGAGCGACGAGCCGAACAGCGGCTGGATGCTGTCGTAGGCGGGCACGTTCGTCATGCCCTGGATCGCGACCTGACCGGTGATGATCTTGGTCACGGCGAGGTCGATGCCGGCGAGGGCGAAGAAGGTGCCGAGGGTGACGATGAAGCTCGGCAGCCCGGTCTTCATCACGAGGATGCCGTTGAGGGCGCCGACTCCGAGGCAGACGACCAGCGAGACGAGGACGGCGATCCAGATGCTGAGCCCGTAGTGGGTGGTCAGGATGCCGACGATCAGGGCCGAGAATCCGGTCATCACTCCGGCCGAGAGGTCGAACTCGCCGCCGATCATCAGCATCGCGACCGCGACGGCCATGATGCCGAAGGTCGAGGCCGACTCGAGCCACACTCCGGCTCCGGCGAGGCTCAGGAACTGCGGCGTGTAGAGCGAGAAGAACACCAGCACGGCGAGGGCCGCGACGAGCGCGCCGGTCTCGGGGCGGGCCAGGATCTTGCGGAGCGGACGTCTCTCGAGGCGGGGCCTCGTCGCGATCGTCACGATGTCTGTGGTCGTCAACAGTGACTCCTAGGGGAGAAGGGGAGGGCCGGCGTGCTGGTCGCGCACGCCGGCCCCGGGAATCTCTAGCGGGTGCCGTTCGCGGCGAACTCGGCGACCGCGGCGGCGTTCTCCTTCGTGACGAAGGCGGGGCCGGAGTAGACCGGCTGGCCGCCTCCGATGACGTTGCCGTTGGTGGTGTAGAGCTGCAGCGCCGTGACGCCGAGGAAGCCCTGGACGTAGGGCTGCTGGTCGACGGCGAAGGCGATCGAGCCGTCCTCGACCGCCGTGACCACGTCCTCCGAGAGGTCGAAGGTGCCGACCTGGGCCGAGCTGCCCGACTCCGAGACGGCGCCGACGGCGTCGATCGCGTACTGGCCGCCGAGGGTGAGCACGCCGTCGATGGAGGGATCCGACTGCAGCTTCGACTTGATCGTCGCCTTCACCTCGGCGTCGTTGGTGCCGTCGACCTGGAGGTTCGACATGGTGCCGCCGAAGGTCGAGGCGGCCGCCTTGCAGCGCTCCTCGAGACCGACGTTGCCCGCCTCCTGGATGACGCAGAGGGCGTTCGTGGCGCCCGCCTCGGCGAGCTTCGTGCCGACCGCCTCACCGGCCACCGTCTCGCTCTGGCCGATGTGGGTGAGGGCGCCGAACTCGGCGGAGCGCTCGATGCCCGAGTTGATCGTGACCACGGGGATGCCCGCGGCGACGGCCTTCTCGACGCTGTCCTTCACTCCGTCGGGGTTGGCCATCGAGACGACGATCCCGTCGACGCCCTGGGCGACCGCGTTGTCGATGAGCTGCGACTGCTTGGCCGGGTCGGGGTCGGCGTTGTAGGTGACGGTCGCTCCGTAGTCGGCGCCTGCGGCCTCGGCCCCCGACTTCACGCGGTCCCAGAAGGCATCACCCGGTCCGGAGTGGGTGACGACCGCGTAGGTGTAGTCGCCGCCGCCGGCGCCGGCGATGGCGGCGGGCTCCTGGCCGGTCCCCGTGCATCCGCTCATCAGGAGTGCGGCCGCGGCGGTGATGCCGAGTCCGGCGAGGAATCGCTTCTTCATGAAAAAAGTCCCTTCGGTGCCGATGCCGTCGTCGATGACGGTCGGGGAGAACGACGCTGTTGCGATGAGTATGAAGTCGGACAGTTGCAAATGTCAATACATATTGTCATGGAGGTAGAGTGGTGCCGTTCAGCGTCGACGAGAAGGAATGGGAGCGCCATGGTCCACCGTGTGGGAGTCGGTCTGGTATCGGTCGGATGGATGGGGCGACTCCATACTCGTGCGTATCGGGCGGTGCCGGAGCACTATCCGGATCTCGGCGTCGCCGTCGACCTCGTCTCGGCCGCCGACACCGACCCCGCGACGCGCACGAGCGCCGAGGAGGTCCTCGGCTACCGGAGGACCACGGCCGACTACCGCGAGGTGCTCGCCGACCCCGACGTCGACGTCGTCTCGATCTGCGCACCCAACTTCCTGCACCGCGAGGTCGCCCTCGCGGCGGCGGAGGCGGGCAAGCCCTTCTGGATCGAGAAGCCGATGGGACGCTCCGCTGCCGAGTCCTCCGACATCGCCCGAGCGGCCGAGGCGGCCGGGATCGTCACGTCCGTCGGCTTCAACTACCGTCACGCGCCCGCCGTCGCGCACGCGCGCGCCCTGGTCCGCTCCGGTGCGATCGGCCGGGTGACGAATGTCAGCGTGCGCCTGCTCGCCGACTACTCGGCGGACCCGCTCGGCGCCCTCACCTGGCGGTTCCTGCGCGATCGAGCGGGTTCCGGTGTCCTCGGCGACCTCCTCTCGCACGGAGCCGATCTGGCCCAGTACGTCGTCGGGCGGATCGACTCGGTCTCGGCCGTGACGGAGACGTTCGTCCGCGAGCGCCCGCTGCCCGGGTCCGCCGCGGACGGCCACTTCAGCAAGGGCGCCGACGACGCGGCGAAGGGTCCGGTCGAGAACGAGGACTACGCGGCGCTCCTCGGCCGCTTCGAGTCGGGTGCGGTCGCGGTACTGGAGGCGAGTCGGGTCGCGGTCGGTCCCCGCGCCGAGTACGCGCTCGAGGTGTACGGCACCTCGGGATCGCTGCGCTGGGACTTCCAGCGCCTGAACGAGCTGCAGCTCGCCGACGACCCGAGCGGCTACCGGACGATCATGGCCCAGCCCGGCTTCGGCGACTTCGCGCGCTTCCAGCCCGGGGCGGGGACGAGCATGGGGTTCGACGACCTCAAGACGATCGAGGCCTCGCTGTTCCTCTCCTCCGTGCTCGAGGGCCGTCAGCTCGCACCGTCGGCGTCCGACGCGTGGTCGGCGGCCGAGATCGTGGAGGCGGCGGTCCGCAGCGACAGCGCGCGGGCGTGGGAGACGGTGGGTGCCGTCACCGGGCCCACCACCTATGACCGCTGAGCCAGCAGAAGCCCTGCGCGAGTCGATCGCGCAGGGCTTCTCTTCTGTGTCGGGACGCTCGTCCCAGAGCGCTCAGTCGCGGAAGGCCGCCTCGAAGGCGTCGAGCGCCGACTCCGAGTCGGCCGACGGCCACGCCTCGAGCCCGACGACGCCGTCGTAGCCGAGGGCGCGCAGCTCCCGGGCGATCGCCTCGTAGCGGATCTCTCCGGTGCCGGGCTCGCAGCGTCCAGGGACGTCGGCCACCTGGATCTCGCCGATCCACGGCTGGGCGCGGCGGACCAGCTCGATCAGGTTCCCCTCGCCGATCTGTGCGTGGTAGAGGTCGAGGTTGAGCCGGAGCCCCGCGCGGTCGACCGCGCTCACCAGCGCGAGGGTGTCCTCGGCGCGCGCGAACGGCACGCCGGGGTGATCGACCGCCGTGTTGAGGTTCTCGAGGGTGAAGACCCGGCCCCGCTGCTCGCCGAGCTCCGCGAGACGGGTGAGGGTCTCCTCCGCCCGCTCGCGCTCCCGGGGCGACACGTCGCTGCCCGGGCGGACGGGCAGCCCGCCCGGCGCGAGGCCGGTGCCGTGCACATTGAGGCGCGGGCTGTCGATGATCTCGGCCGCGTCGAGCGAGAGTCCGGCGGTGCGGAGCAGCTCGGCGATCCCGTCCTCTGTCGTGAGGTCGCCGGAGAGGTAGCCGGTCATCGACGAGAACGTCGCGCCGGTCGCCGCGAGGGCCGGCAGGTCCTTCGTCGACCAGTCCCAGATCTCGACCTCGAAGCCGCGCTCGTGCAGGCGGCGCACGCGGTCGACGATGTCGAGCTCGGCGAAGAGCATCTCGGCGGAGGCGGCCAGTCGGAGGCTCATCGCCGCGACTCCGCGGTCACAGGGCGACGCTCACGGAGACGCGCTCGACGGCCGAGCGGGCGGCCGCGTCGGCGAGGATCAGCGCGGCGCGGCCGTCGGCGAACGTCGGGCTCGTCGACTCCTCGCCACGGGCCAGCCTGATGAACTCGCCCAGCTCGGCCCGGTAGGCGACGGCGTAGCGCTCGAGGAAGAAGTCCTGGTACGGCGGCTTCGCCTGGACGCTCGACGCGCTCGAGACGCTCACGAGGCTCGTCAGGGCGTTCGCGACCTCGATCGAGCCGTCGGCACCGAAGGCCTCGATCCGCTGGTCGTAGCCGACCGAGCTGTGGCGCGAGTTCGTGATCGAGACGAGGGCACCGGAGGAGGCGCGCAGCGTGACGACGGCCGTGTCGAAGTCGCCGTGCTCGCGGGCGCCGGGATCGAAGGTCGTGGTGCCCGTCGCGGTGACCTCGACGATGTCGGGCAGGAAGAAGCGGGCCATGTCGAAGTCGTGGATCGTCATGTCGCGGAAGATGCCTCCCGACACGGCGACGTAGGCGGCCGGGGGAGCGGCGGGGTCGCGGCTGATGATCGACAGCTGCTCGAGAGCACCGATCTCGCCGGCGGCGACCCGCGCCCGGGCCTCGGCGAACGCCGGGTCGAAGCGGCGGTTGAAGCCGAGTGCGATCGGCACTCCCGACGACTGCACCCGGGGCAGGAGGGCGTCGACCCGGGCGATGTCGAGATCGATCGGCTTCTCGCAGAGCGCGGGGACGCCGGCGTCGATCGCGGCCTCGAGCAGGTCGACATGGGTGGCGGTGGGCGAGGCGATCAGCACCGCGTCGATCTCTCCGGAGGCGAACATCGCGGCCGCGTCGGTCGTCACCGTTCCGCCGTAGCGGGCGGCGACGGCGTTGGCACCGTCGATGAAGGGGTCGCACACCCACGCGAGGACGGCCTCGGGGTCGGCGGCGATGTTGGCGGCGTGCACCTGGCCGATGCGGCCGGTGCCGATCAGCCCGAAGCGGAGCGGGGAGTGAGTCACGTCGTGGTCCTAGCTGCCCGGAGGCGTTCGAGGGGTGGGAGTGGGGCGCTCAGGCCCAGGAGCGGAGGGCCTCGCGGTTGATGCGCTGGTCCTCGCCGCGCTCGGCGCGGAAGTCGTCGATGACGGCGTCCGGGGCGTTGAGCACGTCCTGCTCCACCACCACCCAGCCGTCGTAGCGGGCGGCGTCGACCGCGGTCATCACCGCCTCGAGGTCGATGTCGCCGCGCCCGAAGGCGACGAACGACGACGAGGACCAGACCTCGCGCATCCCGCCGCCGGCGGCGAGCACGCGCCGGAGCTCGGCGACGTCGACGTCCTTGAGGTGCAGGTGGTTGATGCGCGAGCCCCACCGGTCGATCGCCGCGACGGGGTCGCCTCCGCCGATCAGGAGGTGGCCGGTGTCGAGGGTCAGGCCGATGTCGACGGAGCCGAGGAACCGGTCGATCTCCTCCGGCGATTCGACGTACGTTCCCGCGTGGTGGTGGAACGTCGGCTCGAAGCCGGCCGCCCTGACGATCGCAGCGGCACGCTCGGCGTTCGAGACCAGCCGCGACCAGTGCCCCTCGTCGAGCGGATCGGCGGCGGAGCCGCGACCGGGTGACGAGCGCCGTGCCGCCGAGCCGTCGTCGGCCAGAGTCGGCAGGGGGAGCCGCGCCGGACCGCTCTCGGCGGCCTCGGAGAAGAGCCGCAGCGTCTCGTGGAGCTGCGGGAGTGCGGCCTCGAAGGCGTCGGAGTCGGTGAAGGGGAGCTGGATCCAGCCTCCCGCGAGCTCGAGGCCGGACCGCTCGAGCCGCCGCCGCAGCTCGGTGCCGCGACCGAGGTAGCCGACCGGGCCGAGGTCCACGCCGGTGTACCCCGCCTCGGCGAGGACGTCGACGAGGTCGTCCGGACTGACGACGTCCGCCTCCTCGGGGGTGAGCTCGAAGACGCCGAAGCTGACGGGAGCTCCGGCGACGGAGGCCTTCATCGCGCGACCCGGGACAGGGCGCGGTCGAATGTCTGGATCATACGGCGGTGTACAACTCCTCGGTGGGACTTCCTATTGTTCTTACAATACTACATGGGGGCGCGTCCGGCCGGCGGCGCCGCGCGCCGGATCAGACCGGGGGCAGCAGGACGTCCCGCACCAGCGCGTCGAGCCGGGCGTCCGCGTCGAGGAACTGGCGCAGCGTGCGCCGCGTCGCGCCGAACGAGTCGAACTCGTCGACGGTCATCCCGTCCTCGAGATACGCGCGACGGAACTCGGGCAGTTCGAGCAGCGTCTCGAGGATCTCGGGGGCGACCGGGGCGTCGATCCGGTGGAGGTCGACGGCGATCCGGTTCTCGTCGATCAGCAGCTGCCACTCGAACGGCGGGGAGACCACGAGGTCGCCACCGACGAGCTCCGACCACTGCAGGTGGTTCCGGAAGGCGGCCGAGAGGATGCGCGACCGGTACCCGCGCTCGCGGAAGATCGCGTAGGCCTTCTTCAGGGCCGCGACGCCCGCCCACTCCAGGTGCCCCGGCTCGACGAGGCGCCGGTCGGCGGCGACGGAGGCCTTGATCCAGTCGTCGAGGCGGCCGCCCATGATGGTCACGACCGAGCCGAACTCGTGCTCGGGGAGTCCCTCCGCGCTGCGGCGGTCGAGGCCGCGCTCGATCGCCTCCGCGACGGCGACCGCCTGCGCGACGGTGAACGAGACGGTCGCGTTGATGCTCACCCCGCGGAACGTCGCCTCCTCGATCGCCCGGATGCCGATCGCGGTCGCCGGGATCTTCACGATGATGTTCTCGGCCAGCTCCGAGAAGTGCACGGCCTGGGCGACGAGCGCGTCGGCGTCGCGGTGCAGCCGCGGATCCGTCTGCACCGAGAGTCGGCCGTCGCGGCCGCCGCTCGCCCGGAACGCGGGGAGCAGGAGCGCGGCCGCCTCGATCGACATCGCCTCGATGGCGAGCCAGCCCAGCTCGCTCTCGCCCGCGGTCGGGTGCTCGGCGGCGAGCTGCGCGATGCGGGGCGCCCAGACGTCGAGGTTCTTCTCGATCGTGGTCAGGGCGATCACCGGGTTGCAGGTCGCTCCGACCGCGCCGAACGAGATCGAGCGCTCGAGTTCGCGCAGATCGGCGGAGTCGTTCCAGAGGCTCGTCGGGGTCCCGTCGGCTGCGGCGCGGAGGGGCAGGACCGGTGTGACTCCGGTCGCGGTCCGGTCTGCGGTCAGGGTGTCGCTCATGACGTCTCCAGGGCTCTGTCGGTGCCGACGGGAGTGATGCCCCCGCATGGTGTCCCCATCGTAGACGGAGCCTGCGCAATTGTCCTAACAATACGACGTAATGCTGGACAGGTGACAAAGCTGGCATGATGTAAGTCCATATTCATCACAGGACATCGACGGGGGAGCACGCATGGCACTTCAGGAGGAGCAGGCCCTGCCGATGGACCTCTTCATGGACCTCGACCGCTCCGGGCCCATCCCGCTCTACCACCAGATCGCCACCCGGCTCGAGAAGGCCATCCTCGACGAGACGCTGCCCGCCGGCTCGCGGCTCGAGAACGAGGTGTCGCTCGGCAACCGCCTCGGCATGTCGCGGCCGACGATCCGCCGTGCCATCCAGGACCTCGTCGACAAGGGGCTCCTCGTGCGTCGCCGGGGCATCGGGACGCAGGTCGTGCACGGGAGGGTGACGCGGAACGTCGAGCTCACCAGCCTGTACGAGGATCTGCAGCGGTCGGGACAGAAGCCCGAGACCCGGACGCTGTCGTCCTCGGTCGGCGTGGCCGACGAGGCGGCGGCGGGGGCGCTCGGAGTCGAGGTCGGATCACCGGTCGTGCACATCGTCCGCGTGCGCTCGGCCGACGGGGTGCCGCTGGCCGTGCTCGACAACATCCTCCCCGCGGAGTTCGTCGACCTCGACCTGGCCGCCCTCGAGACGCACGGCCTCTATCAGCTCCTCCGGGCGAGGGGCGTCGCGATGCGGGTCGCCAAGCAGCGGATCGGCGCGCGCGCCGCGACGTCCCGGGAGGCCGAGCTGCTCGACCTGCGCAAGGGCGCGGCCGTGCTCACGATGACGCGGACGGCGTTCGACAACTCCGGTCGCGCGGTCGAGTACGGCCAGCACTGCTACCGCCCCGACCTGTACTCGTTCGAGATCACCCTCGTCGACCGGTAGGGCGCACAACGTCAGCTGAGACGGGGTCGCAGCCCCCATCGAGCGCGAGACCTGCTCTCAGCTGACGTTGTGCGCTGCGTGCGCTCCTCAGCCGAGCAGCGGGCGCTGCCGCTCGCGCTTCGCGACGTAGGTCTCGCGCGCGGTCGTGGTCGACCCGAGCGTCGACGTCTCGGCGACCGGGACGTCCCACCAGCCCTCGCCGTCGGGGGCGTAGGCGAGCGGGTCGGTGTTCACGTGGATGAGCGTCGTGGTGTCCGAGGCCTTCGCCGCGGCGATGGCCGCCTTCAGATCCTCGACGGCGCGGGGGCTCGGCTCGATCTCGATCGTCTCGACTCCGTAGCTGCGGGCGTTGGCCGCGAGATCGATCGGGAGCACGCGCGTCCCCTGGAAGCCTCCCGACTCGTCCTGGAAGCGGTACTTCGTGCCGAAGCGCTCGGAGCCGAGGGTCTCGGAGAGGTGGCCGATCGACGCGTAGCCGTGGTTCTGCAGCAGGATCACGATCAGCTTGATGCCCTCGGCGACGGCGGTGACCAGCTCGGTGTGCAGCATCAGGTAGGAGCCGTCGCCGACCATCACGATCGCGTCGCGGTCGGGAGCCGCCCGGCGCACCCCGAGGCCGCCCGCGATCTCGTAGCCCATGCACGAGAAGGCGTACTCGACGTGGTAGCCGAGCGGGTCGCGCACCCGCCACAGCTTGTGGAGGTCTCCCGGCAGCGACCCGGCGGCCTGGACCACGACGTCGCGGGGATCGGAGGAGGACTGGACCGCTCCGATGATCTCGGCCTGCCCCGGCAGGGCGCTGCCCGTCGGCTCGAAGGCGGCGTCGACCGTCGCGTCCCACGTCGACTTCTCGGCGGCGGCCTCCTCGGCCCACTCGGCGGGGACCGTGTGGCCCGCGAGCGCGTCGAGCAGCGCGGTGAGCGCCTCCCTCGCGTCGGCGATGATCGGCAGCTGCGAGCCGTGCTTGTAGGCGTCGAAGGAGGCGACGTTGATGTTGACGAAGGTCACATTGGGAGCCTGGAACGCGGTCCGGCTGGCGGTCGTGAAGTCGGAGTAGCGGGTGCCGATGCCGATGACGACGTCGGCCTGCGCCGCGAGCCGGTTCGCGGCCGTGGTGCCCGTCGCTCCGATGCCGCCGAGGTACTGCGGGTGGTCCCAGACGAGCGAGCCGCCGCCGGCCTGGGTCGTGCCGGCCGGGATGCCGGTGGCCTCGACGAGCGCCCTCAGCGCGTCCTCGGCGCCGCTGTACAGCACCCCGCCACCGGCGACGATGATCGGTTTCTCAGCGTTGCGGATGGCGGCCACCGCGCGGGCGAGCGGGCCCGCCTCCGGCACCGGGCGGCGGAGGTGCCACTCGCGCGGGGCGAGGAACTCGAGCGGGACGTCGAGGCTCTCGGTCTGCACGTCCTCGGGCAGCGCGATGGTGACCGCTCCCGTCTCGGCCGGATCGGTCAGGACGCGCATCGCGGCCAGGGCGATCGAGAAGAGCTTCTCGGGCCGGTCGACGCGGTCGAAGAAACGGGAGAGGGGGCGGAACGCGTCGGTCACCTGCACCGACGTGTCGTGCGGCAGCTCGATCTGCTGCAGCACGGGATCGGCCACCCGGGTCGCGAAGGTGTCGCTCGGCAGCAGCAGCGCCGGGAGCCGGTTGGTCGTCGCGAGGGCGGCGCCGGTCAGCATGTTCGCGGCGCCCGGGCCCACGGAGGCGGCGCTCGCATAGGTCGCGCGACGTCGCCGCATCCGCGCGAATCCCACGGCCTGGTGCACCATCGCCTGCTCGTTGCGGGCCTGGTGGTACGGCATCAGGCCGGGCTGCTCGGCCTCGAGCTGCTGGAGGGCCTGGCCGATGCCGGCGACGTTGCCGTGGCCGAAGATCCCGAAGGCCCCGGCGATGGTGCGCTCGCGGACGTCGCCGTCGACGGTCCACTGGTTCGCGAGGAACTCGATCAGTGCCTGGCTGACGGTCATCCGCTTCGTCGTGCTCATGAGTGCGTTCCTTCGATCGGGGTGGCGCGGGTGTAGGGGAGTCGCGGGTCGATGTCCTGGCCCTGCCAGGTCTCGCGGATCCAGCCGTGCGCGGGGTGGTCGCTGATCAGCCAGGCCCGCTCGTCTCCGGGGCCGGCCATGACGTTGAGGTAGTAGAGGTCGTAGCCGGGCGCCGCGACCGCGGGACCGTGGTAGCCGAAGGGGACCAGCGCGATGTCGCCCGTGCGCACGGCGGCGTCGATCGTGATCTCTCCGGCGGGCGAGGACGAGGTGCTGAACAGGCCGAACGGCTCGGCCTCGGCGGGCGCCTCGACTCCGCGGCTGACGGCGGACTCGAAGTAGTAGATCTCCTCGAGGCGCGTCTCGTGGCCGGGGATCTCCTCGTCGTGCTTGTGCGCGGGGAAGCTCGACCAGTTCTCGGCCGGAGTGATGACCTCGCAGACGATGAAGCGGTCGGCCTCGAGGGCGGCGGGGGTGCCGAAGTTGTGTACCTGACGGCTCGAGCGCCCGGCCCCGCGCAGCTCGACGGGGATGTCGGAGCGCGGGATGTGGCGACTCGGGTGAGCGGACGCGGCCGGCGCCTCCGCGATCGCGACACGGCCCGAGCCCGACACGGTCGCGGAGGACAGCGTCGAGAGGTAGAGCACGTCGCTCGGGCCGTCGAAGACCGAGGCGCGCCCCTCCAGCAGGGTGGTCTCCGTCGGGCCCGAGGTCTGGTGCCGCACGGTGAACGATCCGGAGAGGGGCACGACGAGTCGCTCGAGGCCGGCGGCGGGCAGCTCGAGCTCGTCGCCGTCGCCCAGGTCGGCGACCCGGAGGCCGGTGTGCCGCCAGCCTGGGATCCCGTCGTCGACGACGGACTCCCACCCGTCCCGCGCGAGCTCCCCGCGGCTGAACATCCACTCGTTGCGCCGTTGCATCCCTGCCCTGTCCCTTCGTGTCTTCACGTGCTGGTGTCTTCCGCGAGATGCCTCTTGGGTACACCTTCTTCGGCGTGTCGCGTACCCAAGTGGCATCTCGCGAAGCCGACCACGACCCGCACCCCCTGAGGTCGAGCGCCACCGGCGAATCGCGTGCCAGCGATTCGTCGTGCGCGGACGCGGGCCGCTCTGCGGGACCCGGCCGCCTCGCCGAGCCGACTGCGGCCGATCGACGAGCGCAGCGAGGAGAGAGGCCTAGGAGTTCTGCGGGAAGCCGAGGTTGATGCCGCCGTGGGAGGGGTCGAGCCAGCGGGAGGTGATGGCCTTCTGCTGGGTGAAGAAGCGCACGCCCTCGGCGCCGTGGGCTTTCGTGTCGCCGAACAGCGACGACTTCCAGCCGCCGAACGAGAACGTCGCGACCGGGACCGGGATGGGCACGTTGATGCCGATCATCCCGACCTCGACCTCGTTCTGGAAGCGGCGGGCCGCGCCTCCGTCGTTCGTGAAGATCGCCGTCCCGTTCCCGAACGCACCGTTGTTGATCAACGCCACGCCCTCCTCGTACGACTGCACGCGCACGATCGAGAGGACCGGTCCGAAGATCTCCTCCGTGTACACCTTCGACGTGATCGGCACATCATCGATCAGCGTCGGACCCAACCAGAACCCGTTCGGATCCCCGTCGACCTCGATCCCGCGACCATCGATGACGACCTTCGCGCCGTCCTCCTCCGCGACCTGGATGTAGGACGCGACCTTGTCCCGGTGCACCTGCGTCACCAGCGGGCCCATGTCGCACCCGCGGCGGCCGTCGCCGATGCGCAGCTTCGCCGCCCGCTCCTGGATCTTCACGATCAGCTCGTCCGCGACCGGCTCGACGGCGACGACCACCGAGATGGCCATGCACCGCTCGCCTGCCGACCCGAAGCCCGCGTTGATCGCCGAGTCCGCGACGAGGTCGAGGTCCGCATCCGGCAGCACCAGCATGTGGTTCTTCGCACCACCCAGAGCCTGCACGCGCTTGCCGTGCCGGGTGCCGGTCTCGTAGACGTACTGCGCGATCGGCGTCGACCCGACGAACGAGATCGACTTCACATCCGGGTGCTCCAGCAGCCCGTCGACCGCGACCTTGTCACCGTTCAGCACCGTGAAGACGCCGTCGGGCAGGCCCGCCTCCTTCCACAGCGCACCGAGCCAGATCGCGGCCGAGGGATCCTTCTCGGACGGCTTCACCACGACGGAGTTGCCGGCCGCGATCGCGATGGGGAAGAACCACATCGGCACCATCGCCGGGAAATTGAACGGCGAGATGATCCCCACGACTCCCAGCGGCTGCTTGGTCGAGTACACGTCGACGCCGGTCGAGACCTGCTCGGAGTACTCGCCCTTCAAGTGGTGCGCCAGCCC
>NZ_LMPP01000007.1 GCF_001423885.1 Rathayibacter sp. Leaf185 | reverse complement strand
GAAGAACAGACGAGCCAGACCACCCCCGCTGGCTTGACAAATCTGATTGAGAATCTTCACCTCTCCGCGGTTTCAACCTATTTCGCTCCATCGGCTCCGTGCCGCCGCTATCGGACGCGCCCTGCGGGCTTATTTCGCCCGCTATCAGCGTCACTGCGCCGCCTCCACTCAAACGGTTTTCCCCGCCGGAGAGGCAAAGAAAAACGATCAGCCAGAGGGAGCACCCACACCATGCAGACCGCCACCGACTTGCAGACCACGGCCAAGACCTATCTCACGCTCGCCAACACTCGCGCGGTCAGCATCCGCGTCGTGGGCACCGACCCCAAGACGACGCCCTCCGTGCTCGTCACCCGTCGTCCCTCCGGCGTCTGGGAGGCGTGGCACTCCGACCAGCTGCACGGCATCACCAGCGGCTCGTTCCGCCACTGCGTCACCCACGCTCGCCGCGCAGCGATCCGCCGCGTCGCCCCGTTCCTGAGCCGCTGAGAGGACCTGACCATGACTCGCACTGATACCGGCCGCGCGAGCGCCGAACAGCTCGCCCTCATCCTCACCACCCGCCGCGCGGAGTCCGACGAGGACGCCGCCGCCACGGACGCCGAGATCCTCGCGCACGTCCGCAACACCCTGACCCTGCCCGGGGAGGGATGCCCGGGCGGGTTCCCCGTCACCGACGACGGAAGCGACTACGCGGCCGCGCTGATCGCGTTCCTGTCGCCCGTCCCGACCGCAGACGCGATGCTCGCCACGATCGAGAGCTTGCACCAGCAGGTGTGGGCCGCGGCCCCCGTCCTCACCGTCGAGACGGTGACCGATGACGGGGAGACGTACCCCGCGCTGCGCTGCCCCGCATGCGGCCAGCTCGTCACCGACTCCGGCGACCTGTACGCCGTGGACGTGTCGACCAGGTGGAGCACCGCCGAGACGGACGCCGAGCACCAGCAGATGAGCATGACCCGCGGAGACGACGACTACAGCAGCACCCTGTACTACCTCCACGCCGCAGGCGAGCCGCACGCCGTCGTCCCGCCCGAGGGTTGGACCGAGAGCTGGAACTGACCCAGCGGGGGAGGGGCCGGCCTTCGGGCCGGCCACGAGGGGCGACCCCCTCGCGCTCCCCGGTGTTCCACCTTCGGCGGGGCGCGAGCTCCGCCCGCGCAGCGGTGACGGAGCACCGCCGGTGAGGTGCCGCTACGCGGCAGGATTCCCCGTTTTCTTCACCTCTCCGCGGTTTCAACCTATCTCGCTCCATCGGCTACGTGCCACCGATCCCGGACGCGCCCTGCGGGCTTATTTCGCCCGTGATCGGCGTCACTCCGCCGACTCCACTCAATTGGTTTTCACTCGCCGGAGAGGCAAAGAAAAACGATCAGGAAGACGACAAAAGCCCCGTAGTGAATGAAGCACCACGGGACCCGTCGCCTCAATGGTCGCACACCGATCAAGGAGAAACCATCGTGACTATCACCACCGGAACCGGGACCGTTCAGCACATCGACCCGACCACCCTCGTCATCGAGGCGAACGTGCGCACCAGCGCCCCCGTGACACGCGATTTCGTCGCGTCGATCCGCGAGAACGGCGTCATCACCCCGATCCTTGCCCGCCGCGACGAGCACGGAAACGTCATCGTCCGCGCAGGCCAGCGCCGCACCCTCGCCGCACGCGAGGCCGGAGTCGCCACGGTCCCCGTCTACGTCGTGGAGGGCGACGACACCACCGCGGACCGGATCATTCAGCAGATCATCGAGAACGACCAGCGCGCCGAACTCAGCACCGCGGATCGCACCGCCGCCTGGGCGCAGCTCGCGTTCGAGGGCATCACCGCCTCGCAGATCGCCAAGCGCACCGGAACCAAGACCGACGCGGTGAAGAAGGGCCTCGCCGTCGCGGAGTCCGCGACCGTCACGTCCGTTCTCCACGAGCACGAGCTGACTCTCGACCAGGCCGCGGTGCTGTTGGAGTTCGAGGACGACGCCGACGCCCGCGCCCACCTGATCGAGGTCGCGACCAACGACCCGACCCAGTTCGAGCACACCGCGCAGAGCCTCCGCGAGGACGCCGCGGAGAAGGCACGCCTCGCCGCCGTCGAGCAGGAGCAGATCGCGAACGGCTTCCAGGTGCTCACCCGCTCCGACGCCTACGGCGAGGGCAGCCCGTGGGTCGCCCTCCGCAAGCTCCGCACCGCCGACGGGGAGCAGGTCACCGCCGAGCACATCGCCGCGATCCCGGTTCGCGGGGCTCTCATCGACACCCGCTGGAACGGCGACATCGACGTGACCCACTTCGTGCAGGAGCCCACGGAGGCCGGATTCACCTACGCCTACCGCGGCGACGTGCCCGCCGCGGCGCTCACCCCCGAGGAGGCGGAGGAGGAGCGCGTCGAGAAGTCCGCCGAGCGGAAGGTGCTCATCGCCAACAACAAGGCGTGGACTGCCGCCGTGACGGTCCGCCGCCAGTGGATCGCCACGTTCCTCAGCCGCAAGACGCTTCCGAAGGATGCGGATCGGGTGATCGCTCTCGGGCTCACCGCGCACCGGTTTGCGGTGTCGTCGGGGATGAGCAACGGCAGCGACCTCGCCCACACGCTGCTCGGCATCGACCGCCCCTCCGGCTACCGCACCGACGCTCTCGCCGCGCTGGTCGAGGCGAACCCGGCGAAGGCCCGGCTGGTCGCGCTGGCCGTCGTGCTCGGAGGTCAGGAGGCGAACACGAGCAAGGAGTCGTGGCGACGCGGCGACGAGCGCGCCGCCGCCCACTTCCGCCAGCTCGCTGCGTGGGGGTACGCGCTCTCCCCGGTCGAGCAGGTCGTCACGGGCGAGAGCACCCCGGCTAACACCGCCGGGATCAGCTAGCCGCTCCGCGGGGACCGGCATCCGCCGGTCCCCGCACCCCCGCTCCCGACTCCTGCAGAAAGGCCCGCCATGACCACCACCACGACACCCGCCGTCGACGTCGACGTGTGGGGACACACCCCGGCGCTGCGCGATGCGCAAGCCGCCGTCGCCGCCGCCACCGCGACCGGCGACCTCGACGCGATCGCCGCGGCCGCGCGAGCGCTGATCGTCGCCGCGGCCGCGCACGCCTGGCCCACCGCTACCGCCCTCGTGTTCAAGTACGAGACGACCGGCCCCGTCGCCCACGTCTGGGGGCTGTGGAGAGTCCTCGACGCCGATCGTCAGACCCTCCGCGAGTGGGAGGACGACCCGGGCGGCATGAGCGATGAGTCCGAGGAGGAGCTGGTGGCCCTGGACCTCATCAGCAACCGCCGCGAAACCCTCGACTACACCGACTTCGGAAAGCCCATCGGCTCCACCGTCCTGATCCTGCACACCCTCACCCTCTGAGCGCGGGCGCGGGCCGCCCCGGACCGGGCCGGCCCGTGAGGGGCGACCCCCTCACACTCCCCGATGTTCCGCCGGCGGCGGGGCGCGAGCTCCGCCCGCGCAGCGTCGACGGAGCGACGCCCGGAGGTCGACCGGCTGCGCCGGCCGCCGTTGGTCGCCCTGCGGGCTCACACCCTTTTTTGCCGTGAAGCCTTCGGCGGCTCCCTCCGCTTCGCTGCGGTCGTAGCTACCTACGGGCTCCGTTCAAGTGGCTGCGCCACCGACTCCTCCGAGACTTTCAGCACGCGGTCGCTGCGCTCCCTTATTTCGCGCCGAAACTCTCTCCCCCCTCGCCCTGCGGGTTGCACTGCGCCCTCCGGTTGCTAAGGCGGAAAACCGCCTTCCAGCTCGAGCAGACACGGCCGCTGGCGTGATCGGCGTTGCGACGAGCCGTGCACCGGTCAGCGCATCTCGTGCGCGATCTCCAGGAACGCCGCCGCGGACGACCCGATGCGATCGGACCAGATGGCGCGGAGAGGTCGCACGAGTGCTGGTCCGCGGAGGGGCACTCGTACCAGCGAGCGCGCGGCGAGATCTGCTTCGACGGTGAGGATGCTCATGACGGCGGGCGCGATGCCGGCGCGGGCGTTCGCTCGGATGATCGCCGTCGTCTCCAGGATCGCGGCGGGAGTCGTGGGTGCGAGCCCGGCGTCGTGGAGCCATGCTTCGAGGGTCGTCCGGGTGCCGGAGCCTTCCTCTCGTGTCAGCAGTGCGGTCCCGGCCAAGTCCTCGGCGCTGATACTCGCCGCGCGTGCCCAGGGATGGTCCGGTGCGACGACGACAGCGAGTTCGTCCTCCGTGACCACGTGAGAGGAGAGCGTGGCCGTGGACGCCGGAGTCTCGACGAATCCGAGCTGCGCCGCACCGGATCGCACGAGCTCGGTGACCGTGGCTGAATTGCCGGCGATCAGCTGCACACTCACCTCGGGTGTGCGCTGTCGGAATTCGAGGAGCCAGCGGGGGAGCAGCAGTTCGGCGATCGTCTGCGACGCCGCGAGGACCAGTGAGCCGGTCGGCTGTCGCAGTGCTGCCGCGCCCGCCTCGAGGCGGCGGGACGCCTCGAGGACCGGGCCGGCCAGCTCGAGCACGAGCCGGCCCGCGTCGGTCATCAGGGACCCGGTCGGAGAGCGGCGCACGAGCGGCTGCCCGATGGCGCGCTCCGCGACCCGCAGACGCGCCGAGACGGCCTGCTGGGTGACGCCGAGGGCTTCGGCGGCGCGGGAGAGCGAGCCCGCCTCGGCGATGCGTTCGAGCACCTCCAGCGTGTCGAGATCCAGGATCCGGTCCGTCAATCGCCGCGTCGCCACAAGCACTCATTGTGCCCCGCCAACACGATCGCTGTATCGGCTGGTGACGGCGATGCTCAGGCTGGAGTCATGACAACTCTCTCCCCCGCCCGCGCATCTTCCTCGATCGGGCATCCTCCGCGGTCGAGGCGCTTGTTCCGGGAGCTGGAGCATCCGGGACTGATCGTGTCGAACCTGACGCCGAACTGGTTCGCGTCGATCATGGGCACCGGCATCGTCGCGGTCGCCGCCGCGTCCCTGCCCCTCCAGTTCCCCGGACTCCGCACCGGGGCCACCGTCGTCTGGGCGATCGCCGCGCTGCTGCTCGTCGCGCTGACGGTCGCGACCGGGCTGCACTGGGTCCGCTACCGCGGTACAGCGATGAGGCACCACCTGAATCCGGTCCTCTCGCACTTCTACGGCGCGCCGCCGATGGCGTTCCTCACCGTCGGCGCGGGGACCCTCCTCCTCGGCAAGGACTGGATCGGCCTGCCCGCCGCTGTCGCCATCGACTGGGTGCTCTGGGGTGCGGGGACTCTCGGCGGGCTGGTGACGGCGGTCCTGGTGCCCTACCTCGCGTTCACCCGGCACGAGAACAAGCCCGATTCGGCGTTCGGCGGCTGGCTGATGCCGATCGTTCCGCCGATGGTGTCCGCTTCCACCGGCGCACTGCTGCTGCCGTACGCGCCCGCCGGGCAAGCGCGGGAGACGCTCCTGTGGTCCTGCTACGGCTTCTTCGGCCTCAGCCTGGTCGCGTCGCTGGTGGTGATCACCCTGATCTGGAACCGGCTCGCGCAGCACAAGGTCGGAGCGGCGGGGATGGTGCCGACGCTGTGGATCGTCCTCGGTCCGGTCGGACAGTCGATCACCGCTGTGAATCTGCTCGCCTCGAACGCGCCCACCGTCGTGGACGCCGGCACGGCGCGTGCACTGCTGGTCGTGGCTCTGGTGTACGGCTTCGCGATGCTCGGCTTCGCACTGCTCTGGACCGTCATCGCCCTCGCGATCACCCTCCGCACCGCGAAGAAGCACCTGCCGTTCAGCCTGACGTGGTGGTCGTTCACGTTCCCCGTCGGCACCTGCGTCACCGGACTGAACGGCCTCGCCCTGCACTCCGGTCTCACGGTCGTCGCCGGTCTCGCCGTGCTCTACTACGTCGGCCTGGTCGCCGCGTGGATCTTCGTCGCCGCCCGCACCTTCCACGGTTCCGTGATCCGCGGCACCCTGCTCGCACCACCGCGACCGGCCTGACCGGGATCGAGGACCATCGTGGATGTCCGAAGCCTGAACGCCCTCGCCGAGACCTGGCGGAGTACCGCGGACGCGACCGGACGCTTCGTTCCGGGCTTCGATCCCTGCTCCGGCGGCACCGCCAGTCGCGTCCTGGTGCTGATGCAGTCACCCGGCCCTCGGACGATCGCCGCGGGATCCGCTGCCGTCTGCAGCGAGGACAACCTCGGGCCCACCGCCGCCGCGTTCCGGGCGGCCCGAATCGAGTCCGGACTCTCCCGCGACCACTACCTCCGATGGAACCTCATCCCGTGGGAGATCCCTGGCCGCGTCCGCCCCGCGGACATCGAGGAGGGTCGGCTCGCGCTCGGTGAGCTGCTGGAGCTGCTGCCCGCGCTCGGCGCCGTCGTCACCTACGGGACCGTGGCGCTCGACGGGGTCATGCGCTATCTGACCCTGCACGATGATCCCCGTGTCGTCCCCGTACTCGCGGCACCGCACCCCTCATCGGCCAACGGACGTCACCGCGCCGACCAGCACCTCCGCTCCGTGAACGCGCTCCGCCTCGCGAATCGTCTCGGATCCGGTCGGCGAATCGCAGACTGACGGCACTGAAGGGAGACGTCCGCGGCTCGGTCGGCACCGGTCGTCGTGACCGATGAGGCGCTGATCTCAGACGGTCCCCGTCCTCGGACCGCTGGCGGGAGCGGCCGGGTCGTCCACGACGTCGACGGTGTACGCCGCGCCGTGCTCGAGCGTGTGGCCGACGGTGCACTGGCGATCCACGGCCCGGTGGGTGCGTTCGGACAGTGAGGCGATCCGCTCGGGATCGAGCGCCGACAGGTCGGCGCGGATCACGGCGGTGATGGAGTCGTAGCGGTCCTCACCCTCGGGCTTGGTCGCGGTGATGTCGGTGGTCGCTTCGAAGTCGGCTCCGAGTCGGCTGGCGAGGAGGTGGTCCGAGGAGAGCATGCCGCAGGCGGCGAGGGCGAGGTGCAGCAGCTCGCCGGGCGAGAACACGCCGTCGGCGTCCGACCCGCCGATGCGGACCTCGGCTCCTCGCGCGTTGCGGCCGATGAAGCTTCTCGGGCCCTCGCGGGTGATGTGCAGCGGTGTGGTCTCGGTGCTCATGGTCTGCTCCTGTCCTGTGTCCGCGGCACCGCGGGCAGTGCCGGTGTCTCCTGCGGGTGGGCGGTGTCTCAGGTGTCGGTGCGGACGAGGGGGGAGTTCGTGCCGCGGACCCTGATGTCGACGCCGGTGATCTCCGACCGGGCGATGCCCGTGGACGCCGCCAGGTCGACGGCGCGCTGCCCGGCCGCCGTCCAGGTGGCGACGGTGATCGTGCTGCCGTCTGTGCGGGTGATCACGAGTTCGTACTCCGCGTCGGCGGGCGCATCACCACTGTAGGTGCAGCTCCACTCCAGCCGGGTGCCCCACGGCTTCCCCTCGACCTGGATGTCCGCAGCGAGAGCGGGATCGTCCGCGATCGGGTCCATCGGTTCGAGGGTCGCCTCGCTCGCCACGGGAGCACCCGCGATGCCCGTGCCGAGAGCGACGCCTCCGAAGACGGAGGCGGTGACGGCGGCCGCGACGGCGAGGGACGTCACCAGCCGGCGCCGACGTCGGCGCGTCCGGACACGGTGAGCGATGGCGGGCAGCGTCACCGGGGAGGGCGGCGCGTCCTCGCCGTCGTCCGATGCGCTGATGGCGAGAGCGTCCTCGACGGAGAGCCGACCGACGATGCCGGGCAGTCCTGCCAGCTCTGCCACGGCCGCGCGGCAGGCCGCGCAGCCGCTGAGGTGCTGCTCGTACTCGAGTCGCTGATCCGCGGGGAGAGCGCCGAGGACGTAGGACGCGTCCCAGTCGCGGTACTCGTCCTCCGTCGCAGAGCTTCCGTGGTGGTCGTTCATCGGGTGACGCCCCTTTCCTGCAGAGCCAGTCGCAGTCCGCGCAGTCCGTAGTGCAATCGAGATTTCGCTGTTCCCTCGGGGATGGAGTGCCGGCGGGCGATCTCGGGGACGGTGTGTCCGAGGAAGTACGCGTCCACCACGATCCGACGATGCTCCACCGACAGCGAGGCGAGAGCGTCGGCGACGAGGATGCTGTCCAGGACCGCGTCGGTGCGATCGGGGACGGCGCCGCCGCCGTCCTCGTCCTTCGCCGGCACTTCGCGTCGGCTCCGAGCGGAGCGGGCGTCGTCGATGACGAGGTTGCGGGCGACGGTGAACAGCCACGCGCGCGCGGCGTCGGCGTCGCGTTCGAGGACCTGCGGGCGCTGCCAGGCCCGGACCATCGTCTCCTGCACGACGTCCTCCGTCAGCGCCGCGTTCCGAGTGAGGTTCTGCACGAATCGCCGCAACGCCGGGCCGTGACTCTCGTACAGCGCCGCCAGGAGCTCATCGACGGGGCGGGGCACAGTGCTCACCGCCTCGAAGCGCCACGGCGCACTCCGTCATCTCGGTTGCTCCGATCACTGCGGGTCATCCCTTCCGGTCCTTGCCTGTCGAGAACCGGCGACCCGTCCGGGCGATGCGCTTCGCTGCGCGGGGACGGGTCGCCGTCGCATCAGGACGCCGGGGTGGCGGTGCTCATGCCCGCAGCTTCCTTGTTCATCGTGCCGTCAGGGAGGAGGACGTACCAGGCGTCCTTCACACCCTGCCCGTTGACCTGGCCCGGTGCGGTGTCCTTCGCGAACCGGTAGACCGGCCATCCGTCGACGGTCAGCTGGGTCGTCCCGTCGGTGCGCGTGATCGAGCCGACCTCTCCGGTGATCCCATCCGCGGCGGTCGTGCTGGACGCCGACACGGCCGGCCAGGTCGTGGCGCACTCGTCGTAGCAGCTGCTGCTGCCCGAGTTCTGCGTGTCCTTCGTGAACGTGTAGACGGTGGAGCCGGCCTCGTCCGTGATGATCTCGCCCAGCGGCGAGGACGCCGTCGTGAGAGCCGCCGTCTCAGCGGAGGCGGAGGCGGTGGCGGAAGGGCTGTCGGCCGGCGCTTCCGACGAGGCGGCCGAGCCGGCGGCCGTCGAGCATCCGGCGAGAAGGACGGCGGCGAACGCCGCAGTGGTCACAGTGGTCGCGATTCGCTTGAGCATGATGCCTCCTGTAGTGCGGGGGCCGAGGTGGTCCCACCGAGGACACGACACAGCAGTCGCGGACGTTCAACGAGGCGAGAAGATCGCTGGGAGAGCATCCGCGCGGCGGGCGGCTTCAGCGAGAGCGACGATCCGTTGCGCGCTCCTTCGCGTGAAGGCCCGAGGCAGCGCGCTGCTCTCCATCCCCGCGCAGACCGAGGCGAACGAGCACGCAGACCGCCAGGGAACGGTACCCGCGGCCGTACTGCTGAGGATCCGGGCCACCTCGTCAGGTGGGATCGGGCTTCGCTGTATCGCCACGAGGCGGACGCCACTCGGCGCGCTCCTGCTCAAGAGCAGACAGCCTCCCAGTAGAGGCTCGTCCTCTGGCCGATCGAACCCCCTCGGCGGAAGTCTCCGCGAGCAAGCAGACGCCGACCTCGGTCGGCGCTGTGGTGTGCGCTGCGCGCATTTTTGCCTGGAAGCCTTCGGCAGCGTACGGGCCTGCGGCGTCCACGCAAGCCGCTGCGCGGCCGGCTCCTCCGAGGTTCCCGCCACGCGGTCGCTGCGCTCCCTCACATCGCGCCGACAACCTCTCCTCCGCCGCCCTCCGGGTTGCGCTCCCGCCTCCGCCTCTGCTCGGCACTACGTGCCTTCCAGGCAAAAAAACGCTGGGAGAGAAGGAAGAACAGGCGAGCCAGACCACCCCCGCTGGCTTGACAAACCTGATTGAGAATCACGGCAAAAAAACGATGAGGAAGAGGAAGAACATGCAGCAGATCACCACCGTCAGCACCTTCGTCCCGGCCGCGAACGAGGACGGGATGCAGAGCCAGTTGCGCCGGATCGCCGAGCGCGACGTCGACCTCTCAGGTCTGGCACGGGGCGGGTGGGCGCTGGCACACACCGCCACGATCCCCGGCCCCGAGGGTGTCATGTTCGTGGACACCCTCACCCGCACCGAATCCTGACCCGCACCATCACCGAGGAGCAAACGCCATGTCCGACACCATCACCACCAGCCCCGCGGCCGAGGAGCCGACCCTCTGGGGCGCGGTGGCCGAGTTCGCGTCCGTGTTCTCCCACGGAGACACCGCCGATGAGTTGGCCGTGCGACTCAGCTGCGCCGAGGTCGACGCGCTGGCCGGACTCCTGCGAGCATTCGGACGAGATGAGGCCGCGGACCTGTGGATCGCGGAGCACGCGAGCGACGACGACGAGGGTGACGCCCACACTCCGGAAGGAACTCACCGATGAGCGAGCAGCAGCAGACCACGCCCGACCCGGCGGCGACCTACCAGGCGGCCGTCGCGGCCTTCGCGGCCACGCTCTCCGACCCGGCAGTCACGGAAGCGATCGCTCCGACGCTGCCGTGCTGGCGCGCGACGGGCATCATCGACCTCCTCACCCAGGCCGGACACGTTGACGCCGCCGAGAAGTGGGCCGAGCTGCACGCCTGGTCCCCGGTCAACGACGAGCACGACCCGCATCGCGGCGACCGGTGGGACGACTGATGCTCACCGTCTACTCGAAGCCGTCGTGCGTGCAGTGCACCATGACCTACCGGGTGCTCGAGAAGAAGGGCATCGAGTACACCACCGTCGACATCACGACCAACCCCGCAGCGCTCGCGTACGTCACGGAGGAGCTGGGCTACTCCGCCGCCCCCGTGGTCGTCGCGAGCGACCAGGACCACTGGTCGGGCTTTCGCCCCGACCTCATCGAGAAGCACGCCGCATGACCGGCCCGAACATCACCGGCGACGACTACCGGGCGGGTACCTCGCCGGACAGGCCGACCGGCAAGGCGAAGTCGACTGGCTGGAGAACGAGGCCGACCGGCTCTACCGCCTCGCCTACGGCGACGAGCGCCGCGTCCCGGACCTCACCGTCACTCGCGCCGAGCTCGGACAGCGCAGAGCGCTGTCCGAGCCGCCCGTGGAAGTCACCCGCCGCGACGCTCTGGCGTCCTGGGGCATCGAGACACCCCCTACCGACACCCCGGCGGCCGCGGCCGCGACCGAGAACCCGTCGACGTCGACGGGACCCACCAACCGCACGAGCAGGAGACGACAGATGAGCACCAGGACCATCACCGGCAACCTCGCCGCCGACCCCGAGGCCGTGCAGGCGGGCCGCGTGCAGATCGTGAAGCTGCGCGTCATCGAGAACACCGGCGAATACCGCGCGGGGGAGTGGACCCCGCACGACGCCCCGACCACGCACTACGTGGAAGCGAAGTTCGAACTCGGCGAGCACGTGCTCGCCTCCCTCCACAAGGGAGACGCCGTAATCGTCGTCGGCTACGAGCGCACCGTCGCCTGGGGCGACGGCGAGAACCGCCGCACCGGCCGCGTCCTCGAAGCCGACGCCATCGGCCCCAACCTCACCCGCGCGACCGCCGTCGTCACCACAACCACCCAGCGCGCACCCCGCCGCAGCGCCGCCCCCGCGGCCGAGTAGGACTCGGTCGTCCGAGATACTCCGCCATCCGCCGCAGAGTTCGCCGTCTTACGGCCGATACTCGCGGTTCTCCGTAGAGGACGGAGGCGGTCCGGGGTTGGGCTGCTGGAAGCTGCCCACGCCCAGAGCGGCGAGTCCCGCGGACACCGCCGCGCCCAGAAGGCGGAAGACGATCACGAATGCCTTTCCGACGAACTTCAACACGTTTGCCATCACGAGACCATCGCTTTCCGGAACTGATCGCAACGCTAGTGGTTCCGAGCGAATCCCGGTGGGTTCTACTCCGAGCCGTCCGCGATCCGGACAACGTAGAGGATGACGTGATCCTCCGGGATCGCTGCGCGCACTTCCGCGATCGCCGCGGCGCTCGTCGCCGCGCTGCTGCGCACCACCGTTGATGTCGATTCCGCGCGCGTCCGGTGTGCCAGCTCCCACAAGCCTCCATCGTCGCATCCGACGCTGACACGACCCGCTCGAGCGTGGGGGCCGGCGGCGCCGGCCCGTGAGGGGCGACCCCCTCACGCTCCCCGGTGTCCCGTTCCGGGGCGCGAGCTGCACTCGCGCAGCGGCGACGGAGCACCGCCAATGGGAGGCCGCGATGCGGCCCGTTCCACCCGTTTTCTTCACCTCTCCGCGGTTTCAACCTATTTCGCTCCACCGGCTCCGTGCCACCGATAGCGGACGCGCCCTGCGGGCTTATTTCGCCCGCTATCGGCGTCACTACGCCGCCTCCACTCAAACGGTTTTCCCCGCCGGAGAGGCAAAGAAAAACGATCAGCCAGAGGGAGCACCCACACCATGCAGACCGCCACCGAATTGCAGACCACCGCGAAGACCTACCTCACGCTCGCGAACACCCGCGCGGTCGACGTCCGCGTCGTGGGCACCGACCCCCAGACGACGCCCTCTGTGCACGTCACCCGCCGCAAGTCCGGCGTCTGGGAGGCGTGGCACTCCGACCAGCTGCACGGCATCACCAGCGGCTCGTTCCGCCACTGCGTCGCCCACGCCCGCCGCGCAGCGATCCGCCGCGTCGCCCCGTTCCTGAACCGCTGAGAGGACCACACCATGACCCGCACCGACACCGGCCGCGCCACGGCCGAGCAGCTCGCCCTCATCCTCGACACCCGCCGCGCCGAGTCCGACGACGACGCGACCGCCACGGACGCCGAGATCCTCGCGCACATCCGCAACACGCTCACTCTTCCCGGCGAAGGAGCTCCGGGCGGATTCCCCGTCACCGACGACGGCACCGCCTACGCCGCCGCGCTGATCGCGTTCCTCACCCCCGCCGACAAGCAGGACACCGGCGCGGCACTGGCCGCTTTCCTCACCCCGACCCCGGAGACGCTGGACGAGCGTGCGGCACGCATCGAGTCGAACCGGCGCGCGGATGAGGGGTGGCAGGCGCTCTCCCCGGCGGAGCAGGCCGCGCAGATCGCGGCCGTCGAGCGGGCGGAGAACCCCAGCGGGCCGTGCGACTGCGCCAACTGCTACGAGCCCGCCGACCGGTAGCCGCGCGGCGCGGGCCGGCCTGCGGGCCGACCCGTGAGGGGCGACCCCCTCACACTCCCCGGTCTTCCCCGTTCCGGGGGCGCGAGCTGCACTCGCGCAGCGGTGACGGAGCACCGCCGGCGGGAGCCGCTACGCGGCCGGATTACCCGTTTTCTTCACCTCTCCGCGGTTTCAATCTATCTCGCTCCGTCGGCTACGTGCTGTCTCTCTCGGACGCGCCCTGCGGGCTTATTTCGCCCGAGAGAGCCGTCACTCCGCCGACTCCACTCAATTGATTTCATCCCGCCGGAGAGGCAAAGAAAAACGATCAGGAAGACGACAAAAGCCCCGTAGTTGGGTTAGAACCACGGGACTTGTCGCCTCAATGATCGCACACCGATCAAGGAGAAACCATCGTGACTATCACCACCGGAACCGGGACCGTTCAGCACATCGACCCGACCACCCTCGTGATCGAGGCGAACGTGCGCACCAGCGCCCCGCTGACGAAGGACTTCATCGCGTCGATCCGCGAGAACGGGGTCATCACCCCGGTCCTCGCCCGCCGCGACGAGCACGGCAACATCATCGTCCGCGCCGGACAGCGCCGCACCCTCGCCGCCCGCGAGGCCGGAGTGCCCACGATCCCGGTCTACGTCGTGGAGGGCGACGAGACGACCGCCGACCGGATCGTTCAGCAGATCATCGAGAACGACCAGCGCGCCGAGCTGAGCGTCGCGGACCGCACCGCCGCGTGGGCGCAGCTCGCGTTCGAGGGCGTGTCCGCTGCAGCGATCGCCAAGCGCACCGGCACCAAGACCGACGCGGTTAAGAAGGGGCTTGCGGTCGCGGAGTCCGCGACCGTCACGTCCGTTCTGCACGAGCACGAGCTGACCCTGGACCAGGCGGCGGTGCTGTTGGAGTTCGAGGACGACGCCGACGCCCGCGCGACCCTGATCGAGGTCGCCACGCACGACCCGGCCCAGTTCGAGCACACCGCGCAGACCCTCCGCGACGAGGCCGCGCACCAGGGGCTCCTCGCGGCGACCGCCGCCGAGTACACCGGCAACGGCTTCCAGATCCTCACCCGCTCCGACGCCTACGGCGACGCGGCGACGTGGACGCCGGTGCGGCAGCTGCGCGGCGAGGACGGCAAGAGCGTCACCCCCGAGCAGGTCGCCGCCGCTCCCGGACGCGGAGTGCTCATCGACACCAGCTGGCGCGGCGAGGTCGAGGTCACCCTCCTCGTCCAGGACCCCACCGCCGCCGGATTCACCTACGCCTACGGAGCCCCCGAGCAGCCGCAGACCGAGGAGGAGGCCGAGGAGGAGCGCGCCGAGAAGTCCGCGGAGCGCAAAGTGCTCATCGCCAACAACAAGGCGTGGAACGCGGCCGAGAAGGTGCGCCGCGAGTGGATCGCGACGTTCCTCGCTCGCAAGACCCTCCCCAAGGACGCGGATCGGATCATCGCTCTCGGCCTCACCGCTCACCGGTTCGCGGTGTCCTCCGGAATGAGCAACGGCAACGAACTCGCGCACGCGCTGCTGCGCATCGAGCGCCCCTCCGGCTACCGCGCCGACGCCCTCGCAGCGCTGGTCGAGGCGAACCCCGCGAAGGCCCGCCTGGTCGCGCTGGCCGTCGTGCTCGGAGGGCAGGAGGCGCACACGAGCAAGGAGTCCTGGCGCCGCGGCGACGAGCGCACGGCCGAGCACTTCCGCCAGCTCGCGGCCTGGGGTTACGCGCTCTCCCCGGTCGAGCAGGTCGTCACCGGCGACAGCACCCCCGCCGACGCCGCAGGGCTCAGCTAGCCCCACCCGGCGGGGACCGGCTCGCGCCGGCCCCCGCCCCTCCTCTTCTCCCACTGCTGCACAGGAAGGCCGACCATGACCACCACGACCACCGCACCCCGCCCCGCCCACCGCTTCGACCCGTACCAGGACGACCCGACGCTGCGAGCAGCCGAGGTCGCCGTCGACGCCGCGGCCGCGTCCGGCGACGCCGACGCGACCGCCGCCGCAGCGCGAGCGCTGATCGTCGCCGCGGCCGCCTACGGCTGGCCCACCGCGACCGCCCTCGTCTTCACATACGAGACGACCGGCCCCATCGCCCACGTCTGGGGACTGTGGAAAGTCCTCGACGCCGACCGGCAGGTTCTGCGCGAATGGGACGAGGAGCCCGGCGACATGACGGACGAGTCCGAGGAGGAACTGATCGCCCTCGACCTCATCAGCAACCGCCGCGCGACCCTCGACTACACCGACTTCGGAAAGCCCATCGGCTCCACGACCCTGATCCTCCACACGCTCGCGCTCTGAGCGCGTGCGCGGGCCGACCCGAAACGGGCCGGCCCGCACGAGGGGGAGAGCCCCCTCGACCCCCCGGTCACGCGCGTGGAACGGCCACGCGCGCTCGAGCGGTAGTCAGCGGCGAGGACGCGGCTTGTACTTCTTCCCCGCCCGGATGTTCCGGTTCTCGATCACACCGACCACCGCCAGGCCGGCCGCCACCGCGACGATCAGCACCCACCCGAGCACGTTGAACCACTCACCGGTGAACGCCGCGTACGTCTGCTCGCCGGCGATCGCGAAGAGCATGAACGACAGCCCGAACCACACCATGCCATTGCTGATCAGCGCAGCACGCGCGAGCTTGGTCCGAGGCTTCGACATGCCCTCACCCTCCCACCACATGGGAGACGTGTCCACGGCGGTACGGCGCTAACGCGCGCCCGAAATCCCGGCGAGTTCGTCCGCCTCTTCGTCCGTGACGACCCCCACGAGTTCTGCAATCTTCTCGATGATGCTTTCCATCGGTTCCTCCGCAGTGCTGAATCCGCCACGAGACGCAAGCGTCGGAGTTACCTGGTCCAGCTCCTCGAACGTCGTGCCATGCATGATCGGCACCAGAAGGCTGCGGCGAAGGAGAGCGCTGAGCTCATTGCTCGCGATACTCCGATCCGTGCTCAATTTCTCGAGCATCGCCGGCGTCACGAGGACGATGCCCATGCGCGAGCTGACGAGGCCCCTATCGATCGCCACGCGCATGTCCGTGCCCGGTCGAAGGCTCACTTCGCTGAACCAGACCGACAGATCCCGGTCGAGCATCAGCTCATGGACGTCCTTCGCGGGCCCCTGGCGGTCCGGCCAAGCGTGGCAGAGGAACACGTCATTCTGCTGCACCGTCCGCGCGAGGGTTGCGATCCGGACCGGTTGAAGATCGCGGACCTGCTGAGGTGTGTACGAGACGGTCGACGTACTCGGCTGCCAAGACGGACGGCTGCTACGGGCGCCACCGCCACCCGACATGCTGCCGCTTCGGCGCGCCGGAGCAGGCGGGGGCGTGTACGGCCGGTATGCGCGCGGCTGGTCGTAGTAGCTGTACCCGCCGCCGCGACCATGGACGGGGCAATCGGCCCCGCCGCCCCGGATGTGACCTCGAACGGGCGCTGTGCACTGAGACATGTCGCAGACGCTACTCGCGACCTCCGACACTCCTGGAGTTCAGGTCTCACCGCTCGGGGTCATTCCCGGGGGCCGTCGCTCACCGCATAGTCTGATGTCGTGCTCACCAACCCTTTCGATGCGGCAGATCCTGCCGAGGCAAGGAAGGCACGCGGCGCGTTCTTCACACCCGACGGGATTACTGCACACTTGGCGGAGTGGGCGCTTCGCGATCCGTCCGATTCGGTGCTAGAGCCCTCCGCCGGCGAGGCAGCCTTCCTGATCGCCGCAGTCGAACGACTGCGCGCGTTGGGTGCGACTGACCCTCTCGTTCACGGCATCGAACTCCACCGCGCAAGCGCTCACATTGCACGTGACCTGGTTCAGCGAGCCGGCGGCACCGCTCGCATCCGCGTCAGCGACTTCTTCCGCACGGAAGCGGCCCCGCAATATGACGCCGTGATCGGCAACCCGCCGTTCATCCGCTACCAGGACTGGACGGGAGACCAGCGCGACCGCGCTCGGTTTGCAGCGCTACAGCAGGGCGTCTCATTGACCGGCCTTGCATCTTCATGGGCGGCCTTCGTGATCCATGCCGCCGCGTATCTGAAGCCTGGCGGACGCCTTGGGATGGTGCTCCCGGCCGAGCTGTTGAGTGTGAACTATGCAGCCCCGGTGCGCCGATTCCTGCTCGAAAGGTTCGCGACGGTCGAGCTTGTGACGTTCGAGGAACAGGTGTTCCCCGACGCGGAAGCCGACACCGTACTCGTAAAGGCGGAGGGGTGGAACGGCCTCCCCGCGGCACAGGCCACTCTCCGGCAGACGCGTAACGCCGACACGCTCAGTGAGCTGCACGAGGGTACAACGTGGACCCCGTTGAACACCGGGGACCGGTGGCACCCTCAGCCGCTGCGGCCCACCAGCATCGACACGATCGCTCACCTGATCGGCGACAACACATTCGTCCCGCTGAGCGATCACGGCGACACGACCCTCGGCGCGGTGACGGGAGGGAACCGATTCTTTGCCCTCTCGCCAGAGCGAGTCCGCACACTCGGTATCCCGCGTCGAGACCTGGTTCGGATCAGCCCACCTGGTAGTAGCCACCTTCGCGGTCTCGCGCTTACTGACTCTGCGATGGCGCGGCTGGGCTCGGAGGGTCACTCGACGTGGCTGCTGTACCCGTCAGATCGGCCCGCGGACGCCACCCTGGAATACATCTCGAAAGGCGTCGACACCGCCGTCGACCAGGCATACAAATGCCGTGTCCGGTCCCCCTGGTGGCGCGTCCCTCTGCTCAAGCCAGCAGACCTGCTCCTGACCTACATGAACGCTGACACCCCGAGGCTGACCACCAACGCAGCCGGTGTTCGGCATCTGAACAGCGTGCACGGTGTGTACCTGAACGAGAACGTCCAGAATCTCGCCCGTGATGTGTTGCCCGTAGCGTCGCTGAACTCCGTCACTCTCCTCGGCGCTGAGCTTGCCGGGCGATCCTACGGGGGAGGCATCCTCAAGATCGAGCCGCGCGAAGCAGACCGCTGGTGGATGCCATCCGCCGATCTGCTTGCACAGCATCGCTCGGAGCTGGTCGCGATCAAGCCCTCTGTGCAACGCCACCTTCAGACCAAGAATCTCCTCGCCGCAGTCGCGTTGGTCGACACCGTTCTTTTAGACGAGCGCCTCACCGCGGCGCAGCTGGACTCAGTGCGCGCGGATCACGCCGACTGGATGAAGCGTCGAATGGTGCGAGGTAAGAGTGGCTGAGCCAACCAAAAAAGCTCTGGCGTGGGCAATCTTCGACCGCATCGTCGCTACTGCCGCGACTACCGGCCGGTACTCGGACGGGCCGTGGGCGGGCGACGATTACACCCCAGACTTTGAGACACTGCAACAGCTCCTTGGGGTTCCGCTGCATCTGAAGGCCAGCAGCCAGAGCGGCGTGCCCGCGCTGGCCCTCGACGTGTGGGTTGCCTACGAACTAAGGCGCTCCGGATTCAAGCCCGACGCCGTATGGCCCCGCGCGGAACACCCTCGTGTGATGCCCGGCCCTATCTCGCGTCTGCTACCGCAACTCGCGAGAATTCCACGGGCGGCCGTCGAAAAGAAGGTCACCCAGACGACGCCGCCAGCGGGAGTTGTCGCCACATCCGCAAACATCCTCGGCGGTTTATACGTCAAGCAAGTCGACGTCGTGATGTCGGCATGGGACACCGGCCCTGAGCTCCTCATCTCAACCAAGCGCATGGACTCCAGCTTCGGTAAAAACGCCGCCAACCGCATCGAAGAATCTTTCGGGGACGCCCGAAACCTGCGCACACGGCACCCGCTGGCTGCCCTCGGCTTCTTATACGGCCTCAGATCCACGATCCTCGACAGTGAGCCCGAAAAAGCCAAATGGCTCATCGACCTGCTCGCGAAGCTGTCAACAGGCGACAACGCATACGATGCAGCTTGCCTGTTGATGCTGTCGTACGACGTAGATCCGCCGGCCGACTCTGACGGTGGACACGGCGATGAAGACGACGCGGCAGTCGCCGAGGTCCTAGACGATGCCACCACCGATGACGCCGACGACGCGGCGCCGGAAGGTGTCGAATCGGAGCGGCTTGAAGCTGAAATCGCCAATCTTCCTATGGTCCGCCTGTTACACGACGAGGTGCCACCAGAGCTTCAGGTAGGACCATTCTTGAAAGCCATGGTGGAAGGCGTCCTCCGGGCGACCCCCGTCAACATGCACATCGACGCAAGAAAACTGCGCGGATGGCCTGTCGCGGATCCACGAATTTAGGGTCGAGCGACGCGGACGCCCTTGCCTAACGCGAACACCATGAATGAGACAAGGGGGATGCCTTAGCGAGCTAGCTCACGTGCGGCGGATCAGGACCCACTTCGATTTGCCCAGAGGCTTGAACTCTAGCCAGCTGTAGACCCTGCGTAACCTGCCGTTCCGCGCGACGCCGACAACGGCTTGATTCGGCCCGAGAAGCTTCGGAAGTTCGAGCCTCACGTACCCAACCGCCACAATTCCAGCGCCGGAGCCCGTCGTTCGCGTGGCACCCGCCGGAAGGCCGCTGGGTCGAGCGCCGAAGGCGCTGACTATCCAGTATGGGCGGGGCACGCCACGTCGGTAACGCCCCTGAAAGTAGTTGGGCGTTTCGGCGAGCTCACGAGTCCGCTTCTCCTGACGAGCCCGCCTTTCCTCCGACATTTCCTGACCGTCAGGCAACTTTTCCCTCTGATTTTTGGGCACGCGAGTCATCCTCGCGACGAGGAGAATTGGGCCTCCGAGCACCACCAGCAGCACCAAGTCCGCCGCCCAGAAGGGCAAGCCCAGCCACGTCGCGAAAGCATGGATTGCACCCCCAAGCACGAGGATTATTAGGACGAGCGGACCGACTGAGACCGCTTGCTTCATCACAGATCTCAGCGTGCCACGCTCCCCTACATTGAGGACAATTTCGACGCCGCCATGCTGCGCAAAATAGATCTCGCCTTTCTTTAGCGCGATGCGCTGCTCTTGTCGCAACATGCCGCGGCGCACCAGATCCTGAAATCTGTCAATGGACGGCTGGCTACCGTCGATTCCGTAGAACGCGTAGTCGAGGACGTCTACAACGAGACCCAATTCGGCTTTCGTTGCTTTCTGCAGTCCGGTCCGGGGCGCTGACGCGGTGAGGTTGGCTCGTCTGTCCATGATGCAAGATTGGCACGGGTCGCCACTCTCTCGTCAGTTGCTCGCCTGGCCGCGATGTCTAAGGGGGACACCGGCGGACTCCCGCCGGTCTGTCGCGTGCGGCGTCAACGAAGTCCCCACCTCTCCCGGCCGCACCGCCACAGTAGAGCCACCAGCTGCCCGAACGTCATTAGAGCTGGACGCTGCTGCGCAGGTCGTCGCCACTCTACGTCTCGAGCGTCCACCGGTGAGGTCCGGGCGGTGCTCCTGTCATGTCCCGTGCCTCCCGTAAAATTCGCTCAGGTTGTCATCGTCAGCCTCGTCCTGATCTGGATCGATCATGACCAGTACCGCCGATCCTGTCGCGCGAACTTCCTGAATGCGCCAATTTGGATCCCAGTCCACCTCGACCGTGACGTCGACGAACTCTTGACTGAAGTCGACCTCCGTCCGCGAAACCGAGACAGCACCAAGCTTGGGATCGTGATACTCGAGGATCGTGCCGACGAAGTCTCCGAATAACCGGAGCTCAGCAAGCCCTCGTCGCCGTCCCTCTCCAGAGTCGATCTGTAGGTCATAAATCTCTGTAATATCGATGCGCTTGAACCAGATGGTGGACAAGATGGCCTCCGCCGGCCACCCGCCGTGGCCGGCGCCGAAGTGTACGCCGACCCCGTACTCAGCGAAGGAGATCGCTTCGCCCTCCTCGCCGATGCGAATGTTCAAGAACTCCGGTAACTGCTCCATCAACCGAACTTCCAGGTCATCCGTCGCAGGAGTGAACGAGTGCATAGCCGCGAGCAAACCTTTGTCACCCGTCGCGCAGCGTACGTTCTCGAACAGGAGGGCATTCTTTCGGAGCTTCTTGTCGTCTGTCACGAGGAGCACAACGTCCTCCGATATCGCCGACTGGGCTTCTACGCAGGCCAAGACAACAGCGTCGGCCGCACCCGTCTTCACATCGCCTTTCGTCTCGCCCGAGCCGACCTGTAAGACTTGATCGCGTAGCGCTGAGCGCCACCCGTCACCGTTAGGTGACCAGAGACGCACTTGGGCAGGAAAGCTGTTCTCGATGCGCTCCGCAAGCTCCTCGACGGACGGAGCCGGTGTGACTAGAGGGCGAGCGAGGATGCTCGCGTCTACGCGGACGGCCTTCGCGGCCTCCTCGACGGCGACGTATGTCGCGTACGCGTGCTCAGCCCATTCCCACACCACAACTTCGGGGATGACCACGACAGCAGCGTCTCCAGCCTCCTTGATCAGCCTCGCTAGAGCCGACAAGGAGAAGTGCCCTCGAGGTAGCGCGTTGGTGTCCACTATGACGACGGTCATGCATTGATGGTAGGTCCGGCGTCCCCCTTTTGAAAGCGACGCCGGTGACATTCCTTCGGGCGCACGCCATCGTCCGGTCATAGGGCAACGCCCGAATGGGGATCGTTCACCGCACCACTGCGGCGAGCGGGACGCGCTGCGCACGGGCGCAGGCTGCAGTGTCCCGCAAGACCCGCCCGACGAAATGCCCGGTGAAGGGGCGGCTATCGGGACACTGGGACGGTGAATGAGAAGGCGATGCTGCGCACTCGAGCCGAGGCGCTCGACGACCTCGAGCAGCAGGTGCGTTCGAAGGCCGACTTCGCGGGGGAGCGGATCGTGCGGACGGAGAACGGCTTCCGGTTGCAGGAGACGGAGACCTTCACGGTCGAGGTGTGGAAGATGCTGTTCAACTGGCGTCTCGTGGTGATGCCGCCGCACCAGCAGATCGAGACGACCCACGGGTACTGCTACTTCGGTACTGGCCTGGAGAGCTTGGCGCGCGCGGTCGCCGCAGGCCTCCAGTGGTCGGATCCGATGAACACGGCTCCGGTGGGGTTCGACAAGCAGGCGTTCTGATTCAGCTTGCCGGTTCGGTCCTTGCGGTTTGGATGGACAAGCGAACGGCTGCTGCAGCGCGTGCTGCAACAGCCGTTCGGGCTTTTCCGCGGATCTACGGAGCGAGGATGTAGCTCATGCCGGGTACGTCCTTGACCTGGCGGGTGCCCCACTGGCCGGGGCCGGCGACACCGTTGAGCTCGGTGATGTTGATGTAGAGCCCGTCCGGGTGCTGTTCGATGGAGTCGACCCAGGCGACGTGGCCGTACATCGCGTCTGACCCCTGGACTCCGGGCTGGAAGACGACGATGCTGCGCGCCTGCGCGTCGAGCACGGTCGTCCAGCCGGTTGCTGCTGCCGTGTCGGCCCACTCGTAGGCGTTGCCCTTAAACGCTGGGTAGAGGCCCGTCGCCTCGTGGAACTTCTCCTTGGCCCCGTAGGTGCACTGTGTGGGGTCCGGGACGGTGTTGGTCGCCTCGGTGGTGCCGACGGTGCGGCCGCTGTCGGCGGTGACGGCTGCTGTCGCGACCGTGTCGGCCTGCGCGGGGGCGGCGGCTAGGGTCGGAACGCCGAGGGCGAGGGTGACGGCGACGATGCCGCCGAGAATCTTGCTGCGCTGGAACGACCGGACGTGCTGAGTCGTCTGGCTTGCCGTGGTCTTCGTGCTGTCCATGATGTTTCTCCTTCGATGCTTCTCCGGTTCAACTGATTCCACCCTCCTCCTCCCCGCTGGCGGCGGCGGGGTTGCACACCGACTACGGAGGACGTTCAAGAAGCACTCAGCTACGCACGCGTGTGATCCGCCGTTGTGACGGCATCCATCCGAGGCTCATGCGGAAGCATGTTTGTCTCGTATCCCTAGGGATACGATACGTCTCACTCCTGGCCTCAGTCGCGGCGCAGTAGAGGCGCGATCTCGCGGCGGGTCGAATCTCATAACTACGTCGCGTAACCTCGTAACCCGGGGTAGGTGTGAAGCATTGGTTTCGAGACAGGGGGAGCGTCGTGGCGCGGTTGATCGGGTACGCGCGGGTTTCGACGCGGCAGCAGTCGACGGATCGGCAGGAGGTCGACCTGCTCGCTGCCGGTATCCGGCGTGATGATCTGTACGTCGATCATGGGGTGTCGGGCGCTCGTGCGTCGCGGCCGCAGTTCGATCGTGCCCTCGATGCGTTGCACGAGGGGGACACGCTCGTGATCACCACGTTGGATCGCTTGGGCCAGTCGACGCAGAACATGCTCGCGTTCGCGGACGAGCTGCGCGGCCGTGGTGCGGGCCTTCGCGTGCTGAATCTCGGGGGAGGGGACGTGGATACGTCGACGCCGATGGGGTCGATGCTGTTCACGATCATGGCGGCGTTGGCGCAGATGGAGCATGAGATCAAGCGCGAGCGGGTGATCGATTCGATCAGCAAGCGCCGCGCGGCCGGGAAGAACCTTGGCGGCCGCCCGCAGAAGATCACCGACAGTCAGGTCCGGTCCGCGCTGCAGCTGGTCAAGGGTGGGGAGCCGGCTGCGCAGGTCGCGCGTGATTTGGGCATGTCTCGGGCGACGTTCTACCGCCGCTCCCGCGCAATCGTTGACGCGGGCCGAGGAACGCTCGGAGCCGGCGACTAGGGCCTGGAGTCTGCGGTCACGCCGTCAGTTTCGCGAGTCGTTCTCCGATGCGGGTTCCGTCGCGGTGTTCCTTCGGGCACAGCTTGAGCCACCGCTGGAGGACAGCGATCTCTTCGTCGCGGCGTCCGAGCTTGCGGTAGATGATGGCGGCCTGCTCGGTGTACCAGGGTGCCGGTTCGCGGCCATCGCGGGAGCCCTCTGCTCCGGCGATCGCTGCGGTGCACAAGACGAGAGCTTCTTCGAGTCGTCCTTCGCGCTTGAGCTGCTTGATCGGCTCGACCAACTCCAGATAGTGCACTCCGTTCACCATCCCGCGCTGGAAGTCCTTCGCGCGCGCTCCGCCGCCGGCGAGGGCTTCTTTGACCATGGTCCGGGAGGACTGGTGGTGCGCAGCGGCTTTCGCAGGTGATGACAGGGGTGGTCGGTTCGATGCGGACCACTGCCACCGCGCGGGCCCGTCGCCCAGCCACACCCATGCCTCGGCTCGCAGGCCGGCGGGCAGAAGTTCGGTGAAGATCTGCACTTCGACGACTTCTGACCCGTCCTCGCTCAGCTCGAGCTCCTGAGCGATGAGGCTCGGGAGGTAGCCGATGCGCTCGCCCTCGACATGCACTCCTACGGCGAACGGGTCTGCTCTGTTGTCGGGCTCCCGCTGCAGGGACCCGGACGCCTCGATGTAGCCGCCTTCGGCGGCGCGGTGACGTGATGCCAGCGCCGTGATCGCCTCACGGGCGAAGGTCGTCGTTCCCGTCAGCTGCACCACGCCAAGCACGATCGTGGTGCTGAGGTTCACGCGAAGTCGAACGCGGTGCGCGGACGGGGATCCGGCGCTCGGCTCCTCCTTCGACGTGGCGTCGTTGGTGCGTGGAGCGGTCCGGCCGAACAGCTTGTCGAGGAAACCCATACCCCGCATCATCGGGCAAAGGATCCCGAATCTGTACTGCGGCCGGGGTCCCGCTGTCCACCTGTGTGCAGGCCAGCCCCAGCGAGAGCTGGGCTGTGCACAGGTGGTCAGGGGGCGTCCGTGAACGACTCAGCGCCAGCCTCCCTGGTCTCGCAATCGACCGAGGTTCCGTCCGCCCGATCACGGAGCATCAGCTGGCCTCGCGGCGCAGCCGCACCGGTGCCAGCCCGGACGGAAAAGCCCCCGCGAGCGCAAAGCTCGAGCGGGGGTATTCCGACGCCGGCGAGGGGGCGCTGCGTCGAGCGCAACGCTACTCGGTAGGCCAGGTGGCGAGCGCGTCGGAAGGCGTGAGGGTGGGAATGCCGTCGACGTCCTGGACGGTCGTTCCGGGCTCAATGAATCCGGCGGCGTGTGCCACCGCGGCAAGCACGAGACGAGCGTGCTCGTAGTCGAGACCGGCGATGTCCTCGCGCAGGTCCACGGGCGTGCCGTGCCCGAGCGAGGTGGCGATCCGGGCGATGCGTTGTTCGCCGCCGCTGAGCGCGCCGATGTCGTAGCCAAGGCGATCGAAGTCGACCGCGCTCGTCTTCCAGGCGTTGTCGGTCCGGACCCACGGAGCGCCCTCGTAGACGAGGCCCGAGCGGATCAAGAGTTCAACCGCTGCGGCGAGCGGGTTCGACCCTTCGGCCCAGTCGCGGACCTGGGCGTGGAGCGCGTCGTTGTCGTCGGTCACGCGACTTGTTCCATCGGCTCCGAGGGGACGCCGTCCGTCGATCCGGTGACGTCGGTGTCGCCGGCCGAAGGCCGGCGAGTGCGCGCCACTCGAGCGCGGGTCTGGTCGGGTCGCGGGACACCTGCTGCGCGGAGTTCCTTCTCGGACCAGCCGCACGCGAGTGCGGTGGACCACGCCTTGGCGTGGCGGGTCTGCGCGTCAGAGAGAGCGGTCCGCGCGGTGTCGGTGTCGTTCGCTGCGCTCACGATCGACCGCACCGCTTCCACCCTTCTCTCGACGGTGGATTCGAGGAGGCGGCGAGCCGCCTCCGCTGCCTCATCAGGGTTCCGAGTCACGTCGTTCATACCCCGAGACTACCGAGAACGGCAGTCGAATGGGTACCGATTCGGGTCCCATCGTTTAACCCGGCCGTGAACACACAGGGTTTGCATGTGCAGCATATTGGGGCAGAGCAAGCTGTCATTTTAGGTGTCCTAAGTTGCTTGCCGGTCTGGCGCTGCGCTGGCCCGGTGCGCATACTGGTCGTATGGTCCCCGCTGGTTGGCGGGTTCGCTGCGCTTGGCCGAAGGACGGGGATGTGGTGACGGAGTCGAGCAGGTTGTTCGGTCGGAAGCGTCGTCCGAATGTTCCGCCGGAGCAGCGTCGGGAGAAGAAGTACGTCGTGCGGGTGTCCCCGGATGAGGACGCGATGTTGCGTGCTCGTGCCGAGGTTTTGGATGTGACGGTGCCGCGGTTGATGTTCGAGGCGGCGATCGATCCGCAGGTGCGGTCGGATGTGGAGTGGAAGTCGGTCGGTTCGGAGCTGATGCAGCTGCGGACGTTGATGGGGCGTCTTTCGAGCAACATGAATCAGCTCGCTCGGTTCGCGAACACCGAGGGCCGTTTCCCGGAGGAAGCAGTGCAGGTGGCGGCGGAGTACCGGGCGCTGGTGCCGCGGGTGAACGAGACGCTGCGACGACTGGCCGGCCAGTGATCCCGAACGTCACGTACGGCGGGGACATGGGCGGTCTCGTGCGCTATCTCGCGGGGGAGGGGCGCGCGAACGAGCACACCGAGCAGCACTTGATCGCGGGGGACCCGGCGATCATGGCGATGCACGGTGAGAGCGTCCTCGACTACGCCGAGGCCGCCGCGATCGCGGCAGAGTTGAACGAGTACAAGAACTTCTTCGGCGTCGAGGTGACCCGCCAGGAGAAGGTGTTCGACAAGGACTCCGGCGAGCAGATCGGCAGCAAGCGCGTCGCCGCTGATGTCTGGCACTGCTCCCTCTCGCTGCGTGCGGAGGAGGGGCAGCTCACCGATGAGCAGTGGGGACGGATCGCGACCGATTTCGTGGACCGGATGGGGTTCGCTGGCGAGTCCTCCGGGAAGGCCGACTGCCGGTGGATCGCCGTGCGGCACGGGCTGTCGAAGAACGGTAACGATCACGTTCACATCGCTGTCTCCGCGGTGCGCGCCGACGGGACGAAGGCGCACGTCGCTTACGACAAGGCGCTCTCGCAGAGGGTCAGCCGGCAGCTCGAGAAGGAGTACGGGCTCGAGCCGTTGCACGCGCCCGAGCGTGAGCTGGGGGAGCGCGGCGTGCAGCCGGGCGCGCGCGAGTCCGCGCAGCGCCGCGGCGCCGTCGAGGTCGACGCTCACCGGCTCGAGCGCGCGGTGCGCTCGTCGGCATCCGCGTCAGCGGATGAGGCGGAGTTCGTGCGCCGGATGCGTCAGGCCGGCGTGCTCATCCGCCCGCGCTACGCGGCGGGCCGCGACGACGTCGTCGCCGGCTACTCGGTCGCCTTGCGTCCCGAGAAGGGCGCGCCCGTGGTGTGGCACGGCGGCGGGAAGCTCGCCCGAGATCTCACTCTCCCGGAGCTGCGGAAGGGCTGGCCGGACTCACCACAGTCCGCGCAGACAGCGGTCGATGAGTGGCGCGCGACAGCGAAGAACCCGTGGCGCTACGAGCCCGTCGCGCCCGGTCGCGAGTCGGCAGAGGTCTCCAGCGATCTTTACTCCTCCTACGCGGAGGACATGGGGCGGTTGCACGACTATTTGAGTCGAGTGGACCCCTCCGATCGCGCGACCTGGGCGCACGCAGCCCGCGAAGCATCCGGCGCCTACGCCGCATGGTCGAGGCGCCTCGAATCGACACCCGGGCCACTCGCTGAAGCGTCACGGACCCTTGCCCGCTCCGCGCATCTGCGGGCGCATGAGTCGACGCCGCGGCCCGCGGGGATGCCGTCGATGGCCGGCACGACGATGCTGATCCTCGCGACCGCCGGGAAGCGGAACAAGGCCGCCGAGGAGGCCATGCTGCTGCGCCAGATCGTGCGCACCACGCGCGCGATCATGGACGCCCACAAGGCCGCCGGCGACGCTCGCCGTACCCGCGAGCTCGCCGGGACGATCCGGAACCAGCTGAAGACGGTCCACGAGGGCTACAGCGCGCAGATCCAGAAGAACGCCTGGGACGCCCTGCCCGAGGACACTCGCCGCGCCCGCGCGACGGTACAGGCGAGCTTCGCGACCGGGACTCCTGTGCCGACGAAACTCACCAGGGCCGAGCCGAACGTCACCACGACCGCTGCTCCGCAGCGCGGCGCCGAGCCGCGCGAGCGCGACGGACACGACCGCTAGACCGACACGAGTGAAGGGGAGGCATCACTATGGCTGACGACGACGGAGATGTGGAGGAGTCCATCAACTCGTCCGCGCGGATCGCGCTCACCATCGCGATCCAGCTCGGCGAGAAGCTGGCCCGCGCGTACCAGGAGGCGATGCGCGAAGCGCAGCAGCGCAGCGCGATCGAGGCACGCGAGCTCGCCGCTCGCTACGAGGGCGAGCGGGCATCCGCGCGTCAGGCGGTGTCGGTCGTTCACGATTCCCAGTGGTGGGATCAGGCGAGTGTGCGCGACGTCGCCCGTGTCGCGGAGACGGCGGCCGCGTGGAAGGACGCGGACCCGCAGATCGCGTCCGCCAATGCGTTGATCGCGTCGGAGGCGAAAGAGCGCTACGGCGTCGACGTCGCCACGCTTCAGGGCATCGCCCGCGATACCCCGACCGAGCTGGACCTCGCGAAGCAGTGGGCCTCCACTGCCGCGCCCGATGGATACCACCGACACGACGATGACCGGCTGACGATGCCCGTCGGCGACATCCGCGAACCCAACCCTTCGGCCGAGCGTGCGCTCATCGCGGACTACCGCGCGGCGGTCGCCGGCGACGTTCCCGAACTCGAGCTGAGCGTCGCGGAGGAGTGGAAGCGCGCCAACGATCCGGTCGGCTACCAGGACTACCGCGTTGAGACAGCCGTCGCCTTCGATGACCATGGCCGCGCGCAGCCGGCGGATCCGGCGGTGGCTGAAGCCGCGCGCGCGGCTCTCGTGCAGGAGTGGCGCACCGACCAGGCCGGCGGCCCCACCGTCGCCGCGGCGGACGCCGAGCGGGCACAATCCCGCCGTGACGTCACCGAGGCCCAGGTGATGATCGCGGAAGCCGACCGCCTCGACCGCGCCAACGACGCCTCAACCCAGATCACGTCATCCGAGGTCCCCATCGACTCCGTACGACGTGCCGACGAGCTCGAGCAGCAGGCCGCCCAGTACGACCGTGATGCAGAGGCCGGCGGCACGCCCACGCAGAGCTCCGACGAGCTGCGCAGCCTCGCTGAGGACGCCAGGGCCCAGGTCGCCCTCTACCGCGACGACAACAGTGCGCCGCGCGACCCGGACGACGTTCCGGCGCCGACTGATGAAGGGCGTGCAGTCGCGGCTCGATCCGAAGGGGAACTTGCGTACGACAGCGCCGAGCGCCGCGCGCACACGGCAGCGACGATGCAAGCTCAGAACGTGCCAGAGGAGCAGGTGAACGCGCGGATGACCGTCGACGCATCCTTCGCCACTCCCGCCCGCGGCACGGAGCCCACGAAGCGCACGCGTGTCCCCTCAACCCGCGGCAGCCGCGGGCAGGGGACTCAGATCGAACGATCCAAGCCAGGCCGCTGACACTTCGAAGCGGGCCTCTGACACCACCCGATCTCCGAGGAGCTAGATAGGCATCTCGCTATCTAGGTCGATGCGGCGCCGGTGGATGAGGGGTTCGTCTCGCTAGCCGCTGCTGTCCGGCCAGTCGAGGGTGCAGTGATCTGCTCGGCCGTCGGTATCGCCGCCTGCTCTGCCGGTGGGAGGGATTCGCGGGTTTAGCTGGAGACGGCCATGGGGGAGCCGGTCTGGCTGAGGGCGTAGCGGACGGTGTGCTTGTCGTGGCCGCCCCAGATGAGGATCCCGACCGTGGGTCGGTGCAGATCGCGTCGCATCTGGTCGTCGACGACCGCGACGGAGCAACTGCGCGGAAGTCCAACAGCCTGTTGGACGCCATCCTCATCGCCGCGGCCGGCGTCTCGTCGCGGATCCGAGACAATTGCGGGATGACTGGACGCGACATCGAACTGCCGAACGGCTACGAGCCGTTCTTGCGTTCGCTGACGTCGCGCGTTCAGGACGCGCAGCTGCGCGCTCAGCGCACCGTGAACGCGCAGCTCATCAGCCTGTACTGGGACCTGGGTCGCGCGATCCTCAACCAGCAGGCTAAGGAGCCGTGGGGCACGAGAGTCCTCGACCGGCTCGCGGAAGATCTGCGCCAAGAGTTCCCGGCAATGACCGGTCTGTCGCGCAGCAACCTCTTCTACATGCGCGCCTTCGCCGCCGCCTGGCCCGATCGGGAGAAAGTCCCACAGGCTGTGGGACATTTGCCCTGGGGCCACGTCCGCCTCCTCCTCGACAAGCTCTCCACCCCGGACGTGCGCGCGGCGTACGCCGCCGCGGCGGCCGAGAACTCGTGGACACGGTCAATGCTGCTCAACCACGTGAAGAACCAGACCCTGGAGCGGGCCGGTCGGGCGCCGTCGAACTACGTCGACCGCCTCGCGCCCGCAGACTCCGCCCTTGCGCGCGAAATCGCGAAGGACCCCTACGTCTTCGACTTCCTCAATCTGACCGAAGACGCCGCAGAGCGCGATATGGAGAACGCGCTCCTAGACCGCATCGCCGAGACTTTGCAGGAGCTCGGTACCGGCTTCACCTTCGCCGGCCGCCAGGTGCACTTCGACGTCAGCGGCCGCGACTTCTACCTCGACCTGCTCTTCTTCCACACCGAGCAGCTCCGGTACGTCGTCGTCGAGCTGAAGAAGGGCGACTTCGAGCCCGCGTTCACCGGCCAACTCGGGTTCTACATCGCGCTCGTCGACGAACGGCTCAGGCGACCGAGCCACGCCCCGACTATCGGCATCCTCATCTGCGGCGACAAGGACGAACACATCGTGCGCTACGCCCTCAGCCAGGCAGCCTCACCGATCGCCGTCGCGACCTACACCTACGACGCCCTCCCCGACGCCGAGCGTCTCGCGCTCCCAGATGAGGAGCGCATCATCGCCGCCATCGACGCCAGCGGGGCCACGGCCAATTAGTCCCACAGCTTGTGGGACTATTGAGGATTGGTCACGTCGATTGGGAGGTCGTGCGGACGAAGCGCCCGTGCAGTTCCTGCACTGCCACAGCCACACGAATGCGCGCGGTCTTTGCGATGGCCGTCCCCACGGGCACAACGACGGCTTCTCCGGCTGGGAGATCTGGATGTTGGCCGCGGTTGCTCGCGGTGTCAGTGTCTAACGGTAGCTTCAGCAGCACTACCGAGTGGAGGAACCAAATGCCAGAGATGACGTCTATCGCGAGTGGCGCGCATTGGATCCGTGCCGCTCTGCAGGTGAACCCTTACTCCTACGAGGGCCGAAACGCTCCCTCAAGCTACTTCGAGGACGAAGCCGCCTACAACGAAGCGCTTCTGACCGAGTGTCAAAAGCTCGGTATCTCTCTCATCGCCGTAACAGACCACTGGCGCGTTGACTCAGCCGCCGGCCTTATCGCCGCGGCTAGCGAGAAGGGCATCGTGGCTCTCCCGGGTTTTGAGGCGAACTCGTCCGAGGGAGTGCACATCCTCGTGATCTTCGACGTCGGGACGGACTTCTCCGCGATCAACGCTTCCATCGGACGCTGCGGGGTCAGACCGAATTGCGCAAACGGGACCACCGGCGCTTCGTACTCTGGGATCCTTCAGCGGATGACGGAGGACGATGCTTTGGTGATCCCCGCCCACGCAAACGTGCATCCCGCGGGCCTGCTGACTACTCGCGCGGGACAGCCCCTCGCCACCATGATCCAGACCCCAGAGCTTCACGCGATCGGTATTACGCCGACGGTCACCGAGACCCGTGACCAAGCCGCCGTGGTCGCGGGCACGGGCATTTTCAAGCGCCCACACCCTCTCGCCGTGATTCACGCGGACGATGTGATGGGTCCTCGTCAGCTTCGCACCGATGGAGCAAGCTCCTGGTTCAAAGTGAGCGCTCCCACACTGCGTAGCCTCAAGCTCGCGGTGCGAACGCCAGCCACCCGAATTTCCGTCTCTAACCCGGCGACCCAGCCGCGCACGACGATGAAGAACATCTCGTGGGTTGGCGGTTACCTGGATGGCGTTAACGTGCCCATCTCCGAGGACCTCACAGCACTCATCGGGGGTCGAGGGGCGGGTAAGTCAACCATTATTGAAAGCATTCGGTACGCGCTGGATCTGGATCCGATCACGCCGCAGGTGAAGGCCGACCATCGGAAAATCGTCTCCGCTGTACTGCGTGGAGGGACTATCATCCGCATCGAGATTGAAGCCGTAAACCCCGTCCCTCAGCGCTTCACAATCGAGCGGGAGATTCCGCATCCTCCTGTCGTCATGGACGCGGCAGGAAACCGTACGAACTTGACCCCTACTGAGGTTCTTGGTCCAGTCGAGATTTTTGGCCAGCATGAGCTGGCCGAACTGGCTGGAAGCACTGAACGCGTGGCCGAGCTGGTTCGCCGCTTCGACGGCGAACTCGAGGATGAGGCCGACCTGCAGCGCACACTTCGACAGTTGCGAACCAACCGCGAAGATCTGATTCGTGCCGAAGAGGCTCTCGACGAAATCGACGGCGAACTCGCTCGGATCCCCGGGCTCACCGAACAGGTTGCGCATTGGGAAGCAACTGATGTCCCCACCAAGTTGGCGGGTCAACAACGTCTCGGCCGGGACGAGGCCATCTTCGAAGAAGGCGCGGGCCGAGCCCGCGCTGTCGGTGACGTGTGGAACAGTTTCGCCCAGGCTCACGCGTTGCGTGACTTAGCCGCGCCACTTGCTGACGTCGATGGCGCACCCCAGGAAGAGTATCTAACGCGTGTCGTTGATGCCCTCGAACGCCTACGATCACGAACCACCGAAGTCCTTAGCTCGATGGGTGAGGCATTGACCAGCGCGCGTAATGATATTGAAGCCGCCCGCGCGGAATGGCAAGCCGCCACTGCAGACGAGGCTTCCTCCTATGGAGAAGTCGTGCGCGAGTTGCACGACCGAAAATTGGACCCCGACAGGTTCGTCTCCATTCAACAGGAGCTCGACAGGCTGCAGGCAGCTGAGCCCCGTCGTACGACTCAGCGACAGGATCTTCAGACTCTCCTCGAGCGGCGCGCAGCCCTACTTGCAGAGCTCCGTGGACATGAGACGCGGCGGACTGAACGTCTCCATGCCGCTATCAGTGCAGCAAATAGTGCAACCGGCGGAGTCGTCGTAGCCCGCCCAATCGCCGCTTCGGAGCGCAGTCACATTCTTGATGCCATCAGACCCTACATCACTACTCAACGCACACAGATCTCGGCCGCAATTGCGGCTGACTCCTTTTCGCCTCGCAGGCTTGCCACGGCAATTCGGGAGGGCGTAGGTGCGTTAGATGAGATGGGGATCCGCGGCGCTCAGGCTGCCGCGCTTATCGCCTCTGGTGAACGGCTCGCGCGCGAGCTCGACGAGCTACGCATCGACCTCGCGGTAGAAGTTCTCCTTCAAGTCAACGGCACAGGGCTTCGCTCAATGGAGCAGCTCTCTAAGGGGCAACGAGCGACCGCACTCCTGCTCTTGCTACTTGCCGCTTCCAACGCGCCACTGATTATTGATCAGCCCGAGGACGACCTCGACAATAACTTCGTGTACCGCGGAGTGGTTACTAAGCTCCGAGAGCTTAAAGGCCGACGTCAGATCATCGCCAGCACTCACAATGCTAATGTGCCCGTCCTGGGCGACGCGGAGCTCATCGTCGCCCTCGAGAGCGACGGCGTACACGGAAGCCCTTCTCCCTCCGGAATCGGATCGCTCGACGATGCAGAGATCCGTGCCCTCGCAGAGAACATCCTGGAAGGTGGTCCTGCGGCGTTTAACGCGCGTCAGCATCTTTACGGCTTTTAGTATCGAGTTCTGGTGGCTGCAATTTTGTAAAAGCTGGTTGTACTTGAGGTAGAAGGAGACGAATCTAATGGCCGAAAACGCGTCAGAAGTCTCAATTGTTGTAGAAGAAAAACTAGAATTTGGGCTTGTAGTCATTCGTGGATCAATGGCTCCAGTGTCTTTACAAGCTTCTGGTGCGCGACGCTCGAACTTTCAGAAAGCTGTATCTGCGGTGATTGAAAAGGATACAAGCGGGCTTTTTACGATGGATGTGAAAATTGAGCTAGAATGGTATGTTCCAGTATCCACACGATACGAAACACATTCCATTCCTGATCTTGATAACGTGCTCAAGCCTCTTATAGATGCTATCAGCGGGCCAAATAGACTGATGATTGATGACAATCAAGTTCAGTCAATATCGGCCGCTTGGATGGACGTGCGTCTCGATGGCGTATCCTTTGAGCTACGAGTGTCGAATCTTAGCCACCAATCCCTCTCCCCACGCACTGGTCTTTACTTTGTCGAAGTGGCTCCGGGTATCTGCATACCGCTTTTCGATAGGTATCGGGGCGAATTCAATGACGCGTACGTGCAGAATTTTCAATTTGCCGATTGGACAAGGCGAGAGTCTATCAAGGCGGGTATGTCTGCGGATCGTGCACTCGCCGTAATGCCGGACCAGCGCATTTTTCCTCGAGCCCGCCTAGGGGGGTATTTGGTTGAGACAACGCCATTCATGACATCAGATTCTTATCAAGCTAAAGTGCGAGAACTTCCGCGCAGGCAGGGGGGGAGCTTACTCTTCCCACCCGCCGACGACTAATTTGTCGATCGGTGATAACGCCAATGGGCTGATGAGTGGCGCAGTCCGTGCCGGCGAACTGGGAGTCCGTGTCAGAGCCAGCACCATGGCGGCGAGCCGACTGACTGACGCTGCCAGCGGTCTGCAGTTGCAGTTGCAGTCGCGGGGCGGTTTGCGGGTGCGCGTGCGTATTCTGGGCCGTGGGCTTGCGTTCGAGGCATCTGATGCCCCTTCGGGTTAAGACCGATAATCGACGTTATGTCAGTTTGTTCGCACACACTCCGCCCGACGGGCTCCGAGGTGTGGTCGCACACGAGCCTCGGAACCCGCCGGAGTCACGCCGGCTAGGCGCCGGGTGCGAGGCCGAGCTGCGTGAGGATGCCGAGCTCGTCGCTGCTTCCCCAGCGCTCGGCGAGCTTGCCGTCGACGAAGGTGCTGATCTGCATGCCGCGGATCTTCACGGACTTGCCCGTCGGCGCGTGGCCCTGGAACACACCGGTCTGCGTGCCGGTCAGCGTGTAGGCGAAAGCGACGCTGTCGTCGTCCGCGACGAGCTTCTCGACCTCGAGCGCCATGTCGGGGAACGCGGTCCGCAGGTCGCCGAAGAACGCGGCGTATCCCTCCGGACCGGGTGCCTGGCCGGGCGCCGGGTCGTGATCGACAGAGTCGGGCGCGACGAGTGCGTCGAACGCGGCAAAGTCGCCGGCGTTGACCGCCTCACCGAAGGCCTGCTGGGAGGCGATGTTCTGCTCGCGAGTCATGTGCTGTCACCTGTTCTGCACCGGTCCGGTGCCTCGAGGAGTGGTGCGGGTCGTCAGCGACGGTACGCAAGCCCGTCGAGGGCGGTACAGGGCTTGCGCGCTCCCCGGGCGCTTCCCACTGCCGATTCTCATAAGCGAGATTATGTCAGTTTCCACCCGGGCACGCGCGACGCTTCGTCGGACGCCGACGTTCCCTGCTGTCTGGTTCGCCCGATCAGACCACGTCGGAGCGCCTGCTTGTCGGACCTCGCTGGAGCTGTGTCTCACGGATCCACCCACTCCAGGCCGGCAGCGATCGCGCGGGCCCGGTTCTCGAGGCCGGTGCCGAAGCAGCAGTAATCGTGAGTCGTCTCGATCTGCTGGTGCGGGAACATCACCACGCGGTTCCAGTTGAAAGCCATCTTGTAGACCCTGACCATGAATATCTTGGTCTGCCTCTGTCGGCGGCCGTTCTCCGCCCGAAAGATCCTGTGCGCCACGCGGCTGAGCGCTGTGTGTGTCTGCTGCTCGAGTTCGTCAGGCACGTCAGCCCGAGGTCGCGGTAGCGCTTCGCTGCTCCACTCCCCTCAGTTTCCCGCTCATCGTGCATGGCTGCGCAACTCGTTGAGTGGAGCGCCCAGTTCAGTGACGGCCATAATCTAATGAGTAGCCGCGCCTTCGTCTCTCACGTGCGCCAGATTGCTACGTGGTGGGCCTCGAAAGGTGGAGATTCAGGAGCGCTAGAAGAAACATCTCGATTCTTGGCAGACCATCGAACGGTTAGCTGCTTGTCTAAGAAAGATTCGGGAAGAACAACTTTCTCGTATTCTTCGCTCCAGGAAAACACTGTCAGATTTTGATGGTCGGTGGAGAAGCCGTGTAACACGATCGACTCGTCAAAGCCGACCGGAGCCTCCACCGGGCCCTGTTCAAGGCTGACGCTCAGCGTGACGCGTCCAACAGAGCACCCCGCGTAGCCTTCTATGCCTTCGGGCGTTATTCGAGCAACTCCGTTTCGCGGATCCCAAAGATCTTCTGATAATCTATCCGTCTTAAGTAGAGACAGTATGTGATACTGCACGGCAACTATGTATTCGTACAAGTTATGCAACCACCTTCACGTAAAACACGCGACCCTCGACCACGCGCTGGCTCTTATACCAATTGCCGAGCGACGCACCCGCGCTCCTGTTTTCACTTAGGCTAATCATACATATACTGAAGCCTTTTGCTCCAGTCGCGGAGCCGCGAGGGTATGTACTTGGAACTTCGCATCCCGAAAATGTTCGCATACCCCACTGTGCATTTGATGATCCACCTTCCCGCGACGACGCAAAGGGAAACTCATCGCAGTCCTTCCCGTCAGGACGTGGCAGGCCAGCAATCGAGGGGCAGGAGGTTGACCGATTAGCGGCAACGATGGACTCGTCCATTGTTCTCGTCAGAGGCTGTTCTGGTGATCCGCCAGGTAGACCGGACGCGAGCGCCTGGTCTACATGCCTGGTGAATTCCGGAAGGGCCGCGCGACTATAGGTAATGAAGGGAATGTAATTGGCTTTGGTGCAGCCCGGTGCTTTCGACGGAATACTATTGTCGCAAAGATCGCGATGAGTGCCGGGGTATGTTCCCGCATTTTGTCCAGCTGTTCGCCACAGCAGTGACCAGGAGTGGTTCATCGGCACTGCATAGTTTGCGCGGAATGCATCAGTACTCGTGCTGTACCTGCCCGTGAACGATATTTGATTGACGTACTTGTATACGGCTCCGACGACCGGGAAGAATGCTGGAACATACGAGATGGATTGTGAGCAACTGCCGCAAACGGTGCGAGCGTCAACAGAAATGGTGCCGCCCGTGCCCCATACGCTACTAACAGACAGCTCGAGGTAGTGATCTGCGATCGCATTTGTGGTCGATGTGTAGCTATAGTCGATCAGGTAATAGCTCAGCCCCCCGAGAGGTGTGCCGGTGGTGTTGTAAGACGTGACGGTCCCTGTAGACGTCGCGCACTGCGATGTCAGTGTATAAAGAGTGCCCTGGTTCACATTAGCGGCGCACCATTCGGGAACCACAATTGCGGGCTCCGCTTCCCTGAGACCTGTGCTGGATCGGCTCAGCGGGGAGATAGGTCTGTCGATGCTTTCGCCGCGTTCACCAACTCGCGCGCATAATGCTGACCCGGGCTCACACTCACTAACTGAACCCGCCGATGGAGCTCCAGCTTCTCCTTGCGCAACGAGCGGTTCGCTGGCAGCCGGTACTGACTCGCCCGGACCCTCTGCAACTGATAGCTGTTGTAGCCCGACGCTACTCATACGATCCGGCATTTCCGACGCGGAGGCGAAATCGACGGAGCCGAGCAGAATAACTAGGAAACTCAGCAGCAGCGCGGAAACACGTCTCATGGAGCCATCCTGGCCTGGACATGGCTGCGCCAAGGCGTTCTCGGCTCAATTTTGCGCGTCCGACGGGAACATCCCGGTCGGCGGTGCGGTGTAGGGCAGCATGTCGCCTGGCCGGTTCTCGTCGGTCGACGTCGCGAACGGGCCGTTGGGTGAGAGTAGGACTCTCATGTGAGGGTCGAGGTGGTTGATCCAGTAGGCGCTGAGTGAGCCGGCGCTGGTGCGGATCTCTTCCCACATTCGCCAGAGGGCTTCGATGCGGGTCAGCGCCTCGACGCTGCTCCACCACTCAGCCGCCCACCGATCGCCGGCCGCCTGGCCCTTGGCTGTCACTCGGCGCCGGTAGGAGGGCCGGAGGAACTTGCGGACCCACTCGTCGGCGGATCCGAAGTACGTCGCCGGTACCTCTTCCTCGTCCACGTCTTCCACCTCGATGGGGTGCAGGCTGACGGGTCGGACCGGGGCTGAGAACGCATCCGTGTCGACGTCGAACAGGTCCTCGTCGCTCATCGCTCGCTCCGGAGAGTCTCGTCCTGGTCCGCGTCGACGTCCGCCACTGGCTGCGCCTCGAGCGGAGGCATGACCGTCACGACGGGTGCGACGGGTGCGGTGTTCGCGGGTGCGCTGCTGGCGTCGTGGGCGGCGATGGAGGCGTTGATTGCGGCGACCTGCTCCTTGGGGCCGTTGTACCAGGGCACGGTGTCGACGAGGGCGGCGCGGGAGCCGGAGGAGAGCATGATTGCGCGGCCGCGGCTCATGCTGGTGAGGTCGGCGACTTCGAGGATCTTCTCTCGGCGCAGCGCGGAGGTGGTGGAGCGGACGCCCTTGTTGTAGCTGGCGGAGGTGGTCTCTTTGTCGTAGGTGCCGATCAGTTCGGAGAGGGTGCGCAGGAACTCGTCTTCCGCGACTCCGCCGGCGTAGAGCTTCACGTTCGCGGCGGACCAGAGCTTGAGCATGCCTTCCTTGCCGAACACGCCGACGCCCTGGGACCAGGACTGGAACACGGCCATGATCGGGATTCCGCGCGAGCCGTAGTGCGAGTACAGGTCGGGAAGGTCCTTCCACCGGCAGACGTTCGCGGCCTCGTCCAGAACGGCGACGAGCGGCGTCGCGAGGCGCCCGCCTCGGGAGCGTGCTGCGTGCTCCTCCGCGGCCTCGATCGTCGCGGCGGTGAGGGCGGTGACGAGGGGGCCGGCGGTGCCGGCGCCCTCCTTCGACAGCGAGTACAGCGTCTCCGTCGACGTGACGAACGTTTCCGGGACGAACTGGAGACGGGTGTCGTTCGGGCGGGCGTTCACCCAGTCGGCGGTCGCGGCGCTCTTCAAGCACACGGCCATGCCCTGGGCGGTCGAGTAGATGCCGTCGCGGGCTTTCTCGGCGGTGTTCATGATGCCGCGGACGGCTCGCGCGTTGGTCGGGTAGCCGTTGTCGTGCAGGAGCTCGACGGGTGTCTCGTCCTCGACGGAGGTCAGCCAGAGCAGCACGTCGCTGATCGGCCGGTTGCCGGCCGCGGCCGCGAGCAGCAGGTCGGACAGCAGCTCTTGGCCCTTGCCGTCGAAGTAGGCGTCGGTCTTCGCGTTCATCGTCCGAGTGCCGGAGGCGAAGTGCGTCGCGAGCTTCGCGGCCTTGGTGTCGTCGGTGACGTAGGAAAGCGGGTTCCACCACCAGGTCGCGTCCTCGAACGCGACTCGCTGCGGGTCGAAGACCCACACGTGGCCCTTGGCGGCGCGCACGTCACGGGTCGCGTCGAGCACATCGCGCTTGTTCGACGTCGTGACCACAGCGCCCGGGGCGGCCATGATCGCGGGGATGACGAGCGAGGTCGACTTGCCGACGCGGGGGCCGGCGATCAGCAGCATCATGTCCTCGAACGAGGCGTAGAGCATCTGCTTCCCCAGGTGCAGCCGGCCCACCGGGACGCCGGGGTTCTCAGCGACGCCGAGGCGGGCGGACTTCTTCAACGCCTCCTTGCGCATCATCGGCGCCAGATCACGCGGCGTCGCCATGTATCGGGCGGCGTGGTCCACGCTCGAGCGGTTCTTCCGCCCGAGCGAGCGCATCCACACGACCCAGAGGCCCACGAGGACGATGATCGCGACGGCGGCCGCGGCGATCATCGTTGCGGACGTCGACCACACCACGCGGCCGCGGAACAGGCCCGAGATGATTTCGAACGGGTCCGAGGGCAAGCCCTCGTTCACGCCGTCGAGCTTGGAACCGACCGCGACGGCCACCCAGACGATGCCGATCGCAGTGATCGCCACGAGGGCGGCGCCGAGCATCAGGGCGTCGTTGTTGGCCTTGCCGGGTTCGCGGCGGCGGTTGTTGGCGGTGGCGCTCATGCGGACTCCTCCGTGTAGATCGGGCCGGCCCACCGCGGGGTGCAGTCGTTGGCGGGTGCTTGGTGCGAGGTCCCCCAGGAGAGGACCGCGAGGCCCCGCTCCACGAAGGAGACGGGGAGGTCGGTCGTGTGGAAGCCGTGCTCCCCCGGCGCCGCTCGCTGGCAGGTCCAGCGGTAGCCCTCGAACGCGAGCGTCGACGGGCAGCTCACGCGATCACCCGGTCCCACTGGTCCCAGGCGACGAAGCCGGCTAGGAGCCCGACGCCGGCCCAGCAGAGGGTGAGCAGGAACCGGTCGCGGTCCGCGGTGCGCTGGCGGGCGCGGATCGCGCTGATGATCGAGGCGCCGGCGGCGCCGGCCGCGACGCAGCTCGCGCCGAGAGCGACGAGAACGCTCACGGCAGGATCTCGACGTTCACGGGATCGGTGGGCAGCGGCTCCGCCGCGCGTCCGGCACGGGAAGTCGCGTGCCAGAGCTTGTTGGTGTCGTTGACCTCCTTCTCCGCCGCGGTCAGCTCGACGCGCACCGGGATCCCGGGACGGCCGCCGACCTTGATCAGGAAGCGGCCGCGGCCGGGAGGCTCGGACTCGTGGCCGGACACGGGGTCCCAGGCGGGCGGGTCCTGCCAGGAGGTGAGCATCCCCTGCTCCGCGATCGACATCGGCACCGCCGACGTCAGCAGCGGCATCTCAGCACCGGGCAGGCCACCGCAGATCACCATGCCCGAGCGCTCCACGAAGCCCTTCGCCTTCATCTGGTCCTCCTGCGATGCGAGCGCGAGGAGGTCCGACATCGTGTGGCTGATCATCGCCAGGCCGACACCGCGCGCGCGGTTCAGGCGGGTGAGCGCGTCGACGCGATCGACCATGCCCTTGCCCGCGCGCAGCGCCCGCCACAGCTCGTCCAGGATCACGAAGTAGTGCCGCTGCGGTTCGAGCTCCGCGTCCGCGAGAGCGGCCGCGACGTTGACGGTCCCGAAGCCGGCCGACCAGCAGGCGAGGAGGATCGCGGCCTGGAGGTCACCTTCGGAGTCGTCGATCGAGGACACGTCGTAGACGACGGGCCGGTCCCGGCGCATCGGCGTGGTCGTCTGCTTCGAGAACACCTCGCCCAGGCGTCCACCGGTGGTGAGGCCGATGAGGGAGGCTTCGAGGTTCTCGGTGACGTCCTTGTACTTCTCGATGTTCCCGCGGTCCAACGCGACCTGACGAACCTCGTCCGGCGCCTCCTGTATCACGCGCAGGAGGTCCGCGAGGACCGGCACTCCCTGGTGGTGCTCGTCCAGGTACTTCAGCGCCCGGTCGATGATCGTCTCTTCACGGTCGCTCGGCGGCTGGGAGCGGAGGATCGTCAGGAGCGCGGCGACCATCGTGTGTCGGCGGCCGTGGGCGTCCGCGAGGACCTGGTGCGCGAGGCGCTGCACCTTCGCGGCGTGCTTGCGCAGCCGGCCGACCTCCGCGATCATCGCCGCGGTGTCGTCGGAGACGCCGAGCGCGTCGACCTGGTGCGCGAGCTCGTCGGCCCGCTCGAGCGAGCGGTCGGCCTCGTCACGGAGGCGCTGCGCCGCCTCCGACGCCTCGCCGGGGTCGAGGATGTTCAGGTAGCCGCGGCCACGGCCGAGAGGGATCACTTGCCCGTCGAGGGCTTCGATCAGATCCACGTAATCCGGCTTCAAGTCGCCTAGCACGAGCGGGATCGTGCCGTATCCGGCGAGGCCGGCGGCCATGCGGCGGGTCAGCGAGGACTTCCCGAGGCCGGGCTTGCCGAGCACGAACATCGACGGGTTGCTGATGAGGTTTGCGCGCTGGAACCAGCTGATCGGGTCGCAGCAGACGGAGGCGCCGGTGGAGAGGTTCTTCCCCAGCGGTACCCCGATCATCGGCGTACCGGTGCCGACGGAGAACGGGTAGAGCCCGCACACCTGGACGGTCGTCCCGCGGAACTCGTCTGCGGCCGTGACGTTGACGGCTTCACCGCCGCCGCGGCCGAGCCATCCGCGGATGCTCGGGCGCAGGGGACGGCGCAGCGCCGTCCCCTGGCTCTTCTTCTTCCCGCCGTGCGGGATCTCGATCTTCTTCCCTTCCCGGCGCCGGGTGCGCGGGGTGGTGCGCTCCCTGGTGAGTGTCGGCCGCTGCACGATCGCCGCGGCCGGAGCTCCGCTCTGCCCGCGCGCTGCTCGCTGCGAGGGTGTGGCCGTGTCGGTGCCGGGCTCTGCCGAGGACGACACGGCACCGGTGGGCAGGCCGTCGCCGGTCAGCTCCTCCCCCGTCGTGTCGCCGTGGGCGGCGGTGACCGCTCCGTCCGGCAGGGCGTCCTCGCCGGGTTCGAGCTCGTTGTCGCTGTTCGAGGAGAACAGGCGGGTGATCAGGCTCACAGGGACTCCCTCACTTCGGTGGGCAGGCGCAGGTGACGCGGGAGCACGAGGCCCAGCGGCAGACCCGCAGCGAACACGGTGTCCTGCGACCCGAACGCCGGCCGCACCCGAAGACGCGCTGCGGCGGTCAGCGAGTCGATCGCCGCGCGCGCGTCCGCTTCGTGCACGGCGTCGGTGGTCGTCGCGGTGACGATCAGGCCGAAGTTGAGCAGGCCGGCGCCGGAGGCCTCTTCCGCCGCGGTCGCCTGGGCGGAGCGGGTGGAGAGGGTCGAGCGGGCGGTGGGCTTGGTCGACGCGGAGCTGTTGAACTGCGCCGCGTTCAGGTCCGCCTCCACGATCGCCGCGGCGCGGGCCGGGTCGATGGGGCGGTAGAGCAGGGTGACGCGCTTGCGGGCGACGTCGCGGTGCGGGGCCAGCAGACGGGCAAGGATCCCGGACTGCACGACACCGCGCGGCGGGGAGGTCATCGTCCACGACGTGGACACGGCGCCGTCGTGCCGGTACGACTCCCACCGGGACTCCGCGGCCGCAGGGCCGACGTCCGTCCAGGACAGCTCGGGCACATCCCCGGAGGCGCGGGCCTCATCGATCAGGACGGCGGCGGCGGGGTCGTAGGCGACGCGGATCACCTCGCACAGCTCCTGAGCGCCGAGCGGCCGCGCAGCGCCCGCACCGGTGGCGGCGAGGCTGGTCGTGAGCCCGGGGAGGCGGGCGGCGAGGTCGGCGGCGACCTCCTTCGCGTTGCGGCGCTTCCCGCCGATGCGGGAGAGGGAGGAGAAGGTGATCGCGACGTAGGCGCGGATCGTGGCCGACCCGACCGGGTAGCTGCTGACGACCTCAGAGAGCATCGCTCGAGCGAACTCCGGCGTATCCGGGTCCATCGACCCCTCGACCTCCGACCGCAGCCGCGTACCGGTATCGGGGGCCGTCTCGACGGTGACGGAGGCCGCCTCGATGCCGGGCTCGTCTCCGAGATTGGAGAGCCAGATGCCGTACTCCGCGACCTGGTTGTTGACCTGCTCCTGATCCACCAGCGCGGCCCCGTCCGGCTCTGTAGCGATCACGACGGTGTAGTGCTTGGTCGAGGGGACATGTACGAGAGCGAATCGGCGCCCGTGCGAGTCCTCGTGCTCGGAGAGCTGCGACGCCGCAGCCAGCCCGGGGAGCTGGAACGTGCCCCACTTCGCTCTGCCCGCGGGACCGGAACGGTAGACGTTCGCTCCCTTGGCCTTCGTCCGCATCCAGTTCACGCGATTCACCGTCCTTCCGAGGGCGCTCTGCCCGTGCTTGTCCTTCACCGAAACCGTCAGCAAGATCCCGCCGAAGATCGCGGCGACGACGAGCGCGGCCCCGAGGCCGGAGAACATCGACGCGATGATCGAGGAGAGGATGCCGACGAACAGCACGCCCGTGGCGAGCTGTCCGAGGCCGCCGAGTCCCGCAGTCTGCGGGCGACGCCAGTTGCCGTACGTGCGCGGCGCCTCAGCGCTGCGCGTGGGAGTCGTCGTGCTCATCAGTTCCCGCTTCCGTTGGCGCCAGTGGCGTCGTCCGTGGCGGCCTTGACCGCTCCTGCTGCGTGCTTCGCACCCTCGGCGGCCTTCCCGGCCACCGCAAGGCCGACACCGATCGGGCCTCCTGCCGCGGCTGCGGCACCACCGCCTGCCGCCGCACCGCCCGCTGCCGCGCCACCGCCGGCCGCAGCTCCGCCAGCTGCGCCACCGCCTGCTGCTGCGCGGCCGCCTGCACCGGACGCGGCCGGAGTCGCAGCGGGTGACCCCTTGCTGCCGGCGGAGGCGCTGCTGCCGGACGGTGCGGAGCCGAAGCCGCCGCCGCCGGGCGTTCCTCCGCCCCCGCCGCTGTCACCTCCGCTGCGCGAGCGGATCGCTCCGCTGGCAATCTCCGCCGCTCCACCGGCCGCGGCCGCACCGAGCAGGAGGCCGGCCCCGCCACCACCGCCGCCCACCGAGGCGACAGCGGGGACGAGGAAGCGCATCAGAGCGGGCAGGGCTACGAGCGCGATGAGCATCAGCGCGAGGCCGGTGACGATCTGGAACAGCCCGGTGCCGTCCGACTTGAACAGGTCAGTGCCGGTCATTCGGAAGGCGATCGCGTAGACGATCGCCGCGGCGGGCTTGTAGAGGATGAAGGCGAGGGTCCAGGCGAGGGTCTTCTTGAACCACTGCTGCCCGATCTCGGTGTTCGTCGCGGCCGCGGCGATCGGGAAGATGCCGGCGAGGACGACGAGCATCGCGCCGCGGAACACCATCAGCGCGATCTGAACGTATGTCATCAGCACGGCGAGGATCCCGAGGAGGAAGAGGCCGATCAGGCCGATGGGAGCGGTTGCGGTGAGAGAGATCATCGCGAAGACGTTGGTGCCGAAGCAGTTGCTCTCGCCGTTGGTGACGTCGCAGTCGGTGGAGTTGTTGAGGATCCAGACCGAGAACGCGTCCCCGGCTTGCGTGGCGAGGCGGATCACGACGAGTCCCGCTCCGGCGACGGCGATCAGCGTCAGCACCGATCGGGCGAGGGTGCGCAGCTCGCCTGCGCGCTGCGTCCACACCATGCGGCCGGCGGCGACGAGTATCGAGAGGATCGCGAGCCCGCCGGCGTACCACTCGAGCTGCCCCTGCACCCAGCCGACGGTGCTCGAGGACTCGTTCAGGTGCAGGGCCAAGGGCAGGAACCCTGTCACGAGTGCGGACGCGGAGGAGAGCAGGAAGACGGCGAAGATGATGACGCCGATGCGTCCCATGTGCGCTTCGCCGTCGCCGTGGCGGCGACGGGTGCTCATCATGACGCCGGCGATGATCAACGACATGACCGCGAGGCCCGCGGCGACCCACGTCACGTAGCCGAGGATCGTCTCAAACGCTTCGGGAAGAGGCGGTGTGCCGCCGCCGTTAACGCCGCCTCCCCGGTCGACGACGGTCACCGGGGAGGGAACGTTCACCCAGAGGGTGCCGAGCGAGACGACCGCTTTGCCGAAGCCCTCCAGGATGTTGTTGACGAACTGCTGCAGAGCGTCGTTCGACGCCTGCGAGACGACGTTGCCGATGCCTTCTCCGGTCCAGCAGAGAACGTCGACGACGGAGCACGGCTCTTTGTCGGGGACTGGGGTCATGTGGTGCCGCTCCAAGGGAGGTAGCCGCCGAGGCTCTGCAGAGCGACCGGGCGGAAGGTGGGGAGTCCGTCGTCGGTGAGCACGAACTTCCAGTCGCCCTCGGACCAGCTGAGGGCGTAGGGGAAGCTGATGAGACGTCCGTCGGAGATCTGGAAGGCGATGTCGATGGTGGCGTTCTGGCCGTCGTAGGCGAGGACTTTCACGCCGGCGATCTGGGAGCTCAGGCCGGTGTTGCTCTGAGTGGTCTCGCGGGCCAGCGCGGCGTCTCGACCGGGGCCGGGGACGGTGAGGCGTTCGGTGACGAGGTCGCTCAGACGGCCGTCCGTTCCCATCGCCCAGAGGTTTGCGACCGCGAAAGCTGCGCCTTCCACGGTGTGCGCGAAGCAGCTGCGGACTCCGTCGGCGTCGACGACGCCAGGCCCTGCATCGTCCGAGGAGGGCGCTGCCATGGTCCCGACGATGGTCCACTCCGCGTCGGGTGCGGCAGCGAGGCTGCCGCTCTCGTCGAGTCCAGGGAGGCCGCAGATGCTTGCAGCATCGGCGTCGAGCTCTGAGGCCTGGGAGGTGGGCGTTGCAGTGGTGGCGGGCATGGCGGTGCCCTGCCCGCCACCACTGTCCAGGGACGTGACGGCGAGCAGGATCGCGGCCAGGACGAGAATTCCGAAGACGATCGCTCCGAAGATGAATTCTCGACTGGTGAACGGGTTGCGGGACTGCGTGTCGCTCATGACGTCGTGCCTCTCGTTGGTGATGCCGGTCGGTGTCCTCGTGCGCTAGCTGCCCATGAGGAAGCCGACGATCGTGAACGCGGCGGAGACGATGATGACGCCGACGAGGAGTCGGCCGAGCCAGCCGCCGATCTCTCCGCCTTCGCCGCGGCGGGCGGAGACGGTCATGGTGACGCCGAGGATGATCAGGCCGACGACGGCGACGCCGAGGCCGACCCATTTGGCCCAGCCCATGACGGTGGTGAAGGCCTCGAATCCGGGCGGCATGCCCCCGGGGCCCGGGTCGGGGACGACGGCCCCGAAGCTGCCGGCGGCTGTGATCAGGTCGGAGGTGAGGGCGAGTACAGACATGGTGTTCTCCGTTTCGTGTGGTGGTGGTGCGGGGTGTTCGGCGCCGCCGGTGAGGGCGCCGAAAAGGTCCGGCTATCCGGTGGTGAGGGGGCCGTCGGCGTAGGCGACGTCGAAGTGCAGGTGGTTCGGGGTGTCTGTGAACTGGGTGATGTGCTGGTAGCTGGTCGAGCGGCACTGGATCTGCCCGGCACGCGAGCCCGCCGGAACCTGTGGGTCCAGGACGGTGAGGAGCGTGAGCGCGTTCACGTCGCAGCCGGTCGTGGCCGTGCCGTCGAAGGAGAAGAAATCGACCGCGTTCCCGCCGCCGTTCATCCAGTGCGAAGAGCCGGTGCCGGCGCCTAGGAGGGATCCGGTGCACTGGCGGTTGAGGTCGGAGACGCCGACCTTCCCGAACGTGTTCAGCGCGATGGTGATGATCTGGAGGATCCGCACGTCGATGCCACAGTTCTCCTTGGCGGTCCCGGCGGCCATGTCGCGGATCTGCTGCGCGTACCTTTCCTCGAGCAGTCGCAGGCGCCCCTCGTCCATCGCCGTCACGAGGCCGGCTGCGAGGGACTGCGCGTCGCCAGATACGGCGACGCATCCACCGATCGGCGCAGCCGTCGCAGGTGCGGTGCTGGCCGGCGTCGACGGAACATCGACCGGTGCAGCGGTCGTCGCGGGGGCGGTCGTGCTGCTGCCGAGGCCGTTGAGGTAGGTCATGATCGCCACGGCGTCGGCGCGGTACTTCGTGTAGTGGTTCGGGTCGGCGTTGCGCTGGACATTGTTGATCGCGATCGAGGGCTCCATCGACTGCCAACCCTCGACCGCGACGAGGCGGTCGTAGAAGAAGCCCGCCGAGGTCGTCGGGTCCATTCGCTGCTCAACGGTGCCCCAGCTCGACTGCTGCTGGAACAGTCCGATCGAGTCGGCAACTGACCCGTCCGGGTTGATCGCACCGTCCCCGTGGGTGATGTTCACCAGGGAGGACTCCCCGATCGCTGTCTGCACGCCGAGCGTCTGCCCGTCCGCGCCGAGCCCCTTCGCGGCTCCCGCGTTCACGATCAGTGCAGCGTTCACGAGTTGGTCGTGCCCATAGGCGCCGACCTTCGCGTCCGCAGGGATGGCGGAGACGTTGACGGGCCCCCCGCCCGGCAGGCATGCCGCGGCAGCAGAGCCGCCGAAGAACAGCACCCACAACAGCATTGCGACCGCCACGACGGGCACCATGACCGCCGCCATTACCCCCAGTCCCCCCTTCTGCATTCGGCTATTCCGAGGCCAGAGGGGTGATCTGCTCGACGGCCCAGGGAGTGCTCTCGCTGGTGCGGTGGACGTACACGGAGTACTCCCCCGCGTCGGTGGGGACGAGGATGCGCATCGTGAACGCGCCGTCACCGTCGCGGACGGTCGCAGCGCCCGTGAGGCTCGTGCAGGGCACGTTTGCCGGGTCGACCGTCTCGTAGGCCACTGCGGCCCGCTGGCTCAAAAACGGGTAGAGCTCGCTGATCCAGGTGTCGTAACCGACCGTTGGACGGCAGAACGCCACCACCGCCTCCGTCGCAATCGCGACGGCTGTGCTCATGAGAGACGGTTCTGGGGACGGCTCCGTGTCGACCGGTTGTACGCCCTCAGGGGTCGGCGTCGGCGATGAGAGTCGGGTGTTGGGGAGAGGTGAGGCGGTCTGCGGTGACTCGTTCTCACGTGACGCCTCACCTGGCGAAGTCGACGAGCAGCCGCTCACGAGGAGGGAGGCGACGAGGGCGAACAAGACGGTTGAGTACCGAGACGAAGAAGCGGGCACATGACAAAACTACCGATTTCGGTAGCTATTGCAACCCGGTTCGGTTACCGAAATGGGCTTATATCATCTTTGGTACATTCCAGGGGTGGCTAGACGACCGGCGCCGGGACCGACCGACTTTTCGCGACGCGTGGTCCGCGCGGTCGAGACGCTCCGCGATCGTGCACGACTGACCAACACCGAACTCATCCGTGCTGCAGGCATCTCGGCGAACTACTTCTACATCCGTCTGCGCGGCGAAGCGCCGTTCACCACCAACGACATCGAGAAGCTCGCTGGAGCCTTCGGGGTCGAACCGTACGAAGTGCTGCAGCTCGCGTCTTCTCCGAACCCGGAAGACGGTGGCGGAGAGCTCACTGCTGAGCGCATCGACGGCAGGGAGTTCGCTCGACGACTCCGATTCCTCGCCGAAGGGCCGACGAGTGCGGATGCTCAGATCTTCACGCTCGACACCCTCGTTCAGTCCATCCGCGGTCGTGACATCAGCTTCGAGCCGAAGGACTGGGATGAGCTGCTTGAGCTGGAGGGCTCCACGCGGCTCCCAGTCGATCTGCTCGTCGGTCTCAGCGAGTTCTTCGGCGTCAGCTACGAGTACCTGACTGCAAGGCGTGAAGACGAAGCCAGCGAGCTCATCGAAGCGGAGATCCGCTTCCACCGGGCGCTACTGGCTACCGGAGCCACCTCGGTCAGTGCTCGAGCGCTTGGGGGCATGAACGCGAAGCAGCTCGCCGCCGTGACCAAGGCGATTCTGTCGATCGAGCGAACTCCGAAGGAGGGCACTACCGAATGAGCACCACCCAGAGCAACGAAGCCCTGTGGTTCGAACACGCCGACGTCGCCGCACGCACGACGCAGACGTTCGAGGAGAACCGGTTCCAGGACGATCAGACCCTGGATGCCCTCCTCAAGCATGTCTCTGACCTGCACGGCAAACCGATCCACGTCGATGCCATCGACGACGATGACTGGCAGACGCTCACAGCTCTCTGGGTCGATTTCCCCGACGAGGCCCAGATTCTCTACCGCTCGACCGATACCCGGCTCTACCAGATGCACTGCATCCTGCACGAACTCGCTCATATCGCCCTCCGCCACCCCGGCTGCAACGTCCTTGGGGACGACTCTTCCGTCGCCTCCTATCGGGGGACGAACGGAGTCGTGCGCGGCCGGCTCCTAGAAGCAGGCGGCTTGGAGGACCTCGAGAACGTCGATGGGGACCGGCGCATTCTCGAAGGCGAAGCAGAGCACCTCGCCCATCTTCTTTCCCGCTCACTCCTGCGTCCTCGTTTCCGGGAGGACGAGGAGGTCTTCGGGTAGATGCAGGCTCTAGCCCTGATCGCTCTTGCGGTCCTCGCCGTCGTCTTCGTCGCCCGGATCCCCGCTGCTGTCTCCCAGCCCTCGAGCCGGCTGTCCTGGCTCGCGAGCGGAGTCGGCTCCCTCGCGCTCCTCACCCGAGTCCACCCCGGATTGGACCGGTTCCTCGGTGGCGAGAACTACATCAACCTCGCCCAGAACGTCCTGGCGACCACCGCGTTCTGGTTGGTCATGAGAGCAGCCCTCCTTCAGTCCCGCAGCACCCCACGATTCTGGACGAGGAAGCTCATCCTCGCCGCCATGGTCGTGTCCTTCGTCGTGCCGTTCCTGTTCATCACCGACAAGGAACCCACCTCGAAAACTTTCATCACCGAGCACATCTCCCAGACAAGTACCTGGCTTTACGCCAGCATCTACATGACGGCGATCCTCGCCATCTCGACGATGCTCCTCCTTGGTCTCCGTCGCAGAAAAGCGCGCTCCTACGGCTTCTTCGTCGCAGGCAGCAGCCTCGTCATCCTCGCCTGCATCGACGAGATCATCGTCTTGTCCCTCGACCACTTCGAGATCACCGACCTCGGTTTCCGCGTCCTCCTGCGGAACGCGTTCGACTTCCTGTTCTACTGCGGCGTGATCCTCATCGTCACCGGAATCGCCTCATTCACTCTGCAGAAGGCCATGCGCGAGGCACGACTCAGTCGGCATGCACGGCGACTTCGCCGCCTCGCCGGCAGACTCGCGGTGATGCCGACTACGAACGGGTCAAGTCGCGCTCGAGACGAATCATCGATCGCGGTCGTGTATGACCTGGTCATCGCGCTACGCGACTTCGAGAACGCTCACCGCGGCCGTCTGACACCAGCCGACGCTCGTCACGTTGCAGCGGCGGAGGCCATCGTGATGGAACAGCTCCCCTCCCCCGCGACCACAAGAGCTTGGACTCGATGAGCGCCCGGCAAGGCGGCGTGAGAGCTGTCGCAGGAGTAGCGGGAGCCGCTGTGACTGCCCTCTCCCTGCTGGCAGGCGTCGGTGTCGTCCTGGGGCGGCGAGTCGTGATGCCCGGGCGCAAGAGGACCGTGCAGGTCCTCTCGGCGACCCCGGACAGCCTCACTCTCCACGCCACGCCCGAAACCCTTCACGACGGCGAGTACGGCTTCTGGTTCGACTCCGATCGGGGCCACGCGCTCGTCGGCCGGATCCTTCATCACGACGCGATCGAGCGGACCGTTCGGCGCGAGGTTCTTCGAGTCACCGGCGGCGATCTCTCTACCGCTCACGAAGGCCGATGGACCGGGCACGTCTTCGCACGTCCTGAGGACATCGACCCGCGCGTGCGCGAGATTCACGTCGACGCGCCAACAGGCCCATGTCCGGCGTGGCTCTTCCCGTCGACCGGCGGCGAGGGCGAAACAACCTGGGCGATCCACGTGCACGGCATACGCACCACCCGCATCACCGCGCTGCGCTCAGTCCCGGCAGCACGCAAGCTCGGCTACACGTCGCTCGTTCCTTCGTTCCGAGGTGACGGAGATGGGCCACCAGCGAAGAACAGGGCGTCGACTCTCGGTCAAAGCGAATGGGATGACGTCGATGCTGCGATCAACTACGCCGTGGAGCACGGAGCGCACAGCATCGTTCTGTTCGGCTGGTCCCTCGGTGGCGGCATCGCACTTCAACTCACCGAGCGGTCTCGACACCGCCAACTCATCACCGCCCTCGTCCTCATCGCGCCCGCCACCGACTGGCGGCAGGTCATTCGGGCTGGAGCGCGCCGTGCTCATCTGCCATCGGTGGTGGGTGCGCTTGGGACGTTCGCGCTCTCCACTCGCCCCCTCAGCACCCTCGTAGGACTTCCCGGGCCCATCGATTTCGATGCCCTGGACTGGACCAAAGGACCGAGACTCACCGTTCCGACCCTCCTCATCCACTCAGAAGGAGATCGGGAGGTGCCTGCCTCGTTGTCACGGGCCTTCGTGAGCGTGAACGTCGAGCGGAGCGCGCTAGCCCTGCTCCCGCCCGCTGCGCATGCCTGGGAGTACAACGTCGCGCCGGACGTCTTCGACGCCTCGGTTCGTGAGTGGTTGCAGAGTCCTGGCTGACCCTCTGGACGGTGTACCGGAATCGGTACGGGAGCGGCACCTATTTTGGTAGGGTGCCGACATGGTTGTTCGACGGGAGTCTCATGCCCCGGCAGGTAGGGGCCGTCACGGCGCGACTTGGGCTGACGCCCCTGCCCCTCGGCAGCAATCGCGCTTAATCCCGGGATTGATCCGCCCTACGCGCGGCGTGGCGCGCACAATCCCGGGGTTAAATCACCACTCTGGTGGCATGGCTCCGATCAAGCAGAAGCGACGCGCGCGCAACGGCGCCGTCACCGTGCCCGTCGAGTTTCAGATGCCTCACGTGCTAAAGGACGACGTCGACGGCGCCGCCAAGGCCTCAGGCGTCTCCCGCTCGCTGTACTTCGAGCTTCTGGCAGATCAGCTCCGCGACTCCACCGGGCGCCTGCCCGTGCTGGCACCGACGTTCGATATCGACCAGGAGGCGCACATCTCCGCCGCTTAAACGAAGGAGGCCCGCCGAAGCGGGCCTCACCAAGTTTCGTAGCTCGTACCCCGACACCGACCAAAGCAACGGGTCCGAGCTAATCAAGTCACCACCCTCACGGGAGGCTTCTCTATGCCCGAAAGATTACACGACGGGCTGAGAGATTCAATGATGGATCTTTCGGCGCGCCGTAGCAGCTCGTCGACGCTCGGCGGTGACGCATGGTCCCTGACGCGTCGGCTGAGCCCGCGCGGCACTGTCCGGACGATGCGCCGCGACGCCTACGGGCGCTTGGATGAGAACGCGTATCCCATGGCGTTCCTGATTTCTCCAGTTGCCCCGAGCACTCCCTGGGCGGTCTACCTTGCGGACGACACAGGCACGTTCCGGCTGCTCTGCTTCGACTTCGACGGCAAGGACTCCCACGGCGTCGACGCGGACCTCATGGAGCAGGCCGCGGACGACTGCGACGCTCTCTCCGCCGTTCTGGACGCGCACCATGTGGCCCACCTGGTGTGCCAGTCCTCAGGGACCGGCGGCCGGCACCTGTGGATCGCACTCGCCGAGGGTGCGCCGGCCGAGTTGGTGGCTCGGTTGGCGATCGCTGCTCGCGCGAACTTCCGCACGCTGGATCACGGGATGCTCTGCAACCCCCGCACCGGCGCCGCTCGACCGCCGCTGTCCCCGCACCGCGACGGCAGTTTCTCGAGCGTTCTCCGCGGCCGCGTGGAGGAGCTGCTGGACGCGACCGTCACCGTGGCCGCGGTCGAGTCCGTGACTACTGCGCTGCAAGCGTCCCGCCCGCCCCGGTCTGTCGACGCCGCTCCCCCGGTCGCCGCGACGACTGCGCATCGGGCGCACCGCCAGCTCAGCGCTGCCGGCGCCGGGCACATGGCGACGGCGGGTGGCGGCGCGAATCCGTCGTGGACGGCGTTCATGTGCCTGCTCTCCGCGGCGCACGCTGGCTGGTCCTTGACCGACGTCGAGCACGCCGCGCGGACCGCTCCCGGGATGGAGCACTTCCGGACCAAGAACACCGGTCGCGGCCACCGCCGTCCGCGCTCGCGGGACGAAGCGGCCGAGCGCCTGACGCGGCAGTGGCAGAAGGCGCTCCAGTACGCGGCGCTGCACGCCGTTCTCCCGTCCGAGCGCGAGCCGGGCGACATGGTGGAGCTGGAGAGCCTCGTCGGCTCCGTCAGCGCTCTCCTCGAGCGGTTCCGGGTGAGCCCGGGCCGGTGGGGCCGGAGTGAGCGGGCGACGTCGGAGAAGACGATTCTCACCGCGCTGGCCTACCTGACCCTGCATACCGGCAAGCGCACCGTCGCCGCATCCATCCGAGACCTCGCCCTCCTCGCGGGCCTGGGCCGCACCACCGCGGCCAGCGCCCTGCGGACTCTCCGCGAAGACGGCTACGTGCAGCTCGCCGTCCGCGCGGACGGCTCGAACGCCAGCGAATGGCGACTGTCCGAGCATTTTTCCACAGGCCCACTGCAAGGTCCGGCCACAACCACTAATAACCCCCGCCCCCCCGGTCCGATCTTCACCGAACGAACCATGCTCCTGACCATGCTCGAAGTAGACCTCACCGACACCCGGCACGATCTCTTCACCCGCGCTGGCCTGGGACACCTGGCAGGAAAGACCTACGCTCTGCTGCGTCGCGAAGGGACCCTCGCCCTCGACGCCGCAGCCACGCTGCTCGGAGTCACTACTCGCACCGCCGCCACTGCTCTCTCCCGCCTACGCACACACCGGCTGATCATCAAGCACACGACCGGGTGGACCCGCGCCAAGCGTGACCTCCGCACTGCCGCAGCTCGCATCCTCGGCGTCGACGGAGCCCTCGCAGATCGAGCCCACCGATACGACGTCGAACGCGAGGTCTGGGCCTGGTGGCAAGCCGAACTGACCCACCGCTCCTCCTCCCCCAGGCAACGCCCACGACGCCGACACGTGTCGAGCCGACCCCTGTTCGAGGACACCACTCCCGGTGAGCGCGTCTGGCCGCTCTACCCCCGCGACGCCGCCGGCCGCGGCGATCACCGAGAAGCGCTGCATTGGGGACGCACCGGCATGCTCGCCCCCGGATCGCTCTGGTGGTCCTCCACCGCTGCCTAGCCCCCGACGTGGCCCTCGACGTCGACACGGATTTTCGACGAGCTCGACGCGCCCGAGACGGCTCCACCCAGCGGCCGAACCATTGGTACCCAGGAGCGCTGTCGGACCCTCCGACTTACATTCGACCTTCATCGAACGTATGTTCGAACGTATCAGGAGGTATCGAGATGACTGTGACGATCGTGGAGCGGATCTCGACTCCGGCCCTGGACGCCGTGGCGATCGCGTTCCTCGTCGCCGGCGACGCGGTAGCCGCCGGGTTCCCCTCTCCCGCGCAGGACTACTTCGACGGCTCCCTCGACCTCAACGACCACCTCATCCGCGACAAGACCTCCACCTTCATCGTCCGCGTCTCCGGGGAGAGCATGATCGGCGCCGGCATCAGCGACGGCGACGAACTGGTGGTCGATCGCTCCCTCTCCCCCAAGCACGGCAACGTCGTCGTCGCGATCCTCGACGGCGAACTCACCGTCAAACGCCTCGAACACTCCCCCGGCGGCGTCATCCTGCGCGCCGAGAACTCCGAGTACCCGCCGATCCTCGTCCCTGAACTCAGCGACCTCCAGATCTGGGGCGTCGTCACCGCCTGCCTCCACCGCCTCCACCGTGCGCTCTGAACAGCGCAAGCGTCATCCTCACCAACCTCTCCCCCAGGAACTCCCACGCCTCCCTCGACGTCTTCGATACCGCCTTCGACACCAGGGGCCTCGGCGCGACCATCGATGCCGTGACCAAGCGCCATGGCCGCTCCGCTGTCGGCCTCGGACTCCCCGCGGTCCGCAAGGGACCCGTCTGGACGATGAAGCGCGGCGCGCTCTCCCGACGCCCCACAACCCCTTGGGGCGAACTGGCGATGGCGTTCGCGCACTGACCGCAGCTGCAGGCGTATGGAGACATGAACCACATTGCGGTGTAAGTTCCAAACTTCGAAAGATACAGAACTACAAAGTCTGTAACTTTGGTCCCAGGTCGCCACGCCGTGGTCTGTAAGTTTCAGAATCACGAACTCTGTAAGTCGTATTGTGAGACTGGGGAGCCCAGTGTGTCAGGGAGACGGAAGAGGACCCGTCTACAGAGTTACAGACTTTGTAGTTCTGTAGATCACAGGCTTTGTTGACGGCCGAAGTTGCTGGTGGCGGGGAAGTTCCACGTGCCACCTGGACCTAGTGGAACGAACTGGGCTCAAGCGTTAGAAGAGACCTGCGTCGCAAGCGTCCGTCGATGTCCCAGCGCTGCTCGGAGGCGACCAGGTGCAACTCGGGTCGTCGAGGGCGGTGGTACCACGTACTTCGTGGGTTACAGACGTCCGAAGTTAGGGACCTTTCGCCGAACTTTGGTACTCTGTAACTACGGGAGTGAGAGGAGCATCCATGCGCATCGTGTCCCTGGCAAATCAGAAGGGCGGGGTCGGGAAGACGACGAGTCTGATGAACCTTGCGGCCGTCGCCGCCAAGAACGCGCGAGTGCTCGTGGTCGACGTCGACCCCCAACAGTCGACCACCATGTGGGCGGCTCGGGCAGGGGAGCGGCTGCCCTTCGACTTCGCGGAGAACACCGACCCCAACACGCTCACACGCCTGCGGGAGCTGCCGTACGACGTGGTCTTCGTAGATACACCAGGAAACCTGACTGATACGGCGATCCTCGGTGCCGTTCTCGATGTCTCCGACTTCGCGATCGTGCCGATGGTTCCAGAAGCGCTTGCTGTCGATCCGACGCGCAACACGATCAGCAAGCTCATCGAGCCCCGAGATGTTCCGTACCGAGTCCTGCTCGGCAAGGTGGACATGCGTGTACCGAACCTCCTCGAAGACTGGGTCAATCTCGTGGATGTAAGCCTCAAGCTCCCTCGCTTCAAGCAGCACATCCGACAGTACAAATCGATCAGCGATTCGCCGCTCACCGGAGACGTTGTGACGCAGTACCCCGACACCAGGCAAACCGCCAATGCGATCTACGACTACAACGCAGTCGCCCTGGAGCTCACCTCCATCTGGGCGCACTCGACCACGAGGAGCTCCTAATGGCCCGCCAGGACCTCAGCGCCATGCTGTCTACGCCGCCCCAGGCGGATCTGTCTCTCACTCCCCCCGAAGCATCCCCAGAGGTGGTGAAGCCTCTTCAGCCGTCGAAGTCGCCGGGAGTGGAAGACGACGCCTCTGCAACTCGACAGGACCCGGCTGAGGGAGCCGGCTACCGGTCCTTCGCCAGGAAAGAAGCGAAGATCCGAGACGATCAGTACACCGCGCTGACTGCGCACGCGCGTCGACTCACGCGAACCAGGCCCGCCGGGACCGAGCGAATCACGGAGAACACCCTCATCCGAGTAGCGATCGATCTTCTTCTCGAGAGAGGTGATCAGATCGCGGGCGGGTCGGAGGCCGAGATTCGGAAGTCTGTTGGTCTGTAAGTAACAGACTTGGTGGGAGACGTCCCTTGCCGCCATCCTTGAGCACGCCCTCCGCTCGGGTATTTCACTGACCGTGACGGTCCTTCGATAGAATGATCTATAGGAGGTGGTTGCCATGGCGATCGCTCAGAGGCCCGATGGGGACACCGTTCGCCGGCTACGCAGCCGTCAGGTCGTGACGAGAGTGTCGTACCTGCGGGAGCTGCGCCGGGCCGCGCAGGACACCACGCAGAGGCAACTCGCGCACCTGATCGGTATCTCCCAGCCCTCCGTCAACAGCGCCTTGAAGTCGGCGGCCGCCGTGCCGGACGTGCGCCCGGGGTTCTCCGGCGCCACCACCTACGAAATCGCCCAGCGCTACGACGCCGGCGAGCTGACGCGCGAGCAGACCATCGATGAGCTCGGCCGCTGGTCGTACCGACCCGGCTCGCCCAGCGACGGCTACGACTGGACGACCGGCGACGCGGGGGAGTTCGCGGACGTCCGACGCGCGTTCAGCGAGCACCTGATCGACGCGGAGATGTACGACGAGATCCTGACCCGCTACAGCGAGCAAGGTCGGTGACGGGCGAGGACTCGTCAGCGATCGCCGCGCACCGCGAGACGGTGCGCGAGTGGGCTCGGGCCGGCGGCCCGCTGAGCCCTGCCGGCGAGCGGGCGACGGTCAACAACCGCGACTGGTTCGTCCGGGACCCTGATGGCACGTATCAGCCGCGCGCTGCGCGGCAAGAGCTGCACGATCGACTCGTGGCCGAGTACCGCGATCGCTTCCCTGACGTGCGCGCGGACCGGAAGGCGATCATCCTCGCCGGCCCGCCCGGGGCCGGGAAGTCGACCGTCCTCGCGGACGTGCTCGGCGCCGACCGCGGCGCGTGGATCACCGTCGACGCGGACGAGTTTAAGCGCGCCCTGCTCACCGAGGCGATCAAGGACGGCAGCTACGACCGCGCGATCATCCCGTCAGAAGTTCGAGCCGCCGAGGCGGCGGGGGAGCGGTTCTTCCCGCTCGAGCTGGCCTCCCTCGTCCACGAAGAGTCGTCCATCCTCGCGCTCCAACTGCGCAGCGAGGCGGTGCGCGACGGTCAGAACCTCGTGATCGACACCGTGCTCTCCTCACCCGAGAAGGCCGTCGAGCTGGGGCAGCGACTCGGATCCGCCGGCTACAGCGTCGAGGTCATCGACGTGGAGGTCCCGTTCGAGCTGTCGGAGTCGCGCATCGCCGGCCGCTGGCAGCAGTCCTACGAACGCGCCCTCGACGGCGCCGACGAGCTCGGCGGCCGATGGGTGCCCAGCGAGTACGCCCGCGGCGTCTACGCCGGCCCGGACGGCCGCTCCCTCCCCGAGGTCGCCGCCGAGCAGCTGGCCGACACCGGACCGACCGTCATGCGCTACCGCCGCTACAGCACCGCCGCCGAAGGGCAGCCGCGCACGCTCGACGTCGACAAGTCGCGCACCGCGTTCGGAGAACCCCTGATCGACACTGCCCTCGCGCAAGCACGAGCGACCGTTACCCGCAGCTTCCCCACGACGCCGGCGCAGGCGCCGGACCGCGGCGACCGAAGCCGTTAGACCCACTGCCGGCGGCGCCCGTCAGCCTGCACTCTTCCTCTACCCGTTCCGGGGGCCGCTAGACGCGGCACCGGCGATGCCGGGGGAGGGAGGCCGCTGCGCGGCCCGTTCTTGCGCGTTTTCTTCACCTCTCCGCGGTTTCAACCTATTTCGCTCCGGCGGCTGCGTGCCACCGATCCCGAACGCGGTCGCTGCGCTCCCTCACATCGCTCGTGATCGGCGTCACTCCGCCGCCTCCACTCAAACGGTCTTCCCCGCCGGAGAGGCAAAGAAAAACGATCAGCCAGAGGGAGACACACCATGAGTCAGCAGCGCGGCACCCGTACCGAGGTCATCACGAGCGAGTACCACGGACCCGGAGCGGACGGGATCAGCCGGACCGCCCGTCAGGTGGTCATCGTCGGCGCCGGTGGCCGCGACCCGGTGACCGAGCAGACACCGGCCGTGCACCTGGTCACCCGCGAGGGCCGCGCGGGGCTTCCCGGGGTGACGTTGCAGCACTTCGAGCCCGTGGAGGCGCTGCCCGCGGATCGCGTCGGCTACATGGCCTCCGGTGCCTACGTCGTCGTGCCGGTCGACGTCGCGCGAGCGCTCGACCTGTTCCCGGCCGCGTACGCGCTGCACGACCGCAGCGAGACGCCCGCCGACTACCGCGCCAACGACTGACCCCCCGAACCGAGAAGGAGAACCGACATGCTCACCATCACCCACACCCCCGAAGCCGGAACGATCATCGAGGGCACCAGCCGCGGCGACGGCACCGCCGAGATCCTCAAGGCGTCCGGCTGGCGCTGGGGCCGCTCCATCAGCGCGTGGTACGTCCCGCAGTCCCGTGACCGCCTGCCGAAGTGGTGGACCATCAACCGCGCCGCGACCGCCCTGCGCGACGCCGGACACGAGGTCACCATCGAAGCCGAAGAGACGTTCCGCCCGACCATCGAGGCGGAGGCGGCGACCATCGAGCGCCAGGCCGTCCGGGTCGACGCGCTCGACGCGAAGGCCGACCGCCGCGCCGTCGACGCCGATACCGCCGACGCGGCCGCGCGCCGCGCGTTCGATCGGCTCCCGGAGGGTGGCGAGCCGATCAAGATCGGCCACCACTCCGAGACGCGGCACCGCAACGCGATCGAGAAGGCCCACAACGCGATGGGCCGCAGCGTCGAGGCCGACCGCGAGGCCACCCGCGCCCGCGCCCGCGCCGACGTCGCCGCCCACACCACCGAACACCGCTACGCCCCCGGAATGGTCGCCCGCCGCATCGACCGGCTCGACACCGACATTCGCGGATGCACGCGGAAGATCGAGGGCAGCTCGCACAACTTCGGCGGCGGCTACATCGAAACGACCGCCCCCGCCACCGGCGCTTACCGGGAGCGGCTGCTCACCCAGCGCGCGCAGCTCGACGACCAGCGCGACTACTGGACCGCCGTCCGCGAAACGCAAGCCGCCGCCGGACAAGTCACGATCCACAGCCGAGACACGATCGCCAAGGGCGACATGATCAAGCACCGCTTCGGCTGGCACGTCGTGACCCGCGTGAACCCCAAGAGCGTGACCGTCGCGCTCGACTGGAACGACGGAACCCGCCCCTACAAAGTCGCCTACGCCGACGTTCAGGGACACCACACCGCCGCCGAGGTTGAGGCAGCCCGTACCGCGGCCGCCGAGAAGGCCGCCGCGAGCTAAACGGCGAGGGCTACCTACCTATATAGGTAGGTAGCCCGTGAGGGGCGGGCCCTCACGCTCCCCGGGGATCCCGCTCCGGGAGGCGCGAGCTGCGCTCGTGCAGCGGCGACGGAGCGCCGCCAGAAGGTCGCCCGGCTGCGCCGGCCGCCGTTGGTCGCCCTACTTTTTTGCCGTGAAGCCTTCGGCGGCGCCGGATCGCGCGGAAGCAGTAGGCCGATAGCGTGCGCGGAAGATGCATTCAGTGGAGCAGCGCTCGTCCCGGTCAGGGCACGCGGCGAGGTCGTGGTCCGCGCGGCTGAGGCGGCTGCGCAGCTCATCGAGTCGCGCCCGCTTCTCGTCCAGTTGCCGCACCCGCTCCGCGAGGAGCGGGCGCAGTCCGTCGCGGACGTCCGTGCAGGAGGTGGTTTCGAGGGCGCGGAGGTGCCGGCCGATGTCCTCGAGTGGGAGGCCGAGTTCCTTGCTGGACTCGATGAGGTCCAGGCGGGCGAGCACGTCCGCGTCGTAGTCGCGGTACCCGTTGCTGCTGCGGCTCGGGGTGAGGAGTCCGATGGACTCGTAGTACCGCAACGCCGTCGCGGAGACGCCGCTGCGCTTGCTGACATCCGAGATTCGCACACGCCGACCCTACGGCCGGAGCCCCCGCTTGACCTTCAAGCGGCTCGAACGTTTACCGTTGCACCCCGTGCCCCTCCTCCTTCCCGGTCTGCTGCCGTGAGCGCGTTTGTCGCCTGGCTCGAGCATCGCCAGATCGCCCACTATCTCGTCGCGATCGCGGCCGGCGCTGCGCTCGGGCTGCTGCTGCCCGCCGCGCACCATCTGGAGGTCGCGATCGAGCCGGTGCTCGCGCTGCTGCTGTTCGCCACGTTCCTCGGCGTCCCGTTCGCCGCGATCGGCCGGTCACTGCGTGACGGCCGTTTCCTCGCGGCGGTCGGGGTCTTGAACTTCGTCGTCGTGCCCGTCGTCGCCTATGGCCTGTCCCGGTTCGTGGCGGACACTCCTGCGTTGCTGTTCGGGGTGCTGCTGGTGCTGCTGACGCCGTGCATCGACTACGTGATCGTCTTCGCCGGCCTCGCCGGAGGCGCGTCCGACCGGCTGCTCGCCGCGGCGCCGCTGCTGATGCTCGCGCAGATCCTGCTCCTGCCGCTGTATCTGCTGCTCTTCCTCGGAACGGGGGGCGTCGCCGTGGTCGAGGTCGGCCCGTTCGCGCGCGCGTTCCTGCTGCTTATCGTCGTGCCGCTCACCGCGGCCGCTCTCGTGCAGGCCCTCGGCCGCCGGCACCGGGCGGGCCGGGTCATCGAGTCCACGATGCTCGGCCTGATGGTGCCGCTGATGATGGCGACCCTGTTCGTCGTCGTCGCCTCGCAGGCCGGCGCCGTCGGCGCGGCCGTCGGACAGCTGCTCGTCCTCATTCCGCTCTACGCAGGCTTCCTCGTCGTCATGGCTGCCGCCGGGCTCGGTGTCGCCCGCCTCTTCGGCCTCGAGTACTCCGCGACTCGCGCGCTCGTGTTCAGCGGCGCGACCCGCAACTCCCTCGTCGTCCTGCCGCTCGCCCTCGCGCTGCCCGCATCGCTCGCGCTCGCGCCGGTCGTCGTTGTCACCCAGACCCTGGTGGAACTCGTCGGCATGGTCGTGTTCGTTCGACTCATTCCGCGGCTCGCACCTGGTCGCCCCGCAGAATCGCCGCCGAGCGAAGTGAGCGGGCCCGCGCGGTAGGCATCCGTTGGTGGACCCTGTCAGTGCTCGTGGCGGTGGTGGCTGTCCGGGTAGTGCTCGTGGGTGTGCGTGATCGCCTCGTGAGTGTGGACGTGCCGGTGCCGGGTCCCGGCGGGGACGGGCTCGTCGTGCTCGTGGCGGTGGTGTTCGTCCGGGTCGTCGTGGGTGTGCCAGTGGTCGTGGCTGATCGCTTGGTGGGTGTGCTCGTGCTCGTGGCGCTCCGTGAGGTGCAGTCCGATCCCGACCGCCATCAGCGCGGCGGCGACGAGCAGCGGCGCGGTCACCGGTTCGCCGAGGACGGCGGCGAGGACGGCGCCGAAGAACGGGGCGACGGAGTAGTAGGCGCCCGCCCGGGCGGTGCCCACGTGCCGGAGGGCGACGATGAAGAGCACGAGGCTCACTCCGTAGGCGAAGAAGCCGACGGTCAGCGCGGCGGCGATGTTGCCGAGGGCGGGCAGCTGCGCTCCGAGTGTGAAGGCGAGGACGAGGTTCACCGGCCCGGCGACGCCGCCTTTGACTGCCGCGAGCCAGGTCGTGTCGGTGAGGGCGACCTTCCGGGTGAGGTTGTTGTCGATGCCCCAGCACAGGCAGGCGCCGAGGATCGCCAGCGCCGGCCAGGGGCTGCCGAACGCGATCCCCGCGGGCACGGTGAGCACGACGGCGCCCGCGACGATGGCGAGCATGCCGACGGCGATGCGCCGGTCGACGTTCTCGCGGAAGACGAACCAGGCCAGCAGTGCGGTCGCGACTCCCTCCGCGTTCAGCAGCAGCGACGCTCCGGAGGCGGGTGTGTTCACCAGGCCGACGAGCAGCAGGACGGGGCCGAGGATCCCGCCGAAGAGGATCGCGCCGCCGAGCGGTGCGTACTCGCCGCGCTCGAGGTGCACGCGAGGGGAGCGGCGGACCAGACGCAGGAGGCCGAGCCCGATCCCGGAGCCGCAGTAGAGGAGTCCGGCGAGCAGCCAGGGGCTGACGGAGTCGAGCAGGAGCTTGGCCGCGGGCGTTCCCGCGCCGAACAGGACCGCGGAGAGCAGCGCCGCCTGCACTCCCCGGCTACGCAGTGCGGTCCGCATCGCCCGCCTCCCCGTGATGGTGGGCGGGAGTGCCGCCGAGCTGGTGCTCGGCCTGGAAGATCGCGTCCGCCACGAGCTGGCTGGCGTGCTCGTTCGTCAGGCGGTAGAACACGCGCGTCCCCTCCTGACGGGTCGAGACCACCCGCGCCAGCCGCAGCTTCGCGAGATGCTGTGACACCGCGGCGGGTGACTTCCCGACCCGCTCGGCCAGGTCGTTCACCGCGAGTTCGCCGTCGGCGAGGGCGAGCACGATCCGCACCCGGGTGGCGTCGGCCAGCATCGAGAACACCTCGACCGCGAGTTCGACGTACGGGCTCTCGACGTGCCGCCCGCACCCGCTGTCTGCATCCATGCGCAGATTCTTTCAGATGAGCAGTGGTCAGGGGAACACGGCTGCAGTGCCCGGTCGGTAACCCGAATACGGACCAGGCACTGCAGCCGCGATCACTGACGTCGCGGCAAGGGCGACATCAGTGAACGTCTGTGGGCCGCGCTGGTGCGGGAGTCGATCATCCGAGGGTGACGCCGCGGGCTCGCATGAACGGTTCAGGGTCCACGCGGGCGCCGCCGGTGCGGGTTTCGTAGTGGGAGTGGCAGCCGGTGGAGGCTCCGGTGGTGCCGACGAGGGCGATGATCTGGCCCGCGGTGACGGTCTGGCCGGCGTCGACGAGGAGGGTGGAGTTGTGGGCGTAGCCGGTCTGGATCCCGTTGCCGTGATCGAGGAGGACCCAGTTGCCGTAGCTGCCGAAGGCGCCCGAGTAGGAGACGGTGCCGCTAGAGGCGGCGGCGACGGGAGTTCCGCAGCTGGCGACGATGTCGGTCGCGTAGTGGAAGGGGTTCACGCCGGCGACGGGCTGTTGCGGGCGGGGTCCGAAGGGGCTGCTGATGCGGCCGGAGACGGGCTTCACCCACCCCTGGGAAGAAGGGCCGGCGACCGGCGCCCCGCCACCTGCGGGTGCCGTGCCTCCGGCCGGAGCGCTGCTGGCTGGCGCAGCGGCGCGGGCAGCTTCGGCAATTCTGGCGGCTTCGGCCTGGGCAGCAATGCGGGCGGCTTCCTCGGCCGCGCGGGCTGCTTCCGCGGCGCGGCGCGCGTCCTCGCCTGTCTCATAGTCGGCTTCGGTCGCGGCGCGGTTCTCGGTGAGAACGGCGAGTTGGCTGCGGAGGGTGCTCTCGTAATCCTGCTGTTCCTGCACTCGCGTGTCGGCGGCCTCGCGCGCGGCGATCGCATCGGCGAGAGCGGCATCCGCGGCGACCGCGAGGTCCGCGAGAGCATCGCGGGCGATGTTTGCCTGCGAGGTGAGGGCGGTGGCGGTGTTGGAGTCGGTGCGGGCGGTCGTGTAGATCGCGTCGGTCTTCTCCGTCAGCTTGGTCATCGATGCGAGCTGATCGAGCAGGCTGCCGCTGTCGGGACTGGTCAGCAGCGCGAGAGTGAGATTCGTGCCACCGGCGCGGGAGAGGGTAGACGCGAGCTGACCGGCCTGCTTCCGGGACTGCTCCGCGAGGGCGGTCGCCTCGTCCGCGTCCGCCTGGAGCTCGTCGGCTCGGTAGGTGGCGTCGTCGAGAGTCGCCTGCGCCTTCTCGTAGTCGGCGACGCGCGCGTCCTGGGCGCTGCGCGCGGTGTCGGCGTTGTAGCGGAGCTCGGTGAGCAGCGCGGTGATCTCCCCGATCTGCGCCTGCTTACTGGTCTCGCTGGAGCGAGCCGCTTCGACGTCCTCCCAGCTCGGAAACTCCGCCGCCATCGCCGGAGCGGGAGCGAGAACGGCCAGCAGGACGCTGAGGGCGACCGCGGAGACCGCGAAGCGGTGGACCCTGCGGCGCGGGGTGTGCTGGTGGCGGGTCATGCGGAGGCCTCCGTCGTGCGTCGGGGTCGTCGAGCGAGGTTGAGGAGCGCGCTGGTCGTCAGGGCGGTGACGGTCGCGGCGATGAGAGCGACTGCGCCCGCGCGGCCCTGATCGAAGAGGACGGCGTCGTCGGGGTAGAGCATCGCGATCCACCACGACGGCGCGAGGATGCTGTCGGTGTCGCGCAGCGTCCAGCCGAGGAGGAGGAATCCGGCCACGGTGGCGAGCAGGGCGAGCAGTTGCTCGATGGCGTCGCTGGTGCGTCCGGGACGACGGGAGAGGGCAGCGGCGAGCAGCAGTCCGGTGGTGATGCTGGTGGCGATGATCGCGGCACGCCCCTGGTAGAAGAACAGCGACCATTGCAGCCAGTCGGTGCCGTAGTACGCGGTGAGGTTCGCGAAGAACAGGACCACGGCGACGCTGGGACGCCGCAGCACCTGCACGAGAACGCCGGACCGGCGTGACGCACGAGGGAGGGCGAACGGCGGCAGGTGTGCAGCGCGGTTCGCGCGATGAAGATCGACCGGTCTCCCGGCGACGAGCAGCGCGGGGACGACGGCGGCGAGAAGCAGGTGCTGTCCGAGGAGGGTGCTGAGGTGCACTTGGGCGTAGACGCCGGGTCCACCGTTCGTCGCCCAGAGCAGAACCAGCACGCCTGCGCACCAGGCGATCGTGCGCCGGAGAGGCCAAGTGCGGCCGATGCGGCGCAGCCGCGTGAGAGTGCGCAGGTACCAGAAGGCCACGGACACGGCGGCGGCGAGGCCGATCCAGTCCAGGTGCCAGGAGGTGAACAGGCGGGCGACGGTGACCGGGTCGGGGTAGGGGTAGCCGAGGAGGTTACGGCGGGGATCGTTCACCGTCGCGTCACCGATCGGGGTCTCGGACAGGGAGAGGGCCACGGACACGCCGATCGTGGCGGCCATGATCACCAGCTCCACCGCGGCCAGGCGCAGGAACGCCCGGCGACGCCGGTCCTCGACTCGCAGGCCGGGCAGCACGCGGGCGCGGTGCCACGCGCCGATAGCGCCGAGTGCCAGCAGGGCGGTGGTCTTGATGATCAGCAGGGTCCCGTAGGGGGTGGCGAGATCGGTGGGGTCGGAAAGGCGGAGGGAGGCGTTGATGATCCCGGAGAGGGCGACGGCGGCGAACGCGAACCCGGCGACCCGCGAGTACCGTTCGGCGACGTCGGGAAGAGCCGCGCCGAGGTGTCGGGCGAGGAGGACGACGCCGAGCAGGCCTCCAGCCCACAGGGTCACCCCGATCAGGTGCACGGCGAGGCTGTTCACGGCGTTGATGTGCTCGTCGGCGCCGGCCGCGTGACCGGTCAACGCGAGCGGGAGCAGAGCGAACAGGGCGAGCGCGAACGCAGCGACACTCCACGCCCGGTCGGGGGTGAGCAGGGTGATCACGTGCACGGCCGCGGCGGCGGCGAGGGAGAGCAGCAGGACCTGACCGAGCTCGAGCTGGGTGATGTAGAACCACAGCTGCGCGGGGAACGTGGGGGAGCTGACGGGGGCGCCGATCGCGTTGGCGACGGTGAACACGAGGACCGCGGCGGCGGAGAGGACCCAGGCGGCGGCCGCCCAGGACGCCCACCGGATCGCCGTCTCCCGGACCGCGTCCCCGGGACGGTTCGAGCGGGGCAGGAGAAGGGCGACGAGGAGCAGGCCCATGGTGAGCGTTGCGGCGAGGTCGTGCAGGACGCGGGCGAGGGGCAGGCCGCGGGTCGCGACGACGCCGGGGTCGATGAGGAGCCGGTCGGGGTCCAGGGCGCCGGTCGCGGCGAGGGCGAGCAGTGCGGCGCCGGCTGCGAGGGGCGCGCCGAGGATCAGCGCGACGCGGGTCGTCCGTGAGGGGCGCTGCGGCGCTTCGTCGAGGGCGGTGTGTGTGCTGGGCACGGCGGGGTGGCTCGTCTCGTCGTTCGGGGAGGTCCGGGGTGTGTGCGTCATGTGCGGGGTCAGATGGGGGTGACGAAGCCGTTGATGAGGTTCTGGAGGCGGTAGATCCCCTCGGTCCACAGGCCTGTGAGCATGGCGGCGCCGATGAGGATGAGCAGCGCTCCGCCGAGGAGGTTGATGGTGCGGATGTGGCGTTTGAGGAACGCTGTCGCGGTGCTCGCCCAGGAGAAGCCGAGGGCGATGAGCAGGAACGGGATCCCCAAGCCGAGGCAGTAGAGCAGCCCGAGAAGGGCGCCGCGGCCGGCGGAGGCGCCGTCGAGGCTGAGGGCGGAGATCGCGGCGAGGGTGGGGCCGAAGCAGGGCGTCCAGCCCAGGCCGAAGACGACGCCGAGAAGGGGCGCGCCGAGCAGCCCGGTCGCGGGCTTCCATCGCGGCTTGATGGTGCGTTGCAGGAAGCGGATCTGTCCGATGAACACGACGCCCATGAGGATCACGAACGCCCCCAGGATCCGCGTGATCACGTCCTGCCATTGCAGCAGCCACGTGCCCAGGGCACCGAACGCGGCGCCGTAGGCGGTGAACACGACGGCGAAGCCGCCGATGAACAGTCCCACCCCGAGCAGCAGCCGTCGGCGGCTGCCGGTGGCGAGGTCGGGGTTCCCGCCGATGTAGGCGAGGTAGCCGGGAACGAGGGGGAGCACGCACGGAGACGCGAAAGACACCAGTCCCGCGAGGATCGCGATGGGCGCCGCGAGCAGCAGCTGGCCGGCGAAGACGGTCTCGCTCCAATTCACGGCGCCGACTCCGCGATCGTGTCCGCGATGAGGGTGTCGAGGATGGAGCGGGCGGTGACTCGTCCGAGAATGCGGGACGCGGGGCGCCCCTCCGCGTCCAGGACGATCGTGGTGGGGACGGCGTTCGCAGCGAACTTCCCGGAGAACGCGAGCTGCGCGCCCGCGTCGACATCGACGATCGAGGGGTAAGTGATGCCGTACGTCTGGGCGAAGGCGGCCGCGGTGTCGGCCTGGTCGCGCACGTTGACGCCGAGGAACTCAGCACCCTGCCCGGTGTACTGCTCGTACAAGGCCTGCAGATCGGGTGCTTCCGCGCGGCAGGGGGCGCAGGCGGCGTACCAGAAGTTCACGACCAGGACCGTGCCGCGATAGTCCTCGGCCGTGATCGTCTCGCCCGTCTCGCTGAGCCCGGTGAACTCCACCGGCTCGCCCCGCGTCTCGGCCGGCCACTCGACGACGGTCCCGTCACCAGCGACGTAGTTCTTGTTCGACCCGGTCCGGTACTGCTCCGACAGCTCATCCTGGGCGCAGCCGGTCGTGGCCAGCGCGACGGCCGCGACCACCGGGAGGGTGAGCAGGGTGCGTCGCGGGACGCCGGTCACGAGGCGAGCGCGGCGTCGAGGGCCGCCTTGATGTCGCCGAGTCGTTGAAGATCGATCGCCTTGTCGTTGACGAAGATGGTGGGGGTGCCCTGCACGCCGAGGTCCTGACCGGCTCGGAAGTCGAAATCGACGCGCTCGGCGGTGGCCGGGTCGGCGACGTCGGCATCGAACTGGGCCATGTCCAGCCCGAGCTCCTCGGCAAAGCCGCGGAACACGTCGGCCTTGGAGTCCTGGCTCTCACCCCAGCTGGCCTGCGTCTGGAACATCCGGTCGTACATGTCCTCGAACCGGTCCTGCTGCGCGGCGGCCTCGACCGCGATCGCCGCGTTCTTCGAATTGCGGTGCGAGGGGATCGGGAAGTAGCGGGTCGCGAACGTGACCCGGCCGGCGTACTCCTCCCGCAGTTCCTCGATGGTCGGGTACACCTGCCCGCAGACCTCGCATTCGAAGTCGAGGAACTCCACCAGCGTCACCTCCCCGTTCTCGGCGACGTCGAGACGGTGGGTGTTCTCCTCCAGCACCGCGGTCGACGCGGCGACCTCCTCGCGTGAGGGCGAGAACGGGCGGAACGTCGTGATCGCCGCGATGACCGCGACGATCAGGACGACGGCGCCGATCGCGATGAGGTTGACCTTGGTGCTGGTTTTCATGGGGTGCTTTCTGTCAGGCCGGAGGTCGGCAGAAACGGTGGAGCAGGGGATGCTCGGGTCAGGGTTCGCGGGAGCAGTCCGTGCCGGAGCGCTCGTCGGTCTCGGTGTGGGAGGTGCGGGGGAGGGTGTGCACGAGGACGGTGTGACCGATGTGCTCGAGCCCGCGTTCGAGGAACTCGCGCACGTGCTCATCAGCGATCGCGTACGACGCGCTCCGGCCTTCGCGGTGCACCTCGACGACGCGGTGCGAGCGCAGCAGCCGCAACGCGTGCGAGGTCGCGGAGGGGCTGAGACCGCTGTGCTCCGCGAGCTCGCCGACGGTCCGCGGCCCGGGGAGCAGCGTGATGAGGATCCGCAGACGTCCGGGATCGCCGAGGAGCCCGAAGACGTCGGCGAGATCCTCGATCATCGCGGTCGAGGGCATCGCGTCGACGGGAAGCGCGGCGACGGGCGCTGCGGGCGGGGAGTCGGGGGTGTCGGTGCTCATCGGTGCCTAGATCAGGTTCGTGGTCTCGGAGAACTCTTCGGGCTCGCACTGGATCGTGACGTGCTCGATGTGGTGAGTGTCCTTGAGGACGACGAGGACCCCGGCGAGGACCTTCTCGTAGTCGGCGCCGCGTTCGAGGACGATGTGCCCGCTCGCGCTGTCCATCCCGGAGGTGATGGTCCACACGTGCAGATCGTGCAGCGCGACCACGCCCGGCACAGCGAGGACGTCGCGCTGAATGGCGGGCATGTCGACGTCGTCGGGAGCGGACTCCATCAGGATCCGCAGCGCCTGGCGGGTGAGGTTCCAGGTGCGGGGCAGGATGAACAGTCCGATGCCGACACCGATGATCGGGTCCGCGTACGGCCAGCCCGTGGTGAGCAGGATGATCGCGGCGACGATCACGCCGACGGATCCGAGCAGGTCGCCCATCACTTCGAGGTAGGCGCCCTTGAGGTTCAGGCTCTCCTTCGATCCCGCCATCAGCAGCCGGAAGCTGATCAGGTTGATGATCAGCCCGATCACCGCGGTGATCAGCAGCGGCGCTCCCGGAACCGAGGGCGGTTCGGAGAAGCGCTGCACAGCCTCGAAGATCACGTACCCGGCGACCGCGAACAGCAGGATCCCGTTCGCCAACGCCGCGAGGACCTCCAGCCGGTAGAAGCCGTAGGTGCGCTGCGAGGTCGCGGGGCGGGAGGCGAGCGTGATCGCCGCCAGCGCCATCCCGAGCCCGAGGACGTCGGTGCCCATGTGGGCGGCGTCGGAGATGAGCGCGAGCGAGTTGACGGAGAACCCGACGACGAACTCGACCACCATGTACGCCGCCGTGAGGCAGAACGCGATGACGAGGGGCCGACGGTGCTTGCCGGCGGCGGACACGGCGGACCCGTGAGCGTGATCAGATCCCACGAGCACCACCCTCAATAGCTGCATGAATGAACATATGAACAGTCTTGCACTTGTTGGTGAGTCGCGGTGCGGTTCTATCCCGCATTGTTCGAGAGCCAGGCGTAGGGGTCGATGGGGTCGGTGCCGCCCGCCCACACCTCCAGGTGCAGGTGGGGTCCGGTGCTCTGACCAGTGGATCCGACAGCGCCCAGACGCTGACCGGCCTTCACGGGTTGCCCTTCGGAGACGGTGAGGGATCCCCACTCCATGTGGGCGTAGAGGGTGCTCACGAGTTCGCCGTCGACGACGTGGTCGATGACGGCGTAGTTGCCGAATCCGGTGTCGGTCTCGCCGGTCTCGCGGACCACGCCGTCGGCGACGGCGCTGATCGGGGTGCCGGCGCCGGGGGTCATGTCCAGGCCTTTGTGGAAGGTGGAGCAGCCGCTGCACGGCGCCACTCGAGGGCCGTAGTCATCGGAGATGCGCACGCCGACAGGGAAGGGCCAGCGCACGGAGCCGCTGGAGAGCTCGGTCGCCGTGGATCCGGTCTCGGTTGCTGCTTCCGAATCGTCGTCGGTCGCGGCGAGGGGGTCCACGGCGTCGGTCGTCTCGGTGGTGACCTCGACGATGCGTGCGGGTGCAGCGGCGGCAGTGAAGTTGTCGCGGATGACGATGCTGTCAGGCAGGTCGGAGGCGACGAAGGCTTGCGCGCTGACCGCGGCGGCGACTCCCGGGGTCTGCGAGGCGGCCGCACTGGAGGCGGGCAGCAGCGTGCCCGGGAGGGCCATGACGGTGGCGAGCGCGATCGCCGAGAACGCGGCCGCCGCCGGGAGGACTCGGCGGGAGATTGGTTGGGGCTGCGGCGTCGGACGGGCCGGTCGGCGACGGGGCGGGCGGGTTCGGTGTTCGAGCGCGATGGCGGCGCGGCGGGTTCCGGGGGTGGCCGGGGGAACGGAGGAAGAGAGGGGCATTGCACGTCCAGGGTCGGCGAGAGGTCGGTCGTCGTGACCTGACTCCGTGTCGCGGGCGCGCAAGTGCGCGCCGATCGAGACGGGGCTCAGATCCGTGGCGACGGCCTACAGCCGAAGAGGGACGCAGCTGGCGGAGAGGCTCAGCCGTGCTCGTGCAGCGGTCGTGAAGAACGACGGTGCGGACGCCGGCGGTGCCGTGCTGGCGATGGAGCCCTGCCCGGGCCGTGCGCGGGCGGCGAGGGCGACGACGATCACGATGACCGCGCAGACGACCGCCAGCAGCGCGCACAGCTCAGCGACACCACCGAGCGTCGCCGCATCGGTGAGCGCTGCCACGCTCGCGGTGAGAACTTCGGCGTCCCCCGTCGTCGTCGCGGCTGCGGCGACCGTGGTGTCGGCGGGAACCGCGTCGTGGAGGCGCTCGAGAGGATGTCCGAGCAGCAGCGCGAGCGCGGTCAGGACGACGAGGAAGAGCAGCGTGAGGGTTCGCTGCACACCAGCGCGCGAAGCGTCTGGTTGCAGGTTCGTCACGATGGCATCTTCCCGATAGCGTCGAAGAAGCCTGCGGTGTAGGCAGGCAAATTTCGACGTAGCGTACCAAGAACAGCTGTTGGTGGCTACGAGGTTAGGGATCGAAGATCATCAGCGGACGGGTCGCAGACTGCGCTCCTTCCCGCGTCTCCGCCTTGGAGAGCCCCGCTACACGGAACAGGACGACTTGATGCCGCTCTCCGCCCCCACCCGACGGGGTCGCCCCGTCCTGTTCGGCGTCGTCCTGGCGGCCGTTGCTGCATTCGCCGTGCTACTTCCGGCTGCGCCGGCAGCGGCTCACACGGGAGTTCAATCCAGCAGTCCCTCCGCGGACGCGACAGTCACCGTGGCACCGTCGGAAGTCACACTCACCTTCGGGCATGAGGTCGGTTCCGACCCGACCAACAACGTCTCACTCGTGCAGGTGGTGCGAGAAGACGACAACCTGTTCTACTCCAACGGCTGCGCCGATGTGAACAACGAGTCCGTGACCACCGGCATCGCTCTGGGCGAGAGCGGCCGGTACCTCGTGGCGGCGAAGATCGTCACCGAGGACGGGCACGTCTCGACCGCGGAGTACGGCTTCACGTACGAGCGCCCCGCTGAGACCGCGGCGAGGACTGGCGTCGCTCAGCCGCCGGCCTGCGCGAACACCGCGACGGTCTCAGCCGCGCCGGAGTCTCTGTTCGCCCCCTACGTCGCCCCCATCCCGGCGTTCGTGCTGGTGGGCATCGCGCTGGGATTCTTCGTGGTGCTCGCGATCGTCGTCCTCTTCCTCGTGCGCCGGACGACGCCGAGAACTGCGAGCGTCGGCGGTGAGCCGCCGGCTGCTGAGTGAGCGCCCGCCTGTCCCTGAGTGTGCCGGTTCGAGTGAGCGTGCCGCTTCGCGCGCCGGCCCGGTCGAGTCGTGCCCTGGATCTGGTGAGGGCTGCTCTCGCGGGCGTGCTGTTGGATGTGGGCTTCCCGGGTGTGAGCGTGTGGCCGGCGACCCTGCTCGGTGTGGCCGTGTTGATGACGCTCTTGCGCGGCCGGACGATTCGGGCGGGAGCGGTGCTCGGTGCGGTCACGGGAACCGTGTTCTACCTCACCCACGTCGCCTGGACGTCGGAGTACCTCGGCCCTGTCCCGTGGCTGGCGCTCTCGCTCCTCGAAGCCGCGTTCTTCGCGGTGGGCGCGGGCGCGATCTCGGGACTGTGGTCTCTGATCGAACGATTCTGGCCGACCCGGCTGGGGCGGCTGATCCTGCTCCCCGTAGGTGTCGCCGGCGTATGGGTGGGTCGGGAGGTCGTTGCCGGGTCGTGGCCGTACGGAGGGTTCGCGTGGGGCAGGCTGGCGTACTCGCAGTCGGAGAGTCCGCTCGCTCCCGTGATTGCCTGGATCGGGGTGAGCGGCTTCAGTTTCGTTGTCGTCGCGTGCATCGTGTTCCTGTTGCAGCTGCAGCAGTGGCTCCCGGACCGGCCGGCGGTCCTTGCTCTGGCGGCGACAGCAGTCGGGGCCGCGCTGGTGGCGGTGCCCGTGTGGGAGGCAGTGCCGTCCGGGCAGCTGCGCGTCACGGCCGTGCAGGGGGCGGGGCCCGCCGGTTACTTCGATGCCCGAGATCCGGGTGAGCTGCTCGACGCGCAGATCAACGCCACCCCGCGAACGGCGGGGGTCGCGGACGTTGTGCTGTGGCCGGAGAACAGCATGGACGAGGACCCTCTCACTTCACCGGCGACCGCCCGGCGACTCTCCGAGCTCGCTGCCGAGCTTCAAGCGCCGGTGATCGTCGGATCTATCACCACCCGCGAGGGCCGCTACTACAACAGCTCCCTCGTCTGGACACCGGATGGAGCCGCTGGTCTCTATGACAAGAAGCATCCGGTGCCGTTCGGGGAGTACGTCCCAGACCGCGCGTTCTGGTCGCGTCTGGCACCGGATCTGATCGGCCTGGTGCAGCGGGACTACGAGATCGGTGCGCTCTCACCGGCGGTCGCGGTCGCCGGCACCATCGCCGGAGTGTCGCTGTGTTTCGACATCGTCGATGACCGTCTCTTCGACGAGATGATCGCCGGAGGCGCGCAGGTCATCTTCGCGCAGACCAACAACGCCGATTTCGGGCGCACCGACGAGTCCGCGCAGCAACTCGCGATCGCTCGCGTGCGCGCGATCGAGACCGGCAGGACGATCGTCAACGTCTCCACCGTCGGGCAGAGCCAGACGATCCTCCCCGACGGTTCCACGGGGGCCCGGATCCCGGCGTTCACCCCCGGAGCCTTCACCGACACAGTGCCCCTGGTCGCCGCCGTCACTCCAGCGATGTCCCTGCGTACCGCTCTCGCAGGCGGTATCACCCTCAGCGTCCTCGCACCTGTCCTGACGGCCGCCGTCCTCACTCTGAGTGGCATCCGACGGCCCGCCTCGTCACGGCGTCAGCGCACGTCGGGTGGTGATTGAGGGGCACCTGCCCGCCGATTCAAGCCCTGCAGGTACTCGTTGTACGCATCCAGGTCTGGGGTGCCGTTCTCATCTCCGGCGCGATCCGCCGCTCGAGCGGCCCGAGTGTCATCCCGCTGCCACCGCACGAGCAGCAGCAGCACGATCAGCAGGCTCGGCAGTTCCCCGTAGGACCACGCGAGCGCGCCCGCGATCTGCTGGTCCGCGATCGGATCCACGCCCCACGACGCCGGAGCCTGGAACGCGGCGACGAACGCGCTCGCGGACATCATGACGATGACCCCGAAGAACGCGTGCAACGGCATCTCCGCGAACAGGTCGAACATGCGCCCCAGATGCGTCTGACGCACCGGCAGCGGATCCGCCGACAGCAGCGGAACAGCGAACACGACACCGGCTGCTAAGAACAGCACCTCCAACCCGAGATGACCGGCAGCACTGTCCAGCAGCAACTCGTCCAGATCGCTGAAGTACAGCCCGTAAAACAGCAGCAGGAACAGCGGAATGGTGAACCCCGGATGCAACAGCAGCCGTGACGTGCGCGCACGCAGCAGCGCGAGAGCGGTGAGCAGCACGACGCGTCCCGGCCATCGATGCGGTGTCGCGCGCAGCAGGAGGGTGCCCGGCGAGCCGAGCACGAGCAGCGGTGGAATGGCCATCATCAACGTCAGCTGCTGGAACATGAAGATCGAGAACATCTCCCGGCCGTAGTCCTCCAGACCGCTGGCCATCGTGACCACGAGGATCGCGCACCCGAGGAGAAAGCTCACCATCCGCCACCACGGCCACCGTCGCCGCGTCCACCAGAGCCGCGCGACCCCGATGACGTACACGCCCGCCAGCAGGATCCCGAACAGGCCCCAGACCGGGAATGCGCTGGCGGAGAGGGTGAGGAAGCTGTCCAGGGACGGCGGCGCGTCCGGGAGGCTCGCGAACAGCGACGCGAGGGTCATCAGCGTGCCCTTCGTTCGTTCGTACGTTGTCAGGGGATGACGGGCCCGCCCCAAGCGGGGGCGGGCCCGTCGGGTCAGCTGCGGCGTCGCATCCGGCCGATCACGAAGACCGTGATCGCCGTCGCGACCGCTATCGCGCCGACTCCGATGGACAGCCCCGTGATCACCGGAGCCGCATCGAACCCCGGATCGGACGCGGCAGCTGGAGTCTGCGTGGTGCTCTCGCTCTCACCATCGGTTCCGCAGCGGGCAGCCGTTGCGGCGCCCTCGGCGGCGGGCGCGGTCGCGTCGGGAGCGTAGTCGAAGGTGTAGCTGTCGGAGGTCGGGTGACCGTCGGAGGACACCACCTGCCACCGCACCTCGTACTCGCCCGGCGCCCCGAGCGCCGCCGGCACCGACACGGTGGACCCGTCCAAGGCGACGCATCCCTCCGAGTAGTAGCGGCCGTCCGGGCCGAGCACCTGGATCGCGAACGCGTTGCTCGCGCCTCCCAGATCCAGCAGGGTGTCATTGAAGGACAACGAGACCTCCGTCACCTCCGTCACCTGCTCGTCGGGGGAGGGGCTGCTGCCGAGCACCGAGTCGTGAGCTGCAGCCGCGGGCGCTACGACCAGGGCGAGCAGCAGCGTCGCGGCTGCAGTGACCGCGGCCCTCCCGGCGAGGCGACCGGTCATCCGCGCGCTCGCTTCCGACCGAACAGGGCGATGGCGCCGAACGCAGCCCCCACCACCCCGAGCAGCAGGGCCGCGATGCTCAGCCCGAGGGCCAGGCCCGACTCAGCACCCATCCCGGACGCAGACGCCGTGGCGTCGACGCTGTCGGTGGAATCGGCGGTCGTGCTCGATCCGCCGTGATCGTCTTCAGCCGGTTCGTCCTGCACGTAGAGCACAGGGGCGGACTTCAACGAGGTATCGGCCTCGACCTCCTCCGCGGTCGAGACCCAGTCGACGCTCGTCCCGTCGCTGTAGGACTGCACGGCCGGGAACAGCAGGCTCCCGGTCTCCGGGATCGGGCCCAGCGAGACGGTCCACTGCATGAACTGACCCGGCTGGATCTCGCTCCCCGCATCAGCGGTGAAGACGATGCTGGTCGGCGCCTCGATGATCTCGTTCCCGCCGACCGTCACCGGTTCCGGGAGCGTGCTCTCCACGACCGACGTGCTCCACCCCGGGGTCGGCAGGTAGCGCACCGACACGATCGGAGTGTCGGTCGGGAGGGACACGGTCACCGCGGTGGTCATCGCGGTCTCGGACTCGTTCACGGCTTTGAACGTGAAGTTCTCCGAGGCTCCGGGATCGGTGGCGTTCGGGGTGATGCTGATGTGCGCGGACGCGGAGAGCGGGGCGGCTACTGCAAGGGCGATGCCGGCGCTGAGCGCGGTCACCGCGGTGAGAGTGGATCGTGTGGACACAAGAAAATCTTTCCGTGGGGCGGGCGCGACGAAGCAGCCCGAGAAGGGTGAGAAGAGTGCGGGCGGTGGCTGCGCTCAGGCAGCAGCGACCGGCGGCCCTCGATGCCTCATCGTCGACAACGTCACCAGCCGCGGGCGCACCGTCACTGCAGCAGTCGCCGGGGCTCTCTCGCCGGTGGGTACCGGTTCGAGCGTGAACGCGAACAGCGCCTGAACCGTTTCGAACTGTTGACGCCGGAGGATGCTCCAGAACGCGCGTTCGCCCATCCGCAGCGCGAAGATCGTCGCGATCGCGGCAAGGAGGTGCGCTCCCCACATGAGGGTGTTGTGGTCCGCGTGGGTCACAGAGTTCGCCAGGTCCAGAGCCGGAACGCCCGCGTTCTGGTGGTGCCCGGCGCGTTCCGGCGCGGCGGGCGACGCGGGTGTGGTCGCCGGGTTGCCCAGCATCATCGCCGCGTGGAACGCGAACTGGCTGATCAGCACCGACACGCTCAGGCGCACGCGCGAGAGCCGTCGGCCGGCGAGAGCGATGCACACCGGGACCGCGAACGCGAGTGCCAGGAGAACGCCGAGTCGGCTGGGGGCTGATCCGTCGGCGATCGAGTGAGACACCAACGCGAGCAGTGTCGCAACGAGCGCAGCGACGATGCCGCGCACGGTCCGCGCGCCGCGAGTCGTCATCACATCACCCGTCCACTCGAGCAGCGGGATCGCGATATCGCGTCGCGCCGCTCTCGGCACAGGCTACTGGCCGACGCCCCCGAGCTCCTGCCGGCCGTCCAGCCGACCGCGATCCGTCCTGTCACCGAGTTAGGTCCAGATGGAGGTGAGGTAGTCGCCCGTGATCGCGGGGCTGCGCTCGCGGACATCATCCGCGCTCCAGCCGAGGATCGACGGGTCGATGATCCATTCGCCGTCCTGGGGGGCGTCGCCGGTGCTCTCGTAGCCGACGGTGGAGTTCGACACGGACGCCCAGGTCGCCGCTCCCACCGGTCCGATGAAGATGCTGTCCACGGCGGTGCAGCCGAAGTCGGTTCCGGGGCCGTTCACCGCGCCGAAGTTCCCTCCGGTGTCGGCGCCCTCCAGCAGCGGGAAGACCCGCTGGACCGTCTCTGCGCCCACGACGAGGCAGTGCTCGAAGCGCACTCTCGCGGCCGAGCCGATCTGGAACGCCGTGTTCGAGGAGGCGAAGTCGATGCAGTCGATGCTCGTGATGTCGCCGTAGTAGTTGCCGCCCTGCCCGGAGAGCTGGACCGTGTCGGTGTGGGCGTCGGATCCGTCCGCTTTGTAGGCAGGAGCGGTGTGGCACCCGATGCGGTAAATGAAGCGCAGACCGCCGGCGCCATCCGTGGGGGTGCGCATGCTGGACACGTCTTCGTCTCGCAGCTGCGCGTCCGGGACGACGATCTCGACGAGCTCGATGTTCTCAGTGAACTCGACGTCGTCGACGCCGTAGACGTTGTACGCGGTGGTCGTGATGCGGGTGAACGCAGAACCGGTGCAGCCGGAGGCGAGGAACCCCCCGGTGGTGACGATGCCGCCCACGGCGACGCCGTGCACGCGCAGAAGACGCCAGGCGTCACTGGTGGTGACCGTACCCCAACCGTCACGGGGGTAGACGAGAATGCGGTTCTCACGGTCGAGGGATCCGACGTCCTGCATCATCGGTGACGAACTCGACCCTGCGCCGCCACCGGCGAGCTCGCCGGGAGCGACGAGGATCCGCACCGTCTCGGACGGACCCGTCCCCTCCACTGCGGCGGTGATCGCGTCGCTGATCGCGGACCACGAGCACTCGACCTCCACCTCAAGGTCGACATCGCCGGTGATCCACGGCGTCCGGGAGGGCCAGTGGGTGCCGTTGGGCCCGAACGAGGGGACAGGCGCAGGGACGCCCACCAGCAGTTCACGCTCCGCAGGCATCGCCTCCGGGTCGCCAGCGACACCGGCGACGTCGGAGTCGCGGGGTGCAAGAGCCTGGTACGCGGCGTAGCCGCCGGCACCGAGCACGGCGACGCCGACGCCCGCGCTCACGGCTCCCAGGATCACGGTCCGCCGACTCGGCCGACGAGGTGATGTCTCGGGAGGGTTCGCAGAGTCGGAGGAGGTAGCGGCGGGGTCGGCCAAAGTGGTATCCAAACCGTCAGGGGGCGGTGCGGGAGGCGACACGCCTCGGGACCGGCGCGCCACGCTGTGCCGTGAACACCTTGGGCGGGATGCCGGGGCGCTCGAGGGGGGACAGTAGCAGTCCTCTCCGAGGACGCGTCGGACGGCGCCGTGTCCGGGCGGCGGCGCAGACTCCCGTGAGCTCGGTCAGTGATGTCACCGGCTGCTCGCTTGTAGCGCGGGCTGTGGAGTGAGCGGGGTGTGGCGGCGGGCCGCGCGCACTCCGTTGGCGATGATGACGACCTCCGCCAGCTCGTGCACGAGGACCACTCCTGCCAGCCCCAGCACACCGGTGAGAGCGAGGGGGAAGAGGACGATGATCACGCCGAGAGCGAGGATCAGGTTCGCGGTCATGATGCGTCGACCGCGTCTGGCGTGGAGCAGCGCGGCGGGGATCAGGCGCAGGTCCGTGCCGGTGAAGGCGACATCTGCGGATTCGATGGCGGCCGCGGACCCGGTGGCGCCCATCGCGATTCCTACATCCGCGGTCGCCAGCGCGGGCGCGTCGTTGATCCCGTCACCGATCATCGCGACTCGTCGATGCCGACGGAACTCCTCGATCGCCGCGGCCTTCTGGTCAGGCTTCTGCTCCGCACGCACCTCGAAGATCCCGGCCTGCTGCGCGAGGGCGTGCGCAGTGCGGGTGTTGTCGCCGGTGAGCATCAGGGCGCGGATGTGATGACGTTTGAGTTCCGCGATGGTGGCGGCCGCTTCCGGCTTCAGTTCGTCTCGGATGCCGATGATGCCCAGAACCGAATCGGCCTGTTCGACGACGACCGCTGTCATCCCTTCGGATTCCATCGCTTCGAGCTGCGCGGTGAGAGCGTCGGCGGGCACCCAGCGCGGGCTTCCCACCCGGATCGGGGTGCCGTCGACAGTGCCCGTGAGGCCGTCTCCAGGATGCTCGACGACATCATCTGCCTGAGGGTGGAGGGATGCCGCCGCGACGATCGCCGCAGCGAGGGGATGGGTGCTGCGCTTCTCCAGTGCTGCCGCGAGGGCGAGGACCTCGTCGCGGGTGACGCCGTCCGCGGTGGCGACATGAGTGACGATGGGGCTGTTGCGGGTGAGAGTGCCCGTCTTGTCGAACGCGACGAGTTGCACCGTGCCCAGTCGTTCGAAGGCTTCGCCGGACTTGATGATCAGACCGAACCGGCTCGCCGAGCCGATCGCGGAGATGACGGTCACCGGGACGGCGATCGCCAGAGCGCACGGCGAGGCGGCGACGAGGACCACGAGAGCGCGCTCCGTCCACGTCCCCGGGTCCCCGATCAGGACACCGAACAGGGCGATGCCTGCGGAGAGGATCAACACGGCGGGCACGAGAGGCTTCGCGATGCGGTCAGCCAGACGGGCGCGGTCGCCCTTTCGTGCGTGGGCCTGCTCGACGAGCTTCACGATCGTCGTCAACGAGTTGTCGGTTCCAGCGGCGGTCGCCTCGATCTGCAAAGCACCGCCCCCGTTGATGGAACCGGCGGTAACGGCGTCGCCTGGACCCACTTCGACCGGTATCGACTCGCCGGTAATCGCAGACGTGTCCAGGCTGGTGCGCCCCGACACCACGACACCGTCGGTGGCCACCCGCTCACCCGGTCGGACGACGAGGATGTCGAGCTCGCGCAGCTCCCGCGCCGGAATGGTCACGTCGCCGTGCAGACGGGAGACGGTTGCCGTCTGCGGGATCAGATCGAGCAGCGCCCGCAACCCGTCGCGCGCCTTGTCCATCGCCCGGTCTTCGAGGGCTTCCGCGATGGAGAACAGGAAGGCCAGGGCGGCGGCCTCTCCGACGTGGCCGAGGAGGACCGCGCCGACGGCCGCGATCGTCATCAGCAGGCTCACACCGAGCTTCCCGCGCAGCAGGCGCCGCACCGCGCTCGGAACGAACGTCGACGCTCCAGCCAGCAGGCTCGCCGCCAGCACGATCGTTCCCGCGACCGGGAACCCGGTCCACTCGAGGAGGTAGCCGACCGCGAGCAGAACTCCGGCCGCGACCGGGATCAGGACACCTCGATCGCGCCACCACGGCGCGAGCTCGTCCCCGTCGGAGTGCTCGTCATCCTCACCGCCCTCATCGTGCATGTGGGAGTCAGCGGGTACCGGACCTGTACCGAGGGTCACCATGGCCGGAGTCTCCTCCACGGCGCAGCAGGCATCCCCGGTCGGTCGCGGCCGCGCCCTGACGATCCGTCGAGAGGCAGCAGACTCGTCACCGTCGCCGCAGCACTCAGCGCTCACGCGTTCACCTCGCAGCACATCGGGACGTCGCAGTTCTCGTCCGTGCACCCTGCACCGTCCTCCACAGCGAGTACGACGTCGAGCATCACCATCAGTGCCTTCGAGAGGTGAGGATCCGCGATCTCGTATCTCGTGCTGCGGCCCTCCGGGATCGCTGCGACGATTCCGCACCCACGCAGACACGTCAGATGGTTCGACACGTTAGAACGGGTCAACCCCAGAGCCTCCGCCAGCTCTCCCGGATGACCCGGCTGCTCGATGAGCGACAGCAGGATCCGGGAACGAGTGGGATCCGCCATCGCTCGGCCTAACCGGTTCATGACGTCGAGACGCGAAGCAATAGTCAGCATGCACTGACCTTACAGCGGTCGGTGTCGAATGATCGTATGATCGGCAGATGAGCCGACCATCGAAGAGCCGGCGCCGCACCGGACGAGGGCCCGCTCCCCGCTCCCACCAGGGGCGAACGCCTTCTCGAGCTGCGGCCTCTCGATACCCGGATCGCAGCAGGGCGAAGATGGCTCTGGCGCCGGGAATCATCCTCGCGATCGCGCTGCTCGCCGGGCTGGCACTCGTGGGCACCGAGGAGTACATCTTCGTGCTCTACACCGTTGCGATCCTCGCAGCGGTGATGTCGTGGTTCGCGATCCAAGCCCGCGCCTGGTGGTGGCTGATCGGGCTCGCACCGATGGTCGTGCTGTGGAACCCCATCCTCCCCTTCACCTTCCTCGACGTCATCTGGTCGTCACTGCACCTGGTCGGTATCGGCATCGCTGGTGCCGCTGGCCTCATCATCCGCGTGCCGGTCAACGACTGAACTGCGCTGAGCAACCCCGTCGACTGATCAACCCCCGATCCACTTGAGGAGCCGGTCAAATGACCGACAGCGCATCGTCCCGCAGCCGTTCTGATGCTGAGGCGGGCTTGGCTGTGGGCCCGAGCCGGCCTGTGGATCACATCGACGCGGTCGCTGAGGACCGCGGCGAGATTCGTGAGCCCAGGCTCGGTCCGGTGGGGTGGATCCGCTGGGTCTGGCGGCAACTGACCAGCATGCGGACCGCGCTGTTCCTGCTCCTGCTGCTCGCGATCGCCTCGATCCCGGGGTCGTTGGTGCCGCAGCGTTCATCGGACCCGAACGGTGTTGCGCAGTACTTCATCAACAACCCCGACATCGCACCGCTGCTGGAGAAGGTGCAGGCGTTCGACACCTACACGTCGATCTGGTTCTCCAGCATCTACCTTCTTCTCTTCGTCTCTCTCATCGGCTGCGTCATCCCTCGAACGAAGCACCACGTGGCTGCTCTGCGCGCGCTCCCACCCAAGACTCCCGTGCGACTTGAACGCCTCGTGGGTTACCGCACTGCTGTCGTGGAGGAGCCGACGGCCGGTGAGTCCATCACCGCAGCGCAGATGCGGCTGAGGAAGGCGGGATATCGCACCGCCCGCTACGACACGGATCGGCCCGGTCGCGTGGTCGCGAGTGTCGCGGCGGAGCGCGGCTACCTGCGCGAGACGGGAAACCTCGTTTTCCACCTCTCTTTGGTCGGCCTTCTCGTGTGCGTGGGCTTCGGCGGCGGCTTCGGGTACGCCGGCCAGCGGGTGATCGTGGAGGGCCAGTCCCTGTCGAACACCCTCGCCTCGTACGACTCCTTCAACCCGGGCCGGTTCTTCGTTCCCGAGCAACTGGACCCCTTCACTCTCAAGCTGGAGGATCTGTCCGTCACCTACGAGGAAGAGAATCGCAGCGCCCTGGGGCAGCCGATCGATTTCACCGCCTCCGTGAGCACGCGACTGGGTCCCTCCGCTGCAGAGTCGTCGAGGATCAAGGTCAACGAACCGATCTCGGTCGGACGCAGCAACATCTACCTTCTCGGCAACGGTTACGCCCCGACCATCACGATGCGAGATCCCGGCGGACGGATCGTTTTCTCGGAGCCCGTCCCGTTCCTGCCGCAGGACTCGAACATGACCTCCATCGGTGTCGTCAAAGTCCCCGACGGGCTCGCGACCCAGGTCGGCATGACCGGGTTCTTCTACCCCAGTGAAGCGGAGCTGCCGTCCGGCGCTTCCACCTCTAACTATCCCGACCTCGTCCTGCCCGTGCTCTCCCTCGACGTCTTCACCGGTGACCTTGGCCTCGACGGCGGGATCCCCGCGTCCGTCTACACGCTGAACACGGATGACCTGACCCGGGTCACCGGCGGATCCACCGGCACGGCCTCCCTCCGCCTGCAACCCGGAGAGACAGCCGAGCTCCCCGGGGGCCTGGGCAGTATCTCGTTCGACGCCGCCGATTCCGCGGCCACTGGCGGTGAGAGTGTCCTGCGTTTCGCGTCGTTCGACATCAACGCGGACCCGACGGAATCCTGGGTCCTCGTCTTCTCCATCCTCATCGTCGCCGGTCTTCTCACCTCGCTCTTCGTCGCTCGCCGACGCGTATGGGTGAAAGCGACAGCGCAGGACGACGGCACCGTCCTTGTGGAGTACGCAGGACTCGCCCGCGGAGAAGACCCTCATCTGGCGCATGCAGTCGCCGAGCTCGCTCGCACGCATCTCACCGGACCGAATCGAGAACCATGACCCCCGAACCGATCACGCTCCGACCCATGACCTGCCGGTCCTCGAACAGCACAGGATGCGCCTGACATGCAGACACCCACCACTACTGCCGCGCCTGGCGTCGGGCGGATCGTCCTCGTCGCTGCAGCTCTCGTCGGGGCCTTCGCCATCGATAGGGCCACAAAAATCTGGGCGCTCGACTCGCTCTCCGACGGCAGCGTGATCCCCTTTGCGCCCGGCTTCAGTCTCGAACTGCACTTCAACCCCGGAGTGGCCTTCGGAATCGGCGCCGACGTCGGAGCGCCGCTCGTCGTCGGCCTCATGCTGATCATCAGCGTGCTCTGCGTGTGGATCGCGCTCAGGCTGATCCGACGCTCCTCACTGCCGGGCACCGTCTTTCTGGCGGTCGTGGCCGGCGGCGCGCTAGGAAATCTGTGGGATCGCATCTCCCGCGCGCAGAACGGTCCGCTGACCGGCGAAGTCATCGACTTTCTCGCCGTCGAATGGTTCTCCATCTTCAACGTCGCGGACATCTTCACCACCTGCGGCTTCATCGCCTGGGCGATGACCTCCTCACCGATGAGTGGTATCCGGGCCACACCTGCAGCACCGGATCGCAACACGCGGTGACAGCCGACCTGAACACCTTCTCCCATCTGCTGTCCACGCACACGAGGAAGGGCCGCCCCGAGGGGCGGCCCTTCCCGCGTCATCGCTCTTCAGTAGTGAAGAAGCGGCGCGCGCGGATCTACTTGGTGACCGTGAACGGCAGTGAGATGGCCTTGCCGGTCTGGGCTCCGGTCACGGTGACGGTGTAGTCGCCGGGGGTGGTGGGCGCCTTGGCGGAGACGGTGAGGCCTCCGTCGACGAGGTCCTGTGTCGCGGTGCGCTCCGTGAACATGGGAGCGGAGCCGACCAGCTGAGTGTCGCCGTTGTAGTTCTCAGCGGTCAGCGTGATCTTCTCTCCGGGCTTGAACGTCGTGCCCGAGAGCTCGGCGGTCGCGTTGAAGCTCAGCGAGTCGACGTCGCGGTCCAGGCCCAGCGCGTTCGAGATGGTGAAGAACGTGTCGGTCTGGTCGGTGAGGCCGGCGACGTTGGCCGCGCCGGGTCCGTAGCCGGCGATGCGCAGCTGCGAGCCGGTGTGCTGCTGCGAGCTGCCCTCGGCGCCCGTGCCGTACGAGACCTTCATCGTGCTGCCGTCAGCGGTCTTCAGCGCGGTGCTGAGCGACGTGGGGGCGTGCTGTCCACGATCTGGCTGGTGTGGGCGTGGTCGGCGGTGACGAGGACGAGCGTGTTGCCGTCGGCCTTCGCGAAGGCGAGGGCGGCCTGGACGGCCTCGTCGAGGTCGACGGTCTCACCGATCTGGCCGCAGGCGTTGGCGGCGTGGTCCTGCTTGTCGATGCTGGCGCCCTCGACCTGGAGGAAGAAGCCCTTGTCGCCGGTGTCGAGTAGGTCGATCGCCTTCTCGGTCATCGAGCGAAGCGTGGGCTGGTCAGCGGGGCGCGTCGGGTTGGCGACGCAGGTCTGCGGAGCGGCGTCGCCGCCTCCGACCGTGGCTGGGGTCGGCGCGTAGCGGACGGGCAGGTTGCCCGAGCCGAAGAGGCCGAGGACGGGAGCGTCCTGGTCGGCGACGGTGAGGGCTTCGAGCTGGGCGGCCGTGCCGGCGGTGGTCGCATCGCCGAGCACCTGATAGCCGCGCTCATCCGCCTGCTGGAACAAGGTCTGACCGGCCCAGTCGCCGGCCTTCGCGGTCTGACCGAAGCTTGCCGAGCCACCACCAAGGGTCAGGTCGGCGCGGGTGCCGAGGATCTGCTCACTGATCGAGCCGAGTCCACCGTTCTCGAGCGCGTCGTTCCCGCAGCTTGCGCTGTCGGGTCCGTAGCAGCTGCGCGCGTCCACGTGCGCGGCCTGCACGGCGGGCGTCGCGTCCTGGATCTCGGAGGTGGTGACGTTGCCGGTCTTCAGTCCGTTCGCCTTCGCGATCTCCAGCAGGGTGTCCTTCCGGTTCTGGTCGATATCGACCGAGACCGCGTTGTCGTAGGTCTTGGTGCCGGTCGCCCAGGCGCTGCCGGTGGCGGCGGAGTCGGGCACGTAATCCGGAGCGCCCTTGACCGCACCGGTGGCGGGGTCGTCGGCGCGGTAGAGCGAGTAGGTCGTGTACTGGCCGGTGATCGGGAGGGCGTCGATGCCCGGGAAGCGGCCGGCCGCGCCGTACTGGTAGTTGCGGGCCACGGTGATCTCGGAGTCGCCCATGCCGTCACCGATCAGGAGGATGACGTTCTTCGCGTCCTGCTCCTTGATCTCGGCGCGAAGCGAATCGGAGAGGTCGGCGTCGACCGGGGAGATGCGTGCGGCGCCACCGGTGGCTGAGAGGTCAGCGGAGCCGGCAGCGGTGGCGATGCTGGGAGCGGCGAGGGCCGCTCCGCAGATCAGAGCGGCGGCCGTGAGGGCCACCGCGGAGCGCCCGCGGTTCGCGGAGCGGAAGAGTCGTGTCACGTCGTGAACTCCCTGAAGATTCTTGGCCCAAACAGACCAGCTCCAGGTCACTCCGCCACGGAGTCGCACGAGTGGACAGCAGACGCCTGCCGGGTGAACGCGACTCAACGCGCTGGGTTCTCCCCAGCCGTTGCGCGTGAACGTCAAGAGAAGGAGACTCCACCGTCACTCGTGATCACAGGTCGGTTCTGGGGCGCCGGATCCGGGTGAGCATTCCGAGAGTCGATCTCGGGACGAACGCGGCGAAGAGCCGGTGTCGCACACCTGCGTCCGCGCGCAGCGCGGCGACGACGCGTGAGGCGGCCTCCCATGTGGTGCCGCCATCGTCCGCCTCCGGCGCGTAGCGCACACGTTCGAGCGCCCGGCGGAGCCTGCGGAGTTCGTCGCGAGCCTGCTCATCCCCCTTGATCGCGTCCGCGACGAAGCCCTCCTGGACGCGAAGGGTGCTGTGTTCCTTGACCGGGACGTCCAGGTCCCGCGCGCTCGCGAGGACCTCCGACCACGCAGCCTCCGTTGACCCTGCCGCCGCCGCCCGCCGCCTGGCGGCGCGTTGGCCGATCCGCAGCAGCCACGGCGCAAGCAAGAGCAGTGCGAGCAAGATCCAGGCGGCAACCGCCGGCGTTGAGGGTGTCCCTGCCGTTCCGCCGGCTTCTCCTGCCACGGAGGAGGCCGGTGCCGTCGCGGTGGGCGCGGCGCTGGCTTGCGGAGTAGCGCTCGGCGCGGGCGCGGCGGCAGCGCCCGGCGTGCTCGAGCTGGTCGCTGATGTCGCGCTCGGGAGGGTGTAGGACGCGGGCGCACCACGGCTGGGGGTCGGCTCGAAGGGCAGCCAGCCGACGCCTTCGAAGTAGAGCTCCGGCCAGGAATGCAGATCGGAGGACATCACACGGTAGGTGGTCAAGTCAGTATCTTGCGACGGAACGACAGCGCCCGGCTGATAACCGATCGCGAGCCGCGAGGGGATGCCGAGCTCGCGCGCCATCACGGCCATCGCCGACGCGAAATGCACGCAATAGCCCTGACGAACCCTCAGGAAATCTTCCAGCACACCGACTCCATCGCCGTCGTAGCCTTCCTCGGCCGGAGTGTCCTCCGAGTAAGTGAACTCCGATGAGCGGAAGAAGGACTGCAGCGACCGCGCCTGGTCGTAGGCGTTCGTGTCATCGGCCGTCACCTCCACGGCCGTGGTGCCCACGATCTCGGGCACGTCGTCCGGGAGGGAGAGGTATCGATCGAGTCCGGACGGAGCCGGGGCGTTGAGGAGTTGTTGCGGATCCGGATCAAGGCGCAGGGCCTGGATTTGGTACTCGTCGCCTGCACGAGTAGTCGTGTCGCCGCGGATGGATCCGTCCTGCACGTCCTGCAGCCAGCCATCACCGACGCCCTCGAGTGAGGCGACCGGGTACGGAACGGGAAGCCACTGGCTCCGCAGAGTCTCGATGGACACTTCGACCTGCTCCGTCGTGCGCGGGACGCTCTCCGTCAGACCCTCCGGAGTGATCGGCGCGTCGATCGGCGAGGTCTCCTCCGTGTCGCTCGGCGCCCAATTCTCCCCCTCGAAGTCAGAGACGGTGAGCACCCGCAGATAGACCGGCAGATCGGAGTCGGTTGCGTAGCGGAGGACGGTCACGGGATTCGGTTGACGGAGATCAGCGCCAAGTGCGACAACCGGGTTGATCGATCCGTTGAACAGCGTTCCCGAGATGTCCGAGGATGCTGACGTGCGCATGTATCCGGTGGCCGAGCCCGAGAGGGCCGCTGCCGCGAGTACCACCACGCCGGCGACGGCCACGGAGGGCGCGGCTGAGGCGAGCGTGGGCCGATACCTGCGCTCGGGGCGGGCGCTGAAAGCGAGGATCGCCGCATAGAGGAGACCCGTGACGACCAGGCTCGACCAGGACACCTCCGCAGGATCAATCACCGCTGGAACCGCGAGCAGCACAGCCGGAAAAACGCCCGCCAACGCGGGCAGGCGCACCGAGAATGCAAAGAGGTCGCTCGCCCAGGCGAGCACCACGACCCCACCGACGAGAAGGAAGACGATGCCGGTGTCAGCAACGGCCGGCAGGCCCTGCTGAGCAATCGAGGCGAAACCTGCCTCAGCAAGCAGCTGCGCATCTTGCACCGCGCCGGCCGTAGGGACGAGAAAGAGCAGGGCGCGAGCAGGGACGAACATCGCGGTGATGACGGCGACGGCAGTCACGCTCGCCAAGATCGGCGGAAGCACCGGATGCGCCCGGAGCGCTCGAGCCCCGGCCGGGACCGCGAGGGTGACGCCGACCGCGAAAGCGAGCTGCACCAGCCAGCCCCACCCATCCAGCAGTCGACCAGCACCGGACGCGGCCGCGATCATCGCGAGCCAGAGCAGAGTCGATAGAACGGTGGATCTTGTCCGCGAGTTGCGATCCGATCGGCGGTTCACACCACCACCCCACCGCTGAGCGCGGCCCACGCGATCAGGTCGAGCCCGGCGCCTACGCCGTCGAGACGCGAAGCGGCGATCATCATGCGAGGACAATACAGTCATCGCTGACTAATTTGCCTGGGATGAATCGTCCGTTTCACCAGTCACGACGAGAATCTGCGGGTGCGCGAAGCCCGAGATTGGCCTGTCAGGAAGCTCGTAGAGAGACACCAGGACCGGCTCGTCATGCAGGCGGACCTCGGTTGCGGGGGCCGGTTAAGGCAACAGCGACGGGCGCTACAACGTGAGGGGACTGGCAGCGCAGCACACCCATACCGCGCCTCAGGGACCGTCGGATCCGGAGACACTCGACTTCCCTGAGGTGGCCCTGTGCCCCCAGCGATTCCACGCGAGGATGTAGATCGCGAGTCCGGTGACGAGCCCCGCGATCACCCACAGGACGACGAGGTAGTCGATCCAGGATCCGACTGGCGGCGCGCCGGGGAGGAAGTTTCGTAGCGGGATGACGGCGAAGAGCATCGCACCGATCCAGCTCGTGAGGGTGGCTTCCACCTTTCGCCTGCCGGTGTAGGCGCTGATGGCGACGAACAGGACCAGCACCGGGGTGGCAGCCATCAACCCGAGCAGCACGATCCCGAACGCGACCGTGCTCGCCGAGCGGGTCGCGGTGATCTCCACGGAGGGCAGTGGTCGAAGGCCGTCAGCCGTGGGCACGGTGTTCGCGGGGTGCTCGATCGTCACGGTGTGCAGCTGCCATCCCGGCACGGCATCGTCGAGGCAGACTCGGGTGGGGAGAGCGGTGTGCTCGTGGCCATCCTGATGGTCGTCCTCGCCGGTGAAGGCGAAGGTCGTGAGGTCGGCACGGTAGCTGTCGAAGGGCCATTCCTCGACGATTCCCTCGGCGTAGTCCGATTGCGTCGAGCTCTCGAGCACCTCGCCCGCCGGGAACGTCAGGACGCTCGATCCGTCGACCGGGAAGGTCACCAGGCTGATCGTCTCGGTGGCCGTGTAGCCGTCGGAGGAGGTCAGGTTCTCGGAAGGCACCAGGGTCATCTGGAACTCGAGCCTCTGGCGGGCCGCGTTCACTGCCGCCGGCTGCAACTTCACGGTGACGGGGTCATCGCCCGCGATGACCGTCTCGCAGCCATCGCTCGACTCCCGAATGCCGCCTGCGTACGTCAGCACGACAGTCGCGTACAGGAGTGCCGCAGCGACTACGGCGACCACGACCGGCCATCGGCGACGCGTGGGACGAGGGCGGGCGTCGATCATTCGCCGAGCGTATCGAGTCGGTTGGCGGCGCCGATCGCTCACGCCTCTGAGAACGTCGCCCAGGCGAAAAGGAGACGGGACCCGCTTTCGTCATCTCCGTCTCCGAAGCTGAGGCCATGTCCGTTCTCGCGGCTAGATCCGGATCGGCTTCGAGCAGCCCGAGGACCGGCGCGTCAGCGTTGGGACCGCGAAGGGGTGCGCGGGATGTCGCTGCCTGGACGCAGTGCTATCCAGAGCCCGCATCGCCGGCACACGTACGCGGCGCCGCCGTTGAGCGCGTGAACCTGCCGCCGACCACGGGGTCGTCCGCAGCAGGAGCAGATGACGGAGGAATCAGGGTTCACGAGAAGTGATCGCTTCCACGAGCTGCTCAGTCGTGGGAAGGCCCGCCAGTCCATTCGAGGTGAAGTAGATCCGACAGGCGAGGTCCGTGGTCCGGCCGCCTGACGGAAACAGGTCTTCCCCGTCCAGGGTGATCGTCGGGGAACCCGCGAAAGCAACGCCGGCTGCGTCTTCCGGTGTCGCCAGGAGTCGATAGGTGACAGGGACGTCGGAGTGTCCTGTGGCCGCCAGCGCCTCGTCCAGGCGAGGGCCGACGTCCTTCCAATTGGGGCAGTCGTCGATGTGGAGAACCTCGATCATCATTCCCCGATCATCCTCCCGCCGTGCCCCTCGAGCTCGAGAACGCTCCGCCTGAGGGTGAGGCGCGTCGGCGGTTGAGTGGCGACGGCTCACCTATCGGCGCACGCTCTACACGTCTGGATTGTCCTCATCGGCGAGCTCGCTGCCCCCCCCCCGGTCCTCGTGGCCCTCATCAGAAGAATCGCGACGGCGAGCCACGCGATCGGGTCGGAAGTCGCAGAGACAACGGTGGCCTTCGGATTCGGCGGGATCGAAGTGCCGGGGGCTGCAACCGATCACGTCTCGCGGCTCGGAAGTAGGGGAGTGTCCGATCTACCGAAGACCTGTATGAGTGCCCAGCCGGCGATACCGCAGGTGGTGAAGATGTCGGCGACGTTGAAGATCGCGAACCAGTCGACCGCGATGAAGTCCACGACCTCCCCGCTCAGCGGCGTGTCCGAGGCGCGGCTGGTGCGGTCCCAGATGTTGCCCATGCCGCCGCCGGCGGCGAGAGCGAGAAGGGCCGTACCGCCCAGCGGAGCGCAGCGGACGGCCCGCACGAACACCCACACCGTGAGGGTCGTGAGAACCACGATCAGTCCGATCGCCAGGGAAGGTCCCAGCTCTGAGCCCATCCCGAAGGCGACGCCGGGGTTGAAGATCAACTCGAACCGCGCCCCGAGCGCGAGCTCGATCGTGCGCCCGTCATCCAGCTGCGTCAGTGCCCAGCTCTTCGTGAGCTGATCAAGAGCGAACGCGGCTGCGATCAGCGCAGCCACCAAGGCCACCCGGAGGACGGGCCTGCGTGTGGCGGGCATCAAAACAGCTGGAGGAGTCGGGGTGCAACACCGGACTCGATCAGGATGAACAGACCAAGACCGATGAACACGGCGGGCACGAGCCAGTGCTCGACCCTCTCCAGCAGCTCGGTCACTGTCTTGTTCGTACCGACGACGCGGGCGACTAGGCACCACACCGCGACGAGGAGGAAGAACACGATGATCGTGACCACTGTGTCCGCGATCGGGCTGGTGCGGAACACGGGCGTGTAGAGGGAGATGTTGTCCGCGCCGTTCGCGATCGTGATCCCCGCGACGCCCAGCAGACCGACCGCGCTGATCGAACTCTCGTCATCGTCGTCGTCATCATCGCCCCTGCTGCGCAGGGCGCGGATGAGCCCGTACAGACCGATCGCCAACGGGATCAGGCCCAGAAGCCCCACCCACTCGTCCGGGATGATCGTCAGGCCGGCGGCGGCCACGACGCTGATCGCGACGAGAGTCGCGAAACCGAGGTACTGCCCCACCACGACCTTCCATCCGCGCAGTGAGCCACGGGTGGACGCGAGGAAGAGCACCGTCAGCACCACGATGTCGTCGATGTTCGTCGCAGCGAACAAGCCGATCGCGGCGACGGTCGTGCCGATCACTTCGCCACCTCCGCGCCCGGACCGGCATCCGACGCTGTGCCAGCGTCACGCGCGCTGCGAGCCTCCGACCCGAACGTGCCGCACAAATCGACCTGGAATCCCGTTGCCTCCAGCAGCGCCTCGGCGGACTCGAGAAGATCGATCAGCTCTGGACGGGCCAGGGAGTAGAACACCTGCCGTCCCTCCGCGCGCCCCACGACCAGGCCGCACTCGCGCAGGCAGCTCATGTGCTCAGAAGCTGTCGACTGCGCCACGCCCAGCTCCACCACCAGATCGCTGACCCGAGCCTCACCGTGCTGGAGTCGCCGCACGATCTGAAGTCGCTTGGGGTCGGCTAAGGAGTGGAAGAGGGACACGGCGGCAGAAGCACCCTGCACTCGATTGATCGACATCTAGCGATGTTATCGACAAGCAGCGATTCCTCCCGACCCCTCGGTGAATCTCGCGAACGCCTGTTCCCGAGACGAGCAAGTGCGACGATGGCCGCCGTCACGCCGACGAGGATTCGGCCCGCCTGGATGCCGGGGGCAACCGCGACGCCGACGGCAACACCGACGAGAGCGAGGAGCGCCACGGTCGTTCATCGCGGTCCGGGTCTCATTCGCTCAATGTCGGGGGCCGATGCCGTCAGCCTCAGGGGCGCGAGGGGCGCAGCGAGGACGGCCTGGCTCGAAGCGAACCTGGTCGCGCTGGGCGCGTTAGGAGCGGACGAGGCGGGCGATGGCGTCGGAGGCTTCTTGTAGCTTGATCTTCGCTTCGTCGCCGCCGGCCGCGGCGGCTTCGAGAACGCAGTGGTTGAGGTGGTCGTTCAGCAGGCCCAATGCCGCGGATTCCAGAGCGCTGGTCATCGCGGAGATCTGGGTGAGGATCTTGATGCAGTACTGCTCGTTTTCGACCATGTTCTGCAAGCCGCGGGCTTGCCCCTCGATGCGTCGCAGGCGGCGGAGGTACTGGTCCTTGTCGGAGATGTAGCCGTGGGGTGCGGCAGTGTCGTTGTGCTCGGTCGTCTGCTCGGTCACGGTGTCCTCGTTCCCCGGGTGTTGGTGCAGCTCGTCCGCTGCTTGTGCGGCTCGGATGGGTACAGAGAGGGTTTTCAGCCGCTCTGGCTGCTTTCTGCATACTCTAGGGGGGTATGCATGGGCGTTCCTCGTGGGCCCCTCGAACGAGTATCCAGCGGTTTCGGAGGTGTTGATGATGAGCGGCAACGTCGTTTCTTCACTGTCCACACCGCTGACGCGCGCGGTGGTCGTGGTGCTGACGCTGGCGGCTCTACTGCTGGGCGTGTTCGCGATGCATTCCATGATGGGCAGCCACGCCGACGCGTCTGCGTCCACGGGACACACGCACCCGCAGACCGATGGTCACGCCGACCCGATGGCCGGCTCGACCGGTGGGATGGTTCTTGCGGCCGGCGCCGATCATGGCGCGGTCGTGCCGATGATCCCGTGTGATGAGAGCTGCGCGATGGGGTGCGCTCTGATGGCGGTGACGTGCGTCATCGTCTTCTTCCTCGCCTCCTTGATCCTCCTGGCGCGGGTGCCGGCCATGTTCGCGCGCGTGTTGGACGCGGGTCCGCGTCTTATGCTGCTGGTTCCGCACGCGAGGTTCCACGTGTATTTGCCGTCGTTGACGGTGTTGTCGATCAGTCGCACCTGATTCGCCCATGTTGTCGCAGTGTCCGCTGCGACCTCATCACCGCGCCCGCAGGGCGCGGTTCCGGCGATTTCCGCAACCGACTGAACGGATAAGACACCCATGAACACCAAGCGCACTCTTCTCGCCTCGACTCTCGCCCTGGCGACCGCGATCACTTTGACCGCCTGCTCGGACAGCTCCTCCGGAACGAGCGGCATGGAGGGAATGGGCGACAGCACCTCCTCCGCGTCCGCCGCACCGTCTTCATCGTCCGCGACGGCGGCGGAAGACTTCAACGATCAAGACATGACGTTCGCGCAGATGATGAAGCCTCACCACGAGCAGGCAGTGGAGATGGCCGACATGATCCTCGCGAAGGACGGCATCAACACCGACGTCACCGCCCTGGCGACGCAGATCAAGGAAGCGCAGGGTCCGGAGATCGCTCAGCTCGAGGAGTGGATCACCGCGTGGGGTGCTGACGATTCGATGTCGGGCATGGATCACAGCATGAACGGGATGATGTCCGATGAGGACATGTCCTCGCTGGAGGGCGCGGCCGGCGCCGAGGCGGAGAAGCTGTTCCTCGAGCAGATGATGATGCACCACGAGGGCGCCGTCGAGATGGCGCAGACCGAGGTCGACGAGGGCCAGAACGCTGACGCCATCGACATGGCGGAGATGATCGTGCAGACCCAGACCGAGGAGATCGCGACCATGCAGGACCTCCTCGCGTCCCGCTGACCCGACTTCCTGACGCCCCTTCCCCCTCTCCTGGGCGGGTGCAGCTCTGCTGCGCCGCGCCCGGGCGCGCGTGATACCGGCGCGCCCCGGTGGGGGTCGCCGTACCCGGCGATCCCCACCCCTCAACTTCTTCGCGCCTATCGAGTGCGCTCGAACCAGAAACGTCCCCTATGCACCACCTTCCTCTTCACCTCCGTCCGATTCGCTCGGGAGCTGCCCGGTGAGCGCCTCCTCGACGCCGACGAGCGACCCGCGCCGCCGCGACGTTCACCGCACCCGAACCCGCACCCGCGAGACCTCCCCAAGGCAGGCTGCGCTCGCCCAGGGACGCCGGGTGACGTACACGGCACCCTCGCGAGCCGACGCCCAGGCGTTGCAACATGCCGCGCGCGTCGCGGCTCGCCCACGCCAGGTCTCACCGGGAACGCGCACGATGCGGCCGCGCCTGGCGGGAGTGTCTGCGATGACTCTCGTTGCGATGATCGCGGTGACCTCCTCCATGCCCGCGTTCGCTGTCGAGGGCATCCCGACCACGACCGCGACTCTTGCCGCGGGCGAGGTGCAGCCGCAGACGTTCGTCGCCGCCGGTGCGGTGCAGCGCACCGTCACGCGGGACTCGTTCGGCGCGGAAGCCAAACCCGAGGTGCTGGTGTCCACCGCCGTCGCCACGGAAATGGTCGAAAACGCATCCGATGACACCGCAACGTCGACCGCGGACGCGGATGTGGCATCCCAGGCCTGGATGCTGCCCATTGAGGGACGCATCTCGAGCCCCTTCGGTCCGCGCCCGGATGCACCGGTGGCCGGTGTGAGCGCGTTCCACAAGGGCACCGATCTCGCAGCACCGTGCGGGACACCCGTCGTCGCAGCCGCCGATGGCACCGTCGAAGAAGCCGGCTATGCCGGCAGTTACGGCAACTGGATTCTGCTCGCCAACAGCGACGGCATCGAAACCGGGTACGCGCACAACAGCGAGCTGCTCGTGGACGTCGGCGATACGGTCGCCGCCGGTGACCCGATCGCGCTTGTCGGCTCCACCGGAGCGTCCTCCGGCTGTCATGTCCACTTCGAAACCCGTATCGACGGGACACCGGTGGACGCGGAGGGCTTCATGAGCGATCTGGGCGTCGGACTTGGCTGAGCGCACCTCCACCCTCGCTGACCGGACGAAAGCGTTGAGCGCTCACTTCGGTGCGGGAGACACGCCACACCACCCCCACCCCCGCTTCGTGGCACCCGCCGAGGACGCGGGTCGGCCCGGAATCCTTCATGAGCGCTACAGGAGTCACCCGTGACTGAACATCGCCCGCACCGTCTCGCCCATCTGCTCGGCGCGACCCTCACCCTGGCACTCCTCACCGGCTGCTCCGCAGCAGCATCCCGCGAGAACGCGAAGGCGCCGGAGGCGTTGGAGCACGTACACGGGCTCGGCTGGGATCCGGCGACGGGACTCACCTATGCGGCCGCGCACTCGGGAGTGTGGGTGATCCCCACCGACTCGCTGCCGGGCACCTACCCCGCCGCGGACGCAACGGCCGGGAGCACGGGGCCGATCGGTGGCCGGGCGCAGGACACCATGGGATTCACGATCACCCCGGAGGGGATGTTCTACGCCTCCGGTCACCCGGATCCCGCCGACACGACAGCGCCCGGCCCGAACCTGGGCCTGATCCGCAGCACCGACGCGGCCGCGACATGGGATCCGCTCTCCCTCAGCGGCGAGACGGACTTCCATGACCTCGCGACCGTCGCGCTGGATCCTTCCCGAACCCGCGTCTACGGATACGACGCGAGTGCTGCCACGATCCGCCGCAGCGACGACTCCGGGACCAGCTGGACGTCGACGGCGCAACTGGCGCTGCGCGATCTGAGCGCTGATCCGAAACGCCCCGACCGGGTGTTCGCGACCACCGAGACGGGCTTGCAGGTCAGCGACGACGCCGGGATCACGTTCCAGCCTGTCCCCGGCGCTCCGGCGCTGTACCTCGTGGAAAGCAGCGCAAGCGGGGAACTGGTCGGCGTCGATGTCGACGGAACCGTGTGGACGGGCAACGCAGACGGTAGCTGGGAGAGCCACGGAGCTCTCACGGGAACCCCGGAGGCGTTCGCGATCGTCGACGGCAAGGAGAGATGGGTCCTCGCCGCCGATGACCGCGGCATCGTCGCCAGCCGCGACTACGGCCTCACCTGGACGGTGCTGCGCCCGTCCTCGTAACGAGAACCTCTGCACGACCGCCGTACTAGACGCCCGACCCCCTTCACCTTCTACCCATCGCACACTCACGAAATGCTCCACTCGATGGAGCCGACAAGGAAACGACGACCATGAGCGATGACATGACGGATATGACGTCCATGCAACCCGCCTTTCCGGACTGGCTGACACCCGTGTCCTGGTTCTTCGTCGCGCTGGGAGTACTGAGTGCGATCGTGGTTCTGTACGAGATCGTCGTTCGGCAGCACCGTCAACGCAACGCAGCCATGAACCTGGTGTGGCCCGTCGCGGCGCTATTCCTGGGCCCGGTCGCCGTCTGGGCGTTCCGCAGATGGGGCAGGGACCGCACCGCCGCGTCCTCACCTAGCCAGGTCGGGTTGGATGATCGTCTCAGCCGCGACGCGGTCGCGGGAAGTACGTCCGGTGGTGCCGCGGCGACGGTGGGGCACTTCATCGGGGTGCCGCTCGTCGTGGCGAGCGGTTTGACCATCGCCGGCACGAACCTGTGGGTGCTGATCATCGTCATCGCCCTGTTGGCGATCGGATTGCTGTTCGTCTTCGAATACTTCTTCGCCGCACCTGCGTCCCGCGATACCGCGGAACGACGTGCCGGGGTGGCGCTGGTGGCGGCGGTACTGACGGTGGTGGCTTTCGATGTGGGCATGGGAGGCTGGATGCTTCTCATGCACTTCGGGAACTTCATGCCGGCTCCGACCGATATCCGGTTCCTCTTCCTTATGCAGATCGGGCTCGTCCTCGGATTCCTCACCGCCTACCCGATGGTCCGGGAACTCCTTCGCCGCCGCGCCATAGCCGTGTGAGCCATCCCGCGGCGTCCGGCTCCCAGGGCCGGACGCCACGCTTCCGCGGCGGGGCGGCTAGGACAGCTCGTTGACCTCGCGGCGTGATACCTGCGGCTGTCCGGCGACGTCTTTCCCTCGGTCCAGCGCTGACCGGGTGCTGGCTTGAGGGGTGAGGTCCAGCCGGCGCAGCAGCTGCGCGTTCACAGCGACGACGACGGTCGATGCGGACATCAGCAGAGCCCCCACCGACATCGGCAGCACGAACCCGATCGGGGCGAGCACGCCCGCGGCCAGCGGGACGGAGAGCAGGTTGTAGCCAGCCGCCCACCACAGGTTCTGCTTCATCTTGCGGAAGCTCGCGCGGGACAGCTCGATCACGGACAGCACCGATCGGGGGTCATCGGAGGCGAGGATCACCCCGGCGGATGCGATCGCGACGTCGGTGCCCGCGCCGATCGCGATTCCCACGTCGGCCTGCGCGAGAGCGGGAGCGTCGTTGACGCCATCGCCGACCATCGCGACCCGTCGGCCCTCGCGCTGCAACTCGATGACCTTCGCGGCCTTGTCCTCCGGCTTCACGCCGGCGAACACCCGATCGATGCCGAGCTCCTCGCCCACGGTGCGGGCGACCGCTTCCGCGTCGCCGGTGATCATGACCACCTGCACGCCGATCGCGTGCAGCGCGTCGACAGCCTGCCGGGACTCCTCCCGCACCTCATCCGCCAGCCCGAGAGCCCCGATGACGCGACCGCCGGCGAGGACGTGCAGGATGATCATCCCCTCCGCCTCCCACGCGCGCGTCTGCTCGAGCGCAGCAACGTCGTGGGCGCGCAGCATGGACGGTCCGCCGACGCTCACCGTGCGGCCCTCGACCTGCGCCGTGACGCCGACAGCGGTCGACGCCTGGAAACCGGTCGCTGCCGGCACCCGCACATTGCGGCTGTTCGCAGCTCCCACGATCGCTTGAGCGAGAGGGTGTTCACTGTCCGTCTCGACCGCCGCGGCGACCGCGAGCAGCTGCTCCTCGGTCACCCCGTCGACGGTGTGCACGGCGGCAAGAGTGGGCTCGCCCTTGGTCAGGGTGCCCGTCTTGTCGAACAGGACCGTGGTCACCGTGCGCATGCTCTCCAACGCGAGACGGTCCTTGACGAGGACGCCGCCCTTCGCGGCGCGCTCGGTCGCGATGGACACGACCAGCGGGATCGCGAGTCCCAGCGCGTGCGGGCACGCGATGACCAGAACCGTGATGGTGCGGATCACAGCCTCGTCGGGACTGCCCAGCAGCGACCACACGATGGCGGTGATCACTCCCGCGCCCAACGCGAACCAGAACAGCCACGCGGCGGCGACATCAGCGATGCGCTGCGCGCGGGAGGACGAGTTCTGCGCTTCCGTGACCAGGCGCTGGATGCCGGCGAGAGCGGTGTCGTCTCCGACGGCCGTCACCTCCACCCGCAACGCCGTGTCAGTGGCGACCGTTCCGGCCACGACCATCGATCCTGGGCCGCGACTGACCGGCCGGGACTCCCCGGTGATCATCGACTCATCCACGTCCGCGGTGCCCTCGAGCACTCGGCCATCGGCCGGCACCCGGCCGCCGGGACGCACGATCACGACATCCCCCTGCACGAGGTCCGCGGGAGACACCTTCTCCACCTCACCGTCGCGCACTCGCTCCGCCTCATCCGGCAGTAGTGCCGCGAGAGAGTCCAGTGCGGTGGACGTCTGCGCGAGGGAGCGCATCTCGATCCAGTGCCCGAGGAGCATGATCACGATCAGCAGCGCCAGCTCCCACCAGAAGTCCAACTCGTGATCCACGAGCCCCGCGCTCGCACCCCACGACGCGAGGAACGCGACCGTGATAGCCAAAGCGATCAGCAGCATCATCCCCGGCGTCCTAGAGCGCAGCTCCGACACCGCCCCCTGCAGGAACGGCCGGCCACCCCACACATACATGACCGTGCCCAGCACCGGGGAGATCCACGCAATCCACGATGCATCGGGAAGCGGATAGCCCAGGATCATCGAGAACATGCCGCTGAAACCCACCACCGGCACCGCGAACACCAGCATGATCCAGAACAACCGCCGGAACTGCCCTACATGATCGCCGTGCCCGCCGTGCCCGCCGTGCCCGCCGTGCCCGCCGTGCCCGCCGTGCCCGCCGTGCCCGTCGTGCGAGTCCGCGCCGGGCGTCATCTGGTGGCCGGCATGAGGGTCCGGCGAGCCCTGCATCTGATGCCCTGCCTGTCCATCGGGCGCTGTACTCACGTGGTGCCCGATGTTCGCGGCCGAATGAGATTCACCCGGTGTCTTGGCCTCGTGCTCGTGTGCCGGTGAGTGGTGCTGCGCCATGATGACTCCTCCTGGTCGCTTCCGACCTGTTCCCGAAGCTATACCCCCCGGGGGTATTGGGCAACGGGCGGAACCCGCAGGGAATTCCCGATCTCGTCACGACTGTCAGAGGGTGCCGTGACGGCGGTTGCGCCAGCTGGTCAGTGTTCGGCCGCGATGGTCGGCTGGAGGTGGATCTCGTCGAGGTGGGGGAGCGCGTGTCCCAGTCGGTGCCGCGCATCCTCGATCACCGCGGTCGCTTCGGCGAGCGTGCCGTCCGTGACGACGAGGGTGGCTGCGCCCTGGAGGCGGTGGCCGACCCAGCGCAGTTGCAGTCGGGGAACTGCGAGCACGCCTGGTGTGTGGCGGAGGGTCGCTTCGGCGCGGTCGAGGAGGTCGGGTTCGATGCCGTCCATCAGTCGCCGGCCGATGGAGCGGACGGTGCCCCACAGCAGCACGATGATCGCTGCGGAGATGAGTAGACCCACGAGGGGGTCGGCGAGTGGGAAGCCGAGCAGCACTCCGATCGCGCCGACGACGACCGCGAGCGAGGTGAAGCCGTCGGTCCGTGCGTGGACGCCGTCCGCGACGAGGGCGGCGGATCCGATTCGGCGGCCTACGCGGATGCGGTAGATCGCGACGGCCTCGTTGCCCGCGAATCCGATGACGCCAGCGGCGATGACCCAGCCCAGGTTCTCGAGAGGCTGCGGGTTCACGAGACGGTCGATGGACTGCCAGGCCGCGATGATCGCCGAGAGGGCGACGACGGCGACGATGAAGAGACCTGCGAGGTCCTCCGCTCGTCCGAGGCCGTAGGTGTAGCGGCGGGTCGCCGCTCGGCGTCCGAGGATGAACGCGATCCAGAGCGGCACGGCTGTCAGGGCGTCCGAGAAGTTGTGGATGGTGTCCGCCAGCAGCGCCACGGAACCCGAGATCGTGACGACGGCCAGTTGCAGGACGGTCGTGGCGAGAAGGATGACCAGGCTGATCTTCAGCGCCCGAACCCCCTCCTTGCTCGCCTCCAGCGCGTCATCGATCGAGTCCGATGCGTCGTGAGAGTGCGGCACGAACAGCCCGTGCAGAAACCCCTTGAACCCGGTCGGGTGCGAGTGCCCCTCTGGGCCGTGAGAGTGTTCCTCGGCGGGCTCGTGGTGGTGGTCATGGTCGTGGTGGGCGTCGAGATGCTCATTGTGACTACCGCGGGGGGAGGAAGCGGCGCTCACGAGGTCTGATCCGACGGCGCGTGGTGATGGCGAGGTGTCCCGCCGAGGGAGTGCTCGGCTTGGAAGATGGCGTCGGTCACGAGCTGGCTCGCGTGCTCGTCCGCCAGCCCGTAGAACACGCGCGTACCGTCCTGACGCGTGGTGACCATCCGCGTCAGACGCAGCTTCGCGAGATGCTGCGACACCGCCGCCGGCGACTTCCCCACCAGCTCCGCCAGCTCGTTCACCGACTTCTCGCCGTCCCGCAGCGCGAGGATCAACCGCACCCGCGTCGCATCGGCCAGCATCGCGAACACCTCCACCGCGAGCTCCACGAACGCACCGTCCGGCTCACGACCGCATCTCCTACTATCTGCATCCATACGCAGATCATTGCACGTCTGCGATGCGAGCCATCTTCGACAGCAGATGTCACGCACTCCCACCTGGCTCGGCAGCCTGTCCGTGGACGATCGTTCACGAGACGGTTAGCAGCGGAACGGCGCAATCGGCGCGCCGTGTTCCACGGCCCGTGTCCGAGACCTATGACTCGTCAGTAACGTTCACAGTACAGTCGGCTTATGGCTTCGATCGGATACGCGCGCGTCTCGACCAGAGACCAGAACCCAGACGCTCAGACCGACGCGCTCACGGCAGCCGGCTGCGCGAAGGTGTTCGTGGAGCACGCCTCCGGAGTGCTCGCGAAGCGTCCCGCGCTCGAGGACGCACTCGACTACCTCCGCGAGGGCGACTCCCTCGTCGTGACCAAGCTCGACCGCCTCGGCCGGTCCGTGCGGAACCTGAAAGAGGTGGCCGACGGCCTCCAGCAGCGCGGCGTCGGGCTAAAGGCTCTGTCTCAGGGCATCGACACCACCACTCCGGGCGGCCGGCTGTTCTTCCACATGCTCGCCGCGATCGCAGAGTTCGAACACGATCTCATCGTGGAGCGCACCCATGACGGCCTCGCCGCCGCGCGAGCTCGCGGACGCAAGGGCGGCGGGCGCTTCAAGATGACGCCGACGAAGGCGAAGCAGGCGCGCGCGATGTACGACGAGAAGACCTACACGGTCCAGCAGATCGCCGACACCTTCGGTGTCTCCCGCGGCACCATCTACCGCCACCTCACCGAAGACCACTGACAGCCGCCGCGACGAGCGTCGCGGCTCACGGACCTGAGCGGACGCCGACCCCCAGTCGGCGGCGGTGCTTTGCGCTGCGCGCATTTTTGCCTGGAAGCCTTCGGCAGCGTACGGGCCTGCGGCGTCCACGCAAGCCGCTGCGCGGCCGGCTCCTCCGAGGTTCTCGGCACGCGGTCGCTGCGCTCCCTCACATCGCGCCGACAACCTCTCCTCCGCCGCCCTCCGGGTTGCGCTCCCGCCTCCGACCCTGCTCGGCACTACGTGCCTTCCAGGCAAAAAAACGCTGGGAGAGAAGGAAGAACAGACGAGCCAGACCACCCCCGCTGGCTTGACAAATCTGATTGAGAATCTTCACCTCTCCGCGGTTTCAACCTATTTCGCTCCATCGGCTCCC
>NZ_LMPP01000006.1 GCF_001423885.1 Rathayibacter sp. Leaf185 | reverse complement strand
AAGACTCTCAGCGCCGATGGTACTGCAGGGGGGACCCTGTGGGAGAGTAGGACACCGCCGGACACCATTCACGATGGCCACCCAGAAATGGGTGGCCATTGCTGTTTAACCCGCAGTTCCGTGCGGCACGGCATCACCTCGGTACCACTCGAACGAAGAGCTTCTGCGCTCCGTGAGTGGTCGCAGGTTAGGGTGGTGGCGCTGCTGCGCAGAGCGGCAGCATCCCCGCTCCGAGCGGGACAACTCCACAGAGCACCATCACCCAGTACGACGACGGCAGCGCATCACCACGACAGGCGAGGAACGCATGGACGACTCAGCACCCGACCGCAACGACCGCGGATCGGACAAGCGCGACCAGCGCCCGCCGCGGGCCGGCGGATCCGATCGCTCCTCCTCCGGAGGCCAGGGGCGACGTGACGATTCCCGCCCGTCCCGCGATGGTGCTTCTCGTCCGCGCAATGACGGCGACTCGCGTCCTCGACGCGACGGTGACTCTGCTCCCCGCCGAGAGGGTGGATACGCTCCCCGCCGAGACGGTGACTCGCGTCCGCGTCGTGACAGTGACTCTGCTCCCCGCCGAGACGGCGACTCTCGGCCCCGACGCGAGGGGGATTCCAGCCCTCGTCGTGAGGGCGGTTATCAGCCCCGTCGTGACGGCGACTCCGCTCCGCGTCGCGATGGCGATTCGCGTCCGCGTCGTGATGGCGACTCTGCTCCCCGTCGTGAGGGCGGGTACCCGCCTCGTCGTGACGGTGACTCCGCTGGTCGCCGCGAAGGCGGCTACGCGCCCCGTCGTGATGGGGACTCTGGTCCCCGTCGTGAAGGCGGCTACCAGCCCCGCCGTGACGGCGACTCCGCTCCGCGGCGCGATGGCGATTCGCGTCCCCGTCGTGATGGCGACTCTGGTCCCCGTCGTGAGGGCGGCTACCCGCCTCGCCGTGATGGCGACTCCGCTGGTCGCCGCGAAGGCGGCTACGCCCCCCGTCGCGACGGCGACTCGCGCCCCCGCAGCGATGCGCGTCCGTCGCGCGACGGCGACTCCCGCGGTGGCCGCGACTCCGCACCGCGCTGGGACGACCGGCGCGGAGGCGGCGACCGCCAAGGTGGGGCCGGCCGCGGTGGGTTCCCCGGCCGTGGTGGTCCCCGCGAGGAGCCGGAGATCTCGGAGGAGGAGCGGGAGCGCCGCTCGCTGCAGTCGGTACGGCCGCGGCACGACGACCCCGAGCTCCCCGACGACGTGCAGGCGAAGGACCTCGATCGCGGCGCGCGCAATGAGCTGCGCACGCTGACGAAGGAGAACGCCGAGTGGGTGGCCATGCACCTGGTGATGGCCGGGCGCCTGCTCGAGGAGGACCCGGAGCTCGCGCACCGGCACGTCCTCTCGGCCGCGCGCCGCGCCGGGCGGATCGCGATCGTCCGCGAGTCGCTCGCGATCTCGGCGTACGCGATCGGCGACTACGCGCTCGCTCTGCGTGAGCTGCGCACCTACCGTCGCATCTCGGGCTCGGACGAGCAGGTTCCCCTGATGGTCGACAGCGAGCGCGGAGTCGGCCGTCCCGACAAGGCACTCGAGCTCGGTCGCTCGATCGACCGCACCGCGCTCAGCGCCGGCGCGCAGGTCTCGCTCGCGATCGCGATGTCCGGCGCGCGCCTGGACCTCGGGCAGACCGAGCTCGCTCTGATGGAACTCGAGATCCCCCAGCTCGAGCCGGATCGCGCGTTCTCGTACAGTCCGCCGCTGTTCGCGGCGTACGCCCTCGTCCTCGAGGAGCTGGGGCGCACCGAGGAGGCGGCGACCTGGCAGCGTCGCGCCGACATCGCCGAGCGAGCGGTCTTCGCCGCGGAGGGCGGTGGTGACGACGAGACGATCGAGGTCGTCGAGGAGGAGAGCGACGAGCTGTTCGCCGCTCCTGCCACAGCCCTCGGGCTCGACGAGGAGGCGGACGACTCCGACGACGTGGGCGTCGCGGATGACGACGCCTCCGCGGAGGACGCCGACGAGGCCGCCGTCGACCAGGCTCCCGGCCACGAGGACGTGGCGGACGTCGATCCCGCCGCGGCAGAGGTCGATGACCCCGACGACGACACCACCCCCGACGCCGACGACACCACCCCCGACGCCGACGACACTGCCGAGGAGGCCGCCGATGTTCCGCAGCGCGAAGACTGAGCCCACCCCGCTCGACGGGCGCGACGCCGTCCTCGCCGATCTCGACGGCGTCGTCTACAAGGGTGCCGACGCGATCCCCTACGCGATCGACAGCCTCAACAGCGCGGGCGAGACCCTCCGGGTCGGGTACATCACCAACAACGCCTCGCGCACCGACGTCTCCGTGGCGGGCCACCTCTCCGATCTCGGACTCGTGGTGCGCCCCGAGGACGTGGTCACCTCTCCGCAGGCCGCCGTCGTTCTGCTCGCCGACCTCGTGCCGGCCGGTGCGACCGTGCTCGTCGTCGGGGGCGAGGGGCTGACCACCGAGGTGGAGCGCGCCGGGTTCACCGTGACGCGCAGTGCGGAGGAGTCGCCGGCGGCGGTCATCCAGGGCTTCGCGCCGACCGTCGGCTGGGAGCAGCTCGCCGAGGCGTCCTTCGCCCTGCACACCGGCATCCCGTGGGTCGCGACGAACACCGACTGGACGATCCCCGTCGCCCGAGGGATCGCTCCCGGCAACGGCACCCTGGTGTCGGCCGTGCACACCGCGGTGGGGCGCCTCCCCGTCGTGGCGGGCAAGCCGGAGCGCCCGATCTTCGATGCCGCGACCGCGCGGTTCGGCTCGACGAATCCGCTCTTCCTCGGCGACCGCCTCGACACCGACATCGCGGGAGCGAACGCCGCCGAGATGGCGAGCGCCCACGTGCTCACCGGCATCGACCGGGCCAAGCAGCTGCTCGCCGCCGAGCCCAAGCTGCGGCCGCAGTACATCCTCGGCGACCTGCGCGAGCTGCACCTGCCCTATCCCGCGACGACCATCGCCAAGAACGGTACGCACTCGGTGCGCTCGGCGAAGGTGCGACTCGAGGGCGACACCGTCGTCATCGTGAGCGCGGGCGACGACGCGACCGATCTCCTCCGCGCCGCCTGCTCGGTGATCTGGAGCTCGGGCCGCGCGATCTACGGGCTCGACGTCCCGGAGTCGCTCTACAGCTGAGCGGCGGGCTCCTCCGCGGAATCCCGGCGGAGGAGCCCGTTCAGCCGGCCGGCCAGCAGCACTGCACCGAGCGCGACGACCGCGCCGTAGACGAAGATCACCTCGAACACCGGTGCCCCGCCTCCGATCAGCCCGGTGACCGTCGCCGCGAGCAGGCCGGTGAGTGCGAGCGAGACTGATCCGCCGGTCGAATCGCCGATCTGCAGCGCCGAGCTGTTGAAGCCCTCGCGACCCGGAGCCGAGAGGGCGAGAGTCAGCGTTCCCATCCGCGGGAACATCGCGCCCATGCCGCCGCCCGCGACGAACCAGCCGACTCCGGCGACGATCGGCGAGAGCGTCAGCGCGACGGTGATCACCACGATCAGGATGCCCGCGAGCAGCAGCGTCGCGCCGAGGCGCATCGCGTTTCCGTGCGAGAGCCGGGTGCCGGGGCGTCCCTGCAGATTCGAGCCGAGCGCCCACGAGAGCGCGCCGGCGGTCAGGGTCGCGCCCGAGAGCCACGGCGGAAGGCCGTACTGCTCGGTGAGCAGCAGCGGCAGGTAGACCTCGGTGCCGAAGAACGCCGCGGCGACGAGGGCGCGGAGCAGGATCGTCGACGGCAGGACGCCACGCGCCCGCAGAGTCCCGGCGGGTAGCAGCGCGCGCACCGCCACGACGACCACGAGGATCGCGCCGGCGGCGAGGAGGGTCGAGACGGCGGGAGCGATCTCGGCGCTCGTGCTCAGGACGACCACTCCCGCAGCGACGACGACCGCCCGGGCGACGCGGCCGATGGCACTGCGGTCGAACGGCCGCAGCTCCTGCGGTTCGAGCGAGCGGAGGGTCGGAGCGATCACCGCGCTCGCGAGGGCCACCAGCACCACGACTCCGAGGAACACCCAGTGCCAGCTCGCGAGCTCGGCGACGAGGCCGGCCGCGAGCGGACCGACCAGCGAGGGGACCACCCAGGCGGCCGCGAACGCGCCGAAGATCCGCGGGTGCAGCTCGGCGGGGAAGACCCGCGCGACGAGCACGTAGAGGGTGACGGTGATGCCTCCGCTGCCCAGACCCTGCAGCAGTCGCGCGGCGACGAACACCCCCATCGTCGTGGCGGTGCCCGCGGCGATCAGCCCGACCGTGAAGAGCAGGATCGCGCTGACGAGAGCCTGGGTCGGCCCGCGGCGGTCGGCGGAGGAGCCCGCGGCGACCATCCCCACCACGGCCGCCGCGAGTGTCGCGGCGAAGGCGAGCGGGTAGAGCGCGCGCCCGTCGAGATCGGCGCTGACGATCGGCATGATCGTCGTCACCGCCAGCGCCTCGAAGGCGCAGAGGAAGACGAGACTCGTGGTCCCGACGGTGGTCAGGAGGAAGGGAGCCGAGGTGATGCCGCGGCGATCGACGGAACGCACTCGATCCACACTACGCGGAGCCCTCGGCGCCGAGAGCGGCTCAGCGGAAGACGGCCCAGTCGTCCTTCGAGAGGACCGTCGCCGTGCCGCCGATCTCGACGAGCCAGCCGGCGTCATCGCGCTCGAGATAGCGGCCGTGGATGATCTCGGGCGCCCAGCCGCCGTCTCGGGACGAGACCCAGCGGACGAAGCGGACGGTGCCTCCGCGACGGAACAGCGTGCCGTTGTTGTCGCTCATGAGGACGGGTCCGGCTCGGGGACGAGATGCAGCCCGTTCCTGCTGTGGGTCGCCTCCGACAGCGCGCGGAGCCAGAGCGGATTGAGGTCGGCAGCGGCCCGCGAGTCGTACTCGTAGCGGAGAGGGATCGTCGGGTGCAGCCACAGCTCGGTGCGGCGGCCGGCGTCGTCGGTGTCGTCCCCGTCGTCGATCGTGAGCAGGAAGCCCTCGCCGCGCCGGAACCGTGCGGTGATCACGCGCTGCAGGTGCGCGAGTGCGCGGTCCTCGAACGGATGGGCGCTGGGCGGCGCACCGTAGAGGAGGCGTCCCATGCTCTGCCGTCCCTCCGCGCGATGCGAGACGGTGGATCCGCTCGCCCTGTTCGACTCTAAGGAGTGGTTGAGCGGCTCAACCATCTCGGCCTTCCCGGAGTGCGTTTGCGGGACAGGCGGGTCGATGCGCTTCGAGAGATGGTTCGATGACGGGAGCAGGTCTCCGACTCCGGCGCCTGCGTGATGCCGTGAGAGGCACGATGCCATGGACGCTCGACCCGACCTGTACGAGCTGCTCACCCGGCTGCGCTCCGCCGAACGCGCCTACGACGGCCGGGTGGAGCGCCGGCTCGGGATCGGCACCACCGATCTCGCCGCGCTCCGGCTGATCGGGATGGGCGCGGAGCGCGACGAGACCGTCCGCGCTGTCGATCTCGCGGCGGCGATCGGCATCACCACCGCGGCGGTGTCCCTCCTGGTCGACCGGCTCGTGAGAGCGGGCTACGTCGACCGCGTGCCCGACCCCTCCGACGGCCGCGGACGCATCCTGTGCCTGACGGACAGCGCGAAGACCGCGGTCGGCGCGACCGATGCGCCCACCTACGGGGCGATCCGCACGCTCGCCGACGGGATCCCGGACGCGGACGCGGTGAGGTTCGGCGCCCTGCTCGTCGGCGTCAGCCGGATCCTCGAGGCGCAGCCTCGGTGACGCTCAGCGCGTGAGGCGCTCGATCAGCTCGCGGTAGCGCGCGGCGGTGCGCTCGACGATCTCGCCGGGGAGCACCGGAGGCGTGCCCTGGCCGTCCCACTCGCTGCTCGAGAGCCAGTCGCGCACGATCTGCTTGTCGAACGACTCGCCGCGGCGACCCGCCTCGTACGCCTCGGCGTCCCAGTAGCGCGACGAGTCGCTGGTGAGCACCTCGTCGCCGAGAGTGACGACTCCCGACGCCGGCTCGATGCCGAACTCGAACTTGGTGTCGGCGAGGATCACGCCGCGCGCGAGGGCGATCGCCGCCGCCTCCTCGTAGACGCTCAGCGAGAGGGTGCGCAGCGCCTCCGCCGCGTCGACGCCGACGATCTCGACGGTGCGCTCGAAGGTGATGTTCTCGTCGTGCTCGCCCTGCGGAGCCTTCCAGGCCGGCGTGTAGATCGGCTCGGGGAGGCGGTCGCCGTCCTGCAGGCCCTCGGGGAGCGCGACGCCGCAGACGGAGCCGGTCGAGCGGTACTCCTTCCAGCCGCTGCCCGACAGGTAGCCGCGCACGACGCACTCGATCGGGAACATGTCGAGCGTCTTCACCAGCATCGCCCGGCCGCGCACCGCCTCGGGGACGCTCCCCGGCAGCAGGTGGTTCGGCACATCCGCGAGCTGCGCGAACCACCAGAGCGACAGCTCGGTCAGCAGCTCGCCCTTCCCGGGGATGCCCGGTTCGAGGATGCTGTCGAACGCGCTGACGCGGTCGCTCGCGACCACCAGCATGCGGTCGGCGCCGAGCACGGGGTCGGCGTCGTCGGGCGTGTAGAGGTCGCGGACCTTGCCGGAGTAGGCGTGCTGCCAGCCGGGCAGGGGCGTCTCGGAGTCGAAGGCGGGGGAGTCGTCGCGGGTCACCCGGCCATTGTCCCTGGTTCGCCGTGCGCGCGTGCGGCGGCTGCCGCGAGCTGTCAAGCACGCGCGGTGGTCGCCCCGACGCGCCTAGCGTCGAAGCATGACTTCCGAGACCCCGAACGACCAGAACACCGCGAAAGACCAGTACACCTTCGAGGACCCGTCGAAGATGTTCGCCGACATCGACACCGAGGCCCAGTACCAGGAGGGTGCCGGTCTCGATTCGAAGATGAACGACCGCGCCGACCGCGGCGAGGACACCTACCGCGGCTCCGGCCGCCTCGCCGGCCGCAAGGCGCTCGTCACCGGAGGCGACTCCGGCATCGGCGCCGCCGTCGCCATCGCCTACGCCCGCGAGGGTGCCGACGTCGCCATCGTCTACCTCCCCGAGGAGGAGTCGGACGCGAAGCAGATCGTCGCCCTGATCGAGGAGGCCGGCCGCACCGCCGTCGCCATCCCCGGCGACCTCACCGACCACGACTTCACCGTCGGCGCCGTCGCGAAGGCCGTCGAGGGCCTCGGCGGCCTCGACATCGTCGTCAACAACGCGGGCAAGCAGCAGTTCGTCGAAGACCTGCTCGAGCTCTCGGACGAGCAGTTCGACGAGACCTTCAAGACCAACGTCTACGCGATGTTCTGGCTGATCAAGGCCGCACTGCCGCACCTGGCGCCGGGCTCCGCGATCATCAGCACCTCGTCGATCCAGGCCTACACGCCGTCGCCGACGCTCGTCGACTACGCCTCGACCAAGGCGACGATCAACACCTTCTCGAAGGCGCTCTCGCAGCAGCTCGCCCCCAAGGGCATCCGCGTGAACGTCGTCGCACCGGGCCCGATCTGGACCCCGCTGCAGACCGCGGGCGGCCAGCCGCCCGAGTCGCTGCCCGAGGTCGGCTCGCAGACGCCGCTCGGCCGCTGGGGTCAGCCCTCCGAGCTCGCCTCGGCGTACGTGTTCCTCGCGTCTCCCGAGTCGAGCTACGTGATCGGCGAGACGCTGCACGTCAACGGCGGGATGCCCACGCCGTAACACTCGGCGACTCAGCGAACCCCGGCAGAGCGCGGAGGCCCGGATATCCGGTCGCTTCCGCACTCTGCCGGGGTTCTCGCATTTAGTTGTCGTAACAATGGGTCCGGAGATTCCGATCTGCGAAAGGCTTTCCCCATGACCGATTCCCTGCCGATCCTCGACCTGTCCCGCCTCGACCAGGGGGAGGAGGAGGCCGCCGCCTTCCGCCGCGACCTCCGAGAGACCACCCATGACGTGGGCTTCTTCTACCTCGTCGGCCACGGAGTGCCGCAGGATCTGCTCGACGACGTCGTCGCCGTCTCGCGCCGGTTCTTCGAGCTGCCGGAGGCGGACAAGCTCGCGATCGAGAACACGCTCAGCCCGCAGTTCCGCGGCTACACGCGCTTCGGCGCCGAGCTGACCAACGGCGACATCGACTACCGCGAGCAGGTCGACATCGGGATCGACCGCGAGGTCGTCGAGCAGGGCCCGGACGTCCCCGACTACCAGCGCCTCGAGGGCCCGAACCTGTGGCCCGAGGCGCTCCCGGAGTTCCGCACGCTGTTCGAGCGCTGGCACGCCGAGCTCGCCACGGTCGCGATCCGTCTGCTGCGCACCTGGGCCGTCGCGCTCGACGCCCCCGCCGACGTGTTCGACGAGGCGTTCGCCGCGAAGCCGTTCTCGCTGGTGAAGGTCGTCCGCTACCCGGGAACCTCCGACCCCGAGCCCAAGCAGGGCGTCGGCGCCCACCGCGACGGCGGCGTGCTGACGCTGCTCCTCGTCGAGGAGGGCAAGGGCGGCCTGCAGGTCGAGCACGAGGGCCAGTGGATCGAGGCGCCTGCGATGCCCGGCGCATTCGTGGTCAACATCGGCGAGATGCTCGAGCTCGCGACCGGCGGGTACCTCAAGGCGACGCTGCACCGCGTGATCTCGCCGCTGATCGGGACCGATCGCATCTCGATCCCGTTCTTCTTCAACCCCTCGCTCGACTCGACGATGCCCTCGCTGCCCCTGCCCGAGGAGCTCAAGTCGGGCCTCTCGGTCGACCCGACCAACAGCCCGATCCTCGAGACCTACGGCGAGAACGCGCTGCGCTACCGCCTCCGCGCACACCCGAACGTCGCCGAGGTGCACCACGCCGACCTCCTGGCGCCGACGAGCTGATCGGCTCCGCGAGTCTCCGCTCCGGGCGCTTCACCGAGGGTGTCGTGTGCCGAAGAGGCATCTCGCGCACAACGACACTCGCGCACAACGACAGGGGCCCCCGCCTTCCGCAGTGAGCGGAGGACGGGGGCCCCTGTCGTGCGGGCGGCTCAGCAGGTGGCCGCCGCGTAGGGCACCGTCGCAGTGAACGCCGGCTGGTCGACCGCCGATCCGGTCACGGTCACGGAGCCGGCCGGGGTCGACCTCAGGCGCGTGGTGAACGCGGCCGAGGCCGAGGACCCGGGGGCGACCGAGGCGAACGACTTCGAGCCGTAGGCCGACTCGACGGTGACGACCGCCGCCGCGGTGTCGTTGTTCTTGACGGTCACCGAGAGGATGACCTTCCCGGCGACGCAGCGGGTCGAGACCGCGGGGGCGAGCTCGAGCGTGTCCAGCGACACGGCGGCCGAGGCCGACGTGTTCACCAGCTTGTCCGCGTAGCCGTTGTAGGTCGCGGTGACGCCGCCGACTCCGGCCGGGACGGTGGCGCTCGCCGTGCCGCCCGCGAGCGGAACGGTACTCGACCAGGTGCCGCCGGCGAATGTGACGGTTCCGGCGACCTCGCCCTTGTCGGCGGCGGCGACCTTCGCGGTCACGGTGCGGCCGGTCGCGGTGAGGCTGGTCGTGGAGTCGACTGCGGCGATCCCCGTCCAGTTCTTCATCGCGGTCAGGACCGTCTGCGGCACGCTCACGAACGCTCCGTGGCGGGGGCTGGCCGGGAGGCCGCCCTTGGTCGAGACGTTCCAGTCGGCCGACTTCGACAGGCGCGCGCTCTGAGAGCTCGCCGCGATCGCCGCACCACTGGTGACGAAGGCCTTGTAGCCTCCGCTGCCGTAGTTGTCGACGAGGAACGCGTAGCCGTCGCCGGTCGCCGTGGTGTCGTTGGGGTCGCCCGCGTTCAGCTTGATGATCTCGGGGCCCTCACCGGCCTGCCCGGTCTCGAGCGAGGTCATGTTCGTGTCGGTGAGCTGCCACGTGGTGCTCGGGTCGGCGCTCCAGTTCGACGAGGTCGTCGGCGCGGTCAGCACCGTCGACTTCTCGAGGAAGATGTCCTTGCCCGCCTCCAGGGTGCCGGCGGCGCCGCCCTCCTCGTTCTTGGTGAAGCGGTAGTAGTAGTCGCCGATCTTGGTGATCGTCGAGTCGATCCGCGCGTACCCCGTGTCCTGCCAGGTGGCCGGCGGGTACGTGAAGGTGCGGAAGTCACGGGTGATCACCGAGAAGACGCGGGAGTAGAGCTTGTCGCTGTTCGTCTTCGTCGCGTCGGAGTAGAGGCGCGAGGAGAAGAAGACGACGTACGACTGCAGAGCGTCGTCCCAGTACGCCTCCGGTGCCCAGGTCATGCCGGCGGCCGGCTGGTTGACGGTGATGCCGGTGTCGACGCCGTTGGTGCGGGTCCACTTCACCAGGTCGACCGACTCCCAGACCTCGATCTTGAGGCTGCCCTTCGACTGGGCGTCGCCCCAGCCGGTGCCGCACGAGATGCAGAGGTCGGTGGCGACCATGTAGTACTTGTCGCCGTTGTGCGAGCGGAGGATGAACGGGTCGCGCAGACCCTTCGTGTCGGTGGTCGAGGTGATCACGGCCTGGCCGTTGTTGACCGGCGAGAAGGTGAAGAAGTCGTTGCCCGACGTCGCCGCCTGGTAGATCTTCTCGTCGCCGTCGGACTTGAAGTACGCCGAGGCGTAGCCCGCGTCGGGTGCCGTACGGCCGAGCTCGGCGACCGTGAGGGTGAAGACCCGCGACTCCGAGACTCCGTTGAGCGTGGCGTTCGCGGTCAGGGTGACCGTCTTGTCGCCCGAGCCGTAGGCCGGCCGGGTGACGACTCCGCCGCCCCGGTAGGGATCGGCTGCGCCGACCGCCGGAGCGGTGTAGCCGGCGTTCGTGGGGGTGACGAGCGCCGGGTCGGAGGAGGTCCACGTGATGGCGGTGCCGTTCCTGGCGCCCTTCACCACGAGGGGCAGGTTCTCGGTGGTGCGGCTCGCGAGGGCGAGGGCGTCGAGGTCGTCGTTGATCGTCGGAGCGAGCACGATCACGTCGAAGGTCAGCGTGGTGCCGAGGCTCGTGGTCGCGGTGAGGGTGACCGGGGTGTCCTGCGCGATCGAGCGCGAGACGGCTCCGGTGCCCGACACGACCGACGAGTTCGACGACGACCACGCCAGCGTCACGCCGCTGCTGGTCGCGGGGAGCGTGAGGTTCGACGAGACCTTGTCGAGCGAGGGGTTGCCGGCGAGCAGCACGGGGAGGACGTCGGAGCGCAGCAGCGCCGAGGTCGCGGTGGACTTGGCGGCGGCGGTCGGCATGCTCGAGGTGACCTGGTCGGCGGTGAGCGCGGTGTCCCAGAACTTGACGTCGGTGACGTCTCCGGTGAAGAGCGCGTCGCCGTTGTAGAGGGAGCGGCCGAGGTAGCCGAGCGTCGATCCGGTCGGGATGATGCTCGCCATCGACTTCGCCGCCGTGACGGTCGAGATCTGCGTGCCGTCGCGGTAGAGGGTCAGCGTGGTGCTGCTGCCGGTGCCCGAGCCGACGAGCGTCAGGGTGGTGAAGCCGGGGTTGAGCCCGCCGCCGGCGGGCAGGCGGGTCTCGCCGTTGCCGCTGTCCTTCACGCGGATGCCCGAGAGGACCTGGTTGCTGTAGCCGCCCTCCGAGCTGCGCGGGTTCACGAAGACGTGGTTGCCGAGCTGCGTGGTGTTCCAGTTGCCGACTCCATCGCCGATGACCCAGCCGAACTGGTTGGCCGCGGTCTGCGTCTTGACCGTGTACTCGACGGCGAACGAGTTGTCGGTGCCGGTCACGAGGCCCTGGGGGAGCGCGGCGTAGCCGTTGTTCGCGAAGCGGGCGACCTGGTCGCCGCCCGCGTCCGCGAAGGAGGCGTCGGTGAGGCCGGTCAGGGTGGCGTTGCGTCCATTGCCCGAGATGTCGAGCAGGGCCGAGCCCGCGTGCGACATGTCGTAGTGCGCGGTGGGCGCGGGGACGTCGACCGCCTGGGCGCTCACGGGGACGAGGGCGCCTCCGAGAGCGACGCTCGTGCACGCGAGCGCGGAGAGGAAGAGGGATCGTGCGCGGCGCCTGGGCGCGGCGGCAGGGGGCTCCGGGGAGCGTCGTCTCATCGTCGAGACCTTTCCGGTCGGGGAGGTGCTGTGCCGTCGGGGAACGTGGAGGCGGCTGGTGTTCACGTTAACATGCGCGCAGTGGCGGGGGCTAGCGGCAAAGCGGGCGTCAGACCCCGATGATCTGCAGCACCGTCGAGACGATGCCGCAGGCGACGCCGATCCCGGTCAGGAGCAGGCCGACCAGCTTCAGGACGCGGAACGCCTCGCTCCGGCGGTGCAGGCGGATCCGCGCCGGCTCGTCCTCGCGGTAGTAGACGGTCCGGCGGTCGGAATCGCCGCGCGGAGCGAGCGGGTCGTCGGTGCGCAGCGGCCGCGAGCCGACCTCGCCGGCGTCGCTGATCCAGTGCAGCGCGCGCGGCGGGCCGTCCTCGAGGTACGCGGTGGTGCTGATCCAGCGCCCGTCGGCGGCCAGGGCGATCAGGCTCGCGCCGAGCACGAGGAGGCCGAGGGGGATGCCGACGAGGGAGAGGACCTCGAGGATCGTCGCCAGCATTCAGAGCTCCCGTCGCAGGCTTCGAGGGTAGCGGCCCCGAGGGAGCGGCGGCTCAGGGGTGCAGCCGCCCTCGGAGGATCGCGTCGAGAGCAGTGTCGATCGTCGCGAGCGGCCGCGTGAGCGTGTCGGCGCTCGCAGCTGGCAGTCTGGCCGCCAGACCAGTGGGGAGCGCGCGTGAGCGACGACGGGATGGCCGAGTTCGGGTACCGGCAGTCGCTGACCCGCGGGATCGGACGGTTCGGGAGCTTCGCGGCCGGAGTCAGCTACATCTCGATCCTGACCGGCACGTTCCAGCTCTTCGGCTTCGGGTTCGGCTTCGGCGGCCCCGCCTACTGGTGGTCGTGGCCGATGGTGTTCGTCGGCCAGCTGGCGGTGGCGCTCTGCTTCGCCGAGCTCGCAGCGCGGTACCCGGTGGCCGGCTCGGTCTACAACTGGAGCAAGCGCGTGGCCGGCCCGACGGTCAGCTGGCTCGCGGGCTGGATGATGGCCACCGCCTCCGTCGTCACGCTCGCCGCCGTGGTGCTCGCCTACCAGGTGACGCTCCCGCAGATCTGGAGCGGGTTCCAGCTCGTCGGCGACGGGACGGGCGCGAGCGCCGGCGTCAGCGCGGTGATCTGGGGCGCGATCCTCGTGACGTTCACGACGGTGGTCAACGCCTTCGGGGTCAGGCTGATGGCGCGGATCAACAGCGCGGGCGTGCTGATCGAGCTGATCGCGGCCGTGCTGCTCGTGATCCTGCTGGCGGTGAACGTCGTGAACCCGCCGAGCGTGCTGGTCGAGATCCCGAGCGCCGAGCCCGGAGGCTACGCGGGAGCCTTCCTGATCGCCGCGGTCGCCTCCGCCTACGTGATGTACGGCTTCGACACCGCCGGTTCGCTCGGCGAGGAGACGATCGATCCGCGGCGCACAGCCCCGACCGCGATCCTGCGCGCCGTGGTCGCGTCGTTCGTGATCGGCGGGCTGATCCTCCTCTTCGGGATCCTCGCCGCGCCCGACCTGTCCGACCCTGCGCTCGCGACCGGCGGGCTGCAGCTGATCGTGCTCCAGGTGCTGGGCGGTCCGCTCGGCCGGGTGCTGCTGGTCTGCGTCGTCGTCGCGATCACCGTCTGCGCGCTGGCCGTGCACACGGCGGGCATCCGGATGGTCTTCGCCATGGCCCGGGACAACGCGCTGCCCGGGAGCGCCCACCTCGCTCGCATCGACTCCCGGCACGGCACCCCGGTGCTGCCCGCCGTGGTCATCGGAGTGCTCGCCGTGCTGATCCTGGCGGTGAACATCGGCACTCCCGAGATCTTCACGGCGGTGACGAGCGTGGCCGTGATCATGATCTACGTCGCCTACCTCCTGGTCACGGTGCCGCTGCTGCTGAAGCGGCTGCGCGGGCAGTGGTCTCCCTCCTCCGCGGGCTACTTCTCACTCGGGCGGCTCGGGCTGCCGGTGAACGTCGTCGCAGTGCTCTGGGGAGCGGCGATGGCCGTGAACCTCGCCTGGCCGCGCGTCGAGGTGTACGGCGACGGACCGCTCCGGTTCATCGCCTTCGCGGTGATCGGCGTCGTGGTGGCGGCGGGGCTGGGCTGGTTCGGGGTGCGCGGTCGCCACCGCGTGGGGACGCTGCCGGAGCACGCTCGGGTCGAGTGAGCCCGGTCGGGTCCCCCACTCCCGAGTGACCGAAGTCAGTAGTCGGTGTCGAAGTCGAGGCTGGGGCCCTGCTGATCCTGATCGCCTGCCTGCGGTCGCGACAGCTGCAGGCGCGCGGTCTTGTCGCGCATCGAGGCGACCGCCTCGTCGTCCTCGAGATCGACTCCCCGGTCGAGAGCGGGTGCCGCGAAGATCTGGCTGGCGGGGCCGAGCAGCAGCCTGACCTCGCCGCGCAGGCCCTCGTCGGACATCGAGGGGACGCTCACGAGGTCCGACTTGCCGACATCGGCCAGCGCTCTCGCGTACTCGAGCACTGCGGTACAGATGGCGTCTCCGACGAGGACGAAGCCGCTCGCGTAGTAGATCTTCTGCATACTCCGATCCTCGGAAAGCCGGTCCCCGCCCGGCAAGGGGCTTGCCCGCCGGGCCTCGTCGGTGGCAGTCGAGTGAGCCGGCACGGGCCTCTTCAGGACCGGTCGCCAGGCGCTAGCGTGTTCGAGCGCGTCCGGTCGTGCGGTCCGGTCCGCTCCGAGCGAGCCGCGGTGAGGGAGGCTGGAGTGCGAGACCGCCCCGCTCTGTCGACGTCGGCGCTCCTCGTGCACGCGACGCTGATCCAGGCCGTCGCGTTCCTGCTGCGCCCGGCCGCGGTCTACCAGGCGATCCAGCTCGACGTGCCGGCCTTCGCGCTCGGGGCCCTCGGCGCCTCGTTCGCGGTGGTGCCGCTGCTGATCGCGCTGCCCGTCGGCGGGCTGGTCGACCGGGTCGGTGCGCGGGTGGTGATGGCGTGCGGGTCGGCCGTGACGGTCGCCTCCGCTGCCGTGCTGCTGCTCGCGGGAGGTACGATCGCCGGGCTGCTCGTCGGCATCGCCCTGCTCGGGGCGGGCCACCTGGGCTGCGTCGTCGGCCAGCAGGCGGTGGTCGCGGGAGGCGCGGCGGGCACGCGCCTCGACAGCCGGTTCGGCTACTACACGTTCGCCGCGTCGCTCGGGCAGGCGATCGGTCCGGCGTTCATCCCGCTCTTCGCGGGCGGCGCGGTGCGGCCGGACGCGGCGCCGCTGTTCGTCGTCGGCGGGGTGCTGGCGGTGGCGCTGCTCGCGGTGACGGCCGTGATCCGGTCGGCGCCGCGGAGGGTCGCGGAGGCTCCCTCCGAGGGCTCGACGCTGAGCCTGCTGCGGATGCCCGGCCTCGCCCGGGCGCTGACGACCAGCGCGATCGTGGTGGCCGCCGTCGACCTGACCGTCGTCTACCTCCCGGCCCTCGGCGCGGAGCGCGGGCTGCCCGCCGGCGTCGTCGGGGCGCTGCTGACGGTGCGGGCGCTCGCCTCGATGGCGTCGCGCCTCCTGCTCGGAGTGGTCACCGCGCGTCTCGGTCGCACCCGCGTGATGGTCGCGGGGATCGTCGTCTCGGCCGTCTGCCTGGTGCTGGTCGCTCTGCCGGCGCCGACGGTGCTGCTGTTCATCGCCGTCGCCCTGATGGGACTCGGACTCGGCATCGGCCAGCCGATCACGATGTCGTGGCTGATCGAGCGGACCCCGGCCGACCGGCACGGCCGCGCGCTGTCGCTCCGACTCGCGGGCAACCGCCTCGGCCTCATCGCGCTGCCGTCGCTGCTCGGCGTGATCGCTGCGGCGGCGGGTGCCGGCGGGGTGCTCATCGGGACGGGCGTGGTGGTCGGCTCGACGCTGGTGCTGCTGCGCGGGGTGCGGCTGGACTGAGGCCCGGGCGCGGTCAGGCGCGTCTCCTGAGGATCAGGCGGGCGCCCACCGGCTGGTGAACTGCTCGATCCGATCGACGTGGTCGGCGAGAAGGCCGTGGTCGGGGTCGGTCCTGATCAGGAGGGTCGGAGGCGTCATCGACTCCGCCCACAGGAACGCGTCCCTGCCCAGCACGTCGTCGATCCAGACGATGCAGGTCGGGCGCTCGTCCGCGTCGATCCGCTCGATCCACCTCGCCACCGACTGCAGCTTCGGGGTCTCCCCGGGGAATCCCTCCTGAGCGGGGAGGCGGTCGACGAGGGTGACGCGCTCGAAGCGGGCCCCACTGCCGACGGAGTCCGACATCGCTGTCGTCACGTCGAGGTGAGCGGTCGAAGCCCAGGCGACGCGCCCGAGCTCAGTGATCCTCTCGAGGTGCTGCAGGCGATCCGGAGTCAGCCGAGCAGTGAACCTCTGCTCGACCAGGTCCAGCGCGACGACCGGATCGAGCACCCCGTCGACATCGACGAGGATCAGCGCCGTCACCGCTCCTCGCTGAGGCGGAGGAGATCGGACGGCGGTGGCCCGTCGGATCCCCGATCATCGAAGGCGGCGCGCCCGGTGACCAGGAGGCTTCCCTCCGTCGCGTCGGTCGTGCCGATCCGGATCGTGGCGGTCGCGCCGATCGTCCACTCCCCGCTGCGGACGACACCCTCGAGGCGGACGAGGTCGTTCGGACCCCAGGTGGCGTCGACGAGCCGGACGCGCAGGATCACCCGTCTGGTCACGTCATCACCGCGGTGCGTGCCGACCAGCATGATGTCCTGCCCTGGCTCGGGTACCGGACGGCCCTCGACCGGCGTCGCCAGGATCAGGGGCGCGGCCGAGAACTCGGGCCGCGTCGGCTCGAGCCCGGACCTCGGGGAGTAGAGCCACGCCTCGGGCCCGGGATCGACAGGGACGGAGATACGGCCGGAGAGCGGCTCGCAGTCGGCGTCGAGGCCGCGCATCTCCGGATAGGTCAGCTCGAGGACCGTCACCGGCAGGCGGTCCAGGGAGGTCCCCCTCCTCAGCACGGTGCCCTCGAAGTGCGACGCGGGCACGGGCGCTCCGGAGTGCTCCGATGTGAGGCGGTACCCCGACAGCTCCGCGTCGGCCCTCGCCACCGGTCGGCCGAAACGGCCCTCATCGCCACTCGGAGACGCGAGAGCACCCCAGACGATCACCCGGTGCCGAGGGGCGGTCCGGGCGGGCGCATCGCTGTCGGCCATGTCCGCGTCCTCTCGGGCCATCCGTGACCAGGGGCCGTGCCGCACCATCCGATCGATGCGAGCGTAGGGGGTCGCAACCCGGCGCACCAGAGAGGAACCACCCGGTCGGACGCGCGGAACCCCTCATGCCGGTCCTCCGTCTCGCGTCGTCCCGGCGACCTGCTCCGCACGCACCTCCGCCGCCGACTTGTCGGCGCGCCAGCCGCGCCAGACGCTGTGGCGCAGGGTGCCGGAGGCGGTGCGCTCGCGGTAGCGGACCTCGCCGACGAGGACGGGGGCGACCCAGCGGACGCCGCGCGACTCCTCCGGGGGCACCGAGACGGCGGGCTCGTCGGTCGCGTGCTCGGCGAGGCGGTCGACGAGGCCGCGCCGCTCGCGGTCGCTGAAGCCGGTGCCGACGCGGCCCGAGTACTCGAGGCGGCCGTCGGCGGCGGGGATCGCCGTGAGCAGCGAGCCGACCGAGCCCTGCAGTCCGCCCTCGCCGAGGCGCCAGCCGACGATCACGACCTCCTGCACGCGGTGGTGGGTCAGCTTGATCCAGTCGCGGGAGCGGCTGCCCGCCTGGTACGGCGAGGAGCGGCGCTTGGCGACGACTCCCTCCAGGCCCAGCGCGAGGCTGGTCGCCATCGCCTCGTCGAGGTCGCCGTCGAACACCGCGGGGACGTGCACGCGCTCGTTCTCGACCACGACGTCCACGAGGGCGGCGCGACGGTCGTCGTACGCGACTCCGGTGACCGGTGAGCCGGCGAGCTCGAGCACGTCGAAGACCATCAGGTGCACCGGAGTCGCTCGCACCGCGGCCTCGATCTCGCGCGGCTTCGTCAGACCGCCCCGCGTCTGCAGCAGGCCGAAGTCGGGGCGTCCGCGGGCGTCGAGCGCGACGATCTCGCCGTCGAGCACCGCGTCTCCGCAGGCCTCGGCGATCGGCGCGAGCAGATCGGGGAAAGCGGGCGTCAGATCGTTGCCGTTGCGGCTGGTCAGGGTGACGACGCCCTCATCGACGCGCACCAGGGCACGGTAGCCGTCCCACTTCATCTCGATGGCGGAGTCGGGCGCGATCTCGCCGGGGCGGCCCGCGGTCGCCAGCATGGGGCGGAGGTCCACGGTCGTCCGGGGCTCCGGGGTTCGCGCCGGTGCCTTGCGAGTCGCTGTGGCGACTCCGCGGCCCTGAGGCGCGTGCTTGCCGGGACCGCCCGTCATCAGGTGCAGCAGCCAGTTCTTCTCGTCGCCCCTGCCGCCCTTCGCCCCCGTGTGCAGGAGCGCGTACCGCCGCGGCTCGCCACCGAGCCCGCCGTCGGGCCGGCCGGTCAGCACCGCGATCACCTCCTCGCCCTCGCGCCACTTCTCGAGCGAGTAGGTGCCCTCGTCCCAGATCCGCACCTCGCCGCCGCCGTACTCCTTCGCCGGGATCGTGCCCTCGAAGGTCGCGTACTCGAGCGGATGATCCTCCGTCTGCACCGCGAGCCGGTTGGGGTCGCCCTCGAGCGGCGGCCCCTTGGGCACGGCCCAGCTCACGAGCACGCCGTCGTGCTCGAGGCGGAAGTCGTAGTGCAGCCGGCGTGCGTGGTGCTCATGGATCACGAACGTGTCGCCGGAGGAGGAGATCCCCGCGCCGGGGTCGGGCACGGGCTCGGGGGTCTTGGACGCGTCGCGCATGCTCCGGTAGGCGGCGAGGCGGTCGGCGGAGGCGTCGGTCGCCGCGAACCCGGCGAGCCGCTGGGGAGTCGGCTCGAGACCCGCCCCGCGCGCAGCCAGCACCGGGCGCAGCAGATCCCCGTCGGAGCGCAGCCGATCGACGACCTCGTCGGGCGCGAGGTGCCGCAGATCCGCTGCCCCGATCTCCTCCCACGTGCGCGGAGCGGCGACGCGCGGCAGGAGGCGCCCGCGCAGCGAGTACGGCGCGATCGTCGTCTTCGCGGCGCTGTTCTGGCTCCAGTCGACGAGGACCTTGCCGTCGCGCAGCGTCTTCTTCATGTCGGACACCACGAGATCGCGGTGGTCGGCCTCGAGCACCTTCGCGAGCTCGTGGGCGACGGAGGAGATCTGGTCGCTCGAGGCGGACGCGTCGAGTGGGCAGTAGAGGTGGATGCCCTTGCTGCCGCTCGTCACGGGGAACGGCTCGAGTCCCATCCCCTCGAGCAGGTCGCGGGCGAGGAACGCGACCTCGGCGCACTCGGCGAGCCCCGCACCCTCGCCCGGGTCGAGGTCGAGCACCAGGCGGTCGGGCGGCCGGCGCTCGCCGTCGGACCCGACCCGCCACTGCGGCACGTGCAGCTCGAGCGCGGCCTGCTGGGCGAGCCAGGTCAGGCCGGCCACGTCGTCGACGAGCGGGTACTCGACGTCGCGCGACGAGTGCGTCAGCCGCGTCCGACTGATCCAGTAGGGCGCGGAGGAGGGCAGGTTCTTCTCGAAGAAGACCTCGCCGGGGTGCTCGGCCGTGCCCACTCCGTCGACCCAGCGCTTGCGGGTCACCGGGCGCCGGGCGAGGTGCGGCAGCATCGCGGAGGCGACCGAGGCGTAGTACGCGAGGACGTCGGCCTTGGTGAATCCCGCCTCCGGGTAGACGAGCTTGTCGAGGTTGGTCAGCCGGAGGCGCCGCCCACCCACCGAGACGAGCTGCTGCGGGGAGGGGGCCATGGCTCCATGGTGGCGCCGCGAGGCCGCCCGCGGGAGGGAGTTGTGCCGAGACGACGGGATCGGTGACAGGGAGAGCCTGTGGAGGACTCGCGGCGCGCTCCCTGCTCAGGTGGATAGCCTGGCGATCCCGTCTCTGAAGGAGATCACGTGTCGATCACCGACATCCCGCTCACCACGATCGACGGCACCCCGTCGACGCTCGCCGACTACGCGCCGGTGAAGCTCATCGTCAACGTCGCCTCCCGCTGCGGTCTCGCTCCGCAGTACGAGAAGCTCGAGGCCCTGCAGAAGGCCTACGCCGACCGCGGATTCACGGTGCTCGGCTTCCCGAGCAACCAGTTCCTGCAGGAGCTGAGCGACGAGGACCGCATCAAGGAGTACTGCTCGACCACGTGGGGCGTGACGTTCCCGATGTTCGAGAAGGTCAAGGTCAACGGGCGTTCGGCCCACCCGCTCTACGCGGAGCTGACGAAGACCGAGGACGACAGCGGCAAGGCCGGCCGGGTGAAGTGGAACTTCGAGAAGTTCCTCGTCACCGCCGACGGCACCGTGCACCGCTTCCGCCCCACGGTCGAGCCCGACGACCCGCGGATCGTCGGCCTGATCGAGCAGTCGCTGACCACCCAGGACTAGCGCGCGCGCAATCCCGCCGCCGCGCGCGCGGCAGCCGGCTCGACCCCTTCGGGGCAGACGATGTCCGACACCTCGAACGGTGTCGCGCGCGTGAACGGGATCATCTCGATCCCGTCGACGTGGCGCAGCAGCACCGAGGCCCCGGTGCCGTCGCGGAGGCTCCGGCGCACCTGACGCAGGAAGATCCCGGCCATCTCGAGCTCCACGGTGAAGGTGCGGCCGCTCACGTCGATCCGGCAGCCGAGGACCGGCTGACTCGAGGTGGAGGCCGAGTCGGGCACACGACGGGCCTCGGTCGGCTCCTTCGTCACGCCGGAGACCGGCTCCTGGGTGGTGCTGAAGGCAGGCCGGTCGTTCGTTCGCGCGGTCTCGGTCATCATCGTCTCCGTCCGTCGTCGCGCCCGGCGGAGCACCGCCGGTCGCTGAGGACGACGCTACGACGCGACCCTGAGACGGGGGGGTGGGCTTGACGAGCGCGGGTCTGAGAGGCAAGCGCCGCGGGCTCAGGAACCCTGCCGCTGCTCCTCCGGCTCGGGGAGGACGGTGAGCTCGCCGTGCATGCTGGCGACGCTGAGCATCTGCTCGATCCAGGCGCGGTTGAGCCGGGGCTGGTGCGCCTCGGCGAAGCGGAAGTGCAGGGGCACGGAGGGGTGCAGCCAGACCGAGCTGCGGCCGTGACCCGTGGAGGCGTCCTCCGACCAGGAGAGCGAGAAGGCCTCGTTGCGCCGGAGCTTCGAGAGCACGGCGACCTTGAGGTGCGCGAGGACGCGCTCCTCGAACTCGATCTCGAGGTTCTGCGGTCCGTAGGTGAGCGTGGCCATGTGCCCCCTTCGGGCGTTCGGACCGCCCCTGGCGGACGGCCTCCCGGGGACGGTATCCGCTCGCCGCTCGCGAGGCGAACCAGCGCCCAGACACGCCGCGCACCCATTGACAGGTCGCGGCACTCGGTTTAGCGGAGGTCGCCCTACCCTGCCAGCCGGACCGGGTACCCTCCTGGAGTCCGTGCCGATCGACGAAAGCGAAGTGCTGTGAAGACGAGGGTCATCTTCTACCTCATCGGAGGCGTGCTGATCCTCGGCGCGGGCATCTCCTCCGCCGTGACCGACGGCGCGACCGTTCCCGACGTCATCACCATCGCGTGCGGCGTGCTGATCCTGGCGCTCGCCGGCTGGCAGTACAGCCGCTCGCACGGCTCCGACTCGGCGGACGGACCGCCGAAGCTCTAGCTCCCCTTCAGAGCGTCGCGGAGGCTCACCCGCGATCCCATCCGCAGCAGCGAGTTGGTGTAGATCCGGCTCGCGACGGCCATCACGGCCGCGGTCGCGACGACCAGGAGCGCGAGCGAGACCAGCGGCTCCCACCACTCCGCCTCGCCGAAGAACAGGCGGACGGGCATCGCGACGGGGGCGCTGAACGGGACGTACGACAGGATCGTCATGATCAGCGCGTTGTCGCCGAAGAACACGACTCCGAAGTACGGGACCATCACGAGCATCATCGCGGGGGTCATCACCGAGCCCGTGTCCTCCTGCCGCGACACCAGCGCGGCACCGGCGGCGAAGACGCTCGCCACCAGGACGAAGCCGAAGACGAAGAACACGACGAACCAGATCAGCGGAGCCGACAGCAGATCGAGCAGCTGCGTCTGACCGGTGATCGCCAGCCCGAGCGCCGACGCGGCGGCGATGGCGGCGGCGGTGCCGACTCCGATCACCGAGTTGCCGAGGATCTTGCCGGCCAGCAGTGCTCGCGCGGGGACGGCCGCGAGCAGGATCTCGACGATGCGCGACTGCTTCTCCTGGACGGTGTTCTGCATGATCGTCGCGCCCGAGCCGATCACGGCGAGCATGAAGACCAGCCCGAACGCCAGGCCGATCAGGGTCCGCAGGCCCGAGGGAGTCTGGGCGGGATCGAGGAGCTCGACCGCGGGGCTGACCGAGAGTGCCGAGACCAGGCCGTCCGGAGCCTCGTCGAGGGCGAGGAGCGAGAATCCGATCGCGGAGTCGTCGGGGACGAGTGCCGCATCGACAGATCCGGAGCGGACCAGCTCCTCGGCCTCTCCCCGGGTCGTCACCTCGGTGACGTCGAGGGTGTCGGCGTCGGCGACCGCGGCGGGCACCGACCCGACGACCGCCACGGGGGTCGCGTCGACCGCCCGGTTGCCGAGAACGCTCGAGAGGACGATCCCGCCGATGACCAGGGCGAGCGTGATCACGGTCGAGATGATGAAGGCCTTCGACCGGACCTGCGAGAGGATCTCGCGCTCGGCGACCAGGAGGGTCGCGCTCCAGGTGCCGAGTCGCATGTCCGCCGTGCTGCTGTTCGTGCTCATGAGGCCACCGCCACCTTCTCCTCGGCGCCCGCGGGCGCGTTCACCACGATGTCGCGGAAGATCTCGCCGAGCGTCGGCCGCACCGGCCGGAACGACGTGACGGTCCCGCGCTCGACGGCCGCGCGGAGGACGACGTCCGCCGCCGCCGCGTCCGCGTGGAACAGCACGCTCGTCCCGGCGAGCTCCTCGACACGGACGCCCGGGACGCCGCGGACCCAGCCCGCGTCGCCTGTCATCTCGAGCGACCACCTGTCGCCCGAGTGCTGCTCGCGCAGCGCCTCCCGCGAGCCCGCCGCCTTCACCGTGCCGCCGGCGATGATCACGAGGTCGTCGCACAGGCGCTCCACCACGTCGAGCTGGTGGGAGGAGAACAGCACCGGGATGCCCCGCGCCGCGTGCTCGGCGATCACGGCGACGACCTCGTCGACGGCGAGCGGATCGAGCCCCGAGAAGGGCTCGTCCATGATCAGCACGTCGGGGTCGTGCACGAGCGACGCCGCCACCTGCACGCGCTGCTGGTTGCCGAGCGACAGCGCCTCGAGCTTGTCGCGCCGGCGCTCGATCAGACCGAGGCGCTCGAGCAGATCGTCGGCGCGCTGGACGGCCGTCGCCTTGTCGATGCCGTGCAGCCGCGCGAGGTAGGCCAGCTGCTCGCCGATCTCCATCTTCGGGTAGAGCCCCCGCTCCTCGGGCATGTAGCCGAAGCCGTGCAGCGCGGCCTGGCCCACGGGGGCGCCGTCGAGCATCACGGTTCCGGAGTCGGGCCGGAGGACCCCCAGGATCATCCGCATCGTCGTGGTCTTGCCGGCGCCGTTGCCTCCGACGAAGCCGGTGAGGCGCCCCCGCCCGACGTCGAAGCTGACGTCGTCGACGGCGCGATGGCTGCCGAAGCTCCTGCTGATGTTCTGCACGCTGAGCATGCGACCTCCTCGAGTGGATGCCTCCACGCTACGAGCGGGCCGTGTCGAGCGCTTCCGGCCCGAGGGTGACGCCGCCGCTCCTCCTCGAGGAGGAGCCGAGGTGTCAGTCGACCAGCCCGGACCGGTAGGCGTAGACGACCGCCTGCACCCGGTCGCGCAGCGACAGCTTGAGCAGCACGTTCGACACGTGGGTCTTCACGGTCGCGCGGCCGACGACGAGCCGCTCGGCGATCTCGTCGTTCGAGAGTCCCTGCGCCATCAGGCGGAGCACCTCGGTCTCACGACGGGTGAGCTGATCGGCCGCCGCGGTCATCGGCGCGTCCGGCATCCTGTCGCGGGCGACCGCCCGCTCGATGACGGCGCGGGTCAGCTCCGGGGCGAGCAGAGCCTCCCCCGCCGCGACCGCCCGCACGCCGTAGACCAGGTGCTCGGGGGGCGAGTTCTTCAGCAGGAATCCGCTCGCACCGGCGTCGAGGGCCTCGAGCAGGTAGTCCTCGCGCTCGAAGGTCGTCAGCATCAGCACCCGGGCGCTCTCCTGCGGATCCGCGAGCAGCCGCCGCGTCGCCTCGAGCCCCCCGATCCCGGGCATCTCGACGTCCATGCAGACCACGTCGGGGCGGGTCCTCGCCACGACCTCGAGGGCCTCCTCGCCGCTGGACGCCTCGCCGACGACGACGATGCCGGGCTGCACCGAGAGGATCGTGCTGATCCCCTGCCGCATCAGAGCGTGATCGTCGACGAGGACGACGCGGACGTCGCTCATACCCGCACCCCCAGGGGGACGGTGACCCGCACGACCCATCCGGAGCCGGCGCGCGGCAGCGCCTCGAAGGTGCCGTCGAGGGTCGCGGCGCGCTCCCGCATGCCGAGCAGGCCGAGGCCGCCGCTGCGCTGCTTCGGGCCGGGGCGGCCGAGTCCGTCGTCGGTCACCTCGAGCTCGACCCCATCGCCGCTGTACCGCAGGTGCACGCGCGCCCGGGTCCCGGGACCGGCGTGCTTGAGGACGTTCGTCAGCGACTCCTGAGCGATGCGGTAGAGGTTCAGCCCCACCATCGGAGGCACCTCGAACGGCGTCCCGACCCGCTCGAGCGAGACGCGGAGGCCCGCCGCCACGGCGTCGTCGATCAGTGCGTCGAGCGAGCCGAGGTCGAGCGACGCGGTGACCGGCCCGAGGTCGGCCTCCTCGTCGCGGAGGGTCCCGAGGAGCTGGTAGAGCTCGCCGACCGCCGCCCGCGACGATCCCTCGAGAGCCTCGAGCTGCCCGCGCGCCCGCCCCGGGTCGGTGCTCAGCAGCGTCCGCGCGGCCGCGGCCTGGACCCCCATCAGCGAGACGTGGTGCGCGACGGCGTCGTGCAGCTCGCGCGCGATCCGCAGGCGCTCGATGGTGATCGCCTGCCGGGCGACCTTCGACTGCTCGTCCTCGAGCTGCCGGGTGCGGAAGGCCGTCAGCGCCCGCTGGCGCGCCGACGACCAGGCGTGCTCGCCGAACCACCAGGCGCCGGCGAAGTAGAGGACGTTCACCAGGACCTGCTGCAGCATGTACGCGGCGACCGGGGTGAGCGCGCCGATCCCCTCGCCGTCGAAGTCGAGATCCTGGGTGCTCGCGCGGAAGAAGGTGATCGACAGCCAGATGCCCATCGCGGTGACGAGCACGCCCCGCGCCCAGGTCGCCCGCCGCCGGTCCGGATCCCACGCTCCCACGCTGTACAGCGCCATGAAGAGGGCGATGTTGGTGATGGTCACCTCGGGGACGCTCAGCTCGCCGGCGACCACGAACGCCGCGCCGGTGACGGCGAGCACGGCGACGGGCTGCACGCGGCGGAAGGCGAGCGGGAGCGTCACCAGCGCGAGGAGGCCGATGCTGAGGGCGGGCTCGGCGGGATCCGGCCACATGCCGATCGCGCGGCCCAGCACGAGCGAGAGGATGCCGGCGCCGAGGAGGGCGGCGGCGGTCGCGGCGTCGACTCTGCGCTGGTCGGCCGTCACCGGCGGCCTCTGCCACGCACGGGAATCGGGGTCGACGCTCATCTCCCGCTCAATCTAACGGCGGAGGCACCGCGACGGACTCCCCGGAGAGGAGGAGAAACGGCCCGGCTCAGCGGACCAGCAGCAGCCGGTACGGAGCCGCCCGCTCGACCCGCCAGCCCTCGGGTGCCACGGCGCGCAGCTCCGGAGCGGTGTAGCTGCGCCGCACCGACAGCGAGCCGTCGTAGTGCAGGAACGAGCCCGCCGCGATCGGCCGGGTCGCCATGGCGTAGGCCGTGTAGGCGAGCCGCGAGCGCTCGATGTCGTTGTGCAGGGCACGGGGAGCGAGTCGCTCGCTGTCCGCGAGGAGCGACTGGAGCGCCTCCGGAGCGAGATGGTGCAGCAGGTGGTTCGAGACGACGATGTCGTAGCGCGCACCCTCGGCGACGAGCTCGGAGCTGCTCGCCCGGCGGAACTCGACCCCGGCCGGCGCGGGCGTGGAGGTGGCGAAAGCGTAGGCGCGCTCGTCCGGATCCGCCGCGGTGACGGCCAGGCGCAGGCCGTCCTCGCGAGCCCAGCCGGCGAGCGAGCGGGCGATGTCGCCGCCGCCCGAGCCGATGTCGAGCAGTCGCGTGGGCTCGTTCGCGCTCAGGAGGGGCCGCACCCGGGCGCGGTACAGGCCGCGCCACCCCGAGACGAGACGGTTCACCGTCGGGAACCGCGCGTAGGTCGCGTCGAGCAGTGCGCGGTCGCACTCGGGGTCGTCCATCAGCTCCTGCGCCTCGGCCTCGCGCTGCCGGAGGTCGGGGCGGAGTGGAGCGCGGACGCTCACGCTCCGCCCCGCTTGGTGAGCAGTGCCATCTCGACCGTCAGGCCCGGGCCGAACGCCATCGCGCCGATCCGCTCGCCGTCGCGGGCCTCGCCGTGCAGGAGGCGGCGCAGGATGAAGAGGACCGTCGCGCTCGACATGTTGCCGTTCGTCCGCAGCACCTCGCGCGAGGGAGCGAGCTGCTCGTCCGAGAGCTCGAGCGCGCTCTGCACCCGGTCGAGGATGCTGCGGCCGCCGGGGTGCACGGCCCAGCGGGCGACGTCGCCGACCTCGAGGCCGGCCTCGCCGAGCGGAGCGGCGAGCGCGTCCGTGATGTTCGCGCCGATGATCGACGGCACGTACGTGCTGAGTCGCATCGAGAAGCCGTGGTCGCCGATCGTCCAGGCCATCTCGTCCTCGCCCTCGGGCGTGAGGGTGGACGCGAGTGCGTCGATCTCGAGGACGGGAGTACCCGGGGACGGCTCGCGGGCGGTGACGACGGCCGCCGCGCCCCCGTCGGCGAAGACCGAGGACGCGACGATCTGCTCTGGATCGTTGGAGGCGGTGAGGTGGATGCTGCACAGCTCGACCGTGACGACGAGCACGACGGCCCCGGGGTCGGCCTCGCAGAAGGCCTGCGCGGCGCGGAGGCCGGGGAACGCGCCGTAGCAGCCCATGAAGCCGAGGTGGAAGCGCTGCGTCGTCGGCGCGAGGCCGAGCCGGCGCACGAGCTGGTAGTCGGGGCCGGGCGCGTAGAAGCCGGTGCACGAGACGGTGACGACGTGCGTGACGTCGGCCGCCGCGAATCCGGCGGACTCGAGTGCTCGGCGCGACGCCTCCGTGAAGAGCTCGGGTGCGCGCGCCGTGTAGAGCGCGTTGCGGGCCGAGGTGCCCGGGTCGAGCAGGCGCCCCGACTCGCGGTCGTAGAAGACGCTGTCGCCCTCGTGCGTCCCGCGGTCGAGCTCGTCGACCACCGTGTGGCGGGTGTCGATGCCGGAGGCGTTGAACGCCGCCCCGATCAGCCGCGAGGCGAGCCGCGTGACCCCCGGCTGCTCGACGAAGAGGTCGCGGATGCCCGACTGCTGCAGCACCGTCGACGGGACCGCGGTCTCGATGCTCCGGATGTGCACGCTCACGCGCCGGAACCTACCGCACGCCGGTGGGAGCTCCCGCCGCTCAGAGGATCGGCTTCCCGCCGGTGACGGCGATCGTCGAGCCGCTCATGTAGCTGGCGTCGTCGGAGGCGAGGAGCACGTAGGCGTGCGCGACCTCGGCCGGCTGGCCGGGGCGGCCCAGCGGGACCTGCTCGCCGAACTCGGCGACAGCCTCCTGCGGCATCGTCGAGGGGATGAGCGGGGTCCAGATCGGGCCGGGGGCGACGCTGTTCGCGCGGATGCCCTTCGAGCCGAGCGCCTGGGCGAGCGACGCCGTCATGCTGAGCATCGCGGCCTTCGTGGCGGCGTAGGGGAGCAGCTGGTACGACGGCTGATCCGACTGCACCGAGCTGGTCGCGATGATCGAGGCGCCCTCCTTCAAGTGCGGCAGCGCCGCCTTGACGAGGTGGAAGTACGCGCTGAGGTTGGTGGCCACGGTGCGGTCCCACTCCTCGTCGGGGATGTCGGTGACCTCTTCGCGGCTCATCTGGAACGCGGCGTTGCTGACGAGGACCTCGAGGTGGCCGAGCGTCTCGACCGTGCTGGCGACGACCTGGCGGCAGTGGGCGGCGTCGCGCAGGTCTCCCGGGAGCAGGAGCGCCTCGCGCCCGGCCTCGCGGACCCACTTCGCGGTGTCCTCCGCGTCCTCGTGCTCGTCGAGGTACGAGATCGCGACGTCGGCGCCCTCGCGGGCGAAGGCGATCGCGACGGCCTTGCCGATGCCGCTGTCGGCTCCGGTGACCAGGGCGACCTTGCCGCTGAGTCTGCCGGTGCCGCGATAGCTGGTCTCGCCGTGGTCGGCCTTCGGGGTCAGCTCTGCCTCGGTGCCGGGCGGCGTCTGCTCGGGGGATTCCGGAGTCATGGCGGTCCTCTCGTCTCGATGCTCTGGCGACGTCTCGTTCAGGCGACGTCTCGATGTCCATGCAACAGGGTCGGGCGGTGCCTCCCCAGGGGCTTGACGGCCCCGTCAACCCCGAGACACCGGAGGTGGCCAGGCGCTTCACTGGGTCCACTGCCGCTACTCCGCGGCCCACCGAGGAGGCCCTCATGAGCATGCCCAGCGACCGCGACGGCTCCGACCCGAACCGGACGGAGCAGCTTCCCGACGGGATCGGCTCGACGTCGACCCGTCCCGCGACCGGCGCGACGCCCGCCCACCCCGCGACCGGCTCGGCACCTGAGCACCGCGCCCCGGTCGATCAGGACTCCGCCGAGGCGAAGCAGGCCCGCGCCGCCGCCCGCAAGGACATCCACCAGCGCGAGCGCGACAGGTTCGGCGGGCTCAAGATCGGCTGCGCCTTCTTCGGCTGGCTCGCGGCGACCGGGCTCGCGGTCATCCTCACCGCCCTCGTCACGGCGATCGGGGCGGCCGTCGTCGGCACGCAGGACGTCACGGCCGATCTCGCCGCGGACCCGGCCGCGTTCGGCTGGGTCGGCGCGATCGCGCTGCTGGTGATCCTCCTGGTCGCCTACTACTCCGGCGGCTACGTCGCCGGGCGCATGGCCCGCTTCAACGGTGCCAAGCAGGGCGTGGCGGTGTGGGCCTGGGCCGTGATCGTCGCGATCCTGGTGGGCATCGCCTCCGCGATCACCGGAGGTAGTCAGGTGCTGTCCGCGGTCAGCGGCTTCCCGACCATCCCGCTCGACGCGGGCGACGCCACCGTTGCCGCGATCGTGACGGCGCTCGCCGCCCTGGTCGTCTCGCTCGTCGGCGCGGTGCTCGGCGGGCTCGCCGGCATGCGCTTCCACCGCCGCGTCGACCGCGAGGGCCTCGCGGGTCTCGCCGTCTGACGCCCCCCGCGAGTCTCTGCTCGGGCGCAGCGCACCCAGCCCATCGCGCACTCGAGTTGAGACGCGCCTACGCTCGCCCGGGTGATGAGTGCGCGTGCGGAGCAGGCCGTCGGTGAACTGCAGGAGTGGCGGCCCGGGCCGCTCGAACGGCTCCGGGACGAGTACCTGGGGTTCGTGGCGGCACGGGGCGATTCGGCTCTCGAGCGCGACGGCGGGCCCGAGCACCTCACGGCGAGCTGCTTCGTGCTGTCGCCCGCGCTCGACCGGGTGCTGCTCTGCTACCACCGCAAGGGGCGCTTCTGGGTGCAGCTCGGCGGGCACCTCGAGCCGGACGACGCGTCGCTGAGCGCTGCGGCGCTGCGGGAGGCGCGCGAGGAGAGCGGAGTGGGCGACCTGCGGCTGCTCGGGTCGCTGCCGGTCGACCTCGACCGGCACGCGCTGAGCTCGGGCTTCGGCCGCTGCAGCACGCACTGGGATGTCGGCTACGCGGCGATCGCCGATCCGGAGGCGCCGCTCGTCGTCAGTGACGAGAGCGACGACGTGGCGTGGTGGCCCGTCGATACCCTGCCGGAGGAGGTGCCGCCGGAGTTCGCGGCGCGGCTCCATGGGGCGGTCGCGGCCGCTCGCGAGCGCCGGTAGTGCACGATGGGGCGATGAGCGCCTCCGATCGACCCGTCGTCGTCCTCGCCGGAGCGAGCGGATTCCTGGGCACCGACCTCGCCCGCCGCTTCACCGCCGACGGCTGGGACGTGCGGCGCATCGGCCGTACCGGCCCCGACGCGAGCTGGGGCGACACCGCGAGCGTCACGCGGGCCCTCGACGGTGCCCGGCTGCTGGTGAATCTCGCCGGGAAGAGCGTCGACTGCCGCTACACCGCGGCGAACCGCGCCGAGATCCTCCGCTCGCGCATCGAGACCACGGAGGAGCTGCACCGTGCGGTCGCCGCCGCAGCGACTCCTCCGGCCACCTGGATGAACGCGAGCACGGCCACGATCTACCGCCACGAGGAGGAGCGCGCCCACACCGAGGACGAGGGCGTGCTCGGCGAGGGGTTCTCGGTCGACATCGCCCGCGCGTGGGAGGCGGCGTTCTTCGGCCCGGAGACGCCCGCTACCCGGCGCGTCTCGCTGCGGATGGCGATCGTGCTCGGCGACGGGCCTGCGACGGCGATCCTGCTGCGGCTCGCGCGCCTCGGGCTCGGCGGGCCGCAGTACGACGGCCGCTGGCCGGGCACGCGCGCGCGGCGCGAGGCCGGGGTGCACCACGAGTACCGGCCGACGCACGGGCGCCAGCACTTCAGCTGGATCCACGTCGAGGACGTGCACCGCTCGATCCTCTTCCTGGAGGAGTCGGCCCTCGAGGGGCCGGTGAACCTCGCGTCGCCGAACCCGAGCGACAACACCGAGCTGTCGCGGCTCCTGCGCGCCGCCGTCGGGCGCCGCCTCGGCCTGCCCGCTCCGCGCTTCGTCCTCGAGCCGGCGACCCTGCTGCTCCGCACCGAGCCCGAGCTCCTCCTGAAGAGCCGCTGGGTCGTCCCCGCCCGCCTCGAGGACGCCGGCTTCCGTTTCACCCACCCGGACCTGGGCGAGGCCCTCCGCGACATCGTCGCCACGTCTCGCTGAGGCGACCCTGCGCTGGGCCCGGATCTCGAGTGTCCAGAAGTTGTCGTACTCGAGTATCGAGTACGACAACTTCTGCGGAGTGGATCTCGCTCTGCCGGGAACAGGCTCGAACGGTCAGGACTTCGCGACGCGCGCCGCGATGTCGCGACGGTACTGCCCGCCGTCGAGGTGGATCAGGTCGAGCGCCTGGTACGCCCGCGCGCGGGCCTCGGTGAAGTCGGCGCCGCGGGCCACGACGTTGAGCACCCGGCCGCCGGTGGCGACGAAGCGCCCGTCGACGAGCTGGGTCGCCGCGTGGGCGATCGTGACTCCGGGGACCGCTGCTGCTGCCTCCAGGCCGCTGAGCGAACGGCCCGTGACCGCGTTCTCGGGGTAGCCCTCGCTGGCGAGCACGACGGTGACCGCGACCTCGTCGGTGAAGACGGGCCACGGCACGGAGGCGAGCGAGCCGGTGGCCGCCGCGTGCAGCAGGGCCGAGAGCGGCGAGGCGAGGCGGGGAAGAACGACCTGCGTCTCGGGGTCGCCGAAGCGGGCGTTGAACTCGATCACGCGGATGCCGTCGTCGGTGACGATGAGCCCGCAGTAGAGGAGTCCGACGAACGGGGTGCGCTCGCGCTCGAGCTGGCGGATGGTCGGGATGGCGACCGTGTCGATGACCTCGTCGACGAAGGCGCGCTCGTCGGCCCAGCGGTCGGCGAGCCAGGGGAGAGGGGAGTAGGCGCCCATGCCGCCGGTGTTCGGGCCCTCGTCGCCGTCGCCGAGCCGCTTGTAGTCCTGCGCCGGCGAGAGAGGGACGACGTCGTGGCCGTCGGAGAGGAGGAACAGCGAGACCTCCTGGCCGGCGAGGAACTCCTCGATGAGCACGTCGCCCGACTGCAGCCAGAACTCGGCGTGCGCGACCGCCGCGCTCCGCGACTCCGTCACGAGGACGCCCTTGCCCGCGGCGAGACCGTCGGCCTTGACGACGTAGGGGGCGCCGAACTCGTCGATGACGCGGCTCGCGTCGACGAGCGTCGAGACGCGGGTGGCGCGGCCCGTCGGCACGCGCGCCATGTCCATCACGCGCTTCGCGAAGGTCTTCGAGCCCTCGAGGGCGGCGGCGGCGCGGTCGGGTCCGAAGGTCGCGATGCGGCGCTGACGCAGGGCGTCCGCGACTCCGGCGACGAGAGGCGCCTCGGGGCCGATGACGACGAGCTCGATGCCCTGCTCGAGCGCGAAGTCGGTGACGAGACGGGGGCTGTTGGTGTCGAAGTGGATGACCTCGACGTCGCGCGCGATGCCGGCGTTGCCGGGCGCGGCGATGATCTCGTGCCGCTCCTCCTCCGCGAGGAGAGCCGTGATGATGGCGTGCTCACGGGCACCCGAACCGAGGACGAGGATCTTCACCCTGACAGGATAGGCCCGGCCTGCGAGGCGCCCGCCCTTCCGCCGGCGCGGGAGAATGGACGCATGGCCAAGGGCAGGATCGACGAGCAGAGCGGCCAGGAGGCGGTGCGCGCGGCGCTCGCCGGGGCGGTCGACCGGAACACTACGGCGACGGCGGTCCGCTTCCTCCTGCAGATCATCGAGACGAACGTGCCGGGGCGCAGCGTCGAGGTGCGCGTCCCCCCGTTCGGTGCCGCTCAGTGCGTCGAGGGCCCGGGCCACACCCGCGGGACTCCGCCCAACGTGATCGAGATGGACGCCGCGACCTGGCTGCCGCTCGCCACCGGCTCGCTGCCCTGGCAGGAAGGACTCGCGAGCGGGCGGATCCACGCCTCGGGGGTGCGGGCCGACCTCACGGCGTTCCTGCCGATCCTCCGACTGACCTGACTCGACAGGGCCCGGCCCGACTCGACCTGGCCCGGCCTGGCCCGGCCTGAGCCGACCGGCCCGATCGACGGACGACGCATTAACTTCTCGTAAACGCAGGAGCCGCCTCCGCCGAACCGTTTGACGGGAGCCGTGCCGTCGGGTTGTCTGGGAAAGTTCCCCTTATGCGGCAGGAGTTCTCTCCGAAACGCCGCTCGATGCTTGGAGTCCTCCACCAGATGCACAGCGCACCCTCCGGCCGAAGCGGCCTCTCCCGATTCCTCTCCGCGGCGGCCGTCGGCGCCGTCGCCGGAGCGGCCCTGCTGGGCGCCGCGCCCGCGATGGCCGCCGATGCCACGATCATCGACGTCTACACGATGAACGACTTCCACGGCCGCCTCGAGGCGACCGCGGGCGCCTCCGTCTCGCAGAGCACCGCAGGTGCCGCGTCGATCGCCTCGGCGTTCTCAACCCTCAAGGCCGAGAACCCCGACAACTCGATCCTCGTCTCGGCGGGGGACAACGTCGGCGCCTCGACCTTCACCTCGCTGGTGCAGGACGACAACCCCACCATCGACGCGCTCAACGAGATCGGCCTCAGCGCCACGGCGATCGGCAACCACGAGCTCGACCACGGGCGCGAGGACCTCGACGACCGCATCATCCCGCGTGCGGACTACGAGCACATCTCGGCCAACCTCCTCGAGAAGGGGACCGACGAGCACGCCTACGCGCCGTCGTACGTGCAGGACTTCGACGGAGTGAAGGTCGGCTTCATCGGCGCCGTCACCGAGGACCTCCCCTACCTGGTCAGCCCCGACGGAATCGCGACCCTCGACGTCGCACCGATCGTCGACTCGATCAACGACGAGACCGCTCGCCTGCAGGACGGCATCGACGACAGCGCCGACGCCTCGATCCCCGCCGAGCAGAAGAACCTCGAGGCCGACGTCGTCATCGCCGTCATGCACGAGGGCGCAGCGTCGCCCGACGTGAGCTTCACCGACCCGGCGTCCGTCTTCGGCACGATCGTCAACGGGATCGGCGGGAACGTCGACGCGATCGTCTCCGGCCACACCCACCAGGCGTACGACCAGGAGGTGACGGTCGACGGCAACACCCTCCCCGTCCTCCAGACCGGCAGCTACGGCACCTACCTCGGCCACCTCGAGCTCACCGTCGACCCGGCCACGAAGGACCTGACGTCGATCACGTCGAACCTCGTCGACCTGCTCCAGCCGGTGCAGGTGACCGACCCGAAGGGCGTCGTCTCGACCGTCTACCAGCCGATCTACACCGCCGACTCGACCCCGGTGGGCCAGACGGTCGCCGCGCTCGTGCAGGACGCGGTCGACGTCGCGAACGTCGAGGGCGCCGTCTCCATCGGCTCCGTCACCGCCGACATCCGCCGCGGCGTGCAGTCGGACGGCACCGAGAACCGCGGCGCGGAGTCGACGATCGGCAACCTCGTCGCCGACGCGCAGCTCTGGGCCACCCAGGCCGAGCTCGGCACGCAGATCGCCTTCATGAACCCGGGCGGCATCCGCCAGGACATCACCTACGCCACCAGCGGCGAGGGCGATGCCGACGGCAACGTCACCTACCGCGAGGCCGCGATCGTGCAGCCCTTCGCCAACACGCTCGTCACCGAGACGCTGACCGGCGCGCAGATCAAGACCGTCCTCGAGCAGCAGTGGCAGCCGGGCAAGTCGCGTCCCGAGCTGCACCTCGGCATCTCGGCCGACCTGTCGTACACCTACGACCCGACCGCCGAGGTCGGGTCGCACATCACGGGAGTCTTCTTCCAGGGTGAGCCGATCGCCGATGACGCGACCTTCAAGATCGTCACGAACTCGTTCCTCGGAGCAGGCGGCGACAACTTCACCGAGCTGGGCAACGGGACCGACAAGGCCGACTCCGGCCGCGTCGACCTCAACGCCTTCACCGACTACATGGCGGCGTTCTCGCCCGTCACGCCCGACCCCGCATCGCGCTCGATCGGGATCGTCGAGACGAGCGAGGAGGGCGCCGAGACGCTGAGCTACGACCTGTCCTCGCTCGACGTGAACAACTCGACCGTCCGTGACGACGAGGTCCAGGTACTGATCGACGGCGAGCAGGTCACCACCGCTCCCATCGACCACAGCATCGTCGACACCACCGACGAGCAGGGCCGCGCCTCGGTCGGCTTCTCCATCAGCGAGCTGGCCGCGGGTGACCACGAGCTCGAGTTCGTGCTGCCCACCACGGGCGTCTCGGTGCTCTACACGCTCACGGTGACGGAGTCGGCCACGCCCACCCCGGCGCCCACCCCGGTCGAGACCGTGGTTCCGACCACCCCGTCGACGCCGGCTCCCGCCGTGCACGCGCCGACCACGCCGACGAAGCACCTCGCGGCGACCGGCGTCGACGCGACTCCGGCCTTCGCCGCCGGCATCGCGGCTCTGCTGCTCGGCCTCGGGATGACGGCGGCACGCCTGCGCCGCCGCTCGACCGTCAAGTAGTCCACGCAGCAGAAGGCCCCGCGGCTCCGGTCGCGGGGCCTTCTGCATGCCCCCGGGAACGCGGAAGCACCCCGGGAACGCAGGAACGCCGCCTCCCACCTGGGAGACGGCGTTCGAACGCGATGAGGTGCTGTCGCTGAGCGCGGAGCTCAGTGCTGGGCGGGGACCTGACGGTAGCCGTCGCGGCTGGCGACGAGCACCGTCGACACCGTGCCCCACGCAGCGAGGGCGCTGAGGACGACGAGGATTGCGATGCTCATGAGTGTTCTGCCTTTCGTTGTGGCGGAGTCTGATCCATCCGCCCGGTTATTCGGTACAACGTCCACTGTGGCCCCGTCTGTTCCTTAGGACCATCACACGGTTCTTGGCCCGACATGTAGCGTTGCTTCATGGACGTGCGGCGGCTGGAACTGCTCAGAGAGCTCTCGATGCGGCGCTCGATCACCGAGGTGGCTGAGGCGACGCACCGCACCCCCTCCGCTGTCTCGCAGCAGCTGAAAGTGCTCGAGCGCGAGGCGGGAGTGCCGCTGATCGAACGCTCGGGACGCGGAGTCGTGCTGACCGCGGCCGGCCGTGAGCTCGCCCGGAGCGCCACCGAGATCGCGATCGCGCTCGAGCGCGCCGACGCCGTCTGGCAGACCTTCAAGAACAACCCGATCGGCGAGGTGACCATCGCGACGTTCCCGACGGCCGGGCAGATGCTCCTCCCCAGGGCACTGGTCGCCCTGCGGAGCGTCGAGGGGCTCGTCGTGCAGTGCGAGGACGCGGATCCGGGAACGGACGAGTTCGCCGATCTCACCGCGGACTTCGACATCGTGCTCGGCCACTCGCCGAACGGACGCAGCGCCTGGGCCGGCCGCGGCCTCGCGATGGCGGAGCTGATGGTCGAGCCGCTCGACATCGCCCTGCCGCTCGACCACCGTCTCGCCGACCGCGCGACGGTGACGGCCGCCGACCTCGTCGGCGAGACCTGGATCGGGGTGCCCGACGGCTTCCCGTTCGAGCGGATCATGCAGGAGATCGAGACCGCCTCCGGTGGGCCCGTCCGCGTCGAGCAGCGCTTCGCCTCGACGAGGGTCACGGAGGCGTTCGTGGCGGCCGGCCTGGGCATCGCGGTGGTCCCGCGCTACACGGCGGGCACCGCCGGGATCGTCGTGAAGCCGCTCCGCGGAGTGAACTCGGTGCGCCACATCGTCGCGCTGATGCGCCCGGACCGCGCGGAGCGGCTGTCGGTGCGCACGGTCGTGCGCGAGCTGCGGGCGCAGGCCGGCCGTATCGTGCACACGATGTGAGGCGCCGCCGGCGCGGGCGCAAGTCGTCGCTCACGTGCGGTCGCGCGGGAGACAATGGAGGCATGACCGACCCGCTCGACTCCTCGCCGCGCTCCGATGTCGAGATCACGCGCGAAGAGGTCGAGATGCGGCGCTCGCCGCGGGTCTGGCGGATCCTGGCGCTCGGCGCCGGCATCGGTGCCATCGTCGCCTTCGTCCTGACCTTCGCGCTCCCCGAGACCGAGGGCTTCTCGAAGGGTCAGATCTTCGGATTCAGCCTGCTGCTGTTCATCACGCTCTTCGGGGCCCTCGCGGGGCTCATCGTGGTGATCCTCGACCGGTTCGTGGGACGCAGGGTGGTCCGCGTCACCGCCGAGCGCACGGTCGCCCGCGAGACGGCGGAGGAGAGCGCGGAGTCACCCGAGGACGCCCCGGACGACTCCGCCCGCTAGATCGCGAGTTGGCGAGTACGACGCTGTGCCCCACCGCGACGGCGGCCTCAGCGAAACCCGCCCCTACCCGGCCGGTGCCGATCACCGCGATCGTCGTCATCGAGGACTCCTGTTCCACTCTCGAGTGGCGCACGCACCCGTGCGCCTCCTGACCATGTTCCGCCCGCTGAGCCGCGGCGCCTTCCGTCAGGTGACGTACCCCGGAGGGACGGGGATGTCTCCGCTGACGTCAGGAGACCGGAGGCTCGGCGGAGGCTCGGCCGTGGACCGCCAGGATCTCCTCCGCGCTGATGTCGGCGCCGAACAGCGCGCCACCCGGCTGCAGGATCCGTCCCTCGCGCAGCGCCCCAAGATCCACCGGGTCGAAGCCCAGCGCGTCGACCAGGACGGCGGCCTCCCGGCGGTCGACGGGACGGTCGCCGACGATCGCGATGCCCTTGCGCCCGGGTGCGCCGACGGGGCGCGGCTCCTCGTCGAGGTCGTGGTAGCCCATGTGGTTGAACGCCTTGACGACTCGTGAGCCCGGGAGGAACCGGCTGACCATCTCGCTCGTCGTGACGTCCGGGTCGGTCAGATCGGTGCGCACTCCGTCGATCTCCCACCAGTAGTTCATCGTGTCGATGACGAGCTTCCCGGCGAGCGGGTCGACCGGGATCGAGCGGTACTTGCCGAGCGGGAGCGCGAGGATCGCGATGTCCGCCTCCGCCGCCGCGGTGGCGGCCGTCACGGCCTCCGCTCCGGGCGCGAGCACGTCGACGGTCAGGGCGATGGCGGAGGGATCGCGCGAGCTGCTGATCAGAACGCGGTACCCCGCGGCGAGGGCGAGGCGGGCCAGGACGGTGCCGACCTTGCCCGCGCCGAGGATGCCGATCGTGATGGGCTGTCCAGTGGTCATGGCTCCAGCCTCTCAGCGGCCCAGGACGTCGATGACCATCGGGACGAGGCTGCGCAGAGTGGGACCGCGCGGCCGCACCCTCCCGGGGGCCGCAGCGAGGTCAGCGACCCTTGCGCGCCGTGCGGCGGGCCTGGGTCTGCGCCGCGCGCTTGGCCTTCTGCGACTTCTTCACGCGGCCGGCGATGAACGTGAGCAGGAACGGCAGCAGGCGGTAAATCACGGGGACTCCTCGTCTCGGGGCGCCCAGGATCGGGCACGCTGACGATCATGCGATGCCGGGGGTGCTCGGATCACCCGCTTGCGCGCCGCCGAGCAGTGTGCGGGGCCGAACCGAGCACCCGATCAGCTGAGCTGCGTGCGCTCGACCCAGTCCAGGTACTCCGGAGTCACGGTCCCGGTGACGTAGTCGCCGGTGAAGCAGCTCGTCTCGAGATCGGTGACGTCCGATCCCTCGATGATCGCCGCCGTCATGTCGGCGACCTCCTGGTAGATCAGGTAGTCGGCGCCGATGGCCTCCGAGATCTCGGGGATGCGCCGGTTGTGGGCGACGAGCTCCTGCCGCGACGGCATGTTGATGCCGTAGACGTGCGGGTAGCGCACGGGAGGGGCGGCCGAGGCGAAGGTGACCGTGTTCGCTCCGGCCGTGCGGGCCATGTCGACGATCTCCTTCGACGTCGTGCCGCGCACGATCGAGTCGTCGACGATCAGCACGTTCTTGCCCTTGAACTCGCTCGACATCGCGTTGAGCTTCTGCCGCACCGACTTCTTGCGCACCGCCTGGCCGGGCATGATGAACGTCCGCCCGACGTATCGGTTCTTGTAGAAGCCCTCGCGGTAGGGGATGCCGAGCTTCTGCGCGACCTGCATCGCGGCGGGGCGCGAGGAGTCGGGGATCGGCATGACCACGTCGATGGCGCCGCCCGGCGTGTAGGCCGCGATGGTGTCGGCGAGGCGGTCGCCGAGGCGGAGGCGCGCCTCGTAGACCGAGATCCCGGACAGCACGGAGTCGGGGCGGGCGAGGTAGACGTACTCGAACGAGCAGGGGATCAGGCGCGGGTTCTTCGCGCACTGACGGCTGGTCATCCGGCCGTCGGGCGTGATGAAGATCGCCTCGCCGGGGGCGACGTCGCGCACGATCTCGAAGCCCTGGGCCTCGAGCACCAGCGATTCGGAGGCGACCACCCAGTCGTCCGGTCCGTTGACGCCACCTGCCCCGAGGGCACCAGCGCGGCGGCCGACGATCAGCGGGCGGATGCCGAACGGATCGCGGAAGGCGAGGAGGCCGTGGCCGGCGATCAGCGCGATCGTGGCGTACGAGCCCTCGACGCGCTCGTGCACGCGGGCGACGGCGTCGAAGACCTCATCGGCGTCGAGGTCGCGGCCCGAGATCGACGCCTGCAGCTCGTTCGCGAGCACGTTGACCAGCAGCTCGGTGTCGGACGTGGTGTTGAGGTGGCGCCGGTCGACGCGGAAGAGCTCTTCGGTGAGCTCGCGCGTGTTCGTCAGGTTGCCGTTGTGGATGAGGATGATGCCGTACGGAGCATTCACGTAGAACGGCTGCGCCTCCTCCTCGCGCTCCGCGTTGCCCTTGGTCGCGTAGCGGACGTGGCCGAGCCCCATCGTGCCGATCAGCGAGCGCATGTCGCGGGTGCGGAACGCCTCCCTGACCTGCCCCGCCGCCTTCTTGATGTGCAGCGTGCTGCCGTCGGCCGTCGCGATGCCGGTCGAGTCCTGGCCGCGGTGCTGCAGGAGCGAGAGGCTGTCGTAGATGGACTGGTTGACGGGTCCCGAGGAGACGATTCCAACGATTCCGCACATGCCGGATGGGCTCCCAAGGGGATGGAGGGGGGATGACGGTCCATCCTGACACGCGGTGGACGCTCGCCCTAATGGTTCGCCGTCGGCGGATCCGTCGGCGCGAGGGGCTGCTTCGTGCAACCGTCAGGCCGATCGGTGGGACGGCGGGCTCGGTTGGTCATCGACGAGCACGTCCCGATTCCAGGAGCTCCCGCGACCACGCGACCTCGCGCTCGAGCTGCCCCGTCTCGGTGAAGAGCCGCACCTGATGGGTGTCGGGCAGAACTCGAGCCAGTTCGCCCCGATCGGCCGGCCCGAAGCCGAGCGTCTGCCAGAAGGGGCCCGAGCGGCGCGAGAAGAGCCAGGCCCGCGTCGCTCCGGCGGCGATCGCCTCGGTCAGCGCATGCCTCGCCAGGCGGGAGCCGGCACCGGCCACACGACGGGAGGCGGCGACCGCGACGCTGCGGACCAGCGCGTGCGCGCCGTCGGCGCTCAGCTCGAAGCCGGTGCTCCCGATGATCGTTCCGCCGTCCTCGCGGTCGATCCAGAGACGGACCGCGGGATCGTCCAGACCGGCGAGGGTGAGGTCGGCCTCGGCGAGGAACGCGCGGAGGGCGGCGAGATCGTCGGGAGCGGCGGCGAGGAGAGGCACGACGACGATCCTCGCGTCGGGCGGTGGCACACGTCGATCCCCGGCGGGCGGTAGCGCCCTTGGGTAGGGTCGTCGCGTGACGAATGAGACGAGCAGCTACGCCCGCGCCGGAGTCGATACGGCGGCGGGCGACCTCGCGGTCGAGTTGATGAAGGCGGCGGTGTCGGCGACCCACGACCGCAACGTCCTCGGGGGAGTCGGCGGGTTCGCCGGGCTCTACGACGTGTCGTTCCTCAAGGACTTCCGGGCTCCGCTGCTCGCGACCTCCACCGACGGCGTCGGCACGAAGGTCGCGATCGCGCAGGCGATCGACAAGCACGACACGATCGGCCAGGACCTCGTCGGCATGGTCGTCGACGACATCGTCGTGGTCGGCGCCCGCCCCCTCTTCATGACCGACTACATCGCCTGCGGCAAGGTTGTGCCCACGCGCATCGCCGACATCGTCGCCGGGATCGCGCGCGCCTGCTCCGCGACGGGGACCGCCCTCGTCGGCGGCGAGACCGCGGAGCACCCCGGCCTGCTCGGGCCCGACGACTACGACGTGGCGGGCGCCGCCGTCGGCGCGGTCGAGGCGGACGCCGTGCGGGGCGCCGACCGCGTGCGCGACGGCGACCTCGTGATCGCGATGGCCTCCTCCGGACTGCACTCGAACGGCTTCTCGCTGGTGCGCCGCATCCTGGCCGACCGCGGCGTCGGCTTCACCGACCGCTCCGACGAGCTGGGCGGTGTCGTGGGCGAGGTGCTCCTCGAGCCCACCCGCCTCTACACGGCGCCGCTGCTGGCCGTGCTCGACGACGAGGTCCTCGGGTCGAGCGTGCACTCGATCAGCCACGTCACCGGAGGCGGCATCGCGGCCAACCTCGCGCGCGTGCTGCCCCGCGGCTCCTGGGTCGAGGTCGACCGGGGCTCGTGGAGCCCCGCCGACGTGTTCCGGGCGCTCGCCTCGATGTCGGGGGCGTCGCTCGAGAGCACCGAGGGCACGTGGAACCTCGGGATCGGGATGTTCGCCGTGGTGGAGGCCGACTCGGCCCGCGCGGTGATCGCGAGCTTCGAGCGCGTGGGAGTCCCCTCCTGGATCGCGGGACGCGTCACGATCGGCGAGCGCGGGCTCGACGGGTTCGAGCAGGGCGCGAAGGGTGTCGACGGAGGCGCGGTGCGGCTGGTCGGGGCGTACGCCGGCTGAGCCCGGGCTCGCCGAACCGGTTTCTGCGAGCCGGAGGCGCTCCGAGGTCAGGCGGAGCGGCTCCGTGATGCGTGCGCGCGCTCCCAGGAGTGCTCGTGGCGGGTCAGCCGGTGCGCGCCGAGGGCGCAGAGGACGAGAGCGGTGGCGGTCGCCAGCAGCGCGGCGAGCCAGGTCGACGCGTCCCGGCTGACCAGCAGGTTCGCGGAGGCGATCAGCACGCCGGTCGCCGAGCCGAGGCTCGTGCCGACGACGAAGGCGCGGTCCCCGCGGCTGATCGCCCGGGCCGACACCATCCCGGCGACTGCTCCCACCCCGCCCGTGAGCCCGATCCCGGCTCCGGAGGCGATGCCCATCAGCATCCCGAAGCTCACGAGAGCCGACGGATCGAGGGTGCCCGCGCGCAGGGCGGCGGGCAGGTACAGGACGAGGGCCACCGCGGCGCCCACGGCGCCGCCGACCAGGATCGCGCCGACCAGCAGGGCGGCAGTGACATAGCTGATCCGTGCCACAGGGCGCACGGATCCTTCGGGTTCGAACATCGCGGCTCCATCGACGCGAGCCCGCGGGTCGTTCCACGGGCCGTCCTCGGACCCTACGCCCGCACGCTCCTCGCGGCGACACCCTTGCGCGTCAGGCGCGAAGGGTCTCGCTCGGGAGCTCGCCGAAGCGCTGCGCGTACTGCTGGGCGAAGCGGCCGCCGCCGACGAAGCCCCATCGGGCGGCGACGTCGCCGACGACGAGCGAGCCGGGGTCGCCCGCGACGAGCTCCTCGCGCGCGCGGTCGAGCCGGACGGCGCGCAGGTAGTGGCGCGGCGACTGCTCGAAGGCGCGCTGGAACGCGAGCTGGACCCCGCGGACGGTGAGGCCGGCCGCGTCGGCGATGTCGGCGACTCCGAGGGGCAGATCGGCGTTGGCGTGCACGAACTCGACGGCCCGCCGCAGCCGGCGCCCGCTCACCGCGGGCAGGGCCGGGGGCAGCGGGGCGACGCGGTGGGCGAAGGTCTGGAGCATCGCCTCGGCGGCGATGCGGTGGGCCGCGTCGCGCTGCAGGGCGGACGGCGGGGTCGGGGAGGCGAGAGTGTCGCGGAGGAGGCGGACGGCCGCCCACCAGCGCGCGGTGTCGCCGGGTGTCGGCGCGAATCGGAGGGGACCGGGCGCGGTCCCGTGCCGCTCGGCGGCGATGCGCTCGAGGTAGGCCGCCTCGATGTGCACCAGGGCGTCGCGGTACTCGTGAGCGTCGAAGCCGAACGGGCGGCCTGTCGGGAAGACCGCCGGCCGCCCGATCGCGAGACGGTTCTCGTCGCGGCCGATGTCGACCGCGGCCCGTCCCTGCGTGAGCCAGAGCACGACATAGACGTCTCCGGGATCGACCGCGCCGCGCACCGATCCGAGGAACGACGCCGAGTGCAGGCTGACGGGGCCGGGAGGGGTCGAGGCGTAGCGGTACGAGAACGGCACGCGCGAGCGCTCGGCGCGGAAGCCGGAGCCGTTGTAGCCGCGCGCGTAGAAGTCGCGGGCCTCGTCGAGGTCGTTCCCGCGGAAGTCGGAGTGCCAGTTCGGCTGCCGCGACAACGGGAGGGAACTCATCCCGACAGTCTCGCAGCCACCCCTGACATCGAGCCGAGCACGGCTGCCGAGCCGGTCGGCGTCAGGGCACGAGTCCCCGGTGCATCCAGAACAGGCCGAGCGCGGCGACGGCGGCCGTCTCGAGGATCGCTCCCGAGCGCACCATGTCCGCGACCTCGGCGTCCGAGAACCAGCGCTGCACCATGTCGGACTCGGTGGCCTCGCGCTCGTGCTCCCCGTGCTCGAGATCCTCGGCGAGGTAGATCTCGACGGCCTGCGCGACAAATCCGTAGGCCTCGCTCAGGCGCCCGAGGTGCTGGAGGCGGCCGGCGCGCAGCCCCGTCTCCTCGCGCAGCTCGGCGCGGGCGAGCGCTGTCGCGTCTCCGCCGGCCGACCCGTGCGGCCAGCCGCCCGCGGGGAACTCCCACGCGCGCCGCCCGATCGGGTACCGGTACTGCTCGACGAGCCAGAAGCCGTCGCGCTCGCGCGGCAGCACGAGCGCGTAGTCGGCGCGCTCGACGACCGAGTAGACGCCGGTGCTCCCGCCGGGCCAGAGGACCTCGTCCTCACGGACCCGGATCCACGGCGTCTCGTAGGCGACCCGGCTCGACAGCTGCTCGACGACGCCCGGAGAAGCGTCCTCGGAACGCGCATCGGGGCCGCTCGAACCGAGCGACCCCGATGGTGACGGTGCTTCAGGCACGCTTCTGGTGCTGCTCCTCGACGAAGTCGGTGTCGTCGCCCTCGTCGTCCGAGGGGTCGATCCACTTCGAGTAGTCCGGCTCGTCCGGGTGGCTGAGCTCGCGCTCGAGCGCACTGTAATCGACCGTTGGGCTGAACGACTTCAGCTCCCGAGCGATCTTGGTGTTCTTTGCCTTCTGACGGCCGCGCCCCATGGGTGACCCCCTCACGATGACAGGCCAGACGGGCGGTGAGCCAGCTGGGGAAAAGAAGCAGACAGAGAAGAATGAAATCTAGCCGGTAGTTTAGCAGACAGGGCATCCGCCACTCCGGCCCTGACTCGTCGGGCCGCCTCGGCCCCTCGACCCCGTTGGGAGCACCGTGACCCGTGCGCTCGCTCCGCGCTCCGCCGCTGCGCACCCGGTCGTGGTCATCGGCGCGGGCCAGGCGGGCCTCTCGGTGGCCTACTACCTGCGCCGTCTCGGCCTCGTCCCGGGCACCGACTTCGTCGTCCTCGACCGCGGGCCGCGGGCGGGTGGGGCCTGGCAGTTCCGGTGGGAGGCGCTGCGACTCGGCTCTGCTCACCGCGTGCACGATCTGCCCGGGATGGACCGCCTCGGCCTGTCGTTCGCGACGGCCGACCGCCGCCGGCCCGCCAGGGACGTCGTCAGCGAGTACTACGGGCGCTACGAGGACGAGTACGGACTCGTCGTGCGGCGGCCGGAGGCGGTGCGCAGCGTCAGCAGTGCGACGCCGGGCGACCGCACGGCAGAACTCGTCGTCGAGACGGATCACTCGACCCAGCGGGCGCGGATTCTCGTCAACGCGACGGGCACGTGGGGCTCGCCCTTCGTGCCGTACTACCCCGGACGCGAGCGGTTCCGCGGTGCGCAGATCGACACCAGCGAGTACGTGCGGGCAGAGGACTTCGCCGGACAGCAGGTGGTCGTCGTCGGCGGCGGCACCTCGGCGATCGGGTTCCTCCTCGAGCTGGAGCGGGTGGCCCGCTCGGTGACCTGGGCGACGCGGCGCCCGGTCCGCTACCACGACGGCGAGCAGCTCGCGCTGAACTCGGCGGTGGAGGCCGTGGCCGAGCAGGACAGTGCGGCCCGGGCCGGTCGCGCCCTGCCGAGCATCGTCGGCGGCACCGGTGTGCAGCGCACCCGGCGGGTCGTCGCGGGCATCGAGCGGGGGATCCTCCGGGAGCGCGGGATGTTCAGTGCGCTCGAGGAGGACGGCGTGCGCTGGCCCGACGGCTCGTTCAGCCGCGCCGACGCGATCATCTGGGCCACCGGGTTCCGCCCCGAGCTGCGGCACCTGGCGCCGCTCGGCCTGCGCGAGCGCGAGGGCGGAGTCGCCGTGGCCGACGGCGCCTCGCTCACGGACCCGCGGGTGTTCTTCGCGGGCTACGGTCCGACGGCGTCGACGATCGGCGCCAATCGCTCCGGGCGGAGGATCGCGCGCGCGGTCGTCGCCCGGCTGTCCTGACGCGCACCATCAGCTGAGAGGGGGGTGCCTCCGCTGTGGAGGGAGGGACCCCTTCCTCAGCTGATGTTCTGCGTGTCGATCGGCACGTCGACGCCGCGATAGCGGATCCCGTGCACGCGCAGCGGCCCCGCGAGGGCGGGCGAGAGCGGCGTGACCCCGAGTGAGTCGTCTCCGGGCCTCAGGCCGAGCGCGGCGGTCAGCACGGCGATCGCGGCGGCGGCCGACCAGGCTTGCGGACGGCACGACGACGGGTACGGGACGGGAGCGGCACCGAGCGGATCTCCGGAGTGCAGCTCGGGCATCCGGTAGCCGAAGCCCTCGGCGGCGGCGAGCAGCCCGCGTGACAGGGTCGTCGCCTCCGCCCCGAAGCCCTCGCGGGTGAGCCCCGTGACGGCGATGGCCGTGTCGTGGGCCCACACCGAGCCTCCGTGGTACGAGAGCGGCCAGTAGCCGGCGGAGTCGGTCGACAGGGTGCGCAGGCCGTAGCCGGAGTCGAGCTCGGGGGAGACCAGGAGCTCGGCGACCCGCGTCGCGTGCTCGGTCGAGAGGATGCCGGTGCCGAGCAGGTGCCCGATGTTGCTGGTCACGGTGTCGACGGGGCGCTTCCTCGCGTCGAGGGCGATCGCGGGGAAGCCCCCGTCGGGAGTCGGGATCCAGAACGACTCGGCGAAGCGCTGCTTCAGCGCGGCGGCGTACTCGCGCCACGGTGCGCCGTCGCGACCGAAGCGCTCGAGCAGCGCCGCGCCTCCGACGGCCGCCTCGTAGGCGTAGGCCTGCACCTCGCACAGGGCGATCGGCCCCTCGGCGAGGGTGCCGTCGCGCCACTGGATCGAGTCGCCCGAGTCCTTCCAGCCCTGGTTGGCGAGGCCGTGGCCGGTGGTGTCGACGTACTCGAGCAGGCCGTCGCCGTCGGAGTCGCCGTCGTCGCGGAGCCAGCGCAGCGCCTCCTCGAGCGCGGGCAGCAGCGCTTCGACCTCGTCGTCGGCCAGCCCCCAGCGCCAGGAGTCGTGCAGGAGGCACACCCAGAGCGCGGTGGCGTCGACCGTGCCGTAGTAGAGCGGTGGCAGGGAGACGCCCTCGCCCGGGATATCGAGGGTGGTCGCCCTCAGCTCGTGCATGATCTTGCCGGGCTGCTCGGCCGTCTCGGGATCGTCGCGGGTGCCCTGGAGACCGGCGAGGACGCGGAGGGTCGAGCCGGCGAGCTCCGTGCCGAGCGGGAGGAGCATCCGCGCCGCCCAGATCGAGTCGCGGCCGAAGAGGGTGAAGAACCAGGGCGCGCCCGCGGCGAGGAACGTCTCATCCGGGCGCGCGACGGTGACCATCCGCAGGGCGTCGAGATCGTCGAGGGCGGCGCGGCACCAGGAGGCGAGGCGCGAATCGCCCGACTCGACGCTCGCACCGGTCCACTCGGCGTCGCCGGGGGCGGCGGCCACGACCGCGGCGGAGTCGTCCATCTCGACGCTCCACGAGACTTCGACCGCCCCGCGTGCGGGCACGACGACGTCCCACGCGAGCACCGCCTCCGCGCCGCCCTCGATCGTGGCGCCCTCGGCGCGCACGACGGCCCGGGTGGTGCCGTGGCGCCACTCGAGGGAGCCGTCGCCGCGAGCGGTCTCGATCGTGACGTCGTCGCGCAGTCCGGCCTTCACCACGTGGACGAGCGAGAAGTCGGCCTCGAGCGCGAGCTCGACGCGCGTGGCGACGGGCTCGGGCAGGGCCGACTCGAGTCGGACGGTCTCGTGCAGCGACCCGGCCGCGATCGTGCGCGAGCGGATCACGCGGATCCGCGGGTCGGCCGAGGCGTCGTCGAGGTGCCGGAGGAGCCCGGTGAAGCGGGCGGAGGAGGCGCCGTCGCGCCCTGTCGCGATCGGCTCCGGAGCCCGTCCCCCGACGACCAGACGTGCGCCCGACAGGACCCGGACGTCGCCGTGGTAGAGCCCGTGGACGGGTGGGCCGCCGAGGTCTCCGGCGTCGTCGCACCAGAGCTGCGACGGGGCGCGGAGCAGGACGACGGCGTCATGGAGGAGCGGCTGGAGCGGACGGTCGTCGTGCTCGGTCGTCACGGGCGACTCCTCACTGAATCGTCGGCACTGAATCGTCATCGTCGGCACTGAATCGTCGGTCGGGTGAGGTGCCGGCGGTCACCCGGTTGACACCACCGCGGTCGGAGGTAATGTAGCACTCGAATTGGATCGATCAAATCCCGCGATGCCCGCTGGGATTTGAACGATCGAACCGTCGAGGAGGACGCATGGCACTGCCGACCGTCGCAGACGTCGCCCGCGCCGCTGGAGTGTCGCGGCAGACCGTCTCGAACGTGCTCAACAGCCCCGCGATCGTCCGCGACGCCACGCGCGAGCGGGTCGAGGCGGCGATCGCCGACCTGAACTACCGACCGCACGCCTCCGCCCGCCGCCTGCGCACCCGCAAGTCCGGCACCATCGGTGTCCGGATGGACCGCGTGCTCGACGGAGTGTCCGGCAGCCTCCTCGACCGCTTCCTGCACGCCGTGACCGAGCAGGCCGACGAGCGCGGGATGCGCATCCTGCTCTACACCGCACGGACGCCGGAGGAGGAGATCGCGCAGATCGGCCGCCTGCGCGACGGCGCCGACGTCGACGCCTTCGTGCTCACCTCCACCTTCTACGGCGACCCGCGCACGGCCTGGCTGATCGCCGAGGGGGTGCCCTTCGTCACCTTCGGCCGGCCCTGGGGAGTCGACGACGAGAACGACCCGCAGCACCTGTGGGTCGACGTCGACGGCGCCTCCGGAGTCGCGCAGGCGACCGAACACCTGGTCGCCGAGGGCTGCACCCGCATCGCGTTCCTCGGCTGGCCCGACGGATCCGCGACCGGTGACGACCGGCGCAACGGCTGGGAGCGGGTGCTCCGCGAGCGACTGCCCGGCGTGCCCCTGACGCTCGCCACGGCCGAGGACGACGTGCAGCGCGCGCGGTCGGCGGCGATCGCGCTGCTCCGCGGCGACTCCGGGATCGACGGCCTCGTCTGCGCCTCCGACTCGCTGGCCCTCGGCGCGTCGATGGCGGCCGTCGCGGTCGGCCGGGCGCAGCTGCCGATCGTCGGCTTCGACAACACCCCGGTCGCCGCGGCGGTCGGGCTCTCGAGCGTCGATCAGGACCTCGGCGCGGTCGCGGCCGGAGCGCTGGAGCTGCTGCTCGGCGAGCACGGCGATGACATCGTCCACCGCGACCTCGCCCCGGGCGAGGCGCACCGCCTGATCGAGCCGCACCTCGTCGTGCGGACGCCCCTGCACCAGCACTGATCGCACCAGCACTGATCGCACCAGCACTGATCGCACCAGCACTGACCCGCCCGGCCGCGCCCGAAGCGGCCATCCCCACACGAAAGGCTCCGACCATGACACCCACCCACACCGCGGCACGATGGGGTGCCGTACTGATCGCGACCGCGACGATGCTCAGCCTCGCCGCCTGCTCGAGCGGCGGCGATTCCGGCGGCTCGAGCGACTCCGCCGGTCTCACCGTGATGATCGGCTCCTCCGGGGACGCCGAGACCACCGCCGTCACCGACGCGGTCACCAGCTGGGGCGAGGAGAACGGCACGAGCGTCGACGTGGTCGCCGCGAGCGACCTCACCCAGCAGCTCGGCCAGGGCTTCTCGGGCGGCAACCCGCCCGACCTCTTCTACATGAGCTGGGACCAGTTCCAGACCTACGCGAGCAACCGCTACCTCGAGCCCTACGCGCAGGACTCCTCGAACGCCGACGCCTTCTACCCGGCGCTGCGCGACGCGTTCACCTACGACGACCAGTTCTACTGCGAGCCCAAGGACTTCTCGACGCTCGGCCTGGTCATCAACACCGACCTCTGGGCAGCGGCCGGCCTCACCGACGCCGACATCCCCACCGACTGGGCGTCGCTCGAGTCCGCCGCGACGACGCTGACGGCGAACGGCGTCACCGGGCTCTCGTTCGGCGCCGAGTACGCCCGCATCGGCACGTTCATGAACCAGGCCGACGGCTCCCTGCTGTCGGAGGACGGCCAGACGGTCACCGCGGACACCCCGGAGAACGTCGCAGGCCTCACCGAGGTCAAGACGCTGCTGACGGCCGGGACGCTGAAGTTCCCGGCCGACCTCGACTCCGGCTGGTCGGGTGAGGCGTTCGGCAAGGGCGCCGCCGCGATGGTCATCGAGGGCCCCTGGATCAACGGTGCGCTCGCGGCCGACTACCCCGACGTGAACTACACCGTCGCCGAGCTCCCCGCCGGCCCGGGCGGGAAGTCGACGTTCACGTTCAGCAACTGCTGGGGCATCCCGGTCGGCAGCGACACCGCCGAGCAGACCGAGTCGCTCGTCGCCGCGCTGACCTCCGACGAGCAGCAGCTCGCCTTCTCCGACGCGTTCGGCGTGATCCCGTCGACCGAGACCGGAGCGGCGGAGTACGCGACGAAGTACCCCGAGAACGCGGCCTTCGTCTCGGGCAACGACTACGCGGTCAGCCCGGTCGCGTTCGCCGGCGCCGCCACCGTGATCACCGACTTCAACTCGGCGCTCGAGGGCCTGGCGACGGGCGATCCGGAGGCGATCCTCGCGGATCTGCAGACGAACCTGCAGGACGCGCTCGACACCGCGAACGCGAAGTAGCCCGACTCCGGGGGGCGGCGGACCCGACCGCCGCCTCCCGGACCCCCAGCATCACGACCGTCGAAGGAGACGCATCGATGAGCACCACCGTCGCCGCGCGGAGTCGCCGTTCCGGCATCCGCGGGCACGAGGCCCGCTACGGCTGGCTCTTCACCCTGCCGGCGATCCTGGTGATCGGCGTGTTCCTGGTCGTCCCGATCGGGCTCGCCCTCTGGGTGAGCGTCAGCAACTGGAACGGGCTCGGCTCGCCGCTGGGCCCGACCGCGCAGTTCGTCGGCGCCGACAACTACCGCGCCGTGCTGCTCGACTCCGGTCTCGCGCAGAAGGACTTCGGCACCGCGATCCGCAACAACGTCTACTACGTGCTGCTCGTCGTGCCGCTGCAGACCGCGCTCGCACTGTTCCTCGCGGTGCAGGTCAACCGGCGGATCCTGCGCGGGCGCGGCTTCTTCCGCACCGCGTTCTACTTCCCCTCGGTCACCTCGTCGATCGCGATCACCGTGATCTTCCTCTTCCTCTTCAGCGCCTCGGGCGTCGTCAACGCCGTGCTCGGCTGGTTCGGGGCCGACGGGCCGACCTGGATGGCGGACCCGACCGGCGTGCTGCACACCCTGCTCGGCTCTCTCGGGATCGACGGCTCGGGCTCCACCGCCGCCGGCCCGCTCGGGCTCACCTGGTGGGACTGGCTGTCGGGACCCTCCGTCGCGATGTGCGTGCTGATCACGATGGCGATCTTCACCACTTCGGGAACGTTCATGCTGCTGTTCCTCGCAGCGCTGCAGAACATCGGCGCCGAGATCGACGAGGCGGCGCTCATGGACGGCGCGGGTCCCCTCCGGAAGTTCTTCTCGGTGACGCTGCCGATGCTGCGGCCGACGCTCTTCACGGTGCTCACCCTGGGCCTCATCGGCACCTGGCAGGTGTTCGACCAGATCTACCTGACCGGAGGCGGATCGCCCGGCAAGACGCTGCTCACCCCGGCCTACCTCGCCTACGAGTCCTCGTTCACCGATCTGCGCTGGGGCCAGGGCGCCGCGATCGCCTTCATCCTGTTCTTCATCATCGTCGTCCTCACGCTGCTGCAGCGCGCGCTCCTCCGGGAGAAGGGCGAGCCGCGCAAGCGCCTGGGCCGCTCTGCTCGCGCCGACGCCGCGACGACCCTCACCACGGGAGGTGTGCGATGAGCACGCTCGTGTCCGACCGCACCGAGGTCCCGCCCCGGGAGGAGCCTCCCGCCCGCGTCCCGCACCGTCGCGTCCGCCTCGGCGCCCGCGGTCGCGCGTCGCTCATCGGCGGCTACCTGCTGCTGATCGGGCTCGCGCTGGTCTACATCTACCCGTTCCTCATCTCGGTGGCGTCGTCGTTCAAGACCGACTCCGACGCGACCGCGAACCCGCTGTCCCTGCTGCCCGCGACCTGGTCGTTCGCCTCCTACGAGCGCCTCTTCACCGACGTGCCGCTGCCGCTCTGGACGCTGAACTCGGTGATCGTGACGGTGTTCGTGACCGTCGGCCGCGTCTTCTTCGACTCGCTCGCGGGGTACGCGCTCTCGCGGCTGCGCTTCCGCGGTCGCGGGCTGCTGTTCGCCCTCTTCATCGGCGTGATGAGCGTGCCCGCCGTGGTGCTGCTGATCCCGCGATTCCTGATCCTCAAGCAGCTGGGCCTCTACGACAGCTACGCCGGGATGATCGTGCCGCTGATCGTCGACGCGGCGGGCATCTTCATCATGAAGCAGTTCTTCGACTCGATCCCGCTGTCGATCGAGGAGGCCGCCCGGATCGACGGGGCGGGAGTGTTCCGCACCTTCCGGTCGATCGTGGTGCCGATGGCGCGTCCGGCGATCGTGACGCTGTTCATCCTGTCGTTCCAGGGCTCGTGGAACGAGTTCTCGCACTTCGTGGTGTCGCGGCAGTCGCCGGAGCTGAACACCCTGACCACCGGGGTCGCCTCGCTGGTGTCGGGGCAGCTGGGCACTGGCAACCAGTACCCGCTGCAGCTCGCAGCCGCGGTACTGATGTCGATCCCGGTCGCCGTGCTGTTCTTCGTCTTCCAGAAGCGGATCATGAACACGACCGAGGGCGCCGAGAAGGGCTGACGCCGGCGTCCGCCAGCGGGGACGACGGAGGGGGCGCCCCGCCGCAGCGGAGCGCCCCCTCCGGGCCGTGGCGCTCTACTCGGCGAGGAACTCGAGGACGACCCGGTTCCACTCCTCCGCGTGGCTCACGTTGACGCCGTGCGGGGCGCCCGCGACGACGTACAGCTCGGAGCCGGGGATCGCGGCGTGCGTGCGTGCACCGGAGCCCTCGAACGGCACGGTGCCGTCGCCGTCGCCGTGGATGACCAGCGCGGGGACCGAGACGTTCGGCAGGTCCTCACGGAAGTCGGTGGTCGCGAACGCGGTCATGCAGGCCAGCGCCGCGTGCTTGGACGACTGCTTCGCAAGGGCGAGCGCGTCCTGACGCTGCGCCTCCGTGACCTTCAGGACGCCGTCGACCGAGAAGAACTCGGTCGTGAACTGGTCGTAGAAGGCGTCCTGGTCCTTCGTGAGGCCGGCCGTCATCTCGGCGGCCGCCGACTTCTCGAGCGGGCCCTCCGGGTTGTCGTCGGTCTTCATCAGGTACGGCGGCACCGCGGAGGCGAAGACGACGCTGTGCAGACGCTCGGCGCCGTACTTCGAGAAGTAGCGGGCGACCTCGCCGCCGCCCATCGAGAAGCCGACGAGGGTGACGTCCTGCAGGTCGAGCTCGGTGAGCAGCGTGTGCAGATCCTCGGTCAGGGTGTCGTAGGTGTAGCCGGTCAGCGGCTTGTCGCTGCGTCCGAAGCCGCGGCGGTCGTAGGTGACGACGCGGTATCCGGCGGCCGTGAGGGCCGGGACCTGCTCGCTCCAGGACTCGCCCGAGAGGGGCCAGCCGTGGATCAGGACGATCGGACGGCCCGAGCCGCCGGTGTCGTCGACGTGGAGGTCGGTGTCCTTGAAGAGTCCGTGGTGGGCGGTGATCTCTGCCATGAGTCGTGCTCCTTCCGGCGCCGTGCCTCGGCGTCATGGTGTGTTCGAAGGAGCGTGACGGCGCGGATGGGGAGGAGGCTGGGAGGGGAGGGACCCTTGACAGCCCCTCCCCGGACTGGTTACACGATCGCGTCGACCGCGGCGAGGATCTCCTCGGTCTCGGTGCGCGTCGTGTAGTCGACGTGGACGTCGGCGAACCGCACGACTCCGGCTTCGTCGAGCACCAGCACCGTCGGGAACGGGATCGCGGCGGTGTCGTCGGCGTTGGAGTCCTTGACCGCGAAGCCGAGCCGGGTGTGCGCGTCGATGGCGGCCTCGCTCGGGGCGGTGACGATGCCGAGCTCGGCCGCCAGCACGTTCCCCGGGTCGGTGACGACGGTGAAGCCGAGCTCGCCGTCCGCGACCGATGCGGAGGCGTCGGCCGTCTGCGGGCTGACGGCTACCAGGGTGACGCCGCGCTCCGCGAGCTCGGGGGCGAGGGTGGCGTTGTAGTGGCGCAGGGTGAGGTTGCAGTACGGGCACCAGGCGCCGCGGTAGAACACGAGCACCGCCGCTCCCCGGCCGAGGACGGAGGCGAGGTGGACGGTCTCGCCGCCGGCGGTCACGACCGTCGCGCTCGGCAGCCGGTCGCCGACCGAGACGGCGCCGTCGGGGACTCCGCTGGACACCAGGTCGGCCTGCTCGGCCGCGAAGACCGCGGCGAGCTCGTCGCCGATGGTCTCGGTGAAGCCGGTGGTGAACTCGGCGGACTGGGCGCCGATCGTCGAGGTGGTCTGCTCGGTGGGCATCGTCGTCTCCGTCCGGGCGGCCGTCGATCGGCCGTCCCCGGCGCGATCGTAGGAGCGACGCCTCCGATTCACCCCGGGAAGGGTCACAAACCGTCACGGGGTGAGCCGGCCAGCACCGCGGTGAGGAGGCTCTCGAGAGCGCTGCCGAGCCCGGCACGGCTCGGCTCGTCGGGGTCGCGCGGGCCGTCGAGGATCGCGTTGGCCGTGGCGATGAGCACCGGGAGCGCCGGGGAGGCGAGGACGGCCGGCTCCGGGGCGGGGCCGGGTCTGCGGCTCAGCAGCTCGAGGCGAGCGCTCGGCGCTGCGGTCGTGAGGGTCGCGGAGGCGGGGAGCGCGGCGAGCCGGCCCCTCCCGAGCTCGGCGGTCGCCCCGCCCTGCGTCGTGAACGTGACGACGCCCTCGAGCGGGACAACGAGCAGCGTCGCCCCGGCATCCGATCCCGCGCGTCGCAGTTCCGCGGCGGTGAGCCAGAGGCGGCGGAGGACCACGCCGGGCGTCGTCCACTCCTGCGGGACGAGGGTGAGGGCTGGGGCGTGCCCGGCCAGCACCCCGCGGGCCAGCAGCCAGTCGCGAGCGGCGGAGTCGCGCAGGGGCGTCGATGAGGAGTGCGCTGTCACGATGGCTCCCTGTCGAGTCGCGGTACCGCAGATGAGGAACTGTCAGTTTAGCGCTGACCATACCGGCGAGGTCGATATCCGCCTGCGAACGAACGAGATGCCGCTCGGGTCGCGCGGAACGCGACCGGAACGGCATCTCAGGAGGGAGCGCGGGCTACTGGAATCCGCCTCCGCGGTCCTCCGGGTCCTCGATCGGATCGGAGTCGGGGGTGTCGAGCGTGTAGGTCACGTGGACCGACTCGCCGACCTCCTTCGCGGCGACGGAGGTGTAGACCAGGTGCGTCTCCTGGCCGTCGACGGCCGCATAGACGTCGACCTCCTTCTCGTAGCCGCCCTCGGTGCTGACACGGGTCTCGGTCTGGCCGTCGAACGGCCCGCCCTGGAAGAAGGCGAGATAGCTCTCGCCCTCGGAGAGTTCGCGGATGTCGTTGCTCATGCCCCTAGTCCTACCACTGCGGGCCGAGCATCCGCGCGGCCTTGCCATCGGCCCGGGGGCGAGCGCGAGAACGTAGGATGACGGGGATGACGATCGGACGCCGCACCTTCCTGTCGGGAGCCGCCACGGGCATCGGCGTCCTGGTCCTCGCGGGGTGCACGCCGCCGCGTCCGACGCCGACCCGATCCGTCACGAAGGCGCCGGTCCCCACTCCGAGCACGACCGCCGTCCCCACCCCCGCGGCCTTCGTCCGCTCCGCCTGGGGCACCGACGCGTACTCGCTCGGCTCCGCCTCCTTCCTCCCCGTCGGAGCGACCCCCGAGCACCGCGACGACCTCGCGCAGAACGTGCTCGACCGGCTCTTCTTCGCGGGCGAGGCCACCGACACCGAGGCGCCGGCCACACTGCAGGGCGCGTGGAACTCGGGTGTGCGCGCGGCGGGCGAGATCGCCGCGATCGCCGACGACGGCGAGCGGATCGCGATCATCGGCGCGGGTCTGGCCGGCGCGGTCGCCGCGCGCCGCCTCCTCGACGCCGGCTACGACGTGACTCTGGTCGAGGCGCGCGACCGGGTCGGCGGGCGCATCGCCACCTCGACGCCCGACGACTGGCCGATCGCGGTCGACTCCGGCGCCTGGGCGCTGACCGAGGCCGGCCCGGCGCTGCGCGAGAGCGTGCTCGACGCGGGCATCGCCCTGTCGTCGATCGATCTCGAGACCGTCCGCTCCGTCACCGCCGACGGCGCCGACCTCGACGCCGAGGAGACCGGCCCCGAGGCCCTCACCCGCGCGCTCGAGTGGGGCGCCGAGCAGCCCGAGGACCTCCCGCTCGCCGAGGCGTTCGCGGGCTCGGGCGCGCCCGACCCGGCGAGTGCCGAGCCGGGCAGCGGTGACGGCGACGCGCAGCGGGTCGCCGCCTACCTCGCCGGAGGCGCCGCGCTGCGCACCGGGGCGGCGCCCGCCGAGCTGTCGGCCTGGTACGGGCTGGGCGACGCCTCCGCCGCGACCACCGCGGAGGACGTGAGCGACGCCTCCGACAGCACCGTCGCGAACGGACTCGCGCCCCTGGTCGAGACGCTGCTCGAGGATGTCGAGGTGTCGCTCCGAGCCGCCGTCAGCGGCATCGGCTACGACGAGGACGGCGCGAGCGTGCGCCTGGCGACGGGGGAGTCGTTCACGGCCGACCGCGTCCTGATCACCGTGCCGATCGGGGTGCTCAAGAGCGACGCGATCGCGTTCGACCCGGCCCTGCCGTTCGCGCACCGCGCGGCGATCGCGGCACTGGGCTCCGGAGTCGTCGAGTCGCTCTGGCTCCGCTTCGACGAGCCGTTCTGGGACGTCGACGCGGTGACAGCCTCGCGCTGGTCGCTCGTGGGCTCGGAGGCGGGCATCACCGAGTGGGTCAACCTGCAGCCGGTCACCGGCGAGGCCGTGCTCGTCGGACTCTTCGGGGCCGATCAGGCGCTGTCGCTGCAGGCGCTGAGCGACGACGAGCTGCTCACGGTCGCGCAGACGGCGCTGGAGCCGTTCGCGACCGTCGCCGGCTGACGAGCTCGCGCAGCCTCGCGAACGGGCCCCGCCACTCCGCCGCGCGGGGGGCACCGAGCGGTCGCACCCGGCTGAGCGCGACGACGAACGCCGCGATGCCCGAGATGAGCCCGAGCACGATCACGTCGTACAGCACGAAGGCGACGGGGCCGTCGACCTGCCCCGGATCGAGGAAGAAGTAGGGGTACCAGCCGATCAGCGCCCCGCGGACGAGCGTGATGACGCCCCAGACGACCGGGAAGCCGAGGACGGTGAGGGCGGCGCGCCAGCGGACCGGCTGCCGGCCAGGGGCCAGGATCCAGTCGAGGACCGCCAGGGTCGGGATGACGAAGTGCAGGAGCGCGCTCGACCAGGGCACGTCGACGCGCACCCCGCGGTTGTTCGCCTCCACCGCGATGAGTCCGAAGACGATCCCCGAGACGACGATGTAGGTCAGCACCAGCGCGCGCACGCCGCTCAGCCAGCGCGGTTCGCGCTCGCGAGCGAGGGTGGCGAGCCCCGAGAGGGCGAGCACGACGACTCCGGCCATGTTGGACTGCGTCGTGAAGTACGCGAAGAAGTTGTCGATCTGGAAGGCGCGGAAGCCGAGCGTGTAGAGGAAGTCGGCGACGAGCCCGACGACTCCGATGCCCGCGAGAGCGAGCCGGAGGATCGCGAACGCCTTCCGCACACCGCTCCGATCCGTCGCACCCCGCCCGGTGGGGCCGGACCATCGTGCGATTCTACGGTCGCGCCGCTCGGAGCTCCCCGCGATCGGTCGACCGCGGGCGGGGTGTCCGGGATACCGTGCACTATGCCGTTCACCCCCAGCCACGCCGTCGTCGCGCTGGCGTTCTCGAACGGGCGGATCCCTGCCGCCGCAGTGGCCGTCGGCGCCATGACTCCCGATATCGGGCTCTACCTGCCGGTGCGGTGGGCGCGGGAGTCGACGCACTCGCTCCTCGGCGTCGTGACGGTCGACCTGCTCCTCGGCGCCGTCTGCCTCGTGCTGTGGAACCTGCTGCTCGCCCCGGCCTGGCGCGACCTCGCCCCCTGGATCGTGCGGGTGCGCCTCCGCCCGCCCGCGCCGCGGCCGAGGGGTGCGCGCGCGTGGGTCTCGGCGCTGCTCCTGGCGGCGGCGGGGCTCGTGATCGGATCGGCGAGTCACGTGCTGTGGGACGGCTTCACGCACCTGGGTGGTCCGTTCGTGGCGGCGGCGCCGTTCCTCCTGGAGCAGATCGGCCCGTTCCCCGCCTACAAGTGGGCGCAGTACGCGAGTGGAGTGCTCGGGCTGCTCGGCCTCGTGATCGGCGCGGCGGTCTGGTACGTCACGCGGAAGCCGCACCTGATCGGGACCGACGCGCGAGGGCCCGCCCGTCTCGCCGCCTGGACCGCCGTGCTCGCGGCGGCGGTCGTGCCGGCCGGCGTCGTGCTCGCGGGCACCGGCCTCGACCCGTTCGAGGAGGCGTACCGCTCGTACGTCGTCGACGCGGCGATCCTCGTCGTCACCTGGAGCGTCGTGGCGATCGTCGGCGTGGCGGTGCTGTGGCGCCTCGGCTTCTCGTCGGCGACCCGTCCGGCGGCGCCTCGTCCAGAAGTGGGCGCGGATCCGTCGTGAGGAGGATGCGGCGGTGCATAGCCCGCCGATACCGTCGAGGTGGCCCGTTGGGGCGGGCCGCCTTCGGGGGAAGGCACAAGGGGAAATCGAGGGCCCGCAGGCTGAGCCGCGGGCCCTCTACCTCTGCCCGCTGACGAGCGGCTCTGCCCGCTGAGGGCGGCGTCGGTCGGCTGCCCGGTCAGCGGCGCTTGGCGCGATTGCGCGCGGCAGCCGAGGGCCGCTCCGCGGGCCTGCGCGGTGCGCCCTCGCCCGCGGCACCCTTGGGGAGCACCGAGGCGGGCGGGATCGGGCGGCGCGTCACCGGGCGGATCGGCTCGCCGCGGCGCGTCTGCCCGGGGATCGGGCGCGAGCGGCGTCCGTAGATCACCTCGGAGGAGTCGAGCAGCCACGGCACCAGCGCCACCGTCACTCCGTGCACGAGCAGCAGCTTCTGGCGGATCCGCCGCGACTTGTGGTTGTGGAGGGGCGTCTCCCACCAGTGCCCGACGATGTACTGCGGCATGTAGACGGTGATGATCTCGGAGCCGTGCTCGAGGCGGTGCGCCTTGATGTACTTGATCAGCGGGTACGAGATGTCGCGGTAGGGCGAGGCGATGCAGCGCAGCGGCACCTCGATGTCCATGCTCGCCCAGTCGGCCTTGAGCTGCGCGGTCTGCGCGTCGTCGATGGAGGAGTGCACCGCCTCCAGGCTCTCGTGCCGCGCGGCGATCGCGTAGTCGAGCGCCTTGAGGGTCGGCTTGTTCATCCGGCCGACGAGCACGATCGCGTGGTCGCCGTTGGCTCCGAAGGTCGTGGTCGGGTCGACCTCGATCTCCTTCTCGACATCGCGGTAGTAGCGGTACACGCCCGCCATCAGGAAGCCGAGGATCGGCATCACGAGGTAGACGAGCCAGGCCCCGTGGGTGAACTTCGTGATCGTGACGACGACGAGCACGGCGAAGGTGAGGGTGGCGCCGAAGAGGTTGATGCCGAGGCTCGTGTAGACGGTGCGGGAGCCCTCCCCGTTCTTGATCATCCGGATCCAGTGCTTCACCATGCCCGACTGGCCCAGGGTGAAGGAGACGAAGACGCCGATGATGTAGAGCTGCACCAGGCTGGTCAGCGACGCCTGGTAGACGAGCAGGATGATCGCGGCGACGAGCGCCAGGATGATCACTCCATTGGAGTAGATGAGGCGGTCGCCGCGGGTGTTCAGCGACTTGGGTGCGTAGCCGTCGCGGGCGAGCACCGAGCCCAGCAGCGGGAAGCCGTTGAAGGCCGTGTTGGCGGCGAGCAGCAGCACTGCGGCGGTGGCGGCCTGGATCACGAAGAAGAGGATCGTGTTGTTGCCGAAGGTGGCGGCGGCGACCTGGGCGATCACCGAGCGCTGCGGAGTCGTCTCGCAGTTCGCGAAGCCGACCAGATCGCAGGCCCGCTCGGCGTAGTGCACGTTCGAGAGCAGGGCGAGAGCGGTGAGCCCGACGAAGAGGGTGATGGCGATCGTGCCCATCGCGACGAGCGTGCGCTGCGCGTTCTTGACCTTGGGGACGCGGAAGGCGGGGACGCCGTTCGAGATGGCCTCGACTCCGGTGAGGGCGGCGCATCCGCTCGCGAACGAGCGCAGCAGGAGGAGGACGACCGCGGCCTGCGTGAGCTGCTCGCCCTCGACGGTGAAGCCGGCCGACTCGGACACCGGGGTGTCGCCGAAGGCGGTGCGGGCGAGTCCGACGACGACCATCACGAAGACGCTCGCGACGAAGAGGTAGGTGGGGACGGCGAAGGCCTTGCTCGACTCCGAGACGCCGCGGAGGTTCACCGCGGCGAGGAGCACCACGAAGAGGATCGCCAGCTCGACCCGGAGCGGGGCGAGCTCGGGCACCGCCGAGATGATGTTGTCGACTCCGGAGGCGACCGACACGGCCACCGTGAGGACGTAGTCGACGAGGAGCGCCGCGGCGACGGTCAGCCCCGCGGTCTCGCCGATGTTGGTGCGCGCGACCTCGTAGTCACCGCCTCCCGACGGGTACGCCTTGATCAGCTGCCGGTAGCTCAGGACGACCACGACGAGCAGGACGACGACGCAGCCGGCGACCCAGGGAGCGAAGGTGAGGAACGAGAGCCCGCCGAGCAGCAGGATCATCAGCAGCTCCTGCGGCGCGTAGGCCACGGAGGAGAGGGGGTCGCTCGCGAAGATGGGGAGCGCGAGGCGCTTCTGCAGCAGCTGCCCCTCGAGCTTGTCGCTCGGCAGCGGCTCACCGATGAAGAAGTGCTTCGCGGTGCGGAGCTCGTTCGGATCGGTGGGTAATTCCTCCGCGTCGGACGGAGGGGCCTCGTGTGTCACGAGCGACGACACTACTCCGCGCGAAGGGCGAGTCAAGCCGCGTGGACGCGGGGCGAAAGGTCGCTGAACCCGCGCTGTGACCGGGGCTTTCGAGGGCCGGGCATCGGAGTGTCCCGAGGGGTGCCGTGGACGGTCATCAATTGTGGGACAGGGGGTCAAATCACCCCCGTACTGGGGTCAGCCCCGATGCTGTGAAACGACCCGAAGTCTGTTGAAGTCGGGGGTGAGTCACTCCGAAGGGGGGAGCGAGCGGGTCATCGGCCTGTCTTCGCTCGGGGGATTCACCCGAAACTGCCGCCTCCCGGCGCCCTCCCGAGTCCCGCAGCAGCGGCGCGGGCGCCCGGTCCCTGCGCCCCGACTTCTCGCACTCCACCACCGAACCGTCGGCCATCGCCGCCGACAGAATCGACGGAATCCGTGTCCTCCACCCGCTCCGCCACGGCCTCAGCGCCGCCGGCAGGCTCCCTCTTCCGCCGCGTCGCGGCCCTCGCTGTGGCGGTCGCCGTCGGCGCCGGTCTCGCCGTCGCCGGCTCGACCCCCGCCCAGGCCGACACCGCCGGGCGCTACCTCGTGACCGTGGACTCGAAGTCGGTCTCGCAGCAGCTCGTCACCGCCCTCGGTGTCAGCGACCTCATCACCTACGAGGGCGGCACCGCCGGCTTCACGGCGACCCTGACCTCTCGCCAGCAGGCAGCCCTCGAGGCCGACCCGCGCGTGCTGGCCGTCGCACCCGCCGACGTCGTGTTCGAGGGCCAGGCGCAGGTCGTCCCCTCGCACGTGCTCGCGACCGAGGCCGACAAGGCGCCCGTCCGCGCCGGTGACGGAGTGACGAACTACAACGGCCCCGCCGTGGCGGTCATCGACTCGGGTGTGAACCCGAACAGCAACTACGACCTCCGCGAGCAGGTCAACTGCTACGGCTCCGGAGACGCGAGCGACACGAACGGGCACGGCACGGCCGTCTCGGGCTACATGGCCGCCATCGACGACGCCAACGGCACGGTCGGCATCGCCCCCGGTGCGCCGATCTACTCGGTCCGCGTGCTCGACGACAAGAACAAGGGAACCGCCGAGGGCATCGTCTGCGCCCTCGACTGGGTCTCGAACAACGCGGCCTCGAAGAACATCAAGGTCGTCAACATGTCGCTCGCCACGACGGGCAGCGACGACGGCAACTGCGGTCGCTCGAACAACGACGTCATCCACCAGATGGTCTGCGAGCTCGAGGCCAAGGGCGTCACGATCGTCAGCTCGGCCGGCAACACGACGGGCGGCAAGGACTTGGCCGCGGCCATCCCCGCCGCCTACGACGAGGTCCTGACGGCGACCAACATCGCCAACTACGACGGCAAGCCCGGCGGACTCGCCGCCGCGCCGTGCGCCGGAGTCGACACCGCCGACGACACCACCGCGGGCAAGAGCAACTTCGCCGTGTCGGCCGCCGACCGTGCCCACACGGTCGCCGCCCCCGGCGTCTGCCCGTACACCACCAAGCTCGGCGGCTCGCTGGCCTACGTCCAGTCCGGCACCAGCATGTCGGCCGCCGCGGTGAGCGGCGTCGTCCTCGACTGCCTCAGCTCCGGCGGGTCCTGCGTCGGCAAGAGCCCCGCGCAGGTCCGCGCGCAGATCGTCGCGCAGGCCAAGTCCGCCACCGAGCGCGGCCGCACCTTCAAGGGCGACCCGACCAACCCGATCAGCGGCCGCTACTTCGGCTACGCCGTGAGCACGGTCCCGACGGACGCCACGCCGCCGACGACGCCCCCGACGACGCCGCCCACGACGCCGCCGACCACTCCTCCCACGACGCCCCCGACCACGGACACGCAGAAGCCCACGGTCTCGATCACCTCGCCCGCCACGGGAACGACGGTCGCCGGTTCGTTCCGGCTCGTCGCCTCCGCGAGCGACAACGTGGGAGTGACCGCCGTCGCCTTCTACGCCGGCACGACCAAGCTCGGCAACGGCACGCAGCAGGCCGACGGCTCGTGGGCGCTCTCGACGAGCACCGCCGGGTACCCCTTCGGCACCTACGCGGTGACCGCCAGGGCCCAGGACGCGGCGGGCAACACGGCCACCAGTGCCGCGATCTCGCTGCGCGTCGCCGCCAGCTCGACGCCCGCGCCGACCTCGAGCCCCACGGCATCGCCGACGGCGTCGCCGACCGCGAGCCCGACCTCCGGACCGACGGACACGGAGAAGCCGACCGCTCGCATCACCTCGCCCTCCTCGGGCACTACCGTCGCCGGATCCATCCGGCTCGTGGCCACGGTGAGTGACAACGTCGGAGTGACCTCCGTCGTCTTCTACGCGGGCACCACCAAGCTCGGCAACGGTGTGGCGCAGTCGAACGGGACCTGGGCGCTCTCGGCGAGCTCGGCCGCCTACCCGAACGGCACCTACGCGATCACCGCTCGGGCGCAGGACAAGGCCGGGAACGTGGGCGTCAGCCCCGCGGTCTCGCTTCGCGTCGCGAACTGAGTCGGTGTTCTCCTAAGACAGTGTTCTCCTAAGACAGAAGGAAGGGGAGCAGGAGGGCGTGCCGTGTGCACACCCTCCTGCTCCCCTTCTTTCTGTCTCGCAGACCCTATTCAAGGTGGGCGCGGTGGGCCGGCGTGCTGAAGAGGGTGGGTCTCGGGACGCCGCCGGCGGCGGCTGATCGACCAGCGGGACGCCGGGTGGACAGGGTCGCCTTCGCTCGGTGGTTCCGGAGCGCACGTCCCCCTTCGGGGGTCACTCGAATGCGGGGGGATGGGAAGAGGATGAGGCATGGTCCGTCTGCGCTCCGATTCCAGCCGTGTCGTCCAGTACTCCCGCTTCGGCGGGGCGGACGTGCTCGAGATCGCGGAGGTCGAGCGACCGAGGCCCGGCCGGGGCGAGGTGCTCGTCGAGGTCCTGTCGGCCGGCGTGAACCACATGGAGGCGTTCATCCGCCAGGGCCTGTTCGATTCCGACCACTCCGCCGCGTTCCCCATGCGGCAGGGGACCGACCTCGCAGGCCGGGTCGTCGCCCTCGGTGAGGACGTCCGAGACCTGAAGCTGAACAGCGAGGTCGTCGGGCACGCGCTCGTCGGCTCCCACGCGACCCACGTCGTCGTGCCCCGCGAGAACCTCGTTCTCAAGCCCGCCTCCGTCAGCTGGGAGGTGGGCGGCGCGCTGTTCCTCGCGGGCGTCACCGCCTGGCGCGCCCTCGAGGCGACGCGGGTGCGCGAGGGCGACACGGTCGTCGTGTCGGCGGCCGCAGGAGGCGTGGGGAGCCTCGAGATCCAGCTCGCGAAGCTCCGCGGCGCGACGGTGCTCGGCACCTGCGGCGAGCGCAACTTCGACTACCTCCGCCAGCTCGGCGTGAAGCCGATCGTCTACGGCGACGGGATCGCCGACCGCATCCGCGCCGCGGCTCCGAACGGCGTGAGCGTGTTCCTCGACAACTTCGGCGGCGACAACGCGGCGCTGGCCGAGGAGCTCGGCATCGAGTCCGGCCGCTTCCACTCGAGCGACGACCGCAAGGAGATCGAGCTGCGGGCCGTCTGGCCCGACGCCGAGACCGCCCGGCGCGACACGGAGATCCTCGGTGAGCTGGTCGCGCTGGTCGGCGCGCAGAAGCTGCGGGTGCTCGTCTCGGGCTTCTACCCCTTCGACCACATCGAGGACGCCTTCGACGACCTCGAGAAGCGGCACTCGCGCGGCAAGATCGTGATCGGCATGAACCCGGTCGACTCCGCCCGGGTGACGAAGGCGCGCGACGTGCACGAGTCCCGGGCGTAGCGACCCCGAGGCGCCTGCGCGCCGCCAGAATGGTCCCCGAGGCGCGGTGCGCCGGGGAGGGGTGCCGCCGTGGAGGAGCCTGTCGTCGCGATCATCTGGATCGTCTCGTTCGTCGTCGTGACCGTCATCGTGACGGGTCTCTCGGGGCGCGTGGGCTGGTCGGCTCCGGTCGCGCTGGTTCTCGTCGGCGCGCTGGTCTCGTTCGTGCCGGGGATCCCCGAGGTGGTGGTCGAGCCCGACGTGGTGCTCTACGGGATCCTGCCGCCGCTGCTCTACGCGGCGGCGATCCGCACCTCCGTGCTCGATGTCCGGGCCCGCGGCGACAGCATCCTGCTGCTCTCGGTGGGGCTCGTGGTGTTCACGGTGCTGGTCGTCGGCGCGGTGGCGTGGGCCATCGTCCCGGCGATCTCGATCGCCGCAGCCCTCGCCTTCGGGGCGATCGTGGCGCCGACGGACGCGGTGGCGGTGACGGCGATCGCGGGGCGCCTCCGCCTGCCCCGGCGCATGCTCACCGTGCTCGAGGGCGAGAGCCTGCTCAACGACGCGACGGCGCTGGTCGCGCTGAACGCCTCCCTGCTCGCGATCGTGAGCACCGTCACTCCGGGCGGCATCGCGCTCGACTTCGTGCTCGCCGTGGTGGTCGGCGCGGGAGTCGGCGTCCTCGTCGCCGTGGTGCTCGGCTTCGTGCGCAAGCAGGTGCAGTCGTCGGTGCTCGACACGAGCGTCTCGCTGGTGACGCCCTACGTCGCGTTCATCCCGGCGCAGCTGCTGCACGGGTCGGGGGTGCTCGCGGTGGTCGTCGCGGGGCTGTTCCTGGGCTTCCGCTCACCGGTGATCCAGTCGGCGCAGGCGCGCATCGCGGAGTCGCTGAACTGGCGCACGATCCAGTTCCTGCTCGAGAACGCGGTGTTCCTCTTCATCGGGCTGAGCCTCGCCTCGGTCGTCGAGGCCACCGCCGACTCGGGCATCGGGGTGTGGGAGACGGTGGGGATCAGCGCGGCGATCCTCACGGCCCTGATCGGCAGCCGGGTGCTCTGGATGATCATGACCACCGTGCTGTTCCGGCACGGGCCGCGGAGGCTGCAGCAGCGCGGCTGGACCTGGCCGACCGCGATCGGCGTCTCGTTCGCGGGGATCCGCGGAGTGGTGACGCTCGCGGCGGCGTTCCTGCTGCCCGCGGAGACCCCGCAGCGCGCGTTCCTGCAGTTCCTTGCGTTCGTCGTCGTGGCGGGGACGCTCGTGGAGGGGCTCGCACTGCCGCGCCTGGTCCGCGCGCTCGAGCTGCCGCCGCCGAACGAGATGCAGGAGCACATCGAGAAGCAGATGCTGCTCGCCGAGGCGCAGACCGCCGGTCTCGCGCGCCTCGACCAAGAGCCGCAGGACGGCGTCGAGGAGCGGGTGCTCGACCGGCTGCGGCGGAACGCGACCTTCCTCGCGGACGCGCTCGAGAACCCTCCGGCCGACGGCGAGCCGCTCACCCGCTCGTACAACCGGCTGCGGCGCGTGATGATCGAGGCCGAGCGCGAGGCGGTGCTGAAGGCCCGCGCGGAGGGGCGCTACCAGGAGCCCGCGGTGGTCAGCGCGCTGGCGTTCCTGGACGTGGAGGAGGAGGCGCTGGCGGTCGGGCGGCAGTAGCCGCGACGCTGGCCCGTCGGAGCAGAATCCTATAGGATCGAGGGTGTTCGGCCGGAGGGCCGGACGACTCGATGATGAGGAGCACCGCGCGCATGACCCGACTGTGGAACGAACCGGCCGACTTCGCCGACGACATGGTGGACGGCTTCGTCCGCGCCAACGGCCGCTGGGTCCGCAAGGTCGTCGGAGGCGTCTCGCGCTCCACCCGCTCCGAGCAGCCAGAGGTCGCCGTGGTCATCGGAGGCGGCTCCGGCCACTACCCCGCGTTCGCCGGTCTCGTCGGCCCCGGCCTCGCGCACGGCGCCGCGATGGGCAACCTCTTTGCCTCGCCGTCGGCGCACCAGGTCGAGGGCGTGATCCGCGCGAGCGAGCAGGGCCGCGGCGTGCTGCTCAGCTACGGCAACTACGCCGGCGACGTGCTGCACTTCACCGCCGCACAGGACGTGGTGCGCGCCGAGGGCATCGACTGCCGCACCGTCACCGTCACCGACGACATCTTCAGCGCGCCGCCCGCCGAGGCGCACAAGCGCCGGGGGATCGCCGGCGACCTCACCGTGTTCAAGGTCGCGGGGGCCGCGGCCGCCGCCGGCTACGACATCGACGGGGTCGAGCGGGTCGCGGTGGCCACCAACGACCGCACCCGCTCGCTCGGCGTCGCCTTCACGGGCTGCACGCTGCCGGGCGCGGAGGAGCCGCTCTTCACCGTTCCCGAGGGGCGGATGGCCGTCGGCCTCGGGATCCACGGCGAGCCGGGCATCGACGAGGTCGACATCCCGAGTGCGGCCGAGCTGGGCGAGCTGTTCGTCACCCACCTGCTCGCCGACGCCGAGATCCCCGAGGGCGTCTCCATCGACGGCGCACGCGTCGTGCCGATCCTGAACGGGCTCGGCTCGGTGAAGAGCGAGGAGCTCTTCGTCGTCTACAGCACCATCGCCGACCTCCTCGAGGCGCGCGGCGTGACCCTGGTCGACCCGCAGGTGGGCGAGTTCTGCACGAGCTTCGACATGGCCGGCGTCTCGCTCACCCTCTTCTGGGTCGACGACGAGCTCGAGACCCTGTGGACGGCTCCGAGCGATACCCCGGCCTACCGCACGGGCTCGGTCGACGGCGGCGCGCTCGTCACGGTCGCCGCCTCCAGCGACGAGGTCGCGGAGGAGGAGCTCGCCGAGTCGAGCGAGGAGTCGCGCTCCGCCGCGGTCGTGCTGGCCTCGGCGCTCGCCGCCGTACGCGAGGTGATCGACGCGAACGCCGACGAGCTCGGGCGCCTCGACTCGATCGCCGGCGACGGCGACCACGGCATCGGCATGAAGCGCGGGGCCAGGGCCGCCGCCGAGGAGGCCGCCGCCGTCCTCGAGCGCGGTGCGGGCGCGCAGTCGCTCCTGGCCCGAGCGGGCGACGCGTGGTCGGACCGCGCGGGCGGAACCTCCGGAGCGCTCTGGGGCGTGATCCTGAACAAGCTCGGCGGCGCGCTCGGTGACGACCGCGCCGTGACCGCGCAGGACGTGAGCGCCGGCGCGACAGCCGCCTCCGATGCGGTGCGCGAGTACGGCAAGGCGACGATCGGCGACAAGACGATGGTCGACGCGCTCGTGCCGTTCGTGAACACGCTGGCCGAGCGCGTGTCGGCGGGCGATGCGCTCGCCTCCGCCTGGACCACTGCCGCCGGTAGTGCCCGCGTGGCCGCCGACGCCACCTCCGACCTCATGCCCGGCCTCGGGAGGGCGCGCTCGCACGGCGAGAAGTCGCTCGGCACCCCCGACCCCGGAGCGATCTCGTTCGCGCTGATCGTCGAGACGATCGCCGCGCTGCTGACCGACACCACCGCCTCGACGAAGGAGACCCCGTGAGCACCACCTGGAGGATCGTCATCGGATCCGACGACGCCGGCTACGACTACAAGGAGATCCTCAAGCGCGATCTCGAGGCCGACGACCGCGTCGTCTCGGTGGTCGACGTCGGAGTCGACGCCGACGGGCACACCGCCTACCCGACGGTCGCGACGACCGCGGGCGAGATGGTGGCGCGGGGCGACGCCGACCGGGCACTGCTGATCTGCGGCACGGGCCTCGGAGTCGCTATCGCGGCGAACAAGGTGCCGGGCATCCGCGCGGTGACGGCGCACGACGGCTTCTCGGTCGAGCGCAGCGTGCTCTCGAACGACGCGCAGGTGCTCTGCATGGGCCAGCGCGTGGTCGGCATCGAGCTCGCGCGCCGCAACGTGCGCGAGTGGCTCGGCTACGTGTTCGACACGTCGAGCGCGTCGGCCGGGAAGGTCGCCGAGATCGTCGCGTACGAGAAGGCCTGACCGGCTCAGGGACGGGCGCCCGCGACTGCGTATGCTGGCGTCCTCCCCTGTGACCCCCGACTCCGCGAGGCTGTGATGACCGACGCCGTGTTCCGCCTCACCGGTGCGGAGTCGATCGAGCGCCGGGGCCTGCGCGACCACGTCTACGACCGGGTGCTCGACGTCCTGCTCGGCTCCGACATCGAACCGGGCATGCGCCTGTCGATCGATGCCGTGGCGCGCGAGCTCGGCGTCTCGCCGACCCCCGTGCGCGAGGCGCTCGTGCAGCTCGAGCGCACCGGCCTCGTCACCCGCGTGGCCAACAAGGGCTACCGGGTCGCGCCTCCGCTCGCCGACGACCAGCTCGACGCGCTCTTCGACGCGCGGCTGGTGCTCGAGGGTGGAGCGGCCGCTCTCGCTTCGGTCCACGAAGCGGCGCTCGTGCCGCGGTTGCAGGAGGCGCTCGCCGAGCACGAGGCGATGACCGTCGTCGTGCGGGCCGCCTCCTCGTCCGGCGAGCTGCCCCTCGCGCTGCTGCGCGAGTACTTCGCGGTCGACTGGAACTTCCACCACCTGATCTTCGAGGGGACGCACAATCCGTTCCTGATCGACATGTCGGACGCGATCTCGACGCGGGTGCACCGCATGCGCCAGACGGTGCAGACCGGCGTGAGCGACGCCGACGAGGCGGTGCTCGAGCACCGGGCGATCGTCGACGCGTTCGCGGCGGGCCCGGAGGCGGCGGCCGCGGCCATGCGCTCGCACATCGAGCGCGTCCGCGAGCGCTCGCGCCGCGACTCCGTGCGCTGAGCGCCGCACTGACCGACCTTCGGCTCGCGGAATCGGGTCGGGCTCGCAGGAATCGGTGGTTTTCGCGAGCCGAACGGGTTTCTGCGAGCCGGGGGTGTGGCCCGGCGCGCACGACGAAGGCCCGGCCGCAGGATGCGACCGGGCCTTCGGGTGTCAACGGGTCAGTGACCGGCCTGCACGCTCGTCGTCTCGAGGAGTTCGTCGGCCTTGGAGCCTCGGAAGAACTTGGTGCTGAACATCATCCCGGCCGCGAGGAACGCGAAGACGCCGAGGGAGACGATTCCCCAGACCCCGCTGTCGGTCGGAGCGGCCTCGTTGAAGCCGTTGCGCATCAGCGGGGCGACGAAGCCGCCCAGGTTGCCCAGCGAGTTGATGAGGCCGATGCCGGCGGCGGCCGCGGCTCCGGTGAGGAAGGCGGTCGGGTAGGCCCAGGTGATCGGTCCGACCGAGAGGAAGCTCGCCACCGCGAGGGTGATGAACAGCAGGCCGAGGATCGGCTGCTCCGTCGCTCCCGCCCACGCCGACCCGAAGATCGACAGGCCCGTGAAGATGTAGAACATCGCGCCCCAGGAGCGGCGGCGGCGGATCGTGTTGGCGTGCTGGCCCACGTAGTAGCAGGCGAACAGTCCCACCAGCCACGGGATGGCCGAGACGAGTCCGACCTGGAAGCCGACGTCCTGGCCGATCAGGTTGGCGACCTGCTGCGGGAGGTAGAAGGTCGTGCCGTAGACCGCGATCTGGAGGCAGAAGTAGATGATCGTGAAGTACCAGACCTTCCAGCTCGCCATCGCGCGCCAGATGCCGGTCGGCCCGTCGGCCTGACGGACGGTGTCCTCGCGCTCCATCGCCGCCGTCAAGGAGTCCTTCTCGCCCTGCGTCAGCCATTTCGCCTTCTGCGGATGGTTGGTCAGGAACTTCAGCGCCGCGAAGCCGGCGATCACCGCGAGCACGCCCTCGGTGAAGAACATCACCTGCCACCCCTCCCAGGGAGTGATCTGGTTGCCGATGCTGATCAGGCCGCCGCTGAGGGGTGCGCCGAGCATCTGCGAGAACGGCTGCGCCAGGTAGAAGATCGCGAACATCTGCACACGGACCTTGTTCGGGAACCACTCCGACAGGAACATGATCACGCCCGGGAACAGCCCGGCCTCGGTCACGCCCAGGAGGAAGCGCAGGATGATGAACATCGTGTCGCCGGTCGTGAAGGCGAAGCAGGCCGCGACGATGCCCCAGGTCACCGCGATGCGGGCGAGCCAGAAGCGGGCGCCGAAGCGCTTCAGGAGCAGGTTGCTCGGGATCTCGAAGATCGCGTAGCCGATGAAGAAGATGCCGGCGCCGAGCGCGAACGCTCCGTCCGAGATGCCACGGTCGACCGAGAGCGCCTCCTCCGCGAAGCCGACGTTGGTGCGGTCGAGGAACGCGACGAAGTAGAGGATGACGAGCATCGGCATGAGATGCCGGGACGCCTTGGAGATGGCGGATTTCAATGCGGGATCACGGGTGGATCCGAGGGCCGCGGACGGCGAAGGGGTGGACAAGGCACTCTCCTTTGAGGGTTGACCAGTGTGTGTTGGCGAGCGGTGGTGCGGAGGGAGGGAGGCGGCGCGAGACCCGGAGGGTCAGGAGCCCAGCGCGGGCAGGATCTGCGCCGCGCCGATGCCGACGAGGAGGACTCCGACGCCGAGGAAGATGAAGCGGCCGATCGACCACGTTCCGACGAGCTTGCTCATGAGGTTTCCGATCAGGGTCAATGCATGTAGAGGCCGCCGTCGACGTTCAGGGTCTGACCCGTCACGAAGCCGGAGTCCTCGCTGATGAGGTACGCGATGGCCGCCGCGATGTCGCGCGGCGTGCCGATGCGGGGGAGGACGCCGTCGGCGGCCATGGCCGTCTTGCGCTCCTCGGTGAGGGTGCCGCCCATGATGTCGGTGTCGATCGGGCCGGGGGAGATCGCGTTGACCGTGATCCCCTGGTGGCCGAGTTCGCGGGCGACGCTGCGGGTGAAGCCGATGACTCCGGCCTTCGCTGCGGAGTAGGCGGTCTTGCTGAAGGTTCCGCCGCCGCGCTGGGCGGAGACGGAGGAGAGGCTGACGACGCGGCCGACTCCGCGGGTCACCATCGACTCGACCGCGCGGCGCGTGGTGAAGTGCACGCCGTTGAGGTTGACGTCGATGACGCGCTGCCACTCCTCGGGGGTGACCTCGAGGTACGAGACGGGCGAGGCGATCCCGGCGAGGTTGACGAGGGCGACGACCGGAGGAAGAGCCGCCTCGAGGGTGTCGAACGCGGCGCGGACCTGGGCGTCGTCGGCGACGTTCGCGCCGGCGCCGGCGGCCTGGACGCCGTGCTGCTCGGCGATCTCGGCGGCGACCTCCTCGGCGGCCTCGGCCTGGAGGTCGATGATGCCGACGTTCCAGCCCTGCTCGGCGAGGTGGTGGGCGGAGTAGCGGCCGATGCCGCGGGGCGAGGCGGCGCCGGTGAGGACGACGGTGCGGGACTCGGGGAACATGGGTGCCTTTCTGACGACGGTGTCGGGAGGTGTTCTGCGGGTCAGGCGATCGGGGCGGGGCCCAGCTCGTCCATCAGCTTCTTGATCGCGACGTAGGCCTTGTTGCGGTAGGCGATCAGCTCGGCGGTGCGCTCGGCGGGCACGTCGAGGTAGCCGGCGCCCGACTTGGTGCCGAACTTGCCGGCGTCGACCAGAGCGGCGAGCGACTCCGGGGTCGCGAAGCGCTCGGGCCAGCGGGTCTGCAGCGAGGCGTAGCAGAACGCGTAGACGTCGAGCCCGGCCATGTCGGCGATCGCGAACGGGCCGAAGACCGGGAGGCGGAAGCCGAAGGTGGTGCGGACGATCGTGTCGATGTCCTCGGGGGTCGCGATGCCCTCCTCGACGATCTGGGTCGCCTCGTGGAACAGCGCGTACTGCAGGCGGTTGAGCACGAAGCCGGTGGAGTCCTTGACCCGCGCGGTCTCCTTGCCGGTCGCCGCGACGATCTCCTCGGCCAGCGCGATCGCGCTCTCGGAGGTGCCCTCGTGCGGGATCAGCTCGACGCCGGGGATGAACGGCGCCGGGTTCGAGAAGTGCACGCCGAGGAAGCGCTCGGGGTTCGTGACCGCCTCGGCGAGCGAGCCGATCAAAATGGTCGAGGTGTTCGATCCGATGACGGCGTCGGCGCGAGCCGCGGCGCTGATGCGGCGCAGGGTCTCGTGCTTGATCTCGATCTTCTCGGGCACCGCCTCCTCGATGAAGTCGGCGTCCGCGACGGCCTCCTCGATCGACGGGGCGGGCGAGAGGTTCTGCCGGATGCGCTCCACCGCGTCCGACGGGAACAGGCCGTCGGAGACGAACTGAGCGGTCTCGGTGAGGAGGCGCTCGTAGTTGCTGCGGGCGATCTCCTCCGAGATGTCGGCGATGACGACGGTGGCGCCGGAGAGCGCGAGGACCTGGGCCATCCCGCCCCCCATGTAGCCGGAGCCGACGACGGCGATTCTGCGTGCAGTCATGATGGTGCTTCCTTACTTCGAGGTCCGGGCCGCGCGAGGCAGCAGCGAGCGGATGTAGGTCTGGTTGGTGCCGCACATGCCGAGGCTGTCGCCGCCGTAGTGCTCGGCGAGGAGGATGCCGCGGAAGCCGCCCTCGACGGCGTCGCGCAGGACCTGGCGGTAGTTGATGAGACCGGCCTCCATGGTGGAGGGGACCGAGGTCGCCCACGATCCGTCGGCCGACTCGTCGCGGGTGTAGTTCTTCACGTGCATGTAGTTGGCGTAGGGGAGCGTCTTGGCGAACAGCTCGCGCCAGTCCTCGACGGGGCGGTGCAGACGGATGAGGTTCGCGACGTCGGGGTTGAGGCCGACGTTGTCGAGACCCACCTCCTCGACGAAACGGACGGCGCTGTCGGCGGTGCCGAGGTAGGTGTCCTCGTAGAGCTCGAGCGCGAGGGGCAGGCCGACGTCGGCGGCGTGCTTGCCGAGCTCGCGGATGCGGCTGACGGCCGCGTTCCAGACGTCGGGGTCGTCGGGGTCCTTCGGGCCCTCGGCTGTCCAGAACCACAGCGCGCGCTTCTGCGCGGCGCTGAACGGCTGGTGCAGGCCCGTCGAGAAGACCTGCATGCCCCACTCGGCCGCCGCGTCGATGGTGCGGTGCGCGTAGGCGAGGTTCTTCTCCTCGTGCCCGGGCATGATCACGCTCTGGCGCTGCAGGTGCACCGAGGGGATGCCGATGCCGTGCGACTTCGCGATGCTGAGGAACTCGTCGCGCCGCGAGGGCTCGAGGTCGGCCGGGCGGACGTGGCTGTCGGCGAGCTCGGCGAGCGTGAAGCCGACCTGCTCGACCTGGGCGAACATGTCGTCCCAGACCTCGGGGGCCGCGTCGTGCAGCGCGACGCCGTCACGGCCGACCGGCGGGATGCCGTGCAGGCAGGTGGCGATCGGCCAGGTCTCGGCCGTCCAGGTGTCGGGGTTCCAGTCGACGTCGTCCCAGGTCTGGGCTCCGCGTGTGACTTCGGTCATCGGTGCTCCCTTGCACTCTGTGCGGCCCGCGTTGGTCGCACAAAAGATCCTATAGGAAATAGAGTGCGGGAATACGGCGACGAGCGCAAGGGGCAGTGGACATGCCGATGGCGGGGACCCTCGGAGGGATCCCCGCCATCGGCGGTGGTGCGACTGGCTACTTCAGAGTCGAGCGGACCGCCGCGCGAGCCTGGTCGAGGGCGGACCGCAGGGCGGCGACGCTCTCGGGAGTGACTCCGCCGCGCGAGACCGCGGTGCGGAGCTCGGCGCGCAGCTCGTCGCGGAACTCGGTGAGGAGCACCTCCGCGTCGCGCAGGGCGAGCCGGGAGGCGGTGCGGGCGTCGGCCGTCGCGGGCGCCTCCTTGCTCTCGCTCGCCTCGGGGGCGCTCTCGTCCTGCGCGCGCGGCTCCTCGGTCGAGTGCTCGGGCTTCCGCGGTGATCCGAACGGCTCGCGGGCGTCGCGGGCAGCGCTCGCCAGGTCGGCGCGCAGGCTCTTCATGGCCTCCGCGACACCGAGGCGCACTTCGTCGGCGAGCCGGCGCACGGAGTCGGTCAGCTCGTCCTCGATGTCGCCGAGGTCGGTCGCGCGGTTCTCCAGTTCGGCGCGGCCCGCGTCGGTGATGGAGTAGACGGTCTTGCGGCCGTCGGCCTCCTTCGTGACGAGGCCCTCCTCCTCGAGCTTCGCGAGGCGCGGGTAGACCGTGCCGGCGCTCGGTGCGTAGGTGCCGCCGAAGCGCTCGCTGAGCGCCTGGATGAGCTCGTAGCCGTGCTTGGGGGACTCGGCGAGGAGGCTGAGCAGGTAGAGGCGCAGGCGTCCGTGCGCGAACACGGGGCTCACAGCACGCCTCCGTCGGTGGGGCGGGAGCCGGCGTCGGGCGATCCCCAGCCGGCGTGCTCGTCGACCGGAGCCGGAGGGGCGACGCGGCGGACCACGGTGACGTCTCCCGAGACCGAGTTGGCGGCGATGTCGATCCACTGCGAGTCGAGCGAGCCGGTGGTCGAGGTGTAGCCGCGGCCGAAGGTGCCGCGGACGACGGCGCCGTCGAGCTGGAGCGTGCCCGAGACGGTGTTGATGCGGTAGCGGGCGCCGAGGCTCTCGTCGATCCGCACGGTGAGGTCTCCGCTGACGGTGTTGGCCTGGATCTGGTCGGGGGTGCCCTCGGCGTCGACGAAGACGCTGCCCGAGACCCCGTCGACGGAGAAGCGGGTGAGGTCGCCGGCGGCGGTCACGTCGCCCGAGACGGTGTGCGCGGTGACGCGACCGGTGTGGCTGCGGACCGAGAGCTCGCCGTGCACCGTGTTCACCTCGATGTCGCCGTGCAGGCCGTCGAGGACGATGTCGCCGCCGACGGTCGAGACGCGCGCATCGCTGTGCAGGCCCGAGACGAGGCCGTCGGCCGAGACGGTGTCGAACTTCAGCTCGACGCCGCGGGGCACGAGGAGGCTGACGTCGGCGCGGTCGCCGCGGCGGCCGAGGCCCTTCACGACGTCGACGATGGTGTCCCAGCGCAGCTGGATGTGGTCGATCTCGAGACGGTCGCCGTCCATCGAGATCTTCAGCGCGCGGCCGTTTACGCTGTGCACCTCGACGCGAGCCGTCGGCTCGTCGTGAGCGATGACGTCGATCTGACCTCCGACCAGGGCGATCTTGACCGACCGGACGACGTCGAGGTCGACGACCTTCGATTCGCCCGCCTGCACGAGCCATTTCTCGAGCGACATGGTGCTCCTCCTCCTGCGCCCGGGTGGGCTGCTGACACGCGATATAACGCGAGTTGATGAGAGACACGATATATCGCGTCTGCGCGCTCGGCAACAGCGGCTCAGCTGTTCATCAGCGACGGCCTTGACCTTGACGCAGCGTCAACGCCTACCGTCGGAGCCACCGCGAGAGAGGAGGGGCCGTGCGCGACTGGCCCATCACCGAGGTCGCCCGCCTGGCGGGGACGACCAGCAGGACCCTGCGCCACTACGGGGCCGAGGGGCTGCTCGAACCGAGCCGGGTGGCGGCGAACGGCTACCGCTACTACGACGCCGAGGCGCTCGTGCGGCTGCAGCGCATCCTCCTGCTGCGCGATCTGGGGCTCGGGCTGCCGGCGATCGCCGGGATCCTCCGTCGCGAGACCGTTGCGGCCGAGGCGCTCGAACGGCACCTCGATCGGCTCGAGGAGGAGGGCGAGCTGCTGCAGAGGCGGATCGCCGCGGTGCGCAGGACGATCACGACGATGAGAGAAGGGGAGGAGCTCATGGCGGACGACATGTTCGACGGCTTCGAGCACACGCAGTACGAGGACGAGGTCGTCGAGCGCTGGGGCTCGGCCGCGTACGCGGACGGCGACCGGTGGTGGCGCTCGATGAGCGCGGCCGAGAAGGAGGAGTGGCAGCGCTCGCAGAAGCAGCTCGCCGACGACTGGGCGGCCGCCGCGCAGGCGGGGGCGGATCCTGCCGGTTCCGAGGCGCAGGCGCTGGCCGAGCGGCACCGCCGCTGGCTGGGCACGGTCCCGGGAACCCCGCGGGACGCCTCCGGAGTGCCGACCGATGAGTATCTGCTCGGGCTCGGCGAGATGTACGTCGCCGACGAGCGCTTCGCGGCGCAGTACGGAGGCGCGGCCGGCGCCGCCCTCGTGCGCGACGCCCTGCGGATCCTGGTCGAGGGCAGGGGCTGACCCGCGGCAGGGGCTGACCCGCGGCGGGGCCTCTGCTAGACCGGGACGATGGACCCCGTCGCGGCACTGCAGGAGATCGCCACGCTGCTCGAGCAGGAGCGCGCCTCGAAGTACCGTGCGAAGGCGTTCCGCACGGCGATCGCCGTGCTGGAGTCGATGCCCGACGACCAGCGCGACGACCTCGCAGCGGTGCGGCGGGCCGCAGGCATCGGCGACACCACCTTCACGGTGATCAGCCAGGCGCGCGAGGGGCGGGTGCCCGACTACCTCGCTGAGCTGCGCGGGACCGCCTCGCTGCCGGTGAGCGCCCTGCGGAGCCGCCTGCGCGGTGACCTCCACAGCCACAGCGAGTGGTCGGACGGCGCGACTCCGGTCGCCGCGATGGTCGAGGCCGCCCGGGCGCTCGGCCACGAGTACCTGGCGCTCACCGATCACTCCCCGCGCCTGCGCGTTGCGCACGGGCTGAGCGCCGAGCGGCTCGAGGAGCAGCTGGAGCACCTGGCGACTCTCGAGACCGGGCCGCTCCGCCTGCTCAGCGGCATCGAGGTCGACGTGCTCGACGACGGCTCGCTCGACCAGGCCGACGAGCTGCTCGAGCGCCTGGACGTCGTGGTCGCGAGCGCCCACTCCGCCCTGCGGATGCCGAGCCGCGAGATGACGGCGCGGCTGGTCGGGGCCGCCTCGGATCCGAGGACGAACGTGCTCGGTCACGTCACGGGCCGGCTCGTCAGCGGCGAGCGGGGCACGCGCCCGCCGTCGACGTTCGATGCCGCCGCGGTCTTCCGCGCCTGCGCCGACCACTCCACCGCGGTCGAGATCAATGCGCGACCCGAGCGCGAGGATCCGCCGGACGAGCTGATCGCCCTCGCGATCGAGGCGGGCTGCCTCTTCTCGATCGACAGCGACGCCCACGCGCCGGGGCAGCTGGCGCTCCTCGACTACGGAGCCGAGCGCGCCGAGCGGCTCGGCGTGCCCGAGGAGCGGATCGTCACGACCTGGCCGGTCGAGAGGCTGCTGGAGTGGACGCGCGCGTGACCTGCATCCGTGCCGTCTGCGTGGTATCCCTTGACAGGGACCGCTAGCGCGGGTTCTGTTCCGGCGCAAGTGGCGAAATCCCAGGCCGTCTCTTGGCAGTCTCAGGGTGGCCGGAATCCGCCTTCGGCCCGCTCCTTGTGTACCGACGAGATCCAGGTGAACCGTGGCCGTGCAGACCGTTCTCGATGCCGTGCGCAGCGCACCGACCCTCCTCGAGGCGATCCGCGCCGCCGATGAGCTGACCATCGCCGCCGTGAGCGACGGCGGCGGGCGCGCGGTCCGGCTGCTCCTGCGCGCCGCACTCGACCCCTCCGACCAGCTCACCGCCATCGCCGCGGTGCACTCGCTCGCGCAGGTCTTCGATGAGGAGGCGGACCTCGCACTCCTGGCGCTCCTCGCCGATGACCGTGCCTTCCTCCGCGAGCACGCCGCGTGGGCCTTCGGCGGCCGCCTGCCGCGCCCCACCGCCATCGGACCCCTGCTCCGGATGCTCCGCGAGGGAGGCTTCGCGGGCATGCTCGCGCAGCGCACCCTCCTCCTGTGGGCGCCGTCGACCCCCGATCTCCTCGCGCTCGCGCTCGAGGGCGCGCTGATCGGTGAGCGCGACTTCGAGGTGCGCGCGCGCTACGCCGAGACGCTCGGGCTGGTGCCCGGCGCGATCGCCGAGCGCGCCCTCCTGCACCTCGCTGCCGACGACGAGGAGTGCTTCGAGGTGCGCATGGCCGCCGCGGACGCGCTGGGCGAGCGCCGGTCGGACGACGCGGCGCTGCTGCTCGCGCGCCTGGCCGACGACGCGGGTCAGCTCGGCGCGGTCGCGCGCCTCGCGCTCGCCGATCGCGCTCCCGTCCCGGCCTCCGCGGCCGGACCGACCGTCGCGCAGCTCTTCGTGCACGCCGACATCGACGGCACGCTCACCCGGGTCGGCGCCGGCGACAACGGCGGCATCGCGACGCTGCTCGTCCGCCTGGGCGACGCTCTCGGCGAGGAGGGCGTCTCGCGCGTGCTCACCCTCTCGCGGGGCACCCCGGTCGAGGCGGAGCGGGCGCTCGCCGACCTGCCTGTCTCGGGCCACGGCTTCGCGCCGGTGCCGTTCGTCGGGCTGCCGGTGCCGATGCCGCAGGCGTGGCCGCGCCGCGTCGCCGCCGAGCGCGGGATCCGGCGCATCCTCCGTGCCGCCGGTCGCGTGGACGTGCTGCACCTGCGCATGGCGGACGTCGGCTCGCTCGCGGCCGCGGCGGTCGCCCGGGAGCTCGAGATCCCCACTGTCTTCACCGTCGCTCCCGACCCGCACGCCCTGATCGCCGGGCTGGACGCCTCCGGAGCGCTCTCGCGCGCCGACTTCGGCGATCGCGACGCCGTCGAGCACTTCTGGTTCCGGGTGCGGCTCGTGCAGCGACTCGCCGCCGACGCAGCGCACACGGTGCTGTTCCCGCGCGCCGACCTCCAGTCGAGCATGCGCGAGCTGATCGGCATCGACATCACCGCCCATCCCGAGCGCCACACGATCGTCCCGGAGGGGATCGACGTGCGGCTGGTCGAGCGCGGCGAGGAGGCGGCCCGGATCGCGGCCGCCGGTGGAACCGTGGCCGCTGACGCGCGGGACGACCTCGCCTCGCTCGACCTGCTGCTCGCCGAGCTGCCGGAGGAGCGGCGCGGTCTGCCGCTGCTGCTCAGTGTCGGTCGCCTGCACCGGGTCAAGGGCATGGCGACCCTCGCCGAGGCCTGGGCGGGTGACCCCTCGCTGCGCGAGCGCGCCAACCTCCTCCTGGTGGGAGGAGACCTCGGCACCCCGAGCCCCGACGAGCGGGAGCAGCTCGACCGCATCGGCGCCGTCTCGTCGGACGGACTCCTGCTGGCCGGTCACCGGCCGAACGGCACGGTCGCGCGCTGGCTCGGCGCGGTGCGCCACGGCCGCCCGGGACTCGCGGCGCCCGGCGGCGCCTACGTCTGCGCGAGCGTCAAGGAGGAGTTCGGCATCGCGCTCCTGGAGGCGCTGGCCGCGGGACTCGTCGTCGTCGCGCCGGCCACGGGCGGCCCGGTCACCTACGTCGAGGAGGGCGTCACCGGCTTCCTGATCGACACGACCGATGCCGGCGCGCTCGCCCACGCGGTCGGCGACGCCCTTGACCTGGCCGACGGACCACTCGGCGCGGACGCCTCGACTCGCGGTCGCGCGATGGTCGCGGAGCGGTACACGATCCAGGCCATGGCCCGCGCACTGACGGGCGTCTACGCTCGCGCGACCGCCGATCAGGAGCGCCCGTTCCCCTCGGGTCTCGTGCTGGGTGCGTCGTGACCCTCCTGATCGTCAGCCCCGACTACGCGTCGCACCTGCTCCCGCTCGCCACGCTCGGCACCGCGTGGCGCGACCGGGGCGAGCGCGTCGTGGTGGCGACGGGTGAGGCGACCCGCGCCATCGTCGACGGCTTCGGCTTCGGCTTCGAGCACATCCCGCTCCGGCTCGGTCGAGGCTCGAACGCGGGCACGATCCGGGCCGAGGAGCAGGCGCCCGACGAGGGGGAGTCGCTCCGCGGCTTCTTCGACGCGACCCGCCTCGGCATGGTGCCGACGCTGACCTACCAGGCCCGCGAGCGCCTGACCGATCTGCTCTGGGACCCGGCCGGCGTCTCCGCGCGCCTGCGCGAGATCCTCGACCAGGTGCAGCCCGACGCGATCGTCGTCGACCACCTCGCCTTCACTGCGCGCGTCGCGCTGCGCGCCCTCGGGGTGCCGTACGGCGACGTGGTGCTCGGTCACCCGAGCGCGCTGACCGTGCCGGGCGAGGTCTACGGCTTCCCCCCGGTCTGGCCCGACGCCTTCGCGCCCGCGCCCGACGAGTCGGCGGCGCTGCGCGAGCTCTGCGAGCGGGTCCGCGACTCCTTCACCGCGGAGTGGAACGCGGCGCTGAGCGCGCTCGACCCGACCGCGCAGCCCAGCACCGACGCCTTCGCCGAGTCGGGCGACGTGCTGCTGCTGAACTACCCACGCGAGCTGCACGACCCGGCCCGCACCGCGCAGCTGCCGCCGCACGCGTTCCTCGGCTCGGCCGTGCGCTCGGAGGAGCGCGACGACGAGGTCGAGGAGTGGCTCGCCGGCTCCGACGATCCGATCGTCTACGTGAGCTTCGGCAGCTTCCTCTCGGTGCGCGACGACGTGCTCGCCCGGGTCGTCGCGGGGCTCGCCGGCGTCGAGGTCGACGGCCGCCCGGTGCGCGTCGCGCTCGCCTCCGGAGCCACGCCGCGCTCGGCGCTCGGCGACGTCCCGTCCGGCTGGCTGGTCCGCGGGTTCCTGCCTCAGGTCACCCTGCTCGGCCGCGCCGCACTGGCCGTCACACACGGCGGCAACAACAGCGTCACGGAGTCGATGACCGCCGGGGTCCCGCTGGTCGTGCTGCCCTTCTCGACCGACCAGTTCGCGGGAGCCGCTGCCCTCGAGGACGCGGGCGTCGCCGAGGTCCTCGACCCGAACGCCGCCTCCGCCACCGAGCTCGCGGACGCCGCGCGCCGGATGCTGGCGCTGGACGGCGAGTCCCGCGAGTGCCTCGCGGAGCTGTCAGCCGAGCTGCGTGACGCCCCCGGGCCCGAGCGCGCCTTCGCGGCCCTGTCGGGCGCGATCGCCCGCCGCTAGCCTGGCGCGATGGGACCCCTGCGCGCCGAGACCGACGTCGAGCGCGCCCGCTGGGTGCTCGACTCCCTCGGGCGCTTCGGCACGATCGACGGCATCGTGCCGCCCGTGTTCGAGGCGGCGGTGCGGATCCTGCATCCCGCCGACCATCGCGAGGACCGGCCGGTCCGGTGGCGCGAGGTCGCCGAGCACGCGGGGACGGTGCTGCACTCGCTCGCTCAGTGGGACGACCTCGTCGGCGACCACCCGGACGACTACAGCGCTCCGAGCACCGGCGAGCTCCCGCTCGACGAGCTGGCCGCGATCGCGGGGGTGCTCGCGCGCTGCACCGCGACTCCGGAGGACTGCCTCGCCGCCTTCTGGGAGGGCTTCGGGGTGCTGACCGGCAGCACGACCATCCTGCTCTCGCGCTCCGGCGGCGGAGCCGAGGAGCCCGCCTGGATGTCGGACACCCGCCCGACCGGGTGGGAGCACCCCGAGATCGCCGCGGCCGAGTACCTCTCGCTGCCGGGCCGCGACTGCCTGCTCTTCTCGCTCGACGTGCGCGCGATGACCGACACGGCCTGGGCACGCGACTCCGGTTTCGCGGACGCCTCCGGGATGACCGTGCAGACTCCGATCGCCCTCTGGCCCGAGGACCGGGCCTGGTATCTGGCGAGCGAGATCGACTTCGACTCGACCGTGGTCGGCGGCTCGCGGGAGCTGATCGACGCGCTCCTGGCGCTCGCCGCCGAGGGGATGATCGAGGCGCTCCCGCTGCCTGCCGATGCGGACCTCTCGAGCACCGGCGACCGCATCAATCGGCGACCGCGATGAGCGAGGACGACGAGCGCTGGCTCGTGATCAACGGGCGCCGGTGGCGGCGGACCGACCCGAGCCTCCCCGGCGACCTCGTCGAGGCGCTGACCTCGCACCTCGGCCGCGGGCGGTCGGGCGTGCGGGCGGCCAGGGGCGATCCGGAGGCCGTGGCCGCCGCTCGCACGCGCGTCGGCCTCGCGAAGCACGGCCTCGGCGAGCGCGGCCCCGAGTGGTGGGACGAGCCCGAGGCCGACCGGCTCGAGCGGGCCCGCGCGGCGCTGCGCGACCTCGACGCGCTCGACGCCTAGTTCGTCCCCGTCCACCAGAGGGCGGTGGAACGGCCGTCGCCGTTGCCGTACAGGACGAGGTTGCCGTCGCTCTGCATCGCGAGCGTGGTGCTGTTCCAGCGGTTGCCCGCGGAGGTGTTCGAGGCCCACAGGGCTCCGCCGCCGCCGTAGACGACCAGGTTGCTGTCGCCCTGGAGCGAGATCTTCTGCGCCCCTCTGCCCGAGGTCCCGCTGTTCCATGTCGCGGTCGAGCTCCGGTAGACGACGAAGTTGCCATCGGACTGGTGGACGGCCTTGTAGCGCCCGTTGACCAGGCAGAGGTTGCCGTTGGCGAAGTCGCGGCTCGACACCGATGCCGAGGCCGTGGAGCGCCCGGCCGAGCAGGAGATCGTGTCGGCTGCGGCGGAGGGAGCGATCGTCCCGCCGAGCAACGCCGCGGCCAGCAGCGCCACGCCGAGTCGAGCGGTCCTCCCGAGTCGAGCGGTGTTCTTCGTCATCGTCCGTGTCCTTCGCCGTGGTCGCGTGCAGCGGGCGACCGCCCGCTGATGTGAGGAGTCCTCACGTAAAAGTGACCATACAGGAATGGCATACTGACGGGCGCCGGTGGCGTCTGATGCTCGGGCCGCCGGCGGCGCGACGGCATCTGATCGCGGGTGCGACCGACGAGAGGAGTGCCGGATGGCGGAGGTGCTGCGGTGACGGCACTGCCCCTGCGATCGCCCGACAGCGATTCCGCAGCGGTGATGACGCGACGGGGCTGGTGGTTGCTCGTCCTCTGCGTCGTCCTCCCCGGATCCGCCCAGGTCCTGGCCGGATCGAGGCGGCTCGGTCGCCTCGGCCTCGGGGCGACCCTCGCACTCGGGGGTGCGGTCGTCCTCCTGGCGGTCCTGTTCCTCGCCCTCCCGGGGCCACTTCTCTCCGTCCTCACCTCCGACCCGGCACTCATCGCTCTGCAGGCCGTCCTGCTCCTCTACGGTCTGCTGTGGATCGTCCTGCCCCTCGACACCCTGCGGCTCGTCCGGCTGGTCCGCGTCCGGCCGCGGGCGCGACCGCTGATCGCTGCCGGTACCGCTCTGGTGATCGCCCTCTCGGCGGGATCCACCGGGTACGCCGCCCACCTGGTGGGACTCTCGAGGGGGCTGCTCTCGAGCGTCTTCGCCGATCGCCCGGCGGCCGCTCCTGTCGACGGGCGCTACACCGTGATGCTGCTCGGGGGCGACGCGGGGGAGGGTCGCGACGGGCTCAGGCCCGACAGCATCTCGGTGCTGTCCATCGACGCGCAGAGCGGAGAGGCGGCCGTCATCGGCCTGCCCCGCGACCTCCAGAACATCCCGTTCCCCGCGGAGTCGCCCCTGTCGACGCTCTACCCCGACGGGTATCCCCGGAAGGACTGCAACGTCGACGTGTGCCAGCTGAACTCGATCTACACCGAGGTGCAGCTGAAGGAGCCGGAGCTGTACCCGGACGCCGAGGCGGCGGGGAGCTCACCGGGGATCGAGGGCATGCGCGACGCGGTGAGCGGGATCCTCGGTCTGCCCGTGCAGTACTACGTCCTCGTCGACATGCAGGGGTTCGCCGACCTGATCGACGCCCTCGGAGGAGTCGACATCACGTACACGGGCACGGAGGACCTCCCCTTCGGGGGAACCCTGGACGAGGACGGCGAACTGCAGGGAGTGAACGCCTGGCTCACCCCCGGTGCGCACCACCTCGACGGGTCCAACGCCCTCGCGTACTCCCGCTCGCGGTACGGGAGCAGCAACGGCGACTACGACCGGATGCAGCGCCAGCGCGACGTCCAGCAGGCGATCCTCGCGCGCCTGGGTCCCGTCGACGTCCTCGCGAGATTCCCGGCGATCGCGCGGGCGGTGTCCCGCGTGCTGACCACCGATGCTCCGCGGGGCGCGCTGGGCGAGCTCCTCGCCCTGGGCCTCCGGGCGCGATCGCAGCCGCTCAGCACGCTCGAGCTCGTGCCGCCCCTGGTCGACTCCGGCGACCCCGACTACGGGGCGATCCGGGAGGACGTCGCGACGCTGCTGGCCGGCGGCGGCTGAGCGGGGCGCGTCGAGCAGGCCAGCGCAGCAGCAGGTCAGCGCAGCAGCAGGTCAGCGCAGCAGCAGATCAGTGCAGCAGCGACTCCGCGAGCGAGAGCGCGCCGCGCACCCCCGCCTCGTCGCCGAGACCCGGCCGCACGACCCGCACCGGCCCGCCGCCCGTGCCGGTCGCACCGGGCGCGCCCATCAGCCGCGTCGTCTCGGCCTCGACAGCGGCGACGAGTCCGGGGGTCTTCGAGACCCCGCCCCCGATGATCGCGAGGCGCACGCCCGCCACGAAGGCGAGCGTCGTCACGAGCTGCGCGAGGTAGTACGAGCTCAATCGGAGGTTCGCGGTGGCGTCGTCGGGTCCGAGGCGCGAGCCGTCGACTCCCCAGCGCGCCGCGATCGCCGGGCCCGACACCAGGCCCTCGACGCAGTCGCCGTGGAACGGGCAGATCCCGTCGAAGCGGTCCTCGGGGTGTCGCCGCGGGAGCACGTGTGCGACCTCCGGCCAGCCGCTGCCGGCGAGCAGGCTCCCACCCGAGATCAGCCCTCCGCCGACGCCCGTGCCGACGGTCAGGTAGGCGAAGTCCGCGACTCCGACCCCGGCGCCCCAGCGGGCCTCGCCCAGCGCGGCACCGTTGACGTCGGTGACCAGCCCCAGCCGGGCACCCGGGGCGGCGTCGGCGAAGCCGCTCAGCACGTCGGCGCCCTCCCAGTCGAGCTTCGGCGTCGACGTCAGGCGTCCGTAGTCGGGCGAGGACGCGTCGACGACGAGCGGCCCGAAGGAGGCGAGCCCGACGGCCGCGACGGTCCCGTCGACTCCCGGATCGCGCACGAACGCGGCGAGGCCGGCGAGCGTCTCGTCCGGCCCGCGGGTCGGCAGTGTGGTCGTCGCCAGGATCGTCTCGGGCGCCGATGCCGCGGCGACCGCGGCGACGACCTTCGTCCCCCCGGTCTCGATGCCGATGAGGAGGGGAGCGGTGCTCACTGCTCGCGCCGGGTCAGCAGGAGGTGACGGTGCTGACCGCCCGGGAGAGCGTGAGCTCGCTGCCGAGCACGGTGGCGGTGTCGAGGTGCAGGCGCTTCAGCGAGTCGACCGTCTCGGCGGGCACGCAGCCGGGGTAGCTCAGCGAGATCGGCGCGCCGCTCGCGGCGGCGGCGGTCGCACCCGAGAGGGCGTCGGCGAAGCCCTCGCCCGAGGCGAGGAAGGTCGTGTCGATGAGCGGCGCAGGCGGGTAGGCCTCGTTGATCAGGCGGCTGGTGGCGTAGCGGCTGGGCCCGCCGATGCGGGTCGTCTCGTCGACGGCTCCGGAGGCGGTCAGTGCGGTCTCGATGCCCGCCGAGATCGAGGGCTCCTGGCCGATCACCACGGCGGTGGCCGGGTCGATGCGCTTCAGGGCCGCGATCGTCGCCGCGTCGAGGTCGCTCTCGGCTCCGTCGACGAGCAGGACGGCCTCGCCCCCGCGTCCGGCCACGGGCGCGACCGAGAGGGCGTCGGGGAAGTTGCCGCCGGTGGCGAGGAACACCTGGTCGTAGGAGCGCGCCGGGAAGGCGTCGGCGACGATCCGGCGCGACGTGTCGTAGCGGTCGGTGCCGCCGATCCGCTTCACGTCGCCGACGAGCGCGTCGATCTGCGCGTAGACGGCGGCCGAGACGGTGTCCTCGCTGCCGACGACGATCGTCTTCTTCGGGGCGAGACGCGTGATCTCGGCCGACACCGTCGCGGGCAGTGCGTCCGGGTCGGTGAGCAGCAGTGCCCCGCCCTGGATCGCGGCCGCGGGGCCGGCGCTGAGCGCATCCGCCCACTTCGCGCCGCTCGCGAGGTACAGCACCGGCACGCCGGGCTCGACGGTCTGCGTCGTCGCCACCGAGGTCGCGTAGCGGTCGGATCCCTCGATGCGCGCGGACGAGAAGGACCAGGTGCCGGGAGTGAAGTCGATGTCCTCGACCGCGGACTCTCCGACCACGACCGTCGTCGCCGAGCCGACCCAGTCGGTGTCCTCCCAGAACTCGTCCGCCACGACGGGAACGCCGGCGCCGGTCGGCTGCTCGAGCACGCGGACCGTGTACCGGCCCGATGACAGCGCCGGCAGCGAGTAGTCGCCCGACGTGCTGCCCGCGATCGTGATCGTCGTGTCGGCGGAGAGCACCGAGTCCTCGATGTTCGTGTCGATCGACCACGCCTGCACGACGTAGCGGTGGTCTCCGGTGACGCCGGCAGGAGCGGTGATCGTTCCGCTGATCGGCGCCGAGGCGGCGGAGGCGGGGCTCGCCGTCCCGAGGACGACGAGAGCGCCGATCGCGACGGAGGAGGCGGACACGAGGAGCGCGTGGCGGCGGCGAGGAGTCACAGCGATGCTTTCTGGACGTCGCGGCGGGCCGCGGAGGACACGATGTCTGTGAACACTATCGGGCGCCGGTGTCGAGCTTGACCCCCGTTGGAGGGAGTGGAGTTCAGCAGGCGGTCAACCGGGCGACGGCGGGCGAGAGCGTGGGCTCGCCACCCACCAGCGTCACGTCGTCCAGGTAGAGCGACTGCATCTGCACCCTCGTCGCACGCGGGACGCAGCCCGGCTCGCTGAGGTACAGGTTCGCGCCCCAGCCTCTGGCGACGGGACCGGCGGCGAGAGCGTCCGCGAAGTTCGTCGCCGAGGCGAGGTAGACCCTGTTGTTGCCCAGCGACGACGGGTAGCGGGCATTGAGCAGCCTGCTGGTCTCGTGGCGGTCGACTCCTCCGATGCGGTCGACCCGATCGACGAGACCGGAACCCGCCAGCGCCGACTCGATACCGGCCGAGATCGAGGGGGTGCCCCCGAGCAGCTGGCCGACTGCGGGCGAGAGCCGCTCGAGGGCTCGTCGCGTCGGGGCGTCGAGGGATCCGCGGGCACCGTCGACCAGGAGGACGGGTTCGCTGCGGCGTCCCGCGATCGGAGCGACCGAGAGGGCGTCGGGGAAGGCGGTCCCGGTCGCCAGGAACACGGTCTCGTACTCGCCCTCGAAGGCGTCCTCGACGATGAGCCGCGAGGTCTCGTAGCGATCGGAGCCGGCGATGCGCTCGACCGGCGCCTCCGTCAGGGCCTCGACGCTCCTGAGGACGTCGTCGCTCACGGAATTCGGGCCTCCGACGACGACGATGCGGTCGGGCTCGAGCCGGACGATCTCGTCGGCCACCACCTCGGGCAGTGCGCGAGGATCGGTGAGCAGCAGCGCGCCGTTCCTGTGGCTGGCCGCCGGTCCGGCACTGAGCGCGTCGGGCCAGTTCTCCCCGCTCGCCAGGTAGAGCACGGGTTGACCGGGTCCGGTCTCGGGCTCCGTCAGCGCGACGGCGGTCGCGTAGCGATCGGTGCCGGCGACGCGGACGACGCTCGACCCGTACGCCGTGGGGGTGAAGTCGACGTCGTCGAGCCCGGCGACGTCGACGAACGTGTTGGAGTACTTGTCCGCGGAGTTCGTCTCGGGGTAGTACTCGGCGTCGTAGTCCGGGTACCCGGCCCCGACGATCCGGAACACGTAGGTTCCCACGGGCACTCCACCGCTGACGGACCAGGGAGTGGCTCTGCCCGGAGTCGCGCTGACTCGCGTCGTGCTGAGGAGGTAGGTCTCGGTCATGCCCAGCCACCACGTCTCGACGACGAACTCGGGCGCGGTGACACCGGGCAGCGCCGCGGCGGTCACCTCGCCCGAGACCGCGGCGGTGCGATCGAGGAAGAGCCCGAAGTCGTCGTCGTCGGCCGAGACACGGTACGCGTCCTCCTCGACCGGCGAGCCGCCCGACCAGGTCGGATACCAGGTGCGATCGCCGATCACCTCGGCGCGCAGCGCATAGCTGTGGCCGCCGGGCAGGCTCATCGAGTACCGGGCTCCTGTCACGATCTCCTTCACGACGACCGAGTCCTCGTTCACGGCGCTCAGGCGGTAGGCGTCTCCGACCGGTTCGGGATGCGCTTCGTCGATGGTGCTGACGTGGATCGTGCCCGACACCACGATCGGATCGATCTCGGCGCCGGCCGCGGGCGGGCCCGCCGGCAGTGCGAGGAGCATCGCGACGATCAGGCCGAGAGCGGGAAGGAGGAGCGGGCGTCGCGATCGACGGGGGTCGGTGGGCATGGGCGCGTCTAGCCGCAGACGGTCAGCGACTTGACCGCGTCCGACAGCGTCAGGGGGCTGCCGAGCAGGGTGACGTAGTCGAGGTTGTGCCTCTGCAGCGCGGTCCGGGTCGCGCGCTGGACGCAGTCCGGCTCACTGAGGTACAGCGGGGCGCCGACCGAGGCGGCGACCGGGCCGACCGCGAGTGCGTCGGCGAAGGTGACGGCCGTGGCGAGGAAGGCGGTGTCGGTCAGCAGCGACGGCGGGTAGGCGTCGTTGAGCTTCCGGCTGGTGTCGTGGCGGTCGGATCCGGCGACGCGCGACACGTTCTGCACGACCCCCGAGCTCTGCAGGCTGTTCTGCACGCCCTGCGAGATCGACGGGGTGCCGCCGAGCAGCACGCCGTCCGAGGCGCCCTGGGCCGAGAGGGCGGCCTTCGTCGCCTCGTCGAGCTGCTGCGTCGCGCCGTCGACCAGGAGCACCGGCTGACCGAGTCGGCCGGCGATCGGAGCGACGGACAGTGCGTCGGGGAAGTTGGTGCCGGTCGCGAGGAACACGGTCGACGAGCCGTCGGGGAACGCGTCGGCGACGATCTTCCGCGAGGTGTCGTAGCGGTCCGATCCGGCGATGCGCTCGACCGTGGCGTCGGTCAGGCCGTCGATGTCCGCGACGACGTCGTCGCTCACCGAGAGCGAGCTGCCGACGACGACGATGCGCTGGGGGGAGAGCCGCACGATCTCGGCGGCGACCACATCCGGCAGCGCGGTCGGGTCGGTCAGCAGCAGCGCGCCCTTCTGCACCGCGGCGGCCGGTCCGGCGCTGAGCGCGTCGGGCCAGTTGCCGCCGCTCGCGATGTAGAGGACGGGGACGGTGTCGAACGTCGACTTCGTCACCGCGACTCCGGTGGCGTAGCGGTCGGAGCCGGCCAGGCGCGAGGTGGCGGAGCCGTAGGCGGTGGGGGCGAAGTCGATCCCGGTGAGCCCGCCGACGGGCACCGTCGTGAGCGCCTTCTCGACCAAGCGGGGAAGCTTCGAGTAGTACTGGTCGTCGTAGGCCGGGTAGCCGTCCTCGGCGGAGTGGAAGACGTACTGCCCCGCGGGGACCGAGGCGAGCGACCACGGCACGGCGGTGGTCGGGGCGCCCGCGGCGGAGGCGTCGTCTCCGAGCTTGTAGAAGGCGTCGCTGCCCGCCTCGTACCACCAGGCCTGGACCTCGAGCGCGGTGGTCGCGACTCCGGCGATCGCGGCGGCGGTGACCGAGCCGGAGACCGGAGCGGAGCGCGGCAGGGTGATCGCGATGCCGTCGGTGGTCGCGGCGAGCGGGTCGGCCTCGACGGAGATCGGGGTGTCGTCGCCGTACCAGACGGGGTACCAGGCGGAGTCGCCGATCACCGAGGCCTGCAGGTAGTAGTTCTGCCCGCCGGGCAGGGTGATCGAGAACGTCGACTCGACGGTGACCGTCTGCACCTCTTCGAACGCGTCGTTCTCGATGCGGAGGGAGTACGCGGCTCCGGCCGGGGCGGGGTGCGCCTCGTCGACGTCCAAGAGAGCGATGGTGCCCGAGAGGACGACATCGGTGTCGGCGGCCTGCACGGCCTCGCGGCTGACCTTCTGCCCGGTCGACGACGGGGCCGCGACGGGCGCCGCCGACGCGGGACCCGCGGCGAGCCCGGTGGCGAGGAGTGCAGCGGCGAAGCCGAGCGCGGCGAGGGGGACGAGACGGCGTGAGTTCACGGCAGATCTTTCGAGAGGATCCGCGGTGGGCCGCGGGCGGACACGTGTCTGAATGCTAGCCGCGGATGTGCTTCGAAGTCCCCTGCTGCAGCGGCGGCGCGGCCCCCATCAGGGGGAGTCGCGGGCGGCCCGGGCGCGCTCGCGGATGGCGAGGACGACCTCGGTCTTGGCGTCGGCGTAGGCGTTCATGTCCTCCCACGGCCGGCCCATGAGCGTCGTCTTGATGCTCTCGTAGAGGGCGCGCTCCTCCGGATGGGCGCGGAGCCGGTCGCGGAGCAGGAGGTAGTCGTCGATCGCGCGGGCGCCGCGCTCGTAGACGTGGATGTGGACGTCGCGGGCGGGCGTCCGCACGAGGCGGTGGCCGGGTTCGCGGACGCGGAGCTCGTAGCCGGCGGCGAGGAGGGCGTCGAGGTGGTCCTCCTCGGCCGTGATGTCGGCGACCGCGACGACGATGTCGATGATCGGCTTGGCGGCGAGGCCGGGCACCGATGTCGAGCCGATGTGCTCGACATCGACGTCGGTGAGGGCATCGAGGATCCGGCGGCGGCGCTCGTCGTAGACGTCGGGCCAGCGGTCGTCGAAGGGGTGCAGCCCGACCCGGAGCGCCTCAGGGCCGCCTATCAGCTCGACGGCGGTGACGTCGGGGCGGCGGGGTGTCGTCACGGCCGCCATCCCTCGCGCTCGCGGACGGCGCGTTGGATCCGCAGAGCGATCTCTCCCAGCTGACGGCGCTGGGTGGCCGTGAGGGGATCGAGGACCAGGGCTCTCACCGCGCGCTCGTGCGTCGGCGTGGCTCGCTCGAGCAGATCCCGCCCGTCGTCGGTGAGGACGGCCAGAGTGGAGCGGCCGTCCGTGGGGTCGGGGCTGCGGCGTGCCCGGCCTCGCGACTCGAGCCGCGACACCGCGCGGGACAGGCGAGACAGCGAGCTGTTCGCGAAGTCGGCGAGGGTGCTCATCCGGAGGGCGCCGTCGGGCGCTGCCGCCAGCGCGTAGAGGATGCCGTACTCGAAGTGGGTGAGCTCGACATCGCGGACGAGGTCGGCGTCGAGTGCCGGCGGGAGCCACTCCAGGACCGTGGCCAGAGCGGACCACGTCTCGAGGTCTGCACCGGTGAGGGGGCGGTGGTCGTCCATGCTCGCAGCGTACCGGTTGCTTGACTGAGCAACGACTCCACCGTACGGTTCTGCTTGCTCAAGCAAGTGAATCGATCGTCAGGAACCCGCATGGATCTTCATCTCGCGCACCGCCGCGCCTTCGTCAGCGGCTCGACGCAGGGAATCGGCTACGCGATCGCGCGAGCGCTGCTCCGTGAGGGCGCGACCGTGGTGATCAACGGCCGGGACGACCGCAGGGTCCAGGAGGCGGTGCGCCGGCTCGAGGGGGAGGTGCCGGGTGCCGAGGTGCCGGGTGCCGCGGTCTCGGGCCTCGCGGCCGACCTCGCCGACGCCTCCGGGACGGACCGGCTGCTCGAGGAGCTCGGGCGCGTCGACATCCTCATCAACAACGCGGGGCTCTTCGAGGTGACGCCGTTCGCCGACGTCGACGACGCCGAGTGGGCCCAGTTCTTCGACGTCAACGTGATGAGCGCGGTGCGCCTCTCGAGGGCGCTGCTCCCGCGGATGATCGACGCCGGCTGGGGCCGCATCGTCTTCGTCGGGAGCGAGTCGGGAGTGAACGTGCCGGCCGACATGGTGCACTACGGCGTGACCAAGGCGGCGGTGCTCGCACTGGGCAACGGTCTCGCGAAGCTCACCCGGGGGACGGGGGTGACGGTCAACACGATCCTCGGCGGGCCCACGTACTCCGACGGCGTGGCCGACGCGGTCCGGAGCCTCGCCGACGCGAACGGGCTCGCCGAGGACGAGATGAAGGCGATGGTCGCCGGCCCGAACCGCACCTCCCTCCTGGAGCGCTTCCTCGAGCCCGGCGAGATCGCGAACCTCGCCGTGTACCTCGCCAGCCCGCTCTCCTCGGCGACGAACGGTGCCGCTCTCCGCGCCGACGGAGGGGTGCTGACCGCGATGCTGTGAGGCATCGGGTCAGCGCCGGGCCGCTCGGGATTGGCGCGGAGATCCTCTCGCTCGGGGCCCACTCAGAACGGAGGTGGTGCTTCGGTGAATCGTGGCGCGGGCGGACTGCCCGGGAGCGCGGGTGGCCGGGTGGTGACGTGGCGGCCTGTGGGGGTGGTCCAGTCGGCGGTGCCGTCGGGGTGGAGGCGGTAGGTCCAGCGGTCGCCGTGTCGGACGTGGTGGTGCGCGGTGCAGAGGGAGGCGAGGTTGTCGAGCGATGTCTCACCTCCGGTGCGCCACTCGATCGTGTGGTCCGCCTCGCTCGTCGACGCGGGACGGGTGCAGCCGGGGAATCGGCAGGTCTGATCGCGCAGCTGGAGGTGGAGTCGCATCCGCGGAGGTGGAAGGCGGTGGGTTCGGCCGACGGAGGTGACCGTGCCGGTCATCGGGTCGGTGAGGACTTGGGTGAAGCTCGCGGCGGTGTCGGCGAGTGCGCGCGCGAGATCGGCGGGGATGAGGCCGTAGCCGTCGAGATCGGCGGAGGCGTCGTCGAGACCGGCGGCGGTGGTCGCGGGGAGCGTCAGCCGCACTTCGGCGCGGATGCCGGGGACGAAGGTCGGCGCGGGTGCCCCGTCGCCGGAGACGGGAGTGGTGCCGGTGATGTCGCCGTCGCAGAGGAGATCGGCGAGGGCATCGGCGCGCAGCTGCGCGAGGGTCCGCTCGTCTCCAGAGCCGGTGCCGCTGCTGCTGTCCCGGAGGCTGCGGGCGATCCTGTCGAGCCGGTCGTAGGCACCGACCGCGAACGGTGCAGGCAGGTACGCGGTCAGTGTCGCCATCCCGTCGACCTCCGGGGTGAGCCAGACGGCGCGATCGTCTCGGGCGCGGGCGTGCCGCTCTCTGAAGGGCTGCTCGTGCAGCTGCTCCCGCCAGCGGGCCAGGGCGCGTCGCAGCTGCGTCGGGGTCATCGCGGCGGCCGCCTCGGCCGCACACTCGTCGAGCGCGGCTCGGGATCCGGGCGGAAGGGTGGCAGCGGTCGCGCAGATGAGCTCACCCGACTCCCAGAGGATCAGCGCTGCCGCCAGGGCCGCTCGGGTGAGCGGGAGATCCTCGACGAGGAGCCGGGCGTGCTCGATCCGACGCGAGACCGCCCGCTCGGAGGTGCCGAGGGCGACTGCCAGTTCGGCCCGGATCGACCGCTCCGCGAGGTCGTTCGCCTCACTCCGCGACAGCTGCAGCCCGCGCGCGAACGACTCGGGGGACTCGAGCGCTCGGCGGTGCCCCGCGTACAGCCGCTCGGCCGTGGCGAGGCGTCGCGGCGCCATCGCGCGGTCCTCGCCCGCGACGTCGTCACCGCACTCGCGCACCTCTGCGAGCACCGCCTCCGCCGTTCCCATCGTCTCCATACGATGCAGTCAACAGGCGACCACTGACATCTGCTCACGTCTGCGCCACACTCTGCGCCACCGCCACCGCCACTGCCATCGCCGTCGCGATCGGCTTCAGGAGGCGAGGCCGCGTCAGCCCTCCGACTCGACCAGCACGGCGCGCAGCGAGCGGCCGCCCGACTCAGCGGTGAAGATCAGCGACCCGTCCTCGAGCTCGAGGTGGACGGGGACGTCGTCGAAGCAGACGACGTCCTCGGGCATGTCCTCGACGAACGAGATCCCCGTCGTCGTCCGGGACTGCTGAGTCCAGGTGCCCCGGCACGGGATGTCCGGGTACGTCGCGGTGGCCATCGCCGTCGTCCCGTCGTCCCGGATCGCGACCGACAGGGGATAGACGCGGTCATCCCCGGTGATGTCGCCGGCCCACGTGCCGGTCAGGTCGAGCTCGGTCGCCCCCGAGCCGGGTCCGGACGTCGGCAGGAGCGCGATCACGGCGACGAGGAGGGCGAGCAGCCCGGTCACTCCCGAGACTCTCACCCACCACATGTTCTGCCGGTGACGGGAGTCGGCGTCGTCCTCGGACGTCATGTGCCCTCCGCTCCGAAGGCTCGAAGCGTATCGGCGGGGCCCGGTCGGCGCCAGGCGTCGGTGTCAGGGGGCGGACCTGGCGGTCTGCGTGGCGAGCTTGCCTCCGCTCACCTCGACGAGGGTGCCGGTGATGTAGCCCGCGAAGTCGCTGGCCACGAAGCGCAGCAGATCGGCGATGTCCTGCGCCTCGCCCCAGCGGCGCACGGCCAGCATGTCCAGCTTCTGCGCCTGGCCCTCCTCCGGCAGCTCGGCGAACCCGTTCATCGCGGTGGGGATCATGCCGGGGGCGTAGGAGTTGGCGGTGATGCTCCACGGCCCCACCTCGCCGGCGAGGGTGCGGGTGAACTGGACCACGGCCGCCTTGGACGCCGCATAGGCCGCGCCGCCGACGCTCGGGACGATCGCCGCGAAGGACGCGGCGTTGATGATCCGGCCCCGCCCCTGGCGCTTCATCACGGGGATCACCGCCTTGCAGGTGGTGAACGTGCCGCGGACGTTGACCTCGAAGCACCGGTCCCACGCCGCGACGTCGAGATCCTCGATCAGGCCCTCGACGTTCACCCCGGCGTTGTTGATCAGGGTGTCGATGCGGCCGAATCGGGAGACGACATCGTCCATCACGCCCTGGACCGCGGCCGCGTCGCGCACGTCGCAGACGTACTGAGCGCTCGAGAGGCCGCGGGCGTCGAGGTCGGTGCCGACCTCCTCGAGGAGATCGGCCGCGACATCGAGGAGGACGACCGTCGCCCCGTCCTGCGCGAACGACTCCGCGATGACGCGGCCGATCCCCTGGCCCGCGCCCGTGACGACCACCACGTGGCCGGTGAAATCGATCAGCATCGGATCCTCTTCTCGTCGAGAGTAAAAAACATACTTCATGGCAGGATCGTCGCAACAAGTCATTCTTCTGAACGGAGCCCCCATGGCACTTCCCGACTCCCGTCCCGTCCTGTGGATCACCGGCGCCGGCAGCGGCATGGGCCGCGCGATCGCCGTGTCGGCGGCTCGGCAGGGTCACCGCGTGGCGCTCAGCGGACGTCGCCCCGAGCTGCTCCGGGAGACCGCGGAGGCCGTCGAGGTCGTCGGCGGGGAGTTCCTGATCGCCCCGATGGACGTGGCCTCGGCTTCCGACGCCCGATCGGTCCACCGGGACATCGAGGGCGCCTGGGGGCCGGTGACGAGACTGGTCGCAGCCGCAGGCCTGAATCGACCGGACCGCTACTGGCGGGACCAGTCGATGGCGGGCTTCGCCTCCGTCGTCGAGACGAACCTGACGGGCTGCGCGCGGGTCGTCGACGCGGTCCTCCCCGGGATGCGCGAGGCCGGCGACGGGGTCATCGTCCTCATCTCGTCGGTCTCGGGGTGGCAGTTCTCCCCGGACGCCGGAGTCGCGTACAGCGCCAGCAAGACCGCGCTGTCGTCGTTGACGCGCACGCTCAACGCGCAGGAGAAGCGCCACGGCATCCGCGCCTGCTGCCTCTGCCCGGGCGACGTCGACACCGCGTTCCTCGCGCAGCGCCCGGTCGTCCCCGACGACGACGCCCGCCGGTCGATGCTGACTCCGGTCGACATCGCCGCCGCCACTCAGTTCGTCCTCGACAGCCCCTCGCACGTCTGCATCGACGAGCTCGTGATCACGCCGGTCGTGAGGGCGGGGGGCGAGGCCGCGTGACGCGCCTCCGCGCACTCTCGCCCGTCGTCAAGGGCGGCGGCAGCAGCTACTCGCAGCTCAACGACCAGCTCGGCTCCGCCATCTGCGACGGACGGCTTCCCGAGGGCACCGTCGTGACGGTGGACGAGATCGAGGTCGCGACGGCGACATCGCGCAGCGTGGTCCGCGAAGTCGCCAGGGGGCTCGCCTCAAGGGGCCTGCTCGAGGCGCGCCAGCGCATCGGCCTGCGGGTCCTCCCCGAGACGGCCTGGAACCTCTTCGACTCCCAGGTCATCCGCTGGCGCCTGCGGTCACCGCAGCGCGAGAGCCAGCTCCGGACCCTCGCCGAGGTGCGTCTGGCGATCGAGCCGGAGGCCGCCCGCCTCGCGGCCGCGCGACGGACTCCGGACGAGGCGGCGAGCATCGTGAGCGCCGCGACCCGTCTGTGGAGTGCCGGATCGACCGGCGCCGATCCCGACGAGCTCCTGCGCGCGGATCAGGCGCTGCACGCGCTCATCCTCCGGGCGTCCGGCAACCCGATGTTCGCGCAGATCTCCTCCGTCATCCAGGAGACGCTGCACGAGCGCACCCTGCACGAGCTCGGCGGGCACGGTTTCGACGCCCACGACCTGCAGCTCCACGTCGACCTGGCGACCCGCATCCAGAGGAGCGACGCGCGGTCGGCGAGCGACGCGATGCGCTCGATCATCGAGAGGACCCAGATCACCGAGACGACCCGGTAGCAGGGCGCCTCACACCGGGAAGCGGCTGCCGATCAGGCTCTCCGACACCTCCCACAGGCGGCGGGCGTCGTCGGTGCGGCGCATCGGCGCCCACAGGTCGCGGCGGGCGGCCGGGCCGCCGATCAGGCGGGTCGGGCCGAAGAATCCGCCGCCCTCCGCGGCGATCGCGGCGAGCAAGGCCGGCTGCGCCGCGCTCTCGACGGTGCCCGCGACTCCGACCCGCGCGAGCAGCTCGATCAGGCCGCGGCCGCGCACCTGCTGCGGGCGACCGAGCCCGGGCTGCGCCGCGAGGAGGTTCGTGGGCGAGATCCCGGGGTGCGCGAGGGTGCTCGTGACGCCCCAGTCGGCGGCCCTGCTCCGCGAGTCGAGCTCGAGGGCGAAGAGGGCGACGGCGATCTTCGACTGCACGTACGACCTCATCGTGTCGTAGCGGCGCTCGCCGTTCAGGTCGTCCCAGTCGATCGAGCCGCTGCGGGCCGCGATGCTCGTCTGGTGCACGACGCGGGCGTGCCCGAGGAGCGGCATCAGGCCGAGCGTCAGCGCGAAGTGTCCGACGTGGTTGGTGCCGAACTGCAGCTCGAGGCCGTCCTCGGTGACCTGCCGGTGGGGCGGCTGCATCACTCCGGCGTTGTTGACGAGCAGATCGAGCGGGCGGCCCTCCTGCACGAGGCTCTCGGCGAGCGCGGTGACCGAGCGGAGGGAGGAGAGGTCGAGCGGGCGCGTGCTCACGGTCGCCCCGGGGATCGCGCGGCGGATCGCCTCCGCCGCGGCCTCGCCCTTGGCGGCGGAGCGGACGGGCATGACGATCTCGGCTCCCGCGGCGGCGAGGCGGGTGGCGATCACCCGGCCGATGCCGTCGCTGGCTCCGGTGACGACGGCGAGCCGGCCGGTGAGATCGGGGATCGGGATGCTGCGGGTCATGGGGACTCCTCGGTGTCGGTGGTCTCCCCATCGTCGGGCGAGGCGGCGAGCGGAGGCAGGGCCTCCCGATCCACGGCTGCGCGATCCACGGCTGCCCGATCCACGGCTGCGCGGCCCGCGGCTCAGACCAGCGAGCCCACCACCGCGAGCAGCTCGAGCTTCTCGGCGCTCTCGCTGCCGGGGACCGCGGTGTAGACGAGGAGCCGGTGCGACTGCTCCGGATCGAGCAGTGTCTGGCACTCGAGCTCGAGCAGGCCGACCGACGGATGCTGGAAGCGCTTGGTCGCAGGCGGCCGCAGCCCCACCTCGTGCTCGGCCCACAGCGCGCGGAACTCGCCGCTCTGCGACGCGACGAGATCGACCAGCGCGGCCGCCCGGGATCCCGGGCCGCGCAGGGTCGCGATCTCGCGCAGCCCCGCCACGAAGACCCGAGAGAGCTGCGCGCGGTCCTCCTCGGGATACGCCTCCCTCGCTGCCGGGTCGGTGAACCAGCGGTAGCCGATGCTGCGCGACGGCCCGGTGCGCAGTGTCGCGTCGCCCAGGAGCGTCGCGCCGAGCGGACTCTGCCGCAGCGTCTCGCCGAGCTCGGTGATGATCTCGGCCGGGGTGTCGTGCAGGCGGTCGAGGATGCGGAGCAGCCCCGGCGCGATGTGGTCACCCGCGACTCCGCGCGCGGGTGGGGTGTGGCCGGCGAGCCGGAAGACGTGGTCGCGCTCGCCGAGCGAGAGGTGCAGTCCCTGGGCGATCGACGCGATCATCTGCTCCGACGGCTGCGGGCCGGTGCCCCGCTCGAGGCGGGCGTAGTAGTCGGTCGACATGTGGCAGAGGGCCGCGGCCTCCTCCCGGCGGAGGCCCGTGGTGCGCCGGCGCGGTCCGCGGGTGAGTCCGACGTCCTCGGGCTGCAGCGCCTCGCGCCGTCGCCGGAGGAACGTGGCCAGGCCGTCGCGGTCGATCACGGTGGTTCCCCTCGTCGAGGCTTCCGTTCTACCGGTGCCGGGGCTGCTGTGCCACGGCCCGCCGATCCACCCCTCGCATCCGCCGCCCGTCAGACCACGACGCCGCCCTCGAGCCGCACGACGCGGTCGGCCGCGCCGAGCACCGCGGGGTCGTGCGACACGCAGAGCACGGCGGCTCCGCGCTCCGTCTCGGCACGCAGGACGGATCGGATGCGCTCGCCGCTCTCGCTGTCGAGCCCGGTCGTCGGCTCGTCGAGGAGCAGGAGGTCGGCACCGCGGGCGAGGCCCTGGGCGAGGAGGGCGCGCTGGCGCTGGCCGCCGGACAGCGATCCGAAGGGCGTGCTCGCGAGATCGGTGATCCCGAGGCGCTCCATCGCGTCGATGACGGCCGCCCGAGCGGCGCGGTCGAGGCGCCGCAGCCGCCCCGCGCGCCCCCAGGAGCCGACCGTCACCACATCGCGGACGGTCACGGGCAGCCGGTCCGAGACGGCGGCCCGCTGCGGCACGAAGGCGAGCGACGCGGTGGCCGAGCGGGTGCCGGAGGAGAGAGCCCGGGTGCCGGCGACCACCTCGAGGAGCGTGGTCTTGCCCGCGCCGTTCGGGCCGGCGAGCGCCGTGAAGGCCGCCGGCAGCACGTCGAGGTCGACCCCGTCGAGGGCGCGGCGAGCGCCGAAGTCGACGCGGACTCCGCGGAGGCGGGCGAGGGCGCTGAGGGAGGGCATGCCTCGATCCTAGCTATTTGATAATCATTCTCATTCTCGATACGGTCGGGCCCCATGTCCTCCTCCGTCCTCGAGCCCTTCGCCCTCGACTTCCTCCAGCGCGCCCTCCTCGGCGGCGGTCTGGTCGCGGTGCTCTGCGGAGTCGTCGGCACCTGGGTGGTCATCCGCGGGATGGCGTTCCTCGGCGAGGCGCTGGCGCACGGGATGCTCCCCGGGGTCGCCCTCGCGACGGTGCTCGGGCTGCCGGTGCTGCTCGGGGGAGCGCTCAGTGCGGTCGTGATGAGCCTCGGCATCGCCGCCCTGCAGCGCCGCGGCCGGCTCTCGTACGACACGAGCATCGGCCTGCTCTTCGTCTCGACGCTCGCCGTCGGGGTCGTGATCATCTCGCACTCGGGGAGCTTCGCGACCGACGCGACCGCGATCCTGTTCGGCGACATCCTCGCGATCGCGCCGGCCGACGTCGTGATCCTCGGCGCCGCGGTCGTCGTGGGGCTCGCGATCGCCGCCGCCTTCCACCGGCCACTCGTCGCACTGGCCCTCGATGCCCGGATCGCGGCGGTGCTCGGCCTCGGCCCGCGGTCGGCGCAGGCCGCGCTCGTCGGACTGGTGACCCTGGCCGTCGTCGCCTCGTACCAGGCGGTCGGCTCGCTGCTGGTCGTCGGGCTCCTGCTCGCCCCCGCCGTCGCGGCGGGGCAGTGGACCACCCGGATCCCGACGCGGATGGTGCTGGCGGCGGTCGTCGGCGTCGCCTCCGTGTTCATCGGGCTGCTCGTCTCGTGGCACGCGGCGACGGCGGCCGGAGCCTCGGTGGCGCTGACCGCGGTCGCCCTGGCGGCGCTGTCCTGGGCGCTGCGGGCGCTCGGATCGCGGCTCGCTCCTCCGGTCGCCGTCGCGTGACCTCCTCCTCCCGCTCTCCTCGAAAGGCTCCCGTGCGTCTCCGCCTCCTGCCCCCGACCCTGCTCAGCGCGCTCGCGCTCGGCCTGGTCGCCTGCTCGACCGCTCCCGCCGACTCCGCCCCACCCTCCGGCGGCTCGGAGGGGCACGGCGCCGTCGCGGGCGCCGCCGAGCTCGCCGAGCCGCCGCTCGCCCTCGTGACGATCGATCCCGACGGAGGCGTCGCGCAGCTCGACCTGCTCGACGAGACCGTCGCCGACCTCGGCACGGTCGGAGCGCCCTCGGCGGTGACGACGGACGGCCGCTACCTCTTCGCGCAGACGGCCGACGGCGTCGAGATCGTCGACAGCGGGCGGTGGACCTGGGACCACGTCGACCACTTCCACTACTACCGGTCCGATCCGCGGCTGCTCGGCGCGGTCGAGGGCGACGGGGCGGCCACCGTCGCCACGACGAACCTCTCGACCTCGGGCGGCACGGGGTTGTACTTCGAGGGAGCCGGCGTCGACGACTCCGGCGAGGCCGTCCTCCTCGATACGGAGGCGCTCTCGCGCGGGGAGATCGTCGAGCGGTTCCGCCTCCCCGCGGCACCCGGGCCGGGGCTCGTCGTCCCCGTCGGATCGTCGGCACTCGTGACCGAGGGCAGCGGTGCCTCGACGACCGTCGTCGGCTACACGGCTGAAGGTGAGCGCACCGGACTCGTCGAGCCCTGCCCGGATGCGGCCGGCACGATCACGACACGGGTGGGCGCGGTCATCGGCTGCAGCGACGGCGCGCTGCTCGCCTCCGCGGGCGACGGCGGACTCGTCGTCGAGCGCCTCCCGTACCCCGAGGGCACGACGGCGCCCGCCGCCACCGCTTTCGACAACCGGGAGGGCCGCCCGACCGTCGCCGGTCTCGCCGGCCGCGAGGGGGTCTGGCTGCTCGACACCCGCGAGCGCTCGTGGACCCTGCTGCCGGCCCCCGCGCCGTTGGCGCAGGTGACCGCGGTCGACGACGCGGACGGGCACGTGCTCGCCCTGGCCGAGGACGGCCGCGTGCTCGTCCTCGACGGCGCGAGCGGAGCCGTGCTCGCCGAGACCGGGCCGCTGGTCGCCGGCTCCCTCGCCGCCGGCCGATCGCCCGTGCTCGTCGCCGATCAGCAGCGCGCCTACCTCAGCGCCCCCGCCGAGCGGCGGCTGCACGAGATCGACTACGCCGACGGGGCCCGGGTCGCGCGCACCTTCGAGACGCCCGCCGATCCGGCGTTCGCCGCCGAGGCGGGACGCTGACCGTGCGCCCGCTCCGCGTGTCCCTCCTCGCCGTCGCGGCCCTCCTCCTCGCGGGCTGCGCGACCCCCGCCGATGACCGGCCGCTCGTGATGGTGTCGACCAACATCCTCGGCGACGTCGTCGGCGAGCTCGTCGGCGACGAGGCCGAGGTCGTGACGCTGATGGCGCCCGATGCCGATCCGCACTCCTTCGAGATCTCGGCGCAGCAGGCGGCGCGACTCCGCTCGGCCGATCTCGTCGTCTCGAACGGCCTCGGCCTCGAGGAGGGGCTGCAGCAGCACCTCGACGCCGCGCGGGAGGCCGGCGCCCGGACCTTCGTCGCCGGAGACGCGATCGACATCCTCGCCTACAGCGAGGGCGACGCGGAGGGAGCGCCGGACCCGCACTTCTGGACGGACCCGGCGCGGATGCTCGACGTCGTCGACGCGCTCGAGCCGGCCCTCGCGCAGATCGACGGCGTGGATCCGGACGCCGTCGCCGCGAGCACCGCCGCGTACCGCACCGAGCTCGAGCGACTCGACGCCGGGATGACGGCCGCCTTCGGCGCTCTGCCCCAGGAGCGGCGTGCCCTCGTCACGAACCACCACGTCTTCGGCTACCTCGCCGAGCGCTTCGACTTCGACGTCGTCGGCGCCGTCATCCCCGGCGGCACCACTCTCGCCGCCCCGTCCGCCTCCGACCTGGCCGACCTCGTCGACGCGGTCGAGGACGCCGGAGTCCCCACGATCTTCGCGGAGTCCTCCTCGCCCGACCGGCTCGTCCAGGCGCTGGCGAGCGAGGCCGACCTCCGCGTGGAGGTGGTCGAGCTGTTCACCGAGTCCCTCACCGGGCCCGAGGGCGGCGCTCCCGACTACCTCGCCATGATGCGCGCGAACACGCAGCGCATCGCCACCGGGCTCTCACCCTGAGCGCCCCACCACTGGATAAGAGGAACCACCATGCGAATCCCCCACCTCCGCCGAGCGGGAACCGCCCTGCTCGCCCTCGGAGCCGCCGCGGGCCTCGCGGCCTGCTCGTCGGGTGCTGCAGGCAGCGCACCCGCCACGGACTCCGCGGCCACCGACTCCGCTGCCACGGACTCCCGAGCCGACTCCCGGGTCGCCGTCGCCCACGCCGGCGGGATCCTCGTCCTCGACGGGACGACGCTCGAGACCCTCGCCGATCTCGAGTCGGAGGAGTTCACCCGCCTGAACGCGGCCGGTGACGGCCGCCACGTGATGGTCACGACGAGCGCCGGCTTCCAGGTGCTCGACACCGCCGGTGACCCCGAGCTCACCGACCTCGTCTTCGCGGCCGATACCCCCGGCCATGTCGTCCACCACGCCGGGCGCACGATCCTCTACGCGGACGGCACGAGCGACACCACCGTCTTCGACACCGCCGACCTCGCCTCCGGTGACACCCCCGAGGTCGAGACGATCCCCGGCGTCCGGGCGCACCACGGCGTCTCGGTCGTGCTCGAGGACGGCACCCTCCTCACCACGGTCGGCGACTCCGACGGCCGCACCGGCATCGAGGTCCGCGACCCCTCCGGCGCGGTCGTCGGCGGGAGCGACCAGTGCCCGGGCGTGCACGGCGAGGGCACGGCGGCCGGCGAAGCGGTCGTCTTCGGCTGCGAGAACGGCGCGCTGCTCTACCGCGACGGCGCGATCACGAAGCTCGACGCTCCCGATCAGCCGTACGGCCGGATGGGCAACGCCTACGTCAGCGAGACGAGCCCGATCGTCGTCGGCGATTACAAGAGCGACCCCGACGCCGAGGGCTACCTCCTCGGCGCCGTCGCACTGATCGACACCGTCTCCGGCGCCCTCGACGTCGTCGACCTGCCCGACGGCGCGGAGTACACCTTCCGCGACGTCGCCCGCGGTCCCAGTGGTCTCGCGTACATCCTCGGCACCGACGGGTCTCTGCACGTGCTCGATCCCGAGACCGGCGCCCTCACGGGCGAGTTCCCCGTGATCGACGCCTGGGAGGGCCCGGTCGAGTGGCAGGATCCGCACCCGGCCCTCGCGATCGCGGGCGGCACCGCCTACGTGACCGAGCCGGCGGCCGACGCGATCCACGCCGTCGATCTGGCGACGGGCGAGATCACCGCGACGGGCGAGCTCGGAGCGACCCCGAACGAGCTGAGCGTGGCCGCTCGCTGAGCGGAGGCGGCCGCCTGCATGACGGGCGGCCGCCTCCCTTCTCGTGCGTGCCACGGGTGGTCTGCAGAGGAAACCTGCGCGGGACGGCGAAAATCGCAGGATCCCTGCGTGCGAGACTGGCTGCGAGCGTGCTCCACCCGCCAAGGGAGACGGAGCCACTGGACCAGGTCCGCTCATCCGCAGCCTTTCGCAGGAGGACTCGAATGACCGATACCGCCGTGCTCGCCACCGCCGTGCTCGCCACCGCCCCGCTCGCCACCGCCCCGGACCGCACCCCCGTCGCCAAGTCGATCCTGATGTGCCGCCCCGAGCACTTCACCGTCGTCTACCGGATCAACCCGTGGATGGACCCGGCCGTCCCGACCGACACCGCCCTCGCGCTCCGCCAGTGGCAGACGCTCTACGACACCTACATCGGCCTCGGCTTCGACGTGCAGCTGATCGAGCCCGAGCCGGGCCTGCCCGACATGGTCTACGCCGCGAACGGCGGCTTCGTGATCGACGGCATCGCCTACGGCGCCTCCTTCACCTACCCCGAGCGCCAGCCCGAGGGTCCCGCCTACATGGAGTGGTTCCGCGGCGCCGGCTTCGACGTCCGAGTGCCCGAGGAGATCAACGAGGGCGAGGGTGACTTCCTCCTCGTCGGCGACCGCATCCTCGCCGGCACGGGATTCCGCTCGGCCTCGGACTCGCACGCCGAGGTCGCCCGCGTCTTCGGCCGCGAGGTGGTGACCCTCGAGCTCGTGAATCCGTCGTTCTACCACCTCGACACGGCGATCGCCGTGCTCGACGACACGAACATCGCCTACCTCCCCAGCGCGTTCAGCGACGAGGGCAACCGCGTGCTGCGCGAGCTGTACCCCGACGCGATCCTGGTGTCCGAGGAGGACGCCTCCGTTCTCGGGCTCAACTCGTTCTCGGACGGCCTGAACGTCGTCATCGCCTCGCGTGCGGTCGGCTTCGAGCGCCAGCTGCGCGAGCGCGGCTACCACCCGATCGGCGTCGACCTCTCCGAGCTGCTGCTCGGCGGCGGCGGCGTGAAGTGCTGCACGCTCGAGCTGCGGCGCTGACCCTCTCCCCACTCCGCACTGCCCACTCCGCACTGCCCACTCCCCGCACTGCCCACTCCTCGAAAGTCGTCGTACTCGACACTCGAGTACGACAACTTCTGAGGAGTCGAACGCCTCCAGGAGGTACGACATGAGCATCACCGACACCCACCGGTCCGCCGCCCTCATCGAGGCGGAGGAGGCGCACGCCGCCCACAACTACCACCCGCTGCCCGTCGTCGCCGCGACCGGCGAGGGCGCCTGGATCACCGACGTCGAGGGGCGCCGCTACCTCGACTGCCTCGCCGCCTACTCCGCCGTCAACTTCGGGCACTCGCACCCGGTGCTCCTGGAGGCGGCGCGCGCGCAGCTCTCGCGGGTCACCCTCACCAGCCGCGCGTTCCACAACGACAAGCTCGGCCCGTTCGTCACGGCGCTCGCCGCGCTGGCCGGCAAGGACATGGTCCTGCCGATGAACACCGGTGCGGAGGCGGTCGAGTCGGGCATCAAGGTCGCCCGCGCCTGGGGCTACCGCGTGAAGGGCGTGACGCCCGGTCGCGCGAACATCATCGTCGCGGCGGGCAACTTCCACGGCCGCACGACCACGATCATCTCGTTCAGCGACGACGCCGAGGCGCGCGACGGCTTCGAGCCGTTCACGCCCGGATTCCGCACCGTGCCGTTCGGCGACGCGGCGGCGCTCGAGGCCGCCATCGACGACGACACGGTCGCCGTGCTGATCGAGCCCATCCAGGGCGAGGCGGGCATCGTCGTGCCGCCGGTCGACTACCTGCCCGCGGTGCGCGAGATCACCTCCCGGCACAACGTGCTGTTCATCGCCGACGAGATCCAGTCGGGCCTCGGCCGCACCGGCGCGACCTTCGCCTGCGACCTCGTCGGCGTCGTCCCCGACGTGTACCTGCTGGGCAAGGCGCTCGGCGGCGGAATCGTGCCCGTCTCGGCCGTCGTGGCGAACGCCGAGGTGCTCGGCGTCCTGCAGCCGGGGCAGCACGGCTCGACCTTCGGAGGCAATCCGCTCGCCGCCGCCGTCGGCCTCGCCGTCGTCGAGATGCTCGCCACCGGCGAGTACCAGGCCATGGCCCGCGCCCGCGGCGAGCAGCTGCATGCGCGGCTCGTGACGCTCATCGGCCACGGAGTCGACGCCGTCCGCGGCGCGGGACTCTGGGCGGGCATCGACATCGACCCGGCGCTCGCCTCCGGCCGTGCCGTCTGCGAGGCGCTGATGGAGCGCGGCGTCCTGGCGAAGGACACCCACGGCTCGACCATCCGCCTCGCGCCTCCGATCGTGGTCACCGCCGACGAGATCGACTTCGCCGTCGACGAGCTCGAGGCGGTGCTGGCCTCGCTGCGCTGAGGCCCCGGCGGGTCGTGTTCACAACGAAGGATGGATTCGCGTGCGGGGCTCCGGATCCGCATGATTCCGGTCGTGCCGTCGCATCCTTCCTTCGTTGTGAACACGACGACCCGGTCCGGAGGCGCCGCGGAGCGCTGATCAGGCCAGGGTCGCGAGGACGCTCGGGGCGGAGCCGGACCAGATGCCGACGAGCGCCTCGCCGTCGGCCGGCGCGTCGTCGAGTACGCGGCGCAGCGTCAGCACGAACCCGCCGGCCTCGATGCGCGTCGAGCGCTCATCGCTCCGCGTGGCGATCGCCGGAGGAACGGGGGTCGGGGCGGAGGCGGAGCCGGTCCCGCGGACCGTGGCGGTCGGATCGCGCCGCAGCATCACTCCGTCGATCTCGATCTCGATCTCGGCCTGCACGCCGCCCGTGCGGATCGCGGTGGCGAAGGCGGCGACCGCGACCGGGTCGCCCGCTGCGTCGTACACCCAGCGCTCGCCGAGCACCGAGTGGGTCGTCGTGCCGATCAGCCACGGTTCGCCGCCCTCGAGCGGCGCACCCCGGTAGGTCAGCGGCACCTGCAGCACCGGCCCGCCCGCGGCCCGCACGATCAGCGTCTCGATGCCCACCTCGCCCGCGGGATCGTCGAACCGGTAGGCGGCGACCTGCGCGACGCCTCCGCCCGGGCACCACGGCTGGGCGGGGGCCCACGCCTCGACGAGCTCGAGCTTGGTCGGCGTGATCGTCGCGCGGTGCAGGAGGGCCATGGCCCGATGCTAGGTCAGTGCTCCGCCCCGAGGTTCCCGGCGAGGCGGGTGTGCATCCGGGTCGAGGCGTCGTTCATGCCCTCGATCACGGCGAGCTTGCCGTGGCGGGCGTACTTGGTGGTGATCGCGTCGAGGGCGGCGACGGTCGAGGCGTCCCAGACGTGCGAGCCCGAGAGGTCGATGACGACGCGGGCGGGATCCTCCGCGTACTCGAACTGCGTGGTCAGGTCGTTGCTGGAGGCGAAGAACAGCTCGCCCGTCACGCGGTAGTGCGCGGTCCCCTCCGACACCGTTCGCTCGACCGTGGCGAAGTGGGCGACGCGGCGGGCGAAGACGATCATCGCGGCGACGACGCCGATGACGACTCCGATCGCCAGGTTGTGGGTGATGACCACGACGACGACGGTCGCGACCATCACGAGGGTCTCGCCGAGCGGCATGCGGCGCAGGGTCGAGGGGCGGATGCTGTGCCAGTCGAACGTCGCGACCGACACCATCACCATCACAGCGACGAGCGCCGCCATCGGGATGATCGCCACCACGTCGCCGAGCACCACCACGAGGATCAGCAGGAACACGCCCGCCAGGAACGTCGAGATGCGCGTGCGGGCGCCCGACGCCTTCACGTTGATCATCGTCTGGCCGATCATCGCGCAGCCGCCCATGCCGCCGAAGAAGCCGGACAGCACGTTGGCCGCACCCTGGCCGAGCGACTCGCGCGTCTTCTGCGAGTGGGTGTCGGTGATGTCGTCGACGAGCTTCGCGGTCATCAGCGACTCGAGCAAGCCGACGAGCGCCATCGCGATAGAGAACGGCGCGATCGTCGCGAAGGTCTCCCAGGTCAGGGGCACGTCCGGCACGAACAGCTCGGGGAGGCTGCGTGGCAGCTCGCCCTGGTCGCCGACGGTCGGCACGGCGATCGCCGTCACGACGACGGCCGCGGTGATCAGCACGATCGCGACGAGCGGAGCGGGCACGACCTTCGTCAGCCGCGGCATCACGACCATGATCACGATGCCGATCGCGACGAGCGGGTAGACGAGCCACGGCACGCCGATCAGGTTGGGCACCTGTGCGGTGAAGATCAGGATCGCGAGCGAGTTGACGAAGCCGACCATGACGCTGCGCGGGATGAACCTCATCAGCTTGGCGACTCCGAGCAGCCCCAGGACGATCTGGAAGACCCCCGCGAGGATCACGGTCGCGATGAAGTAGTCCATGCCGTAGTCGCGGGCGACCGGCGCGATCACGAGGGCGACGGCTCCGGTGGCCGCGGAGATCATCGCGGGGCGGCCGCCGAGGAAGGCGATCGTGACCGCCATCACGAAGGAGGAGAACAGGCCGACGCGCGGGTCGACGCCGGCGATGATCGAGAACGAGATGGCCTCGGGGATGAGGGCGAGCGCGACGACGAGGCCGGCGAGCACCTCGCGGCTGAGGATCCGGGGCGTGCGGAGGGCCGTCATCACGGTGGGCTCGGCGCGGTAGCGGGGCGGGGTGGCGGTGGTCATGGAACTCCAGGAGTCGGGGCTCTCGTCGCGAGAGTCGGGAGGGCGCGGCACTCGGCTCGGCGCAGGGAAGAATGTGGGGGCGGGCGAACGCCCTGCGCCAACCCTACCCTCACGTGAGGGTTGATATCGGGAGGTCCGATGCCCGTCACGATGCACATCGGCGAGCTCGCCGAGAAGACCGGTCTCTCGCTGCGCACCCTGCGCCACTACGACGAGGTCGGCCTGGTCACCGCGTCCGGTCGCACCGAGGGCGGCTTCCGTCTTTACACGCAGGACGACTACGACCGCCTGATCCTCATCCGCCGGATGAAGCCGCTCGGCTTCTCGCTCGACGAGATGGCCGCGCTGCTGCGGGTCATCGACCGCATCGAGGGGCACGGAGGCGGCCCCGAGGATCGCGCCGAGCTCGACCGCTTCGTGACCCAGGCCCGCGAGCGCCGTGCCGCGCTGCAGGCGCAGCTGGCGATGGCCGACGAGTTCGTCGAGCTGCTCTCGAGTCGCTGAGAGCGGCGTCCGGAGGCGCGCGACATACCCGGGATCGGCGTCTCGTCGAGCAATCGCAGGGAACGCTGGCAGACTAGAGGGAGCAGCCGCGGACGACAGATCGTTCCGCGCACCCACGATCGCCCTCGCGACCACCCGCACCGTCCCCTCCGCGCCAGTTCGCCGAGGGAACGCGCCGGATGCGAGACACCCCTACCGAGAACTCCGCAGCCTCGCGCCTCCCGCGCCGCCACCCGGACTCCTCCCTCACCGGAAAGCACTCATGAGAAACACCCGCACTGCCAAGCCCGCGCGCCACCACCTCGAGCTCCCCACGCCGAAACCCCTCGAGAAGGGCGGGATGCGCATCACCCCGCTCGGCGGACTCGGCGAGATCGGTCGCAACATGACCGTGTTCGAGCACAAGGGCAAGCTGCTCATCGTCGACTGCGGCGTCCTCTTCCCCGAGGAGAACCAGCCCGGCATCGACGTGATCCTCCCCGACTTCGCCGCGATCCGCTCGCGCCTGAAGGACATCGAGGCGATCGTGCTCACCCACGGCCACGAGGACCACATCGGAGGCGTCCCCTACCTCCTCAAGGAGCGCGGCGACATCCCGATCATCGCGTCGACCTTCACGCTCGCGCTGATCAGCGCGAAGCTCCAGGAGCACCGCATCACCCCGCGCACCCGCCCGGTCAAGGAGGGCGACCGCGTCGACGCGGGCGTCTTCGACCTCGAGTTCCTCGCCGTGAACCACTCGATCCCCGACGGCCTCGCCGTCGCGATCCGCACCGAGGCCGGCCTCGTGCTGCACACGGGCGACTTCAAGATGGACCAGTTCCCGCTCGACGGGCGCACCACCGACCTCCCCGGCTTCGCGCGCCTCGGCGACGAGGGCGTCGACCTCTTCCTCGTCGACTCCACCAACGCCGACGTCCCCGGCTTCGCGATCTCGGAGGGCGATCTGGCCCCCGCGATCGACCAGGTGTTCCGCACCGCGCCGCGCCGCATCGTCGTCTCGAGCTTCGCGAGCCACGTGCACCGCATCCAGCAGGTGCTCGACGCGGCGCAGCGCCACGGCCGCAAGGTGGCCTTCGTCGGCCGCTCGATGGTCCGCAACATGGGCATCGCCGCCGAGCTCGGCTATCTCAAGATCCCCGCGGGTCTCGTGGTCGACATGAAGGTGCTCGAGAAGCTGCCGGCGACCGAGATCGTGATGATCTGCACGGGGTCGCAGGGCGAGCCGATGGCTGCGCTCTCGCGGATGGCCAATAAGGACCACATCATCGACATCGGCCCGGGCGACACCGTCCTGCTGGCCAGCTCGCTGATCCCCGGCAACGAGAACGCGATCTACCGGATCATCAACGCGTTCACCCGCTGGGGCGCGACCGTCGTGCACAAGGGCAACGCCAAGGTGCACGTCTCTGGCCACGCCAGCGCCGGCGAGCTCGCCTACTGCTACAACATCCTCCGCCCCACCGCGGTCCTGCCCGTGCACGGCGAGTGGCGCCACCTCACCGCCAACGCGGCGATCGCGACCCGCACCGGGATCGACGAGAAGAACGTCTTCGTGATCGAGGACGGCGTCTCGATCGACCTCGTCAAGGGCCGCTCGCGCGTCAGCGGACGCATCCCGGCCGACCAGATCCTGGTCGACGGCACCACGATGGGCGTCGCCACCGAGGACGCGATGATCGATCGCCGCGTGCTCGCCGAGGAGGGGGCCATCACGGTCCTCGCCATCGTCGACCTGGACCGCGGCACGCTCGGCGAGCCGGTGGAGTTCTTCACCCGCGGCTTCGTCGAGGAGCCGGGCTGGAAGGACAACGCCAGCAAGGCGATCGACGACGCGGTCCTGCAGGCCGCGGGCAAGCCGACCGACCGCGAGGCGATCGAGGCGCTGATCACGCGCACCCTCGGCCGCTGGCTGACCCGCCGCCACCGCCGCAACCCGGTCATCACGACCATCGTCGTCGAGGAGTAGCCCTCTCGGGCGGTCACGCCCCTCGCTCCTCCCGCACAACTAAGGCTGGGAGGCCGGAACCGCTGAATCCTCGGCGGAACCGGTCTTCCAGCCTTTTTGTGCGACTCGTGCACAGTTCAGCGCCGCGAGGAGCGCATCGCCGCCTTCTGCACGAGGTCGGAGCGCGACAGGAGCTCGTCGTAGAGCGGGGTGCCCGCGCCCACCAGCGCGACGCGGCCCTCCGCGTCGTAGTGCAGGCCCCAGCCGTAGCGCTTGGGCAGGGGCGAGGCACGGAGGCACGGTTGATCCCTGGCGAAGAAGCGCTCCCGCTCCGCGTCGCGCTCGTCGTCGGGGATGCCGGAGCGGAGCGCGTGCACCGTGAACAGGACGTCGTCGGAGGTCAGCTCGTACGGCCGCTCGTGCAGGAGCGCGTACTGCAGCGAGGCGACGGTCGGCTTCGCGCCGTCGGGCGGGACCGCTGCGGTGGCCACGGGGCAGTCCGCCGCGACGGCGATGAACGTCGAGAAGTAGTCGGTCGTCATGGCACGATCCTGCTCGCCTCCGGATCCGCGGTCTTGCAGAATGACGCCAATGAACGAGTCGATGCGTCGCCCGATCGGAGGGACCGAGCGCTCGGGAATCCTGGCCCCCCGGAATCTCGAGCGCTTCTCCGCGTCGATGATCACTCCGTCGGCCGCAGTGCGCGACGTCGTCGACACCTACTGGACCGCGCGGTGGCGGCTCGAGGACGGCGACTCGATCGATCAGCGGATCATCGACCACCCCTCCGTCACCCTCAGCATCGAGCGCGGCCGAGTCCTCGCGCCGTTCGTCGTCTCGGCGGTGCGGGCGACGGCGTGGCGCCGCACCATCGAGGGGTCGGGGGACGTCTTCGCGATCCGCCTGCGTCCGGCCGGCCTCGGCGTCCTGACCGATCTCGATCCCGCGGTGCTCGTCGGCGAGCGCGAGATCACGGTCGCGGACAGGCGTGCTCACCGCCTCCTGTCCCGGATCGCCGCCGCCCCGGACGACTCCGCGCGGGCGCTCGCGGCGGACGCACTCGTCCACGAGCTCCTGATCGAGCGGCCGATGACAGGGCGGCAGCGGCTCGCGAACGCCGCGGTCGATCTGCTCACCGCCCAGCCGCGCGTACGGCCGGTGGCCGACATCGCCGCGGAGTTGCGCTCCTCCCCGCGCAGTCTCCAGCGGGCGGTCGCCCTGTCCGTCGGCCGCGGCCCGCACGAGGTCGCGCGCCGGATCCGGCTGCAGGAGGTGGTGCGCCGGCTCTCGGCTCGCGAGGACATCGCCGCGATCGCCGCGGAACTCGGCTACACCGACCAGGCTCACCTCACGAACGAGTTCCGCGCGGTCGCAGGGACGACCCCCGGTGCCTACGTCGCCGAACTGCACCGGCCCTAGGGGGCGGGTACCGGCGGCGGCGCGGATCGGCGGTTGTCGGCGCGGGGGGCCTGCGCGAGGCTGGCGGAGTCGGCGCCGTCGCCGGCAGTGACGGGAGGCACACCATGCGCACGCTCACCGCGGGGCTCTTCCTGTCGGTCGACGGGGTCGTCGAGTCGCCGAACCTCTTCCAGTTCGACAGCTTCGACGCCGAGCTGGGCGCGCTGATGGGGCGGATGATCGGCTCCGTCGACACCGCCGTCCTCGGCCGGACGGGGTACGAGGAGTGGTCGCAGTACTGGCCGACGGCGCCCGCCGAGGACCCCTTCGGCTCCTTCATCAACCCGATCGAGAAGTACGTCGCCTCCACGACGCTCTCGGGCCCGCTCGACTGGAACGCGACCCTCATCGAGGGTGACGTCGCCGAGTTCCTGATGCGTCTCAAGCAGACCGACGGAGGCGAGATCTCGCTCTTCTCGAGCATCTCGCTGACACGCAGCCTCCTCTTCGCCGGCGTGCTCGACGAGCTGACCCTGATGATCCACCCGGTGATCGCCGGCTCCGGTCGCCGTCTCTTCGAGGCCGGGGACCCCGCGACGCGGCTGGAGCTGCGCGACTCCGTCATCACGAGCGCGGGCAACGCGGTGCTCACCTACGCGGTGCGCACGGCCTGACGGAGCTTCGCTCGAGACGGCCCTTCACCCGTCGAGACACCGCGGCGCTCGTGGCGTCTCGACGGAGAACCGGCCGTCTCGGAGGCGCTTCCAGGACGGCGGAAGGGGGCTCCAGGGCTCCTCCACAGGGACTGCCCGTTAGGGATCCGTAAGGATCCGGAGGATCGGCGCTCGGGCGTCGTCTCGGGCGAGTAGAACAGACCAGTGACCTCCCCCTCCGCAGTCCGCGGTGACGCCGACGCCCTCGAACCCTCACCCCTGCGCTCGGCGCGCCCGGGCGGCCTGCGTGCCTGGCTGCTCGAGGGGCTGCGCGAGAACGCGGGCACCCATCCCGGCCCGCACTCCACCACCGAGAAGACCCACTCGTGGTGGCGGGTGATGTGCCTGACCGGCGTCGACTACTTCTCGACCCTCGGCTACCAGCCCGCGATCGCGGCTCTCGCCGCGGGTCTGCTCTCGCCGCTCGCCACGATCGTGCTCGTGCTGCTGACCCTCTTCGGCGCGCTGCCGGTCTACCGCCGGGTCGCGAGGGAGAGCTTCCGCGGCGAGGGCTCGATCGCGATGCTCGAGCGGCTGCTGCCGTGGTGGGGCGGCAAGCTCTTCGTACTGGTGCTGCTGGGCTTCGCGGCGACCGACTTCATGATCACCATCACTCTGAGCGCGGCCGACGCCACCGCGCACGCCGTCGAGAACCCGTTCGCTCCGGAGTGGTTCCACGGCGCCGAGGTGCCCCTCACCCTGGGCCTGATCACCCTGCTCGCGATCGTGTTCCTCCGCGGCTTCAAGGAGGCGATCACCATCGCGGTCGTGCTCGTCGCGGCGTTCCTGGTGCTCAACGCCGTCGTGATCGTCGTCGCCCTGGCGCACGTCGCCGAGAACCCGGTCGTCGTGAGTGACTGGTGGTCGGCGCTGAACACGCAGCACGGCAATCCGCTGATCATGGTGGGCATCGCGCTGATCGTGTTCCCCAAGCTCGCACTCGGCCTCTCGGGCTTCGAGACCGGCGTGGCCGTGATGCCGCAGATCCGGGGCGAGGCGGGCGACACCGAGGCGAACCCGGCCGGCCGCATCCGCGGCGCCAAGCGGCTGCTGATCACCGCCGCGGTCACGATGTCGGCGTTCCTGATCACGTCGAGCTTCGTCACGACCCTCCTGATCCCGCAGGCCGAGTTCCAGTCGGGCGGGCAGGCGAACGGCCGCGCCCTGGCCTATCTCGCCCACGAGTACCTCGGCGAGGCGTTCGGCACCGTCTACGACATCAGCACGATCTGCATCCTCTGGTTCGCCGGCGCCTCGGCGATGGCGGGGCTGCTGAACATCGTGCCGCGCTACCTCCCCCGCTACGGGATGGCTCCGCAGTGGGCCGCGGCCGTGCGCCCGCTGGTGCTGGTCTTCACGGTGATCGCGTTCGTCATCACGATCCTCTTCCAGGCCGACGTCGACGCCCAGGGCGGCGCCTACGCGACCGGCGTGCTGGTGCTGATCACCTCCGCCTCCGTCGCCGTGTTCCTGTCGGCGAAGCGCAAGAAGCAGCGCAAGCGCTCGATCGGATTCGCGGTCATCGCACTGGTCTTCGTCTACACGACGGTGGTCAACGTCGTCGAGCGACCCGACGGCGTGCGGATCGCCGGGGTGTTCATCCTCGGCATCCTCACCGTGTCGCTGATCTCGCGCGTCCAGCGCTCGTTCCAGCTGCGGGCGACGTCGGTGACCTTCGATGCCGCGGCCCTCGACTTCGTCACCTCCGACGCCGACGAGTACGGCGTGATCCGGGTGCTCGCGAACGAGCCGGATGACGGCTCAGAGGCTGAGTACCGGCAGAAGCTGGCGGAGGAGCACCAGCACAGCAACCTGCCGCGGCGCTCCCCGGTGCTGTTCCTCGAGGTGCAGGCGACCGACTCGTCCGACTTCGAGGAGGACCTGCACGTGCGCGGCGAGGTGCGGCACGGGTTCCGGGTGCTGACGGTCACCTCCGGCAATATCCCCAACACGATCGCGACGGTGCTGCTCGAGATCCGCGACCTCACCGGGGTCATCCCCGACGTCTACTTCGAGTGGACCGAGGGCGACCCGCTGACCAACATGTTCCGCTTCCTGATCACGGGCACCGGCGAGGTCGCGCCCGTCACCCGCGAGGTGCTGCGCCGCTCCGAGGCGCGCCGCTCGCGGCGGCCGGGCGTCCACGTGGGCTGACTCCGCGAGATGCCACTCGAGTACGCCTTCACCGGCGTGTCGCGTACTGAAGTGGCATCTCGCGCGAGGGGTCAGTCGCGCACCGTCGACAGGGGCTCGGTGATGCTCTCGAGGCTGCGGCGCTCGGCGTCGACGCCGTAGACCAGAGCGACGACCCCGCCCACGATCATGACGGCCGCGCCCACGAAGTAGCCGACGGTGAGCGGTCCGCGGTCGCTGCCGTCACCGATCAGCACGCCGTAGAGGGTCGGCGCGACGGCACCGGCGATCTGCCCGAGGGTGAAGAAGTACGAGATCGCCTGGCTGCGCAGCTCGAGCGGGAAGATCTCGCTCACCGTCAGATAGGCGCTCGAGGCGCCCGCCGAGGCGAAGAAGAACGAGACGCACCAGAGCACGACCTGCGTCGTCGCCGTCAGCACGTCCATGCTGAACAGCAGTGCCGAGAGCGCGAGCACCGCGCCCGAGATCCCGTAGGTGAGGAAGATCATCTTCCGCCGGCCCCACACGTCGAACAGGTGGCCGAGCACGAGCGGGCCGAGCAGATTGCCGATCGCGAACGGGAAGAAGAAGTACGAGACCGCGCTCTGCTCGACTCCGTAGAAGTTCTCGAGCACCAGGGCGTAGGTGAAGAAGATCGCGTTGTAGAGGAAGGACTGCGTGATCATCATGGTCGCGCCGACAAGCGTCCGCTTCGGGTACTGCTTGATCAGCACGCGCGCGATGGTGCGGAACGGGATGTTCTCGGTGGCCTTCACGGTGATCGCCTTCGAGTCGTCGACCGGCTCGACCGTGCCGCCCTCGGCCTCCACCCGGCGCTCGATCTCGTCGACCGTGCGCTCCGCCTCCTCCTCGCGACCGTGCGTCATCAGCCAGCGCGGGCTCTCGGGGATGTGCCGGCGGAGGTAGATGATCGCGAGTCCGAGGATCGGACCGAGGAAGAACCCGAGCCGCCAGCCGACGTTCTCGGCGAAGATCTGGTCGTTGAGGAAGAACAGGTTCGCCGCGGAGCCGAGCGCCGCGCCTCCCCAGTAGGTGCCGTTGATCGCGATGTCGACGCGGCCGCGGTACTTCGACGGGATGAGCTCGTCGATGGCCGAGTTGATCGCGGCGTACTCGCCTCCGATGCCCATGCCGGCGAAGAAGCGGAAGACCGCGAGGAACAGGTAGTTCGGCGCGAGGCCCGCCAGGCCGCTCGCGACGAGGTAGATCACGAGGGTCAGGATGAAGAGCTTGCGGCGCCCGAGCCTGTCGCTGAGCCGTCCGAAGATGAGCGCTCCGACGATCTGACCGACGAGGTAGACGGTGCCGAGCACGCCGACCTGGGCGGCGTCGAGCCCGAACTCCTTCGCGAAGCCCGCGGAGGCGACGATCTGGATCTCGAGGCCGTCGAGGACCCACGAGAAGCCGAGCCCCACGACGATCGACCAGTGGAACCGCGTCCACGGCAGCCGGTCGATGCGGGCCGGGACGAGGCTGCGCACCGGACCCTTCGCGTCGCGCGAGTCGGTCGTACCTGTCGACATGAGAACGCCCTCCTGTCGCCCCGGCTCCGTGCACTTCGCGGGTGCGGCGAGACGACGATAGACCCGTGCATCGCCGGGCTATGCACCCCTTGTCCGCACGGTGTGCGGAGGTGTAGAAGCGCGTACCGTCGGCTCATGACGATCCGCGCCACTCTCCGGCGGCAGCTCCCGGAGGGTGAGGCGGCGGATCTCGAGCAGACCCTCCTCGCTCTGCGGGACGGAGTCGCGGACATCCTCGGAGACGGACTCGTCGGAGTCCACCTCACGGGCTCGTTCGTGCTGGGCTGCGGCGATCGCGCGAGCGATGCCGATGTCGTGGTCGTGAGCGCGGAGGCACTGACCGCCGACCGGATCGCGGACGCGAGAGCCTTCCACCGGTCCCTTCCCGACCTGCCTCTCCGCTGGGCCGGACGGCTCGAGGGCAGCTGGGTGACCGCCTCCGCTCTGCGCGACCCGGTAGGAGCCCACGGCCCCTGGCTCTACGTCGACAACGGCAGCCGCGAGCTGGTGGAGTCCTCGCACGACGACACCTGGAACGCGCGCTGGCTGCTCCGGCATCGCGCGATCGCGCTCGCAGGCGCGTCGGCCGCGACGCTGGTGCCCGAGATCGAGCCCCGAGCCATGCGGGCCGAGGCACTGCAGCAGGCCGATGCGCGCGCGCTCTGGGTTCGCGACGACCCGGCGGTGCTGGTGGACGCCTGGGCGCAGCCCTACGCCGTGCTCACCGCCGCCCGGCTGTTGTGGACGGCGACGTCGGGAACCGTCCTCGGGAAGTCGGAGGCGGCCGAGTGGCTGGGCCGCACCGAACCCCGGTGGCGCGGGCTGCTCGAGGCCGCTGTCGACCAGCGACGCCGAGTGACGCCGGCGGATCCCAGCCTCGCGGACCCTGCGGCCGACTTCGTCCGCTGGGTGGCCGCGGAGGCGCGCTCGCTCGTCGCAGGGAGCGCGTCAAGCGCCCCGCGCCCTCCCACCGCCCGCGGCTACGGTGGGCGGATGATCGACGCGACGCCTGCGGGCACTCCTTCCTACGTCCTCAGCGAGGGCCCCGTCTGGGACGCCGGCACCGGCCGCGTGACCTGGGTCGACATCGAAGCGGGCGCCGTGCTCTCGGCACCGCTCACCGCGGAGGGGATAGGCGCGATCTCGCGCTCGGACGTGGGCGAGCAGGTCGGCTGCGCCCTGCCGCTCGGCGACGGACGCGTGCTCGTCGCGCTGACCCGGTGCCTCGCGATCCTCGAGGTCGACGGCTCGCTGACCCGCGGCTCCGAGCTGCTGCCCGAGGGCCACCGCTTCAACGACGGCTCGATCGACCCGCAGGGCCGGCTGGTGGTCGGGTCGCTCACGCTCGGCGACTCCGTGGGCGACGACGTGCTCCTCCGCCTCGAGCACGACGGCTCGATCACGGTGCTCGACCACGACCTGAGGCTCTCGAACGGGCTCGGCTGGTCGCCCGACGGCTCGGTGATGTACTCGGTCGACACGGAGTCCGGGGTCGTCCACCGCCGCTCGTACCCCGACGGCGCCCGCGAGACGTTCATCGAGCTGGAGGAGGGCGTGTTCGTCGACGGGATGACGGTCGACTCCGAGGGCCGGCTGTGGTGCGCGATCTGGGGCGGGAGCGGCGTGCGGGTGTACGACTCCGAGGGGCTGCTCGTCGAGGGTGAGGGGATCGCCGTCGATGCACCGCACGTCTCGAGCATCGCCTTCGCGGGCGAGGGGCTCGACGTGGCGGTCGTCTCCTCCGCCTCGCGCGACCTGTCGGCCGACGAGAAGGCGGCGCACCCCTCCGCGGGCGGCCTGTGGCTGGCGCGGCCCGGGGCGCGCGGCCTGCCGGCGACGCGCTGGGTCGAGACGCGTCTGCCGTGAGGGCCTAGGAGGCCGGTTCGGGCTCCTCCGCGGCGGAGGCGGCCGACGCGGGCTGCGGCACGAGGGTGATGCGCGAGATCCGGTAGCGGTCGGTCTCGGCGATGCGGAGGAGGTGGTCGCCGACGACGAGCGAGTCGCCGACCACGGCGACGCGGCCGATGCGGTCGAGGATGTAGCCGCCGACGGTCTCGTACGGGCCCTCGGGCAGCTCGACGTGGAGGAGCTCCTCGAGGTCCTCGAGGATCATGCCGCCGTCGATCTCGAGGAGGTTCTCGGCGGCCTTCGCGTCGCCCTCCTGGCGGGCGCCGTCGTACTCGTCGTAGATCTCGCCGACGAGCTCCTCGAGCAGGTCCTCGAGCGTGATGATGCCGTCGGTTCCGCCGTACTCGTCGATGACGACCGCGATCTGGTGGCCGTCCTGGCGCATGGTGCGCAGCGCCGAGAGCACCTTCGTGGTGCCGGGGACGGCGAGCATGGGGCGGGTGATGTCCGCGACGGTCCGAGGCGACTCCTCCGGATACGCGGCCATCAGGTCGCGGACGTGGACGAAGCCGAGCACGTCGTCGAAGCTCTCGCCGACGACCGGGTAGCGCGAGTGCGGGGCGCCGAGGACGGCGCGGTACCCCTCCGCCACCGGAAGCTCGCCGCGGAGGAAGTCGACGTCGTGACGCGGGCGCATCACCTCGGCGACGCGGCGGTCGTCGGCCCGGAAGATGTCGGTGAGCAGGCGGCGGCTGTCCTCGTGGATCTCGGTGTTGCTCGAGATCATGTCGCGCACCTCGTCGGCCGAGACGCTCTCGCCCTTCTCGCGCGGGTCGGCCCCGAGGAGGCGCACCACGGCGTCGGTCGACACCGACAGCAGCCAGATGACCGGTCGCATGAGGCGTGCCAGCCCGTTGAGCGGCGGGGCGAGGATCTTGGTGAAGGCGACCGACTTCTGCATGGCCAGACGCTTGGGCACGAGCTCGCCGAGCACGAGCGACAGGTAGGCGATGACGAGCGTCATCGCGATGAGCGCGACGGTCGAGGCGGCGCCTGCCGAGAGCCCGAGCGACTCGAGGGGCGGGACGAGGTCGGGGGCGATCGTCGAGGCGCCGTACGCCGACGAGAAGAGGCCGGCGAGGGTGACGCCGATCTGCACCGCCGAGAGGAACGTGTTGGGGTTGCGGACGAGCTCGGCGATGCGGCGACCGCGCTCGCTGCCGGCCTCGATCGCGCGGACCTGGCTCTCGCGGAGGCTGACGATGGCCATCTCGGTGCCGGCGAAGACGCCTCCGATGAGGACGAAGAGAATGACGAGGCCGATGTTGAGGAGAGTGTCTAAGTCCACCGAGCCAGAGTAGGGATGCCCGCCGTGAGAACGCCTCGTGCTTTCTCAGGGAACGCCCGGACGGCGGGCTGCCGGGATTGTCGGGGGGGGGTATCGGAGGCGGCGGCGTCAGACCAGGCGGCGGGAGGAGTCCGTCACGAGGCGGAACCAGCGAGCCCCGTAGCCGTCGAGGGCGAGGGTCACGGAGGCGTCGGAGTCGACGGGCATCGACTCGCCCGTGAGAGAGTCCACGAGGCGGGCCCCGGCCGGCGCGTCGGGGAGCCGGAGCGTCACCGTGCTCGGAGCCGACGCGAAGCTGTGCGCGGCGATCGTGGTCCCCGTCGACGCCGACACCCGGTGCGCGAAGACGGCCGGGTCGTCGGCGGGCAGGTGCGTGTACTCGCCCCAGCCGATCTCGGGCGAGCGTCGGTACAGCCGGGCGAGGCCCTTCACGTGCGCGAGCAGCGAGTCGGGGTCGCGCAGCTGGTCGGCCGCGTTCACGTGCTCGGGCGAGAAGCCGCCCTCGGTGACGGCGGCGACCAGGTCGGAGGCGTCGGCCCGCGAGAAGCCGCCGTTCGCCGCCGCGCTCCACTGCATCGGCGTGCGCACGCCGCTGCGCCCAGGGACGGCGGCATTCTCGCCCATCCCGATCTCCTCGCCGTAGTAGAGGACGGGCGCGCCGGGCAGCGAGAACAGCAGGCTGTAGATCATCCGGATGCGACGCGGATCGCCGTCGACCATCGGCGGGAGGCGGCGGACGATGCCGCGCCCGTGGATCCGCTGCGACTGCTCCGGAGCGAACGCCGCGAAGACCTCGTCGCGCTCGTCGTCGGACAGCTGATCGAGGGTGAGCTCGTCGTGATTGCGGACGAAGTTCGCCCACTGGCTGCCGGTCGAGATCGCGGGGCGGCTCGCGAGCGCTTCCGCCAGCGGTGCCGCCTCGCCCCGCGCGAGCGCCAGGTAGAGGCGCTGATTGCCGATGAAGTCGAACTGCATCGACAGCTCGTCCGCGTCCTCGCCGCCGAAGAACGCGAGCTGCTCGTCGCGGCCGATGTTGACCTCGCCGAGCATCATCGCCTCGCCCGAGCGGCGCGAGACGAAGCGGCGGAGCAGGCGCAGCCACTCGTGCTCGTCGGGAGCGCCGGGGGTGATCAGATAGGGCACCGCGTCGACGCGGAAGCCGTCGACGCCGAGCTGCAGCCAGAAGCCGACGAGCTTGGCGATCTCGTCGCGGACGGCCGGGTTGTCGGTGTTGAGGTCGGGCTGGTGGCGGTAGAAGTTGTGCAGGTAGTACTGCCCGGCCTCGTCGTCGAAGAACCAGACGCCGTCCTCCGCGTCCGGGAACACGTTCGCCGGCTGGTCGGCCGGCGCCTCGTCGCGCCAGAGGTAGTAGTCGCGGTAGGGGCTGTCGGGGGAGGAGCGCGCGGACTGGAACCACGGGTGCTGGTCGCTGGTGTGGTTGACGACGAGGTCGACGATGACGCGCATGCCGCGGTCGTGGGCGGTGCGGATGACCTCGACGACGTCGCCGTGGTGGCCGTAGCGCTCGTCGACTCCGAAGAAGTCGCTGATGTCGTAGCCGTTGTCGCGGCCCGGCGACGGGTAGAACGGTGCGAGCCAGAGGCAGCTGACGCCGAGCTCGGCGAGGTAGTCGATGCGGTGCGCGAGGCCCTCGAGGTCGCCGACGCCGTCGTCGTTCCAGTCCATGAAGGTCTTGACGTCGAGGTTGTAGAAGACGGCGGAGCGCCACCACAGGTCGCTGGTGTCGGTGACCCTCATGCGTCGAGATCGTTCTGCAGGGCGGGGGTGTGCTTGATCACGGGGCGGCTCCGGGGTCGGGGGTGGTCGTCCTCCGGCGAGCGTAGGTGGGCGGCGGATCGGCGTCTGCTCGTTGACTTCTCAGGTTCTCGGCGGCGCACCTCCCGCGCGCCCCTCCCCTGCGTGGACCGCCGAAAACGCAGGAGTTGTCGTAGTCGGGTGCCGAGTACGACAACTCGTGGAGTCTCGAGCGGGGCGAGGCCGCTCAGGCGTGTCGGCGGGCGAGCCTACGCTGAGGGGATGCATCCGCTCGACGCCCAGGACCCGCTCGCGCCGTACCCCGAGCTGTTCGTCCGCACCCCCGAGGTGCGCTCCTACCTCGACGGCAACTCGCTCGGGCGGCCGCTGCGGGCGAGCGTCGAGGGCCTCGCGCGGTTCGCCGAGGAGGAGTGGGGCGGCCGCCTCATCCGCGGCTGGGCGGAGTCGTGGCTCGACCGCCCGCTCGAGGTCGGCGATGCGCTCGGCGCGGCGGCGCTCGGTGCGGCCGCGGGGCAGACGGTGGTCGCCGACTCGACGACCGTGCTCCTCTACAAGCTGGCGCGCGCCGCGGTCGCGCGACAGGCGGCGGAGGGTCGCGACGAGATCGTCGTCGACACCGACAACTTCCCGACCGACCGCTACGTGCTCGAGGGCATCGCGGCCGAGACCGGGAGCACCCTCCGCTGGATCACCTCCGACCCCGAGCGCGGCGTCTCGACGGAGGATCTCGCCCCGGTGCTCGGCGAGCGCACCGCGCTCGTGCTGCTGAGCCACGTCGCCTACCGCTCGGGGTTCCTCGCCGATGCCGCGGCGATCACCGCGCAGGCGCACGCGGCGGGCGCGCTCGTGCTGTGGGACGCCTCCCACTCGGTCGGGTCGGTGCCGATGCAGCTCGACGCGTGGGGGGCCGACCTCGCCGTCGGCTGCTCGTACAAGTACCTCAACGGAGGCCCGGGGGCGCCCGCGTGGGCGTACGTGGCGTCCCGGCACCAGGGCTCGCTCGCGCAGCCGATCCAGGGCTGGATGGGCGTCGCCGACATGTTCGAGATGGGACCGGGCTACGCGCCCGCCGACGGGATGCGGCGGTTCCTCAGCGGGACGCCTCCGATCACGGCGATGGTCGCCATGCAGGACATGATCGGGCTGATCGGCGCGGTCGGCATGCCCGCGGTGCGCGCGAAGTCGGAGGCGATGACGGCCTATGCGCTCGAGCTGGCCGACGAGTGGCTGGTGCCGCTCGGAGTGCGGGTGGCGACTCCGCGGGTGCCCCAGGAGCGCGGCTCGCACGTGACGATCGCGCACGAGTCGTTCGCGGGGCTGGTGCCGCGGCTGCAGGCCGAGGGGATCATCCCCGACTTCCGCCGGCCGGACGGCATTCGGATCGGGCTGTCGCCCCTGTCGACGACGTTCGCCGAGCTCGAGCTCGGGATGGCGGCGATCCGCGACGCGCTGATCCAGTAGCCCGCGGAGCAGGAGCCGGGTGGAGGGTCAGTCTGCGGCCTTGCGGGTGCGCTTGGTGTTCTCGCGCTGGAGGGCCTCGACGAGCTCGGGCTTGGTCATGCGGGAGCGGCCGCGGATGTCGAGGCGCTTCGCGAGGTCGAGCAGGTGCGCCTTGGTGGCGTTCGCGTCGACTCCGCCTGCCGCCTCGCCCGAGCCGGAGGGGCCGCTCTGGGCGGCACGGTCGTCGGACGGACCCTTCTCGGCCTTGCGCTCCCAGTGGTCGCCGACCTTCTCGTACTCGTGCTTGAGCGCGGCGAAGGCGGTGCGGTGGGCGCGCTCGCCGTCTCCGTAGCTCTCGACGGCCGAGTCGTGCGCGGCCGACCACAGGGCCTGCGCGTGCTCGTCGGAGCGCTCGATGGTGGACGGGATCTGCTCGTTCCTGGGCATGGTGCGCCTCCCTCTCGTCCCCTCGACGCTACGACTCGTGCCCCGGCCGCGGACCCCGTTGACAGCTCCGCGAGATGCCACTCGTGTACGCGACACGCCGGCGGAGGCGTACCCAAGTGGCATCTCGCGAAAGGCGGCGAGCCGTCAGCCCAGCAGGCGCTCCTGCACGAAGTCGCTCGCGAACGTGCCGGCCGGGTCCCACTCGGAGCGCAGCGCGCGCCAGTCGGCGAGGTGCGGGTAGAGCGGCGCGATCTCGGAGGCGCCGGCGAGGAAGTGCTTGCCCCAGTGCGGCCGGGCGCCCAGCGGCAGCAGCGCGCCCTCGACGGCGGGCAGCACCGCGTCGACTCCCGCGCGGTCCTTGGCGAAGGTGAAGTGGACGCCGACGCTGTCGCGACCCGACGCGGGGGAGAGCCACTGGTCGTCGCCCGCCATGGTGCGCAGCTCGGTGATCAGCAGCACCTCGTCGATCCGCTCGCCGATCGCCCGGAGGGCCACGATCGCCTCGCGGATGTTCGCGCGCGGCACCATGTACTCGCTCTGGATCTCGTCCCCGGCGCTCGGCTCGCGGTCGAGGCGGAAGTGCGGCAGGCGCTCCGACCACGGTCCGACGGAGCCGCCGAACGGGTTGAGGTTCGAGTCGACGCCCTCCGAGACGGCGAAGAGCGAGGCGGAGGCGGCGATCGCGCCGAGGTGCGTCGCGTCGACATCCGCGACCGAGCCGTTCTCGACCTTGGTCTTCAGCCACAGCTGCTCGACTGTCGGGCTCGACCAGTGCGTCATGAGGCTGACGCTGTAGGCGGAGGAGGTGATCGCGTCGAAATCGTCGAGCACGCGGTCCCACGGCAGGTCGACGAAGGCGTCCTGGCGGACGTCGAAGGTCGGCTGGATGTCGAGGGTGACGCGGGTGACGATGCCGAAGGCGCCGAGTCCGACGACCACGCCCTCGAAGCCGGGCTCGCCGCGGCGGATGGTGCGGAGCGACCCGTCGGCGGTGACGAGCTCGAGCGCCGAGACGGCGGAGGAGAGGTTCGCGTTGCGGTCGCCCGACCCGTGGGTGCCGGTCGAGATCGCTCCGGCGACCGAGATGTGGGGGAGGGAGCCCATGTTGTGCAGGGCGTAGCCGTTGGCGTGCAGGTGCTGGGCCACGATGCCGTAGCGGGTGGCGCCCGGGACGGTGATCGTGTTCGCGTCGGCGTCGATCACCGGCTCGAAGGCGAGGCGGCCGAGGTGCAGCAGGGCGCCCGGGGTGTCGGGGAGCGAGTTGAAGGAGTGGCGGGAGCCGAGCGCGCGGACGCGGTCGTTCTCGCGGACGAGGCGCTGCACCTCCTCGATCGACTCGGGCTCGATGATGTCGGCGGCGCGGTACTCGTAGGTGCCCGCCCAGTTGCTCCGTTGCGTCATGCCACCCATTCTGCCGCGCGCGCCGACCTTTTGTTGCCCCTTGCAACGAATCGTCGCGGGCGCCCAGGGAACCCCGGACAGAGAATCCCGGTCCGGGGGTTCGCTCGAGGCGGATCAGTACTCGATGCGCCCGTGGCGCGAGTGGAACTCGCCGGTGGGGCCGTCGGGGCCGATGAGTGCGAGGGCGACCGTCGCGTCGGTGCCCTCCGTCACGGTCTGGTGGCCGCCGTGGCCGTTGAAGTCGGTCGCGGTGTAGCCCGGATCGGTCACATTGACGCGGAACTCCGGCAGGTTCTTGGCGTACTGCACCGTCAGGGCGATGACCGCGGCCTTCGACGCGGCGTACGGCACGGCCTGGACGGGGAACTCGTCGGCGCTCGGGGTGGAGAGGGCGCGAGGCCAGCCGACCCCGGAGGAGACGTTCACGATCACGGGCGCGGCCGAGCGTCGGAGGAGCGGCAGCGCGGCCTGGGTCACCCGGACGATCCCGGTGACGTTGGTGTCGAGGACGCTCGCCATCGCCTCCGCCGACAGGTCGTCGACGCCGAAGGAGGTGCCGAGCACGCCGGCGTTGTTGACGAGCACGTCGAGCTCGGGCAGGGAGGCGATCGCCGCATCGACGCTCGCCGCATCGAGGACGTCGAGCTGCACGGCGTGCGCTCCGAGGGCGCGGACGGCGTCCCCGTCGGCGGTGTCGCGCATTCCGGCGTACACGGTGTGGCCGGCCTCGAGGAGGCGGCGGGCGGTCTCGAGTCCGAGGCTGCGGTTGGCCCCGGTGATCAGTGTCGTTGTCATGTCCCCATGCTGTGCCCGTGCCGCCCGCCGCCCCAGGTATCGCCTGGCGCCAGGACTGCTGATACCAGGACTGCCGGTACCAGGACCGCAGCGCCCCGGAGGGGGGAGCATGGGGGCATGAGCGAATTCGCGAGCGTGCTGAGGTCGTGGCGCGAGCGCGTCCGCCCGGCGGAGGTCGGACTGCCCGCGGGGGCCGGCCGGCGCACCGCCGGGCTCCGTCGCGAGGAGCTCGCCGCCCTCGCCGGCGTGAGCGTCGACTACATCGTGCGGCTCGAGCAGGGCCGCGCGGTGAACCCCTCGGGGCAGCTGCTGGGCGCCCTGGCCGTCGCCCTCCGGCTGACGGCTCAGGAGCGCGACCACCTCTTCCGCGTCGCCGGAGTCGCGCCGCCGACGCCGGCGCAGGTTCCGCAGCACATCACCCCGGGGGTGCAGCGCATCGTCGACCGCCTGGGCGACGTGCCGCTCGCCGTGTTCACCGCGGCCCACGACATCCTGCTGTGGAACCCGCTCTGGGCCGCGATCAACGGCGACCCCTCGCGCTTCACCGGGCTCGACCGCAATCTCGTCTGGCGGCACTTCACCCAGGGCCACGCGGGCACCGACTTCGACGAGCGGCACGAGGAGGAGTTCGCGGCCGACCTCGTCGCCGACCTGCGCGCTGCCGTCGGCCGCTACCCCGACGACGCCGCGCTCGCCCACCTGGTCGTGCGCCTGCGGGCGGCCTCGGCGGACTTCGCCGCACGCTGGTCGCAGGCGCACGTCGCCGAGCACCGCGCGAGCCGCAAGACGGTCACGGCGACGCCCGTCGGGCCGATCACGGTCGACTGCGACGTGCTCTCGGTGACCGGCGGCGACCTGCGGATCGTGGTGTACACGGTGGTGCCGGGATCGGCCGACGAGGCGCGGCTCGATCTGCTGCGCGTGACGGGGCTGCAGGAGCTGACGCCGACGGTGTGACCGAGGCCCTCTTGCGGCGCCATCGGTTCGGTCGTAATGTGCAATCACATGGTTGTACATGAACTCTCCGACGCCGACGTGAACCGGATGTTCCGGGCGCTGGCCGACGCGACCCGGCGCGACATCGTCCGGCGGACCCTCCGGGAAGAGGTGTCCGTCTCGCAGCTCGCCGACCGCTACGACATGTCGTTCGCGGCGGTGCAGAAGCACGTCGCCGTGCTCGAGGAGGCGATGCTCGTGACCAAGCGACCGCTCGGCCGCGAGCGCCTCGTCCGCGCAGATCCCGGGCGACTCCGGCAGGCCCAGCGCCTGCTCGACGGGTTCGAGGAGATCTGGCGCGGGCGCATCGACCGGCTCGACGCGCTGCTCGCCGAACCCGAGCCCGACGCTGGCTCCTCGCAGAACCCTGTCTGACCGACTCCACTCGAAAGGCCCGTCATGCCCATCACCTCCGTCGAGAAGGACCTCGACCGCCTCACCCTGACGATCGTCGCCGACTTCGCCGCTCCCGTTCAGCGCGTCTGGGACGCGTACCTCGACCCGCGGCAGATCGAGCGCTTCTGGGGGCCGCCGACCTACCCGGCCACCTTCCTCCGCCACGACGGCGAAGCGGACGGCCGCAGCGTGTACCGGATGACCGGGCCCGAGGGCGACCAGCACTACGGCTGCTGGGACTGGACCGCCGTCGATCCGATGCGCTCGTTCGAGGTGATCGACCGGTTCGCCGACGAGACGGGCGCGCCGAGTGCCGACCTGCCCGCCACCCGCGCCGTCTTCGCGTTCGACGAGATCCCGGGCGGCACCCGGCTCACCACGACCTCGTCGTTCGACTCGCTCGACCAGCTCGAGCAGCTCGTCGCCATGGGGATGGAGGAGGGCACCCGCGAGGCGATGGCGCAGATCGACGCGGTCCTCGCCGACCTCGCCTCCTTCGCCGCGGATCGCGCCACCGAGGCGCAGATCCTCAGCGACACCCAGGTGCGGGTGTCGCGGGTGATCCGCGGGAGCGTCGAGCAGGTCTGGCGGGCGCACACCGACGCCGAGCTGATGAGGCGGTGGCTGCTCGGACCCGACGGCTGGTCGATGCCCGTCTGCGAGATCGCGACCGAGGTGGGCGGGAGCTACCGCTACGAGTGGCAGCGCGACGGCGGCGACGAGCGGTTCGGCTTCACGGGCGAGCTCCTCGAGTCGGAGGAGCCCGTCAGGGCGGTCACCACCGAGGCGATGATCGGGACGGGCTTCCCCGCGACGCTCAATGAGATGACCCTGACTCCCACGGCCGATGGCACGCTGCTGACCCTGGTCATCACCTACGCCGACGCCGCCCAGCGCGACGCCGTCCTCGCGACCGGTATGACCGACGGCATGGAGACGAGCTACGCCCGCCTCGAGGGCCTGCTGGACTCGACCTCGGTCGCCGCCGGCTGAGCCGGTTCCCCCGCGCGCGGCGTCAGGAGGCGCGGCGCGCGGCCAAGCCGGCGACGAGCGTCTCGACCCCCCAGGCGAACGCCTCGTCGGGCGCGCCGACGAACGCCTCGCTGACCGCGTCGGTGAGAGGGAAGCGCTCGGCGTCGATCCGCTGGTGACGCCTCGCCGCGGTGTAGCGCTCGGGGGCGGAGGCGCGGTGCTGCTCCTCGATGACGCTGCCGGTGACGAAGGCGGTGAGCGTCTGCATCGCCCGCAGCGCATCGATGAGCGCGAAGCCGGCGTCGGTGAGGCGGGTGAGCGGCACCTCCATCGATCCGATCGCCTCGTCGTCGATGAGGTAGGTCCCCGAGAAGAGCCGGGCGCCGTCGCGGTAGCGCAGCAGCACCGCCCGGAGGTGCGCGGCGGTCGCACGGACGACGTCCTGCCAGTCGCCGGGCGGGATCTCGGCGCGCACCATCTCGCGCATCATCACCGTCGCCATCTCGTCGGCCAGGGCCGCCATGTCGGGCAGGTGGTAGTAGAGGGCGCCGGCACGCACGCCGAGGCGCTCCGCGAGGGCGCGGGCGGTGATCGCGGCGAGCCCGCCCTCGGCGAGGAGGTCGAACGCGGCCTCGACGATCGCGTCGCGCGTCAGCTTCGCCATGGCGTCTCCTTGACTTTTGAACGGTGTTCAGTAACAGTAGCGCTCATCCGTTGTTGAACACTGTTCAAAGAGAAGAGACATCATGAGAGCCGCCGTCGTCACCGACTTCAGCACCCCGCCCCGCTGCGCCGAGTTCCGCGATCCCGAGCCGCAGGAGGGCTTCGTCCCCGTTCGGATGCTCGCCGTCGGCGTGCACCGCATCGTCCGGTCGCTGGCCGCCGGCGCGCACTACGGATCGGGCGACGAGCTGCCGTTCGTCCCCGGGGTCGACGGCGTCGGGCTGCTCGAGGACGGCACCAGGGTCTACACCGGCGGCTCGCCCGATCCGTTCGGCACGCTCGCCGAGCGGACGATCGTGCCGGCGGGCTTCGCAGTCCCGGTCCCGGAGTCGCTCGGCAGTGTCGAGGCCGCGGGGATCGTGAACCCGGCGATGTCGGCCTGGCTGCCGCTGGTCGGGGCAGCGGCGCTGCGGCCGGGGCAGACGGTGCTCGTGCTCGGTGCGACCGGCGCCTCCGGGTCGCTGGCCGTCGCGATCGCGCTGCACCTCGGCGCGGGCCGCGTGATCGCCGCAGGCCGCAACGCCGACGCCCTCGCGCGTCTCGTCGAGGATGACCGCGTCGCGACCGTGCGGATCGACGACGACCTCGTGGCGAGCCTCCGCCGTGCCGCGCCCGACGGCATCGACGTGGTGCTCGACTACCTCTGGGGTCCGGTGGCGGAGGCGGCGCTCGAGGCCCTGCGCCGCACCGGTCTCGCGCACACCGCCTCCGCGACCACGTACGTGCAGATCGGCGCGCTGGCGGGATCGCGCGTCTCGCTCGACGCCTCGCTGCTGCGGGCGTCGTCGATCTCGATCACCGGCAGCGGTGCGGGATCGATCGCCCCGCGCCTCCTGCTGGCCGAGCTGCCGAAGATCCTGGCGCTCGCGGCGACGGGCGGACTGACGCTGCCGCTGCGCGCGGTGCCGCTCGCCGACATCGAGCGGGAGTGGGCGTCCACCGAGCGGCTGGTCGTGACGATGTGATCCCGGCTGCGGGTCCGTGTTCCTCGGATCGTGCAGGGCGCGCGGGCTTCAGGGCCGCGAGTCTCCACGGTGCGCGGAGGAGCGGCGGAGGATCACCGGCTCGAAACCTGGCCGCAACACTGGGTGTGCGTGCATCGGGGAGGACGCGGCGCTCCGCCGCACACCTCCTCCGTGCGACGAGGCGCCGGGCGGCCGCGCTCTGGTCGACTGGTGGAGCCTCCCCCGGCCCGCCCCGCTCCTCCTCCCTCCACCGCATCGGAGTCCGCATGCCCACGACCACTCCCGCCCGCCGCCGCGCGCTGCTCGGCGCCCTCGCCGTCGCCCTCGCGACCACCACCGCGCTCACCGCCTGCTCGAGCGGCTCCGACGCGGCCGCCTCCGGAGAGGACGGATCGTTCGGCGAGGCCGCCGTGCAGCTGTCGTGGGTGCCCCACGTCGAGTTCGCGGGCGAGTACCTCGCCGACGCCAACGGCTACTTCACCGACGCGGGCTTCGACTCCGTCACCCTCACCCCGGGCGGCACCGGCGCGACCGGCGCCGAGACCGCCATCGCGAGCGGATCGGCCTTCGCCGGCGTCTCCTCGCCCCTGATCACCGGCCCCGCGATCTCGGAGGGCGCCGAGATGAAGATCGTCGGCGCGACGTACCAGAAGAACCCGTTCGCGATCGTGTCGCTGACCGACGCTCCGATCGAGACCCCGCAGGACATGGTCGGCAGGACCATCGGAGTGAGCGACAGCAACGACCTCGTCTGGCGCGCGTTCCTCGCCGCGAACGACATCGACGAGTCCGACGTCGACCGCGTGCCGCTCACCGACTCGACGCTGCTCACCACCGGCCAGGTCGACGGCTACATCGGCTACGCGACCGCCGGCGCCAACACGCTCAACCAGCGCGGCTTCTCGGCCCAGCAGTTCCTGCTCGCCGACACCGGCCTGCCGATGGTCGGCGAGACGATCGTCGTGGCGCAGGAGAGCATCGACGACGACCGCGAGAAGGTCAAGGCGCTGCTGTACGCGGTCGCCCGCGGCTGGAAGGACGCCGTCGCCGACCCCGAGGCGACCGCCGAGACCGTCGTCACCGACTACGCGGCCGACCAGAACTACAAGGTCGAGGAGCAGGCGCAGGTCATGACGACCCAGACCGGGCTGATCGTGACCGCCGACACCGACGAGAACGGCCTGCTCACCATCACTCCCGAGCTGCAGGAGCAGTCGGTCGAGTCGCTCGCGCTGACCGGGATCGAGCTCGACGCCGACCAGCTCTTCGACACCACGCTGATCGACGAGGTCTACGAGGAGCACCCCGAGCTTCTGGAGAACTGAGATGACCATCGCGACCACCGAGGGCATCCGCCTGAGCGGCCTGAGCAAGCGGTTCGACCTCGGATCGCGCTCGGTCCAGGCGCTCGCCGAGGTCGACCTCGTCACCCCGCGCGGGTCGTTCCTGTCGCTGCTCGGCCCCTCGGGCTGCGGCAAGTCGACGATCCTGCGGATGCTGGCGGGGCTCGAGAAGCCGACCACCGGCTCGGTCTCGATCCACGGGACCCCCGTCGTCGGCACCAAGCGCTCGGCCCAGCTGGGCATCGCGTTCCAGGACGCGGCCCTGCTGCCCTGGCGCTCGGTGCGCTCGAACGTGCGTCTGCCGCTCGAGCTCACCCGCCAGGCGGCCAAGCGCGACAGCATCCCCGATCTGCTCGACCTGGTCGGGCTGAGCGGCTTCGAGGACGCGTACCCGTCGCAGCTCTCGGGAGGCATGCGCCAGCGCGCCTCCATCGCCCGTGCCCTCGTGGTCGAGCCCGATCTGCTGCTGCTGGACGAGCCGTTCGGCGCGCTCGACGACATGACGCGGCAGCGGCTGAACCTCGAGCTGCAGCGCATCTGGACCGCGCGGCCCGCGACGACGCTGATGGTGACGCACGGCATCGCCGAGGCGATCCTCCTCTCGGACACGGTCGCCGTGATGTCGCCGCGCCCCGGCCGGATCGTCGAGGTGATCGACATCGACCTGCCGCGCCCGCGCACCGTCGAGATGCTGCGCAGCCCCGAGTTCCACGCGATCGAGGACCGCATCACCGACCTGCTGTTCTCGCAGCACGGTGTCGCGATGGAGGACGAGGCGTGACGGCCCTCCGCGCGAACTGGCGCGTCGTCGCCGGCCTCGCGGTCTTCGTCGCGGTGTGGTGGATCCTCGCCGACACCGTCTACCGCGAGAGCCGCGCCGTGCCGAGCCCGGGAGCGATCGTCGCCGCGTTCGTCCGCGACGGGCCCGTCTTCTACCTCCGGAACGTCGGCGACACGGTGCTCGCCGCCGGCCAGGGCTACCTCTGGGGCAACCTGGCGGCGCTCGCGCTGGCGACCGTCGCCCTGCTCGTGCCGTGGACGCACCGCGTGATCGAGCAGATCGGCGTCATCAGCCACTGCCTGCCGCTGACCGCGGTCGGGCCGGTGATCCTCGTGATCTTCGGCGGCCGGACGACCTCGATCTTCCTCGCAGCGCTCCTCGTGTTCTTCACCACGCTCATCGGCGCGCTGCTCGGCGTGCGCTCGGCGCCCCGCACGGCGCTCGACCTCGTCGCGGCGTACCGCGGCGGGCGCTGGGCGCAGATCGTCAAGGTGCAGGCCATCGCGGCCGTGCCGGCGACGATCACGGCGCTGCAGGTCGGCGTCCCCGCGGCGATCCTCGGCGCGGTGCTCGGCGAGTACCTCGGAGGCGTGACCACCGGTCTCGGAGTCGCGCTCGCCGTCGCGCAGCGCCAGATGGACGTCGAGCGCGCCTGGGCCTTCGCAGTGACCAGCGGCCTCGTCACGATCCTCGGCTACGCGCTGATCGCGGCGCTCGGCCGCTGGATGATGCCGCGCGTGACGGGCACTCCGCGCGCCACCCGCCGCGCCGTCCTGCGCCGCGCCGTTCTGCGCCGCACCGGAGGTGTCGTATGAGCACCGCCACCCGCACGGCGTCCCGGGCCGCGCGCCGGCCGCGCGACCTCACCGGTCGCCTCGCGCTCCGCATCGTCCGCGCCGAGCTCGTGCCGCTCGCCGTCGCCGTCGTTCTCTCGCTCGCGTTCTGGTACGCGTTCCTCGCGATCGCCGACGTGTCTCCGCTGCTCGGCAAGACCCCGACCGATGTCGCCGTCTACCTCTTCACCGAGGCGGACGCCGCCGAGAACCGCGCGATCGTGTTCGGCAACCTCGGTGTCACCGCCCTCGACGCGCTCGTCGGCTATGTCGCGGGCATGCTCGTGGCGCTCGCGATCGCGGTGCTGTTCGTGTTGATCCGCTCGCTCGAGGCGACCGTGATGCCGATCGCGATGCTGCTGAAGTCGATGCCGCTGATCGTCGTCACTCCGCTGATCACGCTGGCGATCGGCAACGGGATCGCGTCGGTCGCGGTGGTCGGCGCCGTCGCGGTGTTCTTCCCCGCGCTGGTCACGGTCGTGTTCGGGCTCCGCTCGCTCTCGCGCGAGTCGTTCGAGCTGGTCACGGTCTACGGCGGATCTCCGCTGGACGTGCTGCTCAAGGTGGCGCTGCCGACGGCGGTGCCGGCGATCTTCGCGGCGGCCAAGGTGGCGGTCCCCTCCGCCCTGAGCGGCGCGATGCTGGCCGAGTGGCTGGCGACGGGCAAGGGACTCGGCGGCGCGGTGCAGCGCGCGTCGGCCGGGTTCCGCTACGACGAGCTGTGGGCGTCCCTCGCGGTGATCACGGCGCTCGGAGTCGTGGCCTATGCGGTCGTGGCGATCGGCGAGAGACTGGCGGCCGTCCGCTTCGGCGGACAGAACTGAGGATGAGCATGAGCGACAGCATCACCGGCAGCATCACCGGCACCGTGTGGGACGGGACCCGTTCCCTCGGCACCGCGACGTTGGCATGGGACGGCGACCGGATCGACTCGGTCTCGGAGGCGTCCGGCGAGGCCGACTTCTCCGTCATCCCCGGGCTCGTCGACACGCACGTGCACCTCGGCGCGTACTCGGGCGAGGGCACGGCCGACTTCACCTCGTGGGGCCTGATCACCCCGCGCGAGGAGCGCGTGTTCCACATCGCGAACAACGCCCGCAAGGCGGCCCGCGCGGGTGTCACGACCCTCCGCGACCTCGGGGCCGACGAGCTGCAGATGACCGTGGCGCGGATGTTCGACCAGGGCATCGCCGACGGCCCCCGGCTCGTGAACCACGGCGCCGTCGGCATGACCGCGGGCCACGGCGACCTCTTCGTGCCTCCGCACTACCCGCACCGCGACCGCGTGGCCGACAGCCCCGACGAGTGCCGGCGCCTGGTGCGCACCTGGGCCCGTGCGGGCGCCGACGGCATCAAGATCTACACCAGCGGAGGCGTGCTCTCGATGGGCGACCGGGTCGGCTGGCGCAACCAGACCGACGCCGAGATCGCCGCGACGATCGACGAGGCGCACGCGCTCGGGATGCCGGTCGCCGCGCACACCCACTCCGTCGCCGGGCTCGACCGGGCGCTCGCGCTGGGCGTCGACTCGATCGAGCACGGCACCGCCATCGGCCCGCAGCACTGGGCGACGCTCGTCGAGCGCAACCTTCCCGTCGCTCCGACCCTGTTCATCAACGACGTGATCGCCGCCGGGCGCGCGCCGTCGACCCCGGAGGCGTCGCTCAAGGCGCAGGACGTGGTCGCCACCCGCGACGCAGGCTTCCTCGCCGCGGGCGAGGCCGGCGTGCGCTTCGTGCTCGGGACCGACGCGAACGGCGTGTACGTCGACTGGGGCGAGCAGCTCGACGAGGTGCGGCGGATGCGCGACGCGTTCGGCTGGACGTCCGAGCGCACGCTCGTCTCGGCGACCTCGGACGCCGCGGCGGTCGTCGGCCTCGGCTCGCGCGTCGGACGGCTCGCCGAGGGCTTCGGCGCCGACTTCGTCGTGCTGCGCGGGCGGCCGTGGGAGAGCATCGACGATCTGCGCGCCGAGAACATCGTCGCGGTGGTCTCGCGTGGGCGCGTCGTGTCGGGCGAAATGCCGCCCCGATGAGCGTCGCCGGGGCTCGGCGGTTCGTGACGGCGGAGGCGCTCGGCGCTCCCCGGGGCGCCTACAGTCACGCCGTCGAGGCCCACGGAGTCGTCTACGGCTCGGCCATCGGACCGTTCTCGCCGCTCGACGGCTCGATCCCCGAGGGCATCGCGGCGCAGACGGCCTCGGCCCTCGACAACATCGAGCGGCTCCTCGCCGGCGAGTTCCTCCTGAGGCTCGCCGACGTGGTGCGGGTGACGCTGATCCTCAGCGACTTCGAGCGCGACTTCGCCGCCGCCTCCGCCGTGTACGCGCAGTACTTCCCCGTCGATCCACCCGCCCGCACCGTGATCGGCGCCGTGCTGCCCGGACCCCTGGTCGCGATGGACTTCATCGCGACCGGCCGCTGACCCTCCTCCCGAAAGGCGCCCCGTGTCCTCCTTCCTCGTCGGACTGCCCAAGGTCGAACTGCACGTGCACCTCGAGGGGACCCTCGAGCCCGAGCTGCGCGCCGAGCTCGCCCGGCGCAACGGCCTCCCCGTGCCCGAGGCGCTCGCCTACGATTTCGACTCGCTCGCCTCGTTCCTCGCCGTCTACTACCCGGCGATGGACGTGCTGCGCGAGGAGGCGGACTTCTACGACCTCGCGTCGGCGTACTTCCGCCGCGCGGCGGCCGACGGGGTCGTGCGGGTGGAGGCGTTCTTCGACCCGCAGGCGCACACCTCGCGCGGAGTGCCGTTCGAGGCCGTGATCGGCGGGTACCACCGTGCGGCGGTCGACGCGGCGGCCCTCGGTGTCGACGCGTCGCTGATCCTCTGCTTCCTCCGCGACATGTCGGCCGAGAGCGCCGGCGAGACCCTCGAGGCCGCGCTGCCGTTCGCCGACCGCCTCATCGGCGTGGGCCTCGACTCGGACGAGCGCGGCAACCCGCCGGCGAAGTTCGCGCCGGTGTTCGCACGGGCGCGGGAGGCGGGGCTGCGGCTGACGATGCACTGCGACGTCGACCAGCCGAACGGCGTGGAGCACATCCGCCAGGCGCTGGAGGAGATCGGCGTGGACCGCATCGACCACGGCACCAACATCGTCGAGGCGCCCGAGCTGGTCCAGGTGCTGGTCGACCGCGGACTCGCGCTGACCTGCTGCCCGCTGTCGAACTCGTTCGTCTCGAGCGACATGAAGGCGGGCGAGATGCGGGGGCTGCTCGAGCGCGGGGTTCGGGTGACGGTCAACTCCGACGACCCCGCCTACTTCGGCGGGTACATCGCCGACAACTACGCGGCGATGGAGGCCGCGGGATTCACGCGCGACGAGCTGGTGCAGCTGGCGCGCAACTCCGTGCTCGGCTCGTGGGCCGACGCGTCTGCTCAGGAGGCGCTGCTCGCCCGGATCGACGCGTACGCGGTCGACTGAGCTCAGTCCGACCAGGTGGATCCCTCGAGCCCGCAGCGCGCGTATCGAGATCCACCAGCGTCAGGACATGAGGTCGGAGTGTCGACCTGCCGGGCATCGCCGCCGGCCGGGACCTCAGAAGGGCGGCGGGCCGTCGTCGAAGCGCGGTCGCGGAGGCGCATCGGGTGGCCGCCCGGGAAGGACGGGTGGTCGGGTGCTGACCCGGCGTCCGGTGGGGGTGGTCCAGTCGGTGCTGCCGTCGGGGTGCAGGACGTAGGTCCACCGATCGCCGTGACGGACGTGATGATGGCCGGTGCAGAGCGACGCGAGATTCTGGAGGGACGTCTCGCCGCCGTTCCGCCACTCGATCGTGTGATCGGCCTCGCTGGTAGACGCCGGACGCGTGCAGCCGGGGAACCGGCAGGTCTGATCCCGCAGCTGCAGGTGGAGTCGCATCTGCGCCTGCGGGACCCGGTGGGTGCGGCCGACGGACGTGACCGCTCCGGTGTCCGGGTCGGTGAGGATCCGGGTGAACGACGCGCCGACTCCGACGAGCTCTCGCGCGACGTCAGCGGGGATCAGGCCGTAGCCGTCGAGGTCGGCGGGAGCGTCGTCCGCTCCGGAGGCGGTGCTCGCGGCGAGTGTCAGCCGGACCTCGGCGCGCACCCCGGGGACGAAGGTCGGCGCCGTCGCCTCCGGATCGCTCACGGGTGTGGTCCCCGCGATGTCGCCATCGGTGAGGAGATCGCCGAACGCGTCGGCGCGCAGCTGCGCGAGCGTGCGCTCCTCCCCGATGCCGTCACTGGTGCTGCCGCCGGCATCGTCACAGTCGCCGCGAGCACCGTCACGGAGACTCCTGGCGATGCGGTCGATGCGGTTGTACACGCCCATCGCGACCGTCGCCGGAAGGAGCGCTCCGAGTGTCGCCATCCCGTCGATCTCGGGACTGATCCACACCGTCCGGTCGGCGCGGGCGCGCACGTGACGCAGAGCGAGCGGCTCGTCGTGCAACTCGTCGCGCATCCGTGCGACAGCTCTCTGCAACTGCGTCGGAGTCGCGGTGAGCGCGACCTCTGCCGCGCACTCGTCGAGCGCTGCCCGTGACGCGGCGGGAAGGACGGCCGCGGCGTCGCAGATCACCTCGCTCGCCTCCCAGAGGATCGCGCCGTCCGCGAGCGCCGCGCGAGTCTGCGGCAGCTCCTCGATCAGCAGCCGTGCATGCTCGAGGGTGCGGGTCATCCTCCGCTCCGAGGTCCGCATCGCGACCGCGAACTCGGCCCGGATCGACCGCTCGAAGAGATCGCGGGACTCGCTGCGGGTGAGGTCGCCACCCCGGGCGAACGCCTCCGGGACGAGCCGCGCCGCCCGGTACGCCGCGTACAGCGCGGTGGCCCGGGCGAGCGTCGCCAGCGAGGAGGTGACGCCCGCACCCGCGGCGATGTCGGTGAGCGCCCTGACCGTGTCAGGCGTCACCACCGCTGCCGCCTCGCCTCTGTCGTCCATACCTGCACTGAATCAGCGACGTCCGACATCGAACCGTCCCGAGGCCCCGTTCGCGACACCTCGTCGACGGACCGCGCCAGCGGAGGTGGCGCGCCGCCCAGCGGCAGCCCGATGCCCCCCCCCGACTCGGGCCTCGCTCGGCGTCAGCGCGCCTCAGAGGTAGCGCAGCGCCAGATGCAGGTCGACGCGATCCGTCATCGAGGCGAGGTCGCGCCCGGTGAGCGCCTCGATCCGCTGCACGCGGTAGCGGAGCGTGCTGGCGTGAAGGTGCAGCTGGTCGGCGGACTGGCGCCAGGAGCCGTTGCCCTCGAGGAACACGCGCAGCGTCTCGACGAGGTCGGTGCGGTGCTCGTCGTCGTAGCGGACCAGCTCGCCCAGGACCTCGCGCGCGAACGCCGCCCGGGTGCGCGGGGCGACGAACTCGAGCAGCCCATCGCTCGAGACCGCCACCGTGTGCTCGAGCACCGAGACGATCCCGCCGCTCGCCGCCGCACTCCGCGCCCGGGAGCCGAGCAGCGACCGGCCGAGCTGCGCGGGGCTGCGGGACGCGTCCCCGACTCCGATCGCCACGTGCCGCCCGCGGAGCAGCCACGGCGCGGCCTCGAGGGCAGACTGCAGAGCGGCAGCCGGCGACCGCGTCTCGTCCTGAGCGTCGCCGAGAACGAGCACAGCGCCTCCGTCGAGCACCGCGCTCAGGGCGAGCCCGTGCTCCCGCTCGGCGGCGTCGCGCAGCAGCCGCGCCAGCGCCTCCGGAGGCAGTGCCGGGTCGTCGGACCGCGCGGTCACCACGCGCAGCGGCGTGCCGAGACGGGCGCCGAGCAGCCGGAGCCGCACGGCGATCTCGGCGTCGGGCAGCTCGTCGTGCTCCACGGCGCGGAGCAGCTCGAGCAGCGGACCGCCCCCCTCCGCCTCCTGCCGCCGCGCGAGATCGAGGCGTCCGCCGACCGCGCTCGCGAGCAGCTCGACGGCGTCGGCCGTCTCGTCCGACCAGCCGCGCTGGTCACCGGTGACCACGAGCACGCCGACCCGCTCGCCTCCGGGCGAGAACAGCGCGCGGCGCGAGAGAGCGCGCCCCTGCTCCGTGACCTCCCAGCGGTCGTCGGCGGAGGCGAGCGACGCCTCCCATGCGGCCCCGTAGTCGGCGGCGCCGGGCATCCCGCCGGCCGAGGCGACCAGGGTCGCCGCATGGTCGACGACCCAGCTGCCGTGGGCGAACTCCTCGAAGAAGGCGCGGAGCGCGACGTGCACGCCCTCGCCCGACGCCAGATCCTCGAGCAGGCGCCGCGCGAAGCGGGCCTCGCGTCCGAGCGTCGGCAGGTCGGCCTGCGCCACGACTCCGGCGACGGTCTGCGCGATGGCCTTGAACGACACGTCGGGCGCCACGGTCAGGAGTGCGACGCCGTTCCGGCGGCAGACCTCGATCATCCCGGCGGGCAGCGAGCCGACCGCGATCAGCCCGACGACGATCGCGACGACTCCGCGGTCGGCGACCCCGCCGACGAAGCGCTCGACGCTCTCGCGGCCCGAGGTCCACAGCGCGCTGGTCAGCACGACGTCTCCGGGAGAGAGGAAGCGGCCGGGGTCGGGCAGGTCGATCGTGTACGTGCCCGAGACCGCGCGTGCGAGCTGCACGTCGTCACCGCTGACGAGGGTGAGCTGCAGCTCGGGGTGCGTGAGGAGCTCGCGGACGTTCACGGCGCCTCCAGGATCGGGAGCTTCCAGGATAGGTCGCGGTCCGGTCCCCACCGACGGAACCAGTTCTCATCGAGATACCGCCGCGCGCGCGGTGTCCCGCCTGTGAAGTCTCGGGACATCGGTGACAGTTCTGTCTCAGGACATCGGTGACGGTTCGGTGGATTTGGTGGTGACGGTTCTCTCGGTCGTGATCGTGGGAT
>NZ_LMPP01000005.1 GCF_001423885.1 Rathayibacter sp. Leaf185 | reverse complement strand
ACATCCCCAACGACGACCCATCACCCAGCAGCGACCGGAACTGATCGTTGTACTCCGGAGTCGTGATCACCAACACCTCATCGATCCCCGCCATCATCAACGTCGACAACGGGTAGTAGATCATCGGCTTGTCGTAGATCGGCATCAACTGCTTCGAGATGCCCTTCGTGATCGGCCACAACCGCGACCCCGAACCACCCGCCAGAATGATCCCCTTCACGAGCGGCCTCGCGCATCCGAGTCGTGTCCTGGCGGCGGGGAGAGCACGGGCGCGGGTCGGGCGTCGAGGCGGCCAGTCGGTTCGATCACCAGCGAACGCTAACGGAGCTCGTGATCCGCGGGAGTCCAGTGGCGCGTCGGCGGCGGGAAGTGACGCGGCAGCGCCGACATCGCGCCGAGCCGGGATATCCGACGACAGGCGTCTGAGTGGCGAAGCGCCCGGAGCTAGGCTCACGCCCGGATCGGCCCCGCTGGACCGACGGCACGACGCCTCGGGACGTCACCACTCGTCCCGCGCCGAGCACAGCAGAGGAGCAGCCCATGACAACCGTCGCCGCGATCATCACCTTCGAACCCGATCTCGAGCGATTGACAACGAACCTCGAGGCTGTCGCTCCGCAGGTCGACGGTATCGTCGTCGTCGACAACGCCTCCGCCGGGCAGGCTGCCGTGCGCACACTCCTGGAGAGCCGGCCCGACGTCCACCTCATCGTGAGGCTCGAGAACGGCGGGATCGCGAGCGCCTTGAACAGCGCCTTCGCCTGGGCGGAGGAGCGCGGGGCGGCCGAGGTGGTTGTTCTCGACCAGGACTCCGTCTGCGCTCCGGGAATGGTGGCGAGGCTCCGCGCGCACTCGGGGCGTTCCACCGCGATCGTCGCGCCGGCGATCCATGACCGCAACCTCGGGTCGGCGGAGTCGACCTCCGACGAAGCGGTGGACGTCGACTACTGCATCACGTCGGGCGGCCTCTACACTGTCGCCGCGTGGCGGGATGTCGCGGGCTACGACGAGTCGTTCTTCATCGACTTCGTCGACTTCGACTACTGCCTTCGCTTGAGAGTCGCGGGTTATCGGATCCGCCGTGTGCCGACGGCCGTCCTGCTTCACGAGATCGGACACGGACAGCGGCACGGCTCTGCAGTCGCTTACCACCACTCCGCCTTCCGGAGCCGCCACATGGCGCGCGACATGGTCTTCTACGCGCGGAAGCACTCGGGCTCCCCGAAGGAGCTCCGCGTGGGCGGGCGAGGGCTCGTGCTCACCCTGGCGGTGCTCCTGCGGAAGGCGCTGATCGTCGCCCGGCACGAAGACGACAGATCGAAGAAGATCCTCGCCCTGATCAGAGGCTCCATCGAGGGGCTCCTATTGCCGGTTAGCGCGCAGCTCAAAGCGTCTGCGGTCCGCCGGAACTGAATCCACTGGTGGCTCGTGGGCAGGATCGAGGAGCGACCGCTGAGCGGGTTCTCGGCCGCTGGTCGCGATGACTGGTGCGGGCTCGGGAAGGATGACCGCGTCAGCTCGGCGTCACGGCCGCTTCAGCCGGATCTCGAGAGAGGGCTTGTCGGGGGAGCGGACGCTCGCGATCTCGAAGAGCCTTCCCTTGAGGTCGGCGGTGTCCTCGGCGGTCATGCCCAGAGACAGCGGTCCGCCTCGGAGGAGGCGAACGTAGTCGGTGACGTCGATCACCCGCTGAGCGGTGCCTCCCGAGACGGACGTGGAGCCGACTCTGGCGTTCATGGCAGGTCGGTTGTTGTAGGTCAGTGTCGCGGAGGTCCAGGGCGTGGTGACGGCGTGGGCGGAGAGCGTCACCGGCCCCTCCAGAGTGCTCGCTGTCTGGCCGGTGAAGACCAGGCGCGCCGACTCGATCTCCTTGCCCGCCAATGACGACGCGTCGAAGGCGAAGTAGGTGTACCGGTCGAACTGCGGGTACTGGGACGAGTGCTGCACGTACATCTTCCACGCCGTCTTGAAGTTCGTGTTCGCCGGCGTGCCTCCCTGGACGTAGCCGTCATCTGTGGCGACGAGGCGGACGAGGCTCGAGTCGACGACGGTGACGGTCCGCGAGACGATCAGAGTCTCCCGACCCACAATGACCGTCGCGGTCACCCGCGCGCTTCCGCCCTTGCGTCCTGTTACGAGTCCAGCGGAGTCGATGGCCGCGACACTCGCGTCGGAGGAGGCATAGCTGACGCTGCTCGCAGCGGCGGCCGCCCCCGAGGGGGCGGTCAGCGAGTATCCGAGACGGCTGCTCGCTCCGAGCTCCAGCGGTGCGTCCAGCCCCGTCGCAGTCGCCGAGTAGTGCGGCGTGGGTGCGATGACCCGCCCCCCTGACTGGTCACTGTAGAACCGGACCTCGTTGATCGCGGCACTCCTGTCCGCCGGGACACCGTGGGTCACGACCTTCACGTACCTCACCGACTTGATGCCGATCTGGCTCGAGGCCCAGGCCATCGATTCGAGGAAGGCGACTTTGCCGGTGTACATCGTCCACCACGTCACTCCGTCCGGCGATTCGAGGACTTCGAAGGCAGCGTCCGGAGAGGGCCGACTCGGCCAGAAGATCCGGGCGTGGGACACGGGCTGGGCCTTGCCGAAGTCGTACTGGAGGAAGTGGTCTCCTGTCGCCCGCCACCCGGTGGCGATGCTCCCGTCGAGCGTCGCCCTGGCCCCGATGGCATCCGTCGAGGCGGTCACGGAGGCGACCGGCACCGGCCCTCGGATGAAGTGGACCAGGATGACAGCGTTCGTCCGCCCGGCCAGGGAGACGCGGACCTTCGCGACTCCCGGGAGCGAGGTCGCCTGTGTCACGGAGACGGCGGTGCCGCTCGCTCCTGTGGCGGTCACCACAGGCACAGTGCCGGTCGCGGGCGTCGGATAGTCGTACGCCTGCGTGACGGGGTCGAAGGACGCCAGCGGTCGCCCGTCGACGCGGAGGGAGGTGAGACGGGCGGGCTCCGGCCCCGAAGGAGACCATGCCGACAGAGCCCGCACCGGCATGAGCGCCGGGAGCGTGGCGCCCTCTCTGAGCGGGGTGAACTCCACTGAGACCGTGTAGGACGTCGCTGCGGGGAGCTGGATCGCCAGCTTCTTCGTGCCGTTGTTCGCGGCCTGGCCGACAGGTCCGGGACTTCCGCCGAGCGGGACGGCGTCCATGAGGGTGAAGAGAGCCGCCGAAGGAGCAGCGATCCGAGCGACGAGCTGCTTGCCGTTCTGACTGAGGGTGGCGCTTCGACCATCGGCTGAGATCGCGACATCGGCCTTCGTGTGCATGAACCACCAGGAGGGGACCGTCCTGGACGCCGTCACCTCGTCCTGCACGATGATCCGGTTGCGGCTGTCCGCAAGCTGAATGCCGCGCCGCCACGAGGTCGCCAGGCCCGGATACGCCGAGGTCAGGGTCGAGACGGCCGCCGACCCCATCGGGTCCGACCGCACGATCGCGGTCGTCGCGGAGCTCGGCTTCGAGGCGCCTCCCTTGACGGTGGGATCCATCACCAGCGTGTTCTGACCCTCCGCGCGCTTCCTGTAATAGGACCATCTGCCCGCGTCGGAGTCGGTGAAGTATCCGGGGAGCCTGTAATCGTCGGGCCCCAGTTCCACGGCCCAGTTCTCGCCCAGGGCATCGAGGACGAACGAGCCTGCGTCGAGATCGTCGTGGCCGTTCGACACGCTCGCATTGCCCGCCCGGAGAGCGACCCAGTTCGTCTGGTCCTCGTTCCATGCACCCCGGAGAGCGGTCAGGCCGGCCGCGGAGTAGGTGCGATCGAGAGGCTGCGCTGCGGTGTCCTCGAGGACATCCTCGGTCGATCGCGGAGTGAGCCAGATCAGCGAGCGGACGTTGGCGTCGTCGGTGATGCGACCCATCGACCCGGTGACCGAGAGTGAGCGGGACCCGTAGTCGCCGAAGGCGCTCTCGAGACCGAGCAGCGCGGTCGTCAGCGACTCGTTGGCGAAGCTGTCGCCGACGTTGAAGGAGAGGCCTGACGGCCCGGCCATCGCGAGGGCGAACTGCGCGGTCGAGGCCAGCCCGGGCGTGGTCAGGAGATTCCTGTCCGATCCCGTGCTGCTCCTGAGCCCTGCTATCAGGGTCGTGAGGTAGCTCGTGCCGTACGCCCAGTACGTGACCCCTTCGGAGTAACCGCCGTCGGGCCCGTAGGAGGCGAGCCCGTAGGAGATGCTGCCCCTCATCACGGTGAAGACCTGATCAGCCAGCGTCGGATCCTCTCGGGCGATCGCGAGTGCGGCTGTTCCGATACCGCCGTTGCCGACGAGGTTCCAATTGCTGCCGACAGCGGTCCAGCCGTTCGATGTCGATCGGGACGAAGCGACTGCGGCCGCGAGGCCCTTCTGCGCGATCGCGTTCTGCAGAGTCGCTCGCCGGCTCGAGGACCAGTACGGGTAGAGCCAGTCGTAGCCGATCGCGACGGCGTGGGCGATCTCGGCGGTGTCGATGAAGTGGCCCGGGTTCCAGTCCGGAAAAGCGGCAGCGGCGGCGAGATTCGACCACAGTGACTCCGCGTAACGGGCTTCGCCCGTCATGCGGTACATCAGCGCGAGGTCGTAGGTGCGGGAGATGAGACTCCTCGCGACGGGCAGAAGGTCACCGCTCGACTTGTCGTAGCCCACGACTGCCGCGGTGAGGTCGCTCTGCGCGTTCGTGGTGATCCGCGAGTACCAGGTCATCGAGGTGGGGTCCGTGACGACCCGGGCCTTGAGCTCGGCGAGCTTCGCGTCCGTGAGGATCAGTCGGGGGTGGCTGGTCGACACTGCTCCGGCCGTGAGGCCGTCGAGGGGCGCACCGGTGACGGCCGAGGCGGGTGCAGGCGGTGCGACCAGGATCGTCGCTGCGAGAACTGCTGCGAGCAGGGACGACACTGCGCGACCAGGTCCGCGCCTCAGTCGTCTGCCGCGCATCGCGGCGGACGTCGGCACCCGTCGAAGGAGAAATGCGCGCATCGTCTGCCCCCAGTACTGAGTCGGAACCCGAGGCCGTCGGTGGCGAGCGCGCCTCCCGACCCTCCTGAACGGAGAACGGGGAGTGCCGGCTGGACCGTTCGTGGACGCGCGGCTCGTTTCACGGCCGATCGAACGGAGAACCCGAGATAGTCTCGTTATATGGACACGGTAGCGGAGCGCGTTCGAGTCTTCTTCCGGATCCCGCGCGGCGTCGGTCGTCCGACCCGTTCCGCGTCGCCGTTCAGACTCCCCGCGGGTCCACGTCCTGCCGGCGTTTCGCCGGCGTCCGTCGGCTCTCCGGTCGGCGGAGGAGCACCAGGAGGGACCACCAGCCACCGTGACACAGGACGATCCGGCACCCGCTTCTGACGAGACCAGCAGGAGCGGCCATCCCGCGCCTGCGCCCAGAATGGCGCGGGACATCGCAGTCGCTTCGATCGGCAACCTCATGGCACCGCTCGCCGCGTTCGCGACCGCTCCGATCCTCGGACATGCCCTCGGAGTGGAGGGCCGCGGAGAGGTCGCCGCTGTCACCGCGCCCTACCTGCTCGCAGTCGTCGCCGGAACGGTCGGGATCCCGGAAGCCCTGACCTTCCTTCTCGCGCGGCGCCCCGCGGCTGCACGCGCGACCTTCCTCCGCGCCGTCGTCCTCCTCGCCGCGGCCGGTGGGATCGCGGCGCTCGTGATCTGCTTCGGAGCTCCCGTCCTCTCGGGGGGAGATCAGACCGTGGAGCACCTGATGGTGTTGTCCGCCGCCGCCGTCGTTCCCGCGATCCTGGTCGCGGGACTCCGGGGCGTGGCTGCTGGAGTGAACCGCTGGCACGCGATCACGAACGAGAGGCTGATCGCAGCCCTCTTCCGATTCGTCCCGATCGCCCTTCTGGCGGTACTCGGACTCCTCACTCCGTTCTCGGCGTTCCTGGTGCTGGTTCTGTCGCCCCTCGTCGGTGCGGTTGCATACATCAGGGTCCTCGCGGTGATGCGAGCGGGGGATGCCGCGGAACGCGAGCCTGCACCCTGGTCCGCGATGGTCTCCTACGGCTCGCGAGTCTGGATGGGGTCCCTCTCCGGCATCCTCCTGTCCCGTCTCGACCAGGTCCTCATGACATCGCTCTCCAGCACCTACCAGCTCGGGCTCTATTCGACGGCGGTGAACATCAGCGAGGTCACCTTCGTGCTCAATACGGCGATCGCTGCCGTGATGCTCACCGCCGATGCGCAGAATCGCGACGATGCGATGATCACGCGCGGGTCACGCTTGGCGACAGCGCTGGCGGCGGGGCTGGCCGTAGTCATAGGAGGCAGCGCGCCCCTGTGGGTCGGGCCGTTGTTCGGAGCCGGCTTCGAGCAGTCGATCCCCGCAGCTCTCGTTCTTCTCGGAGCCGTTGTGATCGGTACCCCTGGTTCGATGGCGGGAGTGGCCCTCTCGGCACGAGGAAGGCCCGAACTGCGTTCGTACTCGATCATCCTCGGTCTCATCGCGAACATCGTCGGCGTTGTCGTGCTCGTTCCGACTCACGGCGCTCTCGGTGCGGCATCGGCGACCCTCCTGGGCAACGCGATCGCCGGAGGTGCCAATCTGATCTGGTTGCAACGCCTGCTGGGTGTGAGGGCATCAGCGTTCGTCGGGCTCCGTCGGAGCGATCTCGTGGAGATCAGGCGCGCCCTGTCTCGGTTCCAGGGGCGTCTTCGCCGGCAGCGCTGATCGGCGGCCGGCCGAGTGCGAGGGACTCGGGCGGATCCGGACTGCAGCCGGGGGGCTCCACACGGAGCCGGGCGGCCTGTGAGTCCGCGCCACGCGACGCTCGGCCGTTCTCGGTGCCGGCTCGACGGTGGTGAGCGGCGGCGAGGCGATCGCGAGAAGCGCCCAGACGACCACTCCCAGGGAGTTGGACGTGGAGACGGAGCTGAACGTCTGAACGGCGATCAGGACCAGGAGGGCGCACAGCCGCGCCCCGGGGACCGACCTGGCGGACCGACGAGCCATCAGCGGCAGGAGGAACTGCGCTCCGAAGTAGATCAGAGCGAAGGCTGCGCCGTACTCGATCGAGTAGATGAGGAGCGGATTCTCGAGGCTCGTCCCGAGACCGGCCTCCGTGGCGAAGCGCGAGGCGGACCCCGGGCCGAGCCCCAGCACTGCGTAGTCCTGGAAGCGGCTGAACACGTACTCGATCGCGATGCCGCGCACAGCACCGGAACCTCCGTCGTCGACGAACTTCTCCGAGATGCCTTCGGTGAGCGCGCTGTTCGTGTAGATGCCCCCCGCTACGAGGAGTCCCAGGAGCAGGACCAGCCTGGCCTGCAACGAGGAGCGGCTCCTGAGCAGGAGGAAGCCGAGTGCTACCAGGGAGAGCAGCAGACCCGTCCGCGACTGCGTCAGGACGATCGCGACGAGGAAGAGGACGGCGAGGCCGGTCCGCAGCGCCGAGTTCTTCACTGTGATCAGGAGCGCGACGGCTGCGACGAGCAGGACACTGAGGACGAGCGGGTGGTCAGTCGTTCCGAGCGCTCGTGTGAACTCCTCGGTGAACCAGTAGTAGTTCTCGTAGGAGGCCGCGAAAGGCTGGGGGATCGTTCCCGACCAGACGAGGATCGAGACGACGCTCTCGTAGGCCCCGCCGGCGACGACGACGAGCGCGAGGGAGCGGCCTGCGCGGGGATCGTCGGCGAGCGCGCGCCGGATCACCGCGAACAGCAGAACCGGAGCCACGATCTGGTTCAAGACGAAGGAGAGTCCCGCGATCCGGGTGGTGAAGTAGGTGAAGACGAGCGCTGCCCCGATGAAGAGCACGAGTGCGAGGACCAGAGGGACCGACTGAGCGAGATCTGCAACGTACTCCCGGAGTCGCAGGAGCACCTGCGACCCGGCGAGCACCATGATGAAGTAGGTCGAGGGGTACATGCCCGCCAGGCCGGGAAGCCCGCCACCGACGATCACACCGCTCGCAACCACCGGTACGAGGAGGGTGGTGAGCAGCACGACGGAGACGGGGAGGAGGAGTCGCCGAGAGCAGATCAAGGAGAGCAGGAGCGCCAGGGCGACCCACAGGGCGAGCTGCATGAGCAGGTCCTCTCTCGTGCATCGAGGCGTGCGACCGATGCGCCGGCCGCCGTGCCGCGACCATTGTCGCGAGAGCACCTGCCGGAGGCGTCGTCTCGCGCCACTCGCGGAGTGCGCCCGAGGAATGCCTTAGATTCGGCTCGGTCGATCGCCCGGTCGGGAGTCTCGCGCGGGACCACTCTTCGTCGGCCCCCTAGATCGATCGCGAGGACCATGAACCGCTGGAGTCCACTCGGGCGGAACATCCGGATCGTCACAGCGATGATCGCGGCGCAGGCACGCAACATGCTCGGACGACGACGAGTGACCGCTCCGGGCGGGCCGGTGGTCTCCCTCACGACCTATGGCAGGCGCACGATCCTGGTGCATCTCGCGATCGAGAGTATTGCGCGAGGCACTCAGCGGCCTGGCCGACTGATCCTCTGGCTCGATGAGGACAACTCTCTCGCGCGGCCGACTCCTGGGCTCCGACGCTTGCGCGCCCGTGGTCTCGAGATCGAGCGAACACCCGACCTCGGACCGCACAAGAAGTACTTCCCCTACGCCATGAGCATCGAGGATCACCGTCTACCGCTGGTGACAGCGGACGATGACACCCTCTACCCGACGCGTTGGCTCCTGGAGCTCACCGCGGCGCACGAGGAGCATCCCGACGCCGTGATCGCTCATCGAGCTCATCGGGTCGTCGTCGGAGAGGGAACGCTCGCCCCCTACCGGGAGTGGAGGAGCGCGGATCCGGGCACCCTCTCCCTCCGGAACTTCGCCGTCGGTGTCGGCGGCGTGCTCTACCCGCCGGCGTTCCTCTCCGTCCTCCGTGCCCGTGGGGATGCCTTCACGGCTGTCGCGCCGTTCGCCGACGACGTCTGGCTCCATTCGACCGCGGTTCGGGATCGACGACCTGTGCTGCGCATCGATGCCCTTGCCGAGTCCGAGTTCCTGCCCGTCAGAGGATCGCGTACGAAGGGCCTGTTCTCGGCGAACGTCGATTCAGGAGGCAACGACAGGCAGATCGCGGCGACCTACTCCGCTGAGGACCTTCAGGCTCTGACCGCGGCGATCGATCGTCCTGTTCCGCCGGTGCACGTCCGGCGCTGACGGCGATCGTCACCGTCGTCCTGTACCTGTGCTCGAGGCCTGCTCGAGAGCCGCGAGCGCGTCCAGAACGGCTCGGGCGTTCACTGTGCGACTGTGAGTGGCCGCCCAGTGCGCCCTGATCTCGCTCGTGCGGGTGCGCATCTCCCTCGCGATGACCAGGAGGTCGGCGAGGAGGGTGTCGCCGCCACGCACGACCCGGACGAAGACACCGTCGATGTAGCCCTTCATCCCGATGGAGGGCGTCGTCGCGACGGGGACTCCGATCTGCAGTGCGCCGACAGTGACCATGTGCCCGGCTGCGCGCTCGCCGATTTTCAGGGGGAGGAACACCAGATCCGCCTCCGACATCAGCCGCCCGAACTCCGCCTGTGTCACCGGGCCGACCGAGACGACTCGGGACCCTGCTCCGTTCGACAGCGGTGAGGACTCCCGTCCGATGGCCAGCGTGAGGTGGATCGGGTCGGGCGAGTCGAGGACCTGTGCGATCAGCGCGTCGACGACGGTTCGATCGCGGTCGGAGGAACCCCCGACGAAGAGGCTCGGGGGCTGCCCTGCATCGTGCTCTCTCTTCGAGGGATAGGGGAACTCGGTGCCGTAGAGCACGTGTGCCGCACGCCCGCCGTCGGCCGTCCATGCGGCCGCCTCGACCTCCACCGTGGCGATGACGGGCGCGGACCCGAGTAACCGCCTGAGGATCCTCCAGCTGCGCGACCCCTCCCGGGCGTACAGGCCGGTGACGGCGAGGTCGCGGCGACCGAGGAGGCGCAGGGCGGCACCTGTCCACGGATTGAGCGCGAGGAACGACCGGCGAGGACCAGTCAGTACGGCTTTCACGGCGACGACCGCCGCATCGACGCCGAGTCCGAGTGCTCTTCTGCCCCAGCGGATCCCCTGCGGCTGCGCATGCTCGAATCGCACGATCCCGGCGATCTCCGGCTGCGACTCCCAGAGCTCGGCATACCCGGGAACCGGGCGACCGAGCGCGACCATGGTGTATCTCTTCGTCATCGATGAGCCCATCCTCTCCAGGCCTCGACAGCAGTCAGCCGCCATGTGCGCGCGAGTGAGAGGACACTCGCCCGTTCGGCACCCACCGCCGCCCGCACCGCCGGGCTCCATCGCTCGCCGGGGTCCACGAGGAAGGGCGAGGTCCTCCCGAGCATCTCGACGAGAGAGCTGTCCCGCGGACCGACGACCGGTGTCCCCGCCTCCAGAGCGCGAACCGCGATGCCGCTCTGGAAGAAATTCCGGTACGGGATCACGATGGCCGAGCTCGTGCGGAGGAGGTCTTCGAGCTCCGCTTCCGGGACGAATCGCGCATCGACGCTCCAGCCCGCGACAGCAGGCCACCGACGACCGCGTATCTGGAGGTCTGCCGAGCCGGCGAGGTCCAGCGCTATCTGCTCGAGCGCGAGGAGATCGCGGTCACGCTTGTACTGCCCGAGAACCCGCACGACGGGACGTCCCGTGTGCTGCGAGCGGGTCGCGGCGTCCGGCTCGAGGATGGGATGCGGCAGCAGCACGGTCGGGTGGCCCTCCATGTCTGCTCGCACTGCAGCAGCCGCTCGTTCGCTGTGGGTGATCAGCTCCGTCCGCTTCCCGAATCGAGCTGCCAACCAGCGCGATCGGCGCGAGTAGCCGACCGCTCGGACAAGAGGCAGCGGATCGTGGAGGACGAGGCTGGAGCGGACTCGGCCTGAGGTGCGCAGGAGCAGGAGGTCGAGGTAGCCGAGAACCGGCCAGACGACGACGACGCGGGAGCCCGGGATCCGCCGAGCCTCGCCGGCGGCGGCGAGGAGAACACGGATGTAGGCGCGGAGCCAGGCCGGTCGATTGTGTCCGCTGATCGAGGGCTCCGGCACCGCTCGCCTGATCACGTGCTCACCCGCGGCGACCAGCACGTCGGCGAGTTCCTGCTCGTAGTGCTCGAGCGCCCCGGAAAGGGGATTCACCAGCAGCACTGTGCTGCCAGGACGGTCCCGACCTGTCGCGGGCAGGCGCTCGAAGAGTCCTCGAACCAGTGGGGCGAGGCTCGCGGTCCCGAAACCGTTCCGGAGGTCGGAGAGGATCCTCCGCGCGGCGGCGACCGAGGTCGCGGCTGATCCGCGCAAGGGTCCGTCCTGGCGGGCCGCCAGGAGCCGGAGATTGCGGGCCAGGTAGTAGGGGGGCACCCCGTTCGAGGATTGCCAGACCCGACCCTCCGGTACCCAGAGGACCTTCCTGCCCTGCGCGCGCAGACGGAGGTGGAGATCCGTTTCTTCCATGTAGACGAAGAAGTCCTCGCAGATGCGGTTCCGGTCCAAGTCGTCGCGACGGTAGAGGAGGAACGCCCCGTCCAACCAGTCGCGCTCCTCGATGATCGAGCGGGTGGCCAGGGATGTCAGCGGCGCGCGATGGTCGTGGTGCGCGGGCAGGTGCAGCAGCCTCGTCAGTCTGCCCCCGGTGGACCAGACGTAGGGCGCGTGGCCTTCGATGCCGGAGATGAGCGTCGGGCCCGCGACCGCAGCTGCAGCATCGAGGTCGAGGGCTCGCTCGAGTGCGGCGACGGTACCGGGCTCGATCCGGGTCTCGTGGGTCGCGACGACGAAGTACTCGGCTGGAGTACCCGAGCGGGCGGCGTGGTGATCGACAGCGAAGTTGACGGCCGCGCCGTAGCCCCGGTTGCGCTCGAACACGATAGTGACCTCCGCCGGCAGCAATCCGCGCAGCTCAACGCGACGGTGCGGCTCCTCACTGGTGTCCACGACGACGAGATCGCCGGGCGCTACCCCCTCGTCGAGGAGAGCCTGGACCGACCCTCCGACCGTCTCGTAGCTCCGGAAGTGCACAACGACTCCGACGATCCTGCCCTGGTCCGTCACTTCCCGTCCTCCGCTGTCATGGGGTGGAGCGTCGTGGCCGACGAGCCCTCGTACAGCCACCAGGCTGCGTCGATGCGTCCGCGAGATCTGGGAAGTGATCGGAGGACCTGCACCCGGTCCAGAGGACGGGCCAGGGCGGCGAGGATCGCGGCTGACAGGGCCTGCGGAGCCCCGGCGGCGACGACGGAGTGGCCGTGCTCGCGCAGCCATCGGGCGATTCCGGTCTCATCCGTCGTGACCACGGTCAGACCCAGTGCGAGGCTCTCCAGGATCGGCAGGCCGATCTGCTCGCGCCAGCGGCCGTCGCGCTGGGACGGAGCGACGGCGACTGCGCGATCGCCGACGAGGGCGCGGACCTCCTTGTGGGGCACCGGTCCGAGTGCCTCGCGGCGGTTCGGTCTCTCGGCCGCCCAGGCACGGGCGAGCCCGTCGAGTGGTCCTGAACCGATGATCCGAAGTCGAGCCGTCGGCGAGGCCTTCTCCACGTCGTCCCAGGCGCGGATCAAGGCACGGAGTCCCTTGCGCTCCTCGAGTCGCCCGAGGAACACGACCGAGTCCGGTACTGCTGATCGAGGGGTGTCCAGTGCTGGCTGAGGCAGATGGGGAAAAAGACGGGACGGCATCCGGCCCACGAAGGGCAGTCCCGTGTACAGTGCGCGGGCGCCTTCGCTGCCGAAGGCGATCCGATCGAATCCGACCGCGATCAGTGCGCCGAGGCAGAAGCCCGCGCCTCGGACCAACCACGCGGGTGCCGTCCTGTCTCCTGTGAGGAGGCTGCCCAGATCGTTGTTCTCCATCGCGTAGGTCACGACGGTCCGTCGGCCGCGGTGGACGAGACGGCCCGCATGCCAAGCCCCGAGAAGCACGATCTCTGTGGGGAGGAAGCGCATCCAGAGCGGTTCGGGAAGTTCGAGGACGCTGGCAGAGGAGTGGAAGAGGAGGGTCGCCGCTCCAGCCAGTCTCGCGTGCACGAACTCGGTCGGCACGTCCGTCGCGTCGAGGTCGTACTTCGTGCCCAGATACACGACGAGGGCTCGCGGTCCACCGCGGTAGTCGTCGATCTGAGTCGATCGGAGCTCCGGGAGGATCCGGATGGGAAGGGAAGCGGAGTCGTCTCCGATACGAGTCCGGCTGATCATCGACGACGTCGTCTCGACGTCACGAGGCTCCTGAGCGTGGCCTCGTATCCCTCGCAGACCGCCTCCCACGAGTAGTGCTCTCGTCCGCGTGCGTATGTCGCCGCGCTGAGTCGCTCCTGCCTGCCGGGGTCCTCCATGAGCCGGCTGACAGCCTCGATGATCGCTGTGGCGGCGGGTTGCGCGTACTCCGCGGTCACTCCGAGGACCTCTCTGTTGTAGACAGTGTCGCGTGCGACGGTCGGAGCGCCGCAGGACATCGCCTGTACGAGCGCCGGGTTCGTTCCGCCCACGCTGTGCCCGTGGAAATAGGCGCCTGCGTGCTGCCAGAGGGCGAACAGCATCTGGTCGTCGCTGACGTGACCCAGCCAGGTGACGGAGCGGTGCTCGACGGCCAGGCGCTCGGCTCGTGCGTCCAGCTCGCCGCCGTAGCCCGAGGATCCGACGATGACGACGGGCCATCGCGCGGCGAGGACTTCCGCTGCGTCGAGGAATTCCGCGACGGTGTTCTCGGGGACGAAGCGGGCGACGACGAGAATGTAGCCGCGGTGGGGGAACCCGCTGACGACGGGTAGCTCACCGGGGTCGTCGCCGCCGTACGGGATGAACGTCCCCGTCCGTCGGAACTCGCGCTGCCACCGTGTGGCGATCGCCTCGGCGTCGAAGATGAGCTCGTCACCGAAGAGCGCCGTGGCGCGTGCGCCGCTGCGGAACACGTTCTTCGCGATGGGCCCCCACTTCGCCCGGTCCCACTCGACGCCGTCGACGTTGACAGCGCTGGGGATTCCTCGAGCGCTGAGCAGAGGCAGCCAGAAGCCGTTCGCCACGTTCATGACCAGCGCAACGTCGGGTTCGCGCCGGAGCGCGTCGAGACATGCGGTGAGGCCGTAGGTCAGTGTGCTCAACGATCGGGTCTCCAGGCCCGCGGTGACCCTCGTGATCACCCGAGGGTCCCGGTCGCGGTCGTCGGACTTCGTCGAGCCGTCCCTGCCGTATACCGTGACGTCCCATCCTCGGTCGACGAGGTACGGTGCGATCCTGCGGACCGCGGTCTCGAAGCCTCCGTAGTAACTCGGATACCCCCGGGTCCCGATGATGGCGACGGACCTGCGCCTCTGCTCCTCCTCCTCCTGGGGCCGCGCGACCGACCCTCGAGTCGACCCCGATCGCCTCGCCCTGCTTGACATGACGACCTCGCCGGAGTGGAGTTCGCGACTGATCCGGCGTGCCTGCTCGAGCTGCTTCAAGGCGGTCGGGAGGTCCCGGAACCCCTTCATGCCGCGGCGAGCGATGGCCCGGGCGAAGGCCACGCGGCCGCGCTCGATCTCGGGGTGCTCGAGTCGGTACTCCTCCTCGGGCGGGAAGATCGCGTGGACCAGGAGCTGCGGGCGCTGACGCCAGCCGGCCGCGGTGATCGCGGCCAGCCATGCCGCTGCACGTCCGCTTCCCACGGAGGCGGTGTGGAGTGTCCACGCGGCGAGGGCATCGGCGTCGTGCGGGCGAATGGCCGCCCGGAGACCGATCCGCTCGAAGAACGGGCGCAGCGTCTCGACGGCTCCCGTGCGCGTCGCGAGCGAGATCAGCTCTGCGGAGTCGAGATCCGGCCGCGGAGTCGACCATGCCGCCGTCAGCTGATCGAGCTCATCGCGGTTGCGAAGCACATGCATCTCGCGAAGGCAGTGCAGAGCGAGCATCGCGGAGTTCGCGACAGGATCGGTGCAGATGACGTCGACATCCGCGATGCGAGTGGTGGACCGACGTTCCCAGAGAGCCTCGAACACCTCCTCATCGGAGGCGAGGAAGCCGAGGAAGCCGTGGTGCAGATCGATGTCGCACGGCCATTCGGGATGGGTGAGCGTCCGGGCATGGTTGCGAAGGATTCTGGGGACGTCGGCAACGAAGCGCTCGCTCCAGCCTCGGGACCGGAGCGCCGCGACGAGACCGTCGATCGCACCCGGCTCGACGAGGACGTCGGCGTCGCTCGACACGCGTGGTGACCGGAGCCCCTGATCAGCCAGCACAGGGCCTTTCACGCAGATCGCACGGATGCCGATCTCGGAGGCGAGATGAGCGGTGAGTGCGTGGGCCAGTTGCGTGGCGCTCAGCATGTCGAGCGTCGCGAACGGCGTCACTCCCTCGGCCGTTCGGAGACGGAAGAAGGGGGAATCAGGCTCGCGATGACATGGTCCCGAGCCAGACGGAGGAGGAAGGCCTCGACGTCCGGCCGGATGAGATCGGCATTCAGGCCCTGCCGCTGTGAAAGGCGTTGAACGATCGCGTCGGTGTCCGACTCCCCGTCGATCTCCTGCCAGATCGTGAAGGCGGTCGCTTCCAGGATCATCGGCCTCGAGTCGGCGTGGTTCATCTCCAGGACCAGCGCCCGGTCCGCTCCCTCGATCACGGCGGTGGAGTCCAGCTTCATCCAGGCTCGGCCTCTCAGGATCAACGGATCACCTGCTCCGGGCGTCGCTCCATCGACGAGTGGGTCCGACGTGACGCCCGCAGCTCTCCCGCGGCGGGATCGCGCGATCCTCCGACGACGTGAGGACCCCGGGCCCCTTCGATCACGGAGCTGCCTGGATCGGAGCTGCCTGGATCGGCGGACACGATGAGGACCTGGTTCGCCGAGCAGGTGCCGCAGCGGGCCCGGTCGAGCTCTCCATATCGGATCAGCAGGTGAGGAAAGGTCACGGAGAACGACTCAAGCATCGGCCCGTCGTTGGACCTCGGCAGGGGCACGAAATGATCTATCCCCTGTCGCTCCAAGCTCCTCAAAGCGTGCGAGCGGAGGCGGACCGAGTAAAGAGGAGCGAGCCCGGTATCATCGGCTTGTTATGGCTCGCATCTACGACTGCTCCGTCGACACCGACCTCCTCACCGGCACCCGTCTCGCGCGGACGGCGATCGGGCGCGGTGAGCTCGTCGTGATCCCGACCGACACGGTGTACGGCGTCGCCGCGAACGCCTTCGACGCGGCCGCCGTGCAGCGGCTGCTCGACGCGAAGGGGCGCACCAGGCAGTCGCCGCCCCCCGTTCTCATCGGGGACATCGCAGCCCTCGACGCCCTCGCCGAGAACGTCCCCGACGCTGTCCGCGAGCTCGCCAAGGCCTTCTGGCCGGGCGGCCTCACGATCGTGCTGCATGCACAGCCGTCGCTGGTCTGGGATCTCGGGGAGACCAAGGGCACCGTCGCCCTGCGCATGCCCGACAACCCCGTCACGATCGAGCTCCTCGCCGAGACGGGGCCCCTCGCCGTCTCGTCGGCGAACAAGACGGGGCAGCCCTCCGCCACGACCGCGCAGGAGGCGTTCGACCAGCTCGGCGACGCCGTCGACGTCTATCTCGACGCCGGAGCGGCTGGCGCGCGCTACAGCGACCGTCCGGCCGGGGCCAGCGAGTCGTCCACCATCGTCGATGCGACGGCGCTCAGCTTCGACGGCGGGACGTTGAGGGTCCTGCGTCAGGGGGTCGTCTCCGTCGAGCAGATTCGCGAGGTCATCGGCGACCTGCTGCCGGACCCCGACGCCCCGGCGACCGAGGTCGCCTCCTACGACGCGTCGACCGACACGTCGCTCGGGTCCGAGGAGCCGGAGGGGTCCGAGCAGCCTGAGCAGTCGGCCCGGCCTGCGGAGGCGCCCGCACCGAGTGCCCGCCCCGACTGGGCATCCGGTGCGCGCCTGCTCGACGAGCCGTCGGCGAGCGGCACCGCACGTGCCGATGCCGCTCCGAGTGAGTGACGGATGATCACCTTCGCCCTCGTCTCGCTCGCCGTCGCGATCGTGACCGGTGTCCTGTCGTTCGTGATCCTCAAGCTGAGCCTGAAGTACCGGCTCTACCCGAAGATCCGCGTCCGTGACATGCACACCCGCCCGACTCCGCGGCTCGGTGGCATCGCGATGTTCCTGGGGATCGTGGTCGGCTTCGCGATCGCCTCGCAGCTGCCCTACTTCCGGCTCGTCTTCTCGAATCCGGAGCCGATCCTCGCGATCCTCGGTGCGAGCCTCCTGATCGTTCTGATCGGAGTCGCCGACGACATCTGGGACCTCGACTGGACCACGAAGCTGGCGGGCCAGCTCATCGCTGCCGGGCTGATCGCCTGGAAAGGCGTCCAGATCGTCTCGCTGCCGATCGGCGGCCTGACGGTCGGATCGCCGTGGATGTCGCTGATCATCACCGTTCTGGCGATCGTGCTCGTGACGAACGCGCTCAACTTCATCGACGGACTCGACGGGCTGGTCGCCGGCGTCGCGCTCATCGCGAACGGCGTCTTCTTCCTCTACAGCTACCTGCTGGTGCAGCAGACGTCGCCGACCGACTACTTCAACCTCGCCTCCCTGATCGCCGTCGTTCTGGTCGGCGCGTGCGCGGGATTCCTGCCGATCAACTGGCGGCCGGCGAAGATGTTCATGGGCGATGGGGGAGCGCTGCTCGTCGGGATGCTGATGGCGACGTCGGCCATCGCGGTCACGGGGCAGATCGATCCGGCGCAGCTGGCCGCGAAGGAGCTGCTGCCCGCGTTCATCCCGATCATCCTGCCGTTCGCGATCCTGGTCGTGCCGCTGATGGACTTCGGCCTCGCGGTGGTCCGGAGGCTGCGCGCCGGCAAGTCGCCGTTCAGCGCCGACCGCAAGCACCTCCACCACCGCCTGCTCGACATGGGCCACTCGCATCTGCACGCGGTGCTCATCTTCTACGCGTGGACCGCGGTCATCGCGTTCAGCTGCCTGCTGATGTTCGTCGTCGACGTGCTCTGGGTCCCGCTGGTCTTCCTCGCCGTAGGCCTCCTCGTCTGCACGGTCGTCACGCTCGCTCCGCTCAGCCGCCGCAAGCGCCTCGAGGCCGCGGCCCAGCTCGCGGAGGCGTCCCCCGTCCTCGACCCGCTCGACCGCGCCTCCGCACCGGAGCCCGGTCGTCCGTCCGACGAGCGTCCGCTCGGTCGTGACACGACAGCGTCACCCGTGGCGCGGAAAGAAGCATCATGACCGGAGAGAACCCGGCCGTCGTCCGCCAGCAGCCCGCCTCAGTGCCCGTCCTGCGCAGGACCCTCGTCATCGGAGGCGTGTTCGTCCTCGTCCTGGCGGTGGTCGGCGCCGCGATCGGTGCGGTCGCAGCAGGGGCGGAGGGGGCGCTCGGAGCCCTGCTCGGCGCGATCGTCGGCGGTGTGATGGTCGCCCTCACCGCCGCGAGCATCCTCGTCGCGAACCGTCTCGACATCGGCGGCTTCTTCGCCGTCGTCCTCGGCACCTGGCTGGCGAAGTTCGTGCTCTTCATCATCGCCGCCCTGGTGCTGCGCGATCAGCCCTGGCTGAACAGCACGGCGATGTTCGTCACGATCATCGTCGCCGTCCTCGGGTCGCTCGTGATCGACGTGCTCGTCGTGTCCCGCTCGCGCATCCCGAACGTCAGCGACATAGCCCGATGAGAGCCGGCCGAGTGCTTTCTGAGAGCCTCGCGATTCGGCTCTCAGGCCGTTCTGTTGCTACAGTAGGGATGAATCCGCAGGCGAACGTGTCCTCAGGTCGTCTCATCGTTGATGTCGGCCGTCGAGTACGATCGCCGCTTGAGCGGAAGACCCCACCTTTCGTCGTCGCGAGAGCGTTGCGTCCGAACGATTCGATTCGTTCAGCTGTAACGTGCCACGCCCCGAATTCCAGGAGCTAGCGCTGTTTGCTAACGCTGTGACCCTGTTGGTCTCGTCCTCGACCGGTGAGAGTGACTTCCACACCCCGTCGATCTCCGAGTTCTTCCCGCCCGGTTTCCTCTTCGTGGACACCCCCTTCGAGATCAACCGCGTCATGCTGGTCCGCTTCGTCGCGGTCATCGCACTGATGCTGTTCTTCTACTTCGGGACCCGGAAGATGCGCCTCGTGCCCGGACGCTTCCAGAGCGTCGTCGAGATGGCCTTCGACTTCGTGCGCGTCACGATCGCGAAGGACATCCTCGGCGAGAAGGACGCGCGCCGGTTCCTGCCGATCCTCGTGACGATCTTCTTCGCGATCATCTCGATGAACCTGACCGGCATCGTGCCGTTCCTGAACATCGCGGGGACCTCGGTCGTCGGCATGCCGCTCTTCCTCGGCCTGGTCGCGTACGTCACCTTCATCTACGCCGGCATCAAGGACCGCGGGGTGGGCTTCTTCAAGAACGCCCTCTTCCCGCCCGGTGCCCCGTTCCTCATCTACTTCATCCTGACGCCGATCGAGCTGCTGCAGACGTTCATCATCCGTCCGCTGTCGCTCGCGCTGCGGCTCGTGATGAACATGATCGTCGGGCACCTCCTCCTGGTGCTGTGCTTCTCGGCGACGCAGTTCTTCCTCTTCAGCTCGCAGGTCGACCCGGGCTTCAAGCTCTTCGGCATCCTGACCTTCGGGTTCGGAGGCGCGTTCACGCTCTTCGAGCTGCTGGTCGCCGTGCTGCAGGCCTACATCTTCACCCTCCTCACCGCGGTCTACATCCAGTTGGCCGTCGCGGAAGAGCACTGACCCCACTACTCACGGGCTCCCGCCCGTTCACACGATCACCCCACTGAAAGGACCCACTCGTGGACTCAGTCACCGTTCTCGCCGAACTCACCGGCAACATCGCGACGGTCGGTTACGGCCTCGCAGCGATCGGCCCCGGCATCGGTGTCGGCATCGTCGCAGGCAAGACCGTCGAGGCCATGGCGCGCCAGCCCGAGATGGCCGGCCGCCTCCAGACCACGATGTTCCTCGGCATCGCGTTCACCGAGGTGCTCGCGCTCATCGGCCTCGCCACCTACTTCATCTTCGCGGCGTAGTCGTGTTCAGCACCGCTGTGAACATCGCTGCGGAAGAAGGTGACGTCCCCGCGGTCATTCTGATCCCGGAGTTCTACGACTTCTTCTGGTCGGGGGTGATCTTCCTCGTCCTGCTCTTCTTCTTCTGGAAGCTGGTGCTCCCGCGACTCCAGAAGCTCCTCGACGAGCGCTCCGCGGCGATCGAGGGCAACATCGCGAAGGCCGACGAGGCTCAGCGCCAGGCCGAGCTCGCGCTCGAGAAGTACACCGCTCAGCTGGCCGAGGCCCGCGCCGAGGCCGGAGTGATCCGCGAGAAGGCCAACGCCGACGGCAACGCGATCGTGGCGGCGAAGAAGGAGCAGGCGCAGGTCGAGGCCGAGCGCATCCTCCACAATGCGCACGCCCAGATCGAGGCCGACCGCCAGGCGGCCGTCGTCGCTCTGCGCTCCGAAGTCGGAACCCTCGCCATCGATCTCGCCTCCGGCGTGATCGGCGAGAGCCTCAACGACGACGCGAAGGCGTCCGCGATCGTGGACCGCTTCCTCGCCGACCTCGAGGCCTCGGAGAAGGCGAGCAGCTGATGGGCAGCGCGTCAAGGCAGGCACTCGCATCGGCGAAGGCGGAGCTCTCCGTCCTCGGCGGTCAGGCGTCCCTCGACACGGCTCAGCAGCTCTTCGAGGCGGCACGGGTCATCGACGGGCAGGCGCAGCTGCGCTCCGCCCTCTCCGACCCGAGTGCGGACGCCGATCTCAAGCGCTCACTCGTCGCCCGTGTGTTCGGTCCGTTCGGAGAGCCGGCCAAGCGCCTGCTCACCGTCGTGGTCGGACACCGCTGGTCGAGCTCGAGCGATCTCGTCGCCGGGATCGAGGAGGTCGGGGTGCGCGCTATCGCGTCCTCCGCCCCCGAGGGTGTGTCGCTCGAGACCGAGCTTCAGACCTTCGGCGCGGTCGTCGCATCCGACGCGCAGCTCGAGCTCGCGCTCGGCAGCAAGCTCGCCGCGGCCGATTCGAAGGTGGCGCTCGTGCAGCGCCTGCTCGAGGGCAAGGCCTCGGCCGAGACACTCGCGATCCTCCGCCAGCTCGTCGCCCACCCGCGCGGCCGCCGCATCCCCGAGCTCGTCCGCTTCGCCGCGGGCGTCGTGGCCGACCAGGGCGGATTCACCATCGCCACGGTCTCGGTCGCCGCACCGCTCGCCCCCGGGCAGCTCGACCGGCTGCGCTCGGCGCTGTCGCGTCAGTACAGCCGCCCGGTCTCCGTCAACGTGCTCGTCGATCCCTCCCTCCTGGGCGGGATGCGTCTGCACGTCGGCGACGAGGTCATCGACGGGACCGTGTCCGCGCGGCTCTCCGACCTGAAGCTCCAGCTCGCGTCCTGACGGGCGCACGTATCCTCAGGGAGCGGCTCGCGCCGCCTCCGACCCCCGCACCATCCAGGTCAGGCCCCGACGACCGCTTCGGCTCGCACGGACCCAACGAATAGGAATTCCCATGGCAGATATCACCATCAGCCCGGATGAGATCCGCGACGCGCTGAAGGACTTCGTCTCGTCGTACGAGCCGGGCAAGGCCTCCACCACCGAGGTCGGCTACGTCATCGACGCCGCAGACGGCATCGCCCACGTCGAGGGACTCCCCGGCGTCATGGCCAATGAGCTCATCCGCTTCTCGAACGGTGTGCTGGGCCTCGCCCAGAACCTCGACGAGAACGAGATCGGCGTCGTCGTGCTCGGAGAGTTCTCCGGCATCGAGGAGGGCATGGAGGTCACCCGCACGGGCGAGGTCCTCTCCGTCCCCGTCGGAGACGGCTACCTCGGCCGCGTCGTCGACCCGCTCGGCAACCCGATCGACGGACTGGGCGACATCGCCTCCGAGGGCCGCCGTGCTCTCGAGCTCCAGGCGCCCGGCGTCATGTCGCGCAAGTCGGTCCACGAGCCGCTGCAGACCGGCATCAAGGCCATCGACGCGATGATCCCCGTCGGCCGCGGACAGCGCCAGCTGATCATCGGCGACCGCCAGACCGGCAAGACGGCCATCGCCATCGACACGATCATCAACCAGAAGGCCAACTGGGAGTCGGGCGACACCAACAAGCAGGTGCGCTGCATCTACGTCGCCATCGGCCAGAAGGGCTCGACCATCGCCTCGGTGAAGGGCGCGCTCGAGGACGCCGGAGCGATGGAGTACACGACGATCGTCGCGTCTCCCGCCTCCGACCCCGCCGGCTTCAAGTACCTCGCCCCCTACACCGGCTCGGCCATCGGCCAGCACTGGATGTACGGCGGCAAGCACGTGCTGATCATCTTCGACGACCTGTCGAAGCAGGCCGAGGCCTACCGCGCCGTGTCGCTCCTCCTGCGCCGTCCGCCGGGACGCGAGGCGTACCCCGGCGACGTGTTCTACCTGCACTCCCGCCTGCTCGAGCGCTGCGCGAAGCTCTCGGACGAGCTCGGCGCCGGCTCGATGACCGGCCTTCCGATCATCGAGACCAAGGCCAATGACGTCTCGGCCTACATCCCGACGAACGTGATCTCGATCACCGACGGCCAGATCTTCCTCCAGTCCGACCTCTTCAACGCCAACCAGCGTCCGGCGGTCGACGTGGGCATCTCGGTCTCCCGCGTCGGTGGTGACGCCCAGGTCAAGTCGATCAAGAAGGTGTCCGGCACGCTGAAGCTCGAGCTCGCGCAGTACCGCTCGCTCGAGGCCTTCGCGATGTTCGCCTCCGACCTCGACGCCGCGTCGCGCCGTCAGCTCGCCCGAGGTGCCCGCCTCACCGAGCTGCTCAAGCAGCCGCAGTACTCGCCGTATCCCGTCGAGGAGCAGGTCGTCTCGATCTGGGCCGGCACCAACGGCAAGCTCGACGAGGTCCCCGTGCCCGACGTGCTGCGCTTCGAGCGCGAGCTGCTCGACTACCTCGGACGCAACACCCAGGTCCTGAGCACTCTGCGCGACACCAACGTCCTCTCGGACGACACCGTGAAGGAGCTCGACCGGGCCGTCGACGGCTTCAAGCTCGAGTTCCAGACGGGCGAGGGCAAGCCGCTCGCCTCCGTCGGGCGCGAGGAGCACCAGGCCATCTCGGCCGACGAGGTCGGCCAGGAGAAGATCGTGAAGGGTCGCCGCTAACAGCGGCACCCCGGCGATTCGACACACAAGGACTACAGGAGACACATGGGAGCGCAACTTCGGGTCTACCGGTCGAAGATCCGTTCGGCCCAGACGACCAAGAAGATCACTCGGGCCATGGAGCTGATCTCGGCCTCGCGCATCCAGAAGGCGCAGAACCGCGTCGCTGCCGCAGCCCCGTACTCGAACGCGATCACGCGCGCCGTGTCGGCCGTCGCGACCTACTCGAACGTCGAGCACCCGCTCACGACCGAGCGCGAGAAGCTCGACACGGCCGCGATCGTGATCTTCACCTCCGACCGCGGCCTCGCGGGCGCCTTCTCCTCGAGCGTGCTCAAGGAGGCGGAGGAGCTCGCATCGCTCCTGCGCAGCGAGGGCAAGGAGGTCGTCTTCTACCTCGTCGGCCGCAAGGCGAACGCATACTTCTCGTTCCGGAAGCGCCCCAGCGTGCGAATCTGGACCGGCGGTACCGACCAGCCCCTGTTCGAGACGGCGAAGGAGATCGCGGATGCGGTCGTCGAGTCGTACAACCTCGATGACGAGGAGGGCGGAGTGGACGAGATCCACCTCGTCTACAACCGCTTCGTCAGCATGGTCACGCAGCAGCCGACGGTCGTCCGGCTCCTGCCGCTCGAGGTCGTCGAGGGGGCGGAGGATCAGAACACCGATCTCTATCCGCTCTACGAGTTCGAGCCCGACCCCGAGACGGTCCTCGACCGCCTCCTGCCGGTCTACGTCGAGAGCCGCATCTTCAACGCGATGCTGCAGTCGGCGGCGTCCGAGCACGCGGCACGTCAGAAGGCGATGAAGTCGGCGAGCGACAACGCCGACACGCTCATCAAGACCTACACGCGGCTCGCCAACAACGCGCGCCAGACCGAGATCACGCAGCAGATCGCGGAGATCGTCGGCGGCGCCGACGCCCTGTCGTCCAAGAAGTAGACGGCTCTCCTCCCCAGACACGAAGACTCCGCCCTCCGGGAGCGGTGAGACCTAGAAGGAAGAAGCAATGACACTGACCGCACCTGAGGCGGCGACCGGGACTCCGGGCGGGGCCGTCGGCCGTATCGCTCGCGTCACCGGCCCCGTCGTTGACATCGAGTTCCCCCACGACGCGATCCCCGAGGTCTACAACGCGCTCTACACGCACGTCGAGGTCGAGGGTGTCTCGAGCAAGCTGACCTTCGAGGTCGCGCAGCACCTGGGCGACGACCTCGTCCGCGCCATCTCGCTGAACCCGACCGACGGACTCGTCCGCGGCCAGGAGGTCCACGACACCGGCCTGCCGATCTCGGTCCCGGTCGGCGACGTGACCAAGGGCAAGGTCTTCAACGTGATCGGCGAGGTGCTCAACGCCGACGCCGACGGCAAGATCAACGGCGAGTCGTTCGAGATCACCGAGCGCTGGCCGATCCACCGCAAGCCCCCGGCCTTCGACCAGCTCGAGTCGAAGACCGAGCTCTTCGAGACCGGCATCAAGGTCATCGACCTCCTCACCCCGTACGTGCAGGGAGGCAAGATCGGCCTGTTCGGCGGAGCGGGCGTCGGCAAGACCGTCCTCATCCAGGAGATGATCCAGCGCGTCGCGCAGGACCACGGTGGAGTGTCGGTGTTCGCCGGAGTGGGCGAGCGCACCCGTGAGGGCAACGACCTCATCGCCGAGATGGAGGAGGCGGGGGTCTTCGACAAGACCGCCCTCGTCTTCGGCCAGATGGACGAGCCGCCGGGAACCCGACTGCGGGTGGCCCTGTCTGCCCTGACCATGGCCGAGTACTTCCGCGATGTGCAGAAGCAGGACGTTCTGCTCTTCATCGACAACATCTTCCGCTTCACCCAGGCCGGCTCGGAGGTGTCGACCCTTCTGGGCCGCATGCCCTCGGCCGTGGGCTACCAGCCGAACCTCGCCGACGAGATGGGTGTGCTCCAGGAGCGCATCACGTCGACCCGTGGACACTCGATCACCTCGCTGCAGGCGATCTACGTTCCTGCGGACGACTACACCGACCCGGCGCCGGCGACCACCTTCGCCCACCTCGACGCGACCACCGAGCTCTCGCGTGAGATCGCATCGAAGGGCCTCTACCCGGCCGTCGACCCGCTGACCTCGACGTCGCGCATCCTCGACCCCCGCTACCTGGGCGCCGATCACTACCGCGTGGCGACCACCGTCAAGCAGATCCTCCAGAAGAACAAGGAGCTGCAGGAGATCATCGCGATCCTCGGTGTCGACGAGCTCTCCGAGGAGGACAAGATCACGGTGTCGCGAGCGCGCCGGATCCAGCAGTTCCTCTCGCAGAACACCTACATGGCGAAGAAGTTCACCGGTGTCGAGGGGTCGACCGTTCCGCTGAAGGACACGATCGAGTCGTTCGACGCGATCAGCAAGGGCGAGTTCGACAACGTGGCCGAGCAGGCGTTCTTCAACGTCGGCTCGATCTCGGACGTCGAGGAGAAGTGGGCTCAGATCCAGAAGGAGAACGGCTGATCATGGCCGGCACTCTGAGGGTCAGCGTCGTCTCCGCGACGGCGGAGGTCTGGGCGGGCGAGGCCCGTCAGCTCACCGCTCGCACCGTCGAGGGCGAGATCGGGATCCTGGCGGGTCACGAGCCGCTGCTCGCGATCCTCGCCTCCGGTGAGGTCCGAGTGACCGCGGTCGACGGCACGCGCATCACCGCGCAGGCCGATGACGGCTTCCTCTCGGTCGAGAACGACGTCGTCACGGTCGTCGCCCGCGAGGCGGCACTCGTCTGAACCACCGCCGCGCACCGCGGCATCCGGAGGGGCCGGGCGATCATCGAGATCGCCCGGCCCCTCCGTCGTCTGCGCCCGCCCGAGAAGGAGTCCTGTGCACGTCCTGCTTCCGCCGTCCGAGACCAAGCGGAGCGGCGGTTCGTCGCCGTTCGTGCTCGAGGACCTTGCATTCCCCGAGCTGACGGATCGGCGGCGACTGCTCCGCGACGCTCTGGTCGAGCTCTCCCGCGACAGGGAGCTCTCGACGCGGGCGCTCAAGCTCGGGCCGCGACAGCTCGACGAGATCGACCGGAACGCGGCGCTCGTGTCACCGCTCGGGATGGCCGCTGTCGACCGCTTCGACGGAGTGCTCTTCGATGCGCTCGACGCAGGATCGCTCACAACCGGCGCGCAGGAGGTCCTCGGGCAGATCGTCGTCATCCATTCGGCCCTCTGGGGGCCTGTGCGTGCGCTCGACGCGATCCCCGCCTACCGCCTCTCGCACGACTCCCGGATCCCTGGTTTCCCGCTCAAGCGCTGGTGGGCGCAGTCCGCCGCGGAGGTGATCGCCGGCCTGAGCGGTCTCGTCCTGGACCTGCGGAGCGAGGCGTACGCGGCGCTCGGGCCGCTCGTTCGGGGCGAGGACCGTCGTTTCGTACGGGTGCGGTCGAGGGACGCGTCGGGGACTCTCCGCAACCTCAACCACTTCAACAAGCAGGGGAAGGGACGCTTCGTCCGCGCGCTCGTCGAGGACGGGGTCCGGTCGGACTCGATCGAGGAGCTCGCGGAGTGGGCGGGCGGTAGGGGGTTCGAGCTGTCTCCGAACGGCGAGACGGGCGAGATCGATCTAGTGGTGCGCGAAGGCTGACGCTCTAGGCTGCGGCGCGGAAGCAGCCGGCGAGATGGTCATCGACGACTCCGGCCGACTGCAGCAGGGCGTACATCGTGGTCGGACCGACGAAACGGAATCCAGCCTTGCGCAGGGCCTTGGACAGCGCCAATGAGGCGGGAGTCGCCGTCGGGATCTCCTTGATGGTCTTCGGAGCGGTTGGCGCAGGCTCTTCGAAGGACCAGACGAGGCGGTCGATCGCTCCCTCGCCGTCGCGCTCGCGGAGCACGAGCGCTGCCCGGGCGTTGTCGACGGTCGCCAGGATCTTGGCCCGATTGCGGATGATGCCGGGGTCGTCCATGAGGCGGTCGACGTCCTCCTCGCCCATCTGCGAGACGGTCTCGAGCTCGAAGTCGTGGAAGACCTCGCGGAAGCGCGGGCGCTTGCGGAGGATCGTGATCCACGACAGACCGGACTGGAAGCCCTCGAGGCAGATCTTCTCGAAGAGCTCCCGATCGCCGTGGAGCGGGGTGCCCCACTCCTCGTCGTGATAGCGGCGGTACTCCGGGTCGGCGGCGCTCCACGCGCATCGCGTGAGTCCGTCGTCTCCGGCGACGAGGCCATCAGCGAGCGTCATCGGTGCGCGATCCCTTCGTGATCGAGCAGCCAGGCCTTCGTCGCAATGCCCTCGCCGGCGCTGAATCCGGTGATGCGTCCGTCGCCCGCGAGGACTCGGTGGCAGCCCACGATGATGGGGATCGGGTTGGCGCCGACCGCTCCTCCGATCGGACGGCCGGAGCGGAGTCGGCCGGTCGCCTGACCGAGCGCCCCGTAAGAGGTGATCTCTCCCCAGTCGACCCGTTGCAGCTCGCTCCAGATCTCGAGCTGGAAGGGCGTGCCCTGGAGGACGATCGGCAGGTCGAACCGCCGTCGCTCTCCGGCGAAGTACTCGGCGAGCTGAAGCGCCGCTCTCTCGAGGACGTCGAGGTCGCCGGCGGGCAGGTGGTCATGGGGGAGTGCTCCGCCGCTCTCGATGAAGAGCGACACGATGGACTCGCCGTCACTGCCGACTTCGATGCGACCGAGCGGGCTGTCGACGCGTCGGACATGAAGGGGAATCATTCTCATACGCCGAGAATAACGACGGCCCTGCTGCCCCTCTCGCGGGAATCGGACATCGGTGCAGAAGTCCGCGAAGGGGCGCCTGGGGAGGAGTGCTGCGCCGACCGCCTCGTCCGCGGTCACGAAGAACACGTGCGCGTCGCGGTCGCGCGACGGCCGACCGCCTCAGCCCTCCACAGGTGTCGATCGAGGCGGTTGTCTCCAGATCGGGAGGACGATCCGCGCGGGCGAGGTCACCCCGGCCACGATCTCCGCATGACACTCACGGCACTCGAACCCCACCGCACCTCCCACCGCATCGTCGCCTCGATCCCCGACCTCGTCGGCTTCTCACCCCGCGAGAGCGTGGTGCTCGTCCCTCTGAGGCAGGGCCGAGCGACCGGCGCTCTCCGCTTCGATCTTCCCGCGGAGGACGCGCCGCCCTGCGCTCGCGCATTCATCGGCGCGCTCGGATGCTTCGGGCGCGCGGAGGCCGTCGTCGCCGTCGTTTACACCGAGCGCCCGGACGAGCCGCAGAACCGAGTGCTCACCGACGCCCTCATCGCGGCCGCCCGACGCGTGGGTATCCATGATCTCGACGTCGTGGTCGACCCCGGGAGCCCCTCAGGAGCGCGGGGGGAGAGAGGAGGTTCGCCGGGGGTGCCAGCGGAGCGGCGGCTGCTTCCCGATGTCGATCGCAGCGAGGCGAGGGCCGTCGGCGCGCAAGTTGATCTCCTGCTCGACCGCCATCCGCGGGCCGAGCTCTCCGAGTCCGTCCGGTCGAGCGTCGATGCGCTCTTGCGTCGTGCTGCGGCCGGGTGGTGCTGCGAGCGTCGATCCCAGGCCGTGGCCGCCCTGATCGTCTGCGCCCAGCGCCAGGGCTGGCGCGAGCACGCACTCCGGATCGCTGCCGCCTCGAACCGGCCTCCGTCGAGTCAGCTGCTCGAGCTGCTCGGGGCGGCGGCGGCGTCGGCTCCCGCCACAGAGCGTGCTCCGGTGCTCGTCGTACTGGCCTCCGTGACGTGGGCCGCCGGCAGACGGGAGGACGCCGTTCGACTGGCGAGCTGGGCGGTGCGCTCCGACCCGCACGACCCGGAAGCCCGCCGACTGGTCTGCGCCCTCGAGCAGGCGAGCCGGGCTCCCGGGCGGATCGACACGGACCTCGCCGCGTGACTCCGCCCGGGGCGGTCAGCTCAGAGGCGCGCCCATGCCTCGGTCAGGACTCCGCGGAGGATCTGCTCGATCTCGTCGAACTCCTCGGGCCCGATGGTCAGCGGGGGTGCGAGCTGCACGACGGGGTCTCCGCGATCATCGGCCCTGCAGTAGAGGCCCGCGTCGAAGAGGGCCTTCGACATGAATCCGCGCAGCAGGCGCTCGGACTCGTCATCGTCGAACGTCTCCTTCGTCGCCTTGTCCTTGACGAGCTCGATCCCGAAGAAGTAGCCGGCGCCGCGCACGTCGCCGACGATCGGCAGGTCGAGCAGCTTCTCGAGGGTCGAGCGGAAGATCGGGGAGTTCTCGCGGACGCGTTCGTTGAGCTTCTCCTCCTCGAAGATGTCGAGATTCTCGAGAGCGACCGCCGCCGAGACCGGGTGGCCCCCGAAGGTGTAGCCGTGCGGGAAGGACGCCTGGCCGTGGCGGAAGGGCTCGTAGATGCGATCGCTGATGATCGTGGCGCCGATGGGGGAGTAGCCGCTGGTCATCCCCTTCGCGCAGGTGATCATGTCGGGCACGTAGCCGTACTCGTCGCAGGCGAACATGTGCCCGATCCGGCCGAACGCGCAGATCACCTCGTCCGAGACCAGGAGGACATCGTGGCGATCGCAGATCTCGCGGACCCGCTGGAAGTAGCCGGGAGGGGGCGGGAAGCAGCCGCCGGAGTTCTGCACCGGCTCGAGGAACACGGCGGCGACGGTCTCGGGGCCCTCGAACTCGATCATCTCCTCGATGCGGTCGGCAGCCCAGACGCCGAAGGCCTCGAGGTCGTCGCCGTGCTCGGGGGCTCGGTAGAAGTTGGTGTTCGGTACGCGGAAGCCACCGGGGACGATCGGCTCGAACATCGCCTTCATCGCCGGGATGCCCGTGATGGCGAGCGCTCCCTGCGGGGTGCCGTGATAGGCGACGGAGCGGGAGATGACCTTGTGCTTGCCCGGCTTGCCCTGGAGCTTCCAGAAGTGCTTGGCGAGCTTGAAGGCGGTCTCGACCGCCTCGCCGCCGCCGGTCGAGAAGAAGACGCGGTTGAGGTCACCCGGCGCGTAGTCGGCGAGGCGGTCTGCGAGCTCGATCGCCGACGGCGTCGCGTAGGACCACAGCGGGAAGAACGAGAGCTCGGCGGCCTGCTTCGCAGCCGCCTCCGCGAGTCGACGCCGTCCGTGGCCGGCGTTGACGACGAAGAGCCCGGAGAGTCCGTCGAAGTACTTCCGCCCCGTGCTGTCCCAGATGTGGTGGCCCTCACCCTTGGTGATGATCGGCACGCCGGCACCGGAGTCCATCACGGACTGACGGGTGAAGTGCATCCAGAGGTGGTCCTTGGCCTTCTTCTGGAGTGCGGAGTCGTCGATGCCGTCGGTCGAATCGGCGCCGGTCACCGTCTCTCCGGACTCGAGGCCGACGGTCGAAAAGGCTGTCTCGGTCATTGGTTACCGCGTTCCCCAGTTGTAGAACTGCTTGTGAAGTTTGAGATAGACGAAGGTCTCGGTCGAGAGCACGCCCGGCAGCGAGCGGATCTCCTGGTTGAGAAGGGCGATGAGGTCGTCGTCGTTCTCGCAGACGACCTCGGCGAGGATGTCGAACGTGCCGGCCGTGAGGACCACGTAGTCGACCGCCGGGATCGCCGCGAGCCGGTCCGCGACGTCCCGGGTGTCGCCCGTGACACGAACGCCGATCATCGCCTGCCGGTAGAAGCCCAGCTGCATCGGGTCGGTGACTGCGACGATCTGCATGACCCCCGACTCCGTGAGCTTCTGAACCCGCTGCCGCACCGCGGCCTCGCTGAGACCCACCGCCTTGCCGATCTCGGCGTAGGAACGGCGTCCGTCGGCCTGCAGCTGCTCGATGATCGCCTTCGACACGTCGTCGAGCTGGATCGGGCGCTGAGAAGGAGGTCGGGAGGGGCTCATGCGAGGATTCTGACAGTCGACCGGGGTCGCGGCAAGTGAATCCGTACACGCGGAGCCTGCGCGGAGCCGGAATGCGCTGTCATTCGGTGCGGAACTCCCGACCACCGAAGGGCCCCGAGCGGACCGCGGCGACACGAGGCCGGGCTCGGCTCGCCAGCCGGTACCATCGGAAGGTTCTTCCGGCCCGCGAGGGCGGAGTCGGGCTCGGGCGAGGAGGCGTGATGACGCAGATCGGCCGCAGCCGCGCGTCCGTCACGGTACCCGTATCGGCCTGGAGTTCGGACGCCCCCTCCGCCGAGGTCCGGATCGGATGGGCCGCGGGCACGCACACGGGACTCGTCCGCAGCGCGAACGAGGACAGCTACCTCGCGAAGTCGCCCCTCTTCGCCGTGGCCGACGGAATGGGCGGCCACGCGGCCGGAGAGGTCGCGAGCAACGCCGTCGTCTCGCGACTCTCCCGCGCCGCCACCGGGGCGACGGTCGGCGCGGAGGAGATCGACCGTGCGTTGCGGGACGCGGTGGACGACATCGCGCGTCGCCCCGGCGACGCGGACGGCGGGACCGGCACCACCGTCACGGGAGCGGCTCTGACCGCGATCGGCGGTGAGCCGTACTGGTCGGTGTTCAACATCGGCGACTCCCGGGTGTACCTGTGGATCGAGGGATCCCTCGTGCAACTGACCGTCGACCACTCGATCGTCCAGGAACTCGTCGACGCCGGGCTCATCACCCGCGACGAAGCGGACGTGCATCCGCACAGCAACGTCATCACGCGCGCGGTCGGCTTCCACGAGGCGCCGGTGCCCGACTACCGGCTCGTTCCCGTGATCGCGCCCTCCCGCCTGCTGATCTGCTCCGACGGGCTCACCAAGGAGCTCACCGACGCCGGACTCGAGCACCTCCTCGCCACCACTGGGAACGCTCAGGAGGCGGTGGACGCGCTGATCGCCGCGGCCCTCGAGAACGGCGGCCGGGACAACATCACGGTGGTCGTCGTCGACGTGCTCGCGGTGACGGGAGACCCGGGCTGATCCCGGAGGTCCAGGAGTACCCGGGCGGCTCCTGGCTACGATGGAGAGCGGAAGGGCGTTCTCGGTGATCTGCAGCACGTGTGGCTCCACACTCGCCCCCGGGGCGATCCTCTGCGGCGAGTGCGGATCCTCGGTGGCCTCGCACGCGACTCCCGGTTCGTCGCGCCCCACCGCCGCCGGCGACACCACGGTGCTCGATCCCTCCCGCCGCGCCTGGCTCCCCGGCCTCGCGCCCGGTCGGCACCGCCGCCCGGCGCCGGGTGCTCCGATGGCGCCCCCGGCCCAGGGCCTCGTCCGGCTCAGCTTCGCCTCCGGGCAGCACGCGATCGTGACCGGCAACGGACTGATCGGCCGGGAGCCTCTTCCTGACCCGGGCGAGACCTTCCGTCACATCCTGGCCATCCCCGACCCTTCGCGGTCATTGTCGAAGACGCACCTCGAGTTCGGCTTCGACGAGGGCGGACTGTGGATCCGCGACCGCTGGTCGGCCAACGGCTCCGTACTGGTGACCACCACGCAGGCTCCGCTGCCCCTCGAGGCGGGGCGGCGCTACCGCACGAAGATCGGGAGCCGCGTCCTGCTGTCCGCGGTGGAGATGGCGGTCGAGCGCGTCGACGGCTCCTCCACAGGCTCCGGTCGTCCACCGATCACTCGCTGAGGCCCCACGGAGCGTCCACGTCCTGTGAGCTTGACGCCATGACGATCCGATCCGCAGACGACCCGCCCCGCGCGCCGTCGCCGCCCGCCGCTCCGGGTCGCGCCTCCTTCCCCTGGATCGCGGCGACGGCGCCCGTGCTGTCCTCGCTGGTGCTCTATCTGCTCACCTCGTCGCCGTACACGCTCGCGCTCGCCGCGCTGGGGCCGGTGGTGGCAGTGGCGTCGTACCTCGACGGGGCACGTGTGCGTCGGCGGTCGATGCGGGTCGAGGCCGAAAGGTACGACCAGGAGGTCATCGAGTACGAGATCGCCCTCGCCGCTGCCCGCGAACGGGAACTCGAGGCGCTCCGCCTCGCCTCGCCGGGGCCGCTGGCGATCCTCGATCGTGCGCTGCCCGTGGACGCCCGCTGGCGTCGCTCCGCCGCCACTCTCGAGATCACGCTCGGAGACGGCGAGCGTCTCGTCACGTCCTCCGGGCGCGCGGCCGCCGGGCCGGTACTGCCGAACGTGCCGCTGACCGTCGCCCTCTCGTCGGGCATCGGTATCGCGGGGCCGGCGGTCCTGGTCCGAGCCTTCGTCCGAGGACTTGTCGTGCAGTGCGCCGAGCTGGTCGCGCCGGGTGCGCTCTCGATCAGGCTGCCCTCCGGCGTCGCCTGGCACGGGCTCAGCACCCTGCCGCACGTCCGCGCGACCACGGCTCCGGTCTGCCTGAGCGTCGTCGAGCAGAGTGGGGAGTCGACGGTGGGGGACCGGGTGATCGTCCTCGCCGACGACCCGTCGCTGCTCCCTGCGTCGTGCCGGGTCGTCGTCGTTCTCGGCGGACGAGAAGGGGATCGAGTGGTCGGGAGGGTCCTTCCGGGTGCGACCGAGAAGGTGCGGGTCGACTACGTGTCCGCGGAGCAGTCGCGGGTCTTCGCGGCCTCTCTCGCCGAGTCGAGCGTGGGGGGTGCTGCCGCGGACCTCCCCGCGCGGGTGCTCCTCGGAGAGCTGGGTGCGCTGACGCGCCGTACTGGGGAGACCGGTCTCCGCGCCGTCCTCGGGGCGGCCGAGGAGGGGCTCCTCGAGATCGACCTGGTCGCAGACGGGCCCCACGCGATCATCGGGGGCACGACGGGCAGCGGCAAGAGCGAGCTGCTGATCGCCTGGATCGTCGCGCTCGCGGCCCGCCACAGTCCAGCCGACGTGACCTTCCTCCTGGCCGACTTCAAGGGCGGGGCAGGATTCGCGGCGCTCGCCGAGCTCCCGCACGTGACAGGAGTGATCACCGATCTCGACCCGGGAGGCGCCGCCCGGGCGTTCGCCAGCGTCGCGGCGGAGCTGCGTCGGCGGGAGGTCGTCCTGGCGGAGCACGGGGTCCCCGACATCGCGAGACTCCCCGACGGCGTCCTGGCGCGGCTCGTGATCGTCGTCGACGAGTGCGCCGTCGTCCTCGAGCGGGCACCCGAGCTGCACCGCGCCTTCGCCGACATCACGGCCCGCGGTCGCTCGCTCGGGGTGCACCTGATCCTGTGCACGCAGCGGCCGATCGGCGTGGTCCGCGATGCGGTCGCCGCGAACTGCGGGCTGCGCATCGCCTTGCGCGTGCAGGACGTCGCCGACTCTCGGGCGCTGATCGGCTCCGATGCGGCGGCGCGCCTCCCGCACGGCATCCCCGGACGCTGCATCGTCGCGTCGGGCGGCCGGGAGCGTCTCGTCCAGGCAGCGATCGCCCGCGGTGATGACATCGCCGGAGCCGCGAGCCCCGGAGATGGCGCGGTCGCGGTGCACCGCCCCTGGCGCGACCCTCTGCCGGCGGTGATCCCCTTGCCTCCGGCAGGATCGGATCGGCGGATCCTCCTCGGGATCGTCGATCGTCCGGAGGAGCAGAGCCAGATCGTCGTGGCCCTCGAGAGGCGGTCGGTACTCGTCCTGGGAGCAACAGGATCCGGGCGGTCGGGTGCGCTGCGGACGATGGCCGCGCAGCTCGGCGAGGCCCGCATCGTCGGCCCGGCCGACCCCGAGGAGGCGTGGGACGCCGTCATGGACGACCTCCCCGAACCCGGACCGCTCGTCATCGACGACCTCGATCTGCTGCTGCGGCGCTGCACGGAGGAGGAGCGGCGTCGACTCCTCGAGGCGCTGCAGACCGCCATCCGCGCGGGGGAGCGCCGCGTCATCGTCGCGGCGCGACGCCCGACGGACGGTCTCGCCGCGCTGCGGGACGCGTTCGACGACGTCCTGCTCCTGCGTGCGTCGAACCGACAGGAGCATCAGCTGCTGGCGCTCGCCGGTGAGAGGTTCGACGCCGATCTGCCGCCCGGTGGCGGCTGGTGGCACGGCGAGCGCATCCAGATCTTCGCGTCCGCGGAGGCACCTCCGCGCCTGGCTGCTCCGCCGCCCCCTCCCGTGAGGGTCGGAGGCGCCCGAGTCGCCGTGCTCAGCAATCGGGCGCGAGCGGTCCGATCGCGACTGGCCGCGCTCGGAGTGATCGTCTCGAGCGTGGAGGAGGCGCTCGCCGACGGGTCAGGGGACGCGGTCGTGGGCACCGTCCTCGAGTGGTCATCGGCCCGCAGCCTCCTGGCGGCCGCGCGGCGATCGGGGATCCTGGTCCTCGACGTCGCCCCGATCGAGGCGCGCATCCTGCTCGGTCCGCTGGGTCCGGCTCCGCTGTGCTCGGGCGACCGCGTGCTGGTCGAGAGCGACGGAACGCTGCAGCGGTCTCGCTGGCCGGCGGCCGGGGAGTCCGGACACAGGGAATCCGCCGTATGACCCCGCCTCCGGCACTGATTTCGTGACGTTCGTGTTTCCGCATGTCCGATCTCGTCGGTCCGGCGTCGACACCTGGTGGGCGCTGTGCCAGTATTTCCTCACGTTCGCGCCGGTCGGCCGGAGCACCGACGCAGACAGGAGTCGCAGCATGACCCGTCCCCTCCCGAGGGATCCCGTCCTCCGCGAAGCCATCGCCGTCGCGCGCTCCCGCGAGCGCGAGCGGCGAGCAGTGCTCTCGCGGCGAGCGGTACTCGGAGGGCTCGGTCTCGGTGCCGGAGCGCTGGCGCTCGCTGCCTGTGCTCCCGTCAGTCGGCCCGCGCCGACGGCCGCTGCTGACCAGTCGGCCTCCGACCCCGAGCTGGTCTGGGACAACTGGCCCGCCTACCTCGACGAGGACGACGACGGCGCCTACCCGACGCTGCTCGCGTTCGAGGAGCAGAGCGGCATCTCGGTGAACTACAACGTGGCGGTCGACGACAACAACTCGTACTACGGGAAGGTCAAGGACCAGCTCGCCCTCGGTCAGTACATCGGCGCCGACACGGTCTGCCTGACCGAGTGGATGGTGTCGCGACTGGCTCGCCGTCAGTACATCCAGGAGCTCGACCACGCGAACATCCCCAACATCGCCAATCTCACCCCGTCGCTCGCCAACCCCGACTTCGACCCCGGCCGCCATCTCTCGTTGCCGTGGCAGGCGGGGTTCGCAGGCATCTGCTGGAACAAGGAGAAGCTCCCGAAAGGGCTCTCGAGCATCGACGACCTGTGGGATCCGGCACTCCGAGGCCGCGTCGGCGTGCTGAGCGAGATGCGCGACACGATCGGCCTGATGATGCTCGCCCAGGGCACGGACATCGCGGGGGAGTGGGGCGAGGATGCGTTCATGAACGCCATCGACGTGTTCCGCGAGCAGGTCGACGCCGGACAGATCCGCAACATCAAGGGGAACGCCTACCTCAACGACCTGCAGAACGAGGACACCCTCGCCGCGATCTGCTGGTCGGGGGACATCACGCTGATCAACGCGGAGGCCGGCGACAAGTGGGAGTTCGCGCTCCCGGACTCGGGCGGCACCCTGTGGAACGACACCTTCGTCGTGCCGATGGGCTCGCAGCGGAAAGCCAACGCCGAGGCCCTCATGAACTACTACTACGAACCCGAGGTGGCCGCCCAGGTCGCCGCGTGGGTCAACTACATCACCCCCGTCGACGGAGCGAAGGAAGCCATGGAGAGCATCGATCCGGACCTGGCCGAGAACCAGCTGATCTTCCCCGACGAGGAGACGCTGTCGCAGGCCCATGTCTTCCGGACGCTCACCGCGGCCGAGGAGAAGGACTACCAGGCCGAGTTCCAGAAAGTGCTGCTGGGCATCTGATGGCGACCGGAACCTTCGCCGAGAGCGGCGCCGACCTCGAACTGGTCGGGATCAGCAAGCACTACCCGGGCTTCACCGCCATCGACTCCCTCGACCTCACGATCCCCGCGGGATCGTTCTTCGCCCTCCTCGGGCCGTCCGGCTGCGGCAAGACCACGACGCTCCGTCTCGTCGCGGGCCTCGAGGAGCCCTCGGGCGGCCGGATCCTGATCGGCGGGAAGGACGTCACAGCGACCACGACCTATCAGCGGCCTGTGAACACGGTCTTCCAGTCGTATGCGCTGTTCCCCCACATGTCGATCCTCGAGAACGTCGCCTTCGGCCTCAAACGACGCCGGATCGACGACCCGGTCGGGAAGGCCCACGAGGCGCTCCGCCTCGTCGAGCTCGACCACCTCGCGCAACGCCGCCCCGCTCAACTCTCGGGCGGGCAGCAGCAGCGCGTCGCCCTCGCCCGGGCGATCGTCAACCGTCCGGCCCTCCTGCTCCTCGACGAGCCGCTCGGCGCCCTCGATCTCAAGCTGCGGAGGCAGATGCAGCTCGAGCTGAAGTCGATCCAGGAGGAGGTCGGACTCACCTTCCTGCACGTCACCCACGACCAGGAGGAGGCCATGACCATGGCCGATACGGTCGCCGTGATGAACAAGGGCCGCATCGAGCAGATGGGGGCGCCCGAGGAGCTCTACGAGCTGCCGCGCACCGCGTTCGTGGCCAACTTCCTCGGGCAGTCCAACCTCTTCACGGGGGAGGTCGTCGGCTCCACGGCGACGGCGCTCACCGTCGACGCCGGCGCTCATCGGATCGTGGTTCCGACCGTCAGGTCGGCGCGCGAGTCGGGCGAGATGACGGTCGGGGTCCGCCCCGAGAAGCTACTCCTCCTGACCGAGGCACCCGCTGACGCCCCCGATCGCAACGTGCTCGGCCCGGGCCGGGTGATCGACGTCTCGTTCAGCGGAGTGAGCACGCAGTACACCATCGAGATCCCGAGCGTCGGACCGGTCGTCGTCTTCGCGCAGAACATGGTATTCGGCCCTGTCGTGGGCGAAGGCGCAGAGGTCTGGGTCAGCTGGAGCATCGAGCACGGCTTCGGACTCGCGGACGAGCCGGGTACTGTCCCGCGGTTCGATCCCGACGACTCCACCCGCGCGATCGCTCTGCAGAAGCGCGGGCTGCTCGCCGGGCGCGCCGGAGGGTCCTAGGCATGGCCTTCGCCGCCTTCGCGTCCAGCACAGCGGATCCGCTCGACGCGCCCGTCCGCAAGCGCTCGACCGTCGCGCTGATCCTCCTGCTGCCGGGCATCGCCTACATGCTGCTGTTCTTTCTGACTCCCCTCATCTCGCTGGTGCTGACCTCGTTCCAGGTCGAGATCCCGGACGGCGACATCGGGGAGTACGCGCCCGGATTCGCGTGGCAGAACTACCTGGTCGTGATGGCGGACTACTGGCCGCACGCCCTCCGCTCTTTCGGCTACGCGCTCGTCGCCACTGTTCTGGCGCTGGTCGTCAGCTACCCACTGGCGTACTTCATCGGGGTGAAGGCGCGTCCGTGGCCGCTGCTCCAGAACCTGCTGCTCACGCTCGTGATCGCGCCGTTCTTCATCAGCTTCCTGCTCCGCACCCTCGCCTGGAAGCAGATCCTCGCTGATGAGAGCCCGCTGGTGCAGGCGCTGAAGACCATCGCGATCCTCCCGAGCGACGGTCACCTCACCGGGACTCCGTTCGCGGTGATCTTCGGCATCACCTACAACTTCATCCCCTTCATGACGCTGCCGCTCTACACGACGCTGGAGCGGCTCGACACGAGATTCCTCGAGGCCGGGTCGGATCTGTACGCGAACCCCGCGTCGGTCTTCTGGAAGGTCACCGTGCCGCTCTCGATGCCGGGCATCGTCTCGGGGACACTCCTCACCTTCATTCCCGCAGCGGGCGACTACATCAATGCGAGCCGCGACTTCCTCGGCTCCTCGCAGACCTCGATGGTCGGAAACGCGATCGAGGCGAACTTCCTGACTCTCGAGAACTACCCGGCGGCGGCGGCGCTGTCCATCGTGCTGATGGCCGTCATCCTCGTCATCGTCGCCTTCTACGTGAGGCGCAGTGGAACGGAGGACCTCCTGTGACCGCCACCGCCGATCGGCCCGTCGCGAGCGCTCAGGAGATCCTGGGCGCCCCCGCACCGGCTCCCGTCAGGGGGCCGCGCCGCTTCAAGGGCCTCGGGCTCGGCTTGTACACCGCGCTGGCTCTGATCTTCCTGCTCATCCCCATCGGGTACACCTTCGTCTTCTCGTTCAACGACTCCGTGAAGAGCAACCTCGCCTGGCGCGGCTTCACGTTCGACAAGTGGGTCTCGGCATGGACGAGCGAGGAGGTGATGACCGCGTTCGGCAACAGCCTCCTGGTCGGCGCCGTTGCGACGGTGCTCGCGACCGCGCTCGGCACGATGATCGCCATCGCTCTCGTGCGGTTCCGCTTCCGGTTCCGCTCGGCGATCAGCCTCCTGCTGTTCCTCCCCATGGCGACCCCCGAGGTCGTCCTCGGTGCCGGCCTGGCCTCGCAGTTCCTGACGGTGGGAGCCGAGAAGGGGCTCGTCACGATCATCCTGGCGCACACGATGTTCTGCATCAGCTTCGTCGTCGTCACGGTGAAGGCCCGGGTCGCGAGCCTCGACCCGCGGCTCGAGGAGGCGGGACGGGACCTCTACGCCTCGCCCGGTCAGGTCTTCTGGAGGATCACGTTCCCGCTGCTGCTGCCCGGGATCCTCGCCGCGGCGCTGCTCTCGTTCGCGCTGAGCTTCGACGACTTCATCATCACGAACTTCAACTCCGGATCGGTGACGACGTTCCCGAAGTACATCTACATCGCGGCGGCGCGAGGCATCCCCGCCGAGGCGAACGTCATCGCCTCGGCCGTGTTCCTCCTGGCGATCGTGATCGTCGTCGTCACCCAGGTGTCATCGGCGGCGCGGGCGAAGAGGCTCGCTCGGAGTCAGTGATTCCGGGCCGGTGAGTCCGGGCGGTGAGCGCGTCTCAGACGTACGAGGCCCGGATCGCGCCCACCGGGCGCCCACCGCCCGAGACCACCGGGTTGAGCTTCACCAGGACGTCGTTCGCGGCCGCCCGCTCGACCGCGCCGATCTCGACGAGGAGCTTCAGGGCGACCACCGTGGCGGCCCGCAGGCTGCCGTCGAGGATCTTGAGCGCGACGGTCGTGCCGTCGGGGGACGCCATCACCAGCACGCCCTCCGCGCCCATCTTCGCGACGAGGCCCAGACGCTCGATCACGACAGTGTTGTCGCGGCCGGGCCCGTCGATGGCCCAGGCGTTCTCGAGGATCGAGTTCGTCAGCACGCCCGCCTGGCGGTAGAGGCCGAAAGGCGACGCGGCCGAGGAGGAGACGATCCGCGAGATCCCCTTGGCCAGCGCGGTGAGCGGGAGGGCGTGCACAGGCGCACCGCAACCGTCGACGGCGGAGGCGACGATCCTCTCGCCCGTCAGGCGCTCGATCGTATCGACGATGTGCTGCTGCAGGGGGTGCGAGCGCTCGAGGTAGTCCTCGGTGCTCCAGCCGTTCTGCACGCAGGCCAGCAGCATCGCCGCGTGCTTGCCCGAGCAGTTCATGTACAGCGGATCCCGGGTGGCGCCGGCCCGCATGAGCTGGGTGCGCGTCGTGGAGTCGCCGGGCCAGTCGGCGGGGCACTGCAGTGCCGTGTGGTCGAGGCCGGCACGGAAGAGGAGGTTCTGCACGAGCGCGACGTGCTGCGGGATGCCGGCGTGGCTCGCGGTGGCGATGACCGCCTCAGCGCCGGTGAGGTCGACGCCCGCGGTCATCACGGCGAGGGCCTGGAACGGCTTGAGGCACGACCTCGGCAGGATCGGCGCCGTCGGGGTGCCGAGGCTCCGGGCCACACGTCCGTCGGAGTCGAGGACGACGGCGGAGCCGGTGTGGCGCGACTCGATGAAGCCGGAACGCTCGACGACGGCCAGTTCGACGGACTCTGCGACGGTGAAGGTTCCTGCGGGCATCCGTCCATCTTGCCCGACCCGCGGTGGTCTCCGGTCCGGGTCGGCCGCTCGCGGAGGAGCGTGTGCCCGCGCGCGGTCGACCTGCGAGGTGCGTCAGAGCGCGGCGAACGCCTCCGTGAGGACCGACAGAGCGTCGTCGAGGAGCTCGTCGGTGAGGGCGAGGCTCGGGAGGAAGCGGACCACGTTGCCGTAGGTGCCGGCGCTCAGGACGAGGACGCCGTGCGCCGCCGCGTAGTCGATGATCGCGGTGACGGCCGCGGTGTTGGGCGCCTTCGTGGTGTCGCCCGTTCCCGGCTGGACCAGCTCGATCGCCATCATCGCGCCGATCCCGCGGACGTCGCCGACGATGTCGTACCGCCCCTGGAGCTCGCGGAGTGCTGCTCCCAGGCGAGCGCCGATGCGGTCGGCCTCGGCGAGCAGACCGTCCTGCTCGATCCGCTCGAATACGGCGACCGCGGCGGCCGCGGCGACGGGGTTGCCGCCGAAGGTCCCTCCGAGACCGCCGGCCTGCGCCGAGTCCATGATCTCGGCGCGTCCCGTGACTGCCGCGAGCGGTAGTCCGCCGGCGATGCCCTTCGCCGAGAGGACCACGTCGGGGACGAGCCCGAAGTGCTCGCTCGCGAAGTACGCACCGGTGCGCGCCATGCCCGACTGGATCTCGTCGGCGACGAAGACGATGCCGTTCGCGGTGCACCACTCCTGCAGCGCGGGGAGGTAGCCCTCGGCCGGGACCATGAAGCCGCCCTCGCCCTGCACGGGCTCGACGACGAGACACGCCAGCGCGGAGGCGCCGACCGTCTTCTCGAGGTAGGAGATGGTTCGCTCGGCGGCCGCGGCACCCGAGAGTCCGTCGTGGTACGGGTACGAGCTCGGTGCGCGGTGCACATCGCTCGCGAACGGTCCGAAGCCGAGCCCGTAGGGGAGTGCCTTGAAGTTCATCGCCATCGTCAGGTTGGTGCGGCCGTGGTAGGCGTGGTCGAGCACCGCGACTCCGGGGCGACCGGTGTGCTTGCGCGCGATCTTCACGGCGTTCTCGACCGCCTCCGCACCGGAGTTGACCAGCACCGTCTTCTTCGCGAAGTCGCCGGGAGTGTGCTCGGCGAGCAGCTCGGCGACGCGGATGTAGGGCTCGTAGGGCGTGACGGTGAAGAGGGTGTGGGTCAGCCGGCCGAGCTGGGCGGTCGCCGCGGCGACCACTGCGTCATCGGTGTGCCCGATCGTCGTGACGCCGATGCCTGCGCCGAGGTCGATGAAGTGGTTGCCGTCGACGTCGACCAGGATCGCTCCGTGTGCCCGGTCGATGTAGACCGGCAGCGCGGTGCCCACGCCCGAGGGGACGACGGCGAGGCGTCGCTCGTGCAGGGCCCGGGATCGCGGCCCGGGGATCTCGGTCGCGAGGCGCCGCTCCTGGGGGACTGCCGACGTGGGAACCTGGGGGGCGAGCGTGTCTGTCATGGTCTGTCGAGTCTATCCGCGAGCCCCGAGAGGCGCGGAGGTCCAGACGGTCGAGACCGGCCTGATCCAGCGACGAGAAGGGGCATTCCGATGAAGGCAGAGCACGATTACGCGGTTTCCGTCGTCTGGGAGGGCGACCGGGGGACGGGGACCAGCGGCTACCGCGAGTACGGGCGGCAGAACCTCATCAGCGCACAGGGTCCTTCGCCCATCCTCGGCTCGGCCGACAAGCCGTTCCGCGGCGATCCCGACCGGTGGAACCCGGAGCAGCTGCTGCTCGCCTCCCTCGCCCAGTGCCACCTGCTCTCGTACCTGCACGTCGCCGTGAAGAACGGAGTCGTGGTGACGGGCTACAGCGACGACGCCGTCGGTCGCATGGTGCAGGAGGGCGAGGGCGGCCGGTTCGAGTCGGTGACCCTCCGGCCGCGCGTGCGGGTCGCGGACGAGTCGATGGTCGAACTCGCCCAGACGCTGCACGCGGAGGCCTCCCGGCTGTGCTTCATCGCGAACTCAGTGAGCTTCCCCGTCGGGCACGAGCCGACGACGGAGGCCGCGACGAACTGAGCAGCGCCGAGCCGGTCGGCTCAGAGGCGCTCGTGCGGCAGCGCTCGCTTGATCCGCTCCACCGCTCCTGCGGGCGGCGACTCGTTGTAGGAGCCGGCGAGCTCCTGACCGGAGAGCGTGTGGATCGCGGCCATCACCTCGTCGGTCGCGTGGCGGCGCGCGCGACCGGAGTCGGCGGAACCGTGCGCGGACAGATCGAGCGGATCCCCGAAGCGGACGGTGATGCGGTGCAGCCGCGGGATGCTCGAGCCGACCGGCTGCAGCTCCTGCGTGCCGATGAGGCCGACCGGGACGACCGGCGCCCCGGTCGTGAGGGCGAGCCACGCGACTCCGGTGCGCCCGCGATAGAGACGGCCGTCCCGCGATCTGGTGCCCTCCGGGTAGACGGCGAACGCCTCATCGCGCTCGAGGATCGCGCGGCCGAGATCGAGCGCCGCCTGCGCGGCCTGGCCGGCTCCGCGCTCGACCGCGACGGCTCCGACGGCGGTGAAGAAGGAGCGGGAGAGCGCACCGCGGACGCCGGACCCTGTGAAGTAGTCGGCCTTCGCCAGGAACTGCACCGGGCGCGGCGCGAGCAGCGTCAGCACGGGGGAGTCGATGAACGAGAGGTGGTTGCTGGCGAGGATCACCCGGCCGGAGGAGGGCACGTTGTCGCGGCCCTCGACTATCGGCCGGTAGATCATCCGCCCGGCGCCGCTCATCGTCAGGCGCGCCAGACGCGCCGAGAGGCCGATCCCGGGCGGGGTCGGCCTCTCGTGGTCGTCGTCGGTCCGCATTCGGACGAGGCTACCGGCGGGTTCATGCCGCCGGAGTCATGTCAGGCCAGCGTCGCGAGGGCCTCCTCGATCACGCTCGCCGCGTCGTCGATCAGCTCGTCGCTGATGACCACGCTCGGCATGATGCGCAGGACGCTGTCCCAGCTGCCCGCGTCGAGCACGATGACGCCGTTCGTCGTCGCGTGCTTCAAGATCGCGGCGAGCGCCTCCGGGTTCTGCCGCTTCGTGCCCGGGTGCACGAGCTCGACGCCGAACATGGCGCCCTTGCCGCGGACCTCGCCGACGACGGGGAAGCGCTCGGACCAGTCGCCGATGCGGGCCCACAGGGCGCGCTCGACGCGCTGCGCCTCGGCGAGGAGCCCCTCCGACTCGATCGCCTCGAACGTGGCCAGGGCGGCGGCGGTGGAGACGGGGTTGCCGCCGAAGGTCCCGCCGATGCCACCGGGCTGCACGGCGTCCATGATCTCGGCGCGGCCCGTGACCGCCGCGAGAGGGAAGCCGCCCGCGATGCCCTTGGCCGTCGTGACGAGGTCGGGGACGACTCCGAAGTGCTCCATCGCGTACCAGGTGCCGGTGCGCGCGATGCCGGCCTGGATCTCGTCGGCGACGAAGACGATGCCGTTCTCGGTGCAGAACTCGGAGAGGCGCTCGAAGTAGCCGGGCGCGGGGATGATGATGCCGCCGTCGCCCTGGATCGGCTCGACGAAGAGAGCCGCGAGCTCCTGAGCTCCGATGTGCGTGCGGATGTAGTCGATGGTGCGCTCGGCGGCCTCGGCGCCGGTCATACCCTCGGGGTCGCGGAACGGGTAGCTCATCGGGAGGCTGTAGATCTCGCCGGGGAACGGGCCCATGCCGGCGCGCTCGGGCCAGGGCCGGTAGGTCATCGCCATGGTCAGGTTGGTGCGGCCGTGGAAGGCGTGGTCGAGCGACGCGATGGCGCGGCGACCCGTGTACTTGCGGGCGATCTTCACCGCGTTCTCGACCGCCTCCGCGCCCGAGTTGACGAGGATCGAGTGCTTCTCGAAGTCACCGGGGGTGATCTCGGCGAGCTTCTCGGCCACGCGCACGTAGTTCTCGTAGGGCGTCACGGTGAAGAGGGTGTGGGTGAGCTTGTCGGCCTGGGCGGCGGCGGCCGCGGCGACCGCGGGGTGCGCGTGGCCGATGGTCGTCACTCCGATGCCGCAGCCCAGGTCGATGAGGCGGTTGCCGTCGACGTCGACCAGGACGGCGCCCGAGGCGTGATCCATGTAGATGTTCGCGAGGGTGCCCGCGCCTCGCGAGACGCTGGCGACGCGACGCTCCTGCAGGGCGATCGAGCGCGGGCCGGGGAGCTCGGTGACGAGCGCGCGGGACTGGGGGACCGAGAATTCACGCATGCCGCCATGCTAGGCGAGCGGTCTGCGAAGCCCCGCGACGGCGCCCCACGTCCAGCCCCTCCATAGGAGGGTCACCGAGGATGGTCTCCTCCCCTTGTACGTGCCGGCTCCGCCGGAGAGGAAAGGTGCGCTGTGCGCAGAACACTCGCGATCGTGGCCGTCGTCGCCGCGGCCCTCGGCCTGACGGCCTGCACGGACGCCGCTGAGGAGGCGTCACCGAGCGCCTCGGCGACTCCGCTCAGCTGCGTCTCGGAGGGAGATGCGACCAGCGCCGTCCAGACCAGCGGCGACTTCGCGACCAAGCCGGTCACCGTCTTCCCGACGCCGATCAGCGTCGAGGACACCGAGGGCTCGGTCGCGATCGAAGGCACGGGAGCGACGGTCGCCGAGGGCGACACCGTGCTCGTCGACTACACCCTCTACAACGGGACCAGCGGAGCCGAGTTCTCGGCCAGCACGTACGCCGCCGGTGGCCGTGCTGCGTTCGAGGTCGACGTCGACAAGTACCTCGCCGGTCTGGTGAAGGCCGTGAACTGCGCGACCGTGGGATCGCGCGTGGTCGCCGTGGTGCCTCCGGCCGACGCGTTCGGCGACGCGGGCAACACCGACCTCGGAATCGCCGCGACCGACTCGATCGTCATGGTGATCGACGTCGAGGGCATCATCCCGACCACCGCGACCGGCGAGCCGCAGCCGCCTGTCGACGGCCTGCCGACGGTGGCGCTCGCCGAGGACGGCACGCCGACCGTGACGATCCCCGCGACCGACCCGCCCGCCGACCTGCAGATCGCCGTGCTGAAGAAGGGCGACGGCCAGACCGTGGCCGACGGCGATTCGCTCGTCGTGCAGTACCAGGGCGTCGTCTGGGGCACCGGCGCGGTCTTCGACCAGAGCTGGGGATCGGGCACCCCCGCGTCCTTCAGCACCGGGGACGTGATCGAGGGCTTCAAGCAGGCGGTGGTCGGCCAGACGGTCGGCTCGCAGGTGCTCGTCGTCATCCCGCCCGCACAGGGCTACGGAGACGCGGGCAACGCGGACGCGGGCATCAGCGGCACCGACACTCTCGTCTTCGTCATCGACGTCCTCGCCGTCAGCTGACCCGATCACGCCGAGGTGCTCCGTGCGAGGATGGGCGGATGCGCAGGGTCATCATCCTCGGCTCGACCGGGTCCATCGGCACGCAGGCCCTCGACGTGATCGGCGCGAACCGCGACCGCTTCGAGGTGGTCGGACTCTCGGCGGGCTCGAACCGCGCCGTCGTCGCCGAGCAGGCGGCGGCCTTCGGTGTCGAGCACACCGCCTTCGGCGAGATCGAGGCCGAGCAGCTGGTCCGCGGCGTGGAGGCGGACGTCGTCCTCAACGGCATCACCGGCTCCGTCGGCCTCGGCCCGACGCTCGCCGCACTCGAGGAGGGGCGGACGCTGGCACTCGCCAACAAGGAGTCGCTCATCGTCGGCGGAGAGCTGGTCACCTCGATCGCGGCCCCGGGGCAGATCGTCCCCGTCGACTCCGAGCACTCGGCCATCGCGCAGGCGCTGCTCGCGGGGGAGCACCGCGAGGTGCGACGCCTCGTGCTCACCGCATCGGGCGGCCCGTTCCGTGGACGGGACCGCGCGTCACTGCGCGATGTCACTCCGGCGCAGGCACTGGCGCACCCGACCTGGGACATGGGGCTCGTCGTCACGACGAACTCGTCGACCCTCGTCAACAAGGGTCTCGAAGTGATCGAGGCGCATCTGCTCTTCGATGTGGCGTACGACCGGATCGACGTGACGGTGCACCCGCAGTCGGTCATCCACTCGATGGTCGAGTTCGTCGACGGATCGACGATCGCGCAGGCTTCGCCGCCGGACATGCGGCTGCCGATCTCGCTCGGCCTCGACTGGCCGCACCGGGTCGCCGGCGTCGGGGCCCCGCTCGACTGGACGCGTGCGCACTCCTGGACCTTCGAGCCGCTCGACGAGGAGGCCTTCCCCTCGGTGCGGCTGGCGAAGCGCGTCGGCAGGGCGGGGGCGTCGTATCCCGCCGTCTTCAACGCGGCCAACGAGCAGGCCGTCCACGCGTTCCACGCCGGGCGGATCGGCTACCTCGACATCCTCGAGACGGTGGAGGCGGTGGTCGACGCGCACACGGTCGACGGAGCTCTCACCCGCGAGTCGCTGGCCGACGCTGAGACGTGGGCGCGGCGCGCGGCGGACGAGCGGATCGCGGCCGCCTGAGCTCTGCGGCGCAGAACGTCGGCCGGGAACGGTCGCCGTGCACTCATCGTCGATGAGTCGCGCTCTCGGCTCAGGGCGGGCTCGCTACCGCGACTCATCGACGACGCCCAGGCCGGGCCCAGCAGAACGCCTCGTGCCCGGCCTACAGTGACCCAGTGGAATCCGTGCTGCTCTTCGTCCTCGGCGTCGTCATCATCGCCGTCGGTGTCGCGCTCTCGATCGCCCTGCACGAGGTCGGGCACCTGGTGCCCGCGAAGCTGTTCGGCGTCAAGGTCACGCAGTACATGATCGGATTCGGTCCCACGATCTTCTCGAGGCGTCGCGGAGAGACGGAGTACGGGATCAAGGCGATCCCGCTCGGCGGCTACATCGCGATGATCGGCATGTACCCGCCGAAGCACGAGGGCGACCCCCTCACGGAGTCGGCCGTCGGCATGTTCAAGGGCGTCGGCCAGCAGTCCGCCGACATCCGCGCGAGCAGCCGAACCTCGATGATCGACGAAGCGCGCGCCGCGAGCGCGGAGACCATCGGCGAGGGGGAGGAGCACCGCGCCTTCTACCGGCTGCCGGTATGGAAGCGCGTCGTCGTCATGGTCGGCGGGCCCTTCATGAACCTCGTCATCGCGAGCGTCCTCTTCACTGTCCTCCTGTGCGGCATCGGAGTCGCTCAGAGCACCTCGACCATCGCCACGGTCTCGCAGTGCGTCGTCCCCGCCTCGTCCACGGGGGCAGAGACCTGCTCCGCCGACGACCCGCTGTCGCCCGGTGCCGAGGCGGGGATCCTGCCGGGGGACACCATCACCTCGATCGACGGCACCGCCGTCTCGTCGTGGGAGGACCTCACCCCGATCATCCGGGAGTCGGCGAACACGCCGCTCGACGTCGTCGTCGACCGTGACGGACAGTCCTTCTCCCTCACCATCACCCCCGTCGAGAACGAGGTCGCGGTCACCGACGCCTCGGGCGCGGTCGTGACGGACTCCTCCGGAGCCGTCGAGACGCAGACGGTCGGCTTCATCGGCATCTCGCCGACCAGCGCGCTCGTGCAGCAGCCGATCACCGCCGTCCCCGAGACGGTGTGGACCAACATCACGAGCGTCGCGCACGTGATCCTCAACCTGCCGCAGCGCCTCTACGACGTCGCGCAGGCCGCCTTCGGCAACGAGGAGCGCGACGCCAACGGACCGATCAGCGTGGTCGGCGTCGGCCGCATCGCGGGCGAGATCGCCGCCTCCGACCAGCTGCCGATCGTCTCGAAGGTGCAGACGATGGTCGGCGTGCTCGCCTCGCTCAACGTCGCACTGCTCGTCTTCAACCTGGTGCCGCTGCTCCCGATGGACGGCGGACACATCGCCGGCGCACTCTGGGAGGGCCTCCGGCGCCGCACCGCGAAGCTCTTCGGCAGGCGCGACCCCGGGCCCTTCGACATCGCCCGGCTGCTGCCGTTGACCTACGTGGTCGTCATCGTGCTCGGCGGCATGAGCGCGCTTCTCATCTACGCCGACATCGTGAACCCCATTCGGCTGTTCTGAGTTGGATTGCACGCCGGGCGTAGCCCGGCGTGCCGCGGTCGGCTTTCCGGGGTGGTTGCGTAGGTGGAGCGTGCCGCGGTCGGCTAGCGCGAATCGCTGGGACGCGATTCACGCGTTCGCCTCCGAGGTGTTCGCCGGGCCTGGAGGCGGTGGCCTGTGGCCCGCGTAGCAGGCGCGTCGACGTCCACCTGGGCCAGAGGGTGAGGGGCACGGGGCGCACTGATGCAAGTGAGTCGCGATGCATCCTTCGAGCCGCTCGACCACCAGGAGTCGGCGGGGACCGTCCGACGGGTCCGCGAGGCGGGGTCCATGGGCGGGCTGGCTGACCGGTGGCTGAACGGGGAGGGGGTCCGAGGGGGAGGGAGGCGGAGCCCGCGTACGATGGAGGGCGTGCCAGCAGTGAATCTGGGTTTGCCCAAGGTCCCCGAGACCCTCGCCCCCCGCCGCAAGTCCCGTCAGATCAAGGTCGGCAAGGTGCTCGTGGGCGGCAACGCCCAGGTGAGCGTGCAGTCCATGTGCACGACGCCGACGACGAACATCAACGCGACGCTCCAGCAGATCGCCGAGCTCACCGCGTCCGGCTGCGACATCGTCCGCGTGGCGGTGCCGAGTCGCGACGACGCGGAGGCGCTCCCGATCATCGCCAAGAAGAGCCAGATCCCGGTGATCGCCGACATCCACTTCCAGCCCAACTACGTCTACGCGGCGATCGACGCGGGCTGTGCGGCCGTCCGGGTGAACCCCGGCAACATCCGCAAGTTCGACGACCAGGTCGGCAAGATCGCCGCCGCCGCGAAGGCCGCCGGCGTCTCGATCCGCATCGGCGTCAACGCCGGATCGCTCGAGCCGAGCCTGATGCAGAAGTACGGCAAGGCGACCCCCGAGGCGCTCGTCGAGAGCGCCGTCTGGGAGGCGAGCCTGTTCGAGGAGCACGACTTCCACGACTTCAAGATCTCGGTCAAGCACAACGACCCTGTCGTCATGGTGAAGGCCTACCGTCAGCTCGCCGAGCGCGGCGACTGGCCGCTCCACCTCGGCGTGACGGAGGCGGGGCCCGAGTTCCAGGGCACGATCAAGTCGGCCACGGCGTTCGGCATCCTCCTCGGCGAGGGCATCGGCGACACCATCCGCGTCTCGCTGTCGGCTCCGCCCGCGCAGGAGGTCAAGGTCGGCCTGCAGATCCTGCAGTCGCTGAACCTCCGCGAGCGCAAGCTCGAGATCGTCTCGTGCCCGAGCTGCGGGCGAGCGCAGGTCGACGTCTACACGCTCGCGAACGACGTGACCGCCGGCCTCGAGGGCATGACCGTCCCCCTCCGCGTGGCCGTCATGGGCTGCGTCGTCAACGGGCCGGGCGAGGCCCGCGATGCCGACCTGGGTGTCGCCTCCGGCAACGGCAAGGGCCAGATCTTCGTCAAGGGCGAGGTCGTCAAGACCGTCCCGGAGTCGGAGATCGTCAAGACGCTGATCGAGGAGGCCAACCGCCTGGCCGCCGAGATGCCTGCCGACGACACCTCGACCGGTTCTCCGGTCGTCACCGTCGCCAACTGAGCCGGCGCGCGAGCGGGCGGCCCGAGGACTCCGGATAGGATCGTCCCTCGTGGTCACCCGTCTCTCGCACCTGTTCGTCCGTACCCTCCGAGAGGATCCGGCCGACGCCGAGGTCGCCAGCCACCGCCTCCTGGTGCGGGCCGGCTACATCCGTCGCCAGGCTCCCGGCGTCTTCGCCTGGCTGCCCCTGGGGCTGCGCGTCAAGCGCCGCATCGAGCGCATCATCCGCGACGAGATGGAGGCGGCGGGCGCGCAGGAGGTCCACTTCCCGGCGCTGCTTCCCCGCGAGCCCTACGAGCTGTCGGGACGCTGGACCGAGTACGGCGACGGCGTCTTCCGCCTGAAGGACCGCAAGGACGCGGACTACATGCTGGCGCCGACGCACGAGGAGTTCTTCGCCCTCCTGGTCAAGGACCTGTACTCCTCCTATAAGGATCTGCCGCTCTCGATCTACCAGATCCAGGACAAGTACCGCGACGAGGCCCGCCCCCGCGCCGGCCTCCTGCGCGGCCGCGAGTTCACGATGAAGGATGCCTACTCCTTCGACTACACCGACGCCGGCCTCGACGCGAGCTACCAGCTGCAGCGCGACGCCTATGAGCGGATCTTCGCCCGCCTCGGGCTCGAGTACGTGATCGTGCAGGCCGACGCCGGTGCGATGGGCGGCTCGCGCAGCGAGGAGTTCCTGCACCCGACCCCTGTCGGCGAGGACACCTTCGTGCGCTCCGCGGGAGGCTACGCGGCCAACGTCGAGGCGTACCGGACCCCGGTTCCCGACGCGCTGCCGATCGAGGGGCTCGCTGCGGCGCGCGTCTTCGACTCGCCCGACACCCCCACCATCCAGACGCTCGTCGACCTCGCCAACGCCGAGCAGCCCCGCGACGACGGGCGTGCCTGGACCGCCGCGGACACGCTCAAGAACGTCGTCCTCGCGCTCACCGCGCTCGACGGCACCCGCGAGCTCGTGATCGTCGGGCTGCCCGGCGATCGCGACGTCGACCTCAAGCGCGCCGAGGTCGCCTTCGCGCCCGCCGAGGTCGAAGCGGCCACGGAGGCGGACTTCGCGAAACACCCCGGACTCGTCAAGGGCTACATCGGCCCCTGGTCCGCGGAGGGCTCCGTCCTCGGCGAGAAGTCGGCGACCGGCATCCGCTTCCTGCTCGACCCCCGGGTCGTCGACGGCACCGCCTGGATCACCGGAGCGAACACCGCCGGTCAGCACGTGCTCGACCTCGTCGCCGGTCGCGACTTCATAGCGGACGGCGTGGTCGAGGTCGCGGAGGTGCGCGCGGGCGACTCCGCCCCCGACGGCTCCGGCCCGATCGAGACCGCGCGGGGCATGGAGATCGGCCACGTCTTCCAGCTCGGCCGCAAGTACGCGGACGTGCTCGGTCTCAAGGTGCTGGACGAGAACGGCAAGCTCGTCACCGTCACGATGGGCTCCTATGGCATCGGGGTGACCCGGATCCTCGCGATCATCGCCGAGAGCAACCACGACGACCGCGGACTGATCTGGCCCGAGAACGTCGCGCCCTTCGATGTCCACGTGATCGCGACGGGCAAGGACCCGTCGGCGCTCGCCCTGGCCGAGTCGGTCGGCGCCTCGCTCGAGTCAGCAGGTCGGGAGGTGCTGATCGACGACCGCCCGAAGGTCTCGCCCGGCGTGAAGTTCGGCGATGCGGAGCTGATCGGAGTCCCGGTCATCGTCATCGCCGGCCGCGGCGCCCCCGACGGCGTCGTCGAGCTGTGGGACCGCCGGACCGGGGAGCGCGAGCAGCTCTCGGCCGCCGAGGCGCTCGCCCGTCTCGGAGCCTGAGGCCGGAGCCGTCATCCGCTCGTTCGGGTAGGATCAATGGTTCCGACGCGCGGATCGGGCGACCTTCAGGGCCGCCGATCCGCCGGACGTCGGACCGGACTTCGACGAGGTCGCGCATCCGCGACGCCAAGTGAATAGAGAGAAAGGCCCGCCTGTGGACATCGACCTGAGCGTTCTGAGACTTCTGGAGCGCGAGCGCGAGATCCCCTTCGAGGAACTCGTGCAGATCATCGAGCAGGCGATCCTCACCGCCTACCTCAAGCACATCGGACAGGCCGACGACGCCGACAAGGCGACCGCCGTCGACGCCCGTGTGCATCTCGACCGCAAGACCGGTCACGTCTCGGTCTTCGTGCCCGAGCTGGACGAGGAGGGCGCCGTCGTCGGCGAGTCCGAGGACTCGCCGCGCGACTTCGGCCGCATCGCCGCCTTCGCCGCCAAGCAGGTCATCAACCAGCGCCTGCGCGACATCGGAGACGAGAAGGTCCTCGGCGAGTTCAAGGGCCGCGAGGGCGACATCGTCGCCGGAGTCATCCAGCAGGGCCCGAACCCCAAGATGATCCACGTCGACCTCGGCTCGATCGAGGCGATCCTCGCCCCCGAGGAGCAGGTGCCCGGTGAGGACTACAGCCACGGTCGCCGCATCCGCGTCTACGTGACGAGCGTCGGCCGCGGACCCAAGGGCCCCTCGGTCCAGGTGTCCCGGACCCACCCCTCGCTCGTGCGCAAGCTCTTCGCACTCGAGGTCCCCGAGATCGCCTCCGGAGTCGTCGAGATCGTGTCGCTCGCCCGCGAGGCCGGCCACCGCACCAAGATCGCCGTCCGCGCGACCGAGCCCGGAGTGAACGCCAAGGGCGCCTGCATCGGCGAGCTCGGCCAGCGCGTGCGCGCGGTCACCGCCGAGCTGAACAACGAGAAGATCGACATCGTCGACTACTCCTCCGACCTGCCGACCTTCGTCGCGAGCGCCCTGTCGCCCGCCAAGGTGACCAGCGCCTTCGTGATCGACCAGAGCCTGAAGGCCGTGCGCGCACTCGTGCCCGATTACCAGCTCTCGCTCGCGATCGGCAAGGAGGGCCAGAACGCCCGACTCGCCGCGAAGCTCACCGGCGCGAAGATCGACATCCAGCCCGATTCGGTGATGGACGGGGAGTGATCCCCGCCCGTCGGCCGTGCGGGGAGGCGCTCCCGGGGACGAGGGAGTAAGGTGGAACCCGTCAGAACGTGCGTCGGCTGCCGTCTGCGCGCCCCCCGATCCTCTCTTCTGAGGATCGTCTCCCACTCCGATGTCCTCGCGGTCGATCCGCGGGCCGTCGCTGCGGGCAGGGGAGCGTGGCTCCACCCGACGAAGGACTGCTATGAACGCGCGGTCAAGCGCCGAGCGTTCAGCAGGGCGTTCCGGACACGCGAAAGCGTGGACGCGAGCGGCCTCGAGCAGTACCTCACCCGCGATCCGACCGGCTCGGCTCCTCATCCTGAGGGCCCGACGCAGCGCACGATCACACCATAGAGAACAGGCAGAACGGCCCGTGAACTGATCATGAGCGAAGACTGATGAGCGGCTCGAAATGAGACCCGTCCGTTCGTGACGCCTGCCCCCGTCTTGGGTGCAGGCCCAAGACAGGAGAGAAGTGGCAAAACCACGCGTACACGAGATCGCATCGGAACTCGGTGTCGATAGCAAGGTCGCACTTGCGAAACTGAAGGAACTGGGCGAGTTCGTCAAGGGACCGTCCTCGAGCATCGAGCCCCCCGTGGCCCGCAAGCTCCGCCAGGCCCTCCAGGGCCACGCCGGTGCAGGGGCGAGTGCTCCGTCGTCGACTCCGGCGGCACCCAGCAACACCGCCCGCCCCGGGGCTCCCCGCCCCTCCGGCGCCCGTCCCTCCGCGCCCACCCCCGGCCCGGTCAAGCCGCCCGCTCCGGCGCCGGCTCCTCCGATGTCGGTGGCCGAGCGCCAGGTCGCGGCTCAGGCCGCGCAGGAGGCTGCGGCCGCCCAGCGCGCCCAGGACGCCGCCAACGCACCCGCCGAGGCGCCGGCTCCGGCCGCACCCGCCGCTGCAGCGACCCCGGCCCCCGTCGAGACGCCCTCCGCCCCCGCGGCGGAGAAGCCCTCCGACGGCCCGACCCCCGGTGGCCCGAAGCCGGCGACCCCTCGCCCGGCCCCCGCGGCCGCCCCGCCGCGCTCCGGCGGAGCCGGTGGATCGACCCGCCCCGGCGGCGCGCCCCGGCCCGGCAACAACCCGTTCGCGAGCAACCAGGGCATGGGTCAGCGTCCCGCTGCTCCCCGCCCCGGGAACAACCCCTTCGCGAGCTCGCAGGGAATGGGCTCGCGCCCGACCCCGAGCAACATCCCCCGCCCTGCTGCTCCCCGCCCCGGCGCCCCGCGTCCCGGCGGTCCCGGCATGGGTCAGCGCCCTGCAGGCTTCGGCCAGCGTCCCGGCGGTCCCGGCGGCGGAGGAGCCGGTCGTCCCGGCGGCCCCGGTCGTCCGGCCGGCGGCGGCTTCCAGCGTCCCGGTGGCGCCCCCGGAGCAGGTGGCGGATTCGCCCCTCGTCCCGGTGGTGGCGGCGGTCGCGGTCGCGGTCCCGGTGGTGGCACCGCGGGTGCGTTCGGTCGCGGTGGCGGCAAGAGCAAGGCCCGCAAGTCCAAGCGCACGAAGCGTCAGGAGTTCGAGCTCAGGGAGGCCCCGTCGCTCGGCGGCGTCAGCGTCCCCCGCGGCGACGGCAAGACGGTCATCCGTCTGCGCCGCGGCGCGTCGATCTCGGACTTCGCCGACAAGATCGAGGCCATGACCGGCGTGCCGGTGCCCCCCGGCAACCTGGTCACGGTGCTCTTCGCCCTCGGCGAGATGGCGACGGCGACCGAGTCGCTCGACGAGGCCACCTTCGAGGTGCTCGGCGGAGAGCTCGGCTTCAAGATCCAGGTCGTCTCGCCCGAGGACGAGGACAAGGAGCTCCTGGAGGGCTTCGGTCTCGACCTCGAGCAGGAGCTCGACGACGAGACGGACGAGGACCTCGAGATCCGTCCCCCCGTCGTCACCGTCATGGGTCACGTCGACCACGGAAAGACGCGCCTGCTCGACGCGATCCGCAACGCCAACGTCGTCGCCGGCGAGGCGGGCGGCATCACGCAGCACATCGGTGCGTACCAGGTCGTCGCGGAGCACGAGGGCATCGAGCGCCCGATCACCTTCATCGACACCCCGGGTCACGAGGCGTTCACCGCCATGCGAGCCCGAGGTGCCCAGGTCACGGACATCGCGATCCTCGTGGTCGCGGCGGACGACGGCATCATGCCGCAGACCATCGAGGCGCTGAACCACGCCCAGGCGGCCAACGTGCCGATCGTGGTCGCGGTCAACAAGGTGGACAAGCCCGACGCCAACCCGGCCAAGGTGCGCCAGCAGCTCACCGAGTTCGGTCTGGTCGCCGAGGAGTACGGCGGAGACGTCATGTTCGTCGACGTGTCGGCGCGAGCCAACACGGGCATCCAGGACCTGCTGGACGCCGTGCTGCTCACCGCGGACGCCGGTCTCGACCTGCGCGCCAACCCCAACAAGGAGGCACGCGGAGTCGCGATCGAGGCGAAGCTCGACAAGGGACGCGGTGCGGTCGCGACCGTGCTCATCCAGTCGGGAACGCTGCGTGTCGGCGATGCGATCGTCGCGGGAACGGCCTACGGCCGCGTCCGTGCGATGGCCGACGAGAACGGCGTCGCCGTCCTCGAGGCCGTGCCGTCGCGACCGGTCCAGGTGCAGGGACTCTCGTCCGTGCCCCGCGCCGGCGACACCTTCCTCGTCACCGAGGAGGACCGCACGGCGCGCCAGATCGCCGAGAAGCGCGAAGCCGCTCAGCGCAACGCCCTGCTGGCCAAGGCCCGCAAGCGCATCTCGCTCGAGGACTTCACCCGTGCTCTCGAGGAGGGCAAGGTCGAATCGCTCAACCTCATCATCAAGGGCGACGTGTCGGGTGCCGTCGAGGCGCTGGAGGAGTCGCTCGTCAAGATCGAGGTCGACGACTCGGTGCAGCTGCGCATCATCCACCGCGGTGTCGGTGCGATCACGGAGTCGGACGTCAACCTCGCGACGATCGACAACGCGATCATCGTGGGCTTCAACGTCCGCCCCGACCCGAAGGCCCGCGAGCGCGCTGCTCGAGAAGGAGTGGACATCCGCTTCTACTCGGTCATCTACAACGCGATCGAAGAGGTCGAGAACTCGCTCAAGGGCATGCTCAAGCCCGAGTTCGAAGAGGTCCAGTCGGGTGTCGCCGAGATCCGCGAGGTGTTCCGCTCCTCGAAGTTCGGCAACATCGCGGGTGTCATCGTCCGCTCCGGCACGATCACCCGCAACTCGAAGGCGCGCGTCATCCGCGATGGCGTCGTCGTCGGCGACAACCTCGCCATTGAGTCGCTGCGTCGCTTCAAGGACGACGTCACGGAGGTCCGTACGGACTACGAGGCCGGTATCGGTCTCGGGAAGTACAACGACATCCAGATCGGCGACGAGATCGAGACGATCGAGATGAAGGAGAAGCCGCGAGGCTGATCCCGACTCCCCAGAAGGCCCGGGTCCGCCCGGGCCTTCTGGCTTCCCACCGGGCCTCCCCGAGGTCCGGCTTGCAGAGGTCGGTCCTCAGAAGTTCGGCTTCCGCAGGGGGCAGGCGGAGGTCTTCTCGTCGCCGCGCCATCCCGCGCCCTTCGGGCGCCCGCCAGACCCGAGCCAGGCGCGGCGACGAGAAGACCTCCACCCGCCAGCAGTGGAGGGGTGACAAACCTCGTCCCTCAGCGTCAGATCAGAAGAGACCGGTGCTTCTCGACGGGAGGAGCGGGTGGGGTGCCTCGTCGCGGCTCCTGGCTCGGGTCTGGCGGGAGCGCCGCAGGCGCTCGGGAGGGAGCCGTGACGAGGCACCCCGCCCGAGGTCGGATGGCGAAACCGAACGACCCGGCCCCGGCAGGGTAATGATTAGAGGACGGGCCGAGAGGTTCGTCGAGAGAGATGTGAGGACCAGCCATGGCAGATCCGGCACGGGCGAGGAAGCTCGCCGAACGGATTCAGGTGATCGTCGCCAAGCGACTCGAGCGTGGACTCCGCGACCCGCGGCTCGGCTTCGTCACCATCACCGATGTGCAGGTGACCGGCGACCTGCAGCACGCCTCCGTGTTCTACACGGTCTACGGCACCGACGAGGAGCGCACCGACTCGGCCGCGGCCCTGAAGGCGGCGACCGGGATGCTGCGCACCGAGGTGGGCAAGAACATCACGTCGCGGCTGACGCCGTCGCTCGAATTCATCCTCGACGCGGTGCCCGAGAACGCGAAGCACATCGAGGATCTCCTCGCTGCGGCGCGCAACCAGGACTCGCAGGTGCAGACGCTCGCCGCGAAGGCGGACTACGCGGGCGAGGCCGACCCGTACGTGAAGCCTCGTGAGGACGACGACGAGGACTAGGCGCTGAGCCCGAAGACTGCGGAGCCCGTGGCGACATCGACCGAGACCAGGTCGACGTCGACACGGGCTCCCGGCGTGAGCGGGGCCTGCACGTCGACCGTGATCTCGGGGTCGAGGAGCTGGACGGAGGAGCGGGTCCTGCCGGTCTGGACGACGATGCCCGTGAAGGTCGAACCCTCGTGGCCGCGGAGGATCGCCGCCTCGACGATGGAGGTCGCCGCCCGCGTGGCGGTTCCTGATCGGCGATCGCTCGCGGCCATCAGAGACGGGACCTCGGGCAGGGCCACGCGGAGCCAGGAGGGGACCTCCGTGCCGGAGGAGATCGCGAGGCAGGTCGCGAGACCGAAGCGGTCGACGAGGCGGCGCAGCGGCGCGGTGACGTGCGCGTACGGGGCGGCGAGGGCGGACTGCTCGGGCTGAGCCGGCACCGTGCCGTCGAAGGCGGTGTAGCCGGCTCCGCGGAACAGCGAGGCGGCGGCGTACATGACGGCGAGCTGGCGGGGGTCTGCCGTGTCGAGGCGGCGGAGGTAAGCGCCGTAGGGCTCGTCGGGTGCCCAGGGGGTGCCGAGAGCCTCGGTGCGGGAGCGGAAGGCGGCGAGGGTCGAGGCGTCGGCGGCGGGCATCGTGCGGAGGATGCCGATGCGGGCCTCGAGCATGAGCGACGCGGCTGCCATGCCGGTGAGGAGCGAGACCTGCGCGTTCCAGCCCTCGACGGCGAGGGGAGCGCGGCGTTCGACGCGGTAGCCGTCCTCGACGGCGACGATCTCCTCCTCGGGCAGGGTGAGGCTCGCTCCGCCGTGCTCGGCCTCGCGCTCGAGGCGCTCGCGGCCGAACCAGGGGAGCAGCGCGATCGACGGGTGCAGCGTCTCGGAGTCGACGTCGCGCTGGACGGACTCGTAGTCGAGGCGGGCGGCGCTGCGGACGAGTGCGCGCTCGAGGCGGACGGAGCGGGGCTCGGCGTCGGCGTCGAGAGTGAGCGTCCAGACCAGCGCCCGGCGGGTCTGCTCGGGGAGGAGGGAGGCGGTGCCCTCGGAGAGGACCGCGGGGTGCAGGGGGATTCGGCCGTCGGGGAGGTAGTAGGTCTGACCGCGGCGACGCGTCTCGGCGTCGAGTGCGCCTCCGGGGCGGATCACTGCGGGGACGTCGGCGATGGCGTAGCGGAGGACGACACCGTCGGCGGTGCTCTCGAGGTGGACGGCCTGGTCGAGGTCGAGCGAGCCGGGCGGGTCGATGGTCACGAAGGGGATCGCCGTGAGGTCGAGGCGGCCGGTGTCGTCGGCGACCCGGTCCGCCTCCTCGGCCTCGGCGAGCGCGTCGGGGGAGAATCCGGCCGGCAGATCGCTGCGCAATGCGGCGAGAGCGGCGGCGACGTCGTCGTCGGGACGGGGGAGGCGGAGGCGGCGATCGGTCACGGCGTCACGCTACCCGGCGCCTCCGACACGGTGGTCAGGAGTGGGGGAGCAGGTAGCCCTCGGCGGGGCCGCCGACCGCGAGGCCGTCGGCGAGAAGGCCGGCCAGCGCCCGGGCGCGCTGCTCGGCGTCGGGCCAGACCGAGTCGATCTCGGCGGCCGTGACGGGGCGGTGCGATGCCCGGAGCTCGGCGAGGATCAGTCCTCGCACCTGCCGATCGGAGCCCTCGAACGTCTTCTGGCGGGCCTTCACCGGGCCGTCGTAGGCGAGGTAGCCGGCGGCGCGCCAGCGGCAGGAGTCGCGGATCGGGCAGGAGTCGCAGCGCGGGGCCCGCGCGGTGCAGACGATCGCACCGAGCTCCATCATCCCGGCGTTGAAGGCGGCGGCGTCCTCGAGGCCCTCCGGGAGCAGGGCGTCCATGGCCGCGAGGTCGGGCTTGGCGCGCGGTGGGCCCGCCTCCGCGACTCCGCCGACCGCACGAGCGATCACCCGGCGCACGTTGGTGTCGACGACCGGGTGGCGAAGGCCGTAGGCGAAGACCGCGATGGCGCGCGCGGTGTAGTCGCCGATGCCGGGCAGCGCGAGGAGCGTCTCGACGTCGTCGGGGACGACGTTGCCGTGCTGCTCGGCGATCGCGCCGGCGCAGGCGTGCAGGCGGAGGGCGCGCCTCGGGTAGCCGAGCGACTGCCAGGCCCGCACCGCCTCGCCAGGCGGGACGGCGGCCAGATCGGCGGGCGTGGGCCAGCGCTCGAGCCACTCCGCCAGTCGCGGGATCACGCGGACGACGGGGGTCTGCTGCAGCATGAACTCGCTGACGAGGGTGCCCCACGCGGGGAACCCCTCGCGTCGCCAGGGGAGGTCGCGCGCGCTGGTGCGGAACCAGTCGACGATCTCGGGGGCGAATCCTGTGGGCATCGGCTCACCCTAAGGGGTGCCGCGTATCGTGGGCGGATGACCAAGTGGGCTCCCCGGAAGGCCGATGTGCTCGACGCTCTCGCCGCGGAGGTGCTGCACAACTACGGCCGAGGCCGGGTCGCCGTCGGCATCGACGGGGACGACCCCGAGGTGACCGCCGCGTTCGCGCTCGAGCTGGCGGAGGCGATCCGGCGCGCCGGGCACGACGCGATGGTCGCGCACCTCACCGACTTCCAGCGGCCGCGGGTGGACCGCGACGACGACGAGCTCCCGGAGGCGCAGCGTGCCTACCTGGGCCGCTACGACTACGAGCTGCTGCGCCGCGTGCTGATCGGCCCGTTCAAGATGGGCGGGAGCACCGGCTTCGTGCTGGCGGGCTTCGACGCCGTCCGCGACGAGCCGCGCCAGCCGAAGTGGCGGACGGCCGGTAAGGACGCGGTGCTGCTGGTCGACGGAGAGTTCGCGCTGCGGCCCGAGATCCGCGGCGCGTGGAATCTGAGCATCCGGCTCGACACGCAGGAGCCCCCGGTCGACGAGGCCTACCGGGCGAGCACCGACCCGCGCCGACTGGCGCCGGTGCTCGTCGACATCCGCGACCCGGAGCACCCCCGGCGTGTCTTCGCCGACTCGTGCTGAGCCGCTGGGGCGCGGAGCCGAGGGCGCTGGGGCGCTGAGCCGCTGGGGCGCGGAGCCGAGGGCGCTGAGCCGCTGGGGCGCGGAGCCGAGGGCGCTGGGGCGCGGAGCCGAGGGCGCTGGGGCGCGGAGCCGCTAGAGCGCCGAGCCGCGCCGCACGACCTCCGCCGAGGGGAGGAAGGCTCCCGTCCGCTCGACCTCGTGCACGAGCTCGACGAGCAGCTGGTTGACGGGCGCCTCACGGCCGAGCCGGTGCGCGGTGCGCACGACGGCTCCCGCGAGGTGGTCGATCTCGCTCGGGACGCCGCGGCGCACGCTCTGGAGGGTGGAGCCCGGGTTCGGCACGTCGCCCATCCGGGAGGCCATCCGCCGCGGCAGGAACTCGACGGCGGCGAGCGGAGCGGCCACGAGCGTGCGGACGGCGGTGTCGTTGAGGCCCTGCAGGGCGCCGAAGCGCACGCCGGAGGCGATCCCGATGCGCGCCGCCTCCTTCATCGCCCGCGCGAGCAGGCGTCGGAGCCCGGGATCGGCGATCGTCTCCTGCACCGAGAGCCCGGTGATCGCCGGCAGTGCGTTCACCTCGTTGATGAGCAGCTTCGTCCACTGCGCGCCGACGAAGTCGTCGGTCGTCGCGGTCGGGATCGCCTCGCCCAGGAGGGACGCGGCCCGTCGGACGTCGTCGTCGGCCGGTCCGCCGGGCACGCCGAGCGTGGTGGTGGCCGGCGCGGTGACGCTCACCCGTCCGGGCTCGAGGTGGCTCGCAGCGAAGAGCGCGAGCGCTCCGACGAGCCGGGCGTCGCGGACCTGGCGTGCCGCGGCCTGCAGACCGTCGAGTCCGTTCTGCACGACGACGAGCAGTGTGCCGTCGACCGTGCGGCGGTTCGCTCGGAGCGCGTCCTCCGCATCCTGCGCCTTGGTCGCGAGGACGGCGAGCTCGGGGACCAGGTCGAGCGTCTCGCCGCTGCGGACCCAGGCGGTGTGCTCGCCCCAGGCGCCGTCGAGACGGATACCGGAGCGGCGGATCGCGGTCAGGTGAGCGCCTCGCGCTGTCACCTCGACATCGTGTCCTGCACGATCCAGCAGCGCGGCGATCGTTCCCCCGACGGCGCCCGCTCCGAGTACTGCGATCCTCATCCGGACAGCCTAGGACGGGCGCCCCGGCGGTCCGAACGGAGTGCCCGCCCACGCCGGGCCGACTCCCGAACGGCGCGTGTATCCTCGCACCCGTGCTCGAGACCCCCGCCACCCCTGCGACGGCATCGAGCGGGACGGCACCGAACGGGACGGCACCGAACGGGATCCTCCTGCTCGACAAGCCGGGCGGCATCACCAGCCACGATCTCGTCTCGCGGACGCGTCGCCGCGCCGGGACGCGCAAGGTCGGTCACGCCGGCACCCTCGATCCGATGGCGACGGGCCTGATGATCCTCGGGCTCGGTCCGTCGACGCGGCTGCTCACCTACCTCGTCGGGCTCGACAAGCAGTACGAGGCGACGATCCGCCTCGGCGCCTCGACCAGCACCGACGACCGCGAGGGCGAGACCCTCGCGAGTGCCGAGCCGGGCCGCATCGCAGCCATCACTCCGGAGGCTGTCGACGCGGTCGTCGGGACCCTCACCGGTGCCATCGAGCAGATCCCGAGCTCGGTCAGCGCCATCAAGGTCGACGGACGCCGCGCCTACGCCCGCGCGCGCGACGGCGAGGAGGTCGTCCTCCCCGCGCGGCCCGTTACGGTCAGCGCCTTCGACGTGCTGGAGCGCCGGGAGGTCGACGGCTTCCTCGACCTCGACGTGCGGGTCAGCTGCTCCTCCGGCACCTACATCCGCGCCCTCGCCCGCGATCTCGGGGCCGCCCTCGGGGTCGGCGGGCACCTGACCGTTCTGCGCCGCACCTCCGTGGGTCCCTTCTCGATCGACACGGCGGGCGACATCGACGAGCTCGACGTCCCCTCCGCTCTGCTCACCCCGACGGCGGTCGCGGGCGAGCTGTTCCCCCTCCTGCACCTCGATGCGCAGGCCGCCGTCGACCTCGCGAACGGCAAGCGCATCGCGGCCGCGGAGGAGACGCTCGGCGCCACGGGTCTGCTCGCCGCGGTCGACCCGGCGGGCCGGCTCATCGGGCTCGCGGAGCGACGGGGCCAGGTGCTCAAGAGCGTCGTCAACTTCCCGACGGAGCAGACCAGGGCGGTCGCGCCGTGATCGACTGGTTCACGACGCTGCAGGTCGGCGTCGCCGTCGTCGCCGGGCTTCTCTGCCTCGTGCTCGGCCTCTTCGGCCGGCGCCCCTCCGATGTCTCGGTGGGGGCGACGGCGATCGTGGAGCTGCTGCTCATCGTGCAGCTCGCGGTAGCGATCGTCTCGCCGCAAGTGGGCAACAGCCCGACCGGCAGCCTGCCCGAGTACTACGTCTACCTGATCTCGGCGCTGATCCTGCCGCTCGCCGCCGGCTTCTGGGCGCTGATCGAGCGCAGCCGCTGGAGCACCGTGATCCTCGGTGTGGTCTGCCTCTCGGTCGCGGTGATGGTCTACCGGATGCACCAGATCTGGTTCTTCCAGGTCGCGTGAGCACCCCGCAGCCAGCGCCTACCATTGACCCTGCGATGTCGAATCAAGCCAGCGATGCGCCCGGACGGGCGACCACTCCCCGAGACCCCCGCACCCGTACCGCCCGCTCGACGCGGGCGAGGGGGTTCGGCAGTCTCCTCGTCGTGGTCTACGCGATCCTCGCGCTGGCCGCGACCGGTCGCTCCGTCTTCCAGATCATCGACCGCTTCGACGAGGCGCCCCTCGCCTTCTCGCTCTCGGCGCTCTCGGCCGTCGTCTACATCGTGGCCACCGTCGCGCTCGTCGCGCCCGGTCGTGTGTGGCAGCGCGTCGCGTGGGTGACGATCACCTTCGAGTTGATCGGCGTCCTCGTGGTCGGGGCGATCAGCGTGCTCGCTCCGCAGCTGCTGGGGCTCTCGAGTGTGGATCCGTTCGGCCGGCAGGCGACCGTGTGGTCGGCCTTCGGTGCCGGCTACCTCCTCATCCCGCTCGTGCTGCCCGTCCTCGGGCTCTGGTGGCTCCGGGTGCAGGGCCGCCGGGGCGCGGCCTGATGCGCGTCGAGACGACTCCGCAGGACCTCGCCGGGATCGGCCCCTCCGCCGTCACGATCGGGAAGTTCGACGGCGTCCACTCCGGCCACCGCGCGGTCATCGGCACGCTGCACGAGCGGGCGCGCGAGCAGGGTCTCGCCGCCGTCGTGGTCACGTTCGACCGGAACCCGCTCAGCGTCATCGCTCCCGAGAAGTGCCCGCCCGCGCTGGTCGGCAACGAGCAGAAGCTCGAGCTGCTGGCCGGCACCGGCGTCGACGCCACGCTGCTGCTCACCTTCGACGAGGCCTTCCGCTCACTGACGGCGGAGGAGTTCGTGCAGCAGGTGCTGGTCGACGCTCTCGAGGCGCGCATCGTGCTCGTCGGCTCCGACTTCCGCTTCGGGGCGCGCGGAGCGGGCGATGTCGACCGCCTCCGCGAGCTCGGCGGGGTGCACGGCTTCACGGTGGAGCTGATCGACGACGTCCGCCCCGAGCACGGCCGTCGCGTGTCGTCGACGTGGATCCGCGAGCTGCTCGCCGACGGCGACATCGAGCACGCGACGTGGCTCCTCGGTCACGAGCCCGTGGTGCGCGGAGTGGTGGTGCACGGCGCCAAGCGCGGGCGCGAGCTCGGCTTCCCGACGGCGAACCTGTCTCCGCAGTCGCAGGGGCTCATCCCGGCCGATGGCGTGTACGCGGGCCGGCTGACCGCCGAAGGGCGCACCTACCCGGCGGCGATCTCGGTGGGCAGCAACCCGACCTTCGTCGGCGTGCCGCCCAAGCAGGTCGAGGCCTTCGTGCTCGACCAGACGCTCGATCTCTACGACCTGGTCGTCGATGTCGCGTTCGTCTCGCGGATCCGCGGACAGGTCGCCTACGAGGGAGTCGAGCCGCTGATCCGTCAGATGAACGACGACGTCGCCCGGGTGCGCGCCGTCCTCGGCATCGCCTGACCGGACCCTGCGGCACCCGGCTCGCATAGCAGCGGGCGCTCCGCCGCACCAGGCCGCGAGCCTGTCGGAGGTGCGGCGTAGCGTGGATCGCATGAGCGAATCCTCCACGGCCCCGTCGCGCCCCCTCGCGCTCGTCACCGGCGCCACCGGCTACATCGGCGGGCGCCTCACCCCTCGTCTGCTCGAGGCCGGCTTCCGCGTGCGCGTGCTCGTCCGCGACCCCCGCCGCCTCGCCGAGGTGCCGTGGGCCGAGCAGGTCGAGGTCGCCCAGGGCGATCTCGCCGATCCGGAGTCGCTGACCGCGGCGTTCGAGGGCGTCGACGTCCTCTACTACCTGGTGCACTCGATGGGGTCCGGTGCCGATCACGCGCACTTCGAGGAGGTCGAGAGCCGCGCCGCGACGAACGTCGCCGAGGCCGCCCTCGCAGCGGGCATCGAGCGGATCGTCTACCTCGGCGGGCTGCACCCCGACGGCGAGGAGCTGTCGAAGCACCTGCGCTCCCGCGCGGAGGTGGGACGGATCCTGATGGCGTCGGGCGTGCCGACGATCGCCCTGCAGGCCGGCGTCATCATCGGCTCCGGATCGACGTCGTTCGAGATGGTGCGGCACCTGACCGACATCCTCCCGTACATGCCCGCGCCGCAGTGGGTGCGCAACTTCATCCAGCCGATCGCCGTGCGCGACGTGATGCACTACCTGATCGGCGCCGCCTCACTCGAGGACCGCACGCTCAACCGCACGTTCGACATCGGCGGCCCCGACGTGCTGCGCTACGGGCAGATGATGAACGGCTACGCGGTCGAGGCGGGTCTGCCGCAGCGGCCGATCGCCTCGCTGCCGGTCTTCACACCGTGGCTCGCCTCCCAGTGGGTCAACCTCGTCACGCCCATCCCGCGGTCGCTCGCGGTGCCGATCATCGCCTCGCTGCAGTACGACTGCATCGTGCGCGAGCAGGACATCCGTGAGCTGATCCCGGACCCCGAGGGCGGGCTCACGGGCTACCGCCGCTCGGTACGGCTCGCGCTCGGCAAGATGCAGACGGGCGAGATCGAGACGAGCTGGCAGAACTCCGAGGTGGTCGGTGCTCCGAGCGATCCCCTCCCGAGCGACCCGGAGTGGGCGGGCCACACGGTGTACGTCGACCGCAAGGTCCGGAAGACGGACGCCGATGCGGCCAAGCTCTGGCGGGTCATCGAGGGCATCGGCGGCACCAACGGCTGGTACTCGTTCCCGCTGGCCTGGGCGATCAGGGGCTGGATGGACAAGCTCGTCGGGGGAGTGGGCCTCCAGCGCGGGCGCCGCGACTCCGAGCGCCTGCACGCGGGCGATGCGCTCGACTTCTGGCGGGTGGAGGCCATCGAGCGGCCGACGCTGCTGCGCCTGCGAGCCGAGATGAAGGTGCCGGGAGGCGCGTGGCTCGAGATGCATGCGGAGCCGGCCGAGGGCGGCGGCTCGGTCTACACCCAGCGGGCCGTCTTCTTCCCTCAGGGGCTCGCCGGACGGCTGTACTGGTTCGCGGTCCTGCCGTTCCACGGCGTCATCTTCAACGGCATGGCGAACCGCATCACGGCGACCGCGGCGGGTCTGAAGGACACCGCCGATGAGCGCTCGCCTGGCGGTCTCACGGTCCAGCGGTGACAATGGGAGGGTCCGTGGGCGGCGACGTCGGCCCGGACGCTACCGAGAGGAGCACGATGAGCGAACGGTCGGACACGGACGCGGGGCGCGATCTCCAGCTGGGCAAGGTCCTCTTCGTCGGGGACAGCATCATCCAGGGTGGTGAGTGGGGCCAGTGGCTGGCCGCGTCGACCGTCGTCGACGAGGGCGTCGGAGGAGCGACCACGGCCGACGTCGTCGCGCGCCTCCCCGAGCTCATCGAGCAGGCGCCCGACACGGTCGTGGTGCTCGTCGGCACCAACGACCTCGCCTGGCACCGCACGACGGAGCACATCGTCAGGAACATCGAGACCATCGTGGCGACCTTCCGCCGCGACCTCCCCGACATCCGGATCCTGGTGATCTCGGTGCTGCCGCGCGGACACGAGTTCTCGCCGCAGATCCGCGAGATCAACCGGCACCTGTGGCAGTTCGCGCCCACCGCCCATGCGGGCTACCTCGACCTCTGGCCCGTGCTCGCGGGCGAGGACGGCGGGATCCTGCCCGAGTACTCCGAGGACGGGCTGCACCTCACCGAGGGGGGCTACCGCGCCTGGCGCGAGGCGATGGGGCCGGCGCTCGACTCCGTGCTGCGCATGCCGCCGCGCACGCGACCGATCACGCTGCCCTTCGACGAGTTCGCGCGGCCCAAGACGGCCTGAGCTCAGCGCAGGCCGGAGCTCAGCGGGGCTGGAGTCCGGAACGGGCCGGATCAGAGCCCTCTGATCGGCTCCGCTCAGTGTCCGCATAGCCCCCGGGTCGACTCTCGTCCCGCGCCCCGCTCGGGGTGCGGAACGAGAGGCGGAGACATCATGGGTGCTGGCAGCGACACGATCGAGAACGAACGGCGCGAGACCGCGACGGGGTGGCCGGCGCCGGCCGCGGCCGATGTGTCGGAGGGCAGCAGGTCCTCCGTCGCACCGCGCCGGCCCTGGTGGCGGCACCGCGCGGCCCTGATCATCGCCGCGGTCGTCGCGGGACTCCTCCTGCTCGCCGGCGGCTTCGGGGTCGGCTACGGCGTGGGGAACGCCGTCGGCTCCTCCGTGGGCGGCTTCGACCCACGGGGACAGATGCCGGACGGCGGGTTCGGCCAGGGCGGCGGACCGGGATCGCAGTTCGAGGCTCCGGACGGCACCGGTTCGGGCGCCGGCGGCACGTCGGGGTCTGCTACGAGCTGAGCGCGGCGGTGAATGCTGCGAGCGCATCCTCCGAGAAGAGGACGAAGCGCACCTCGTCGAGCGCGCCGTCGACTGCGGCGGCACGCACCGACTCCACCGCGATCCGCGCCGCGTCGCCCATCGGCCAGCCGTAGACGCCGGCCGAGATCGCCGGGAACGCCATCGTGCGGGCGCCGAGGGCGCGGGCGGTGCGGATCGATGCGGTGTACGCCGAGGCGAGCACGGCGCTGCGGTCCTCCCGCGCCGAGAAGACCGGCCCGACGGTGTGGACCACCCAGCGGGCGGGCAGCTTCCCCGCGGTCGTCGCCACGGCCGATCCCGCCGGCAGACCTTCCTCGAGGTCGGTCTCGCGGAGGCGGCGGCATTCGGCGAGGATCTCGGGACCGCCTGCGTGGTGGATCGCACCGTCGACTCCGCCTCCGCCGAGCAGGGACGAGTTCGCAGCGTTGACGATCACGTCGACGTGCTCGCGAGTGATGTCGCCGCGGACGGCGGTGAGCGTGGTCACCGTCAGGACCGGTTGTTCGAGAGCTCGAAGATCTTCACGAGCTCGGCGATGGCGGCCTCGCGGGCGTCGCCGCCCTCCTCGAACATCGCCGTGATGTGGGTGCGGAGGTGATTCTCGACGATCAGCTTGTTGAGCGAGCCGAGCGACTTCTGAATCGCGAGGGACTGCGTGACGATGTCGACGCAGTAGTCCTCGTTCTCGATCATCTTCTCGAGCCCGCGCATCTGGCCCCCCAGGATGCGTGCTCGGTGCAGGGAGCGTTTCTTGAGGTCCTCGATCACGCGGTCAGCCTACGCCGCCGCCGGATACGGGGCGGGGGTATCGCCCGTACCATCGGAGGGTGAATGCGCAGAGAGCCGGCTCCGGAGCGACCGACCGCTACCCGTCCCGGGGAATCGCGAAGATGGCGCTCGCGCCGGGCATCCTGGCCGCGATCATCCTGCTCGCCGGGCTCGCCCTCGTCGGAGGCGACGCCTACGACTTCGTCCGCTACCCGGTCGCCATCCTCGCCGCGGTGATCGGGTGGTTCGCGCTCCAGGCGAAGTCGTACCTCTGGCTCGTGGGCCTCGTCTCGATCCTCGTGCTCTGGAACCCGGTGCTGCCGTTCTCGTTCCCGGACGCCGTGTGGTCCTCGCTCCACCTCGCCGCCGTGGGCGTCGTCGTGGCCGCCGGCCTGCTCATCAAGGTGCCGGTCGCGGACTGACCGCGTCCCGCCGCGCCGGGGAGTAGACTGGAGTCGCGTCCGCACGTCCGGGGATGCTGCGACCGGGTCTCAGACCCGTTGCTCGGAGCTCCCGACGGCCAGCGGATGCATCGATGCCCGTCGCTCCTCGTGAGCAGCGTGGCGAGTGCACTGCGACGGCAGAGCGCGGGAATCCCTCCTCCGCCCCGTCACACGTGGAGGAGGAGCATGGCTCGCAGCGGCCAGCGTCAGTCCGGTCAGACGCGTCGACCCGCGAACGCCGCCGGGAGCCGTCCGCGCTCGCGATCGCGCGGAGTGGACAACTCGGGCATCATCCCGATCCTCGCGCGACGGGTCCGCGAGGTCGAGGCGAAGGCGCAGACCGGGAAGGTCGGTCCGACCAACCGGACGAAGTTCCTCGTCATCGCGCTGCTGATGCGCGAGGAGCGCAAGCGCGTCAAGGTCGACACCGAGCTCAGCGACTCCCAGCGTGCCGAGGAGATGAAGCGTCTCGACGGCATCGCCACGATCCTCGCGAAGACCGCCGCGCGCGATACGAGCCTGATCGCCCTGCTCGAGTCGGAGGCCGGCATCACGGCGGCCGCGCAGAAGCTGCGCCGAGACTGGCTCCTCGAGGCCGGCGCCGAGTTGAGCCCCGACGAGCTGCTGATCGTCACCGAGCCGGAGCCCAAGCCCGAGGTGCCCGTCAACCAGGTGGTTCCGCAGTCGGTGCGTGCCCGCCAGCTCGCCAACCCGTTCCTCCCGCCGGACTTCTCGATCGCGACTCCGGCCCCCGCGCCCCGCCGCCGCCTCGACGACTGGGAGCTGCTCGGCCCGCTGTTCAAGGCGTTCGAGTACGGCGCCGGTGGACGCGCCGCGAGCATGGAGCTGCCCGAGCCTCCCACCATCGACCGTGTGACGCCGCGCGGTCGCGAGCTGATGCCGCACCAGGCGCGCTTCATCGAGAGCGCTAGGGAGGGGCACCGCAGCTTCCTCCTCGCCGACGAGCCGGGCCTCGGCAAGACGGCGCAGAGCCTCCTCGCCGCCTCCGTCACCGGCTCGTACCCGCTGCTCGCGGTCGTGCCCAACGTCGTGAAGATGAACTGGGCCCGCGAGGTCGAGCACTGGACTCCGCAGCGCCGTGCGACGGTGATCCACGGCGACGGGACCACGCTCGACGCGTTCGCCGACGTCGTCATCGTCAACTACGACATCCTCGACCGGCACAGCGGCTGGCTGGGGAGCCTCGGCTTCCGCGGAATGGTCGTCGACGAGGCGCACTTCATCAAGAACCTCCGCTCGCAGCGCTCGCAGAGCGTCCTGGCGCTCGCGGCCAAGATCCGCGAGACGACGCCCGGCCACGATCCGCTGATGATCGCCCTCACGGGAACGCCGCTCATCAACGACGTCGACGACTTCCGCGCGATCTGGCGGTTCCTCGGCTGGATCGACGAGACCAAGCCCGGGCCCGATCTGATGCGCCAGCTCGAGGACACCGGGCTCACCCCGGCCGACACAGCGTTCTACCCGGAGGCGCGCGAGGCGGTCATAGACCTCGGCATCGTCCGCCGCAAGAAGATCGACGTCGCCGCCGATCTGCCCTCGAAGCGGATCGTCGACCTGCCCGTCGAGCTCGACGACGACCTCGGGCGCTCGATCCAGAAGGCGGAGCGCGAGCTCGGCGCCCGCATGCTGCAGCGCTTCAAGGCGGTCACCGCCTCGATCACGCACGAGCTCGACGACACCGAGCAGGAGCGGTTCATCCGCATCGTCGCGCAGAGCGAGCTGGAGGAGTCGAAGTCGGCCAAGACCGGCGAGAACGTCTTCACCATGGTGCGCCGGATCGGCCAGGCGAAGGCGGCGCTGGCCGCCGACTACGCGTCCCAGCTGGCTCGGTCGGTCGGCAAGGTCGTGTTCTTCGCGAAGCACGTCGACGTGATGGACCAGGCAGAGGACACCTTCGAGAAGCGCGAGCTCACCTCCGTCTCGATCCGCGGCGACCAGACCGCGACGTTCCGGCAGGCGCAGATCGATGCGTTCAACGAGGACCCCGACGTGTCGGTCGCCGTCTGCTCGCTGACCGCGGCGGGTGTCGGGGTCAACCTGCAGGCGTCCTCGAACGTCGTGCTCGCCGAGCTGTCGTGGACCTCGGCCGAGCAGACGCAGGCCATCGACCGCGTGCACCGCATCGGTCAGGAGGAGCCCGTGACCGCCTGGCGCATCATCGCGGCGCACACGATCGACGCCAAGATCGCCGAGCTCATCGACGCGAAGGCGGGCCTCGCCGCCCGCGCGCTCGACGGTGCGGAGGCCGAGACGGCCTCGGCCGACACGGTGCAGCTCGATGCGCTGATGCACGTGCTGCGCGAGGCGATCGGCTGATCCTCCTCATTCTTCGCGGCGCCTGAGGGGCGCCGCGAAGAAGTCGTGCTCGAACCGGCTCGAGCGCAGGAACGCGTCGCGCATCGCTTCCCGCTGAGGTGGCGTGGCCCGCTGCGCCGCCGACTCCGTGATCGCGATCAACCGCTCGGTCGCTGCGGCGAAGACCGGGTCGGAGTAGGTCGCGAGCCAGTCCTCGTAGGGGTGTCCCGACCTCGACGCCGCCGCGAGGCGCTCGCCGACATCGGCGTAGAGCTGGAAGCAGGGCAGCAGGGCGGCGACGAGCTCGCCGTAGTCTCCGCGCGAGCCGACGGCCAGGAGGTGGTCGATGTAGCCGCGGGTGGTCTCGGAGGCGACCGCGAGGCGATCGCCGAGGCGGTCGCGGTGCAGCTGCGCCTCGGCGGCGAGGGCGGAAGCGGAGGACTCGGCCCAGAACACCTGCTCGGCGGTGCTGGGCGCCCGTTGCGCGGCGACCGCGAGAACGCGCGCGTACTCGGTCAGGTAGAGCGCGTCCTGCTCGAGGTACCACTCGAAGTCGTCGCGGGCCAGACTCCCGTCGCCGAGCGCGCGCACGAACGGGAGAGCGTCGATCTCGCTGCGCAGCTCCCGGGTCTCGTCCCAGACGGCCGTGCAGAACGGCGGGATGCGGAGGCGGTGGAAGTGGTCGATCGGTCCATTGCCCGAGCCGACCTCGAGCGCATCGGCGCCGCGCAGCGCCGCGGTGAGCCACTCCTTGGCTTCGGCGAGGGCGTCGGTGGCGTCTCTCGTACCTCCGGCGAGCAGGGTCGCCATCGCGGTGGAGAGGGAGCAGCCCGTGCCGTGGGTGTTCGAGGTCTCGACGCGCTCACCCGGCACCTCGCTCACGTCGCCGGCCGGTGTGACGATCGCATCCGGAGCAGCCGTGCTCTCGAGGTGCCCGCCCTTGACGAGCACGGTCGTGCCCAGGGACTGGGCGAGGCGTGCGGCCTGCGCGAGCGCCTCCTGCCAGGTCGTCGCGGTCGGTTCGCCGGCCAGAACGGCGAGCTCGGGCAGGTTCGGAGTCACCAGATCTGCGCGGCGGACGAGAGCGCGGACGGCGTCCTCCGCCTCCTCGTCGAGCAGACGGTGCCCGCTGGTCGCGATCATCACCGGATCGACGACGACGAGCGGCGGGGTGACGGCGTCGAGCCAGTCGGCGATGACCGCGCCGAGCTCGGCGGTCGCGATCATGCCGATCTTCACGGCGTCGATCCGCACGTCGTCGCTCACGGCGTCGAGCTGCTCGCGGAGGAAGCCGGCCGGCGGCAGGTGCACCGAGCGGACACCGTGGGTGTTCTGCGCCACCAGGGCCGTCACGACGGCCATCCCGTAGCCGCCGAGGGCGCCGATCGACTTGAGATCGGCCTGGATGCCGGCGCCGCCGGTCGGGTCGGTGCCCGCGATGCTGAGCACGCGGGGGATCGAGGTGCTCATCGGTCCCACTCCTCGCGGAAGGCGCGTGCGGCGGCGGCAGGGTCGTCGGCCGTGCAGATCGCCGAGACGACGGCGAGACCGGCCGCGCCGCGTCGTCGCAGCGGAGCGGCATCGCCGAGCGCGACGCCGCCGATCGCGACGCAGGGGTAGCGGCTCGCGGCGGCGAACGCCGCGAAGCCGTCGAGACCGAGCGGAGCCGGGTGATCGGCCTTGGTCGCTGTCGGCCGGATCACGCCGACGCCGAGGTAGTCGACGGTGCCCGGCGGGAGGGCGTGCGCGGCCTCGAGGTGCACGGGGGTGTCGGCGGTGAGGCCGACGACCGCGTCCGGGCCGAGGATCGAGCGGGCGGCTGCTGCGGGCAGGTCGGACTGGCCGACGTGGACGCCGTGGACCCGCGCTCCGGCGAGGCGCGCAGCCAGGACCACGTCGACCCGGTCGTCGACGATCAGCGTGGTGCGCTCGTCGAGGACGGCGGCGACGGCGAGGACGAGTGAGACCAGCTCGGCGGCGGAGGCGTCGTGGTCGCGGACCTGGACCGTCGTGAAGCCTCCCTCCGCGGCCTGCGCGACGACGGCGGGGACACCGCGCGCCCCGCACTGACGGGTGTCGGTGACGAGGTAGAGCGAGAGGTCGGGGGTGCTCATGCGAGTCGCGCCCCCTGTGCTGCGGCTTCGGCGTCGAGCGCGGCGAGCTCGTCGAGGAGTGCGACGGCGAACGAGCCCGGCCCGGCGGCGCGGAGGGCGGCGCGCTCGGCCGCGAGGCCCCACACGACGGAGGCCGCGACGGCGGCGGCGACAGGATCGGCTCCGGTGCCCAGGAACGCGGCCATCACGGCGCCGAGAGCGCAGCCGCCTCCGGTCACCCGGGTGAGCAGGGGGTGGCCGCCGGCGATGCGGATCACGGTCGCGCCGTCGGTGACGACATCGACCGCACCCGAGACGGCGACGGCTCCACCGGTGCGGCGGGCGAGCGCGAGGGCGGCCTCGAGCGCGTCCTCGGCTCCGTCGACCGCGTCGACACCGCGACCGCCGGCACCGAGTCCGGCGAGAGCGAGGATCTCGGAGGCGTTGCCGCGGATGATCGCGGGCCGCGCGTCGAGCAGCTCCGCCGCGAGAGCGGTCCGGACGGGCAGCGGGCCGACGGCGACGGGGTCGAGCACCCACGGCGTCCCGGCGTGCTGGGCGGCGGCGACCGCCTCGCGTGCGCCGTCGCGCTGCTCGGCGCCCGGGGTGCCGAGGTTGACCAGGATCGCGGAGGCGATCTCGGCGAAGACGCCCGCCTCGCCGGGCAGATCGCACATCGCGGGGCTCGCGCCGAGGGCCAGGAGGCTGTTGGCGGTGAAGCCGGTCACGACGGCGTTCGTGATGCACTGCACGAGCGGCGGTTCCCCGCGGAGGGCGGCGAGATCGCGGCCGACGGCGCTCGCGCGGTCGTGGAGGGTCGGGTGGGCAGGCGTGCGAATGCTCATTCGCGACATCCCTTCGCTAGTACGAACTAGATCAGGTTCGACGGGTCTCATCTCAGCCCTGGAGGGGGCACCCCGTGTCACTGCGGACGACCCTAGCAGCGGGTCCGGGATGTTCGTGAGAAGCCCGGACCCGCGCCGTCAGGCGGTCAGGATCGTGCTGTCGCCGCGGTCGCTGACGATGACGCGGAGGCCGGTCGGGAGGCGCTCGCGCATGGCGTCGACGTGGCTGATCAGGCCGATGGTCCGGCCGCCCGAGCGCAGCGCGTCGAGGGTGCCCAGGGCGGTCTCGAGGGTCTCGGCATCGAGGGAGCCGAATCCCTCGTCGATGAACATGGTCTCGAGCGAGATGCCGCCCGACTGCATCGTCACGACGTCGGCGAGTCCGAGCGCCAGCGCCAGCGAGGCGAGGAACGTCTCGCCGCCCGACAGTGATGCCGGCTGGCGGCGAGCGCCGGTGAAGGCATCGAGCACGTCGATCCCGAGCCCGGAGGCGGCGCCGCGGTAGGCGAGGGAGTCGTCGTGGGCGAGGGTGTACCGGCCGCTGGTCATCGCGGTCAGGCGGAGGTTCGCTGCGGCGACGATCTCCTCCAGGCGACCCGCGAGCGCGAACGCCTCCAGGTCCATCCGCCTCGAGTTCTGGCCATGGCCGTCGATCGTGTCGGCGAGCGCGCGCAGCTCGTCGTGACTGCGGAGGCGTGCATCGAGTCCGGCGAGTCGCGTCTCGGCCAGTCTCGCGATGCTGCCGAGGCGCTCGGCTCGATCCTCGAGCAGCGAGAGCTCGCGACGGGCGTCGTCGCGCCGGGCGGAGGCGATGCGAGCCGCCTCCTCGGCGGCGGGGACGTCGACGGGCGCCGTCGGCAGCTCGTGCAGCTCGGGCTCGGCGAGCACGGAGTCGACGGCGGAGCGGCGACGCTCGTGCTCGGCGACGACGGCCTCGGCGCGTGCCCGCTCACCGCTCGAGAGGGCGGCTGCCTCGGCGGCCTCGGCGGTGGGGAAGCCTCGGTCCTCGAGGACCTCCGAGAGGTGCTCCTCCGCCGCCTCGGCGGCCTCGGCGCGGGTCGATGCGAGCTCCTCGGCCTCGAGCAGCGCCTCCGCCACGCGACGCTCCTCGCGGAGTCCGGACACCCGGTCGGCGATGCTGGCGGCCACGCCCCTGTGGGCGTCGACGCGCTCGCGGAGGATCCGCAGCGACTCCTCCGCGGCGGCCGTCTCGCCGGCGCGGAGGTCGCGCTTCTCGCGTGCGGCGTCGATCGACGTCGTCAGCTCGTCGGCGCGCACCCGGACGGCGGTGCGCTCGCGTCGCAGGGTCTCGCAGCGGGCAGCGGCCGTCCGCGCGGAGTCGAGTCGCCGCAGGGCTGTCACGCGGGCGCGCTCGAGCTCGTCCGCGCTCTCGCGTCCGGCGCGCTCGTCGAGCGCGGCCCACGCGAGCGCGGCGGCGTTCTCCTCGGCGCGCGCGGCGTCCATCGCGGAGGCGGCGCGCTCGACCTCGAGGCGCGCCCGGTCGAGGTCTGCCACGCCGACCGGAGTGCGGTCACCGTGGCTCGCGGGCGCGGGGTGCTCGGTCGATCCGCAGACGGGGCAGGGCTCGTCGTCGTGCAGAGCAGCAGCGAGCTCGCCGGCGAAGCCCGCGAAGCGCTGCGCCACGAGGCGGGCGTGCTCAGCGGCCAGCTCCCCGTGCCGGCGGACGGCGCCGGCGTGAGCGGCGCGCCGGTCGTCGAGGGTGGTGGCCGCAGCAGCACGCTCGGCGAGCAGGGCGATGCGCCGCTCGAGGGCGGCGAGGTCCTCCGCGAGTCCCGCGACCGCAGCGGCCTCGGGGGTGAGTGCCGACTCCTCGCTCTCGAGCGCATCGAGCCGTGACGGCAGCTCCCGCGCCTCGACCTCGACGATCTCGAGGGCGCGATCCGCCTTCTCGCGGGCGTTCTGCGCCTGCTCGGCGCTCCTGCTCGCCTCGGGCAGCCGCTGCTCGTCGGCGAGGACGTCGGCCAGCGCTCCGAGCCGTGTCGTCAGAGCCTCGACCGCCTCCGACGCCGCCGCGTGATCGGGCGCGAGCCCGAACATCGCTGCGAACCGCTCGCCCGCCCCCTCCCGCGCCACCGCGGCGGTCTCGGAGGCCGCTCGGGCGGTACGAGCACTCCGCAGCACCGGCAGTACGCCGTCGGCCCGACGGGCGCGCTCGATCCGCTCGCGGTGCTCGGCAGCGGCGGGCTCGGCCACGGCGAGCTCCTCGGCCTCGCGCAGCGCACGCGAGCGCCGCTCCTGCGAGCGGCGGAGGATCCGAGCCGCCTCGAGCGCCTGTCGCGCCTCGCGATCGCCGCGGTCCGCCTCCGCGGCCTCGGTACGCGCCCCCGTCAGCACCGGCTCGAGTCGCGCGACGAGCTCCGAGAACCAGGGAAGGTCGACGACACCCGGCTCCTCCTCCCCGGCGACGCGGCGGGCCTCGTCGGCCAGCGCGGTCACAGCCGCGCGCTCCTCCTCGAGCGCCGCCGCGCTCTGCTGCCGCTGCTCGAGCAGGCGCTTGCGCAGCAGCTCGTAGCGCTCGGTCGCGAACAGCGTGCGGAGCAGCCGCTGCCGATCGTCGTTCTTCGCCAGCAGGAACTCGTGGAAGCGGTTCTGCGCGAGCAGGATCACCTGCAGGAACTGGTCCTTCGCCAGGCCGACGATGCGGCCGATGTCGGCTCCGGTCTCGCGGGCACTCGAGGACAGGCCCGTCCACTCGCCGTCGACGTGCTCGAGCAGCGACACCTTCGCGGCCTGCCTCGTCGTCCCGCCGCCGCGCTTGGCCGGGCGCTCGTACTCGGGAGAGCGACGGATCCGGTACAGCCGCCCCGCCGCCTCGAAGTCGAGCTCGGCGAACGTCTCGTCCTCGGGTGCGCTGTGGTCGCTCCGGAGGCGCGTCGCCGTGCCGTCGAAGCGCGGCACCGACCCGTAGAGCGCGAAGCTGATCGCATCGAGGATCGTCGACTTCCCGGCTCCGGTGCGGCCCGCGATCAGGTAGATGCCGACGTCCTCGAGGGCGTCGAAGTCGATGCACTGCTCGGAGCGGAAGGGGCCGAGGCCCGCGAAGGCGAGGCGCCGGATCCTCACCGCATCGCCTCGACGTCGACGGCCGCGAGCGCGTCGAGCACGAGCGCGCGCTCGACCTCGCTCGCGCCGTGGCCGCCGCGCACGTGCGCGAGGAAGTCGTCGACCACCTCGACGTCGCTGCGCCCGCGGATGCGCTCGGCGTACTCGCGCCGGTCGTCGGCGGCGTGGGGCGGCCGGTGCTCCAGCGTCGCGCAACCCGGGAACCGCGATTGCAGCCGTGCCATCGCGTCGAGCGGGCGCACCTCGTCGGTGAGCACCGCCGAGACCCAGTCGCCCTCGTACTCGGCGAGCGAGGGATCGCTCAGGAGCTGCTCGAGCGGCCCCTCGATCGTGCTCAGGCGACGGGGCACCGGCACGGGCGACCAGGCGACCTCGCCGAGACCGGAGGCTTTGAGCTCGACGAGCCAGCCGCCGCGCGGCTTCGACGCCTCGCCGAACGAGTAGTGCAGCGGCGCACCGGAGTATCGGACGTTCGGCAGCAGCGTCGCCCGCCCGTGGATGTGGCCGAGGGCCGCGTAGTCGGCCGTGGCGAAGTGGTCGACCGAGACGTAGTCGATGCCGCCCGCGGTGATGTCGCGCTCGACCGTTCCGGCCGGCGCACCGACGGCGAAGCAGTGCGACATCACGATCCATCGCCGCCCTGCGGCCTCGGCGTGCGCCCTGACCCGCCGCATCGCGAACGCGAGGACGTCCTCGTGGCGGCGCAGCGACTCCTCCGGGTGCCGGTGACGGTAGAGCGCCGGCTCGAGGTAGGGGATGCCGTACACGCCCACCTCGATGCCGTCGGCGCCGCGCAGCACCACCGGCTCGGTGTACCGCTCGGGGTCGGTGAGCACGTGCACTCCGGAGGTGCGCAGCAGCCCCGCCTGGAAGCCCAGCCGCGCGGGGGAGTCGTGGTTGCCGCTCGTGAGCACGACCTCGGCGCCCGCCGCACGGATCGCCTCGAGCGTCCGCGTCAGCAGGGTGTAGTGCTCGGCGGCGGGGACGGCCGAGTCGAAGACGTCGCCGGCGACGAGGACCGCGTCGACCTCCTCCGCCCGCACGGTCTCGACCAGCGCGTCGAGCACGAGCGAGAGCGCGCCGACGCTCGAGTGGCCGTGGAACGTGCGCCCGATGTGCCAGTCGGAGGTGTGCAGGAGCTTCACGTCCGTCCTTTCGCGAGGGGTGCCGTCGTGCCCGTCCAGGCTACTGAGCACCTCCGACACCGGCCGCGCACGACGACACCTCCTGTTCACCCGCGGGTGCAGAATGGGTCGTCGGCCACGACGAGAGGAGCCGGGATGAGACTGCCCCGCGTCCCCGCGACGATCCTCGGGATCGGCTCGCGCACTCGAGCGGCCGCCGAGGACACGAGCCCGATCGAGCGGATCCTCCCCACTGAGGAGCCCCCGCGCACCAGCACGGTCGACAACGCGATCTACCAGGACGGCCACCGCGTCGTCTCGCCGCACAGCATCCCGGAGGCGCTCGCCGCGCTGCAGAAGCTGCCCGACGCGATGGCGTGGATCGGCCTCTACCGGCCCACCGAGGCCGAGCTCTCCTCCCTCGAGGAGGAGTTCTCGATGCACCCGCTCGCCATCGAGGACGCGATCAGCGCGCACCAGCGGCCCAAGCTCGAGCGCTACGGCGCCGACATGTTCGTCGTGCTCCGCGCCGCCAGCTACTCCGATCAGCGCGAGGAGGTCGACTTCGGCGAGCTGCACCTGTTCGTCGGCCCGAACTTCGTCGTCACGGTCCGCCACTCCGAGAAGCCCGACCTCTCGCTCGTGCGCCGCCGGATGGAGTCCGACCCCGCTCTGCTGCGGGTCGGCCCCGTCGCGGTGCTGTACGCGATCCTCGACGCCGTGGTCGACCAGTACTCACCCGTCGTGGCCGGTCTCGAGAACGACATCGACGAGATCGAGGCCCAGGTCTTCGAGGGGGACCCCGCGGTGTCGCGGCGCATCTACGAGCTCAGCCAGGAGGTGCTCGACTTCCAGCGCGCGGTCTCGCCGCTGGTCGGCATGCTGGGGCGCCTCGTGACCGACTTCGAGGTCTTCCAGTCCGACGTCGAGCTGCGCCGCTACATCCGCGACGTCGCCGACCACGTCGCGGTGGTGAACGAGCGCGTCGACGGCTTCCGCACGACCCTCCGCGAGATCCTCGCCGTCAACGCGACCCTGGTCGCCCAGCGCCAGAACGAGGACATGAAGAAGCTGGCGGAGGCGGGCAACCAGCAGAACGACGAGGTCAAGCGGATCTCGGCATGGGCGGCCATCTTCTTCGCGCCGACCATGATCTCGAGTGTCTACGGCATGAACTTCGACGCCATGCCGGAGCTGCACCTCGCCTGGGGATACCCCGCCGCCCTGGCCGCGATGCTCGCCTCCAGCGTCGTCCTGCACCGCCTCTTCAAGAAGTGGGGCTGGCTCTAGCCTCGGGCGGAGTCGTCGGCCGCGCGTCGGTCGTCGTCGTCTCCCGGCTCCGCGATCTCGGTGCCGTCCGCTCCGGAGGCGTCGCCCTCCACGTGCAGGTCGGCGTCGCCCGGCAGCGAGAAGTCGCTCAGCGGATCGAGGGGCTCGGGGGTCGTGTCGCGTTCGCTCATCTCTGAACCCTACGAGTGCGAGGCGAGCCGCTGCACCGCGGCGACGGGGATGGACAGCCAGCCGGGCCGGTTGCGGGCCTCGTAGATCGCCTCGTAGACGGCCTTGTCGAGCTCGAACGCGTCGAGGACGGCTCGGTGCGCGGTGACCGCGTCACCAGCCCGCTCGGCGTACCCCTCGAGGAACGCCGCGCGGGTCGCCGCCGCCCAGGCGGCGCGGGAGGTGCCGGGGGAGTCCTGCTCGGAGGCTCCCGCCGCGTAGTCGAACGACCTCAGCATGCCCGCGACGTCGCGGAGCGCGATGTCCGGCATCCGCCGCTCGTTCATCGGCCGCAGCGGCTCGCCCTCGAAGTCGAGGAGCACCCAGCCCCGGCCGGGGACCGACAGCACCTGTCCGAGGTGGTAGTCGCCGTGGATGCGCTGGAGCCGCGGCCACGGTGCGGCGGCGGCCGCGCGGAACACCGCGTCGATCGCCTCCGCGTCCTCGGCGATCACGGGGACCTCGGCGGACGCGATCCGGAGGCGCCGGCGCATGCTGGCGATCATCCGCTCGATCACCTCGGGCGAGGCGTCCTCGGTCTCCATGACCCCGGCGAGCACCGCGTGCACCTCCGCTGTCGCGATGCCCAGCTCGCGGGCCGGGCCGGTGAAGTCGGCGTCGGCTCCGACGGCCTCGAGGGCGACGCGCCACGCGTCCTCGACGCCGGGGAGGAACTCCTGGGCGAAGGCGAGGTGGCCGAACGCGCGGCCCGACTCCTCTCCGGAGTCGTCCCACTCGCCGGTCACGTTGCCGACCACCGGAGGCACGAGCGTGCTGCCGGCCGCGTTGAGAGCCGACTGGACGGTCACGTCGGGATTGTCGCCGTGGTGCAGCGCGCGGAACACCTTCACGATCACGGGGGTCCCGGCCGAGCCGTCCTCCGCTGTCGTCTGCACGATGATCGAGGTGTTCGACTGCTCGCCGCTCAGGATGCGCGAGGACGCGAACGCGCCGATCACGGCGCCCGGCTGACGGTGCCCGTCGGCGCGAGCGTGGCCGAGGGCGCCCTCGGCGTCGGAGGAGCCGCCGTCGGCGATCATCGCCATCAGCGCTTCCGCGAAGAAGGGATCGCGCGGGCCGTCGTAGACGTACCGGCCGCCCTCGCCCGAGATCAGTGCCTCCTCGAGGCCCGCGACGGGCTCCGGATGCACCGTCACGGGCACCTGGTACAGCACCGGGCCGGTGCCCGCGCGGTCGATGACGAGCATCACGACGATGTCGCCGCCGTCACGCCGCAGCGTCCACTCCCCGCGGACCTCGAGGACGGGGCTGCGCCCCTTGCTCGCGTACCACCGCTGCTGCGCCACCCAGGCCGTGGCCCGGTCGATCGATAGGCCTGCGCTCATTGGTCGGCTCTCCCCTTCGTCGGCACCCCCGACCCTAACCGGCCCGGGTGCCGGGCCGCTGGGGCTTGCGGCGTGCCCCGTCGATCGGAGCACGCCCGTGCGGGAACCGCGCTCAGGACAGCCCGAGCACGTCCAGCGTCCACGCGTACTCGAACGCGACCTCGCGCCAGCGCTCGTAGCGCCCGCTGACACCGCCGTGCCCCGCCGTCATCTCGATCTTGAGCAGCGCGGGCGCCCCCACCTCGCGCAGCCGCGCGACCCACTTCGCCGGCTCGACGTAGAGCACGCGGGTGTCGTTGAGGCTCGTGGTGGCGAGGATCCGTGGGTACCGCACGCCCTCGCGCACGTTCTCGTAGGGGGAGTAGGACTTCATGTAGGCGTACACCTCGGCGTCGTGCAGCGGGTCGCCCCACTCGTCCCACTCGATCACCGTCAGCGGCAGGGACGGATCGAGGATCGAGGTGAGCGCGTCGACGAACGGCACCTGCGCGAGGATCCCGGCGAACGACTCCGGGGCGAGGTTCACGACCGCGCCCATCAGCAGACCGCCGGCCGAGCCGCCCTGGGCGACGAGCCGCTCCGGAGTCGTGATGCCCGCCGCGACGAGGTGGTGCGCCGCGTAGACGAAGTCGGTAAAGGTGTTGCGCTTGGTGAGCGTCTTGCCGTTCTCGTACCAGGAGCGGCCCATCTCGCCCCCGCCGCGCACGTGCGCGATCGCGAAGACGACTCCGCGGTCGAGCAGCGAGAGCCGCGCGATCGAGAAGCCCGGGTCGATGCTGGCCTCGTACGAGCCGTAGCCGTAGAGGACCAGCGGGGCCGGCGCGGAGTCCGGGTCGGCCGCGTCGCGTCGCCAGACCAGCGAGAGCGGGATGCGCGTGCCGTCGGCGGCCGTCGCCCAGTCGCGCCGCTGGACGTATCGCTCGGGGTCGTAGTCGCCGAGCACCGGCTGCTGCTTGAGCACCGTGCGCTCACCCGTCGCCACGTCGAGGGTCAGCACCGTCGAGGGTGTCACGAACGAGGTGTAGGCGAGGCGCAGAGCGGGCTGCTCCCACTCCGGGTTGCCGGCGAGACCCGCGTCGTAGAGCGGCTCGTCGAAGACGATCTCCTCCAGCACCGCCTCGTCCGAGCCGTCGCGCAGCAGGCCGAGGCGGGTCGCCCCCTCGGAGCGGTACGAGACCACGACGTGCTGCGCGAAGGCGTCGACGCCCTCGATGCGGCGCCCTGCCGCGTGCGGCACGACGACACGGCGCTCGGCGGCTCGTTCCTCGGGGCTCCGATCGAGGTCGGCCGGCTCCTCGACGATCTCGAAGTCGAGCGCGCCGTCGTTGTGCACGATCAGGAGCCGGTCGCGCCCGTCGACCACGGCGTGCTCGACCTCGTACTCCACGCCCTCGCGGCGGGGCCAGACGGAGCGGAACTCGCCCGTGGGGTCGCCGGCGTCGAGCAGCAGGCACTCGCTGGTGATCTTGCTGCCGATCTCGATGACCAGGTAGCGGCGGCTGCGGGTGAGGCCGATGCCGATCCAGTAGCGCCCGTCCGGCTCCGAGAACACCACGGTGTCGGCGGAGGAGTCGGTGCCGACCTCGTGGCGCCACACGGTGTCGGGTCGCCACGACTCGTCGACGGTCGGGTAGAAGACGAAGCGGGCGTCGGCGCCGAAGGTCGCGCCGCCGCCCGTTCCCTCCACCACGTCGGGCAGGTCCTCCCCGGTCGAGAGGTCGCGGATCCGCAGCGTGTAGCGCTCGTCGCCCTCGATATCGGTGCCGAAGAGGAGGAAGCGGCCGTCGCTCGAGACATCGAAGCTGCCGAGCGAGAAGAAGTCGTGCCCCTCCGCCTCCGCGTTGCCGTCGAGGACGACCTGCTCGCCCTCGAGCGGGCCGCCCTCGGCGATCGACGGAGGCGTCCAGTCGTCGGCACCCGAGATCGGGGCACGGCAGTGCACCGCGTACTGACGGCCCTCGTACGACCGCGAGAAGTACCACCAGGCGCCCTCGCGGACCGGCACGGAGAGGTCGGTCTCCTTCGTCCGCGAGCGGATCTCGTCGAAGATGCTCTGGCGCAGCGGCGCGAGCGGCTCGAGCACGGCGTCGGTGTAGGCGTTCTCGGCCTCGAGGTGAGCGAGGACCTCTTCGTCCTCCTTCTGCCGCAGCCACTCGTACTGGTCGACGACGACATCACCGTGATGGCGGCGTTCGAGGGGGATGCGGCGGGCGACAGGAGGGACGGGCGCAGTCATCGCACCAGCCTAGGCGGCGCTCGCAGGACGAGCTCGCGATGGTGCGGGAGGACGCCTCGGACTGCGCACAATGGAGCATGGCCAGCCATTCAGCGAAGAAGACGAGCCCCTCCCGCCGCGTGCAGACCGAGATCGAGCGCAAGTACGACGTCGACGCCGAGGCCGAGCTGCCCGAGCTCGTCGGTGCGGGAGCCGTGGCGAGCGTGGTCCGCGAGGAGCCGGTGACCCTCCGCGCCGAGTACTTCGACAGCGCGGACCGCGCGCTCTCCCGCGGTCGGATCACCCTCCGGCGCCGGGAGGGCGGAGCCGACGAGGGCTGGCACGTGAAGCTCCCCGGATCCGCGGGGCGCACCGAGATCCACGTACCGCTGACCGAGTCGCGCACCGTGCCGGACGCCGTGCGCGAGCCTGTCCTCGCGCACGTCGCGCACTCCCGTCTCGAGACGCTGGCCGTCCTCGAGACCGTACGCGGGATCACCCGCGCGGTGGACGCCGACGGGCGCCTGCTCGCCGAGATCGCCGACGATCTCGTGATCGCGGTCGATGCGCGCTCGGGCCAGGAGCGGCGCTGGCGCGAGTGGGAGGTCGAGCTGGTCGATGTTCGCGGCACCGAGGGCGAGGCCGCGCTCGACGCGATCGAGGAGCGACTGCTCGACGCCGGCGCCCGTCCTGCCGAGAGCGCCTCGAAGCTCGCCCGCGCCACGGGCGGTCCCCTCGAGGAGCCCGTCACCTCCCCGAGCACCGGAGGGGAGGCGGCGCTCGCCGCGATCCGCCTCCTGCTGCGCGACCTCCGCGCGATCGATCCGCACGTGCGCCTCGAGACCGAGGACGCCCTGCACCGGATGCGCGTCCTCACCCGTCGCCTGCGCACGGTGCTCGCCGGGTCCCGGTCGGTGCTCGAGCGCGAGGCGACCGATCCGATCCGCGACGAGCTCCGCAGGCTCGCGGAGATCCTCGGAGCCGCCCGCGACGAGGAAGTGCTCGCCGAGCGGCTGCACTCCGCGGTCGACGCGGCGATCGCGCAGGCGCCGGGCGCCTCCTCCGGAATCGACGCTCTCGTCGAGGCGGGCGAGCAGAGGCACGCCACTGCTCTCGCTGTCGTCTCCCGGACCCTCGTCGACGACCGCTACCTCGCGCTGCTCGCCTCTCTCGACGCCCTCCTCGCGGCTCCTGCGTTCAGGAAGCACGCCGGCTCGGGGGTCACGAGGCTGATCGACCGCTCGGTCGAGAAGGAGCTGGGCAGGCTCGAGCGGGCGCGGAGCGCGCCGGTGGAGGAGGCGGACATCGCCCGCCACGAGATCCGCAAGGCCGCGAAGCGCCTCCGCTACCTGATGCAGGCCTGGTCGTCGGTCGTCCCGTCGGCCGTGAAGAAGAGGCACCGCGCCCTCGAGTCGGCGGCCGAGCGGATCGCCGACGCCCTCGGTGAGGAGCGCAATGCCGCCGCGCTGCGCGAGACCGTGCTCGCCCACGCCGTGTCGGCCGAGCAGCGCGGCGAGCCCGCCTTCGTCCTCGGAGTCGTGTTCGCGGAGCAGGGACGGCTCGAGCACGAGGCCTCGATCAGGGGCGACGAGGCCCTCGCGCGCCTGCACTCCCTGTCAAGGTGAACCGCCGGTGACACAGGAGAAACCCCGGCGGCGGATAATGTGAATCATGCCTTCCGTCCGTGCTCTGCCTTCACCCCTCCTGCGTCCGCGCCACTTCGACCGCGACGACGTCGTGGTCCATGCCGGCCTGTTCTCGCTGGTGAACTCGAGTACGACCCCGCGCGCGGCGTGGACGGAGGATCTGATCGCCCTCGGCGAGGTCCTGGACGAGGCCGAGTTCCCCTATCGCCTCATCCGCGGCAACGACGGCTCGCCCTTCCTGGCGATCGACCGCTCGCTCGGCGCCGAGCTCGCCACGCTGCTCGCGCGCGCCTTCGCGACCGAGCCGTTCTACGTGAAGACCCTCGACAAGCGGGGCACCCCTCCGCAGCTGCTCGCCGAGGGGATGATCGCGCCGTACCCGCGCGCCGCCGTGTTCTCGCTCTTCCGCCCCCGTGTCTCCTCGAACGGCTCGCTCCGCTACGGCGCGCGCAGCGGGGTGCGCCTGGAGTTCTGGAAGGTCGGCGAGGAGGAGATCATCACTCCCGCCGAGAACGCCCTGATGCGCAACAGCCTGCCCGTCACCGAGGCGATCGATGCGCACGTCGAGCTCTACGGCCGCACATGGCCGACCTTCGAGGGCATGTTCGAGCCCCTCGTCAGCGACATCCGCTTCGACGTCGACATGGTCTTCTCGTGGGTGGACGGCACCGATCTCGAGTTCCAGCGCGCCCGCGCCGCCCGCATGGCGAGCTACGTGGTCGGCGAGGGCGACGACGCCCCCGCTCGCTTCCGCCAGATCGACGAGCTCAAGTACGCGCTGCGCAGCGTCTACATGTACGCCCCGTGGGTCCGCCGCATCTTCATCGTCACCGACTCGCCGAGACCGCGCTGGCTCGAGGACCACCCCGACGTCACGCTCGTGCGCAGCGAGGACCACTTCCGCGACCTGTCGGTGCTGCCGACGCACAACTCGCACGCCGTCGAGAGCCAGCTGCACCGGATCCCGGGTCTCGCCGAGCACTTCCTCTACTCGAACGACGACATGTTCTTCGGGCGCCCCGTGAACCCGTCGATCTTCTTCTCGCCCGGAGGCATCACCAAGTTCATCGAGGCGACCACCCGCATCGGCATGGGCGACTCCAACGCGGCGCGCAGCGGATTCGAGAACGCCGCCCGCGTCAACCGCCGGCTCCTCCGCGAGCGCTTCGGCGCGATGACCACGCGTCACCTCGAGCACGCCGCCACACCGCTGCGCAAGACGGTCATGGCCGAGCTCGAGGCCGAGTTCGAGCCGGAGTTCACCGCGACCGCCGCGAGCCGCTTCCGCTCCTCCAGCGACGTCTCGGTCACCAACTCGCTCTACCACTACTACGCGCTGATGACCGGCCGCGCCGTGGTGCAGGAGAACGCCTCCGTCAAGTACGTCGACACGACGATGCTGCAGGGGCTGAAGGACATGAAGAAGCTGCTCAAGAACCGCAGCGTCGACTTCTTCTGCCTCAACGACGGCAGCTTCCCCGAGATCTCGGCGGAGGCACGCACCAAGGCCGTCATCGGGTTCCTCGAGGAGTACTACCCGATCCCGGCACCGTGGGAGCGCGAGGACTGACCGTGGTCTGGGCCGTCGTCGGGGGAGTGCTCGGGCTGCTGCTCGGGGTGGCGAGCTCGCTCGTCTTCCCCGGCATCGGAGTCGGAGCCGGGATCGGTGTGGGACTCGCGCTCGGCTCGGCCCTCGCCTTCGCCGGCTACCTGTTCGCGAAGGACCGCGCGGGAGGTCGCCCGGGACGCTGACTCCGCGCCCCTCCCACGACGCGCTACACGCTGACGGGCTCGGCGATCGGCGGGTAGAGCGCCTCGTCGCGGGCGACCGGAGCGGCCGTGGCCGCCGCGATCTCGACGCCGTGCTCCGCGAGGATGCGCTGCGTCTCGTTCGCCGACACGTAGGAGACCTCGGTCGAGACCCCGATCGGCACCACCGAGTGCAGCACGGTGCCGTCGTACACGTGGATCAGGTTGAAGGCCTGCGCGCCGTTGCGGGCGCGCGTCCCGCCGACGGGGACGTTGAGGTCCTGCGTGTAGCAGGTCGCCGACGCCACCGAGACGGGGATCCCGGCGAAGGTCGCGGTCGAGGAGTAGTGCAGGTGTCCGGCGATGATGCTGCGGACGTCCGAGCCCTCGAGCACCTCGGCCAGCGCGGGCTGGTCGCGGAGCTCGACGAGCACCGACAGGTCGAGGACGCTGGGGACCGGCGGGTGGTGCAGCGCCAGGATCGTGCCGTGCGGCGCGGGGCTCGAGAGCTCCTCGGCGAGCCAGTCGAGCTGGGCGTCCGAGATCTCGCCGTAGTGCGCACCGGGGACCGTCGAGTCGAGCGCGATGATCCGCAGCCCGTTGACGTCGTGCACGCGGTCGATCGGCTGCGTGGTCGGCAGCTGGTCGAGCAGCCCCGAGCGGAACGCTCCGCGATCGTCGTGGTTGCCCATCACCCAGATGACCTCGGCGCCGAGGCGCGCGGCGGCCGGCTCGACGACGGCGCGGAGCTTGGCGTAGGCCTGCGGCTCGCCCTTGTCGGCGAGGTCGCCGGTGATGACGATCGCCTCGGGGCGGCCGCCCGACTCCTCGAGCTCGTCGAACAGCCGGCGGAGCTGCGCCTCACTGTCGACGTCGGAGCCGTAGAGGCCCCCGTCTCCGGCGATGAAGTGCGTGTCGCTGAGGTGAAGGATGAAGTGGTTGGGCCGGGGGTACTCGGCCTGACGGACGGTCATGATCCTCGAGTTTCACGATCTGCGGGAGCTGAATCGGATGTTTCAGCATCGACACTAGCGGAGCTTCTCCGCGGGATCCAAGGGGAATGCCCGCGAGCGCCAGTCCATCATCCCGGGGTGAACGGGCGGCCAACACGAATCGGCGCGTCATCGAACGCTTTTCCCAGAATCGGACGCGTTCCCGCGCCAGAGCGCTCGGAGCCGGCGCGCCTCAGAGCCGGGCGAGCAGCGCCGCGTAGAACACGATCGCGCGCTCGAACTGGTCGACCTCGATCGACTCGTCGGCTCCGTGGATGCCGAGCTGCTGCTGCGGGCTGATCTCGAACGGGATGAAGCGGTAGACGCCGTCGCTGATGGCGTGGAAGTGGCGGGCGTCGCTGCCGCCGGTCTGCACGTAGGGGGCGACGATCGCCTCCGGGAACACCTCGTGCACCACCTGCTGCAGCACGTCGTAGGGGCCGCCGTCGCCGGGCTCGCCCGTCGGCGACACGGGGGAGGGCTCGTGCGCGACCTGCACCTCGATCTCGACCTCTGGATCGTCGATGACGGAGCGGATGCGCTCGACGACCCCCGCGACGGTGCCGCCGGGGTTGATGCGCACGTTCGCCACGGCGCTCGCGGTCGAGGCCAGCACGTTCGCTCCGGTGCTCCCGCGCAGCTGGGTCACGGCGACGGTCGTCCGGAGCATCGCCGCAGAGCGGTTCGAGTGCGAGGCGAGCGCGCCGATGACGGCGTCCGGGTGCTCGTGGGGGTGCGCGTACCAGACGGAGTGCGCCGCGTCGGCGTGCGGTGCGGCGGCCCTGACCAGTTCGGCGATCGGCTCGGGGAGCGTCGAGGGGAACGGGTTCTCGGTGAGCCGGTGGATCGCGCGGGCCAGGCGCTGCGTCGCGAGCATGCCCGGCAGGGGAGGGGGAGCCGAGGCGTGTCCGCCTGCATCGTGGCAGGTGAGCTCGAGGTTCATGATGCCGCGCTCGGTCACACCGACGACGGCGATCGGAGTCGTCACGCCGGGGACGATGCCGCGTCGCACGTTCCCGCCCTCGTCCAGCACGAAGCGAGGCCGGACCCCGCGGGCCGCCAGCAGGGAGACGACCGAGGGTGCGCCGTCGCCCGCCGTCTCCTCGTTGTGGGTCGAGACCAGGTAGACGTCGCGCTGCGGCCGCTCGCCGCGCAGGACCGCCGCCTCGACCGCCTCGAGCAGCGTCACGAGCGACCCCTTGTCGTCGACGGCGCCCCGGCCGATGACCGAGGTCCGCCCGTCGGGCCGCAGCACCGTGTCGGCCGCGAACGGGGCGCTCGACCAGTCCTCGGGCGTCACGCTGACCACGTCGTAGTGCGCCATCAGCACCGAGGGATCGCCGGCCTCGGCGCCCTTCCAGTGCCAGAGGACCGAGTGCCCGGCGATGATCTCGCGGTCGAGCGCCGTGTGCAGTGCCGGGTAGAGCTGCTCGAGCAGCTCGACGAAGACGTAGAACCGACTCCAGTCGGTCTTCGACTCGTCCGAGTGCGACACCGTGTCGACCCGCAGCAGGGCCTGGAAGCGCTCGAGCGCGGTCGTCGTCACCCGGCTAGCCTACGACGGCGGTCCGGAGCCCCCTGCCGCGGCGAGCGGAGGTACGCGTGCCCGATCTGCCCGAGGTGTGCGTCGTCTACGTGCTCCGCGAGACGGTCGACGGAGGCGAGGTGCTGCTCGGCCGCAAGCGCCGCGGCCTCGGCGAGGGCCGGATCGTCGCGCCCGGCGGCAAGCTCGAGCCCGGCGAGTCACCCGAGCAGGCGGCGGTGCGCGAGCTCGCAGAGGAGGTCGGGCTGCGGGCGGATCCGCGCGATCTCGAGCCGCGCGGCCGTCTCGACTACCGCTTCCCGCACCGCCCGGCGTGGAGCCAGCGCTCGCACGTCTTCGTCTGCCGGCGCTGGGAGGGCGATGTCGTCGCCTCCAGCGAGCTCGACGCCGGTTTCGTGCCGGTCGCCGAGGTCCCCTACACCGCGATGTGGGACGACGCGCGATTCTGGCTCCCCGGAGTGCTGGTCGCGGGCGACTCCGCCCGCTGGAGCTTCGAGTTCGGCGCCGACCTCGCGAACGTCGTCCACTCCGACGCCCCCGGCTGGCGGTGTCGCTAGACCTCCAGCGTGTCTCCGGAGGCGAGCGCGTGGTACTCGCCGCCGCCCTCCTGGGTCGCCCAGCCCAGGCGGTCGTGCCCGAGCTTCTGCCCGGCCTCCGAGAGCACCGCCTCGTGCGTCGCGAAGGCGTGCCGCGGCGCCAGCGCGAGCACGTAGTCGATCGACTCGGCGATCTTCATCCACGGGGCGCCGGAGGGGGCGGCGAGAACCTCGACGTCGACCCCGGAAGGCACGGTGAAGGAGTCGCCCGCGTAGTAGAAGCGCCCGTCGACGAGGACGCCCACGTTGTCGATCACCGGGATCGAGCGGTGGATGACCGCGTGCCGGGAGCCGAAGAAGCGCAGCTCGAAGGGGCCGACCTCGACCAGGTCTCCCTCGGCGACGGTCTCGACGTCGAATCCCTCGGCGGCCGCGGCGACTCCAGCGGGCCCGAAGATCCGGAGGGAGGGGTTCGCTCCCCGCAGCCGCTCCAGCTGCTCGGGGGTCCAGTGGTCGGGATGCTCGTGCGTGATGACGACCGCGACCGTGTCGGCGGTGCCGTCGACGGGGCGGGTGAAGGAGCCGGGGTCGATCACGAGGCGGGCGCCCGCCTCCTCGACGAGGACGGTGGAGTGCTCGAGCTTGGTCAGTCGCATGCCCCGAGCTAAGCGCGGCCGGAGTCGCGGTGCAAGGCGCTCGCCCCCGCCGATTTGCACCGGTGCAGATCGGTGTGCAACACTCTTCGAGTTGCAAAAACGCGGCCCCATCGTTTAGCGGCCTAGGACGTCGCCCTCTCACGGCGGTAACGCGGGTTCGAATCCCGCTGGGGTCACCACGGCAACACCCTTGAAAGCCCTCGGTTCACCGGGGGCTTTCGTCGGTTAACACGGTCCGTCAGCACGGTCCGGATCGACGCTAGGCTCGCATCCGCGAAGGGGAGTATCCCGACCTTCCCGCCCCCGTCAGCACGCCTCGCGCCGCCGCGATGCCGGGAGCGGGGCGGGCGCACGGTCGGGCTGCGCCCTCCGGGCCCCGGGGAGAGACCGTCGGACCTCCACCCACCCCGAAAGGCCCCCTCCCATGATCGATCTGCCCGTCTGGTTCGTGGTCGGCTCCTTCGTCGTCCTGAGCCTGATCCTCGCCGCCGATCTCCTGCTGGTCTACAAGCGTCCGCACGTGCCGAGCCTCAAGGAGTCGGGTCTCTGGGTCGGCTTCTACGTGAGCCTCGCGCTGCTGTTCGCCCTGGCGATGCTGGTGCTGGGCGACGGCGAGACGGCGGGGCAGTTCCTCGCGGGCTGGCTGACCGAGTACAGCCTCTCGATCGACAACCTGTTCGTCTTCGTCATCATCATGGGGCGCTTCGCCGTCCCGCCGAAGTACCAGCAGGAAGTGCTGATGGTGGGCATCATCATCGCGCTGATCTTCCGCGGCGTCTTCATCCTGCTCGGCGCCCAGCTCATCGAGAGCTTCAGCTGGATCTTCTACCTCTTCGGCGCGTTCCTGGTCTACACGGCCTACAACCAGGCCTTCGGCAAGGAGGACGACAGCGAGGGCACCGACAATCTGCTGATCCGCCTCCTGCGCCGCCGGGTGAAGATCTCGGACGAGTTCGACGGCTCGAAGATCCGCACCACCATCGACGGCACGCGCCATTTCACGCCGATGCTCATCGTGTTCCTGGCGATCGGCTCGACCGACCTGCTGTTCGCGCTCGACTCGATCCCGGCGATCTTCGGCATCACCGAGAGCCCGTTCATCGTCTTCACCGCGAACATCTTCGCTCTGATGGGGCTGCGTCAGCTCTACTTCCTCCTGGGCGGTCTGATCGACAAGCTCGAGTACCTCAAGTACGGCATCGCCTTCATCCTCGCCTTCATCGGCGTGAAGCTCGTGCTGCACGCCCTGCACGAGAACGACCTGCCCTTCATCAACGGAGGCGAGCCCGTCCCCGTCTGGGACATCGACACCTGGACCTCGCTCGCCGTGATCGTCGTCAGCATGACGGTCGCGACAGTGGCGAGCCTGCTCAAGATGCGCCGCGAGCACAGCCACATCGAGATGCACGACGGCCACCCCGAGGTGGTGTCCGACACCGACGCGCCCCGCTCGGGCGCCGAGGAGAAGTGACGGGCCGATGAGCGCGACGAGCATCGAGCTCCCGCAGGGCGTGCTGCGCCTGTCGGTGACCAGCAGCACCGATGTCGGCACCGTGCGCCGGGTCAACGAGGACGCGCTGCTCGCCGAGGACCTCCTCCTCGCGGTCGCCGACGGCATGGGCGGGCACGCGCGCGGCGATCTGGCCAGCGCGACGGCCGTGGACGCCCTCCGCGCGAACGCCCCGGCGACGATCGGGCCCGTCGACGCCGTCTTCGACCTCGTCGAGGCCGCCAACACCGCGGTCCGCGATCTCGATGTGGGCGGTGCGCTCTGCGGCACCACCCTGACCGGGCTGACGCTCGTGCGGCCCGACGGCGCAGGCCCCGCGCGCTGGGCCCTCTTCAACGTCGGCGACTCGCGCGTCTACCGGTGGGACGGCTCCGGGATCCAGCAGCTCACGGTCGATCACTCGGCCGTCCAGGAGCTGGTGGCCGCGGGCCTGATCACCCGGGAGCTGGCCGAATCGCACCCCGACCGCAATATCGTCACGCGTGCCCTCGGAGCCGACGACGCCGTCGAGACCGACGTCTGGACCCTCCCGATCGTCCCGAGGGCGAGCTACCTCCTCTGCTCGGACGGTCTGACCAAGGAGCTCTCGGACGAGCGGATCGCCGACCTGTTCGAGCGGCGCGACGCGGGCGGGATCGCCCCCGCCGACTTCGCGCAGTCTCTCGTCCGTGAGGCGATCGCGGCCGGTGGTCGCGACAACGTGACCGTCGTCGTGGTCGACGCCCTTCTCGGACCGGCGGCCTGAGGCGCGACCCTCCTCGCGCCAGGTGCCCCCCCGGACGGGTTGCGGCATCGTGTCGCGTCAACTCCAGAGCCCGGCTGTCGAACGGCATACTGGAGGGATGAACACCGACGAGGCTCTCGATCGCGCGAAGACGCGCTTCGCCGAGGGGGACGTCCGTGGAGCGGTCTCGCTGCTCGAGCGCTGCGTCGCCGCCGATCCCGCCTGGCTCGATCCCCGCATCCTGCTCTCCGAGCTCTACCGTCGTTCCGGCGATCTGATCGAGGCGGGCCGCTGGGGCTACCTCGTCGAGAGCGGAGCGGCCCCCGAGGAGCTGCACGCTTTCGAGCGGGCTCTCGTCAGCACCGACGAGGACCCCTTCGAGCTGGCCGAGCGCGCGCTGGTGCAGCCCCTCGAGCTGGCGTCGGAGTCGCCGCATGCGGCCCGCATGCTCGCCGAGCTCCCGCAGCGCCTCGAAGAGGCGGCGCGCCACGAGTCCGAGGCGCCCGATCCCCTCGACGGCGAGTGGTTCGAGCACGAGGCACTCCCCGTCGCACGGCGCGGCGGCCTCTTCGGCATGCTCGGCGCGGCTGCCGCCGCCGTGTTCGTCGTCGGCGGCGTCGTCGTCGGAGCCGCGGCCCTCCTCGTGGTGCCCGCCGTGCTCATCGCGATGCTCGCCACTCCGTAGCCCCTGCGACAGGCGCTCCGGTCGTCCCCGGCCCACCGCGTGCGCGGTGCTATCCTCGTCGAATGCTGTTCGGCCGGCTCCTTCTTCTCCGCCGCGACGAGACCTCGATCTGACAGGCCTCTCTCGTCGCGGTGTCTCTCGTGGGCTGACCATCCTTCCCGAGGAAGAGAATCCACCGACATGAACGACAGTACGACCGACACGAACGCCGGTACGGGCCACGATGCCGTGGCCGCCCGCCCGCGGACCCTGGCCGAGAAGGTCTGGGACGACCACCTCGTATCGAAGGGCCAGGACGGCACTCCCGACCTGATCTACATCGATCTGCACCTCGTGCACGAGGTGACCAGTCCGCAGGCCTTCGACGGCCTGCGCCTGGCCGGCCGTCCCGTCCGCCGCCCCGATCTCACGATCGCCACCGAGGACCACAACACCCCGACGGTCGGCATCGACCGTCCGATCGCCGACCTGACGAGCCGTACCCAGATCGAGACCCTGCGCCGCAACTGCGCCGAGTTCGGTGTGCGCCTGCACTCGCTGGGCGACGTGGAGCAGGGCATCGTCCACGTCGTCGGGCCCCAGCTGGGTCTCACCATGCCCGGCATCACGGTGGTCTGCGGCGACTCGCACACGTCCACTCACGGCGCCTTCGGTGCGATGGCGTTCGGCATCGGCACCAGCGAGGTCGAGCACGTCATGGCGACCCAGACGCTGCCGCTGAAGCAGTTCAAGACGATGGCGATCACGGTCGACGGCACCCTGCGCGAGGGCGTGACGGCGAAGGACATCATCCTGGCCGTCATCGCGAAGATCGGCACAGGAGGCGGTCAGGGCTACGTCCTCGAGTACCGCGGCTCCGCGATCCGCGCGCTCTCGATGGAGGGCCGCATGACCATCTGCAACATGTCGATCGAGGCGGGCGCGCGTGCCGGCATGGTCGCTCCCGACGAGACGACCTTCGCCTATCTGAAGGGCCGCCCGCACGCCCCCGCCGGGCAGGACTGGGACGACGCCGTCGAGTACTGGCGCACCCTGCCCACCGACGAGGGCGCCGTGTTCGACGCCGAGGTCGTCCTCGACGCCGACGAGCTCGAGCCGTTCGTCACCTGGGGCACGAACCCCGGCCAGGGCGTCTCGCTCTCGCAGGCCGTCCCCGACCCGGAGTCGATCGAGGACCCGAACGAGCGCTCGAACGCCCGCCGCGCCCTCGAGTACATGGATCTCGAGGCGGGGACCCCGATGAAGGAGATCCCGGTCGACGCGGTCTTCATGGGCTCCTGCACCAACTCGCGCATCGAGGACCTCCGTGCGTTCGCCTCTGTGATCGCGGGACGCACCAAGGCGCCCGGCGTCCGCGTCATGGTCGTCCCCGGCTCCGCCCGTGTGCGCATCGAGGCCGAGGCGGAGGGCCTCGACAAGGTCTTCCTCGACTTCGGGGCCGAGTGGCGCTTCGCCGGCTGCTCGATGTGCCTCGGGATGAACCCCGACCAGCTCGCTCCGGGGGAGCGCTGTGCGTCGACCTCGAACCGCAACTTCGAGGGCCGCCAGGGCAAGGGCGGGCGCACCCATCTGGTCTCGCCGCTGGTCGCCGCGGCGACCGCCGTGCGCGGCACCCTTTCCAGCCCGTCCGATCTGGAGCCCGCTCGCGAACTGGTGGAGGCCTGATCATGCAGAAGTTCGAGACCGTCACCGCCATCGCCGCACCGCTCAAGCGGAGCAACGTCGACACCGATCAGATCATCCCGGCGGTGTTCCTCAAGCGCGTCACCAAGACCGGTTTCGAGGACGCCCTCTTCTACGGCTGGCGCCAGGAGGAGGACTTCGTCCTCAACCAGGCGCCCTTCCGCGGGGCGGGCATCCTCGTCGCCGGGCCCGACTTCGGCACCGGCTCGAGCCGCGAGCACGCGGTCTGGGCGCTGCGCGACTTCGGCTTCACCGTCGTGCTCTCCTCCCGCTTCGGCGACATCTTCCGGGGCAACTCCGGCAAGCAGGGGCTGCTGGCCGCCGCGGTCGCCGAGGACGACATCGAGCGCATCTGGGCGATCATCGACGCGCAGCCGGGAATAGAACTCACCGTCGATCTGGTTGCCCGTACGGTCACCGCCGGTGGCGAGACCTTCCCCTTCGAGATCGACGACTACACACGATGGCGCCTGATCGAGGGGCTGGACGACATCGGTCTGACCCTGCGCGACGAAGCGCTCATTTCCGAATTCGAGACCCGTCGCGCGAGCTGGCGGCCCAAGACATTGCCGGTGAAATAGCGTGAACACACTTCTTCAGGACGCCAGGACGGCACTTCAGGATGCGAAGGCGGCGGGGGCCAGGGTGGGGATGACGACCGAGCGGATCACGATCAACGGCGGGCGACCGCTGAAGGGTCGCATCGAGCTCAAGGGCGCGAAGAACCTCGTCACCAAGGCCATGGTCGCGGCCCTCCTCGGCGAGACCGCGTCGACCCTGCGCGACGTCCCCGACATCAGCGACGTCCGCGTCGTGAAGGGCCTCCTCGAGGTCCACGGCGTCAAGGTGAAGCAGGGCCCCGAGGTGGGCGAGCTCATCCTCGACCCCTCCAACGTCGAGTCGGCGCACATGGCCGACATCGACGCGCACGCGGGCTCCAGCCGCATCCCGATCCTGTTCTGCGGACCCCTCCTGCACCGCCTCGGCGAGGCGTTCATCCCCGACCTCGGCGGCTGCCGGATCGGCGATCGCCCGATCGACTACCACCTCGAGGTGCTGCGCAACTTCGGCGCCATCGTCGAGAAGCTCCCCTCCGGCATCCGCATGTCGGCGCCCGAGGGACTGCACGGCGCGAAGGTGTCGCTGCCCTACCCGAGCGTCGGAGCGACCGAGCAGGTCCTGCTGACCGCGGTCCGCGCCTCCGGCATCACCGAGCTCTCCGGCGCCGCGATCGAGCCCGAGATCATGGATCTCATCAACATCCTGCAGAAGATGGGCGCCATCATCTCGGTCGACACCGACCGCGTGATCCGCATCGAGGGCGTCGAGCGCCTCTCGGGCTACACCCACCGCGCCCTCTTCGACCGCAACGAGGCCGCCTCCTGGGCCGCCGCGGCCCTCGCGACCGACGGCGACATCTTCGTCGGAGGCGCACGCCAGCAGGAGATGACGACCTTCCTCAACGTCTTCCGCAAGGTCGGCGGCGCGTTCGAGATCGCCGAGGACGGCATCCGCTTCTACCACCCCGGTGGCGAGCTCAAGCCCGTGATCATCGAGACCGATGTGCACCCCGGCTTCATGACCGACTGGCAGCAGCCGCTCGTGGTGGCGCTGACCAAGGCCAAGGGCGTCTCGATCGTGCACGAGACGGTCTACGAGCAGCGCTTCGGGTTCGTCGACGCCCTCGTCGAGATGGGCGCCACCATCCAGATCCACCGCGAGTGCCTCGGCGGGCAGGCCTGCCGCTTCGGCCAGCGCAACTTCATGCACTCCGCCGTCATCTCCGGTCCGTCGAAGCTGCACGGAGCCGACATCGTCGTCCCCGACCTGCGCGGAGGCTTCTCGCACCTGATCGCGGCGCTCTCGGCCGAGGGCACCTCCTCGGTCTCGAACGTCGGCATCATCAGCCGCGGCTACGAGAACTTCCTCACCAAGCTCGAGCTGCTCGGCGCCGACTTCTCGCTCGACGCGTAGGGCTCCTGCTCGAGGGAACCCCGGATCGTCGATGCCGCCTGCTCCTGCAGGCGCTCTCGACGGCCCGGGGTTCCGTCGTCCGGCCCGGGCGCGCGCAGTCGGGCTCCCCGGCGCGGGGATGCGAGGATGGGCGGGTGTCTGAACGCAGTCGTCCCTCCGTCTTCTGGTTCCTCGCGGCGGCGGTGATCCCGACGCTGACCGCCTCCGTCGACCTGCGGGTCCGCGATATCGACAAGATCCCCCGGACCGGCGCGTTCGTGTTCGCGCCGAACCACTACAGCGAGATCGACCCCTTCATCACGGGCTGGACTCTGTGGCGGGCGGGTCGTGCGCCGCGCTTCCTCGCGAAGGCGTCGCTCTTCACGGTCCCCGTCGTCGGCGCCGTCCTCCGCGCTTCCGGGCAGATCCCCGTCGAGCGCGCCGGCTCGGTGCGGGGGAGCCAGCCGCTCCAGGCGGCGAAGGACCTGGTCGACCGCGGTGGCTCGGTGCTGATCTATCCCGAGGGCACGCTCACCCGCGACCCCGAGCTGTGGCCGATGCGCGGCAAGACGGGCGCAGTGCGGATGGCGCTGCAGTACGGCCTCCCGGTCATCCCGATGGCGCACTGGGGCACGCAGCAGCTCATGGGGCGCTACTCCAAGAAGGTCACGCTCTTCCGGCGGAAGCGGGTCGACGTCCTGATCGGCGACCCCGTCGACCTGTCCGCGTTCCGCGGGCGCAGCCTCGACTCCGCGACCCTGAACGAGGCGTCGGCGGTCGTGATGGCCGCGATCACGGCGCTCCTCGAGGAGCTGCGCGGCGAGACGGCGCCCGAGAAGCGCTGGAACCCGGCCGAGCACAACCAGAAGGGGACGGGTCGCTTTGAGTCCGAGCAGTAGAGGCCAGAAGCGCCCGATCCCGGTCCCGCGCCGGGTGGCGGTGCTCGGCGCCGGCAGCTGGGGGACCACGTTCGCCAAGATCCTCGCCGACGGCGGCTCCGAGGTGGTCATGTGGGCGCGCCGAGCCGAGCTGGCGCGGGAGATCACGGAGGCGAAGCGCAACAGCGACTACCTCCCCGGCATCAACCTGCCCCGCAACATCCGTGCCACGCCGCGGATCGAGGAAGCGCTCGAGGGCGCCGACCACGTCTACCTCTCGATCCCGTCGCAGACCCTGCGCGGCAATCTCGAGGCCATCACCCCGTTCCTCACCGAGCGCACCGTCCTCGTCAGCCTGATGAAGGGTGTCGAGAAGGGCACGGGGCTGCGGATGAGCGAGGTGATCCTCCAGGTGCTGCCGATCGATCCGAGCAGGATCGCGGTCGCCTCAGGGCCCAATCTCGCCCTCGAGATCGCCAAGGAGCAGCCGACCGCCGCAGTGATCGCCTCCGAGAACCTCGTCACGGCGCAGGAGGTGGCACTCGCCGCCACCAACCGCTACTTCCGCTCGTTCGTCAACACCGACGTGATCGGGACCGAGTTCGGCGGCGTGCTGAAGAACCTGATCGCGGTGGCGATCGGCATCGTCGACGGGGTCGGCTACGGCGAGAACACGAAGGCGTCGATCATGACGCGCGGCCTCGCCGAGATGACCGACTTCGCGGTCGCCTACGGAGCGAAGGCCGAGACCATGTCGGGGCTCGCCGGCCTCGGCGACCTCATCGCCACCTCGAGCTCGTCGCTCTCGCGCAACAACACGGCCGGGCGCCTGCTCGGCCAGGGCTACAGCTTCACCGATGTCGTCAAGTCGATGCAGCAGACGGCGGAGGGGCTCGCCTCGGTCGCGCCGGTGCTCGAGCTCGCCCGCGCCAGGGGTGTCGACATGCCCATCGTCGAGCAGGTGTCGCAGGTGCTCGCCGGTACGCTCGACCCGAAGGACATCGCGCCGCACCTGACCACGGATTCGGACGAGCCTCAGGGTGAGAGGAACCTCGATGACCAGCAAGCTCCGCGTGGCCGTTCTGTTCGGGGGGCGCTCAAGCGAGCACTCGATCAGCTGCGCAACGGCGGCGGGGGTGCTGCGGGCGATCGACCGTGACCGCTTCGAGGTGATCCCCGTCGGGATCACGCGCGACGGTGCGTTCGTGCTCGAGGAGGACCGTCCCGAGAAGTTCGCGCTCGATGCGGCCGCCCTGCCCGAGGTCGTCGACAACGGCAGCCGCGTGCGCTGGCCGGAGTCGGCGGTGTCACGTGAGCTGACCGTCTCGGACGGCGGTGGCGAACGCTCGCTGGGCGACGTCGACGTCGTGTTCCCGATCCTGCACGGCCCGTGGGGCGAGGACGGCACCATCCAGGGGCTGCTCGAGCTGATCGGCCTGCCGTACGTCGGCTCCGGCGTGCTCGCCTCGGCGCTCGGGATGGACAAGCACTTCACCAAGACGGTCCTGCGGGCGGCCGGCATCGCCGTCGCGCCCTGGTACACCGTGACCGAGTCGGAGTGGCGCGTCGACCAGGGTGACGCCGCCGCCGCCCTCGACGGCCTCGGACTGCCGGTGTTCGTGAAGCCGGCCCGGGCCGGGTCGAGCGTCGGGGTGAGCCGCGTCGACGAGCGCTCGCAGCTGGGCGCCGCGCTCGAGGAGGCGTTCGCGCACGACTCGCGCGTGCTCATCGAGTCGGGGATGGCCGGCCGCGAGATCGAGATCGGCGTGCTCGGCGCCTTCGGCGGCGCCCCGGCCCGCACCTCGGTGGCGGGCGAGGTCGTCGTCTCGGGCGGCGGCTTCTACGACTTCGAGGCCAAGTACCTCGGCGCGGCGGGCATCGATCTGATCTGCCCGGCCGACCTGACCGCCGAGGAGCTCGCCGAGATGAGCGCGCTCGCCGTGCGGGCGTTCGAGTCGATCGGTGCCGCGGGGCTCGCGCGCGTCGACTTCTTCCTCACCGCGGAGGGCTTCGTCATCAACGAGATCAACACGATGCCGGGCTTCACTCCGATCTCGATGTTCCCGCGGATGTGGGGTGCGAGCGGCGTGGACTACCCGGACCTGATCGGCGAGCTGATCGACCTCGCGCTCGAGCGGCTCCCGGTCGCCGCGCAGTGACCCTCGACCTCCGCGTCGACCCGGAGGAGTCCGCCGCGCCGTTCGAGCAGATCCGGGAGCAGATCGCCGGGCTGGTCGCCGAGGGGGCGCTGCCGCTGGCGACGCGGCTGCCTCCGGTGCGCGTCCTGGCCGAGCAGCTCGGGGTCGCTCCGGGAACGGTGGCACGCGCGTACAAGGAGCTGGAGGCGGCCGGAGTCGTCGAGACCCGCGGCCGTGCGGGGACGATCGTCGCGGGCGGCATCGAGGGTGTCGAGCGCGAGCTGCAGCTCGCCGCCTCGGTCTACGTCGACCGCGCCCGGGCGCTGGGCGCGCCCGCCGACCAGGCGCTGCGCGTGGTGAGCGGCGCTCTCGGCGCCTGAAGCCGCTCCGCGGCACGCCCTCTCACCGCTGCGGCAGAGTCAGCCGGTCGGGGTGCCCGTCGTGTCGAGGGTGTCGGTGTCGGACACGTCCGTGCACTCCCTGTCCTGGGGGAGGTAGGAGACGGCGTTCGCGAGGTCGGTGACGGCCGAGGTCCCGGAGGCGCGGCTCTGGTCGACCGTGATCTCGACGGCCGGGTCGCGACCGTAGGTGGTCAACGTGTAGACGTCCTCATCGGCCCGCGTCTCGTCGATGATCCAGTCGACGCCGTTGACGGAGACGCAGAGGTCGGTGGTGGGCCCGGGAGGCTCGACCCCGCAGTGCAGGATGACGGCGGCCGGCGTGCCCCACGCTGCCGTGCCCTGCGCGTCCGTCTCGCGCTCGGGCTGCTCGGCGACGACATCGGGCAGGCGCACCGACACCTCGGCGCAGCCCTCGTTCGTCGCGTCGGCGGCCGGCTCGAGGGGGACGGCGGCGGCGCACCCCGAGAGCAGGAGCACGGCGGACAGGGCGACGAACGGGGTGCGGAGGCGGCGAGCGGACATCGATCGCAACGCTAGCGTGTCGACCATGGAACCGGATCCGAGCCCCACCCTGGCCGAGCTCAGCGAGGGCGAGGTCCTCGCGCGGGTGCTGCGGAGGCTCGGCGGAGACTCCGGAGCAGAGACGCTCGTCGGGCCGGGCGACGACTCCGCCGTGCTGCGCGCGCCCGACGGCCGCTTCGTCGTGACCACGGACATGATGGTGCACGGCCCCGACTTCCGGCTCGCCTGGTCGACGCCGTTCGATCTCGGCTGGAAGGCCGCGGCCTCGAACCTCTCGGACGTCGCGGCGATGGGCGCGCGACCGACCGCGCTGGTCGTGGCGATCGCCGCGCCGCAGGGCCTCGGGGTCGATGTCCTCGAGGGCATCGCCGACGGACTCGCGGCAGGCTGCGCCGCGATGGCACCGGGCTGCGCGGTCGTGGGCGGCGACCTCTCCGCCTCCACGACGCTGACCCTGGCGATCACCGCCTTCGGGTCGCTCGACGGCCGAGCGCCCGTGCTGCGCAGCGGCGCCCGGCCAGGAGACGTGGTCGCGACGGCGGGGACGCTGGGCGCGGCCGGCCTCGGGCTGCGCCTCCTGTTCGAGCAGGCGCAGGCGCAGGGGGAGCCGTCCGCGGAGCTCGCGCGGGGCCTGCGCGAGCGGCTCCCCGAGGTGCTCGACGCGCAGCTGCGGCCCACGCCGCCGATCGCGGCCGGGATCGCGGCGGGCGCCGGGGCCACGGCGATGATGGACGTCTCGGACGGCGTCGTGCTCGACGCCCGCCGGATGGCGAGGGCGAGCGGAGTCGTCGTCGACCTCGACCCCGTCGCCGTCGACCGGCACGCGGGACTGCTGCCCGGGGTCGACCCGGCCCTCGCCCGCGCCCTCGTGCTGGGCGGCGGGGAGGACCACGCGATGCTCGCCTGCTTCCCCAGCGCCGTGGCGCTGCCTCCGGGCTTCACCGCCCTCGGCGTCGTCCGCGAGGGCGACGCGGAGGTTCGGCTCGGCGGCGAGGCCCTCCTCGACCGCGGGGGTTGGGACCCCTACCTGGGCTGGGACGGCGCGGCGGGCTGATCGGCCGCGGGCGAGGCCCACCAGATCGTCGTCTCGCCGTAGTCCTTGCGCTTGTCGCGCTCGAGCCCGGCCGGCCAGCGCGGCTCGGGGCTGCGGGAGCTGCGCTCCACGACCACGACGGCGTCGTCGCGGAGGAGCGGCAGCACGCCCGCGAGGTCGGAGGCGAGGTCGTCCTCGGGCAGGTCGTAAGGCGGATCGAGGAAGACCGTGTCGACGTTGAGGGCGGGCGACCCGTCGAGGAAGGAGCGGACGGAGGCGATCGCCACCTCGATCCTCGGACGGGTCACCCGGTTCGACGCCGCGGAGGAGAGGATGGCGCGCGCGTTCTCGCCCGCGGTGCGTGCCGCCTTCGGGTCGCGCTCGACCAGCACGACGGAGCTCGCGCCCCGGCTGGCTGCCTCGAGCCCGAGGGCGCCGGAACCGGCGTAGAGATCGACGACCGTCGCTCCGTCGAGGGCGTCGCGCGCCTCGAGAGCCGAGAAGACCGCCTCCCGGACCCTGTCGCTGGTGGGCCGGGTCCCGGTGCGCGGGACGCGGAGGGTGAGGGATCCGGCGAAGCCGGCGATGATCCTGGTCACCGACCCGAGCATACGGCGCCGGAGCCTCCCGGGAGACCCCTGCGAACCCTGAGCCGTTTTCCTGCTCGGACTGCGAGAATCACCAGCTATGACGTCCCTCGACTCGCACCCCTCCACTGTCGGCTCCGCTCCTGGCACGGACGCGTCGATGTCGCGGGAGGAGTTCACCGAGCACTGCGCTGCGATCCTGTCGAATCTGACCCGGGTGATCGACGGCAAGGACGCCGAGGTCTCGATGGCGCTGACGGTGTTCCTCGCCGGCGGCCACCTTCTGATGGAGGACGTCCCGGGTACCGGGAAGACGGTGCTGGCCAAATCGCTCGCCGCCTCCGTCGGCGGCAGCGTGTCGCGGATCCAGTTCACGCCCGACCTGCTGCCCTCCGATGTCACCGGAGTCTCGGTCTACAACCAGGCGACGCGCGACTTCGAGTTCAAACCCGGCCCCGTGTTCGCCAACGTGCTGATCGGCGACGAGATCAACCGGGCATCGCCGAAGACGCAGTCGGCGCTCCTGGAGTGCATGGAGGAGCGGCAGGTCTCGGTCGACGGCATCACGCACATCCTGCCGCGGCCGTTCGCGGTCGTCGCGACGCAGAACCCGGTCGAGATGGAGGGCACGTACAGCCTCCCGGAGGCGCAGCGCGACCGCTTCATGGCGCGCCTCTCGCTGGGCTACCCCGACGAGCGCGCCGAACTCGAGATGATCCGCACTCGCGACGCTCGGAGCCCGCTCGAGGAGCTGCGGCCGGTCGTCACCCGTGATCAGCTCGAGCGGATGATCGACTACGTGCAATCGGTCTACGTCGCGCCGCCGGTGCAGGAGTACGTCGTCGCGATCATGCAGGCGACCCGCATCGATCCCGAGCTGCGTCTCGGCGGCAGTCCGCGGGCGACCCTCCAGCTCATCGCAGCGGCGAAGGCGCTCGCCGCCATCAACGACCGCGACTTCGTCGTACCCGACGACATCGACACCCTCGCGGTCCCTGTCCTCGGCCACCGTCTGCTGCCGGCCACCCGCCTGCCGGGCCGCTCCGGGACGAGTTCCTCCCACTCCGTGACCGAGATCGTGCAGCGGATCGTCGCCGCCACCCCGGTGCCCTTCAGCGGCCGTGGCGCCTGAGCCGCGGGCGGGCGACTCGCCCTCGACGCGCATCGGAGCGCTCCCGGCTCTCGCGGGCGTCGCGCTGACGGTGCGCGGCTGGTCGTTCGTCGTCCTCGGGACGGCCTCGATCATCGTCGCGCCGCTGCTGGGCTTCCGCGAGCTGCTGTTCGTCGGGCTCGTGCTGCTCGGCCTGCCCCTCGGTGCCGTCGTCTCGCTCGTCCCGGGCAGCCCGGTGCTGCAGGTGCAGCGTCGGTTCGCGCCCCGCGTGGTCGCGGTCGGCGACGTGGTCGAGGTCGACGTGCTGGTCGAGAACCGCGGCGGGCCGCTCCGGGCCGGCGCCCGCGCGGAGGACCGTCTCGAGCGGGTCGAGCGCGGTGAGGCGGCCGGCCGGGTCGTCGCGCGCGGCGGGTTCGCCCTTCCTCCGATCGCCGCGGCGGGGAGCGGTGCGGGACGCGTCCGCGCGCGCTACCGGCTTCCCGCGGGTCGGCGGGGGATCCACCGCATCGGGCCGCTCCGCCTCGTGCGCGGCGATGCGCTGGGGCTGGCGCTGCGCGAGAGCGCCGCGGGGGCCGCTCAGCCGTTCGTCGTGACTCCGCGGGCCGTACCGCTGCAGAGCGACGTGCTCGACGCCCACGGCGCGGGCGGATCGAGCCCCGTCGCCCACGCGACGGCCGGAGCCGGGACCGACGACGTCATCCCGCGCGACTACCGCCCGGGCGACGCGATGCGTCGGGTGCACTGGCGCGCCAGCGCGCGATCGGGTGAGCTGAAAGTGCGCCAGGACGAGCAGAACACCGACCCGCACGCCTGGATCCTGCTGGAGACCAGAGCGAGCCGCATGCTCGACGGGCGCGGCGACGAGCGCTTCGAGTGGGCCGTCTCGATGACCGCCTCGCTCGCCGTCCACCTCCTCGACCGCGGCTTCGAGACCCATCTGGTCGAGACCGGCTCGAGCGGAGGCCTGGACCCGTCGGAGGACGGGCTCGAGGTCGCGCACGACGTGCTGCTCCGCCTCGCCGAGCTCGAGGCGGCCACCGATTCGGTCGAGGCCGTCGGCCGCGTCGCGGGCGAGATGCGCGAGGCCGGAGGAGTCCGACCGGTCTTCGCCGTGCTCTCGCGCCTCCGCGAGGAGGATCTGGCCTCGCTCGCCTCCCTCGCCGCCCACGCCCGCCCCGCTCTGGCGTTCGTCGTCGGCGGCAGCCCCGAGGAGGAGGCGGTGCTCACCTCGCTCGGCTGGTACACCGTCCCGGTCTCGGTCGGCACGCGCATCGAGGAGGCCTGGGCCGACGCCCTCGCCCTCCGGGTGGTCGCGTGACCCGCCGCGACAGCCGGGCCGGCTCGGTCCTGCTCAGCGTCCTGCTCTGGCTGGCGATCGTCGCCGCGGCCTCGGGCACCGGGCGCCTCCTGTCGGGGGTCGGCTGGCTCGTGCAGCTCGCCGTGGCCGTCGGCCTCGTCCTCGCCGTCCCGGCAGGGGCGAGGGCGCTGCGCGCGCACCCGGTCGTGCCGCCGATCCTCGCCACCCTGACGGCCGTCGTGGTCGTGACGGCGATGTTCGTGCCCGCGCGCTCCCTCCTCTTCGTCATCCCCACGCCGTCGGCCCTCGCCGATGCGCGGGCGCTCGCTCAGGCGGGCTTCACCTCGATCGCTCAGCAGGGTCTGCCCGCGGTCGCCGATCAGGGGATCGCCTTCCTCCTGGTCGGCGGGGTCGTGGTGCTCGCGTGGGCCACCGATCTGTTCGCGTTCTCGGTCCGGCTCCCCGCGCTCGCCGGCCTGTTCCCGGCGGCGCTGCTCGCGGTGCCCGCTGTGATCGACCCCGCCGACGTGTCCTGGGCGAGCCTGATCGTCACCACGCTCCTCTACGTCGCGATCCTCGCGGTGAGCGCGCGCCCGCGGCGACCCGGTGCGAGCCGTCCGTCGTTCGCGTCGGCCGCGCCTGCGACGGCGGTCGTCGGCGTGGTCGTGGTCGTGGCGGGGCTGCTCGCAGGTTCCGCCAGCGGATACGTCCGCACCAACACCTCGTCCGGAGTCTCGGGCACGCTCTTCAACGGCTCCATCGACCCGGTGGTCGCCCTCGGTGCCGATCTGCGCCGCCCCGACCCCGTCACGGTCCTCCGGTACGCCACCGATTCCGATCTGCCGGTCTACCTCCGGGTTCTCACCGTCTCCGATTTCGAGGGCGAGAACTGGGCGCCGAGCGCGACGGAGGAGACCGCTCCGATCGATGCGCCCATCGTCCCCGAGGGACTCGCCGACAGCGTGCCCCGGCTGAGCGAGGAGGTCGACGTCTCGGTCGAGACGCTCCGGAGCCAGTGGCTGCCGGTGCCGTACCCGGTCGAGTCGCTGAGCGGAGTCGGCGACGGCTGGCTCCAGGACGTGCAGGACGGCTCGATCCGGGGCGACGCGACCACTCGCGCCGGGGACGACTACGACGTGCAGGCGCTGCGTCTCGAGCCCGACCCGCAGCAACTCCTCGACGCTCCGGCGCCGCAGGGGCTCGACCGCTACCTGACCCTTCCCGACGATCTGCCCGAGATCGTGCGGACGACGGCTGAGCAGGTGACCGCCGACGACACCACGGCGTACGATCGCGCTCGATCGCTGCAGTCCTACTTCCGCTCGTCCGAGTTCACCTACTCCGAGGACACCCCCGCCGAGGAGGGCTACGACGGCGACGGCGTCGGCGTGCTGGAGGCGTTCCTGACCGTCCGCGAGGGGTACTGCGTGCACTTCGCGTCGGCGATGGCGGTGATGGCGCGTGATCTCGGCATCCCGTCCCGACTCGCGATCGGCTATCAGCCGGGTTCGGTCGTCCCGGCCGCCGACAGCGACCTCACGAACTACCGCGTGATGTCCTCCGACCTGCATGCGTGGCCCGAGCTCTACTTCGAGGGTGTGGGCTGGCTGCCCTTCGAGCCGACTCCGAGCCGCGGTGCTCCGGCGTCGTACACGCTCCCGAACGCGACGTCCTCGTCGGGGTCGAGCACTCCGGGTGCGACGTCGAGCGCGGCGGCCGGGACGACTCCGGAGGCGAGCGCGGCTCCGACGGCGACCGCTGCCACCTCGACGGCCACGGCCGGCGCCCTCGGCGGGACGTCCGTGTCGGCGGCGCCCGCGGTCACCGCCTGGGTGCTCCTCCTCCTGGTGCTGCTGGTGCCCTGGCTGCTCCGCGTCGTCCAACGGGCACTCCGGCGGCGGGCTGCCGAGGGCGGATCGACCGAGGCGGCGTGGACCGAGCTGCTGGCGAGCGCTCGGGACCTCGGTGTCCCGGTCGAGACGACCGCGACACCTCGCGCGCAGGAGGCTCTGATCGCCGCGTCCCTCGGGGGCGACGAGGCGCGGGAGGCCCTGAGGGGTCTTCGCCGCACCCTCGAGCACGTCCGGTACGCGCCGTTCGCTGCAGAGGCCGTCTCGTCCTGGGACGCGTCGACCCGGGTCGTCGCGTCGCTCCGGACCGAGGTGGGCGTGCCCCGTCGTGTGTTCGCCGCAGTTCTGCCGCGATCCGCGTTCACCCCGCAGCGACGTCCGACGTCCGCTCTATGATCGCAAGGTGAATCCCGACCCCCTCGACGCAGGCCTCGCAGCGGTCGTCGGCCCGCGCACCGCGGCCGCCGTCGAGAAGGCGTTCGGCTACCGCACCGTGGGCGAGCTGCTCGGTCACTACCCTCGGCGCTACGCGAAGCGCGGCGAGCTGACAGCGCTGTCGCAGCTGCCCGTCGGCGAGAGTGTCACGATCGTGGCCGAGGTGCGCGAGGTGCACGAGCGTCCGATGAAGAACCGCAGGGGGAGCCTCCTCGAGGTGATCATCTCGGACGGCACGGGCACCCTCTCGCTCACCTTCTTCGGTCAGCCGTGGCGCAGGTCGCAGCTGCACCGGGGGGCGCGGGGGATCTTCGCCGGCACCGTCTCGATGTTCCGCACCACCAAGCAGCTCACCCATCCCGACTACCGCCTCTTCGACGACGACGAGGCCGTCGCGGCGGGCGGGGTCGAGCTGGCGAAGGACTGGGCCGAGCGGCCGATCCCGATCTACCCGGCGACGAGCGCTATCTCGAGCTGGCAGCTGCAGTCGGCGATGGCGGTGCTGCTCGACGGTCTGGGCGAGGTGCCCGATCCGATGCCCGAGTCCGTCCGCGCGAGCAGGTCGCTGATGCCCCTCGGCGAGGCGCTCGAGCTCATCCACCGGCCGCAGCGCGAAGGGGAGGAGGCGCAGGCGCGCCGGACCCTGCGCTTCCACGAGGCGTTCCTCCTGCAGCTCGCCCTGCTCGAGCGGCGCCTGGCCGCGAAGGCCAGCCCGGCGACCGCGCGCACGCCCTCGCTGGGCGGTCTGCTCGAGCGCTTCGACTCCGCGCTGCCGTTCGAGCTCACCGGCGATCAGCGGGAGGTCGGTGCCGAGATCGCGCTCGACCTGGCGACCGAGAACCCGATGTCGCGGCTCGTGCAGGGCGAGGTCGGCTCGGGCAAGACGCTCGTCGCCCTGCGCGCGATGCTGACGGCGGCCGAGAGCGGCGGCCAGTCGGCTCTGCTGGCACCGACCGAGGTGCTCGCCGGGCAGCATCTGCGCTCGATCGTGAAGACCCTCGGTCCCGAGCTCTCGGCGGAGCTGGTGCCGACGCTGCTCACCGGCGGTCTCGGTGCCGCGGAGCGACGGGCGGCGCTGCTGCGCATCGTCTCGGGGACAGCCAAGATCGTGGTCGGCACGCACGCGCTGCTCGGTGACAAGGTGACGTTCTACGATCTCGGGCTGGTCGTCATCGACGAGCAGCACCGCTTCGGAGTCGACCAGCGCGACACCCTCCGGCGCAAGGGCGCGCAGCCGCCGCACGTCCTCGTGCTGACCGCGACGCCCATTCCCCGCACCGTGGCGATGACGGTCTTCGGCGATCTCGACACCTCGACCATCCGCGAGCTGCCCGCGGGCCGCCCCGGCATCACGAGCCACGTCGTGTCGCTCACCGACAAGCCCGGGCTGATCGCGAGGGCGTGGGAGAGGGCGGAGGAGGAGATCCGCTCGGGTCACCAGATCTACATCGTGTGCCCGGCTATCGAGCCGGGGGAGGTGGCGGAGAGTGCCGTCGCTCCCGAGGACGCGGCGACCCCGCTCTCGACCGTCGCCGGCACGATCGAGGGCGTGCGGGCGCACCCCCTGCTCTCGCAGCGCCGCTCCGCCGCCCTGCACGGCCGCATGTCGACGGACGAGAAGGACGCCGTGATGCAGGCCTTCGCGGCCGGTGAGATCGACGTGCTCGTCTCGACGACCGTGATCGAGGTGGGCGTCGACGTCCCGAACGCGTCGATGATGATCGTCCTCGACGCCGAGCGCTTCGGGGTCTCGCAGCTGCACCAGCTCCGCGGGCGGATCGGCCGGGGCGGTGTGCCGGGCGTGTGCCTCTTCGTGACGGCGTCGGAGGCGGGGACCATCGCGCGCGAGCGGGTCGAGGCCGTCGCGGCGACGCTCGACGGCTTCGAGCTCGCCGAGGTCGACCTGGAGCTGCGACGCGAGGGAGATGTGCTCGGCGACTCGCAGTCGGGCGGGCGCTCCTCCCTCCGGCTGCTGCGCGTCGTGCAGGACGCATCGGTCATCGTCGAGGCGAGGGCTCTGGCCGAGGATCTGCTCGAGTCGGACCCGATACTCGCCGGCCACGACCGCCTCCGCGCGGCACTGGAGCGCCGAGTGCAGGATCGCGACCGCGAGTTCCTCGCGAAGAGCTGAGCCGCTCCCGTTCAGGGAGGCGTCGCCGTCGGCGGCTACGCTTTCGGCCATGGCCCGCATCGCCGTCGTCCCCGGTTCGTTCGACCCCGTCACCCTCGGGCATCTCGACGTCATCGAGCGCGCCGCGCGCCTCGTCGACGAGCTGCACGTCGTCGTCGTGCACAACCCGTCCAAGACGGCGCTGCTGCCGATCACGCAGCGCGTCGCGCTGATCGAGCAGTCGATCGCGGAGGCGGGCCTCGAGGGCACGTTCGTCGTCGCCTCGTGGAGCATGGGGCTGCTCGTCGACTACTGCACGGATGTCGGGGCGAGCGTCCTCGTCAAGGGCATCCGCTCGCAGGTCGATGTGGCCTACGAGACGCCGATGGCGATCGTGAACCGCAACCTGGCCCACGTCGAGACGGTGTTCCTCCTGCCCGACCCGGCGCACGCGCACGTCTCGAGCTCGCTCGTGCGCCAGGTCTCGAGCCTGGGCGGCGACGTCTCGCCGTACGTGCCGCCCGCGGTCGCGGAGTTCCTCACCTCCTGACCCCCGGGGGCTGCGTGCCGGCCGTCCGGACCGGGTCCTGGCAGTGCGGTCCGCGTCCGACTCCGCGGTCGGGTGGACGTCCCGCCGCCCGGGAGAATGGACGGGTGAGTGCGACGCGAGTGCAGGCCTGGACCCTCGACGGGATCCCCGAGGTGGTGCCCGGTGACGACCTGCTCGAGCTGATCCTCGCCTCCATCGCCGCCGCCCCGGCGGAGGATCGTCCCACTGACGGCGACATCCTCGTGGTCACCAGCAAGATCGTCTCGAAGGCCGAGGGCCGGCTCATCGCCGCAGAGGACCGCGAGGACGCGATCACGGCCGAGACCGTGCGGGTCGTCGCGACCCGCGCCCACGCTCACGGCGTCACGCGGATCGTCGAGAACCGCCTCGGCATCGTCCAGGCCGCAGCGGGTGTGGACTCGAGCAATGTCGCCGACGGCACCGTGCTGCTCCTGCCGGAGGATCCGGATGCCTCCGCTCGACGCCTCTGCGCGGGGCTGCGCGAGCGGCTCGGCGCGAGGGTCGCCGTGATCATCAGCGATACCCTCGGCCGCGCCTGGCGGGTGGGTCAGACCGACGCGGCGATCGGCGCGGCGGGCCTCGACGTCATCGACGATCTCCGCGGAGCCACTGACGCACTCGGGCGCACTCTCGGCGTCACCATGCCCGCCGTCGCCGACGAGATCGCGGGGCTGGGCGACCTCGTCAAGGGCAAGTCGACCGGCCGCCCGGTCGCGATCGTCCGCGGCCTCGACCGACTGATCACCGGCCTCGACGCGCCAGGGGCGCGCTCGCTGACACGCACAGGGCCCGAGGACATGTTCCGGCTCGGCGCTGACGAGGCGTACGCCGAGGGCTTCGCGGCGGGCCGGGCTGCGGCGGGGGAGCAGTGAGCGTCCGCTGGAGCGCCGTCGTCGTCTTCAAGGGCCGCGGATCGTCGAAGACGCGGCTCGAGCTCGAGGGGCGTGCAGCACTGGCCGAGGCGTTCCTCCTCGACACTCTCGCGGCCGCGCGCGCAGCGCGGGAGGTGGCGCTGCTGGTGCTGGTCACCTCCGATGCCGAAGCGGCGGCGCGCGCGATCGCGGCGGATCCCGGGCTCGTCGTCCTGGCCGATCCCGGGACCCTCAACGGCGCCGTGTCGGCCGGAGTCTCGCACTCCCTCGTCGAGCGGCCGGAGGCGCCCGTGATCGCTCTCACCGGCGACCTGCCCGCCCTCGTGCCGGTCGATCTCGACGAAGTACTGCGCGCCGCGGTCGCCCTGCCGGCCGTCGTGCCCGACCGCGCGGGAACCGGCACCACGGCGCTCCTCCTGCGTGCAGGAGCCGTGATCACGCCCTCCTTCGGCCTCGACTCGTTCGCGCGCCACCGCGCGGCGGGCTGCAGCGTCGTCGATGTCCTGCGCACCTCCTCCCTGAGGCTCGACGTCGACACCGTCGACGACCTGCGCGACGCGGAGGCGGCCGGCGTCGGCCCGCACACCGCGCTCGCCCTCGCTGCTGCGGCCTGATCCCCGCGTCGAGCGGAGCATTCAGCCGGCGAGCAGCCCCGCCTCGAAGGCGACGGTGAGGGCGCGGTCGATCGCCAGCGGGACGCCGTCGACCGCACGGATCGGGACTGCGCGCCGCGTACTCGAGACGAGCCACGCCGCCTCGGCCCCGGCGAGCGCGGCGACCGGGAGCTCGCGCCGGGCGGAGTCGATCCCGCGGTCGGAGCCGAGCGCCAGCACCCGCGAGACCGTGGTCCCGTCGAGGATCCCGCGACCTGCGACCGGTGTCGTCAGCACACCGTCGAGCAGCAGCACCAGGCTCGACGTCGCCCCCTCGAGCAGCCAGCCGTCGCTCGTGCGCCAGACCACGTCGTCGGCGTCGCGGAGGCGCGCCTCGCGCAGGGCGGCCCGCGTGACGGCTCCCGAGGTGGTCTTCACACCGCCGAGCAGCCACGGCGCCGCGTCCGTCGCGCCGCGGGCCCAGCCGCGCTCGAGGACGGCCACCGCGACTCCGCTCGCGCGCAGGGCGCCGGAGTCGGGGGTCGGCTCGACGCGGACGGTGCAGCGCGCCCCCTCGGCGTCACGGTAGGCGGCCACGAGACGCACCGAGAGGTCGTCCCCCTCGTCGTGCTGGTCGAGTGCGAGAGACACGGCTGCGGTCCAGGCCTCGTCGTCCGGGAGCCGGAGCCCTATCGCCTCCGCCGACGCCCGGAGCCGGTGCAGGTGCTCCTCGAGCCCGTGCGGCCGGCCGTGGATCACGGCGAGCGTCTCGAAGATCCCGTCGCCGCGCAGGTAGCCCGGCTCGTCGACGCGCACGAGCCCTGCGGCAGGATCACGCAGCAGTACGGAACCGGAGACGATCTCGACGAGGACGGGGGAGCTCATGTCCCCCATCCTGGACCCCACTGCGGATCAGCGGACGGCCAGACCGGCTGCAACGTCCTCGGGAGTCGTGAGTTCGCGCGGCGTCGACGGGCGCAGACCCTCGTCGGCGCGGACATCGGCCGCCGCCACCACGTCGACGTCGAGCCCCGTCAGCTCGCCGATCAGCGACACTGCGACCTGGAAGGTCCGGAATCCACCGAGGGGCACGACGCCCTCGCGCGTGATCCCCTCGACGAGATCGGTCTGATCGAGCAGGTATGCGCTCGTCGCGAGGGTCTCGCCGTCGGGGCTCCACACCGCGATCTTCCAGAACCGGAGTGGGATCGCGACGCCTCGGTACACGGGATCGTCCTCGGCCAGCACGGGCCCGGTGAAGACGTCGAGGCGGGTGCGCCAGGTCTGCGCGTAGTCGAGGACCAGGGTCTCGAGGCCGAGCCACAGCTCCTTCGACTGGTTGAAGCCGCTGGCCTGCGGTGCTGCGTTCGTGTAGCAGAAGCTGTCGACGTTGGCCGCGCGCGCCTCCGTCGCCTCACCCCACACCGGGTCGCGGCGGCGGACGAGGTGACCGCGGTCGAAGTCGTTGCGAGCGTAGACCTCGGGGCCCGTCTGCTCGGAGGCCGGGATGCGGTCGTCGAGATGCCAGTCGTCGCCACGACCGAGCTCGACCAGCCGGGCACCGTCGATGTTCACCGCGGTCGACAGCGCGAGCCGCCGCTCCGGATCCAGCAGCACTTCGAAGTGCGTGTACGGCAGCATCCTCGTCGCGCGCTCGGCGGCCGGGCGGAGCGGGCCGACCTCCGGGCCGAGGAACGAGCCGTCGAAGCCGCTCACTCCTCGACGTCCCCGGTCGGCGTGGACGTCGGTGTCGCCACCGGCGTCTCCGTGGCGGTCGGCGCGGGAGTCGCCTCCGGAGTCTCGCTCGCGGACGGCGCCGGCGCGGGAGCCTGCGTCGCCGGGGCAGGGACCTGCGAGCCGTTGCTCACGAGCAGGGTGATGCTCGAGTAGCGCGGAACGGTCGTCCCGGCGCCCGGATCCGTGCCCGCGACGGTTCCCGCGGCTGCGCCCGAGTCGACGGTCGCGCCCTCCTCGACGTCGAAGCCGAGGTCCTCGAGGGTCTCGGTCGCGTCGTCGACCGACTGGCCGGACACGTTCGGAACGGTCACCTGGCGGCCGTTGAGCAGTGCACTGGACGGCTCGGCGAAGTCGTCGCCGCCGAACTTCTCATCGGCGCGGGTCATCACCGCGTTCCAGATGTAGTGGCGGATGTTCGAGGCGTACGGCCGGCTCTCGAGGTCGGAGTTCGGGAAGCGCACCTCGCGCATCGAGACGTGACCATCGATGTTGCCCACCCAGACGACCGTCGCGACGCGCGAGCTGGCGCCGTCCATCCAGGTCGACTCGGCGTTGTCGGTGGTCCCCGTCTTGCCGATGTGCTCGATCCCGTCGTCGGGATCGGACTGCGCGGCGGTTCCCGAGGAGACCACGCGCTGCAGGGCGTAGTTCGCGACCGCCGTGAGCTCGGGGCTGAGCGCCTGGTTGCAGGTCGACACGGGCGGCGGCACCGCGGCACCGGAGGCGTCGGTGATCGAGTCGATCGCGATCGCCGAGCAGGCGGTGCCGTTGTTGGCGAACCCGGCGAAGGCCGTGACCATCGAGAGCGGCGAGATGAGGGTGTCGGAGCCGAGGATCGAGGACGGCTTGTAGTCGACCTCGCCGCCGTCGGCCGCCTTCACTCCGAAGGCGACGGCCTGATCGCGGATCGCGCAGAGGTCGAGCTGCTGCGCCATCGAGACGAAGACGGTGTTGATCGACTGCATCGTCCCGTTCAGGACGCTGTAGCTGCCGTTCTCGCCCTCGTCGTTGTTGACCTCGTACGAGGTCTCGTCCTCACCGCCGGGTGCGCAGCTCGCCGGGAAGCCCTCGAAGGTGCGCTCGCGACCGTTCACCGTCTCGAACAGGGTGTGGCCGTTGGCGAGCCACTGCGCCAGCGTGAACACCTTGTACGTCGACCCGACCTGGAAGCCGGCGGAGCCTCCGTAGGCCGTGTCGGTGTTGAAGTTCACGGCGGAGAAGTTCGCGCCGTTCACCGACCCGGCGGCGTCGTAGTCCTTGTTCTGCACCATCGCGAGGATGCGACCCGTGCCGACCTCCATCGAGACGGTCGAGCTGCCGATGTTGGTGTCGTTCGTCGGCACCTTCGGCACTGCCGCGTTCGTGGCGTTCGTGGCCGTGTCCTGCAGGTCGCGGTCGAGGGTCGTGTAGATCTTGTAGCCGCCGCGCTGGAAGTTGGCGAAGCGGGTGTTCTCGGTGTCGCCGAAGGCCGGGTCGTTCTGGATCACGCGGGTGACGTAGTCGCAGAAGTAGGCCGCGTTCCCGGCCGTCTGGCACCCGGTCTGGATCGGATTGACCGCGGGGACGACCTCTTCGGCTGCGGCCGCATCGTGATCGGCCTGCGTGATCTTCCCCTCCTGGAGCATCTGGTCGAGGACGTAGTCGCGGCGGACCTTGTTCGCGGCGATGTTCTCGGGGTCGTCGATGCGCAGGTTGTTGGGGTTGTTGACGGTGGCGATGAGGCTGGCCGACTGCGCCAGCGTCAGGTTCGCGGCGGTCGTCGAGAAGTAGTACTCGGCTGCCGCCTGGATCCCGTAGACCTGCCCGCCGAACCCGGCGATGTTGAGGTAGCCGAGGAGGATGTCGTCCTTGCTGTACTTCTTCTCGAGGTCGACGGCGAGTTTCATCTCTTTGAGCTTGCGTGCGGGAGTGGTCGCGGTCGCCTCGGCGTAGGCGGCCTCGGAGGCGGCCTCGTCGGTGTCGCTCAGCGACTCCGCCTTCTGCACGAGCACGTTCTTGACGTACTGCTGCGTGATCGAGGATCCGCCCTGGAGGTCGTCGCCGACCAGATTGCTGAGGACCGCGCGGATCGTGCCCTGCAGGTCGACTCCGCCGTGCTCGTAGAAACGCGGGTCCTCGGTGGCGACGGCCGCGTCCTTCACGAACTGGCTGACCTGGTCGAAGGCGACCTCCTCGCGGTTCTGCGCGTAGAAGGAGGCGAGCAGCTGGTCGGAGCCGTCGGCGTTCTTGGCGTAGATCTCGGTCTTCTGCGCCAGCTGGCCCAGCTCGAGGTACTCCGGAACGGTCTCGAACAGACCGACGGGGTTGTTCTCGGCGAGGCCGGTGACGGCGAGGGCGGGCGTGACGCCGACGGTGATCAGCAGACCGCCGGCGATGCTCGCCCCGGCGATCGCGAGCACGCGGGCGAGCATGCCGCCGCGGGTGGTTCCTTGCGCAGACATGGCTACGAGAGTAGGCGACGAGTCTGGATCCGCGGCGCCGCCTCCTTCCGTGGCGCTCGGAGTACGGTGAGCGGATGAGCCGGAAGCCGCAGTGAGTGCCACCGTGGACCCCGCGGAGAAGGGGCGGCGCGCCGTCCTCGTCGTGGCGGTCCTCGCCTCCTTCGTCGCGTTCCTCGACGGGACCGTCGTCAACGTGGCGCTCCCGGCGATCTCGCGGGAGCTCGGCGGGGGACTCGTCACCCAGCAGTGGGTGGTCGACGGCTACCTGATCACGCTCGGCGCGCTGATCCTGGTGGCGGGCTCGCTCGCCGACCGTATCGGCCGTGCCCGGAGCATGACGATCGGGCTCATCGGATTCGGCGTGACCTCTCTGCTCTGCGCTGCGGCGCCGACCGCGGAGGTGCTGATCGTGGCGCGGATGCTGCAGGGTGCGGCGGGGGCGATCCTCGTCCCCAGCTCGCTCGCGCTGATCATCGCAACGGTGCGCGGCGCCGCCCAGGCGAAGACGATCGGCGCGTGGACGGCCTGGACCGGTACCGCGACGATCGCCGGCCCCGTGATCGGCGGACTCCTGGTCGATGCCGGGTCGTGGCGCTACGTCTTCGCGCTCAACATCGTGCCGATCGCCGTCACTCTCGTGCTGCTGCGCCGGCTCGGACACATCGACTCCGGGAGTCGCGTGCCGATCGACGGTGTCGGTGCGGTGCTCGGAGTGGTCGGCCTCGGTGGCCCGGTCTTCGCGCTCATCGAGCAGGAGCGCCTCGGCTTCGACGACCCGCTCGTGCTGACCGCACTGGTCGGCGGAGTGGCGTCGCTCATCGCGTTCGTGCTCTGGGAGCGGCGGGCGCCGCATCCGATGCTGCCGCTGTCGCTGTTCGCGACGCGCAACTTCACCGTGGGCAACGTGGCGACCGCCATGATCTACGGCGCGCTCTCGTTCGGCTTCTTCGCACTCGGGCTCTTCCTCCAGCAGGGGCTGGGCTTCTCGGCGACCCTCGCGGGCGTGGCGACGCTGCCGCCGACGATCCTGCTGCTCCTGCTGTCGCAGTACGCGGGGTCCCTGTCGGCGCGATTCGGGCCGCGGCTGTTCATGGGGCTGGGCCCGCTCGTCGCGGGTGGCGGGTTCCTCCTGATGGTGGGTGCGAGCGAGCCGGGGGACTACCTGACGCGGCTGCTGCCCGGGATCGTGCTGTTCGGTCTGGGCCTCGCCGTGACGGTCGCGCCGCTGACCTCGACGATCCTCGGCGCGGTCTCGAGCGAGCACAGCGGAGTCGGCTCCGCCGTCAACAACGCGGTCTCGCGCATCGCGGGCCTCGTGGCCATCGCCGCGACGTCCCTCATCGTCGGCGACACCCTCGACGCGGGCGGCTTCGCCCGCGCCGCGCTCGCGACCGCCGCCCTCCTGATCGCCGGCGGCATCGTCTCCCTGGTCGGCATCCGCAACCCGTCGCGCACCTGACGTCGCCTCTCCGGCGGTTCCACTCACCCCCCTGGTCATCGGTCGTCCCGCTTCCCGGGCCCGGGGACAGACACCGCACGCGCAGGACGTGCCAGTGAGGCCCGTCTCGCTTCAGGCTTGCGCATCGACGCGGCCCGAGTCAGGACGGGCCCGACCGCTGATGGTGTGTCGGCGAAGCGCGGCGGTGCGGGTGGCCGTCCTGGGAGGGCGGGTGGTCGGGTGGTGAGGCGGCGGCCGGAAGGAGTGGTCCAGTCGGCGGTCCCGTCGGGTTGGAGGCGGTAGGTCCAGCGGTCGCCGTGGCGGACGTGGTGGTGGGCGGTGCAGAGGCAGGCGAGGTTGTGGAGGGAGGTGTCGCCGCCGTTGCGCCATTCGGTGGTGTGGTCGGCCTCGGAGGTGGAGGCGGGGCGGGTGCAGCCGGGGAAGCGGCAGGTCTGGTCACGCAACTGGAGGTGCAGGCGCATCTGCGGGGGTGGGACGCGGTGGGTGCGGCCGACGGAGACCACGGCTCCGGTGCTCGGGTCGGTCAGGACACGGGTGACGGTGGCGGCGACACCGGCGAGTTCTCGCGCAACGGCGGCAGGGATCGCTCCGTAGCCGTCGAGGTCGGCGCGGGGGTCTCGCCGTCGGAGAGCGGAGTGGTGCCGGCGATGTCGCCGTCGCAGAGCAGATCGGTNTGGGTGCGGCCGACGGAGACCACGGCTCCGGTGCTCGGGTCGGTCAGGACACGGGTGACGGTGGCGGCGACACCGGCGAGTTCTCGCGCAACGGCGGCGGGGATCGCTCCGTAGCCGTCGAGGTCGGCGTGAGCGTCGTCGAGGCCGGCGGCGGTGCTCGCAGCGAGGGTCAGCCGCACGTCCGCGCGGATTCCGGGGACGAAGGTCGGAGCCGTCGTTCCGTCGCCGACCGGGGTGGTGCCGGCGATGTCGCCGTCGCAGAGCAGATCGGTGAGGGCGTCGGCGCGCAGCTGCGCGAGGGTCCGCTGGTCTCCGTGAGTGCCGTCGCCGTCGCGGAGGGTGCGGGCGATCCGGTCGAGGCGGTTGTACGCGCCGACCGCGTCAGGCGCCGGAAGGTACGCGGACAGGGTCGCCATCCCGTCGATCTCCGGGGTCAGCCACACTCCGCGGTTCTCCTTCGCGCGGGCGTGCCGCTTCTCGAGGGGCTGGTCGTGCAGTTCGTCGCGCAGCCTGTCGACCGCGCGCCGCAACTGCGTCGGCGTCGTCGCGAGCGCGAGCTCGGAGGCGCGTCCGTCGAACTCGGCGAGCGACTCCTCGGGCAGTGTCGCCGCGACGGTGCAGATCACCTCGCCCGCTCGCCACCGGATCCGCGCCGCCGCGAGCGCCGCCCGGGTCAGCGGCAGGTCCTCGACGAGCAGGGGCGCGCGTTCCAGCGTCGATCTCCGGGGTCAGCCACACTCCGCGGTTCTCCTTCGCGCGGGCGTGCCGCTTCTCGAGGGGCTGGTCGTGCAGTTCGTCGCGCAGCCTGTCGACGGCGCGTCGCAGCTGCGTCGGCGTCGTCGTGAGCGCGAGCTCGGCAGCGCGCTCGTCGAACTCGGGGAGCGACTCCTTGGGCAGCAGCGCGGCGACCGAGCAGATCACCTCGGCCGCCCGCCACCTGATCCGCGCGGCCGCGAGCGCCGCCCGGGTCAGCGGCAGGTCCTCGACGAG
>NZ_LMPP01000004.1 GCF_001423885.1 Rathayibacter sp. Leaf185 | reverse complement strand
GGCAGCAGCGCGGCGACCGAGCAGATCACCTCGGCCGCCCGCCACCTGATCCGCGCGGCCGCGAGCGCCGCCCGGGTCAGCGGCAGGTCCTCGACGAGCAGATGGGCGCGTTCGAGTTCGCGCGACAGCTCCCGCTCGGAGACCCCCGATCCGACCGCGAGCTCGGCGCGGATCGAGCGCTCGACGAGGTCGTGGGACTCGCTGCTCGACAGGCCGCCCCGGGCGAACGCGAGCGGGATCGAGAGCGCTGCCCGGTACACCTTGTAGAGCTTCTCGGCAGCCGCGAGCAGAGCCGGCGACGCGTTGCGGGCGAGCCGGCCGACCTCGTCGGCGCCCTCGCGGATCGCGTCGAGTGACGCCTCCGCGGGTCTCATTTCTGCTGCAACTGCCATACGGAGATCGAACCAGCGAGTACCGACACGGGACCGGCAACTGCGCCAGAACCGGACGACTCGCGCCGCCCCACACTCCGGCTCGAGGATCACCGGCGCCTAGAGGATCTGCGGCGCTCCCTCCGCTTCGCGAAGAGTTCACAAAAAAGGTTGTCGCTACATGGAATAATCAGGATCGTCGATACGCTTGCATGTATCGGACGGGGAGCACTCCCCACGACGACGACTCTCGAGGAGACATCATGACGGACACGATCACCATTCCCGGTTACAAGGCCGGCACCTGGGTCATCGACCCCACGCACAGCGAGGTCGGCTTCAGTGTCCGTCACCTCATGATCAGCAAGGTCAAGGGCAAGTTCGAGCGTTTCACCGCGACGTTCACCACCGGTGAGAACCCGCTCGACTCCAAGGTCGAGGCGACCGCCGAGGTCGCCTCCGTCAACACCAACGAGCCCAACCGCGACGGTCACCTCCGCACCGGCGACTTCTTCGAGGCCGAGAAGTACCCCGAGATCCACTTCGTCTCGACCGCGGTCCGCGCGAACGGCGACGACTTCCTCGTCGACGGCGAGCTGACCATCAAGGACGTCACCAAGCCCGTCACGTTCGAGGTCGAGTTCGGCGGCTTCGGCTCCGACCCCTACGGCAACTACAAGGCCGGTCTGACCGCCAAGGCGACCATCGACCGCACCGACTTCGGTCTCACCTACAACGCCGCCCTCGAGACCGGTGGCGTGCTCATCGGCGAGAAGGTCACCATCACCCTCGACCTGCAGGCCGCGCACCAGGCGTAGTCCGCTCCGTCCGCGCCGACGCCGTCCGTTCCCTCCGGGGCCGGGCGGCGTCGTCGTGCCACCCCTCCGAAGCACCTCCGGCTCGCAGAATCCAGTTCGGCTCGCCGAATCCGCGGATTCCTGCGAGCCGAACGTGTTCCTGCGAGCCGGACCAGCCCGAAGGTGCGTCAGAGGACGCCGAGCTCCGTCAGCTGCTCCGAGATGCCCGCACCGTCGGGCGCGTAGACCCAGGTCGTGCCGCTCGTCTCGGAGCGGTCGGCCGCCTTCGAGCGTCCCCCCGCGAGCACCGCCTCACCGGTCGAGAGCTGGCGGATCGCGATCGCCGCGACCTTGTCGGGGTGCTCGTGCGCGAAGTCCGAGTAGATCTCCTCGTCGTGCTGGCCGTCGTCGCCGACCAGCAGCCACTTCACGTCCGGGAACTCGGCTGCGAGACGGCGGAGGTTCTCCTCCTTGTGCTGCTTGCCGCTGCGGAACCAGCGGTCGTGCGTCGGGCCCCAGTCGGTGAGCAGCAGCGCTCCGGAGGGGTACAGGTGCCGTGAGAGGAACCGCGTGAGCGCCGGCGCCACGTTCCAGGCCCCGGTCGAGAGGTAGATCACCGGCGAGCCCTCGTTGCGGCGCGCGAAGCGGTCCAGGAACACGGCCATGCCCGGGGTGGGCATCCGGGCGTGCTCGTCGAGGACGAACGTGTTCCAGAAGGCGATGAAGGGCCGGGGGAGGGCGGTGACCATCACGGTGTCGTCGACGTCCGAGACCAGGCCGATGCGTGCCTCCGGGCTCGCGATGAACACGGGGGCCTCGACGGGAGTCGCGCCCGCGGTGGTGAACGTGATCGTGTGCCATCCCGGCTCGAGTGCGATCGGGATGTCGGCGTCCACCACTCCGCCGCGGTCGGCGACGACCTCGTGGCGCTGCCCGTCGACCTGAACCGACACCTTCGCCGCGCTGACGAAGACGCTCGTGAAGCTCCTCCAGCCGCGGACGCCCTCGACGGGGCGGACCTCCTCGGCCCCTGGCGGGGTCGGCCGGGTGTAGAGGACGCGGGCCAGCACCCGCAGCTGCACGGTCGTGCCGTAGCCGGTGTACGGGATCACGCGGGCGACATAGCCCTTGCGCTTCACCCGGCCCATCCGGAACGCATGGAGACGGTCCTCGAGGCGGGCGGCGCGGTGCAGGACCTCGGCCGCCCCGGCGCTCATGGGCTTGCTCTCAGGCGTCAGCGGCATCCGCACAGTCTGTCAGAACCCTGTCGGCTCGCGGCGACCTGAAGGCTCGCCGATGTCTCGCTGTCGCCGGTCGTTCCTCGCCCGCGACCACCCGCCGGGTCAGGAGGCGAGCGGCTCGATCAGCTCCGGGCCGTTGCTGCGGACGGATCCCACCGCATCGCCGACGGGCGTGATGTCGAGCTCCTCGGCCAGCTCGCCCGCACCGTCGGAGGCGGCACGCAGCAGGGAGCCGTCGGCCTCGGTGTTCGGGTCGAGCCAGTCCTCGATGAGCTCGGGCTGCAGCAGCACGGGCATCCGCTCGTGCACGCCCGCCACCGCCCCCGCCGACGGCCTGGTCAGGATCGTCGCGGAGAGCAGCCAGGGCGCCCCGGGCTCGGACGAGCGCCACCACTCGTAGATGCCCGCGAACAGCACGAGCGACCCGCCCTCGGGGGCGATGAAGACCGGCGACCTGGCGCCGTCGGAACCGACGCGCCACTCGTACCAGCCCGACGCGGGCACGATCGCCCGGCGAGCGGCGTACGACTCCCGGAACGAGGGCTTCTCGGCGACGGACTCGATGCGCGCGTTGAACAGCGGAGCCCCTGCCGACGGGCCGGCGGCCGACCGGGGCACGAGACCCCAGCGCGCGGCGGCCAGGCGCCGGCGGGGAGGCTCTCCCTCCTCGACGCCCTTCATCGACTCGGCGACGACGGCGATCCGCTGGGTCGGAGCGATGTTCCAGGACGGCTCCGGCAGGTCCGGCCCCTGGTCGTCGATGTCGAACAGCGCGACGAGATCTGCGGTGGTCTGCGAGAGGACGAAGCGTCCGCACATGGGTCCTCCTGGCACGGTGGGGGGTCGGCGCGTCCGCCGCCCTTCCGGGGGCACGAAACGCGAGAGACGTTCGGCGAATGGACGCGGAGGTCGCGTTCGCCTGCGTACGATTGTAGGAACCGTCACCGAAGGAGCCTGCCGTGCCTCTTGGAAATCTCGTCGACCGACCCTTCGGTGAATCCCCTCAGGTCCGCAACGAGCCCGTGCAGGTCCGCAGTGCCGCGCGCCTCGCCTCCCTGCTCGACGCCGCCGCCGCCGTCGTCGACGAGGTCGGCTTCGACCGCCTGACGACGGCCATGGTCGCCGAGCGCGCGGGCGCCGCGATCGGCACGGTGTACCGCTACTTCCCGGACCGCATCGCCGTCCTGCAGGCTCTCCGCGAGCGCGCGCTCGAGCGCTTCCGCAAGAAGGTCATCACCGAGATCCGCGAGACGCACCCCGCCAACTGGTGGGGTGCGGTCGACTGCGCCGTCGACGCGTTCTGCGAGATGCACCGCACAGAGCCCGGCTTCCGCTCCATCCGCTTCGTCGACACGATCCACGCCCCGGAGGTGGCGGGCGAGGCCTTCGAGGCGGGCTTCTTCGCGCGGCGCTTCGCCGAGATCCTCGCCTCCGAGTACGGACTGCCCGGCGGCGCGCAGCTGTCGTTCCGCCTCGAGGTGACCGTCGAGGTCGCCGACGCCATGCTCACGCGAGCCTTCCTGATGGACCCGAACGGCGACCAGCGTTTCATCGACGAGAGCCGTGCGCTGCTGCGCAACTACCTGTCGATGCACTACGGAGCTGTGTGAGCTGCGACGAAGGGGCGGGCCCGCGGGCCCGCCCCTTCGTCGTCCGCGCTGCTCCCCGCGCGGCGTGGCGCGGTCGGCTCGTCGAGGTGGTTGCGCGGGTGGAGCGTATTGCGAACGGCTAGGCCGATTCGCTCGCACGCGAATCACCCGTCCGCCTCGGCTGTCCAGGGACCGAAGCCGAACGCTTCGAGGTGGAACAGCGCCTACCTGGCCACCCGCTCGCCGGTCGAGTAGCCCCGCAGGGGCGCGGGGAGACCCCACCCCGTCGACGAGGTCGGCCGCGCGTGGCGGAACAGGCCCGCATACGGCCCCTAGTCGGCCGGGGGCTCGGGCGCAACACTGTGCCATCCAGGTTGGCAGCGGTCTCCGAATGGTGTTTGGCTGTCGCAGAGGTTCTGCACGGGACCGCGCAACGAGGGTGAGAGACGTCGTGATCGAGTTCCGCGGAGTCAGCAAGCAGTACCCGGACGGCACCCGAGCGGTCGACGACTTCTCGCTCGTGCTGCCGTCGCGGGAGACGACCGTCTTCGTCGGCTCGTCCGGCTGCGGCAAGACCACGATCCTCCGGATGATCAACCGCATGATCGAGCCGACCGGCGGCACCATCGAGATCGACGGCGAGGACATCTCGAAGCTCCCGGCCGTCTCGCTCCGGCGCCGTATCGGCTACGTGATGCAGAACTCGGGTCTGCTGCCGCACCGCCGGGTCATCGACAACATCGCGACCGTGCCGCGGCTCAACGGAGTCGCGAAGAAGCCCGCGCACGACCGCGCCCTCGAGCTGATGGACACCGTCGGTCTCGACCGGGCCCTCGCCACCCGTTACCCGAGCCAGCTCTCGGGTGGTCAGCAGCAGCGCGTCGGAGTCGCCCGCGGACTCGCGGTCGACCCGAACATCCTCCTGATGGACGAGCCGTTCGGCGCCGTCGATCCTCTCGTTCGCGCCGACCTCCAGCGCGAGACGCTCCGCCTCCAGCGCGAGCTCGACAAGACCGTCGTCTTCGTCACGCACGACATCGACGAGGCGTTCCTGCTCGGCGACCAGGTCGTCATCCTCGAGAAGGGCGGCCGGATCGCGCAGAAGGGCTCGCCGGCCGAGATCCTCGCGGCTCCGGCCAGCGACTTCGTCGCCGGGTTCATCGGCGCCGACCGCGGCAAGCGCTCGCTCCGCATCGAGGAGCGCGACGGAGCGAGGATCGTCGTCGACGGCGACGGTCGCCCGACCGGCGTGCTCCGAGGACAGGACGGCGCGGGCGCGTGAACTGGGTCGTCAACAACACCGACTCGATCATCACGAACCTGATCGCGCACCTCCTCCTGTCGGTGCCTCCGATCATCCTCAGCTTCGTGATCTCGCTGCCGTTCGGCTGGTTCGCGAACCGCTACCGCTGGAGCCGCGGGACGGTCCTCACCGCTCTGGGCGTGCTGTACGCGATCCCGTCGCTGGCGATGTTCATCCTGCTCCCGGCGATCCTCGGCATCCCGTTGCGCTCGACCGCCAACGTCATCATCGGCCTCACGCTCTACGGCATCGCCCTCATGGTGCGGACCACGGCCGATGCGCTGGGCGCTGTCTCGGAGGACGTGACGCAGTCGGCGACCGCGATGGGCTACTCGGCCTGGGCGCGCTTCTGGCGGGTCGAGTTCCCACTCGCCGGTCCGGTGCTGCTCTCGGGTCTTCGCGTCGTGACGGTGAGCACGGTCTCGCTCGTGACAGTGGGCGCGGTCCTCGGGATCCAGAGCCTCGGCCTGCTCTTCACCGACGGGTTCCAACGCGGCATCTCGGGCGAGATCATCACGGGCATCGTCCTGACGATCGCGCTCGCCCTGGTGCTCGACGGGATCCTGGTGCTGCTCGGGCGCCTCCTGATGCCCTGGACCGCCGTCGACCGCGCTCGCTCGAAGCGGCGCGCCGCGCGCGTCGAGAAGGCGGTGACCGCATGAACCTGATCATCGAGGCCTTCGCCTGGATCGCCGACCCGTCGCACTGGACGGGTCTCGAGGGGATCCCTACGCGGGTCGCGCAGCACCTCGGCATCAGCCTCCTCGTCCTGGTGATCGCCTCCGCTGTCGCCATCCCGCTCGGCTACCTGATCGGGCACACCGGCCGCGGCAAGGGCATCGCGGTGCCGGTCGCCGGCGGGCTCCGCGCCCTGCCAACGCTCGGTGTGCTCGTGCTCGCCGCGATGAGCCTCGGCCTCGGGCTCGGCGCTCCGCTGATCGCACTGGTGATCCTCGCGATCCCGTCCGTGCTCGCCGGTGCGTACTCCGGCCTCGAGGCCGTGGACCGGCGGACGGTCGACGCCGCGCGCTCGGTCGGCATGACCGAGTGGCAGATCCTCGCCAAGGTCGAGATCCCGCTCGGGCTCCCGCTGCTCCTCGGCGGACTCCGGGTGGCGGCCCTCCAGATCATCGCGACCGCGACTCTCGCCGACTACATCGGAGCCGGCGGTCTCGGGCGCTACATCTTCCAGGGCGTGAAGGCGGGCGACTACCCGCAGATGCTCGCGGGCTCGATCATCGTGATCGCTCTGACGCTGTTGAGCGAGATCCTGTTCGCCGTCCTGCAGCGGGTCGCCGTCCCGCGCGGTGTCGTGCTCGGCCTGGCCTCCGGCCGCACAAGTGTCCGCGCCTCGTCGACCCGACGACGCGCGGTGGTGGGAATGCCCATCGACGAAGGGAAATAGACATGTTCACAGCAACCAAGAAGGGCCGTGTCGCGCTCAGCGCACTCGCGGTCGGTGCCGTGGTGGCACTGGCAGGGTGCTCGTCCAGCGATCCGCTCGATTCGGGATCGGGTTCCGGCTCCTCCGAGGGCGGCGAGACCATCGTCGTCGGCTCGCAGGACTACTACTCGAACGAGATCATCGCCGAGATCTACGCCCAGGCACTGGAGAACGACGGCTTCACCGTCGACAGGCAGCTCCGGATCGGCCAGCGCGAGATCTACCTGCCCGAGATCGAGAGCGGATCGATCGACGTCTTCCCCGAGTACGACGGCAGCCTGCTCCAGGCCCTCGAGCCCGACACGACGGCCACGACCGCCGACGACGTCTACTCCGCTCTGACCGAGGCGCTGCCCGACGGTCTCCGGGCCCTCGACGCCGCCGACGCGAGCGACCAGAACTCGTACACGGTCACGAAGGCCTTCGCCGACAAGTGGAGCCTCACCGACATCGCCTCGCTCGCGGACGTCACCGACCCCATCGTGCTGGGCGGCAACTCGGAGCTGCAGACGCGCCCCTACGGGCCGGAGGCACTCAAGTCGAAGTACGGCATCGACACCACGTTCCAGGCGATCGAGGACAGCGGCGGATCGACGACGGTCGACGCGCTGACCAGCAACCAGATCCAGATGGCGAACATCTACACCGCCGACCCGAACATCCAGTCGAACGACCTCGTGGCCCTCGAGGACCCGGACGGTCTGTTCGTCGCCGACAACGTTGTGCCGATCGTCTCGGACAAGGTCGACGACGACGCTGCCGAGGTGCTCAATGCGGTCAGCGCGAAGCTGACCGCCGAGGACCTCGTGTCGCTCAACGCCGAGAGCGTGAACGACGAGAAGTCGGCCGCGTCGATCGCGACCGAGTGGCTGCAGTCGGCCGGTCTCGTCGACTGATCGGCTCCTGCACCACCGCGCGGGGCGCGTCACTCGTCGAGGTGACGCGCCTCCGCTCGTTTCAGGAGCTTCTTGGCGCCCAGCACGATCAGCGCGAAGAGCACGATCGCGCCGACGAAGAGGTAGCCGGCGTAGTGCAGGCTGTCCGACAGCTCGCGGTAGCCGCCCGCGGCCGCGGCGCCGACTCCGACGTAGGCGAAGGACCAGAGGATGCACGCGGGCGTCGTCCAGGCCATGAACGTGCGGTAGCGCATCCCGCTCATGCCCACCGTGAGGGGGATGAGCGAGTGCAGCACGGGCAGGAAGCGGGAGAGGAACACCGCGATCCCGCCGCGCCGGGCAAGGTAGCGCTCGGCGCGCACCCAGTTCTTCTCGCCGAGCCGGCGCCCGAGTCTCGAGGCCCGGATCCGCGGGCCGAACCAGCGGCCGAGGTAGAACCCGACCGACTCGCCGCAGAGGGCACCCATGATCACGGTCAGGGCGAGGGCGACGAACTGCAGCGGAGTCGTGACTCCGGTGGCGCTGACGATCACGATGGTGTCGCCCGGCACGATCAGGCCGGCGAGGATCGTCGTCTCGAAGAAGATGGCGAGCCCCGCGAGCAGCGTCCGCCAGACGGGCGGCACGCTCACCACGAAGGCGAGGATCCCGGTCAGCAGGTCGTTCACGCCAGGAGCCTGTCAGCGGACGCGCTTGAGCAGCGCCCAGAAGGTCTCGACGATGCCGCCCATGTCGACATCGTCGTCGAGCAGCCACTGGATCTGCAGGCCATCGGCCAGCGCGGTCATCATTCGAGCGGCGACCTCGGGATCGATGTCGCCCGCGATGAGCCCCTCGCGCTGATCGGCACGGACGCTCTCGGCGAGCACCTCGGTGGTCGTCCGGTAGCGGTCGACGAAGAAGTCGTGCGCGGGGTGCGATTCGTCCGTCCCCTCGGCCGACAGCGTCGCGTACAGGTGCACGAGACCGGGGACCTCGCTGTTGTGCCGGATCAGGCGGACCAGACCGGCGATCGCGGGATCGCCGCTCTCGTCGAGGTCGTAGGCGACCCGGTCGACGTCGTCGCGCTTGCGGAGGACCTCGGCGAAGAGCTCCTCCTTGGAGTCGAAGTAGTGCAGGAGGCCGGCCTGCGTCAGCCCGACTGCCTCCGAGATCTCGCGCAGCGACGCTCGGCGGTACCCCTGGCGGGAGAACACCTCGAGTGCGGTCTGCAGGATCTCCTCGCGCTTGGCGACACCCTTGGCGTAGCTCCCCTTGCTCGGCATGGGTCGATCGTACGGTGCCGCGGCTGAGCAGTGGCGCCGCGTGAGCGTCCAACGCGCGCCGTGCGGACGGATTCTCACCGGCGCACTCGGCCCGCCGTTCGCTGACAATGTGCTGAAGATCCTCCAGCAGGTTCTGGAGGATCGGAGCTCGTCCGCGATCGCTCGTCGTCGAGAGGGTCCCGAGAGCGCCTCCGTCGAGAGAGGGCCCTTCTCGGCCCGACCCTCGCGGGGCGGTCGCTCGACGTCGAGACGTACTGTCTCGACGTCGAGTGACTCGTCTCCGAGGGGTGGGAGGAGGCGCCGCGGAAGCACCCCGGAAAGGGTGTCGCCGCGAGGCCGCGCCGGCCCGCACATCCGCCCCAGTACTGGGATCCGGGGCCGTTGCGCGCCCGGCGCCGACCTAGGCTCGGGGTCGTGAACGAACTCCTGGATCCACTCCTGCTGTCGAGGTGGCAGTTCGGCCTGACGACGATCTACCACTTCCTGTTCGTGCCGCTCACGATCGGCATGGCGCTCACCGTCGCGATCTTCCAGACCTGCTGGGTGCGCACCGGCCGCATCCACTACCTGCAGCTGACGAAGTTCTTCGGGAAGATCTTCCTGATCAACTTCGCGATGGGCGTCGTCACCGGCATCGTCCAGGAGTTCCAGTTCGGCATGAACTGGAGCGACTACTCCCGCTTCGTCGGCGACGTCTTCGGCGCACCCCTCGCGTTCGAGGGCCTGCTCGCGTTCTTCCTCGAGGCGACGTTCATCGGCCTGTGGATCTTCGGCTGGGACAAGCTGCCCGAGAAGCTGCACCTCGCCACCATCTGGCTCACGACCCTCGGGACGACCCTGTCGGCCTACTTCATCATCGCCGCGAACGCGTTCATGCAGAACCCGGTCGGCTTCGAGATCAACGAGACCAAGGGGCGCGCCGAGCTCACCGACATCTGGGCGCTGCTCACGAACAAGGTCGCGCTCGCCGCCTTCCCGCACACGATCTTCGCGTGCTTCATGGTCTCGGCGGCCGTGATCATCAGCGTCGCCGCCTACCACCTGTCGCGGAACCAGCACCTCGAGACCATGCGTCCGGCGCTGAAGTTCGGCGCGTGGATGATGCTCATCAGCGGCGGTCTCACCCTCTTCACGGGCGACTCGCTCGGTCTCGCCATGGTCGACACGCAGCCGATGAAGATGGCGGCGGCGGAGGCGCTCTACAAGACGTCGACCGGCGCGGACGCCTCGTTCTCGATCTTCACCTGGGGCACGCCCGACGGCTCGAGCGAGCTGTTCTCGATCCGCATCCCCTACCTCCTGTCGTTCCTCTCCACCCACACCTTCACGGGCACCGTCGAGGGCATCAACGACCTCCAGGCGCAGTACGTGCAGGTCTACGGCCCCGGCGACTACACGCCGATCATCTGGGTCACCTACTGGTCGTTCCGCTGGATGATGGCGCTCGGCGTGCTCGCCATCGGCGTCGCTGCCGCCGGACTCTGGTTCACCCGCAAGGGCCGCGAGCCGAAGAAGTGGATGTGGAAGGTCGCGACCTGGGCCGCTCCGCTGCCGCTGCTGGCCATGATCGTCGGCTGGATCTTCACCGAGATGGGCCGCCAGCCGTGGCTCGTCTTCGGGCTGCTCAAGACCGAGGACGGCGTCTCTCCCGGGGTCAGCGGACTCGAGGTCCTGATCTCACTGCTCGCGTTCACCGCGATCTACGGGACCCTCGCGGTCGTCGAGTTCCGACTCATCCTGAAGGCGGCGCAGGCCGGCCCCGACGACGCCCCCGAGATCGACGAGGAGAGCGGTCGCCCGCAGCTCGTCGGCACCGTCTACTGAGGAAGGCACGCACATGGATCTCGCGCAGCTCGATCTGCCCACGATGTGGTTCTGGATCGTCGCCGTGTTCTTCATCGGCTACTTCGTGCTCGACGGCTTCGACTTCGGGGTCGGGATGTCGCTGCCGTTCCTCGGGAGGGACGACACCGACCGCCGGGTCCTGATCAACACGATCGGCCCGGTCTGGGATCTCAACGAGACCTGGGTGATCGTGGCCGGAGCCGCGCTGTTCGCGGCGTTCCCGGAGTGGTACGCGACGCTGTTCAGCGGCTTCTACCTGCCGCTGCTCGCGATCCTGCTGGCCCTCATCCTCCGCGGAGTGTCGTTCGAGTACCGGCACCAGCGGCCCGAGACGGCGTGGAAGAAGCGGTTCGACACGATGATCGTCATCGGCTCGGCCGTCCCCGCGTTCCTCTGGGGCGTCGCCTTCGCCAACATCGTGCAGGGCGTGCCGCTGGACGCCGACCACAACTACGTCGGCACCGTGCTCGACCTGCTGAACCCGTACGCCCTGCTCGGCGGGGCGACGACCCTGCTGCTGTTCTTCACGCACGGCGTGGTCTTCGTCTCGCTCAAGACCGACGGCGAGATCCGCGAGCGTGCCAGGAGGCTCGCCTCGCGCTCCGGGCTCGTCACGATCGTGGTCGCCGCGCTGTTCCTCGCCTGGACGAACCTGGCGCAGGGGAGCGCCGCCTCCTGGCTGCTCTCGGTCGCCGCGGCGGCCACGCTGATCCTGGCATGGCTCGCGAACGTGCGGGGTCGCGAGGGGCGCGCCTTCGCTCTGCTCGCGGGCACGATCGCGCTCGCGGTGCTGACTCTGTTCACGACGCTGTTCCCCGCGGTCATGCCGGCGTCGAACGACATCGCGAACAGCCTCACCATCGAGAACGCCTCGAGCACTCCCTATACGCTGACCGTCATGAGTTGGACCGCCCTGGTGTTCGTGCCGCTCATCGTCGGCTACCAGGCCTTCACCTACTGGGTCTTCCGCAAGCGCATCACCCGGACGCACATCCCGGTCGACGCCCACTGACGTGACGCTCTGACGTGAAGCCCCTCGATCCGCGACTGCTCCGCTACGCCCGCTCGGCACGCCTGTTCCTGGTGCTGGGCGGCGCGCTGGCGCTGGCGCGGACGCTGGCGATCGTCGCCTTCGCCTGGCTGGTCGCGCAGCTGGTGGCGGGGGCGATCGACGGGCGTCCGGTCGCAGAGCTCGCCCCTCTCCTCGCGGCGCTGCTCGCCGTCGTGGTCGCTCGGGCGGGGCTGGCGTGGGCGACAGAGGTCAACGCGGTCCGCGGCGGTGTCGGCGCGAAGGCCCAGCTGCGGCACGCCGTCCTGGAGGCGCTGGTCGCGCTCGGTCCGTCGGGTCGAGCGGGCGGGGGATCGGGCGGAGTCGTCGCGCTGCTGGGCGGCGGCCTCGAGGCTCTCGACGGCTACTTCGCCCGCTATCTGCCGCAGTTGATCGCGACCGCTGTCGCCACTCCGCTGCTGACTCTCGTCGTGTTCCTCGCGGATCCGCTGAGCGCCCTGTTCCTGATCGTGACGCTGCCGTTGATACCCGTCTTCATGGTGCTGATCGGCTGGGCGACGCAGGCCGTGCAGAGGCGGCAGTGGGCACGGCTGCAGGCCCTCGCCTCCGGTTTCGTCGACACGGTCGGCGGGCTGGCGACGCTGAAGATCTTCGGGCGCGCCGAGCGCCAGGGCGCGCGCATCCGGGCGCTGACCGAGGAGTACCGGGTGCACACCATGAAGGTGCTTCGGGTCACGTTCGTCAGCGGGTTCGTGCTCGAGCTGGCCGGTTCGCTCTCGGTCGCCCTGGTCGCGGTCTCGATCGGTCTGCGGCTGGTCGACGGCTCGCTGGGGCTCGCGATCGGGCTGTTCGTGCTCGTGCTCGCGCCGGACGTGTTCCTGCCGGTGCGCCAGGTCGGCGCCGAGTTCCACGCGGCGGCCGACGGTGTTCAGGCGGCGGAGGAGGCGTTCGCGGTCATCGAGCGCGCGACGGAGCTTCCCGCGGCGACTCCGGCATCCTCGGGTGTCGGCCCGCTCGAGCTGCGTGCCCTCGCGGTCGACGACGGCGCCGGGCGCGTGCTCGCCCCCACTGACGCGGTGTTCTCGCCGGGGACCATCACGGCGGTCGCCGGGCCGAGCGGATCGGGCAAGTCGACCCTCCTCGCCGCTCTCGCGGGCTTCGTCGAGGCGACCGGCACCGTGACCCTCGGAGGAGAGGTCGTCCTGCCCCGCTCCGACCGGCCCTGGCTCGCCTGGGCGGGTCAGCGAGCCGACCTCCTGCCGGGCACCGTGGCGTCGAACGTCGAGCTGGGCACCCGCGCGCCCGACCCCGCCCGTGTGAGCCACGCCCTCGAGCTCGCCGGCGCCGATGTCGACGCCGACCGCCGGGTCGATGCGGAGGGGACGGGCCTCTCCGGCGGCCAGAGCGCACGCGTCGCGGCGGCCCGAGCGATCCATCGCGTGCTCGAGCACGGCTGCCGCGTCCTCGTGCTCGACGAGCCGACCGCCGCACTGGATGCCGAGTCCGAGCACGCCGTGCTCGAGGGGCTGCGCACCCTGGCCGACGGCGGAGTGATCGTGATAGTCGCGAGCCACCGGCCGGCGACCCTCGCCGCCGCCGATGCGGTGCTCGCTCTCGCGCCGGCGAGGGTGGTGCTCCGATGAGGCGCGCCGACATCCTCCGCGCCGCGATGCCGCCCGCGCGCCGCTTCCTCCCGGGCCTCTCGTTCGGGCTGCTCTCCTCCGCCTCCGTCGTGGCGCTGCTCGCCTGCTCGGCCTGGCTGATCGTGCGCGCCGCCGAGCAGCCGCCGATCCTCTTCCTCTCGATGGCGGTCGTCGGCGTCCGGGCGTTCGCTCTGGCGCGCGCGTTCTTCCGCTACCTGGAGCGACTCAGCGGGCACGACGCCGCCTTCCGAGCCCTCGCCGAGCTGCGGGCAGGAGTGTACGAGCGACTCGTGCCGATCGCGCCCGACGGTCTGGGTCGCGTGCGGCGCGGTGACCTCGTCTCGCGGGTGATCGCCGATGTCGACTCGCAGCAGGACGTACCGCTGCGTGTGGTGCAACCGCTGATCGTCTCTGCTGTCGTCGCGACGGCCGCGGTGGTCGGGGTGTGGCTCCTCCTGCCCGCGATGGGGCTGGTGCTGCTCGCGCTGCTGGTGCTGGGCTTCGCGGGATCGGCCGCAGGGGCGGGCCTCCTGTCGGCGCGGGCCGACCGTGAGCTGGCACCACTGCGCGGCGAGCTGGCCGAGCGCGTGAACCTGCTCGTGACGCGGCTCGACGTGCTGATCGCGTTCGACGCGGCCGAGCATGCCGTCGCCGGCATCGAGGAGGCGGAGGCGGCGCTCACCCGCGCGGCACGGCGTCGGGCGGCCTCGGCAGGTCTCACGGCGGCGGTGCTCGCCCTGTGCTCGGGTGGCGCGGTCTGGGCCGCTCTCGCACTCGGGACTCCGTCCTTCGCCGACCTCGGCGGGCCTGCCCTCGGCGTGATCGTGCTGGTGCCGCTCGCGGTCTTCGAGGTGATGGCCGCGGCTCCGCTCGCCGTGCAGTCGGCGCGCACCGCTCTCTCGGGTGCCCAGCGCCTGGCCGACCTCGACCGGGAGGCGTCCTCGCCCGCTCTGGCGACCGACGCCGCGGTGGACCCCGGCGCGCGAGTTCCCGGCGGGCGCGACATCCTCCTCCGCGATCTCTCCGCCGGCTGGCCCGGCTCTCCGGCGCCGGCGCTGGCGGGGGTCTCCCTCGACCTCCTGGCCGGGTCCCGCGTCCTCGTGACCGGAGGCAGCGGCTCGGGCAAGACCACGCTCGCCCACGTGCTCGTGCGCTTCCTCGAGTACTCCGGCTCCTACCGGATCGGGGGAGTGGAGGCGAGGACCCTGCCCCAGGCCGAGGTCCGCCGCGTCGTCGGCCTCGTCGAGCAGCAGCCCTACCTCTTCGACGACACGATCCGCCAGAATCTGCTGTTCGCACGGCCGGAGGCGGACGACGCGGTCCTCGAGGAGGTCCTCGGCCGGGTGGGTCTCGCCTCCTGGGCCGCCGCGCGCGGAGGACTCGACGCGCGGGTCGGCGAGCGCGGGGCCCTCGTCTCGGGCGGTCAGGCCCAGCGGCTCGGGCTCGCGCGCGCACTGCTCGCCGACTTCGACGTCCTGATCCTCGACGAGCCGACGGCGTCGGTTGACGCACCTGTCGCGGATGCGCTGCTCGCCGATCTGCTGCGGGCCGCGGACGGCCGCACGGTCGTCCTGATCGCGCACCGCGTGGAGCCGTCGCTCGCCTTCGACCGCAGAATCGTCGTCGGAGGTGGCACGGCCGTCAGCGTCTGACGATCCGCTCGGCTCGCGCCAGGCGTCCCCCTTCGGTGGCCCAGCGGTCGAGGACGGCCTCGGTGCGCGAGCGGGCCTGGCCGTCGAGAGCCTCACGCAACGGGCGGACGACGTCGTGCGCGAGCGGGTCGGTCAGGGCGTCGACGCGGGAGTCTCGGACAAAGCCCTCGAGCCGCGTCAGGTCGGAGGCGCGGAGCAGAGCGGCGCGCGACTGCAGCAGCACGACGGCCGCCAGCCTCGGCTCGAACACCGGTGCCGTCCAGAGCTCGGACGACAGTGCGGTGATCTCGTCGTGGCCGAGGTCGGGGAACTTCTTCAGGGCGTCGCGCACCGTCCCGCGGACGGCTCCGACCGACGCTCCGGTGCCGTCGAGACCGAGCCGGTCGCGGACGTCCTCGGCCCGCCAGACGTCGCCCTCGTACTCGAGCGCGGCGCGGATGAAGTCGCCGGCGTCGCTCATCCCTCCATCATGCAGCGCGGACGGCGGTCGAGTTCAGCTGAGGTGGCGGTCGAGCTCCGCGAGAGGGCCGTTCGACCGGGACGTGCCGGCCGCGAGCGCACTGCTGCGCGTCGGCTCAGAGCCCGCGGCTCGCCCAGACAGGGCGTCCGATGCCGTCGTACTCCACCAGGTTGCCGTCGTTCTGCATGACGAGGCGGTACGGCGTGACGATCCCAGGCTGACCGATGCCGAAGTAGGTCCTCGGGAAAGCGGTCCAGGACGTCTGGAAGGCTGCCACCGAGAGCACACCGTCGCGGGAGAGCGTGAATCGGCTGCCGGGCACGGAGGTCCGGGTCGCGAAGTCCGCTCCGCGAGGGCCGTAGACGACGAAGTTGCCGTCGCGCTGCATCGTCGCGCGCCAGGATCCGCTGCTCGAGGTGAGCGAACCGTCGGGACTCAGGCTGTCGCCCTGGCCGAGCGTGTCCTGGTTCGCCAGGGGCACGCTCCTCCAGATGACGCCGGAGTCGACCGCGATGACGAGCGAGCCGTCGTTCCTCAGCACCATCGTCGCGCCGAGGTTGCCCGCCGTTCCCGACGCCCATCGGACGCTGTTCCCTGCTCCGTAGATCACCGCGTTCCCGTCGGACTGCATAACCAGTCGGTTTCCAGGGCCGCTCGTCCCCGTCGACCAGAGCGCACCTCCGGGCCCGTAGACGACGAAGTTGCCGTCCTGCTGCATCACGGCACGGTTGCCTCCGCTGACGGAATCGAGCTGACGCCCCGGTGCGAGGGTCTGTCCGGGGCGCAGCTCCGAGACGGCGGGAGGAGCGATGCGGCCACCGACGCTGCTGGCCCAGGCCGGCGAGCCGTCGGCGCGGTAGACGACCAGATTGCCGTCGTCCTGGATGGTGATCACGGCGCCCGGCTCGCCTCCGGTCCCGGTGAACCAGACGGGGCGGTCCTGCGCGTCGTAGACGACGACGTTGCCATCGGTCTGCATGGCGAGGTGGTCGCCGCGCCCCTGCGTCCCGGTGTTCCAGGTGGGTCGGCCGTTCGAGTCGTAGGTGACGGCGTTGCCGTCGGCCTGCAGCACGAAGGTGTAGGCGCCGTTGGTCGAGACGATGCTCTCGCCCGCCGTCAGCTCCTCGCCGCCCGACAGCGCGTTGTAGTAGGTGTCGGCGGCTCGGGCCGCCTCGGCAGCCGCGACCGGCGCCGAGTCGGTCGGCGCCTCGGCAGCGGGAGCGTCGTGCGAGTACGACAGCGGTCCCTCGCTCTCGGCGGCCAGGGCGGGAGTCGCGCCGAGGAGGAGTGCACCCGACGCGATCAGCGCGACGAGCGCTGCGGCGGGAGAACGGAGAAGGGGAGGCGTCATCGCTGGGCTTTCTCGAGAGGGGGGATCGGCACCGCCGACCAGCACCGCTCGAATGCTCTCACGGTGCGCGGCGATCGAGCGGAGTCGGCGCGGACCGCCTGCGCAGAGGCCGTCGCTCAGGGCAGAGGCCGCCTCAGAGCATCGAGGCGCCGCTGCCAGGTGTCGAGGCGGCCCGGTTCTGCGGCGAGCGCCGGCCCGTCGACCCAGGAGGTGGCGAGCCGGAGGCCGTGCAGCGCGTTCGCGGTCCAGACCTCTCGGCCGTCGAGCGAGGCGGGCTCGGCCGGAGCCTCGATGACGTCGACTCCGAGTGCGCCCGCGAGCACCGAGAGCGTGCGCGCGGTCACGCTCCACACGCGGGGGGAGTCGGCAGGAGGAAGGACCAGGGCGTCGCCGAGCCACCAGATCACGGCGCTCGAGGCGCCGTCGACGATCGCGCCGTCGGGTCCGAGGATCACGGCCTCGTCGGCACCGGCGGCGGCCGCCCGCTTGCGCAGGAGGGCCAGGCGGCCGATGTCCGGTCCCTTGCGTTCAGGGGTGCGCCGTGGATCCACGGGGCTGGTCCAGAGGACGACGGACCGGCCCCGCGGGGGAGCCGGGCGCAGGCGCAGCTGGAGGACGCCCGCGGTGAGCTCCACGCGGGGGAAGTGCTCGCCGGTGCGGGGGAGTGCGGCGATCGCGGCGTCGAAGAAGTCGGAGGCGTCCGCCGAGCCGGCCGCGGCCTGGACGAACCGCTCGCGGTGCAGGTCGAGCCCGCGTACACGCCCGTCGACGACGAGCCAGGAGTCCGCCGCATCGAGTGGGGACGAGCCGGCCGGTGCCGGTCCGAGAGCGCTCCCGTCCCACCTCAGCACGCTGTCGTCGTCCACGACGGCCTACGCTATCCGAGTGATCGGCACCGCACCTCCGCACGGTGCCGCCCACCGTCTCGCGCTGCCGTGGGTCGACCCCGAACGGGCCTACCTCGCCCTGTTCCGCGACGCGCCCGCCTCCTTCTGGCTCGACTCCGGGATCGACGCAGCCACGGGCCGCTCGTACCAGGGGGCGTGCGCTCTCGACGAGGTGCTCGTCGGGGACGAGTGGCCCAGGCTCGAAGGTGCGGGAGATCGGGCGCTCGGCCGCTACGGCTGGATCACGTACGAGGCGGGTGCGCCGTTCGTCGCGCTCCCCGCCGACCCGGAGGCTCCGCCCGGCTCCGTCCTGCTGCGCGGAGACCCCGTGCTCGAGTTCGACCACTCCGCCCACAGTCTCGCCGTCGTCTTCACCGAGGAGCGCCGGGCCGAGGCGGAGCGGCTCGCGGAGGCGCTCGCCGCCTCGACCGCGGCGGAGGTCGTGCGCCCCTCTGAGCCCGCGGGCGCGATCCGCTGGCGGCACGATTCCGCCCACTACCTCGCGCTGATCGAGCGCTGCCAGGCCGCGATCCGCGCGGGAGACGCGTACCAGCTGTGCCTCACCAACGAGGTCGTGGTCGAGGGCCGCTTCGACCCGGTCGAGTGCTATCGGAGGCTCCGCCGATCGAGCCCCAGCCACCACGGCGGCCTGATCCGCGTCGGCGACCGCGCCCTCGTCAGCGCGTCGCCCGAGCGCTTCCTCACCGGCGACATCACCGGGCGGGTGGCGACGCATCCGATCAAGGGCACCCGGCCCCGCTCGAGCGACCCGGCCGAGGACGCCCGGCTGCGCGACGAGCTGCTCGCGAGCGTCAAGGAGCGTGCCGAGAACGTCATGATCGTCGATCTCGTCCGCAACGATCTCGCCCGCATCGCCGAGCCGGCCTCGGTCCGGGTCGACCGGCTCCTCGAGGTCGAGAGCTACCCGCACGTGCACCAGCTCGTCAGCGAGGTCTCGGCGCGGCCCGCCTGGGGAGTGGGCGTCGCGCAGCTGCTCGAGGCGACGTTCCCCGCCGGATCGATGACGGGGGCGCCCAAGCGCCGGGCGGTGCAGCTCCTCCGCGAGCTCGAGGGCGGACCGCGCGGCGTCTACTCGGGCGCCTTCGGCCGCTTCGGCTCCGACGGCTCGCTCGACCTCGCGATGACCATCCGCACCCTCGTCCTCGACGCCCGTTCGGCTCGGATCGGCACCGGCGGAGGCATCACCGCGCTGTCCGTGCCGGCCGAGGAGGTCGAGGAGACGCGCCTCAAAGCCCGGGCGCTGCTCGCCGTCCTCGGAGTCGACACCGAGGCCGCGGAGGATTCGTCGCCCGGCCACTAGAGGCCAGTAGGGTGGTTCGTCGGACGCCGGCGCGTGGTCGCGCGCGTCCTCCCCACCCTTCAGAAGTGAGACACACCCGTGGCAGAAGACACCTCCGCGCACACCGGCCCCCACGACGAGGACCGCTACGACTTCCGCGCCCTCCAAGACAAGTGGCTCCCGATCTGGGAGGAGTCGCGCCCGTTCGCGACCGACGCCGAGGGCGACAAGCGCCCGCGCAAGTACGTGCTCGACATGTTCCCGTACCCCTCCGGCGACCTGCACATGGGTCACGCCGAGGCGTACGCGCTCGGCGACGTCATCGCCCGCTACTGGCGCCAGCAGGGCTTCACCGTGCTGCACCCGATCGGCTGGGACAGCTTCGGCCTGCCCGCCGAGAACGCGGCCATCAAGCGCGGCCTCAACCCCGTCACGTGGACCTACGACAACATCGAGCAGCAGAAGCGCTCGATGAAGCGCTACGCGGCCTCGTTCGACTGGGAACGCGTCATCCACACCTCCGACCCCGAGTACTACAAGTGGAACCAGTGGCTGTTCCTCAAGATGTACGAGAAGGGGCTCGCCTACCGCAAGGACAGCTGGGTCAACTGGGACCCGGTCGACCAGACCGTGCTCGCGAACGAGCAGGTCCTCGCCGACGGCACCTCCGAGCGCTCGGGCGCGGTCGTGGTCAAGAAGAAGCTCACGCAGTGGTACTTCAAGATCACCGACTACGCCGACCGCCTGCTCGACGACCTCAACCAGCTCGAGGGCTCGTGGCCCTCGAAGGTCATCGCCATGCAGCGCAACTGGATCGGCCGCTCGATCGGCGCCGACGTCGAGTTCGAGATCGAGGGCCGAGACGAGCGGGTCACCGTCTTCACGACCCGCCCCGACACCCTGTGGGGAGCGACCTTCATGGTCGTCGCCCCCGACTCCGACCTCGCGGCCGAGCTCGTCGAGAGCGCCGAGCCCGAGGTGCGCGAGTCGTTCCGCAGCTACCTCGAGAAGGTGCAGAAGTCGAGCGAGATCGAGCGTCTCACCGTCGACCGCCCCAAGACCGGCGTGTTCCTCGGCCGCTACGCGGTGAATCCCGTCAACGGCGAGCGCCTGCCGATCTGGGCCGCCGACTACGTGCTCTCCGACTACGGCCACGGCGCGGTGATGGCCGTCCCCGCGCACGACCAGCGCGACCTCGACTTCGCCCGCGCCTTCGACCTGCCCGTGCGGGTCGTCGTCGATACGACCGCTCCCGTCACCGGTGCGATCCCGGTCATCCCGGAGGACCCGGACGAGCTCGCCGAGCTCGAGAAGCGCTACTCCGTCGACCCCGTCGTCACCGGCGAGGCGCTGACCGGAGACGGCCGTCTGATGAACTCGGGGCCGCTCGACGGGCTCTCGAAGCGCACCGCGATCGAGCGCGTCATCAAGCTGCTGGAGGAGCGCGGACGCGGCCGCTCGGCCAAGAACTACCGCCTCCGCGACTGGCTGATCTCGCGCCAGCGCTACTGGGGCACGCCGATCCCGATCATCCACGGCGAGAACGGCGAGCTGATCCCCGTCCCCGAGGACCAGCTGCCCGTCGTCCTGCCGTCCACCGACGGGCTCGACCTGCAGCCCAAGGGCTCCTCGCCGCTGGGCGCCGCGGAGGACTGGGTGAACGTCCCGAACCCGGTCGACGGCACGCCCGCACGCCGCGACCCCGACACGATGGACACCTTCGTCGACTCGTCGTGGTACTTCCTCCGCTTCCTCTCGCCGAACGACTCCACCCAGGCGTTCGACCCGAAGCTCGCCGAGAAGTGGGCGCCGGTCGACCAGTACGTCGGAGGCGTCACCCACGCGATCCTGCACCTGCTCTACGCGCGGTTCATCACCAAGGTGCTCTTCGACCTCGGCTACGTCTCGTTCACCGAGCCGTTCACGGCGCTGCTCAACCAGGGCATGGTGCAGATGGACGGCGCCGCGATGTCGAAGTCCAAGGGCAACATCGTCCGCCTGTCGGACCAGCTGGACGAGTTCGGCGTCGACGCGGTGCGCCTCACGATGGCGTTCGCCGGCCCGCCGGAGGACGACATCGACTGGGCCGACGTGTCGCCGTCGGGCAGCGCGAAGTTCCTCGCGCGCGCCTGGCGCCTCGCGAAGGACGTCACGACGAAGCCCGACGTCGAGTGGAAGGGCGGAGACGCCGCGCTCCGCCGCCAGACGCACCGCTTCCTCGCCGAGGCCCCGGGCCTGATCGAGGCGTTCAAGTTCAACGTCGTCGTCGCGCGCCTGATGGAGCTCGTCAACGCCACCCGCAAGACGATCGACTCCGGGCCCGGCGCGGGCGACCCCGCCGTCCGCGAGGCGACCGAGGTCGTCGCGATGGCGCTCAACCTGTTCGCGCCGTACACGGCCGAGGACATGTGGAGCCGCCTGGGCTACCAGGCGCCGATCGCGCACGTGCTGTGGCGCAAGGCCGACCCGACGCTCCTCGTCGAGGAGAAGGTCACCGCGATCCTGCAGGTCGACGGCAAGGTCCGCGACCGCCTCGAGGTGTCGCCGAAGATCTCGTCGGACGAGCTCGAGGCGAAGGCGCGGTCCACCGCGGGTGTCGCTCGTGCTCTGGCCGGTCGCGAGGTCGTGAAGGCGATCGTCCGGGCCCCGCGTCTGGTGAACCTGGTGACCAAGCCGGCGTAACTCGTCCCGAAGGGGCTCCTCCACAGCGGACGGGCCCCTTCGTCGTTCCACGGATCCGGGGACCCGGCCCGCGGGGGTCGCACCTGCGGACCTACCGTCGGCGGATGCAGCAGACCGAGGAGACCGACGAGGAGGAGCTGTCGGCGCTGCTGCGACGACCGCGACGCACGCGGCCCCGGTGGCGTGTCGGGCTCGGTGCGGCGGTCGTGCTGGTGATCGCCGCGGCGGTGGTGGCGGTCCTGCTCGCGGGGGCTCAGGCCGCCGGGCGCACACGGGTGCTCCCGCCGGCCGAGAGCGTCGCGCCGACGACGGCCGTCTCCGTCGAGATGGTCTACGTGCACGTCGCGGGAGAGGTGGCCGAGCCAGGGCTCTACCTCCTCGATACGGGAGCGCGGGTGGCGGATGCACTCGCGGCGGCGGGAGGGTTCACCGACGTCGCCGATCGTGCGGCGGTCAATCTCGCGCGGCGCCTGGTCGACGGCGAGCAGCTCCTGGTGCCGGCGCAGGGCGCGGCTCCGGTCGGGGCTCCTGCGGCAGGAGGCGCGCCGGCGAGCGGCGGGGTCGTCAGCCTCAGCACCGCGACGGCCGCGCAGCTCGAGGAGCTGCCCGAGATCGGGCCCTCGACCGCAGCGAAGATCGTCGCGTACCGGGAGGCGAACGGCCCGTTCACCTCCGTCGATCAGCTGCTCGAGGTGCCCGGCATCGGCGAGAAGACACTCGAGGCGTTCCGCGAGAGGGTCGCACCGTGATCGGCACCAGAGGGCACGACCTGCGGCTGCTCCCGGGTGCCCTCGCGGTCTGGGCGGCGGGGGCGCTCACGGGGCGTCTCCCGATCGCCGGTGTTCTCGAGTGGGGAGGCGCGGTCGTCGCGCTGGCCTGGGTGGTCGCGGCTCTCGGACTCGCTCTGGCGATCGCTGTGCGGCACAGGCGGGGAGCGGTCGTCGCAGGTGTCATCGTCGTCGCGCTGGCCGGAGCGGCGCTGGCGGTCACCTCGGTCGTGGTCTCCGCGCCGCAGCGGCACCCGCCGGCGCTGGTCGCGGCCGCGGAGTCGCGCGCCGCGGTCTCCCTGCGGGTCAGGGTCGACACGGCGGCCCGTCCGCTCGCGACCGGCGGTGTCTGGTTCGACGCGACTGCTCTGCGTCTCGACGAGGAGGACGTCTCGGCGCCGGTGCGCGTCTTCCTCGCCGAGCCGGGCGGACGGCTGCCCGTCGCCTCCGAGCTCGTGCTCGAGGGCCGGGCCGACGGGGGAGAGGGAGCGGTCGGCGACGACACCCTCCTCACTGCCTCGGCTGTCATCGAGCGGAGCGCACCGACCGGCGTCGCCGCCGTGGCCGAGCTCCTCCGGTCGACCTTCCTCGAGCGGGCCGGCCGGCTCGGAGGCGATGTCGCGGGCCTCCTGCCCGGGCTCGCCACCGGCGACACCTCGGCGCTCGACCCCGGACTCGAGGACGACATGCAGACGGCGTCGCTGACGCACCTCACCGCGGTGTCGGGGGCGAACTGCGCGGTCGTCGTCATCGCGGGGTGGACGGTCGCCGCGCTGCTCGGAGCGGGACGCCGCCTCCGGACCATTGCGGCGCTGGCGACCCTGGCCGCGTTCGTCGTCCTCGTCACGCCGGAGCCGAGCGTCGTGCGCGCGGCAGCGATGGCGACGGTCGTCCTGCTCGCACGGCTCGGACGCCGCTCCGGGGCCGCCGTCCCCTCGCTCCTCGCGAGCGTGATCGTCCTCGTGGTCCTGGATCCGAGCATCGCCGGCCAACTGGGATTCGTGCTGTCCGTCCTCGCGACGGCGGGCCTCCTCCTCTTCGCCGAGCCGATCGCGCGGCGGCTCGGCGAGCTGCTGCCCCGCCCGCTGGCCCTCGTGCTCGCGGTCCCGATCGCGGCTCAGATCGCCTGCCAGCCCGTGGTGCTGCTGGTGGATCCGTCCGTGCCGGTCTACGGCGTGCTCGCGAATCTGCTCGCCGAGCCCGCAGCGCCGGCCGCCACCGGGCTCGGGCTGATCGGCTGCCTGCTGGCACCGTGGTGGCCGGCGGCGGCCGATGCGGCCATCGGCTTCGCAGCGGTACCCGCCTGGTGGATCGCCTCGATCGCCCGGGCCGTCGCCACCTGGCCCTCACCGCGGCTCGCCTGGTGGCCGGGCGTCGGCGGAGTCGTGGCGCTGACGACCCTGACCGTCCTCGGGCTGCTGGTCGTGACGCGCTCCGCCCGACTCGCGGTGCTGCGGCGCCTCTCGGCACTGGTGCTGACCGGAGCCCTCGTGGCGGCCGGTGCGTCGACCGTCGCGACTCCGCTGCTCCGCTCAGCCGCGATTCCCGCCGACTGGCGCATCGCGATGTGCGACATCGGCCAGGGCGACGCCGTGCTGCTCCGTGGCGACGCCGGCGTGCTCCTCGTCGACACCGGCCCACTCCCGGAGCCGCTCGACGCCTGCCTCGATCTGCTCGGCGTCGACCGCATCGCGCTGCTCGTCCTCACCCACTACGACCTCGACCACGTCGGCGGGCTGGAGGCGGTGGTCGGTCGCGTCGACGCCGCGCTGGTCGGCCCCGCCGACCGCGCCGACGACGAGCGGGATCACCGCGCTCTCGAGAACGGAGGCGCGAGCGTCCGCGTGGCCGTCCGCGGCGACTCCGGTGCCCTCGGCTCTCTCCGCTGGCAGGTGGTCTGGCCCGAGCGGGAGAGCTCGCTGCGCGGCAACCCGGCGAGCGTCACCCTCCGGGTCGACATCGGCGCGGATGCGATCGGTGCGCCCCTCTCGGTCGCGATGCTCGGCGATCTGGGCGAGGAGGAGCAGGGGAGGGTCGCGCGGCTCGGCGTCGGCCGCGTCGATGTGGTGAAGGTGGCGCACCACGGCTCCGCCGACCAGTCACCGGCCCTCTACGACGCGCTCAGTGCCCGGATCGGCCTCATCTCGGTCGGCCTCGGCAACGACTACGGCCACCCGACCCCGTCGCTGCTGGCCCTGCTCGCCGAGCGCGGCACCGAGGCGCTGCGGACCGACCTCGACGGCACGGTCGTGCTCTCGTCACGCGCCGACGGAGTGGCGCTGTGGTCGAGCGGCGCGTCGGTCTCCGTGTCGGCCGAGCGGCTCGGCTCCGGCGTGGCGAGCGCGGCCGCGGCACGGCAGGTCAGGGATCGGAGACAGCCGTGGGCCTGCGCGCGTTCAGCTCGGATCGGCGCGACTCGAGCTCCTCCGAGCATCCGAGGTGAGGAGGATGTCGGAGGTCGACGATACGGTCGGCGGGCGAGCAGACCCTAGGGTTGGACGGTCACGGAAGGACGACGGCATGGCAGGCAGGGCACCGGCGCGCGCGAAGGCGGCACCGTCTAAGGCGGCGATCCCGCAGCTCGCATGGAACCAGACGCGGCCCGCACCCATCGTCCTCATCACCGGTCCCGAGCAGTTCCTCGCCGACCGCGCGGTCCGATTCCTCCGCGACTTCCTCCGGGCGGAGGATCCGAGTCTCGAGGTCAGCGACATCGATGCCGCCGGCTACGCGCCCGGCGAGCTGATCACGCTCGCCAGCCCGTCGCTCTTCGACGAGCCGCGCCTGATCCGTGTCTCCGGCGTCGAGAAGTGCACCGACGCCTTCCTCCTCGAGACCCTCGCGTACCTCGACGCTCCCGCCGACGGCACCACGCTCGTCCTCCGGCATGCCGGTGGCAACCGCGGCAAGAAGCTGCTGGACGCGATCCGGTCGGGCACCGGGGGAGGCGTCGAGATCGTCTGCGCCGAGCTCAAGCGCGAGAGCGACAAGGTCGACTTCACGGTCGCCGAGTTCCGCACGTCGGGCCGCACGGCGACGACGGGAGCGATCCGCGCGCTCGTCTCAGCCTTCTCCGACGACCTCGACGAGCTCGCGTCCGCGTGCCAGCAGCTCATCTCCGACTCCCCGGGCGAGATCACGGAGGCGACCGTCGCGAAGTACTACGGCGGCCGCGTCGAGACCACCGCCTTCACGGTCGCCGACTCCGCCATCGCGGGACGCCACGGGGAGGCGCTCCTCGGCCTCCGCCACGCGCTCGCTTCCGGCGCTGATCCCGTCCCCATCGTCGCCGCCTTCGCGAGCAAGCTCCGCGCCATGGCGAAGGTCGCCGGCTCCCGCGAGGGCTCCGGCCAGATCGCCTCCCGCCTCGGCCTCGCCCCCTGGCAGGTCGATCGGGCCCGCCGCGACCTCCAGGGCTGGACCGGCGACGGCCTCGGAACCGCGATCGTCACCGTCGCCGACGCCGACGCGAACGTCAAGGGCGCCACCCGCGATCCCGTCTACGCCCTCGAGCGCATGGTCTCGATCGTGTCGGCCCGCGGCGTCTGACGTTCCGCCCACTCAGGCGAGTGGATCGAGCCGCTCTGTCCAGCCCGTTCTCGAGTCGATCCGCGCCCATACGGTGGGGAGATGACTCAACCAGCTCTGCCCGCAGACGCCGATCGACACGATGTCCTCATCGTCGGCGGAGGCAACGCCGGCCTCTCGGCCGCGGGCCGTCTCCGCCGGTACGGAGTCTCGGACGTCGCGGTGATCGAGCCGCGCGACACCCACTTCTACCAGCCGATGTTCTCGCACGTCGCGGGCGGGAACGCTCCGGCGTCGATGGCGACCCGGTCGCAGGCCTCGGTGATGCCGAAGGGCGTGACCTTGATCAAGGATCGCATGCGGACCATCGATCCCGTCGCGAAGACGGTCACCCTCTCCTCAGGTCGCCGCATCGGCTACGGCCAGCTCGTCGTCTGCCCGGGCATCCAGAAGGACTGGGCGTCGGTCCCCGGCCTGACCGAGGCGATGGAGTCGCCCGTGGGCGTCTCCAACTACGAGTACGACTACGCGCGCAAGGCGTCGAGCGTGCTCAGCGATGTCCGGAGCGGCACCGTGGTCTTCACGCAGCCCAGCGGGCCCGCCACCTGCGCGGGCGCCTCGCAGAAGCCGATGTATCTGGCGTGCGACTACTGGCGCGCGACGGGCGTGCTCGCCGACATCCACGTGGTGCTGGTGGTGCCGACGCCGACGCTGTTCGGCATGCCGATGATCGACGCCGAGCTCGAGCGCAAGGTGCACGAGTACGGCATCGACGTGCGCTACAGCCGCGAGCTGGTCGAGGTCGATTCAGAGGCGCGGAGCATCGTCATCGCCGGCGACGACCGTCGCAGCGCGCATCTCGGTGCGGATCACGACTCCGGGTCGGTGGGCCACGGCCACCGCGAGACGCTCTCCTACGACGTGCTGCACGCCGTCCCCCCGCAGTCGGCACCGGACTGGCTCGCCGGTACGGGGCTCACCGCGCCGGACGGATTCGTCGACGTGGACCCGCTGACGCTCCGCCACCCGCGATACCCCGACGTGTGGGCGCTGGGCGACGCCGCCGCCACGACCAACTCGAAGTCCGGAGGAGCCCTTCGTCCCCAGGTGAAGGCTCTCGCGAAGAACATGGTCGCCGCCCGCAAGAGCAAGCCGCTGCCGCAGGTCTACAACGGCTACTCCGTCTGCCCGTTCGTCGTCTCCCGCTCGACGGTCGTGTTCGCCGAGTTCGACGACCGCTACCGCCCGAAGCCCACGATCCCCTTCTGGAAGGGCCTCGCCAAGGAGCGCCGCGTCACGTACCTCGCCGACCGCTACATCCTCCCGTGGGTCTACTGGAACCTCATCCTCAAGGGCCGCGCCTGACGCTGCCTTTTCGGGCCGCACGTCCTTGGTGACCGTGGCCACCGCCTGCTGATCGAGTAGCCCGCACAGCGCGCGTATCGAGATCCACCACCATCAGAAGGCCGGCGCCGAACGCCGACCTGCCGGCGACGGTGGGTCTCGATACGCCCCTGCGGGGCTACTCGACCAGCATGCTGGCAGCGGGATGCCTACCTCTCCCTGAACATCGATCCGGAGGCCGATCGTCGACCATCAGGGTGACGCAGCCCTATGGATTGAGTCCGACTCGCCGAACCAGCCGCCCACCCCGCAGGGTCACCGGCGATCCGCGTTCGAGCGGATCGTCGTTCCCGGAGCGCTCGCCGCTCCTCGACCGCAACCACCTACGAGGGCCGACTGCGCGACGGACGACGAGGAACGAGGAGACCGTCGACGGCGAGCGGAAACGACGAAAGGCCCGGCCAGAGGCCGGACCTTTCATCGTTGCAGTGAGACGCAGCCTTACAGCGCAGCGACCTGCTTCGCGATGGCCGACTTGCGGTTCGCGGCCTGGTTCTTGTGGATGACGCCCTTGCTCGAGGCCTTGTCGAGCTTCTTCGCGGCGAAGGCGAGCGCGGTGGCGGCCTTCTCGGAGTCGCCGGCGGCGATGGCGGTGTGGACCGCGCGGACGGCGGTCTTCAGCTCGCTCTTGACGGCCTTGTTGCGGTCGTTCGCCTTCTTGTTGGTGAGGTTGCGCTTGATCTGCGACTTGATGTTTGCCACGTGGATTACCTTCTTCTCGGATGTGCGTGTGTGCAGCCGGCTACTCGACGGAGTGCCCCTTCCGCGGGCGTCAGTGCGATCGCCGCGCGGTGCGACTGGAGGTCGCCGGCCAGTGATCACTCCACAACTCCGGTAGTCCGGGTGGGAGCGCAAGCCAACAAGGAACTTTAGCGCACCCGCCGCCCCCGTTCAACTGCGCCGCGCGCTCGCGACACGCCAGGTGTGCACGGCTGTCATCGACGAGAGCGGGCGCCGGGCGCCGATACCCTGGGCAGCGATGCCACGTCTCGCCGATCACATCCCCGCGGTGCCGCCCTCGGGCATCCGCCGCCTCTTCGAGATCGCTCTCCGGCTCGACGGGGTCACGTTCCTCGCCGTCGGCGAGCCGGATGTGCCGCTCGCGCCGCACATCATCGAGGCGGCTCGGGCCGCGTGGGCCGCCGACGACACGAACTACGGGCCGAACGGCGGCATCCCCGAGCTGCGACGAGCGATCGTCGAGAAGCTCGCCCGCGACAACGGGATCCACGCCGACGTCGAGCAGGTCTGGCTCACCATCGGCGGCACTCAGGCGCTCTACCAGGGGATGACGCTGACCCTGGCCGCGGGTGACGAGGTCCTGCTGCCCGATCCCGGCTACACGACCTTCACCATGAACGCGCGGATGATAGGGGCCGTCCCGGTGCCGTACACGCTGCGCCCCGAGAACGGCTTCTTCCCCGACCTCGACGAGCTCGAGCGCATCGTCACCGACCGCACCCGCGTCATCATCGTCAACAGCCCGTCCAACCCGCTCGGAGTCGTCTACCCGCGTCCGCTCCTCGAGCGGCTCCTCGAGTTCGCCCGCCGCCACGACCTCTGGGTGATCAGCGACGAGGTCTACGAGTACTTCACCTACGGCCGCCCGCACGTGAGCCTCGCGGCGATCGCGGAGGAGCTCGGTCACGACGACGACCGCGTCTTCAGCGTCTTCTCGCTCTCGAAGACCTACGCGATGACCGGTGTCCGCGTCGGCTACCTCGTCACTCCTCCCGGCATGACGAAGACGATGGTCACCATGCAGGAGGCGGCGATCAGCTGCGTCGCGACGCCCGATCAGCGCGCGGCCCTCGCGGCGCTGACCGGGCCGCAGGACGCGGTCGCCGCCGCCTCCGCCCACTACCTCTCGAACCTCAAGCTCGCCACCGCCCTGCTCGACGAGCGCGGCATCCGCTTCCGCGAGCCCGAGGGCGCGTTCTACCTCTGGGTCGACGTCTCGCACGCGAGCCAGGGCGACGTCGCGAGCTGGGCCGAGGCGTTCCTCCTCGAGACCCTCGTGGCCGTCGCTCCGGGCAGCGCCTTCGGGCGCAGCGGCGAGGGCTGGATCCGGATCTGCCTCGCCGCCGATCCCGCCGACATCGAGCACGGCCTCCGAACCCTCCCCGCACCCGCGTGAGCGCCGACGGCATCCTCGTCCGCCGGGTGCGGGCGAGCGAGTACGACGAGGTCTCGCGCCTGCGCGTGTCCGCCTACGCGCACGACTACGAGCTGGGGGAGGAGTACGCCGCCGATGTCGCGGACGTCGCCCGGCACGACCGCGAGGGCCAGGTCTGGGTCGCGGAGGATCGTGACGGCCGCCTCCTCGCCACCGTCACGACCGCCGCCGAGGGGCGCAGGCTCTACGAGCTCGGCCGGCCGGGCGAGCTCGACTGGCGGCTGCTCGCCGTGGCTCCCCAGGCGCGCGGCCGCGGTCTCGGACGTCTCCTCACCGAGTTCGTGGTCATGCTCGCGACCGAGCGCGGCCTCGAGCGCGTCGTGATGAACAGCGGGAGCGACATGCTCGCCGCTCACGCCCTCTACGAGAGCATGGGCTTCGTCCGCCTGCCCGAGCGCGAGAACCCGCCCGGCGTCGAGCCCACCCGCACCTACGGCCTCGAGCTCTAGACCGGCCCGTGCCACGGGCATGGGAGACTGGTCGCACAATGTCTCCACGTGCCCTCACCGCTCTCGAGCCCGCCGCGACCGACCCGGCGTCGATCCGCAACTTCTGCATCATCGCCCACATCGACCACGGCAAGTCGACCCTCGCCGACCGCATGCTCGGCATCACGGGCGTCGTCGAGGATCGCGCGATGCGCGCGCAGTACCTCGACCGGATGGACATCGAGCGCGAGCGCGGCATCACGATCAAGTCGCAGGCGGTCCGCATGCCGTGGGAGCGCGACGGCCGCACCTTCGCGCTGAACATGATCGACACCCCCGGACACGTCGACTTCTCGTACGAGGTCAGCCGCTCGCTCGCCGCGTGCGAGGGCGCGATCCTGCTGGTCGACGCCGCTCAGGGCATCGAGGCGCAGACCCTCGCCAACCTCTACCTGGCGCTCGAGAACGACCTCGCGATCATTCCGGTGCTCAACAAGATCGACCTCCCCGCGGCCGACCCCGAGAAGTACGCGGCCGAGCTCGCGAGCCTGATCGGCGGCGACCCCTCCGACGTGCTGCGAGTGTCGGGCAAGACCGGCGTCGGAGTGGAGGCGCTGCTCGATCGCGTCACCGAGCTCGTCCCCCCGCCGGTCGGCGACGCGAACGCGCCGGCGCGCGCGATGATCTTCGACTCGGTCTACGACTCCTACCGCGGCGTCGTCACCTACGTGCGGATGATCGACGGCCAGCTCTCGCCGCGCGAGAAGATCCAGATGATGTCGACCCGCGCTACGCACGAGATCCTCGAGATCGGAGTGTCGAGCCCCGAGCCGACGGTGACCAAGGGTCTCGGAGTCGGCGAGGTCGGCTACCTGATCACCGGCGTGAAGGATGTGCGCCAGTCGAAGGTCGGCGACACCGTCACGACCGCGTCGAAGCCCGCGACCCAGGCTCTGCCCGGCTACACCGAGCCGCTGCCGATGGTCTTCTCGGGTCTCTACCCGATCGACGGCAGCGACTACCCCGACCTCCGTGAGGCGCTCGACAAGCTCAAGCTCTCCGACGCCGCGCTCGTCTACGAGCCCGAGACCTCGGTCGCGCTCGGCTTCGGCTTCCGCTGCGGATTCCTCGGTCTCCTGCACCTCGAGATCGTGACCGAGCGCCTCGACCGCGAGTTCGGCCTCGACCTGATCACCACCGCGCCCTCGGTCATCTACGAGGTGACGACGGAGGACAAGAAGACCGTCACCGTCACGAACCCGAGCGAGTTCCCGGTCGGCAAGATCGCCTCCGTCACCGAGCCGATCGTCAAGGCCGCCATCCTCGCCCCGAAGGACTACGTCGGCACGATCATGGAGCTCTGCCAGAGCCGCCGCGGCACCCTGATCGGCATGGAGTACCTGGGCGAGGACCGCGTCGAGATCCGCTACCACATGCCCCTCGGCGAGATCGTCTTCGACTTCTTCGACAACCTCAAGTCGAAGACCGCCGGCTACGCCTCCCTCGATTACGAGCCCGCAGGTTCGCAGGAGTCCGACCTGGTCAAGGTCGACATCCTGCTGCAGGGCGAGCAGGTCGACGCGTTCAGCGCGATCGTGCACCGCGAGAAGGCCTACGCCTACGGCGTCCTGATGACCGGAAGGCTGCGCAAGCTCATCCCGCGCCAGCAGTTCGAGGTGCCGATCCAGGCCGCGATCGGCGCCCGCATCATCGCGCGCGAGTCGATCAGCGCGATGCGCAAGGACGTCCTCGCCAAGTGCTACGGCGGCGACATCACCCGCAAGCGCAAGCTCCTCGAGAAGCAGAAGGAGGGCAAGAAGCGCATGAAGATGGTCGGCCGCGTCGAGGTCCCCCAGGAGGCGTTCATCGCCGCGCTCTCGGGCGACGTCGAGACCAAGGACAAGAAGTAGCGGTCGAGCTCCGCCTCAGTTCGCGTCGTCCTGGCCGGTGACGTGCACCGCGTACCCGTGGCAGCCCGCGGTCGTCCAGTCGTAGGGCAGGTCGGTCTCCTCGCCGTACAGCGCGGTGAACCCCGCTGACCCCGCAGGGTAGAGCGACGCGGAGAGCGGGTCGTCGGCCGGGCGCGGGCCGCTCGGACGCTCCCACCAGAGCGTGTACGTGTAGTCGAAGCCCTTGTCGAGCATGCACTGAGCGATGATCCGCTGCTGCTCGATCCAGATCGTCGCGTTCGCGCGCTCGCTCTCGTCGAACGAAGCGGGGTAGACGAAGGCCGTGGTGTCGGAGTCGAGGTCGTAGATCGGCTGTCCCGTGGCGTCCTCGCGCGGCAGCGTCTCGAGCAGTGCCGGAGTCGGCGCGAGGGTCGGCTCGACGGAGACCGGGGTCTCGGGGATCGGCTCGGCCGTGGTCTGCACGGGCGCCGGCGTCGTCGACGGCGCGAGAGCGGCGGCCTGCCCCGCGTCGGCGCGGCCCTGGCATCCCGCGAGTGCGCCTCCGACGGTCAGGAGCACGAGGCCCCACGCCGCAGGCCGGAACGCCCCCGATGTCGTCGCCCTCATCCGCACTGAACCCCCACGATCCGCGGTCCTCCCGCGAGCGCAGGAGCAGCCTCCTGAACACTAGCGGCGGACCGCACCCCCATCCGGCTCCTCCCCGGACGCATCCGATACCCTGGAGCCTTGCGCACGAGCCCACCACGGTCCGTCGCCGAGAGCACCACTGCGAACCCGATCACCGCAGTCGAGAACAGGAGCACGCCGTGAGCATCCGACGCTCGAGCTTCGAGGGGCAGCCGCAGGTCACCTACGCGGCGGTCGGCGGGACCCTCGCACCCGACCTGCTCGAGTACCCGCCCGACGGATTCACCGCCGAGCGTTTCGAGGCCCGCCTCGGCTCGGGAGCCGAGCGCTTCGCCATCACCACCGCGTCGCTGATGACCTGGGGCGTGCAGCGCGGCAGCGGCATCACGGTCTCCGACATCACCTCGGGCAGCGGCGTGCAGTACACCGGCGTCAACTTCGACTCGGCCGGCACCCCGATCGATCTCGCGAGCCGCCCGACGGAGGAGCACTTCGCTCCCGACGGCACGCCCTACATCACCGCCGGCGTCACCGCGGTCCTCAAGGTCACCCTCCTCGGCCGCACGGTGGACGCCCCGGTGCGGGTCGTCTACGTCGTAGACGAGCCCGACCAGGTCGGCTTCGCCTACGGCACGCTCGAGGGCCACCCCGAGAGCGGCGAGGAGTCGTTCGTCGTCGAGAAGCGCGCCGACGACTCGGTCTGGCTCGTCATCCGCGTCTTCTCTCGCCCCTCCACCGCTCTCTACCGCCTGGGTGCCCCGGTGCTGCGCTCCGTGCAGAAGCGGCAGGTCAAGAAGTACCTGCGCGCACTGCTGCCGGCGCGCGTCAGCTGACGTGGGAAGCGCCCCCCCGCTCGCCGATCCCGCTCCGCTCGACGGCCTCCTGCCCGCGTCCGTCGCCGACGGCGTCGAGCAGCGCGACCTCGGTCTCTACGTGCACGTGCCGTTCTGCCGCGTGCGCTGCGGCTACTGCGACTTCAACACCTACACCGCCACCGAGCTGCGCGGTGCGAAGCAGCAGGACTACGCCGACCAGGCGATCGGCGAGATGGTGCTCGGCGCCTCCGTGCTCGAGCGCGCCGGCCTGCCGCGGCGCCCGGCGGCGACGGTGTTCTTCGGAGGCGGCACACCCACGCTGCTCCCGGCCGGCGACCTCGTGCGCATGCTCGACGGGCTCCGCACGAACTTCGGCATCGCCGAGGGGGCCGAGATCACGACGGAGGCCAACCCCGACTCGGTCGACGCCGCCTACCTGCGCACGCTGGCCGACGCCGGCTTCACCCGCGTCAGCTTCGGGATGCAGTCGGCCGTCCCGCACGTCCTCGCGACGCTCGAGCGCACGCACGATCCCGAGCGCGTGCCGCTCGTGGTGCAGTGGGCTCGGGATGCCGGACTGCAGGTCAGCCTCGACCTCATCTACGGCACGCCGGGAGAGTCGCTGGCCGACTGGGAGCGCTCGCTCGACTCCGCGCTCGCGAACCGACCGGACCACCTGTCCGCCTACGCGCTGATCGTCGAGGACGGCACCAAGCTCGCCCGGCAGATCCGCCGGGGCGAGGTGGCGACTCCGGACGACGACCTCACCGCGGACATGTACGAGCTGGCCGACGCGCGACTCGCGGCTGCCGGCTACTCGTGGTACGAGGTCAGCAACTGGGCCCGCGACGACGCGCACCGCTCGCGGCACAACCTCTCGTACTGGCTCGGTCACGACTGGTGGGGCGTCGGTCCGGGTGCGCACAGCCATGTCGGCGGGGTGCGCTGGTGGAACGTGAAGCACCCGGCGGCCTACGCCGACCGCCTCCGCGCCGGCGACTCGCCCGCCGCCGGGCGCGAGACGCTCGACGCCGACACGCGCCGGGTCGAGGACGTGCTGCTGCGATCCCGGCTCTCGGACGGCCTGCCGATCGACGCGGTCGATCCGGAGCACAGGCGCGACGTCGCGGGTCTCATCGCCGACGGTCTCGTGGACGGCCGCGCCGCCCTGCAGGGACGCGTCGTGCTGACGCTGCGGGGGCGCCTGCTGGCCGACGCGGTCGTGCGCCGCCTCACCGACGGCTGAGTCTCACCAGTAAGGCCGGAATCCCCGGATCCCGAGATCTCGGGAAGAAGGGGGCTTCCGGCCTTACTCGCGCGGACGTTCCTACTTGAAGAACGGGATGCTGAGCGGGTACGTGTAGTACTCGCCCGCACTCGCGCGTACCGCGGCGATGATGCCGAAGATGATCACCAGGATCGGCACGACGAAGAACACGATCACGCCGACGAACACGAAGGTCAGGATCGTGCCGGCGACGTAGGCGATCAGCGTCGTCAGGTGGAAGTTCAGGGCCGACTTCGCGTGGGCCTCGAGGAACGGTCCGCGGCCCTTGAAGACGAGGAACACGATCAGCGACGGCAGGAAGCTGAAGAAGATGCCGAGCACGTGCGTCACGATCGCCCAGGTCTTCTCGTCCGCCGGGTTGAGCGGCGGAGCGGGCGTGCCGTAAGCGGGGGGCGGGGGAGGGGTGGCCGACATGAGAGTCTCCGTTTCCGACGTCTGCGCCCCGGGCGACCCCCGTGCGCTCGGCGTCCATCGTGGCATGCGCGGGCGTCCAGCGAGTCGTCCTACTTGATGAGTCGGACGGCGAACGGGTACCGGTAGGGGGTCCCGTCCTTCGCCTTGAGGAATCCGAGGATCGAGAACACGATCGAGACGACCCACGCGGCGAGGTCCAGCGGGATCCCGATGATCGCTCCGACGACCGTCGCCGAGAGGATCCAGGCGATCACGTGGACGATCAGGAGCGTGATCTGGAAGTTCAGCGCCTCCTTGGCCTCCGCCTCCGTGAAGCGGCCGCGGTCCTTGAAGACGAGCCAGATGATCAGCGACGGGAGGAAGGACAGGATGCCGCCGAGGTGCGCGAACGACGCCCACTGGCGGTCCTCGGTCTCGGTCAGCGGGGCGGCGGCGGGGCGGGGAGTGGGCTCCGGTGAGCCGCCTGCATCGGGAAGTGACATGGTCGTTCCTCTCAGAAGACGCGCTCCGGCGCGCGTCGATCGACGTGCGCACCGGCCGGCCGCGCGTCGACCGCCTCCGACCGCGCGCTCACGGTACTGCCGTCGCCGACGGCGGGCAATGAGCGAGCACCACGCCGATCCGCACGCAACCCCGGCCTCTCTCCGCGCGCGCGGTTATGATTGGCACTCATTCCCGCGGAGTGCCAAGGTCCGCGATGAAGTGCACACGGAGCCCGACGGGAGGTCGATCGCATGGTGACGGAGCGAGGTCTCCAGGTGCTGCGCGTCATCGTGCAGGACTACGTCGCGCACCGCGAGCCGGTCGGCTCCAAGTCGATCGTCGAGCGCCACGCGTTCGGAGTCTCTGCCGCCACCATCCGCAACGAGATGGCGCAGCTCGAGGAGGAGGAGCTGATCGCGGCCCCGCACACCTCCTCAGGCCGCGTTCCCACCGACAAGGGCTACCGCCTCTTCGTCGACCAGCTCACCGATCTGCGCCCGCTGACCGCGGCCCAGCGGCAGGCGATCGAGACGTTCCTGGGCCAGAGCCCCGATCTCGACGAGGTGCTCGTGAAGACGGTGCGTCTGCTCTCGCAGCTCACCAACAGCGTCGCCCTCGTGCAGTACCCGTCGTTCGGAGCCGCGCGCATCCGCCACGTGGAGCTGGTGGCTCTGGCGCCCAGGCGCCTCCTGTCGGTGCTGATCACCGACACCGGCCGGGTCGATCAGCGCGTGCTCGAGACGCCGGCCGATGTCGACGACGAGCTGCTCGGCGAGATCCGCGCCAAGCTCAACACCGCCGTTCTCGGTCTGGGCCTCCAGGCCGCCGCCGAGATCCTGCAGACGGCTGCCGAGCGGTTCGCTCCGGAGCGGCGCGAGACGCTGACCCCGATCGTGCAGACCCTGCTCGAGCAGGTCGGCGCGAACCGGCAGGACCGCCTCGTGATGGCGGGCGCGGCCAACCTCGTGCGCACCGAGGAGGACTTCTCGGGCAGCATCTACCCGGTCCTCGAAGCGATCGAGGAGCAGGTCGAGCTCCTGCGCCTGTTCGCCGAGATGACGCCCGATCCGCGGGGCATCTCGGTCCGCATCGGCCGTGAGAACGCGCCGTTCGGCCTCCAGGAGACGTCCGTGCTCACGAGCGGCTACAACACCTCGGGCGGCCAGGTCTCGCGCCTCGGCGTCCTCGGGCCGATCCGGATGGACTACTCCGGCAACATCGCGGCGGTCCGAGCCGTCGCCCGCTACCTCTCCCGCCTCCTCGGCGAGGAGTGACCCCGAACCTCCGCCGGTCCCTCCGGCTCCCGACAGGTCCGCCGTGCCCGGCGCACCGACCCACGAACGAAGGACGAAGCCACCTGTGGCCGATCACTACGAAGTGCTGGGCGTCGCCCGCGACGCCTCCAACGACGAGATCAAGAAGGCGTACCGCCGGCTCGCGCGCGAACTGCACCCCGACGTCAATCCCAGCGCCGACGCCTCCGAGCGCTTCAAGCTCGTCACGCACGCTTACGACGTCCTGAGCGACGCGCAGCAGCGCCAGCAGTACGACCGCGGCCCGCAGGAGGGCTTCGGGGGCGGCGCTCAGGGCTTCGGTGGCTTCGGCGACATCTTCGAGACGTTCTTCGGCCAGGGCGCGCAGGGGTCGTCCCGCGGTCCCCGGTCGCGCCGCGAGCGCGGTCAGGACGCGCTGCTGCGGGTCGAGGTGTCGCTCGACGAGGTCATCTTCGGCACCCACCGCGACCTCGAGGTCGACACCGCCGTGCTCTGCGAGACCTGCAACGGCTCGTGCTGCCAGCCCGGCACCTCGCCCGTCACCTGCGACATCTGCCACGGCTCGGGCCAGATCCAGCGCACGGTCCGCTCACTCCTCGGCAACGTGATGACCGCGAGTCCCTGCGGCACCTGCCGCGGCTACGGCACCGTCATCGCGACCCCGTGCTCCACCTGCCAGGGACAGGGCCGCGTCCGCGCGCGCCGCACGATCCCCGTCGACGTCCCCGCGGGGGTCGACACGGGCCTCCGCCTGCAGATGCCGGGCAGCGGCGAGGTCGGCCCCGCAGGCGGACCGAACGGCGACCTCTACCTCGAGATCAAGGTCAAGCACCACGACGTCTTCAGCCGCAACGGCGACGACCTGCTCTGCACCCTCGAAGTGCAGATGACCGATGCGATCCTCGGCTCGACCGCGACGCTCGCCGCCCTCGACGGCGACATCGAGATCGAGATCAAGCCGGGCACCCAGAGCACCGAGATCGTCACGATCAAGGGCCGCGGAGTCACGAAGCTGCGCGGAAACGGTCGCGGCGACCTGCGCATCGGCATCCAGGTGGTCACACCAACCAAGCTCGGCCACCGCGAACGCGAGCTCGTCCAGGAGTTCGCCAAGCACTACAAGCCGCAGAAGCCGGCGCTCACCCACTTCCAGCAGGGGCTGTTCTCGAAGCTCCGCGACCGTTTCCTCGGCTAGGCCGGCGTGGCGCACCACTACATCGACGAGACACTCGACTCCGGCGACTTCGTCCGGGGAGGGCGGCTCGTGCTGACCGGCGCGGAGGCGCGCCACGCCGCCACGGTCAGCCGCCTCCGCGCCGGCGAGTCGGTGCGCATCGGCGACGGCCGGGGGCGAGTCGCCACCGCGACCGTCGAGACGGCGGAGGCGTCCCGCGTCTCGCTCCTCGTCGACTCGGTCGAGGAGCTGGCCGCCCCCTCGCCCCGGCTCGTGCTCGTGCAGGCCCTCGCCAAGGGGGACCGCGACGAGCTCGCGATCCAGGCGGCGACCGAGCTGGGCGTCGACGAGGTCGTCCCCTGGCAGGCGAACCGCTCCGTCTCGCGCTGGGCGGGCGGCAAGGAGGAGAAGGGCCGCGAGCGCTGGCGCAGCATCGTCCGCGAGGCGAGCAAGCAGTCGCTGCGCGCCCGGGTGCCGGAGGTGTCGGCGCTGGCCGTCCTGCGAGGGATCGTCGAGCGGGCCGGGACCGCCCGGATCCTCGTCCTCGAGCCGGGTGCCGCCTCCCGGCTCTCGGCCGTGATGCCCGATGAGCGCGACCTGGTGCTGGTCGTCGGCCCCGAAGGCGGTATCGCTCCGGAGGAGCTGCGAGCACTCGAGGAGGCGGGGGCCGAGGCCGTCGCGCTGGGCGACTCCGTCCTGCGCACCTCGACCGCCGGGCCCGCCGCGATCGCCGTGCTCTCGGCCCGGCTCGGCCGCTGGTGACGCGCGCCCTCGGCGAACGGCGCGCCCGAGTGCGGGTAGCCGCCTTTACGATGGTCGTATGAGCGAACCCACCGTCTTCACCCGCATCGTCCGGGGCGAGATCCCTGCCGACGTGGTGTTCGAGAACGAGCGGATCCTCGCCATCACCGACATCGCGCCGAAGGCTCCGGTCCACTTCCTCGTCTTCCCCAAGACCCAGGAGTACGCGACCGTCGCCGCTCTCGCCGCCGCCGACGCCTCCCTGCTCGCCGAGATGGTCGAGGTCGCGCAGACCCTGGCCGATGCGCACTCCGGCGGGCAGTTCCGCCTCGTCTTCAACTCGGGCGAAGAGGCCGGCCAGACCGTGTTCCACGTCCACGCCCATGTCCTGGGCGGACACCTGACGGAAGGCTCTCTTGCCACCGGTTGACCACGCGGGCGACAGCCCGGCAGCTCCGACTCCCGACCTCCCCGGCGGCACCGCCGCCACTGAGCAGTTCACCACCCCGCCTCTCACCGGCCCGGCGCACCGCGTCGTCGCCGTCGACGGAGTCGCCATGGTGCGCCTCCTCGGACCTCAGGACCGCCTCATCCGGGCGGTCGAAGGACGATTCCCCGACGTCCGGGTGCACGTGCGCGGCAACGAGGTGACGCTCGACGGCGAGCACGCCCCGGTTGCGGCTGCGGCGCGCCTGGTGGAAGAACTGGTGCTCATGACGGCAGGCGGCCACGATCTCGACCCCGACGGCGTGCGAGAGTCCGCGCGGATCCTCGAGAACGGCGGCCCGGTGTCGCCGGCGGAGGCGTTCGGGCAGGCGATCCTCACGGCGCGCGGCAAGAGCATCCGCCCCAAGACCGTCGGTCAGCGCGAGTACGTCGACGCCGTCGACCAGAACACCATCGTGTTCGGCATCGGCCCGGCGGGCACGGGCAAGACCTATCTCGCGATGGCGAAGGCGGTGCAGGCCCTCCAGCGCAAGGAGGTCGAGCGGATCATCCTGACCCGTCCCGCCGTCGAGGCGGGCGAGAGGCTCGGCTACCTCCCCGGCTCGCTCACCGACAAGATCGACCCGTACCTGCGCCCGCTCTACGACGCGCTGAACGAGATGATGGACCCCGAGAACGTCCCGAAGCTGCTGGCCGCGGGCGTCATCGAGGTCGCGCCCCTGGCCTACATGCGCGGGCGGACGCTGAACAACTCGTTCGTCGTCCTCGACGAGGCGCAGAACACCACGCCCGAGCAGATGAAGATGTTCCTCACCCGCCTCGGCTTCGGCTCGAAGATGGTGATCACCGGCGACATCACCCAGGTCGATCTGCCCACCGGATCGAGCGGGCTCCGGCTCGTCACCCGGGTGCTCGACGACATCGACGACATCCACTTCTCGCGCCTGGGCAGCGAGGACGTGGTGCGCCACAACCTCGTCGGCCGCATCGTCGACGCGTACACCGAGTACGACCAGCTGAAGCAGGCGCAGAACTTCGAGCGCGAGCAGGCGCGCGAGTTCGCGAACCGCGCCGAGCGGCGCGGATCCACCCGCACCGGCGGCGACAGCCAGCCCCAGCGCCCCCGCGGCTGACCCCGCCCGACAGAAGGACTTCCGCGCCCCGTGAGCATCGAGATCAACAACGAGTCGAGCGTCCCCGTCGACGAGGCGGCACTGCTGCGCCTCGCCGGCTACGCGCTCGACTCGCTCCACGTGCACCCCGACGCCGAGCTGGCGATCGTGCTGGTCGACGAGGGGGCGATGGAGCAGCTGCACGTCCAGTGGATGGACGAGCCGGGGCCCACCGACGTGCTGAGCTTCCCGATGGACGAGCTGCGCCCGGGCACCGAGGACGAGCAGACTCCCGCCGGACTCCTCGGCGACATCGTGCTGTGCCCGCAGGTCGCCCAGACGCAGGCCGAGGCGGCCGGTCACTCGGTGCTCGACGAGCTGCAGCTGCTCACCGCGCACGGGCTGCTGCACCTGCTCGGCTTCGACCACGCCGAGGCCGAGGAGGAGCGCGAGATGTTCGGCATCCAGCGCGACATCCTCGTGGGCTTCCACATCAGCGAACGACGACGATAGGCGCCTCGTGCTGACCCTCCAGCTGCTCGTCGCCGCGCTCGCCCTCGTCGCCGTCGGCGGCTGGCTCGCGGCGACCGACGCCGCGCTCGGCGTCCTCTCGCGGAGCGATCTGCTCGACATGGCCAACCACTCCCGAAGCGCGCGGTCGCTGCGGGCCATCGCCGGCGACCTCAGCGCGCACGTCAACGTCGTCAACTTCTCGCGGATCGCCGCCGAGACGACGGCGGCCGTCTTCGTGACCGCCGTTCTCGTCGTCGTCATCGAGCAGCTCTGGCTGGCGCTGCTGCTCGCGATCCTGATCATGGCGGCCGTCTCGTTCGTGCTCGTCGGATCGAGCCCCCGCAGCGTCGGGCGAGCGCACGCGCGCGCCGTGCTCGGCACGAGCGCCTCGCTCGTCCACGTCCTGCGGGTCGGCCTCGGCCCAGTGGCGCACGGGCTGGTCGCCCTCGGCAACCGGGTCACCCCGGGCACCGGGCGCTCGGCCGGCTTCTCGTCCGAGGAACAGCTCCTCAGCATGGTCGACGAGGCCACCGAGCAGGACGTCCTCGAGCAGGACGACCGCGAGCTCATCCACTCGATCTTCGAGTTCAACGACACCCTCGTCCGCGAGGTCATGGTCCCGAGGACCGACATGGTGACCATCGAGGCGAGCGCCTCGGTCGGCGCGGGCATGGGCCTGCTGCTCAGCCGCGGGATCTCGCGACTGCCCGTGATCGGCGACGGAGTGGACGACGTGCTCGGCGTCCTCTACCTCCGCGACGTCGCGCGGCACACCTACGAGCGGCCCGACGACGCCGACGCCGTCTCGGAGCTGGCCCGGCCGGCGCTCTTCGTGCCTGAGTCGAAGAAGGCCGACGAGCTCCTCCGCCAGATGCAGCTCGAGTCGAACCATCTAGCGATGGTGGTCGACGAGTACGGAGGCATCGCCGGCCTCGTCACACTCGAGGACCTCATCGAGGAGCTCGTCGGCGACATCTCGGACGAGTACGACCGCGAGGTCGACCTCTTCGAGGAGACCGAGCCCGGCGTCTACCGCGTCTCGGCGCGGCTGCCGGTCGACGAGCTGGGCGAGCTGTTCGAGCTCGACCTCGAGGACGACGACGTCGACTCCGTCGGCGGTCTGCTCACCAAGGCCTACGGCCGGCTGCCCGAACGGGGTGCCGTCGCTCGCATCGACGGCGTGATCCTCGAGGCTGAGCAGGCGGATCCCCGCCGAGGCACCATCTCGACGGTCATCGTCCGCCGCGATCCGGACTACGATCCGTCACGCGAGCCCGGTACCGGCCCGATCCCCGTCGTCGCCGACGACGGAGGGGACACCGATGGCGGCAGCGACCACGCGGATCCCTCGCAGGAGAAGCCGAAGCCCTCCGGGTCCAAGAAGTCCAAGAAGCCGAGGGCCGACGACGGGAAGAACCGGAAGAAGGCTCCGGTCGACGAGTCCCCGACGACGACCACCGAGAACGCGATCACCCCATGACCACCGCACCGGCGCCCACCGCGGCACCGACCACCGCAGCACCGACGACGACAGCACCGAACGAGGACGCACGATGACCGACACCACCCCTCCCACGACGCCCTTCCGGGCGGGATTCGTGTCGTTCGTCGGCCGTCCCAACGTCGGCAAGTCGACGCTGACCAACGCGCTCGTGGGCGAGAAGATCGCGATCACCAGCTCGAAGCCGCAGACGACGCGGCGCGCGATCCGCGGAGTCGTGCACCGCGAGGAGGGCCAGCTGATCGTCGTCGACACCCCCGGCATCCACCGCCCCCGCACCCTGCTGGGCGAGCGTCTCAACTCGCTCGTCACCTCGACGCTGGGCGACGTCGACGTGATCGGGATGCTCTTCCCGGCCGACGAGCCGATCGGCCCCGGCGACCGCTTCATCAACGAGCAGCTCGACTCCTTCCCGCGGGCGCGCAAGGTCGCGATCGTCTCGAAGGTCGACCTGATGTCGAAGAAGTCCGTGGCGAAGCAGCTGCTCGCCGTCTCCGAGCTCCGCGAGTGGGACACCATCGTCCCCATCTCCGCCGTGACCGCCGAGCAGCTCGACGTCCTCGCCTCCGAGCTGCTCTCGCTGATGCCGGAGTCACCCGCTCTCTACCCGAAGGAGGCGGTGACCGACGAGGACCTCTTCTCGCGCATCGCCGAGTTCATCCGGGAGGCCGCGCTCGAGGGCGTGTCCGACGAGCTCCCGCACTCCCTCGCCGTGACGCTCGACGACATGGTCGAGCGCGAGGACGGCTCCCTGATCGACATCTACGCGAACGTCTTCGTCGAGCGCGACAGCCAGAAGGGCATCATCATCGGCAAGGGCGGTCAGCGGCTCCGCGAGGTCGGCGCGGTGTCGCGCGAGCAGATCGAGCGGCTCCTCGGCAAGCGCGTCTTCCTCTCGATCAGGGTGAAGGTCGCGAAGGAGTGGCAGCGCGACCCGAAGCTGCTCGGGCGCCTCGGGTTCTGATCCACGCCCTCGGCCGGAGGGTGACGCCGATCACCCCGCAGGACGACGACAGCACGCCCTCCGCCCCCTAGCGTGAGAAGCATGCGTGCCCTCCTCGACCGTCCGGCGGCGCTCCCGGTCGCCGGGGCGGCCCTCGCCGCCCTGCACCTGATCGCGGGTCTCGTCGCCGTCGAGCCGATGGAGACCGTGCCGGCCGGACTGCTGATCGGTCTGGCTCTCGCGGTCGCCGCTCTCCTGCCGGCCCTCGCCCCCACGCTCATCGCGCTCGCGGTGATCGCCGGCGGAGGCTTCACCGTCGTCGGCGTACCGGTCGACGGCGTCCTCGTCGGCATGGTCGTGCTCTGGTCGACGGCTCGCAGGCTCGGACCGTGGACGAGGTCACTCGCCCTCGCGGGCGCACTGCTCCTCTCGGGGATCGGCGGCCTCTCGGCCGGCCTCGATCTGCCCGGGCTCGACGCGCTGCCGTCGAACATCGAGTTCCTGGTCCGCGCCGTCGTCGCGCTCCTCGTCGCCTCGGTGCTGTGCGGACTGAAGGTGCTCTCCTTCGTGCTCGGAGTACGCTCCCCGGTCGGCCCCGACGACCAGGTCGAGCGACTCCTGACTCGCGTCGCCGGACCCCAGGATCCGTTCGCGGTCGGCGCTGCGGGGGGCCAGGCGGTCCTCCTCCTGGCGCTGACGGGCCTGTCGATCACGGCGCTCAACGACACATTGGACGTCTTCGTCGCCGGCGTCCTCTCGGTGGCGCTCGTCCTCCACGGTCGTTCCCCGGGTCTCGCGCTCACCATCGCCTGGATCGGTGCCGCCCTGCAGATGGCGCTGCACCTCGCTCCCGGCTCCGCGGACCTCGCGATCCTCGTCGTGCTGTTCGGCGCCGGAGCAGCCTCGTCGCGCCGGGTGCGAGCCGCCGGCGCGATCTCGGCGATCGCCGGCTCCGTCGTCGCGGTCGCCTATCTGGTCCTCGCCTTCGATCTGATCGCGAACACGGTCGACTCCGTGCTCACTCTGGGGGCGACTTTCAGCGGGATCCTCGCGACTCTCGGCCTCTCGTGGACCGTCGGGCTGCTGTCCCGCTCCGTCCGCCGGGCGCGGGAGGGACAGAGCCTCCGTGCCGAGGCCGAGCGCGAGCGCGCCCGGGCGCAGCGCGAGCTCGACACGGTCGAGGAGCGCAACCGGATCGCGCGCGACATGCACGACGTCGTGGCGCACTCGCTCGCCGTCGTCATCGCGCAGGCCGACGGAGCCCGCTACCTCGGGGCGGCGAGCCCCGAGCAGACCGATGCCGCCCTCCTGACGATCTCGAGTGTCGCCCGAGACGCGCTCGGAGACGTGCGGGTGCTGCTCGCCCAGCTGCGGCACAGCCAGAGCGACGGCCCGCAGCCCGAGGCCCGCGATCTCCCCGCGCTGCTCGACAGCGTCTCGGGTGCCGGTGCGCGGGTGCACTCCGATCTCGAGGTCGATCTCGACTCCGTCCCCCGCGCCACCGGCCTGGCGCTCTACCGGATCGCGCAGGAGGCGACCACGAACGCACTCCGCCACGGCCGCCCCGGCAGCCCGCTGGACGTCTCGCTCCGGCGGGAGGCGGGCGAGGTCGTCCTGATCGTGCGGAACGCGCGCTGCTCGGATGAGGAGACCGTCACGGTGCCGGGGGAGGGCCACGGCCTCGTCGGCATGCACGAGCGCGCCACCCTCGTCGGCGGCGTCCTCACCGCCGGCCCCGACGGTGAGCACTTCGTCGTCGACGCCCGCCTGCCCGCGCTCGCGACCTCTCCGATCCCGCTGGTCCCCCTCGACCCGCCGCCCCTCACCCGACCCCTCGCCTCTGGAGGCAGCCCCGCATGACCGATCCCATCCGCATCGTCCTCGTCGACGACCAGGCGCTCTTCCGCGCCGGCATCCGCATGCTCCTCAGCTCGCAGCCCGATCTCGAGGTGGTCGGTGAGGCGTCGGACGGTGCGGAGGGTGCCGAGCTCGTCGGCCGCGTCGCACCCGACGTCGTGCTCATGGACATCCGGATGCCCGGCGTCGACGGCATCGAGTCGACGCGGAGGATCCTCGCGCACGCCGCCGAGGCGGGAGTCGCACCTCCGCGGATCCTGGTGCTGACGACCTTCGATCTCGACGAGGCGGCAGCGCGTGCGATCCGCGCGGGCGCGAGCGGCTTCCTCCTCAAGGACACCGAGCCCGGCTTCCTGCTCGCGTCGGTGCGGACGGTCCACGCCGGGACCGCGGTGGTGGCCGCCTCCGCCACCCGTGAGCTCTTCGAGCACTTCGGCGCGCCGGGCAGCGGCCGCGAGACGCCGGCCGAGTTCGAGACGCTCACCGATCGCGAGCGCGAGATCTTCCACCTCGCCTCCCGCGGGCTCAGCAACACCGAGATCGCGCGAGCCGAGTTCCTCAGCGAGGCGACGGTGAAGACGCACATCAGCCGCACGCTCGGCAAGCTGGGCCTGCGCGACCGGGTGCAGCTCGTGGTCTACGCCTACGAGAACGGTCTCGTCGCCTGACACCGCGCGGCCCGGGAGGGCAGTGCTACCCTGGCCCCGTGCGTTACGGTCTGCTCCTTCTTAGCCGCCGCGACGAGATCTGATCCTCAGGCCTCCCTCGTCGCGGTGTCCGTCGTCGGCTGAACCGAGTTCCACCCGCGTGGTCTGATCCGCATCCGGATCCCCGCGACACGAGAGACGCGCATGTGCGCGCAGGAGAGCACCCCATGAAGAACACCCAGAAGCCGTCGCCCATGCCGATCGGCAAGTACAAGCCCTTCCACGAGCAGATCACCGTCGAGCTGCCCGACCGCACGTGGCCGACCAAGCGCATCACGCAGGCGCCGCGCTGGTGCGCCGTCGACCTGCGCGACGGCAACCAGGCCCTCATCGATCCGATGAGCCCGGAGCGCAAGCGCATCATGTTCGACCTGCTCGTCTCGATGGGCTACAAGGAGATCGAGGTCGGTTTCCCGAGCGCGAGCCAGACCGACTTCGACTTCGTGCGCAGCCTCATCGAGGAGGGCGCGATCCCCGAGGACGTCACCATCCAGGTGCTGACCCAGGCGCGCGACCACCTGATCGAGCGCACCTACGAGTCGATCCGCGGAGCCCGCCAGGCGATCGTGCACCTCTACAACTCGACCAGCGTGCTGCAGCGCGAGGTCGTGTTCCGCAAGGACAAGCAGGGGATCATCGACATCGCCCTGGCGGGTGCGCGGAAGTGCCGCGAGATGGAGTCGTCCGTCCCCGGCACCTCCGTGTACTACGAGTACTCGCCCGAGAGCTATACCGGCACCGAGCTGGAGTTCGCCCGCGAGATCTGCGACCGCGTCGTCGAGGTCTTCGAGCCGACTCCCGAGCGCAAGGTCATCCTGAACCTGCCCGCAACGGTCGAGATGGCCACGCCCAACGTCTACGCCGACTCGATCGAGTGGATGAGCCGCAACCTGGCCCAGCGCGAGAACATCATCCTGTCGCTGCACCCGCACAACGACCGGGGCACCGCCGTCGCCGCCGCCGAGCTGGGCTACCTGGCCGGCGCCGACCGCATCGAGGGCTGCCTCTTCGGCAACGGCGAGCGCACCGGCAACGTCGACCTGGTCGCGCTGGGGGTCAACCTGTTCACGCAGGGCATCGACCCGCAGATCGACTTCAGCGACATGGACGCCGTGAAGCGCACGGCCGAGTACTGCAACCAGCTGGCCGTGCCCGAGCGGAGCCCCTGGGCGGGCGACCTGGTCTTCACCGCGTTCAGCGGCTCGCACCAGGACGCCATCAAGAAGGGCTTCGAGGCGATGGAGGCCGAGGCCGAGCGCACCGGCCGCAGCGTCGACGAGCTGACCTGGGCCGTGCCCTACCTGCCGGTCGACCCGAAGGACCTCGGTCGCTCCTACGAGGCTGTCATCCGCGTCAACTCGCAGTCGGGCAAGGGCGGCGTCGCCTACCTGCTGAAGACCGACCACGCGCTCGACCTGCCGCGCCGCCTGCAGATCGAGTTCTCCGGAGTCGTCCAGGCCAAGACCGACGCCGAGGGCGGCGAGGTCACCAGCGAGCAGATCTGGGCGATCTTCCAGGACGAGTACCTGCCGGCGCCCGCCCACCGCGCCGACGAGAAGTGGGGCCGCTTCGAGCTGACCCGCACCAGCACGTCGAGCGACCTGGGCGGATCGATCGCCCTCGACGCCGTGCTGCGCGTCGGCGACGAGATGATCACGGCGAGCGCGACCGGCAACGGCCCGATCAACGCGTTCGAGGCGGTGCTGGCGCAGCACGGCATCGAGGTCCGCGTCTTCGACTACGTCGAGCACGCTCTCAGCGCCGGCGGCGACGCGCTCGCCGCGTCGTACGTCGAGTGCTCGGTGAACGGCCGCACCCTCTGGGGAGTGGGCGTCGACGCCGACATCTCGACCGCCTCCCTCAAGGCGATCGTGTCGGCCGTGAACCGCGCTCTGCGCGAGACCACGCCGGCCCTCGAGCTGGCGGGCGCCTCCGTCTGACCCGTCGCTCGCCGGCCCTCGCGAGGGAACCCCGGAGCGTCGAGGGAGCCACTCACCAGAGGCTCCCTCGACGCGCCGGGGTTCCCTGGTCGGCGGGGGTCAGGTGGAGCGGCGCCAGCGCAGGCGCGGCACGCGGTTCAGAGCCCGCTGCTCCGGCAGGCTCCAGCCGTAGCGCACCGCCAGCAGCCGGATCACGGTGGTGACGCCCACTGCCATCGGTGCTGCGAAATCGATCAGCATGCCGAAGCGCAACCCCGTCACCAGCACCACGGTCCCCGCGGTCGCGGCCACCGCGTACAGCGAGCCGACGTGCATCAGCGCGATCGGCCGGTTGAGCAGGATGTCGCGCACCACCGAGCCGCCGACCGCCGAGACGGTGCCCACGAACACGGCGGGCACCTCCGGAACGCCCAGCGACAGCGCCTTCGTCGTGCCGATCGCACCGAACAGGCCCAGGGTGAGCGCGTCGAGCGCCGTGATGGTGCCGTCCACCCGGTTCAGCACGTGCTGCAGAAGCATCCCGAGCAGGGAGGCGGCGACCGCCACCAGCAGGTAGGCGTTCGTGTGCAGCGCGACCAGCGGAGTCTGCAGCAGCAGATCGCGCAGCACGCCGCCGCCCAGCCCGGTCGCGGTACCGATGATCGTGACGCCGAGCAGGTCGATCCGGCGGTCGCGGAACTCGCCCGCGAACATCGCGCCCTGCAGGCAGCCGATGGCGATCGCGAGCAGATCCGCCCAGGCCGGGATCACGAAGAGGGTCGCTGCCACGGAGTCCATCGTTCCACGCCCGGCTCCGCGTCCAGGCGGGTGTCGGTGGTCGGGAGGATAATCGGGGCATGCCCACCTACCGTGACGAAGCCGTCGTGCTCCGCACGCACAAGCTGGGCGAGGCCGACCGCATCGTCACGATGCTCTCGCGCGGGCACGGCAAGATCCGTGCCGTCGCCAAGGGCGTCCGCAAGACGGGCTCCAAGTTCGGCTCGCGGCTCGAGCCGTTCATGGTCGCCGACCTCCAGCTCTACGAGGGCCGGAGTCTCGACATCGTCACGCAGGCCGAGTCCATCGGCGCCTACGGTGCGCTGATCGCGGCCGACTACGACAGCTACACGGCCGCCAACGCGATGGTCGAGACCGCCGATCGGCTGACCGACGCCGACGCCTCCCTCCAGCAGTACCTGCTGCTCGTCGGTGCCCTGCGCTCGCTCTCGCGGCACGAGCACGAGGCCGTGCTCACCCTCGACTCCTATCTCCTGCGCGCGCTGTCGATCGCGGGCTGGGCCCCCAGCTTCGACGACTGCGCCCGCTGCGGCACGCCGGGCCCGCACGGCGCCGTCGTCATCCAGCTCGGCGGAGTCGTCTGCGCCGACTGCACCCCGCCCGGCGCTCCGAGGGTCGCGCCCGAGGTCGTCGTCCTGCTCGGTGCGCTGCTCACGGGAGACTGGGCGCACGCCGAGACCACCGAGCCGTCGACCCGATCGCGGGCCAGCGGTGTCGTGGCCGCCTACACGCAGTTCCACCTCGAACGCGGACTCAGATCCCTGGAGCACGTCACCCGATGAAGCCCTTCACCCACAAGGACGCCGAGCCCTTCCGCCCCCTCGACTGGACGGGGGTCCATCCGCCCGAGCTGCCGCGCAAGGCGGTGCCCGGACACGTCGCGATCGTGATGGACGGCAACGGCCGCTGGGCCAACTCCCGCGGCCTCACCCGCGTCGAGGGGCACAAGCGCGGCGAGGCGGCGCTGCTCGACGTGGTCGCCGGAGCGATCCAGATCGGTGTGAAGCACCTCAGCGTCTACGCGTTCTCGACCGAGAACTGGAAGCGCTCGCCCGACGAGGTGCGCTTCCTGATGGGCTTCAACCGCGATGTGCTGCACCGCCGGCGCGACCAGCTCAACGAGTGGGGCGTGCGCGTGCGCTGGGCGGGCCGGAAGCCGCGGCTCTGGGCCTCCGTGATCAACGAGCTGCAGTTCGCCGAGACACTGACGGCGGGCAATGACGTGCTGACGCTGACGATGTGCGTCAACTACGGGGGCCGCACCGAGATCGCGGATGCGGTCCAGCGGCTCGCGACCGAGGTCGCCGCGGGAAGGCTCAAGCCCTCCGGCATCACCGAGAAGACGATCGCGCGTGCTCTCTACGTGCCCGACATGCCCGACGTCGACCTCTTCGTGCGCTCCTCGGGCGAGCAGCGCACCAGCAACTTCCTGCTCTGGCAGAGCGCCTACGCCGAGATGGTGTTCCTCGACCGGCTGTGGCCCGACTTCAGCCGCACCGACCTGTGGGAGGCGGTCGAGTACTACGCGGGGCGCACCCGCCGCTTCGGCGGGGCGGTCGACGTGCCGGGGGCGTCGGCGTGATCCGCGTCGGCATCGTCGGCTACGGGCTCGCGGGCAGCGTCTTCCACGCGCCGTTCCTGGCCGCCGATCCGGCTTTCTCGATCGTGGCGATCGCCACCTCCGATGCGGCACGCGTGGCGGGGGCCGCCTCCGCGCACCCCGGGGCCCGGATCGTGCCCGACCTCGACGGCGTGCTCGCCGAGCAGCCCGATGTCGTGGTGCTGGCCACTCCTCCCGCTGTGCACCGCGCGCAGGCCGAGGCGGTCCTCGCGGCCGGAGTCGCGGTGATCGTCGACAAGCCGTTCGTGCCGACCGCGGCCGACGCCGATGCGATCATCGCCGCCTCCGAGGAAGCGGGCGCGCCCGTGTTCGTCTTCCAGAACCGCCGGTGGGACGCCGACTTCCTGACGCTCCAGCGACTGCTGCGCGAGGAGGCGCTGGGCGACGTCCTCCGCTTCGAGTCGTCGTTCGAGCGCTGGAGCGCGCCGAAGACGGGCCGCTGGCAGGCGCGGGTCACACCCGCCGAGGGCGGCGGCATCCTGTTCGACCTCGGCAGCCACCTCGTCGATCAGGCGCTCGTGCTGTTCGGGCCGGCCGTGGCCACCGCCGCCGAGACCCGGGTCGTGCACTCCGGAGGCGCGAGCGAGGACGACGCGTTCGTGTCGCTCCTGCACGGCAGCGGAGTGCGCTCGCACCTGGCCATGAGCCGCGTCGCGCGTGCGACGGGGCCTCGCTTCCGCGTCCTCGGCACACGCGCCGCGTTCACCGTGGACGGCCTCGACCCGCAGGAGGGCGCGCTGCGCTCCGGCGGAGCCGACCCTCGGGACGACGACTTCGGCGTGGTCGCTCCCGATGCCGTCGGCACCCTCTCCGACGACAGCGGAGTCCATCGGGTGCCCAGCGAGCGCGGGCGGTACGCCGCCTTCGCCGAGGGAGTCGCGCGCTCGCTCCTCGAGGGTGCACCGCCCCCCGTCGACGTCCGCGAGGCGCGCGAGGTCGTCGCCGTGATTGAGCAGGCGCACGCGCTGGCCGCCGGCTGACGCGACGCGCCCGGCTCCCGGGCACGTCTTGGCGATCAGCGGCAGGCGGGGGATCCTCGAGGGATGAGCACCGCATCCGCGCACCCGTCCGCCCTGCGCGAGCGGTTCGCGGGTGCTCGCGGCTACCACAATGCCTGCACGCTCGGTCTGCCTCCGCGCGAGAGCGTCGAGGCGCTGCGGGCCGACCTCGAGAGCTGGTCGGCGGGCGACAACACGGCTGCGGGCTACGGCGACGTCGCCGAGCGGGCGCGAGCGGCCTTCGCGGACATTGTCGGGATGCCCGTCTCGCAGGTCGCGATCGGCTCGCAGACCTCGGCGATGGCCGCGGTGCTCGCCGCCTCCCTGCCCGACGGCTCGAGGGTGCTCTGCATCGACGGCGACTTCTCGTCGATCGTCTTCCCGTTCCTGGCGCAGGCTCACCGCGGCGTCGAGGTCCGTTGCGTCCCGCTCGAGGCGCTGGCCGACTCCGTCGAGCCCGGTGACGCCCTGGTCGTCTTCTCCGCGGTGCAGTCCTCGAGCGGCGCCCTCGCCGATCTCGACGCGATCGTCGAGGCGGCGGCGCGCCACGGTGTCCGCACCGCCTGCGACCTCACCCAGGCCGCCGGCGTCCTCTCGGTGGACGCGTCGCGGTTCGACGCCACCCTGACCCACGCCTACAAGTGGCTCTGCTCGCCCCGCGGAGTCGCGTTCCTCACCGTCTCGCCCGCCTACTCCGCCGAGCTGATCCCGGTGCAGGCCGGCTGGTACTCGGGCGAGGACGTCTGGTCCTCGTGCTACGGTCCGGCCATGCACCTCGCCGAGAGCGCTCGCCGCTTCGACGTCTCGCCGGCGTGGCAGGCGTTCGTCGGGGCGGAGGCGTCGCTCGAGCTGTTCCGCTCGCTCGACCTGGCCGCGGTCTGGGAGCGAGCGTCCGGGCTCGGCGACAGCCTCTGCGAGCGCCTCGACCGCGAGCCGCAGCACCGCGCGATCGTGTCGTGGACCGACCCGGAGGGCGCGGACCTCGCACGGCTGACGGCCGCCGGGATCCGCGTCTCGGGTCGCGGGGGCCGCCTCCGCGTGGCGTTCCACGTCTGGAACGACGAGTCCGACGTCGACGAGCTGGTCCGGGTCCTCCGCCGCTGACGGGAATACGCTCCGGTCGGAGCGGTTGTCATCGGAGTGACTGACGAGCAGACCCCCATCACCGTCGACATCTGGTCGGACATCGCCTGCCCCTGGTGCTACATCGGCAAGCGCAAGTTCGAGCGCGGGCTGGAGGCGTTCCGCCTCGCTCACCCCGAGGCCCCCGATGTCGCGATCGAGTACCGCAGCTTCGAGCTCTCGCCCGACACCCCCGAGGACTACCGCGGCGGGGAGGCTGCCTTCCTCGCCGAGCACAAGGGGATCCCCGAGGCGCAGGCGCAGCAGATGCTCGACTCCGTCACCGCGATCGCGGCGAGCGTCGGGCTCGACTACCACTTCGAGACGGTGCGGCACGTCAAGACCGTCACCGCTCACCAGGTCCTGCACCACGCGAAGGAGGCAGGGCTGCAGCTCGAGCTGAAGGAGCGTCTCCTGCGCGCCTACTTCGTCGAGGGGCACGACCTGGCCGATCGGTCCGTCCTCGCCTCGCTGGCGGCGGAGGTCGGCCTCGACTCCGACGAGGTGCTGCGCGCGCTCGAGGAGCAGCGCCATCTCGGCGACGTGCAGTCCGACATCGCGCAGGCTCGCGAGTACGGCATCAACGGCGTGCCGTTCTTCGTGCTGGACGGGCGGTTCGGCGTCTCGGGGGCGCAGGAGCCGACGGCGTTCACCGAGGTGCTCGAGCACGTCCTCTCGCAGCGGGCGGTCGTCGCGTGAGCGGCTTCGTGATGCTCGGGGCGTCGGACGTGCCGGTGTGCGAGGACGGCGTGTGCGTCGTGCCCTCCGCCGAGCAGGTCGGTACTGAGCAGGTCGGCCTCGAGCAGGTCAGCGCGGCGGCTCCTCCACGCTGATGTCCGCGACGGTCGCTCCGTAGGCGGCGATCAGCGCGTCGGCGTCGACGAACGCGCTGCGGCCCCCCGCACCGGCGCCCATGGCGATGCGTCGACCGGTGATCCGCTGGTCGGCGACGATCGGCCAGGCCGTCGTCGATCCGATCGGAGTGATCGTGCCGCGGCGGTAGCCGGTCGCCTCGAGGGCGGCCTGCTCGTCGGGCAGCCGCAGCTTGTTGACTCCGACGACGGCGCGCAGCAGCGGCCACGAGATCTGGCGGCCGCCGGGGATCAGCGCGAAGAGGTATTCGCCGTCGTGGCGCTTCACCACCAGCGACTTGACGATCTCGCCGGGCTCGATGCCCAGGAGCTCGGCCGCCTCGGCGAGACTGCGCGCTTCGGGCCGCTCGACGATCTCGACCGCCAGTCCGTGTGCGGTCGCGTCCGCCCGGAACCTCTCGGGTCCGTCCTCCACATGCTCGATCTCGACCATCTCTGCACCCTCTCGGCTCTGCTCGACGTCCTCAACACAGGATCTGGGACAATCGTTACCGATGTCCTCCACTCTTCTGGCCGCTCCACCCGCGCCCGCGCTGCGCATCGGCCCCCTCGAACTCGACGCGCCGGTCGTTCTCGCGCCCATGGCCGGGATCACCAACACCGCCTTCCGCCGGCTCTGCCGCGAGTTCGGGAGCGGTCCCGCTGCCGATGCGCCCGGCGCCGCTGAGTCGCCCGCTGCCGCCGAGGCCGCCAGAGCGCCCGGTGCCGGCGAGATGCTGTTCGTGAGCGAGATGATCACCTCCCGCGCGCTCGTCGAGCGCACTCCGGAGTCGATGCGCCTGATCCGCCACCACCCGAGCGAGTCGGTCCGGTCGATCCAGCTCTACGGAGTCGACCCGCGCACGGTCTCCGAGGCCGTGACGATGCTCGTCGCCGAGGACCGGGCCGATCACATCGACCTCAACTTCGGCTGCCCCGTCGCCAAGGTCACCCGCAAGGGCGGGGGAGCGGCTCTGCCGTGGAAGCTCCCGCTGTTCCGCGCGATCGTCGAGGGCGCGGTGAAGGCGGCCGGAGACATCCCGCTCACGATCAAGATGCGCAAGGGCATCGACGCCGATCACCTCACCTACCTCGAGGCCGCCCGTGCCGCCGAGGGCGCCGGAGTCGCGTCGATCGCGCTGCACGCGCGGACCGCCTCCGAGTTCTACAGCGGCCAGGCCGACTGGTCGGCGATCACCACTCTGAAAGAGGCGATCACGGGCGTGCCCGTGCTCGGCAACGGCGACATCTGGTCGGCCGAGGACGCCCTGCGGATGATGGCCGAGACCGGCTGCGACGGCGTCGTCGTCGGGCGCGGCTGCCTCGGGCGGCCCTGGCTGTTCGGCGACCTCGCCAACGCCTTCGCCGGCTCCGACGAGCGCTTCCGCCCCACCCTCGGCCAGGTCGCGGGGGCCTTCCGCCGTCACGCCGAGCTGATCGTCGAGTTCTTCGAGAGCGAGGAGCGCGGCTGCCGCGACATCCGCAAGCACGTCGCCTGGTACTTCAAGGGCTACCCGGTCGGCGGTGATCTGCGTGCCCGGATGGCCTCCGTCGTGACGCTCGACGAGCTCGACGAGCTGCTCGCCACGCTCGACCCCGACGTGCCCTACCCCGGTGTGGACGCCGAGGGCCAGCGAGGCCGCGCGGGCTCGCCGAAGGTGCCGTCGCTGCCCGACCGCTGGCTCGAGTCGCGGGAGCTGAACGCCGCCCAGCGCGACGCCGTGTCGGCCGCCGAGATCCACCACAGCGGTGGATGACCGCGCGCTCTGGGGGTACTCGCTCGTCGACACCGAGCGCTTCCTGCCGGAGGACCACTCCACCCGCCGCTCCGACTTCGCCCGCGATCGAGCGCGGCTGTTCCACTCCAGCTCCTTGCGGCGACTCGCGGCCAAGACGCAGGTCCTGAGCCCGACCGCCGGAGTCGACTTCGCGCGCAACCGACTCACCCACTCGCTCGAGGTGGCGCAGATCGGCCGCGAGCTGGCGACGAGTCTCGACCTCGACCCCGACGTCGTCGACACCGCCTGCCTCGCACACGACATCGGGCACCCGCCGTTCGGTCACAACGGCGAGCGCGCGCTGAACGCCTGGGCCGCGGGCATCGGCGGCTTCGAGGGCAACGCGCAGACCTTCCGTCTGCTCACCCGCCTCGAGCCCAAGGTGTTCGGCGACGATCAGCGCCCCTACGGGCTGAACCTCACCCGAGCGAGCCTCGACGCGAGCTGCAAGTACCCCTGGCCCGACACGCGGTCGGTCGCCGATCCCTCGGGGCGCGCCAAGTTCGGCTTCTACGACGACGACGAGCCGGCCTTCGCCTGGATGCGCGAGGGCGCCCCCGAGGGCGTGCGCTGCATCGAGGCCGAGGTCATGGACCTCTCGGACGACATCGCCTACTCCGTCCACGACTTCGAGGACGCGGTCTTCTCGGGCTACATCGACGTCGAAGCCCTGGGCTCGCGCGTCGACCACGACGACCTCGTCGAGTCGATGCACTCGTGGGTCGGCGGCGAGATCGAGCACGACGAGCTCGTCGCCGCCTTCGACCGCCTCGACTCGCTCGAGGTGTGGGTCGACTCCTGGGACGGCTCCCGCCGCGACCAGGCGCGCCTGAAGAACCTCACCAGTCAGCTGATCGGCCGCTTCGCAGGCGCGGCGACGGAGGCGACCCGGGACGCGTACGCGCACCCCGACCTCGTCCGCTTCGGCGGCCACGTCGTCGTGCCCCGCGAGCAGCAGGCCGAGATCGCCGTGCTGAAGGGCATCGTCGCCACGTTCGTGATGTCGCGCAACACGCGCCAGCCCATCTACGCGCAGCAGCGCGAGGTCCTCACCCGCCTCGCCGACACTCTCCTCGACCGCGGGCCCGACGCCCTCGAGCCGGGCTTCGCCGAGGACTGGCGCGCCGCCTCCACCGACGCCGCCCGCCGCCGCGTCGTCGTCGACCAGGTCGCCAACCTCACCGACCAGAGCGCGCTGGCGCTGTTCGAACGGCTGAGTTCCTGATGTGACCGGGGCAGAGCCTCGGTCGCATCAGGAACTCAGCCGCGGACGCCGCTCCCTGCCCGGCGTCCCGTGCAGTCGGAGCACCTTCGGCTCGCAGAAACGAGTTCGGCTCGTCGGATCAGGCGATTCCAGCGAGCCGAAGGCGGTCCTGCGAGCCGAAGATCGGGCACCCGGCCGAGGGGCGCAGCGCCGCGGATACGATGGTCCCCATGCCTCGGATCCGACAACACGATGTCGAAGAGGTGAAGGCCCGGGTCAACATCGGCGACGTCATCGGCGAGTACGTGACCCTCAAGTCGGCCGGTGTCGGGTCGCTGAAGGGCCTCTGCCCGTTCCACGACGAGCGCAGCCCGAGCTTCCACGTGCGCCCGCAGGCCGGTTTCTACCACTGCTTCGGCTGCCAGGAGTCGGGCGACGTCTACAGCTTCGTCATGAAGATGGATCACGGCTCGTTCAGCGAGACCGTCGAGCGTCTCGCCGCCCGCATCGGCTACCAGATCCAGTACGAGGACGGCGACGGCAAGCCGCCCGAGACCGGCGGCCGCGCGCGCCTGCTCGCCGCCAACGGCGCGGCGGAGGAGTACTTCCGCGAGCAGCTGACCACTCCGGGTGCCGACGTCGGACGCAGGTTCCTCGGCGAGCGCGGCTTCGACCGCGCGGCCGCCGACCGCTTCGGTGTCGGCTTCGCGCCCGACGGCTGGGACGGCCTGACGACCACCCTCAAGCGCCGCGGCTTCACCGAGGCCGAGCTGACGGCGGCCGGACTGGTCAGCAGCGGCAATCGAGGGAACGTGTACGACCGGTTCCGCGGCCGCCTTGTCTGGCCGATCCGCGACGTCACCGGGCAGACGGTCGGCTTCGGTGCGCGGCGCCTCCTCGAGGAGGACAAGGGCCCGAAGTACCTGAACACCCCCGAGACGCCCGTCTATCACAAGTCGCAGGTGCTCTACGGGCTCGATCTCGCCAAACGCGACATCTCGCGCGGCCACCAGGTGGTCGTGGTCGAGGGCTACACGGACGTGATGGCCTGCCATCTCGCCGGCGTGACGACCGCGGTCGCCACCTGCGGCACCTCCTTCGGCGTCGACCACATCAAGGTGCTGCGCCGGGTGCTGGGCGACGACAGCAGCGTCGGCGAGGTCGTCTTCACCTTCGACCCCGATGCGGCCGGCCAGAAGGCGGCGATGCGGGCGTTCCAGGAGGAGCACCGCTTCGCCGCGCAGACCTTCGTCGCCGTCGCGCCCGAGGGCCTCGATCCCTGCGACCTGCGGCTCAACCGCGGTGACGACGCCGTCCGCCGGCTGATCGACGACAAGAAGCCGATGTTCGAGTTCGTCATCCGGCAGCTCCTCGGGCGCTACGACCTCGAGACGGTGGAGGGACGGATCGCCGCCCTGCGCGCCGCGGCACCGGTCGTCGCCGACATCCGCGATCCGGCGCTGCGGCCCGGCTACTCGCGGGAGCTCGCCCGCATGCTCGGTCTCGACATGTCGGAGGTGAACTCCGCGGTGCGCTCGGCGGGCGCCCGAACCCCCGCTCGGCAGGCCGAGCAGCGGGAGACACCCGCACAGGAGGCGCCCGTCGGCGCCCGCCTCGCCGATCTGCCGCTCGATGTCGTCACCCGCATCGAGCGCGAGGCGCTGATGGCGATGCTCCAGCTCCCTCAGATGATGGGAGCCGAGCTGCTCACCCGAGCGGCGCACGCGGCGGTCACCAACGAGACGCTCCGTGTCGTCCGCGACGCCGTCGTGGCCAACCTCGAGCGTGCGCAGGATCGCGACTGGGTCGAGCACGTCGCGGCCGATGTGCCCGGTCCCTTCGCGTCCCTCGTCCGGCAGCTCGCGGTCGCCCCGATCCCCGCGGCCGACGAGGCCGGGCTCGCGCGCTACTCCCGCGATGTCGCGATCTCGCTGATCGAGCGCGACCTTCTGCGCGAGATCGCCGAGCTGCGCGGAGCGCTGCAGCGCGCGTCCGCCGACCCCGTGATGGCACGCGCCGTGCAGGTGCGACTCGTCGAGCTCGAGCGCGAGAAGCGTGCGCTCCGCAACGAGTGAGGGAGCGGCTGCGCCCACGACGAGGGACGTGTTGCAGTCGTGTGAAGAAATCGGACGCGGTCGCCCCGCGGTCGGGAGAGCGCTCCCGACTGTGTTACCACTGAGGAACAGCAATGCGGGCGCCCAGTGTCGTGGCGCCACAGCCCACAGGAGATCTGTGTGCCGAGAGGCTGCGCGCCGCGAGCGCGCCCGCATCCCATCCCTGACAGGAAGAGGCAGACGGAGATGACATCCGCATCCACCCGGGCTACTCGCGCACTCACCGCGACCGCAGGCTTCGCCGCGGTCGCACTGGTGCTGGCGGGCTGCTCCGCCGGCGGTGACGACTCGTCCGGCGACAGCGCCGCCGGCGGCACGCTCACGATCGGCACCACCGACAAGATCACCACTCTCGACCCGGCCGGCTCCTACGACAACGGCTCGTTCGCGGTGATGAACCAGGTCTTCCCGTTCCTGATGAACACGCCCTACGGCACTCCGGACGTCGAGCCGGACATCGCCGAGTCGGCCGAGTTCTCGGCGCCGACCGAGTACACGGTGACGCTCAAGGAGGGACTGAAGTGGGCCAACGGCAACGACCTCACCTCCTCCGACGTCAAGTTCTCGTTCGACCGCCAGCTGGCGATCGCCGACGCGAACGGCCCGTCGTCGCTGCTCGCGAACCTCGACAGCGTCGCGGCGCCGGATGACACCACGGTCGTCTTCACGCTGAAGTCCGAGAACGACCAGACGTTCCCGCAGATCCTCTCGAGCCCCGCCGGCCCGATCGTCGACGAGGACGTCTTCTCGGCGGACTCGCTGACGGCCGACGCCGACATCGTGTCGGGCGACGCCTTCGCCGGTCAGTACACGATCACGAACTACGACGTGAACAACCTGATCCAGTACAAGGCGTACGAGGGCTACGAGGGCGTGCTCGGCGCTGCTCGCACCGGGACCATCAACGTCAAGTACTACGCCGACTCGTCGAACCTCAAGCTCGACATCCAGGAGGGCAACATCGACGTGGCGTTCCGGAGCCTCTCGGCGACCGACGTCGAGGACCTCCGCGGCAACGACTCCGTCAAGGTGGTCGACGGTCCCGGCGGCGAGATCCGCTACATCGTCTTCAACTTCGACACGCAGCCGTTCGGGGCGACGACCGCGGAGGCGGACACCACCAAGGCGCTCGCCGTGCGCCAGGCGGTGGCCGACCTGATCAACCGCGACGAAATCGCCGACCAGGTCTACAAGGGCACCTACACCCCGCTCTACTCCTTCGTGCCCGCCGGGCTCACCGGAGCGACCGAGTCCCTCAAGAGCCTCTACGGCGACGGAGAGGGCGGACCCGACGCCGACAAGGCGAAGGCCACCCTGGACGCGGCCGGCGTGACCGGTCCGGTCACCCTCAACCTGCAGTACTCGAACGACCACTACGGTCCGTCCTCGGGCGACGAGTACGCGCTGATCAAGGACCAGCTCGAGTCGTCGGGCCTGTTCACGGTCAACCTGCAGACCACGGAGTGGGTGCAGTACTCGAAGGACCGCTCGAGCGACGTCTACCCGGCGTACCAGCTCGGCTGGTTCCCCGACTACTCCGACGCCGACAACTACCTCTCGCCGTTCTTCATCCAGGACAACTTCCTGGCGAACCACTTCGACGACGCCGAGGTGCAGGGGCTGATCGCCGAGCAGGTCTCGACGACCGATCCGGAGGCGCGCACCGCGCTGATCGAGGAGATCCAGGACAAGGTCGCGGCCCAGCTGTCGACCGTGCCCTACCTCCAGGGTTCGCAGGTCGCTGTCGTCGGCAGCACGGTGAGCGGCACCGAGGACACCCTCGACGCCTCGTTCAAGTTCCGCTACGGAGCGCTCAGCAAGAGCTGATCCACCCCCGAGGCCGGCGCCTCCTCCCACGGGAGGCGCCGGCCTTTCTCCACGAAAGGCATCACGTGACGACAGCCACGGCGGCACCGCCGGCGCCCACCCGGCGCACGCGCGGCTCCGGAGGCGGACTCGGGCGCTACCTGCTCGTCCGGTTCCTGCTCATCATCCCGACCGTCTTCATCCTCGTGACGATGGTGTTCCTGCTCATGCGCACGACGGGCGATCCGATCACGGCGGCCCTCGGCGGGCGCCTGACGGCGGATCAGCTCGCCGAGCGCGTGTCGGCCGCCGGCTACGACCGACCGCTGCTCGTGCAGTACGTCGAGTACCTGGGTGCGCTGCTCCGCGGCGACTTCGGCACGACGCTGAGCGACAATCGTCCCGTCACCGAGGTGCTGCTCACCTACGGCGCCGCCACCGTCGAGCTCGCCTTCTACGCGCTCATCGTGGCCTTCATCGTCGGCATCCCGCTCGGGATGCTCGCCGCGTACCACCGCGACCGCACGCCCGACGCCGTCCTGCGCATCTTCGCGATCCTCTGCTACGCGACTCCCGTCTTCTTCGCGGGGCTGCTGCTCAAGCTGGTCTTCTCGGTCTGGCTCAAGTGGTTCCCCGTGGCGGGCCGTGCGACGACGGGCACCGAGCTCTCGCTCCAGTTCCTCGAGAACAAGACCGGCATCTACCTGATCGACGCGATCCAGACCGGTGATCCGGCCGCGGTCACCGACGTGCTCTCGCACGCCGTGCTGCCCGCGATCGCGCTCGGCCTGCTGACCGCGGGCATCTTCCTCCGTCTCGTGCGCACCAACGTGATCGGCACCCTCGGCACCGACTACGTCGACGCGGCCCGCTCGCGCGGTGTCAGCGAGTTCCGCCTCGTGCGGACCCACGCGTACCGGCCGGCGCTCATCCCGATCATCACGGTCATCGGGCTCCAGATCGCACTGCTGCTCGGCGGAGCGGTCCTGACCGAGACGACCTTCGAGTGGAAGGGCCTCGGCTTCCAGCTCGCCGAGTACCTCCAGGCCCGCGACTTCGTGGCCGTCCAGGGCATCGTCGCCCTGCTCGCGGTGATCGTGGCGCTGACCAACTTCATCGTCGACGTCATCGCGGCGCTCATCGACCCGCGAGTGAGGTACTGACCATGGCCACCACCGCATCGGCGCGCCCGCGCCGCCGCCTCGTCGACCGCCTCCCGGTCGTCCACCAGCTCCGCCAGAGCGTGGGCCTCCAGCGCGGGATGCTCGTCGCCGGCCTCGTGATCACCGGAGCCTTCCTGCTCGTCGCCCTGTTCGCTCCGCTGCTCGCTCCCTACGGCTACTCGCAGCTCCGCTCCGACGGCGGAGCGTTCGGCGCCCAGCAGCCGCCGAGCGCCGAGCACCTCCTCGGGACGACTGTGGGCGGCTACGACGTCCTGTCCCGCGTGCTCTGGGGAGCGCAGACCGCGTTCCTCGTCATCGTCGTCGCCGTCGTGCTCTCGATCTTCGCCGGCGTGTTCCTCGGCCTCGTCTCGGGCTACCTCGGCGGCTGGCTCGACCGCGTCCTCGTCGTCATCTGCGACGCGATCTACGCGTTCCCGACCCTGCTGCTCGCGATCGTCATGTCGATCGTGATCTCGGGCGGCCAGTCGAACCTCTGGGCCGGTATCTTCGCCGCCGCGATCTCGATCACGGTGGTCTACATCCCGCAGTACTTCCGCGTCATCCGGGCCGAGACGGTGCGCATCAAGGGCGACGCGTTCGTCGAGTCGGCGAAGGTGATCGGAGCCTCGACGCCGCGGATCATGTTCCGTCACGTCCTGCGCAACGCCACCCGCACACTCCCGCTGATCTTCACCCTCAACTCGTCCGAGGCGATCCTCACGCTGGCGGGCCTGGGCTTCCTCGGCTTCGGCATCGAGCCGACCTCGGCCGCCGAGTGGGGCTACGACCTCAACAAGGCGCTGTCGGACGTGACCAGCGGCATCTGGTGGACCTCGGTGTTCCCAGGGCTCGCCATCGTCCTCGTCGTCGTCGGCATCACCCTCGTCGGCGAGAGCCTGAACGACCTCGCCGATCCGCGCCTGCGCGGTCGGCGCGCGGTGGCCGCCGGTGCCGGCGACATCGCGGCGACCTCGGTCGTCCCGGGCGGCGTGCTCGTCGCCGACGGCCTCGAGACGCCGGGACACGATCCCAGCGCCGGAACGGAGCAGACCCGATGAGCGAGCGCAGACCTGTGGATCAGCGACCTGCCGATGCGGACAGGCCGATCGTCGACATCACCGACCTCGAGGTCGCCTTCGCCAGCGACCGGGGCGCGGTGCGCGCGGTGGCCGGGGTGAGCCTCCGGGTGGAGCGGGGCGAGGTGCTCGCGATCGTGGGGGAGTCGGGCAGCGGCAAGACCGTGACCGCGAAGACCATCCTCGGCCTGCTGCCCGAGACCGCGACCGCCTCGGGCGTCGTGCTGCTCTCGAAGAAGGACGGCAGCTCGGCCACCGACGTCGTGTCGGTCCCGAAGTCGCGCCTGCGCGAGATCCGCGGCACCGATGTGGCGATGGTGTTCCAGGAGCCGTCGACGGCTCTGAACCCCGTCTTCACCGTCGGCTGGCAGATCGCCGAGGGACTGCGCGCCCACGGCAGCGTGTCGAAGAAGCAGGCGCGTGCCCGGGCGATCGACGTCCTGCGGACCGTCGGCATCCCCGATCCGGAGAAGCGCGTCGACTACTACCCGCACCAGTTCTCGGGCGGGCAGAAGCAGCGCGTCGTGATCGCGATGGCGCTGGTGCTCGACCCCGGCCTGATCGTCGCCGACGAGCCGACGACCGCGCTCGATGTCACCGTGCAGGCCGAGATCCTCGACCTGCTCCGCCGCTGCCGCGACGACTTCGGCACCTCCATCGTGCTCATCACCCACAACATGGGCGTCGTGGCCGACCTCGCCGATCGCGTCGCCGTGATGTACCAGGGCGAGCTCGTCGAGCAGGCACCCGTCGCCGAGCTGTTCGCCGCTCCGAAGGCCGAGTACACGAAGAAGCTGCTCAGCGCGGTCCCGCATGTGGGTCAGGGCGTCGAGCGCGCGAAGGTCCGCGCCATCGAGCGCGCCGAAGCTCCGGAGGCGGAGACGCTGGTCGAGGCCGACGGCCTGCGGATCCAGTACCCCGGGCGCCTCGGCCGCCCCGGCTTCGTCGCGGTCGACGGCGTCTCGTTCCGCATCCGAGCGGGCGAGGTCCTCGGTCTCGTCGGCGAGAGCGGCTCGGGCAAGACGACCATCGGGCGCGCGATCGCCGGCCTCACCACGGTCACCGGAGGCTCGCTCCGCGTCCTCGGCAAGGAGATGCGCGGCATCCGCGAGCGCAGCTTCCGCCCGGTCCGCGGCGACATCGGCTTCGTCTTCCAGGATCCCGGGTCGAGCTTCAACCCGCTGCTGACCATCGCCGAGGGCGTCGCCGAGCCGCTGATCGTGCACGGGCGCTTCCGCGATCCCGGGGCGGCGCGCCACCGCGTCGACGAGCTGCTCGAGGCGGTGCAGCTGCCGCGCTCCTACGGGGACCGCTATCCCCACGAGCTCTCGGGCGGGCAGCGTCAGCGCGCGAGCCTGGCGCGGGCCCTGGCGCTCGAGCCGAAGCTGCTGATCGCCGACGAGCCGACCTCGGCGCTCGACGTCTCGGTGCAGGCGCGGGTGCTCGAGCTCTTCGCGGAGCTGCAGAGGGAGTTCGGCTTCGCGTCGCTCTTCATCAGCCACGACCTCGCCGTCGTCGATCTGCTGGCCGACCGGATCGCGGTGCTCTACCGCGGCGAGCTGGTCGAGGAGGGCACGGGGGAGGAGGTGCTCTCGGCGCCGAAGCACCCCTACACCCAGCGCCTGCTCGCCTCCCTGCCCGTCCCCGACCCGGCGGAGCAGGCCGAGCGCCGCGAGCTGCTGCGCCGCATCACCCAGGCGGAGCGGACGGCATGACCGCCACCCCTGAGGCGCCCATCGTCACCGACGATCTGAGCGTCGAGTACCCGCCGCACGGGATCAGCCGGCGCTGGACCGCGCTGCGCGGGGTGAGCCTCCGCGTCGAGCCCGGTGAGGTGCTGGGGGTCCTCGGCGGCAGCGGCTCGGGCAAGTCGACGCTGGCGCGAGTCCTCGGCGGCGAGGGGCTCGGCGGCGAGAGTGCTCGAGCGCGTCCCGTGATCGTCGGAGGCGACGCGACCGTCGCGGGACACCGCCTCCGCCATCTGCCCGCTCGCGGGATCAAGCGCTTCACCTTCGACGTCGCCTACCTCGCGCAGGACGCGGGCGCGGTGCTCCGCCCCGAGCTGACGGTCTCGGAGCTGATCGCCGAGCCGCTCTTCCTCCGCGACCGGCACTACGACCCGCGCGACGCCGCCGTGCGGGTGGCGACTCTGCTCGACTCGGTGCACCTTCCGCTGTTCCTGCTCGACCGCTTCCCCTACGAGCTCTCGAGCGGGCAGCGCCAGCGGGTCGCGATCGCCCGCGCCCTCGTCCTCGGACCGAAGGTGCTGATCGCCGACGAGCCGACCTCGGGCATCGACGCCACCGTCCGCGAGTCGATCGTCGATCTGCTGGCCGATCTGCGTCGTCGCGAGGGCTTCGCCGCGGTGGTGGTCAGCCACGACATCGACGTCCTCAGCCGGGCGACCGACCGGGTCGCGGTCCTGGTCGGCGGCGAGGTCGTCGCCTACGGGCCGCTGCTCGAGGTGCTCACCGGAGCCCAGCACCCGTACGTGCGCGAGCTCGGTGCAGCGTTCGCCGAGTACGAGCGTTTCGACGCGAACCGGGCACTCCGTGTCGCGCCGGTGGAGGAGCAGGCGTGAGCGGTCCGCGCATCGCGGTGCTTCCCCGGCCCAAGCCGGTGTTCACCACGGCGATCGAGGCGGGTGGCGGCCGGGTCGTCGGTATCGACGATGATCCGGAGGCCCTGCTCTGGCTCTCGTACGGGCGCACCGATGAGCTGGCCGCGGTCCTCGAAGCACACCCCGGCCTCCGCTGGGTCCAGCTGCCGTGGGCCGGGGTCGACGTGTTCTCCCCGGTCCTGACGGGATCCGACCTGCTCTGGACGAGCGCCAAGGGCGCCTACGCCGAGCCGGTCGCGGAGCACGCCCTCGCGCTGACCCTCGCGCTGCTGCGCTCGCTGCCCGAGCGGGCGCGGGCGACGTCGTGGGGCGAGAAGCGCGCGGCGACGCTCCACCGGGCCCGCGTGGTGATCGTCGGTGCGGGCGGGATCGCCACCGAGCTGCTGCGACTGCTCCGCGCTTTCGACACCCACGTCACCGTCGTGCGTCGCACGGCGGAGCCGATGCCGGGCGCCGACAGGACCGTCACTGCCGACCACCTGACCGAGGTCGTCGCCGAGGCCGACGTCGTCGTGCTCGCCGCGGCGGCGACGGGATCGACGGCGAGACTCGTCGACGCCGGGGTCCTCGAGCGGATGCCCGCCCACGCCGTCCTCGTCAACGTCGCCCGGGGCTCCTTGATCGACACCGGCGCGCTGGTCGCCGCCCTCGCCGCAGGACGCCTCGCCGGAGCCGCGCTCGACGTCACCGACCCGGAGCCGCTGCCCGATGGGCATCCGCTCTGGAGCGAGCCGCGGTGCCTGATCACGCCGCACACCGCCGACACGCCGGAGATCACCGCGCCGCTGCTCGCCGAGCGCGTGCGCGCGAACGTCGCCGCCTTCTCCGCGGGGGAGCCGCTGCTCGGTCTCGTCGACACGGTCGTCGGGTACTGACCGGGCCGATTTGGTCTGGGCACAGAGTTTGGTAAAGTAGCTACGCGCTGTTCACCTCCGGGTGGGCGGATGATCCTCGATAGCTCAATTGGCAGAGCAATCGGCTGTTAACCGGTAGGTTCTTGGTTCGAGTCCAAGTCGGGGAGCGAAGGGCCTGGGACTCCACTCTCGGGCCCTTTTTCTTTGCCCGGAATCGGTGAGTACCCGGGTGCACGGCACCGAACCGGAGGCACGATGCGCGACGACGTCCTCGATCTCCTCCGCCGACGTCCCGATGTCGAGGGTGTGTCCCTCGTCGCGGTCGATGCGAGCGATCGGCTCCTGCTGGATCTCGTCGTCGAGCGCGGACTGAGCGGCCCGATCGGCGTCGTCGGCGACGCCTACGGAGCCCTCACCCTCGCGCTCGCTGCCGACGGAGTCCCCGTCCGCGTCGTCCAGGACACCGTCACCGCCGAGCTCGCCCTGGCGGCCAACGCCGAGGCGGTTCGCGCCGCAGGCATCGAGCTCGCGCCCTTCGAGGTCGTCGAGTCGGTGTCCGCCGCGGCAGAGGGCGCCGTCGCCGTCCTCGTCCGACTCCCGCGCTCCCTCGACGCCCTGGCGTCGATCGCAGCCGAGGTGGCCGCCGCGGCACCTGGGGCCGTCCTGGTCGGCGCCGGCCGCATCAAGCACATGACCCACGGCATGAACGACGTGCTCGGCAGCCGCTACGACCGCGTCGATGTGAGCCTGGCGCGGCAGAAGTCGCGCGCCCTTCTCGCGAGCGGGGCGCGCGCCGATCAGCCCCCGGCACCGGGAGCGGAGCGGAAACGGCTCGATGAGCTCGATCTCGACGTGGTCGCCCTCTCGGGTGTCTTCTCGGGAGCACGCCTCGACCTCGGCACCCGCGCTCTGCTCGCGGCTCTTGACACCGCCGCCCTGCCCGACGGAACGGCGGTCGACCTCGGCTGCGGCACCGGCATCCTCGCCGCCGTGCTCGCCCGCTCCCGGCCCGACCTCGAGGTGATCGCGACAGACTCGTCGCGCGTCGCGACCGAGTCGGCCCGGGCCACCGCGAGCGCGAACGGCCTCGACGTCCGCGTCCTCCGCGACGACAACGCCTCGACCCTCGCCGACGGCTCCGTCGACCTCGTGCTCTGCAATCCGCCGTTCCACTCCGACGGAGCCGTCACCGACCTCGTGGCGCACCGCATGATCCGCGCGGCCGGCCGCATCCTCCGCCCGGGCGGCCAGCTCTGGACGGTCTTCAACTCGCACCTCGCTCACCCCACCGAGCTCCGTCGCTCGGTCGGGCCGACGAAGGTCGTCGCGCGCGACCGCAGGTTCACGGTCACCCGCTCCACCCGCGTCGACCCGAGCTGACCGCAAGCCCCGGCCGCGCGTCGGGCAGTGCGGTCCGCTCGCGAGTACCATCGCTCTCCGGCGTCCCCCCGCGCCTATCCCACCGACCCGAACCGGAGGCCGTCGTGCTCGAAGCCGTCCTCGTCCTCGCCCTGATCGTCGCCGTCGCCGCCGTGGTGCTCTGGCGCCGCTCCGCCACTGCCGAGCGCGCCGCCCGCGCGTCGCAGCGGGAGGCGGCCGCCCGCACCGCGCGCCTCGAGATGGTCGTCGGTGAGCAGGAGGCGCGGCTGCGCATCGTCGGCGAGCTCGAGCAGCTCGCCGTCCGCAGCGCAGCGCACGTCGTCGAGGAGGCCGAGAGCGTCCGGCTCACCATCGAGCGCGATCCTGCCGCCGCGACCCGCTCCGCCGTCAGAGCGGTGCGCGCGGCGGAGGCGTCCCTCGCCCAGCTGCGCCGCATCGCGACCGTCGCCGCCGTGGATCCCGGGGAGCTGCCGCTCACGGGGAGCACCGAGCCCCTGGTAGCCGATGCCCGCGAGCGCGGACTCGTCGTCGCCGAGCAGAACCACGGCGAGCCGTTCCCCCTGCAGGACGGCGCCCAGGTGGCGGTGCTCCGGGTGCTCGAGTACGCCTTCGACGCGGCGCTCAGCACCGGCGGCTCCGGCACCGAGGTGCGGATCACCTCGAACTGGACGGCGACCGGCCTCCGCGTCGACGTCGACGACGATCGTGAACGCCATGGAGGCGCCGAGTCGGACGAGAGCGCCGTCGACGCCGATCTGCGCGCCCTCACCGAGCGCATCGACAGTCCCGCCCTCGCCGAGCTGCGCGAGCGCGCCTCCCTGTTCGGAGGCGACATCACCGAGAAGCGGACCCCTGGCGTCGGCCGCTCGGTCACCGCCTCCTTCCCCGCGCTCCGCCACCACAACGGCGTCCACGGCGTCGACCTCGCCTGACCGGGCACGCCGACCCGTTGCCGCCCGCCCCTGGCCGAGTAGCGCGATCAATCCCGACGGCGGCCCCGCGCCTCGACCTCAGTCCTCCAGGTGCTCGACCCCCGGCAGCCACGACTGACCGGGCACACCCCAGCCGCGCTTGCGCGTGATCTTCGCCACGGGCTTCTGATAGTCGTGCTCGAGTCGGTCGGTGTAGAGCACTCCGTCGAGGTGGTCGAACTCGTGCTGGAACACGCGCGCGAACCAGCCCTCCGCCTCGATCTCGAACGGCTTCCCGTCGAGGTCGACTGCTCGCAGGATCGCGCGCTCGGAGCGCCGCAACGGGAACCTCTCGCCCGGGAACGACAGGCAGCCCTCCGCCTCACTGTCCTCGTCAGCCTCGCCGAGCGGCGTGGGCGTGATGAAGAGCTCGGGGTTGATCGCGACTCCGCGGCGGGGTGTGCCGTCGTCGGCCGCGTAGTCGTAGACGAAGAGCCGCAGAGGCACCCCGACCTGCGGGCCGGCGAGCCCGACTCCGGGGGCGGTGTCCATGGTCTCGAACATGTCCGCGACCAGGGTCCGGAGCGAGTCGTCGAACTCGGTGACAGGGGCGGCGGGGGAGTGCAGGACGGGGTCGCCGGCGATGCGGATGGGGAGGACGGCCATGAGGATCAGGGTATCGCGGTGCCCCGCGCAGGCCGTCCTGAGCGTCATCCCGTGGTCTTCCCCGGTCACCCGTGCGTCGGAGGATCCCCTGATCGAATCTGGGTAGGGTCGAAGCCATGCCTTCTGCCATCGTCGACCTGACCGAGCAGTTCACGCTCGACCCGGCGCAGTTCATCGGCATCCCGATCGCCCTCGTCGGCGCGGTGTTCCTCTCTCTCGGTGCGCAGTTCCAGCACCGCGGAGTCGTCAAGGTCGAGCGGTTCTCGAAGCGCTCGGGATCCTCCGGACTCAGCGGCGGGCAGCTCTTCGCGCTCCTCTCGCGCCCCTCGTGGGTCATCGGCACCCTGATGCTCGCTCTCGCGATCGTCTTCCAGCTCACCAGCCTCGGTTTCTCGCCGCTCATCGTCGTGCAGCCGCTCGGCGCCGTCGCGCTCGTCATCACGGCTGTCGTCAACGCGCGCGTCAGCAGGGTGCGTCTCAACAAGGCGTCGATCCGGGCGATCGTGCTGTGCGTCGGAGGCGTCGGCGCCTTCGTCCTCGTCGCCGCCTTCAACGCGGTCGACAAGCCGATCCAGACCTCGCAGCTCATCACGATCCTCGTGATCCTCGCCGTCGTCCTCACGGTCTTCGTCATCGCGTTCCGGGTGTTCCGCAAGGGTGCGAAGGCGATCTTCTACATCCTCGGCGCCGGAGTCGTCTACGGATTCGTGGCGACGCTCGCCAAGGTGGTGCTCAACCGCATCAAGTTCGGCGAGTTCGACCCGCTCACCGTGGTCTGCGTCGTCGCGCTGCTCGCCGCCACCGCGCTCGGCGGCTACTTCGTGCAGAACGCGTACTCGTCGGGTCCGCCCGACCTCGTCGTCGCGGGACTCACGGTCGTCGATCCGCTCGTCGCCGTCGCGATCGGCATCGTCGTCCTGGGGGAGGCGCAGTACGCGGCTCCCTACGCGATCCCGCTCTTCATCGCCGCCGGTGTCGTCGCGATCTGGGGCGTGTTCCTGCTCGCCAAGCACCACCCGCAGGCGCACTGAGGCGGAGGCGACGCGGGACGCCTCCCGTGGCCGCAATCCGCGGATCCGCGGAACCCCGTCGGTACACTGGGCCCCATCGCCTCGACGCCACGACACCGACCAGAAGCCGATCGCTCCTCTTCTCTGCCGCTGGAGCGACACGACCCCGTTAGGAACCACCCCGTGTCAGACCCCCTCGACGCAGCACGTCCCGAGGCGCCCGAGCACGCCGAGGCGAAGCGACTGACCGTCGTCATCGGCTGCGACACGTTCGCGCCGAACGTCAACGGGGCCGCCAAGTTCGCCGAGCGGCTCGCGGCGGGTCTGGCGCAGCGCGGTCACGAGGTCCACGTCGTCGCCCCGTCCGCCGACGGCTGGAGCGGCACCCGGGTCGAGACGCACGAGGGTCAGCGGATCGTCGTGCACCGCCTCTTCAGTCTCCGCTGGTACCCGCACGACTGGCTGCGCTTCGCCATCCCGTTCCGCATCCGCCAGAACAGCGCGCGGATCCTCGACGAGGTGAAGCCCGATGTCGTGCACTTCCAGTCGCACATGATCGTGGGTCGCGGTCTCAGCATCGCCGCGGAGGACCGTGGGATCCGCATCATCGGGACGAACCACTTCATGCCCGAGAACCTGCTCGAGTTCACACTGCTGCCCACGTCCGTGCAGGCCAAGGCCATCCAGATGGCGTGGCGGGCCGCGAGCCGCACCTTCGGCCGTGCGGAGGCGGTCACCACGCCGACACGCAAGGCGGCCCAGTTCCTCGAGAAGTTCACCGGACTCAAGGACGTCCAGGCGATCTCATGCGGCATCGACGCCGACAACTACACCCCCGACTTCACGACGCGCCCAGGCAACAGCATCCTGTTCGTCGGCCGCGTCACCGGCGAGAAGCACATCGACGTCCTCCTGCGGGCCGTCTCGCTGCTCGATCCCTCGCTCGACGCGAAGCTCGAGATCGTGGGCGGAGGCGATCAGATGCGCAACCTGCAGCAGCTCGCGACCACCCTCGGCATCGCCGATCGCGTCCGCTTCACCGGCTACGTCGACGACGCCGAGCTCAAGGAGGCGTACACCCGCGCCTCCGTCTTCGCGATGCCGTCGATCGCCGAGCTGCAGAGCATCGCGACGATGGAGGCGATGGCCTCGGCCCTGCCCGTCGTCGCCGCCGACGCGATGGCCCTCCCGCACCTCGTCCACGACGGCGAGAACGGCTTCCTCTTCGCGCCGGGCGACGCGCAGGCCCTGGCCGACCGCCTCACCGACGTCCTCACGGCCGCACCCGACGCCTTCGAGGCCATGAAGCGCGCCTCCCTCCGCATCGTCGCGGCGCACGACATCAACCGCACGATCAGCACATTCGAGAGCCTGTATCGTGGGGAGCCGGTGGCCGATCCGGCCTCCGACGCAGCGTCCGCACCGGCCGGCCGATCCTGAGGGATCCCGCCTCGCGCGTCGCCGCGGGGCGTTAGCTCAGCTGGTCAGAGCAGCGGACTCATAATCCGTCGGTCACGGGTTCAAGTCCCGTACGCCCTACTTCCAGGAGTCGAGACGCCGTGCTGCGCAGCGAGACGCCTCGCTCGCTGCGGCGTCTCGACGGGAATCCGGTGCCTCGCCGAAGCCTCCGAGCGTCAGATCGTGACGGCCCCGGCGACGATCATCAGGAACATGAGGCCACCGAGCACGAGGCCGACGGCGGAGTGGCCGACGCCGACGCCTCCGCGGCGGAACCCTTCACCGAGCTGGTGATGTCGAGGACGATCGCCAGCACGTCGAGCGGTCCGCCGCGCGGGAGACCGATGAACAGCGTGCGGCGTTCGTCATACCCGACCTGCGCCAGGAAGTGTCGACGCCCGCCGAACGCGCTCATCAGCGGATCGAGAACGCAATAGTTGTCGTAGTCGGATGCCGAGTACGACAACTCCTGGAGGGTGGCGAGACTCGGGCGCGGTCAGGCGTCGCGGCGCGACTTCTTCAGGCGTGACTTGGCCGCGCGCTCGGTCAGCACCGAGAGGTAGTCCTGCACGGGGCGGTCGGCGAGGGAGTCGAGCTCGGCGCGCACGACCGACTCGACCTCGGCCGCGGGGCGGTCGGGGAAGCGGCCCTTCAGGCGCGCGGACACTTCGGACACGATCTCGTCGAGGTTCACTTCGGTAGCCACCGGAGAATCATGCACGGGGAGGGTTAACAGCAGGTGCGAGCGGGAGAGCGCGATCCTGGTGATCCACGCAGGCGCGCTGGGGCCTCTACGGGGGGCGCGGCGGATCGCCCCTCCTCCCTACGCTGGACGCGGATGCGACGTCGCGTTCGCTCGCACTGCAGGACGGCTTCGCGGTGGTCGGCAGCTGTTCGTCCGGTGCCGCTCCGCTCGGCCGTGACGGACGACGGAGGATCACCGATGGACCGTATGGAGCTCGCGGCGACGCTGCACGCACTGGCGAAGGCATCGCTGTCGGATGCCGTGACCCGCGCCGTCAATCGCGGCGAGCTGAAGGTCGCCCCGCTGCCCGTCCGCGCGGTCGCTCCCGCACCGATCCGCCGCGGCGGCGGGCGTCGGCGAGGCGACGACGACACAGTGCAGACGGCGGGCGTCAATGCCTGGGCCCTCGATGAGGCGACCGCTGTCGCACTGGCCCGCGGCGGCGTCCTCGTGAAGGACCCGGTCGACGGTGTCTACGTGTCGCCGACCGTCGGCGAGCTCGCCGCGGCGCGGGACGAGGGCGAGCTGGCGGGGTACCTCGCCGACGCCGAGGAGCTGATCGCGGTCGTCCTGGGCGGCTCCACGAAGCGGAGCAGCTGATCGCTAGCACGTCCGTCGCCCCGATGCCCGTACTGGCCGCTCATCGCCGGACGTGATTGCCTGATCCCGTGCCTGATCTCCCGATGTTCCCGCTCGGCTCCGTGCTCCTGCCGCACATGCCGCTCCCGCTCCGGCTGTTCGAGCCGCGGTACCTGCGGATGCTCGGCGACGTCCTCGAGGACGACAGTCCCTCCTTCGGCGTCGTTCTGATCGAGCGCGGGCAGGAGGTCGGCGGCGGCGATCAGCGGTTCACCGTCGGCACCGTCGCGCGCATCCTGAACATCGACGGCGCGGAGGCGTTCGTCACCCTGGACTCGGTGGGGCAGGACCGCTTCGAGGTCGTCCGCTGGTACGAGGACGACCCGTACCCGAAGGCCGAGGTGCGGCACCTCGACCCTCTCGAGTGGAGCTCGAGTCTCGACGGGAAGCTGCAGGAGGCCGAGTCGGCCGTGCGCATGGCACTCGCTGTCGCCAGCGAGTTCGTCGAGCAGCGCTACGGAGCCGTCGTGGAGCTCGCCGAGGATCCGGCCGCGCACGCGTGGCAGCTCGCCGGCGTCGCGCCGGTCACTGAGATCGACCGGCTGGCGTTCCTCCGCAGCACGTCGATGGAGGAGCTGCTCGAGGCCGTCCGAGAGCGCTCGGCCGAGGCCACGGAGTCGTTCCGGGCCGGCTGGGCCTGACGCTCAGCCCTCGAGCGGGACTCCGCGCTCCTCGGCGAGCCGGGCGAGATCGTCGACGATGACGAGTGCCATCCGCACGGAGCGGTCGCGGCGGTAGTCCTCGTCGTCGGCGTCGATCCGCGGTGCGCGGTCGAGCGTCTCCTCGATCGACTGAGCGAGCTCACGCCAGGCGTCGAGGCGGGCGTCGTCGACCAGCGCCGCGAGGTACTCCTCGTCGCGGGCCCGTTCGCGGAGCGCGTCGGCGACGGCGAGCGACAGCTTCTCGCGGTGGTCGAGGTTGTCGATGTCGGCCGATCGGTAGTCGTGCACGTGGTCGGAGCGGCCCTCCACGTAGGTGACGTCGGCCGCGATGGTGCGAACGCGCTGCGCGGCCGCCTCCGACTCGCCGGCCAGCTTCTCGAGTTCAGCCGCCGCGATGACGGAGTAGTGGCCGACATCGAAGGGCACATCGGCGGTGAGGCCGTCCATCAGCACGCGGTTCTTCACGGCCATCCTGCTCGCGTACTGCGCGAGCATCAGGCCCTCCTCCGCGGCCTCCTCGACCGAGACCGGGTCGCGGACGGGATTCTCATCGGGGTCGAACGGCTCCATCTTGAACCGGCGTCGACGGCGGAACCACACGCGCGTCACCTGCATCCCGATCCCGGCTCCGCCCGCCGGAGCTCCTCTTCGAGAATACCCGCCGCGCACACGCCACGGGCGGGCGATCGGGTCGGCACCCTCAGCCCGGACGGCCACCTGCGGACCGGAGCCGTGGAACCGCGTGGCGGATGCCTCCGCCGACGCCCCGATCGCGTTGACTGAGCGGATGGATCACCGGCGTATCTCGGTCGTCGTCCCCGTCAAGGACGACGCCCCGCATCTCGAGCGACTGCTCGCCCTGCTCGACGAGCAGACGCTCGCCCCCTTCGAGATCGTCGTCGTCGACGACGGCAGCACGGACGACAGCGCCGAGATCGCCCGCGCGGCCGGCGCCCGAGTCGTGGTGCACGACGGCGCGGGCATCCCGGCGAGCACGGCGCACGGCTTCGACGTCGCCCGCGGGGCGGTGCTCGCTCGTCTCGACGCCGACTCGCAGCCCGGGCCCGACTGGATCGCGCGCCTCGCCGGCCACTTCGCGGATCCGACGGTCGGCGCGGTCACCGGCCCCGGCCGGTTCCTCGAGCTCGGACCGGTGGCCCAGGTCGTGGCGCGGGTGGTCTACATGGACGCCTACTTCGTCCTGATGGGCTCGGCCCTCGCGAACTGGCCCCTGTTCGGCTCGAACTGCGCGATCCGCCGCTCGTCGTGGGACGAGATCGCCGGCGAGATGCACCGCGACGACCCGTACGTGCACGATGACGTCGAGATCAGCGTGCATCTCGGCCTCCGGCACCGCATCGTGCTCGATCGCCACCTCGTCGTCGGCATCTCGGCACGGCCGTTCGGAGCGCCGGCGGACATGCTCCGTCGCCTCGACCGCGCGCTGCACACGCTCCGCCGCCACCGCGGGCTCGGAGCGCCGGTGCAGCGCTGGACCCACCGGGTCCGCCGGAACCGGATCGACCGGCTGCGAGCCCTCGCGGCGTCCAGGCGCCCCTAAGCGGACTGACGCTGCTCCTTCGGCATCGCCCAGACCGCGGCGAGCATGCCGAGGGCGAGGATCGTCAGCGCGACGCAGACCGAACGAGTGCCCGCCGCGAGGTCGGCAGCGGCGGGTGTCCCGTCTCCGGTGGCGGAGTTGACGATCGCGCCGAAGACGGCAACCGCGATCGCGCTGCCGATGTTGCGGGCGAAGAAGTTGGTCGACGAGACGACACCGCGCTCGTTCCACTCGACGCTCGACTGAGCGCGGATGAGCGTCGGAGTCGCCACCAGCCCCATTCCGGCGCCGATGATCACGCAGAAGCCCGCGATCTCCCACAGCGTGGAGGACGGCCCGAGCAGGATGGTCAGCGCCGCCCCGATCACGACCAGCGTCGCCCCGATGAAACCTGTGGTGCGGAAGCCGATCCGGAGGTAGAGCCGGCCCGAGAGGCTCGCCGCGACCGGCCAGCCCAGCGTCATCGCCGCGACGGCGAAGCCGGCACCGAGGGCCGAGCTGCCGAGGACGCCCTGCGCGAAGGTCGGGAAGTACGAGGTGATGCCGAGGGTGATCGCGCCGACGCACACCGAGACCAGACTCGTCGAGATCAGGATGCGGCGCGTCAGCACCCAGAGCGGCAGCACCGGAGCCGCCGCCCGCCGTTCGATCGCGACGAAGACCGCGAACGCCGCGGCCGAGAGCACGAAGACGCCGATGCCGACGGGGGAGAGCCACGGCCAGGCGCTGCCGCCCTCGAGGAGCCCGAGGATCAGCAGGGCGGTGCCGACCGCGAGGACGGACGCGCCGGCCAGGTCGATCGGCTGACGCTCGCCGCGGGTCGTCTCGCGGAAGTTGCGGACGAGGAGGAACGCCGCGAGGAGGCAGAGCGGGATGTTCACGAGGAAGATCCCGCGCCAGGCGCCGAGGTCGGAGAGCACGCCGCCGAGGGTCGGGCCGACGACGGAGGAGATGCCCCAGACGCTGGCGAGGTAGCCCTGGGTCTTCGCGCGCTCCGCGACCGTGTAGATGTCTCCGGCGATCGTGATGCCCATCGGCTGGATCGCCCCGGCTCCCAGGCCCTGGAGGGCGCGGAACGCGATGAGGGCGGGCATGCTCCAGGCGAGCCCGCACAGCAGCGACCCGAGGAGGAACAGGCCGATCCCGATCAGCATGATCGGCTTCCGCCCGACCACGTCGGCGAGCTTGCCGTAGAGGGGGACCGAGACGGCCTGCGCGAGCAGGTAGACCGAGAACAGCCACGGGAACTGCTCGAAGCCGCCCAGATCCTTCACGATCGACGGGACGGCGGTCGCGAGGATCGTGGCATCGAGGGCGACCAGGGCGGTCGAGATCATCAGTGCCAGGAGGATCGGGCCGCGCTCGGAGCGCAGTCCGACACTCGCGCGGGTGGGGGCTTCGGTCATTCCCCCCACGCTATTGCAGAGCCGGGGTATGGAATGAGGGCTCGACGCGCTCGGTAGACTCGTCGTATGGAACTCGTGCTCTGGCTCGTCGTGGCCGCTATCGCCGGTGTCGGCCTCGTCTCCGGCACCGCCGCCCTGATCGCCATGACGAAGGCGCCCTGGTCCGACAAGTAGGCGGTACAGGTCGCCGGGCCAACGCTCGCAGGGCCCTTCGTCACTGGTAGATCCGCACGACGCTCCAGCACGGATCCGTCGACGCGACCACGTCGAGCACGAAGGCTCCGCCGGTCTCGAGATCGGTCGCCTGGAAGCGCCACCCGCCGATGCTGACGGGCGCGTCTCCGAAGGTCGGCGGGAAGCCCTCGAGTGGCGCCCACCACTCGCTCGTGCAGGTCCACACCGTCGGCCTGTCCGTGACCCGGTAGCGACCGCCCCGCCATTCCAGTGCGACCGGCACGCCGTCGTCGTCGGTCGACACCACCGCCGTCTCCTCGATCACCGCCATCGCCGGTCTCCGTTCCCCTTGGCGCGACCCGCCGCACCGGTTGGTCGTTCGAACATGTGTTCGATAGTCTGCGAGTGTACGCCGCGGCGCCCGTGCTCGCCACGGCCGCGGATCGAGCAGGGCAGGAGGCGCGATGATCGAGTGGAGTCCCCTCCAGATGCTGCGCAGCAGCGGCCCCGACGAGTGGGTGATGGTCGATGCGATGCGCACGGGGCGCATCGGTCTCATCCGGCGGATCGAGACGGGTCCCTACCGCGAGGCCTGGTTCAGGGCGGTCACCTGGTCGGCCGAGCCGAGCAGGCGCGAGCTCGTCGGCTACTCGCCGTCGATGGAGATGATCGCCGAGGCGCTGTGGAAGCGGCAGCCGCTGACCGCGCAGGAGAAGCCGTTCCCGGGCTACCCGCCGTCGCCGACGGCGTCCACATGACCAGGGTCGAGTCGGGAGCGCACGTGCGCTCGGCGGAGGAGAATGATCGGATGCTCCTCGCGCTCGCCGGCGGTCCCACCGGGGACTGGCGAGTCCTCTCGGTCGACTCCGGTGAGACGGCGGCGGCGGGTCGCGGCCCGCGCGAGCTCGCCGATCTCGTGCGCTCGCGTGAGCGGGAGCGACCGCGGTGGGTGTGGGACGACACCGCCCGCTGGTATCCCGCACTGCTCGACGCCGGCGTCCGTGTCGCGCGCTGCCACGATCTGCGGCTGGCGCGGGCGATCCTGCGCCGGTCCGTCGCCACCGCGGGATCGGAGCTCGCGCGCGCGCCCGGCGACGCGTGGGACGCCGGGGCCGCCGCACCCGCCTCCGGCGACACGCTGCTGGGCTTCGAGGAGGCGTCGGGCGAGGAGGGCGCGCTCGACCCGCTCGAGGAGCTCGCGCGCCAGGAGACGGCGCTCGCGAGCGCGGCCGGATCCGGGCGGCTGCGGCTCCTGCTCGCGGCCGAGTCGGTCGGTGCCCTCATCGCGCGCGAGATCGCCGCCGCGGGTCTGCCCTGGCGCGCCGATGTCCACGACAGGGTGCTCACCGAGGCGCTCGGGCCGAGGCCGTACTTCGGTGGGCGACCCGAGCGCCTCGAGGCGCTGGCCGACCGGATCCGCGCCGAGCTCGATGCCCCCGACCTGAACCCCGACTCACCTGCCGACCTGATCCGGGCGCTGCGACGCGGCGGGCTGGCGGTCGAGTCGACCCGCTCCTGGGAGCTGCAGTCGATCGAGCACCCGGTGATCCCGCCGCTGCTGGAGTACAAGAAGCTCTCGCGGCTGCTGACCGCCAACGGCTGGGCCTGGCTCGACGCGTGGGTCCACGGCGGGCGCTTCCGCCCCGAGTACGTGGTGGGCGGCGTGGTCACCGGCCGCTGGGCGACGTCGGGCGGAGGAGCACTGCAGCTGCCGCGCCAGATCCGGGCCGCGGTGGTCGCCGATCCCGGTTGGAAGCTCGTCGTGGCCGATGCCGCACAGCTCGAGCCGCGGATCCTCGCGGCGCTGTCGGGCGACTCCGCGATGGCGGCGGCCGGGCGGGGGCGCGACCTCTACCAGGGCATCGTGGACGCCGGAGTCGTGCCCGACCGCCCGCGGGCCAAGGTCGCGATGCTCGGCGCGATGTACGGGGCGACGAGCGGGGAGGCCGGGCGTCTGCTCCCGAGGCTCGCGCGCGCCTATCCGCGCTCCGTCGCCCACGTCGAGGCGGCCGCACGGGCGGGCGAGCGAGGGGAGCCGGTGTCGACCTGGCTCGGCCGCAGCTCGCCTCCGGGCGCGGCACTCGACTCCGATGTCGTCGACGCCCGGAGCAGCCAGCGGGCGCGCGAGTGGGGGCGCTTCACGCGCAACTTCGTGGTGCAGGGGACGGCGGCCGAGTGGGCGCTCTGCTGGATGGGTGAGCTGCGGGCACGGCTGCGCGAAGCAGACGCGCACCTCGTCTACTTCCTGCACGACGAGGTGATCGTGCACGCGCCCGAGAACGAGGCCGACCGGGTCGTGGAGATCGTCCGCGAGTCGGCGGTACGCGCGGGCCGAGCGCTCTTCGGTGATTCGGACGTCGACTTCCCGGTCACCGTCGCGGTCGTCGACTCCTACGACCAGGCGAAGTGACGCTCGGTCGCGGGACACGTCGGCTCAGTACCAGTGGGGGGAGCGCGAGTTCCACTTCGACCAGGCGGTGCACGGCGAGCCGTAGACGCTCTTGATGTAGGCCAGGCCCCAGTCGATCTGGGTCGCCGCGTTGGTCTGGTAGTCGGATCCGTAGGTCGCCATCTTGCTGGCGGGGAGAGCCTGCGGGATCCCGTAGGCACCGGAGGAGCGGTTCAGCGCGTTCCAGCGCCAGCCCGACTCTCCGTTCCAGAGCGGGATGAGGCAGGAGTCCATCTGGTCCTGGCCCCAGCCGTGGCTGCCCATGGCGGAGCGGGCGTAGCTCTGCGCCTGCGCGGGCGACATGCCGTCGGTACGGCCCGCGTACGTGCTGAGCGCGGCGATCGTCTGAGCCGAGCTGTTCGTGGCCCCGGACGGATCGTCGTTTCCGAGCTGAAGGGGTCCGCCTCCGGAGGCCGGTGCGGCGGGGGCGGGTGCCGGTGCGGAGCCCGCCGGAGCCCTCGGTGCGGAGGCGGCGGCGACCCGGCGCGCCTCGGCCTCGGCGGCGAGTCGGGACTGGCGCTCCTGCTCCTCGAAGTCGGCCTTGGCCTGCTGACCGGTCGCGAACTCCTCCTCGAGTGCGGCGGTCGTGTTCTTGAGCGAGGCGAGCTGATCGTAGAGCTGCGCGCTGTACTGCTCCTGCTCGGCGACCTTCGCGTCGGCGTCGGCCTGCGCGGCCTGCGCGGACTGCAGGGCGTCGGCTGCGGCGGTGGCGAGAGACTCCCGCTCGGTCCGGGCCTGCTCCGCCTGGGAGGCGAGGGCTCCGGCCTGGTTCTCGGTCGACTCCGCCTCGGTCTGCAGCCGGCTGGTCTGCTGGGTGAGCTGGGTCATCGTGCCGAGGCGGTAGAGCAGAGCATCCGCCTTCTGCCCGCCGATGAGGAGGTTGAGGGTCGCGTCGGTGCCGCCGTTGCGATACAGCTGGGCGGCGAGGCGACCGGCCTGCTCCTTGGCGGAGTCGGCGTCCGCGCGGGCGGCGGCGGCACGCTCCTCGAGAGCGGTCACCTTCTGCGTCGCCTCGTCCAGGGCGCTCTGGGCGGCATCGGCCTCGGAGGCCTTGGTGATCGCGGCGTCGGTGAGCACCGCGGCCTGGTCGCGGAGGTCGGCGAGGAACGCGGTGATGCGGTCGACCTCGGCCGCCGTCGCGGTCTCGCTCGACTTGGCGGCCTCCACGTCCGACCACGACGGGTAGTCGGAGGGGTCGTAGGCCGCGGACGCCGTCAGCGGTGAGGCCAGGGCGGCGCAGAGGACCAGGACCGTGCCCGCACCCGCCGCCAGGAGGCGCTGACGCGCGCGCGCGGGCGCGCGGACGCCGAGGGGGGAGCGAGACATGCGGTCCACACTATGCGACGGCACCGCTCCCTGTCTCGTCTCTGGCCGCTGCACGCCGACCACGGCGGGGTCGCTCGAGGGCGAAGCCGCGTGCCTCGCCCGTCGAGAGCTCGTCGCGAGCGGCGGCGAGGAGACTCCGCAGTGCCTCCTCGCGCACCAGGGCGGCGCGGGCTGCGACACGACGTTGCGGATGCTCGTCGAGCGGATCGATGTCGGCGTCGGGCGGAGCGCTGGCGTACGCGTCGAGCACGGCGTCGAGGTCGGCGCCCGCCAGGCTCGAGGCGAGCAGGATGCGATCGAGCACGTCGTCCCAGTCCTCGGCGGAGGAGGCGCCCTCGCCGGCCAGCCAGGCGATCGCCTCCGAGCGACCGACCTCGGTCAGCGCATGCAGCGGCAGGCCGTCGTCGGTCGAGCCGGCGCCCGTGACCAGGCCCCGCTCGCGGAGGCGCTCGAGCGTCGAGTAGATCTGACCGACGTTCACCCGTCGGCGGTGTGCGGCGCGATCGAGCAGCTCGGCGTGCAACTGGAGACCATAGGCCGGCCCCAGTGTGAGGAGAGCCAGCAGACCGTCGCGGACCGACACGGAGCTCCTGTCGGATCAGAGGGGAGGGACGGACGATCCCGAGTATAGGCAGGGGATCCGGCGGCCCTGCGGGAAGGCGCGGCGAGCCGCCTTGTCGAGGTGGAGAGCCTGATGCATACTCTGACGTGGTGGCTCGTCCACCGTTCAATCGAAGAGATGCACCGCTAGTCATCACGTGGTCCGGGTCGTTGGGGAAGACGCACCGGGACGGACGGAGGACAGCATGGTGGCGCAACAGACTCGGGGTGTGCTCTTCGTGCACTCCGCCCCCCGCGCGCTCTGCCCCCACCTCGAGTGGGGAGCGGGTCGCGCTCTCGGGCGACCCGTGAACTTCTCGTGGATCGATCAGCCCGTGCTCCGCGGCACGCAGCGCGCCGAGTTCGAGTGGGAGGGCCCGCCCGGAACCGGCGCATCGATCGCCTCCGCCCTCAGGGGCTGGGAGGACGTCCGCTACGAGGTGACCGAGGAGCCGTCGCCCGGCATCGACGGCGGACGCTGGATGCACACTCCCGCACTCGGCATCTTCTTCGCGCAGACGGACAGCGTCGGCAACACGGTCATCCCCGAGGACCGGATCCGCTCGGCCATGGAGATCGCGGGCGCCGACCCCATCGAGCTCCACCGTGAACTCCGGCTCGCCCTCGGCCAGGCCTGGGAGGACGAACTCGAGCCCTTCCGCGCCTCCAGCGACTTCGCGCCGGTCGTGTGGCTGCACCGAGTGGGCTGACCCCACTCGGTGCATCTTCGACGCCGCTCCCTGCGCGGCGTCGCGCAGTCGGCTCGTCGGGGTGGTGTGTTTCGCAGAGCGTCCTGCGTTCTGCGACGGCGATTCGCTGGGACGCGATTCGCCGGATACGCCTCGCGGTGAGCCTCTCCAGAAGGCGTCCTCATGCGGCACCCCCTGCCGAAGTGCGCGGCGAAGCTCACGCCCTGACAGGTGCGCTTGCAGACCACCGTCGCGGCACGAGGCGCATCCGGCGATTCGCGTCCAGCGAATCACCGTCGCCGCACCGCACCGGCCCTGCGATCCGCAATCATCTCGACAGCGGACGCGCCGGCGCCGCGCAGGGAGCGGCGCCGCCCGCGTTCCGGTCGGTGTAAGGCGGCTACGCCCCGCTACACCGACCGGAACGCGGCAACAGCATTGTGCCCACCGAACCCGAACGAGTTGGAGAGGGCGACAAGCGGTCCGTCGCCCAGCTTGCGCGGGCTCGTCACCACGTCGAGCGGGATCTGCGGATCCTGCTCCGTGAGGTTGATCGTCGGCGGCGCGGTGCGCTCGTGCAGAGCGAGCACCGTGAAGATCGCCTCGAGTGCGCCGGTGCCGCCGAGGAGGTGGCCGGTCGCGGCCTTGGTGGCCGAGACGGCGATGTTCGGGAGGTGGTCGCCGAAGACGCGGGCCAGGGCGCGGTACTCGGCGATGTCGCCGACGGGCGTGCTGGTGGCGTGCGCGTTGACGTGGGTGACGTCGGTGCGCGCTGCTCCGGCCTGTTCGAGGGCCTCGATCATGGCCCGGGCGGCGGCGGACCCCTCGGGGTCGGGCGCGGTGATGTGGTACGAGTCGCTGGTCACAGCACCGCCGGCGAGCTCCGCGTAGATGCGGGCTCCGCGGGCGAGGGCGTGCTCCTCGGTCTCGAGGATGAGGGTGCCGGCGCCCTCGCCGAGGACGAATCCGTCGCGCGTGACGTCGTAGGGGCGGGAGGCGGTGGCCGGGTCGTCGTTGCGGCGCGACAGGGCCTGCATCGCGGCGAAGGCGGCGATGGGCAGCGGGTGCACGACCGACTCGGTGCCGCCGGCGATGACGACATCGGCGAGGCCGCGCTGGAGGTGCTCGTAGGCGTTGGCGATCGCCTCGGTGCTCGAGGCGCAGGCGGAGACGTCGGTGCGCGCGTAGGCCCGGGAGGGGATGGACATGCTGATCGCTGCTGCTGCGGCGTTGGGCATGAGCATCGGGATCGTCATCGGGAGGACGCGGCGCGGTCCGCGCTCGCGGAGGGTGTCCCAGGCGTCGAGCAGAGTCCAGAGACCGCCGATGCCGGTCGAGTAGTCGACTCCTACGCGCAGCGGGTCGACATCGGCGTCGGCGAGACCCGAGTCGGCCCACGCCTCGCGCGCCGAGATCAGCGCGAACTGACTGGACGGATCGAGGCGCTTGGCCTCGGGACGCGGCAGGACCTCCTCCGGGCGCACCTTCGCCTGGGCGGCGAACGTGACGGGGAGATCGTGCTGGGCGACCCAGTCGGCCTCGATGCTCCGGACTCCTGACTCACCGGCGAGCAGTGCGTCCCAGGACTCCCGGGCGGTCCCACCCAGGGGGGTGCTGGCACCGATGCCGGTGACGACGATCTTCTTGGTCATGACGAGTTCTCTGTTCCGTGACGGGTGGGCGCCGGGCGCACCCCGGGCCGGGCGGGGGCCCGGGCCGGGGTGTCCGCCGCGCGGACGGGATGCGCGGAGCGCTGACTACGCGGAGGCCTTGACGATGAAGGTGACCGCGTCGCCGACCGTCTTGAGGTTCTTGACCTCGTCGTCCGGGATCTTCACGTCGAACTTCTCCTCTGCGTTGACGACGATGGTCATCATCGAGATGGAGTCGATGTCGAGGTCGTCGGTGAACGACTTGTCCAGCTCGACGGAATCGGTCGCGATGCCGGTCTCGTCATTGACCAGTTCGGCCAGGCCGGCGAGGACTTCTTCGGTGGACAGTGCCATGGTTCTCTCCTTGAGGGGTGTGATGAGGTGTTCGTCGAGCGGTAGCCGTCGAGAAACGGGTTGTCGTCGTGACCGTAGGTCAGCTTAGGGGTGGTCCTGCGCCCCCTACGGGAGCACCACGACCTGCGCGCCGAAGACGAGTCCGGCTCCGAATCCGATCTGCAGGGCGAGGCCGCCGCTGAGCTCGGGGTGCTCCTCGAGCAGGCGGTGGGTCGCCAGCGGGATGGAGGCGGCCGACGTGTTGCCGGTCGTCTCGATGTCGCGGCCGATGGCGACGGTCTCGGGGAGCTTCAGCTGCTTGGCGAGCTCGTCGATGATCCGCATGTTGGCCTGATGCGGGATGAAGGCGGCGAGATCGGAGGCCTCGATCCCCGCCTCGGCCAGCGCCTGCTTCGCGACCTTCGCCATCTCCCAGACCGCCCAGCGGAAGACCGAGGGACCGTCCTGGCGCAGCGTCGGCCACTCGGCCACGCCGTCGCGGTAGGCCTGCAGCGGGTTGTCCATGCCGACCGTGTCCCACTTGGAGCCGTCGGAGCCCCAGACGGTCTTCGAGATGCCCGCGGAGTCGCTCGGGCCGACGACTGCGGCGCCCGCGCCGTCGCCGAGCAGGAACGAGATGCTGCGGTCGGTCGACTTGACGAGGTCCGAGAGCTTCTCGGTGCCCACGACCAGCACGTACTCGGCGAGACCGGAGCGGACGAACGAGTCGGCCTGGGCGATGCCGTAGGTGTAGCCGGCGCAGGCGGCCGAGATGTCGTAGGCCGGAGCGGGGTTCGCGCCGATGCGGTCGGCCAGCAGTGCCGCGAGCGACGGGGTCTGCACCGTGTTGCTGATGGTCGAGACGAGGACGAGCCCGATCTGGTCCGGGCGGATGCCTGCCTTCTCGATCGCCTCGAGCGAGGCCGTGGTGGCGAGGTCGACGGCCTGGACCTCGGTCGAGGCGCGGCGGCGCTCGATGATGCCGGTGCGCTGGCGGATCCACTCGTCGGAGGAGTTGATCGGGCCGACGAGGTCGTCGTTGGGCACGACGAGATCGCCGCGCGCGGCTCCGATGCCGAGGATGCGCGTGTAGGCGCTGCCGCTGGACTGGGTGAGGGTCGGGTTGGTCATCTGTCTCTCCTGCTACGCAGCGTGCTCGTCGATGAAGGCGTGGGCGGCGCCCAGGTCGTCAGGGGTCTTGACCGCGAGGGTCGGGAGGCCCTTGAGTCCGCGCTTGGCGAGACCGACGAGGGCTCCCGCCGGCGCGAGTTCGATGAGGCCGGTGACGCCGGCATCGGCGAACGCCGCCATGCAGAGGTCCCAGCGCACCGGGGAGGCGACCTGACCGACGAGCAGGTCGAGGAACGCGGCGCCGGAGGTGACGACCGAGCCGTCGCGGTTCGTCCAGAGACGCAGCGTCGGGTCGGAGGGCGTGATCGCCTCGGCGACGGCGGCGAGCTCGTCACGCGCCGGCGCCATGTAGCGGGTGTGGAACGCACCGGCGACCTGCAGCGGGATGACCCGGGTGCCGGGGACCGGCTCGTCCTTGAGTGCCTGGAGCGCCTCCACAGCACCGGCGACGACGATCTGGCCACCGCCGTTGTAGTTGGCGGGCTCGAGGCCGAGCTCGGCGAGGCGGGCGAGGAGTGCCTCCTCGTCACCGCCCAGGACGGCGCTCATGGCGGTCGGCGTGGTGGCGGCGGCGGAGGCCATCGCGCGGGCCCGCTCGCGGACGAAGACGAGGGCGTCGGACTCGGTGAGCACACCGGCTCCTGCCGCGGCCGTGATCTCTCCGACGGAGTGGCCGGCGATCCCGGCGACGCGCTCGCGGCGTCCGCCTTCGAGCAGCGCGGTGAGCGTCACCAGGCCGGCTGAGACGATCAGCGGCTGGGCGACGGCGGTGTCGCGGAGGGTGTCCGCGTCCGAGTCGGTGCCGTGGGCGGCGAGATCGATGCCCACCGCCTCCGAGTGCGCGGCGACCTGCTCGGCGACGGAGGGGACGGCCAACCAGGGCACGAGGAATCCGGGGGTCTGGGAGCCCTGACCCGGGGCGACGACGACGATCACAGAGTTCAGTCTTCCGATCCGCGCCGCCGAGTGGGGCGCTCTGAGGTACTGACAAACCACAAAGAGCTTGTGGCGGGTCTACAAGGTGCTACTTGCGCGGGGCCGGACGGCGACGAACGGCACCGTCCGGGTCGCTCATCGAGCCGAGGATGAGGGCCGACTGGAGGATGAGCGCCTCGCGGGCACCGGTCGCGTCCCAGCCGATCACCTCGGCGACGCGCTTGAGGCGGTAGCGCACCGTGTTCGGGTGCACGAACAGCTCGCGCGCGGTCGCCTCGAGGGAGCGTCCGTTGTCGAGGTAGGCCCACAGCGTCGTCAGCAGCTCGGTCGAGTGCTTCTGCAGCGGGCGGTAGATCTGCGTGATCAGGCTCTGGCGGGCGAGCGGATCGCCGGCGAGGGCCCGCTCGGGCAGCAGATCGTCGGCGTTGACCGGCCGCGGGGCGTTGCGCCAGGAGCGGGCGACCGCGAAGCCGGCGAGGGCCGCGCGGGCGCTGCGCGAGGCCTCGACGAGCGTCGGGACCTCGTGGCCGAGGACGAGGTGCCCCGTCCCGAAGCCGGGCTCGAGCGCCTCCGCGATCTCGAGGAACGCGACCGGCGGGCCGGACTCCTCCGTGGCGCTCTCGCTCGGCTCTGCACGGCCGATGACCAGCACGAGCCGGCTGCCCTGGACGCCGATGAGCACGTCCGCTGCCATGTGCCGGGCCGTGCGGCGCAACTGGTCGACGTCGAGCATCTTGGGGGCGGTGCCGACGAGCACGGCGACCTCGCCGTGCCCGTGCCAGCCCAGGGCCGCGATCCGGCTCGGGAGCTCGTCGTCGGCCTCGCCCGTGAGGATCGAGTCGACGACGAGGGCCTCGAGCCGCGCGTCCCAGAGGCCGCGGGCCTCGGCCGCCCTGGCGTAGACATCGGCCGCGGCGAAGGCGATCTCGCGGGAGTAGAGCAGGATCGCCTCGCGGAGGTCGACTCCGCCGTTCTTGACGCGGTCCTCGACCACCTCGACGGTGACCTTGATCAGCTGCAGCGTCTGGGTCAGTGAGACCGAGCGCAGCAGCTCGCGCGGCGCGGCGCCGAAGACGTCGGCCGCGATCCACGCCGTCGCCGACGGGTCGTCGAACCACGAGATGAACGACGTGATGCCGGCCTGGGCGACCAGCCCGACCGAGGACCGCCGCCCCGGAGGCATGCTGCCGTACCAGGGCAGCGTGTCCTCGAGGCGCTTGATGGTCTGCGTCGCGAGTTCACCTGCGATCGTGCGCAGCCACGCGAGGGTCTGCTCCTTGGTCTTCGGAGCGCCCGGCCGGGGGGCCGAGCGCTCCGAGGGCAGATCCCGCGTGACCGACGAGGCGTCGTCGGGGGAGAGCACGGAGCCGTCCGTCAGCTCTCGCCGCCCGCGTTGCCGGTGGTGCCGGCGTTGACGTCGAGCAGTCGGTACTTCTCGATCGCCTGGACCGCGAGCGAGGGGTCGACCTCGCCGCGCTTGGCCAGCAGCTGCAGCGTGCGCACCACGACCGACGGACCGTCGATCTTGAAGTAGCGGCGCGCGGCGGCACGGGTGTCCGAGAAGCCGAAGTCGTCGGCTCCGAGCGTCGCGAAGTCGCCCGGGATGAACTGCCGCAGCTGGTCGGGGACCTGGTGCGAGAAGTCGGACACGGCGACGAAGGGACCCTTCGCGTCGGCCAGCTTCTGCGTCACGTAGGGCACCTGGGCCTCGTCCTCGGGGTGGAGGAAGTTGTGGTGCTCGGCTTTGATGCCGTCGCGCCGCAGCTCGTTCCACGAGGTGACGGACCAGACATCGGCCGACACGCCCCAGTCCTCGGCGAGGAGCTTCTGCGCCTCGATGGCCCACGGCACGGCGACTCCGGAGGCGAGAAGCTGAGCCTTCGGGCCGTCCCACTGACCCCAGGAGACGCGGTGGATGCCGCGGACGATGCCCTCGACGTCGACGTCCTCGGGCTCCTTGGGCTGCACGATCGGCTCGTTGTAGACCGCGATGTAGTACATGACGTTCGGGTCCTCGTGCTTCCCGCCGTACATGCGCTCGAGTCCGCTCTGCACGATGTGCGCGATCTCGTAGCCGTACGCCGGGTCGTAGCTGACCACGGCCGGGTTGGTCGCCGCGAGGATCGGGGAGTGCCCGTCCGCGTGCTGGAGACCCTCGCCGGTGAGCGTGGTGCGCCCCGCCGTCGCACCGATCATGAAGCCGCGCGACATCATGTCGCCCGCCGCCCAGATGGCATCGCCCGTGCGCTGGAACCCGAACATCGAGTAGAAGACGTAGACCGGGATGAGCGGCTCGCCCTGAGTCGAGTACGAGGTGCCGACCGCGGTGAACGCCGCCAGGGCACCCGCCTCGTTGATGCCGACGTGCAGGATCTGCCCCTGGGGGCTCTCCTTGTAGGCGAGCAGGAGCTCGCGGTCGACCGAGGTGTAGTGCTGGCCGCGGGGGTTGTAGATCTTCGCGTTCGGGAAGAACGCGTCCATCCCGAAGGTGCGGGCCTCGTCGGGGATGATCGGCACGACGCGGTTGCCGAAGTCCTTCGAGCGCAGGATGTCCTTGAGGATCCGGACGAACGCCATGGTGGTGGCGATCTCCTGCGTTCCCGAGCCCTTCTTGCCGATCGCGTACGCGGAGTCGTCCGGCAGGGTGAGCTGCGTGTACTTGGAGCGGCGCTCGGGCAGGTAGCCGCCGAGCGCACGACGGCGCTCCTGCATGTACTCGATCGCCTCGTCGCCCTGACCGGGGTGGTAGTACGGCGGGAGGTAGGGGTTCTCCTCGAGCTGCGCATCCGTGATCGGGATCCGCATGGTGTCGCGGAAGCCCTTGAGGTTGTCGAGCGTCATCTTCTTCATCTGGTGGGTCGCGTTGCGGCCCTCGAAGCTGCGGCCGAGACCGTAGCCCTTGATGGTGTGGGCGAGGATGACGGTCGGCTGGCCCTTGTGCTCCGTCGCGGCCTTCATGGCGGCGTAGATCTTGCGGTAGTCGTGACCACCGCGGCGAAGGCCCCAGATCTGCTCGTCGGTCATGTCCTCGACCAGCTTCTTCGCGCGCTCGTCGCGGCCGAAGAAGTTCTCGCGGACGTAGGCGCCGTCCTCCGTCTTGTAGGTCTGGAAGTCGCCGTCGGGCGTCTTGTTCATCAGGTCGAGGAGCGCGCCCTCGGTGTCGCGGGCGAGCAGGTCGTCCCACTCGCGGCCCCAGATCAGCTTGATGACGTTCCAGCCGGCACCGCGGAAGTACGACTCGAGCTCCTGCACGATCTTGCCGTTGCCGCGGACGGGCCCGTCCAGGCGCTGCAGGTTGCAGTTGACGATGAAGTTGAGGTTGTCGAGCCCGTCGTTGGCCGCGACCTGCAGCTGACCGCGCGACTCGACCTCGTCCATCTCGCCGTCACCGAGGAACGCCCAGACCTGCTGGTCGGAGGCGTCCTTGATGCCACGGTTGGTGAGGTACTTGTTCGCCTGCGCCTGGTAGATCGCGTTGATCGGACCGAGGCCCATCGACACGGTCGGGAACTGCCAGAACTCCGGCATGAGGCGCGGGTGCGGATAGCTCGAGAGCCCACCGCCCTGGTGCGACTTCTCCTGGCGGAAGCCGTCGAGCTGGTGCTCGCTCAGACGTCCCTCGAGGAAGGCGCGTGCGTACGGGCCGGGGGAGGCGTGACCCTGGATGAAGATCTGGTCGCCGCCGCCCGGGTGGTCCTGGCCGCGGAAGAAGTGGTTGAAGCCGACCTCGTAGAGCGACGCGCTGGACGCGTACGTCGAGATGTGGCCGCCCACTCCGATGCCGGGGCGCTGCGCGCGGTGCACGAGGATGGCCGCGTTCCAGCGGATCCAGGCGCGGTAGCGGCGCTCGACGTCCTCGTCGCCCGGGAACTCGGGCTCGTTCTCGGCCGCGATCGTGTTGATGTAGTCCGTGGTCGGAACCATCGGCACACCGAGGTGCAGCTCCTTGGAGCGCTTGAGGAGGCTGAGCATGACGTCACGTCCGCGACCGGCCCCCCGCTCCTCGACGAGCGCATCGAGCGACTCGTTCCACTCCGACGTTTCCTCGGGGTCCGAGTCCACGTGACCGACGGAATACGGGTCCTGATCGTTAACAGTCACCCTCGACCTCTCTCTGGGGGCAGATCGTGCCCGAGACATCACTCTCATGAAGCGGTGCAGATCCGCGCGTTCTCGACCCGGATGACGGGTCCCGCGCGAGCACCTGGATCAGCCTAGCGATTCCGGGCATCTGTGACGATCCACGACGGAACCGCTCAGGTGTCTGTGGGATTGCACCAGTGCGAGCGCGCGGAGCGGCCGAATCCCCCTCCTCCTTAGGTATCGGCCTCGAGCGGGTCTAGCATTGCCCCTCGTGCTCGCGCGAATCTCGTGCGCACGGAAGGACATCGGACCGATGGCTCTCGAGAAGCTCACGCTGGCTCCCGACTTCGAACTCGCGAACCAGTACGGCGAGCGCATCCAGCTCGGCGACTTCCACGGGCGGCGCAACGTCGCTCTCGTCTTCTTCCCGCTCGCCTTCTCGGGCACCTGCACCGGTGAGTTCTGCGCCCTGCGCGAGAACCTGGCGCTGTTCGAGCACGCCGAGGTCGAGCTGATCGGCATCTCGGTCGACTCCAAGCACACGCTCCGCGCCTGGGGCGAGAAGCAGGGCTACGACTTCACCCTGCTGTCCGACTTCTGGCCGCACGGCGACGTCGCCAAGCAGTACGGCGTGTTCCTCGAGGGCAAGGGCTACGCGACTCGCGCGACCTTCCTCATCGACAAGTCGGGCGTGATCCGCGACACCTTCATCACCGCTCCGGGCGAGGCGCGCTCGATCGACGCGTACCGCGCCGCCATCGACGCACTGGCGCCGGCGCACGCCTGACGCCTCGTCCCGTCACTCCGCGGGGGTGAACCGCTGCTCGCCGACGACGGCGAGCAGTCGCATCGCCTCGTCCGCCGGCGAACCCGGCCGCGGGGTGAGCACCAGCAGGACCTGGGCCTGGTTCTCGGTGAAGAGGGCCTGACAGTCGACCTCGATCTCCCCGACCTCCGGGTGCAGCAGCGTCTTGCGGTCGTCGAACCGAGCGGTCACCTCCTGGAGCGCCCAGAGCTCGCGGAACTCCGAGCTCATCGGGAGGAGCTCGGCGATGATGTCGGCGGCCATCGGATCGGGGTCGGGCGAGGACGCGGCCACCCGGAGCTGAGCCGTCTGGAGCCGCCCCTGCCGGGCCTGCTCGCGGACGGGATAGTGCCGCCGCGCCTCCTCGGGGTCCGCGAACCAGCGGTAGACGCCGCTCCGCGAGAGGCCGGAGAACCGCTCCGCGCCGAAGATCGTCGTCGCGAGGGCGTTCTGGGCGAGCGTCTCCCCGAGGTCCGAGAGGATGAGAGCGGGCGTGTCCTCGAGCCGATCGAGGACTCTCAGGAGCCCCGGGGCGATGTGCTCGTCCCGGCGCATCCGTCGCGGCGCTTCCCGGCCGGCGAGGCGGAAGAGGTGGTCGCGTTCGTCGACGGACAGGCGGAGGCCGCGCGCGACGGCAGCGAGCATCTGATCGGAGGGCTGCGGCGCTCGGCGCTGCTCCAGTCGCGACCAGTAGTCGACGGACATGCCGACGACCTGGGCGATCTCCTCGCGTCGGAGCCCGGGGGTCCGGCGTCGCGGTCCGCTCGGCAGCCCGACGTCGGAGGGGCTGAGCCTCTCACGGCGACCGCGGAGGAACTCGGCGAGACCTGACCTGTCCATGGCCCCATCCTCCCGCGCGGGCGAGTGCTCAGCCAGGGACCGGCGGTCCCCGGATGAGGGCTCCCTTCACGCCGCCGGAGAGCGCGACGAAGGTGGACGTCACCGGGCAGTGGTCCGGACTCCGCATCGAGAGGAACGACATGGACATCACGGGCAGCACCATCCTGATCACGGGAGCCACCTCGGGCATCGGGCTCGGTCTCGCCGAGCGCTTCGCCGCAGCCGGGAGCACCGTCATCGTCGGCGGTCGGCGCCAGGAACTGCTGGACGGATTCACGGCCGCGCATCCCGGTTCGTCCTCGGTGCTGATCGATGTGGCCGACCCGGAGTCGATCTCGACCGCCGCCGAGACCGTCGCGGCGCGGCACCCCGAGCTGAACGCCGTCGTCACGATGGCGGGGATCATGCAGCCCGAGGACCTGCTCGACCCGGCGCACGTCGTCACGGCCGAGTCGATCGTCGAGACGAATCTGCTGGGCACGATCCGGACCATCGCCGCCTTCCTGCCGTTGATCAGCGAGCGGAGCGACGGCGCGGTGATGACGGTCTCGTCGGGACTCGCCTTCGTACCGCTGCCGATGACACCCACGTACAACGCCACGAAGGCGGCGGTCCACTCGTTCACGCAGAGCCTCCGGGTGCAGCTCGCCTCCTCGGGCGTCCAGGTCCTCGAGCTGGTTCCTCCTGCCGTGCGCACGACGCTCCTGGGCCAGCAGGACGACGAGTCGGCGATGCCGCTCGAGGAGTTCCTCGACGAGACGATGCGCATCCTCGCCGAGCAGCCGGACGCCGAGGAGGTGCTGGTCGATCGGGTGCGGTTCCTGCGCTTCGCGGAGGCGGAGGGACGCCACGCCGAGGTGCTGGCCCACCTCTCCGCCGTCTGACGGCTGCGGGCTCCGTCAGCCCGTCAGTTCAGGATGTTGACCGCGCGCGAGATGACCAGGGCGAGCAGGACGAAGCCCGTGAAGCCCTCGAGCGACATCAGCAGCTTCACGCGGCTCGACAGCGGCATCGTGTCGGTCGGGCTGAACGCCATCGTGTTCGTCGTCGAGACGTAGAGGTAGTCGACGAAGCCCGGCCGCCAGTCGGCGCGCTCGGAGGAGGAGACCGCCACCTCTCCGACCGTGTCGCGGTAGGTGTCCTGCGGGAACGCGAAGTCGGCCTGCGGCAGCTCGGCGCGAGCGAGGGTCCCGCGCGCGACCGGCCCGCCCCGGTCGATCTCCCAGTAGAGCAGCGCATAGGCGACGACGTTCGTCACCCAGACCTGCAGTGCAGTGAGCAGCAGGAGCGGCCCGTCGGCGGATCCATCGACCAGATCGCCGATCACCACGACGACGTTGACCTGGTTCGCCACCGTCAGCACGACCGCCAGCGTGATCGAGACGCCCCGGGACCAGCGAGTCTCGGAGTCGAGCCGGTGCGGATTCACCACGAACAGCGGCACCAGCAGTGCGAGCGTGATCCCCGCGGCGACGAGCCTGACGATCGACGTGCCGTCATTGTGACCGACGACGTTCAGGGCGACGGCGATCACGATCGCAGCGGAGGCGGGCCACCGGCTCTCGGCTCGGCGTCGGGACCGCGTGCCGTCGCCACTGCTGTCGGACATGTGCCGAGGGTAGCGGCGTCGGGCGGCCACGATGCTGAAGCCGCATCGACCTGGGCGGCGACCTCGTCCGGACCGGCTCCGCCCCGGATCGGAGGCGCTCAGCCGTGTCGTAGGATCGAGGCGATCGTTCGCGGCTCGGCCGCGACGGGGGCCTTTAGCTCAGTTGGTAGAGCGCCACGTTTACACCGTGGATGTCATCGGTTCGAGCCCGGTAGGGCCCACATCGCCGGCGGGTCAGCATCGCCGACGGATCAGCATCTCCGACGGGTCAGCATCTCCGACGGGTCAGCGGGACTGTCGGCGCTTGTAGGGCTTGGGCTGGCCCTTGACGATCGGGGCGCGGCCGGTGCCCTTGGAGGCCTTCGCCTTGCCTCCGGACTTCGCAGGCGCGGTCTCTTCCTCGCCGAGGGCGGCGAGCTCCTCGCGGGCGGACGCGAGGCGCTGACGGCCTGCCGCGGTGAGGGTGGTGGCGGCGGCTCCCGGCTCGAACAGGACGCGTCCGTCGTCGAGCTCCACCGCCTCGACGGAGGAGTCGAGCTTCTGCCGCGAGATGCCGAGCTTCTCGGCGGCGCGCACGAAGTGGAGCTCCTCGGCGACCACCACGAAATGACGCAGCTGACTGATCTTCATCCGGAACCCTCCACGGCCGCGCTCTGCGACTCCACCACCGTACGCGGTCGCGGGGGCCAGCGGAGCAGGGCTCCCGCGGGCCGCAGGTCGTGAGGAAGTGCCTGCCCGGACGCGTCATTCAGCGCCGGTGAGGCGCCCGCCGTCCCGGATCCGCGGGCACGGGGGCAGGGGCTTCCGCCGATGTCCGCCGACCCCCCGGAAGGTGCTTGTCGGAGAGCGCTCTCAGTACTACCGTCACGGCGTGGGCGGAACCCGAAGCCTCCCGCGGAGGAGGCCGACGTGGGCGCGCTCGTCTACAGCGCTATCGCATCGCTCGACGGATACACCGCCGACGAGTCGGGCGGATTCGGGTGGGCCGAGCCGCGCCCGGCGGTGCACCGCTTCATCAACGAGACCGAAGGCTCGGTCAGGACGATGCTCTACGGCCGCAGGATGTACGAGACCATGCAGGCCTGGGACACCGGATTCGAGCTGGCGAAGGAGTTCGCCTTCATCGGCGACTTCCAGCGGCTGTGGCAGGAGTCGGACAAGATCGTCTACTCCGGCACGCTGCCCGCGGTCCGCACCCGCAGGACGACCCTCGAGCGCACCTTCGATCCCGCCGCCGTCGCCGAGCGTGCCAGGGCGAGCGAGCACGACACCTCGATCGGCGGGCCGAGGCTCGCCGCGACCGCACTCCGGGCGGGGATCGTCGACGAAGTGCGCTGGTTCGTCGTCCCGGTCACCGTCGGCGGCGGCACCCCGTTCCTGCCGGCCGGCCTGAGGCTCACGCTCGACCTGCTCGAGGAGCGCCGGTTCGCCGACGGAACCGTCTACCTCCGCTACGCCGTGCGCCGCTGAGCGGACTCCGCACCGACCAGCGCCGCGATCCGGGACGCGATCCGCGCTCCCTGGGCACGGCCGGCCTCGGCCGAGGCGCCGCGCACCGTCGGGTCGAGCGAATTCGGGCCGAAGGCAGCGACCGACGGCTGATCGGCGTACACGACCTCGACGCGCGAGCCCTCGAGAGCCTGCAGCTCCGCGGTCGGCAGGGTGCCGACGCCGGGATCGCCGACTCCCGGGAGCGGGGTGACGACGACGACCCACTCGGCGCCCGCGGCGAGATCGGCGTTGCTCCCCGAGCGGACGCCGCCGTCCATGTAGCGCACGCCCGCGATCGTCACGGGCGGCCAGACGCCGGGCACGGCGCAGCTGGCCGAGATGGCGTCGACGAGCTCGACTCCACTCGATCGGTCGAAGACCTCGAGCGCACCGGTCGCCGTGTCGACGGCCGTGATCAGGAGGCGCCGCTCGGGCCAGTCGGCATCGGCGACACGAGCGGCGATGACGGCCCGGCGCGACTCCTCGGGCAGGGTCGCGGTCTCGAGCGCGAGCACGCCGATGCGACGCCGCGCATCCTCGGGAGACGTCGCACCCTCGATCGCGGAGGTGAAGAGCGCCTGCAGCGCCACGGCGTCGATGTCGGCCCCGATCTCGGCCGACTCCTCGCGCAGCTGCGCGGCGTAGGACTCGTCGAGGCCGACCGACGTGCTCAGCTGAGCGGCGACCGCCGAGCCCGCCGAGGTGCCGATGAAGGTCGTCGAGGGGTCGAGGAGGAGGCGGGCGGCCTCGGGCGACGCGTCGGCGATGCCGCGGACGACACCGAGCTCCCACGCGATTCCGGCGAGGCCGCCTCCGGCGAGGACGAGGGCTCCGGGCATGACGATGGTCCTTCCGTTCATGTGCAGATGGGGAGGCGCCGCCGTCAGCGGCGCCGCACCACCAACGCTGTCACATCGTCCTGAGCGCCGGTGCTGGCAGCGAGCGCCGCGAGGTGGTCGAAGAGCTCGTCGTCACTCAGGCTGCGGACCAGCTCGGCGAGGTGATCGAGGGCGGTGAGCGTGCCGTCGTAGAGGTCGAGCACGCCGTCGCTGCACGAGAACAGGGCGTCGCCGGGGCTGAGGATCCGCTCGTGCTCCTCCCACTGCACGCCCTGGTCGATGCCCAGCGGGAGCCCTGTGGTGCTGAGGCGCTCGACCGTGCCGTCGGCGCGGACGATCACGGACAGGCCGTGCCCGGCATCGACGAACGAGACCGCGCCGGCATCGAGGTCGATCCTCCCGATGAACGCGGTCGCGAAGGTCGCGGTCGCGGTGAGGTCCTCGAGCAGCTGGGCGTTGACGGCCTCGACGGCGGTCGCGGGCGACGCCTCCGGCCTCGCCTGGAACGCCGACCGGATGGCCGAGGCGATGATCGCAGCGCCGATGCCCTTGCCCATCACGTCGACCACCTCGATCGAGATGCGGCCGTCGGCGGACCGCCAGGAGGCGTAGTCGCCGGCGACGTCGTACGCGGGCAGGGTGGATCCCGCGACACTCCAGCCGCCGACGAGCAGCGCGGCCGGGCGCAGGCGCCGCTGCAGCTCGGCGGCACGACTCGACGAGGCGATCTCGCGCAGCTCGCGCTCGGCCCAGCGACCGAGCTCCTCGAGGACCTGGCGCTCCTCCACCGAGAAATCGCGTGCGACGCGGTCGAAGACGCAGATCGTGCCGACCCGGACGCCGTCGCCGACCGTCAGCGGGCGCCCGGCGTAGAACCGCAGGTGGGTCTCACCGGTGACCGATCCGCGGTCGGCGAAACGGGCGTCGGCGGACGCGTCCTCGATCACGAGGAGGTCGGGCTGCTGGACCGTCACGTCGCAGATCGAGTCGGCACGCGCGATGCGGCTCGCCGGCGCGGGCCGTTGCGGCGACTTCGTGAACTGCGTCGACTCCTCGATGATGTTGATCTCGGCCGAGGGCACGTTCAGCAGCTGACGCGCCACCCGGGTGATCCGGTCGAAGCGCTCCTGCGGCCCCGACCCCGAGAAGTCGAGCGAGGCGACGGCGGCGAGCCGGACCCGCTCGCTCTCCGCACTCACGACTGCCGCCGCTCTCGGACGATCGACCAGATGTTCTGCCCGTCGACGCGGGTGTAGTCGAACCGGGTCACGAGCGCCTGGATGAACGGGATTCCTCGACCCGCCACCGCCCACTCGTCGGGCATGTCGCGGGGCTCGCTCACATCGACGTCGGCGGCGGGGGCGGAGTCGTTCAGGACGGCCCGCAGCTCGTGCTCGTCGACGTGGATCTCGATGACGCACAGGGTGTGACGGGTCGAGTGCGCGTGCTGGACGACGTTGGAGGTCAGCTCGGCGAGCGCGGTCTCGAACGCCATGCGGTCCCACGAGCCGACTCCGGGCGACTCCGCCCAGATCTCACTCAGAGCCTCGTGCACCGCCGTCACGCCGTCGTCCGGTGGTGTCCGGATGACCAGCGTGCGATCAGACACGGTAGGCGTCCTCGACGCTCTCGACGGTCGCGAGGAGACGGTCGAGGTTCGACAGCCTGAGCACCATCGTCGGCTGCTCACCGGGGGAGGCCAGCCGGATGTCGCCGCCCGCGCGGCGCGCCTCCTTCAGGCACGAGACCAGGGCTCCCAGCCCGGAGGAGTCGAGGAAGTCCACTCCGGCGAGATCGATGACGATGCGCAGATCGCCGTCGGTGATCGCCCGCAGGACCACGGCCTCGAACTCCGGCACGCTCGCGAGATCGAGTCGGCCCACGGGCCGCACGACGACGATGTCGGGCTCGATCTTCTCGGTGCTGAGCTGCATGGAGTCCTCCTGGTGGCGGGTCGGGTCCGGGGCCGTCCGACCCTGACCGTACAAGGGATCGGGAGGCGCCGCTCCACCCCGCGCTGTTCCCTCCGCTTCCCGTCGTCCGGGTGACACGGATCGCCCGGTCGGACGCGCGATGCGGGTGCTCGTCGGAGCTCTGGTTCGCGGGCGGGGCGGCGCGCTTCGCGCGACCGGAGTGCGAGGTCGCAGAAGGCTGCGGATCGGGTGGGGTGCCTCGTCACGGCTCCCTCCCGAGCGCCTGCGGCGCTCCCGCCAGACCCGAGCCAGGAGCCGCGACGAGGCACCCCACCCGCTCCTCGGGTTCAGGAGGGGTTCTCGTGCGGAGGGGGCTGGAGCTGATCCCCCGCCGGAGCGGAGGGAGGGTGCTGTCGTCCTCTCGCGCCTGGCTCGGGTCTGGCGGGCGCCCGAAGGGCGCGGGATGGCGCGAGAGGGCGACAGCACCCTCCCGATCCCCACGAGAGGACCAGCGGAGGCGGACGGCCGCACCGATCAGGCGCGGGCGGCCGCCAGGGTGTCGGCTGCGAGGCGGACGGAGGTGGGGCGGTCGCGGAGCCAGAGGGGGACGGAGTGGACGCGGAGGCCGGTGGCGGAGAGGGCGGGGACCGAGGCCGCGTCCTCCTCGCCGACGAGCCAGGCGTCGAGCAGGCCGCCGGCGGAGCGGGATCCGTAGTGGCGGCCGACCGCCTCGGCCGAGGTGTCGACTCCGATCGCGGCCAGGCAGGCATCGGCCATGCCTCGGACGACGCGCCCGCCGATGATGGGGGAGACGCCCACGACGGGGGCGGAGGTGCGGCGGACGGCATCGGCGATTCCGGGGATGCCGAGGATCGTGCCGATCGAGACGACGGGGTTCGAGGGGGCGATCAGGACGGCGTCGGTGTCGGCGATCGCGTCGAGGACGCCGGGGGCGGGGCGGGCCGCCGCGACGTTCGTCTGGACGAAGCGGCGGGCGGGAGCGGAGGCGCGCAGCCGCACCCACCACTCCTCGAAGTGGATCTCGCCGACGCCCTCGCCGGGGAGGTCGACCTCGACATGGGTCTCGACGTCGTCGTCGGACATCGGGAGGAGGCGGACGCCGAGCGGCCAGCGCGCGGTGATGCGGGCGGTCGCCTCCGAGAGGGTGAGGCCGTCGCGCAGCATCGAGGTGCGGGCCAGGTGGGTGCCGATGTCGAGGTCGCCGAGGGTGAACCACGGCCAGCCGACGCCGAAGGCCGCGAGCTCGGCCGAGACGCGCTCGGTCTCGCCCGCGCGACCCCAGCCGCGCTCGGTGTCGTTGACGCCTCCGAGCGAGTAGGTGAGCGAGTCGAGGTCGGGGCAGACCTTCAGGCCGGCCAGCCACATGTCGTCGCCGGTGTTCGCGACGACCGTGATCTCGGAGGCCTCGCCGCCCGCCGCCTCGAGGTCGCGGAGGTGCTCGCGCACCGCAGAGGTGAAACGGGCGCCGCCGACGCCGCCGGCCAGGATCGTGATGCGCATCCGGTCACGGTACCGCGCGCGGCACCCGGCGACGGATTCTTCGGCTGCCACGCCTTAATGCTGCGGATCTCCGCCGGAAACACCCGGGAAACGTCGGAGGACGACGATGGTCCCCTGTCCACGGAGTCGGACGGGGTTCGCGATTGCCTTCGGGTGGAGGGCGGACCACAGTGGGACCACGGCCCCTCGGCTCCGCATCCGCACAAGACCCACCGCGGAGACCCGCCCCGGGTCGCCCAAGGCATGGAGGTACCGATGACCATCGTCCGCGCGGCAATCACGCAGACCACTTGGACCGGCGACAAGGAGTCGATGCTCGACAAGCACGAGCAGTTCGCCCGCGACGCGGCGGCCCAGGGTGCGCAGATCATCTGCTTCCAGGAGCTGTTCTACGGCCCGTACTTCGGGATCACCGAGGACAAGAAGTACTACCGCTACGCGGAGCCGGCCGACGGACCGATCGTGCAGCGCTTCGCGGCGCTGGCGAAGGAGCTGAACCTCGTCACGATCCTCCCGATCTACGAGGAGGACATCACCGGCGTCTACTACAACACCGCCGTCGTGGTGGACGCCGACGGGACGATCCTCGGGAAGTACCGCAAGCACCACATCCCGCACCTCGACCGCTTCTGGGAGAAGTTCTACTTCCGGCCCGGCAACCTCGGCTACCCCGTGTTCGACACCGCCGTCGGCAAGGTCGGGCTGTACATCTGCTACGACCGGCACTTCCCCGAGGGCTGGCGCGAGCTGGGACTCAACGGTGCGCACATGGTGTTCAATCCGAACGCGACCAAGCCCGGGCTCTCGAACCGCCTCTGGGAGGTGGAGGGACCCTGCGCCGCCGTCGCCAACGGCTACTTCGTGCTGCAGCCCAACCGCGTCGGGCGCGAGGACAACGAGTACGGCGAGCTCGCCGTCGACTTCTACGGGACCAGCCAGGTCATCGACCCGCGCGGGAACTTCGTGGGGGAGCGGGGTTCCGGCGACAGCGAGGAGATCCTCCTCCGCGACCTCGATCTCGACATGGTGCAGCAGATGCGCGACGACTGGCAGTTCTACCGCGACCGCCGTCCCGACTCGTACACGAGCATCCCGAAGCCCTGACCCGAGCCTGCGAGAACCGAGGAGCATCGATGAAGACCCTCATCACGAACGGCACGGTCGTCAACGCGACCGGTACCGCCGCCGCCGACGTCCTGATCGACGGGGAGAGCATCGCCGCGGTGCTCGCGCCCGGCTCGACCCTGCTCGGCTTCGACCTGGCCTCGAACGTCGACCGTGTGATCGACGCGAGCGGCAAGTACGTCATCCCCGGCGGGATCGACGCGCACACGCACATGGAGATGCCGTTCGGCGGCACGAACGCCTCCGACACCTTCGAGACCGGCACGCGCGCCGCGGCCTGGGGCGGGACGACGTCGATCGTCGACTTCGTCGTGCAGTACCCGGGTGAGAGCGTCGTCGAGCGCTACGGCGCCTGGCAGGAGAAGGCCGCCGGCAACTGCGCCATCGACTACGGGTTCCACCAGATCCTCTCGGACGTGCAGGACTCGTCGCTCGTCGCGATGGACGAGCTGATCGAGGAGGGCGTGACGAGCTTCAAGCTGTTCATGGCCTACAAGGGCGTGTTCCTCTCGGACGACGGGCAGATCCTGCGGGCGTTCCAGAAGGGCGCCGAGAACGGCGCGATGATGATGATGCACGCCGAGAACGGCGCGATCATCGACGAGCTCGTGAAGCAGTCGGTCGCCGCTGGCAGGACGTCTCCGTACTTCCACGGGCTCACCCGGCCGTGGCAGGCCGAGGAGGAGGCGACCCACCGCGCGATCATGATCGCCGACCTCACGGGCGCTCCGCTCTACGTGGTGCACGTGTCGGCGAAGCAGGCGGTCGAGCAGATCGCGGCGGCGCGCGACCGCGGGATGAACGTGTTCGGTGAGACGTGCCCGCAGTACCTCTACCTCTCGCTCGAGGAGCAGCTCGGCGCATCGAGCGAGGAGTGGGGCGACTTCGAGGGTGCGAAGTGGGTGTGCTCCACTCCGCTGCGCTCGAAGGCGGAGGGGCACCAGCACCACATGTGGCAATCGCTGCGGACGAACGACATCCAGATGGTCTCGACCGATCACTGCCCCTTCTGCATGAAGGGCCAGAAGGACATGGGCCTCGGCGACTTCTCGAAGATCCCGAACGGGATCGGCTCGGTGGAGCACCGGATGGACCTGATGTACCAGGGCGTCGTCTCGGGGCAGATCTCGCTGCCGCGCTGGGTGGAGCTGACGTCGACGACTCCGGCGCGGATGTTCGGGATGTACGGGAAGAAGGGCGTGATCCAGCCCGGGGCGGACGGCGACGTGGTGGTCTACGACCCGAACGGGCACACCTCGATCGGCATCGGCGAGGGCCGCTCGCACCATATGAACATGGACTACTCGGCGTGGGAGGGCTACGAGATCGACGGGCACGTCGACACCGTCATCTCGCGCGGCAAGGTCGTCGTCGACGACGGCGACTACGTCGGAGCGAAGGGCGACGGGAAGTACATCAAGCGGGGCCTCTCGCAATATCTGATCTAGACCCCCTCGTCCCACTGCAGCAAAGGAACCCCATGGACTTCGGAGTCGTCCTCCAGACCAACCCGCCCGCGTCGCGCACCGTCGCCCTCGCCGTCCTCGCCGAGACCTACGGCTTCGACTACGCGTGGACGTTCGACTCGCACCTGCTGTGGCAGGAGCCGTACGTCATCTACTCGCAGATCCTCGAGAAGACCCACCGGATCACCGTCGGGCCGATGGTGACCAATCCGGCGACGCGCGACTGGACCGTCATCGCCTCGCTGCACGCGACGCTCAACGAGATGTACGGCAACCGCACCGTCTGCGGCATCGGGCGCGGGGACTCCGCCGTGCGCGTGACCGGCGGCGCCCCGACGACGCTCAAGACGCTGCGGGAGTCGATCCACGTCATCCGCGAGCTCGCCAACAGCCGCTCGGTCGAGTACAACGGCTCGACGCTGCAGTTCCCGTGGAGCCGCGGCTCCTCGCTCGAGATGTGGGTGGCGGCGTACGGTCCGCTCGCGCTCACGCTCGCGGGCGAGGTCGGCGACGGCTTCATCCTGCAGCTGGCCGATCTCGACATCGCGCGCTGGATGATCGACACGGTCAAGCAGGCGGCGGCGAACGTCGGCCGCGACCCTGAGTCGCTGCAGTTCTGCGTGGCCGCACCGATGTACATCGGCACCGACCGCGAGCACATGATCGATCAGTGCCGCTGGTTCGGCGGCATGGTGGGCAACCACGTCGCCGACATCGTGGGCCGCTACGGCACCTCCGGAGCGGTGCCGCAGGCGCTGACCGACTACATCGCCGGGCGCGAGGGCTACGACTACAACGAGCACGGCCGCGCGGGCAATACGCACACCTCCTTCGTGCCCGACGAGATCGTCGAGCGGTTCTGCGTGCTCGGGACCGCGGACGAGCACATCGAGAAGCTGAAGGCGCTCGCCGAGATCGGCGTCACGCAGTTCGCCGGCTACCTCCAGCACGACAACAAGGAGGAGACGCTCCGCGTGTACGGGGAGACCGTCATCCCGGCGCTGAGCCAGCACATCGTGGCGAAGGCATGACCTCGCGGGTCGCGACGCGCAGCCTGCTCCTCGGCGCGGCCGGCCTCCTCCTTCTCGCTGTGCTCTGGGAGGCGTACAAGGCGCTCGGCCCCGAGGCCGGCGTGGTCATCGGCGGTGTCACGGTGCTGCCGCGCACGAGCGCCATCGCGATGCCGCACCTGTGGGAGATCGCGGGGCGGCTCGTCGAGCCGGTGACCGGTGCGCGGAACGCTCCGGCGCTGTGGTTCGCGGTGCTGCAGGCGAGTGCGTTCTCGCTGGGCGTCGCGGCCGTCGGCTGGGTCGTCGGCGTGATCGTGGGGCTCCTGCTGGCGCTGCTCATGCAGCGGTTCCGGACGGCGGAGTCGGCGGTCCTGCCGTGGATCGTGCTGAGCCAGACGGTCCCGCTGATCGCGATCGCGCCGCTGGTGCGCCGCTGGGGCTCGCAGCTGGAGCTCGGCGCCTTCAGCTGGGAGAACTGGATGTCGGTGGCGCTGATCGCCTCCTACCTCGCGTTCTTCCCCGTCTCGATCGGCGCGCTGCGCGGCCTCGGGTCGCCCTCCGCGAGTCAGATCGAGCTGATGCGCGTCTACGGGGTCGGCTGGTGGAAGACCCTGGTGCGCCTCCGTCTGCCGGCGAGCGTGCCGTACCTGATCCCGGCCCTGCGCCTCGGCGCGGTGAGCGCGGTCGTCGGCACCGTCGTCGCCGAGGTCTCGATCGGCCTGCGCGGCGGCATCGGCCGCATGATCATCGAGTTCGCCTCGGCCGCAGGCGGCGACCCCGCCAAGCCCTGGGCCCCGATCCTCGGCGCTGTCCTGGTGGGCCTCGCAGCCGCCGGGGCGGTCGCCCTGATCGGCACTGTCCTCCGTCCGTTCCGTCGAGGGGAGCAGCCCGCATGAGCGCGGCAGCCCGTACGAGCAGCACAGCATCCGCCACCATCACGGAGGCGGCGGTCGTCGTCGACGCCGTCACCAAGACGTTCACCGCGAAGAAGGCGGCGAGCGTCACCGCCCTGCAGGACGTGTCGCTCGAGATCGCACCCGGCGAGTTCGTCTCGCTGATCGGGCCGTCCGGCTGCGGCAAGTCGACCCTCCTGCGCCTGATCGCCGACCTCGACGAGCCCAGCTCGGGGTCGATCACCGTGTTCGGCAAGACCGCCCGCCGCGCGCGCCTCGACCAGGAGTACGGCATCGCGTTCCAGCAGGCGGGTCTGCTGCCCTGGCGCACGATCCGGGCCAACATCGCGCTGCCGCTCGAGCTGCACGGAGTCGCCACCGCGGCCCGCCGCTCCCGCGTCGACGAGCTGCTCGCGCTGGTCGGGCTCGGCGACTTCGCCGACTCGTACCCCGACCAGCTCTCGGGTGGGATGCAGCAGCGGGTCGCCATCGCGCGGGCGCTCGCCGAGAGCCCGCGCCTCCTGCTGATGGACGAGCCGTTCGGCGCTCTGGACGAGATGACGCGCGAGCGGATGCAGACCGAGCTGCTGAGGATCCGCCAGGAGACGGGTGCCGCCGTCGTCTTCGTGACGCACTCGATCCCGGAGGCGGTGTTCCTCTCGGACCGCGTCGTCGTGATGTCGCCGCGGCCGGGCCGGATCAGGGACGTGCTCGACATCGCCCTGCCCGACTCCTCCGAGCGCGACGCCGGGGTCCGCGAGGACACCGCGTTCTTCCGCGACGTCGGAGCCGTGCGCGAGCTGCTGCACGGGGACGCGGCCGCCGTGCCGCGCGGGGTGGAGAACCGGTGAGCACGCCGGCGCTCGCGCGGACGATCCTGGCGCCGCTCCTGCTCGGGATCGCGGCGGTGCTGCTCTGGCAGATCGGTGTGACCGCGCTCGATGTGAAGCCGTTCGTGCTGCCGTCGCCGGTCGCGATCGGGACCGAGTTCGGGTCGAACCTCACCTCCGTCGTCTCGGGGAGCCTCGTGACCGGGCGGAACGCCCTCGTCGGACTCATCGCAGGCGCACTGATCGCGGTCCTCGTCGCGGGGGCGTCCGCGCTCGCCCGGGTGTTCGACGGACTGGTGGCTCCGATCGTGGCGGCCGCGGCCGTCGTGCCGATCGTGGCGCTCGCTCCGGTGCTCTACACGATGTTCGGCGCGAACGTCGAGACGGCCCGGCAGCTGGTCGCCGCCCTCGCGGTCTTCGTGCCGGTCTACATCAACACGCTGCGCGGGCTGCGGCAGGCACTCCCGGTGCACCGCGATCTGATGCGCGCCTATGCGGCCTCGCCGTGGCAGACCGCGCGCACGATCACCCTGCCCGGCGCGGTGCCGTTCTTCTTCACAGGGCTCCGCATCGCCTCCTCCCTCGCCGTGATCTCGGCCCTCGTCGCCGAGTACTTCGGCGGACCGGTCGGTGGCCTGGGCAAGTCGATCACCACGGCGGCCTCGGCCAGCGACTACGCGCTCGCCTACGCCTACGTGCTCGGTGCCGTGCTCGTCGGCCTCCTGTTCTACTGCGTCACCGCCGGTCTCGAGGCCCTCGCGCTGCGACGCAGCCGTGCGCGCTGACCCGTCGGCCGCGCCCCATTCTTCTCCGCCTGCACCACTGCACCACCGCTCCACAGCACCGCCCGCCCCCGGGCACGTCCTGCACCACACCGCACCAGGAGGAACAGTGAACAGACGCACACGCATCGCGATGACCACGACGGCGGGCTTCGCCGTCGTCGGCCTCGCGCTCACCGGATGCAGCGCATCCGGCGACTCCGAGGGCTCCGGCTCGTCGGGCGACCTCACCCCGGTGACCCTGCAGCTGCAGTGGGTCGCCCAGGCGCAGTTCGCCGGCTACTACGCCGCCGTCGACCAGGGCTACTACGAGGACGAGGGCCTCGACGTGACCATCGCCGAGGGAGGCGGCGACATCGTGCCGCAGGACGTCCTCGCCTCCGGAGACGCCGACTACGCGATCTCGTGGGTGCCCAAGGTGCTCGGCTCGATCGAGCAGGGCGCGAACATCACCGACGTCGCCCAGATCTTCGAGCGCAGCGCCACCACGCAGATCTCGTTCAAGGACAAGGGCATCACCTCGCCCGCCGATCTGGCGGGCAAGTCCGTGGGCAGCTGGGGCTACGGCAACGAGTGGGAGCTCTTCGCCGGCATGCAGAAGGACGGAGTCGCACTCGACGACATCTCGCTCGTCACCCAGCTCTTCGACATGAACGGCTTCCTCGCCGGCGACATCGACGCGGCGCAGGCGATGACCTACAACGAGTACGCGCAGGTGCTCGAGACGGTGAACCCGGACACGGGGGAGCTGTACCAGCCCGACGACCTGAACGTCATCAACTGGAACGACGTGGGAACCGCGATGCTCCAGGACGCGATCTGGGCCGATGCCGACAAGCTCGAGAGCGACGAGGCGTACGCCGACCAGACCGTGGCCTTCATCAAGGCGTCCATCAAGGGCTGGATCTACGCGAAGGACAACCCGGAGGAGGCGGCCGACATCGTGACCGCGGCCGGCTCGACGCTCGGCACCAGCCACCAGCTCTGGATGACCAACGAGGTCAACAAGCTGATCTGGCCCTCGACGAACGGCGTCGGCATGATCGACGAGGCCGCCTGGCAGCAGACGGTCGACATCGCCAAGGAGACCATGAACGAGACCGGCGCGACGATCATCAGCGAGGACCCGCCGGCCACCGCCTACTCGAACGAGTACGTCGAGAAGGCGCTCGCGGAGCTCGCCGAGGAGGACGTCGACACCAGCGGCGCCGACTACGAGCCGATCGAGGTGACCCTGGAGGAGGGCGGCGCCTGACGCCTCCACGGCACGGATCCCGGGTCAGGCCCCTCTGAGTCCTCAGAAGCTGCGGTAGTCGCGTTCGACTGCCGCAGCTTCTGGTGAGTCGTGGCGGGCGGGCGAGCGGATCGGTCGTGGTCCGACCGCCGGGCGGCCCGGGGGAGTAGGCTGGATCCTTGTGACTACTTTCAAGAAGACGCCGTTCACCCTGAACGTGCGCGACATCCACGGGCGCCCGGGCGAGATGCGCGAGCACCGTCTCGACCTCGATGCGCCGGAGCAGTTCGGCGAGGGGATCGTCGCCCTGCGCAAGGGCGCGGCGCTCGATCTCGACGTCCGCCTGGAGTCGGTCCACGAGGGCATCCTCGCCTCCGTCCAGGTCTCGGCCGAGGCCGTCGGCGAGTGCAGCCGGTGCCTGACCGACATCTCCCTGCCTGTCGATGTCGAGTTCCAGGAACTTTTCGCGTACTCTTCTGACGAAGCTTTCGACTATGAGGTTCACGACGACCACGTGGATCTTGAACCTCTGGTCAGGGATGCGGTGGTTCTGTCGCTGCCGTTCCAGCCGGTCTGCCGGCCGGATTGTCCGGGTCTCGACCCCGTCACGGGGGAGCGGCTGGCCGAATCCTCCGTGCCCGAGCCCGAGGCACCGCGCGACTCCCGGTGGGCCGCGCTCGCCGGGCTGGGCGACGTGGGATCCGGTGGGGCCGCAGTGCCCGGAGCTTCCGCAGACAGCGCGTCCACCACAGACAGCGGCGCGGGCGAGAGTGCCCGCACCGAATCCAACCAGAGGTAGAGAAGAGAGAATCATGGCTGTTCCCAAGAGGAAGAAGTCCCGCGCGAACACCCACATGCGCCGCTCGCAGTGGAAGGCCACGGCCCCCGCGCTCGTCAAGACCATCGAGCCCAACGGCAAGGTCGTCTACAGCCTCCCCCACCGCGCCAAGGTCGTCGAGGACGCCGCGGGCACCGCGCTGTTCCTCGAGTACAAGGGCCGCAAGGTCGCCGACGTCTGATTCGGCCTCGCACCGCTCGTCGGTGCGTGCCGCGCGGTCCATGGTGAACCAGACCCCCGCAACACTCCCCAGCGACGACCGGTCGCGTCTGGAGGCCACGCTCGGCGTGAGCCTCGACGGTGAGCTCTTCGAGCTCGCCCTGACGCACCGGTCGTTCGCATTCGAGCACGGCGGACTCCCGCACAACGAGCGCCTCGAGTTCCTCGGCGACTCGATCCTCGGGCAGGCCGTCACGGTGATGCTCTACACCGAGTACCCGACGCTCTCCGAGGGCGATCTGGCGAAGCGGCGCGCGAGCCTCGTCTCGACCGTGGCTCTCGCCGAGATCGCCCGCGGTATCGGGCTCGGCGAGCACCTCCGTCTCGGCCGCGGTGAAGAGCTGACGGGCGGGCGCGACAAGGCGTCCATCCTCGCCGACACCGTCGAGGCGATCATCGGGGCCGTCTACCTCGGCACCGGACCCGACGCCGCCCGCGACCTCGTGCTGCGCCTGATCGCGCCGCTGCGCGCCGATCCGCTGCGCTTCGGCGTCTCGATGGACCCCAAGACGAGCCTGCAGGAGGCGGCGGCCGAGCGCGGTGCGCCGGCCCCCCGCTACGAGATCGCGGCCACAGGGCCCGATCACAACAAGGTGTTCGTCGCCACCGTCATCGTCGGCGGACTCGTCACGGCCCGCGGTGAGGGCACCAGCAAGAAGGCGGCCGAGATGGCCGCTGCTCTCGATGCCTGGACGCGCCTGGCCGAGACCGCGCCCGGCGAGCCCGTGCGCGCCTCCGTCGAGGACTGACCGTGCCCGAGCTGCCCGAGGTCGAGGTGGTGCGCGCGGGTCTCGCCCCGGCGGTCACGGGCTCGCTCGTGACCGGGGTCGAGATCGTCGACGAGCGCTCGCTGAAGCGCCACGTGCACGCGCACCCGTTCGAGCGGCTCCTGGTCGGCCGTCGGCTGCAGGGTGCCGTGCGGCGGGGCAAGTTCCTGTGGCTGCCCGCGGGGCGCGACGAGGCGCTGCTCGTGCACCTCGGGATGAGCGGCCAGGTGCTGCTGCGGACCGCCGATGCACCGCTGGCCCGGCTGACCCGCATCCGGATCGCGATCGAGAACCCCGATCACGGCGAGCTCGCCCTGCACTTCGTCGATCAGCGGATCTTCGGTTCCATGGCCATCGATGCGCTCGTGCCCACGAGCGACGGTGCGCCCGGTGGATTCGCGGGGGACGACGCCTCCGCCGGCGACTGGCTGCGGGCGGTGCCGTCGCAGGTCGCGCACATCGCCCGCGATCCGCTCGACCCGTTCTTCGACCTCGCGGCCGTGGTCGCGGTGCTGGGGAGGCGGAACAGCGGCATCAAGCGCGCGCTGCTCGACCAGACCCTCGTCAGCGGCGTCGGCAACATCTACGCCGACGAGTCGCTGTGGGCCGCCGAACTGCATCCTGAGCGACCGAGCTCGTCGCTCGGCGAGGCGCGGATCCGCCGCCTGTTCGCCGAGGTGCGCTCGGTGCTCGAGCGTGCGCTGGCCGAGGGCGGCACGAGCTTCGACGCGCAGTACGTGAATGTGAACGGGGCTTCGGGCTACTTCTCGCATTCGCTGAACGCCTACGGGCAGACGGGGAAGCCGTGCCCGCGCTGCGGAGAGACGATCGTACGGGTGCCGTTCATGAACCGGTCGTCGCACCTCTGCCCGCACTGCCAGCAGCTGATGCACTGACCTCTTCCGCGTGGGAACCGGTTCTCACCGAGACGCCGTCGTGTGCGCGGTGTCTCGGCACGAACTGGTTCCCTCGGGAGGGCCGGACTGCGGCGGGAGAGTCAGGCGGTGGCCTTCTCGGCGACGGGCGCGTGCTTCGCGTGGGCCACGAGGTGGCCGAAGATGGAGGCGATCAGGGTGATCGCGGCGGCGATCGCGAGGCCGAGCCAGAGGCCGACGTTCAGCGCGAGGGCGCCGACGCCCGCGCCGGCTCCGATGAGCACGACCGCGGTGAGGCGGCGGAACCAGGGCTGGCCCTTGCCGCCGCCGAGGCGGGAGTCGGCGGCGAGGCCGGTGATGGTCGAGGTGACGACGACGGTGGTGACGTCCTTCACGGCGATGTGGCGGGCGGTCGCGGCCTGGAGTCCCATGGCGAGCCCGAGGACGCCGGTCACCGTGAGGGCGAGGGGCTCCGGGTGCTCGGGGACGACTCCGAGGACGATCGCCAGGACGGCCATCACGATGCCGACGACGGTGAAGAGCCAGGTGGAGCGGGTGGTCCAGCCGGCCTTCACCGGGCGCAGGACGCGGCCGCCGATCGCGGCGCCGAGCATGAAGCCGGCGAGCGCGATGATCGGGCCGACGACGGGGAGGTCGTCCGCTCCGGCAAGGGCCATGCCGAGGATGACGACGTTGCCGGTCATGTTGCCCGTGAAGACGCGGTCGAGCCCGAGATAGCCGACGGCGTCGATGATGCCGGTCGAGAAGGTCAGGGCGAGCATGAGCCCGAGGTGGACGTTGTCGGGGCGCGTGCGCAGGCGTCGGAACACGGGAGTCCTGTCGTCGGAGGGGGGCGAGATGCCACTTCGGTACGCCTCCGCCCGCGTGTCGCGTACTCGAGTGGCATGTCGCGAGGGGTGGAGGGGGTGCGCCGCCGATCCTGCCATGGATGCGCCACGGGGCCGAAACACGGCGCCGCTAGCCTCGAAGCGATCGCGGGGCGGACCCGCGCGGGAAGGCGGCGGCGGATGCTGCAGGCGGAGTGGGCGGTCCAGCCCGGTGAATCGGTGCCCGATGGGGTCGAGTACCTCGCGGCGGGCCCGCGGTCGGTGCTCTGGGGGCGGCTGCCGTGCGCGGCCGACCGACCGGTGCTGTCGATCGACTCCGGCACCGAGGTGATCATCGACACCCTCAGCCACGAGGGGGTCCTGGAGGATCAGGGCCGCGACCCTATCGCCTTCTTCGGCGGGCACGGCGTGGCCCCCGAGGGCGTGCTGCGCGATGCGATCGAGCTCGCCGCCTCCGGGCCGTTCCGCGACACGGCGGTCGACGGTCCGCACGTGGTCACCGGGCCGATCGCCGTGCGCGGGGCGCTGCCGGGCGATCTGCTGAAGATGACGCTGCTCGAGGCCGAGCCGCGCGTGCCCTACGGAGTGATCTCGAACCGGCACGGGCGCGGCGCGCTGCCGGGAGAGTACCCGCTGCAGGCCGGGCCGTTCAGCGCGTTCGCGCGGGTCGAGGACGGGGCTGACGGCGTGCGGCGTGGGGTGCTGCCCCTGGTACCGGGAGGCGAGCGCTCGGCTCGGTTCGAGCTGCACCCGTTCCTCGGGATCATGGGCGTCGCGGTGGCGGGCGACGTGCGGCCGCACTCCGTTCCTCCGGGGGCGCACGGCGGCAACATCGACATCTCGCTGCTCACCGCGGGGGCGAGCCTCTACCTGCCGGTGCAGGTCGAGGGTGCGCTCGCGTACGTCGGCGACCCGCACTTCGCGCAGGGCGACGGCGAGGTCGCGCTGACGGCGATGGAGGCGAGCCTGCGCGTGCGGGTGCGCTTCGAGGTCGTGCCGCAGTCGGAGGCGCTGGCGGAGTTCGGCGCGCTCGTCGGACCGCTCGGCGAGACGAGCGAGTTCCTCGTGCCGACCGGCATGGACGAGGACCTCGACGTGGCGGTGCAGAACTGCGTGCGCGCCGCGATCGCGCTGCTCCAGGCCCGCTACGGCATGGATGCGAGCCTCGCCTACGCGTACCTGAGCGCTGCGACCGACTTCAACATCTCCCAGGTCGTCGATCTGGTGAAGGGCGTGCACGCCCGCGTGCGGACGGCGGACTTCGATGACTGACCCGCGGGTGACCTCGCTCGAGGGCGAGCTTCCCGACGGCCTCGTCGACGCCGTCGAGGCGTACGAGGCGGCGCTGGCGGCCGACGACGTGCCGGCCCTCGCCGACGCGTTCGTCCGCGCGCCGACGACGCTGCGCGGTGACTCCTCCGGGCTGCTCGTGGGGCACGAGGCGATCACCGGGTTCCGCGGGAGGCGGGGCGGGACGCCTCCGCGCGCCCTGGCCGAACTGCACGTGCGCGCGGTCGGCGCCGACACGGCGCTGGTCGTCACGGTGAACGTGCCGGCGCGGGGTGGACGGGGCCTGGTCACCCAGCTGTGGGTGCGCGAGGACCGGGTCTGGAGGGTGCGCGCCGCTCAGGTGCAGGCGCCCGCGCCGGCCCTGGACCCGCGGGTCTGGCGGGCCGTCGGGGCACCGCTCGTGCCTGCTGCCGCCTCCGGAGCACTCGACGGCCTCGATGTCGCGGTCAAGGATCTCTTCGCGATCGAGGGGCAGCGGATCGGCGCGGGGATCCCGGTGCGGCTGACGGAGGCTCCGCTCGAGACGACGACCGCTCCGGCCGTGGCGATGCTGCTCGACGCGGGAGCCTCGGTGCGCGGGATCGCCCAGACCGACGAGTTCGCGTACAGCATCGCGGGACGCAACTCCGGCTACGGGACGCCGCCCAACCCGGCGGTGCCCGGCGCGATCCCCGGGGGCTCCTCGAGCGGGCCGGCGACGGCGGTGTCGCTCGGGCAGGCGTCGGTCGGGCTGGCGACGGACACGGCGGGATCGATCCGGGTGCCCGCGTCGTACCAGGGGCTGTGGGGGCTGCGGACGACGCACGGGGCGGTTCCGGTGGCGGGGCTGCTGCCGCTGGCGCCGAGCTTCGACACGGTCGGCTGGCTGACCCGCGACCTCGCGACGCTGCGGCGGGTGGCGGCGGTCGGGCTGGCGGGGGCGGCTTCGGAGAGTGTCGGCGGCTTCGTGGTGGCGGAGGCGCTGCTCGAGCAGGTGGATCCGGGCGTGCGTGCGGCGTTCTCGGCGGTGCTGGACGGGCTCGAGGTGGAGCGTGTCGAGCTGCCGCCGGTGGCGGAGATGTTCGAGGCGTTCCGGCTGGTGCAGGCGGCGGAGGCGTGGGCGTCGGACGGTGAGTGGGTCGCTGCGCATCCCGGGGTGCTGGCGGACGACGTGCAGGCGCGGTTCGACGCGGCGTCGCGGGTGGACGAGGCGACGGAGGACGCGGCGCGGGGGAGGCTGGCGGAGTTCAGGGACGCGCTGGACACGGCGCTCGGGCGGCGGGTGCTGCTGCTGCCGTCGGCGTCGTCGGTCGCGCCGGCGCTGGACGCGTCGGCCGAGGTCATCGATGCGGCGCGGACGGCGACGCTCGGGCTGACGTGCCTCGCGGGGATCGGCGGGTATCCGGCGCTGTCGGTGCCGCGGTTGGTGGTCGACAGGAAGCCGGTGGGGCTGTGCCTCGTGGGGCCGCGCGGGGCGGATCTGGCGCTGCTCGAGGTGGCGGTCAGTATTGTGGCTAATTTATAGCTCGCTACACGAACTGAAGAGACACCGGAGCGGCGCCCCCTCCGTCCGCGTTCCCGGTTAGGGACATGCAGAGCACTCTCTGCGATAGAGGTGTCAAAAGTTCACCCGTTATCGACCGGGATCGAACGGTTTCTCGCAAGTTTGCCGGCTTCTATTATCCGCGCCAGGTGGCCCTGCGTTAATTGATTTGACTGTGCACCACGATCAAGTGCTGCCTGCAACCAGCCAGCACCTTTCCGGACGGCAACTTCGGGTGCCAGGCGCTCGAGTTCGCCCTCTCTAACCAGCACAACCCCGACTGTTTCAAGAAGCTCCAGAAGAGCGACTGCAGCCGTATAGGCTTCGCCCTTAAAGGCAGATACTCCATGGTCCTTCACTTCCGCCCAAGGTGACGCGGATGACCGAAGCTGGGCACGCGCTCGCTCGGCAACGTCGGACGTAAAAGGCTCTGTGCGCGACTCGCCTAGTAATGAGCTTAAGGCATCGAGCACATCGCCAATGGTCGCCGGTTCCTTTTTCGTTCGAATATTGTTTGTTGCTTGATCCCATAATTGGTCCATTCTCTCGGTCCAGGTCGAACCAAGAGATCTAACCAAAATTGCGCATTTTGCTTTGTCGGAAAGTACGTCCAGATCCGGAGCGGCAACCATGGGTACCTGAACTGCTTGTAGGGCTTCGGCGACCTTCGGAATACCATCTTTTCCGCCGGTGGGAAGAAAGAGTACTTCGCTGCGAGGCAAGTCACCGAGTAATTTGTCTGGTGAAGAATCGAGAGCCGCGGCGAGGAAGGCGCAGTCGCCCTCTGCTTCTGCCAGAATCACGAGTTGGTGAAACAGCCCGTCGAGCACATTCGTGTAACGAAGCACTGAGTCGGCCCAAAGGTTTCTGAGCTGAGAAGCCTCGAGCTGACTGGCATAGGTCGACTCCTGCTTTCTGCTGAGGCGAACCACCGAGACGTCTACTTGAGATTCGAGGAGGCCTGAGAGGAGATTCCGATCATGTGTTGCGACAATGATTTGAATTTTTCGGGCGACAGCGAGATGTCCAAGTTCAACTCCTAATGCGTGGGCCTGAGGAGGATGAAGGAAGGCCTCTGGCTCATCGAGCAGGATGAGAGGGTAAGTGGCCGTCACAACCGGAAGAAGTTGACCAAACATGCTGCGCATTCCGTCACCCTGCTCGTCAAGCGGGCGTAGTGCGATCATCGCTTCGCGATAAGATTCTGAAATCTCGTCAATTCGCGGAGTTTCTGCAGCGATTGAACCAGTTCGAAGGCGGACTGTGCGTCCGAGGGGGTCAAGGGTCAGAGGACTTCGAAAGCTCTTCTCTGAGATCCGACTTAGTTCATTCAGCATCTCCTTGTTGTCCTGCAAGTGGTGCACAGGGTGCGTCGGTGGGTCGCCCGGCGCGTCTCGCATCTCGATCGCGCCTCCAACGGCAAATCTCCCCTGAGCATTGCCGTAGAAGCAAAGAAAACTGGAAAGCTGCCCAAGTTCGTCAGGTGAGGCCACCCAGCCCTGGGTTAGACCGAATATGCTGGCTTGACCGCTAGTAGATCTTTGAAATCCAACCATGGAATTGCCGGTGCTCGGTCGAAGGAAACTTGCATTCTTCCCCAACCACGAGACCAAGTCGCGAGCCTCGCCAGCCTTCACAAGATCGAGCCCATCGACGACTAATCTTTTGGGCATGGAATACCCAGGCTGGTGGCTGAGTAACTCGACAAGCTCTCGAAGAATAGTTGATTTACCCGCGTTGTTTGAGCCGACGATTGCCGTTACCCCAGACGGGTGGATGTCTATATGTTGACCATTCTTCAGTCGAATCCGATTTAGTGCAAATTTAAACTTTTCCGAGTCGCCACTCAGCCACTCTGGATTCTGAGCTCCAACGGCTGCGGCGAGTTCTTGTTCCCAGTTGGTGGCCATGTCAGTTACTGTCCCACAGAATCTTGTAATGAGGCAGATAGTTCCAGGACTTCGACCACTTTGGATCCGACCCAGCTGGGTTGGCACCGAGGACGATTGAACTTGCGTCCTCGTGGAATGTGAGCGAAATTTTGCTCGCCACGCCGTCAGGCACGGAAGCCTGGCGAACCATGCGCACGACGAGCGGCAGCTTCCGGTGTGCTCGCACGCGAAGACCGAGGTGATACGTGTCGGCCAAGGAGGTGGAACTCGAAACACCCGAGAAACGTCTGTTGCGTAGGATGGGCGACTGAAACAGGTTTTTCTCTGCCCGTCCGTCTGTGAAGAGGTGGTTGCCATCCCGTCCGTGCCCGCGCCCTCGACGTTCCTCCCGATCGACCCGCCGCCACGGCTGCTGATGGGCCCGGGCCCGATCAATGCGGATCCGCGCGTCCTGCGCGCGATGTCAGCGCAGCTCGTCGGCCAGTACGACCCGGCGATGACCGCTTACATGAACGAGACGCAGGAGCTCTACCGCCGCGTCTTCGACACCGCCAACGAGAAGACGCTGCTCGTCGACGGCACCAGCCGCGCCGGCATCGAGGCGGCGCTCGTGTCGATGCTCGAGCCGGGCGACCGCGTCCTCGTGCCGGTCTTCGGGCGCTTCGGGCACCTCCTCCGCGAGATCGCCGAGCGCTGCGGAGCCGAGGTGCACGTGATCGAGGCCGAGTGGGGACAGGTGTTCCCGGTCTCGGTCATCGCCGAGGCGATCGAGCGCGTGCGCCCGAAGGTGCTCGCGGTCGTGCACGGCGACACCTCGACGACGATGGCGCAGCCGCTCGAGGAGCTCGGCGCGCTGTGCGACAAGCACGGCGTGCTCTTCTACACCGACGTCACCGCCTCGCTCGCGGGCAACGTCTTCCACGCCGACGAGCTCGGGCTCGACGCGGTCACGGCCGGTCTGCAGAAGTGCCTCGGCGGTCCCTCGGGCTCGGCGCCGGCGACCTTCTCGGAGAAGGCCGTCGCGGTGATCGAGTCGCGCAAGTCCATCGAGGCGGGCATCCGCGACGCGGGAGACGCCGTGAACGCGCACCCGATCCGCTCGAACTACTTCGACCTCGGCATGATCTTCGACTACTGGGGCCCGCGTCGGCTCAACCACCACACCGAGGCGACCACGATGCTGTTCGGTGCCCGCGAGTGCGCGCGCATCATCGTCGAGGAGGGTCTCGACGCCACGGTCGAGCGCCACGTGCTGCACGGCGCGGCGATGCTCGCCGGCGTCCGCGGCCTCGGGCTCGAGGTCTTCGGCGACGTCGCGCACAAGATGAACAACGTCGTCGCGGTGCACATCCCCGAGGGCGTGAACGGCGACGCGGTGCGCGGCGAGATGCTGACCGATTTCGGCATCGAGATCGGCACCTCCTTCGGCCCGCTGCACGGCAAGGTCTGGCGCATCGGCACGATGGGCTACAACGCACGCACCGATGCGGTGCTGACCACGCTCGCGGCTCTGGAGGCGGTCCTGCGGCGCGCAGGCGCCTCCGTGGCCCCGGGCGGCGGAGTCGCGGGTGCCTACGAGGTCTACGGGGGCGCGCGATGAGCGCTCTCGACGCCGCCGAGATCATGGCGCGCTGCGACGAGCTCGCCGCGGTCTCGAGCACCCGCGGCGCGATCGAGCGCGTCTACCTCTCTCCCGAGCACGCCCGCGTGAACGCCATGGCGGCGCGCTGGATGGAGGAGGCGGGGATGCGCTCGTGGCAGGACGCGGCGGGCAACCAGTGCGGCCGCTACGAGGGCTCGACGCCGGGACTCCCCGCGCTGCTGCTGGGCTCGCACCTCGACACCGTCCCCGACGCCGGCCGCTACGACGGGATCCTCGGAGTGGTGCTCGCGATCGCCGTCGTCTCGCGGTTGAACGCCTCCGGGACCCGCCTGCCCTTCGCGATCGAGGTCGTCGCGTTCGGCGATGAGGAGGGCACCCGCTTCGGCACGGCGCTGCTCGGCTCGCGCGCCGTGGCGGGCACCTGGGACGAGCACTGGTGGGAGCTCGAGGACGCCGACGGCACCACCCTCGTCGAGGCGTTCCACGAGTTCGGCCTCGACCCCTCGCGGATCACGACCGCCGCCCGCGACGCCGACGACCTGCTCGCCTACCTCGAGACGCACATCGAGCAGGGCCCGTACCTCGAGGAGGCCGACCGCGCACTCGGAGTCGTCTCATCGATCGCCGGAGCCCGCCGCTTCGCGCTGACCCTCACCGGCAAGGCCGGCCACGCGGGAGGCGTGCCGTTCGACCGCCGCCGCGACGCGCTGACCGGAGCCGCCGAGGCCGTGCTGGCCGTCGAGCGCATCGCCCGCGAGCACGGCTGCATCGCCACCGTCGGGCGCCTCGAGGCGTTCCCCGGGGCCGTCAACGTCATCCCCGGCCGGGTCGAGTTCAGCCTCGATCTGCGCGCCGAGTTCGACGATGTGCGCGATCGGGTGTGGGACGAGATCCAGCACGCGATGTCGGAGTCGGCGCGCCGCCGCCGCCTCGCGCTGACCGTCGAGGAGACCCACGCGGCCCCGGCGGTGGTCGCCGCCCACTGGCTGCAGGACGTCGTGCGGCAGGGCATCCGCGCGACGGGCGATGCGGAGCCGATGGTGCTCTTCTCGAAGGCCGGCCACGACGCGATGGCGATCGCCGACCTCACCGAGTACGCGATGCTCTTCGTGCGCTGCGAGGGCGGAGTCAGCCACCACCCCGACGAGAACGTGACCGAGGCCGACGTGGCGACCGCGCTCGACGCCTTCGAGGCCGCCGTGCACGCCTTCGCCGAGGCTCGGGCGAGCCGGGAGTGACCGTGACCGAGGCGCCGTCGATCGGGCACCGCATCGACGCGAGCTACGCCTCGCTGTCGCGGCAGGAGCAGCGCGCGGCCGACTTCATCCTCGATCACCTCGGCGACCTCGCGATCTACACCGCCACCGAGCTCGCGCAGAACAGCGGAGTGTCGAAGGCGACGGTCTCGCGGCTCTTCCGGCGCCTCGGCTTCACGAACTCGCAGGAGGTGCGCGAGCACGCCCGTGCGCTCCGCAGCTCCGGCGTCCCCGTGGGCCCCGCCTCGGCGGGCGAGCCCGGCGACGCGCTCGCGGCGCACCTGGACACGGAGCGGGCGAACCTCCTCCGGCTGGCGACGACCCTCTCGGGCGGTCGGCTCGAGAGGGCGGTGGGCCTGCTCGCCGAGGCGCGGGAGGTGGTCGTGATCGGGATGCGCAACAGCTACCCCGTGGCACTGCACCTCCGGCAGCAGCTCGCGCAGGCGCGCGCCCGGGTCAGGATCGCGCCGCAGCCCGGGCAGTCGCTGGGCGAGGAGCTCGCCGGACTCGACGCGCAGGATGTCGTCGTGCTGGTCGGGTTCCGCCGGCGACCGGCGTCGTTCGAGGCCCTCGTCGACGTCCTCTCCGCGCACGGCGTGCCGGTGGTCCTGCTCGCCGACCCGCAGGCGCGGCGCTTCGCCGACCGCGTCTCGGTCTGGCTCGAGTGCCCCGTCGACAGCGACGCGGCCTTCGACAGCTACGCGGCGGCGATGAGCACCGCGGCACTGCTCGCCTCCGGAGTGCTCGGCGCCGCCCCGCGCGACTCCCGCGAGCGCATCGCGGGCATCAGTACCGTCTACTCCGAGCTCTCCGAGATCGAGGACCGCGCGTGAGCGCCGCCGCGGAGCTGATCCGCGATCACGCGCGGCACCCGGTGGGGCGCTCCGACGCCGTCGGGGCGGTGCTCGGGCGCGCGCAGCTGATCACCCCGACCTGCGGCGACCGGCTCGAGGTGCGCGTGAGCGGCTCGGCAGCGCACGTCGACCTCGCCTGGAGCGGTCGCGGGTGCGAGCTCTCGCAGGGCTCGGCCTCGCTGATGACCGACGAGCTCGATGGTCGCAGTGCGTCCGAGATCCGAGCGCGCATCGAGGCCTTGCTCGGCGCGATGGGCCGCCGTGAGGGTGGCGAGGGGCTCGGTCAGGAGTCGGCGCTGCTCGCGGTCTCGGGCAACCCGGTGCGCTCGGTGTGCGCGACGCTCGCCTGGCGGGCGCTGCTCGAGGCACTCGACGCGGGAGAGCTGCGATGAGCGGGCCCGTCGTCGTCGAGCCCCGCGGAGAGATCGCCGCACTCGATCTCGAGGGCGCCCGCCGAGCGCAGGACGTCGCGCGCACCGCTGTCACCACTGGATCCCCGCACGACGGCGGGCCAGTGCGCGGCACCGAGCAGCACGGGGTGACCCGGACGGCCGTCGTAGACCGCGCGGGCGAGTGCGCTCGGCCCGTCGGGCGAGCGGTCCAGGAGGCGCGCAGCGACTCCCGCGGGTTCGTCCGGCAGATCCACCAGCGTCACCAGGGCCGCATCACCGTCGGCCGCGGCGAGACCGGCGCGCAGCGACGCCGAGAGTCCCTCGGCCCAGTCCTCCGCCACGACGCTCTCGGCACTGCGCGGAACGAGCGCCCCGGCCTCGTCCGCGCCGGCTCCGAGCACCACCAGCACGCGTGTGCAGCCGACCGCCTCGAGGCGGCGCACCGCCCGCTCGACCCAGGGCGTGCCGTCCTCGGCTCGCCGCAGAGCCTTGGGCCCGCCCGCGCGGCGCCCCGCGCCTGCCGCGAGAACGATCCCGGTCACCGCGCGCGCATCCATCCGTTCATCGTGCCCCACCCCGCCACCCGACGAGGAGTCTCCATGACCGCCACCACCGATCCACGTGATGCCCTGCTCGCCTGCCTGGCCGTGCCGCGCTGGGCCGACGAGGTCGCCGCCGGCGCACCCTACGCCTCCACCGACGCTCTGGCGGACGCCGCCGACCGGGTCGCGCGTTCGCTGACCGCGGAGGAGGTGGAGGCCGCGCTGGCCGACCACCCCCGGATCGGGGAGCGGCACGCGGGTGCGGGACGCTCCTCCGATTTCTCCGCCGCCGAGCAGGCGTCGAGCCTCTCGAGCGACGAGGTGCTGGCCGAGCGCCTTCTCGCGGGCAACCGCGCCTACGAGGAGCGATTCGAGCGCGTGTTCCTCATCCGCGCCGCCGGCCGAGATCGGAGCGAGATCGTCGCCGAGCTCGAGCGCCGGCTCGGCCTCGACGACGAGACCGAGCGCGCGATCGTCGCCGATCAGCTGCGCGAGATCACGGTGCTGCGGGTGCGAGCGCTCGGCCCTGACACCGGCGCGGTCGTGGCGGAGGCGCGACCGTGAGCGCGCACGCGAGCCACGTGACGACGCACGTGCTCGACGCGGTGCTCGGCCGTCCTGCACGCGATGTGCCGGTCGCGCTCGAGGAGCGCACCGCCTCCGGCTGGACGTCGATCGCCACGGCGCGCACCGACGCCGACGGCCGGGTCGGGGTGTTCGGTCCGGAGGCGCTCCCCGCGGGCGTCTACCGCGTCGTCTTCGACACCGGGGCGTACTTCGGACCCGACGCGTTCTACCCGGAAGTCGTGGTCGCGTTCCGCCTCGACGACGTCGACGCGCACTTCCACATCCCTCTGCTGCTCAGCCCGTTCGCCTACTCGACGTACCGGGGGAGCTGAGCGTGCAGCTCCAGGACGTCCTCGACGCCCCGCAGCTCAGGATCCGTGCCGTCTACACGACCCCGGAGGCGCTCGCGCGACCGGTCAACTGGACGTTCACGACCGATCTGCTCGACCCTCGGCGCTACCTCGCCCGCGATCAGCTCGTGCTCACCGGCCTCGTCTGGCGGCGGACGCCCGAGGACAGCGAGACGTTCGTCGCTGCCGTCGCCGCCGCCGGAGCCGTCGCGCTGCTGGCCGGCGAGGGGCTCTACGGCTTCGTACCAGACGACGTGATCGCGGCGTGCCGCGCGCACGGAGTCGCACTGTTCGCCGTGCCGGCCGACGTCTCGTTCGCCTCGATCACCACGCACCTCTCGAACACGCTCGCCGGCGACCGCGTGGCGCGCCTGACCGCCGGTCTCGCCCGCCAGCGCGAGCTGCTCACCGAGGTCTACCGGGGCCAGCTGCTCGACGAGCTGATCACCCGCACGTCCGTCGAGCTCGGCCGCCCCGTCCGCGTGCTGACCGCGACCGGCCGCGTCGCCGCCTCCGCCGAGCCGCTCGGGCTCGCCGAGATCGAGCGCGTCGTGCGTGCGGGGCTCACCGCGCGGCGGAACCCGGTCACCGTGCCGGACGCCCACGGCGGCGTTCTCTCGACTTTCGTCGTCGCCGGGGCGGACGAGCACCGCGCGACGTCGTGGTTCGTCGTGGTCGCCGGGGACTGGAACGAGTGGCACCCCTCGCTGCTGGACGCGGTGACGGAGCTCACCGGAGTCGTCGGTCTCTACCGGCTCCAGCGCGACTCCGCGATGCTCGCCGACTCGGCCCTCGCCGACCGGCTGCTCGAGCTGATCGAGGAGGACAGCGAGCAGCCCGAGACGGCGGTGTACCTGCGCCAGCTCGGGCTCGCGGGCGCGGGGCGCTGCGCGGTGGTGGCCGCGGGTTTCGAGGAGGGCGACTCCTCCGACCTCGCGCGCTGGCTGCTGACGGACGCCGCCTCGCACCTCGGTCGCGCGGTCGTCGGCCGGGACGCGCAGGGCTGCGTCGTGGCGATCGTGCCGATCGAGGGCTCGGCGGTCATCCCGATCGGGGCGGATCCGCTCGCCGTCGTCACCTCGGCCCTGCGCCGCGCGGGGGCGGGGCTGGGCGGGCCGGTGCTGCGGGTCGGCACGAGTGCGGCGACGGCGCTGTCGGCGCTGGGCGGAGCGCTGCGCTCGGCCCGTTACGGGATGCTGCTGCCGGGAGCGCCGGGTGACGTCTCCGCGGTGCGCATCAGCGACTCGGGCGAGGTCACCTCGGCCGTGCAGCTGCTGACCGCGGTACCCGACCATCTGCGCACGGTGTTCGTCGAGCTGGTGCTCGGGCGGCTCGTCGAGCACGACGCGCGCTACAACTCGCAGCTCGTCGCAACGCTCGCGGCGTTCCTCGACTGCGGAGGCTCGTGGGTGCGCACCGCGGAGCAGACGCACCTGCACCTCAACACGGTCCGCTACCGCATCGCGCGGGTGGAGGAGCTCACGCAGCGCGACCTGTCGGACACGTCGGACCGGGCCGACCTGTTCCTGGCGCTGCAGCTGCGCTAGCTGCGAGCGGTGACGGGCTCGAACCAGGGGACGAGCCGGACGAGACCGTCGGGGTGCTCCGCGGCCCGCTCGACCAGCGCGTCGGTCAGCACCGTCGTCAAGACGGTGAAGACCGGTTCCGGGTCGTCGCTGAAGCCGTCGGTCGGCTGCCAGAGGCTCGAGGAGAGGACGGTGTCCGAGGGGGCGAAGACCGGATCCTCCTCGACCTCGCGCAGGTCGGTGGCGGTGAGAGCAGACTGACGGACGCACAGCGCACCGGGATAGGCGCCGGCGAGATCGGCGGCGACCTGCTCCGGATCCGCGTCGGCGGCGACCGCGAGGAGCACGATCGCCGTGTCGTTGTCGACGAAGGTCTGCCCGTTGCCGAGGAGCACGTCGGGATGCGCTCGCTGGTACTCGGCCGCCGCGCCGGTGCCCAGCGTCGACATCGACGACCAGCCGCCAGCGGGCGCGGTGCAGCCGGCGGGCTGGGGGAAGGGCTGCGCGCTCACGTACGCGTCCTTCTCCTCCCCGGTCGCGAAGCTCGGAACCGGATCGGGCGCCGAGGTCGTGCTGGTCGGGGCGTAGAGCTCGTAGTCGAGGCTCTCGAGCTCGAAGCTGCGACCCGAGAGGGTGCCGACGACGAACGCGGGGACGACGTCGACGGCGTCCTCTGTGCGGACCGGCATGCCCTGGGCCGCCAGCTGAGCGCGCAGGTCGTCCGGGGTGATGCCGGTGATGTCGAGCGCCTCATCGCAGCGCGGGAGGCCCATTGTAAAACCGGGATCGATGTCGTGCCGGCAGATCCGGGCCGAGTCGTTCTCGAACCAGACGTCGACCGCGGCGGCCACCCACTGGTCCGAGCCCGGCACGGAGGAGGACGGTGCTCCGGTCGGGCCCGCGCTCGCGCAGCCGGAGAGCCCGAGAGCGAGCAGTGCGGCAGCGAGGGACGTGGAACGCAGGCGCATGCACCGACGCTAGCGCGCGACTCGCGGTGAGCCCAGGGCTGAGGGGAGCAGGGCGGGTGACGACGTCGGGTGGCGCACGCCGGCTACTCCGGAGCCGCGACCCGCCGCCCCCGCACGTGCACGGCCGCGATCGCCGGCTCGCGCAGGCCCATCAGCAGCGCGAACAGCAGCTGTGCGGTCGCCCGCTCCTCGTCGTCGGCCCGCACCCCGTGCGCGAGCACCTCGGCGAGGGGCTCCCAGCGGTCGGGCTCGATGCGGAGGAAGTCCGCGTCCTTCCCGAGGTCGAAGTTCCCGAAGCGCTCCTCCATGTCGAGGGCGCGCGCTCCCGCCAGCGTGGCCGTGAACAGCAGCTCGGCCGGATGCAGCGAGACCGCCGCATCGCCCTCCTCCGACAGGTGGACCTTGAACGCGTCGTTGGCCACCCGAGAGAGCAGCCATTCGTCCCCGGCGCCGACGTCGGTGCCGAGCGCCACGGTCACTCCGGAGTCGATCGTCCGCCGCCAGGGCATCGTCCCCGAGCCGAGGAACTGCTGCGAGGTCGGGCAGTGCGCGATCGAGGTGCCGGTCTCAGCCATCCGGCGCAGCTCGGCGTCCTGGCAGTGCACCGCGTGGGCCAGGATCGTCCGCCGGCCGAGGAGCGAGGAGCCGCCCCGGGCGGATCCCGGCAGGAACAGCCCGTCGTAGGTGTCGAGGTAGCTGCGGGTGCCGTAGAGCTCGCGGACCGCTGCGATCTCGCCGTCCCCCGGCCTGTCGTTCTCGTTGAGGTGGCTGTGCACGTAGACGCCGCGGTCGCGGACGGAGTCGTAGAGCTCGCCGAGCCCGGCGAGCGTGGTCGGTGTCACCGACAGAGAGAAGCGCGGCACGATCGCGACCTGGAGCAGCGCGGTCGCTGCGTCTCCGGTGTCGACCGCATGCCAGTGCTCGATCTCGTCGGCGACGAGCGCGAGCGCCTCCTCCTCGCCGGTGAGCAGCGGGGCGGCGGAGTCGGGTCCGACGGTCTGGATGCCGCGTCCCGAGACCGTCCGCAGGCCCGCGTCGCGGCTCGCCTCGAACAGCGCGTCCTGCGCGTGCGGGAACGCCGAGCCGAAGACCATCGCGGCGGTCGTCCCGGCCTGCACGCGGCGGCGGGTGAAGGCACGCGCGATGCGGGCCGCGAACGCCTCGTCGGCGAGGCGCGCCTCCGCCGGGAACACCGCCGTGTCGAGCCACTCGAGCAGCTGGCCGCCGCCGAACGCATCGGTCGTGAACGTCTGCGGGAAGTGCACGTGCGTGTCGACGAAGCCGGGCAGGAGGAACGCGGAGGCGTCGCCCGTCACCGGCCAGTCGTCGAAGTCGCGCGGGAGCGAACGGTGCGCGCCGACCCAGGCGATCGTGCCGGCGTCGTCGACGACGAGGGCGCCGTCGGGGATCGAGACCAGCGCGGCACTCGCTTCGCCGAGGGTGGGGCTCCCCGCGATGTGCAGGACGTGACCGCGGTGGACGGCTCCGGTCACACCAGACCCGTGTAGGCGTACCAGGCGGGCCCGGCGTCGGGTGCGTCGTCGCGGGTGACGCTCGCCTGGATGAGGCCGTAGGGGCGGTCGTCGGCGTGGAAGACCTCGTTGTCGTTCGAGACTCCGAACGGCGAGAGGTCGTAGACGAAGTGGTGCTTGTTGGGCGCCGAGAGGCGGATCTCGACGAGCTGCGGATACTCCTCGAGCACGGCCTTCCCCATCTCGAAGAGCGTCTGCTGCAGGGCGAGCGAGTGCACGGTCGCGAAGCGGCTGATCATCAGCGCCTTGACGCCGGCGTAGAGGCCCTCCCAGTCGGTGGTCGAGAGCTCCTCCTCGGTCAGCGCGAAGCGCCACTTGGCGACGAGAGAGGTCGCCATCACTCGGTCGTTCGTCGGCTGGAGCACCGTGTAGGGGTCGGTCAGGAAGCCGTGGAACTCGCTGCCGGTCGACTTGAGGATCGTCAGATCCTTGAAGCCGCCGGTGACCCAGACGCGCTGCTCGTCGCCCGTGCCCTCGACGGTGACGGAGGCGATGCGCACCTCCTGGCCCTTCCTGACCCAGGTGTGGTCGTGCTCCTCGCCGTCGACGAGCACGCGCTCCCAGGCGAACTCCTCGATCTCGATGCGGGCGCCGTGCACGGGCGCGTAGCCGTCGACGAAGTGCCGGGCCAGCTCGAGCCCGTAGGCCTCGATCGAGCGCAGCCCCTTCTCCTTGGCGAAGGAGTAGGCGGTCTGCTTCTGCGTGTCGGTGGGCAGGACCGCCGACTGGTCGCCCTCGAGGTGCGCGGCCTCGAAGTCGCCGCGGAGCGCGGTCGACACGTTGACGTCGTGGATCTCGTGCCGCGGGCTGTCGCGGTAGATCCGGACGACGCGGTTCTCGGCCTTCCCGTACTGGTGGTCTCCGAGGATGATCGACATGTCCGCTCCTGTTCGGGTAGTGGTGGGCGGCGTGCGCCCGTCTGTCAGGATCCCGCGGCCGGGACGCGGCCCGCGCCTCCCGATGCGCCGAATCCATTGCCGCCGCCCCGCCAGTCTTGTGCGATCCGCCCGCTCGAGCGCCGGGAACCGCGCACGTTCACACGCTCGAAACGTGCCCGGAACACGTCTGCGCGACACGGCGCGAGTGCTGTGGGCCCGAGCGGAGACTCGCGGACGGCGTCAGAGCTGAGGGCGGGTCAGGAGGCGGCCGACCGGGGCCTGCGTGGCCGCGGTCACCGCGACTCCGCCGACCCAGGTGGCGGCGACGGCGCCGCGGAGCACGCGGCCGTCGTAGGCCGACACCTTGTTCTTGTGGGCGAGCGCGCCGACGTCGATGCGCGACTGGGCGTCGGGATCGAAAGCCACCAGGTCGGCGTCGGCGCCCGCTCGCAGCAGGCCCTTGTGCCCGAGTCCGGCGAAGGCGGCGGTGCCGGTCGACATCCAGGCGACGACCTGCTCGAGCGGGATCCCGCGCTCGTGCGCTCCGGTCCAGATCGCGCGGAAGCTCAGCTCGAGGCCCGAGATGCCGCCCCAGGCGAGGCCGAAGTCGCCGTCGTGCGCGAACTTCAGCTCGGCAGTGGCGGGGGAGTGGTCGGAGGCGATGATGTCGATCGTGCCGTCGAGCAGGCCCTTCCAGAGCAGCTCGCGGTTGCGCTCGTCGCGGATGGGCGGGCAGCACTTGAACTCGGTCGCGCCGTCGGGGATCGAGGCCGCGTCGAAGGTCAGGTAGTGCGGGCAGGTCTCGGCAGTGATCCGCAGTCCCTCGGCCTTCGCCTCGCGCAGCAGTGGAAGGGCATCGGCGGAGGAGAGGTGCAGGATGTGCGCGCGGCCACCGGTCTCGCGGACCGCCTCGATCACGTGCAGGATCGCGCTCTTCTCGGACGCGGGTGGCCGCGAGTCGACGAACGCGCCGTACGAGGTGCCTCCGTCGTTCGCGCTCGACTCGAGCTCGGCCGGGTCCTCGGCGTGCACGATCAGCAGACCGTCGAACGCGGCGATCTCGTGCATCGCCTCGAACAGCTGATCGGTGCTGAGGTGCGGGAACTCGTCCACTCCGCTCGGCGAGAGGAAGCACTTGAAGCCGAAGACGCCGGCGTCGTGGAGCTCGCGGAGGGTACCCAGGTTGGACGGGATCGCTCCGCCCCAGAAGCCCACGTCGACCAGCGCCTGCGGGCCGGCCGCCGCGCGCTTGGCCTCGAGGCCCGCGACGGTTGTCGTCGGCGGGATCGAGTTCAGCGGCATGTCGATGATCGTGGTGACGCCTCCGGCCGCCGCGGCCCTGGTGGCCGAGGCGAACCCCTCCCACTCGGTGCGGCCGGGCTCGTTGACGTGCACGTGGGTGTCGACCGCGCCCGGGATCAGCACCTGGCCCTCGGGTAGGGTGACCTCCTCGAGGGTCCGCCACGGCGCATCGAAGGCGCCGACGGCGACGATCAGACCCTCGGCGATCGCGATGCTCGCGGGCTGACGGCCGTGCTCGGTCAGCACGGCGGAGGAGCGGATCACGAGGTCGAGCGAGGGAGCGTCGGAAGGCATGGATCGACCCTATACTCGGCATGTTTCCTGCGTGTGAGCGCCCTTCGGCGGCTCGCTCGCGCCCCCGGCAGTGACGCCTTCCGTTCCGCTCCGAGGAGGTCGCCGTGCTCGAACTGGCCGTGCCGATCCTCGAGCGCGTCGAGGCGGGCCAGCGCGTCGCCGTGGTCACCGTGACCCATGTCTTCGGATCCGCCCCGCGCGCCCTCGGCTCGTCGATGGCGGTCGACGAGGAGGGCGCCGCGATCGGCTCGATCTCGGGCGGCTGCGTCGAGGCGCAGGCCTACGAGCTGGCACTGGAGGTGCTCGGGGCGGGAGTGAGCGCCTCGGAGCACTTCGGCTTCGACGATGAGGCGGCCTTCGCGGCCGGCCTGTCGTGCGGCGGGCAGCTGCGGGTGCTCGGGCACGCCGTCGACGCGTCGTCGGGAGCGGTGCTCGCCGAGCTGCGGGCCGCCCGGGCGGGGCGTCCGGCGGGGCTCGCGATGATCGTCGGGGGGCCGGAGGAACTCGTCGGGCTGGTGCTGACCGGAGCCACGCGCGCGCAGGACGTCGTCGGGCAGCACCTCGATGACGACACGGTGCGCCGGATCCTCGCCGAGCGTTCGGCGCGCATGCTCTCGGGCCGCTCCGCGAGCGTCGAGATCGACTGCCAGGGCTCCGAGCTCGAGGTGACCTACATCGTCCACGCCGAGAAGCCACGACTGCTCGTCTTCGGCGCCGTCGACTTCTCGGCCGCTCTCTGCGCCGCGGGCGCCCTGCTCGGCTACCGCGTGACGGTGTGCGACGCGCGGCCGGTCTTCGCGACGGCTGAGCGCTTCCCCGCGGCCGACGAGGTGGTGGTCGAGTGGCCCTCCGACTACCTCGCGAGTACTCCGGTCGACGCCCGCACGGTGATCGCGGTGCTGACCCACGACGAGAAGTTCGACATCCCGCTGCTCGAGCTGGCGCTGACGCTGCCCGTCGCGTACGTCGGGGCGATGGGTTCGCGCCGCACGCACGAGCGCCGGCTGGGGCTCCTGCGGACGGCGGGGGTCGCCGAGGACGCGCTCACCCGGCTGCACTCGCCGATCGGTCTCGACATCGGCGCGTCCACGCCGGAGGAGACGGCGGTGTCGATCCTCGCGGAGGTGCTGGCGATCCGCTCCGGCGCCTCCGGAACGCCGCTCGCGGGTCGCGCCGGGCCGATCCACGCGGCGCGCTGACGCCCTGGCGCGCTCCGCGAGATGCCACTTCGGTACGCGTCTCCCGGCGTGTCGCGTACCGAAGTGGCATCTCGCGGGAGGGCATCAGGGGCCGCGCGGAAACCGACGGGAAACACGGCGGTGGCATGCTCGGGGGATGCAGCGCCACATCATCACCGGAGCCCACGTCGCCACCGTCGATGCGGCGGGCAGCGAGCACTCGGGCGGCCACGTGGTCGTCGACGACCGCCGCATCACCGCGGTCGGCGCGGGCGCGCCTCCGGCCTGGGCCCTCGACGGCCGTGCGCCGACCGGGCTGCCCGCGCAGGAGCCGGTGACGATCACGCGCGTCGACGGACGCGGGCACCTGCTCACGCCGGGCCTCGTCAACACGCACCACCACCTCTACCAGTGGCTCACCCGCGGCTGGGCGCAGGACTCGATCCTCTTCGACTGGCTCGTCGCGCTCTACCCCGCGTGGTCGCGGATCGACGCCGACCTCACCCGCTCCGCCGCCCTCGGCGCCATGGGCGTGCTCGCCCGCTCCGGCTGCACGACCGTCGGCGACCACCACTACGTGTTCCCGCGCGGATCCGGTGACATCGTCGGCGGGATCGTCGACGCGGCGTCGACCCTCGGGCTCCGCCTGCATGCGACCCGCGGCTCGATGGACCTCGGCGAGTCGCAGGGCGGCCTGCCGCCGGACTTCGCCGTCGAGACGACCGCGGCGGCGCTGGAGGCGAGCGGCGCGGCCGTCGAGCGCTACCACGACGCCTCCTTCGACTCGATGGTGCGCGTCGCGATCGCGCCGTGCTCGCCGTTCTCGGTCACTCCCGATCTGCTGCGCGAATCGGCGGTGCTCGCCCGCCAGCTCGGCGTGCGGCTGCACACCCACGGCTCCGAGACGATCGAGGAGGACGCCTACACCCGCGAGGCGTTCGGGATGTCTCCCACCGACTACCTCGAGTCGCTCGGCTGGCTCGGCGACGACGTCTGGATGGCGCACTGCGTGCACCTCGACGACGACGCCATCGCGAAGTTCGCGGCCACGGGCACCGGAGTCGCGCACTGCCCCTCCTCGAACGGCCGGCTCGCCGCGGGGATCGCGCCGATCCCGCAACTGCTCGCGGCCGGGGCGCCGGTCGGTCTCGGTGTCGACGGAGCGGCGTCGAACGAGTCGGGGCAGCTCGGCATCGAGATCCGCGAGGCGGTGCTGATGAACCGGCTGCGCGCCGGTGCCGACCGGATGAGCGCTCGCCAGGCGCTCTCGGTCGCGACGATCGGGGGCGCGCGGGTGCTCGGCCGGCAGGACGAGATCGGCTCGATCGAGGTCGGGAAGCTGGCGGATCTGGCGCTGTGGAAGGTCGACGGGATCGAGCACGCGGGGATCGCGGACCCGGTCGCGGCGCTGGCGCTGGGGTCGCAGCCTCCGCTGACACTGCTGCTGGTCAACGGGCGGCCGACGGTGACGGAGGGTCGGCTCGTGCACGCGGACGAGGACGCGATCGCCCGCGAGGTCGCCCGCGCGAGCGCGGAGCTGGCGTCACGGGTCTGAGACCGAGCGCTGAGCGAGCAGCGCGCGGACCGATGTGCATGAATGTGAGGAAGAACCGGACTGCCGACCCGCTGACGGCGGTGGGTCTCCCTCCGCCCCCGCGCGGCTCCTGACCAGCATGCAAGCGTGCGTCGCGTGAGTGGGCGCCTGCCGGACCTTCAGCGCAGGCAGGGCCGGTTCGGAGTCCAGTTGCGCCGGGCGACTCGCAGGGGACGTGGCCGGGCGCCCGATAGCGCAGGGCCGGCCAGTGGACGAGCCCGCTCAGCCCTGGGGCGCCTCCGCCGCGACGGTGCGGACCGGGGCGGCATCGGGGTGCAGCAGGCGCCACACCCGGTCGCGCGAGAGCGGCAGCTCGAAGGGCCGCACCCCGATCGCGTCGCGGACGGCGTTGGCCAGCGCCGGGGCGACCGGGTTGTAGGGCGCCTCGCTCATCGACTTCGCACCGAACGGGCCGAGGTCGTCGGCGGTGTCGGCGAAGAGCACCTCCGTCGTGGGCACGTCCGCCATCTGCGGGATGTGGTAGTTCCGGAGGATCGCCGTCGTGACCGTGCCCGCGCCGTCGAGGATCACCTCCTCGTAGAGCGCCGAGCCGATCGCCTGGGCGACTCCGCCCTCGACCTGGCCGCGGCACTGCTCCGGGTTGATGACGAAGCCCGCATCCGCGGCCTGCACCGACTGCAGGATGCGGACCTCGCCGGTCGATGCGCGCACGGCGACGCGGAAGCCCTGCACGTTGAACGCGAGCGAGCGCTGAGCGCCGTCCTCGGTCCCCGTCGCGCTGACCGGCCCGCCGGCCGCGAGCGCGAGATCGCCGAAGCTCACTCGGGTGCCGTCGGGCGCGAGCAGTCCCTCGTCGTCCGGCTCGAACTCGCCGCCCTCGATCCCGGTCAGCCGCTTCGCGAGCGAGCGGAGGTCGGCGAGCAGCCGCACGGCCGCGGCGTAGACCGCCTTGCCCGCGACGACCGTCCCCGCGCTGCCGAACGCGCCGGTGTCGTACCGCGCAGCGGCGGTGTCGGACTGCCGGATGCGCACCCGGTCAGCCGAGGCGCCGAACGCGCTCGCGACGAGCTGGGTGTGCACGGTCGTGGTGCCGTTGCCGAACTCGGAGGTGCCGACTCCGATCGTGAGCACACCGTCGGCGTCGACCTCGACGGTCGCCTCCGAGAAGTGGCCGCGCGGAGGGATCGTGGCGATCATCGCGACCGCCATGCCCTCACCGATCCGCCAGTCGGGCCCCTCCGGGACCGCGTCGGCTCGGCCGCGCACGAGCGCCGCCTCGGTCAGGTCGAGGCACTGGTCGAGCCCGTACGAGGCGAAGCCGATGTCCTCGCCCTCGACGTGCGTGACGACGAGGGGATCACCGGGGCGCACCGCGTTGATCCGGCGCAGCTCGAACGGATCGATGCCGAGCTCGCGGGCGAGCTGGTCCATCGCCGACTCGATGCCGAAGATCACCTGCCCGAGCCCGTAGCCGCGGAACGCGCCCGAGGGCAGGTTGTTCGTGTAGACGGCCTGCGCATCGACGCGCTTGTGGGGCGCGTTGTAGGTCGCGACCGACTCCGACGTGCCGTGGAACATCACTCCGGGCCCGTGGTTGCCGTAGGCCCCCGTGTCCGAGAGGACGTCGACCTTCATGGCCGTCAGCCGCCCGTCGCGGCGGGCGCCGAGCGTCACGCCGACGCGCATCGGGTGGCGGCACGGGGCCATCGTGAACTCGTCGGTCCGGGTGAACTCGTACTGCACAGGGCGTCCGGTCGCGAGCACGGCCAGGGCGACGACGTCCTCCGTGAGGATCTCCTGCTTGCCGCCGAAGCCCCCGCCGACCCGAGCGGTGAACACGCGGACGCTCTCGGGCGACCGGTCGAAGATCCGCGCGATCTCGTCGCGCACGAGGAACGGCACCTGGGTCGAGGTCCGCAGCACCAGCTGATCGCCGTCGAGCCAGCCGACCGTGCCGTGCGTCTCGAGCGCGGTGTGCGCGACGCGCGAGGTCTGCCAGCGGCCCTCGACGACGACGTCGGCCTCGGACAGCCCCTGCGCGACATCGCCGTACTCGCCGTGCAGCTCGGCGACGACGTTCGAGGCCGGGTCGGCGATCCGGGACGCGATCGGGTCCTTCTCGCCGTGCAGGAGCGGCGCGCCGGGCGAGCGCGCCTCCTCAGGATCGAAGACGGCCGGCAGCACCTCGTACTCGACGTCGATCGCGCGGCAGGCGATCTCGGCCTGCGCGACCGACTCGGCGACCACGACGGCGACGCGCTGCCCGCGGAAGCGCACGACGGTGTCGAGCATCCGCGTGTCGTCGGGATCGTCGAGCCGCGACTCGTGGCGGGCGGTCGAGTAGAGCAGATCGGGCACATCGGAGGCGGTCAGCACCGCGACGACGCCGGGCATCGCGGCCGCCGCGCGGGTGTCCATCGACACGATGCGTGCGTGAGCGTGCGGGCTCTGCAGGACCTTCAGGTGCAGCAGCCCGGGCACCGCGACGTCGAGCGTGTAGGGCTCGCTGCCCGACACGATGCGGCGCCCGGCGGGGGCGCCGAGGGAGCGGCCGACCCGCGACTCGTCGGCGGTCGGGCGGCCGGTGCGGCGGACGGGGGACAGGCCGCTCGGGTGCTCGCAGGAGCCTCCGCAGGAGTGCCCACCGCTGACCGCCTCGGCGATCGCGCGGTAGCCGGTGCAGCGGCAGAGATTGCCCTTCATCAGCCGCGGGACGTCCTCTGCACGCGCGCCCTCGATCGCGGTCGCCGTCACGACCATGCCCGCCGTGCAGAAGCCGCACTGGAACGCGCCGGAGTCGACGAAGGCCTGCTGCACGGGGCTCGGCTCCTCTGCGGTGCCGAGACCCGCCGCCGTCGTCACCTCGCGGCCCTCGAGGCGGTGCGCGGGGTAGAGGCAGGAGTGGAACGGGGTGCCGTCGACGAGCACCGAGCAGGCGCCGCAGTCGCCCGCGTCGCAGCCCTTCTTGACCTCGAAGTGATCGTGGTCGCGCAGCAGAGTGCGCAGGACCTGGCCGGGTCGCGGAGTCGCGTCGACCGCCTCGCCGTTGACGGTGAACCTCATGCGCGGCTCCCCTCGAGCTCGTGGCGGATCTCCTCGGCCAGCACCAGAGAGACCGCATGCCGCCAGTCGGCGGCACCGTGCGGATCGGTGAACCAGGTCGCGATCGCGTCGACGCCCGCCGAGAGCTCGTCGGCAGCGGGGAGAGCAGCGAACCGCAGGACCTCGGGCCGGATCGTCGCACCCGTCACGCACAGCACGAATCCGCCGTCGACGTCGAGCCGGCCGATCACGACCGCGCCGGAGCGACCGAGCGGCGAGAGGGCGATCTTGCGGAACGCGGTCCGCGCCTCGAGAGCGTGCGACGGGACCTCGATCGAGCGGATCACGTCGCCGTGGCCGAGCGTCGTCGTCATGTTGCCGGTCACGAGCTCGGCGACGGGCACGAGATCGTCGGAGCCGTCGGCGCGCCAGATCAGCGCCTCGGCGTCGAGCGCGGCGGCGAGGCCGATCATCGGGCCGGCCGGCAGCGCGTTGGCGATGTTGCCGGCCACCGTCGCGACGTTCCAGATCTTGAACGAGCCGAGCAGGGCCGTGCAGCACTGGAAGAAGAGCGGGCCGTGGTCGGGCAGAGCGGCGAGCTGGGTGAGGGTGCAGGTCGCGGCGATCGAGAGGCCGGCGGGAGTGACGCTGAGCGGCTCCCAGCCGAAGCCCTGCAGATCGAGCAGCTCGTCGAGGTGGTCGTGCGGGAGGGAGAAGACCCAGGAACCGCCTCCGATGACCGCGGTGCGCGGGCCCATCGCCGCCAGATCGGCGCGCTCGCGGACGACGCGGACGCGCTGGATCGTGTTCAGGTCCATGCCGCGCCTCTCGCCGGAGCCCGCGGGGTGCGGACTCCTCCAGTCAACCCCAGACGTGTGACACCCGTGTTACCCGGGTCTGTCGCCCCGCGCTCCGGTCGCGGCACCCCCTGGCGGATCCGCCAGTCAGGAATCGGTCCTCGTCGAGGGCACCACCCGGCCGTCTCGACGGTGACCCGTTCCCACCCCGCCACTGCGCTCAGCCGAGCGACGCCACCCACTCCGAGCTGCCGTCGACGAACGACTGCTCCTTCCAGATGGGCACCGTCGCCTTGATGTCGTCGACCAGCGCCGCGCACGCCTCGAAGGCTGCCGCGCGGTGCGGGGAGGCGACGGCGCAGGCCAGCGCCAGGTCTCCGACGACCAGGTCGCCGACGCGGTGCACCGCGGCGATCCGCACCTCCGGGAAGCGGTCCGCGATGCGCTCGGCCGAGGCGAGCAGCGCGGCGGACGCCTCCGGGTGCGCCTCGTAGTGCAGGCGGAGCACCCCGCGTCCCTCGTCGTGGTCGCGGACCACTCCGGCGAAGGTCACCACCGCACCGTGCGCGGGGGAGTCGACGGCGTGCTCGCACTCGTCGACGGTGATCGCCTCGTGGGCGATCCGCGCGAGCGCGACGGCGTCAGCGGACATGGTCGCCGCCTCCGAGCTGATCGAGGAGGTGGCCGATGACCGGATCGAGCACGCCGATCCCGTCGCGGACTCCGCCGGGCGACCCGGGCAGGTTGACGATGACGCTCGCGCCCGAGACTCCAGCCGTGCCGCGGCTGAGGATCGCGGTGGGCACGTGCGCGGCGCCCCGTGCGCGGATCGCCTCGGCGAGACCGGGCAGCTCCCGCTCGATCAGCGGAGCCGTCTGCTCGGGGGTGACGTCGCTCGGAGCGACGCCCGTGCCCCCTGTGGTGACCACGATGTCGACCCCGGTGCCGATCGCGTCCGAGATCGCCTCGCCGACCGCGTCGCCGTCGGCGACCACGACCACGCGTCCCTCCCAGCCCCGGCTCTCGAACCAGGCCAGCAGCGCCGGTCCGGTGCGATCCTCGTAGACCCCGGAGGCGGCGCGGGTGGAGGCGACCACGGCGACCGCGCGCCGCGTCACTGGACGCTCCACGACCCGCTGCGGCCGCCGGCCTTGGCGAGCACGCGGACGTCGGTGATGACCGCGCCGCGATCGACGGCCTTGAGCATGTCGTAGACGGTCAGTGCCGCGACGGTGACGGCGGTGAGCGCCTCCATCTCGACGCCGGTGCGGCCGCTGGTGCGCACGCGCGCCTCGATCCGCACGCGGTCACCGCTGGGCTCGAGATCGATGTCGACCCCGTCGAGCACGAGCGGGTGGCAGAGCGGGATCAGTGTGGAGGTGGCCTTCGCGCCCATGATCCCGGCGATCCGCGCCACTCCCAGCGCCTCGCCCTTGGGCAGCTCGCCCTGCGCGAGCAGCCGGACGACCTCCGCAGTGGTGACGACGAACCCCTCGGCGACCGCGGTGCGCGCGGTCACCTCCTTTCCGCCGACGTCGACCATGTGCACGGCGCCGTCGCCGCGGACGTGGGTGAGGCGGGTGCCCTCAGTCATCGATCCTCCAGATCTCGACCGTGTCGCCGGTCGCTGCGCGTTCCGTCCCGACGGGGACGTGGATGAGTATGTTCGAGCGGGCGTAGGACGCGAGCAGGTGCGAGCTCGGGCCTCCGACCGCGTGCACGAGGCCCTCGTCGTCGAGGAGCCCGCGCCTGATCTGATGCAGGTGCACGGGCGAGTCGAGCGGGGCGCCGAGCCGGGCCCGCAGGCGCGGTCGCTCGGCGGGGTGCCGCCCGGCGAGCGAGCGCAGCACGGGGCGGAGGAAGACCTCGAACGACACCAGCGCGCTCACCGGGTTGCCGGGGAGCGACACGATCGGGAGGTGCGTGCCGTCCGTCATCCGCACGAGGCCCAGTCCCTGCGGTCCGCCCGGCTGCATCGCGACGTGGCCGAACTCCGAGCCGGCGGGACCGAGTGCATCGCGCACGACCTCGTAGGCGCCGGCGCTGACTCCGCCGACCGTGATCGCGAGATCAGCCCCCGCCGCGTGCTCGTGCAGGAGCGCCAGGAGATCCTCGGCGCGGTCGCTGCCGCACGGCGTGACGATCGGCAGGCCGCCCGCCTCACGCACGGCCTCGGCGAGCAGGGCGCCGTTCGCGTCGTAGATCTGCGCGTCCTCGAGCACCGCGCCCGCGGGGCGGATCTCGTGCCCGGTCGGCACGACGAGGACGCGGAGGCGGGGGAGCACCTCGATCTCGGTCAGCCCGAGGGAGGCGAGCAGGCCGTAGTGCGCGGCGCGGAGGGTGGTGCCGGCCGGCAGCGCGAGGTCTCCGCTCCGGGTGTCGCTGCCGCGGGCGCGGACGAAGGTCGAGGCGACGACGGGCGCCGAGAAGGCGACGTGCGCGTCATCGGAGCCGGTCGCGAGGAAGCGCGGCGGGTCGACGCGCTCGATCGGCACGACGGCGTCGGCGCCGACGGGAAGGGGCGAGCCGGTCATGATCGGGGCCGCGGTGCCGGGCGCGAGCCGGGGTGCGCGGTCGCCGGCCGGGATGGGCGCCACGACCGGCAGCACGACCGGGCTGTCGGCGGTGGCCGCGTCGAGATCGGCGGCGCGCACGGCGTAGCCGTCCATCTGCGAGTTGTCGAAGCGCGGCAGGTCGAGCGGCGCGGCGACCGAGCGGGCCAGCACCCGGCGGTCGTACGCGCCGGGGTCAGCGGCGATGGAGGCGGGATCCAGCGTCAGCGACTCGCGGGAGCCCCGCTCGGCCAGGGGGGCGAGCAGCGCTCGCACCCGGGCGGCGTGCAGGTCGATCGAGGTCATCGCGTCCTCTCCGGTGCTCGCCCGGCGACGTGCGGGGCCGGAGTCCATCCTGCCGGGTCGCGCGCAGATCCGGCGCGTAGTCTGTCCGGATGAGCACAGCACTCGGGATTCCTGCCATCCGGCCCCGGCGGCAGAGCTCTGAGCTCCCCGCCGAGCGACCCGCTACTCCGCTGCTCCTCGACACCTACGGGCGGGTCGCCGACGACCTCCGGATCTCGCTCACCGACAAGTGCAATCTGCGCTGCACCTACTGCATGCCGGCCGAGGGTCTGCCGTTCCTCGCTCCCGCCTCGCTGCTCACCCGCGACGAGATCGTCCGCCTCGCGAGCATCGCCGTCGAGCAGTTCGGGGTACGCCAGATCCGCTTCACGGGCGGCGAGCCGCTGCTGCGCAAGGATCTCGTCGACATCATCCGCGACGTCGCCGCACTCGAGCCGCGGCCCGAGATCTCGCTGACCACCAACGCGATCGGCCTCTCGGGTCGGGCGGAGGCGCTCGCCGCAGCAGGGCTGAACCGGGTCAACGTCTCGCTCGACTCGATCTGCCCCGAGACCTTCGCCAAGGTCACCCGGCGCCCCTTCCTCGACCGAGTGCTCGCCGGCATCGACGCGCTCGGGCCCGCGGGGCTGGCCCAGACGAAGATCAACGCCGTGCTGCTGCCCGGCATCAACGATCAGGAGGCGCCCGAGCTGCTCGCGTGGGCGCTCGCCGGCGGCCACCAGCTGCGCTTCATCGAGCAGATGGCGCTCGACGCCGACCACGGCTGGGATCGCGAGACGATGATCACCGCTGCGGGCATCCGCGCGATCCTCTCGGAGCGATTCACCCTCACGCCGCACGCCGCCCCGCGCGACGGTGCTCCCGCCGAGCTGTTCGACGTGCACGAGGCGGGCGTGCTCGAAGGGCCGGTCCTCGGGCAGGTGGGCATCATCGCCTCCGTCACCGAGCCGTTCTGCGGCGACTGCCGGCGCACCCGCCTCACGGCTGAGGGCGGTGTGCGCAGCTGCCTGTTCTCGAACGACGAGACCGATCTGCTGGGGCCGATGCGCGCGGGCGCCGACGACCACGAGGTCGCGCAGCTGTGGCGCGGTGCGATGTGGGCGAAGCCCGCGGGCCACGAGATGAACCGGGTCGGCTTCGTGCAGCCCGAGCGCACCATGAGCGCGATCGGCGGATGAGCGTGCGGGTCCGCTACTTCGCCGCGGCGAAGGCTGCTCTGGGGCGCGCCGGCGACGACTTCGACGACCTGCACGACCTCGGGGCGCTCGAGGCGCGGCTGATCGCCTCCGTGCCCTCGGCGGCCGACGTGCTGGCGCGGTGCACCTACCTGGTCGGCGGGGTGTCGACGACCGACCGCGCGACTCCGCTCGCGGCGGAGACGACGGTCGACGTGCTGCCGCCGTTCGCCGGCGGCTGAGGACACACGACCCGTCCTCTGCGGGTGCGATCTGCAGGCGCTGGTGCGATCTGCAGGCGCTGGTGCGATCTGCAGGAGACGGTGCGATCTGCAGGCGGTTCGGGTTCGCAGCGGATTCCGGCGCGGCGGGATGCGGTTTCCGCGGCTCGCAGCCTGCAGATCGCACGAACGCCTGCAGATCGCACGAACGAACGCCTGCAAACCGAACGAACGCCTGCAGACCGCACGAACGCCTGCAGATCACACGCTCACCAGCCCGAGCTCAGCTCCAGGCCGCGGCCCCGCCCACCAGCGAGTCCGCCGCGACCCCTGCTGCCGCCGCGCGCTCCGCCGCGATCCGCGAGCGCACGCCCGACGCGCAGTAGATCACCAGTGAGCCCGCCGGCAGCTCCCGTGGATCGAACCGCGACATCGGCATCCGCACCGCCCCCGGCACCGCCACCGACCGGTCCTCCGCGTCCTCGCGCAGGTCGACCACCGTCGGCGGCACGGCCCCGGCCAGCAGTGCACGCAGCTCCGCGGCGGTCACCGACCCCGCCCCCACGGTCCGCGGAGGCACCGCAGGCACCGCGCGCGCCAGCGGCAGCTCGGTCCACGACCCGTCGAGCGCGTCGTGCACCAGCACCCGCCCGAACAGCGGCGTGCCGATCCCCGTCACCAGCTTCACGACCTCGCTCGCCATCGCCGACCCGACCGTCGCGCAGAGCGTTCCCAGCACGCCGACCGTGGCGCAGCTGTCGGCCGAGTCCTCCGCCTCGGGGTGCAGGGCGCGCAGAGTGACGCCTCCGCCCGGCGCCGCAGCCCAGAAGGTCGAGAGCTGGCCGTCGAAGCCGAGCGCCGACCCCCAGACGTGCGGGATTCCGGCGCGGGTGGTCGCGTCCGACGCGAGGTAGCGCGAGCCGAAGGTGTCGAAGCCGTCGACGACCACGTCCCAGCCCTCGACCAGCTCGTCGGCGTTCACCGAGGTGAACGCGACGGAGTAGGCCTGCGCGTCGATCACCGGCGAGAGGCGCCGCGCAGTGGCGGCCGCCGACTCCGCTTTCGAGAACCCCACCGACGAGCTGTCGTGCGCGGTCTGCCGCGACAGGTTCGACGGCTCGACCACGTCGGAGTCGACGATCCCCAGCCGGCCGATCCCCGCCGCGGCGAGCGCCGTGATCACCGGCGAGCCGATCCCGCCGGCACCGAGGACCAGCACGCGGGCGTCCAGGAGTCGCCGCTGACCCTCCTCGCCGAACAGCCGGATCTGACGGGCGTAGCGATCCCGATCGCCTGCGGTCAGGTTCATGCGAGCACCGTCTTCCACTGGCCCTCGAAGGCGACGGCGGTGAAGCCGACGGCCTCGTTCACGGTGAGCATCGGGCGGTTCTCCTCGGCGTTCCAGGTGTAGACGGCGCGGCAGCGCGTCGCGGTGAGCTGCTCGAGCGCGTCGAGCTTCAGCAGCATCCCGAGCCGGTGACCGCGGTGCTCGGGCAGCACGAGGGTGTCTCCCCACAGCGCCGGGCGGTCGGGGAGCAGGTCGATCGTGCAGTAGCCGACGAGCCGGCCGCTCGCGCGATGCAGCACAGCGGAGGCGAGCTCGACGCGTCCGCCTGCTGCGGCACCGTGCTCATGGGCCGCGAGGCGCTCACGGGTCCAGGTCTCCTCCGGCACCGACAGTCCCGCCGATGGCGCCTGCGTGGTCATCGCGGTGCGGAGGAGGAGCAGGTCGTCGATCCACTCCGCCGGCGTCCTGCCGCGCCAGTGCAGCACCTCGTACCCGGCGCTGTGCTCGAGAGCGGCGCGGCGCCGGGCGCCGAGCGATTCGATCGGCAGCCGGGCGACGCTCACCCGCTCGACCTGCTCGAGACTCCAGCCGCGCGCGGTCAGCCACCGTGCCCCGGGGTCGGCGGAGGGGATCGAGCCCGCGCCCGAGAGCGGCTCGAGGCGATCACCGGTGGCGTCCGCGCGGTGCGCCGTCCAGGTCTGCAGCACGCGTCGGCCGAGGCCCGCGGCGTCCGCGCTGAGCCGCTCGAGCAATGCCGTCCCGACGCCTTTCCTGCGTTCCCCTGGAAGCACCGCGATCGAGAGCCACGCCGCGTCGTCGTCCGCCTCCGCGCTCCAGTGCAGTTCGCCGCTGCCGACGACGCGGCCGGCGAGCTCGGCGAGGAACGCCCGCTGGGGCGAGAACTCCTGCTGCCGCCATTCGCCGAGATTCGTCTCGGGGGAGTAGCCGAGGTCGTCGGTCCCGGTGCCCTCGGCCTCGATGACGTTGCCGATCGCGGTGAGCGCGACGAAGTCCTCCCACCCCTCGGCACCGGGGCGCTCGGGGATCGTGAGGGCACGGACGGAGGGGCGGGTCACTCCTCCAGTGTGCACTCCTCGTCCGACAGGGAGGTCGAGTGCAGGAGCCTGCCCTCGGCGCGGACCTCCTCCACCTCCCACGCGGAGGACAGCAGAACGACGTCGGCGGCGTACCCCGGCGCGACGAGCCCGAACCTGTCGGCGATGCCCAGCACGCGGGCCGGGGTGAGGGTCAGCGCCTCGATCAGCGCGGTGACCTCGATTCCGGCGTCGAGTCCGACGCGGAGCGCGCGATCCTGCGTGAGAGTGGAGCCGGCCAGGGTCTGCGTGCCGGCGATCGTCGCACGCCCCTCTCTGACGACGACGTCCGAGCCTCCCAGTCGGTAGGCGCCGTCGGTCGCTCCGGCGGCCGCCATCGCGTCCGTCACGAGGACGATCCGGTGCGGTGCGAGGTCGAAGAGCATCCGGGCGACCCGCGGATGCACGTGGTCGCCGTCGAGGATCAGTTCGAGGAACGCCCCGGGGGAGTCGACCGCGGCGAGGACCGGCCCCGGCTCGCGGTGGTGGATCCCGCGCATCGCGTTGAAGCTGTGCGTCAGGAGGGTCGCGCCCGCGCCGAAGGCGTCGAGCGCCTCGCGGTAGTCGGCCTCGGTGTGACCGACGGCGACGACGACTCCGGCGGCGGTGAACGACCCGAGGGCCGCCTCCGCTCCCGCGCGCCGCGGGTCGAGGGTGACCTGGCGGAGGGTGCCCGCCGCCGCATCGAGGAGCGCCCGGACCTCGTCGGCGTCGGGGTCGCGGAGGTGGCGCGGATCATGCGCGCCGGTCCGCTCCTCGGCGAGGAACGGGCCCTCCAGGTGGCTCCCGAGCAGGAGCGGAGTGCTGCGGGCCGCCTCCGCCGCCGCGCGCAGGTGCTCGATGATCTCGGCCGCGGGGGCGGCGACGAAGCTGGCCACCGCCCGCGTCGTCCCGTGCCGGTGGTGGGAGGCGAGGGCCGCCAGGAGTGCGTCGCCGCCGCCCTCGTTGCTGTGCCCGCCACCGCCGTGCACGTGCAGATCGATGAACCCCGGGACGAGGTAGCGGCCACGACCCTCCACCACCGTGGCGCCGTCCGCCGGGGGCGGATCGCCCGCTCCGCGCTCGAGGATCGTGCCCTCGTCCAGCAGAACCCAGGCGCTGTCGTCGGTTCCGTGCGCGTCGACGATGGTGACGTCGCGGATCAGTGTGGGCATCGGGTCACCTCTGCGGTCGGGCGGTCACCGGCGACGGACCAGTGGCGGTCGGCCGGCGCGAGCTGCGGCGCGGCCTCGTCGAGGACAATCGTCGCACCCGCGCTCCTCTGCAGGACCGATCCCCGCTGCGTGCGCGGCGGCGGCCCTGCCGACTGCCCGGCGCGACGGCGCTCAGCACCCGCCTCCCGGGCCCGAGCGGCCCATCGAGTACCGTGGGGATCGTTTTCGAACGGGAGCGAGGCGGGCGCAGGTGTATCTGAAGAGCCTGACCCTCAAGGGGTTCAAGTCCTTCGCTCAGCCGACCACGTTCGCCTTCGAGCCCGGCGTCACCTGCGTCGTCGGCCCCAACGGCTCGGGCAAGAGCAACGTCGTCGACGCGCTCGCCTGGGTAATGGGGGAGCAGGGCGCCAAGACCCTCCGCGGCGGCAAGATGGAGGACGTCATCTTCGCGGGCACCTCCACCCGCGGCCCCCTCGGTCGTGCCGAGGTCGCGCTCACCATCGACAACACAGACGGCGCTCTGCCGATCGAGTACACCGAGGTGACGATCACCCGCACGCTGTTCCGCAACGGAGGCAGCGAGTACGCGATCAACGGCCGCTCCTGCCGGCTGCTCGATGTGCAGGAGCTGCTGAGCGACTCCGGTCTCGGCCGCGAGATGCACGTGATCGTCGGCCAGGGGCAGCTCGACGCGGTCCTGCACGCTACTCCGGAGGAGCGCCGCGGCTTCATCGAGGAGGCCGCCGGCATCCTCAAGCACCGCCGCCGCAAGGAGAAGACCCTCCGCAAGCTCGACGCGATGCAGGCCAACCTCACCCGCCTCTCCGACCTCGCGGGCGAGATCAGGCGCCAGCTCAAGCCGCTCGGCCGCCAGGCCGAGGTCGCACGTCAGGCCCAGACGATCGCCGCGGTCGTGCGCGACGCGCGGGCGCGCCTGCTCGCCGACGACGTGGTGACCCTCCGCACCGCCCTCGACGGCTTCGCCCGGTCCGAGAGCGAGCGGCACAGCGAGCGGATCGTGCTGCAGGAGAAGCTCGAGCAGTCGACTCTGCGGATGGCGCGCATCGAGTCCGAGATGGTCGGCGACGCGGTCGACGACGCCCGGCGCACGACCTTCGAGCTCGAGTCGGTGCAGGAGCGGCTGCGCAACCTGTCGGCGCTGGCCGGGCAGCGCCTCGCCCTGCTCGAGCTCGAGTCGGAGCAGCCGCAGGCTCAGCCGCGCGTCACGCCGCAGCTGATCGAGGAGGCGCGTGACGAGCTCGAGCGCCTCCGGCAGGGAGTGCTCGACGCCGAGGCCGCCTGGGCCGCCGCGCAGCAGGCGACGCTCGCGGCCCGTCGCACGCTCGACGCCGTCGACGACGAGATCGCCGCGCAGTCCGCGCTGGTCTCGCGGCACGACCTCGAGATATCGAAGCTCACCGGCCAGGCCGACACCGCGGCATCCCGCCTCGCGGCCGTGCGCGGCGAGGTGCTGCGCGCGCAGAACACGCTCGACTCCGCAGTGCAGCGACGCGAGGCGGCCCAGCGTCAGCTCGACTCCCTCGAGGACGAGATCGGCGAGGCGGGCGGCGGCACCGACGGCACTCTCGACGAGGGCTACGAGCTCGCACAGTCCTCGGTGTTCGAGGCAGAGGGCGAGATCGAGCGCCTCCGCGAGGACCTGCACGCCCTCGAGCGCGAACGCGACGGCCTCGCCGCCCGCACGAGCGCCCTCTCCCTCGCCCTCGACAACTCCGACGGCTCGGCCGAGCTGATCGCGACCCGCCTCGACGGCGTCCGCGGCCGCGTCGCCGAGCGGATCCAGGTGCGCTCCGGCTACGAGGCCGCCATCGCCGCAGCGCTGGGCGTCGCCGCCGACGCCGTCCTCACCGATACCGTCGCGCACGCGGAGGCGGCCCTCGACGAGGCGGTCCGCCGCGAGCTCGGCCGGGTCGAGCTGCTCGTCGCCGACGCGGCGCGTCCCCCTCTCACCCTCGACGTGCCGGAGGGGGCCGTTCGCGCCGGCGATCTCGTCACCGGGCCCGCGGGGGTCCGCGCCCTCCTCGAGCAGATCGTCGTCGTCGACGATCTCGCCGCGGCGCGGAGGCTGTGGCCCGCCTTCGCCGGGAGCGTGCACCCGGTCACCGTGGTCACCCGCGACGGAGCCTCTGTCTCGGACGTCGTGCTCAGCGGAGGCGCCGGCGGCCAGCGCAGCCGCCTCGAGCTCGTCTCCGAGCGCGACACCGCCGCGAGCCGGCTGGAGGAGATCGAGGGGAGCATCGACCGCCTCCGCTTCGAGCTCGCCGAGCAGACCGGCGCCCTGAAGGCCGCGAAGGAGCAGTCGCGCCTCGCCCTGGCCGCCCTCCGCGAGCACGACGCCGCCCGCGCCGCCCACACCGAGCGCCTCGGCCGCGTGCGTGCGCAGCTCGAGGCCGCCGTCGCCGAGCACGGGCGCGGCGAGAAGGCTCTGAGCATCGCCTCCGAGCGGGTCGGTGACGCGGAGCAGGCGGCATACAGGGCCAAGAGCGAGCTCGACACCGCGCGCTCGCGACCGCGGCCGATCCTCGACGTGAGCGGGCGAGACGGTCTGCAGGGCGAGGTCGACGCGGCGCGCGAGCGCGAGATCGAGGCACGGCTGGGAGTCGAGACCGCCAAGGAGCGGGTCCGCGCCGAGCAGTCCCGCGGCGAGGCGCTCGCCCGCCAGCTCGCCGCCGACCGCGCCGCCGCCGACGAGGCGGCCCGCCGCGCGGTCATCCGGAGGCGCCAGCACGACGCCGCGGCCGAGGTCACCGGAGCGATCCCCGCGGTCCTCGCCTCCGTCGACCGCTCGGTGCAGCAGGCGCGCGCCGAGCTGGTGCAGGCCGAGGCGGCGCGATCGCAGCAGAACGCCGAGCTCCAGCTGCTCCGGCGCGAGGAGGCCGCGCTCCGCGACCGACTCCAGTCGGTGACCGAGAGCGTGCACGGACTCGAGCTGCAGATCTACGAGAAGCGGCTGCAGCTCTCCGGTCTGCTCGAGCGCGCGGGATCCGAGCTCGGACTCGTCGAGGACGTGCTGGTGGCCGAGTACGGACCCGAGGTCGGCGTGCCCGATGAGACCGACTCCGACGCCCCCGACCGCCCGTTCGTGCGCGAGGAGCAGCGCCGGCGCCTCGACAAGGCCGAGAAGCAGCTCGGCCAGCTCGGCCGGGTGAACCCGCTCGCGCTCGAGGAGTTCGCGGCACTCGAGCAGCGCCACGTGTTCCTCACCGAGCAGCTGACCGACCTGACGAACACGCGTCGCGACCTGATGACGATCATCGAGGAGCTCGACGAGACCATGCAGACGGTGTTCGCGTCGGCCTTCGACGACACCCAGGCCGCGTTCGCCGACGTGTTCCCGGTGCTCTTCCCGGGCGGCACCGGCAGCATCCGCCTCACCGATCCCGACAACCTGCTCACCACCGGCATCGAGGTGGCCGTGCGCCCGGCCGGGAAGAAGATCGAGCGGCTCTCGCTGCTCTCGGGAGGCGAGCGCTCACTGGCCGCCGTCGCCTTCATGGTCGCGATCTTCAAGTCGCGACCGAGCCCGTTCTACATCATGGACGAGGTCGAGGCGGCCCTCGACGATGCCAACCTGGGGCGCCTCCTGAGCATCTTCCAGGACCTGCGGACCTCGAGCCAGTTGATCGTGATCACGCACCAGAAGCGCACCATGGAGATCGCGGACGCCCTCTACGGCGTCTCGATGCGCCAGGACGGCGTCTCCGCCGTCGTCGGCCAGCGCGTGGAGGCCCCGGCGGTCTGACCTGCCGCGGGTGCGGTCTGCAGGCCCCTGTGCGGTTCGCAGGAGTTCGTGCGGTCAGCAGGAGTTCGTGCGGTCAGCAGGAGTTCGGAGCCGGAGAGCGCGTTCGTCCGCGTGGTCATGACCGCGACGCCGCCATCACCTGCAGATCGCACCGCCCCGCGCCAGAGAGTCCCACCTCGCGCGCCGGTACCCTTGACCCATGGCTGAACGCACCTCCTGGTCGCTCGGTCGCGCACTGCGCGGCCTGTTCGAGAAGCGCACGATCGACGACCAGACGTGGGACGACCTCGAGACCGCTCTGATCACCGCCGACTTCGGTCCGGACATCAGCGAGGAGATGATCGCCGACCTCCGCGCCAAGGTCGAGCGCTACAGCACGACCGACCCGCGCGATCTGCAGCGCATGCTCCGCGAGTCGCTCGAGGAGCGGCTGTCGAAGTACGACACGACCCTCAAGCTCAGCGAGCGCCCCGCCGTGATCCTCGTCGTCGGAGTCAACGGCGTCGGCAAGACCACGACCATCGGCAAGTTCGCCAAGTTCCTGCGCAATTTCGACCGCAGCGTCGTCGTCGGTGCGGCCGACACCTTCCGCGCCGCCGCCGTCGACCAGCTCGCCACGTGGGCGCAGCGCGCGGACGCGCAGATCGTCCGCCCGCAGCAGGAGCGCCAGGATCCGGCGTCGGTCGCCTTCCAGACCGTGCAGTTCGCGAAGGACAACGGCATTGAGATGGTCATCATCGACACCGCCGGCCGCCTGCACACCAAGGGCGGCCTGATGGACGAGCTGACCAAGATCAAGCGCGTCATCGAGAAGCAGGCGCCGATCTCCGAGATCCTGCTCGTGCTCGACGCCACGACGGGTCAGAACGGCCTGAGCCAGGCGGAGGCGTTCATCGAGCACGCGGGGGTCACCGGCCTGGTGATCACCAAGCTCGACGGTTCCGCCAAGGGCGGCTTCGTCCTCGCCGTGCAGGAGAAGACCGGCATCCCCATCAAGCTCGTCGGCCAGGGCGAGAAGATCGGCGACCTCACCGGCTTCACCCCTCACGTCTTCGCTCAGCAGCTCGTCGGCTGACGCGCTGCCGGCGGTGGGCGCCGCCGCGAGATGCCACCTCAGTACGCGACACGCCGGACGAGGCGTACCGGAGTGGCATCTCGCGGGGCCGCGTCAGACCGCCTGCGCGAATCCGAGCGCCGCATCGGCCAGGTGCTGCAGGTGCTCCGGCACGGGCAGCCCCTTCGACTCCATCGAGCGCGCCCACAGCCGCCCCGCGCGGTAGGAGGAGCGCACGAGCGGTCCCGAGAGCACGCCGAGGAACCCGATGTCCTCCGCCTCCTCCTTGATCGCGACGAACTCCTCCGGGTGCACCCAGCGGTCGACCGGGAGGTGCCGCGGCGTCGGCCGCAGGTACTGCGTGATCGTGATGATGTCGGTCCCGGCGTCGTGCAGATCCTGCAGCGCCTGCGAGATCTCCTCGCGCTCCTCGCCCATGCCGAGGATGAGGTTCGACTTCGTGATCAGCCCCGCCTCGCGCCCCTGCGTCAGCACGTCGAGCGAGCGCTCATAGCGGAATGCCGGCCTGATCCGCTTGAAGATCCGCGGGACCGTCTCGACGTTGTGCGCGAACACCTCCGGCCGCGCGTCGAACACCCGCTGCAGGTGCTCGGCATGCCCCGTGAAGTCGGGCACCAGGATCTCGACGCCCGTGCCGGGCGACTGCGCATGGATCTGCCGGATCGTCTCGGCGTAGAGCCACGAGCCCTCGTCCGGCAGATCGTCGCGGGCCACGCCGGTGACGGTCGCGTACCGGAGGTTCATCCGCGCCACAGACTCGCCGACGCGCCGCGGCTCGTCGGCGTCGTAGTCGGCCGGCTTCCCGGTGTCGATCTGGCAGAAGTCGCAGCGCCGCGTGCACTGCGCGCCGCCGATGAGGAACGTCGCCTCGCGGTCCTCCCAGCACTCGAAGATGTTGGGGCAGCCCGCCTCCTGGCAGACCGTGTGCAGCTCCTCGCTCTTCACGAGCGCCTGCAGCTGCCGGTACTCCGGGCCCATGGTCGCCGTGGTGCGGATCCACGGCGGCTTGCGCTCGATCGGCGTCTCGGCGTTGCGGACCTCGAGGCGCAGCAGCTTGCGGCCGCCGGTGTCGGCGCTCATGCGGCGACCTCCGCGGAGGCGGTGGACGGCGCCGCGAAGGCGGGTGCCGCCTCCGAGAGCCTGGCCATCACTCGAGCGCGCACCACGGCCATCGACGGCGCGCGTCCGAGCTCGCGCTCGATCGTCGTCACCCCCGCGTCGGCGATGCCGCAGGCGACGATGCGCGCGTAGGGCTCGAGGCTGTTCGACACGTTCAGCGCGAAGCCGTGCATGGTGACCCCGCTCGCGACGCGGATCCCGATCGCGGCGATCTTGTCGGCTCCGAGGCCGCGGCGGATCCAGACGCCCGAGCGCCCGTCGACCCGCACGCCCTCGACGCCCAGGTCGGCGAGCACCGCGATCAGCACCCCCTCGAGCGAGCGGACGTAGGCGACCACGTCGACCGGCTCCCGCAGCCGCACCAGCGGATATCCGACGAGCTGGCCCGGTCCGTGCCAGGTGAGGCGCCCGCCGCGGTCGACGTCGACGACGGGGGAGCCGTCGTCCGGCCGCTCGTGCGCCTCCGCGCGCTTGCCCGCCGTGTAGACGGAGGCGTGCTCGCACAGCACCAGCGTGCTCGGGCGCGATCCGGCGACGATCTCGGCATGGAGGCGGCGCTGCAGCTCCCAGCCGTCGCGGTAGTCCAGTGGTTCTGCGGAGTCGCCCGCCACGAGTGTCTCGATCACGCCGCCACACTATTCGCGTTCTTGCACTCGGTCCAGTTAATCGATGGGTGGGGCGTGCCGACAGACCCCCTCCGCGCCTCCGGTAGAATTCCGGGCATCATGGCTACTTTCGGCACCCTCTCCGATCGACTCGTCGAGACGTTCAAGAACCTCCGCACCAAGGGCAAGCTCTCGGCCTCCGACGTCGACGGCACCGTCCGCGAGATCCGGCGCGCGCTGCTCGACGCCGACGTCGCGCTCGAGGTCGTCAAGGAGTTCACCGGCAAGGTGCGCGAGCGGGCGCTCGGCGACGAGGTCAATAAGGCGCTCAACCCGGCCCAGCAGGTCGTGCAGATCGTCAATGAGGAGCTCGTCGCGATCCTCGGCGGCCAGTCGCGCCGCCTCGAGTTCGCCAAGCGCCCGCCGACCGTCATCATGCTCGCCGGCCTCCAGGGCGCGGGAAAGACGACCCTCGCGGGCAAGCTCGGCAAGTTCCTCGGGAAGGACGGTCACACGCCGCTCCTCGTCGCGGCCGACCTCCAGCGCCCCAACGCCGTGCAGCAGCTGCAGGTCGTCGGCGAGCAGGCCGGAGTCGCGGTCTTCGCTCCGCAGCCCGGCAACGGAGTCGGGAACCCGGTCAAGGTCGCCCAGGAGGCGATCCGCTTCGCCACCGACAAGCAGTACGACACCGTCATCATCGACACCGCCGGCCGCCTCGGCGTCGACGCCGACATGATGAAGCAGGCCTCCGACATCCGCCGGGTCACGAACCCCGACGAGGTGCTGTTCGTCATCGACGCGATGATCGGCCAGGACGCGGTCGCCACCGCGAAGGCGTTCCAGGAGGGGGTCGACTTCACCGGCGTCGTCCTGTCGAAGCTCGACGGCGACGCCCGGGGAGGCGCGGCCCTCTCGGTCGCCTCGCTCACCGGCCGCCCGATCCTCTTCGCGTCCACGGGCGAGGGACTCGACGACTTCGAGCAGTTCCACCCCGACCGCATGGCGAGCCGCATCCTCGACCTCGGCGACGTCCTCACCCTCATCGAGCAGGCGCAGTCCGCGTTCGACGAGGACGAGGCGCGCAAGATCGCCGAGAAGATCATGGGCGACTCGTTCACCCTCGACGACTTCCTCGGCCAGATGCAGCAGCTGCGCAACATGGGCTCGATCAAGAAGATGATCGGCATGCTCCCGGGTGCGAAGGGCATGCGCGAGCAGCTCGACCAGTTCGACGAGCGCGCGATCGTGCGCACCGAGGCGATCATCCAGTCGATGACCAAGGCCGAGCGGATCAACCCCAAGCTGCTCAACGGCTCCCGGCGCCTGCGCATCGCGCGCGGCTCGGGCATGACCGTCACCGACGTCAATCAGCTCGTCATCCGCTTCGAGCAGGCCGCGAAGATGATGAAGACGGTCGCCAAGGGCGGCATGCCCAACGTCCCCGGCATGGGCCCGGTGCCCGGCGCCGGCTACGGCGGCAAGCCGAAGCCGCAGAAGAAGAAGAGCGGCTCGAAGTCGGGCAACCCGGCCAAGCGTGCGGCCGAGAACGCGGCGATCGCCGCGGGCCCGCGGCCGACCGACGGCGGAGGGTCGGGCTTCGGCCTCGGAGCCGGCAAGGGCGCGACTCAGCCGTCGCCGGAGGAGCTGGAGCAGCTGCAGAAGCTCCTCGGCCGATGATCCGCCGCGCGCTCGGCGCCTCCGCTGTGCTGGCGCTCGCGCTCGGTCTGGCCGGCTGCGCCGAGGGTTCGGGAGTCGACGCCATGTCTGCTCCCGCTCCCGAGGACCTGGTCGGTCGGTGGGTCACGGGCGTCGCCTACGACTCGCCGGAGGTGCCGTTCCTCCTGATCGCCGATGACGGAACGTGGACCGGATCGGACGGCTGCAACGGCGCCCAGGGGGAGTGGTCGATCGACGGCGAGGGCGCGCTCACCGTCGAGGCGGGCATGAGCACCCAGATCGCCTGCGACGGAGTCGCCCTCCCGACGATCTTCACCGAGTCCGCGATGGCCTCGATCGACGGCGGACGCCTCCGCCTCTTCGACGATGCGGGCGCGACCACCGTCAAGCTCGCCCGCTCGACCACCGACGCGCCTCCCACGACGGCCCCCGACCCCGCCGGCGAATAGCGTCCACCGCCACCCCCGGGGGCTAGCGTGAACGCATGACAACCGCACCCGCGCGCCCCGTCCGCATCGGCGTCCAGATCGCCCCCCAGCACGTCCCCTACGAGGTCATCCGCGACACTCTCGCCGAGATCGAGGACATGGGCGTCGACATCGCCTTCAACTGGGATCACTTCTTCCCGCTGTCGGGCGAGCCCGACGGCCTGCACTTCGAGGGCTGGAGCATGCTCGCGGCCTGGGCCGAGCAGACCAGCCGCATCGAGTTCGGTCCCCTCGTCTCCTGCAACAGCTACCGCAACCCCGATCTCCTCGCCGACATGGCGCGCACCGTCGACCACATCAGCGCGAAGGGTGCCGAGGGTCGCCTGATCTTCGGCATCGGCTCCGGCTGGTTCGAGCGCGACTACCAGGAGTACGGCTACGAGTTCGGCACGGTCGGTTCGCGTCTCGACGAGCTGTCGGAGGCGATGCCGCGCATCCGGAGCCGCTGGGAGAAGCTGAACCCCGCTCCCACCCGCGACATCCCGGTGATGATCGGCGGAGGCGGAGAGAAGAAGACCCTGCGGATCGTCGCGGAGCACGCCGACATCTGGCACAGCTTCTCCGACGTGCCGACGCTCGAGCGCAAGCTCGGAGTCCTCGCCGAGTGGTGCGGGAAGGTCGATCGCGACATGTCCGCGATCGAGATCTCCACCGGTGCGAGCGTGCGCGGGGGAGTCGGCGACGCCTCCTTCGGTGTGCTCGACCAGCAGTTCGACCTCGGCGCGCGCCTGTTCACCCTGGGGATCACGGGGCCCGACATCGATCTGGCGCCGGTGCGCGAGCTGCTCTCCTGGCGCGACGGCAAGAACGCCTGACGCGACGCCGGCCGGGAGGGGGCGACCGCCCAGGAGACCTCCTCTCGGCCGAAGGCGTGCGGTCAGTCGGGCGCGTCCGTCGCCCGCAGGTCGGTCGGCGCCGTCTGGGCGAGCCCGGCCTTCTCGACCGCCAGCGCGAACGCCTCGGCGAGCGCGAGCTGGCCCGCCTCGGTCGGGTGCACGCCGTCCTCCGCGAGCAGCCCATCGGTGCGCAGCGGGTCCGGGTACTCGAGTGCCACGCCTCCCGCGGCGGTCACCGCCGCGACGAGCGCGGCGTCGTACTCGTCGAGGTCGCTCGGGCGCGGGTCCGGCCCCCAGACCGAGTCGAGGGCGATCAGGCGGGCCGTCGGCACCGCCTCCGTGATCGACGCGATCGCCGGAGGGATCGCCTCGGCCACCTCGTCGCTCGGGGACCCGAGGTCGTTGCTGCTCGCGATCACGACGACCACGTCGGGGTCCGTCTCGGCGATCTCCTCGCCGCGGTCGCCGATCGGCGCCTCGCACGCACCGGGCTGCACGAATCCGCCGCCGTCGCAGCCGAGGTTCGTGACGCTCCAGCCGAACGCGTCGCCCGCGAGGATCGGCCAGGCCGCCTCGGGCTCGAGTCCGTACCCGCGGACGATGCTGTCGCCGACGACGGTCACGCGCGCGCCGACCGGGATCTCCGCGCCGACGACGAGGGGAGCGGAGTCGTCCCCCGCCGGAGGAGCGGAGTCGGCGGTCTCCTGCGGCGCGGCTCCGGCGGATGCCTCGGCCTGCGGTGTCGCCGTGCTGGTCGCCTCCGGAGGCGCCGTCGAGCACCCCGCGAGCACGAGCAGCCCGAGCAGCGCGACCGCCGCGACCGGCCGCCTCACGCCCGCGGGTCCCGGAGTCCGTCGCGCAGCTCGCCCGCCAGGGCGCGGACGACGGCCTTCAGATCGCCGTCGTTCGCGGCGGCCGTCCGCAGCTGCCGCTGGTAGCTCGCTCCTGCGACGAGGATCAGCTCGACGTCGGCGAGCTCCTCGGTGCAGTCGAGCCGCTCGGCGACGGGCGCCAGGGTCTGCAGCAGATCGCGGATGTCGTCGGTCACGAGCCGCTCGTCTCCGGCCGCGTTCAGGATGATCTCGGCGTCGAGTCCGTAGCGCGCCGCCCGCCACTTGTTCTCGCGCACGTACCAGGGCTGCATGGTCGGCAGGTCCTCGCCCGCGTCCAGGCGCGACGACAGGTGCTCGACCAGGCACTGGATGAGCGCGGCGACAGCGCCGATCTCCTCGGCCGAGGAGAGTCCGTCGCAGGCGCGCATCTCGAGCGTGCCCCACTGCGGCGAGGGGCGGATGTCCCAGCGCACCTCCGTGTGGTCGTCGATGATGCCGGTGCGCATCATGTCGTCGACGTACTCCTCGTAGTTCGCCCACGCGCCGAACTGCGGCGGCAGTCCGGCGGTCGGCAGCTGCTGGAACATCAGCGCGCGGTTCGACGCGTAGCCCGTGTCGACTCCACCCCAGAACGGGCTCGACGCCGAGAGCGCCTGCAGGTGCGGGTAGTAGTCGAGCAGCGAGTTCAGGATCGGCAGGACCTTGTCGCGGTCCTCGATGCCGACGTGGACGTGGATGCCCCAGATCATCATGTTGCGGCCCCACCACTGGGTCCGGTCGATGAGGCGGTGGTAGCGCTCCTTGTCCGTGACCGTCTGGTCGTACCACTGGGCGAAGGGGTGCGTGCCCGAGCAGACGAGGTCGAGACCCATCGGATCCGTGATCTCGCGCACCTGCCGCAGCTGGTCCTGCAGGTCGGCGACCCCGTCGCGCACCGTGCGGTGCACCCCCGAGACCAGCTCGACGGTGTTGCGCAGCAGCTCGCCGGTGATCTGCGGATGCGGCTCGCCGTCGTCGCCGCGGAGCGCCTCCAGCACGACGTCGGCGACATTGGCGAGGTCGCCGGTCTCGCGGTCGACGATGGCGACCTCCCACTCGATCCCGAGGGTCGAGCGGTCGGATGTGGCGAAGCTGATCTCCATGACGGCGTCCTCGTCGATCCGGCGCCCGCGGGGTCGGGACGCGCCTGCACATCCTCGCATCCGGTGCCCGATGACGGCCTCGGACGCGCACCCGGCAGCGCTCAGCGGCTCGGAGAGGGATACTGCGGCGGATGCCCGGGTGTCGGGCCCGCAGACCGGGCGTTTTTCTGGCAGAATGATCCGTCGGGTCCGAGGCGGTCGACCCTCTACTCACCGCCGACGAAACCCCCTCGAGCTTCCGGCCGGGTGTGCCCCCACGCTCACGGCTCAGTTCATCCATCTCGACCACTCACTGGTCAACGACCACACAGGAGAATTGTGGCTGTCAAGATTCGTCTGAAGCGCCTCGGCAAGATCCGAGCGCCCTACTACCGCATCGTCGTCGCCGACTCGCGCACCAAGCGCGACGGCCGCGTGATCGAGGAGATCGGCAAGTACCACCCGACCGAGGAGCCCTCGTTCATCCAGGTCGACTCGGAGCGCGCGCAGTACTGGCTCGGAGTCGGCGCGCAGCCGACCGAGCAGGTCGCCGCGATCCTCAAGCTGACCGGCGACTGGGGCCGCTTCCAGGGCGACGCCGACGCCGTCAGCACCGTCAAGGTGAAGGAGCCCAAGGCTCCCTACGTCGTCGACGCCAAGAAGAAGCCCGTCCTCAAGCCGAAGTCCGAGGCTCCCGCCAAGGCCGCCCCGGCTCCCGAGGCCACCGCCGACGAGACCTCCACCGAGGCGTAGTCGATGCTCGCTCCTGCTGTCGAACACCTCGTCAAGGGGATCGTCGAGAACCCCGATGAGGTCCGTGTCGTGGCTGCGAGCTCCCCACGCGGAGAGGTCCTCGAGGTGCGCGTGCACCCCGAGGACCTCGGCCGCGTGATCGGACGTTCCGGCCGCACCGCCAAGGCCGTCCGCACCCTGGTCGCCGCCCTCGCCGACGGTCGCCGTGTGCGCGTCGACGTCGTCGACACCGACAAGTAGAGGTGTCGATCCCCGAGACGGGCACGACGCAGCTCCGCGTCGCCCGATTGACCAAGGCCCACGGGCTCAAGGGCGCGATCAAGCTCGAGCTCTACACCGATGAGCCCGACAAGCGCTTCACGCCCGGTTCGTCCTTCACGCTGCAGGTGCCCCGCACGTCGGAGTGGCACGGCAAGAAGCTCGAGCTCGTCGAGCTCCGCTGGTACAACAGCCACGCCGTCGCCTTCTTCAGGGGCATCGAGGATCGCAGCGCGGCCGAGACGCTCCTCAAGGCGATCCTCTGGATCGACGAGGACCTCCAGACCGAGCCGGGCGACGACGACAGCTGGTACGACTACCAGCTCGTCGGCCTCAAGGTCGTGCGCGACGGAGTCGAGGTGGGCACGGTCCGCCGCGTCGACCACTTCCCGGCGCAGGATCTGCTGATCGTCGGCACGCCCTCGGGCGAAGTCATGGTGCCGTTCGTGAACGCGATCGTCCCGTCGATCGACCCGGTCGCGGGTGTCGTCACGGTGACCCCTCCGATCGGCCTCTTCGAGGAGGCGCCGGAGGAGGAGCCCGCCGAGGTCGACCTGTCCGGCGTCGACCTCACCGACCCGGCGCTCACGGCGCAGGAGCCGACTGAGGACGCGTCTGCGGCCGAGGCTGCAGAGCCGGTCGGAAACGCACCCGACGACTCCGAGCCGACCGCCGACGCCCCCGCCCAGGAGGAGCCCCGGTCGTGAAGATCGACATCGTCACGATCTTCCCCGAGTTCTTCGGAGTGCTCGACATCAGCCTGCTCGGGCGTGCGCGCCAGAGCGGGCTGATCGAGCTCGGCGTGCACGATCTGCGTTCGTTCACCCACGACCGGCACCGCACCGTCGACGACACGCCCTACGGAGGCGGCGCCGGCATGGTCATGCGGCCCGAGCCGTGGGGCGAGGCGCTCGACGCCCTCGTCGACTCCGAGGCCGACCCGGTCGTCGTCTTCCCGTCGCCCGCCGGCGAGCTCTTCACCCAGGCCACCGCCCGCGAGCTCGCCGAGGAGTCGTCCCTCGTCTTCGGCTGCGGCCGCTACGAGGGCATCGACCAGCGCGTCGTCGACCACACCGCCTCCCGAGCCCGCGTCCGCCTGATCAGCCTCGGCGACTACGTGCTCAACGGCGGTGAGGTCGCGGTGATGGCGATGATCGAGGCCATCGGACGCCTCGTCCCCGGTGTCGTCGGCAACCCCGCGAGCCTCGTCGAGGAGAGCCACTCCGACGGCCTGCTCGAGTACCCCAGCTACACCAAGCCCGCCTCCTGGCGCGGCCTCGACGTCCCTCCGGTGCTGCTCAGCGGCAACCACGGAGCGATCGCCGCGTGGCGCCACGAGCAGAGCGTCGAGCGCACCCGCAGGGTACGTCCCGAGCTGCTCTCCTAGCCCTCCGGGCTCTTCTTGATCGCGAGGTGGCGTTCCCTCAGTGCGAGGAACAGCGGGAACGCGAACGCCAGCGCGACCAGCGGCGCGAGCAGCACCAGGATCCAGACCCGGCGCATCCCGACGCGCCGCCCCTCGACGACCATGAACGCGACGGCCGCGACGGCCACGACGAGCAGGTCGGTGGTGATCGACGACACCGCAGGGCCGCCCGCGGAGAGATCACCGAGGAAGTCGACGCTCTCGAGCACGGCGCGGATGTTCCACGTCCAGGTCCCGACGAGGCCCGCGACGGCGAGCACGAGGTAGACCAGGGCGAGCGGCGTCCAGCCGCGGCGCAGCGCGCTCATCGCGCCACCCCCGCTCGCCGCACCAGAGTGCCGGCCGTGCTCGCGACGAGCAGCGCCGCGACGACCCCGCCGAGGGCGAGGGTGAGCGCATCCGGGGTCACGATCGATTGACCGCGCAGCGCCTGCCAGCAGGTCAGCGCGACCACGGCCGCCCAGGCGACGGACGCGATCGCGACCAGACGGAGGCGCGTGGCCGCGTCCCGCAGCACCCGCACCCGAGGCGCCAGGCGGTCGAGCGCGATCGCGAGCAGCGGCAGCCCCTGCAGCGCGTGCATGCCGATGAAGTGCGGGATCCGCAGATCGCCGCCGGTGGTGCTCCAGCCGAGGAAGGGGAGCCCGGCTCCGCCGTCGTCGACGCCGACCGCGTGCGCGCCGACGATGCCCCGGTAGTCCGAGAGCTGCGACGCCGTCGGCCCCGTCATCAGGAACGCGAGCGCCATGCCGACCAGCCCGATGACGAGCCCCGCGCGCACGGCGAGCGTGAGTGCCGGATCCGGCAGCGGCACGCGCACGAGCAGAGCGGCGAGCCCGAGGGTCACGAGCCAGACGACCACGATCGACACGGCCATCGCGCCCCAGAGCACCGTGTGGAAGGGTGTCGAGACGTTGAAGTGACTGGTGACTCCGAAGGCGGCCGCGCCGGCGATGATCACCATCTCGATGACGAGACCGGCCACCGCGATGCTGCCGAGCGCGGAGGCGAAGCGCCGGCGCCGGGGGAGGAGCCCGATCAGCCAGGCGAGGGTCACCGAGTACACGGCGATCGAGAGGCAGAACTTGAGCGGCTTCGCCCAGAGCGGCTGAGCGCCGAGCTCGCGCGGATCGAGGATCAGGGCGATGACGCAGAGGGCCGCGCCGATCGCCATGGCGACGGCCAGGACGAGGAGCGGCCGGTGCGGGGCGAGGCGGGCGGAGTCGCGAGCCGGTGCCATCGTGGCGCTCATCGTGCCGCCTCCGCGGGGCTGCGCGTTCCGAAGCGCGCTTGGGTCTCGCGCGCCTGGGCGATCCTCCGGAGCGACTGCAGCACGACGTCGCCCATCGCCGTCCCGACGGCGGCTATCGACGCCTGCTCGCTGACGCTCGTGCGCGCCTCCAGCTCGTCGAGGTCCGCGCGGGCGACGAGGCGCGCCGCCTCCGCGTAGCTCTCGAGCCACGAGTCGGTCATCGCGCCGCCCGACACCTCGAGGGCGTCGAGGGCCCTGGCGGCCGTGACGACCGCCGGGTGGCCGCACACGGTGTCGCCGACGAGCGAGCGCACGCGCTCCGTCGACGCGTCCGTGGCGGGGGTCGCGGAGTCGGCGTTCGCCGAGACGACGTCCTGCGCGACCTCGAACGCGACCGACGGCGGATCCCCGCGGTCGAGCACCGTCGTGATGCGCTTGGCGCCGGCGATGCCGACTCCGCCGCTCTCGATCAGCGCCCGGAGCAGCCGCAGCCGCGCCAGGTGCTCGTCGCCGTAGTCGGCCCGCTGCGGGCCGGAGGAGACGCCCGGGGCGAGGATCCCCTCGCGGATGTAGTACTTGATCGTCGCCACGCTGATGCCGCTGGCGTCGCTGAGCTCGGAGATGCGCATACGGATAGTATCGCTATCCGATAGCGTCACTGTCCACTCCTTCGGCCACCCTCGGCTCGCAGAAACACCTTGGGCTCGCAGGATCCGCGGATTCCTGCGAGCCGGACCGTGCCCTGCGAGCCGAACGGTCAGCTGCGCGCCGTCAGCACCTCGACGCCCGTCTCGGTGATCGCGATCGTGTGCTCCATGTGCGCCCCGCGGGAGCCGTCGCGGCTGCGCAGCGTCCAGCCGTCCTTGTCGGTGAAGATCTTGTCGGTCGACTGCAGGAACCACGGCTCGATCGCGACCACGAGGCCCGGGCGGAGCGGGTACCCGCGGCCGGCGCGTCCGTCGTTCGCGATGTGCGGGTCTCCGTGCATGGTGCGCCCGACGCCGTGACCGCCGAAGTCGGTGTTGATCGAGAGGCCCTCCGCCCGCGCGACGGCGGCGATCGCGGCCGAGATGTCGCCGATCTTGCCGCCGGGCCGGGCTGCGGCGATGCCCGCGTCGAGCGCGCGCGTCGTCGTGTCGATGAGCGCCAGATCTTCTGCGCGCGGGGTGCCGACGGCGACGGTCACGGCGGAGTCGGCCACCCAGCCGTTCACGGACGCCGCGAAGTCGAGGGTCAGCAGGTCGCCGTCGCGCAGCCGGTAGTCGAACGGCAGGCCGTGCAGCACGGCGTCGTTCACCGACGTGCAGAGCACCTTGCCGAACGGGCTGGCGCCGAACGAAGGGTGGTAGTCGATGTAGCACGACTCGGCTCCGGCCTTCCGGATCATGTCGTGCGCGAGGCGGTCGAGCTCGAGGAGGTTGACACCCACTCCGGCGGCGGCGGCCGTCGCCTGGAGGACCTCGGCGACGAAACGGCCGGCGGGGCGCATCTCCTCGATCTCGGCGGGGGTGCGTAGCTCGATCATCCTGATCCTCTCGGGAGTCGCTGAGGCGTTGTTCAGCGGTCGTGTATACGGTCGGTGCATGCGCACGCGACGGGCTTTCGGTTCCTGGCAGTATCCGGCCGCGATCGTCCTGCCCCTGTGGATCCTCCTCGGGTACGGACTCTTCGGGGGATCGAGCGGGTGGACCGTCCTCGGTCTCGTCATCGCCCTCCCCATTCTGGCGGTCTGCCTCACAGTCGTGGCCGGCATCGTGTCATTCCGGGTGACTGTGCGGCCGACTCGGACCCCGGCCTGGGGCGACGTCGCGGCGCTCGGAGCCTGGCACGCCTCCCTCTTCGCCTTCGGGTTCTTCCCTCCGGGAGCCTGGGCGATCGGCCTGCTCTCGATCCTCCTCGGGCTCGTCGCCTTCTGGCACTCGACCTGGCGCTTCGTCACCGATGCCCGTGCGACCCTGCTGGCCTTCGCGGAGGCGACCTCGACGCAGACCGGTGCGCAGCATCCGATCGTCGGCGACCGCTACGACCCGGAGCGCCCCCAAGACGGCCAGACCATCGTCGTCTGACGGTCGTGCTTTGACGCGGCCTGGCGCGGCGTGACAGAATAAGCGCTTGTGCCTGGCGCAGGCTCTGCCACAGGGGAGCCGCGACGACGCGAGGCGCACACCTACCTTCCTTCAACGAAACGGTGTTCGACCTGTGGCGGGCACGGAGAGCGATACATCATGCACATCCTCGATTCCGTCGATGCGGCGTCACTCCGGACCGACATCCCCGACTTCCGTGCGGGCGACACCGTCAAGGTCCACGTCAACATCGTCGAGGGCTCGCGCTCGCGCATCCAGGTCTTCCAGGGCGTCGTCATCGGACGCTCCAACGAGGGCGTCCGCGAGAGCTTCACGGTCCGCAAGGTCAGCTTCCAGGTGGGCGTCGAGCGCACCTTCCCGGTGCACTCCCCGGTGATCGACCACATCGAGGTCGTCACCCGCGGTGACGTGCGTCGCGCGAAGCTGTACTACCTCCGCAACCTCCGCGGCAAGAAGGCGAAGATCAAGGAGAAGCGCTCCTAGGCGGTCCTCGCACAGAACGTCCCGAACCCCGGTCCCTCTACAATGGGACCGGGGTTCGGTGCTTTCCAGGGGCCGTTCCCGTCCGGGATCTCGGCCCCGCGACGCACGAGGACCGGCCGCTCGCCGGGACGCACCGTGACGACGACGCACGGTGCCGATCAGCACCGTGCGCCCAGCTCGAGAGCACGACCGATGCACGACAGCACGAGCCGCACCAGCACGGTGCACACCAGCGCAGTAGGGGCCACGCCAGCGATGACAGACAGCACGACCCCGGTCCGCCTTCCCGGTGAAGGTGAGCACTCCCGCCACTCGGCAGAGCCGGGGGAGTCGCGCCGCCCGCGCCGCCGCCGAGGCGTCCTGCTCTTCCTCCGCGATGTCCTGATCATCTTCGTCGTCGCGGTGCTGGTGTCCTTCCTCGTGAAGACGTTCCTGATCCGGTCCTTCTACATCCCGTCCTCCTCGATGGAGCAGACGCTGATCGAGAACGACCGCATCCTGGTCAACGAGCTCGTGCCCTCGCTCGTGCCGATCTCGCGCGGAGACGTCGTCGTCTTCCGCGATCCGGGCGGCTGGCTGTCGCCGACCACCGAGCCGCAGGTGCCGGCGTTCCAGGCCGCCGTCGACTCCGCCCTCGCGATCGTCGGCCTCACCGCGCCCGACAGCAACGACCACCTGATCAAGCGCGTCATCGGCCTGCCCGGCGACCACGTCACGTGCTGCACCCCGCTCGGCCAGATCGAGATCAACGGCAACCCGATCGACGAGCCCTACGTGAAGCTGCCCGACGGCGTGCAGGCCGTCTCGGCGACGCCGTTCGACGTCGTCGTCCCCGAGGGCTCGCTCTGGGTGATGGGCGACAACCGCTACAACTCGGCCGATTCGCGCTACAACACCGACAAGCCCGGTGGCGGCTTCGTGCCGATCGACAACGTCGTCGGCCGCGCGATCCTGGTGACCTGGCCGATCGAGCAGTGGGCCTGGCTCGACGACTACCCCTCGGTGTTCCAGGGCGTCGAGAACGAGGCCTCGGAGGAGAGCTCCGACGAGACCGAGAGCAGCGAGGGCTAGGTGGTCGTCGCCGACCCCACCCTCACCCTCGAGCGCCGGCTGTTCCGCCAGGGCTACGAGAGCGTCATCGGCTGCGACGAGGTCGGCCGTGGCGCGATCGCCGGTCCGGTGTCGGTCGGAGTCGTCTCGATCGGCTCCCGCTGCGGCCGCTTCCCCGAGGGGCTGCGCGACTCCAAGCTCCTGGCGCCCGCCCGCCGCGAGGCCCTGCTGCCGGGCGTCGTGAAGTGGGTGTCGGGCTGGGCGATCGGCGAGTCCTCCGCCGACGAGATCGACGAGACGGGCATCATCGCCGGCCTGGCGCGCGCCGCCTCGCGCGGCATCGAGCGCCTCGTCGACCAGGGCGTCGACCTCTCGACCGCCGTGGTGCTGCTCGACGGCAAGCACGACTGGCTGAGCCCCGCCCTCGGCCCCTGGGCGTCGGAGCTCACCATCGTGACCCGCATCAAGGCCGACCGCGACTGCGCGTCGGTGTCGGCCGCCTCCGTGCTCGCGAAGGTCGGCCGCGACGGCCAGATGGTGCGTCACCACGACGACTTCGCCGACTACGCCTGGGACAGCAACAAGGGCTACGGCAGCGCCGCGCACTGGGCCGGCCTCGACCGCGTCGGCCCGTCGCCGCTGCACCGTGTCACCTGGCTGTCCAAGTCGCGCTCGGCCGTGGAGGCCGAGGCCGCCTCCGCACCGGCGTAGACTCGACGGACGATGGATGAAGACGAATTCGAGGACTACGACCGCGAGGTCGAGCTGGCACTGTACCGGGAGTACCGCGACGTCGTGTCGCAGTTCTCGTACGTCGTCGAGACCGAGCGCCGCTTCTACCTGGCGAACGAGGTCGAGCTGGTCCGCCGCGACACCGAGCACGACTTCTACTTCGAGCTGACCATGCGCGACGTGTGGGTCTGGGACGTCTACCGCTCCGACCGCTTCGTGAAGTCCGTCCGCGTGCTGACCTTCAAGGACGTCAACGTCGAGGAGCTCTCCCGCAAGGAGTTCGAGCTGCCCAAGGAGCTCGCGCTCGACGAGTAGGGCTACTTGCTCGCTCGTTCCTCTGTTGTCGGCTTGGCCGTCAGCTGCACTGGCGACGCCTGTGCGCTCGAACGCAGGGGCATCCCTGCCCTGCTGATCGAGTAGCCGCCTCCGGCGGCGTATAGAGATCCCACCCCCTCGGGCCGTGCGGTGTCTGCTTCTCCTCGTCTACACGCGTACCGCGCGCGTCCTCTCGGGCCTCCTCCACAGTCGCACCTCGCTCGTTCTCTCCCGAGACCCGCTGCCGCTCCTCACGCCCACCCGCCCCCTCCGCAACTCTTCACGCGGGAGGTTCTGATGGATAAGGACGAGTTGGGGCGGCGTGACGAGGAGATCGCTGCGGCGCATCTGAAGGCGCACGGTTTCGAGATCCTGGATCGCAATTGGCGGGTGCGGGAGGGCGAGCTGGACATCGTGGCGCGTGAGGGCGCGGCGCTGGTGGTGGTCGAGGTGAAGACCCGTTCGTCGACGCGGTTCGGGTTGCCGGTCGAGGCGATCGCGCGGGCGAAAGCGCAGCGGTTGCGGCGTCTGGCGTATGCGTGGGCGCACGAGCATCACGAGCGGTCGCGGCGTCTGCGGATCGATGCGGTGGGGATCATCGCGCCGGAGGGTGTGCCTACGCAGGTGCGTCATCTGCGGGCGGTGGCGTGATGGGTATCGGGAGGACGTCGTCGGTGGGCCTCGTGGGCTTCACGGGCGCGGTCGTCGGAGTCGAGGCGCACTCGGCCGACGGGACGCCGGGCGTGATGATCATCGGGTTGCCGGATGCGGCGCTGTCGCAGGCGAAGGAGCGGGTGCGATCGGCGGCGATCAACTCGGGCTCGGTGATCTCGGAGTACAAGATCACGGTGAACCTGTCGCCGGCGGCGATGCCCAAGCACGGGTCGGCGTTCGATCTCACGATCGGGCTCGCGGCGCTGGCGGCGCTGGGGGAGGTGAATGCGGAGTCGGTGGCGTCGGTCGTGCATGTCGGCGAGCTGGGATTGGACGGCCGGCTGCGGTCGGTGGCAGGAGTGCTGCCGGCGGTGCTCGCGGCAGCACGCGAGGGCCGGCGGCGGGTGATGGTCCCCTCCGCCGACCGGCTCGAGGCCGAGCTCGTCGACGGGGTCGAGGTCATCGCGGTGTCCTCCCTCGCGGCTGCCGCGGTCTGGCACGGCACCAAGTGGGAGCTTCCGGTTCTGCCGAAAGAGACGACGGCGCCCGCGGCGCCGATCGATCCTGAGGCGCGCCTCGACTTCGCGGACGTGATCGGCAGCGAGGAGGTGGCGGAGGCGATGATCGTCGCGGCGGCGGGTGGTCGCCACGTGTTCCTGCTGCCGTCCTGTGTTCGAACATACGTTCGGCTACAGTGGGACGTCATGGGAACCAACCGACGCTACGCAGACAGCATCGACCGGCAGATGGCGCAACGTGTCGCCGAAGCTGCCGTCAGGCCGGCGCCCGTGAGCCTGACGCCCGAGGAGCTCGACATCGCCCGCAGCCCCGTCTGCCGTGGTGCAGCTGTCAAGGTCGAGGCGTGGGTGCGCTTCCATGAGCAGCGCGTCGTCGTCGAGGCGTACGCCGTGGAGTGGAACGACCGAGGGGTCCACGTCGAGTGGAGCACGTCGGACGGGACGAAGCTCGACGCCTGGGTGTGGGCCAACGCTGTGCGGAGGATCTGAGGGGTCCGTCAGACGATCGGGAACATCGGAAGCGTCTTAGAGTCCTTTCCCTCGGATATCAGGGTCAGCCAGTGGATGGCGAGCCTTGCCTGGTATACCAACGGCTCTCCAGCTTCCAACTCTACGAGAGCACCGCTGTGAGCGATGCGGTGCCTGACTGCGAAGAGTTCGACCAAGTGCTTCCAGAGGGCAGGGTGCTCGGCCTCTAATGATTTCGACCAAAGGGCTTTGGCGAGCTTTCCGTACTTCTCCTTCGGCTCCCGAGCTCGGTTGGCAACTTTATAAAAATTTCGTACGGTGTCAGCGTCAGCAGTATCTACCGTGGCCTCGATGAGCTGCGTGGCATGCACTTCGCACGCAATGGCGGCCAGAAGCACGGCGAGTTGAGGATTCGGGTCGACAGAGTGCCGAATATTGAATGTCGCCTGTGCCATTAGAACGCTCACGATGTCGGGTCCCTGCGCCATCACCCGATCCGCAAGCGACAAGGGAAGCGAGGGGTAGCCAACAATGACACCTCGGTTCGGAGTGCGGATTGTCATTTCAACAGCTTCCCCGCCCGGAACCCTGTTGTACGTGGCGTGGATGCTTTCTAGTCGTGTCCCAACCAAGCCTGTGTTTGGACTGGCAATGCGCAGAGCGTCCACTAGCCGCACTGCGGCCGTGTGATTTCTCTCACTGGCCTCGCCGACCTCCTTCTGGATCTGACTAGGCGTGGCATCATCTGGTACTACAAGGAATGACGTGGCAAAGACTCTGAATGCGGCAACGGCGAAGAGGTCGCCTGTCTCCGGGTTTAATAGTCCCTGCGTGTCTCGTTCCTTGTCGAAGTCGGGGAAACTGGTCCAAACTCGGTGTCCATCGATCTTGACCTCGTAAGGCTTTCCCGCCACCTCGATGTCGACGTCTGAGGTGAAGCCGATGGTCTTATCCGACGGGACTCTGAACCACGTCTTGACCGAATAGGTTATTGCCATGGCGACAGCGTACCATTGACGAAGAATAGTATCGACTATACATAGTGTTCATGCCTAACCAAAGGAAGTCAAACAAACAAGGAAACACAAACATGACTGACCTAATAGCAATCACGGACTGCCGAACGCCGAGCAAGACCACGTTCGCAGAAGTCAAGTAAGCACACCTAACTAAGGAAAACGGAATAGGAGTACTACACACGACGACAGATTTGTACCATCAAATCAACCCAACTGATTCAAGCGCACCATCGCCTCACCAATCCTGCCATGGTTCATCGTCGCCATCATGGCGTTCAGCCTCGCTGGCATCATCACCGGCTGGACACTGCGGTCCCTCAACGTGAGCCAGATCGAACGAGCGGTAGCAGCAGCGTCAAAAGAAGCCCGCTAGTCGCCGTAGCTAGCGTCAAAGAACCGAAAGCGGCACCAAGTCCACCTGAGCAGCCAGTCGAGGCACAGAGCGCTCCTGCGCAGCCCGCAGCACCATCGCCAGCACCAAGCGGGTGTGAGCAGTACGGACCGCTCCTAGAGCAGTACGCCGGGGACGTCGACACGGCACTCGCCGTGATGCGGGCCGAGAGCGGTTGTAGAGCTGACGCCGTCAACGAGGCGGACACGAACGGCAGAAACGACGCCGGGCTGATGCAGCCAACAGGATTCACCTGCGGATCGGACTGATCGGCGACGAGGAGCGCTTGCAGCTCGAGGCGAACGCCCGAGCAGCGTGGACGACCTACCAGGGCGGCGGTTGGTCCGCCTGGTCCGCCTACAACATCGGCGCCTATCCTAAAGCACGGGGGAGAGGCATGACCACCCATAGACACGCTTCGATCCGCTCTGCACGGTCGTATCCGGGAGGCCGCTGAGGCACGCCGCTTCGCACGCCATAAGCCGACGACGTGCGAGCACACGTGGCAGCGGTTCAAGCAGACGTGACGGCAGGGAACGACCGGTCTAGAGCAACGGCCTGGTTCGTCGTGCTGGGCTGCACAAGTTGCAAGGCGAAGGTGCTCGTGGACTACGTAGTGGAGGCGCAACGCTAGGCTCCGTGCGTGGATGGATTCTGGGACTTCGTCAAGAACGTGTTCGGCCTCCAGCCAGGCGAGTTCGCTGACTGGCTCTCTGGCATCGGCACAATCCTGGCGGTCGTCGTGGCGTACCGAGTGTGGCGAGGTGACGTCCGGGCCAAGGCTCGTATCGCTCCCGACTCATTCAACCTGACGATGGTGTTCCACCCGCAAGATGACACCACCACTAATGCGATCGTCACGTGGGTGAACGGGCCGATCACACCAATTCTATTGCCTACATTGGCGCTTCGCACTGAAAAGGGTGAATTGCGTACCGAGCTCATATCCCATTCGGCGATGCCCCTCACGACTCCGATGATTGACCCCAACACGACAAATGAAGTGATCTTCGAAGACGTGGGTAACAAATACACCCGTGCGGCTATCCGTTTTGTGGACATCAATGGCAAGGTATGGCACAAGAAATCGGACGGTAGTGCGTTTGTCGAAGCAACCGCTGTCGAATACGATTCAATAGTGCACGACGGGACAATCGTTCCTGTTGATACGAAGGCACTCAGCCGCTTCCGCGCATGGTACAAGAGCCAAAAATACACACCTTGGCGCTGGGTCAAATAGCAGAGCTATGATAGAACAGTGGTATATGGAAAGACCCACAACGCTACCTAAAAATCTCGTCGAGCGAGCATCGAAGTATGCAGACCAGTGCATTGCAGATCTGCCAACTCGTTAGGGCCTTGGCCTGTATCTCGACATTGATCGGACCACGCTCTACGCATGGTGCGAGTTGACGACGCCTTTCGGTATGGAGTCTTCCCACATCTTTGACAGAGCTATGCAGGTTCAAGCACGCCGGCTGATCAATGGTGGCCTCTATGGATGCTTCGACGCAACGATCACCAAGCTAATGACAGACCGCCGTAACCAATGTAGATCAACGATAACAAGAAGTGCGATCCCGTTGGGCGCCGCGAAATCAGGGTTTCGGACGTCACCGGTGCCGAAGCCCAGGACGACCCGATCGCCACGATCGTTGTCCGCCCCCTGATCTCAATGAGCAGAAATAGTTCGACGCTCCCGCGACCGAAATCAAGGATCTAAAGCCTGTCGCTAAGCTGGTGGCGCTCGAGTTCCGCAACGGGCGATGATCGAGATGGTCGTCACCCCGGCTAAGCTCAACCAGCTCGCACCCAACAGCGCCGTGCTAGGCCCGGCTGAACGCCTCGCGGGACGCCGGAAGGGATTTCGTCCCGGCCAGTAATAGCCTAGCGACGCCCCCTCTCTTGCTTGAGTTCAGACCCTCGCAAGGGAGGGGGCCCTTTCAATTCCTGACAAATATGCGGATAGGTTTGACGACGATGCCAATAGTTGCCATGACACCTGCTCGCCGCCGCGCCTCGTTGTTGCGCTCTTTTTCTATCCCGTCCGTCGACATGTTTCCCCTCACTCAGCGACATCGAGACGTACTTATGTGGCCGTCTCGATTATTCACTTTTCCTCGTGGTTAGAGTACTCGCGGCCAATCGGTAATGATCCTCAGGATGGGAAGGCTCGCCTTAATCGGCTGCCGCAAATTGGTGCTATGAGGCGCTGCGATGCTCTGTGGTGTGCTGGCGTTGTCTCCGGAGATCGCGTGACTTTGTCTTTCCAGAGTTAGATTCCGGACGTGTCGCAAGAAGAAACCGCCAGCGCCGCGTGGTCGGCGGGACGGTTGCCGATAGTGCACGGTCTGCGCCATGGGAGGATCAGCGGCGGTGCTTTGGCCAAAATCCTGTGTGCAGTGACCACGCGCAGGAGGCGTCGACGCACCCACGTCGGCACCATCACTTGAGGGATTGAAGAAGCCGAGCAAGCTCCAACGGGTCCACGCTACAATCTCCCGGGGCTGAACTGAGGGGAGCTGGACGTCGGGGTTCACGCCTGATACGCGGATTTCAAACCAACCGAGCTAATGACCGACCTCGGCGGCACCGATGTTTTGCGACTGACCGAGATGTTCCATCGGCAGTCGAGGACACTAGACGAATGAACGACGATTTATGCCTGCGTTGCCTGAGCTGCGGTGCAGCCTTGCTATTTCGCTCATACACACGTCGCGTACCCGTGATGGCATATTGGTGGTGTTCGTGCGGCGTCACGACCTTATGGTACGGAAACGCAAGCGACGAGGCCGAAGACTTTGACTTTTGATTTGCTACCGTTGAAAAAGAGGACCATTGGCACCTGACCCAAGCGAGTCGGTTGCAGGGTGGCGACTTCTTGCGAAGCGACAAATAATTCCCCACAACCTCTTCACTGGCTCAGGTCAAGGCCAAAGTTGGCGGCGTTTGTCGTCCTGACTTGACTCCCGGTCAGGACTTGTTATCCAACGGGGATGCAACCGCGAGAACGAGAAGTTCATTCAGTTGGGTCTGCATCGCAATAATCCCTGCAAGTCGCCGAGCCCTCTCCATGAACAATTCTCGATCCGGAGCTGTCAAAGTCTGATTCACGCCATACGCAAGCGATTTTGCGAGGATGGGGAAGCCACCGGCTGAATACTCCCAGACTGCGCGCGGGATTCCGCTCCAACCGCCCCCTGCAGATGAGTCCCACCAGACCGTTTCCGTTTTTGCGTCGTAAATTCCCCCGTATTGGCCCCGTACGCCTTCCCGTAGGATTGCAGCGTCGAAGCTGGTTGGGACACCGACGGACGCAAGGTCTGGCGCTAGGGGCCCCTGAGTCACATTTTTCACCCCAACGCTTAGATCAAGAAGGTCAGCGACGAGACGACCAGCCGTGGCTGTCTTTAAGAGGCCCTGTGCGTCGCTTGGAATCGGAACGACAGGAAAGTCGTCCGACTGTGCGGGTTGTAGATCGAGCCAGTCGGGGCTCGCAGAGATCGCGATGATCGCATAGAAGATGATGTCCCCAACCTCCGTGTCCGACCCTCGAATCCCAATCTCCCGTGCAGCTTTGATCCAGGAGTGGTCAATAGCAGTCTGAACACCTTTGAGCTCGCCGGCAGTCTCAACCTCTAGATCGAACGCATCCGAAGGTGCTGCACTCATTGCGGTCCCATAATCTATTAGCCTTGTAAAGACGCGAGCGTCTGGGTCCGTACTTGCGTAGGCAGGAACTGCCGACGTCACGATCGGTCGAGCTCCACCAGGGCGTCGCGCAATCTGGGCGCACGCGATCGCACGCTGTCCGTCCACGCCAACCCAGCTTTCGAACAGATCTCGACGCGCCTCATTGAGCAATTTCGATCTTGTTTCCCAATACATCCATCGTCGGGTCATCGGCCGGTATTCGAACTCAACGACGCGATCGCTCTCGAAAATGGCGTTTCTTTCGGCCAGAGCTGCTCGAACTTTAGCTGGCACATACCGCGAACGCTCAATAGCGAAAGCAGGATAATCTGACATCAGTTGCTCAGTGCTTGTGCCGCTAAAGTCGTAATATGCCTTCATCCGTACCGTTAGGGATTCTTTTGAAACGTCAAGCACAGCATCATCGCGTACCGGCTGTACCCCAGAAAAATGCCGGACGAAATACTCGTCTAATGCTGGTGCGTCAGAGGGCGCCTGTGACGTGAAGCGCCATCTGGCGGCGCGGCTGAGCTGTATTTCTTCGTAAGATTCGTCCGTCTTGAGAATGTCATCAGCGAAGGCTGAAAGCTGGTCGCGTTTTTGTGCGCCGCTACCGATAAGGTCCCGTCGCCTGGCTGTAAGAGCCGCTGTCCCGGATGTCCGGACTCCGGTCACAATCGCGGTGCCAACTCGAATCCCGCTCGCAGTGGCAGTCGTGAAGATGCTTCCGTCGTTCCCGAGCCGCTCATGAATATCACCATGTAGGTCGTCGACCATCACTTGGTCGAAAGCTGTCCTAACTGCATCTCGCATGATCGGGAAGGATCGGCCGCCGAGCCATCGTCGGTTGGTGATGAAACTAACAATTCCTCGCGTGGTGAGTTTCTCGACCTTGTAGACTGAGACACGCCAGAAGCGAACGTATAGATCACCCAACCGATGCTTACGAACGCCATATATGGAAAAGAGTCCCTCAATCCATGGCTTGAGTAGTTCCCTTTCCTCGGCAGTCTCAGCTGCTGAGAATCCTTCGTAGGGTGGATTTCCAATAATCGCTAGAACGGGCTCGACATTCTTGACTTCACGAGCATAGGCAATTTCGCCGGCAAGTGCTTCGATCGGGAATGCCGGAGGATTCCCCTCGGGTTGCCAGTTGATCAATGAATTGGTGAGATATATCCGTGCGCGTTCGCCATCTTGCAGAGGAACTCCCCAGGAGGCCAAAAGGTGGCTCACGTTGATGTGGGCGATGACGAAAGCGGCTGGGAGAATCTCAAAGCCGATCACGCGCGTTTTTGCGGCGTCGGCCGCCCGTTGCGACGCTACGATCTCCGGCTGTCCGCTGTCGAGGTGATGCTGACGGATTGCAGTCAGGATGTGCGTGAGATAAGTCCCTGTACCGCACGCGGGATCTAGTATGAGAGATTCGACACTGTCGGCTATTCCATCCGCAAGTCCGAAATCTGTCTTCAAGTGGTGGTGAACTCGCGCTACTTGGTACTCGGCCACAGCTTTCGGCGTGTACCAGACACCCAGTTCGCGTCGGAGATTTTCGTCGAATGCGGCGAGAAACGGTTCGTAGAAATACTCGATTGCTCCGCCATCGAACATCTTAGTGAATGCATCTCTATCAACCCACGACAGCATGCGCGCGGTGTCTTCTAGGATGGGAGGAAGGTTACACTTTTGCACGATGCGCGGTGTCAGAATTGTGTGAATCATATCGGCGTAAACTGGAAGCCGTAGCCGATACGCCGCACTTAGCCAATCGAAGTCGTCTGGAGTCTCATCTTCCAACCACGCCGCGAACAAGCCGTATACGACAGTTTGTACCGTAGTCGGAACGAGGATTTTCGCTTCGAGGTCCATTCCAAGCCCATCACGGAAGCTGGCACCGATCGCAGACAGCAACTCTTTGCTATCGCCGGCTGCATCTACAGTCTTCATCATTCGTCGACCGTGGTAAGCGAGCAGATCTGCGACCGCGCGCGGTCTCGTTATTGAGCCTCGTACTGTGGTCGAAGCGTCTAGCAATCCGAGGAGTCGAGCGACCGCTCCGTCTACCGGGCTAGCGAGCGGGCTGATTGGGTCTGTCAGAGTGATGAGGTCACGCAAACGGAGGGTATCTGAGGCTACGTCCAGTTCGGAGACGGCAAAGGACACAAGATTGGTGACCAGAATTCGGCCGCCACCGAATGACTTTGCATAACGTTTCGCTTGTGGTGAAATTGCGAGGGCCTCAATTGAGTGATCCCAGCCTTTGACCTCAATTGGTAGAACTAGAACGTTGCTTCTATTGTCGTAGAGAGCCACATCAGGAAAATCACCGTTGATTCCCCTCGGGCTTGGAAGTGAACTCCATCGCCTGCTTCCGACCGCTCCCAGCCCCGACAGAAGATTGTGAAGTGCGGGGTAATACGATGTTTCGGCGGTGCCGGCACCCGTGCTGTGGATGGCTCGCAGGCTGGCTAAGTAGTTATTTACTAGTTGAGTGCTCGTGTCGATGCCATTGGTCATGGGAGAGCCTTCCGTCGAGTCCTAGGAACGATATCGGACGTCCGGGTCCTGAGGGTGACATCCGCGGGAGGCCTTTCTGTCAGGGATCGAGGGTTGGTGGCGGGCGCCTGCATGCTCTCGCCGGAGCACCAGGCTGTTCGTGGAACACAACGGCTGGGGTCGGAGGGTAAAACGCCGCGTGTGCAGATCCGCAGGATCACGCTGCGTCGCAGCCGCTGTCGTTGTTCCGTCGGCGCTGCGATCTCTGCTCCGCGTCGCGGGCTCGGGCAGGAGTTCGAGATTCCCGGACGCAGTCCGACCGCGACATTCGGGACGGGCCGTGTCGGTCGTCCGCCCTACGCTGAAGACGCATCGGCGAAGGGGAGTGGCGTGAGCGACGAGACGGCACGGGCGGCGAGGCCGCAGCTCGGTCACTTCAGAACGGCCGACCGCGCGATCGCGCACCTCAGTGACACGCACTTCCTCGGGGAGGGTGCTCCGCTCTACGGACGGGTAGACACCGTCGCCCGGCTCGCGCAGGCCGTGGAACGGCTCGTCGAGCGCGGGGGAGCGCTCGACGCGATCGTCGTCACCGGCGACGTCGCCGACCGCGGAGAGGAGGACGCGTACCGCCGGGTCCGCGTCGCGCTCGATCCTCTGGGTGAGCGCTTCGGGTGCCCGATCGTCTGGGTGATGGGCAACCACGACGAGCGCCGCGCCTTCCGCAGCGTGCTCCTCGACGAGACGGGCGATGCCGTCACCCCCATCGACCAGGTCGTCGATCTCGGCGGACTCCGCCTCATCGCCCTCGACAGCGCCGTCCCCGGGTTCCACCACGGCGCGCTATCAGACGCTCAGCTCGAGACCCTCGCGGACATGCTCTCGACCCCGGCCCCGCTCGGCACGATCATCGCCCTGCACCACCCGCCGCTGCCGACTCCGCTCGGCGCGATGACGGTGCTCGAACTGCGCGGGATGGACCGGCTCGAGGAGGTCGTGCGGGGCACCGACGTGCGTGCGATCCTCGGCGGGCACCTGCACTACCCGACAGCGGCGACTTTCGCCGGTGTCCCCGTCTTCGTCGCCGGCGCGACCAGCTACACGATGGACCTCAGTGCCCCGGAGCGGGAGCTCCGCGGCATCGACGGCGCGCAGAGCTTCTCGCTCGTGCACGTCCATCCCGAGACCGTTGCGACGTCGCTCGTCCCGACCGCGATCGCTCCGATCGCGACCCGCTTCGGTACCGACCTGATCGAGAAGCTCGAGAGCCTGGACGAGCAGGGGCGCATCGACCTCTGGTCGCGGATGCCCGATGCCTGACGACTCGCTCGCCGGCGCGGTCGAGGACTTCCTCCGCTACGTGCTCGACGAGCGATCCCTCTCACCCGCGACCGCGAAGGGCTACCGGGGCGACCTCGCCAAGCTCGTCGAGTTCGCGAAGACCAAGAACACCGAACGTATGCACCAGCTCGACCTCGAACTGCTGCGGGACTGGCTGTGGCACGAGTCGCAGACAGGAGTCGCACGGGCGACGCTCGCGCGACGGACGGCCGCGGTGCGCTCCTTCTCGTCCTGGGCCCTCCGCTCCGAGCGACTCGCGACCGACGTTGCAGCGCGGCTTCGGACTCCGAAGGCCGGGCGATCCCTTCCCCGGGTGCTCACGCAGCCGCAGACCGAGCACGTCATCGACATCGTGTCGGCGCAGGGGGCGACCGACGATCCCGTCGCGATCCGCGACCTCGCGATCATCGAGCTGCTCTACGCCTCCGGGATCCGCGTCTCGGAGCTCGTCGCCATCGACACGGGAGATCTCGACCTCTCCCGGCTCACCGTCCTCGTCACCGGCAAGGGCTCGAAGCAGCGCGTCGTCCCCTTCGGCGTCCCCGCGAAGGAGGCGCTCGTCGCCTACCTCGAGAAGGCCCGCCCCGCTCTGGTCGCCGAGCGCACCGACGCGCTCCTCCTCGGTCGTCGCGGCGCCCGCCTCACACCGCGCACGGTCTACGGAGTCGTCGCGAGCCTCCTCGACGGGGGCCAGGGCTCCGGCCCCTCCGGCCCGCACACCCTGCGGCACACCGCCGCCACCCACCTCCTCGACGGCGGGGCCGACCTCCGCGCGGTCCAGGAGATGCTCGGCCACGCGAGCCTGGGCACCACGCAGATCTACACGCACGTCTCGACCGAGCGCATCCGCGAGGCCTACCGGCTCGCGCACCCGCGCGCCTGACGCGACATCGTCCATCGGCAGTAGCACCGCCCGCGGTATCCCGCCGAAGAAGCGCATCGGCGACACGTACTCCCCGTCCTCCCGGACGCCCAGGTGCACGCACGACCCGTCGCAGTGCCCGCCGGCGCCGACGACTCCGATCACGTCGCCCGCCGCAACGACCTGCCCCTTCGTCACGCTCGCCATGACCGGCTCCATGGTCGACACCAGCCCGTCGGCGTGCTCGATGCTCACCACCGGCCGGTCGACCACCGCCCCCGCGAACGACACCGTTCCCGCCGCCACCGCGACGACTTCAGCGCCGGGCGAGGCCGCGAGATCGATGCCGCGATGCCCCGCGGCGTACCGGTGCGCGGGCGCGGCCCAGGGCGCGATCACCGAGAAGCCCGCGACGGGCGGTGTCCAGAGCATCGGAGCGATCAGCGCGAGCACCAGGAACACGCCCGGGAGGAGGGAGGGAAGACGACTCATCCGACCACGGTGGCGAACGGCGCCTCGGCGCGGACGACCTGCGGCCCGACCGGGGGAGAAGCGGAGGAGAGCGGACAGTGTGGAGGAGCGCCGCAGAATCCTCCCGAGCACAACCCGTCTCGGTGGATTCCTAGCCGGGAGTAACGTGCCTGTGATCCGGAGCGGGGCGAGACCAGCGCACCCACCGGCGGCGAGAATCGGAGACGACCATGACCAGCGGACGATCTGACACCACCCCGAATCCCTCGGCGGCGAAACTGCGGAGGAAGGTGATCGGCCTCGCCATCGCGGCGGCGGTCGGCGGGTTCCTCTTCGGCTTCGACTCCTCTGTCGTGAACGGCGCGGTCGAGGCGGTGCAGGGCGAGTTCGAGCTGTCGGCCGCCCTGATCGGATTCGCGGTCGCCTCCGCGCTGCTCGGCTGTGCCCTCGGCGCCTACCTGGCGGGCCGCCTCGCCGACCGCTGGGGCCGCATCAAGGTGATGCTGCTCGGCGCCGTCCTCTTCCTCGTCTCCTCGATCGGCGCCGGCGCCGCCTTCGCCGTCTGGGACCTCGTGCTCTGGCGCGTGGTCGGCGGCCTCGGTATCGGCATCGCCTCGGTGATCGCGCCGACCTACATCTCCGAGATCGCCCCCAAGGCGATCCGCGGTGCCCTCGCCTCGCTCCAGCAGCTCGCGATCACGCTCGGCATCTTCGCCGCGCTGCTCTCGGACACCCTGATCGCGAACGGTGCCGACGGCGCCTCCGAGCCCTACTGGTTCGGCGTGGCCGCCTGGCGCTGGATGTTCATCGCCTGCGCCGTCCCCGCGATCATCTACGGTCTGCTCGCCCTCACCCTTCCCGAGTCGCCGCGCTACCTCGCGACCCGCGGCAAGAAGGAGGAGGCGCGCAAGGTGCTCGCGACCGTCACTCCGCGCGACGAGGTCGACGATGCGCTGAACGACATCCAGCAGAAGATCGACGAGGACGCCGAGAACGCGCAGAAGTCGAGCCTCCGCGGTCCCGCGCTGGGCCTGCTGCCCGTCGTCTGGGTCGGCATCCTGCTGTCGGTGTTCCAGCAGTTCGTCGGCATCAACGTGATCTTCTACTACTCCACCTCGCTCTGGAGCGCGGTCGGCTTCGACGAGTCGAACTCGTTCGCGATCTCTGTGTTCACCTCGGTCGTCAACGTCGTCGTCACGTTCGTCGCGATCTTCCTCGTCGACAAGGTGGGCCGGAAGCCGCTGCTGCTGGTCGGCTCCGCGGGCATGGCGATCTCGCTCGCCCTGATGGCTATCGCGTTCAGCCAGTCGACGATCAGTGGCGAAGACGTGAGCCTGCCCGGCGCCTGGGGCCCGATCGCGCTGGTCTCGGCCAACGCCTTCGTCGTGTTCTTCGGCGCGACCTGGGGACCGCTGGTCTGGGTGCTCCTCGGCGAGATCTTCCCGAACCGGATCCGCGCCGCGGCTCTCGGCCTGGCCGCCTCCGCGCAGTGGATCGCCAACTTCGCGATCACCGTGACGTTCCCGATCCTGTCGCAGGACGTCTCGCTCACTCTCGCCTACGGCCTCTACGCCACCTTCGCGGCGCTCTCGTTCGTCTTCGTCTTCATGTTCGTCCCCGAGACCAAGGGCCGCTCGCTGGAGGAGATGGACACGCTGCACATCCGCACCGTCATGAAGTCTGCGCGCAAGTAGCTCGCACCCGCGGCGGACCTCCGGCTCGCGGAATCACGTTCGGCTCGTCGGAATCCCGGATTCCCGCGAGCCGGACGTGTTTCTGCGAGCCGGACGTGTTCCTGCGAGCCGGAGCTGTCTCTGCGAGCCGGACACGCACACGGCGAGCGGTAGCTCGGCCCGATCCCGCGCGGGTGCTAAGATCTAGCCAGCACCTCGCTCGTCGGGGTGACTACGCGCGCCCATTCGGCCTCCGCTCCCCACGGTCCCTCCGCTCACTCGGACGGGCGGGAGCACGCCGGGCGCCAGGGTGACGTGCCGACCGGCCGTCACAGACAACCGAACGGGAGTTCGGCGCCGTCGTGCGCCCGAGCCCCGAGACAAGGAGAACGACTCATGGCAGTCGTCACCATGCGCCAGCTGCTCGACAGCGGCGTCCACTTCGGGCACCAGACCCGTCGCTGGAACCCGAAGATGAAGCGCTTCATCCTGACCGAGCGCTCGGGCAGCTACATCATCGACCTCCAGCAGTCGCTGGCCTACATCGACAAGAGCTACGACTTCGTGAAGGAGACGGTCGCCCACGGCGGCACCATCCTCTTCGTCGGCACCAAGAAGCAGGCGCAGAACGCGATCTCGGAGCAGGCGACCCGCGTCGGCCAGCCCTACGTCAACCAGCGCTGGCTCGGTGGTCTGCTGACCAACTTCCAGACCGTCTCCAAGCGCCTCGCGCGCATGAAGGAGCTCGAGGAGCTCGACTTCGACGACACCGCCAAGAGCGGGTTCACGAAGAAGGAACTCCTCATCAAGAAGCGCGAGCTCGACAAGCTGCACAAGTCGCTCGGCGGAATCCGCAACCTCTCGAAGACGCCGTCGGCCCTGTGGGTCGTCGACACCAAGAAGGAGCACCTCGCGATCGACGAGGCCAAGAAGCTGGGCATCCCGGTCATCGGCATCCTCGACACGAACTGCGACCCCGACGAGGTCCAGTACCCGATCCCGGGCAACGACGACGCGATCCGCTCGGTGAGCCTGCTCACCCGCATCATCGCCGACGCCGCAGCCGAGGGCCTCATCCAGCGTCACCAGAAGCCCGAGGCCGAGGGCAACGTCTCCGCCGTCGAGCCGCTCGCCGAGTGGGAGAAGGAGCTGCTCACGTCGGGCACCCCCGATGCCGCCGTCGAGGAGCCGAACGAGCAGGCCGGCGCGGAGACCGAGAAGGTCGCCGACGCCGAGGCCGAGACGATCGACGAGGCCGTCGCCGAGGCCGAGTCGCCCGCCGACGAGCTCGTCGTCGACGAGACCGTTGCCGACGAGGCCCCTGCCGAGTCGACCGACGCGCCCGCCGAGGCCTCGACCGACGAGACCGCCAAGGCCTGACACCACCTCCTGAGTCGGGGGTCGGACGTTCTGCGGATGCAGAACGTTCGGCCCCCGTTCGGTAGGAGCACGACATCCCCGTAACAGAATCGCTGGGGACCCGACGAGCCGAGACGGCGACCGGGGTCTTCAGAACACGAAGGAGTACGCAGAACTATGGCTACTTTCAGCCTCGCTGACGTCAAGACGCTGCGCGAGCAGCTCGGTACCGGAATGGTCGACACGAAGAACGCTCTCGTCGAGGCCGACGGCGACCTGGACAAGGCCGTCGAGATCCTCCGCCTCAAGGGCGCCAAGGGCAACGCGAAGCGCGCCGACCGCTCGACCAGCGAGGGCCTCGTCGCCGCCGCTGAGAACGGCGGAGTCGCGACCATGATCGAGCTCGCCTGCGAGACCGACTTCGTCGCCAAGGGCACGAAGTTCATCGCCCTCGCCGACGCCGTGCTCGCTGCGGTCGTCGCCGCCGGCTCGACCACCGTCGAGGAGGCCCTCGCGGCCCCCGCCGGCGGCAAGACCGTCGCCGACATCATCAACGACGAGGCCGCCATCCTCGGCGAGAAGGTGGAGCTCCGCCGCGTCGCCACCGTGACCGGCGAGCACTTCGCCGTCTACCTGCACAAGACCAACAAGGACCTGCCCCCGCAGGTCGGCGTGGTCGTGGGCTACTCGGGGCACGACGCCGAGACCGCGCGCTCCGTGGCGCAGCACATCTCGTTCGCCAACCCGACGTACCTGTCGCGCGAGGACGTCCCGACCGCCGAGGTCGACAACGAGCGCCGCATCGTCGAGGAGATCTCGCGCGGCGAGGGCAAGCCCGAGGCAGCCCTTCCGAAGATCATCGAGGGACGCGTCAACGCGTACTTCAAGCAGGTCGCGCTGCTCGACCAGGACTACGCGAAGGACAACAAGCTGTCCGTCGCCAAGGTCCTGAGCGACGCGGGTCTGACCGTCTCGGGCTTCGCCCGTTTCAAGGTCGGCGCCTAAGACACACGAGGGGAGTCCGGGTCGTTCAGTCGACCCGGACTCCCTTCGCTCTGCCCGGGGTCGGGTGCCCCGGGGCTGGTCGCGGGTGCGTCCCGCGCGGGATAGATTTGTACGGGTCTACGGGAGGAAACGTCCATGACGCAGACGGATGCGATGACGACGGGCAAGCGCCGCAGGGTGCTTCTGAAGCTGTCGGGGGAGGCGTTCGGTGCAGGCACGCTCGGCGTGAATCCCGATGTCATCAGCGCTCTCGCGCGGGAGATCGCGGATGCGGCCACCGAGGTCGAGATCTCGGTCGTCGTCGGCGGAGGCAACTTCTTCCGCGGAGCAGAGCTGTCGCAGCGCGGCATGGACCGCGGGCGCGCCGACTACATGGGCATGCTGGGCACCGTGATGAACGCCCTCGCACTGCAGGACTTCCTCGAGCAGGCCGGAGCGGAGACGCGGGTGCAGTCGGCGATCGCGATGACGCAGGTCGCCGAGCCCTACATCCCCCGCCGCGCGATCCGCCACATGGAGAAGGGCCGCGTCGTCATCTTCGGCGCCGGTGCCGGACTGCCGTACTTCTCGACCGACACGGTCGCCGCGCAGCGCGCTCTCGAGACGCACGCCGACGTCGTCCTCGTCGCGAAGAACGGCGTCGACGGTGTCTACGACGCCGACCCGCGGACGAACCCCGACGCCAAGAAGCTCGACACCCTCACCTACCAGGAGGCGCTCCAGCGGGGTCTCAAGGTCGTCGACTCGACCGCCTTCAGCCTCTGCATGGACAACGGCATGCCGATGCAGGTCTTCGGGATGGAGCCCGCTGGCAACGTCGCCAAGGCCATCCGCGGGGCCCAGCTCGGCACCCTCGTCTCGAACTAGACTGACCACTTCCCTCTTTACTAAGGAGCCCCCTGTGATCTCGGATGTACTGGCCGACGCGAAGACCAAGATGGGCAAGGCCGTCGAGGTCGCCAAGGAGGACTTCTCGTCCGTGCGCACCGGCCGGGCGAACCCCGGCATGTTCCAGAAGGTGCTGGTGAGCTACTACGGCACGCCGACTCCGCTGTCGCAGCTCGCGTCGATGCAGAACCAGGAGGCGCGCACGCTCCTCGTCACGCCCTACGACAAGGGCTCGCTGCGCGACATCGAGCAGGCCATCCGGGACATGCCGAACCTCGGCGCGAATCCCACCAATGACGGCACGCTCATCCGCGTCACCCTCCCCGAGCTGACGACCGAGCGCCGCAAGGAGTTCGTGAAGGTCGTCCGCACCAAGGCGGAGGACGCGAAGATCGCCGTCCGCAACATCCGCCGCAAGGCGAAGGACGACCTCGACGCACTGAAGGGCGACATCGGCGACGACGAGCTCTCGCGCGGTGAGAAGGAGCTCGAGGCGCTCACGAAGCAGCACGTCGACGCGATCGACGAGGCGCTCAAGCGCAAGGAATCCGAACTCCTCGAGGTGTAGTCGGCCGTGGCAGAGCACCCCGTGGAACCCGAAGGCGGCGAGGAGCCACTCGGTCCGCACGTCCCGGGAGCCCGGGGGTCGCGGATGGTCACGCGCGACGCCCTGCGTGCGCGTGCCCAGCAGGGCCGTGCCGATGTCGAGCGGCAGCTCGAGGCGACGAGGGCGCAGCTCGAGGCGACGAACGACCGTCTGACGGCGCGCTCCGGGCGCAACCTCGTCTCTGCGACGCTCATCGGCCTCGCCGGTGTCGGCGTGATGCTCGTCAGCCTCCTCGTGATCAAAGAGCTCTTCATGGTGCTCGCCGGGGTGCTCGTGCTGTTCGCCGCGCTGGAGCTCTCCATCGCGCTGCGCCACGCCGGTCGCGACATCCCGCGCATCCCCACCGGGATCGTGGCGGTCGTGGCGGTGCCCGCCGCGTATTACGGGGGCATCTCCGGCGGGTTCCTCGCGGTCCTCCTGGGCTCGATCTTCATCGCCCTGTGGCGCCTGGGCGAGCAGCTCGTCAAGCACACCTCGTCGACGCGGAAGGATCTGCTGCTCGACCTCGGTCTCGGTGCCTTCGTGCAGGCCTACGTCACGTTCCTCGGCGCGTTCGCGATCCGCCTCGTCGCCGAGCCGGGCGGTCAGCTCTGGGCGCTGTCGTTCCTCGTCCTCGCGATCGTGGTCGACACCGGCGCGTACGCGAGCGGCCTCACCTGGGGCAAGCACCCGATGGCCCCGCGCATCAGCCCGAAGAAGACCTGGGAGGGCTTCGCCGGCGCCGGCATCGCAGGAGTGGTGGCGGGCGTGCTGCTCGCCGTCCTGCTGCTCGACCAGCCGTGGTGGGTGGGCGCGATCTTCGGTGCGGTGATCCTCCTGACGGCGACGCTCGGCGATCTCGCCGAGTCGCTCATCAAGCGCGACATCGGGATCAAGGACATGAGCACGTGGCTGCCGGGGCACGGCGGCCTGCTGGACCGGCTCGACTCGATCCTCCCGTCGGCAGCAGCGGCCTACGTGCTGTACTTCGTCTTCGCGCACTGAGCCAGCGGGCAGGGCCCTGGCCGAGCGCGCCGCTGTCGGCCGCGGGCCGCGGCTCTTGGCAGAATGACGGGATGGACGCTCCCTTCCCCTACGCGCGCGAGTCCCGGCCCGGCTACGACACCGCCGAGGTCGACTCGTTCCTGGCCTCGGCTCGGGAGGCGTACGCGCAGCTCTCCGGCGGACCCGCCGATCTGCGGGCCGCCGACCTCCGCCACACGGCGTTCTCGCTCAAGAAGGGGGGCTACTCCGCGCCCCACGTCGACGCGGCGCTCGAGCGCCTCGAGGATGCGTTCGCGCTCCGGGAGCGCCAGTTCGCCATCGCCGAGAAGGGCGAGGAGCAGTGGCTGCGGGAGGCGCGCGGTACCGCGCAGGAGATCGTCAACCGCCTCGCCCGGCCCGCCCGCGAGCGCTTCGATCATGCCGGCGTGCTCACCACCGGCTACAACATCCGGCAGGTCGACGCCTTCGCCGACCGCATCTCCGGCTACTTCCGAGACGGCTCCGTCCTCACCGTCGACGACGTCCGCACAGTCTCGTTCGCCCCGCAGCGCGGCGGGTACTCGGAGCCGCAGGTCGACCTCGTGCTCGACACCGTGGTCGACGTGATGCTGGCGGTCCGCTGACGCGCGCGTCGATAGCCTGGCCGATCAGGCTTTAGTCCGTTATGCTTTCGTGATCGTGGCTATGCATCAAGAACGTTCCGTCTCCCAGGCACCGGTCTCGCGGCACTCGACCGCAGCACCGACCGCCGCGAAGCGGGCCACCGTTCGCCGGTCCAGGACCCGCATCCCCCTCGCATTCCTCGCTTTCGCGGCGTCGATCGGGTTCGTGATGGTCAGCGTCGTCGATCCCTCCAGCGGAGCGGTCGCCTCGCCGTACTACCAGGCACCCGCCCGGTTCGACGGTGATCCCGCGCAGCGTCTGGTCGTCGCCGGTGCCGTCGAGCGGACCGTCGAGCGCGACACCTTCGACGCTCAGGCGAAGCCCACGCCGACCCCGACTCCGACGCCCACCCCCACTGAGACGGCCGAGGCCGTCCAGGAGGAGGACGTGTCGGAGGAGGTCGCAGCACCCGTCGCGCGTGCCGCCGCTCCCGACCCCGGCTCGGCCAAGGCGATCGCGTACGACATGATCGTGCAGCGCGGCTGGGCGGACAGCGAATACGACTGCCTCGTCCTGCTCTGGAACCGCGAATCCGGCTGGAACGTCTACGCCGAGAACAAGTCCAGCGGTGCCTACGGCATCCCGCAGGCTCTTCCCGGGAACAAGATGGCGAGTGCGGGCGGCGATTGGGCGACCAGCGCGAGCACGCAGATCACCTGGGGTCTCGGCTACATCTCGGGCCGCTACGGATCCCCGTGCGGCGCCTGGGCGCACTCCGAGAGCGTCGGCTGGTACTGATCCGCCTGCGGTAGCGCGGTCGGGCGACACTCGGCGCTGACCGCCTCGCTACCCTGGTGCCGTGGATTACGCGCTGCTCGGGATCGCCGGGATCATCACCGTCGTCACGGTCGCGCGGTTCTCGAGCCGGCTCGGAATCGCGGCTCCGCTGATCCTCGTGGTCGTCGGGATCGGCGCCTCCTATCTGCCGGGCGTCCCCGAGATCGAGGTCGAGCCCGAGCTGATCCTCGCGGGGGTGCTGCCGCCGCTGCTCTACTCGGCGGCGATCCAGGTCCCGCTGACCGACTTCCGCCGCAACCTCCGCTCGATCTTCGGGCTGTCGGTGCTGCTCGTGTTCGTCACCGCGCTCGTCGTCGGCCTCTTCCTCTACATCGTCCTGCCCGACCTCAGCCTCCCGGCGGCCATCGCCCTGGGTGCGGTCGTGAGCCCCACGGATGCGGTCGCCGCGACCTCGATCGGGAAGAAGCTCGGCCTGCCTCCGCGCCTCGTGACCGTGCTCGAGGGCGAGAGCCTCGTGAACGACGCGTCCGCACTGGTGCTCCTGCGCGCCGCGACGGCCGCGGCCGCGGTGGTGGGCTCCTCCGTCACCTCCGATGCCATCGACATCGGCGAGGTCGGGGTGCTCTTCGTCTACTCCGTGCTGATGGCGATCGCCCTCGGGCTGGTCATGGGCGTGCTGACGGTCTTCATCCGCTCGAAGCTGAGCGACCCCGTGCTCGACACCGCGGTCTCGTTCGCGGTGCCGTTCCTCGCCTACATCCCCGCTGAGGAGCTCGGCGCATCGGGTGTGCTCGCGGTCGTGGTCACCGGTATCTACACCGGCCACAACAGCGCCCGCTTCCTGAGCCCGCAGTCGCGACTCAGCGAGCGGATCAACTGGCGGACGGCGCAGTTCCTCCTCGAGAACGGGGTGTTCCTCCTGATGGGCGCCGAGATCAAGGCGATCATCGGCGAGGTGAAGGGCGGGCTCGGCGCCGACACCGCCGTGTACCTCGGTCTGGCGACGGTGGTCATCCTGATCGTGCTGCGGACGCTCTTCGTCTGGCCGCTGCTGCTCTGGCTGCGCGGTTCCGGGCGGCGGGCGGAGCGCATCAACCGGCGGTTGAAGGTCGGCGTGATGCGGCTGCGCAACAGCGCCACGAGCGATGAGCGGTTCAGGAGGCGCCAGCAGCGGGCCGAGAAGCTCTACCAGCGCCGGGAGACGGACCTGGCGGCGACGACGAGCGAGGCGTTCGGCTGGCGGGGCGGCGTGATCCTGTCGTGGTCCGGGATGCGCGGCGTGGTCACGCTCGCGGCGGCGCAGTCCCTTCCCGCGGAGACGCCCTACCGCTCGCAGCTGATCCTGATCGCTTTCACGGTCGCGGTGGTCACCCTCCTGCTGCAGGGAGCGACCCTCCCGGCGCTGATCCGGCTGACCGGCATCCAGGGGAGCGACGGCGATGCCGATCGCCGTGAGCTCGCCACGCTCCTCGACGAGGTGGCCTCCACCGGCATCCAGGCGCTCCCGGAGGCGGTGGACGAGCTCCCCGAGGGCACAGTCGCCCCGCGCGTGCTCGAGCGGGTCCGCCGCGACACCCTCACCCGGTCGCAGGTGGCCTGGGAGCAGGTGGAGCGGAACGCCGATGCGCCGCTCGGGCCGCACGGGCAGTACCTGCACCTGCGGCGTGCGGTCCTGCTCGCCGAGCGCGAGGCGCTCCTGGAGGCGCGGACCCGCGGCGTCTACTCGTCGCGCATCCTCCGTCGCGCCCAGCTGATGCTCGACGCCGAGGAGACGCGGCTCGAGATGGACGACAGCTCGCACTGACCCGGGAGGCCCTCCGAGCGCCTCCTAGACTGGTGCGATGCCGCGCAGCAACAGACCCCGGGGGAGCAGGCGCGACGACGACGGCGACGAGCAGCGCGATCTCTCGCAGATGCTCGCGGGCTGGCGTCGCACCGAAACGCGCCGCGGACGCGAATGGAACGTGCAGCCCGTCTCGGCTGCCCGCGCCGTCAAGAACTACCTCTGCCCGGGCTGCGGCCAGACGATCGACATCGGGATGGCCCACCTCGTGATCTGGCGCGCCGACGGAGCGCTCGGCGACGCGGCCGACCTCGCGGGACGCCGACACTGGCACACCCACTGCTGGAGAATCGAAGGAGCCCGATGACGACCGAGATCCGCGGCGGAGTGATGCTGCCCGCCAGGCGCGAGGACATCGAGCTGCAGACGGCCGACGGGCTGACCCTGGTGGGCGAGCTGGCTCTACCGCTCGACCGCGAGCCGGTCGCGACTCTCGTCACCCTGCATCCGCTGCCCACGCACGGCGGCTTCATGGACTCGCACATCCTTCGGAAGGCCGCGGCGCGGCTGCCGGCTCTCGCCGATCTCGCCGTGCTGCGGTTCAACACCCGCGGCACCCACTCGCCCCGCGGTACGAGTGGGGGCGAGTTCGGTCACGGGAACACCGAGCGCGCCGACGTCGCTGCGGCGATGAGCTTCGTGGCCGAGCGCGGACTACCGCATCCGTGGCTCGTCGGCTGGTCGTTCGGCACCGAGCTCGCCCTCAAGTGGGGGAGGGAGCATCCGATCGACGGGGCGATCCTCCTCTCGCCGCCACTGCACCGCGCGTCGGCCGACGAGGTGGCGGCCTGGGCCGAGGACGGCAGGCCGCTGGTCGCGCTGATCCCCGAGCTCGACGACTACCTGCGCCCTCCGGAGGCAGCCGAGCGCTTCGCCTCGGTGCCGCAGCTCGAGCTCGTGGCCGTCGAGGGCGGCAAGCACCTGTGGGTCGGCGAGGCACAGACACGGCGGGTGCTCGACGAGATCGTGCGCGTCGTGGCCCCCGCCTCCTCGCCGCTGCCGACGGAGTGGCCGGGCGCGACGGCCTGATCCGGCCGTGAAGGAGGCCCGGCCCGTCGACGGGATCGACGGACCGGGCCTCCGACGTCCTCAGTCCTTCGAGTCGTCGGAGTCCTCGGAGTCCTTCGAGCCGTCCTCGGACATCCCGTCGATGTGGCCGATCAGGCCGCGCAGGCCCGTGACGTAGCCCGCGATGGCGTCGCGCTCGGTGCGGATCTCGTCGAGTCGCCCCTCCGCCGACGAGACCAGCTCGCGGGTGCGGCGCTCGGCGTCGGCCACGATCTGCTGCGCCCGCTCGCGCGCCTCGTCGAGCATCCGGTCCGACTCGTCCTGCGCGTCGCGGCGCAGGCGCGTGGTCTCGTCGAGTGCGTCGCTGCGCAGCTCGTCGGCCTCGAGCCGCTTGTCGTTGGCGCGGCGGATGGCGTCGGCGAGCTGCAGGTTCGACTCGTCGAGGTACCGCTGGGTCTGGGCGACCGCCTCCTGGTGGCGCACGAGGTAGTCGCGGTCGGCCTCCTCGCGGCGGGCGGCGAGCTCGACGACCAGATCGATGCGGGCCTGCTCGACGTCGCGCGAGAGGGCGGCGGCCTCGTCGTGCGCGGCGGCGCGGAGTCCCGCGAGCTCGGCGTCGAGCAGCGCCACGGCGTCCGCGCGCTCCTGGACGAGGCGGGTGCGCTGGTCGGCGAGCTCGCGCGCGGCATCGGCTCGCCCGCCCGCCAGCTCGGCGTCGAGATCGGCCCGGGCCGTCAGGATCTCGGCCTCGACGGCGGAGCGGGCGTCGGCGACCTCGGCGGCGACGGCGGCCCGCAGGCGGTCGACCTCGGAGGCGACCTCGGCGCGCAGGAGCTCGGTGCTCTGCGTCAGGCGGGCGGCCTCGGCGCGCGCCACCTCGACCTCGCGGGCGGCGACCGCGCGCATCTCGGCGGCCTCGCGCTCCGCCTCCGACCGGATCGCCGCGGCCTCGCGTTTGGCGGTCGCACGGGTCTCGGCGGCCTCGGTGGCCACGGTGCCGCGGATCGCGGCGGCCTCGCGGACGGCGTCCTGCGTCATGACGTCGCGGTCGTCCGCCGCCTTGCCGAGCGTGGCCGCGGCCTGCGCCTCGGACTCGTTGCGCGTGCGGTCGGCCCGGCGGCGCGCCTCCGTGATCAGGCGCTCGGCCTCGTCGCGCGCCTCCTGGACGATGCGGTCGCCGTCGTCGCGGGTCGAGCGGCGCAGCGCCGACGCGTCGTTCTCGGCCTGGGCGATCAGCCGGTCCGACTGCTCCTCGGCGACCCGGAGGGTGTGCTCGAGCTTGGCGCCGAGACCCGCATAGGTCGGCGTGCCGACCTGCTGCAGCTCCTTCTCGAGGCCGTCGATGCGGGAGGAGAGCCGCCTGACCTCGCGGCCGCTCTCGGCGGCCTGCGTGTTCGCGTGGATCAGCTCGCGCCGCAGACCCTGGATGGCCTTGTCGACCTCGTCCCGGTCGTAGCCACGGAACACCTGGGTGAATTCGGCCTCGTCGCTTGCCACGTCGTCTCCTCCGCACATCAGATCCGCGACGGGGCCGCGGCACTCCGGGAAGTTTAGTCAGCGGTGGCCTCCCGGCCCGGGGCGACACCCCACCGGTCGCGCGCCGGGGGTCGCTCACGGGCATCTCCTGGGTTCGTCGAAGGCCATCGGCTACTCTGGACTGTCTTTGTCTGTTGCCGTCGAGCCGCGGGCCGGCCGCGTCACCCTGGCCGGCCGAGGTCGCCCCCCTGATCGGGCAACACAGGAGGAGTTCTTTCGTGCGGTTCGTCTTCGCCATCATCGCCACGGTCATCGCTGCGGCGCTGATCGCCCTCGGCATCGGTCAGCGGACCGTCTGGGCGCCTCCGGAGTCGCTCACCGCCGAGACCGCGCTCGAGTCGGGCGCACCCTACGCGGTCATCGACGGCAGCACGCTCGACGCGAACCCGGGTCGGCAGACGATCACCGTCGAGGGCGACGGCGACCTGGTCCTGGCCTACGCGCGGACCACCGACGTGCTCGGCTGGGTGGGCGGATCCGACTACGAGGCGATCGGCTACCGCGCCGAGCCCGCCGCTCTGACGGCCTCGGAGGAGACAGGGACAGCCCTGGAGCTGGCGTCCGATGTCGCCACGGCGGATGCCGCCGTCCTCGACCCGCGCGGCTCCGACCTCTGGCTCGAGCAGTTCGAGGGAACGGGCAGCATCACCGTCGCGCTCGACGTCCCCGAGGACGTCTCGATCCTGATCGCCACCGACGGCACGGCCCCCGCGGCGAGAGACATCCGCGTCAGCTGGCCGGTCGACACCGCTACGCCGCTCGCCGGTCCGCTGCTGCTCGGCGGCGCGTTCCTCCTGCTCGTCGGGCTCGTCCTCTACATCTGGGCGTTCCTGCACCTGCGGCGCCAGCACGGTCCGCGACGCAAGGGTCCGCAGGGCAAGGTCCCGCGTGGTGCCCGTCGGCCGCGCGCCCGCGCCGGCATCCAGGCGTCGATCGCCTCGCCCCGACCCTCGCGCCGCCGTGGGCTGCTCGTGCTGCCGATCGTGGTCGGCACGAGCGTCCTGCTCGCGGGCTGCAGCTCCGATTACTGGCCCGATCTCGCCGCCGGCGCCACCGAGACGCCGACGCCGTCGGCCACGTCGACCGCCGAGCCCGCCGCCGAGGTCGCGACCCCGGTCGTCACGACCCAGCAGGCGGAGGCGATCGTCGCCTCGGTCTCGGCCGTCGCGGCGGCCGCCGACGAGGCGCACGACGCCACCGCCCTCGCCGAGCGCTTCCAGGGCGAGGCCCTCACCGAGCGGACGACCAACTACGAGGTCGTCGTCAAGGGCGGCACGATCGACCCACCGCAGTCGATCCCCGCGACGCCCGTCAGTCTCGTCCTCCCTCAGGACACGCAGTCGTGGCCCCGCCTCGTCACCGCGGTCGTGCAGAACTCGGCAGACAGCACCCAGGCGCCCATCGCGCTGATGATGAGCCAGGCCAGCCCGCGTGTCGACTACAAGGTCGACTACGCCATCTCGCTCGAGGCCAACGCGCGGATCCCCGATGTCGCTCCCGTCACGGTCGGCACCTCGATCGTCGCTCCCGACTCGAAGCTGATGAAGCTCGCTCCGGAGTCGGTGGGCTCGGCCTACGCCGACATCCTCGCCAACGGCGATGCGAGCACGTACGCCGAGACGTTCGCGGCCGACGGGGACACCCTGCGCGGCCAGGTCGGCATCGACAAGAAGAACGCCGACCGAGCCGCCCTGCCGGACACGGCCTCGATCGAGTTCTCGAACAAGGCCGGCACCTCGCCCACGATCGCCCTCGCGACGAACGACTCGGGAGCCCTCGTGGCCGCGAGCATCGCCGAGGTGTCGACCGTGAAGCCCACCGCCGAGGGCTCGACCGTCTCGACCTCCGGTGCCTCGCAGATCCTGCTCGGCACCGACAAGTCGACGACCGGCATCGAGACCACCTACGGATACCAGTTGCTGTTCTACGTACCGCCCGTCGGATCAGAGGAGAAGATCGTCATGCTCGGATGGAGTCAAGGACTCGTCTCGGTGGTGCAGCTGCCGTGAGCACCCTCCCGCCCCTGCCCGGAAACCTCCGCGGCGCCGTCGACCTGTCCACCCTCGTGAACCGGCGCCCGGCTCCGGCTCCGACCGCGCCGGCCGCCGCCGGTGACGCACCGGCCGGGCCCCCGCCCACCGCGAATCCGCTGCTGCTCACCGCCGGGGACGCCGAGTTCGACCAGGTCGTCCAGCTCTCCTCGCGGGTTCCCGTGATCGTCGACCTCCGCGGGTCGTGGTCGGAGCAGAGCACGAGCATGACCGCGCTGCTCGAGCGTGTGATCGTCTCGTACGCCGGTGCCTTCGTGCTCGTCGGAGTCGACGTCGAGTCGAGCCCGCAGCTCGCTCAGGCCTTCCAGGTGCAGTCGGTGCCGACGATCGCCGCCATCCTCGGCGGACGCCCGGTCCCGCTGTTCAGCGGCCTGGTGGCCGAGGAGCAGCTGCGCGATCTGCTCGAGCAGGTCCTGCAGCTCGCCGCGCAGAACGGCGTCACGGGCACGGTCCCGGTCGACGGGTCCGCCGCCGAGGCGGGGGAGCCCGAGCCGGCTCCGCTGCCCCCGCACCACCAGGAGGCGTACGACGCCATCGATCGCGGCGACTACGCCGCGGCGATCACCGAGTACGAGACCGCCATCGCGCAGAACCCGCGCGACGATCTGGCCGTCGCCGGTCTCGCGCAGGTCCGGCTGCTGTCGCGGCTGCAGGGCCGCACCCTCGACGAGGTGCGCTCCACGGCCGCGGCCGAGCCGTCGAACCTCGACGCGCAGCTCGCCGTCGCCGATCTCGACGTCTCGGGCGGACACGTCGAGGACGCCTTCGACCGCCTCCTGTCGATCTTCCCCCGGCTCGATGCCGAGGGGAAGGCGGCGACCCGTGCACGCCTCCTCGAGCTGTTCGAGATCGTCGGCACCACCGACCCCCGCGTCAACAAGGCCCGCGCCCGCCTCACCGGCCTCCTGTACTGAGTTGGTCGGCAGGGTGAGCGGCGAGCGCTCACCCTGCCGCGGTCGGCTTTACGAGGAGTTGCGTTTCCGAGAGCGGGTCGCGGTCGGCTCGTGAGAAACGCTGGAACGCGTTTCTCACTTCCGCCTACAAGAGAACCCCCTCCGCAATGGTCTGCGGAGGGGGTTCTGTCATTCGCGGCGAGGGAACTCCGAACCGTTGAGGGAGCCCGGGGCTACGGGTCGTCTCGACGGTCCGGGGTTCCCTCGGGCGTCAGTCGGTGGGGCGGAGGTAGAGCACCCCGAGCGGGGGCAGGATCAGCTCGGCCGAGGCCGGGCGGCCGGCCCACGGCTCGTCGCGTGCCTCGACCGCACCGAAGTTGCCCACACCCGAACCACCGTAGATCTCGGCGTCGGTGTTGACGAGCTCCTCCCAGCGGCCGGCCTGCGGCAGACCGATCCGGTAGCCGTGCACCGGCGATCCCGAGAAGTTGGCGACGATCGCGACGGAGCGGCCCTCGCGGTCGCGGCGGAGGAACGAGATCACGTTCGGCGCCGCGGCACCGCCGTCGATCCACTCGAAGCCGGCCTGGTCGTTGTCGAGCTCCCAGAGCGAGGTCGACTCGCGGTAGACGCGGTTCAGCTCACCGACGAGGCTCCAGAGCCCCTTGTGACTCGGCTGATCGAGGATCCACCAGTCGAGTCCGCGCTCCTCGCTCCACTCCGAGTACTGCCCGAACTCCTGCCCCATGAAGAGCAGCTGCTTGCCGGGGTGAGCCCACATGAAGGCCAGGTAGGCGCGCACGTTCGCGAGCTGCTGCCAGTGGTCGCCGGGCATCTTGTTGATCAGCGAGCCCTTGCCGTGCACGACCTCGTCGTGGCTGATCGGCAGCACGAAGTTCTCGCTGAACGCGTAGACGAACGAGAAGGTCAGCTCGCCGAGGTGGTACTGGCGCCACAGCGGATCGTTCGCCATGTAGTCGAGCGAGTCGTGCATCCAGCCCATGTTCCACTTGAGCCCGAAGCCGAGCCCGCCCGAGACCGTGGGCTGCGTGACGCCCGGCCAGCTCGTCGACTCCTCGGCGATCATCATGATGCCGGGGTAGAGCTTGTAGGCGGTGGCGTTCACCTCCTGCAGGAAGCTGATGGCCTCGAGGTGCTCGCGTCCGCCGTGCTCGTTCGGCAGCCACTCGCCCTCCTTGCGCGAGTAGTCGAGGTAGAGCATCGAGGCGACGGCGTCCACGCGCAGGGCGTCGACGTGGAACTCCTCGAGCCAGAACAGCGCGTTCGCGACGAGGAAGTTGCGGACCTGCGTGTGACCGAAGTCGAAGACGTAGGTGCCCCAGTCCATCTGCTCGCCGCGGCGCCAGTCGGGGTGCTCGTAGAGGGGCTCGCCGTCGAATCGGGCGAGGGCGAAGTCGTCCTTGGGGAAGTGCCCGGGAACCCAGTCGACGATCACGCCGATGCCGGCCTGGTGCAGTCGGTCGATCAGGTACTTGAGGTCGTCGGCGGTGCCGAAGCGGCTCGAGGCGGCGAAGTAGCCGGTCACCTGGTAGCCCCACGAGCCTCCGAACGGGTGCTCGGCGAGCGGCATGAACTCGACGTGGGTGAAGCCGAGCGCGGTGATGTACTCGATCAGCGGATCGGCGACGTCGCGGTAGCCGAGTCCCGGCTTCCACGAGCCGAGGTGCATCTCGTACACGCTCATCGGCTGGGTGTGCGGGTCCGTCGCCGCGCGCTTCTCCATCCAGGCGGAGTCGCTCCAGTGGTGGTGCGAGACCGGGATGCGCGAGGCGGTCGCGGGCGGCACCTCGGTGGCGCGGGCCATCGGGTCGGCCTTGCGGACCCAGCGGCCGTCGCGCGAGAGCAGGTCGAACTTGTAGGAGGCGCCGGGCTCGAGCCCGGGCACGAAGATCTCCCACACGCCCGTGACGCCGAGGTTGCGGAGCGCGTGCCCCTCGCCGCTCCACTCGTTGAAGTCGCCGACGACGCGGACGGCCTGCGCGTGCGGCGCCCAGACCGAGAACGAGGTGCCCCAGACTCCCTCGTGCTCGCGGTGCCGCGCGCCGAGCGCCTCCCAGAGACGCTCGTGGCGACCCTCGCCGATCAGGTAGAGGTCGAAGTCGCCTACCGTCTTCGAGAAGCGGTAGGGATCCTCCGCGGTCCACGAGTCGCCGTCGCCGTAGCTCGCCTCGACGGTGTAGGCCTGCGGGCCGAGGATGTGGAAGCCCTGCCAGATGCCGTCGTGCAGGTGGCTCAGCTCGATGCGTGCGCCGGTCGAGAGCACGGCCACGACGCGGTCGGCGAGCGGGCGGCGCACGCGCACGACGGTGACCTCGTCGGAGACGCCGGAGGCCGAGACGACGTGCTGGCCGAGGACGGCGTGGGGGAGCGCGTTGCTGCCGGTGGCGATCTGCTGCAGGATCCACTCCGGGATGTCGGGCAGGTCGATCGCGGAGGAGCCGTCGACCGGACCGGAGGCCTCGGCGGGAGTGTCGGCATCGCCGGGGGAGGCTGTCCCGTCCGCGGCGCTGTCGTCATCGACCGGGGTCGCGGCGAGGTCGTCCTCCACGCTCGCGACGTCGGAAGCGTCGGAGGTCGGCGACTCGTGCGCCGCGGTCGCCGCGTGACGCGCCGTCGCCCCCGTGGTCGTGGCAGCGCTCGTGCCGGTGGTCACGACCGTCTCGACGCGCGGGGTCAGTCCCGCGGCCTCGGCGGCGCTCGTTCCGTCGTTCTCGGGAACCGTGTCGCTCATCGTCCGTCCGCCTTCACGCTCAGGATGTGCACGGGCTCGACGAAGGAGTCGAGCCGCACGTAGTTGTCGCTGCCCCAGGTCCAGACCGCGCCGGTGATCAGGTCCTCGACCTCGAAGGTCGCGCCCCAGTCGAGCCCGAGAGCGGGCAGGTCGAGGTGCACGGTCGTCTCCCGCGCCGAGTGCGGATCGGTGTTCGCGACCACGAGGATCGTGTCGGCCGAGCCCGTACCCGTGAAGGCGCGCTCGAGGTGCTTGGAGTAGACGAGGATCGCGTCGTCGTCGCTGCCGTGCACGAGCAGGTTGCGAAGCTGACGGAGGGCGGGGTGCGCCCGTCGGATCTCGTTGAGGCGCGTGATGTAGGGGGCGATCGAGCGGCCGGACGCCTCCGCCTCGGCCCAGTCGCGCACCTTGTACTGGAACTTCTCGTTGTCGATGTTCTCCTCGGCGCCGGGGCGCGCGACGTTCTCGATCAGCTCGAAGCCGGAGTAGACGCCCCACAGCGGCGAGGCCGTCGACGCGAGCGCGGCACGCACCTTGTAGGCGGACGGACCGCCGTACTGCAGGTACTCGGTGAGGATGTCGGGGGTGTTCACGAAGAGGTTCGGCCGCATGTAGTCGGCCGTCTCCTGCGAGATGCTGGTGAAGAACTCGGTGAGCTCCTCCTTGGTGTTGCGCCAGGTGAAGTACGAGTACGACTGCTGGAAGCCCACCTTGCCGAGCGCGCGCATGATCGCCGGGCGGGTGAACGCCTCGGCGAGGAACACGACCTCGGGGTGCTTCGCGTTGACCTCGTGGATGACCCACTCCCAGAAGTCGAGCGGCTTGGTGTGCGGATTGTCGACGCGGAAGATCGTGACACCGAGCGAGATCCAGTACTCCAGGATCCGCAGCGACTCCTGCCGGATGCCGGCGGGGTCGTTGTCGAAGTTGATCGGGTAGATGTCCTGGTACTTCTTCGGCGGGTTCTCGGCGTAGGCGATCGTCCCGTCGGGGAGGGTCGTGAACCACTCCGGGTGGCTCGTCACCCAGGGGTGGTCGGGCGAGGCCTGCAGGGCGAAGTCGAGTGCGAGCTCGAGTCCGGCGTCGGTGACGGCCTCGTGGAACGCGCGGAAGTCGTCGACGGTGCCCAGGTCGGGGTGGATGGCGTCGTGGCCGCCGTCGCTCGAGCCGATCGCCCAGGGCGAGCCGGGGTCGGTCTCGGAGGCGTTCAGCGTGTTGTTCGGTCCCTTGCGGAACGTGCGGCCGATCGGGTGGATCGGCGGCAGGTAGAGGACATCGAAGCCCATCTCGGCGACCGCCGGGACACGCAGGGCCGCCGTGCGGAAGGAACCGCTCGTGACGGAGCCGTCCTCGTTCGCGACAGCACCCTCCGAGCGCGGGAAGAATTCGTACCAGGCGCCGACACCGGCGCGGGTGCGCTCCACGTGCACGACGCGGGGCGCCGAGACGCTCGCGAGGCTCATCACGGGGCGAGCGTCCAGGGCTCCGTGCACCGCGGCGTCGGTGGCCGCGTCGAGTCGCTCCTCCGGCGTCAGTGCGGCGTCGGCCACGCGGGAGGCGGCCTCGGTCAGCAGGGTGCGCTCGGCTCCGGGGCGCTCCTCGTCGTCCGCGGCTTCGCGGAGGAGCCCAACGCCGAGTGCGAAGGTCACGTCGAGGTCGAGGCCGGCCGGGATCTTGACCTCGGCGGTGTGCAGCCAGGTCGCCCAGTCGTCGGCGAAGGCGCGGATCCGGTAGGTCCAGTCGCCCTCGGCGTCGAGGAGCACGAGACGGCCGTACCGGTCGGTGCCGGTCGCGAGCAGCGACATCCGGTGCTCGCTCTCGACGCCCTCGGGCGAGGTGAGCAGGAGGTCGACGCCGATGAGGTCGTGGCCCTCGCGGAACGCGGTGGCCGCGAACGGGACGACCTCGCCGACGAAGGCTTTGGCCGGCCAGCGGTCGTCCTCGAGCCGGGGCTGGGGGTCGATGATCGGGATGCGCTCGGCGCGGACCTCGTAGCCGCTGCCCGTCGGCGGGGCGGGCGGCGCCGTCTCGGGGGTGGAGAGAGCATCCGCGGCCGGCGGTGCCGCCGCGGCCGCCTCCTCGGGGGCATCGGCCGCTTCGACAGGCGTCGTCACCTCCTCCGGCGCGGTCTTCCCGCGTCCTCCTCGTCGTGCGTCCTTGCCGTGCGAAGCCTTGAAGAAAGGTGTCTGAGCCACGACTCGACAGTAGCGACCGGGGCAGTCTTTGGCACGCCGGTTGCGCCCGTGCTCGGGGCTGTGGCAGAAGCGGCGCCGAGTGAGCACGAGCGCCCGCTTGCGGACATGTCCTCTAGCGGCGATTGTCAGCCGTCGTGTCTGGGTGCCACGGTGCGAGAGCGACCCGCGCCGGTCGCGCAGATCCGACCCGGAGGCACCGATGCCCTTCCTCTCCGCCCTTCCTCCCACCAGGCTCGAGGGGGACCCCTCCTCCTCCGAGTCTCCGCCGCGACGAGTGCGTCGAGGCGGCAGGCGCGGCCTTCTCGCGTCGACCGCGCTGCTCGCGCTCATCGCCGGCCTCCTCGCTCCTCTCGCGACGGGTGCCGAGCCGATCAACCCCGCTGCGACTGCGAGCGGAGTCGCCGGCTGGGGCAAGAACCTGGACGGGCAGACCGTCGCGCCGGCCGGCCTGACGGACGTGACCGCCGTCTCCGCCGGCCCCGACTGGAGCCTCGCGCTGCGCAGCGACGGCACCGTCGCCGCCTGGGGGTACAACGGCGCGGGACAGACCAGAGTGCCTGCCGGGCTCACGGATGTCACCGCGATCGCCGCCGGCCTCTACCACGGCCTGGCTCTGAAGAGCGACGGCACCGTCACCGCCTGGGGAGACAGCACCTTCGGCCAGGCCACTGTTCCTCCGGGACTCACCGGCGTCACCGCCATCGCGGCCGGTCGCTACTACAGCCTCGCGCTCACGAACGACGGCACCGTCACCGGCTGGGGGAGCAATTCCGCCGGGCAGATCGCCGTTCCCGCGGGGCTCACGGGCGTCACCGCGATATCCGCCGGCAGCGCTCACGCGCTCGCGCTGACGAGCGATGGCACGGTCACAGCCTGGGGCGACGACTCCTCCGGGCAGGCGACGGTTCCCACCGACCTCGCCGGCGTCACCGCCATCGCCGCCGGCAGCTCCCACAGCCTCGCGCTCACCGGCGACGGCACCGTCACCGCCTGGGGTGGCGACTTCTCCGGGCAGAGCACGGTTCCCGCCGGGCTCGCCGGCGTCACCGCCATCGCCGCCGGCGGCTCCGACAGCCTCGCGCTGACCAGCACCGGCACCGTCGTCGCCTGGGGCGACAACCGCTACGGGCAGGCGGTCGTCCCCGACGGAGCCGTCGGCGCCACTGCGATCTCGACGAGCGAATCGCACACTCTCGCCGTGGGACCCCTGCCCGTCCTGACGGCCGATGCGCCGCCGACGACGGCCACGGTCGGCACGAGCGTGGCCTACTCGTTCACCGCGAGCGACGCCGCCGCGACGTTCGAGGTGTCGTCGGGGAGCCTCCCCGACGGCCTGGCCCTCACCTCGGCCGGCGTCCTCTCCGGAACGCCCACCGCCGCCGGGGAGTCGACCTTCACGGTCGCTGCCCGCAACCCCTTCGGCACGACCGAGGGCGCCTCCCACACGATCACCGTCGAGGCGTCGGCGACCCCGCCGACCGTGACCGGTGACGCGGGAACGGGAACGGTCGACACCCCGTACGACTTCACCTACACGGTGACCGGGAGCCCGACCCCCGCTGTCTCCGTGCTGTCGGGCCAGCTGCCTCCGGGTCTCGTCCTCGAGAGCGCAGGCCGTCTCACCGGCACCCCGACCGCCGCGGGCACGTACACCTTCACCGTTCGCGCCTCGAACGCGTCCGGGACCGCCGACGCGACCAGCACTGTCACGATCGCACCGGCGCCCATCGCGCCGGCGCTCTCCGGGTCCGCCGGAGACGGAGTCGTCGGTGCCGCGTACGCCTTCGGCTACTCGGTCGCCGGCAACCCGACGCCCACCGTCTCGGTCACCTCGGGCGCGCTGCCTCCTGGTCTCGCGCTCGGCACCGCTGGCCGCCTCACCGGCACTCCGACCGCGGCGGGCACGTTCGGCTTCACGCTCACGGCCGTGAGCACGGCCGGCACCGCGCAGCTCTCCGATTCGGTCACCATCGCGTCCGCGGACACCGCCCCGGCTCTCTCCGGCGACGCCCCGGGTGGAACGGTCGGGTCCGCGTACGACTTCGCGTACGTCGCCACCGGGGCTCCCGCTCCGACCGTCTCCGTGACCTCGGGCACACTGCCTCCGGGTCTCGCGCTCGACTCCGCCGGGCGCCTCACCGGCACGCCGACCACGGCGGGCGTGTACGCGTACACGCTCTCTGCCGGGAACGCGGCCGGCACCGTGCAGGTCGGCGACTCCGTCACCATCGACTCCGCCACTGTCGCACCGTCGATCTCCGGAGTCGTGGCGGCCGGCATGGTCGGCTCCGCGTACGACTACGCCTACACCGTCACCGGGAGCCCGGCTCCGACCGTCTCGGTGATCTCGGGCACGCTGCCCCCTGGTCTCACCCTGAGCAGCGCCGGACGGCTCTCCGGGACCCCGACCACCGCCGGCACCTACACGTTCACCGCGCGAGCCGAGAACTCGGCCGGGACAGCGCAGGCCAGCAGCACCCTGACCGTCTCGCCGCAGAAGGTCACCGCTAAGGCCGACCTGCGGGTGGATCTCGCTGGGCCGAGCTCAGCGGTGAAGGGGAAGACCGCGACGTACACGCTCACGACGAAGAACGCCGGACCGGCCACTTCGACGACGGTGTACTCGAAGGTGATCCTGCCCTCGAACGTCCAGTTCGTGTCCGCGACGGGGAAGTACACCCGGATCGGGAGCATCGTCGTCTTCCAGCGCTCGAGCCTCGCCGACGGGCAGACCGTCGTCGAGAAGATCACCGTCAAGGCCACGAGCACAGGCAAGGGCACCGCTCTGGCGACCACGTTCTCGGTGAGGACCCCCGATCCGTCGATCCGGAGCAACTCCGACACGGTGAGCACCACGGTCCGCTGACCGACGGCTCGTGACGCGGCGGGCGGCCCTCCGGGGTCGCCCGCCCTCGCGCACCGGGTTCGCGACCCCGCACCTCCCCGGGAACGAGCAGTCCAGTAGGGTGTGCTCGCGCGACCGCCCCGGCGCTCCCGCGCCTGTGTCCGCCGGGGTCCGCAGAGAGTCGAGGAGTGCCGTGAAGGCCATCCGCCGCTTCACCGTCCGCTCCGTCCTGCCGCCCGCGCTCTCGGCGCTCGGTGAGCTCGCGGGCAATCTCCGCTGGGCCTGGCACGAGCCCACCCGGCGGCTGTTCGAGCGGGTCGATCCCGAGCTGTGGAGCCGCGGCGGCGCGGATCCGACCGCGCTCCTCGGAGCCGTGAGCCCCGAGCGCCTGGCCGAGCTGGCCGGCGACCAGGGCTTCATCGACGACGCCTGGCGCCTGCGCGACGAACTCGAGCGCTACCGCACCGAGCCGCGCTGGTACCAGTCGCTGCCGGAGTCGGCACCGCGGTCGATCGCGTACTTCTCGCCCGAGTTCGGCATCGCCGCCGCCCTGCCGCAGTACTCGGGCGGCCTCGGCATCCTCGCCGGCGACCACCTCAAGGCGTCCTCCGACCTCGGCATCCCGCTGACGGGAGTCGGGCTCTTCTACCGCTCCGGCTACTTCTCGCAGGGCATCTCGGCCGACGGCTGGCAGCTCGAGTCGTACCCCTCCCTCGATCCCGACGGCCTGCCGTTGCGCGTCGTGCGTCTGGCCGACGGGTCCGCGGCGCGGATCGTGCTGGCGCTCCCCGACGGCCGCGCCCTGTACGCCCGGGTGTGGCGGGCAGAGGTCGGGCGCGTGACGCTCCTGCTGCTCGACACCGACATCCCCGAGAACGAGGACTCGCTGCGCGGCACGACCGACCGGCTCTACGGGGGCGGCGGTGAGCACCGCCTCCTGCAGGAGCTGCTGCTCGGCATCGGCGGGGTGCGCGCCCTCGAGCTGTGGTCCGAGGTGTCGGGCGCGCCGCTCCCGGAGGTGTTCCACACCAACGAGGGCCATGCCGGCTTCCAGGGGCTCGAGCGCATCTCGGGCCTGATCGGCTCCGGTCTCGACTTCGACCAGGCGCTGCAGGTCGTGCGCGCGAGCACGGTCTTCACGACCCACACCCCGGTGCCCGCCGGCATCGACCGCTTCGATCGCGGGCTCATCGAGCAGTACTTCTCCACCGAGCTGCTGCCGGGCGTGCAGGTCGAGGACGTCCTGGCCCTCGGTGCCGAGGACGGCTCCGGCGGCATGTTCAACATGGCGTTCATGGGGCTCCGGCTCGCCCAGCGCTCCAACGGCGTCTCGAAGCTGCACGGCGAGGTCAGCCGCTCGATGTTCTCGCCGCTCTGGCCGGGGTTCGACACCGCGGAGGTGCCCATCGGCTCGGTCACGAACGGCGTGCACGCGGCGACCTGGACCGATCCCGTGCTCAGCGCGCTGGCCCGCGACCGCCTCGGGACCGAGGACACGACGCGCGCCGACTGGGCGTCCGGGGCTCTGAGCGACGGCGACATCTGGCAGGCGCGGCGCACGATGCGCGAGCAGCTGGTGCGCGACGCCCGCGTCCGGGCCGCGAGGTCGTGGCGCGAGCAGAACCCCGGCGGCCTCACGCCGGCCTGGCTCGACGACCTGCTCGACCCGGACGTGCTGACGATCGGCTTCGCGCGGCGCGTACCCACCTACAAGCGGCTCACGCTGATGCTGCACGACCCCGAGCGGCTGCGCGCTCTGCTCACCCACCCCGAGCACCCGATCCAGATCGTGATCGCGGGCAAGTCGCACCCGGCCGACGAGGAGGGCAAGCGGCTCATCCAGAAGCTCGTGCGCTTCGCCCAGGAGCCCGACGTCCGCCGGCGGATCGTGTTCCTCCCCGACTACGACATCGCGATGGCGCAGCTGCTCTATCCCGGCACCGACGTGTGGCTCAACAACCCGCTCCGCCCGCTCGAGGCGTGCGGCACGTCGGGGATGAAGGCGGCGCTGAACGGGTCGCTCAACCTCTCCATCCTCGACGGCTGGTGGAACGAGTACTTCGACGGCGAGAACGGCTGGGCGATCCCCTCCTCCGACCGCGCCCTCGATCCGGAGGCGCGCGACACCCTCGAGGCCGACGCGCTCTACGAGCTGCTCGAGAGCGAGGTCGCGCCGCGCTTCTACGAGCGCGACCACGACGGGGTCCCGCGCCGCTGGGTGCGCTCGATCCGGCACACGCTGGCGACGCTCTCGCCCGAGCTCTCCGCCGAGCGGATGGTGCGCCAGTACGTCGACGACCTGTACCGCCCCTCGGCGGAGGCCGGTCGTGCCATCGTTGTCGACCACTTCGAGCCGGCGAAGGAGCTGTCGGCGTGGAAGCTGCGGGTGCGCGCGGGCTGGCCCGCCGTCTCCGTCGCCTCGGTCGAATCGGGCGGTATCGACGCAGTCCCGCAGCGCGGCGACCGGCTCGCGGTGCGTGCGGGAGTGCTCCTCGGTGATCTCAGGCCCGAGGACGTCACCGTGCAGGTCGTCTACGGCACGACAGCCGCTGACGGCTCGCTGACCGACGTGCAGCTGCAGGAGCTCGAGGTCGCGGAGTCGCTCGCCGCCGTCGTGCCCGCCGACGCGGTCGGCCGGGTGCCGTACGCGGGCACGGTCACCCTCGACCGCAGCGGCTCGTTCGGCTACACGGTGCGAGTGGTGCCGCAGCACCCGCTCCTCGCGCGCTCGGCCGAGCTCGGCCTGGTCGCCGCCGCCGGCTGAGCTCCTCCGCGACCCTCCCCCTCCTCGGTGCGCCGTGCCGGCCCCGGGGAGTGGGACCCGCGGAGAGCGTCAGCGCGCGATGTCGGCGAGGATCGCGCCGGTCGCCGCGACGAGATCCGCGGGGGACAGCTCGATGTCGAAGCCGCGGCGACCGCCCGAGACGAGGACGGTGTCGAAGAGCTCGGCCGTCTCGTCGAGCACCGTCCGGTGCCGCGTCTTCTGGCCCACGGGTGAGATGCCGCCGAGAACGTACCCGGTCCGTCGCTGCGCCAGGGCGGGGTCGGCCATCGCCGCGCGCTTGCCGCCGACCGCCGAGGCGAGCTCCTTCAGCCCGAGCGAGCCGGTGACCGGGACGATCCCGACGACCAGCTCGCCGTCGACGTCGACCAGCAGGGTCTTGAAGACCCGCTCCGGTTCGACGCCGAGCGCCTCCGCCGCCTCGCCTCCGTAGCTCGCGGCGCCGGGGTCGTGCCGGTACTCGCGCGCGACGAACTCGATGCCGGCGGCTGCCAGCGCGACAGTCGCGGGTGTGCCCGGACCCTGCCGAGCCGCCGTCACGAGCCGCCCGCGATCTCGGCGGTCGTCGCCTCCCCGTGCGCGGCGAACAGCTGCATCGACGTGCCGGCGACGCGGATGACCTGCCCGGGCTCGAACGCTTCTCCGTGCCCGAGCGGCTCGGGTTCGTCGCTGTTCCAGAGCCGGGTGTAGCCGGTGACCCCGTCGCTCTCGGCCAGCACGACGCTCGCCTCGTGCTCGACGCCATGCACGACCAGCAGGATCCGGTCGAACTCCTCGGACTCCGGCGTCGAGGAGGCCAGGTACTGCAGCGTGCGGTTCTCGGCCGAGGTCCAGTCGTGATCCGACATGCCGTGCCCGTGGGCGTCGAACCAGCGCATGCTGCTCGCTCCCGGAGTGACCTCGCCACCGCGCCCGTAGCGGGTCGGCCGGAGCGCCGGATGCTCACGACGCAGGCGGAGCAGCGTGCGGGTGTGCTCGCGGAGCTGCTCCTGCCAGTCACTGAGGCTCTCCCAGCGCAGCCAGGTGAGATCCGAGTCCTGGCAGTAGGCGTTGTTGTTGCCGCGCTGGCTGCGGCCGAACTCGTCCCCAGCGGTGATCATCGGCACGCCCGCCGACAGCAGGAGCGTGCCGAGCAGATTGCGCATCGCCTTGCGCCGCACGAGGTTCACGCCCACATCGGCCGACGGCCCTTCGAAGCCGTGGTTGAAGGAGCGGTTGTTGTCGCCTCCGTCGCGGTTCGACTCCCCGTTGCCGATGTTGTGCTTGACGTTGTACGAGACGAGGTCCGAGAGGGTGAAACCGTCGTGCGCGGTGACGAAGTTCACCGAGGCGAGCGGGCCGCGCTCGGCCGAGAACGTGTTCGACGAGCCGGACAGGCGCGTCGCGAACCCGCCGATCCCGACCGGAGCCGTCCCGGCCCGGCGGGAGTAGTCGATGTCCGAGAGCCAGAAGTTGCGCGCCCGGTCGCGGTAGCGGTCGTTCCACTCCGACCAGCCCGAGGGGAAGTTGCCGGTCTGCCAGCCGCCCATGCCGACGTCCCACGGCTCGGCGATCATCTTCACGCCGGCCAGAGCGGGATCCTCCACCGCCGCCGTCAACAGGGGGTGGTCGGTCCGGAAGTGCGCGTTCCCGTCGCGCCCGAGCGTCGCGGCGAGGTCGAGGCGGAACCCGTCGATCCCGACCTCGTTCGACCAGTAGCGGAGGGAGTCGAGCACGAGGCGCTGGGCGACGGGGTTGCCGAAGTCGATCGTGTTGCCGCAGCCGGTGACATCGATGTAGTGGCCCTCCTCGGTCTGGCGGTAGTAGCTGCGGTCGTCGATGCCTCGCAGGCTCGAGCGCGGCCCGTTCGGCCCCTCCTCGGCGGTGTGGTTGTAGACGACATCGAGGATCACCTCGAGACCCGCCTCGTGCAGCAGCTTGACCATGCCCTTGAACTCGCGGAGCACCGCGGTCGGCCCGCCGCGCTGAGCGGCCGACGAGGCGTAGGCCGCGTGCGGGCTGAAGAAGTTGAGCGTGTTGTAGCCCCAGTAGTTGGTGAGGCCCTGGCGCAGGAGCCGCTGCTCCGACACGAAGGCGTGCACCGGCAGCAGCTCGACGGCCGTGACCCCGAGGTCGAGGAGGGCGGCGACCGTCGACTCGTGCGCGAGCCCCGCGTACGTGCCGCGCAGCTCGACGGGCAGGGCCGGGTTCAGCTTGGTGAGGCCCTTCACATGCGCCTCGTAGATCACCGTGCGGTCGAGCGGGGTCCGCGGCTTCTCGGAGGCGCCCCAGTCGAAGGAGTCGTCGACCACCACCGAGCGCCACTCGTTCTCGGCGACGCGGTGCAGCCCGCGCGAGTAGGGCTCGAGGAGCGCCGTCCGCGGGTCGAAGCGCAGCTCCGACGGACCGTCGACACGGACGGCGTAGCGGCGTCCGGGAGTCAGCAGCGGTGACCGTGCCGACCAGACGCACTCGTCGTCGCACTCGAGAGGCACTGTCCGGGTGACCCAGGCCGGGTCCTTCTCGTCGTAGAGCAGCAGGTCGACGGCGCTCGCATGGGCCGACCAGATCCGCAGTTCGCCGCCCTCCGCGTCCACGGTGACTCCGAGTCGGGACAAGGGGTCGGATGAGTTCATGCGACTTACAGTAGTGAGGGGCGAAGGTCACCTCCGCGCCCCGGACGTGGGACGAAGGGCTGCCGTGATCTATCTCGACCACGCGGCGACGACCCCGCTCCGGGCCGTCGCGCTCGCCGCTTTCGCGGACGCGTCCGCGCATCCCGGCAATCCCTCCTCCGTCCACGGCTCGGGTCAGGAGGCGCGCCGCCGCCTCGAGGACGCCCGCGCCGCCATCGCCGCAGCCCTCGGCTGCGAGCCGATCGAGGTCGTCCTGACCGCGGGCGGCACCGAGGCGATCAACCTCGCCCTCAAGGGGCTCTACTGGCAGCGGGTCGCCGAGGATCCCGCGCGCACCCGCATCCTCGTGCCGGGCGGCGAGCACCACGCGACGATCGACAGCGTCGAGTGGCTGGCCTCGCACGAGGGGGCGCAGGTCGAGTGGCTGCCGCTCGACGACGAGGGCACGCTGCGACCGGAGGCGCTCGCCGCGGCGATCGCGCGCGACTCCGCCTCCGTCGCGCTCGTCTCCGCCCTCTGGGTGAACAACGAGATCGGCACCGTCGCGCCGGTCGCGGAGCTCGCGGCCGTCTGCGCGCGTGCGCGCGTGCCCCTGCATCTCGACGCGGTCGCCGCACTCGGGCACGTGCCGCTCGAGATCGGCGCCGTCCGTCGGGCGTCGTCCTCGCGCGGAGGCGCCGGGCTCGTCGCCGTCAGCGTCTCGGGTCACAAGGTGGGCGGCCCGATCGCGACGGGGGCGCTGGTCCTGGCGCGCGACGCGAAGGTCGTCCCGGTCCTGCACGGCGGGGGACAGCAGCGGAGCGTCCGCTCGGGCACCCAGGACGTCCCGGGTGCGGCCGCGTTCGCAGCGGCGGTCACCGAGGCGGTGGCGGAGACACCGGAGGAGACTCCCCGGCTCGCCGCGCTGCGCGACCGGCTCGTCGCGGGCGTCCTGGAAGCAGTGCCCGGTGCAACGCTTACCGGGCCGGCCGTCGACTCCGGCCGTCGCGTCGCGAACAACGCGCACCTCGCCTTCCCGGGGGCGCAGGGCGACTCGCTCCTCTTCCTCCTCGACATGGCGGGGTTCTCGGTCTCGACCGGATCGGCGTGCACCGCGGGCATCCCCGAGCCCTCGCACGTCGTCCTCGCGCTCGGCCGGAGCGAGGACGAGGCGCGAGGCGTGCTGCGGATGACCCTCGGGCGCACCACGACCGAGGCCGAGGTCGACGCGTTCGTCGCCGCCGTGCCCGAGGCCTATTCCCGCGCCGCGCGGGCCGGGCTCTCGAACCGGGCGGTCTGAGCGCTCCTCCTGCGCGGGCAGGGGGCTGGGCGCCTCCGCAGACCGCTCGTAGACTCGAGCGGTGAAGGTTCTGGCAGCGATGAGCGGTGGTGTCGACTCGGCGGTGGCCGCGGCGCGGGCGGTGGAGGCGGGCCACGACGTGGTCGGCGTCCATCTGGCCCTCAGCCGCATGCCCGGAACGCTGCGCACGGGGAGCCGCGGATGCTGCACCATCGAGGACTCGATGGACGCGCAGCGGGCTGCGAACGTGCTCGGCATCCCCTACTACGTTTGGGACTTCTCGGAGCGGTTCAAGCTCGACGTCGTCGACGACTTCGTCGCGGAGTACGCGGCGGGGCGCACCCCCAACCCGTGCATGCGCTGCAACGAGCGGATCAAGTTCGCCGCGCTGCTCGAGAAGGCTCTCGATCTCGGTTTCGACGCCGTGTGCACGGGCCACTACGCCTCCCTCGAGACGGGGCCCGACGGCGCCCCCGAGCTGCACCGGGCGAGCGACGAGGCGAAGGACCAGTCCTATGTGCTGGGTGTTCTCACCGCGCAGCAGCTGGCGCACTCGATGTTCCCGCTCGGCTCCACGCCCTCGAAGGCGATCGTGCGGGCCGAGGCGGCGCGCCGGGGCCTGAGCGTCGCCAGCAAGCCGGACAGCTACGACATCTGCTTCATCCCCGACGGCGACACCCGCGGCTGGCTCTCCGAGCGGGTGGATCCGGAGGCGGGATCGATCGTCGACCGCGAGGGTGCGGTCGTCGGCGCGCACGAGGGCGCCCACGGGTACACCGTCGGCCAGCGCCGCGGCCTTCACCTCGGCGTCCCGGCGCCGGACGGCCGGCCCCGCTTCGTCCTCGAGGTGCGACCGAAGACGAACGAGGTCGTGGTGGGCCCGCGCGAGGCGCTGCGGATCGGCGAGATCGCCGGATCCCGCTTCACCTGGGCGGGAGCGGCGCCGCTCGAGCCGACCACTCCGTTCCGCTGCGACGTGCAGATCCGGGCCCACGCCGATCCGGTGCCGGCGACGGCCGTGGTGTCGGAGGTCGATGGCAGTGTGGAGCTCGTGATCATCCCCGACTCGCCGCTCGACGGCGTCGCCCCCGGCCAGACGGCCGTCGTCTACCTCGGCACCCGCGTGCTGGGGCAGTGCACGATCGACCGCACGGTCGCGGCCGACGCCGTCGCGGGGGCCCTCCGATGAGCGGGCAGGTCGTCGATCCGGCCGAGCGCGTCGACGAGCTCCGCGCGCGGATCCGCTCCGCGAGCGAGGACTACTACGCCGCCGACGCCTCGCCGCTCGCCGACGCCGAGTACGACGCGCTGGTGCGCGAGCTCGCCGAGCTCGAGGCGGCGCACCCCGAGCTGGCCACCGACGATTCGCCCACGCAGACGGTCGGCGGCATCGTCGGAGCCGGCCTCGCTCCGATCGACCACGCCGAGCGGATGCTCTCGCTCGACAACGTGTTCTCGGCCGACGAGCTGCGCGAGTGGTGCGAGAAGACGGTCGCCTCGGCCGCACGACCGATCCGCTGGCTGACCGAGCTGAAGATCGACGGGCTGGCCATCTCCCTCCACTACGAGAACGGCCACCTCGTCACGGCGGCGACCCGAGGAGACGGGCGCACGGGTGAGGACGTCACTGTCAACGCGCTGCGTCTCGCCGGCATCCCGCTCGACCTCGCCGGCTCGGGGCACCCCGCTCTGGTCGAGGTCAGGGGAGAGGTCTTCATCCCCGTCGCGGCGTTCGAGTCGCTCAACCGTCTGCAGGAGACACTGCGCGACGACGCCGTCGAAGAGGCCCGCGCACGCTGGTCGGCGCGCCCCGCGGGCAAGCCCTTCGACGAGGAGCGGGCGCGCGAGAGCGCACTGCGGCGCTTCCCGACCTTCGCCAACCCGCGCAACGCCGCGAGCGGCGGCCTCCGCCAGCAGCTCGACAAGAAGTCCGGGCTCGACCTGCGGGCGGGCGAGGCGCGCGTCTCCTCGCTCGCCCTCTACGTGCACGGCATCGGCGCCTGGCCCGATCCTCCCGTCGCGGCCCAGTCCGAGATCTACGGTCTGCTCGAGGGCTGGGGGCTGCCGGTCAGCGCGCACAATCGCGTCTCCGAGTCGGTCGACGAGGTCCTGGCGTTCGTGGAGCGCTACGGTCGCGAGCGCCACTCGGTCGAGCACGAGATCGACGGAGTCGTCGTCAAGGTCGACGAGCTCGAGCTGCACGACGAGCTCGGGGCCACCAGCCGCGCTCCGCGCTGGGCCATCGCCTACAAGTACCCGCCCGAAGAAGTGCACACCAAGCTCCTCGACATCGTCGTGAGCGTCGGACGCACCGGCCGTGCCACCCCCTTCGCGCAGATGGAGAAGGTCAAGGTCGCCGGCTCGGAGGTGCGTCAGGCCACCCTGCACAACGCCGACGTCGTCAAGGCGAAGGGCGTGCTCATCGGCGACACTGTCGTGCTGCGCAAGGCCGGCGACGTCATCCCCGAGGTTCTCGGCCCCGTCGTCGAGCTGCGCGACGGCACCGAGCGCGAGTTCGTCATGCCGACGCAGTGCCCCGAGTGCGGCACCACGCTCGCGCCCTCCAAGGAGGGCGACGTCGATCTGCGCTGCCCCAACTCGGAGTCGTGCCCCGCCCAGGTCCGCGGCCGCGTCGAGCACATCGGCAGCCGTGGCGCCCTCGACATCGAGGCGCTCGGCGAGGTCAGCGCCGCGGCGCTCACCCAGCCGCTCGTCCCCTCCGACCCGCCGCTGCGCACCGAGGCGGGTCTCTTCGAGCTCACGCTCGCCGACCTGTTCCCCATCGAGGTCGTCGTCCGCGACTCCGAGACCGGGCTGCAGAAGCTCGACGCGTCGGGCGATCCGAAGGTCGTGACGCCGTTCAAGCGCAAGCGGCAGACCTCCAAGGACGGGGCCTTCGATCCCGACGCCCCGGAGTTCGCCGGTGATGCCTCCTCCGTGCCGTCGACGAACGCCGCGCGCCTCATCGAGAACATCGACCGCGCAAAGACCAAGGAGCTCTGGCGCCTGCTGGTGTCGCTGAGCATCCGGCACGTCGGCCCGGTCGCGGCGCGCGCTCTCGCCGGTTACTTCGGCTCGCTCGACGCGATCCGCGCGGCGAGCCGCGACGAGCTGGCCGCCGTCGACGGCGTCGGCGGCATCATCGCCGACGCGCTCCTCGACTGGTTCACCGTCGACTGGCACGTCGAGATCGTCGACCGCTGGGCGGCCGCGGGCGTGCGATTCGCAACTCCCGGCCACCCCGGGCCAGGAGCGGCCGACGCGGCCGGTGGCGTGCTCGCGGGTCTCACCGTCGTCGCGACGGGCTCTCTCGAGGGCTACTCGCGCGAGGGAGCCCTCGAGGCGATCATGCAGGCCGGAGGCAAGGCCGGCTCGAGCGTCTCGAAGAAGACCCACTACGTCGCGGCCGGCCCCGGCGCGGGCAGCAAGCTCGGCAAGGCGGAGCAGCTCGGCGTCCGCATCATCGACGCGGCCCAGTTCCACCTGCTCGTGACGCAGGGGCCGGAGGCGATCGCGCTGCCCGAGGAGGCGGCCGACGAGGCCGGGAACGACTCGGCCCCCACCTCGGACGCCCCGGAGAGCGCTGCAGCCGAGGGGGCGACCGACGGCGATGCCTGACGGCGACGGCGGAGCGCGCCGCGCCTTCCTCCGCCGATCGTTCGGTGAGGCCGCCGCGGTGGCCCTCGACGCCGTGGCCCGAGTTGGGCCGCAGCCGCCCCGTGAGAAGGCGGCCGCAGCCTCGCTCGCCGCGATCGACCACCTCGTGGTGCTGTCGTTCGCCGGTCGCGACCGCGTGCAGGTCTTCGGCGGACTCGACGGCGATCCGGGAGCCGAGTTCTCGGGCGGTACCGACGAGGTGATGACAGCACCGGCCCTCGGCGCGGAGGCGCTCGGCGAGCGCTTCGCGCCGGAGATGCTGCCGGTGCACACCCTGCTCGCGCACTCCTTCGCTCGCGCTGATCGCTGGTCGAGCGACGGGCGCGATCCGCTGGCGATCCTCCTCCGTGCCGCGCGCGACACGTCGACGCCCTGGGCGCTCGTCGTCGACGGACGGCAGGGTGTCTCGACCACTCTTCTCGTCGATCCCGGAGGGTGGCCACCGGGGGTGGTCGCGGACGCCGCCGGCTCCCTCCTCACCGTCGCCGACCTGCAGAGGAGGGCCGCGACAGGGGGGCTTCCGCCCGTCGTCCTCATCGAGCCGCGCTCACTGATCGATCCCGCCGACTTCGCCTCGGCACGGGAACTCGGCGAGCCGCGGTCCGCCGACGCCCGTCGCGCGGAGCAGCTGCTGCACGAGGTGTACGACGCCGCCCGGAGCCTCGAGCGCGCGGGGCGGCGGGTCCTCCTGCTCGTCACGGCGCGAGGCGAGGGCGCCGAGGTCCCCGCCCTCCTGGTCGCCTCCGGGGCGGGAGCCGGAGCGAGGATCGACGCACGGCTCGACGCAGCGACGCCGGCGCTCCTCCTGCGAGCGCGCTGGGATGCCGACCGGCGCGCTCTCGCCGACGAGGGTGTCCTCGCTCTCGTGGAGGCGGCCTCGGGGCCGCAGCGCCCGCTCTCGCGCTGGCCGCGGACCGCGCCCGCGTTCGCTCCGACGCGTCCGGAGGCCGCGGTGCCACCGAGGCTGACCGCGGCCCTCCGCCGCTCCGGGCTCGCCGACAGCCCCGGTGAGACAGCCGATCACGCCCTCGTCCGCCTCCGAGCAGGGGCGCCGTGGGCGTCGATACACTCCGACGAGGCAGCGATCCGCGACGCGCGGGGAGGGCGGGAGCGATGAGCACCGAGCACGACGACTCCGGCGAGGCGCAGTCGACGGGCGCGCCGCGCTCGCGCTCGCGCCGTCGCTTCCTCGCGGGCAGCGCCGTCGCGGGCGGAGTCGCGGCCGCGGGCGTCGCCGGCGGCACCATCGGAGCGGCCGTCGCTTCGAGCCGCGCTCGCGAGGAGGACGCGCTTCTGCCGGCGCGGGACGAGCCGGGCTTCGACCACGTCGTCGTGGTCATGTTCGAGAACCGCTCGTTCGACAACATCCTCGGTCAGCTGTACGCCGATGGCTCGCTGCCCGCCGGCGAGACCTTCGAGGGTCTGCAGGCGGGCGAGCACTCGAATACGAGCGCCACGGGAGACACCGTCGCCACCCACGTCTACGAGGGCGCGACCGACACCGTCATGCGCCAGCCCGATCCCGACCCTGGGGAGGAGTACCCGCACGTCAACACCCAGCTCTTCGGGACGATCGACCCGCCCTCGAATGCGGGGAGGACGGTGGGCGAGATGGCCGCGCCGTACAACGCGCCCGCCGACGCCTCGGCACCCACGATGAGCGGCTTCCTCGAGGACTACATCCAGAACCTCCGCGCGATGAAGAAGGGCCAGGAGCCCTCCGCCGAGGAGTACCGGACGATCATGGGCGGCTTCTCGCCCGAGATGCTGCCCGTCTTCTCGACCCTGGCACGCGAGTTCGCCGTCTTCGACCACTGGTTCGCCGCCGTCCCGTCGCAGACGTTCTGCAACCGCTCGTTCTTCCACGCCTCGACCTCGCACGGATTCGTCACCAACAAGCACGGCGGCGGCTACGAGAAGTGGCTGGCCGACGACCTCTCGGACGCGCCGACCGTCTTCAACCGGCTCGAGGAGGCGGGGAAGACCTGGCGGGTCTACTTCGACGCTCTGCAGGTCGTCTCGTACACGGGCTTCCTGCACGCGCCCGTCCTCGAGAAGTACTGGAAGACCAACTTCGCGACGATGGAGCAGTTCTCCGCCGACGCAGAGAACGGCGACCTGCCCGACTACGCCTTCATCGAGCCCCGGCTGGTCTTCGACCACAACGACATGCATCCGCCGACGGGGTCCTTCCACGAGGACGAGCTCGACGGGCAGCCGCTCTACGACAGCGCGCTCTCCGACGTCCGCGCCGGCGAGCTGCTGCTGCACGGGGTGTACTCGGCGATCCGCGAGAGCGCGAGCCCGAGCGGATCGAACGCGATCAACACCCTGCTGCTGGTGACGTTCGATGAGCACGGCGGTCTCTACGACCACGTGCCGCCGCCCGCCGCGACGCCTCCCGGCGACGGCAGGGACGGCGAGATGGGGTTCGCCTTCGACCGCCTCGGCTGCCGGGTCCCCGCGATCGCGATCTCGGCGTACACCGGTGCCGGCACGATCGTGCACGACGAGATGCACCACGGCGCCCTGATCCGCACCCTCAGCCGCCTGCACGGGCTCGAGCCGCTCACCGACCGCGACGCCTCGGCGCCCGACCTCTTCGGGATCGTCACCGAGCAGACTCCGCGCCAGATCGGCGACTGGCCGACCACCGTGCCCCAGTACCTGCCCCCGAACCCGGAGGCGACGCCTCCGCATCCCGCCAACGCCAACCGCGACAAGCCGCTCAGCCCGCCGGCCCTCGGCCTGATGGGCCTGCTCCTCGCCCGCTACGGCGAGCCGGGAGAGGACCTCCCGACCACCTACGAGGGCGCCTACAACGCCCTGCTGAAGCACGGCTCGAGCCTGTTCGGCGGCGGAGCGGGCGCCGCGTCCACCTCGCCGACGCCCGCCTCCTGAGCACGCCGCCCGAGGCAGAGGGAGGCGTCGGAGCCCCCGGTAGACTGGTCGCCGATTCCTCACGAACCACCCGACGGAGACGCATGTCCGAGATCACGGCCGATACGGTCGCCCATCTGGCCCAGCTGGCCAGGATCGACCTCACCCCCGAGGAGATCCAGACCATGACCCGGGAGCTCGGCCAGATCGTCGACTCCGTGCGCGCGGTGCAGGCCGTCGCCACGCCCGATGTGCCGGCGACGAGCCACCCGATCCCGCTCGAGAACGTGTTCCGGCCCGATGTGGTCGGCGAGACGCTCACCCTCGAGCAGGCGCTCTCCGGAGCTCCCGAGCACGACGGCAGCCGTTTCCAGGTCTCCGCGATCCTGGGGGAGGAGCAGTGAGCGCGCACGGCGACGAGATCGTCCGCCTGAGCGCCTCCGCGCTCTCCGAGAAGCTCGCCGACGGCTCCGTCTCGTCGGTCGAGGCCACCCGCGCGCACCTCGACCGCATCGCGGCCGTCGACGGTGCCGTCCACGCGTTCCTGCACGTCGCGGGCGATGCGGCCCTCGAGACCGCCGGAGCGATCGATCGCCGCCGGGCCGAGGGGGAGTCGCTGCACGCGCTCGCCGGTGTCCCGCTCGCGGTCAAGGACGTCATCGTCACGAACGACATGCCGACCACCAGCGGGTCGCGGATCCTCGAGGGCTGGCGGCCGCCCTACGACGCGACCGTCATGAAGAAGGTCCGCGCCGCCGGCCTCGTGCCGATCGGCAAGACCAACATGGACGAGTTCGCGATGGGCTCGACCACCGAGCGCTCGGCCTACGGCCCGACCCACAACCCGTGGGACCTCGACCGCATCCCCGGCGGCTCGGGTGGAGGCTCCGCTGCGGCCGTCGCGAGCTACGAGGCGCCGCTCGCCCTCGGCTCCGACACCGGTGGCTCGATCCGCCAGCCCGCGCACGTCACGGGCACCGTGGGCGTCAAGCCGACCTACGGAGGTGTGTCCCGCTACGGTGCCATCGCCCTGGCCTCCAGCCTCGACCAGATCGGCCCCGTCTCGCGGACCGTCCTCGACGCCGCCCTCCTGCACGATGTGATCTCGGGGCACGACCCGCGCGACTCCACGTCGCTCCGCGACGCGTGGCCCTCCTTCGCCGACGCGGTCCGCCGTGCCGACGTGAAGGGCCTCCGGATCGGCGTGCTCAAGGAGCTCGACGGGGGAGAGGGCTTCCAGCCCGGTGTCCTCAACCGCTTCCACGAGGCCCTCGCGGTGCTCGAGGGCGCCGGAGCCGAGATCGTCGAGGTCAGCGCCCCGAGCGTCGAGCACGCGGTCGCCGCCTACTACCTGATCCTCCCCGCGGAGGCGTCGAGCAACCTGGCCAAGTTCGACTCGGTCCGCTTCGGCCTGCGGGTGACCCCCTCCGGGGGCGGCACCGTCGAGCAGGTCATGTCGGCGACCCGCGAGCAGGGCTTCGGCCCCGAGGTCAAGCGCCGCATCATCCTCGGCACCTACGCCCTCTCGGCCGGCTACTACGACGCCTACTACGGCAGCGCGCAGAAGGTCCGCACCCTGGTGCAGCGCGACTTCGATGCGGCGTTCGCGAACGTCGACGTGATCGCGTCGCCGACCGCGCCCACGACCGCGTACCGCCTGGGCGAGAAGCTCGACGACCCGCTGGCGATGTACCGCGGCGACGTCGCGACCATCCCGGCCAACCTCGCCGGCATCCCCGGCATCTCGGTCCCCGCGGGCCTCGCCGACGAGGACGGACTGCCCGTCGGCATCCAGTTCCTCGCTCCGGCCCGAGAGGACGTCCGCCTCTACACCGTCGGCGCGGCGCTCGAGGCGCTCCTCGAGGAGCAGTGGGGCCACCCCCTGCTCGCGAAGGCCCCCGCCCTCGCCACGTCCGAGCTCTCCGCCACCGAGGAAGGTGCCGTCTGATGGCCTCCGCGCACACGTCCGTCCCCGAGCTGATGGACTACGACCAGGTCTTCGAGACCTTCGAGCCCGTCCTCGGCTTCGAGGTCCACGTCGAGCTCAACACCAGGACCAAGATGTTCTCGGACGCGCCGAACGAGTTCGGCTCCGAGCCCAACACGAACGTCACGCCCGTCGACCTCGGCCTCCCCGGCTCGCTGCCCGTCGTCAACGAGCAGGCCGTCCGCTACTCGATCAGCCTCGGCCTCGCCCTGGGCTGCTCGATCGCGCCGTCGAGCCGCTTCGCGCGGAAGAACTACTTCTACCCCGACCTCGCGAAGAACTACCAGATCTCGCAGTTCGACGAGCCGATCGCCTTCGAGGGCTCGGTCGAGGTCGAGCTCGCCGACGGCACGCTCGTCGAGATCCCGATCGAGCGCGCGCACATGGAGGAGGACGCCGGCAAGCTGACTCACGTCGGCGGTGCCACCGGCCGCATCCAGGGCGCCGAGTACTCGCTGGTCGACTACAACCGCGCCGGTGTCCCGCTCGTCGAGATCGTCACGAAGCCGATCTACGGGGCCGGCAAGAGCGCTCCCGAGTTCGCGAAGGCCTATGTGGCCACCATCCGCGACATCGTCCTCGCCCTCGGCATCTCGGACGCGAAGATGGAGCGCGGCAACCTCCGCTGCGACGCGAACGTCTCGCTCCGGCCGATCGGCCAGGAGAAGCTCGGAACCCGCACCGAGACCAAGAACGTCAACTCCCTCCGCTCGGTCGAGCGCGCGGTGCGCTACGAGATCCAGCGCCAGGGCGCGATCCTCGCCGCGGGTGGCACCATCACGCAGGAGACGCGGCACTGGCACGAGGACACCGGCCGCACCTCCGCGGGCCGCCCGAAGAGCGACGCCGACGACTACCGCTACTTCCCCGAGCCCGACCTGCTGCCTGTCGTGCCGAGCCCCGAGCTGATCGAGGAGTTGCGCGCCGCCCTGCCCGAGAAGCCGGCCGTGCGCCGTCGCCGTCTCAAGGCCGACTGGGGCTTCACCGATCTCGAGTTCCAGGACGTCGCGAACAGCGGCCTGCTGGCCGAGATCACCGCGACCGTCGCCGCGGGCGCGACTCCGCAGGCCGCCCGCAAGTGGTGGACCGGCGAGATCGCGCGCCTCGCGAACGCGGCCGGGCAGGATGCCGCGGCGCTCGTCGCACCGGAGCAGGTCGCCGAGCTGGCCGGTCTGATCGAGAAGGGCGTGCTCACCGACCGCCTCGCGCGTGAGGTCCTCCAGGGCGTCATCGCCGGCGAGGGCACTCCCCAGCAGGTCGTCGACGCCCGTGGGCTCGCCGTGGTCTCGGACGACGGTGCGCTCATCGAGGCGATCGACGCCGCTCTCGCGTCGCAGCCCGACGTCCTCGCCAAGATCCGCGACGGCAAGGTGCAGGCCGCCGGTGCCGTCATCGGTGCGGTCATGAAGGCGATGAAGGGCCAGGCCGACGCGGCGCGCGTGCGCGAGCTGGTGCTGGAGCGCGCCGCCGGCTGAGCCGGAGCGCAGGGACGGATCGACGTGAGCACACCACCCGACTCCGTCCCCGCGCGGCTCGATCTCCCGGGTGGGGCGTTCCTCCGCCCGCTGGTCTCGAGCGATGCCGAGCTGCTGCACCCCGTCATCGAGGAGCAGCGACCATGGCTCGCCGCGCTGCTCCCGGAGGGGCATCCGAGCGCACTCCCGACCGCGTCACTCGGAGACGACGTCGATGCACTCGTGCTCCTCGAGGAGGCGGCACGGTCGGGATCCGCCTTCGCCTACCTCCTCGTCGACAGCCGCTGGATGGAGGCGTTCGGGGCCCTCAGCGTCCGGCCGGTCGAGGGCGGCTCGACGGTCGCCTCGTGGTGGGTCGTCCCGACGCTGCAGGCCTCCCGTCTCGAGGAGGAGCTCGACGCCTATGCGCGTCAGTGGCTGCGACTGCGCTGGTCGCTCGACGACATCGACACTCCCGACAACCACCCGGAGGATCCGGCCGCGATCGCCGGCGCCAACCTGGTGCCGCTCCTGCCGGACGAACCCGACCGGACGCCGCTCCCCGACCCCGACACCGCGAGCGCCGAGCGGCTGTGGGCGGAGTACCGCGGTGCCTCGCAGGCCCTGCCTCCGATCGAGTCCTTCGGCGACTCCGTCGAGATGGCCGACGAGCTGCTGGCTCTCGTCCGCCGCGGGGTGAAGACCGCGACCGCCTCGCTCGTCGGGTCCGAACCCGCCCCGCGGGAAGGCGACCACTGGATCGTCTGCGACGGAGCGGGAGTCGCCCGCGTCGTCCTCCGCACGGTCGAGGTGCGCACCGGCCCGCTCGACTCCGTCGACGACGACTTCGCCCGGGCGGAGGGCGAGGGCGACCGCTCGCGGGAGTCGTGGATCACCGGCCATCGCCGCTACTTCGCGCGGGAGTCACCGAGCGGCATCGATGACGTGGTGTTCGAGCGCTTCACCGTGGTCTGGCCTGCGGACGACGCCGAGCGGGCCGCCGGCTTCGGCCGCTGCATCGCCGGAACCCCCTAGCCCTCCTTAGGGGGTTCCCCGGATGCCGCGATCGGCCGGACTCCGCCAGAGTGGACACATGGCTACTCTCGTCCGCCCTCGTCAGGGCAAGATCATCGCCGGCGTCTGCGCCGGCCTCGCCCACCGCTTCGGCTGGAGCCCCTTCCTGGTCCGGCTGCTCTTCGTGCTGTCGTGCCTGCTCCCCGGGCCGCAGATCATCGCGTACATCGTGATGTGGATCCTGATCCCCAAGCAGAAGTGACGCAGAGCCTCCCTCATCGCCGTCGCGCGACCGGTGAGGGAGGCTTTTCTGCGCGCTCCGGAGTGAACGTTCACGCGAACCGCCGCCCAGGATCTTGACCCCTGTGACACATCTCTCGTAGTGTCCTGCGTGAACGTTCACGTCAAGGATGATGCGAGAGGCCGACATGACCGACACCACCCCCACCACGACCGGCACAGGCTGGGCCGTCCTCGGCCCGGGCAGCATCGCGCGCCGGTTCCTGTCGCAGCTGCCGGCGAGCGAGCGCGGCGCCCGGCTCGTCGCCGTCGGCAGCTCCGATCCCGAGCGCTCCGCGGCCTTCGCCTCGGAGGCCGCCGAGCTCGGCTTCACCGAGGTCACGAGCGGCGACTACGCGACGGCTCTCGCCGACCCGCGAGTCAGCGCTGTCTACATCGCGACGGTGCACACCGGACACGCCGCACTCGTCCTGCAGGCTCTCGAGGCGGGCAAGGCCGTGCTCTGCGAGAAGCCGCTCGCCGTGAACCACGGCACGGCGATGGCTCTGGTCGACGCCGCACGGCAGGCCGGTCTCCCGCTGGTCGAGGCGTACATGTACCGCTTCCACCCCCAGACCGCGGCTCTCCTCGACCTCGTGCGCGAGGGCGTGATCGGGGACGTCGTGCACATCGACGCGTCGTTCTCGTTCCGCACCGGATCGCGCACGGGCCGTCTCTACGACGTGCGGACGGCGGGCGGCGGCATCCTCGACGTCGGCGGCTACACCGTCACCGCTGCGGCGGCTGTCGTGCAGGCGGCGACGGGGATCACGGTTGCCGAGCCCGTCGAGTTCGACGCCCAGGGCAGCATCGGCCCCACCGGGGTCGACGAGTGGAGCGTCGCCCGCGCGACCTACCGCGACGGCATCACCGCGACACTGCGCACGGGTGTCGCGCTCGAGGACGTCAACGCGATCACCGTCCACGGCACACGGGGCCGGCTCCAGGTCGGCGACCCCTGGTTCGGGGCCGCCTCCGGTATCGAGATCCACGTGGTCGGCGAGGAGCCCCGCTCCGTCTCCTTCGAGGGAGTCAGCCCCTACGCGCTCGAGGCCGACGCGACGACCGACGCCCTCGCGGCCGGAGCCGGCGAGGCTCCGCTGATGACGCTCGACGAGACCCTCGCCACGGCCCGCACCCTCGACCGCTGGCGCGCTGCTATCGGCCTGCGCTTCCCCTTCGAGGCCGAGGACGCCGACATCCCCACGGTCTCCGGCCGGCCGCTCCTCACGGCCGCTGACGCTCCGATGCTCTACGGCGAGATCCCGGGCGTCGGCAAGCGCATGTCGCGCCTCGTGATGGGAGTCGACAACCAGCCCGACCTCGCGCACGCGTCGGCGATCTTCGATCTCTTCGTCGAGCAGGGCGGCAACGCGTTCGACACCGGGTACATCTACGGCGGCGGTGTGCTCGAGGGGCGCCTCGGGCAGTGGATCCGCAATCGCGGGATCCGCGAGGACGTCGTCGTCATCACCAAGGGCGCGCACACGCCTCACTGCGACCCGGAGTCGATCACCCGCCAGCTGCTCGAGAGCCTCGAGCGCCAGGGCACCGACTACGCCGACATCTACCTGATGCACCGCGACAACCCGGAGGTCCCCGTCGGCGAGTTCGTCGACGTGATGGACGAGCACCAGCGGGCGGGTCGGATCCGCTCCTACGGCGTCTCCAATTGGACGCCGCAGCGCTTCGACGAGGCGCAGGCGTACGCACGGGCGAACGGCCGCACCGGCTTCCAGGCCCTGAGCGACCACTTCGGCCTCGCCGAGGCGTACGACGTGCCGTGGGCGGGCTGCGTGCACGTGACCGACCCGGAGTCGAAGGCGTGGCTGGTCGAGCGCCAGGTCCCCCTGCTCCCGTGGTCGTCGCAGGCGCGCGGCTTCTTCACCGGGCGGGCCCGGCCCGACGACACGAGCGACGCCGAGCTGGTGCGGTGCTACTACGGCCCCGAGAACTTCGAGCGTCTCCGCCGAGCCGAGCAGCTCGCAGCCGAGCACGGAGTCGGCGCGACGGCGATCGCGCTCGCCTATGTGCTCGCGCAGCCGTTCCCGACGTTCCCGCTCTTCGGTCCGCGCACTCTGACCGAGGTGCGCTCGTCGATGCGGGGCCTGTCGATCGAGCTCACTCCGGAGCAGGTGGCGTGGCTCGATCTCCGCGACTGAGCGGATCCGAGGGGGCCGGCCGGGCGACGATCCACGACGTCGCCGCGGCCGCCGGGGTCTCGAGGCAGACCGTGACCCGCGCGATGAACGGCATGCCGGGCATCAGCGGAGCCACCAAGCAGCGCGTCCTCGACGCCGCGGAGGAGCTGCGCTACCGGCCGTCGCGCTTCGGCCGCGGCCTCGTGACCGGCGGCGACCGTCAGCTCGGTCTCGTCATCGACGATCTGCGGAACCCCTGGTCGCCCGAGCTCGCCTCGGCGGTCGTCCGCCTGGCGGCGGCGCGGGGGTGGAACGTGTCTCTGGCCGACGTGAGCTCGCCGGGGGACTCCGATCGGATGGTGCAGGCGCTCGGTGCGCAGTCGGACGCCGTCATCGGCACCTTCGGCGGCCGCGCGTCCGAGTGGATCGGGCACCTCGGCTCCGTCCCGGTGGTCGAGCTCGACCCGCCTGCCGCGCCGGAGCGCGCGGCCGTGCTGCTCGACCCCTCCGAGGCGATCGACGCGCTGACCGAGCATCTCGTGGGCGCCGGAGTGCGGCGGCCGGTGGTGCTCGACGTCGCCGCGGGGACGGACCCGAGCGCGCGCGCGGGCCGGCTGGTGCAGTCCTTCGCTGAGCACGGGCTCGAGGCGACGGTGGTGCGGGCACCCGCGGCGACGGCCGAAGCGGCGGCGGAGGCGACCGAGCGGATCGTCGCGCGGCCCCGCTCCGTCGATGCGATCGTCGCCTTCAACGACCTCTGCGCGATCGGCGTGCTGTCGGCGTGCCGCCGCGCGGGCGTGGACGTGCCGGGTGAGGTCCGCGTCGTCGGGATCGACGGTCTGGCGCTGGGGAGACTGCTCGCACCGACCCTCACCACCCTCGCGGTCGACCTCGACGAGCTGGCCGGGCACGCGCTCGGTCTGGCGATCGAGATGATCGCGGGAGAGCTGCCGAGGTCGGGCCCGGAGGTCGTGCGCACGGTGCGGCACCAGCTGATCCTCCGCGAATCGGCCTGACGCGGCGTCTTCTCCAGTCGCTCTGAGAGAACCTTCAGCGGCGGCGGTGGAGGGAGGCATAGCGTGAAGCGGTGCGTCGACTCGTGGTCGTCGCCGAGGAGGAGATCATGGGATTCCTGGACCGACTGCTGGGGCGCGAGGAGCGTCCCGAGGACGCGCGCCGCGCCTCCGGCTACGGCTCGTCGACCGAGCCTCGACCTGCGTACGGCACGCCGCCGGGCCGTTCCGCTCGGAGCGAGGACGAGATCGCGATCGAGCGCTACCGATACCTGCTCAAGACCGCGCCGCCCGAGGCGATCGAGCAAGTGCACCGCGAGGCGTTCGAGCAGCTCACTCCCGAGCAGCGGCAGCAGGTGTTCCGCGAGCTGCGTGAGGGCGCGCCCGTCGGCGATGCCCCGCGCAGTGACGATCCGCAGGCGCTCGCGCAGTCCGCGACCCGGAGCGAGCTGCGCCAGCCCGGCTTCATGGAGCGCCGCTTCTCCGGTGGCGCCGGCGGAATGGGCTTCGGAGGCGTGCTCGCCTCCTCGATGCTCGGAACGATCGCCGGCTTCGTGATCGGTTCCGCTCTCGCCGACGCGTTCCTCCCGGACGCCGGAGGCGACATGGCCGCGGGCGAGGGCGGAGACGGCGGAGACGCCGGAGCCGATGGCGGGGACTCCGGAGCGGACGCGGGCGGTGGCGACTGGGGCGGAGACTCCGGTGGCGACTTCGGTGGTGGCGACTTCGGTGGTGGCGACTTCGGCGGCGGCGACTTCGGCGGCTTCGACATGTGACGGGAGCGAGCGAGCCCTCGGTCGAGGGCTCGCTCGCCCGTCGCGGGTCAGCTCTCGTCGAGCAGCATCGCCTTGACCTCGCGGCGCAGGACCTTGCCGATCATGCTGGTCGGCAGCTCGTCGACCACGACGATCCGCTTGGGCACCTTGTAGGGCGTGAGCGCCTCGCGCACCACGGCGCGCGCCTCCGCCGGGTCGAAGCTCGCCCCCGGCTCGAGCACGACCGCTGCCGCGACCGCCTCGCCGCTGTGCGGGTCCGGCAACCCGACGACGGCGGCATCCCGTACTGCGGGAAGGCGGCGCAGCACTTCCTCCACCTCGGACGGCGAGACGTTGAAGCCGCCGGTGATGATGAGCTCCTTGATGCGGTCGACCAGGCGGACGAAGCCGTCCTCGTCGATCGTCGCGATGTCGCCGGTGCGGAACCAGCCGTCGGCCGTGAACGACGCGGCGGACTCCTCGGGCTTCCGGTGGTAGCCGCGGAACACCTGCGGCCCGCGCACCACGAGCTCGCCCTGCGCGCCGGGAGCGACGTCGACCTCGGGGTCCTCCGGATCCACGATCCGCACGTCGGTGCCCGGGAGCGGTAGCCCGACGGTCCCCGCGCGCCGGGTCGGCCCGACCGGGTTCGCCATCAGGACGGGCGAGGTCTCGGACAGACCGTAGCCCTCGACGAGCGTGCCGCCGGTGAGCTCTTCGAAGCTCTCGACGAGCTCCGGGTCGAGCGGCATCGCCCCCGAGATCGCGATCTCTATTCCCCGCAGCGACTCGCCCCGCTCGCGCGCGCGGGCGGCGAGACGCTCGGCGATCGGCGGCACGGCGGGGAGGAACGTCGCCGGATGCTTGCGCACGACCTTGAGGACGAGGTCGGGATCGAACTTGGGGAACAGCACCAGGCGTGCGCCCATGCTCATCGCGAAGGTGAGGCAGAGCGTCAGCCCGTAGGCGTGGAACATCGGCAGGACCGCGTAGACCACGCAGTCGCCCCGTCGCACCTGAGGGACCCAGGCGCGCGACTGGGCGGCGTTCGCCGTGAGATTGAGGTGCGTCAGCTCGGCCCCCTTCGGGGTGCCGGTGGTCCCGCTGGTGTACTGGATCACCGCGAGGTCGGTCGCGACCGGTCGCGGATGAGCGGGATCGAGGCGTCGGCGCAGCAGCGATTCCCACTCGACGGCGCCGCGCACCGGCCCCGTCAGTGCGGCTCGCGACTCCCGGGCCTTCTTGATCGGCAGGCGCAGCGCGGCGCGCATCGGAGCGGGCATGGCGCGCGTCAGATCCACCGCGATGATCGTCTCGACACCGAGATCGTCGGGCAGGTCCTGGACGGTCGGAACGACCCGGTCCCAGGCGATGGCGACGCGCGCTCCGTGGTCCTCGAACTGGTGGCGCAGCTCGCGCGGCGTGTACAGCGGATTGTGCTCGACGACGACGGCGCCCAGGCGCAGGACCGCGTAGAAGGCGACGACGTGCTGCGGGCAGTTCGGCAGGATCAGTGCGACCGGGTCGCCGACGCGGACACCGAGCCGTCGCAGTCCCTCCGCCGCCCGCTCGACGTCATCGGCGAGCTGCGCGTAGCTGGTGGAGCGGCCGAAGAACTCGAGGGCGACGGTGTGCGGGTAGCGCTCGGCCGACTCCGTGACGATGTCGACGAGAGAGCCGGTCGGGAGCTCGAGATCGGTGGGGACTCCGGGTGCGTAGCTGCGGAGCCAGGGGCGGGGCGGGTGAGTGCTCACCCGCCCCACTCTAGGTGTGGCCCGGGTCGTCAGTCGGCCTGGGCGACGGCGTCCTCGATCGGCACGTCACCCGCGACGAGCTCCCACGTGCGGCCGATCGAGGTCGGGTCGGCCAGGACGGCGAGGACTGTCGCAGCGACGTCGTCGCGGGGGATGCTGCCGCGCTCGACGGTCTCGGCGAGTGCGATCCGGCCCGTCCCGTCGTCGGAGGTGAGGGTGCCCGGGCGCAGGATCGTCCAGTCGAGATCGGTGGCGCGCAGGGCGGTGTCGGCGTCGCGCTTGGCGTCGACGTACGCACGCCAGCCCTCGTCCGTGTCCTCGGGGAGCGGCTCGTCGACTCCGATCGCGCTGATCTGCACGAAGCGGCGGATGCCTGCGAGAGCGGCCGCCTCCTGGCTGAGGACGGAGGCGCCGAGATCGACGGTGCGCTTGCGCTCGACTCCGGAGTCGGGACCGGCCCCCGCGGTGAAGACCAGGGCGTCGACCCCCTCGAGCGCGGCGGCGAGGTCGGCCGCGCTGGAGGACTCGAGATCGTGCACCAGGGGCTCGCTCCCGAGCCGGATGATGTCCTCGGCGTGGTCCGGGTTGCGGACGACCCCGACGGACTCGTGTCCGGCGTCGTACAGCAGGTGCAGGATCCGCTGGCCGATCTTGCCGTGGGCTCCGATGACGGCGACGCGTGTCATGGGTGGTTCCTCTCGTCGAGGGGCTCGTGGCCCCGTGTTCCGGTCCTCCCATCCTGCCGGTCGCAGGTGGGAGGAGGATCAGGCCGCGAGGCGGTCGTCGCGGCCCGTGATCGCGAGCAGCCGCCGCTGCAGGGGAGCGTCGACGTCGACCGCGACCGGCTGCGCGTAGAGGCCGCTGGCCCGCAGCGTCGCCTCCTGGGGCGCGAACAGCTCCCAGACCGCCGCGACGAGCTCGTCATCGAGGTGCTCGTCACTGCCGGTGGCGCGGGCGAGGTCCCAGGCGTGGATCGTCAGGTCGGAGACCTGCTCGCGCACGAGCTCGAGTGCCGTGACGGAGTCGCGGCCGAGCCGCAGGACGGCCTCGGGGTCGACGGCACGGGCCGACTCCCGGGCCCGGTCGGTGACCCGGCGCCACTCGCTGCGCAGATCGGAGGCGACGGGCTCGAGGCGGATGGGCGACTCGTCTCCGCCGGAGAGCAGGGTGTGCGCCCGCTGCTGCTCGCGCACGACGTGCAGAACCAGAGCGCGCGTGTCCCAGTCGGTGTCGGGGGTGGGCGCCGACCAGTCGGCGACCAGGGCGAGGCGGACCTCGAACGCCGCGTGCGCGCGCTCCTGCAGGTCGAGCCAGCGGCTCATCTCGTCGGCGCTCGTCCGGTCGAGGGTCGTGTCGTCATCGGCGGTGGGGGAGTCGGGCTGCTCGTGCGTCATGTCTTCTCCGGAGCGTCGTCGTCAGTGCTCGGGACAACCGCGGGAGTCCTCCGGTCATTCCCGCCCACGGAGTGGATCGGGATGTCGGAGGTGCGTGCGACCATCGTCGGAGGGCGCGAGTCGAGCGAGCAGGACGGTACGTGAGCAAACAGGACGGCACAGGGCGGCAGGTCACCACCGAGCCCTTCGACGACCCGCGCGCGAGCATCCTGCACATCGACATGGACGCGTTCTTCGCCTCGGTCGAGCTCCTCGAGCACCCCGAGCTCCGCGGCCTCCCGGTCATCGTCGGCCATCACGGGTCCCGCTCCGTGGTCACCGCGGCCACCTACGAGGCGCGGCGCTACGGAGTGAACTCCGCGATGCCGATGGCTGTCGCCCTCCGCCGCTGCCCCCAGGCGATCGTGCTCGAACCGCACATGGAGCGGTACCGCGATGCGTCGCGGCGGGTGATGGCGATCTTCGACTCCTTCACCCCGCTGGTCGAGCGCCTCAGCATCGACGAGGCGTTCCTCGATGTGGCCGGCGCCCGCCGGATCTCCGGATCACCGTTCGCGATCGGAACGGCGATCCGCGCGCAGGTCTTCTCCGAGCTCGGGCTCACCTGCTCGGTCGGCATCGCGAGCACCAAGTTCGTGGCCAAGCTCGCGTCGAGCCGCTCGAAGCCCGACGGCCTGCTCGTCGTCCCGTCCGACGGCGTGCAGGCGTTCCTCGATCCGCTGCCGGTCAGCGCGCTGTGGGGCGTCGGCGCGACCACCGAGGAGGCGCTGCTGCGCCGGGGCCTGCGCACGGTCGCCGATGTCGCCGCGACTCCGCTGCCGGTGCTCGTCTCCTCGCTGGGGGAGGCGACGGGTCGTCGGCTGCACGCGCTGTCGAACGGAGTGGACCCCAGGTCGGTCGACACCCGCCAGATCGAGAAGAGCGCGGGCCACGAGATCACCTTCGCCGACGACGTCGCCGACCCCGAGCTGGTGCGCCGCGAGCTGCTGCGTCTCTGCGACAAGGTGGCGGTGCGCCTGCGCCGGGCGGGGGTCCGCAGCCGGACCGTCGCCGTGAAGGTCCGCTTCGGCGACTTCAGCACCCTCACGCGGTCACGCACCCTTCCCGAGCCGACCGACGTCGCCCGGGTGCTCTACGAGGCGTCCTCGGCACTGCTCGAGGCCGCGAATCCGCTCCGCCGCCCCGTTCGGCTCATCGGCGTGCGCGGCGAGCAGCTCGTCGAGGGCGACGAGGTCGCGTTCTCCCTCTGGAGCGATTCCGACGACTGGCGCGACGCCGAGCTCGCGGTCGACGGAGTGTCGGCGCGGTTCGGCACCGGGGCCGTCCGGCCCGCCTCGCTGCTCTCGAAGTCGGCTCCGGAATCGGCGAAGGGCATCGACCTCAGCGACACGCTCGCTACGCGGAACCGATCGTCAGACTGATCGGCCGGTGATCCGAGCCGTTCGCGGGCAGCACGGTCAGCGTCGCGGCCGGGACGCCGTCGGCCAGAGCGTGATCGAGCGACACCACGGGGAGGAGCGAGGGCCACGTGGCGGGGAAGCCGACGCCGGAGCTTCGGACCAGGTGCGCCTGCTCCAGAACGGGCGCCAGGAGGTGGTCGTCGGTCGCGGTGTTGAAATCGCCGACGACGATCGTCCGGTCGGACACGTCGTCGGCGAGGGTCGACGCGAGCCCGCCGAGCATGGTGTCGCGCTCCTCGTGGTCGCCGAGCCGGAAGGACGCGAGGTGCACGACGAAGAGGCGGCTCGGGCCGAGAGGAGTGTCGATGTCGACGGCGAGAGCGCGATCCCAACCGAGGCCGAGATCCAGCGGACCGCCGTCCGAGAGCTCGGTGCGACTCCAGACGCCGACCGTCCCGACGACGTACGAGTAGGGGTACTGATCGGCCAGTTCGTCGTCGACGACCGCGCGCGCGTCGCCGTCGAGCTCCTGGAGGGCGATGGCGTCGGGTTCGCGCGCCGCGAGTGCCGCGACGATCCCGCTCGCGTCGTCTCCGCTCGCCGCGATGTTCTGACTGATCACCGTGAAGCGGCCGGAGCGGACCTCGGGGGCCGGGAGCGCGACGGGGAGGACCAGCACCCCGTAGACCATCGCGAGCACCGTGACCGCCGCACCGGCAGCTCGGGAGCGGAGTGCCACGGCGCCCGAGACGAGGAGCAGGACCGCGAGTCCCGTCCAGGGGATCCCCGTCTCGACCACGGACAGCCAGCCTGCGGCGTCGGGGAGCGCCCGGTGGAAGGCGAGGAACGCCGCCAGCACGATGCTCACCCCTCCGATGACGCCCGCGCGCAGGGGGCGTCGTCGGCGCGGGTGCTGAGGCATCCGACGAGTATGACCGCTGGCGGACGGCCCGGGGTGGGGGAGTCCTGTACGAGTCGGAGCGGCGCTTGTCGGCCTCGAGAGCCGCGGAGTAGCGTTCGGTCATGCCCAACATCGCCGTCTCCCTGGCCGACTCCGTCACCTCCGCGGGTGCCGCGACGATCTACGGAGAGCCGGTGACGGTCGACGGCGTATCGCTCGTCCCTGTAGCCCTGCGCTGGTTCGGCTTCGGCGGCGGCAGCGGCTCCGAGGACGGGCAGGAGGCCGGCGGCGGCGGGGGCGGCGGAGCCGTCATCCCGATCGGCGCCTACATCAAGGACGACCTCGGTCTCCGCTTCCAGCCGAACGTCGTCTCCGTGCTCGCCGTCGGCATCCCCTTCGTCTGGGTCACCGGCAAGGCACTCGCCCGCATCATCCGCGCCCTCAAGAAGTAGATGCTGGGGCGCGGCGTCAGCGCATCCGCTGCTGCCGCGCCGTGAACCACTTCTTCTGCGTGCGGCCGAATCCGACGATCAGTCGCTCCGCGTCGTCCGGGCGGCGCGGATCGTAGATCACGGCGACGGGCTCGCCGGCGAGCCAGGCGTCTCCGCGGCGCTGCGGCACCTTCAGGGCGCGACGCTCCTCGCCGCTCGCGAGGCGGTAGGCGACGAGCAGGCGCCCGAGCTCCGTCGCGGCGGCCCGGTCGCCCCGCGCGGGGTCGTGCGGCAGCACCAGCCCGGTCACGCGGGTCCCGTAGCTGAGCAGCTCGCGCCGGATCCGCCGGCGACGCTGCCACAGCAGGACCTGCAGCAGCACGAGCAGGATCACCGCGAGCACGACGACCACCGACCACGACATGCTGTCTATGATTGCTGACGAACACGGGAGTCCGGTGCACCGGGCTGAGAGGAAGGCACGCAGCCTTCGACCGTCGAACCTGATCTGGGTCATGCCAGCGAAGGAACGTTTCGATCTCCTCTTGATACCCGTGCCCTCCATTCGCTTCCACGAAAGGGCACGTCAGTGCAGAACAATGCAGCGCAGAACTCGGCGCTCTCCTCCTCGTCCGCTTCGGGCAGACCTGTCCGCGTCCTCCGCTGGCGCGTGGTCGACATCGTCATCGCCAGCGTCGTCGCCGTCGCGAGCGGCATCGTCTTCTGGGCCTGGGGCCTCGCGACGAACGTCCTCGGCATCGCCTTCGACTTCCTCCCCGGCCTCGGCGGGATCCTCGGGGGCGGCTGGCTCTTCGCCGGCGTCCTCGGCGGACTCATCATCCGCAAGCCCGGCGCCGCACTCTTCACCGAGCTGCTCGCCGCGCTCGTCTCCGGTCTGATCGGCACCCAGTGGGGCTTCTTCGTCCTGCTGTCCGGCCTCGTCCAGGGGCTCGGCGCCGAGATCGTCTTCGCGCTCTTCCTGTACCGCAGCGGTCGTCCGATCGTGGCGATGCTGGCGGGTGCCGCCTCCGGGCTCGCTCTCGCGATCAATGATCTGATCGTCTACTACGCGGGTGTCGACGGCCTCTTCGCCACGGTCTACGTCGTCTCGTCGATCGTCTCCGGCGTCGTTCTCGCGGGTCTCCTGCCGTGGTTCGCGGTGCGCGCCCTCGCCGCATCGGGCGCACTCGACCGTTTCGCCTCCGGCCGAGAGGGCCGGGTGGTCGAGGGAGTGGGCGCGAGCGGTCGATGACCGGCGCATCCGTCCGCGCCCGCGGCTGGAGCTGGCGTCACGCCGGGCGGTCCAGCACCGCGGTGACCGGCCTGGATCTCGCCGTCGAGCCCGGCGAGCGCGTCCTGCTGCTCGGGCCGTCCGGAGCGGGCAAGAGCACGCTGCTGCACGCCCTCGCCGGCGTGCTCGGTGGAGAGGAGGACGGCGCCTCCGCAGGCGAGCTCACCCTCGACGGCCGGTCTCCGCTCGCGAGTCGCGGCACCGCCGGGCTGGTGCTGCAGGATCCGGACACTCAGGCGGTCCTCGCCCGCGTCGGGGACGACGTCGGCTTCGCCTGCGAGAACCTGGGTGTCCCGCGGGAGCAGATCGCCGAGCGCGTGCGCGCCGCGCTCGACGATGTCGGCCTGGACGTGTCGCTCGACCACTCCACCTCGGCACTCTCCGGCGGGCAGAAGCAGCGCCTGGCCCTCGCGGGCGTGCTCGCCATGCGACCGCGACTCCTGCTCCTCGACGAGCCGACGGCGAACCTCGATCCCGCGGGGGTGCGCGAGGTGCGGGCGGCAGTCGAGCGCAGTACGACGAGGTCGGGTGCCACCCTCCTCGTCGTCGAGCACCGGGTCGACGTGTGGTTCGACCTGGTCGACCGCGTCGTCGTCCTCGGGGGCGACGGCACTGTGATCGCCGACGGCGACCCGCAGACGGTCCTCATCCAGACCCGCGCCGCCCTCGCCGAGGCCGGTGTGTGGATCCCGGGGGAGGTTCCCGCACGCGTCCCCGGCGACGGTGGTCCCGCTCCGGTCGCCCTGAGCACTCGCGACCTCGCTGTCGGACGCCCCGTCTTCGGCGCGCGGCGCCCGGTGCCGGTGGTCTCGGGGCTCGACCTCGAGATCGCCGCCGGTCGGGTCACCGCCGTGCTCGGGCCCAACGGAGCGGGGAAGTCCACGCTCGCCCTCACGCTCGCCGGTCTGCTGCCACCCGCTGCCGGCGAGGTCCTCGCGGCCGAGGCGGTCAGGGACGGGGCGTCGCCGCATCCGTACCGGTGGAGCTCGACGCAGCTCGCCGATCGCGTCGCGATGGTGTTCCAGGAGCCGGAGCACCAGTTCCTCACCGCGCGGGTCCGGCAGGAGCTCGCACTCGGAGCGCGTGACGACGATGAGCGGCACCGCGCCGAGCAGCTGCTCGAGCGACTCGGACTCGGGGCGCTGGCCGACGCGAATCCGTTCACCCTCTCGGGCGGCGAGAAGCGCCGGCTCGCCGTGGCGTCGGCACTCGTCCGCCGCCCCTCGGTCGTCGTGCTCGACGAGCCCACCTTCGGTCAGGACCGCCTCACCTGGCAGGTCGTGGTCGACCTGCTGGCCGAGCTGCGCGACGACGGGCGTGCGGTCCTCGCGGTGACCCACGACGAGCACCTCGTCGCGGCGCTGGCCGATGAGACCGTCTTGATCGGCGAACCGGCGGGGGCCGGGCGATGACCCTTCTCGATGCCGTGCCCGCCCGCGGTGCGATAGCCCGAGCCAACCCCGTCGCCAAGCTCCTCGCGAGCCTCGTGATCGCGCTCGTCCTCGTCCTGACGGTCGACGTGGTGTCGGCCGCGGTCGCCCTTGCTCTCGAGCTGCTGGTGCTGCCCTTCGCGGGCCTGCGGCCGGCCGAGGTCCTCCGACGGACGTCGCCCCTCTGGATCGCCGCCCCGCTCGCCGGCGTGACCACGATTCTGTACGGGCGCGACGAGGGAGCCGTGCTCGCGCAGTTCCTCTTCATCAGCGTCACGGAGGGGTCGCTGGCGCTGGGTGGGGCGATCGCCCTGAGGGTGCTCGCGATCGGCCTGCCGAGCGTGGTCCTGATCGCGACCACCGACCCGACCGATCTCGCCGACGGACTCGCCCAGATCCTCCGACTGCCCGCTCGATTCGTGCTGGGGGGTCTCGCCGGCATGCGACTGGTCGGTCTGCTGGTCGAGGACTGGCGGACCCTCGCCATGGCGCGTCGCGCCCGCGGTCTGGCCGATGGCCGCGGGCCGATCCACGCCGTGCGCGGCCTCCTCGCGCGCGCCTTCTCCCTGCTGGTGCTCGCGATCCGGAGGGGGAGCAGGCTCGCCACCGCGATGGAGGCGAAGGGCTTCGGCTCCGATCTGCCCCGGACCTGGGCTCGTGAGTCGAGGCTCGTTCCAGGAGACGTGCTGCTGGTCCTCGGCGGAACCGTCATCGCCGGTCTCGCGGTCACTGCCGCGGTACTCGCCGGGACCTGGAGCTTCCTCCTCGATGTCTGAGCAGACGGATGCGGTCAGAGCTCTCGCCCGTCGTGTGGTCGATCGTCGGGTGCGAACGCTCCTCATCGATGGACCGAGCGGCTCCGGCAAGTCGACCTTCGCGGTCGGCCTCCTGCGGGAGATCCGGTCGATCCCCAGAGCTCCGGAGGCGGCGCTCGTGCGGATGGACGACCTCTACCCCGGCTGGTCCGGTCTCGACCGGGCCGTCGCGTCCAGTCATCGCGAGCTCGTCCGACCGCACTCGCTCGGCGTCCCGGCGCACTGGCGCCCGTGGAACTGGGCAGCAGACACGACCGCTGGATCGCGTCTGGTGACGGCTCCGCTCCTCGTGCTCGAGGGCTGCGGAGCGGCGGGGGCGGCGAACCGCGCGCGCGCCGATCTCACACTCTGGATCGAGGCGGGGGAGCAGGAGCGCCGTGCTCGCGCCCTCGCCCGTGACGGCGCGCTGTTCGAGTCGCACTGGGACGAGTGGGACGAGCAGTTCCGGCGCTACTGCGCTCGCGAGTCTCCGCGAGCGGGTGCCGACGTCGTGGTCGACACCGGTTCGGCCTGAGTCGGCAGGGGGCCGGCCGGTCGAGTCCGGCCGGTCGAGTCAGGCCCAGCCGAGCTCGTGCAGGCGATCGTCGTCGATGCCGTAGAAGTGCGCGATCTCGTGGACGAGGGTGACGTGGATCTCGTCGCGCAGCTCATCGAGATCAGCGCACGCCGCGAGGTGCGGCTCGCGGAAGAGGATGATCCGGTCGGGCATCTCGCCGAAGCCGTAGCGCTCGCGCTCCGTCAGAGCCACGCCGTCGTAGAGGCCGAGGAGATCGAGCGAGCCGTCCTCCGGTCGATCCTCGACGACGAAGACGACGTTGTCGAGCCCGTCGACCATGTCGTCGGGCAGGGCGTCGAGCTCGGCGACGACGAGCGCTTCGAAGGCGGCCGCGTCCAATTGGAGCATGGTCACGCCTCTCTCGCCGCTGGTCGCACGAAGGGCCCGGAGTCCTTCGACTCCGGGCCCTTCCAGGCTTCTCCGGCTCTCGCCGCTCGGCCCGTTCTTCGTGTGCACCTCTCGGTGCGTCCTGACGACTGGGGTGAGTAACGGGGCTCGAACCCGCGACCTCCTAGACCACAACCAGGCGCTCTGCCAACTGAGCTATACCCACCAGGATCGCGATCCGCAGGGTGATCCCCGCGAAGCAACTGTACGAGAGTACTACATCCGTGAGGCGAACTCGTCCACGACGGCGGCCGAGACGGCCTGCACCTCGGCGGTCGTCGGGCCGGGCTCGGCGATGAAGGCGGCCTTGCGGTAGTAGCGCAGCTCGCGGATGCTCTCGAGGATGTCGGCGAGAGCGCGGTGACCGCCGTGCTTGGCCGGCGCGTTGAAGTAGACGCGCGGGAACCAGCGGCGGGCGAGCTCCTTCACGGTCGAGACGTCGACGTTCCGGTAGTGCAGGTGGGAGTCGAGCTTGGGCATGTACTTGACGAGGAAGGCGCGGTCGGTGCCGATGGAGTTGCCGGCGAGGGGGGCGTGCTGCTCGGCGGGGACGTGCTTCAGCACGTACTCGAGGACCTCGTACTCCGCCTCGGCCACACCGACCCCCGAGGGGATCTCGTCGAGGAGCCCGGAGGTCTCGTGCATCGTGCGGACGAAGTCGCCCATGTTCGCCAGGGCGGAGTCGTTCGGCTTGATCACGATCGACAGACCCTCGTCGAGGGGTTCGAGGTCGAAGTCGGTGACGACGACGGCGATCTCGACGAGCTCGTCGACGCCGAGGTCGAGTCCCGTCATCTCGCAGTCGATCCAGACAAGACGATCGGGGGCGCTACTCATGGACGGAGTCTATCCGCGACCACCGACAGGGCCCCGGCGCGCAGGCCGCCGGTGGAGGGCCTCGCGGCGGGGGCTTCTAGAATCGAGCCTCGTGATGACGCTCGTCTGCTGGATCCTGATCGCCAACGCCGTGTGGAATGCGGTGGTCTGGCCTCCGTTCCTCCGCAGGGTCCGCAAGGACCCGCGCGCCCGTGACGCGAACGGGAAGGCGACGACGTTCCTCCGGGTGCACACGATCCTGATCGGCGTCTCGCTGGTGCTCGCCGCGGTCTCCCTGGTGGTCGGTGTCCTCGGGCTCGTGCAGGGCGTCTGATCCGGCCGGGATCCGAGCCTCGCCGCGTCGGGATCAGCTCCCGTCCGGCCCGCCCGGTATCCTCGTTCTCCGACGCCCCCGTAGCTCAGCGGATAGAGCAGGAGCCTTCTAATCTCTTGGCCGCAGGTTCGATTCCTGCCGGGGGCACACCTTCGTCCCTTCGTCGCGGCGTGCTTCTGCGCGCGATACACGGCTATGCACCTCCTAACACACCGCTGATTTCGGGGCAACACCGGCGTGTTTCCGAGCATCGGCCTGTTCAGTGTGTGTCAGGCACCTAGTCTTGGGGGTGTCCGGAATTACAACGACGTAAGGAACGGAGGTACGACCATGTTGCTCCTCGCCATTCTCGGTGGAATCGCCGTTGCGTGGACGATCGTCGCGGCGCCCCTCGCCGTGCTGGTCGGCCGAGTCGCTCGTGCACGTGATGCACACGTCTGAGGCGTACAACCTGCACCATCCGCACCACGGAGAAGGCCCCCACCGCACCAGCGGTAGGGGCCTTCTCTTCGTCCGCAGTCGTTCAGTCGGCGCTGCGAGTGGCGGAGGTGCTCTGCGGCGGGTCGGTCCGCTCAGCGGCGGACTCGTCGTGCGAGGCGACCGGCGCGTGCTCGACGGGGGGAAGCTCTTCGACCGGACGCTCCCGCGAGGGCACATCGAGGCGGTCGACGTCGTCGAGAAGTTGACGTGTTTCGTCGTGTGACGAGCCCGTGGGCGCGGGCGGGAGCACGATCGTCGGCGTCGCCGGGCGCTGGTAGGAGGTGTCGCTCGCCTCGTCGGGGCTGCTGCCCACGACCACGGGGCCGGCCGGGACGGCGGGCTGCGAGGTCGCCACAGGAGTCGCGACCCGAGACGCCGGGGCTGACTCGGTGGAGGAGTCGGCAGCGGAGGAGTCCGAACCGGGCGCCGCCGGGGTCTCGGGCCGCGAGGTCTCCGAGAAGCGCCAGCGCTCGAGGTCGGCGAGGAACGCCTTCCGGGCTCGGCTCGGCTTGTCGCGCCACTGAACGAGGCGGTCGCGGAACTCACCGATGCTCGCCTGGGTCTGGTACCCACCGGTCGAGGCGGTGTGCTTGAGCTCGGCGAGCTCGTGCGCCGCCCAGTTGGCCGCGACTCCGGAGCCCTTGATGGGGAGCAGTCGGAGATGCGTCTCGGCCTGGGCCGAAGCCCGATCACTCAGGATGCGCTCCGACTGCGTGAGCACGTTCCACGCCGACGCGTCGACTGCGGCGTCGATGAGGGTCGCGATCACCGCGTTCTTGCGCTCGTGCTCCTGCTGACGGATCAGCCGCGCTATCGAGCCGCGGAACACCGCAGCCGTCACGACCACTCCGATCACCACGGCGAGCAGGATGACGACGGCGAGGAACACCGATCGGTGCCCGTCGGTCGTCTGGATCCAGGTCACGAACTCGTTCCACCACTGCATGAGCCGAACGTTAGCCCGCACGCGTTCGGGCGCCCGTGTGCCGCGCCGACCGCAGGACGATCGGCGCCGTTCAGGGGCTCAAGCGACGCGGAAGACCTCGATCGCGTCGTCGACGCTCCAGAACTCGCCGATCTCGGCACCGGACGGCATCCCGTGGCGGAGGAGCCGGGCCCGGAACTTCTCGCCCCGCGGGTCGTCGACCAGCTCGATGTGGCCGACGACCGCGCCGGAGGACGTGGTGACCCGCCAGAGGCGGCCGTTCACCCGGGTGAGGGTGGGCGGGACGCGGGTGGCGTGCAAGGTGGACAGGGACATCGGTACCTCCTGCTCGAGTGCTCGGCGCACCCCGCGGCCGAGTGCTGTCGCAGACTACGAGCGACCACCGACATTCCCGGAGGTGCGGCTCAGAGGCCGGTGCCGTGCACCGCGAACTCCTCGATCGCCTCGATCTCCTCCGGGCGCAGGGGCCCGGCATCGAGGGCCGCCACGTTCTGCTCCAGCTGGCCGACGCTCGAGGCGCCGATGACCGCGCTGGTGACCGATGGTGAGCGCAGCACCCAGCTCAACGCGAGCTGCGCCACCGACTGCCCGCGCGCCTCGGCGATCGCCTGGAGGCCGCGGACCCGGTCGAGGTAGACCTGGTCGATGCGGTCCGAGGACAGGAAGCGCGAGGTCGCCGCGCGCGACCCCTCCGGAACACTGCCGTCGAGGTAGCGGTCGGTGAGCAGTCCCTGCGCGAGCGGCGAGAACACGATGCAGCCCGTCCCGATCTCGTCGAGGACGGGGAAGAGACCGTCCTCGACGTGCCGGTCGAACATCGAGTAGCGCGGCTGGTGGATCAGGAGCGGCACGCCGGTCGCCGCCAGCGCGGAGTGCGCCGCGCGGGTCTGCTCGGGGTCGTAGTTCGAGATGCCGACGTAGAGCGCCTTGCCCTGCTGGACGGCCGAGGCGAGCGCGCCCATCGTCTCCTCGATCGGCGTGGCGGGATCGGGCCGGTGCGAGTAGAAGACGTCGACGTAGTCGACTCCGAGGCGCTGGAGGCTCTGGTCCAGCGAGGAGAGCAGGTACTTGCGCGAGCCTCCGTCGCCATAGGGCCCTGGCCACATGTCGTAGCCCGCCTTGGAGGAGAGGACGATCTCGTCGCGGTACGGGCGGAAGTCCTCGGCGAAGATCCTCCCGAACGCGGTCTCGGCCGCCCCGTAGGGCGGTCCGTAGTTGTTCGCGAGATCGAAGTGCGTGATCCCGAGGTCGAAGGCGCGCCGGAGGATCGCGCGCTGGGTGTCGAGGGGGCGGTCGGAACCGAAGTTGTGCCACAGCCCGAGCGAGAGGGCGGGCAGCTGGAGCCCGCTCCGTCCCACTCGTCGGTAGTCCATGCGGTCGTAGCGGTCAGGGGCGGCGTCGTAGCTCACCCGTGGACTCTATTCCAGGCCCTCCACCGCACGGAATGCGCGGGGTGCTCGGGGCGTTGACTCGGGTGATGCGACCGGCGCCCCGGTCGTGTCGCCCGGACAGGAAGTGAGTCACACGCCATGCGCACATTCGTTCTCGCCGGAGGATGCTTCTGGTGTCTCGACGCCGTCTACCGCGTCCTCGACGGCGTGACCGACGTCGTCTCCGGCTACACCGGCGGAGCCGTGCCGAACCCCTCGTACGAGGCGGTCTGCACCGGCCGCACCGGGCACGCCGAGGCGGTCGCCGTGACGTTCGACCCCGACGTCATTCCCGAGTCGGTCATCCTCGACGTCTTCTTCACGCTGCACGACCCCCGCCAGCTCAACCGGCAGGGCAACGACGTCGGCACCCAGTACCGCTCGGCCATGTACTACTCGAGCGACGAGGAGAAGGAGCTCTTCGAGACCGCCCGCGACCGCGCTGCGGAGTGGTGGGACGGTCCGATCGTCACCGAGATCTCGCCGCTGGGCGTCTACTTCGAGGCCGAGGACTACCACCAGGACTTCTTCGCGAAGAACCCCGGTCAGGGCTACTGCCTCGCCGTAGCACTTCCGAAGGTCAACAAGATCCGCAAGTCGTACTCGAAGTACATCCTGGCGTCGTAGCTCTCCTCCCCAGGAGCCGTCTTCACCGGATCCTCCCCAGAACGGCCCGCACTCCCACCGGAGGCGGGCCGTTCGTCGTGACACTGTCCCTGCGGCGCCCGACCGGTACCAGCCCCCTCCGGCCGGGCGCCGCTCGATCGCAGCCGCGATCACCGACGAGAGGACACGACAATGACCGACACCATGACCGTCATCGGAGTCATCGGCACCGACCCGCGCAGCATCGACACGGCGAACGGCACAGCGATGACGACCTTCCGCCTGGCGTCCACTCAGCGGCGCTACGACCGGGCAGCGCAGAAGTGGGTCGACGGCGCCACCAACTGGTACACGGTGAACGCCTTCAACGCGCTCGCCGGCAACGCGCTCGGCTCCCTCGCCCGTGGAGACCGCATCATCGTCACCGGCCGGCTCACCGTCCGCGCCTGGGAGGCGGGAGGCAAGACGGGCACCGACGTCGCGGTCAACGCCGACGGGATCGGGCACGACCTCGCCTGGGGTACGACGAGCCTGAGCAAGACGGTGGGCAGGACGGCAGCACCGCCGGCGCCGACCGCAGCGCCCGCCTGGAGCGAGTCCGCCCCTCCCGGGCCCGGAACGGAGTCCGTCGGCGACTGGGGTGCGGTGGCGGCAGGTGCGGGCGTCGAGGCCTCGGAGCCGTCGTTAGAATCGGTCGACACTCCGTTCTGACAGCTCCTCCGTGAGACTCGGCGAGCGGCGTGTCCGGCACGAGATCCGCTGCCGCCGGGAGGAGCCCAGTGACGACACGGACCACTCTGCGCGGTGCTCTCGCGCAGGCCGCCCTCGTGCTCGGGTCGATCGCGGTCCTCGCCGGCTGCACGGCGTCCGATGCTCCCGCACCCTCCGTCTCCCCGTCGGCGGCGGCCGAGCCGAGCTCGTCCGAGGCGCCCGCCGCTCCTCTCGCCCTCGTACCGGGCGGTACCGCGGAGGAGAACCGCGCCTTCTTCGAGCAGGTCGTCGCCGGAGTCGTCGGAGCCGACTCCGCGGCCCCGGGTCGCAGCGTCGTGGACGCCCTCGTCGCGAACGGCTTCGCGAAGGAGTCGATGCAGCTGACCGCCGACGAGACGTCGGTCGGCCTCGACGCCGACTCCGTGCAGGTCTCGGTGAAGATGTCCGACGCCTGCCTGATCGGGCAGTACGGTCCCAAGAGCGGGGGAGTGCACGTGGTCGTGGCGGCTCCGATCGCGACGGGCGCCTGCCTGATCGGCCAGACCGTCTCCCTCGAGGGCTGACCCGCTCCACGCCACCACCCGGTATCCTCGAACGGGCCCCCGGCCATCGACTCCGCCGCTGCTTCGAGCGGTGCGGTGATCGACAGACGGCGTCATCCGGCCGAGGCCCTCCCGATCCACGGGACCTGCCCGGCCGAGAGCGGGGCACCGAGAACGTACGAGCGGTTGAGGACTGAAGTGGCTGAATACATTTACTCGATGGTGCGCGCCCGCAAGGCGGTCGGCGACAAGCTGATCCTGGACGACGTCACGATGTCGTTCCTGCCCGGCGCGAAGATCGGCGTGGTCGGCCCGAACGGCGCCGGCAAGTCGACGATCCTGAAGATCATGGCGGGGCTCGACACCCCCAGCAACGGTGAGGCGCGGCTCAGCCCGGGCTACTCCGTCGGCATCCTGATGCAGGAGCCGGAGCTCGACGAGACCAAGACGGTGCTCGAGAACGTCCAGGAGGGCGTCGGCGAGATCAAGGGCAAGATCGACCGCTTCAACGAGATCTCGCTGGCGATGGCCGACCCCGACGCCGACTTCGACACGCTCCTGGCCGAGATGGGCACCCTCCAGGAGGCCATCGACGCGGCCGACGCATGGGACCTCGACTCGCAGCTCGAGCAGGCGATGGACGCCCTGCGGACTCCGCCGGGCGACTCCCTCGTCACCAACCTCTCCGGAGGAGAGAAGCGCCGCGTGGCGCTGACCAAGCTCCTCCTGCAGAAGCCCGACCTGCTGCTGCTCGACGAGCCCACCAACCACCTCGACGCCGAGAGCGTGCTCTGGCTCGAGCAGTTCCTCTCGAAGTACCCCGGCGCCGTGCTCGCCGTCACCCACGACCGGTACTTCCTCGACAACGTCGCGGAGTGGATCGCCGAGGTCGACCGCGGCCACCTCTACCCCTACGAGGGCAACTACTCCACCTACCTCGAGAAGAAGCGCGCACGCCTCGAGGTGCAGGGCAAGAAGGACGCGAAGCTCGCCAAGCGCCTCACGACCGAGCTCGAGTGGGTCCGCAGCAACGCCAAGGGGCGCCAGGCCAAGTCGAAGGCGCGCCTCGCCCGCTACGAGGAGATGGCGTCGGAGGCGGAGAAGACGCGCGTGCTCGACTTCGAGGAGATCGTCATCCCCGTGGGCCCGCGCCTCGGCGCCCAGGTCATCGACGCGAAGAAGCTGCACAAGGCGTTCGGCGAGCGCGTGCTCATCGAGGACCTGAGCTTCACCCTCCCGCGCAACGGAATCGTCGGCGTCATCGGCCCGAACGGCGTCGGCAAGACCACGCTCTTCAAGACGATCGTGGGCTTCGAGCCGCTCGACTCCGGAGACCTCAAGATCGGCGAGACGGTCGACATCTCGTATGTCGACCAGAGCCGCGGCGGTATCGACCCGAACAAGAACCTGTGGGAGGTCGTCTCGGACGGCCACGACTACATCACGGTCGGACGCACCGAGATCCCGTCGCGCGCATACGTCTCGCAGTTCGGCTTCAAGGGCCCGGACCAGCAGAAGAAGGCCGGCGTGCTCTCCGGTGGTGAGCGCAACCGCCTCAACCTCGCGCTGACCCTCAAGCAGGGCGGCAACCTGCTCCTGCTCGACGAGCCCACCAACGACCTCGACGTCGAGACCCTCGGCAGCCTCGAGAACGCTCTACTCGAGTTCCCCGGCTGCGCGGTGGTCATCACCCACGACCGGTGGTTCCTCGACCGGATCGCGACGCACATCCTCTCCTACGAGGGCACCGAGGAGGACCCGGCCAACTGGTACTGGTTCGAGGGCAACTTCGAGGCGTACGAAGAGAACAAGATCGAGCGTCTCGGCCCCGACGCGGCGAAGCCGCACCGCTCGGCCTACCGCAAGCTCACGCGCGACTGATGCGCCTGCACGTCGCCATCCCGCTGCGCTGGTCGGACTTCGACGCCTACGCGCACGTCAACAACGCCGAGATGCTGCGCCTGCTCGAGGAGGCGCGCATCCAGGCGTTCTGGGCGCCCGACTCCCCGGAGGCGGGCGGGAGGGCGACCGCGGTGCTCGACGCCCGACCGGGCGCGCGCACCATCAGTCTCATCGCCCGGCAGGAGATCGAGTACCTCGCGCCGATCCCGTACATGCGGGCGCCGATCGACATCGAGCTGTGGATCGGCCGCATCGGCGGCGCGAGTCTCGAGGTCTGCTACGAGCTGTACTCGCCCGAGGGCGTCACGCCGCGGGTGCTGTACACGAAGGCGGCGACCACGCTCGTCATGGTCGTCGCCGCGACCGGGCGACCGGAGCGGATCCCGCCCGAGCTCCGCACCGTCTGGGCGCCGTATGTCGAGGAACCCATCGCGTTCACCAAACGCGGCTGACGTCGCGTCTCTGCGCGGCCGACGTCCGGCCGACATCGCGCGGAGAGCTGAGAGCGCCCTCCGCCTGACCTTCGGCTCGCAGTAACCGCTTCGGCTCGCAGTATCCGCTCCCGCTCGTCGGATCGGCCGGGTCCTGCGAGCCGAACATGATCCGTACGAGCCGTAGGTCCGTGTGGATTCCGCACGTCAGCGCGGGACCCGCACCATCCCCTCCTGGGCGACGCTCGCGACGAGCAGACCGTCGCGCGAGTAGATGCGCCCCAGCGACAGCCCGCGTCCGCCCGAGGCGCTCGGCGCCTCCTGCACGTACAGCAGCCACTCGTCGACCCGCGCGGGGCGGTGCCACCACATCGCATGGTCGAGGCTCGCGATGCGCAGGCCGGGCGTGATCCAGGCCGCTCCGTGGCGGCGGAGGGTCGACTCGAGGATCGTGTAGTCACTCGCGTAGGCGAGGGCCGCGCGGTGCAGCATCGGGTCGTCCGGGAGCGGACCGAGCGCCCGCATCCACACGCTCTGATGCGCGACCTGCTGGGGATCGGCGCGCAGATACACGGGCTGCTCGACGTGGCGCACATCGAACGGGCGCTGGGTCGCCCAGAAGCTGCCGACCGGGTGGTCGACGCCCGCGAGGACCTCTGCGGTGCTCGGCAGCGCCTCCGGATCGGGAACGCCCTCGGGCATCGGCGTCTGGTGGTCGAGCCCCTCGTCCTCGGTCTGGAACGACGCGATCATCGAGAGGATCGGAGCGCCGTTCTGGTACGCCTGCGTGCGACGAGTGCTGAAGGAGCGGCCGTCGTGGATCCGGTCGACCGAGAACGTGATCGGAAGGCTGACGTCACCGGGCCGCAGGAAGTAGCCGTGCATCGAGTGCACCCCGTGGTCGTCGCCCACGGTGCGACCGGCGGCGATCAGCGACTGGGCCAGCACCTGCCCGCCGAACACGCGGCCCTCGGGCATCCACTGCGACGGACCCGTGAAGATGTCCTCGCTGGTGCGGGCTCCCGTGTCGGTCAGATCGAGGGCGGCGAGGAACGAGGACAGGGGATCGGGCACGGTACCTCCGGGGTGTCGACCTGCCGGGAGGCGGGCCTCCGGGTAAGTTTATCGACGCGATGAGTGCGTCCTTCTCGCTTGCAGATCCACCCAGCCTGTCCGATCTGCGGGTCTTCCTCGGCAGGTCCGCCCGAGTCGACGACGGCGCCGTGCGCCTCCTCGCTCAGGACCGCATCCTCGCCGCGTACACCGCGATCCTCCAGCCCCGCGGGATCCTCGACCGCTCGTCCACGGTCCTCGGGCTGCGCGTCTTCGCACTCGACGAGCCTGCCGCGTTCGACCGCGTCGTTCCGATCCGCGCTCTCTCCGATCGCCTCGCCCGGCTGCAGTGGGAGCCGGGGGGTGCCGACGGCAAGCCCGTCTCACTGCCCGACGGCGACGACGCGACCGCCGGACCCTGGGCGGGCATCGCTCCTCCGCGCGGTGGATGGCTGCGCCGCGAGCCGGTCGATCCGGTGTTCCTCGAGCGAGTGGCCCGCGACGGCATCGACGAGATCGCCGCGGCCGTCGGCTCCGAGACCGGCGAGCAGATCGTCTCCCGCGTGCGCTCGTCCGTCTGGGGACGCCCGCTCGACGGTCTGGAGGACGTGCCGGCCGGTGCGGCCTTCGCGCTCTTCGCGCTGGGCTTCCTCGACGCCGGCGACCCGGTCGCCCTGCTCGAGAGCGGACCGTGGCGCCGCCTCACGTCCAAGCGAGGCCATGTGCTCGTGCGCACACCGGCCTGAGTCGGCCCGCGACGGACCGAGACATCAGTCCCGCGCCGGGTCACTCCTCGAACGTGTTCACCATCGCGTGCGCCGCGCGCTCGAGGTAGTCCCAGAGCATCGCGTCGTCGGCCGGCGCGAGCTCGAGCTCGTCGACCGCCACGCGCATGTTCTGGAGCCAGTGGTCGCGCGCCTCGGGGTTGATGTGGAAGGGCTGGTGCCGCATCCGCAGCCGCGGGTGGCCGCGCTCCTGGCTGTAGGTCGTCGGCCCGCCCCAGTACTGCTCGAGGAACCCCGTGAGCCGCTGGATCGCTCCCTCGAGGTCGTGCTCGGGGTACATCGGCCACAGGACCTCGTCTTCGCGCACGCCCTCGTAGAAGCGGCGCACGAGCCGCTCGAAGGTCGGGCGACCGCCCAGGTGCTCCCAGAAGCTGCGCATCGGAGGCGTCCCGCCGATCTGCAGGCCGGTCACGAGCGCGGTCCCTGCGTCGGAGCGTCCGAGCCGTCGCCGTCGACGGGCCGCGCGTCCTTCTGCTTGCGTAGGGCGCGGGGGAGGCGCACCGGCTTGCCGTGCTCGGTCGTGATGGTGGGCGACGGCGTCGTGCGGGGGCCCTTAGCGCCTCCGACGCTCGCCGCACCCTCGAACCCGCTCAGCACGACGGCGGACAGCGACGGCAGCTTCACGTCGAGGGCGTCGAGCGCCCGCTTGAGGCGGATCTTGAGCTCGCGCGCGACGTCGTCCTTGGCCGTCGTGCGGGTCTTCAGCACGAGCCGGACGACGAGGGCGTCGTCGGAGATCGACTCCAGCCCCCACAGCTCCGGCTTGTCGATGATCCGGGCACGCCACCGGCTGCTGGCGGCGAGCTCGTTCGCGGTCTGCAGGATCGACGCCTGCACCGTCTCGAGGTCGGCCTCGTAGGGCACGGCGAGGTCGATGATCACGCGCGACCAACCCTGCGACATGTTGCCGACCCGGATGATCTCGCCGTTGCGGACGAACCACAGGGTGCCGTTCACGTCGCGGATCTGGGTGATCCGCACGCCGACGTTCTCGACCACACCCGTGGCCTGGCCGGTGTCGACCACGTCGCCGACTCCGAGCTGGTCCTCGGCGACCATGAAGAGCCCGTTCAGCACGTCCTTCACGATGTTCTGGGCACCGAAGCCGAGGCCGGCGCCGAGCGCCGCGGTGAGCAGGGCGAAGGAGCCGATGAGAGTGCTGTCGATCGTGCTGACGATCATCACGAGGGCGATGATCACGATCAGGATCGAGCTGATGTTGTTCAGGATCGAGCCCAGCGTCCGCGTGCGCTGGACGACGCGCACCGCAGCGAGCGGTGAGGCGGCGATCGCCTGCGTGTCCTCGACCCGCTGGCGCTTCTTCACACCCGAGACGATCTGGTCGACCACCCGGCCGACGACGAAGTGCGCGATGACGCGCGCGACGAGCGCGCCGAGCACGATCAGGACGACTCCGACGCTCTTCCAGAAGACGGGAGTGTCGAAGAAGGAGATGGTCGCGGCGACAGGACTGGGAGTGGAGGTGTCGAAGAGCAGCATCGCCTCCAGGCTACGGGACCGCTTCCTGCGAGACGGTTCGGCAGCGACCCGCTTCCGGGCCTCTTCGCGCCGGCCGGCGGGCCGCCGTATAGATTCGACGGGAGGCGCCGCCTCGCTGCCACCCTTCTTCCCAGACCCCGAGGACGCCCGATGCTGCACTCGACCCGGACCCCCGCCGAGAAGCGCCGTCTCTTCCGTGAGCGGCTCGCGACGGGCGAGCTCCTGCAGCTGCCGGGCGCCTTCACTCCGCTCTCGGCGCGGCTGATCGAGGAGAAGGGATTCGACGGCGTCTACGTCTCGGGCGCCGTGCTCTCGGCCGAACTGGGGCTGCCCGACATCGGGCTCACGACCCTCAGCGAGGTCGCGGGCCGAGGCCAGCAGATCGCGCGGATGACCGACCTGCCCGTCCTCATCGACGCCGACACGGGGTTCGGCGAGCCGCTCAACGTCGCGCGCACCGTGCAGATGCTCGAGGACGCCGGGGTCGCGGCGCTGCACATCGAGGACCAGGTCAACCCGAAGCGCTGCGGGCACCTCGACGGGAAGGCGGTCGTCGACGAGAGCACCTCGGTCCGCCGGATCGCCGCAGCGGTCGACGCGCGTCGCGACTCCGGCCTCGTGATCATGGCCAGGACCGACATCCGCGCCATCGACGGCCTGCAGGCTGCGATCGACCGCGCGAAGCGACTCGTCGACGCCGGCGCCGACGCGATCTTCCCCGAGGCGATGCGTGATCTCGGCGAGTTCGAGGCGATCCGCTCGGCCGTCGACGTCCCCGTGCTCGCGAACATGACCGAGTTCGGCAAGAGCGAGCTCTTCACCGCCCGGCAGCTCGCCGACGTCGGCGTGAACATCGTCATCTACCCGGTCTCGCTCCTCCGGATCGCGATGGGTGCGGCGATGCGCGCCCTCGACACCCTGAAGGCCGACGGATCGCTGCGAGCCGAGGTACCCGGCATGCAGACCAGGGCCGAGCTCTACGAACTGCTCGACTACGCCTCGTACAGCACGTTCGACGAGGGCGTCTTCGACTTCAGCCTCGCCGATCACCACGGCGCCTGACGACCCGCGCCAACCCCGGCGCCCCGGCCCATCTCGCGAAGGAGCGGACATGAGCACCACCGACCAGGACATCCGGAAGGGTCTCGTGGGCGTCGTCGTCGACACCACGGCGATCTCGAAGGTCGACCCGGAGTCGAACTCGCTGCTGTACCGGGGCTACCCCGTGCAGGAGCTCGCGGCAGAGCGCTCGTTCGAGGACGTCGCCTGGCTGCTCTGGAACGGTGAGCTGCCGACGACGGGGGAGGCCGCCGCCCTGCGCTCGTTCGAGCGGTCGCACCGCGGTCTGGCTCCCGAGATCCGTGCGGTCATCGACCTGCTGCCGCTCACGGCGCACCCGATGGACGTGGTGCGAACAGCCGTCAGTGCGCTGGGTGCGCTCGATCCGGACGCCGATGCGGACGCGCCCGACGAGGTGCTCGAGCGTTCGATCCGGCTCTGGGCGGCCCTGCCGGCGATCGTCGCCTACGCGCAGCGCCGGCGTCGCAGCGAGGAGCCGATCGCTCCGCGGCGCGACCTCGACTACTCCGAGAACTTCCTCTGGATGACCTTCGGCGAGGTGCCCGATGCCGTGGTCGTCGACGCCTTCCGGGTCTCACTCGTGCTCTACGCGGAGCACTCCTTCAATGCGTCGACGTTCACGGCACGGGTGGTGACGTCGACGCTCTCCGACGTGTACTCGGCGGTGACGGCGGCCGTGGGTGCGCTGAAGGGCCCGCTGCACGGAGGCGCGAACGAGGCCGTGCTGCACGTCTTCGACGAGATCGGACTCGGCCAGGAGGCGCCGCGGCGCTCGCGGGAGTGGCTCGCGTCGGCGCTGGGGGAGCGCCGCAAGGTGATGGGCTTCGGTCACCGCGTGTACAAGTCGGGTGACTCGCGGGTGCCGACCATGGAGGCGGCGCTCCGGCGCGTGGCCGAGCACGAGAGCGCCGTCGAGATGCTCGAGCTCTACGACGCGCTGGCGGAGGCGATGGCCGATCGGACGGGGATCCTGCCGAATCTCGACTACCCGTCCGGTCCGGCGTACCGCCTGATGGGGTTCGACACCGAGATCTTCACGCCGCTGTTCGTCGCGGCCCGCGTCGTCGGCTGGACGGCGCACGTGCTCGAGCAGCGCGCGTCCAACGCGCTCATCCGCCCGCTGTCGGCCTACGACGGCCCCGCCCGCCGCTCCCTGCCGGAGCGCTGACCCGCAGGCCGGGCCCTCCGTCACAACGGGTGAGGGAACCCCGGACCGTCGAAGCCGCCGCTGGGCGCGGGCTCCGTCGACGGTCCGGGGTTCCCTCGCGCTCAGCCCCGCGCGTCGCGCGCCTGGGCGCGCAGGGCGCGCTCGACGCCCGCGAGGTTCTCGATCACGAGGCGTCGCAGCGCCGGTACCTCGGGGTTGGCGGCGAGCCACTCCCGGGTCGCGTCGACGATCTCCTGGGTCGGGGTCGCGGCCGGGTAGAAGCCGACGACCAGGTACTCCGCGATCTTGTAGCTCTTGCTGTCCCACAGCTCGCGCAGGGCGCCGAAGTACACCGGCACCATCGCATCCAGCACCGCCGGGTCCGACGTCCGCTGGAAGCCGAGGCCCGTCGAGCGGACGATCGTGTTCGGAGCGGAGTCGTCGAGCGTGACCGAGTCCCAGGCCGCGCGCTTGGCCTCCGGGGTCGGGATCGCGGCGCGCGCGTTCGCCGCGGACTGCGCTCCGGTCGCCGTGTTGTCGGCGGCCAGCGCGGCATCGATCTCGGTCGCACCCGCCCGCCCGCCCGCGACGATCGCGATGAGCAGCTCCCACGAGAGGTCGGTGTCGATCTCGAGACCCTCGAGCGTCGTCGCGCCGTCACGCAGCGCCTGCACGGCGTCGAGGTGCTCCGCCGTCGATGCGACCGCGGCGAAGAACTTCACGAACTGGAACTGCGCGTCGCTGCCCGCCGCCGCCTGCTGGGCCATCGCCCAGAGCCGATCGCCGACCTCCTCGACCACCGCGGTGCGGTGCTCCGGAGCGACGTACTGCGTCGCCGTGCTGACGAGCTGGCCCAGCACGGTTCGCAGCGTGGTCGACTCCGTCTCGGTCGCGATGTTGCCGAGAACGAGGCGCACGAAGTCGCGGGGAGCCGACTCGGCGTCCCGAGTCGCATCCCAGACCGACCCCCACACCAGCGAGCGCGCGAGCGGGCTCTCGATGCTCGCGAGGTGCTCGATCGCGACGGCCAGGGAGGAGTCGTCGAGGCGGATCTTCGCGTAGGCGAGATCGTCGTCGTTGAGCAGCACGAGGGCGGGGCGGGTGCGTCCGATCAGCTCGGGCACCTCGGTCCGCTCGCCGTCGACGTCGAGCTCGAGGCGGTCGACGCGCACGAGGCGGTCGCCCTCGAAGTCGTAGAGGCCGATCGCGAGGCGGTGCGGCCGGATCGTCGGGTACTCCTCGACGGCGGTCTGCAGGATCGCGAAGGACGCGATCACTCCCTCGTCGTCGACCGAGATCTCGGGGCGCAGCGTGTTCACCCCGGCCGTCTCGAGCCACAGCGACGACCACTCGGTGAGGTCGCGTCCGCTGGTCGCCTCGAGCTCGACGAGGAGATCGCGCAGCTCGGTGTTCGAGAAGGCGTGCTTGACGAAGTACTCGTGGACACCGGCGAGGAACTCCTCCTCGCCGACCCAGGCCACCAGCTGCTTGAGCACGGAGGCGCCCTTGGCGTAGGTGATGCCGTCGAAGTTGACCTGGACATCCTCGAGGTCGTTGATCGTCGCGACGATCGGGTGGGTCGAGGGGAGCTGGTCCTGGCGGTACGCCCAGCTCTTCTCCATCGCGGCGAAGGTGGTCCACGCCTCGGTCCACTCCGTCGCCTCGGCGGTCGCGAGAGTCGACGCGTACTCGGCGAACGACTCGTTGAGCCAGAGGTCGTTCCACCAGGTCATCGTCACCAGGTCGCCGAACCACATGTGGGCGAGCTCGTGCAGGATCGTCACGACGCGGCGCTCCTTGACCGCCTCGGTGACCTTCGAGCGGAAGACGTAGGTCTCGGTGAAGGTGACGGCTCCCGCGTTCTCCATCGCGCCCGCGTTGAACTCGGGCACGAAGAGCTGGTCGTACTTGTCGAACGGGTACGGAACGCCGAACTTCTCCTCGTAGAAGTCGAAGCCCTGCTTGGTCTTCTCGAACACGTAGTCCGCATCGAGGTACGGAGCGAGAGACGCGCGAGCGAAGACGCCGAGCGGCACGGTGCGGCCGTCCGAAGAGACGAGGGAGTCGGTCTCGACCACGTACGGCCCCGCGATGAGGGCGGTGATGTACGAGGAGATGCGCGGGGTGGGCTCGAAGCTCCAGGTCGCGACGCCGTCGCCCGCGGGCACCGGCTCGGGCGTGGGCTGGTTCGAGACGACCTGCCAGGCGGCGGGTGCGGTCACGGTGAAGCGGAACGCGGCCTTCAGATCGGGCTGCTCGAACACCGCGAACATGCGCCGCGAATCCGGGACCTCGAACTGCGAGTAGAGGTACACCTCGCCGTCGACCGGATCGACGAAGCGGTGCAGACCCTCGCCGGTGTTCGTGTAGAGGGCGTCGGCGACGACGGTCAGCTCGTTGTCGGCCGCGAGCGAGTCGAGTCGGATGCGCACGCCGTCGGCCACGTCGGCGGGGTCGAGCTCGGCGCCGTTCAGAGTGACCGAGTGCACGGTCCTCGTGATCGCGTCGATGAAGCTCGAGGCTCCCTCTGTCGCGCTGAAGCGCACGGTCGTCGTGCTGAGGAAGGTCTCGGCGCCCCGGGTGAGGTCGAGGGTGACGTCGTAGTCGGTGACCTGGATCAGCGAGGCGCGCTCCTGCGCTTCGCTGCGGGTGAGGTTGTCTCCTGGCACAGTGGTGCTCCATCCGTTCGTCGCGGGCGCGGCATTGCCGGGCGCCGGGGTGCTGGCGCCGCCGATCTACCCTAGAGCCGCCTGAGGGATGCGCGCCGGGAGGTAGCGTTGACCCATGACCACCGTCGATTTCTGGTTCGATCCCTCCTGCCCCTGGGCCTGGATGACCTCGCGGTTCGTGGACGAGGTGACTCCCGCCCGCGAGCTCGACGTGCGCTGGCACATCATGAGCCTCGCCGTCCTCAACGAGGACAACGACGTGGACGAGTCGTACCGCGCCTTCTTCCCGCGGGCACTGCGCTTCACGCGTCTCGTCGCCGCCGTCGCCGCGCGTGAGGGCGAGCAGCACGTCAAGCCGCTCTACGACGCGCTCGGCACACGGATCCACGTCGAGGCCCGCAAGGACGTCGACGCGATCATCGCCGAGTCGCTCGCCGAGGTCGGCCTCGACGCCGGTCTGGCGGCCTTCGCCGACACCGACGAGTACGACGAGCCGATGCGCGCCTCGCACTTCGACGGCATCGGGCGGGTCGGTCAGGACGTCGGCACCCCCGTCATCGCGATCGGAGACGTCGCCTTCTTCGGTCCCGTCCTCTCGCCGGCGCCCCGCGGTGAGCAGGCGCTGGCCCTCTGGGACGGCATCGTCGCCGCCGCCTCCTACGACGGCTTCTTCGAGCTCAAGCGCTCCCGCACGCGCGATCCGATCTTCGACTAGGGCCTGGTGGACACGAGACCGCCGTCGCGAGCACGGCCTGATCGTGCGAGCTGCAAGGAGCGGATCGAAGGCCGATGCGGGCATCGGACGAGATCCGCGACGCCGCAGATCGTGCGATCAGGCCGAGCGGAGCACGCGGGATCGTGTTCAGCAGGTCCTGGCGCTCGGGCGCTACCCTGACACTCGGCCCCGGCTCCACGGGCATCGAACGGCACTTCCGGAGGACGAGCGCGTGCGCATCCACATCGCAACGGACCACGCAGGGCTGGACTTCAGCCGGCACCTGATCGAGCACCTCGGTGCTGCGGGACACGACGTGGTCGACCACGGACCGACGTCGTACGACCCGCTCGACGACTACCCCTCGTTCTGCATCAACGCGGCGGCCGCCGTCGTCCGCGATCAGGAGGCGGGCATCGAGGCTCTCGGCATCGTCTTCGGAGGATCTGGCAACGGCGAGCAGATCGCCGCCAACAAGGTCGCCGGCGTTCGCGCCGCCCTCGTGTGGAGTCTCAGCACCGCAGTGCTCGCCCGCCAGCACAACGACGCCAACGTCATCTCGATCGGAGCGCGTCAGCACACCGTCGAGGAGGCCACCGGCTTCATCGACGCATTCGTCGCCGAGCCGTTCTCGTTCGAGGAGCGGCACGTCCGCCGCATCGCTCAGCTCGCCGAGTACGAGGCGACCGGAGACATCGCGGGCCGCGTCGTCGACTCCGCCGCGAGCGGCCGCTAGGTGCCGGAGGGGCATTCCGTCCACCGCATCGCGCTGCAGTTCGAGCGCGATGTCGTCGGACACCGGGTCGCGACGAGCAGCCCGCAGGGCCGTTTCGTCGAGGGTGCCGCGCTCCTCGACGGTCGCGAGGTCCTCGAGTCGACCGCGGTCGGCAAGCACCTGCTCCTGCGTTTCGAGGGCGACGCGACGCTGCACGTGCACCTCGGGCTCTACGGCGCCTGGGACTTCCTCGGGAACGTCTCTCCGCTCTTCCCCGACGGCGAGGCGGGCAGCAGTATCGGCGCGCCCCGCAGACGCCGCGCCGTCCGGCTGTCCGAGACGGAGCACGAGACCGACACCGACCTCCAGGAGTTCCCGCCGCCGCCCATCGGTGCCGTCCGGGTGCGCATCCAGACGGAGGAGACGGTCGCCGACCTGCGCGGGCCGACCGCGTGCGAGGTGATGGACCCCTCCCAGGTGGAGGCGCTGCTCGCGCGACTCGGTCCCGATCCGGCCGCCGACGACTCCGACGAGGCGCGAGACCGATTCGTGAACCGCCTCCGCAAGACCGCGACCCCGGTCGGCCTCGTGCTGATGGATCAGTCGGTGGTCAGCGGCATCGGCAACATCTACCGCGCGGAGCTGCTCTACCGCGCCGGACTCGACCCGCACACCCCGGGCAAGCAGGTGCCGCTCGAGCTGGCCCGCGAGCTCTGGGCCGACTGGGCGCTGCTGCTCGAGGACGGCATCCGCACCGGGATGATGATCACCCGCCGCGGACTGACGAAGAGCGAGCGGTCGAAGGCGGTCAGGAGCCGCGCAGAGCGCAACTACGTCTACAAGCGCGAGGGTCTCCCGTGCCGGGTCTGCGGCACGAACGTGCTGATCGAGGAGATCGGCGCGCGCAAGCTCTACTGGTGCCCGGTGTGCCAGTCGTGACCGTCTGACCCTCGAGAGGACCCGATGCGCCAGAACCCGAGCTTCGCGCTCAGCGACACCGACGACATCAAGCAGCTGATCCGCGAGAACCCGTGGGCGACGATCGTCAGCCACACGGAGGCGGGGGAGACGGTGGCCTCGCACTACCCGGTCGTGCTCGACGAGACCGAGGACGACATCGTCGTCTTCAGTCACGTCGGCCGGCCCGACGACCTCCTGCACGAGCTCGGCGCGCACGAGGTCCTGATGATCGTGCAGGGGCCGCACGGCTACATCTCACCCGGCTGGTACGACGCCGACCCGGCCGTGCCGACCTGGAACTTCGTCACCGCGCACCTGACGGGTACGCCCGAGATCCTCTCGCCGGCCGAGAACCTCCGGGCCCTGGCCGATCTCGTCGACCGCTTCGAGGACGTGCTGCCCGAGCCCCGCCGGATGGAGGGCACTCCGGAGGATGCCGCCTACGCCGCGCGCATCTCGAGCGGGACGGTCGGCTTCAGGCTCCGCCCGACCCGGATCGTCGCGAAGCGGAAGATGAGCCAGAACAAGCCGGCGGCGATCGTCGACCGGATCCTGTCCGAGCTCGACGGAGACGGCCCGTACGCCTCCGCTCCGCTCGCGCGCGAGATGCGGCGCGCCCGATGAGCGGGGATCTGCTCCTCCGCGGCGCCCGACTTCTCGACGGTCAGGAGCCGGTCTCGGTCCTGCTCCGCGACGGGCTGATCGCTGACATCGGCCCCGACGGCTCGCTCGCGGCCGACGAGGTGCGCGAGTTCGACGGCCGCTGGCTGATCCCAGGACTCTGGGACGAGCACGTGCACTTCTCGCAGTGGTCGATGACGGCGCCGCGGCTCGACGTCTCGACGGCGCGGTCGGCCCAGGAGGCGGTCGAGGCCGTCCGAGGCCGCCTCGCCTCCTCGACCGACACGGCGTCGACGCTGATCGGCTTCGGCTTCCGGGACGGACTGTGGCCGGATCTCCCGACGACGGCGCTGCTCGACGAGGTCGCGCCGGAGCATCCTGTCGTGCTGGTCAGCGGCGACCTGCACTCGGCGTGGGCCAACTCGACGGCGCTCCGGCGCTACGGGATCGCCCTGCAGGACGACATCCTGCGGGAGGACGCCTGCTTCCGGCTCGTCTCGGCGCTCGAGGCGCTGAGCGACGACGATCTGGACGATCTCGTCGACATCGCGGCCCGTCGCGCGGCGGCCCGCGGCATCGTCGGCGTCGTCGACCTCGAGATGCGCTGGAACGTCGGTGACTGGACGCGGCGCGTCGAGCGCGGCGTCCGCTCGCTGCGCGTCGACACCGGGGTCTACCGCGGCGACCTCGAGCGCGCGATCGCCGAGGGTCTGCGCTCGGGCGACGAGCTCGCCGGCGGTGAGGGGCTGCTCCGGATGGGACCGCTGAAGGTGCTCATCGATGGCTCGCTGAACACCCGGACCGCGTACTGCACTCATCCCTATGAGGGCGAGGACGCCGGCCGGGGGGTGCTGACGGTCGGACCCGAGGAGCTCGACGGCCTGCTCGCGCGAGCGGTCGCTGCGGGGATCCGCCCGACGGTGCACGCCCTCGGCGACGCAGCGGTCTCGATCGCGCTCGACTCCCTCGCGCGGGTGGGCGGCGGCCGGATCGAGCACGCGCAGCTGGTGACCGCGGCCGACCTGCCGCGCTTCGCTGCGCTCGGCGTCGTCGCCGGGGTGCAGCCCGCCCACGCTCTCGACGACCGGGAGGTCGCGGAGCGGTACTGGCGGGGGCAGACCGACCGGGCCTTCGCGTTGCGCTCTCTCGTCGACTCCGGAGCGACCGTCGTCCTCGGCTCCGACGCTCCCGTCGCGCCGCTGGACCCGTGGGTCGCCATCGCGGCCGCGGTGTCGCGAGCGCGAGCGGGGGAGGAGCCTTGGCACCCGGAGCAGCGTCTCACCGTTGCGGAGGCGATCACCGCGTCCACGCGGGCGCGTCGTCTCCGCCCCCGGCCGGGCGACCCGGCCGACCTCGTCGTGCTCGACCGCGACCCGCTCGCCTCCGACTCCGAGGAGCTGCGGACGATGCCCGTCGCCGCCACGCTCGTCGCGGGCCGCTTCACGCACGAGCTCTGACACCGGGGGTCTGTGAGAAGACGTCACCTTCTGCGGACGGCGCCCGCCTTGCTGACCGAGTAGCCCGGGCAACCGGGGACGACGAACGGCCCGCCGGATCAGGGATCCAGCGGGCCGTCGTGGTGAGTGCGCTCAGCTCTCGCTGACGTGGGCGAAGAGGAACCAGCGGTCCTTCTCGAGGCCGCGACCGATCTCGATGGCGACGTCCTGGCTGCTCGCGTCGATGTCGGCGAGCTCGGCGATCGCGGTGTTCACCGTGGTGATCGCGACGTCCATCAGGTTGATCACCTCGACGATCGCGTTCTCGGAGCGCTGGAAGCCGGGAGTGAGGGGCGCGGTCTGCGTCGCGGAGGCGACGGTCTGGATGCGCGCGTCGACCGGCAGGCCGAGGGCGACCACGCGCTCGGCGGCCAGGTCGGCCCACTCGATGGCGTGGGCGACGATGGTGTCGAGGAGCTCGTGGACGCCGATGAAGTTGGCGCCGCGGACGTGCCAGTGCGCCTGCTTGCCGTTGACGGCGAGGGCGGTCATCTCGATGACGACCGGGCTGAGGAACTGGGCGACTCCGGATGCGACATCCGGGTTCGACGAGGTGAGCGACGTGACGGATGCAGTGGACATCGTCTTCCTTTCGAGAGGGGGTGACTGATCGTCAACTGTACGCCGCAGCCCAGCGCCCGCAAGGAAGCGGAGGCTCCGCTAAGGCCGGAGAAGGGGAGCCTGGCCTGGGTGCCGACAGTGCCCGCGGACCTCGTTCAGGGGGTCAGCCCCCGCGCTCGGCACCCTCCGCGCCGATACTCTCGGAACGGTGCCCGACGACCGATCGAGCAGACACGGAGAAGGGTCGGATGAGCACTGCCCCCTCCGCTCTCGGCGAGGCGACCCGCGCCTACCTCCGGCTCTGGCGCGACCTGCCGCGCGAAGTGCTCGCCCTCCTCGTCGCCGTGCCGCTCTCGGCGATCGGCGCCTTCGCGGCCGGGCTCGCGCTCGTGCTGGCACTCGGCCTCGTCGGAGTGCTGATCGGTCTCGTCTTCCTCCCGCTCGCCCTCGTCATGGCGCGCTACTTCTCCCGGGTCGCCTGCGCGCTCGACACGCTGGCCGGTCGCCCGCCGATCCCCGAGCCGCAGTGGCGGCGTGCGCCCGCCTCCGTCACTCCCGCGACCTTCTCGCTCTACGGGCCGGTGATCGACGGCCACTACTGGCTGGCGCTGCTGCACACGCTCGTCGTCGCTCCGCTGCTCGCCCTCCTGTTCTCCGGTGTACTCGGGCTCTGGGTCTGGGCCGGGCTCGGCACCCTCGCCGCGATGATCGACGGTTCAGGAGGCGCCGCGCAGTGGCTCGCCGAGCGGGCGACGGGTGTCCTCGGGCTGCCGGAGCCCCCGGCGGTCGTCGTCGCCCTCGCGGGCGCGGCGATGGTCGTCCTCTTCGTCTCGACCCTGCCGTTCGCGACGCGCGGGCTGACCCTCGCGCGCTACCTCGTCGACAGGCTCCTGCTCGGCCCGTGGGGTTCTGAGGCGCTCCAGCGCGAGGTCGCCGAGCTCAGCGCGTCGCGCGGCGCCGCGGTCGCCGCCGAGGACCGGGCGCTGCGCCAGCTCGAGCGCGACATCCACGACGGTCCGCAGCAGCGCCTGATCCGCGTGCAGATGGATCTGGGCTCGGCGCGCAACCGTGTCGTCAGCGATCCGGAGTCGGCCGCCGCCCTCATCGACGAGGCCCGCGCGCACGTCACGTCGGCTCTCGACGAACTGCGTGCGCTGTCGCGAGGAGTTGCGCCGCCGATCCTCCAGGACCGCGGATTCGAGGCGGCGGTGCACTCGCTCGCGGCGATGAGCCCCGTCCCCGTGCAGGTCCTGACCGAGCACACGATCGACGACATCCCTCCCGAGGTCGAGCGCAGCGTCTACTTCGTGGTCGCCGAGCTGCTCGCCAACGCCTCCAAGCACGCCCGGGCCGAGACGGTGCGCGTGCACCTCGACGTCCGCCAGACGGGGGCGCCGGGAGAGCGCTGGCTCGACGTGTGGGTGATCGACGACGGAGTCGGCGGCGCCGCACCGATCGCGGGCCACGGTCTCGAGGGGCTCGAGGGCCGCATCAGGGGTCTGCGCGGAGTGCTCAGGGTCGAGTCGCCGGCGGGTGGACCGACGACGATCGGCGTGCATGTGCCCTTCCGGCCGAGCGCCCTAGTCTGACTCCGTGACCTCCGCAGCTCCGATCCGTGTCGCCATCGCCGAGGACTCCGTCCTCCTGCGCGAGGGCCTCGTCCGACTCTTCGAGGACGCGGGCTTCGCGGTGGTCGGAGCGTACGGGGACGCCGTCGGCCTGCTGGCCGCGCTCGCCTCCGAACCGGCCGGCGTCGACGTCGCCGTCCTCGACGTGCGCATGCCGCCGACGTTCCGCGACGAGGGAGTGCGTGCAGCCCTCGAGATCCGGCGCCTGCATCCGCACATCGCGGTGCTGCTGCTGAGCCAGTACGTCGAGGTCACCTACGCGCACGAGCTGCTCGGCTCGGGCGAGGGGGGTATGGGCTACCTGCTGAAAGACCGGGTCGCCTCCGTCGACGAGCTGCGCGACGCCGTCGAGCGCGTCGCCGCCGGCGGAACGGTGCTCGACCCGCAGGTCGTCGCCTCCCTCCTGCAGCGCAACCGCGATCCGCTCGCCGGACTCACCCCGCGCGAGCGCGAGGTGCTCGAGGCGATGGCCGAGGGGCGGACGAACGCGGGCATCGCCTCCGCTCTTTTCATCGGCGTCGGAGCGGTGGAGAAGAATGTGACCTCGATCTTCCAGAAGCTGGGGCTCGAGGACTCGGGCTCCGACCACCGCCGCGTGCTCGCCGTGCTCGCCTGGCTGCGCAACGGGCGCTGAGGCACGCCGGCCGTGGCGCGGTTGCCAGCGTGACGACGAGCATCAGCACACCGATAGAAGGACGCGACCATGACTGCTGAAGCACCTCGGCTGCTCTCCCTCGGCCCCGGCCGCACGCCCGTCGTCGCCTCCTCGGCCTGGGTCGCATCCGGCGCCACACTGGTCGGCTCCGTCGAGCTGAGCGAGGAGTCGAGCGTCTGGTACGGCGCCGTGCTCCGTGCGGAGAGCGCCCGCATCAGGCTCGGCCGGGGCAGCAACCTGCAGGACGGTGTCGTGGTGCACGTCGACGCGGGCTACGACACCACGATCGGATCCGGCGTCTCCGTGGGACACAACGCCGTGCTCCACGGGTGCACTCTGGAGGACGAAGTCCTGGTCGGCATGAACGCGACGGTGCTCAACGGTGCGGTCATCGGATCCGGCTCGCTCGTCGCGGCCGGAGCCGTCGTCCTCGAGGGAGCCGTCGTTCCTCCGGGTTCGCTGATCGCCGGTGTCCCGGGCAAGGTGCGGCGTGAACTGACGGACGATGAGCGTGCAGGCATCCGCCGCAACGCCGCCTCCTACATCGCGCTCGCCGAGCTGCACCGCGGAGCGGATCCGGTCGGCTGAGCGCGTTCGCTACCCCACGAGCCACTTCGGCGCTGAGGCGCGAAACGAAGAAACCCCCGGGTGGCCGGGGGTTCTCGTTCGAGAGGGGCTGACGAGAATCGAACTCGCATCATCTGTTTGGAAGACAGAGGCTTTACCACTAAGCTACAGCCCCGAATCGCCGCCCCGATTCTCATCGGAGGGGCCTTCAGGTGGTCCCGGTCGGAGCAGCTCCGCACCAGGTCCCAGAACACACTAGTGCACCGGAGGCGCCGTCGTGGACAGCCGCGGAGTCCCGCGGCGCCCCGGGACCGCGTTCCCGGCAACGGAGTCGCCGTGGAGTACACTTGCGAAGGCCATTTCGGCGTGTCGCGCGAGCGGACGTGCAGGAAGGGCTCGACGAGAGTCCTCACGGCACGGTCAGCCGGCCGGGCATTCCGGGGCGTAGCTCAGCTTGGCTAGAGCGCCCGCTTTGGGAGCGGGAGGTCGCAGGTTCGAATCCTGTCGCCCCGACCACGAGAACTCATCGTGACGACCTCGACCCGTGACGACCGGTCACACGGCGCCGACACCAACCAGCACAGGAGATCCCCTCACGTGAAGACCACCGTAGAAAAGCTCAGCCCGACCCGCGTGAAGCTCGCGATCTCGGTCAGCCCCGATGAGCTCGGCCCCAGCATCAAGCACGCCTACGGCCACATCGCCGAGCAGATCAACGTCCCCGGCTTCCGCAAGGGCAAGGTGCCGCCGGCCATCGTCGACCAGCGCGTCGGCAAGGCCGCCGTGCTCGAGCACGCGGTCAACGAGGGCCTCGACGGCTTCTACCGCGAGGCCGTCCGCGAGAGCGAGGTGCGCCCCCTGGGCCGCCCGCAGGCGGACATCGTCACCTGGCCCAGCGACAAGGACTTCACCGGCGATCTCGAGCTCGCCATCGAGGTCGACGTCCGCCCCGAGATCACCGTTCCCGACTACGACGGCATCGAGCTGACCGTGGACGCCGCGGAGGTGTCCGACGCCGACGTCGACACCGAGCTCGACACGCTGCGCAGCCGCTTCGGCACGCTCGTCACGGTCGACCGTCCGGCCAAGACCGGCGACTTCGCGCAGATCGACCTCATCGCGACCATCGACGGCGCCGAGGTCGACACCGCCAATGCCATCTCGTACGAGCTCGGCTCGGGTGAGCTGATCGAGGGAATCGACGAGGCACTCGACTCGCTCACCGCGGGCGAGAGCACGACCTTCACCGCTCCGCTGCTCGGAGGCGACCACGCCGGCCAGCAGGCCGAGATCGCCGTCACCCTGACCGCCGTCAAGGAGCGCGAGCTCCCCGACGCCGATGACGACTTCGCGCAGATCGCGAGCGAGTTCGACACCATCGCCGAGCTGCGCGAGTCGCTCAAGGAGCAGGCGTCGCAGCAGAAGGTCTTCGGCCAGGGCGGCCAGGCGCGCGAGAAGCTCGTCGAGGCCCTCCTCGAGCTCGTCGAGGTCCCCGTTCCGGCCTCGCTCGTCGAGGACGAGGTGCACCGCCACCTCGAGGGCGAGAACCGCCTCGAGGACGACGAGCACCGCGCCGAGGTCACCGAGGCCAGCGAGAAGACCTTCAAGACCCAGATCCTCCTCGACCACGTCGTCGAGCAGGAGAAGGTCCAGGTCAGCCAGGACGAGCTCACGCAGTACCTCATCCAGGGTGCGGCGCAGTACGGCATGGAGCCGAACGAGTTCATCAAGATCCTGTCCGAGAACAACCAGATCGGCCAGATGGTCGGCGAGGTCGCCCGCAACAAGGCGCTCGCCATCGTCCTGGGCAGGGCGAAGGTGACCGACACCGAGGGCAACCCGGTCGACCTCACCAGCTTCACCGCTGTTCCCGGGGACGACGACGCTGCCGAGGAGGGCACCGACGAGGTCGAGGCGCCCGCCGAGTCCGAGGCCGTGCCCGCCGCCGCCGAGGCCGAGCCCGTCGTCGAGGAGGAGCCCGCTCCCGCCCCCAAGCGCAAGCGCGCCCCCGCCAAGAAGAAGGTCGTCGACGAGGCCGCCGCCGACGAGACTCCGGCCGCCGAGTAGCCGACCCGCCACTCCGACGAGAGCCGCTCCCGATCCGTCGGGGGCGGCTCTCGTCGTCTCGGGCGAGCAGAATCCGCCCCGGGCGAACACCGGCGGCTCGGGCTCCGCCCCCGGCGAACACGGCCGGATCGGTCGGGCACCGTCCGATAGATTCGCCTCCGAAGCGACAACTGAAACGGAGCGACACATGGCCGACATGGTTATGCCCAACAGTGTTTTCGACCGCCTTCTCAAGGACCGGATCATCTGGCTCGGTTCTGAGGTGCGCGACGACAACGCGAACGAGATCGCCGCGAAGCTCCTGCTCCTCGCGGCCGAAGACTCCGAGAAGGACATCTTCCTCTACATCAACTCGCCCGGAGGCTCGATCACGGCGGGCATGGCGATCTACGACACCATGCAGTTCGTCCCGAACGACATCGTGACGGTCGGCATCGGCATGGCGGCGTCCATGGGTCAGCTCCTGCTCACCGCGGGTACCCAGGGCAAGCGCTACATCACGCCGAACGCCCGCGTCCTGCTCCACCAGCCGCACGGCGGCTTCGGAGGCACGGCGTCGGACATCCAGACCCAGGCGCAGCTCATCCTCGACATGAAGAAGCGCCTCGCCGAGATCACCGCCCAGGCGACCGGCAAGACCGTCGAGCAGGTCAACGAGGACGGCGACCGCGACCGCTGGTTCAGCGCCGAGGAGGCCCTGGCCTACGGGTTCGTCGACCACATCCGCTCCTCCGCGACCGACGTCGCCGGCGGCGGCGGCACCGCCATCGACGACTGACGCACCAGACGAGCCGAGAGATCAGGAACAGACAATGACCATCCCCACCTTCGGCGGCACGGCGTTCGGCTCGGGTGCCGCGCCGAGCTCGCGCTACATCCTGCCCACCTTCGAGGAGCGCACGGCCTACGGCTACAAGCGCCAGGACCCCTACGCCAAGCTGTTCGAGGACCGCATCATCTTCCTCGGAGTCCAGGTCGACGACGCGTCGGCCGACGACATCATGGCGCAGCTGCTCGTGCTCGAGAGCCAGGACCCCGACCGCGACATCGTGATGTACATCAACTCGCCCGGTGGCTCGTTCACCGCGATGACGGCGATCTACGACACGATGCAGTACATCCGCCCGCACATCCAGACGGTCGTGCTCGGTCAGGCCGCCTCCGCGGCCGCCGTCCTCACCGCGGCCGGCACGCCGGGCAAGCGCCTGGCCCTGCCGAACGCGCGGATCCTCATCCACCAGCCCGCCGTGCAGCAGGGCGGAGGCCAGGCCTCGGACATCGAGATCCAGGCGGCCGAGATCATGCGCATGCGCGAGTGGCTCGAGGAGACCCTCTCGCACCACTCCAACCGCACTCCGGAGCAGGTCAAGAAGGACATCGATCGCGACAAGATCCTGGGCGCCGACGACGCGCTCGAGTACGGACTGATCGACCAGATCCTGACCAGCCGCAAGAGCCTTCCTGCTCTCACGGCCTGACGGAGGATCAGAAGGGCCGGGAGGCGGAGCGGTCCGCCGACCGGCCCTTCTGCGTGTCAGGAGTGCAGGAGAGGGACTCTCCCTGCCCGATCGCCGTAGCAAACCGACACCCTCTGCGGCAATGGGCGCTGAAACCGGCCCGCCTGCCGGGGCCGCGCGAGTGAGCGGCTAGGCTCGAACCAGAGATCGGTGGTCCCCGCAGACCGCGCCGGATCCGTGCCCCCAGGGCGCACGACACGACCGACGAATCGACGCTCGCCGTCATGATGCACGACAAGGAAGTGGGGCTCCCCGTGGCACGTATCGGAGAAAGCGCCGATCTGCTCAAGTGCTCGTTCTGCGGCAAGAGCCAGAAGCAGGTCCAGCAGCTCATCGCGGGCCCCGGTGTCTACATCTGCGACGAGTGCGTCGAGCTGTGCAACGAGATCATCGAGGAGCGCCTCTCGGAGTCGAGCGAGGAGACGAGCCACGAGTTCGACCTCCCGAAGCCGAAGGAGATCTTCGGCTTCCTCGAGGAGTACGTCATCGGCCAGGAGGCGGCCAAGAAGGCCCTCGCCGTCGCCGTCTACAACCACTACAAGCGCGTACGTGCCCGCAACACCATCACCGCCGCCGACGCGATCCACGACGAGGTGGAGATCGCGAAGAGCAACATCCTCCTGATCGGCCCGACAGGCTGCGGCAAGACGTATCTCGCGCAGACGCTCGCGAAGCGCCTCAACGTGCCCTTCGCCGTCGCCGATGCGACCGCCCTCACCGAGGCGGGCTACGTCGGCGAGGACGTCGAGAACATCCTCCTGAAGCTCATCCAGGCCGCCGACTACGACGTCAAGCGCGCCGAGACCGGGATCATCTACATCGACGAGGTCGACAAGATCGCCCGCAAGGCCGAGAACCCCTCGATCACCCGGGACGTGTCGGGCGAGGGCGTGCAGCAGGCGCTGCTCAAGATCCTCGAGGGCACGGTCGCCTCGGTGCCGCCGCAGGGCGGCCGCAAGCACCCGCACCAGGAGTTCATCCAGATCGACACGACGAACGTCCTGTTCATCGTGGCGGGAGCCTTCGCCGGGCTCGAGGACATCATCTCGTCGAGGGCGGGCAAGCGCGGCATCGGCTTCGGCGCCCCGCTGCACAACAAGGACGACGAGATCAACATCTTCAGCGAGGTCCTGCCGGAGGACCTGCACAAGTTCGGACTCATCCCCGAGTTCATCGGGCGCCTCCCGGTCGTGACGACCGTGACTCAGCTCGATCAGCACGCGCTGATGCAGATCCTGACCGAGCCGCGCAACGCGCTCGTCAAGCAGTACCAGCGCATGTTCGAGATCGACGGGGTCGAGCTCGAGTTCGATCGCGGCGCCCTCGAGGCCATCGCCGATCTCGCCGTGCTGCGGCAGACGGGAGCTCGCGGTCTTCGGGCGATCCTCGAGGAGGTCCTCGGGCCGATCATGTTCGAGGTGCCCTCCTCGGACGAAGTCGCTCGCGTCGTCGTCACCCGTGCCGCCGTGCTCGACAACGCGGCTCCGACGATCGTGCCGCACGCTCCCCGTCGCCAGGAGAAGAGCGCCTGACCCGGTGAGGTCGAGTCCGGTTCGCGCCGATTGGCACGCTCCGACCGACGTCGTCGGCTGACCGCCTTCCCTACTCTGGCGGAGCGCCTCCGACGGGCGCCCGCCGATCGCCGATCGCGGACACAGCGACCGGAGGCACCCCATCGTCCAGCCGCTCCTCGCCGGGATCGTCGCCGCACTCACCGGGTTCTCGAGCTCGTTCGCCATCGTCCTGGCGGGAGTCGTGGCCGTCGGTGCCACGGACCGCCAGGCCGCGTCCGGGCTCCTCGCCGTCTGCGTGCTGCAGGGGGTGCTGTGCATCGCGCTGAGCATCCGGTACCGGATCCCGATGACCTTCGCCTGGAGCACTCCGGGTGCCGCCCTGCTCGCCGCGACGGCGACCCTGCCCGGCGGCTTCGACCGGGCCGTCGGAGCGTTCCTGGTCACCTCCGCCCTGCTCGTGATCACCGGGTTGTGGCCGGCGCTGGGGAGGCTCGTCGGGCGGATCCCGCGTCCGATCGCGAACGCGATGCTCGCGGGCATCCTCTTCCCGCTCGTGCTGGCGCCCGTGCACGCGGCCGTCGAGATCCCCCTGCTCGCGCTCCCCGTGATCCTGGTGTGGCTGATCCTGCTGCGGCTGCTTCCGCGCTGGGCGGTACCGGCGGCGATCGCCCTCGCCATCGTCCTGCTGCTGGTGACCGACGGAGCGGCCCTCTCCGGCGCGCCGCTGCTGCCGGGCCTCGAGTTCGTCGCGCCGGTGTTCGAGCCGGGCGCCGTCGTCGGGATCGGCCTGCCGCTGTACGTCGTGACGATGGCGGGGCAGAACATCCCGGGGATCGCTGTGCTGTCGAGCTTCGGCTACGAGGCGCACTCGCGACCGGCGATCGTCTCCTCCGGAGCGCTGTCGGGCGTCGCCGCCGTGTTCGGCGGAGTGCCGATCAACCTCGCGGCCCTCAGCGCCGCGTTGACCGCGGGCCCGGAGGCGTCTGCGCTGCCCGAGAAACGCTGGATCGCCTCCGTCAGCGCCGGAGCGTCCTACCTGGTGCTCGGCGTGGTCGCCGGAGCGGCCAGCGCCCTGGTGTCGTCGGCGAGCCCGCTGTTGATCGAGGCGGTCGCGGGGCTCGCGCTGCTCGGGGTGTTCGTCTCGGCGGTGCAGGCGGCGGTCGACGAGCCGCGCCTGCGTCTGCCGGCCGTGGCGACCCTGCTGGTCACCGCCTCCGGAACCGCGATCGCCGGCATCGGCTCGGCCTTCTGGGGCCTGGTGGTCGGGCTGGTGGTGCTGGCGTGGCTCAGGCCTCGCCGCAGCGCCTGATCAGGCGAGCCCACGACGGCGCAGCAGCGGCTCGGTGCGCGCGTCACGCCCGCGGAACTCGCGGTAGGCGACGAGCGGATCGCGCGATCCGCCGATGCCGAGGATCATCCGGCGGAAGCGCTCACCCGCCGACCGGTCGAGTCCGCCGTTCTCGCTGAACCACTCCACGGTGTCGGCATCGAGGATCTCGCTCCAGATGTAGGAGTAGTAGCCCGCGGAGTAGCCGCCGGAGAACACGTGCGCGAAGTAGCTGCTGCGGTACCGCGGGGGAACGGCGGGCAGGAGGAGTCCCGCCTTCTCGAGCACGTCCGACTCGAACGCGGCGACGTCACGCTCTGCCACCGGGGCCGCGAGTTCGTGCCAGGCGAGGTCGAGCAGGGCGGAGGCGAGGTACTCGGCGGTCGCGAAGCCCTCGCCCCACAGCGCCGCTGCCTCGAGCTGAGCCACGGTCTCGCCGGGCAGAGCCTCGCCCGTCTCGACATGCCGCGCGTAGCGGGGGAGGAGCGCAGGCCAGCGCACCCACATCTCGTTGACCTGGCTCGGGAACTCGACGAAGTCGCGGAACACGCTGGTCCCGCCGAAGCGTGGGTAACGCGTGGTCGCGAAGAGGCCGTGCAGCGCGTGGCCGAACTCGTGGAACAGCGTGTCGACCTCGTCGAGGCTGAGCAGGGCGGGGCGGCCCGGTCCGGGATCGCTGATGTTGAGGTTGTTGACCACGACAGCCGACGAGTCGAGCAGCGTCGTCCGGGTCGAGAGCGAGTTCATCCAGGCGCCGCCGCGCTTCGAGTCGCGGGTGAAGGGGTCGAACAGGAAGAGCCCGAGGGAGGTCCCGTCCTCCTCGAGCACCTCGAAGACGCGCACGTGCGCGCTGTAGCCGACGAGATCGGTCCGCTCCTCGAAGCGGATGCCGTAGAGACCCAGTGCCGCGGCGAAGACGCCCTCGTGCAGCACCCGCTCGAGCTCGAAGTAGGGGCGCAGAGCACTCGAGTCCACGGCGTAGCTCGCGGTCCGCACCCGCTCCTCGTAGTAGGCGCGGTCCCAGGCCCCGATCGCGAACAGCGGGGCGCCGGCCGCGTCCTGGTCGGCGTCGGCGAGCTCCTGCATCCGCTCGAGCTCGGCGCGGACGTTGCGCGAGGCCGGGGCGGCGAGCTCTTCGAGGAGGGGGCGGACTCGCTCGGGGGAGCCGGCGGTCTGGCCCGAGATCACGAAGTGCGCGTGCGAGGAGAAGCCGAGCAGCTGCGCCCGCTCGGCGCGCAGAGCCGCGATCCGCTGCAGGACCTCGCGGTTGTCGTGCGCGCCTCCCTCGCCCGCTCGACCGACGGAGGCGCGCAGGATCCGCTCGCGGACCGCGCGGTCGTGGAGCCTGGCGAGCCACGGGTGGCCGGAGTAGAGCGGGAGGGTGACCAGGTACCCGTCGGCCCCACGATCGGCGGCGGCTCGGGCTGCCGCGGCGATCTCGGAGTCGTCGAGGCCGTCGAGCTCGGCGGCGGAGCCGAGCAGGACAGCCCGCTGGTTGGTCTCGGCCAGGAGGTTCTTCTCGAAGCGGGTGGTCAGGCTCGAGAGCTGCTCGTTGAGCGCGCTGAGCCGGATCTTGCCGGTCTCGTCGAGCAGGGCACCCGCCCGCTCGAATCCGGTCAGCACGCGCTCGAGGAGGTAGGCGGTCTCGGCGTCGAGGTCGAGGGACGGCGCGCGGTCGGCCAGGGAGCGCAGGCGGGCGACGAGGCGCGGATCCAGTGTGATCGCGTCGTCGTGCGCCGAGAGCAGCGGTGCGAGCTCCTCCTCCAGGGCATCGGTGAGCTCGGTGCGGTCCGAGGCGCTCACCGTGTAGAAGACGGCGCTCACGCGGCGGAGGGAGCGACCGGAGCGCTCGAGGGCGACCAGGGTGTTCTCGATCGTGGGCTCGTCGGGGGAACCGGCGATGTCCTCGACCTCGGCGCGGTGGCGGCGCAGCGCCTCCAGGAACGCCTCCCGGTAGGCCTCGGGATCAACGGCTGCGAAGTCGGGGAGCCCGTGCGGCAGGGGGCTCGGCTCGAGCAGGACGGCGACGGACTCGGAGGTGCTCATCCTGCGAGCCTAAGGGCGTCGTGCTGTCGGGCCGGCCCGACCAGGCGTCAGCCCCAGTCGTCGTCCTCGCCCTCGACGCGGCCCTGCGGCTGCGTGATGTACGCCGCGTCCTCGTCGGGCTTGTACGTGATCGTCGTGCCGTCGTCGAGCTCGAGCACGGGCTTGCCCTCGAGCCAGGTCAGCTGCCAGCGCCAGTCGAAGGCGTCGGTGCCGGAGGAGCCCAGCTCCTCCTCGACATCGCGGATCGCGGTCACCACGATCTCGGGCAGGGTCTGCGGCGGCTGCTCGCCGACGGGCCAGCGGGATCCGAGTTGCATCAGGGTGTTCCTCTCGTCTGGGTGTTCGTGCGAGGGGCCGGCGCACCGGCCCCTCGCACAGCGACTACTCGGTCTCGAGCTCGATCTGGACGGCCAGTGTCGCACCCTCGACGACCTCGAGGTCGGCGATCCGGCCGACCGCCGCGAGGTCGGCCGCCGCGAGTCGGAGCGGTGCCACCAGCTCGGCGGGAGCGGTGACGACCGCTCGGCGCGCCGGCGTCTTCTGCGAGGCTTTGGCATCGGTCTTCGCACGGCGCACGGCCGTGAGCACCGAGCTGGCGGCCGTCAGCACGACGGGGTCGCCACCGAGGCCGCCCGCCTCGGGCCACGACGTGGAATGCACCGAGCCCTCGTGCGACCACGACCACGTCTCCTCCGTCGCGAACGGGATGAACGGCGCGAAGAGGCGCAGCAGGACGTCGAGGGCGAGGTGCAGGGCCGCGGCCGCCGAGGCGCCGTCCTCACCGTAGGCGCGCTCCTTGACCAGCTCGAGGTAGTCGTCGCAGAAGGTCCAGAAGAACGCCTCGGTGGTCTCGAGCGCGCGGGCGTGGTCGTAGTTCTCGAACGCGGTGGTCGCCTCCGCCGTCACTCTGTCGAGAGTCGCGAGCATGCTCAGGTCGAGCGGATCGGTGATCTCGGCGCCCTCGGTCGGCACCTCGAAACCGTGGATGAACTTGGCCGCGTTCAGCACCTTGATGGCGAGGCGCCTCCCGATCTTGATCTGCGTCGGGTTCTGCGGGTCGAACGCGGCGTCGGTGCCCAGCCGTGAGGAGGCGGCCCAGTAGCGCACCGCGTCGGAGCCGTGCTGCTCGAGCATGCCCGCCGGAGTGACGACGTTGCCCTTCGACTTCGACATCTTCTTGCGGTCGGGGTCGACGATGAAGCCCGAGACCGTGGCGTTGCTCCACGGCGCACGCCCGTCCTCGAGCTGCGAGCGCAGGAGCGTCGAGAACAGCCAGGTGCGGATGATGTCCTGGCCCTGAGGGCGCAGGTCGTAGGGCGCGACGAGCTCCCAGAGCTCCGGGTCGCGCTCCCATCCGCCGGCGAGCTGCGGGGTGAGAGACGAGGTCGCCCAGGTGTCCATCACATCGAGCTCGCCCTGGAACCCGCCGGGGATCCCGCGCTGCTCTTCGGAGTAGCCGGGAGCCGCGTCCGAGGAGGGGTCGACGGGCAGCGCCGACTCCTCGGGCACGAGCGGTGAGTCGAAGACGGGGTTGCCGTCGCCGTCGAGCGGGTACCAGACCGGGATCGGCACGCCGAAGAAGCGCTGGCGCGAGATCAGCCAGTCGCCCGAGAGGCCGTTGACCCAGTTCTCGTAGCGGACGCGCATGAACTCCGGCACGAAGCGCACGTCGCGGCCGAGCTCGAGCAGGCGCTCCTTGAGCCCGGCGTCGCGCGCGCCGTTGGTGATGTACCACTGCCGGGTCGACACGATCTCGAGCGGCTTGTCGCCCTTCTCGAAGAACTTGACCTGGTGGGTGATCGGGCGGGGGTCGCCGACCATCTCGCCCGACTCCTGCAGGAGGGCCACGACGGCCTGCTTGGCCGAGAACACGGTCTTGCCGGCGAGCTGCTCGTAGGCGGCCCGTCCGCTCGCGCTCGTGATGGCGGCCGGCGCCTCCGAGATGATCCGCCCGTCGAAGCCGAGGATCGCGCGGTTGGGCAGGTCGAGTTCGCGCCACCAGACGACGTCGGTCACGTCGCCGAAGGTGCAGATCATCGCGATGCCCGATCCCTTGTCCTTCTGCGCGAGGTGGTGCGCGAGCACCGGCACCTCGACGTCGAAGAGCGGGGTGCGGACGGTGGTGCCGAAGAGCGCCTGGTACCGCTCGTCGTCGGGGTGCGCCACGAGCGCGACGCAGGCCGGGAGCAGCTCGGGCCGCGTGGTCTCGATGAAGACGTCCTCCGCGCCGTGGAACGCGATGCGGTGGTAGGCGCCGGGCTGGTCCTTGTCCTCGAGCTCGGCCTGCGCGACCGCGGTGCGGAACGTGATGTCCCACAGGGTCGGCGCCTGAGCCTGGTACGCCTCGCCGCGGGCCAGGTTGCGCAGGAACGCGCGCTGCGACGCGGCCTGCGACTCCTCGCCGATGGTGCGGTAGCTCTGGGTCCAGTCGACCGAGAGGCCGAGGGTGCGCCAGAGGTCCTCGAACTGCTTCTCGTCCTCGACGGTCAGCCGCTCGCAGAGCTCGATGAAGTTGCGGCGCGAGATCGGCTTCTGGTCGGCGGCCTTGCTGCTCTTGTTGTCGCCGCCCTCGAACGGAGGGGTGAAGCCGGCCTCGTAGGGCAGGGTCGGGTCGCAGCGCACCCCGTAGTAGTTCTGCACGCGGCGCTCGGTCGGCAGCCCGTTGTCGTCCCAGCCCATCGGGTAGAAGACGCTCCGGCCGCGCATGCGCTGGAATCGGGCGACGACGTCGGTGTGCGTGTACGAGAAGACGTGGCCGATGTGCAGCGACCCCGACGCGGTCGGCGGCGGAGTGTCGATCGAGTAGACGTCGGCGCGGGAGAGACCGGTGCGGTCGAACCGGTAGGTCCCGTCGGTCTGCCAGACGAGCCCCCACTTGCTCTCGAGCCCCTCGAGGGCGGGCTTGGCGGGTATCTGCGCGGCGGAAGTCATGGTTCTCCGGTTCGATATGGGCGGCACCGTGTCGGTGGTGATGATGCCTGGATGGCGGCACTGGAGCGGGATCGCTCGACGGCCGCGTCGATTCTACGCGGCACGCGGGCTCGGTTCTCCGGCTCAGTCGACGAGCGGCGCGAAGCCGCTGCAGACCGGAGCGAGGGCCTCGTCGAGGTAGGGCACGAGCTCGCCCCGCGTGGGCCCGGCCGCGGCCCAGGCCTGGACCGCGGCCACGGCTGCTCCGACGCTGGAGTACGCGAGCGCCCGGGTGAGGTGGGAGGGCAGTGGATGCGCGCACCTCCGCTCGATGAAGTCCGCGACCACGGCGGCCTGCCGCACGAGCCGCGACAGCGCGGAGGCCTGCAGCTCGTGCACGCTGCCGATCAGCTCCGACTGGGTGAGCGCCCACGGCACGGTCGAGGGCCCGAAGCCCTCGCCGACCGACAGCAGAGCGCCGCGGAGCGCCTGCATCACCGGGAGCGCGGGATCGACCGCGGCGAGCGCCTCCGGCAGCTCCGCGAGGCGGTCGTCGACGAGCACCCAGAAGACGTCGCTCTTGGACTCGAAGTAGTTGAAGAAGGTGTTGCGCGAGACGCCCGCGCGCTGGGCGATCTGCTCCACCGTGGTCCCCGCGTAGCTCTGCTCGACGAAGAGGTCGAGCGCCGCGTCCTCGAGCATCGATCGAGACGACGCCCGGGGCCGTCCTCGTGCTGCTGACCGCGCCATCACCGCTCCTGCCCCGCCTCCGCCGACGCGCTACGATATCGGGTGGACGACATCGACCCGGCCATCACCGGCGAGTCTCCGGAAGAACGGTGAGGGCCCCGGCCCGAGCCCGGTAGAACCGGACGGGTACGGCCCGTGACAGCCGATCGAGTGGGAACGCACAGCGCGAGCTGAGCGGACCAAGCGAGGTGGTACCGCGACCCGGCCCGGGCTCAAGATCCGGGCGGGCCGTCCTCGTGCAGACCAGCATCATTGCCAGGAGACCGCACGTGAGCTATCCGCTGACCCCGCCCGCCCGCCGAGACTCCGCCTTCGGGCGTGGAGTGAGCGCTTCGCCGCGCTTCCCCGAGATCGAGGAGCGGGTCCTCGCCTACTGGAAGGCCGACGACACCTTCCAGGAGTCGATCCGAGCCCGTGAGGGCGCCCCCGAATGGGTCTTCTACGACGGTCCGCCGTTCGCGAACGGCCTCCCGCACTACGGGCACCTGCTCACGGGCTACGCGAAGGACCTCTTTCCGCGCTTCCAGACGATGCGGGGCAAGCAGGTGCACCGCCGCTTCGGCTGGGACACCCACGGTCTCCCCGCCGAGCTCGAGGCGGAGCGGCAGCTCGGCATCACCGACAAGTCGCAGATCGAGGAGATGGGCGTCGCCGCGTTCAACGCCGCGGCGAAGGAGTCGGTGCTGCGCTACACGGGGGAGTGGCAGGACTACGTCACCCGCCAGGCACGGTGGGTCGACTTCGACGACGACTACAAGACGCTCGACCCGACCTTCATGGAGTCGGTCATCTGGGCCTTCAAGCAGCTCTACGACAAGGGCCTCGCCTACGAGGGCTACCGCGTGCTGCCCTACTGCTGGCGCGACCAGACGCCGCTCTCGAACCACGAGCTGCGGATGGACGACGACGTCTACAAGATGCGCCAGGACCAGACTGTCACCGTGACCTTCCCTCTGGTCGGCGAGACGGCCGAGGCGCTCGGCCTGACCGCGGTGCGCGCGCTGGCGTGGACCACGACTCCGTGGACGCTGCCGACCAACCTGGCCCTCGCGGTCGGCCCCGACATCGAGTACGCGGTCGTCCCGGCCGGCCCGAACGGCGCCGCCGACGGCAAGGGCGAGCCGGAGGAGCGCGAGCTCGCCGCGGAGTACCTCCTCGCGATCGACCAGGTCGGCGCCTACGCGAAGGATCTGGGCTACGCCTCCTCCGAGGACGCCCTCGCCGCCGTCTCCCGCACGCACCGCGGCGCGGAACTCGAGGGCGTCAGCTACGACCGCCTCTGGGACCACTACGCCGACACCGAGGCGTGGGGCACGCAGAACGCCTGGCGCATCCTCGTCGCCGACTACGTCACGACCAGCGAGGGCACGGGCATCGTGCACCAGGCCCCCGCGTACGGCGAGGACGACCAGAAGGTCTGCGAGGCGGCGGGCATCCCCGTCATCATCTCCGTCGACGACGGCGGCCGGTTCCTCCCCCAGATCGCCGAGGTCGCCGGTCTCCAGGTCTTCGAGGCGAACAAGCCGCTCACCCAGCTCCTGCGCGCCGAGCACCGGCTCCTCCGCCAGGCGAGCTACGAGCACTCGTACCCGCACTGCTGGCGCTGCCGCAATCCGCTGATCTACAAGGCCGTCTCGAGCTGGTTCGTCCGGGTCACCGCGATCCGCGACCGGATGGAGGAGCTGAACCAGGAGATCTCCTGGGTCCCCGGGAACGTCAAGGACGGCCAGTTCGGCAAGTGGCTCTCGGGCGCTCGCGACTGGTCGATCAGCCGCAACCGCTACTTCGGCTCGCCCATCCCGGTCTGGAAGAGCGACGACCCCGAGTACCCGCGCATCGACGTGTACGGCTCGCTCGACGAGCTCGAGCGCGACTTCGGCGTGCGCCCCGACGATCTGCACCGCCCGTTCATCGACGAGCTCACCCGCCCGAATCCCGACGACCCGACCGGCCGCTCGACCATGCGCCGCATCAGCGACGTCCTCGACGTCTGGTTCGACTCCGGATCGATGCCGTTCGCGCAGGTGCACTACCCGTTCGAGAACGCCGACTGGTTCGACTCGCACAACCCGGCCGACTTCATCGTCGAGTACATCGGGCAGACGCGCGGCTGGTTCTACACGCTGCACGTGCTCTCGACCGCGCTCTTCGACCGTCCCGCGTTCCGCAACGTCGTCAGCCACGGCATCGTCCTCGGCAACGACGGGCAGAAGATGTCGAAGTCGCTGCGGAACTACCCCGATGTCGCGGAGGTGTTCGACCGTGACGGGTCCGACGCGATGCGCTGGTTCCTGATGTCGAGCCCGGTGCTGCGCGGAGGCAACCTCGTCGTCACCGAGGAGGGCATCCGCGAGGGCGTCCGCCAGGTGCTGCTGCCGCTGTGGAACACCTGGTACTTCTTCTCGCTCTACGCCAACGCCTCCGGGGCCGCGGGCTACACCGCGACGCGGCGCACCGACTCCGAGGACGTGCTCGACCGCTACCTGCTCGCCAAGACGCACGACCTGATCGAGACCGTCACCGGTCACCTCGAGTCGCTCGACTCGACCCTGGCCGCCGCCGCGCTGCGCGACTTCGCCGACGTGCTCACCAACTGGTACGTCCGCCGCTCGCGCGACCGCTTCTGGCAGGGCGTCGACGACGAGGGCCACGGCTCCGACGCGTTCGACACCCTGTACACGGTCCTCGAGACCGTCTGCCGGGTGGCTGCGCCGCTGCTCCCGCTGGTCTCGGAGGAGATCTGGCAGGGCCTCACCGGCGGCCGCAGCGTGCACCTGACCGACTGGCCGACCGCGGACGAGTTCCCGGTCGACGAGACGCTCGTGCACGCGATGGACGCCGTGCGCGCGATCTCGTCCACCGCGCTCTCGCTGCGCAAGCAGGCGGGGCTGCGCGTCCGGCTCCCGCTCGCCCGCCTCACGGTGGTCGTAGCGGAGGCGGAGGAGCTCGCGCCGTTCGAGGCGATCCTCCGCGACGAGCTGAACGTCAAGGAGGTCGCTCTCGTCCCGCTGGTCGAGTCGAGCGCCGCCGACTACGGCGTCACGTCGCGACTCTCGGTCAACGCCCGCGCCGCCGGCCCGCGCCTCGGCAAGGGCGTGCAGACGGTCATCAAGGCCGCCAAGGCCGGCGACTGGAGCGAGACCGACGGCGTCGTCACCGCCGGCGGCGTCGAGCTGGTCGAGGGCGAGTACGAGCTGACCCTCGAGGTCGGCGGCGGGTCGGACGACCGCGCCATCGCGCTGCTGCCCCGCGGAGGCTTCGTGCTGCTCGACACGGCGACCACGCCCGAGCTCGAGGCCGAGGGGCTCGCCCGCGACCTCATCCGCGCGGTTCAGGACGCCCGTAAGGGCGCCGGCCTCGACGTGAGCGACCGCATCGTGCTCGAGGTGGTGCTCGACGAACTGAGCCTCACCGCGCTCGAGCCCTATGCCGTGTCGATCGCCGAGGAGACCCTCGCGACCGGTTTCGCCTTCGCCCCGCTCACCACGGCGCTCGAGGGCGGCGAGGGTGCGGTCGCCTTCGGCCCGGCGGGAACCGCCATCATCCGCATCGAGAAGGTCGAGGGCGCCGATGTCTGATCTCTTCGACGACGAGGGCCGTCGTCAGGCGGCCGACGCCGTCTACGCGACCCTGCTCGAGCGCCTCGGCGAGGCGAGCATCCGGCCCCGGCTCGCCCCCACCCGGCGAGCCGTCGAGATCCTCGGCGACCCGCAGCGGGCCTACCCGGTCATCCAGATCGCGGGCACGAACGGTAAGACCTCGACCAGCCGCATGATCGAGAGCCTGCTGCGCGCCCACGGACTGCGCGTCGGGCTGTTCACCAGCCCGCACCTCGAGCGCTTCAACGAGCGCATCGTGATCGACGGAGAGCCCATCTCGGATGAGGGCCTCGTCGCGAACTGGCAGGACGTCGAGCCCTACATCCGCATGACCGACGCCGAGCTCGCCGAGCAGGGCGAGGCGCCGCTGTCGTTCTTCGAGGCGATCACGGTCCTGGCCTACGCGGCGTTCGCCGACGCCCCGATCGATGTCGCGGTCGTCGAGGTCGGCATGGGCGGCGAGTGGGACTCGACCAACGTCGCCGACGCGCAGGTCGCGGTCTTCACGCCGATCGCGCTCGACCACATGAACCGGCTGGGCTCCACGATCGAGGAGATCGCCCGCACGAAGTCCGGCATCGTCAAGCCGCTGGCCTCGGTCGTCTCGGCCAAGCAGACCCCCGAGGCGGAGGCGGTGCTGCGCGACGCCGCGTCCATCACCGAGTCGACGATCGTCTTCGAGGGCGCCGAGTTCGACATCTCCTCGACGACCGTCGCCGTCGGCGGTCAGCTGGTGTCCGTCCGCGGGCTCGCCGCCTCGTACGAGCAGCTCCTCCTGCCGTTCTTCGGCGATCACCAGGCCGAGAACGCGGCGGTCGCGGTCGCCGCGGTCGAGACGTTCCTCGGCGGAGGCACGCAGCAGCTCACCGGCGGCGTCCTCGACGAGGGCTTCGCGGGCGCCACATCGCCGGGGCGCCTGCAACTCGTCGGGCTCGCGCCGCGCACCGTCGTCGACGCCGCGCACAACCCGCACGGCGCCGCCTCCCTCGCCGCAGCGCTCGGCCGCTACTTCGACTTCGACCGGGTGACGGCCGTCGTCGGCGTGCTCGCCGAGAAGGACGCGGAGGGGATCCTGCGGGCGCTCCTCCCCGTGGTCGACGAGCTGATCGTCACGACCGCGCCGAGCGATCGGGCGCTCCCGGCCGACGAGCTCGCCGCCCTCGCCCGGACCGTGTTCCCGGCGGAGGCGGTCCACGTCGCCGAGGACCCACTCGGCGCGCTGACGGCAGGCCGCGTCATCGCTGCGCGCACCGACAAGGGCGCGCTCATCGTGACCGGCTCGATCACCCTCGTCGGCCGGACGATCACCGTCGCCCGTGACGAGAACTGGCTCGGCGCGTGAGAGCCGGGCGTCCCCGGCGCAGCAGGACGGTCCGCGAGAGCCTCGGCTCGATCGTGCTCGGCTTCGAGACGGTCATCGTGTTCCTGGCGACCCTCGTCGCCTTCGGCCTCAAAGCCGGCGACCCCGTCGTGGTGCTGGTCGGCGGCGGAGTCGTCTGCCTCGCGATGATCGCGACCCTCGGCCTCCTGAACCGCCCCGTGGGGTTCCGGATCGGCTGGGCCCTCCAGTTCGTTATCGTGGCCTCGGGTCTGATCGTCCCGATCATGTTCGTCATCGGAGCGGCGTTCGTCGCCCTGTGGACGTACTGCATGGTCACCGGCGCCCGACTCGACGCCCAGGGCCGCCCGCCGGCCCCCGGGCCCACCGACCCCATCGAAGGAGACCGCTGAACCATGGCCATCCAGGAGACACTCGTCCTCGTCAAGCCCGACGGCGTCGCCCGCAACCTCACCGGCGAGATCCTCCGCCGCATCGAGGCGAAGGGCTACTCGCTCGTCGACATCACGCTCGTCGAGGCCGACCGCGAGCTGCTCGCCGCGCACTACGCGGAGCACGAGGGTAAGCCGTTCTACGAGCCCCTCGTCGAGTTCATGGAGAGCGGCCCCATCGTCGCGCTCCGCATCGCGGGCGACCGCGTGATCGAGGGCTTCCGCTCCCTCGCAGGCACCACCGACCCGACCACCGCCGCCCCCGGCACGATCCGCGGCGACCTCGGTCGCGACTGGGGCCTCAAGGTCCAGCAGAACCTTGTTCATGGCTCGGACAGTGCTGAATCCGCGGAGCGCGAGCTCTCGCTCTGGTTCGCCTGATCGGCGAACCGCCGCGCGAGCTCGCGCTCCGCGGTGTTTCGCGGTAATCCGCGAAACCGCAGTCGGCGTCCAGAAGTGGTCGCGCTCCAGAGAGCGTCTGGCGTGCGGCGACGGCAAAGCGCTGGGACGCGCTTTCCTGGATACGCCTCGTAGCTGGTCACTGACCCTGCAGGCTCACCTGAGTCGACGGCCGATCGCGTCCGGCCGTTGCACCTCATCGAGTGTCCAAGAGTTGTCGTACTCGTGTGCCCATTGCGACAACTCTTGGATGCTCGGTCGCCGCGTCCGGGCTCACGGCCTGCAGATCGCCGGCCATCCTCGCGGCGTATCCGGGAAAGCGCGTCTCAGCGCTTTCCCGTCGTCGTTCGCAGGACGCTCTGCGGTCCGCGACCGCCTCGGGAAGCCGACTGCGGCATCGCGGATTATCGCGATCTGAACGTGCTGTCCTACCTCTGAGGCTCTGCCTCAGAGGTAGGACAGCACGTTCAGACGAAACTGCGCCAGCACCGCGATCGCCAGGTAGCAGATCAGCGTGATGAAGGGGATCCAGCCGTAGGCGGCGCGCGCGAACCGCTGCACCGACTCCGGTACCGGGAACACGCCGTCGCGGAGATTGCGCAGCGTCACCAGCCAGAAGGCCGGGATCACCACCGCCCAGGTGAGCATGCACCACGGGCAGAGGGTGCCGAGGGCGAAGACGCTCGTCGCGATGAGCCAGCACACGAAGCCCAGGGCGAGGACGAAGCCCAGGTTGAAGACGGCCCAGAACCATCGGTCGAAGCGGGCCCCCGCGAGCAGCCCGGCACCCACCACGATCGGCGCGATCCACGCCGCGACTCCGATGAGCGGATTCGGGAAGCCGAAGATCGCGCCCTGCGGCGAGTTCAGGTTGGCGCTGCACTGCACCAGCAGGCTGAAGTCGCAGCCGAGGCCCGTCGTCGGGTCGGTCAGGGCAGTGAACTTGTCGAGTGTGAGCGCGAAGGCGGCCGTCCAGCCGATAGCTCCGAGCACGATCAGGAGGATCGCGAAACCGATCGGACGACGGCTGCTCGGGGCGCGGGACACCGCGTGATCGCTGGACACCGGGGGATTATGGCACGGGGCGGATCAGCGCCTCTGAGAATGCGTGCGATAATCGGATCCGTCGGTCGGCAACACCCCGCACCGACGCGAAGAAGGTTTACCGGGCGAGTACCGGGCCACAGGAGATCGACAGCGTTCCGCGAATGGACGCGACCGATCAACGTTCCACCGCGAGACGACCGACGGTCGCACCGCCACGGAGCACGTGTCGGATAGTCAGTTCCGAAGAGAAGCTGCACCCAGAGTCCGCGCCACGTGAGCGACGGAGCCGGGGGAGCGGAAGGATTCGCGACGGGCCCCAGGCGGTCCGCTCGCACGAGAAGAGCATCCGGGTGAGAAGGCGCGGCGGACGACCCGGCCGAGGAGTGCACCAGCAATGGTGGAAGACAACAGCACGAGCGGATCCGATCCGGACCGCGACGAGCCCCGCAGCGGGGTGAGGAAGATCAGCCGCCTCTTCGGTGGCCGTCGGGCTTCCCGACGGACCGAGTCGAGCGCGCCAGCGACAGGGGGAACGATCATCGATACCGACGAGACCGACCAGACCGAGCAGCAGGCGACGGAGCCGAGCACCGAGGAGTCGTCGACGGGCGCCGTGTTCTTCAACGCGCTCCCGCAGACGCCGACGACGGAGGGAGAGCGTCCGGCCCGTCCGACGCTCCCGAGCACGTCACTGCTCTTCCAGGCGCCTGATCTGCCCGCGTACGTCGAGCTGACCCCGCTGCCGCCGCGCGGTGCGCCGCTGGGCGTCCGCGAGGAGCGCGAGGCTCCGGTCGAGGAGCAGGGCTCCGTCCGCCGCCGTTCGCGTCGCCGCAGCGGCGAGACCGACCGCAACGGCTCCGACGACCCCGAGAACACGGTCGTCCGCGTCCGCCAGCCCCGCGAGCAGCGGGAGCAGCGCGAGCCCGAGCTCATCACCGAGCCGCAGCGCATCAAGGGGTCCACGCGCCTCGAGGCCAAGAAGCAGCGCCGGCGCGACGGTCGCGACGCGGGTCGCCGCCGCACCGTCGTCACCGAGTCCGAGTTCCTCGCCCGCCGCGAAGCGGTCGACCGCGTGATGGTCGTCCGCTCGCAGCAGGAGAGCATCCGCATCGGCGTGCTCGAGGACGGCGTCCTCGCCGAGCACTACGTCGCCCGCTCGCAGGAGGCGTCGCTGATCGGCAACGTCTACCTCGGCCGTGTGCAGAACGTCCTCCCCAGCATGGAGGCCGCGTTCGTCGACATCGGCCGCGGCCGCAACGCCGTCCTCTACTCCGGAGAGGTCGACTGGGACGCCGCGAACAACGCCGGCGGCCCGCGTCGCATCGAGCTCGCGCTCAAGCCCGGCGACCGCGTCCTCGTCCAGGTCACGAAGGACCCGATCGGTCACAAGGGCGCCCGCCTCACCAGCCAGATCTCGCTCCCGGGCCGCTACCTCGTCTACGTGCCCAACGGCTCGATGAACGGCATCTCCCGCAAGCTCCCCGACACGGAGCGGGCGCGCCTGAAGAAGATCCTCAAGGAGGTCCTCCCCGAGAACGTCGGCGTCATCGTGCGCACGGCGGCCGAGGGTGCGACCGAGGAGCAGTTGACGGTCGACGTCGAGCGCCTCACGGCGCAGTGGACCGCCCTGAGCGAGAAGGCCGCGACGGGCACGGCGCCCGCCCTGCTGCACAGCGAGCCCGACCTCCTGATCAAGATCGTGCGCGACGTCTTCAACGAGGACTTCGAGAAGATGGTGATCGCCGGCGACGACGCCCGCGAGACCATCGAGCTTTACCTCAGCCAGGTCGCCCCCGACCTCCTCGAGCGTGTCGAGGTCTACTCGGGAGACGAGGACGCGTTCGACGCGTTCCGGATCACCGAGCAGATCGAGAAGGCGCTCGAGCGCAAGGTCTGGCTGCCCAGCGGCGGTTCGCTCGTCATCGACCGCACCGAGGCGATGACCGTCGTCGACGTCAACACGGGCAAGTTCGTCGGCTCCGGCGGCAACCTCGAGGAGACGGTGACCAAGAACAACCTCGAGGCGGCCGAGGAGATCGTCCGTCAGCTGCGCCTGCGCGACATCGGCGGCATCATCGTCGTCGACTTCATCGACATGGTCCTCGAGTCCAACCGCGATCTCGTGCTGCGCCGTCTCGTCGAGTGCCTCAGCCGCGACCGCACCAAGCACCAGGTGGCCGAGGTCACCTCGCTCGGACTCGTGCAGATGACCCGCAAGAAGCTCGGTCTGGGTCTGCTCGAGACCTTCAGCGAGAACTGCGAGGTCTGCGCCGGCCGCGGGGTCATCGTGCACCACGACCCCGTCCTCAAGCACCGCTCGACCCTGCCTCCCCAGCAGGAGCGCCGCCGCGGCGGATCGGGTGGGGACCAGGCGCCGTCGAGGCGCTCGAACCAGCAGAACGGCAACGGTCAGAACGGCTCTGCGTCCAAGGCCGTCAGCACCCACGCCATCACCGACGACGCCAAGAACGCGCTCGCGCAGATCGCTGCGAGCACGATCCACCCGCCGGCGGTCCGTCAGGCCGCCGAGGAGGCCGTCGCGCTCGTCGACGAGGCGGCCGAGGAGTCGGCACGCACCGAGACCCCCGAGGCCGTCACCGAGGAGCAGGCGCCCGCCGAGACCTCCCGCCGGAGCGAGCGCCCCGCGCGTGGGGAGCGCCGCCGTCGCGGTCGCGACCGCGAGCCGCGCCCCGAGACGGTCGACGCGCCCGTCGAGGAGGCGAGCGCCCCGGCGCCCGTCGAGGCCGCACCCGCCGTGCCGATCCTGGACATCCCGATCCCGCCCGCCCCGCCGGCGGCCGAGCGACGCGTCCGCAGCGAGGTCGCCGAGCACCTGCTCGACTCCGTCCTCGACGCGCTTCCGGCGCCGAAGCAGCCCGGTCAGGGCCGCGCGAAGAGCCGCCGCGTGACGACCGCCGCCCTCACGGGTGTCGCCGTCATCCCCGAGCAGACCCCGCGACGGGCCGAGCAGCAGTAGCCGCTCCCAGCGGTCAGTGGGGCCCGGTGCCCGGCGAGAGCCGGCGCCGGGCCCTCTCGGTCTCGCGGTCGCGGCCCTTCACGCGCAGTCCGCTGTCCCGGAGGCGCTCCACGAGCTCGCGGGCACTGACCGCGACCGCGCCCGCCGCGAGCAGCTCCGCGCGCCGCTCCTCCGGGACGTCGTAGTGGTCGAGGTCGAAGCCGCGTTCCGGCAGCCCGACGCGACGCGCGAACGCGTGCAGCTCCTCCAGGGAGGTGTCGCTGACGAGGTGGGCCCAGAGCGTGCCGTGCGCCGGCCAGCGCGCCACGTCGAGGAGGATCGCCATCCCTCGATCGTAGGCGGCGCGCCGCAGCCGTCGGCGGCCGGTCCTCGACTATCGTGGCGGAGTCGTCAGTGCAGGACGGTGGAACTCCCGGATCCGTTTGACCGGTGGCCCCGCATCCCGTACTCTTGACCGTTGGTGTGGCGCGATCCATGTGCTCACGCAGATTTCCGCTGTCGCTCGCCTCCTCTGGGAGGGTGAGCCGCGGTGCCGGTTCCCCCGCGTCGTGTGAGGCGGGAACCGGAAGATCGGGGCTCCGCCCCGTCCCTACAAGCCCCGGATGGCGCCTTCGCTCCGTCCAGACGAGAAACAGGTACGAGAAGTGGTTTACGCAGTTGTGCGCGCCGGCGGTCGGCAGGAGAAGGTCGAGATCGGCACCATCGTGACGATGGACCGCATCAAGGCCGGCAAGGGCAGCACCGTCCAGCTTCCCGCCGTGCTCCTCGTCGACGGAGAGTCGATCACCTCGGACGCCGCCATCCTCGCGGGTGTGTCGGTCACGGCCGAGGTGCTCGAGGATCTCCGCGGCCCGAAGATCATCATCCAGAAGTTCAAGAACAAGACCGGCTACAAGAAGCGTCAGGGGCACCGTCAGGACCTCACGCGCGTCAAGGTCACGGGCATCAAGTAACCCTGCCGTCGGGCTGATCCAGCCCGTCAGCACATCAGCTGTCCCGCGGTGCGAGCCATCGTCCGCGGGTTTCCAGCACGGGGCTGCGGCCCCCCGGTCTCGAGGAGATGAGAAATGGCACACAAGAAGGGCGCGAGCTCCACTCGCAACGGGCGCGACTCGAACGCGCAGCGTCTCGGCGTGAAGCGCTTCGGCGGTCAGGTCGTCAACGCGGGCGAGATCATCGTCCGCCAGCGCGGCACCCACTTCCACCCCGGCGCGAACGTCGGACGCGGTGGCGACGACACCCTGTTCGCCCTCTCGGCCGGCGCGGTCGAGTTCGGCACCAAGGGCGGCCGCAAGGTCGTCAACATCGTGGCGGCGGCACTCTGAGCTTCTAGCCCGAGGCCCAGGCCTCAGAGACACACCTCCTCGGCCGAACAGGCACAGGATGCAAGGGGCGGGCTTCGGCTCGCCCCTTGCGCGTTGCAGCCGACCTGCACACCGGGCTCCGGCACTCCGGCGCCCCCACCACACATCGGACGGAAATCTCACCCATGGTCACCTTCGTCGACAACGTCACGCTGCACCTGCGTGCCGGCCACGGCGGGAACGGCTGCGTCTCCGTCCGTCGCGAGAAGTTCAAGCCCCTGGCAGGTCCCGACGGCGGCAACGGCGGTCACGGAGGCGACATCGTCCTCGTCGCCGACCCGCAGACCACCACGCTCCTCGCCTACCACCGCCACCCGCACCGCTCCTCCGACAACGGCGGGCCCGGCATGGGCGACCACCGAGCCGGGGCCAACGGGGAGCTCCTCGAGCTGGCCGTCCCCCTCGGCACCGTCGTCAAGTCGCCCGACGGCGACGAGCTCATCGACATGGACGAGCCCGGGCTCCGCTACGTCATCGCGCCGGGAGGCCAGGGCGGGCTGGGCAACGCGTCGCTCGCGACCACCAAGCGCAAGGCGCCGGGCTTCGCACTGCTCGGCACCCCCGGCTGGGAGGGCGATGTCGTCCTCGAGCTGAAGACGGTCGCCGACGTCGCCCTGGTGGGCTTCCCCTCCGCCGGCAAGTCGAGCCTCGTCGCCGCCATCTCGGCCGCGAAGCCGAAGATCGCCGACTACCCCTTCACGACGCTCGCCCCCAACCTCGGCGTGGTCCAGGCGGGGGAGTCGCGCTACACGGTCGCCGACGTCCCCGGACTCATCGAGGGTGCGAGCGAGGGCAAGGGGCTCGGCCTCGAGTTCCTCCGCCACGTCGAGCGCTGCACCGCGCTCGTGCATGTGCTCGACTGCGCCACTCTCGAGCCCGGTCGCGACCCGCTGACCGATCTCGACATCATCCTCGGCGAGCTCGCCGCGTACCCCGTCGGTGACGGCCAGGTGCCCCTGGTCGAGCGTCCGCAGCTCATCGCACTCAACAAGGTCGACGTCCCGGAAGCGAAGGAGCTCGCCGACTTCGTCCGCGCCGATCTCGAGGGCCGCGGCTACCGCGTGTTCGAGATCTCCGCCGTCAGCCACGCAGGTCTGCGCCAGCTGACCTTCGCGCTCGGCGAGATCGTCGAGCAGCACCGCCTCGAGCTCGCCGCGGTGCCCAAGGTCGAGCGGATCACCATCCGTCCGCGCGCCGTCGACGAGAAGGACTTCGAGATCCGCGTCGAGGGCGGTTCCTACGGCAACATCTACCGCGTCCTCGGCACCAAGCCGGTGCGCTGGGTCGCCCAGACCGACTTCACCAACGATGAGGCGGTCGGGTTCCTCGCCGATCGCCTCGCCAAGCTCGGTGTCGAGAACGGGCTCTTCTCGGCAGGCGCGGTCGCCGGCTCGACCGTGGTCATCGGCCGGGGCGACGGAGTCGTGTTCGACTGGGAGCCGACGCTCACCTCGACCGCGGAGTTGATCACGGCCCCGCGCGGGACGGACCTGCGCCTCGACGAGAACCAGCGCAAGACGCGCAACGAGCGCCGCGAGGACTACTTCGAGCGGATGGACGCCAAGGCGGCCGCCCGCGCCGAGCTGGACCGCGAGCGCCAGGGTGGCGTCTGGCGCGTCGCCGATGAGGGCGACCCCTCGGAGGACTGACCGAGCGGGCTCCTGCGCCGTCGCAGGAGCCGGCTGTCGGCCTCGCGCCAGCGAATACACTGGCCGGATGCCGCAGACGACCCTCGATCGCAGCGCCGCCCTCACGGAGCGCTTCACCGCCTCCCGGACGGCCTCCCGCTCCCTCCGCAGCGCCACCACCGACCTCAAGAACCGCGCCCTGCTCGCGATCGCCGAGGCGGTCCGCGCCGGCGCGGAGCGCATCGTCCCCGCGAACGAGCTCGACCTCGCCAACGGCCGTGAGAACGGCATGAGCGCCGGACTGCAGGACAGGCTCCGCCTCGATGAGGCCCGCCTCGGCTCGCTCGCCGACGCCGTCGTCGCGGTCGCCGGGCTGGTCGACCCCGTCGGGCAGACCGTCCGCGGGTCGAACCTCCCCAACGGCGCCTCGCTGACGCAGGTCAGGGTGCCCTTCGGCGTCGTCGGAGCGATCTACGAGGCCCGTCCCAATGTCACCATCGACATCGCCGCGCTCGCGCTCAAGAGCGGCAACGCCGTGATCCTCCGCGGCGGCAGTGCGGCCGAGAACACCAACCGGATCCTCGTCGAGCTCCTCCAGGAGGCCGTCGCCTCGGTCGGACTGCCGGCAGAGCTCGTCCAGACGGTCGACGACCACGGCCGCGAGGGTGCGAAGGCGCTGATGCGGGCGCGTGGCTTCGTCGACGTCCTGGTCCCGCGGGGGAGCGCCGGCCTGATCGAGTCGGTGGTGACGGAGTCGACCGTGCCCGTGATCGAGACCGGCGCGGGAGTCGTCCACGTCTTCCTCGACGCGACCGCCGATGAGCAGTGGTCCGTCGACATCGTGCACAACGCCAAGACGCAGCGCCCGAGCACCTGCAACGCACTCGAGACCCTCCTCGTGCACCGCGACGCCGCCGAGCGTCTGCTGCCGCCCGTCCTCGGCCGCCTCGCTCGCGCAGGCGTGACCGTTCACGGCGACGAGCGCGTCCGCGCGATCTTCCCCGACGGCGTCGAGGCCACGGAGGAGGACTGGTCGGCCGAGTACTACTCGCTCGACATCGCGGTCGCCGTGGTCGACGACCTCGACGCGGCGATGGAGCACATCGCGCGCTACTCCACCCACCACACCGAGTCCATCGTCACCAACGACCTCCGGAACGCCGAGCGCTTCCTCGCCGAGGTCGACTCCGCCGTCGTGATGGTGAACGCCTCGACGCGCTTCACCGACGGAGGCGAGTTCGGCTTCGGCGCCGAGGTCGGCATCTCGACGCAGAAGCTGCACGCGCGCGGCCCGATGGGCCTGCCCGAGCTGACGAGCACGAAGTGGCTCCTGCGCGGCGCCGGGCAGGTCCGCGCCTAGCGTCCGACTAGACTCGACGGAGCCCCTCGGGGCATCCCGACCTTCAAGGAGCACCTCATGTCCCTGGCGACGACCGTTCTCGCAGAGGCCTCGACGCACGTCGAGCTGCCGTTCCCGGCCATCGTCTTCGGGCTGATCGCCGCTGTCGCCTTCACGGCGCTCGGCTTCGTCACCTGGAGCTACCGCGACGTCGCGAACCGCCACTCGCACAAGACCGCGGGTGCCTCGCACGATCAGCACGGCCACGGCCACTAGTCCGGAGGCGCCACCATCGTGACGTCCGCCGTCAGCGGAGACCCGCGGCGTCCCCGCATCGGCGTGATGGGCGGCACGTTCGACCCGATCCACCACGGCCACCTGGTCGCCGCCTCCGAGGTGGCGCAGTCCTTCGACCTCGACGAGGTCGTCTTCGTGCCGACAGGTCAGCCGTGGCACAAGAAGACGGTGACCTCGGCCGAGCACCGCTACCTGATGACGGTCATCGCGACCGCGTCGAATCCGCGCTTCACCGTGAGCCGTGTCGATGTCGACCGGATCGGCACCACGTACACGATCGACACCCTGCGCGACATCCACCTCGCGCATCCGGACGCCGAGCTGTTCTTCATCACGGGAGCCGACGCCGTGGCGCAGATCCTGAGCTGGAAGGACTACGACGAGCTGTGGGAACTGGCCCACTTCGTCGCCGTCAGCCGCCCGGGCCACGTGCTGAACGTTTCGGGTTTACCGGCCCAGGACGTATCCTTGTTGGAAATTCCGGCGCTAGCGATTTCCTCGACGGATTGTCGGAGCCGCGTGAACCGGGGTGATCCGGTCTGGTATCTGGTTCCCGATGGTGTCGTCCAGTACATCTCGAAGCACCACCTGTATCGGAGTACGTCATGACAGTTCAGCCCGAGGAGACGCCGCTCACCCGGCGCGAGATCCGCGAGCGCGAGCGACGCGAGGCCGGTGCCGCCCCCGCCGCCGTGCCGACCACTTCCCGACGAGCCGCGACGGCCTCCACGACGGCGGCCGGCGAGATGCCGATCCTGACGCCGACGCAGACCATCCGCGTGACGGCCGTCGAACCGACTCCGGCGGGCGAGCCCGAGCTGCGCACCTCCTCGATCGACATCGTCACTCCCGACGGAGAGCGTCCGCTCACCCGTCGCGAGCTGCGTGCTCTCCTGGCGAAGCAGCAGGCCGAGCAGGTCGCCGCGACGCCGGTCGATGATCCCGCGCCGCCCGCTGCCGAGAACGAGACGCTTGCCGCCGGGGTAGAGGAGCCGCCCGCCGCGAACGAGCCGACCCACGACGAGAAGTCGGACGTGGAGGGTGCGCTCGACCGTGCCGCCGCGCTGCCCTCCTCTGGGACCAGCGGCGAGTTCGCGGTCGCCGAGCAGCCCAAGTTGAACACCGCCCTGTTCGCCACGGTCGGCGGCTCCCTCGACATCGCCGACGAGAAGGCGACCGAGATCACCGGCAGCTTCCACCCGCCGATCGAGCACCTCGCCATCACCGACGAGCTCGACAGCAAGTCGAAGGAGGAGGTCGACGCCTCGTTCGACTCCCTCATCGCCAGCGGCGTCGCCTCGACCGGAGCGGTCACCACGACGAACGCGCTGATCCTGCCGACGTCCGGCGACACCAAGGTCGACACCGGTGAGGTCCTGGTCACCGGATCCTTCGACCTCCCGCGCAGCCTCGGCTCGACGGGCCAGCATCCCAACCTCTACGACTCCCCGGACGTCGACCGCTACGTCGATCGCATCGACCGTGAGCAGCCCGCCTCCGAATCGGAGCCGGTGCGCGCGTCGAGCGCGGTCTCGACCCACGCCGCGGGTACCGCAATGATCGCGCCGCAGAAGCGGACCGGCATCAGCACTCCCGTCGTCCTCGCCATCACGGCGGCGGTCCTCCTCGTGGCCTCGATAGCGCTGTTCATCGGCGGCTTCGTCCTCAACATCTTCTGATCCACCATCGACACTGAAGGCTTCATGACTGCGACCGATTCCGCCCGCGCACTGCTCCAGCTCGCGGCCACTGCCGCCGACTCCAAGGGCGGGGAGGATCTGGTCGCGCTCGACGTGTCGGGTCCGCTCCCTCTGGTCGACATCTTCTTCCTCGTCACGGGGCGCTCCGAGCGCAACGTCGTCGCGATCGCCAACGAGGTCGAGGACCGCCTGAACGACTCCGGGGCGAAGCTCCTGCGCCGCGAGGGACGCGCCGAGGGCCGCTGGATCCTCCTCGACTTCGGCGACCTCGTCGTGCACGTCTTCCACGAGGAGGACCGCATGTACTACTCGCTCGAGCGCCTCTGGAAGGACTGCCCGACCGTCCCGTTCAGTATCGCCGGCACGAGCGTCGACAGCGCTGTGGCTGTCGACTCCGCGGCCGCCTCGAACTGACGAACACGCCCGGCGACGCCGCTCGATTTCTCCTCACGCAGATCGTGTTGTAGTTTATTCGAGTTGCTTCCGCCGGGCGGAGGAGCGAGCCGAGAGGCTCGGGTCTCCAGTTCGAGAAGCGCACCAAGGGTCCGTGGCGCAGCTGGTAGCGCACCTGCATGGCATGCAGGGGGTCAGGGGTTCGAATCCCCTCGGATCCACCGCACGACGGAAGCCGCCTCAGGGCGGCTTCCGTCGTTAACGGCTGCATGGTGCGGCAGGAGCCGAAGTGGGGCCACTGCCGGCACCGCTCCCTGCGCCAGACTGGCTACATGCCGACCCCGACCGCGCCGCGCGGCCTCATCACCCAGTTCTCCATCGTCGACGCACTGCTGGCCGGCCTCTTCGACGGAGTCGTCTCGCGGGCCGAGGCCGACAGCGCCGGCGATTTCGGCCTCGGCTGCGGCGACCACATGGACGGCGAGCTCGTGGTGCTCGACGGCGTGCACCGCCTCTTCCGGGGTGACGGGTCCGTCACAGTCCTCGAGCCGGAGGACACCATCGCCTTCGCCGAGATCGCACGATTCACCCCCGGGTCCTCCGAGGTGCTCGAGAGCGTCGACTCTCTCGACGAGCTCCTCGGAGCCGTGAGGCGCGTCGTGCCGAGCCCCAACGTCTTCGTCGGCGTGCGTGTCCGCGGCCGCTTCGGCCGGCTGACGCTCCGCCAGCCGATCGCGCAGATCAAGCCGTACCTCCGGCTCGCCGACGCGATGCACGACCAGCGCGAGATCCACCTGAGCGGAGTCGAGGGCACGCTGGTCGGCTTCATCGGGCCGCGGCCGTTCCAGGGCATCAGCGTCGCAGGTCTGCACATGCACTTCGTCGACGTGACAGGAGGCGTCGGCGGCCATGTGCTGGCCGCCTCCGGGTTGCACGGCGAGCTGGCCGTCGAGCAGTACGGCGGCATCACCGTCCGCCTTCCGGAATCCGACGACTACCTCGCGGCAGACCTCGACGAGGACGCGTCCGCCGCCGACGCCGAGATCCGTGACGTCGAGTCGGATCACGCGCACTGACCGCCGGCTCTACCCTGGAGTCATGCCCAGCCTGCGCGACGTCCACGCTGTCATCGACCGACTCTGGCCGGAGGAGGCTGCGGAGGGGTGGGATGCACCCGGCCTCGTGACCGGTGACCCCGACGCCCCCGTCGAGCGGATCCTGCTCACGGTCGATGTGGTCTCCGACACCGTCGCCGAGGCGGTCGGCGGCGGGTACCAGCTCCTCGTCGCCCACCACCCCCTCCTGCTGCGCGGGGTCACGTCGATCGCAGAGGACGGCTACAAAGGACGCCTCCTCGCCGATCTCATCCGGGGCGGCTGCGCCCTCGTCTCGGCCCACACGAACGCCGACATCGTCGCCGACGGCGTCTCCGACGTCATCGCGACCCGGCTCGGGCTCACCGGCACCACCCCGATCGTCCCCGGAGCCGACCCGTCCGTCGGCCTCGGGCGTGTCGGCGACCTCCCCGAGGAGGTGACCCTGGGCCGCCTCGCCCGGGCCGTCGCCGAGCTGCTGCCCGCCACTGCTGGGGGAGTGCGGGTCGCCGGGGGCTACGACGCTGCCGTCCGCCGCGTCTCGCTCTGCGGAGGCGCGGGCGATTCGCTCCTCGACGAGACAGCCGTCAGGACCAGCGACGTCTACGTGACCGCCGACCTGCGGCACCACCCCGCATCGGAGGCGCGGGAGAAGGCCCTGCACGGTACGGGCCCGGCCCTCATCGACGTCTCGCACTGGGCGAGCGAGTGGCTCTGGCTCGATGTCGCCGCCGCGGCACTGCGCGAGGCCCTGCCCACCGTCTCCGTCACGGTCAGTGAGACCCGTACCGACCCCTGGGATTTCGCGATCGTCCACTAGCCGGCGGCAGGCACGGGAGAATGGATGCGGCACGCCACCCTCCGTGCCGGGAACGAGGACCGCGACGTGAAAGCCAGCCCCGCAGACCAGCGCGAGCTCTTGACCCTGCAGAGTCTCGACACGCGAGGTGCCCAGCTGCGCCACGCCATCGCGACCCTCCCGCAGATCGCGAAGATCCAGGCGATGCAGGCCCGCGACGCGCAGACCCGCCGGAGCCTCGCCGAGCGGGTGGGACGTGTCGAGGACGTCCGCACCGAGCTCGGCCGCATCGAGTCCGACGTCACGGTCGTCGAGAAGCGACTCGCGCGCGACCGCGAACGCCTGCAGACCGCCTCGTCGACCAAGGACATCGCCGCGCTCGAGGGCGAGATCACGTCGCTGGTCAAGCGCCGCGGAGACCTCGAGGACATCGAGCTCACCCTGATGGAGCGCATCGAGGGCATCGAGGCCGAGGTCGCCGCCGCCCAGGCCGAGCGCGACGAGGTCGTCGCCGCCCTGGAGACCCTCGCCGAGGAGCGCGACGCGCAGGCGGCGAAGCTCGCCGACAAGCAGGAGGCGCTCGCCCGCGACCGCGCCTCCGTCGTCGCGACCATTCCCGAGGATCTGGTGGAGCTCTACGAGAAGCAGCGTGCCCGCTACGGAATCGGCGCTGCCCTGCTCCGCGGCAAGGTGTCGGAGGGGAGCGGAGTCGCCCTCACCGAGTCCGACCTGTCCTGGATCCGTGCCTCTGCTCCCGACGACGTCGTGCTGTGCCCCGACAGCCAGTGCATCCTCGTCCGCGGCGACGAGTCGACCCTCGCCTGACCGGAGCCGTACACTGGGTTCGCGAACGGGCCGGCAAGACGGTCGCGTCGCCGGGGCGAGAGCCCCGGCGCCGAGGAACGTCCGGGCTCCGCAGAGCAGGGCGGTGGGTAACACCCACCCGGGGTGACCCGCGAGACAGTGCCACAGAAAGCAGACCGCCACGGGCTCCGGCCCGCGGTAAGGGTGAAACGGTGGTGTAAGAGACCACCAGGGGCCGGAGTGATCCGGCTCGCTCGGTAAACCTCGCCCGGAGCAAGGTCAGACAGAGGACGATGCGGCTGCTCGTCGGGTCCTCGGGTAGACCGCTGGAGGGTCACGGCAACGTGACTCCGAGAGAGATGGCCGTCCAGCGCCCGCCGAGAGGCGCGGCGTGAACAGAACCCGGCGTATCAGCCGGCCCCTTCGCCCACTGAAGCCCGTTGCGCGTTAGCGCAGCGGGCTTCTGCGGCCTTCGGGGCCGGCCGGGTGCTCACACCGCGGCGGTCCCCGACCGCCGCGGGAGGACCTCTACCTCCGCACGCCGCCTCCGGCGAGGGCGGCGGCGCCGAGGATGCCGGCGTTGTTGCGGAGAACGGCGGGCACGATGGGGGTGCGCAGGTCGAGGAGGGGCAGGAACTCCTCGTGGTGCTTCGAGACGCCTCCGCCCACGATGATCAGGTCGGGCCAGAGCAGGGCCTCGAGGTGCGAGTAGTAGCGCTGCAGGCGCTTCGCCCAGTGCTTGTAGTCGAGGTCCTCGCGCTCCTTCGCCGCGAACGACGCCTTCTTCTCGTAGTCGCCGCCGTGGATCTCGAGGTGGCCGAGCTCGGCGTTCGGGATCAGGACGCCGTCGTAGATCTGCGCGGTGCCGATGCCGGTGCCGAGGGTGGTCATCAGGACCAGGCCCTTCTTGTCCTTCGCGGCCCCGAACTGCGACTCCGCATACCCCGCGGCGTCGGCGTCGTTGACGAAGAAGATGTCCCGGCCGATCGCGTCCTCGAACAGCTTCTCGGCCTCGAGGCCGATCCACTCGTCCGAGACGTTCGCCGCCGACATCGTCCGGCCGTGGACCACGGCCGCCGGGAAGCAGATGCCGACAGGGGTGCCGGGGGCGGCGTCCGGGATCATCGCGAGGATCTGCTGCACCGTGTCGACGATGTCCTCGGGCCGCCCGCCTTCGGGCGTCGCGACCTTCATCCGGTCGCTCAGGAGCTTCCCCTCCGCGAGGTCGACGAGCGCCCCCTTGATGCCGGTCCCCCCGATGTCGATTCCGATGGCGGTCGTCGCAGCAGTCATACCGGTCATGCTAGCGAAGCGACACCGCGGGGAACGGGGGCGGGACCGGCCCCGACACCTCGGCGTATGATCGGGCGCATGTCTGACGGTGACGCGAACTCCTGGTGGTACAACCTCAAGTCCGGGGCGGTGGAGCAGGGATTCGTGTCCCCCTCCGTCGACCGCGTCGGCCCCTTCTCGTCTCAGCAGGAGGCCGAGCACGCGCTCGAGAAGCTGCACGAGAACAGCCGGAAGTGGGCTGAGGAGGACGCGGCGGAGGACCGCTGACTACTCGTAGCTGTGCTCGGGTGCCGGGTAGGCGCCCGACTCGACGTCGTCGCGGTAGGCGGTGACCGCTCCGGTCAGCACCCCTCGGAGGTCGGCGTACTGCTTGACGAAGCGGGGGACGCGGCCCGTCGTGAATCCGGCGAAGTCGGTCCACACGAGCAGCTGCCCGTCGACGTGCGGACCGGCACCGACTCCGATCGTCGGGATGCGCAGCTCCTCGGTCACCTGGCGGGCGGCGTCGCTCGGGACCATCTCGAGGACGACGGCGAAGGCCCCCGCCTCCTGCACGGCACGCGCGTCGGCGAGGAGCTGCTCGAGTCCCTCTCCGCGGCCCTGCACGATGTGACCGCCGAGGCCGTGCTCGCTCTGCGGCGTGAAGCCGATGTGCGCCATGACGGGGATCCCGGCATCGACGATCCGCCGGATCTGCTCGGCCGAGCGGACACCGCCTTCCAGCTTCACGGCGTGCGCGTGCGTCTCCTTCATGAAGCGGAACGCGGTGTGGAGCGCGTCGTCGGGGCCCGACTCGTACGAGCCGAACGGCATGTCCGCGACGACGAACGCGCGCTCCACGGCCCCCGCGACAGCACGCGCGAACGGGATGAGCTCGTCGACGGTGACGGGCAGCGTCGTGTCGTAGCCGAGCACGTTGTTCCCGGCGGAGTCGCCCACGAGGAGGAAGTCGATTCCCGCCTCGTCGAAGATGCGGGCGGTCAGCTGGTCGTAGCTCGTCAGGCCGGTGATCCGCACCCCCGACTCCTTCGCATTCTGGAAGTGGCGGGTTCGAACGCGTTTCACGGGCTGCGCTGACATAGGCGCCAGTCTAGGCGCGCGTCGCACTGCGGGCCGGGGAGCCCACCGCCGCACCCGGCGTGGAGCCACTAGCCTTAGAGGCGAAACAGGAAGGGCCTTGATGGACAAGCAACGGGACTTCGTTCTTCGCACGATCGAAGAGCGAGGGATCAAATTCGTTCGCCTCTGGTTCACCGACGTCGTCGGCACTCTCAAGTCGGTCGCCATCGCACCGGCCGAGGTCGAGGGGGCGTTCGCCGAGGGTCTCGGCTTCGACGGCTCCGCGATCGAGGGGCTCACCCGCTCCTTCGAGGCCGACGTCCTGGCACACCCGGATCCGTCGACCTTCCAGATCCTCCCGTGGCGTGGCGAGATCGACCCGACCGCGCGGATGTTCTGCGACATCACGACGCCCGACGGGCAGCCCGCCGTCGCGGATCCGCGCAACGTGCTCAAGCGCACGCTCGCGAAGGCCGCCGAGCGCGGGTTCACCTTCTACACGCATCCCGAGATCGAGTTCTACCTGCTCAAGTCGTCGACTTTCGGCGCCGAGGGTCCCGAGCCCGTCGACTCCGCCGGCTACTTCGACAACGTCCCCGGCGGCACGGCCCACGACTTCCGTCGCCGTTCGGTCCGGATGCTCGAGGATCTCGGAATCTCGGTCGAGTTCAGCCACCACGAGGCGGGCCCCGGTCAGAACGAGATCGACCTGCGCTACGCCGACGCTCTCACCACGGCCGACAACATCATGACCTTCCGCACGGTCATCAAGGAGGTGGCGATCGAGCAGGGCGTCTACGCGACCTTCATGCCCAAGCCGCTCTCCGGCCACCCGGGCTCGGGAATGCACACGCACCTCTCGCTCTTCGAGGGCGATGTCAACGTCTTCTACGAGCAGGGAGCGCAGTACCAGCTGTCCAAGCTCGGCCGCCAGTTCATCGCGGGCCTGCTCAAGCACGCCCCCGAGATCACCGCCGTGACGAACCAGTTCGTCAACTCCTACAAGCGCCTCTGGGGAGGCGACGAAGCGCCCAGCTACGTCTCGTGGGGTCACAACAACCGCTCGGCGCTCGTGCGCGTGCCGCTCTACAAGCCCAACAAGGGTCAGTCCTCCCGTATCGAATACCGCGCGCTCGACTCGGCGGCGAACCCCTACCTCGCCTACTCGCTGCTCCTCGCCGCCGGCCTCAAGGGCATCGAGGAGGGCTACGAGCTCCCGGCCGAGGCCGAGGACAACGTCTGGTCGCTGTCGGACGCGGAGCGTCGCGCCCTCGGCTACAGCCCGCTCCCGGCCAGCCTCGACCGCGCCATCTCGCTGATGGAGGAGTCGGAGCTCGTCGCCGAGACGCTCGGTGAGCAGGTGTTCAACTTCGTGCTGCTCAACAAGCGCAAGGACTGGGCCGAGTACCGCGCGCAGGTGACGCCGTACGAGCTGCGCAGCAACCTCGAGATGCTCTGACCCCTTCTCCCCATGGCTCGCGAACGCACTCTCAGCGACTTCGCGCGCCTCGGATTCGCCGAGCTCGGTGAGACCGGGGCGCGCCTCGCCGAGGCGGAGCAGCTCGCGGACCGCTCGCTCGACTCGATCGACCCCGCGTTCGCGAGGGTGGCGGATCCGGATGCCGCGCTCCGTGCGCTGATCGACCTGCTCCGGAGCCATCGGCAGCACCTCAGTGCGATCCTCGACGACGACGAGGCCCTGACCCGGCTCCTGCTGGTGCTCGGGGCGTCCTCAGGGCTCGCCGACTTCCTCCAGCGCCGCCCCGCCGAGTTGGCAGGGTTCAGCGACCCCGTCCTCACGCTTCCCGGGCGAGCCGCACTCCGGCGCGATCTCCTCGACTCCGTGGGTGCTGTCGACGGTTTCGCCACTCTGCGGGAGGAGGAGGGCTGGACCGCCCTGCGCATCCGGTACCGCCGCCTCCTGACCCGGATCGTCGTCCACGACCTGAGCCAGGCCGACCCGGCCGCCGCGATCGACCGCGTCAGCCGCACCCTGGCCGACCTCGCCGGAGCGGCGCTGGAGGCGTCGCTCGCCGTGGCGCGCGCCGACCTCGTCGAGGGCGCCGGCCCCGGGAGGTTCTCCCGCGCCGAGGTCGAGGCCACGCGCTTCGCCGTCATCGGGATGGGCAAGGCCGGGGCGTCCGAGTTGAACTACGTCTCCGACGTCGACGTCATCTTCGTCGCCGAGGGCGACCCGGAGCGCGAGCTGTCGAACGCCCGGGCGATCGACATCGCGACCCGGATGGCGGTGCTCCTGATGCGCGGCACCTCCGCCCTCGCGCTCGAGCCCGAGCTGTGGGAGGTCGACCCGAACCTCCGCCCCGAGGGCAAGCAGGGAGCGCTCGTGCGCACCCTCGAGTCCCACATCACCTACTACGACCGCTGGGCCAAGAGCTGGGAGTTCCAGGCGCTGCTGAAGGCGCGACCGCTGGCCGGCGATGCCGAGCTCGGCCGCGCCTACGTCGACGCTGTCGCCCCCAAGGTCTGGTCGAGCGCGTCCCGCGAGAACTTCGTCGAGTCGGTCCAGCGGATGCGCGAGCGCGTCACTGAGAACATCCCGCAGAACGACGTGCACTACCAGATCAAGCTCGGCCCCGGCGGGCTGCGCGACATCGAGTTCACGGTGCAGCTCCTGCAGCTCGTGCACGGACAGACCGACGACGAGATCCACATGCCGGGTACGCTGCTCGCCCTGGGAGCGCTCGCCGACCGGGGCTACATCGGCCGAGCGGCGGCGGACGAGTTCGCGAAGGACTATCGCGCGCTTCGGCTCCTCGAGCACCGCCTCCAGCTGCGGCGGCTGCGGCGCACCCACCTGATGCCGCGCGACGAGCACGAGCTCCGCACCCTCGCCCGCTCGAGTGGCCTCGCTCGCAGCGCCGAGGAGCTCCTGGCCGTCTGGAACGGCATCAAGCACCGCGTGCGCGGCCTGCACGAGCGCCTCTTCTACCGTCCGCTGCTCTCGGCCGTCGCCGCCCTCTCGGACGGGGGTGCGGAGCTCTCGACCGGGCAGGCGGAGGCGCGGCTGGCCGCCATCGGCTTCACCGACGCCCGCGGTGCGCTCGGCCACATCGCCGCGATGACCTCGGGAGTGTCGCGGCGTGCGAGCATCCAGCGCCACCTCGTGCCGGTGATGCTCCAGTGGTTCGCCGACGGTCCCGACCCCGACTACGGGCTCCTCGCCTTCCGCAGACTGAGCGACACTCTCGGCGGTACGCCCTGGTTCCTCCGGATGCTGCGCGACTCCTCCGGCGCCGCGAAGCGCCTGACGACGGTGCTCTCCGGGTCGCGCTTCGTCGGCGAGCTGCTCGACCGCATTCCTGAGTCGGCGGCCTGGCTCGAGGACGATGATGCCCTCCGCCCGCGCAGTGCAGCGGCCCTCGGCGAGGAGGTGCGCGCTGTGCTCTCGCGGCACGACACTCCGGAGGCGGTGGCCGGGGTCCTCCGCGCGCTGCGCCGCCGTGAGGTGCTGCGTACCGCCATGGGCGGAGTTCTCGGGCTCACCTCGATCGAGGAGATCGCCCGCAGCCTCACCGACATCATCACGGCCCTGCTGAACGGGGTGCTCACGGCCGTCCGGCGCTCGAGTGCTGCCCGACCGGGGTCCGACGCGGAGTTCGCCGTGATCGGCATGGGGCGCTACGGAGGAGCGGAGCTGGGCTTCGGCTCCGACGCCGACCTGATGTACGTGCAGCGGCCGGGACCGGGTGAGCCGCGGGACGCCCAGCTCTACGGGCAGTTCCTGGTCTCCGAGCTGGTGCGACTGACCGAGGACTCCCGCCTCCCGCTCGACCTCGACGCCGACCTGCGTCCCGAGGGCAAGAACGGGCTGCTCGTCCGCTCGCTCGACTCGTACCGGGCCTACTACGCGCGCTGGTCGCTGACGTGGGAGGCACAGGCACTGCTGCGGGCCAGGGGTGTCGCGGGAGACGCGGCACTCATCGCCGACTTCGAGGCCCTCGCCGACGGCGTGCGCTACCCGGCCGCGATACCGGACCGCGACGTGCGCGAGGTCAAGCGGATCAAGGCGCGCGTCGAGAAGGAGCGCCTGCCCCAGGGCGCGGATCCGATGCGCCACCTCAAGCTCGGCCGCGGTTCGCTGAGCGACGTCGAGTGGCTCGTGCAGCTGCTGCAGCTCCAGCACGCCAGGACTGTGCCGGCGCTCCGGACGACATCGACCCTCACCGCCCTCGCCGTCGCCGAGGAGGCGGGTCTGGTGACCCCGGCGGACGCGGAGCGCCTGCGCGCGGCCTGGTTGTTCGCCTCCCGAGTGCGCTCGGCGATGACGCTCTGGACGAACCGGACGAGCGACGTCCTGCCGACCGACCGCAAGCAGCTCGACGGAGTCGCCCGCCTGCTCGAGTATCCGGCCGGCTCGGCCACCCGCCTCGAGGACGACTACCTCGGCATCACGCGCCGCGCCCGCGCGGTCTTCGAGCGCCGCTTCTACGGCCCGGCCGAGGGCGAGGCTCCCTCCTACCGCTGACCCTCGGCCGTTCGCGCAGAGACCGTGAACGACGGAGGGCCGCCCTTCCGGAGAAGAGCGGCCCTCGTGGTCGTGCTCGGGATCAGACCCCGTAGTACAGCTCGAACTTTCCGCCGCTGTTTGCGGGTGGTGGGGAGTGGTTGCGTCCCGCGCCATTTCGCGGATTTGGTGGTGGTCGGTGATTGCCGCTGAATGCGCCAGATCGGGACTCTTGCGGACTGGCTGCGGACTCAGGGTGTGGACTCGGGCCACACCCCAAGGGTCCCCGCAATCTGGGGACCCCTCCGTCAGGGGTACGCATTTCTGCGCACCCTCCTCGGAGGGGGTAGTGATTCGCGACCCCCTCGGCAGTACGCGCTGAGCGCGTACCCTTCCGATGACCTAAGCGCGGCTGAGGGCGTCGGTACTGCCGACGCCCTTGCGCGATGGTGTCGGTACTGCCGACGCCAGGGGGAGTGTGCAAGGTTCGCACCCCCGGGGTGTCCACAGTGTGGACGACCTTCTCGTCAGCTACGAGATGGTCCCGCCCTCGGGTCCGCTACTGGCCGAGAGCCCGATCGACTCCCGCCTCTCGAGTGCTGCCAGCTCGGCCCGCTCGCGCTCGTCCGTTCTCGGAATGATGCCGGCCACCATGTCTGAGCTCTCAGCAAGGCCGCTTTCCGGATCCCAGTACTGCAGCACCGAGGCGGTTGAGAACGGGGCCGACTGCGCCAGCTGCTTGAGATCCCACTCTTTCTCCCAGCTGGGCGGAAGGTTCTCGATGGCTTGGCGGGCAGAACCCGGCCAGACGGTGCCGCGATGAGCGACGATCTCGTTCGCCATCGCCTCCAGCGTGCGGAGTAGCACCAGGCACGATCCGCAGAACGGCGCTTCGAAGTCCTCGCGAATCTCCGCGCGCGTGCGGGGGTGCTCGGGGTTCTGCGGGGTGAGGTAGGCGCGGTTGTCGCAGAGCGAGCGGCGGCCGACGATCCAGAGGTGCACGAGGCGAGGGCTGTCCATGACTGACAGCGTCGCTGGTAAAGATCGGTCGCGCTACTCCTCAGCGCCTCTCTCGCGCGTCGCACCCTCCGACCGTCCGGGAGTGCCGGTAGGCCAGGAAAGTCTGCGAGAAGCTCGGTCACCGGCTCCGACGCCATGTGAGGAATGCACGCGCTGCGTCAGAGAGAGTGTCACCGCCCCCGACAACCCAGCCGTCTCGAGTGACGCAGACGTAGGTCGGTAGCCCCTGGTACTGGACGAGCCGGATCCACCCGAGATCCTCTGTGCGGTCCGCAACCTTCCACTCGCCCGGGAGGATCGAGCGGGAGACCATGCTCATGGGAGTCCAGTGGTGCGACATGCGTCCAGAGGCTACGAGCGACCACCGACGCTTACGGGTCTCAGTCGTCCATCACGAACAGCAGCCGCTCCTCCAGGCCTATGAGACCTGTCGAGTCGAAAACGCGCGCCTCGATCTTGTATGCACCTTCGACGGTGGTGGGCATCTCGAGCTGTACGTTCAGCGTCGACTTGTCCGGCAGCCGTGTGCTTGACCCCAAGATGTTGGGCGAGGTGATTCCAGCTTCAAGGATGCGAGCACCGGTGGGATCGTCGATAGCGATGCGGACGTCGAAGCCTTGGTGCACGTTTCCGAACTCCGCTTCGGGGTCGTCGACAATCATCACTATCCAGGTATAGACCGGCCCGCCGAGCACTTTCGTCTGCCAGCGCGGCACGTTCCCTAGTCCGCGCACCTCGAGTCCGTCTGGTCCTTCGGCGGCGGCTGGAACGATCTCGAAGCATCTGAGTCGGAGAGTCATAACCGGATGCTAGAGGCTCGCCCTCACGACGAAACGCCCCCTCGCCGCTCCCGAGGGGAGTAGCGAGGGGGCGTTCGTGGTGTGCGCCCTAGAGGTTGAACCAGAGCTTCTGGCTGGTCTCGATGGCGTTGCGGTCGGTGTCGGAGACGGCGGAGCGGAACTCGATGAGCTCGGCGATCTTGCCGCCCCACCATGCGGTCGGGGCCGTACCTCCCTGCCCGTTGAGGAGGAACGCCGACACGGTGGTGGTGCCGGCGCGGGTGTAGGCGACGTCTACGAGCGGCGCCCGGTTCGAGCGCTTCCGGAACACGGATCCGGTGTCGATCGCCGTGAGCTGCTTCGGGATGCCGATCGCGAAGCCGACGGGCGTCTCGGGCGCCGGCGCGACGGGCAGGTAGATCGTGGGCGTGTTGTCGCGGCCGAACTGCGTGAAGGTGCCGCCGGTGTAGTGCTGCATGGGCACGTACCGGGAGAACGAGCCGGCCTCGTGGAAGATTGCGCGTCCGGGCGTCGAGAGCGCGGTCTGCTCGAGCACCGCGAAGTAGCTGGCCGCGCCGGCCGAGAACGCGCCGACGGCGGGGCTCGTCATGTAGTCCTCGGTGTTGTCGAACACGGCGGCCGCGCGCGTCCCGGTGGTGGAGAGCACTCCCGCCTGGATGAGCGTCGGCTGCGCGGCCGCGGTCGGCTGGCTGAGGTGGCGGGCGTTCCCGGACTGGTCGTGCCAGGTGACGAGCGTGCCGGTCGCCGCGCCGACGAACGCGATCGCGTCGGACACGGAGGCGCAGTCCTGCTCGAGGCCGTCCGTGCTGCGCCGGATCCGGAACAGCGGGCCGCGGTAGGCGCTGACGAGGCGCCGAAACGCGTGCGCCCGGGAGATCGGCGCGACCGTCGCGGGGAGGTCGGGGGTGACGAGCTTGGGGTGCGCGGCGAGCTGGCTTGCCGACATGGCGACGGAGCCGGAGGGCACGTAGTTGATGCGTCCGAGGGGCATTAGAGGGTCCATCCTTTCGCGACCAGGATCTGGCCGACCTTGGTGCCGATCGCGGCATAGACCGCGGCGGTGAAGTGGGTGTCGTCGGAGTAGAGCGCGGGCGTGATCTGGTCGTCGGCGATCGCGACCGGGTCGGGGGTGACGCCGAGCACGCCCGGCGCGGTGTCGCGCAGCCACCCGTGCATGTCGAAGTACGCCGGCCCGTCCGTGCGCGCTTCCATCGCTGCGCGCAACTGCGCGTTCCGGGCGATGACCTGGGCGTAGCGGGTGGCCTGCTGGCCGGTAGCCGACTTGCCCTCGCCGATGCGGGGTGTGATCCCGATGACGAGCGCGCGGCGCTGGGTCGACTCGATCTCGGCGAGGATCGACTCGACGTCGGAGAGGAGACGGCTCGTGTCGTCCCCGGTCACGTTGTTCCGGCCGAGCCAGATCGTGTGGATCCGGCGGGACATCAGGCCCTTGAACGCCGACCGGAACGGGCTCGCCGCCTTGATGGGCTTCGCGGCGGTCAGCGGCGGGTAGCGGAACTCCTTGCCGGCGCCATTCGCGAGGATCGCGAGCTGCCCGTCAACGCGGGTGCCGTCCGTGGTGAGCACGGAGCCGGGGAAGATCCAGTCGGCCGCGCCGCTCGACGCTGCCCAGTAGTGCGTGTCCGGGCCCATCGTCGTGACCGGCGCGACGCCGCCGGCGGGGAGCTGGTTGCCGGCGAACGTGAGCTGCCCGGTGATGCCGCCCATGAGCAGCGCCTGGTGCTGGCTGCGCTGCCCGAACATGGCCACGTTGTAGCCGGGGAGGCCCGTCGCGGCGACGAGAGTCGTCTCCGGCCAGGTGGTGCCCGACGAGAACGTGAGCGAGTCGCCGACCGAGACGATCGCGCGCTCGGTCGTCTTGAGCGAGCTCCCGCCGCTCGGGTTGCCCGGGGTGACGGTCGTCGGTTCGGGGTAGACGGTGCCGTCGAAGCGGACGCCCTCGAGGACAGCCATGGTGTCGGGATCGACGGTTGCGCTCGCCCACTCGCCGTTCTCGAGCGTCACGAGGAGACGGCCTGAGATCGGCCCCTGGTCGGTGGCGCTGTCCTCGCGGAGGTACGCCCACGTCTTCCCCTGCATGTCGGTTCCGCGCAGCACGGCGCCGGTGGTGGGGTCGACTGTCGCCTCGGCCCAGGTGTCGACCTCCGACTCCTGCGCGATGCGCCGGTCATCGCCCTCGACCAGATCCCGCGTCGCGAGGTCGGCGCTCACGAGCGCGGTCGCCGCGCTGATCGCGGTCGCGTCGTTGGCGATGACGTCCGCGGCGATGGGCGCCACGACGTCGATCACCGCCGCGTTCGTCTTCGTGCCTGGCGTGCCGATGAGCATCGCCGCGGACGCGTCCTCCATGGGCTTGAACTCGCCCGCGGGGAACATGATCGTGCTCGTCATCAGCGGCTCCACTCCTCGATGTCGGTGACGTAGTTGTTGACGATCAGGCCCGGGCCGGACGTGTTGATCCAGCAGGTGCCCGGCTTCTGGTCCTCGTCGGGCGGCGGGGTGGGGCCGACCCACAGGTCGGTTACTCGTGTGGAAGGCATTGCGGGTTCCTCTCGGAGGGGTTGGAAGTGGTAACGGATTGAATTGGTAGACGTGGTTGCGGCCCGTGTGAAAAAAGTCACTATGCCGCGGGAGTGACGGCCGACCGGGGGGAGGGGGGATGGTGGCCCCATCCGTCCCGGCCGGCTCGTGTCGGGGTGCTGGGTCAGCTGATGTCGATGGGCTCGAGCTCGACGTAGGAGCGTCCGGAGCGCGGGTCGACGTTGAGGATGTCGGCGGCGCGCTGCCTGGCCTCGATGAGGTTCTTGGCGATGGAGGGCGTGCCGCCGGCGGCGAGGGCGATGCCGAAGCGCACGGGCGAGGACTCGGGCACCTTGTTGAAGATCGTGCCGCCCTGCCTCGTGATCTGGTTGAGCTTCGTCCAGGACTCGGCGTCCCACTCGTGGAGGGAGCACCAGTCGATCGCGGTCGGGCTGACCTGGTTCTCGATGTACCCGTTGGCGTTGATCTCCCAGAGGCGCTCGATGGCGTTGAGCAGGGCGGTCCGGAACGCTCGCGCCTCGTCGGCCTCCCCCCGGGTGACATGGGGGTCGGTGTCGGGGTCGATGAGGAGGAGGGGGTACTTCTCGGAGTAGATCCGGTGCAGCTCCCCCCGGAGGGCGTCGAGGTGGCTCCGGGCGGTGCGGATGAACTCGCGGACGAGGGAGTCGCGGGCGGGGTTCGCGAGGAACGGCTCCCGGTCGTGCACCTGCTTGGCGATCGCGTACCGGGTGAGGCGCTCGGCCCAGTCGTCTGCGGTGAGGTCGTCGGACGAGTAGCTCGGTTCAGCGCGGCCGGTCATGCTGCGGAGCCGGTCGTCGGCGATGGTCCAGCGCTCTGCGGCGCTGACGATCTCCTCGGGGAGCGTGGCGCCGAGCGCGACGAGATCCTCGAGGAAGCTCGCGATGAGGTTGTCGGTCTGGCTGCCGGTGAAGGCGCTGGCCTTGGGGATCCGGCTGAGGGTGGTCGTCACGGGGTGGTGCTCTCTTCCTTGTCGGTGGTGGGCTTGATGCCGAAGAGGACCTCGGCGGCTCGGCGGCGGTCGCTGGCGGCATCGCGGTCAGCGGTCATCGCCGCGTCCCAGGACGTCGTGGGCTTCGGTGTTGCGGGTGGGGTGTCGGGCATCAGCGGTTCTCCTTCTTGGGGACTCGGAATCGGTAGCCGGTCATCCGGTCGGTCATGGTGGTGCCGGCCTTCGGGAGGCACTTGGCGGTGCGGTGCTCCCACCAGCCGGGCCGGTAGTCGGGGTGGGAGTGCTTGTGCCCGCAGTACGGGCAGCGGATGACGGCGTAGTAGGACGTGCTCCGGATCACCTCGGCGGTGGGCGGGTCGGTCATCGGTCCCCCCTGTCTCGAGCGCACCGATCGCACGGGATGAAGTAACCCGGGTGGAACGGGCAAACGACCTGCGAGTAGACGCCGAAACGAGATCGCGTACCAGGCTCGGAGTCGATCTCCTGCTCGCAGTCGACGCAGCGGGGAGGGAAGACCTCGCCGACGTGACGGTCGCAACGTGGGCCGGGATCGACCGGGCTGCTGACGGTGGTGGTCATGCCGTGCTCCTCGGGATGGTTGCGACAGGCCAGGAATCGACTTGTGACGAACCCCTTAGTTCTGTGCCTGTCCTGTCCTTGCCTGTCCTGTCCTGTCCTCCGGCGTAATCGTTGTCGTCACCGCTTACGTCACCGGTGACTTCCCCCGTGTCCGGATCGACCGTCGGCTCCGTTCTGCGGCCGTTGATCGACTTGATCTGGTCCCGCCTCCGCTTGGCCGCCTGGTTCTGCCGGTTCCGTTCTCGCTGCCACTCGACGTCACTAGCCCGTGTCTGAGTGCGGTCCCATCCGAGGATCTGCATGTGCTTGTCGTGCGCCTCCCAGAAGCCGGACCGGACGAGCTCGAGGACTGTGCCGGCATCGACGTTCTCGGGGTGCAACAAGCGCAGAGTGCGGCGCGGGATCTCGCCGTCCGTTCCCTGCTCGTTCGACCACATCAGCGCCCCCGTCATGACGCGCCACGCCTTGTCGGAGAGCTCCTCGATGTTCGGGTCGGTCAGCCACCTCCCCGGAAGACGTGCGTCGGTCACTCTTAATCCACCTCCTCGTCGTCGTAGGAGCGAGGCGGTGCGAGCTCGGAGTAGATCTCGTCGAGCCGCGACTCGAGATCCAGCACGCGCCGCGAGTAGTCGTCGCGAAGAGCGGCCCTATTCGGGGCGAACCGATCGCAAGCGACGAGCCGTTCTACTCGGGCGACGACCCGGTCGAGCTCGTACATGGCGCTACGGAAGCTGTCGGGGAGGGACCCACGGCGCCCTTTCCGTTCGGGCGGCGTGGTAACCGGGTTACCACTCGCAGCGGAGATGTCCTTGCCGATGGTGACGTGGCTGACGCCCTGGGTCGCCGCGATGGCCCGCGTGCTCATACCGCCCTCGGACAGCGCGACCGAGATCGCCTGCCGGTCCTGCTGCGGCAAGCTCACGAGGATGTCGTGCTGCTGCACGAACTCCTCCCAGGACGGAACGCCGGCAGCGATCCATGCCCGCCGTTCGTACAGCGACGAGACGACTTCGATGTACTTCGCGAACTGCCCCTCGATGCCGTCGCGTAGCAGCCCGAGCTTCATCACCGCGCTCTTCACCTCGGCAATGCTCATGTCGAGCACCACGATCTCGTCGTTCAGCACGGCGGCTCCAAGTCCTCATCGGGCCAGTCGTCGTCGGTTGCTCGCTCGGCGCGGAGCGCCTGGTCGAGGAGAGCGACGCCGACCGCCCGGGCCTCGTCTGGCGTGAGCGCGACGGTCGCGCGCTTCGTCCAGAGGACGACCTCCTGCGTGCCGGTCGTGCTCGAGCGGGTCGAGGCGCGGATCGTCTCGCCGCCCGTGGCCGTCACCGTCGTTGTCATCGCGCCACCCCCAACGCGTCGGCGTAGAGGCACGAAGCCGCCAACAACGTGTTGATGGTCAACAACGACATGTAGCCGTGCTCGATGCCGAACAACGTGCCGGTGTTCACCCCGATGGCGCGAGCGGCGCGAGGGAGGGAGAGGCCGGCTCTGCCGCGGAGCGCGCGGAGGGCGATCCCGATCTCACCGGGTCGCGAGATGAGCGCTTCCAAGGACATCGTGTTCGTGCCGGCCCAGTGGGCAGCGGCGGCGGCGCGGGACCGGTCGAGGTGGAAAAGCTTCCGCGACCGCCAGCACCGCACTGGCAACAAAGCAGCGCTGGCGATGTGGTCGGCGAGTCGGACGGCGGTCTGTGCGATGATCGGGTTCATTACTGGTTCTCCTTCGTAGTGGTTGGGTTCGGACTGGTTGCCCTCGGTGCTGGACACACCGGGGGCTTTCTTCTTGCTCAGGACGCCTCCGCGAACGCGGCGTCGATGAACGCCTCGACGTCCGATTCGCGGAACATGCGGCGTCCGCCGATGAGCGCCGACTTCGGCGCGGTGCCTCGGTGAAGCATCCAGCGGAGCTGCTTCTCGGACTTCCGAAGACGGGCCGCGGTCTCGGCGAGGGTCAGTAGCGCTCCGACCGGAGCGGCGTTGGACGTGCTCAACAGGTCCTTCTTTCGAGAGGGGTGGTTCCCGATCACTACCGGGCTTGGACAGATCCTAATCACACCAGGCTTGGTATTGCAACCGTTCCCGACCAGGCGCGGTCAGATTCGGTAGCATGAGCCTCATGACCACCCCTGACGAGCAAATCGGCTCGAACCTGATCAAGCTGCGCGGCGACATGACGCAGCGAGAGCTCGCCGAGAAGATGAGGCAACGCGGCTGGAAGTGGACCCATGTGACCGTGGGCTCAGTCGAGCGGGGCGAACGACCCCTTCGTCTCTCGGAGGCCCAAGCCGTCGTCGGCGCGATCGGACGCGGCTTTGTAGAAGATCTGCTCTCCTCGGAAGCGGACGCAACCGTCCGCGCATGGATGCACAAGATGACGGAGGCGAACGCGGAGATTGAGCGCGTTGTCCGCGAGTACGTTGATACGCAATTTCATCTCGCGGTGGCGGCTTGGAACGCGTCGCTCAACGAACAGAGTGGGGTCGGAATGTCCGTGCTCGACTGGGTCGGCAACTCGCCGGTCAGAAGCGTGAAAGCGACTCTCGAGCGAATCCGGTCAGAGGAAGAGGTGGAGTCGCAACTTGGTGACCGGCTCTACGGCAAGCTCGACGAGACCGCTGGCACTGATGTGTCGGGCACCGTGTTCTTCAAAGCACTGAACTCTTGGCAGTCCGATGGCGAGCATTCAGAAGCGCCCTGACGGGAAGTGGCGTGCCCGCTACCGCGACGCGGCCGGGAAGGAGCACGCCCGGCACTTCCGGTACAAGGACAACCCGCGAGCACCAGCGGAGTCGGCGCAGCACTGGCTCGACTCGGTGACGGCATCCGTCGTGCGGGGCGACTACCTCGACCCGCAAACGGCGCGGATGACGGTCGACGAGTGGTGCGACCGATGGATTGCCGGCTACGCGACGAAGAGGGCGTCGAGCGTGCGGCAGGCGAAGACGCATCTCACGCACATCCGGGCGGCGTTCGGGCCCCGCCCGCTCTCGAGCATCCGGCCGTCAGAAGTGAAGGCCTGGACGGCGGCGCTCAAGGAACAGGGGCTCGCGGACTCGACGGTCTACGCGCTGCACGCGCGGCTCTCGCACCTGTTCTCCGACGCGGTGCACGACGGCCTCGTGCCGCGCTCACCGGTCTCGAGGAGAACGTCGCCGGGCGCTGGGAAGCAACGTCCCTACGTCGCGACGACGGAGCAGATCTGGGCGCTGTACGACGCGATGCCGGAGGGAATGAAGCCGGTCATCCTCCTGGGTGCGTTCGCCGGCCTGCGCGTCGCCGAGATCGCTGCTCTCCGCACGGTCGACGTCGACTTCATGCGTGGCGTGATCTCACCCGAGATCCAGTACCCGGCCGAGCCGCTCAAGACGGAGATGTCGCGCACCCCGATCCCGATCCCGCCCGAGCTCGCGCTCGAGCTGAACCGGGTCCCGGCAAAGTGGGGGAGTAGCACCCTGGTCGTCGGCGCCTACGGGCGACCCGTCGCGCCGTACACGATCGAGGAGCAGTTCCGGACGGCTCGCGCGAAGATCGACGGGCTGCCGGAGGGCTTCCGGATTCACGATTGCCGGCACTACTTTGCGTCGCTGCTGATCGCGTCCGGCCTCGACGTGAAGGTGGTGCAGGCCCGCCTGCGGCACTCGTCCGCGAAGACGACGCTCGACACCTACGGGCACATGTGGCCCGACAAAGACGAGTCCGCACGAGCGGCCGTTGCACATGTGCTGGCCGCTCGTGCGGACTCGTTGCGGACTAACCCCGCTACTTCCGCGGGTTCTAGCTAGACGCCGTAGTACAGCTCGAACTCGAAGGGGTGCGGACGCTGGGCGAGCGGCTTGATCTCCTTCTCGCGCTTGTAGTCGATCCAGGTGTCGACGAGCTCCTGGGTGAACACGCCGCCCTGCAGCAGGAAGTCGTGGTCGGCCTCGAGGGCGGCCAGGGCCTCCTCGAGGGTCGCGGGCACCTGCGGGATGAGCTTGGCCTCCTCCGGGGGGAGCTCGTACAGGTCCTTGTCGACGGGCTCGTGCGGCTCGATGCGGTTCTTGATGCCGTCGAGGCCCGCCATGAGCTGCGCGGCGAACGCGAGGTACGGGTTGCCCGAGGCGTCGGGTGCGCGGAACTCGATGCGCTTGGCCTTGGGGTTCGTACCCGTGATCGGGATGCGGATCGACGCGGAACGGTTGCCGGCCGAGTAGACCAGGTTGACCGGAGCCTCAAAGCCCGGGATCAGTCGGTGGTACGAGTTGACCGTCGGGTTCGTGAACGCGAGGACGGCGGGGGCGTGCTTGAGCAGGCCGCCGATGTACCAGCGGGCGATGTCCGAGAGGCCGCCGTAGCCGTTCTCATCGTAGAACAGCGGCTTGCCGTCGTTCCAGAGCGACTGGTGGGTGTGCATGCCCGAGCCGTTGTCTCCGAAGAGGGGCTTGGGCATGAACGTGGCGGTCTTGCCCCACTGCTCGGCCGTGTTCTTGACGATGTACTTGAACTTCAGGATGTCGTCCGCCGAGTGGACCATCGTGTCGAAGCGGTAGTTGATCTCCTGCTGCCCGCCGGTGCCCACCTCGTGGTGCGAGCGCTCGAGGATGAGGCCGGCGTCGATCAGCTTGAGGCAGATGTCGTCGCGGAGGTCGGCGGTCTTGTCGACCGGCGAGACGGGGAAGTAGCCGCCCTTGTAGGGCGTCTTGTTGCCGAGGTTGCCGCCCTCTTCGACGCGGCCCGAGTTCCAGGCTCCCTCGACCGAGTCGACGACGTGGAACGCGGCGTTCTGCGTGACCTCGTAGCGGACGTCGTCGAAGATGTAGAACTCCGCCTCGGGGGCGAAGAACGCGGTGTCGGCGATGCCGGTGGAGGCGAGGTACTTCTCGGCCTTCTTGGCGACCTGGCGAGGGTCCTTCGAGTAGATCTCGCCGTTGCGCGGGTTGTAGATGTCGAACACCAGGATGAGCGTGCGCTCGACGCGGAACGGGTCCACGTAGGCCGTCGTCACATCGGGGATCAGCTGCATGTCCGACTCGTGGATGTTCGCGAATCCGCGGATGGACGACCCGTCGAACAGCTGGCCGACGGAGAAGAACTCCTCGTCCACGGTCGATGCGGGGATGTTGAAGTGCTGCTGGACACCGGGAAGATCGGTGAACCGGATGTCGAGGAACTTGACGTCCGTGTCCTTGATGAACTTGAGCACCTCGGAAGAATCTTTAAACATGCAAAGGTCTCCAATGGCATAACGGGTTGCTGCGGGACGCAGCCGTCCCAGGGTAGTGACAGGGGGTTTCCCTCCTGTGTCCCCATTGTTTCCGGCATGTTACGGAGGGGCGACGGCGCGGCTCACGGCACCCTCCCGATCAGCCACGGCACGCCGCGGATAGGATCGGGGGATGCCAGGAACCACTCCCAGGACCTTCGCCGACGTCGGCCCGAGCTCGTGGCCGGGGGAGCGACTCGGACTGCCGGAGCGGGGCCGGATGTCGGTCGGGCGGGTGGGGCGGAGATCCGCTGCCCTCGCCGTCGACCTGGTCGTGCCGGCGCTGCTGTCGCTGGCGTTCTTCGGCTACGACCGCTGGGCGAGTCTGATCCTCTTCATCGTTCTGCAGGCCGTGTTCATCCCGACGATCGGGGGGAGCATCGGGCACCGCCTGCTCGGGATGCGCGTCATCCGGCTCGGCGGCGGCTGGGTCGGAGTGTGGCGGCCCCTGGTGCGCTCGATTCTGCTCGCGATCCTCGTGCCGGCCCTCGTCTGGGACTCGGATCAGCGCGGCTTCCACGACAAGGTCGCCGGGACGGTGCTCGTCCGCTACTGATCCCGTGGCGCGGCCCCTGCGCCGCACAGGTTCGGCCACCGCACTGCGAGCGGGCAGCGAAGAGCCCGCGCCGTCACGGCGCGGGCTCTTCGTCAGGTCGTCAGCGGGAGCGCTGCGGGCGCACCTTGAACGGGTCGACGCCCTTCGGGATCGGCAACGAGGTGTTCAACGACGCCAGACGGTTCTTGACGGCCAGGATCTCGGCCTTCGTCAGAGCCTTCTTGGTCTTGGCGAGAGTTCGCGGCACCTTGTGCAGCGGCACCGCGTCGGCATCGGGGCCCACGTGCACGAACGTCACCGGGACGTTCGGGAGGATGCGGGTCACCTTGCGGCGCTCGTCGTCGAGCATGCGCTTCGTGCGGCCGGAGGGACCCTCCGCGATCAGGACGACACCACCTCGACCGACGGCGCGGTACACGGCGTCCTGCGTCTTGCCGTTGACGGCCACCGGCATCTCGCCGCCGGTCCAGGAGCCGCGGAGCCCGCTGCGGAGCACTGCTCCGACGGCCCCGGGCTGTCCGGCGATCTGCCCGTAGGCCGCGCGCTCGGCGCGACGCGAGAGGACCGCGAGGCCGGCGACCAGGCCCGCCATCACGCCGACGAGCACCCAGAGTGCGATGACGAAGCCGTTGCCGTCACCGAGCAGGACCCCGAGGAGGACGCCGACGAGCACCGGCAGGAGAGCAGCGAGGAGGATGATCCAGACCGCGCTGCTGTCGTAGCGGCGGGTCATCTGGAACACCTGCCACATCTGCTTGAGACGTCCGGGTTCCTTGACCGCCTTCGTCGACGGTTCCGTGCTGCGTGCCATGGGGTCAAGGATACCGAGCGGACCCGCGGCGGGGGACCGATCCCCGGGATCGGACGTCCTCCTCAGGCTCCGTCTCCGCCGATCCGTCCACAGACGCGGGATTCGCTGCCCCCGCGGGGTGCCCCGCTCGTCCAGTCTCGATGCATGGGATCGAGCGGAGCGACGCAGGAGCGCGGGACAGCGCAGCTCGGCGGCTTCGAGGTCGTCGGCACGACTCCGCGGGGTGCGCTGGTCGTCGGGAGCGAGGGTGCGGAGCTGTCTGCGCTGCTGGTGCCGAGGGAGCGGGCGACGGAGGTGCTGCGCGGCCCCCTCGCGCGGCTCGCGCCTCACGCGCACCGCGAGTCGCTCGTCGACGCCGCAGTGGTGCGCGACGGTCTCGTCCTGGTGACGACGCCGCCCGTGGTCACCACACTCGAGACGATCCTCGCCTCGCACGAGCCCCTCTCGGCCGGAGTCGTCGTCACGGTCCTCGGCCCGGTCGTCGAGGCGGTCCGCGAGGCGGCCGTGACCGGCGTCGATCTCGTGGTCGGAGCCGGTGGAGTCGGCCTGACGCGCGACGGATCGCCCGTCGTGCTCATCGCCGACCTCACGGAGTCGGACGAGAGCCCTGCAGAGGCACTCCGATCGCTCATCGCGCGGTGTGCCGAACGGTGCAGCGATCGGCTCGGTCCGCCGGCGGAGGGTGCCGATCTGGGGGCGCTCGAGGCGTTCCTGTATCGCGCGGCGTCCCCGCTGCCGGTAGGGGACCTGCTGTTCGCGGAGCCGTTGGCGGCGGAGACTCCGGGAACGGGGCCCGGGCCCGCCGGACCATGGGCACGACGGCTCTCACCGCTGCGACGGGGGAGACTTCCGACCGCCGCACGTCGTCGGCGAGCAGAGCACGAGGAGCCCGCACCGGAGTCGCCGGGGCGTCACCGCCGCGCGCATCCGCTGGACGGCTGGCAGGCGCGGCTCCTCGGCGCAGCGAGGTCACGACGCGGACCGCTCGCCGCCGCGGCGGTGATCATCACCGGAGCAGTCGTGGCGTCCGCCGTGAGCGCCGGTCCCGCGCCCGACCCGTCGTCCGCTCCACGGGTGACCGCGTCGACGGCTCTCCCCGCTCCGGAGCCGACGACCCCCGACGCCGAAGCGTCGCCCGAGTCGGCAGCAGCGGAGCTGGTGTCGACAGCTGCCGCGTGCGCGGCCTCCAGCCCGAAGTGCCTGACCGCACTGACGACGGGCGACTCGCCGCTCCGCTCGGGCGGGGTCGAGCGCTTCGATGCCCTCCTCCCCGACCGGCCGGCGGTCCGGACGGTCGTCGCCGACGAGAACGGCGGCTCGGCGCTCGTCTCCCTCGAGTCGGAGGCGGGAACGACAGCGGCCTCCGTCCTGATCATCAGGACGGAGGCCGGCTGGCTCATCCGCGACGTCTTCGCCCGTGATCCTCCCTAGAGGGAGTCACTGGCGGAGGCGGCGTCAGATGCCGAGGTCGTTCTCGAACGAGCCCTCCTCGAGGCGCTCCTTGATGGCCACCAGGAAGCGGGCGGCGTCGGCACCGTCGACCGTGCGGTGGTCGTACGACAGCGCGAGATAGACGGTGGAGCGGATCGCGATGGCGTCCTGGCCGTCGACCTGCACGACGGCCGGCTTCTTCGAGACGATGCCGGTCCCGAGGATGGCGGTCTGCGGCAGGAAGACGACGGGGGTGTCGAACAGCGCGCCGCGCGAGCCGGTGTTGGTCAGCGTGAAGGTGCCGCCGGCGAGCTCGTCGGGCTTCAGCTTGTTGTTGCGGGTGCGCTCCGCGAGGTCGCCGATGGTGGAGGCGATCTGCGCGAGCGAGAGGTCCGCGGCGTTCTTCAGGACGGGCGTCAGGAGTCCGCGCTCGGTGTCGACCGCGATGCTGATGTTCTCGTGGTCGGGGTAGACGATCGAGTCGCCGTCGAGCGTGGAGTTGATGACCGGGTAGGCCTTCAGCGCCTCGGCGGCAGCGAGCGCGAAGAACGGGAGGAAGGACAGCTTGGCGCCGGTCTTCTCCTGGAAGCTCTTCTTGACCGAGTCGCGGAAGCGGGCCACGGCGGTGACGTCGACCTCGACCACCGAGGTGAGCTGAGCAGTCGACTGCATCGACTCGACGGCGCGCTGGGCGAGCACCTTGCGCAGACGCGACATCGGCTGCGTGGTTCCGCGCAGGGGCGAGGTCTCGAGCGGCGTGCGCGCGGCCTTCGCCGCCGCGGCGGCCGGAGCCGAGACGGGAGCAGGGGCCGACTTCGCGGCCTCGACGGCGTCGAGCACGTCCTGCTTGCGGATGCGACCGCCGACTCCGGTGCCGGTGAGGGTCGTCAGATCGATGCCGTGCTCGCTCGCGAGCTTGCGGACGAGCGGCGTGACGTAGCCGGGGTTCGAGTCGGTCGGCTCGGGAGTCGTCGCGGGTGCCGGCGCAGCCGAAGCGGCGGGCGCCGGTGCGGCCGCGGCCGGAGCCGGGGTGGACGGCGCAGGAGCGGAGACCTCGGGCGCGGGCTTCTCCGCGGCGGGAGCAGGCTCGGGCTCGGCGGGCGCGGGGGCCTCCTCCTCGCTGTCGGAGTCGACCGAGGGGGTCTCGACCTCGGTGGGCTCGGTCTCGGCGGCGGCGACCTCGGGGGCCTCCTCCGCGGGAGCCTCGGGCTCGGCCGCGGCAGCGGCTCCCGAACCGTCGCCGATGCGCACGAGCTCCGCACCGACCTCGACGGTCTCGTCCTCCTGGACGAGGATCTCCTCGATGACACCGGCCACGGGCGACGGGATCTCGGTGTCGACCTTGTCGGTCGAGACCTCGAGCAGGGGCTCGTCGACCTCGACGCGGTCCCCGACGTTCTTCAGCCAGCGGGTGACCGTTCCTTCCGTGACACTCTCTCCGAGTGCCGGGAGGCTGACGGATTCGCTCATGAGCCTGTCTCCTTAAGACGCGTTGTTCGATCTTCAGTGTATTGAAACGGGAGCAGCGGGTCGCCGCTCCCGGTGGTTCTAGAGGGCGTGCAGCGGCTTCCCCGCCAGGGCGAGGTGCGCCTCGCCGAGCGCCTCGTTCTGGGTGGGGTGCGCGTGCACGAGGGGGGCGACGTCCTCCGGGTGGGCCTCCCAGTTGACGATCAGCTGGGCTTCCCCGATCAGCTCGCCCACGCGGGCGCCCACCATGTGCACGCCCACGACCGGCCCGTCGACGAGCCGGACGACCTTCACGGAGCCGGTGGTGCCGATGATGGTGCTCTTCGCATTGCCGCCGAGGCCGTAGTCGTAGCTCGCCACGCGGTCGGCACCGTACTCGGCCACGGCGCGGGCCTCGGTGAGTCCGACCGAGGCGACCTCGGGATCGCTGTACGTCACCTTGGGCACGTTGACGTCGGCGACGATCTGCGGTCCGAGCCCGGCGATCTCCTCCGCCACGAAGATCCCCTGCTGGAAGCTGCGGTGCGCGAGCTGGAGGCCGGGGACGATGTCGCCGACCGCGTAGACGCCGGGCACCGTGGTCTGCAGGCGCTCGTCGGTGACGACGTAGCCACGGTCGAGGGTCACACCGACGTCCTCGAAGCCGAGTCCGGCCGTCACGGGACCACGGCCGACCGCGACGAGCAGGAGGTCGCCCTCGATCGAGGCACCGGACTCGAGCGAGACGGTGACGCCCGAGTCGTTCTGCGAGACGGAGGAGACCCGGGAGCCGAGAGTGAAGGCGATCCCGCGCTTGCGGAACGCCCGCTCGAGCTGCTTGCTCACGCTCTCGTCCTCGTTCGGCACGAGGTGGGGGAGTGCCTCGACGATCGTCACCTCGGCGCCGAACGAGCGCCAGACGCTCGCGAACTCGACTCCGATGACGCCTCCGCCGAGAACGACGACACGCTCGGGGACGTGATCGAGCTCGAGGGCCTGATCGCTGGTGATCACGCGGCCGCCGATCTCGATGCCGGGCAGCGTGCGCGACGAGGAGCCGGTGGCGAGTACGACGGTGGTGCCGTGCAGCACGTGCTCGCCGACTGCGACGGTCGAGGGCCCGGTCAGGCGGCCCTCCCCGTTCACGACCGTGATGCCGCGGGACGAGACGAGGCTCTGCAGTCCCTTGTACTTGCCTGCGACGACACCCTCGCGGTACCGGGTGACTCCGGCGATGTCGATTCCCTGGAACGAGGCCAGGACTCCGTACTTCTGCGCGTCCTTCGCACCGTCGGCCAGCTCTGCGGCGTGCAGGAGGGCTTTCGTCGGCACGCAGCCGCGGTGCAGGCAGGTGCCGCCGAGCTTGTCGCGCTCGACGATCGCGACGCTCATCCCGAGCTGGGTCGCGCGGAGGGCCGCTGCGTACCCGCCGCTGCCACCACCGAGCACGACGAGGTCGTAGCGCTCTTCCGACACCCAGTGACTCCCTTGCGACGTGCGGTTCCCCTCGCTCCCGGGCCGTTCCGGCGCAGTGCGCACGAGGCCGTGGGAGGGGGACGAGGCGGGTTGTCCCGCCCCGTCGACCCTACTACGCGCTCGCGAAGTGCTCGGCCAGGGCGAGGAGCGCCCTCACCGAGACACCCGTGGGGCCCGCGGCGGTGAAGCCGTACGCCCCGCCGGCGTTGTTCGCCGGTCCGGCGATGTCGAGGTGCGCCCAGGGGATGGTGGTGACGTCGTCGCCGTCGCCGCGCGTGCCGACGAACTCGCGGAGGAAGTGTCCGGCGATGAGCATGCCACCCGCGGTGTTGCCCGGCTTCACGTTGGCGATGTCGGCGACGTCCGAGTTGAGCAGGGGGCGCAGCTCGGCGGGCAGCGGCATGTGCCAGAACGGCTCGCCCTCGCGAGCAGCCGCGCTCAGCACCGTGCGGACCAGCTCGTCGTCGCCCATGACTCCGGTGTACCGGTTGCCGAGCGCGACGGAGGCAGCGCCGGTGAGGGTCGCGACGTCGATGATCGCGTCGGGCTGCTCCTCGCTCGCCGCGACGAGTCCGTCGGCGAGGACGAGGCGGCCCTCAGCGTCGGTGTTCAGGACCTCGACGGTGGTGCCTCCGCGGATCGTCAGGACGTCGTTCGGCCGGATCGCGGTGCCCGACGGCAGGTTCTCTGCGATGCAGAGCCAGGCGGTCACCCGCACCGGCAGGCGCAGCTCGGCGATCGCGCGGACGACCGCGTAGACGGTCGCGGCGCCGGTCATGTCGTACTTCATGCCGATCATCGAGGTCGGCGGCTTGAGCGAGAGTCCGCCGCTGTCGAAGGTGATGCCCTTGCCGACCAGCGCGAGGTGCTGGGCCGCTCCATCGGGGGAGTAGGCGACCTTCACGAGGCGGGGCGGGCGCGATGACCCGGCACCCACGCCCAGGATCCCGCCGAAGCCCTCCTCCTCGAGCGCCTTCTCGTCCCAGACGGTGACCTCGAGCGGGAGTCCCTCGACCCCGCTCTGCACGGCCTCGGCGAGCGACTGCGGATACAGGTGCGACGGAGGGGTGTTCACGAGGTCCTTGACCTCGGCGACGGCTCGGCCGATGGCGACGGCCCGCTCGAGGATCGCCGTGTCGGAGCCCGCCGGGGCGAGCACGACGGCCTTCTCGACCGGCTGCTTCACCGACTCCGCCGTGCTGCCGCGGAAGGCCGAGAAGGCGTAGGCGCCCAGTGCGGCCCCCTCAGCGACGGCAGCGAGAGCGCCGTCGGCCGTGACGGGCAGCGCGAGGGCGACGGAGCCGGTGCCCGCGAGCGAGCGCACGGCCTGCCCGGCGGCGGCGCGGAGCACCGGGGTCGACGGCTCGGCGGACCCGAGGCCGACCAGGACGAGGACTCCCGCACGCAGCGTCGAGGGGACGCGGAGCAGCGTCTCCACGGCGCCCGTCACACCGAGGGCCGGAAGGGCGCCCGTCAGCTCGTCGAGTCCCTCGACTCCGACGAGTCGCGGACCGTCAGGGCCCGGTGCGACCCCGATGACGAGGGCGTCGGAGTCGATGTCGGAGACGGGAACGGTCGAGAACTCGAGAGAGGAGAGGGGCATGCGCGCAATGCTAAGCGCTGTTCGCTGAGGGCTCAGCGCCGTCGCCCGGGCCCCCGCGCACCGCCGTCTACAGTTGATCCCATGCTGGATCCGGAAGAGCTGTTCGTGATCGAGGGCGACCTGTCGGAGGTTCCGCGCGGTCTGCACCTCGTCGCCGGACTCACCGGTTTCGCCGACGCCGGAGGCGCCGTGGGGCAGCTGGGGGAGTACCTCCTCGACACCCTGCAGCACCGGGTCGTGGCCGAGTTCGACCAGGATCAGCTGCTCGACTACCGTGCCCGGCGCCCGATCATCACCTTCGACCAGGACCACCTGACCGACTACCGGCCGGCCACCCTCCGTCTCTCGCTCGCGCACGACGAGCTGCACCAGCCGTTCCTGCTGCTGACGGGCTTCGAGCCCGATTTCCAGTGGGAGCGCTTCACCCGGGCCGTCATCGCGCTGATCGACCGGCTCGAGGTCGCGAGCACCACCTGGGTGCACGCGATCCCGATGCCCGTCCCGCACACGCGGCCGGTCGGGGTCACGGTCAGCGGCAACCGCGAGGACCTGATCGACGCGATGTCGGTCTGGAAGCCGCACACGCAGGTCCCCTCCAACGTGCTGCACCTGCTCGAGTACCGGCTCTACGAGCGCGGGCTGCAGGCCGTCGGCTTCGCCCTGCTCATCCCGCACTACCTCTCGGACACCGAGTATCCGCAGGCGGCCGTCGCGGCGCTCGAGAGCATCTCGGCCTCGACCGGCCTGATCTTCCCGACCGATCGTCTCCGCGAGAGCAATCGCGAGTTCCTCGCGAAGGTCGATGAGCAGGTCGCGGGCAATGAGGAGCTGCAGAAGCTGGTCGCCGCTCTCGAGTCGCGGCACGACACGTACATGGAGGGGACGAGCCTGCGCTCGCCGCTCACCGACGAGGACGGGTTCGTTCCGAGCGCTGACGCCCTCGCGGCCGAGCTCGAGAAGTTCCTCGCCATCCGCCGCCCCGGAGACGAGCCGGCCGCCTCCTGAGCCGGCGCTAGGCTCGGACGAGTGCGATCTTCTCGAGCCTGGTTCGTCTTCGGTGCTGGTGCGTTCGCCTACCTCGTCGCGGTCCTCAACCGCACCACGCTGGGGGTCGCCGGCGTCGACGCGGCCGATCGGTTCGGGGTGGCGGCGGCCGTCCTCTCGTCGCTCGCCGTCGTCCAGCTGATCGTCTATGCAGCGATGCAGATCCCCGTCGGGATCCTGATCGACCGGTTCGGGCCGAAGACGCTGATCGTGAGCGGCACCGCCCTCATGATGGCCGGCCAGATCGTGCTGGCGCTCGCCCCCACTATCGGCGTCGCGATCGGCGGCCGCATCCTCGTCGGTGCGGGGGACGCGGCGATCTTCACCTCCGTCATCCGGCTCACCGTCACCTGGTTCAGCGGTCCGCTCGTCCCGCAGCTCTCGCAGTGGATCGGCAACATCGGCCAGGTCGGGCAGATCCTGTCTGCGCTGCCGTTCGCGGCCCTCCTGCACACTGCCGGCTGGACACCCGCGTTCCTCTCGGCCGCGGGTCTCGGCGCTGCGGCGATCCTCGGAGTGATCCTGTTCGTCAGCGACGTGCCGCCGCGCACGGAGCCGATCGTCCTGGTGCCGCCGACGCTCCGGGCCACCGTCGCGCAGCTCGCCGTGAGCCTCCGGCGCCCGGGTACGCAGCTCGGCTTCTGGTCCCACTTCGTGACGCAGTCCTCGGGTACCGTCTTCACGCTGCTCTGGGGCTACCCGTTCCTCGTCTACGCCATCGGGCTCCCGCCGAGTGCGGCCGCGCCCACCCTGACGATCGTCGTCGTGGCCGGGATCGTGGTCGGCCCGATCCTCGGTGTGCTGACGGCGCGGCACCCGATGCGCCGGAGCAACCTCGTCCTCGGAATCGTCTCGACGATGGCCGTCGCGTGGACGGTCGTCCTGCTCTGGCCCGGGGTCCCTCCGTACTGGCTGGTCGTCCTGCTGCTGATCGTCATCGGTGTGGGCGGGCCCGGCTCGATGATCGGCTTCGACTTCGCCCGCACCTTCAATCCGACGCGGAGTCTGGGTGCGGCCAACGGTGTCGTGAACGTCGGCGGGTTCCTCGCGAGCTTCACGATGATGTTCGCGATGGGCCTCGTCCTCGACGGACTCGCCGGCCCGGGCGCCGACTCCGCTCAGCTCTACTCGATGGAGCACTTCCGGATCGCCTGGTGCGTCCAGTACGTCGTCGTCGGCGCCGGCGTCGTCGGACTCGTCAGCGCGAGGAGGAGGACCCGCCGTCGCCTCGCCGAGGACGAGGGAATAATGGTCGCCCCTCTGTGGGTTGCACTGAGTGACCGGCTCCGTCGTGGTCGCTCGGGGCGCTGACCGCCGCATCGGCTCGCTCCCCGACAGGATGTCCCGATCGAGATCGACCTCCCGGTGAGCGGATCCGTGCACGCCGAAGGGCTCGTCGGCACGATCGCACTACCCAGGCGTGCAATAATTGTCAATAGGACCCGTTCGGGTCGAGGAGCACCACGTCGGCATCCGGCGTGCGACGTCCCCGACTTGACATGGGTCCTCGTAATGCCCACCGACGGACGACGCTCTCCCGGCGCCGTCCGCTACCGGGACGCAACGGATGGAGAGGTGCCGCTATGGCCACCAGGACTACCAAGACAGCCACGCTCGACGCCGTCGACGACGACGCGACGACGACGACCGCCAAGAAGCCGGCAGCGCGCAAGCCGGCCGCCGCGAAGACCCCGCGCGCCCGCGCCTCCGCCAAGACGGCCGCACCCGCCGCCGAGGAGGAGACCGCCGACGCTCCCGAGCCCGACGAGGCCGACACGCCGGACGACGACGAGACCGAGACGGTCGTCGACGAGACCGAGACCGAGGTCAAGGACGACTCCGAGACCCCGGATGCCCCCGTGGTCGCCGTAGCCGCCGCCGCGGAGCCGCTCCCGAGCGGCGCCCTGGTGCTGTCGTTCGGCGGGGACGACGACGAGGTCCCGGTCTACTCGACCGCGATCACCGGAGCGACCGCCGACCCGGTCAAGGACTACCTCAAGCAGATCGGCAAGGTCGCGCTCCTGAACGCGGCCGAGGAGGTCGAGCTCGCAATGCGCATCGAGGCCGGCCTGTTCGCCGAGGACAAGCTCGCCAACTCGAGCGACCTCAGCCCGGAGCTCGTCCGCGAGCTGCGCTGGGTCGCGAAGGACGGGCAGCGCGCGAAGAGCCACCTGCTCGGCGCGAACCTCCGACTCGTGGTCAGCCTCGCGAAGCGCTACACCGGTCGCGGAATGCAGTTCCTGGATCTCATCCAGGAGGGCAACCTCGGTCTCATCCGCGCGGTCGAGAAGTTCGACTACACCAAGGGCTTCAAGTTCTCGACCTACGCGACGTGGTGGATCCGTCAGGCGATCACCCGCGCGATGGCCGACCAGGCGCGCACCATCCGCATCCCCGTGCACATGGTCGAGGTCATCAACAAGCTCGCGCGCGTGCAGCGCCAGATGCTCCAGGACCTGGGCCGCGAGCCCACGCCCGAGGAGCTCTCGCGCGAACTCGACATGACCCCCGAGAAGGTCATCGAGGTGCAGAAGTACGGCCGCGAGCCGATCTCGCTGCACACGCCCCTGGGTGAGGACGGCGACAGCGAGTTCGGCGACCTCATCGAGGACACCGAGGCCGTCGTCCCCGCCGACGCGGTGGGCTTCACGATGCTGCAGAAGCAGCTCGAGTCTCTGCTCGACTCCCTGTCCGAGCGCGAGGCGGGCGTGATCCGCATGCGCTTCGGCCTGGGCGACGGCATGCCCAAGACGCTCGACCAGATCGGCGACACGTTCGGCGTCACGCGCGAGCGGATCCGTCAGATCGAGTCGAAGACGATGGCGAAGCTCCGTCATCCGTCGCGCTCGCAGTCGCTCCGCGACTACCTCGAGTAGGCCGGTGATCCGCTACGCGCCGGCGGTCCTCCTCGGGAGGGCCGCCCGCTTCGCGGCGCGCGTCCGCAAGCCTGGCGGCGGGTCCGCCGTGCCGGGGCTCATCGTCAATCGAGTCGCTCCCGGGTTCCTCCCGGCCGTCCTCGACGGCTTCCCGGAGGGCCTCGTCGTCGTCACCGGTTCGGCCGGCAAGTCGACGACCACCAAGATGCTGGTGGCCGTCCTCCGTGCGCACGGACTGGCCGTGTTCACGAATCCGTCGACCGCGAACATCGCGCAGGGTCTCACCTCGGCGCTGCTCGAACGAGCGGATCTCCGAGGTCGCATCGACGCGGACATCGCCGTCCTCGAGATGGACGAAGGCCATGGTGCGCGACTCGCGCCGCGCATGAGCCCGCGGGTCGTCCTCTTGACGAACGTCGTCGTCGATCAGATCGACCGCTTCTTCGACCCGGCGATGGTCGCGCGCATGCTGGCCGAGATCGCCGAGCGGGCGACCGGTCCTGTGGTCCTCAACGCCGACGACCGGCACGTGGCCGAGATCGCGACCGCTCTGCCCACCGACGCCGTCCGCTGGTACGGGGTCTCCTCCGCTGTGCGGAGCGCCGCGACGGGGGGCCTCGGGTACGCGGCCGACGCGGACTCCGGCGAGGATCGCGCCACGACCGTCGTTGAGACGACATCGGGCGCGGCCGCCAGGATCGTCAGTGACGGCACTCCGCTCGAGGTGCGCCTTCCCGCCCGCGGCGTCCACTACGCCGTCGACGCCGCCGCGGCGGTCTCGGCCGCGCGCGCCGTGCTCGGCGAGCGCTTCGACGCGGGGACCGCCTCCGCCGCCCTCTCGTCGATCGACCCGGTCTTCGGACGCGGTGAGGTCGTCACGGTGCGCGGCCAGGAGGTGGAGTTCGTACTGGTGCAGAACCCGGCGAGCTACCGCCTGAATCTCGCTGAAATCCCGGAGGGGACCGAGCAGGTGATGCTCGCGATCGGTTCCGACGTGCGCGATCCGTCCTACTTCTGGCCCGTCGACACGGCGCGGCTCGGTCGCGTCAGGGTCGTGTCCGGCTCGAAGGCCCACGAGGCGGCGCTGCAGCTGCGCTACGACGGAGTCGAGATCGACGCCGTCGACGAGGACCTCGGCCGTGCTCTCGACGCGTTCCTCGCCCTGCCGACACCCGCCTCCGGTCGCAAGACCATCGTCTTCTCGGCTGATTCGATGCGCCGCACGCGGGCGCACCTGCAGCTCGCCTCCAACCGCGAGGAGGACTCGTGACCACTCTCCGCATCGGCGTTCTGGCGCCGGAGGTGCTCGACAGCAACGGCGACGCCGCGAACGCGCGCGTCCTGGTGGCTCGCGCCCGCTGGGCCGGGCTCGACGCCGAGCTGGTGCCGCTCCGCGCGGCCCAGGACTTCGCTGTCCGGCCCGATGTCGTCGTCGCGGGGACGGGAGCCGATCAGGACCTCCCGGGCGTGCTCGACCTCCTGCGCGAGACGGGCGCCGCTCTGCGGGGCTGGACGGCGGACGGGACCGAGGTCGTGGCGGTCGGCGCCGGCTGGCAGCTTCTGACGGAGTCGTTCGCCACGCCGACGGGAATCGTCACCGGCGCGGGCGTGTTCCCCGGACGCGCGGTCGCGGGCGAGCGGGTGACGGACGACCTCGTCGTCTCGTGCGGACCGCTCACCCTCGTCGGGTTCGAGAACCATGTCCGGCGCGTCGAGGGCATCGATCCGGCGCACGTGCTCGGCTCGGTGCTCCACGGGGTCGGGGACGGCGGAGGGGTCGAGGGCTACCGCGAGGGAGTGCTGCTCGGCACGCATCTGCACGGCCCGGTGCTGGCGAAGAATCCCGCGCTCGCCGATGCGATCCTCACCCGCGTCGCCGAGCGACGCTCGCTGACCTACACGACGACCGATGCTCGACTCCATGCCACCGATGAAACGGCACGAGCCGCCCGCGATGTGATCGCGAAGCGGCTCGGTGTCGGCCGGTAGGACGCTGGAGCGCCCGACGGCTATCGGCAGTGGTGGCTCAGGGACGCTGCTCCTCGAAGAGCCGCGCGGACTCGTCGTGCCAGCTCTGAGCGATGCTCGAGAGCTTCTCCTGGTACTTCTTGCCGTGGTGCGAGCAGAAGAGGAGCTCTCCGCTGTTCACCACGACGCGGATGTACGCCTGCGCGCCGCAGCTGTCGCAGCGGTCGGCGGCGGAGAGCTGGTGGGCGCCAGCGAGTTCGTCCACGCCGTTCTGGGTTGCTGTGGTCGACATGACTTGGCCTCCTGCACTCGTTCTTCGACTTCTTCTGCTTAGTGGAACCATCAAAGCACGCGATTGTTTCCGCACAGAGACGATCCCGCGGCATTTCGCTGTGCGCGTAGGTGCTCCGCGGTACTGGACCTGGTGCCGCGTCGCGGCGGGGGAGTGGCCGCCCGAAAGTAAACTGGCGGAATGGCCTCCTCCGATTACTCCGCTCGGCACCTCTCCGTTCTCGAGGGCCTCGAGGCGGTCCGGAAGCGCCCGGGCATGTACATCGGCTCGACCGACTCGCGCGGACTGATGCACTGCCTGTGGGAGGTCATCGACAACTCCGTCGACGAGGCACTGGCCGGTCACGGCTCGGAGATCAGCGTCGTGCTGCACGCCGACGACAGCGTCGAGGTCCGCGACAGCGCGCGCGGCATCCCGGTCGACATCGAGCCCAAGACCGGGCTGACGGGCGTCGAGGTCGTCTTCACGAAGCTGCACGCGGGAGGCAAGTTCGGCTCCGGATCGTACGCCGCCTCGGGCGGGCTGCACGGAGTCGGTGCCTCGGTGGTCAACGCCCTCTCGGAACGCCTCGACGTCGAGGTCGACCGTGACGGCCGCACCTACCGGATGTCGTTCCACCGAGGGGAGCCCGGCCGCTTCGCGGACGCGGGGGAGCCGACGCCCGACGCGCCGTTCACCCCGTTCGAGAACGGCTCCGAGCTGGACGTCGTCGGCAAGGTGAAGCGGGGCATCACCGGCACGCGCGTGCGCTACTGGGCCGATCGCCAGATCTTCACGAAGGGCGCGGCGTTCCAGACCGACGACCTCGTCACTCGCGCCCGGCAGACCGCCTTCCTCGTGCCCGGCCTGACGATCGACATCGTCGATGACCGCGAGGCCGAGCGGCGGGCCGAGATGTTCCGCTACGACGGCGGGATCTCGGAGTTCGTCGAGTTCCTCGCTCCGGATGCCGCAGTGACCGACGTCCTCCGGCTCACCGGCACCGGTACCTTCACCGAGACCGTACCCGTCCTCACTCCGGGTGGCGCGATGGTGCCGACCGAGGTCGAGAGGTCGTGCGAGGTCGACATCGCCCTGCGCTGGGGCACCGGCTACGAGACGGTGGTGCGCAGCTTCGTCAACATCATCTCGACGCCCAAGGGCGGCACGCACCAGACCGGGTTCGAGCAGGGGCTGCTGAAGCTCCTCCGCTCGCAGGTCGAGGCCAACGCCCGGCGCCTCAAGGTCGGCTCCGACAAGCTCGAGAAGGACGACGTCCTCGCCGGTCTGACCGCGGTGCTGACGGTGCGCCTCCCCGAGCCGCAGTTCGAGGGCCAGACGAAGGAGGTGCTGGGCACGCCGGCCGTGCGCGCGATCGTCGCGCAGACCATCACGTCGACGCTCGGCGCGATCTTCTCCTCGACCAAGCGCGAGGACAAGGCTCAGATGTCGCAGCTGCTCGAGAAGCTCGTGGCGGAGATGAAGTCGCGGATCTCGGCCCGTGCCCACAAGGAGACCCAGCGCCGCAAGAACGCACTCGAGTCCTCCTCGCTCCCGGCCAAGCTCGTGGACTGCCGCAGCAGCGACGTCGAGAACAGCGAGCTCTTCATCGTCGAGGGCGACTCCGCGCTCGGCACCGCGAAGAGTGCCCGCAACAGCGAGTACCAGGCGCTGCTGCCCATCCGCGGCAAGATCCTCAACGTGCAGAAGGCGAGCATCGCCGACATGCTCTCGAACGTCGAGTGCGCGTCGATGATCCAGGTCATCGGAGCGGGGTCGGGCCGCTCGTTCGATCTGAGCGCGGCGCGCTACGGCAAGATCATCCTGATGAGCGACGCCGACGTCGACGGCGCGCACATCCGCACGCTCCTGCTGACGCTGTTCTTCCGCTACATGCGGCCGCTGGTCGAGGCCGGGCGGGTCTTCGCCGCGGTGCCGCCGCTGCACCGCGTCGTCGTGATGAACGCGGGCAAGAAGCCGAACGAGACCATCTACACCTACTCCGAGAAGGAGCTGCAGAGCGTGCTCGCGGCACTGGCCAAGGCGGGACGCCGGTACCAGGACCCGATCCAGCGCTACAAGGGCCTGGGCGAGATGGACGCGGATCAGCTCGCGACGACGACGATGGACCGCTCGCGCCGCACCCTCCGGCGCGTGCGGGTGGCCGACGCCGAGAACGCCGGCCGAGTCTTCGAGCTGCTGATGGGCAACGACGTCGCTCCCCGCAAGGAGTTCATCGTCCGCGGTTCCGAGACCCTGTCCCGGGACCGCATCGACGTCTGACGACCAGGTCAGATCAGCTCGGGAGCCGCTCCGATGCTCGCGATCGGCGCGGCGAGCGGCACTCCGGAGGCGTCGCGCTTCATCCCCGACTCGGGCAGAGCGGCGACGGAGCCGTCGGCCTCGAGGGCGTGCGCCGGCGCGGGACCGACCCAGGCGACGCCGAGCGCCGTCTCGCCCTTGAGGAAGCGCTGAGCGCGGACACCGCCGGTCGCGCGGCCCTTCGCCGGGAACTCGGAGAACGCCGACACCTTCGCGCTGCCGGTGTCGGTGCCGCTGAGGGCCCAGCTGTCGACCGCGACGGTCGCGACCACCGACTCGTCGCGATCGTCCTCTGTCACGACGGTGAAGTGGACGACCTCGTCGGTCTCGCCGAGCTTGACGCCGGCCATGCCGGCCGCCGTGCGGCCCTGCGGGCGCACCGACGAGGCGGAGAAGCGCAGGAGCTGCGCCTCACCGGTGACGAACACCAGCTCGTCCTCGTCGGCCGCGAGCGCGGCCCCGACGACGGCGTCCTTCGGCCGCAGCGCGATCAGCTCGAGGTCGGGCTTGACCGGTAGATCGGAGAGGGCCACCCGTTTCACGACGCCCTGCAGCGTGCCGAGGGAGACGGGCCGCGGATCGTCGAAGGCCACGAGGGCGAGGACGCGCTCGTCCTTGGCGAGACCCGGGAGGTAGTCGGCCATCCGGACGCCGGCGCCGAGCTGCACCGAGGTCGACGGCACGGAGGGGACGTCGACCGGCGAGAACCGCAGGATCCGGCCCGCCGTCGTGACCGCACCGATCTCGGTGCGCGTCGTGGTGTCGATCATGCTCAGCACGGCGTCGTGCTTGCTGCGGCGGGTGGCGCGCTCGGGGTGCGGCGGTGCCTCCGGATCACGGTCGACCCTGACCATGCGGCCGGTGGTGCTGAGGTGAACCCGGCACGGGACGTCGGCGATCTCGAGCACGGCGGCCGCGGCCTTCCGCCCGGTCGTGGCGATGGAGGGGCGCGCCTCGGTCAGGAGGGTCCGTCTCGGGGTACCGAGGCGCTGGGCCACGTCGTCGAGCTCGTCCGAGACCAGCTCGTCGATGCGGGCGCGGCTCGCCAGCAGCGCCTCGAGCTCGGCGATCTCTGCGAGGAGGGTGTCGCGCTCCGCCTCGAGCTCGATCCGCGAGAACTTGGTGAGGCGGCGGAGCTGGAGCTCGAGGATGTAGTCGGCCTGGACGACGCTGAGGTCGAAGACCTCGATCAGCCTCGCTCGGGCGGCGGCCGTGTCGTCGCTCCCGCGGATCAGCTGGATGACCTCGTCGATGTCGAGGATCGCGATCAGCAGCCCCTCCACGAGGTGCAGGCGCTCCTGGCGCTTGCGGAGGCGGTACCGGGAGCGGCGGGTCACGACCTGCACGCGGTGCCCGACGTAGACCTGCAGCAGCTCCTTGAGTCCGAGCGTGCGCGGGCCGCCGTCGACCAGCGCGACGTTGTTGATCGCGAACGCGTCCTCGAGCGGGGTGTAGCGGTAGAGCTGCTCGAGCACCGCCTCCGGGCTGAAGCCCGTCTTGATGCCGATCACCAGGCGGAGGCCGTTGTCGCGGTCGGTGAGGTCGGTGACGTCCGAGATCCCGCTCAGCTTCTTGTTCTGGACGCCGTCCTTGATCTTGTCGATCACCTTCTCGGTCCCGACGAGGTAGGGGAGCTCGGTGACGACGAGCCCGGACTTGCGCGCGGTGATGCTCTCGACCGAGACGCGGGCCCGCGTCTTGAAGCTGCCCCGCCCCGTCGCGTAGGCGTCCCGGACCCCGGCGAGGCCGACGATCGTGCCGCCGCTCGGGAAGTCGGGGCCGGGCACGAAGGACATCAGGTCGTCGAGGGAGGCGTCGGGGTGGGCGATCAGGTGCCGAGCGGCCCCGATCACCTCGACCAGGTTGTGCGGGGCCATGTTGGTGGCCATGCCGACCGCGATGCCGCTGGCGCCGTTGACCAGGAGGTTCGGGAAGGCGGCGGGGAGCACCTCGGGCTGGGTGAACTGGTTGTCGTAGTTCGGGATGAAGTCGACGACGTCCTCGCCGAGGTGCTCGGTCATCGCCAGGGCGGCAGGAGCGAGACGTGCCTCGGTGTAGCGCGCGGCGGCCGGCCCGTCGTCGAGCGAGCCGAAGTTGCCGTGCCCGTCGACGAGCGGCACACGGAGCGTGAACGGCTGGGCGAGGCGCACCAGCGAGTCGTAGATGGAGGCGTCGCCGTGCGGGTGCAGCTTGCCCATCACCTCGCCGACGACGCGAGCCGACTTCACGTGGCCGTGATCGGGGCGCAGGCCCATCTCGCTCATCATGTAGAGGATCCGACGCTGCACGGGCTTGAGGCCGTCGCGAGCGTCGGGGAGAGCGCGCGAGTAGATGACGGAGTAGGCGTACTCGAGGAACGAGCCCTCCATCTCGGACGAGACGTCGACGTCCTCGATGCGCTCGGTGAGGGAGGATCCGGGCGAGGGGGCTGCTGCGTTCATGACTCACTTCGGTGGCGGGCGCGGGGCGACGGAGTCTCCGGGCGCGCAGTGCCGGGTGTTCGGGATGGGCCGCGCCGGTGCGACGGACGGATCGCGCAACTGGACCGAGCAGCGGTGCTGAGCGCCGGATCCGGAGGCTCCGCCAGCGAGGCACACTCCGCAGGCGGGGACGCCGTGCGAAACTGAGCGCGATGACCCACATGCTACCGGTCGCCCCCGCCGGGCGGCGGAGCCTCGCCGACGTCCTCCCCGCAGCCCTCGACGCGGTCCTCGGTCGCCCGGGCCCCTTCGTCAGCTCCCGTCTCGAGCGGATCGTCGTCGTCCTCGTCGACGGACTCGGCGCGTCGAGCCTCCGCCAGCGCGCCGGACACGCCCGGACCCTCGCGCCCGCGCTGACGAAGGCGAGCACCCTCGCCTCCGGCTTCCCCACGACCACTGCGTCCGCGCTCGCGAGCCTCACCACGGGGCTCCGACCGGGAGAGCACGGGATGGTCGGCTACCGCGTCCTCGACCGCGCCTCCGACCGGCTCGTCAACCAGCTGTCGGGCTGGGACGACCGCATGGTCCCCGAGCAGTGGCAGCCGCAGCCGACGGTCTTCGAGCAGGCGCGCCAGGAGGGCGTGCGCGCGAGTGTGATCGGGCCCTCCCGCTACGCGCACTCGGGTCTGACCCGCGCGATCCTCCGGGGGGCGGACTACCGCCCGGCCCAGGGCATCGCGGACCGGTTCGCTGCCGCACGCGACCTGCTGGACGAGGGCGGGCGGCAGATCGTCTACCTCTACGTGCCCGAGCTCGACATGACCGCGCACGCCCGCGGATGGGAGTCGCCGGAGTGGACGTCCGCGCTCGAACTGGTCGACGGCGAGTTCTCGGCGTTCGCCAGGAGGCTCTCCGCCCGCGAGGGCGCGCTGGTCACGGCGGATCACGGCGTTCTCGACGTACCCGCGTCCTCGCACGTGCTGATCGAGCACGGGCCGCTGCTCGAGGGAGTGCGGCACCTGGCGGGCGAGCCCCGCTGTCTGCAGCTTCACCTCGAACCGGGAGTCGACATCGAGCAGGTCGCCGTCCGCTGGATCGAGGCGGAAGGGGCGCGGGCATGGATCGCCACGCGCGCCGAGGTCGCCGCGAGCGGCTGGTTCGGCGAGGTGGGCGATGCTGCGGCCGAGCGGATGGGCGACCTCTTCGTCGCTGCGCGCAAGGCGATCGCGTACTACGACGCCACCGACCCCTCCGGGCGCTCGATGATCGGCCAGCACGGCTCGCTCACACCGGAGGAGATCCAGGTGCCGCTGCTCGGCTTCGGAGCGCTCTCCGGGGTGTGAGCTGCGGGGCCGACCTCGGCCCCGCACCGCCGCCGTTCAGTCGTCGCTGCGAGCTCCGAAGACGATCTCGTCCCAGCTCGGCATCGCCGCGCGCCCCTTGCGGAGGGAGTTGCGCATGCCGGCAGCAGGGTGGTCACTCGAGGGAGCCGCCGGGCGCTCGGGCTCGGGTGCCTTCTCGACGGCGGGAGTCTCCTGCTTCGGCTCCTCGCGGAGGCGACCCGACGAGGCGTGGTCGCGCTCGCCACGACGGCGTCGGAGCGCATCGAGGAGGTCGGCCGTGTCGTTCAGGTTGCGCTCTCGCTGCTCGGTGGTGCTCGAGACGGGCCGCGGCAGCGTCGAGACCGGGCGCGGCGCATCGGAGAGAGCAGGCTGCGGCTCCGTGTCGGAGGGTCGCGATGCTGCCGGACGGGCGTGCTGCCGGACCACCGACGGTCGAGCAGCGGGCTGCTCGGTGCGCGTCGTCTCCGAGGAGGGCTTCGCGAAGGAGTCCGTGTCGAATCGGGTCGCCAGCTCGTCGACGGCGGCGGGGATGACCGCGCGCAGCCGCGGGATCAACGTGGGCCGGATCTCGCCCTGCTGGGAGAGCGTCGTCGCCTCGGGCGTGAGGGGGGAGAGGACGGCCTTCTTGGGATCGAAGCGCCAGCGGGCGTCGTGATCGATCTCGTCGGAGCGGAAGAGCAGCTTGACGACCCAGCCCTCCTCCTCCTTCCAGCTCGACCACTGCTCGCCATCGGCACCGAGCGCGGCGAGGCGCTCGCGGATGACGTCGCCGAAGGGAGTGCCCTCCTCGAGCGGGTCGGGGTCGGCGCTCGTGTAGACGCGGACCGACAGGGCGGAGGCGACGATGTGCTCGCGCTCCGCCGTGACCGGGCCCTCGAAGCGCTCGACGTAGTCGAGGGAGGCGCCGGTCAGCTCGGCGACCTCGTCGGCCGAGAGGCCTGCACGGATGTGCGCCTGGATCTCGCGCGGCGACACGCGCTTCTCGCGGGGCGGCAGGGAGTGCACGCGGGGGCGGAGCTGGCTCTGCAGCGTCTCGTCTATCCGCACCGAGAATCGTTCGCCGCCGTCGGAGACGAGGACGAGCGATCCGCTCTCGACGCCGATCACCTTCAGTTCCATCATCGTGCGGGACCTCCTTCTGGACGCGAACGCCGCAAGGATGACACGCCTCGCGCCGGATGCCCGGGAATACCCCGGGCGGGTCGGAAGTTGGGGCGGAAGGACGGCGCCGCGGACCCCTTCGGGGCAGGCACGCCGGACCTCGCCGAGGACGGCGTCACGGAGCCCGGCGAGGCGGCTCCGAGAAGCCTGTCAAGAGCGCATCATCGCGGTTTGCGAATCGATACGTCTTGATGCACACTGACCCCGCCGAATTCGTGAACAGCAAATAAGAAGTGGAATGGGAATGGCTACGGACTACGACGCCCCCCGCAAGACCGATGACGACTCCGAGTCGATCGAGGCCCTGAAGGAGCGAGTCCCCGACAAGATGTCCGGAAGCGTCGACGTCGATGATGCCGACAACCCGGGTGGATTCGAGCTCCCCGGCGCCGACCTCTCCGACCTCGACCTCGATGTCGTGGTGCTCCCGCCCCAGGCCGACGAGTTCACCTGCGTGAGCTGCTTCCTGGTGAAGCACCGCTCGCAGATCGATCACGAGGAGAAGCTCGGGCCGATCTGCCTGGAGTGCGCCGCCTAGGCCTCTCCGAGCTCCTCCGCACGACCCTCGCGTCGCCGTGATCCCTGGATCGCGGCGACGACGTCGTTGGGGCGGCGGGTCGAGAGCAGCCAGTACGGAGTCGGGTCCGCAGGGTCCTCGATGGGTACGCGCACCACGTCCTTCACCCAGCCGCGGATCACGAGGAACGCCCGGGCGTCGAGCTTCGGGCCCCGCTGGGCGAAGGCGCGGTCGCCGGTGTGGGCCGACGGCTCCCCGACCAGCTCGAGGGGGATGTGGGCGCGCCCGGCGCGCAGCTCGCCGTCGACGATCTCGATCGTGGGCGACAGGGTGAGCAGCGAGATCACGCACCCGGCGTAGAGGACGGCCGCCACCAGCACGCCGACGAGGAAGTCGATCGGCGCGAACACCAGGATGCTGGCGGGGATGACGAGGGCTGTGGAGACGAAGAGCCAGGGTGCGGGCCACAGCCTCTCCCGGTACGGCGATTGCATGTCCCTATTGCACCAGACAACTGGTCTACCCTCGTCACGTGAATCAATCCGTCGAGGTCCCGATCCGCGCGGAGTCACCGCCGTCGTACGCGCATCCCGGTGACGCCGGCGCCGATCTGCGCTCCACGGAGGATGTCGTCCTCGCTCCCGGTGAGCGGGCGAGCGTCGGCACGGGAGTCGCGATCGCCCTGCCCGAGGGCCACGTCGGCTTCGTCGTGCCCCGCAGCGGTCTGGCGTTCAAGCACGGCCTGACCATCGTGAACGCACCCGGCACCATCGACGCCGGCTACCGCGGGGAGATCCGCGTCGCGCTGCTCAACACCGATGCGAGCGAGAGCTACCGCATCGCGACGGGCGACCGGATCGCCCAGCTCGTCGTGGTCCCCGTCGTCCGAGCCCGCTTCGTCGCCGTCGACGCACTGCCCGACTCGGTGCGGGGGACCGGCGGCTTCGGCTCGACCGGGTACGCCGTCGATCCCGAGACGGCCCGAACCCCTGAGGAGAACGCATGAGCGACATCCAGCCCGTCGACGCGGCGGCCGAACTCGTCGAGCAGGACTTCGAGAAGTCCGCCCCGGCGGATCGCGCCGAGGCCGGTCCCCTCGACGAGCGCGAGGCCAACCCGGTCCGCCCCTACATCGATCTCGGCGGGGTGAAGGTGCTCCCGCGCGAGGGGATGCACATCCGCCTGGAGGTGGAGGAGGCGACCAAGCGCGTCATCGCCGTCGGCCTCGACTACGCCGGCTCGACCCTCCAGGTGCAGCCGTTCGCGGCTCCCCGTTCGTCGGGTCTCTGGCACGAGATCCGCGGCCAGATCGCCGACCAGATCTCGAAGCAGGGCGGCACCACCTCCGAGCGCGAGGGGAACTTCGGCCCCGAGCTCATCGCCGAGCTGCCGATCGCGGGCGGCCAGACCCGGGTGGCCCGGTTCGTCGGCGTCGACGGGCCGCGCTGGTTCCTGCGCGGAGTGATCGCCGGTGCGGGAGCCGTCGACGAGCAGGCCGCCGCCTCGATCGAGGAGCTCTTCCGGAGCATCGTCGTCGTCCGCGGAACAGGGCCCATGCCGCCGCGCGACCTCATCCCGCTCAAGATGCCGACCGGCGGCCAGACGCAGCAGAGCGCGAGCTGACCGGCATGGAGCCGCGCCACCCGGACGAGTCCGAGTCGCCGGAGCCGGACCCGACCCGGCCGGAGGTGGCCGACGCGATCGCGCAGGCGGCGAAGCGATCCGGCCTCGGCGTCCTCGCCGACGGCGAGCCCTTCGACGGGCGTGCGCTGCTGCGCACCATGGGCGGCGTGCGCGGGATCCTCGAGGCCGTCGTGCCCGGAGTCGCTTTTGTCCTGCTCTTCACGGTCACCGGCGAGCTCGTGCTCTCGCTCGTCGCCTCCGTGGGCATGGCCGTGCTGTTCACCGTCGCGCGGATCCTCGGCCGGACACCGGTCGTCCAGGCGGTCGGCGGACTGCTCGGAGTCGTGATCTCGGCCGTGCTCGCGCTCGTGACCGGACGGGCGGTCGACAACTTCGTGCCCGGGCTCATCACCAACCTCGCCTACGGCGCCGTGTTCCTCGTCTCGGTCCTCGTCCGCTGGCCGCTCATCGGGGTCGCCGCGGGCTACCTGATGGGGGACGGTACCGCGTGGCGTGCCGACCGGCGCAAGCGCCGGCTCTTCTCGGTGCTGACCCTCGCCTGGGCCGGTCTCTTCCTCCTCCGGCTCGCCGTGCAGTACCCGCTCTTCCTCGCTGAGGACACGACGGCCCTCGGCACCTGGAAGCTCATCCTCGGCCTGCCCCTCTACGCGCCGCTCCTGGTTCTGACCGTGCTGGCCGTCCGCTCCGAGTACCGCACCGCGGCGGAGGGCCCCGATGCCGGGGCCGACGCCGAACGTGCGTAGAATTGTCTCGACGTCGAGATAAATAGCGCCCGCCCGTCCCGGTCTCACCGGGGCGGATCAGCCGGTGCGGGGGCGTCCGAGTGTTAGGTCCTCCTTGGTGGCAGGGCGCCGTGCGCGGTCGCCAAGATGGAGACGGATATGTGGGTCCGCCCGACGGCGGGGCCCACGTCAGCGAAGGAGAGGGCGACGTGTCCGCGGTAGACAGCTTTGGATCGAAAGACACCCTGAAGGTCGGCGCGACCGACTACGAGGTGTTCCGCATCGACCGGGTCCCCGGTCACGAGAAGCTCCCGTTCAGCCTGAAGGTGCTGCTCGAGAACCTCCTCCGCACGGAGGACGGCGCGAACATCACCGCCGACCACATCCGCGCCCTGGGCGAGTGGGTCCCGGAGTCGGAGCCCGACACCGAGATCCAGTTCACGCCCGCGCGCGTCGTGATGCAGGACTTCACCGGCGTTCCCTGCATCGTCGACCTCGCCACCATGCGCGAGGCGGTGGCCGCGCTCGGCGGCGACGCGAACAAGATCAACCCGCTCGCCCCGGCCGAGATGGTCATCGACCACTCCGTCATCGCCGACCTGTTCGGCACGGCGGACGCCCTCGAGCGCAACGTCGAGCTCGAGTACGAGCGCAACGGCGAGCGCTACCAGTTCCTCCGCTGGGGCCAGACGGCGTTCGACGACTTCAAGGTCGTCCCGCCGGGAACCGGCATCGTCCACCAGGTCAACATCGAGTACCTCGCCCGCGTCACCATGACGCGCGAGGTCGGCGGAGTCCTCCGCGCCTATCCCGACACCTGTGTCGGCACCGATTCGCACACCACGATGGTGAACGGGCTCGGAGTCCTCGGCTGGGGCGTCGGCGGCATCGAGGCCGAGGCGGCCATGCTCGGCCAGCCCGTGTCGATGCTCATCCCCAAGGTCGTCGGATTCAAGCTCTCGGGCGCGATCCCGGCGGGCGTCACCGCGACCGACGTCGTCCTCACCATCACCGAGATGCTGCGCAAGCACGGCGTGGTCGGCAAGTTCGTCGAGTTCTACGGAGCCGGCGTCGCCGAGGTCCCGCTTGCGAACCGCGCCACCATCGGCAACATGAGCCCCGAGTTCGGCTCCACGGCGGCGATGTTCCCCATCGACGACGTCACGCTCGACTACCTGCGCCTCACGGGACGCAGCGACGAGCAGATCGCGCTCGTCGAGCAGTACTCGAAGCTGCAGAAGCTCTGGCACGACGCCGACGTCGAGCCGGTCTTCAGCGAGTACCTCGAGCTCGACCTCAGCACCGTCGTCCCGTCGATCGCCGGCCCGAAGCGTCCCCAGGACCGCATCGAGTTGACCTCGGCCAAGACGCAGTTCGAGTCCGATCTCAACAACTACGCCGACGTCTCGCACGACATCGTCGACCTGACGATCTCGGAGTCGTTCCCCGCCTCCGACCCCGGCGAGCTCCAGCCGCAGGACGCGCACAGCACGCACGAGCACGTGCACCGCTCGCACGCACCCTCGACGGTGTCGAAGCCGACGACCGTCGAGCTCGGCGAGAAGGGCGAGACCTTCACGATCGACCACGGCGCCGTCGCGATCGCCGCGATCACCTCCTGCACCAACACGTCGAACCCCTCGGTCATGCTCGCCGCGGGCCTTCTCGCCCGCAACGCGGCTCAGAAGGGCCTGAAGGCCAAGCCCTGGGTCAAGACCACCCTCGCGCCGGGCTCGAAGGTCGTCACCGACTACTACGAGAAGGCGGGGCTCACCGAGTCGCTCGAGGCCCTCGGCTTCTACACCGTCGGATACGGCTGCACGACCTGCATCGGCAACTCCGGCCCGCTGCTCGACGAGATCTCGGCCGCGGTGCAGGAGAACGACCTCGCCGTCACCGCCGTCCTCTCGGGCAACCGCAACTTCGAGGGCCGCATCAACCCCGACGTGAAGATGAACTACCTGGCGAGCCCGCCGCTGGTCATCGCCTACGCGCTCGCCGGCTCGATGAACTTCGACTTCGAGGTCGACGCGCTCGGCACCGACGGCGACGGCAACGACGTGTTCCTCAAGGACATCTGGCCCGACGCGGCCGAGGTGCAGGCCACGATCGACTCCTCGATCGACAAGTCGATGTTCGACACCCAGTACGCCGGAGTGTTCGACGGCGATGAGCGCTGGCGTGCGCTTCAGACGCCCGAGGGCTCGATCTTCGAGTGGGACCCGAAGTCGACCTACGTGCGCAAGCCCCCGTACTTCGACGGCATGACGATGGAGACGACCCCCGTCACTGACATCGTCGACGCCCGCGTCCTGGCCAAGCTCGGCGACTCCGTCACGACCGACCACATCAGCCCCGCAGGTTCGATCAAGGGCGACAGCCCGGCCGGTCAGTACCTCGCCGAGCACGGAGTGGACCGCAAGGACTACAACTCCTACGGCTCGCGTCGCGGCAACCACGAGGTGATGATCCGCGGCACGTTCGCGAACATCCGTCTGAAGAACCAGCTCCTCGACGGTGTGGAGGGCGGCTACACCCGCGACTTCACGCAGACCGAGGCCCCGCAGTCGTTCATCTACGACGCGTCTCAGAACTACCAGGCCGAGGGCACCCCGCTGGTCATCCTCGGCGGCAAGGAGTACGGCTCGGGATCCTCCCGCGACTGGGCGGCCAAGGGCACCAGCCTCCTGGGCGTCAAGGCCGTCATCGTCGAGAGCTTCGAGCGGATCCACCGCTCGAACCTCATCGGCATGGGCGTCGTCCCGCTGCAGTTCCCCGCCGGCGAGACCTGGGCCTCGCTCGGCCTCGACGGCACCGAGTCGATCAGCATCTCAGGCATCGAGGCGCTGAACGAGGGTGTGACGCCCAAGACGGTGCACGTCGTCGCCGTGCCGACCGCGCACTCGGCCGAGGGCAAGCAGCCGATCGAGTTCGACGCCGTCGTGCGCATCGACACCCCCGGTGAGGCCGACTACTACCGCAACGGCGGGATCCTCCAGTACGTCCTGCGGTCGCTCGTCTAGAGCAGGAGAGCAAGGTGTGCGCCTTCCCGCAAGGGGGAGGCGCACACCTGTTCCCGGGGGCCGCCGTGCGTAGACTCGGGAGACCTCCACCCCCCCCCATCACTCGACCCGGAAGGCGGCGCGAATGGCTGTTCTCGAGACCATCGGCGGACCGCGCGACCTGGATCGCCTGACCACGGCCGAACTCGAGACCCTGGCGCAGGAGATCCGCGACTTCCTGGTGCGGGAGGTGTCGAAGACGGGTGGGCACCTCGGGCCGAACCTGGGCGTCGTCGAGACGACGATCGCCATCCACCGCGTCTTCGACTCGCCCCGCGACTCGATCATCTTCGACACCGGTCATCAGTCGTACGTGCACAAGCTGCTGACCGGGCGGCAGGACTTCTCGAAGCTGCGTCAGCGCGGTGGCCTGGCCGGCTACCCGCAGCGCTCGGAGTCGCCGCACGACATCGTCGAGAGCTCGCACGCCTCGAGCTCGCTCTCCTGGGCCGACGGCATCTCGCGCGCCTTCACCATGACCGGTCAGACCGACCGCCACGTCGTCGCGGTCGTGGGCGACGGCGCCCTCACCGGCGGCATGACGTGGGAGGCGCTGAACAACATCAGCGACGACAACTCCCGCGGCCTCGTCATCGTGGTGAACGACAACGGCCGCTCCTACGCCCCCACCATCGGTGGCATGGCCCGGTTCCTCAACGGGGTGCGCACTCGCCGGAGCTACCGCACGCTGCACCGCGGATCCCGCGCCGTGTCGGAGCGCCTCGGCGGGCCTGCCGCCGCCGTCTACCGCGGTGTGCGGGGCGGCATGCACGGATTCCTCAGCCGCTTCATCAACAACGAGGCGCTGTACTCGAACCTCGACATCAAGTACCTCGGCCCCATCGACGGCCATGACGTCACCGCGATGGAGGAGGCGCTCCAGCAGGCCAAGGACTACGGCTCGCCGGTCATCGTCCACGCGATCACGCAGAAGGGCAAGGGCTTCGGGCCCGCCGTGCAGGATCTCGCCGACCAGTTCCACGCCGTCGGGCAGATCGACCCCGAGACCGGGGAGCCGCTGAGCGCGAGCGGCGCCAGCTCCTGGACCTCGGTCTTCGCCGACGAGATAGTGACCCTCGCCGATGCGGATCCGACGATCGTCGGCATCACGGCCGCGATGCTCCGCCCGGTGGGACTCGACCGCCTGGCCGAGAAGTACCCCAACCGCGTGCTCGATGTCGGCATCGCCGAGCAGCACGCGGTGACCTCCGCCGCCGGTCTCGCCTTCGGCGGCCTGCACCCCGTCGTCGCGCTGTACGCGACATTCGTGAACCGCGCGTTCGACCAGATCCTGATGGACGTCGCGCTGCACCGCGCCGGTGTCACGTTCGTCCTCGATCGCGCCGGAGTGACAGGGCCGGACGGGCCCAGCCACCACGGCATGTGGGACCTCGCGATCCTCCAGGTCGTCCCGAACATCCGGCTCGCCGCACCCCGCGACTCCGTCCGCCTGCGCGAAGAGCTGCGGGAGGCCGTCGGGGTCACCGACGCTCCGACCGTGGTGCGCTTCTCGAAGGGCAATGTCGGCGACGAGATCACTGCGGTCGAGCGCCTCGCCGACGGGGTCGATGTGCTCTCGCGCGCCGAGCGCCAGGACGTGCTGCTGGTCACCGTCGGTCCGATGGCGACCATGGGTCTCGACGTCGCACGCCGACTGGCTGCCCAGGGGATCGGTGCGACCGTCGTCGATCCGCGCTGGGTCGTCCCTGTGCCCCGGAGCATCATCGAGCTGGCCCGCGAGCACCGGATCGTCGTGTCGATCGAGGACGGCGTGCGCGTCGGCGGGATCGGGACGCGGATCCGGCAGGACCTGCGCGAGGCCGGGGTCGACACCGCCGTCACGGAGCTCGGCCTGCCCGATCAGTTCCTCGACCACGCGAAGCGCGAGGAGATCCTCGAGGACGTCGGACTGACTCCGCAGCACATCGCCCGCGACGTCGTGGCGCAGGTGCTGGGCAGCAAGATCCCCGTTGCCCGCCCGCTGCCCGAAGAGGTCGCGGCACACGACGACGCACGGAGCGACTGACGCGCCTCCTGGGACGGCGCCGCTCGCGGTGCGGATCGTGGTGCGTCTGCAGGTGATCAGGGTGCGAGAACGCCGACCGGCGTACAGTCATGCGCGCGAAGCGCGTGCGATCCTGCACATCGCACCGTCGCCTGCAGACCGCACGGAGACCGGCGGCCGGCGGCAGCAGATGCGTGCGGACACCTCCGGACCCTCTGCGCCGACTCCTCGACCGCCCCGTGCTGCCTGCAGACCCGAGGACGGGCCTGCAGGCAGCACGGGCAACGCCTCCCTCGGTGTCAGGCGACGCCGCGGATGACGGGGTGGTGGAAGGTGTCTCCGAAGGCCCGCTCGCTCGCGCCGACGCGGTCGAGATACGGCGTCAGGCCGCCCATCTGGAACGGGTAGCCCGCGCCGAGGATGAGGCACAGGTCGATGTCCTCGGCCGCGTGCACGACGTCGTCGTCCAGCATCCGCTTGACCTCGTCGGCGAGACCGGTCTCGACGCGGAGCCGCAGCTCCTCGGCCGTCATCGGCTCGGTACCGCCGGCGACGATCGCGACCGCGCGCTTGTCGACGCCCTTCACCCGGCCCTTCGCGTCCCGCTCGAAGACGTGGCCGAGCTCGGCGAGGCGATGCAGGTTCGCGCTCTCGAAGAAGCGGTCCGGGAACGCGGCGTGGTGGGTGTCGAGCACGTGCGCGCCCACCTTGAGTCCGACCAGCTCGAGCAGCTCGAACGGCGTCATCGGCAGGCCGAACGGCGCCAGCGATTGCTCGACCACCTCGAAGGGGGTGCCGGTGTCGACCGCGTGCATCGCCTCTCCGAGCACCTTGGCGAGGACGCGGTTGACGACGAAGCCCGGGGTGTCGCGGGTGATGACCGCGTTCTTCTTCAGCTTCGCCGCCGTCACCATGGCCGTCGAGAGGGTCTCCTCGTCGGTGCGCGGCGTGCGGACGACCTCGATCAAGGGCATCACCGCGACCGGGTTGAAGAAGTGGAAGCCGACGAGGCGCTCGGGATGCGCGAGACGCTCGCCGATCCGCTCGACCGAGAGCGAGGACGTGTTGGTCGCCAGGACCGCCGTCGGTGAGACGTAGCGCTCGATGTCGGCGAACACCTCCTGCTTGACCGACAGCTCCTCGAAGACGGCCTCGATCACCCAGTCGGCGTCGGCGAAGTCGGCACGATCGGTCGTGCCGGTGATCAGCCCGCGAAGGCGGTTGGACTCGTCGGGCGAGATCCGCCCCTTCGAGAGCAGCGCGTCGATCTCGCGGACGATGGTCGCGACTCCCTTGTCGACCCGCTCCTGATCGAGGTCGGTAATCACGACGGGTACCTGCAGCCGGCGGAGGAAGAGCAGCGCGAACTGGGTGGCCATCAGGCCGGCCCCGACGACGCCGACCTTCGAGACCGGCTTCGCCAGCGCCTTGTCCGGAGCCCCGGCGGGCCGCTTCGCGCGCTTCTGGACCAGGTCGAAGGAGTAGATGCTCGCGCGGAACTGATCGCCCGACGCGAGATCGGCCAGTGCCTCGTCCTCGGCGGCGAAGCCCTCCTCACGGGTGGTGCTCTTCGCCGCCTTCAGGAGCTCGAGGGCGCGGTAGGGCGATGCCGCCACGGTGCCGATCCTCGACTCGAGCTGCTTGCGAGCGATCGAGATCGCGACGTCCCACTTCACCATCCGCTCGAGCCTTCCCGGTGCATTCGGGCGCTCGACCTTCACCGAGCCGCCGAGCACGCCGTCGGCCCAGCGGAGGGACTCCTCGAGGAACGCGGCCGGCGGGAAGATCGCATCGGCGATGCCGAGGTCGAACACCTCCTGGCCCTTGAGGGTGCGGTTGTTCTTGAGCGGGTTCTCGACGACGACCTTGAGGGCGTTCTCGATGCCGATGAGATTCGGCAGGAGCCATGCGCCGCCCCAGCCGGGGATGATGCCGAGGAAGACCTCGGGCAGGCCGAGCGCGGCGATCGAGGAGTCGACCGTCCGGTAGTCGGCGTTCAGCGCCACCTCGGTGCCGCCTCCGAGCGCGAGACCGTTGATGAAGGCGAACGAGGGGACGCCGAGCTCGCTGAGCATGCCCAGGGTGCGATGGCCGAGCCGGGCGAGCTGACGCGCGAGCTCGCGGCTCGGGATGCCGCCGATCTTGCTCAGGTCGGCTCCCGCGCAGAGGATGAAGGGCTTTCCCGTGACGGCGACGCCCTGGATCTCTCCGGCGGCGGCCCTCGCCTTCTGAGCGATGAGCACGTCGGCCAGCTCGAACAGCCCTGCGGGCCCGAAGGTGCTCGGCCGCGTGTGATCGCGGTCGTTGTCGAGGGTGATCAGCGCGATCACACGGCCGCTGGCGAGCGGCACGTCGCGCACGTAGGAGTGGGTGACGACCTCGCCCTCGGTGAGGTCGGCGAAGTTCTCGAATCCTTCGAGCATGATCAGCGTCCCTTCCGCTTGGCGTGCTTGCCGTCGAAGTGCGGGTTCTCCCAGACGACGGTGCCGCCCTGGCCGAGGCCGACGCACATGGCCGTCAGGCCGTACTGCACCTCGGGGTGCGCCTCGAACTGCCGCGCGAGCTGGATCATCAGCCGCACCCCCGAGGAGGCGAGCGGGTGTCCGACGGCGATCGCTCCGCCGTACTCGTTCACACGCGGGTCGTCGTCGTCGATGCCGAAGTGGTCGAGGAACGAGAGCACCTGCACGGCGAACGCCTCGTTGAGCTCGAAGAGGCCGATGTCCTCGATGCCGAGACCCGCCTTCTTCAGGGCCTTCTCGGTGGAGGGGACGGGGCCGATGCCCATGATCTCGGGCTCGACTCCGGCGAACGCGAAGCTGACGAGCCGCATCTTCGTCGGGAGGCCCAGCTCCTTCGCGGCGTCGGCGCTCGCGAGCAGCGACACGGCGGCTCCGTCGTTCAGGCCGGAGGAGTTGCCCGCGGTCACGCGGCCGTGCGGCCGGAACGGCGTGCGGAGCCCGGCGAGGCCCTCGAGGGTCGTCTCGGGCCGCGGTGCCTCGTCGGCGGTGGCGAGACCCCAGCCGGAGGCGCTGCGCGTCGCCACGGGGATCAGATCGGGTTGCACGTTCCCCGCCTCGTACGCGGCGGCGAGCTTCTGCTGGCTCCGCAGGGCGTAACGGTCGGAACGCTCCTTGGTCAGCTGCGGGAAGCGGTCGTGGATCCGCTCCGCCGTCTTGCCCATGTTGAGGGCGTCCTCGCTGACGAGGCGCTCCGAGAGGAAGCGGGGGTTCGGGTCGGCGTTGAAGCCCATCGGGTGGCGGCCCATGTGCTCGACACCGCCCGCGATGACGACGTCGTAGGCACCGAAGGCGATGCCGCCGGCGGTCGTCGTCACGGAGGTCATCGCTCCGGCGCACATGCGGTCGATGGCGTAGCCGGGGACCGATCGCGGAAGACCCGCCAGCAGCGCGCTGGTGCGGCCCAGGGTGAGGCCCTGGTCGCCCTGCTGCGTGGTCGCGGCGATGGCGACCTCGTCGACCCGCTCCTTCGGCAGCGCAGCATTGCGCTCCAGCAGCCCGATCATCGCCTTGACGACGAGATCGTCGGCTCGGGTCTGCCAGTACATGCCCTTCTCACCGGCTCGACCGAACGGAGTACGGACTCCATCGACGAAAACGACTTCGGATCTCTCGGCCACAATGCCTCCCAGGAACTCACGGTCGCCGTCGATCGTAGGAAGGGCACGGGCCGCGCCGGAATCCTTTGCCGCTTCCTACGAACCGGTTTCCATGCTCTCCGCCGGCGCTTGGCCCGCTTCGACAAAGGCGGTGGCGAGGGAGGCCGCGGTCGCATCGATCTGCCACGACCGCGCACCGGCGCGCTCGAGCTCGGCGGCGATAGTGCCCGAGTCGATCGGCTCCGGCGGGCTCCAGGCGAGGCGTCTGAGCAGATCGGGAGTGAGGAGGTTCTCGACCGGCAGCGACAGCAGCTCGGCGATCTCGATCACGACGGCTCGGCCGGCCTTGAGGCGCGCGTCGGCGGCCGGGTTGCGGTCGCCCCACGCGCGAGGAGGAGGCAGTGTGTCGGCCACCGGGCGGACGGCGCTCGGCAGATCCTCTGTGGTCGTGCCGCGCTCGATCGCGGACCACCAGCGCTCCACCTCGCCGCGGCTCGCGCGGCCCGTGAAGTCCCTCCTGCCCGAGAGCTGGCTGAGGCTCGTCGGGATGTTGCGCGCCACCGCGATGATCGAGGCGTCGGGGATCAGGCGCCCCGGCGCGATGTCGCGCTCGCGGGCGAACGCGTCACGGGCGAGCCACAGCTCTCGGGCGACGGCGAGGGGGCGGAGTCCGCGCAGGGAGTGCACGCCCGAGAGGCGACGCCAGGGGTCGGGCGGCGCGATCTTGGGCTGACGCGCCAGGGTGGCCTCGAACTCCTCGCGGGCGATGCGCGTCTTGCGCGCCTCGATGAGCATCTCCTCCATCCGATCGCGGAGATCGACCAGGAGCTCGACGTCCTTCGCCGCGTAGACGAGCCAGCTCTGCGGCAGGGGGCGGGTCGACCAGTCGGCCGCCGAGTGCTCCTTGGCGAGGTGGATGCCGAGCAGATCCTCGACGACGGCGCCGAGCCCGACCTTGGGCAGGCCGAGGAGGCGAGCGGCCAGCTCGGTGTCGAAGATGCGCGACGGGTCGAGTCCGACCTCGCGCAGGCACGCGAGGTCCTGGCTCGCGGCGTGCAGCACCCACTCCTCGTCGCCGATGACGTCCTGCAGGGCGTCCATGCGTCCGATCGCGGGCGGATCGAAGAGGAACGCGCCCGAGCCGCGCCGGTACATCTGGATCAGATAGGCACGCTGCGAGTACGTGAAGCCGGAGGCGCGCTCGGCGTCGACAGCGACGGGTCCGTGACCCGCCGCCAGGGCGTCGACCGCTGCGTGGAACTCGGCGGGAGTGGAGAGGACACGGTAGTCAGTCACGAGAATTCCGTCGGAAGGCGAGTGAGGTCACGCCGTCGCCCGACACCGGTGGGAGACCCGCCAGCATGCACAACAGCTCGCCCCAGCCTTCCACGTGCGCGGCGAGCTGTGCGTCCTCGGGGCTCCAGGAGGCGCGGATCTCGATCTGAGCGCCGTCGCCCTGGGCGGCGAGCTCGCCGAATCCGGTCGAGAGGACCTTCGTCGCGGTGCCCGACGCCGCCGTGTAGGCGGCGCCCCGGACCTGCAGTGCGTCGATCAGCCACGACCAGGCGACCTCGGCGAGGAACGGATCGGTGCCGATCTCGATCTCGAGCGGGGCCTGGGCGAAGCAGACGACGCGGAACGGGCCGCCCCACTGCTCGGGCTCCTCCGGGTCGTAGAGGAGGATGAACCGCCCCGTGCCCAGCTCGGAGTCGCGACCGTGCGCTCGAGGCGAGACGTCGCCCGAGAGCGCGAGCGCCCAGGGCGCGAGGCCGGTCGGCGAGGTGATCTCGGAGACGGTCAGTTCGGACCGCGGGGAGACCGCGCGGATCGACTCCGTCGCGACCCGGAACTCCTCCGGGAGCTGAGACGGCGCTGAGAATTCGGGCACGCTCGCAGACTAGAGTTCCCGCATGCCCGAAGCCCGCAGGCACGCCGCGGAAGGCGGGCGTCGAGCCGGCCTCGTCCTCCTCGGGATCCTCGCGATCCCGGCCCTCGTCGCCGCGACCGCGGTCGGTGCCTCCGCGCTCGTCGCCGCCTTCGTCCGCGGGGTCGTCATCCCGCCGTCGCGCCGATCGCAGGACGCTCGCGTGCTCGCGGTGCGCCCCGAGGCGGGCGAGATCGAGCTCGCGGCCGATGCCGACTCGTCGGTCCGGGGCGGATTCAGCCTCTGGTTCGACCAGGGGCGGGGGCATGCCCGGATCGGGCGGCTGCTCGCCACCGGCCGGGGACGCGTGGTCCGCGAGCTCGAGAGAGTCGACCGGGGGAGCCTTCGAGTCGGCACACGCGCCCGCATCAACGGCTGGCTGCTGCTCGGGCCCCGCGAGACGGGGCTCGCGTTCTCGACGGAGGAGGTGCCGACGCAGTTCGGCGCGGCTCCGGCGTGGCTCTTCCCGGCCCCCGGCGGAGTCGGCGAGGTCTGGGCCGTCCACGTGCACGGCCGCGCGACGACGCGGGAGGAGACGCTCCGCGGGGTCGACGCCTTCCACCGGTCCGGTCTGACCTCGCTGGTGGTGTCGTACCGCAACGACGGCGACGCCCCGGCGAGCCCCGACAAGCGCTACGGCCTCGGCGAAACGGAGTGGCGCGACGTCGACGCGGCGATCCGGTTCGCCGAGCAGCGCGGAGCGAGGCGCATCGTCCTCGTGGGCTGGTCGATGGGTGGCGCCATCGCGCTGCAGACGGTGCTCCGCTCGTCGCGGCGATCACTCGTGTCGGGACTGGTGCTCGACTCTCCGGTGATCGACTGGCGCGAGACCCTGCGGGGTCAGGCGCGCCTCCGACGCATCCCGCCTGCGATCGCGGCGCTGGCGATCACTGTGATGCAACGGCCGTGGTCGACGGCGCTGACCGGTCAGAGCACGCCGATCCCGCTCGCGGGTCTGGATCTCGTCACTCGCGCAGCGGAGCTGTCGACGCTGGTGCTCCTGATGCACAGCGTGGACGACGACTTCGTGCCGAGCGGTCCCTCCGAGGCCCTCGCCGCAGCGCGACCGGACGTGGTCGAGATCGTGCTGTTCCACGGCGCGAGGCACACGCGGCTGTGGAACGACGATCCGGTGCTCTGGGAGTCGTCGGTCGAGCGCTGGCTGGCACGGCAGGGTCTCAGCCGGCCCGGCTCCAGCGCGCATAGGTGAAGCCGGCGTCGTCGACAGCGAGCATCGTCAAGGAGTAGTGGTCGTCGACCGCCGCCGCGGTCGCGGCGACCGGGAGCCCGGGCAGCACGACCCGCGGGGCGGTCGTCAGGCAGACCTCGTCGACGCGGCCGGAGGCGAGGAACTGACCCGACAGCGTCGCTCCGCCCTCGCAGACCACCCGGTCGAGACCGTGCTCGGCCAGCGCGTCGAGCATCGCGTCGACGCTCAGTCGGTCGCCGTCACCCCCGACGGGAACGATCTCGACGCCGCGAGGGAGCTCGGGCGGGCGGCGCGATGCCGGCACGAGGAGGAGGACGCGCGCCCCCTCCTGCAGCTCCAGGCGGTGGCCAGCGAGGTCTCCCGAGGCCGACACGATCGCGAGCGGAACGCGCTTCGGAACGCGGTAGCCCTCGGCTCGGACGCTCGCCGCGCCGACCAGCACGACGTCGGCCTGCGCGCGGATGACGCCGAGGATCGTCCGATCGACCCGGTTGGTCAACGTCTCACTCGTGCCGTCGGACCCGATGCTCGACCCGTTCAGGCTCGCGATCATGTTGAGACGCACGCGCAGATCGGCGGGCGGCCGGTACGCCTCCTCGATGGCCTCGCGCGCCCCCTCCTCGCCGAGACGCACGGTCTCGCCCGCCGGCAGGAGGGGCTGGAGGATCATGCGGCCAGGTGCGCGCGGATCTGACGCTTGGTGCGACCGAGCAGGGCGCTCATGCCGCGCAGACGCAGCGGGGACACCGCCTCCGACAGCCCGATGGTCTGCGGGAAGTCGTCGGGCACGGCGAGCACCCGCTCGGCGGTCAGGCCGTCGAGGCCCTGCGCGAGGATCGAGGCGAAGCCGCGCGTCGTCGGCGCCTCACGAGGGGCGGTGGCGTGCAGGTGGATCAGCTCGCCGTCGAACTCGACGACGATGAACACCGGCGACTGGCACTCCTCGACGCGCTCGAAGAGATCGGGGTGGTCGCGATAGCGCTCGGGCAGCTCGGGCAGGTCGTTCGAGAACTCGAGGAGGAGCTGGAGGCGCTCCGGCTTCTCGAGGGCGAGGAACTCGTCGCGGATGTCGCGGAGCGCAGTCGGCAGTTCGTAGGTCATCACGACCATCCTCTCAGAGCAGAGGACCCCGACCGTCGAGACGGGCGAGGTCCTCGGGCGGATCGTCAGCGGGGCGCGGGGGCCTCGCCGGGCTCGGAGCCCTTGACGATCGGGACGCGCACGGCGCTGCCCCACTCGGTCCACGAACCGTCGTAGTTCTTGACGCCCTCGAAGCCGAGGAGGTGGGTCAGCACGAACCAGGTGTGCGAGGAGCGCTCGCCGATGCGGCAGTAGGCGATGACGGTGTCGCCCTCGGCCAGCCCGGCTCCGGCGCGGTAGATGGCGTCCAGCTCGTCGAGCGGGCGGAAGGTGCCGTCCTCGGCGGCGGCCTTGCCCCACGGCACGTTCTGCGCGCTGGGGATGTGACCGGCGCGGAGGGTGCCCTCCTCGGGGTAGGCGGGCGCGGTGGTGCGCTCGCCCGAGAACTCCTCGGCGGAGCGCACGTCGATCAGCGGGTTGCCGAAGTGCGCGAGCACGTCCTCCTTGAAGGCGCGGATGTCGCCGTCACGGCGCTCGACGACCGGGTACTCGACCGCCTCGGGCGACGAGGCCTCGGTGGTGATCGGACGGCCGTCAGCGATCCACTTGTCGCGGCCGCCGTCGAGGAGGCGGACGTCCTCGTGGCCGAACAGGGTGAAGACCCAGAGGGCGTACGCGGCCCACCAGTTGTTCTTGTCGCCGTAGATCACGACGGTGGAGTCGCGAGAGATCCCCTTGGCGCCGACCAGGGCGGCGAAGGCCGCACCGTCGATGTAGTCGCGCTCGACGGGGTCGTTGAGGTCGGTGTGCCAGTCGATCTTGACCGAGCCCGGGATGTGACCGGTCTCGTAGAGGAGGACGTCCTCGTCGGACTCGACGACCACCAGGCCGGGCGTGCCCAGCCGTTGCTCGAGCCACTCACCGCTGACGAGTCGTTCGGGGTGCGCGTAGGCGGCGAACTTCGGCGACGGATCGAGTTCAACGGACAAGGAGGACCTCCAGGGTGGTGCGCGGAGCGCGGGCGTGAATCCGGGATCGGGCTACGCTGGAGCCCGCCCTTCAGCGACAGTACGCGCCCCGCCAGGCGGGTGCACGGAAGGCGCCGTAAGAGTTCGACACAGTACTCCGACAGCCTGTCGGACCCCCGCGACCGGCCCCCTCCGGACGCATGATGCGAGGTGCGCGTGACCCACGACGACGTCCGATCCACGAGCAGTCTGACCGCTCGCTCGCCGCAGATCAGCGGGCACGAGATCGCGTCGACCCTCGTCCCGCCCCGCCAGTTCGAGGGCGCGACGTTCGAGAGCTACCGGCCCGACCCGGAGTACCCGTCGCAGGCCGAGGCCGTCGAGGCCCTCCGCGTGTTCGCGGCCGGGGGCGGCTCGCGGGGCGGCGGCGGGTTCTTCGGCCTCGGTCGGAAGAAGGCTCCGGACGTGAAGCCGGGCGTGTACCTCGACGGCGGTTTCGGCGTCGGCAAGACGCACCTCCTCGCGGCCATCTGGCACGCGGTGCCCGGCCGCACCTACTTCGGGACGTTCATCGAGTACACCGCGCTCGTCGGCGCCCTCGGCTACGCCGCGACCGTGTCGCTGCTCAAGGGCTCGGCGCTGCTGTGCATCGACGAGTTCGAGCTCGACGACCCGGGCGACACGATGCTGATGACGCGCCTGCTCGGCGAGCTGGTCGCCTCCGGCACCCGGATCGCCGCGACCTCGAACACGCCGCCGAACGCGCTGGGGGAGGGGCGGTTCGCCGCCGCGGACTTCCTCCGCGAGATCTCGGCGATGGCCGAGCACTTCCGGACGATGCGGATCGACGGAACCGACTACCGCCGTCGCGAGATCGAGGGCCACGCCCTCACGCGCAGCGACTCCGAGATCGACGGGCTGCTCGCCCAGGCACCCCCGGGAGCGGTGCTCACCGACGATCCGTTCCGCGCCGCCGTCGACCATCTCGGCTCGGTGCATCCTTCGCGCTACATCAAGGTGATCGACGGAGTCGACGCGATCGTCCTCCGCGAGGTCACGGCCCTGACCGACCAGACCGACGCCCTGCGGCTCGTCGCCTTCATCGACCGGGTCTACGACGCTCAGATCCCCGTGCTCGCCTCCGGAACCGCCCTCGACGAGGTCTTCGGCGGCGACATGCTCAGCGGTGGGTACCGCAAGAAGTACCTCCGCTCGATGTCGCGCCTCATCGCGCTCACCTCGATGGACCCGTTCGGCCCGCGGACTTCGTAGGATCCGTCGCTCCGCCCAGACGTTTCTGCGCTCGTGGACGGCTCTCTGGCAGCGCCGTGTAACGCGTTGTTTACCGAGGCGGCTCGCCTGTAACACGTTGGAAACGTCGGGCCCCTCGGCACGAAACCTCACCCCGCCAGACTGACGGGCGTACTCAAGCGACCCGACTCCGCTGACGCCCTGGCGTTCACCGGGCCGCTCCTGCGCACCCGAGGAAAGGTTTCACGAATGGATCAAGGCAATACTGCCTTCCTTCTCATCTCGGCAGCACTCGTGCTGCTGATGACGCCAGGACTGGCGTTCTTCTACGGAGGGCTGGTCCGCGCCAAGAGCGTCATCAGCATGATGATGCTCAGCTTCGGCGCCATGGGCCTCATCGGAGTGCTGTGGGTGCTCTACGGCTACGCGATCACCTTCTCGAACGAGGGTGTGGGCAACTTCGTCGGCATCGACGGCGTCATCGGCATCGACCTCAGCCAGCTCGGACTGCAGGCCGCCTTCGACGAGGCCACCAGCGGTGACATCACGACGGCCTTCCCGACGCTCGCCTTCGCGAGCTTCCAGGCCACCTTCGCGATCATCACCGTCGCCCTGATCTCGGGTGCGATCGCCGACCGCGCCAAGTTCGGCGCCTGGATGGTCTTCGCCGGCGTCTGGGCAACCGTCGTCTACTTCCCCGTCGCCTCCTGGGTCTTCAACTTCACCGTCACCGACGGTGCGATCACCGACGGCGGCTGGATCGCCTACGGCGTCGGCGCGAACGACTTCGCGGGCGGCACGGCGGTGCACATCAACGCGGGTGCCGCGGCGCTGGCTCTCGCGCTGGTCCTCGGCAAGCGCGTCAACTTCACCAAGGGTGCGCACCAGCCGCACAACCCGCCGTTCGTGCTCCTCGGCGCAGGACTGCTCTGGTTCGGCTGGTTCGGCTTCAACTCCGGCTCCGAGCTCGCCGCCGACGGCATCGCCGCGGTCGCGTTCCTCAACACGATCGCCGCTCCCGCCGCGGGCATCCTCGGCTGGCTGCTGATCGAGAAGATCAAGGACGGCAAGCCGACCTCGGTCGGAGCCGCCTCGGGTGCCGTCGCGGGTCTCGTCGCGATCACCCCCGCCTGCAACATCCTGACCCCCTTCTGGGCGATCGTGCTCGGCATCGTCACCGGCGCGGTCTGCGCGCTGGCGATCGACCTGAAGTACAAGCTCGGCTTCGACGACTCGCTCGACGTGGTCGGCGTCCACCTGGTCGGAGGCCTCATCGGAACGCTGTACATCGGCTTCTTCGGCAACAACGTCGGCCTGTTCTTCGGCTTCGGCTTCGAGCAGCTCGGCAAGCAGGCCATCGCCGCCTTCGCGGTGCTCGCCTACTCGTTCGTGCTGACCTACGCCATCGGCTGGGTCATCCAGCGGACGATGGGCTTCCGCGTCAAGAACGAGGACGAGGTCGCGGGCATCGACACCGCGGTCCACGGCGAGAACGGCTACGTCCTGGCCGACTAGCACTCGCTATCACCACGGTGACCCGGAGGGGGTGCCGGCTCTTCGGAGTCGGCACCCCCTCCGCGTTGCGTCCCACCTGCGCGGCCCCTGGTTCCGGGCTAGGGTTCCGGGGTGCCCTCCTCACGCTCGGTCGCGTCCCTCCTCCTCCGGCTGCTCGGGCGGGTGAGCGCCTCGCGTCCCGACGCGCCGGCGGCTCCGCAACGCCCGTTCCTGACGACTCCGCAAGCCGCACCCGGCGCGACCGGGGTCGGGCGCACGACCGAGGTCGATCCGGCCCGCGTCCGCGGCGTCCACCTCGGCTACGCCCCGACGGCCGACGGCGATCCCGATCCGGGTGAGATCGTCTGGACCTGGGTGCCGTTCGAGGAGGACGACGGCCGGGGCAAGGACCGGCCCGTGCTCGTCCTCGCCGTCGAGAAGGCCGGGACGGTGCTCGCCGTCCGGCTGAGCTCGAAGCAGCACGACGACTACCTGCCGATCGGCACGGGAGCCTGGGATGCGGAGGGGCGCCCGAGCTACGTCGATCCGGAGCGCGTCTTCCGCGTGCACCCCGCCGGCATGCGGCGCGAGGGCTCGGCGCTCGACCGCGCACGGTTCGACGCCGTGGCGAAGACCGTCTCGGCCCGCTACGGCTGGCGCTGACCTACGGTCGGCGTTGCCCTACGGTCGGCGCTGCCGCTATAGCCGGCGCTGACGGGTCGGGTCGATCGGGACGAGCTCGGGGTACTTGGCCCTGCGGCCGTCGCCCGATGACGTCCCGGTGAGCCGGCGCCGGACCCACGGAGCGACGTACTCGCGGTAGTACTGCGCCGATCCGCCACCGGCCGACACCGGCTGCTCCGGCGCCTCCTGCCACGCGACCGGAGGGGTGAGGCCGAGCGACGACAGCACGCGCGAGGCGACGCGGTGGTGACCGCGCGGGCCCATGTGCAGGCGGTCCTCCGACCACAGGTCCGGGCGCTGGAACGCGGGATCGTGCCAGTTGTCGGCCACGACGACATCGGTGCGACCGTCGAGCCGGCGGAGTACCGCGTCGGTCAGGGCGTCGCCGCGGCGCTTGATCAGCCGTCCGAGTGGGAGGCGCGCCGAGGGGTCGGCGCCCGCGAGCGCGATCAGAGTCACCCCCTCCTCGTCGCAGCGCTCGAGGACGCGGAGGTAGGAGTCGGCGATGACGCCGATGTCCGCACGCGGACGCAGCATGTCGTTGCCTCCTCCGTTGAAGGACAGGTGCGTCGGCCCGAGCGCGAGAGCCGGTTCGAGCTGCTCGGCGACGATCGGCGCGATGAGGCGGCCGCGAATCGCGAGGTTCGCGTACTGGATCCGGTCGCCCGTCGCATCCGCCCAGCCCTGCGCGGCGAGATCGGCCCAGCCGCGCGCGGTGCCGTCGGGGAGCTCGTCGCCGACGCCCTCGGTGAAGGAGTCGCCGATCGCGACGAGACGGACGGCGGTCATCGGGTTCCTCGGCGGGGCATCGTCGCACTGTACCCGGTCGGCGCGCGGTCGCTCGAGAGGCTCAGGAGGCGATGCGCGCGAGACCCGGCGGCGCCTCCTGCTCGATCGCTCGACCCCGGTGCCGGCGCTCGATCGCCTGCCCGGCGTAGCTCGCCGCGATGATCAGGACCGCGCCGCTGATCCCCACCGGGCCGATCGCCTCACCGGCGACGACGACTCCGACCAGAAGCGCCCACACCGGCTCGGTACCCATCAGAATGCTCGCCCGCGAGGCCGAGGTCCGCCGGACGGCCCAGAGCTGCACGACGAAGGCGAACAGCGAGCACAGCAGCCCGAGGAAGAGGACGTCGGCCCATCCGCCGGCGTCCAGCCGCGAGACGGCGGTGGGGAGATCCGGACCGGCCATCGCCGTGAAGACGCACGCGCAGACGAGCATCTGCACGAGCACGACTCCGAGGGATCCCTCGGTGCGGCCGCGGGTGAGATGCGCGCTGCCCGTGACGTGGATCGCCCGCACGACGGCTGCCGCGACCACGAGCCCGTCGCCCCAGGTCGGTGTCCGCAGGCCGCCCTCCGAGACGAGGAGCGCGACTCCGACCACCGCGGCGACGGCGGCGACGAAGTACGAGCGGGGCAGCCAGGAGCGGGAGGCGACGCCCTCGAGGACCGGCGTCAGCACCAGGGCGAGGCTGATCAGCAGCCCCGCGTTGGTGGCGGAGGTGAGGTGCACACCCCAGGTCTCGAGGCCGATGATCAGGGCCTGCGAGCAGCCGAGGAGGGCGGCGATCGCCAGACCGCGGCCGCGGGGGAGGCGCTCCCGCCGGAGGGCGCAGACCAGCGCCGTGGCCAGGGCCGCGACGAGGAAGCGGAGGGCGATCGCCGCGGGTACTCCCGTGTCGGCCGCGAGGTCCTTCGCGGCGAGGAAGCTGGCGCCCCAGACCGCGGCGACGCCGAGCAGGAGGAGGTCGACGACGGGTTCGGGGCGGGTGCGGTCGGCCATGGAGCCACTCTCGTGGAGTACGAGGCGGAAGAACAACGGGGATCTCCTGCATCGACGCATTAGATTCTGCTCATGGATCCTGCTCGACTCCGCCTCCTCCGCGAACTCGGCGACCGGGGGAGCGTCGCGGCCGTCGCCGCCTCCACGGGAGTCAGCGCCTCGGCCGTCTCGCAGCAGCTCGCTGCGCTGCAGGCGGGCATCCCGATCCCACTGACGGTCAAGGACGGCCGCCGCCTCGTGCTGACGGCGGCGGGGGAGGCACTGGCGGTCGCCTCCACGCGCGTGGAGGAGGCGCTCGCCGAGGCGCGGGACGCCGTCGAGTCGTTCCTCGAGCAGGGGGAGCGGGCAGTGGGAGTCTCGGCTTTCCACAGTGCGGGCCTCGCGCTCTTCGGTCCGCTGCTGCGCGAGCTCGGAGACCGCCCGCGCGTCTCGCTCGCCGACGCCGACGTCGCGCAGCACGCCTTCGCCGGACTCACCGCCGACCACGACCTCGTCATCGCGCACCGCCTCGCGCACGACCCGCCGTGGCCGCTGGCCCGCCTGGTCGTGACCGGGTTGTTCGTCGAACCGCTCGACATCGCGCTGCACGCCGAGCACCCACTCGCGGCGCAGGCCGGCATCCGCCCCGAGCAGCTGCGCGGCGAGCGCTGGATCTCGACCCACGAGGGCTTCCCGCTCACCGGGGTCCTCGACCACCTCGGGGCGCTGATCGGCGAGTCGCCGCGGATCGAGCACCGCATCAACGAGTTCTCGGTCGCCGCGCACGTCGTCCGCACCGGCGCGGCGCTAGCGGTGATGCCGCGCACGACGGCGGCGGCCCTCGCCGTCGACGGCATGGTGCTGCGTCCGGTCGTCGGCGCCACGCTCGTCCGCCACGTGGACGTGCTGGCGCGGCCGGACGCGCTCGCACGGACGCCGGTGCGCACGGTGCTGGCCGCGCTCCGGAGAGTGGCCTCGGTCGCGGCGGAGCAGGCCGACCGACCGCGGCGGTCTTCCTGACTCCGACGGTCAGGTTGCTCGTGAACACTGCAGGAGGCGCCCGCCGAGAGCCCGACGCCACGACGCGATGAAGGAGACACGATGACCGATCAGGCCGGGATCCCCGACGCCACCACGCTCGAGGGGACGAAGCGCAGCATCGCGATCCTCGGTGCCGGCGGCGACCTCACCGAGCGACTCCTCCTCCCGGGTCTCGGCCGAGTCGCCGAGCTCGCCCGCGACCTGGAGCTCACGCTGATCGGAGCCGCGCGGACCCCGCAGAGCGACGACGAGTGGAAGGCCCTCGTGCGCCGCAGCCTCGAGAGCGCCGGGACGGCGGCGCACACCGTGGAGTCGCTCGTCTCGGGCGCCCGCTTCGTGGCGACCGATGCCTCCGACCCGGAGCAGCTGACGGCTCTGCTCGACGCGTGCCCCTCGGCGCCCGTGCTGTACGTCGCGCTCCCTCCTGCCATGGGGCATGCGATCGCCGAGTCGCTGGCGGAGATCGAGCTCCCCGACGACCTCGTCGTCGCCATCGAGAAGCCGTTCGGCGAGGATCTCGAGGATGCCGTCGCCCTGAACGCGGCACTCGCCGAGGTGATCCCCGACGGCCGGCTCTGGCGCGTGGACCACTTCCTCGGCAATGCGACCGTGATGGGGATGCTGGGCCTGCGCTTCGGGAACCGGCTGCTCGAGACGAGCTGGAACGCGGATCACGTCGAGAAGGTCGAGATCGTCTACGACGAGACGCTCGGGATCGAGGGGCGCGCCGCGTTCTACGACTCGACCGGTGCCCTGCGGGACATGCTGCAGAGCCACCTGCTGATGGTGCTCGCGCTCACCGCGATGGAGCGCCCGGACGAGATCGCGCCCGGCGACGTCCACGCGCGCATGTCCGAGGTGCTCGGGGCCGTGCGCCTCTGGCGGGACGACCCGAGCTCCGCGCGCCGCGCCCGGTACACCGAGGGGCGCGTCGACGGCCGCTTCTTCCCCTCCTACGTGGACGAGCCCGATGTCGACGCCTCCGCCGGCACCGAGACGCTGGCCCAGGTGCTGCTGCAGGTCGACACGCCGCGCTGGGCGGGAGTGCCGTTCCTCCTGCGCTCGGGCAAGGGGATCGGCGACCCGCGCACGGAGGTCGCGGTGCACTTCCGTCCGGCGACCCCGCCCCGCGGCCTCCGCGGGTCGACGGACGAGGCGGGGACGGTGCTGCGGATGTCGCTGAAGGGCGGCGACGTGCACCTGGACCTGTTCGTCAACTCCGCCGACGACCTCACCGACGTCGATCGGGTGACGCTCGAGGCGCAGCCCGGTACGGCGACTCTCGATCCCTATGCGCAGGTCCTGGCCGAGATCCTGCAGGGCGACACGCTGCTGTCGGTGCCGGGCGACGTGGCCGAGCAGTGCTGGCGCATCATCACCCCGGTGCTCTCGGCCTGGGCCGCGGGTGAGGCGCCCCTCGAGGAGTATCCGGCCGGGAGCGCCGGGCCCGCCGACTGGTGACCGTCGGCGCGGCTCCCGCGAGGGGGTCGTGCTGCTGCGTCCGCGCCAGAAGAGCGGGGACGCAGCAGCACCGGTCCGGCCACCCTGGCACGGCGGTGTCGAGACCGTCACACCGCCGAAACGCCCTCGCCACACCCCGTCCGTAGCTTGGGGGCTCAGCGTCCCGCGACCCGACGGGCGCAGACCGCCGCGCAAAGGGGCTGCAATGAGTGGAAATACCGTCCGTCGTGATGCGATCAAGGACGTCGAGGCCTATGTGCCGCCGGCCGTCAGCTTCACGGATGCCGAAGCGCCGGGGCAGATCTTCGGTGAGAACGTGTTCAGCACCATCGTCATGCGCCAGCGGCTGCCGAAGTCGGTCTTCAAGTCCGTCATGGCCACGATCGAGCACGGCGCGACGCTCGACCCGCTGGTCGCCGACGCCGTCGCCTCGGCGATGAAGGACTGGGCGCTCGAGAAGGGCGCGACGCACTACGCGCACGTGTTCTATCCGCTGACCGGCCTCACCGCCGAGAAGCACGACTCGTTCTTCGAACCCGTGGGCGACGGCTCCGCTCTCGCCGAGTTCGCCGGCAAGACGCTCATCCAGGGCGAGCCGGACGCCTCGAGCTTTCCCAACGGCGGCCTGCGCAACACCTTCGAGGCCCGCGGCTACACGGGCTGGGACGTCACGAGCCCCGCCTACGTGCTCGAGAACCCCAACGGCAACACCCTCTGCATCCCCACCGTCTTCGTCTCGATGACGGGGGAGGCGCTCGACCACAAGACGCCGCTGCTGCGCTCGCAGCAGGCGATGGGCGAGCACGCGGAGCGGATCCTGCGTCTTTTCGGCCACACGGAGCAGGCCAGGATCGTGTCGTTCTGCGGGCCCGAGCAGGAGTACTTCCTGATCGACCGGCACTTCTTCCTCGCCCGCCCCGACCTGCTGAACGCCGGCCGCACGCTCTTCGGCACCAAGCCGCCGAAGGGCCAGGAGTTCGACGACCACTACTTCGGCGCCATCCCCGAGCGCGTGCTCGGCTTCATGATGGACACCGAGCGGGAGCTGTTCAAGCTCGGCATCCCGGCGAAGACCCGGCACAACGAGGTCGCGCCCGGCCAGTTCGAGATCGCGCCGATGTTCGAGCGCGGTAACATCGCGGCCGACCACCAGCAGCTGCTCATGACGACCTTCAAGACGATCGCGAAGAAGCACGGCATGGAGTGCCTCTTCCACGAGAAGCCGTTCCAGGGGGTCAACGGGTCGGGCAAGCACGTCAACTTCTCGCTCGGCAACAGCGAGCTCGGGTCCCTCCTCGTACCCGGAGACACACCGCACGAGAACGCGCAGTTCCTCGTCTTCTGCGCCGCGGTGATCCGCGCGGTGCACCTCTACGGCGGTCTACTGCGCGCGTCCGTCGCGTCGGCGTCGAACGACCACCGTCTCGGAGCGAACGAGGCGCCTCCGGCGATCATCTCGATCTTCCTCGGTGACCAGCTCGGCGACGTCTTCGAGCAGCTCGCGAAGGGCCGCGCGACGTCGTCGAAGGGCAAGGGCACCATGCAGATCGGAGTCGACACCCTGCCGGTCCTGCCGACGGACCCCGGCGACCGCAACCGCACCAGCCCCTTCGCCTTCACGGGCAACCGCTTCGAGTTCCGCGCGCCGGGGTCGATGCAGTCGGTGAGCGGGCCGATGGTCACGATCAACACGATCATGGCCGACTCGCTCGACTACGCCGCGACCGAGCTCGAGACGGCGGTCGCCGGCGGCGCCGACTTCGACACGGCCGTGCAGGACCTGCTGACCCGCATCATCACCGAGCACGGCGCGGTCGTCTTCAACGGCGACGGCTACGCGGACGCGTGGCCCGTCGAGGCCGAGAAGCGCGGCCTGGCGAATCTGCGCACCACGCTCGACGCCCTGCCCGAGCTGATCACCGATGAGGCGCTCGCGCTCTTCGAGAAGTACCGGGTGTTCAACCACCGCGAGATGCACAGCCGGTACGAGATCGGGCTCGAGCAGTACAGCCTGAGCATCGGCGTCGAGGCGCGGCTCACCCTCGAGATGGGGCGCACCTCGATCCTCCCCGCGGCCGTCCGCCACCAGACCGAGCTCGCCGTGAACGTCGGAGCCCTCAAGGCCGCCGGCGTCGAGGCCGACCTCGCCCCGCTCACCGAGGTGAGCGACGCGGTCGCCGAGCTGCGCGCCTCCCTCGCGACTCTCACGGCGGCGCTCGCCGAGGAGGTCGGTCACGAGGCGCTCGCCGAGGCAGAGCACGCGAAGGACGCGCTGCTGCCGGCGATGAACGCGGTACGGGTCGCCGCCGACGCCATCGAGGGCATCATCGCCGACGACCTGTGGCCGCTGCCGACCTACCAGGAGATGCTCTTCATCCTCTGACGCACCGGTTCGGGACCGCTCGGCGGGGGCGGTCCCGAACGCGGCGGCAGGTACTCTGGGGACCCAGATGACTCCCGACAGCGAACCCCCCGTCACCCTCTCCGACTCCCTCGAAGACCGGCTGCGCGCCCAGGTCGCCCGCGAGGGCGAGCGGAACGTCGCTCGGCGCTCGGCGGCCCTGCTCACCGGCGGCTACGAGGGCGAGTCCTTCCTGCTCACCGTGGGAGGCGAGCACGCCGAGGGCATCCTGAAGGGTGCGCCGTCGCTGTACTGGCCCGAGCTGTGGGGCGCTCGCGCCCTGCTCTACGTCTGGGACGACGACGCGGCCGAGGCCGTGACCGCGGGCCTCGCCAACACCTCCTGGCGCGTCCGCGAGATGTGCGCCCGGGTCTGCGCAGAGCGCCTGCTCGGCGGCCAGAAGAAGCTCACCCGTCTCACCACCGACGCGCACCCCCGCGTGCGGGCGGCCGGGGCACGCGCACTCTCGGCGGTCGCCGTCGCCGGCACCTCGTCGGGGCGCGACGGGAAGGGTGAGTTCGCGGCCAGCGTCGAGCAGACGCTGACCGCGATGCTACGCGATCCCGACCGCGACGTCCGCCGGGCAGCCCAGCAGTCGGCCGACGCGGTGCGGTCGGCGCGCAGCTGACGCTCACCTCCCGGAGTCCGTCGGGCGCAGAGCCCGTCAGGCGCGCGGAGGCCCCGGCGTCAGCTCCGGAGTCCCGCCGGGGCCGGAGAGGAAGCAGCCCACGAAGGTGACGCCCTCGGGCGTGGCATCGAAACGGTCGATGAGCACCCCCGCCGGCTCGTAGAAGGCGTCGCCGGCGCGCAGGATCGTCTGCGGGCCGCCGTCGACCTGGAAGTACGCCGAGCCGGCCTCGATCATCCCGAAGACGGGGCCGTTGTGGTGGTGAGGTCCGCCAGCCACGTCCGGCGGGATCGTGATCCGGCGCACCTGCACGCTCGCGGTGACCTGATCGGGGAGCGACTGCTCGAGGAGCGTGGTTCTCGTGACGGGTTCGGTCATGGTGCGATCCTGCCGGCGCGACGTCAGAGCGGGCGCGGCCGGTAGGCCTCGATCAGCGAATCGAAGAGCGTGTTCATCCGGGCATCGACGACCTGGCGCGACAGGTCGGCGTCGTACCACTCGATGATCTGCCGTGCGCCGTCGCTGAAGCGGATCGACGGGAAGTAGGCGGGCACGACACTCCGGATCTTCGCGTTGTCGAAGACCATCGAGTGGGCCTTGTCGCCGATGATCCCGGCGCCGAGCTCCGGGTCTGCCGCCGCGATCGCGTCCGAGGTCACGTGCACGAGGCGGGCCTCGACTCCGGCCGCCGCGGCGAGCGCGTGGTGGATCTGGTCCCACGTCGGCGACTCGTCGCCCGTGATGTGGAAGGCCTCGCCGATCGCCGCGGAGGCGCCGAACAGTCCTACCAGGCCGACCGCGACGTCGTCGGTGTGCGTGATCGTCCAGCGCGAGGTGCCGTCTCCGAGGACGACGACCTCGAGTCCGCGGCGCATCCGGTCGATGACGGTCCAGCCGCCGTCCACGGGCAGGGCGGTGCGGTCGTAGGTGTGGGAGGGTCGCACGATCGTGATCGGGAAGCCGCTGCGCCGGTACTCGGCGACCAGGAGGTCCTCGCAGGCGATCTTGTCCCGCGAGTACTGCCAGAAGGGATTGCGGAGCGGAGTCGACTCGGTCACGGGGAGTCTGGTCGGCGGCGTCTGGTAGGCCGAGGCGGAGCTGATGAAGACGTACTGGCCGGTGCGCCCGGCGAAGAGGTCGATGTCTCGCTGCACGTGCTCGGGAGTGAAGGCCGCGAACTCGACGACGACGTCGAAGGTCTCCTGGCCCAGCGCCGCGCGAGCGGAGTCGGCGTCACGGATGTCGCCGCGCAGCTCGCGGACGCCGTCCGGGACCGGGCGGATCGCGGTGGAGCCGCGGTTGAGGACGGTGACGTCGTATCCGAGCTGGAGGGAGCGGACGACGCAGGCCGAGCTGATGATGCCCGTCCCTCCGATGAACAGCACGCTGAGTGACATGGCCGGGCTTTCTGCGAGGAGCGGGACGGATCACTCCATCCCCTCATGCCGGAGTCGCTTCCGCGGGATCCTCGACCGCGCCACGCCGATCGCGGACCCGAATCGGCATCGGGGGTGCCGGCGCCGTCATCCCGAGGCGTCCTCCTTCTGCAGCGGGCAGGTGCCGCCGGGCTCGATCGCGAGCTCGAAGTGCCAGCGCTCGTTGGCGTAGGTCTGGCAGAGCCCGTAGGCGGCGCCGTGCTCCATCAGCCAGAACTGGGCGTCGAGGGGGCCGATGTCGACGGCGTCCCCGGTGACGTGCGCCGACAGCTCCGGCGTGCTCACCCATCTGCGCGCCTCCTCGAGGCTGCCGTAGGTGGTGACCGCCTCCTCGAGGAGCTCGGCCTGGTATGCGGCGCTCCGCCAGCCCGAGGTGACCGACATCTCCTGACCGTCGGCCTCGGCCGCCGCGGCGGCGGCCTGCACCGCCGCCCTCAGCGCGGGGTCGAGGCCCGAGACGGCGGGAGCGCTCTCGTCGAAGATCGACAGCGGCGCGTCATCGGGGACGTACCCGCTGTCGGGGGAGAGGGCGTCACTCCCGGAGGGGAGCTCCGAGACGCCGAGGAGAGGCCGCCCGCCCGACGCGGCGCAAGCGGCGAGGCCGAGGCCGGCGGCCGCGATGAGCACGAGGGCGGCGAGCGCCCGCCTCCGGGTGTGGTTCTCCATGCTGTCCTCCCTGCACCGAGCGGTCGCTCCGCCGGCGCAGGAACGACTCCACCAGCACGGCTGTTGCAGGGCCGTTGCGCGATCACGAGATGTTTCCGCAACACGGCGGCTGCCACACTGAGCACCGTCGAGCGGAGGGACGGGCATGCGGGTACTGGTCGTCGAGGACGAGGTGTTCCTCGCGGAATCGCTGCAGGCGGGACTGCGTCACGAGTCGATCGCCGCGGATGTCGCCTTCGACGGCGACGACGCCCTCGAGCGCCTCGCCGTCACCGCCTACGACGTGGTCGTCCTGGACCGCGACATCCCGGGTACGCACGGTGACGAGGTGTGCCGGATCATCGCCCGCGACCACCCGGCCGTGCGGGTGCTGATGCTCACGGCCGCGAGCCGCCTGAAGGACAAGGTCGCCGGCTTCGAGCTCGGCGCCGACGACTACCTCACCAAGCCGTTCGCGCTCGAGGAGCTCCTCGTCCGCCTGCACGCGCTCGCCCGGCGACCGACCGCCGCGACGCCCCCGGTGCTCGAGGTCGGCGAGCTGCGGCTCGACCCGTTCCGTCAGGAGGCCTACCGCGCCGGCCGGTACCTCCGCCTCACGCGCAAGCAGTTCGCCGTGCTGCAGCTGCTGATGCAGGCGCGCGGCGGAGTGGTCAGCGCCGAGACGATGCTCGAGAAGGCGTGGGACGAGAACGCCGACCCTTTCACGAGCGCGCCCCGCGTGACCATGTCGACACTCCGCCGGGCACTCGGGTCACCGGATCCCATCGAGACGGTCCCGGGCGCGGGCTACCGGCTGCGGGACCCGGAGTGACCCGCTCCGTTCGGCCCCGGGGCCTGTCGGTGCGGGCCCGGCTGACGCTGAGCTACGCCGGCTTCCTCGTCGTGGTGGGCGCGGCCTTCTTCGTCGTCGGCCTGCTGCTGCTGCGCTTCGTGCCGGAGGGGGCCCTCATCCAGGTCAGCGGGGGAGGGATGGCCCCCTCCCGCTCCGATCTCCTCGAGGTGTTCGTCCGATACGCCCTGCTCGCGCTGCTGGCGCTCGCCGTGGTCGGGCTCGGCGGCGGATGGCTGGTCGCCGGGCGGATGCTGAGGCCGCTCCGCCGGATCACCGGCACGGCGAGGGCGGTCCGCGACGGAGCCCTCGACCTCCGGGTCCGTCTGCCGGGGAGGCAGGACGAGCTGTCCGATCTCGCGGACACGTTCGACGAGATGCTCGATCGGCTGCGCGAGTCGCTCGAGGTGCAGGAGCGCTTCGCCGCCAACGCGTCGCACGAGCTGCGGACCCCACTCGCCGTCCTGTCCACGATGCTCGAGGTGGCGGCCCGGAATCCCGACGGGCAGGACTACCCGCGACTCCTCGAGCGCCTGCGCCTCACCACGGAGCGGGCCGTGGGGCTCACGGAGTCGCTGCTGAGGCTCGCCGATGCGGAGGCCGTGGCCGCCGAGCCCGTCGATCTGGCGGGACTCGTGCGGGCGAGCATCGCGGAGAACGCCGACGAAGCGGCTCACCGCGAGGTCGAGCTGACGCCCCGGCTCACTCCGGCGGTGCTCATCGGCGATCCGGCTCTCCTCTCGCTCCTCGTCGGCAACCTCGTGCAGAACGCGGTCCGCCACAGCGGTCACGGCGGTCGCGCCTCGATCAGTGCCCATCGCTCCGACGAGCTCGTCCAGCTGCGGATCGAGAGCACCGGCAGCGTTCTCGACGCAGAGACTGCGGCGAGGCTGTCCGAGCCCTTCCTCCGCGGCTCCGGCCGGACCGCGGGAGGCGGGCACGGCCTCGGCCTCGCCCTCGTGCGCCGCATCGCCGAGGTGCACGGAGGATCGCTCTCGCTCGTTCCGCGCTCAGAGGGCGGCCTGGTCGTCTCGGTCCGGCTGCCGGCAGCCCCGCACTGACCACCCCGCACGAGTGCCCTCCTCCTCGACGGCCCGCCGGCGCGGGCCTACAGTGGCTGCGACGGCCTGGAGAGTCCGAAGCCGGACGGTGGCGTCCTCGAGCGGAGGGAAGACATGTCCTCGACCTCACCCGCCTCCGAGACCGCTTCTCCGAGTGCGGCGAGCGTCCGCACCTTCCACCAGATCCTCGTGAACACCGCGGTCGCGAACGTGACCACGAGCTTCCTCTGGTTCGCGCTCACGTTCTGGGTGTACCTCGAGACCCGGTCGGTGCTCGCGACCGGCATCATCGGCGGCGCGTACATGCTGCTCGTCGCGATCTTCTCGATGGCCTTCGGCACGATCGTGGATCGGCACCGGAAGTACCGGGTGATGCTGTTCGCCGGCGCCGTCACGCTGGTGTCGTTCGGTGTCGCAGGCGGCCTGTTCCTCGCGCTGCCGGAGTCGGCGCTGCTCGACTTCGGCGGACCGTGGTTCTGGCTGTTCTCCGGCACGATCCTGTTCGGCGCCGTCATCGAGAACATGCGCAACATCGCGCTGTCCACGACGGTGACCCTCCTGGTCCCGGTCGAGCGCCACGCGAACGCGAACGGCCTGGTCGGCACCGTGCAGGGCCTCGCCTTCGTGGTCACGAGCGTCTTCAGCGGGCTGTCGATCGGCCTGCTCGGCATGGGCTGGACGATGGTGATCGCGATCGGCGCCTCCGCCGCGGCCCTGCTCCACCTCCTGTTCCTGCAGATCCCCGAGGACGAGCCCGCATCGACCCGCGACCGGAGCCCGCTCATCGATCTGCGGGGGAGCGTCACGGCGGTCCGGGCGGCGACCGGCCTGTTCGCGCTCATCGTCTTCTCGACGTTCAACAACCTGATCGGCGGCGTCTACATGGCGCTGATGGATCCGTACGGGCTCGAGCTGTTCCCGGTGGAGCTGTGGGGGATCGTGCTCGGCGTGACCGCGACGGGCTTCGTCATCGGCGGACTGCTGGTCGCGAAGTTCGGCCTGGGGAGGAACCCGATCCGCACGATGCTGCTGCTCGTGATGGCGATGGGCCTGATCGGCGCGCTGTTCACCCTCCGCGACTGGTGGTGGCTCTACGCCGGCGGCATCTGGATCTACATGACGCTGATCCCCGCGGTCGAGGCCGCCGAGCAGACGGTCATCCAGAAGGTCGTCCCGTTCGAGACCCAGGGGCGGGTGTTCGGCTTCGCCGCGGCGTTCGAGTCGGCTGCCGCCCCGGTCACCGCGTTCCTCATCGCGCCGATCGCCGAGTTCGCCCTCATCCCGTACATGGAGTCGTCGGCCGGCCGATCGGCCTACGGCTGGCTGCTCGGCGACGGCATCGGGCGGGGGATCGCCCTGGTGTTCCTCGCCGGCGGGATCATCATGGTGGTCGCGGCCGGCGCGGCGATGCTCACGCGCTCGTACCGGGTGATCTCGGCGCAGTACTTGAAGGCCGAGCCGCCCGTGGGTGACGCTGCGGCTCCTGCTGCTGCACCCGGGTCGGCGCCGGAGAGAGCAGGCGCCGCTGAGCTCGGACCCGAGTCGTCCAGGTCACCTCGAGGGTAGAAGGAGCCGGCATCCGGGTTCCGCGTCGACTCAGCAGGGGACCCCGATCGGCAGGACGGTGATGCCGAAGCCCGGCGCGGTGATCACCGGGTACGCCACCGGGACCGGAGTCTGCGAGTGGTCGTCGCCGGCGAGGAAGAGCAGAAGCGGGTCGGACTCGTCGCCGGCGGCGAGCGCGGCGTCGTCGCGGAGTGCGACCTGACCGTCGGAGGACTGGGCGGCGTCGTTCCAGGGCCCCCGAAGCCGGTGAACGAGTAGCCGTCCCCCCGGGTCGGGGAACTGCACGGTGATCGTTGCGCTGACGATGGAGTCGCTGCCGGTGTTCGTGACGTGGATGCGGTTGTCTGTCGCGCCTGCTGCCGTGTACTCGGGCCGGGCCCACCGCGCGCGCCGAGCGCCGGGAGCGCTCCGTGCTGCCGTCCCTCCTAAGCCGGGACGTGCCCCGACCCGCCTCCCACGATCCCGGCCGCGACCGCCGCCGGGTCCTCGCCGTCGCGCAGGGGGAGGAGGCGGAAGAGCTGACGGTAGGGGCCCTTCTCCGCGGTGTTGCTGTACCTCTCCGGTCGGGTCTGCACGTCCCAGTTGCCGCCCTGGAGACCCTCCTGGGCGCCGTCGACCCGCACCACGGTCCGAGTCGACTCCGGCACCTCGTACCAGTGCCGACGGTCGGCGAGCTCGTCGGGGCTGTTCGGCTGGGCGTTGAAGAACATGCTGCCGCCGGCGACGACGAGCAGGCCGGTGCCGGAGTCGTCGACGACGGCCGCCCATCGCGTGTCCGCCTTGTTGGCACTGTCCTGCGGCCTGCTGTAGCGGGTCGGCTGCTCGGAGACGGCGCCGGTGTAGCGGCCGAAGAACGCCGAGGTGCGACGATCGGCGGCCGATTCGTGAGGGCCGCGGCCGTACCAGTGGAGCGTCGAGAGCTCGGGTGCCAGTCCGAACGTCGTCCCGACCACCTGCGGATTCGGAGTCCCGGCCACCGGGGCGAACCACGAGCGCACATCCACCTGCCCCGTGCCGTAGACGGTGTACACGATCGACTGCGGGGACATCGTCACCCGATCGCTCGGGCGGAACGGTATCGCCGTCGTCACCCAGCCATCGATCGTGATGCGCACGGCCCCCGGGATCTCCTCGACGTCGACGTGGTCGACCGCCCACTCCTCGCCGACTCCGCGCCACGGCAGTGACGGCTCGGGGCGGGTGAGCCGGATATCGGGGATCGAGAGCTCGGGATCGTTGGGGGTACGCCAGTAGGTCGGCGTCAGCGGGCCGGCGAGCAGTTCTCGACCGTCGTAGCGGAGCGACGTCAAGCGGCCGGTCGAGCGGTCGACGGTGGCGGAGAACGCCTGACCCGACACGACGATCGTCGTCCCCTCCTCGGTCGCGGTGACCGGCGGCAGCTGTCGAGGCATCGGACGGTGCGTCGAGTCGACATCGACCGGGAGGTCGAACTGCGCGCGGGCGACGAGGTGTCCTCCGTCCGCCCACGCGGTGGGCCCGGCGAGGGCCAGCCGCACGTCGAGGCGGTACTCCCCGGCTCCGGCCTCGGGGAAGAGGTAGGGCAGGGTGACATGAGCCTTCTGCTGCGGGCCGACAGCCCAGTCGGCGCCGGGCAGTGCCCCCTCCTGGATCGACTCGCCGTTCTCCGAGACCGACCAGTGGACGACGTAGCCGTCGAGCCCGGTGAAGAGGTGCTCGTTCGAGACGAGGAGCGAGCCGGCGCGCAGGTCGACGGCGGTGATGCTCACCGGCTGGTAGGCGAGCTTCGCCTCCTCCAGCTTCGGAGTCGGCGTGCGGTCGGAGAGAACGAGGCCGCTCATGTGCGCACTCTCCTGGTTCGGCTCGTCTCCCCAGTCCCCTCCGTAGGCGAGGAACTCCTCCTCGGGCCGGTCGGGGCGCGGCCACCACAGGCCCTTGTCCGCCCAGTCCCACAGGAAGCCGCCCTGCATCGCACAGGGGTCCTCGCGGGCGGCGGCCCAGTACTCCTCGAGATAGCCGGAGGTGTTGCCCTGACTGAAGGCGTACTCGATCAGGACGTAGGGCCGAGGGTCTCGTCGCGAGCGTTCGACGAACTGGGAGACCGGCGGATAGAAGTCGCCGTCGAAGTCCGAGAGACCGGACGGGACGACCCAGGTCCCAGACCCCACGGCGTCCTGGTAGCTGACGGGGCGCGTCGGATCGTAGGCCTTCGCCCACTCGTACATCGCCTGCATGTTCGTGCCGACTCCGGACTCGTTGCCGGTCGACCAGGCGATCACGCACGGATGGTTCTTGTCTCGGTCGACCACGTTGCGCATCCGCCAGAGCAGGGGGGCGCGGAGCTCGGGGCGGTCGCCGGGAAGGAAGGGCTTCCCGTCGTCGTCGACGCGGTTGATGTGCGTCTCGTTGTTCGCCTCGTCGAAGACGTAGAGCCCGTACTCGTCGGCGAGGTCGTACCACTGGGTGTCGTTGGGGTAGTGCGAGGTGCGCACGGCGTTGATGTTGCTCTGCTTCATGAGCCGGATGTCCGCGATCATGTCGGCGCGGGTCAGGGTCCGGCCGGTGCGCGGGTTCCACTCGTGCCGGTTCACCCCGCGGAGCGAGACCACGCGGCCGTTCACGAGCAGCACTCCGTCGACGATCTCGACCCGGCGGAATCCGACCCGGACCGAGACTCGCTCGAGGACCGCCCCGCTCGCGTCGCTCAGCTCGAGGACGAGCGTGGAGAGCTCCGGAGTCTCGGCCGACCAGAGACGAGGGCGCGAGACCGGGAGGGTCGCGTGGGTCTCCCCTCGGCCGTCGAGTCCGAGAGCGAGCGGCTCTCTCCGCTCGACCGCCGGCTCCGAGCCGGGTCCGGTGCCGTCGAACAGCTGCGCCCGGATCTCGAGGCCGGTGGATCCGAGAGCCTCAGCGGTTGCGTCGATCTCGACCGACACCTCGACCGCCCCCTCGGTGAACGCGTCGTTCAGAGGAGTGCGCACCGTGATGTCGCGGATCATGATCGGCGCTCGCGAGAGCAGACGGACGCTTCGGAAGATCCCCGAGAGGCGGACGTTGTCCTGGTTCTCGAGGTAGGAGCCTGTGCACCAGCGGTAGACCTCGACGGCGAGGAGGTTGGCGCCGGCTCGCACGTGCTCCGTCACGTCGAACTCGCCCGTCGTGTAGCTGTCCTCGCGGTAGCCGACACGGTGCCCGTTGATCCACACCGAGTAGGCGGATTCGACTCCGTCGAACTGGAGGAACGTCCTGCGGTCCGACCACCCCTCGGGCAGGTCGAAGGTGGTGCGGTACCGACCGACCGGGTTGTAGAGCGTGGGGGCGTTCGGGTAGTCGCCGCGCGGGTCCGGCTGCTCGTTCCGCCCGTTCGCTCCGGTCCACGGCAGCACGAGATTGGTGCCGATCGGGAAGTCGTAGCCGTGGAGCTGCCAGCTCGAGGGGACGGGGAGGGTGGGCCACCCGGAGTCGTCCCAGCCGACGTCGGCGAATTCGATCAGCCGGGAGGCGGGGTTCGGCGACCAGTGGAAGCGCCAGTCCCCGTCGAGGCTGTGCGAGAACGGCGTGCTCGACCTGTCACCCCGCAACGCGGCGTCGAGCGTGTCGAAGGGGGTGAGGACAGCATGCGCCGGCTCCGATCCCCACTCGAACACGCGGGGGTCGTTCCACTCCTGGGCGGTGGTCATGGGGTGCTCCTTGCGGTCGGTCGTGGGGCGTCGGTGCTGACAGAGGAGTCCCCTCCCTCCGTCTCGGCGGAGAGAGGGGACCGGCCTGCTACTGGTCGTAGGCGCTCTGCCAGATCTCGACGTAGCGGTCGGAGCCGAGGCTCGTGAGGCCGTCGAGGTAGGACTGCCAGTCGGCGTCGCTCTCGATGTCGCGCACCCCGGTCACGAACTCGGCGGTCGACGTCGCGACGCTGTTCTCGATGTTGGCGGTGAGGGTCGAGAGCTCGCTCGCGTCCTCCGAGGGGACCCAGAGGTTCCAGTACGGGAACATCGCGTCGGTCTCCTTGCCGTCGTAGAGCTCGGTCGCCTGGTAGAGGCGGCGCTCGAAGCCCTCGTCGGTGTAGATGTCCAGCGGCTGCACCTGGCTGTTGCGGAACTCGGCGGTGTCGAAGACCTGGGCCATCGGCCCCCAGTTGCCGTTGTAGTCGGCCTCGTTCGACTCGTCGAGCTTGAGGTCGACGACGGACGGCTCGAGGGTCTGGTCGAGCGCGATCTCGCCCTCGGCAGGAGCGCGCCAGCCGATGTTCTCCTCGCCGAACTCACCGCGGATGTGGCCCTCGGGCGAGAACAGGTAGTCCATCATCTCGACGATGACCTTCTGCTCCTCCTCGTCGGCAGCCTTGGTGACGACGAAGGTGGCTCCGGGGACGCTGGGCAGGAGGTAGGTCGCGGCGTCACCGGCGGGGCCGGTCAGCGGCGGGAGCATGTCGTACTGCTCGTCGCGCCCGTCCTCCTGGCCGATCGTCACGAGCAGACCGGGATGGATCGCGGTGACGCCTCCGACGAGGACACCCTCGGCCGCATTGCCGGTCGCGGTCATCTGATCGCCGCCCTGCGAGAAGGTGGCGGGGTCGATGAGTCCCGCGTCCCAGAGCTTGTTGAGGAACGTCAGTCCGTCGCGCCAGCCGTCCTGCATGGTCTGCAGCTGCACCGTGTCGCCGTCGAGTCCGAGCGAGACGGGCTGGCCGTTCGCGCCCGAGCCAGTGTTGAAGGCGTTGTAGATGAACGCGTTCATGATGTACGGGACGAGCGACTGCTGGGTGCTGCCGGTCAGCGGGATCTCATCGGCCACGCCGTTGCCGTTCGGGTCCTGCGTCTTGAACGCCTCCATGACCGAGAAGAACTCGTCGGGAGTCGTCGGAGCGGACAGCCCGAGTGTCTCGAGCCAGTCGGTGTTGATCCAGAACTTGTAGGGGTAGGAGCAGTGGTAGCAGTCGTTCCACTGCGGAAGGCCCCAGATCTTGCCGTCGGGCGTCTCGGTGAGCTCCTTGAAGCCCGGCTCCGCCTCGAGGGCGGCCTTGATGTTCGGGCCGTTCTCGTCGATGAGGTCGTTGAGCTGCACGAGCAGACCCTGGTCGCCGTAACGCTGGAGCTCGGCGCGGCTGAACTGCGAGGCCCAGGGGACGAGCATGTAGGCCTCGGGGAGGTCGCCGCCGGCGAGCGAGATCTGCCGCGCCTCCGTCGCCTCCGACGCGCCGTACCCGGTGGTCTCGAACTGGATGTCGACGTCGAACTTGTCCTCGAGGACCTTGGTGAACGAGTTGGTGTTGAGGTCGATCTGCGCGCCCTGCTCGCCGAAGATCCTGATGACCTTCCGGTCGGCCTCCGGGCTCTCCCCGGTGCAGCCGGTGAGACCGATGATCGAGGTGGTGAGGACGGCGCCGAAGAGGAGGAGCTTCCTCCGCCCGGCGCCGTTGCCGTGCTGTGTGCGAGAGAACAAGGTGTTTCCTTCCATGGGTGAGGAGGCCGCGAGAGCGTTCGCGCGACCGGGGGCCGGAGACGATCCCCGGTGGGGACGTCTCCGGCGGGGAGTGCTCAGCCCTTGACGGCGCCGAGCATGATGCCCTTGTTGAAGTAGCGGGCGACGAAGGGGTAGATGATCATGACCGGGACCGTCGAGATGACGATCAGGGAGTACTTGAGCAGGTCGGCGAGCTGCTGCCGCTCGATCTGGGCGGCGGCGTCCATGCCCGGTGTCGCCTGATTGAGGATCAGCACGTTCCGCAGAACCAGCTGCAGCGGGTACAGATCCGGATCGCGGAGGTAGAGCAGGGCGTCGAAGTAGGAGTTCCACTGGTAGATCGCGTACATCAGCGCGATCACGGCGAGCAGCGGCTTCGAGAGCGGCAGCACGATCGTCCACAGGAAGCGCAGATCGCTCGCTCCGTCCAGCTGCGCCGCCTCGTACAGCTCGTCCGGGATGGACGAGCGGAAGAACACCACCGCGATGATCACCTGCCAGACGCCGACCGCCTGGGGCAGGATCAGCGCCCAGCGCGTGTCGAGCAGGCCCAGCTGCTGCACCACCAGATAGGTGGGGATGATGCCGCCTGCGAAGAGCATCGTGAAGATCACTCCGAGGGTGATCCCGCCGCGACCCCAGAAGTTCTTCCGCGAGAGCGGGTACGCGATCGCGACCGTGAGCGCGAGGCTGACGAAGGTGCCGACGGCCGTGTAGAAGAGCGAGTTGCCGAAGCCCGCGATGATCGTCGAGTCGCCGAGTGCACGCTCGTAGCCCTCGAGGGAGAAGTCGACGGGCCAGAAGCTGACCCGGCCCGAGGAGACGGCGAGCGGTGAGCTGAACGAGCTCGCGAGGATGTACAGCAGAGGCAGGAGGACCGCGAGCAGGAACGTCGTGAGGAGGACGTACACGGCGATCATGAAGACGCGGTCGACCAGGGGATCCTTGATGCGGGTCGTGCGCTGCCGGCGACGCTGCGACCGCGGGGCCTCCTCGTCCTCGGCAGCGGTCGTCGTCGGCGTATCGAGTGCGGTCACCAGAGCCCCTGTCCCGTGATCCGCTTCGCGAGCGAGTTCACGCCGAGGAGCAGGACCAGATTGATCATTCCGTTGAAGAGCCCGATCGCTGCGGCCTGGCTGAAGTCGGCGTTGAGCAGGCCCACCTTGTAGACGTAGGTGGGGATGATCTCGGACTGCGAGAGGTTGAGCGAGTTCTGCAGGAGGAACGCCTTCTCGAACCCGATCGCCATCACATTGCCGACGCCGAGGATCAGGATCGTGATCGCGGTGGGCATGATGCCCGGGATGTCCACGTGCCAGATCTTCTGCAGCCGGCTCGCGCCGTCCACCCGAGCCGCCTCGTAGAGCGAGGTGTCGATGGAGGAGAGCGCCGCCATGTAGAGGACGGCGGAGTAGCCCGTCGTCTGCCAGACATCGCTGAAGACGTAGATGTGCCGGAAGAAGTCCGGATCGCCCAGGAAGTCGATCGCTCCGAGCCCGAAGAAGGACGTGACATCACTGACCGGCCCGAGCTTGGGGGAGAGGAACAGGATCGTCATCGAGATCACGACGACGGTCGAGATGAAGTAGGGCGCGTAGGTGACCATCTGCACGGTCCGCTGGAAGAAGCGCAGCCGGACCTCGTTGAGCGCGAGTGCCAGGAGGATCGGGAAGGGGAAGCCGGCCAGCACCACGTAGGCCGACAGCAGGAAGGTGTTCTTCAGCAGCGTCCAGAAGATCGGGTTCGAGAAGAACCGCTCGAAGTGCTTCAGCCCCACCCAGGGGCTGCCCCATACGCCGTCGATGACGTTGTAGTCCTTGAACGCGATGATCGCGTTCGTCATCGGCACGTACTTGAAGACGATGAAGTAGAGCACCGGCGGGATGATCAGCAGGTAGAGCTGCCAGTGCCGGCGGAAGCTGCGCCGCGCGGCACGGAAGCCGCGGACGTTCGAGCGTCCTCTGATCTTCGCGGGCGCGCCTCCCGGGGCGCCGGCCACGGGGGCACCGGTGAGCGGCATCACCATGCTGTGCCGACCGGTGTCAGTGGGAGGGGCGGCCGAGTCGCCTCGCAGGCGGAGCCTGCCCCGTATCGGGTCATCATCGTCGAGACCATCCAATCAACAGTGAGTCGGAACGCCCATGACACTAAACATGTGATCTATCTCTTGTCAACACGATCAAAGGCTTAGGCGTCGGGTACTGTCGGATTTCTCGCGAAATGTCGGGTGGCTCATTTACTTGCGCAAATTCGCTCGTCCTCGGCTTGTCGCCGGCGGTGTCGAAAGCAGGGCTTCTCTCGAGACGAGAGCGAGTCCCCACCGGGCTCGGCGGAGCGAAGGGACGGCGACATCATTCGGATCGATTCAGGCGTCCGAGCCTCGGACGGCGGCTCGCGAGCGACTCAGGTGATCGATCACGTCAAGCGCATGATCGCGTCGGGCGAGGTCAAGGCGGGCGACCGCCTCCCGGTCGAGAAGGAGCTCGCCGAGCGCTGGGGCGTGTCTCGGGGCCCGCTCCGCGAGGGCATGAGCGCTCTGTCGGCGCTGGGAGTCGTCGAGACGCGCCAGGGCGACGGCACCTACGTCACCGAGCTCGATCCGACGACGCTCCTCAGCCCTCTCGGCTTCTACTCCGAGCTCGGTGAGCCGGGACGGGCGGCCGACCTGCTCGCCGTGCGGCGGGTGCTCGAGACGGAGGCGGCCGGTCTCGCCGCCCTCACCATCAGCGTCGACGAGATCCAGCGGCTCGGCGGACTCCTCGAAGGACTCGGCGGCACGCTCGCACCGGGCGCGCTGGAGCACGAGACGTTCGTCGACGCGGATGCGGCCTTCCACCGCGCCGTCGCGGCGGCGAGCGGCAACCCCGCTCTCGCGGCGCTCATCGACGGTCTGGTGAGCCGCACGCTCCGGGGGCGACTCCTGCGTGCCGACGACGACCGCGACGCCCTTCTGGTCGCGCACACCGAGCACCTCGACATCCTCAGGGCGCTGCGAGCGCACGACCCGGATCGCGCCCGCATCCGCATGGCGGCGCACCTGCGCGACGTCGAGGAGTCCGCCGCAGCGCGCGAGGAAGGAGCGGGTCGGTCGAGGACTTCGGGGCTCCTGCTCCGATAGGCGAGATCGCGGCCGAGTAGACAGGCGTTATGCGAGTTGCGCAAGTCGGGATGCGCGCCGCTAAGGAGAAACACTTATGCTCGACACCGCAAGAAGACCCCGACTCGCTTGATCATATGTTTAGTACAGTCGAGCACATCCGTTCTCTGAGCGGCTCGATTCGGACGATGACGCCCGGGAGGACTCTCATGACTCGAACGCTCTCTCCGCCCCGTGGACATCCACTGCCCTCAGCGTCGACGGTGCGCACGGACGTGCTCACCGCTCCTCCGGAGTGGTGCGACAGGGACACCGCCCTCGAGCTCGAGGCGGCGCACCCTTCGGCCTCGGTGCCCGCCGATCGTGCGCCCCCGTGGACGAGTGCCTCGCGCTCGCGCGGCGGGGCAGTGGTCCGACGGAATCCCCCCGTCGACCTGGTCGGGGTTCGGGGGCTCGGATCTCGACGTCGAGGTCCACTGCGACGCCGACGGGGTCGAACCGGCCGTGAGCGGCCGGTCGCTCGAGGCCTTCGCGATCCGCGCCGGAGTGCGCGCCGAGATCTACCCAGCAGGGCCGGAGCGGCGCCTCGTGGTGGCCGCTGATCGCACGGCGGAGTTCGGAGCCGCTACTACGACCCCGACGATCGGGGGAATCACGGAACATGTCCGACGCCGAAGAAGAGCGGGGCGGTCGTCATCGACCGCCCCGCTCCACCGTGCCGGTCGTCGCGCTAGTCCGACGCGGAGTCCCACTCGATCTCGACGAGCAGCGGCTGCTCACCGATCCTGACCCGCACCTCGCCCCGCGGCGTGCCGTCGACGCGCACGGACGTGCCGCGCGTCGCGCGCACGAGAGTCCCCTCCACCGGCGCGAGCCACTCGGCTCCCGGCAGCCGGCGCACCGTGAGCGAGGCGCCGTCGGGGCTCCACTCGAGCCGGTCGATCACGAGCCCGCCGCGAGCACGCAGGCCGGTGACGGATCCACGCTGCCAGGCGGCGGGCAGCGCCGGCAGCACGGTCAGCGAGTCCTCCGTGGATCCCAGCAGCATGGCCGCGACCAGTCCCGGCAGACCGCCGCTCGCGTCGAGGTTGAAGATCCGCCCTGCGTCGTGCCGAGTGGTGAGTGCCGGGGACCAGTGATCGACGGCGAGCCACTCGGCGCAGGTGAGCGCCGCCTCCGCATCGCCCAGGGCCGCCGCCGCGACGCCGACCTGCACCAGCCCGAACGCCATCTCCATGCGTCCAGGGGGCGCCGTCGGGGCCTCCGCGCGCCAGGCGATCTTCGCGGCGATCGTGGCCGACGCGGCGGCGCGCAGCCGCACCGCCTCCTCACCGTCGTCCTCGAACGCCGGATCGACGCCGTACCAGAGCGGGTAGAGCTGCGACGCATGGCGGTGCGCGATCTCCTCGGCCCAGCGCGGGTCGATCCACTCGGCCAGCCGGCCGTCGTCGGCGACGCGGTACCCGGGCAGGTCGGCGACCAGACGCGACCACCGTGCATCGAGCGAGTCGTCCCCGCGGGCTCGGCCGAGCAGCGCGGTCGCGAGCGCGGCGTCGCGGAGGATCGCGACGTCCATCGTCGCGTCGGCCGCGAGCGGCGAGTGCGCACCGCCCGGGGTGTTCTCGGGGGAGTAGGAGGGGATGATCCGGCGGACGCCGTCGACCACGATCGTCGCCGTCTCCGCGAAGCGCAGGACGCCCTCGGCGAGCTCCCACACCCGGTCGTCGACGATGGAGCGGTCGCCCGTCGCCGAGACGGCGTCGGCGACGAGCCTCAGCACCCAGCCGCCGCACCCCGTCCAGAACAGGTGCGGGAACGGATGCCCGAAGTGGTTCGCCCTGCCGTGGGTCGACATCCGCGCGGGCAGGAGCATCCCCTCCGCGCCGTAGACGAGGCGCGCGTTGTCGCGGTAGTCGTCGAGGTGAGCCAGGACGAGATCGAGGACCGTGAGGGCGAGCTCCGGCGTGCCGGTCGACACCATCCCCGCCATTGCGCCGTTCTGCACGTTCCCGTTCATCGTGTAGTCGGCCGACCAGGCCGGCCGCCAGGTGCCCTGCCAGACGCCCTGCAGAGTCGGCGGCAGCTCTCCCGTCGACGCGATGATGTTCGATCGGCCGCTGAGGTAGGCGATCTCGACCACGCGGCGGCGGGCGCCCGCGTCGCCTGCCCGAGCCTCGGCCCAGAGCTCCTCGGTGAGGGTTGCGTCGGAGTCGCCCCGCAGGTCGAGCGTCGACGTGGCGACGAGGCGGGCGTGTGCGGCGCTCTGCACGTCCCAGTCCGCATCCGGAGCGGGAGTCGTCTCGGCCGGCCTGCCGTCGAGAGAGACATCGATCCGGAGGGAGCGGGTCGAGTGCGGACCCGCCTGCGCGGTCGACCGGGTCACGTCGTCGGCGACATGCCACGGCGCACCGCTCGACATCGTGACGACCGCCGACACCGAGTCGTCGCCGGTCCCCGCCACGGCCACGAGGCGACCGGTGCCGCCTCCCTCGACCGTCGTGACGACCACGGCGGAGGCGTCGGGCACGCCCGTGTCCCACGACGTCGGGTCGCCCGCCCCCAGGCCCAGCTCGACGACGCTCTCGGTGTCGCGGTCCGACTCGAGCGAGAGCAGAACGCTCTCGCCTCCGTGGGGGGCGAGGAGGCGCAGCGTGTGGAGTCCGCCGTCGAGATCGGTCCACTCGATCGACGCCTCTCCGGTCATCGGGTCGATCGTGCGGCGCTGCCGGGCCACTCCGCCGGGGGAGCGCACGACGACGGTGGCGCAGATGCCGAGGGGATCGGTCCAGATCAGGCCGTCGCCGTAGCCGCTCGCACGCGCACCTCGGTCGAGGGCCGCACTCGCCGCGTCGGCGTCCCCCTCGAGCAGCGCGCGGCGCATCTCGTCGCGGACCGCGGCCAGGTCGGGCGCATGCGGGCGCGTGTTCACGGGCAGGAAGTAGCGCTCGTGGGCGAGCGAGATCGTCAGTTCGTCGGGGCGGCCGTGCACGACGGCGCCGACGCGGCCGCTGCCGACGATCAGCCCCTCCTCCCAGGTCGGAGCGTCCGTGGCGGTGGTGAACACGGTCGTGCCGGTCATGAGGCGCGCTTCGTTGCGCGGGTGAGAGATCGGATGATGGTTCCTTCCGTCCGAGAGCCCCGACATATGTTGCGGGACACCTCAAATTAGCCTCCCGGACAGGCCCCGCGCGAGCACGGCCCGTAATACCCGCTCGATCGCGGCTCCGGGACGACTCTGCTCGAAGCCCCCTTGCCGGCCCGATCACACCGTCTGCGCTGCTCGGAGCGGTTCCGCCTCCATCGCGGCCTCCGATTCATCGCATGAACCAGGAGTGGACCGGGTTGCCGGCGAGCGAGCTGTCCTCGGGTCGTGAGTACCCGCCGGGCAACCCCTCAGCCACCGAGGGTGACGCGGAGGATCTTCTCGTTGCTGTTGTTCGCCGTGCTGTCCTTGTCCCCGGTGTTCGAGGTGCTGAGCCAGAGGCCGCCCCGGCCGTCGGGCTCGACCGTGCGCAGGCGGCCGTAGGTTCCAACGAAGTGGGAGGTGGGGGTGGCGAGCGTGTCGCCGACGATGGGCGCGCGGTAGAGACGGGCTCCGCGGAGGCAGGCGATGTAGACGACGTCGCGGACCACAGCGAGACCGGAGCAGGAGCCCGCGGAGGTGGGGAACGTGAGCTTCGGAGCGATGTAGCCGGAGGTGCCGCAGGTGCCCGAGGTCCCTTCGCAGGCGGGCCAGCCGTAGTTGCCGCCGCGGACGATGAGGTTCGTCTCGTCCATGATGCTGTTGCCGAACTCCTGCTCCCAGAGGCGCCCCTGCGAGTCGAAGGAGAGGCCCTGCGGGTTGCGGTGCCCGTAGCTCCAGACGGCGTTGCCGAAGGGGTTGTCGGCCGGGATGCTGCCGTCGGGGTTGATGCGCAGGATCTTGCCGCTGAGCGAGTTCAGATTCTGGGCGCTGGTGGTGTCCTGGCCGTCGCCGGTGCTGACGTACAGCTTCCCGTCCGGGCCGAAGCGCAGTCGCCCGCCGTTGTGGTACTTGTTCCGGAGGATCCCGGAGGCGAGGACCTGCACGGTGCTCGTGTCGATCCGGTCGCCGATGAGCTTGAGGCGGATGACCCGGTTGTCGGTGGGGGAGGTGTGCATGATGTACAGCCACTGGTCCGACGCGAAAGTGGGGGAGATCGCGATGCCCAGGAGGCCGCCCTCGCCGTCCGTGCTCTGCACATTGGGCACGGTCCCCAGCACTGTCTTGACGCCCGTCGTGGGGTTCAACCGGATGAGGTCGTGCGCGTCGCGTCGGGAGTACAGGACGGTCCCGTCGGGGGCCGTGGTCAGACCCCAGGGGATGTCGGTGTCGGTGGCGGTCTGGGTGACGGTGCAGATCGCGGTGGAGCAGGCCGCGCCGGTGGTCACGGCTACCGCGGCGCTGCGGGCGGAGGTGTTGCCCTGAGCGTCCACGGCCGCGACCGTGTAGGAGTAGGCGGTGTTCGCCGTCAGGCCGCTCTCGGTGAAGGTCGTGGGCGGCGCCGCGGTACCGCTGCCGGCGACGGTCCCGACCTGGGTGGTGCCACGGAGGACCGTGTAGCTGCGGACTCCGACGTTGTCGGTGCTCGCGCTCCAGGTGACGGTGACGGTTGTGCCGGCCGCTCGGGCGGTGAGGCCGGCCGGGGTGGTGGGCGCCTCGGTGTCGACCGAGCACTGCGGCACCGTCACCGCGACGGTGCTGCTGGCCTGGGAGATGTTGCCAGCGGCGTCACGAGCGTTCACGTACATGCCCCACTGCGCACCCGGCGCCACGTCGATGCCCGTCGAGGTGACGGTGCCGGCAACCGACTTCATGAACTGACCGTCATGGTAGACGTCGTACCCGGACACGCCGACGGCGTCTGTGGACGCGTTCCACGAGAACGTCGCCGTCCGGCACGCGAGGTTCGTCACTCGCGGGTTCGCCGGCGCCGACGGAGCGGTCGTGTCCGCCGAGGACGCGGTGGTCGTCCACTTCTGCGAGGCCCCGCCGCTGCAGGCCGAGATCACCACCGGCGTGCGGTTCACCGTCTTCTGATCCTTGACGTTCATGCACAGGCCCGACACGACACCGCGGATGCTGCCGTCGCTCTCGAACCGCCACTTCTGCCAGTCCCCGCCCACGCAGTCGGAGATCTGCACCGCAGTGCCGGCCGTCGTCGCGCGGCCCCGCACCTCCAGGCACTTCGTGCCGCCGTACACCGAGATCTCGCCGCTCGCCGCACTCGTCCAGTTCTGGTTGGCGCCCTTGTTGCAGTCGAAGATGACCACCACGGTGCGATTCGTGGTGCTCGAACCCGGCACGTCGAGGCACCGCTTCGATGCCGCGTTGACGAGCGGGGCGCCGACGGGGGCTGCTGCCGACGCCTCTGTCGGTGCGGGCGCTGCGTGAGCGGGAGCACCGGCGAACACGAGCGCGGCAGCGAGAACGGCGACCGCGAGAGTGCGGGGGAGAGTGAAACGCATCAGCGGGTTCCTCTGTGTACGGAGCGAGCCGGACGCCTGCACTGCTCGCCCTGTGATGACCATGGCACCCGGCGCGTTCCCCTACAACGGGTCACACGCCCCGTATCGGATGCGCGATGGCCCGCGAAGGGGTGAAACCCGTCTTGTCCCGCCTCGGGGCCGTCATCCACGGACACCGGAGGAGGATCGGCCATCAGAGGCCGCCGCCAACGCCACCGCGAGAAGCTCTCCGGCTGGTGAGTACCTGAGCCTGGGCAACTCGGACAAACGATGGTTGAACCCAGACCGGAACAGAGTCGTCTCCGGCCGGGAAGCTCTGCGGATCGGCTGAGGACGACGAGCGGACCTCCCGTTCGGGGGTAGTGCGGATACCACGATACTCGGCCACGATCTGCATCACTCTCCTTTTCGTCGGTCTGAAAAGATGGCGACTCGACTGGGAAAAAGAAGAACGAGCTGGGTCGGAAGGAGAAGCGCCCCTACGAGCGATGACGCAGCCCCGGAGCCAGGTTCACCAGCAGAGACCGTGGCGAGAAAGGCTGAAACATGGACCCGACCTTAATACTTCTCATCGTACTGATTGCCCTCGGGGTGTTCCTGATCATTCGCAGGCGATCGAGAACCGAGGAGCGCAAGCGACCTCCCGCGACGATTGATACCATTCAGGAAACCCACGTCGAGACAAAAATCACACCTAGCGAGCGCGAAAGTCACGCCGCCGAAGCAAGAAACACTCAGAACACAGTGCTTCCCGCCGCGAATCCACCGACGGTCGCGGCGCAGCCGCAAGAGACGATTCAGCCGCCACCACCCCATGGCATCTGGAATCGTCTTGAGCACACAACCAGGAGCCTGCCTGCTGGTCGACCGCTTGGCGGATTCAGGCGGATGGCGCACTTCAGCACCACAGAAAGAATCAAAGAGTCGCTGCCTCGAGAGGTCGCAACATTTGAGAACTTCAATCGCATTTCAGAGCAGTTAGCAGCAACACACGGCTCAGGCTTCTCGTATGCTGTACGCGACTCGAACGACGCGGTCATTTCGCCGCCCTGGTTGTCTGTGAGGTCGATTGCGTATGATAGAGGATCCGGTCGAATCGTTGCGGCAGGGCTACCAAATCATTCGCTCTATGGATTGGACGCGGCCTATGATCTCGGTGCGATCGACGGCCGGAACATGGCGACCTTTCCGAAAACGGGAAATACCGCAGGCGTCATGATGCCAGCAGTCTCTCTCTACGTCGGTTCGACCAAGTCGGGCGCGCTCGTCCCTCTAGATATGAGCGTCAACGTCGTCTCTGTCGATCTATTCGGACCGAACGGCACTATCTCTTCACTCGATTTCTTGGGTTCCTCTGCAGGCGCGGTGACGCTCCGTGACGACGCAGGCACCCGTCGCATTCTCTGCGTGCTCGAAGGCTTGAGCATGGGGGAGAAGCTCTCCTTCAGTGGAGACGGCGCATGGATCCTCATAGCGGGCAGCCGCGACTCGACCCTCGTCGACGTAGCAACCGGTCGGCATGTGAGCGTCGGGGTCGCCAACGCAGGATGGTGGCCCGCAGCCGATTCGACTCTCTTGACGATCGAGCATGATGGCGACGTCGCCACACCGAAGCTGTTCGATCTTTCCAGGAATTCTTATGTGAAGACCTTTCCGCCGATCACTCTTGACCAACCAGGACTCAAGAATTATCAGCGCTATTGGTACCCGACTACATCTCCCGATGGTAGCCAGGTTCTCGCTTATACCCCCTCCGGAGTCACCGATGAGTACCAGCAGCTCCACGGAGCACACAACCATCTTGCCCGCATAGGAGTTGAGACTGGACTAGCTGAAATCGTGCGAGATGTCTTCGTGGATGACGAGGACACACTCGAACGCGACGTCGGTGAAGTTCGCTGGTTCGATCGTGGCCCGCGCCGTGAGGTACGCCTGCATCCTGAACTCGCATCGCATCTACAGGACCCTGTGACCGAACACGATTACCTGAGCAATGCGCGGTGGGCCGATGAGGCTGAGCAGGTCTTGATTCGATCACTCAACCGCTTGCTGGATCTGACGAATGAAAGCGAGGATGGAGGGCATCTCTTGCCCGAGATCCTGGCGTCATTGGTAGTCGTTGCCAGCGATTCGGCGGTATGGGAGCGACAGTCGGAATGGCTGATAAACTTGAATGTCACGACTCAAGCCATGGTGTGGGCTGGCACGCTGAGCGGTCCTCTCGCCGAAACGTGGTCGCGTTTCGGCCGAGCGATGACCTCGATCCGAGAAAAGGACGCGGGTCGGATAGATTTGATCGGCGTATTGACCGTCAGTTGACTGGCCGGACTCATTGAGATCAGCGCACGTCACGTCGGTGAACGCGCTGAGAACTCCACCGTCAGTAGCGGTCGAGTCCGAACTGCACGGTACGGCGGACACGCCGCAGAAACTTGCGGGTGCTGCCATGAATATTGAAGTTTCCGCGTGAGGCGTGAAGCCGCACGAAGAGGTGCACGATCCCACCGGACGGGATGAAGTTCATTTCGTCGGAGGTGGGGATCGCGTCATCCGCCCAACAGGGTGAAGAACTGTCGATCGTAAGAACTTGGAGTTGGCCGCGGTGGGAATTGAAGATCAGATTGAGGCTGAGAGGCGCCGACGCGACGCTCTCGGCTCCCAGCGCGACGAGCAGACCAGAGCCATCGCCCTCGCTGCCGCAGAAGCAAGGCGATCATTGTCCTATTTCGCGAGCGCAGCGGGTGAGCTGGAAATGCCCCGTCCCATCGTCGCCTTCACGACGAGATCCGGTTTCTTCGGCACGAAGTATGAGGCGAGAACTATCGGCACCGGATGGCTCGTGGATCTGACCCAGTTCACGGCACGTGTTCCGGATGTTCTAGGACGGGCACTGCCCTGTGCTGTGACCAGAGAAGCGGAGGTCGTCGGTCGAATACTACCATCGTCCGCTTTCCACGGTGAGGATCCTTATAGTCAAGTGCAGCGCGATGCGCCGAATCCGTCACTCATTCTGGTCAACGGTCCACCCATTCTGTTCCTCGATGACCCACTCGGTTACGACAAACCCACGGCTACTAAGGCGATGGGCCGGATCGCTCACGGGGACGACTCTGACCTCGACTCAGTCCTTTCTGATGCCTCTTTGGCTCAGAGACAACGGGGCTTCATTGAATGGGGAGGAGCGCGCCATCCCGTGGTGCCACTTGAACACGTTCTTGCGAACTGGCTGGTCGATCGCTCACGAAATCCCCGATAGGCAGCGTCTCGAACGGTGCGGGAGTGGCGCCACCACCCCACAGGGAAGTACGCTCACCACGAACTGACATGATATCGGTTCTCGGCCGGGAAGGTTACTCGGTCCTCGAAAGCGCGAGGCTGCGGCTACTCATTTGCATGCCGCCCGATCACGGACGTGTATAACGTGGAGGACGAAACCGGGCGATGAGACGTCCGGAGACATCTCGGCCTCGAGCGATTTCCCGTTGATGGCCAAGAGCTTGCAGGGCGCGGCACGGTTGGAGCAGCGGGAGCGCTGATCGGTGTACTCCACCGCCCGGCGCAAGGCGTCCTGCTTGAAGGACTCCGGCATCCGGCACTGGGTGAACCGCACGGGCGAGAACGACGCCCGGCCGGAGTTCGATCCGGCCGCCTTCGTCCGCTCCACCGGGACGCTCTACAGCCTGTCCCAGGAGGGCGCCGGCAGCCTCGGCCCCCTCGTCCTCGCGCTGACAGCCGCGACCGTACACTACGGCTCCCGTGGGATTCCGATCATGTCGGTGTGCCAGTCCTGGTCGCAGGGCGTGAACCTGTTCGAGCGAGAGGGCATGGACAAGCTCTGGTCGGCCGCGAACGCGAAGATCTCCGCCGGCGGAATCTCCGATACGGGCTTCCTGCGCATGGTGTCAGAGCTGATCGGCACCTACGACCGCGTGACGACCTCCGCGAGCATCAACAAAGGCGTGCGCTCCACCACCAGTGCGTTGAGGCGCGATCTGATCCTCGACGTCGCGGAGCTGGCGAACGTCCCGACACCGAAGAAGCGACGCAAGATCGGGCGGGCGCTCCTGATGTCCTCCGGCTCCCGCGCCGCCATCCTGCGCACAGTCCCGTGGTTCGACGGCCCCAAGCCACTCGTCGCCGCGATCAACGCCTGCCTCGCGAACCACCGACCAGGTACAGCGCCGACGCCCACGCCGTCCACTGAGCAGGGACACGACCTCGCGCCGGTGACTCACGCATGACCGGTTACGACGACGACCCGTTCGGCGCCGACGAGCCTGCCACTGCGGCGGTAAGCGCCGACGTCGACCCGGGGGAGGAGCCGACGACGCGCTTCGGATCGGCGGATGAGTTCGTGCGCAAGCAGCTCATCGGCACCTACCAGCGCCGAGTCATGGCGCAAGGCTCCGGTGGCGGCCTGCGATGGAAAGCGGCCTGGTGGGAATCCCAGGATGCGCAGCGGCGCATCGAGGCGCTGTGGCGGGCGTGAGAGGCCGCACGCGCCGACCCGAAAGCCGGGATGAGCGCGTGGTGGATCAACCACTGCGACCCGCACATGAGCGTCCTGCTCTCCCCGGACGGGCCGTTCGCGGACTCCACGGACGAGAACCGGATCGCGGAGGCGCTGCCCTACGAGGCGCCGGTCGAGGGTGCGTTTCCGCCCGATCGGCAGCCGCCGCTGTACACGCAGCGCCCGGACAAAGAAGACGCCTGAACCGGTGAGCCAAAGACGCAAGAATTCACTCTGTATCCATGCGAGCCATGCGCGAGCACGAGGCTCGACGCTACATCGGCATCAGCGCCCTACAAGCAGGAGCGCTGCAGCCGCGGCAAGGTGCCCGGAGGGCTCGGCGCCGGTCGACGCCAGAGAGTCCTCATCCACTGCCGAGATTCGTTCCGGCCTCGATTTTGCCCTCTTGGTCATCTCCTTCCCGGTGCCGGCGAGCTGAGCCTGACCCAGAACGTTCTGCGCGCCGTGGGTGGACGCGAGATAGATGTGCACTTGGTACCCGACGCCGCTCTGGAAGCTGCGCCCCAGTACCAGGAACTCGGTGGCGCTCAACGGCAGCATGTCGAAGACGCCGCGCACAGCCAAGCCGTCGGGTGGGCTCGTTGATGACGGGTGTCCCAGCCGCCGACGCCGAGTTCGAGGGACCTCGTCGCGTCGCTCGAGCGTCCACCGCTCGACGTCCGCGGTAACTCGGCTCCTTCGCACCGACCAGCCTCGCGTTGCTGTTGCGTTCCAGGCAACACGGTGGCACTCTTGCCGAACCGAAACGGTTCGGAAGGATCCTGGATCGGATCGGTGGGAGCAGGCAAATCGATAGTGCGCATCGATGTGGGCTTCGACAGCGCGACCAGTCCGCATGGCGATCACTGGAGCTACATCGACGACGTACCCCTGGCCGGGGCCCTGTCGTGCCAACCCGTTGGAATCCCTGCTGACTTCCAATCGCGTCGGTCGGCTTCTTTCGGGGGGAGTCGACCGATGCCTCTTCTTGCTGCCCCGCGACATGCTTCTTGAAAGGCTTCCAATGACCGACACTTCGAGCGCTTCCGCTGTCACCGCTCCCGATGAGAATTGGTGGCGCCAAGCGAGCGTCTACCAGATCTACCCGCGGTCGTTCGCGGACGCGAACGGCGACGGCATCGGTGATCTGCGGGGTATCACCGACCGGGTTCCGTATCTGAAATCGCTCGGCATTGACGCTGTCTGGCTCAGCCCCTTCTACCCCTCCGCCTTGGCGGACGGCGGCTACGACGTAGACGACTATCGGGACGTCGATCCACGCCTCGGCACCCTGGACGACTTCGACGCCATGATCACTGTCCTACACAGCGCCTCCATCCGGGTGATAGTCGACATCGTGCCGAACCATACGAGCGACCGACACGCTTGGTTCTGCGAGGCCTTGGCTTCACCGAAGGGCTCCTCCGCCCGAGACCGGTACGTGTTCCGCGACGGCACCGGCCCAAATGGAACTGAGCCGCCTGCAGATTGGGAATCAGCGTTTGGCGGCCCCGCCTGGAAATCTGTGGGCGATGGTCAGTGGTACTTCCATCATTTCGCCGTAGAACAGCCCGATCTCAACTGGGCAAATAGGGAGGTTCGAGATGACTTCCTACATACGCTGCGGTTCTGGTCGGACCGTGGTGTCGACGGCTTCCGCATTGACGTCGCGCACGGTCTGGCGAAAGAGCTTGGCCCTACATCCGCCGTTCTACCGGACGCGGCCGCTCTTGAAGCGATGCCGATGGACGGTTCGCACCCGTTGTGGGACCGCGATGACGTCCACGCGATCTACGCTGAATGGCGGCAGGTTTTCAACGAGTACATGCCGGCCCGGACCGCAGTCGCCGAGGCCTGGGTTGCCGCCGATCGCCGGGCACGGTACGCCAGTGCTGAGGGTCTCGGACAGGCGTTCAACTTCGATCTGCTCGAAGCGGACTTTCACGCAGGATCATTCCGGACCATCATTCAATCGAACCTCGAGCTCGCCGAGCAGTCCGGGTCATCGACGACCTGGGTTTTGTCGAACCACGACGTTGTCCGGCACGCCACGCGCTACGGTCTCCCCGAACGCTCCTCCATGGATCAGCGGCAGGGCGGCGCTTGGCTTCTTGCCGGCGGCGCGCAGGAGTCCGTCGATCAAGAACTCGGACTGCGTCGTGCGAAGGCCGCCACGATGCTCGAGCTAGCACTGCCCGGTTCGGCGTACCTCTATCAGGGCGAGGAGCTCGGCTTGCAGGAGGTCGGTGACATCCCCGACGCCAACCGACAGGACCCGGCGTTCTTCCGGAACCCGGGCGTCGACATCGGTCGTGACGGGTCCCGGGTTCCGCTGCCTTGGACGCGAAAGGGGGAGTCCTTCGGATTCGGTTCCGGCGGATCGCACCTGCCGCAACCAGGATGGTTCGGGGAGTCGAGCGTCGATGCCGAGGACGCGGACCCGGACTCGACGCTGAACTTGTACCGCCGTGCTCTCAATCTGCGACGACAGCTGCAGACCGACGAACGCCTCGACTGGCTGGAAACCGGGCGGGAAGATGTCCTGGCATTTCACCGCCCCAACGGCTGGACGAACGTGACGGTTTTCAGCAATGAGCCCTACGACCTCCCGGCCGGGCAGCTGCTACTGGCTACGGCCCCGTTGGCAGACGGTGCCGTGATGGGCGTCGGGACGGTCTGGTTGCGCACGTAGAAGACACGCCCAGGGGAGGTCTGGAGGCTCGGTGCGGGAAGAGACTGAGCTTCAGGACCCTCGCTCGATCGCGACACAGGTCACGAACCCTCTGGCCGGGCGTCTCACACAGACGCACCCACACCACGAAAACGGACATCCTCGCGCCCGACCGCTCATGCCATTCGCATTGGCGCAGCGGAGAAATCTCGCTACTGCTACGACACTGCAGGAAGAAACAACCGGAGCGGCGGGGGTACAGCGCTCAATGCGTCGCGGCTTCCCGCCACGTGCCGCCGAAAGGATCCGATCAGTGACACTCAATCACGCTCAGGACAGCCCATTGTCACCCGCCGCCGCCCACGTGGCCGGCCCGGCACTGACGGGGAGACTGGTGGCGCAGGGCTGCGATCTACCAGATCTTCGTCCGCGGCTTCGCGGACGGAATTGGCGAGGGCATCGGCGACCTTGCCGGGGAACGTAGCCGACTCGGGTACCTCAGCGAACTCGGCCTCGACGCCCTCTGGCTCACGCCGTGGTACTGGTCGCCGCTAGCCGACAGCGGCTAAGACGTCGAGGACCACCGGGCCATCCACCCCGACTTCGGGCAACTCGGGGAGGCGGAAGACTTGATCGCCGACGCTGCATCGCTCGGTATCCGAACCGTTGTTGACGTCGTCCAGAACGGCTGAAGCTTGACCCGCTCAGCCGCCGGTCGATCCACTTGCATGAAAAGCCGCCGGGGGAATAGTGACGTTGCGTGGTTGTCCGCCGTCGATACTCAACAGGAGCAGTTGTGCCGCTTCCCTTCCGAGGGACCGGGGCGACGTTTTGATGGTCGTCAACGCTGGGCGAACCCACTGACCTGGCAAGATGCCATCGAAGCCAGCGATCGCGAGGTCATCTGGGACCTGTACCCCCAGCTCGAGTGCCCGGTTGAGGAAACCGATCGCGGAGAGGTCGTTTGCGCAGAAGACCGCCGTTGGGCGTTCCTTGAGGTCAAGGATAAGGTCTGCGGCACGCTGACCACCTTCATAGGTGAAGTCCCCGCACACCTCAACTGACGCTTCGAGTCCACGGGCGCGGAGCGCGGTACGCCAGGCCATCGAGCGGTTGCGCGCGTGCACGAACGCCGGAGGGCCAGCGACGTGTGCAATCCGTTCATGTCCCCGTTCAACCAGGTGCCCGATGAGGTCGTCTATAGCCTGTTCGCCGTCTTGGACCACGGACGGAAGATCGCTATCCCGCCTTCCGGGATTGACCGCGACGGCGGGGACACCGCGGCTCTGCAGAGCACGCCATCGTTCGTCGTCGATGTGCAACTCGCTAAGGAGAAGGCCGTCGACTCGACCGCTTTCAGCGAGCTCGATGTGTCGGGCGAGACTGCTGGCTTCATCCTTCGCGATCTGTAGCGCCAGGGCGTAGCCGCGGGGAGCAAGCACTTCCTCGACCCCGCCGATGAATGCTCCGAAGAACGGGTCCGATTCCAGCACGTCCGGGTCGCGCTGCACTATCAATCCGATCGCAAACGCCCGCATCGATGACAGACTGCGCCCGCGAATCGATGGCACATACCCCAACGATTGGGCGACGCTCTGCACACGCTCTCTCGTCTGCTTTGAGACACCAGCGCGATTATTCAAAGCTGTCGACGCGGTGCTGATGGCGACGCCAGCTTGCCGCGCCACATCTGCGATTGTGACGGAGGCGGACGCGGTGCGGCTCATGGGATGACTGTACGCGCTGGACGGCATCGGGCCGAGAGTTGACACGAAACGCTTCGGAGCGTAGGTTCCCCACAACCCGAAACGGTTCGGACTGACACGAAGGAGTGCATCCACATGCTCGTCACACCTGCCCGCGCAGCGCTGGTAAAGATCGGGGCGCTCGGCATCGCCGGCGTGGTGACCCTTGGTCTGCTCAGCGGTTGCTCTTCATCCTCGAACGAGGAGTCCTCGGACTCCGGAGAGCCGAGCGGCACCCTCAACGTGCTGGTCGCCTCCGCCGACGCCTCGGACACAGCGTTCAAGCAGCTGAATGAGGATTTCGAGGCGAAGTATCCGGACGTCACGGTCGAGTTCAGCAGCGTCCCGAACAACGACTTCAACGCGGCTCGATCGTCCCGGCTAACAGCCGGCAACCTCGACGTCACGCTCGCATCACCCCGAGAGGTGCCCTCGTTCGTCACGGGTGCCGTAGCCACGGATGACAACACCGCCGCGGACGCCGGGTTGTTCACGGACCTCTCCAACGAAGAGTTCTTGAAGAACTTCACGCCGAGCGTCATAGATTCGCTGAAGTATGACGGCAAGAGCTACACCGTCCCTACAGGCTTGAGCTACTACACAGGCGTGTTCTACAACAAGGACATGTTCAAGAAGAACAACATCGAAGTGCCCACAACGTGGTCCGAGTTTCAAGACGCGGCGGCGAAGTTGCAGGACGCCGGCGTCGCACCACTGGGCATCGGCGGGAAGGACGGCTGGCCGGCTGGACTGACGATGATCGCCTCGGTCCAGAGCCTCTACCCGACTGCGGACGACAAGGAGACCCTCGCGAAGGATCTGTGGGCAAAGGACGCCAGCCTCAGCCAGGGCACACAACTCGAGGTCCTGAAGCGAGTGCAGTCTCTGTATGACATGGGTCAGGAGAACTTCGCCGGCGTTGCCTACAACGCGATCCCCGCCGCATTCGCAAACGGTCAGGTCGCGATGACCGTCGACGGAACCTGGGACCAGACCACGATCGATCAGGCCGTTGCGCAGAAGTTTGAGTACGGCTACTTCCCGCTGCCCGCGTCGGACAACGCCTCTGACAACACCACCCTCGGCGGCAAGGTCGAGCTGCGCATGGCCCTTCCGACCTCCTCGAAGAACAAGACCGCGGCGATGGCGTACCTGGACTTCTTCTCCACACCGACGGAATACAAGAAGTTCGTCGCAACAACTGGGTTCGCTCCGGCTCAGCCGAATATCCCCTCGAGTGACTTCCTGCAGTCGATCGATCAGTACACCAAGACGTTCTCTCCGGCATGGGACCAGGTCTGGACCCCGAACAGCACGGCCGGTCAGGCGGCAGCGTTCCCGTTCAACTACTCCGCGGTGAGCCCGCTCGGGACATCCAGCGCGGACGAAGCAGCGAAGGCGTCGCAGTCGGCCTGGACCGCTGGCGGTTGAACGCGGTGGAGCCGCCGGATCTCACGGCGGCTCCACCAGCCGTTCACACACCCGAACTAACGAAAGCCGAATCATGACCTCCTACCCCTTTGGCGGCCGAAAAGCCCTGCGCACCAGCTCCGGCCTCGCGGCAGCACTGCTGTTCGTGTTCGTCATCGTTCCCGCGGTAGGAATTTTCGTGATCTCCTTCACCGACATTCGCGGCCTGCCCGGGATCCCGATCCACTGGATCAACTTCGACAACTACATCGAGTTCTTTTCCCCGGCCCGCATCGATTACAACCTCAACGCGCTGAAGAACACGCTCATCTACGCCGTTGTATCGACCGTCTTCGCGAACGTAATTGCGCTCGGCATCGCTGTCCTGTTCAACCAGCGGCTTCGCGGCCGGAACGTGTACCGCGCGATCGTGTTCTTGCCCACCATCCTCGGCGTCACCGTAATCGGGCTCATCTGGTCTTTGTTCTTCAACCCCTCCCAGGGTCCTGCAGCAAGCATCTGGGCGCTCTTCGGTGGATCATCCGCGTTCTTCGGGGACCCGAAACTGGCTCTGTCGTTGGTGATCCTGGTACAGATCTGGTCGAGCCTGGGTGTGGCGGTGGTCATCTACCTCGCGGGGCTGCAGGCGATCCCGGAAGACCTCTACGAGGCAGCGTCCATCGACGGTGCTTCGGGCTGGCAGCGACTCCGGCTGGTCACCATCCCTCTATTGGCGCCCTCGATCACCGCGAACGTTCTGCTCTCTATCGTCGGGTCGCTGCAGAGTTACCAGTTGGCGTACGTGCTGACCGGGCCGAGCAACCCCGCCACGCAGCTGCTGTCGCTGGCGATTTTCTCCCAAGCGTTCGGTGGGAACGCCGCGGCCGGAATCGCCGCGTCGCAGGGTTACGCCGCCACGATCTCTGTGATCCAGTTCTTCATCGTCGGCATTATCTCCGTGATCGTGCTCGCTTTCCTTCGACGCCGGGAGGCGCAACTGTGACATCGACACGCCCCCGAACCCTGCACGCCCCGAGCCGATCCGCGGCCACCTCGACACCGCCACGCCGGCACGGGATCAACCCGGGCAGCATCGGCAAGTACGTCCTTGTCGGAATCGTGTTGCTGTGTTTCGTTTTCCCGCTGCTGTTCTTGGTGAACACTTCCCTGAAGTCAACCGCGGAGTTCTATGCCGACCCCATCGGCATCGTGCAGCACCCCGCTTTCGAAAACTTTGGTACCGCGTGGGTGCAGGGCGACTTCGGCGCCTATGTCCTCAACAGCGTCCTCTACACCTTCGTCGCCGCCGGGCTTGGTACCGCCATATCGGTTCTTCTAGGCTTCCCTGTCGCGCGCGGCTACCTCCGCTTTCCGCGGCTCTGGAACGGCCTGTTCGTCGTACTGCTTTTCCTTCCGAATGCTCTGGTCACTCAGTTCCAGTTGTTGCTACACCTGAATCTCTACAACACACAGGTCGGGTACATCGTCATCATGGCCGCCTCCGTCGGTATCGGACCAATCCTGATGTCCGCCTACGTGAAGTCTCTGCCCCGGGAGCTCGACGAAGCCGTCGCAATGGACGGCGCCGGCTACTGGCGCTATCTGATCACCTTCGTCCTTCCCCTGTCCAAGCCTGCGATCGCGACGATCTTCATCCTGCAGGCCATTGGTGTGTGGAACGACATCATCCTCGCCACGATCCTCCTGCCGGATCAACAGAAATCACCGATCTCGTTGGGCCTTTATGCCTTTCAAGGCACCTACACCAGCCAGTGGGGGCTCCTCGCAGCCGCGACCCTCATCGTCGCCGCGCCGTTGATCGCCGCGTACATCTTCCTGCAGCGATACCTCATCAGCGGTGTCGTCGGCAGCGCCGTCAAGGGCTGACCCGCCCCAGGCGCCCGCCCACCCGACTCCTCACCCGGAAAAGGCACTCATGCTTCCCTCTCGTACCACAACCGCGCTCTCCCGACTCTCCATGACAAGGGTCGGAGTCATCATGTCTCCCGACCCCGCCAACCCGTTGGAAGCGGAGGGGGTCCTGAACCCCGCATCGGCTACCCGCCCCGACGGCACCATCGAACTATTCCCCCGCATCGTGGCCGCCGGCAACCGATCCCGCGTTGGATCCGCGCGTGTCCTCCTCGACGTGGAGGGCGTCCCCATCGGTGTGCATCGCACCGGAGTTGTCCTCGAGGCCGACCGCGCCTGGGAGCACGGGCTGCACCACGGCGGCGTCGAGGACCCCCGCATTACCCGCATCGACTCGCTCGATTGCTGGGTGATGACGTACGTCGCCTTCGGTCCGCTGGGCCCGTCGCCGGCTCTCGCTATCTCGAGCGACCTGGACACCTGGAAGCGGCTCGGACCGCTCATGTTCGACTACGACGACACCCTGAATACGGACCTCAACCTGTTCCCGAACAAAGACGTCGTCGTTTTCCCGGAGATCGTCCCGGCCCCCGATGGGACGCCGAGCTTCGCAATGCTGCACCGCCCTATGTGGGACCTCCATTTCTCCCGCAACGGCGAACCCGCACCCCTGCCCACAAACATCCCCGACGACCGGCAGAGCATCTGGATCTCCTACACTCCCGCTAACCGGGTACTCGAAGACATTCGCCAGCTCACCCACCTCAGTCAGCACCGGTTCGTCGCCGGGCCAATGCATAATTGGGAGGCCGTGAAGATCGGCGCCGGGCCAGCACCGATCCGAACCAATGACGGCTGGGTCGTCATCCACCACGGCGTCGCCGGCACCATCGTCGGTAGTGTCTTCGAACCGCAGCAGCACCTGACCTATGCCGCGGGCGCGCTCCTACTCGACCTCGATGACCCCAGCCGGCTCGTCGAGCGAAGCGAACACCCCCTTCTTGCTCCCTCCACCGAAGAAGAGCGCTCTGGGACCGTCGCGAATGTGGTATTCCCAACCGCCGTGGAGACCGTCGACGGAATCAGCTACGTCTTCTACGGCATGGCAGATGCGCACATCGGCGTCGCTCGCCTCGACGGGCTGAGCCGCTGACGAGTGCCCACCCCGGCATCGCGACGTCAAGCTTCACAGCAGCAAGCGCTGATCCGGCCACCTGATAGCGGCACGTTCGCCATCATCGACCCTACTCATACCGGAGTATTCATGAGCACCACCGCCTTGTTCATCGGCGACAGCATCACCGATGCAGGCCGCCGCACCGACCCCAGCGGGCACCTCGGTGCCGGCTATGTCCGTCGCCTCGCCACGATCACCGCCGACAGCAACATCGACATCGTCAATCGTGGCATCGGCGGCGACCGCATCTGCGATCTACGACGTCGGTGGCAGCAGGACTGCCTGCAGCTCACCCCCGACATCGTCACCATCCTCGTCGGCGTCAACGACACCTGGCGCCGCTACACCGAGAACGACCCGACCACCGCCGAAAGCTACCGAGACGACTACATCGACATCGTCAACCGCACCCAGAACGCTGGCATCAGACGGATCATCATCCTCGAACCGTTTGTGATCCCCATCAACGATGAGCAACAGACCTGGAAATCCGACGACCTCGACCCTAAGCGCGCCGTCGCAAAAGAAATCGCCGACGAACACGGGCTGCTCTTCGTCCCGCTGCAAACCATCCTCGCGGACGCCATCACCGACGACGACCCCTACAGCGTGGTCGAGGACGGCGTGCACCCGTCCGCCGTCGGCCACGACACCATCGCCAACGCCTGGTGGCAGCACGCCCAAGCACTGCTCAGCCTTTGACGTCGCCGCGCTCCCAGCGGACGACCCGACCGCACCGCCCGCCTACCCGCAGTTCCACCAGCGAGAACCCTTTCGAAAGGGGGTAGTCGTCATCGAGAACAAAGACGCGCCATCCCAACCATCGGGACCTCGCACCATGACTAGCAGGTTGTCCAACTTCGTCACACCGGCGGCGACGTCGTTCCACCGGAAGAAATTTCCCCCCGCTACTGGCAGCTTTGCCTATCCGACGATCGCGCCCTGGCGGTCTTGGCGGATACCGGCAGCGACAACATGGTGACGGCCACGTAAAAGCTGACGTATCACCATAAAGACACCTTCATGGCATCCGGCACCTCGCCGGAACCTCAATTTAATGCAGGATAAGGAGATTCGTCACCATGGCGAACTACAAAATTTCAGCGAATATGGAATTCGTTCGGAGCGCGGACCTCAGTTTCGAAGCGGGAGTGAAGGTCGCCGCGGAGCTCGGCTACGAATACGTCGAGCCGATGGTACATACCGGTTGGGAATTGCTTAGCGAAGTCGGCTACTTTCACTCTTTTTCCATGGAGGAAGACCCGTTGCTGATGAAGGAGATCTGCGATCGCCACGGCGTGAAAGTCTCGTCTCTATCCGCTCATAGTCCCCTCATGAAGCCCGAAGCGGCCGTCCCGCGTCTGACGCGCGCCGCAGTCCTGGCGGATTACGTCGGTACAAACATCTTAAACTCGGACGAGATGCTGAAACCCGACTGGATGGACGACGAGCGCGCACATGAGGCGATGCGCTACACGCTCTCGAAGTTCGAACTCGTCGCTCGGCGACACCGGATCTTTTTGGGAATCGAACCTCACGGCACTTACACCAAGACCGCTGCTGGGCTCTTGAAGATCGTCGATCTCGTTCCTTCTCCCTGGATTGGAGTGAACTGGGACACAGGGAACGCATACCTCGCCGGAATCGAGGACCCATACGAGGCACTCGAGACCGTGCGCGACCGCGTCATTCACGTTCATGCCAAGGACATCAGCTTCGAACAGGCCGAGAGTGATCGAGGCTCTGTCACCGGAACGCCCGTCGGCTGCGCCTGCGGCGAGGGCGTCGTGGACTGGGACCGGATCCTTCATCTACTTGATCCAATCGACAGCGACCTCACCCTGTCCGTCGAATGTGGCACGATTGATCAGGCTGCAACAAGCATCGAATATCTCCAGGGTCTCATCACCGCGCGCAAATCCACGTCGATCTCGATGATGCAGGAGCGGGCTCGATGAGCGGGGAGACGTTCCGCTTCGCGATAGTCGGTGCCGGAGCCATCGCCACTGCACACGTCGACGGGATGCTTGCTCAGCCTGATGTCGCTGAGGTTGTGGCAGTTTGCGATCCGCGGGATGAGGGCATCAAGAATCTGCGCGCGCGCGTACCGGAAGCCCGTGGATTCTCGTCCATTGACGACCTCATCGACGCCGGCGGTTTCGATGCGGCAATCATCGCGACGCCACACCATCTGCACCTCGAACAGGCGATGGCGTTTGTGACCCGCGGGATCCCAGTACTGGTAGAGAAGCCTGTCGTCTCCACGACTTCAGATGTCCGCGCGCTCGCAGCCGCGTCTGAAGCCTCCGGGGCCTACGTGCTTCCCGGGCAGACCCGACGCTTCATCCGAGAGACTCGTTGGGCTCGCGCGGCTCTCGACGCCGACCCCGGCCTTGTGGGTGAGGTGACCACGTTCTCTCTTCAGAGCTTCCAAGACATCAGGGCATACACGCGCGGCGCCAATCACTGGCTCCTCGACGCGAAGCTCGCGGGCGGCGGCGTCGTCATTTCCCTAGCCATCCACCAACTCGACCTCGTTCGCTACCTCAGCGGTTCCGACTACGTGCGCGTGAGCGCCGCGGCCCAGTACGAGCTGCCATTCATCAACGGCGCGGAATCCGCCATGGTAGCCACGCTCGAGCTCGGTAACGGAGGTGTGGGGACTATGCAGGCGTCCTACGCCGCCACAAAGGCGCCATTCGGAGAATCCCTCACCATCATCGGGCGTTACGGCTCCATAGCCCAGCACGCCCGAAACATCGGCGAGACAGAGGGCCCCGTCATGATCAGCTCCGCACACGGCGCCGCCCCGACCGTTGGAAAGGACCAGTACGACGGCTGGGCCGAGGTCGAGCCTCCCGTCGGCCTCGAAACGCTCGACGCCAACCCCTTCGGGAACGAACAACGACACCTGATCGACGTTGTGCGCGAGGGTGCGGAACCGGTCGTTACGCTCGCGAACAACTTCAACACGATCGCTTGCATCGAGGCGCTCATGCGGAGCGCTCGAGAGGGGCGGTCGGTGCAGGTCGAGCAGTGGTGAAATCGGCATCCGTTTCACTGACGCGAGAGGCGGCTCAATTCTGGATCGACTCCGCTGAGGTCGGAAATTACGTGCTCGACGACGCGTACAAGCCCTTCCTTCACCCCCTCCGCACTATCGGAGGACGGACACTGTCGCTGGCGATGCCGTCCGACCATCGTCACCACAAAGGTCTCATGTATGCGCTCACCGCGACAGACGTGAATTGGTGGGAGGAAGTTGCAGTTGACGGCTATGTCGACACGCCGGGTGTACAGCGCATTGATGCCACTGAGCAGACAGGCGATGCGGAAATATCGCAGCAGTTGGTGTGGACGGACGCCGACGGAGGGAGAGCAACTTTTTGCGAGAGGCGCGTGATTTCTTGCTCCTGGCTAGAGGCTGGTTTCATCCGCTGGACCTGGTCTGCAGACTTCGAGGTACTCCGCGATACGGAGTTGCGGCAAAGCATCTGGAGCGAAGAACACCGCGGTCGGATGGTCAATTATCACGGACTAGGCATTCGCTTCCCCCGCGAGTTCGGATTCGATCCGAGCGCAGGGAGGTGGGAAAGCGTTAATTTGCTCGGTGCTGGTGCGATCATTGGGACGACCTCGGAGAGCGTTACCGTGACTGACCTCGTCGACGGAGAGATTCCGGCGCCGCAGGTCTCCCTCCGGATGACGCAAATCGGGAGTGCACACGGGTGGTTCGCTACTCAATCGCCTGGGTTCGGGTGGCTAAGCGTCGGCCCGACGGTCCTCCCCGAACGCAAGCGAATGTCGGCGGGTGATGTCTTCCATGAGAAGTACTTCGTGGACGTCGCCGACGGCAACCCCTTCGCGATTGAGTGATGATCAAAACCGCCGCCGTCTTTCCCGCCATCGAAGACTGGTCAGCGACACGGAGCGATCACAGGACAACGCCACCCGCGGAGCAGCTCCACACACGGGACGACTGCGGCCGGTGATTCGTTGCGTCGTTCGTCGCTTCCGAGGCGGCCGGTCAGCGATGGTCGCGCGGGGGCCTGTTGCGTCGAGCAGGACAGAGGCTCCTTGAGGGCGGCGTTCGATCGGGTCGAACGCCGCCCCATCGGCACCAGGACGCGCTGTCGATCTTCGGAGCGGCGGGCGAAACGGATGAATCGTCCCTCGGGGGATCGTCGGCCGGGCCTTGGCCTCGGGTGTCCGGAACCGCAGGCTGAACGAGAGGGAAGAGGTGCGCGATCGCGGCAGGGACGCTCGGCGTCCGAGGTGCGGCTTCCTCAGTGGAGCTGGTTCGGTAGCGCAGGAGCGCCGGCGGAGCGTGTTCTCCTCGGAATCGCTGTCAGGGTGATCATCGGCGGTCGCGTCATCTTCGACGCAGTGAACCGGGACGCCCTTCCCCTCGCTGCTGGCGCGGCGGAACTCGTCGGATCGTTCGTGCTGCCTATTTCGCGAGGCGGTCGAGCCAGTCGCCGAAGAGGGCGCGCTCGTTGTCCGTCAGTACCGTCGTGCTTTCGAGCTGCTGTTTGAGCCGCATCGCGGCGCCGTCCCGGTCGTCGTGGCTGACCGGTTCGGCGAGGATCGCCGCCAACGTCGCTTCGCGCGCTCGAGTGGACAGAGACATGTCCCTGGAATCATCGGGCATCGCGAGGAGAGTGAACACGACTCCCACTCCGGTCGCGCGGATCATGTTGACGGCGTCGAAGACGGGAACCGCCAGCATCCCGTTCTTCGCGGCTTCCTCGATCTGCGTGCGGAGGATCGCATCGATGGCATCGGCTGCGGGGGAGGAGGTGCCGGTGCGTGGTTCTCCATAGGCGATCGAGTACACCCGTGGGTGAAGCAGACCCCAGTCGATGTGCATGTCCCATCCCTGACGGAGCGAGTCGATGGGGTCGACGCCGGGCGTCCATCCCGTCCAGGTCGCGAGATGGGCCGAGAAGCCGTGGAGCGCGACCTGGTCGAGGAGTCCCTGCTTGTCGCCGAAGATCCGGTAGATCGTCGGTGCCTGGATGCGGAGGGTGGAGGTGAGCGCGCGCGTGGTGACGGCGTCGCGACCTTCAGTGTTCAGAAGGTCGTGCGCGGTGTCGAGGATGCGGATTCGCATCTCCTCAGAACGAGTCAACGCTCGCCTTCCGTCTCGGGGAATAGCAGAGCCGGTGAGATCTCGACTCGCGTCCATGATCTCACCGGCTCGGATGTGTCAGAGGTTCTCGATCGCCTGCCCCACCCGGAACAGGGTCGCCTCATCGAAGTGCTTTCCAATGAGCTGGATTCCGACGGGGAGTCCGTCGACGGTGCCGCACGGGACGCTGATCGCGGGGTGGTGGGTGATGTTGAACGGGGTGGTGTTCGTGGACATCTCGATGGAGGCGCCGATCGCGGCGCCGGCACCGTGAGCGGGGTCGGGGAGCGGGCGGGCGGTCTGCGGAGTGGTCGGGGTGACCAGCACGTCGACACGCGTGAGCGCTCCGTCGTACGCGGCGCGGAGAGTGCGGGACCGGTTGACGGCCTTCGCGTAATGCAGCCGGCCTGCTTGCTGGTCGACGTAGCGTCCGACGAGAGTGAACAGGCGGACGTTCGCGGGGTGCGCGTCGGCGTCGCTCTTGTGGTCGAACAGGTGCTGCATCATGTCGACCGGGTAGTAGTCGGGGCGACCGAAGCCGAAGCCCTGGTTGCGAAGCACCGTCTCGGCCATGCCCTCGATCGCGATCGCGGTCCACAGGGCCGGCCCGAGCGAGTGCAGCGGGATGGAGACCTCCTCCACGATCGCACCCTGCTGACGGAGGGCCTCGACGGTGGCGCGGACCGTCTCGTCGACCTCGACTTCGGCGTTCTCGGTTCCGAAGCCCTCGGTGAGAACACCGATCCTCAGACCCTCGACCCCGTCGTTGATCCGGCCGAGGTAGTCGCCGACGACGATGTCGCGCTGGCGGAAGTCGATGCCGTCGGAGCCGGCGATGACGGTGAGGAGCCGGGCGTTGTCGGCAACGGTGCGGGTCATCGGACCGACGTGGTCGAAGTAGCCGTCGAGGGCGCCGATGCCGGTGTAGGGGACGAGACCGTACGTGGGCTTCAGGCCCACGACGCCGGACCAGGAGGCCGGCATGCGGATAGAACCGGCCTGATCGGCGCCGAGGGTCATGTCCGCGTCGCCGGTCACGAGTGCGACCGCACTGCCGCTGGAGGATCCGCCGGAGGAGTACCCCATGCGGTGCGGGTTGTGCACCACGCCCGTTGCGGCGGTGTGGCTTCCGCCGGACATGCAGAAGTACTCGTTGGTGGTCTTTCCAATCACTTCGGCGCCAGCGGCGAGGGCTCTCGTGACGACGGTCGCGTCCTCATGGGGGACAAACCTCTCGAGCTCCTTCGAGCCGTTGCGCATCGGGACGCCGGCGACCAGGATGCTGTCCTTCACGCCGAGGCGGGTGCCGGCGAGCAGGCCCGAGTCGGCGCCCGGGATCGAGGTGCGGACCTCCCACGCGTGGTGCGGATCCTCATCGGAGGTGGGGACCGTGTAGTCCACCGCGTCGCGGCTCGAGAGGACCTCGGGCTCCGGAATGGCGTTGAGGGCGTCCAGCACGCCGACCATTCCAGAGATCATCGCGGTGTACTCCTCGGGAGCTTCGGCGATGTCGGTGTAGCCGATTTCGGCTGCGAGGTCGGCGATGTGCGCCGAGGTGGGTTTCTGAACGGACATGGCTGCTCCTGATGAGTCGATGAGCGCCAGTCGGACGCTAACAAAAAAAAGTTAGCATGTCTCGCAGGTCTCAGCGACTGCCGCTCGAACCGGGGGAGGTGAAGAGTCTCCGGACGAACGGCTGCCGCCCCTGCGCCTCAGATCTCGACTTCGCATCCGCGCTCCGAGCGTGCCCTCCGATGAGCGACCTGACCGGCCATCGGCGGGACCCCAGGCTCACGGGCCAATGCGTCAGATCGAATGCGCCACTGCGATCGGCCGAACATCCCGTGAGCGTGGCGAGTGCTTCCCCCGAGCGACCGGGGAGGTCGCCCGATCCGCAGTGTCGGCGGCGTTCCGTTCGGGGATCTTTCAGAGGAACGATGAGCCGGCGGGTCCTGCTCTCGGCGTCGGCGAAGTCCCCACTTCTCGACCGCGCCGCCACGGGGAATGCCGGTAGTCGCTCGTCTAGTCCGCGAGCGCCCGCAGCGCACGCAGGTGCACGGCGGCCCACGAGCGGAACGGCTTCCACGTCTCGGCGATCTCGTCGATCGAGCGATCGGCGCCGTAACGCTTCATGACTTCATCGCTGAGCTTGCCTTCGTTGCGCGGCAGCACATCGGGGAAGTTCGCGCCGCGGATCACGACGAGCTCGGCCGAGAACGGCCCCATCCCCAGGATGCTCTGCACCTGGACGAAGGCCTCGGCCGGCTGGAGCGTGCGCAGGTGGGAGCCGGAGAGCTGTCCGTCGAGAGCGGCCTCGGCGATCGCGTGG
>NZ_LMPP01000003.1 GCF_001423885.1 Rathayibacter sp. Leaf185 | reverse complement strand
AAGACTCTCAGCGCCGATGGTACTGCAGGGGGGACCCTGTGGGAGAGTAGGACACCGCCGGACACCATTCACGATGGCCACCCAGAAATGGGTGGCCATCGCTGTTTAACCCGCACTTCGCTCCGATCCACTTCGTACTCGATGACGAGTACGCGAGGACCGGTGCAGAGGCGCTTCGCGAGAGGTGATGAGCCATGACGACTGAGCACGAGACTCCGGCTGCCTCGATCGACGGACTCGTCGATCGCCTCGAATCGATCGAGGACCAGCCGCTTCCGACCAGGGCGGCGTCCTACGCGGAGCTGCAGGAGCGCCTCCGCACACGCCTCGAAGGCGGGGACTCACCACGATGACTGATCCCGACGACGTGCGCCTCGATACGGCTCTCGCAGAGCGGGGGATCGCGCGCTCCCGCACTCATGCCGCGCGCCTGATCGCCGACGGTCTCGTCACCGTCGATGGTGCTCCCGTGTCGAAGGCGTCCCTGCGCGTGCGAGCCGACCAGGAGGTCGCCGTGGCCGGACTCGATCACTACGTGAGCAGGGCGGCCCACAAGCTGCTCGGCGCTCTCGAGAGCTTTCCGACGGTACGTGTCTCCGGTGCGCACGCCCTCGATGTGGGAGCGTCAACCGGCGGCTTCTCGCAGGTGCTCCTGGAGCGCGGCGCCGCCTCCGTCATCGCTCTGGATGTCGGGCACGCTCAACTCGCGCCGCGGATCAGATCGGACGATCGCGTTCACGTGGTCGAGGGATTCAACGCGCGCGACATGACCGCGGAGTCGCTGGTGTCCGCGTCCGGATCGGCTGCGGCTCCGAACCTGGTGGTGGCGGACGTCTCGTTCATCTCGCTCGCGATGATCCTGCCGGCGGTCGTCTCGTCCGTCTCGCCGGAAGCGGACTTCGTCGTGCTGATCAAGCCGCAGTTCGAGGTAGGACGGACGGGCATCAAGGAGGGCATCGTCCGCGACCCCGAACTGCGCCGGGAAGCGCTGTCGGACGTGCTGTGGTCGGCGTGGGACGCGGGGCTCGGTGTCGTCGGTCTCGCCGCCTCGCCACTGCTGGGAGGCGCTGGGAATCACGAGTATCTCGCGCACCTCCACCGCGACCGCGGAGCGATTCCGACAGAATGGAGGGACGCGGTCACCGCGCTCACCACCGGATGACGCGACCGTGTCCGCCGCCGTCGACGCATCCGCGTCGTCCAGTACCGAAGGACACTCTCTCGATGCAGTCCCCTCCTGACGAGCGCCACATCCTCGTCGTCGCCCACACCGGTCGGGCGGACTCCCTCGATGCCGCGGTCCTCGTGGTCCGCCGGCTGCGTGACTCCGGTGCGCACCCGGTGCTCTGTGCGGACGACAAGGGCGACATCGTCGCCGCCTCTCCGGAGTTGGCGGATGTCGCCGTGCTGGGCGTCGACGCCCAGCTCGCCTCGGTCGAGCTGGTGTTCGTGCTCGGCGGGGACGGCACGATCCTGCGCGCCGCCGAGATCGCGCGCTCCGGCACGGCACCGCTGCTCGGCGTGAATCTCGGTCATGTCGGCTTCCTCGCCGAGAGCGAGCGCGACGACCTCGACGATGCCGTCGCCCGTGCTCTCGACGGCGACTACCGCGTCGAGGAGCGACTGGCGCTGCAGGTCCGCGTGAAGATCGACGACGTCGTCGTCTACGAGACCTGGGCCCTGAACGAGGCCACCGTCGAGAAGGGCAGCCGCGAGCGGATGCTCGAGGTCATGGTCGGTGTCGACGGCCGGCCGCTCTCGAGCTTCGGCTGCGACGGGATCGTGGTGTCCACTCCGACCGGATCGACCGCCTACGCGTTCTCGGGCGGAGGGCCGGTGGTCTGGCCGACGCTCGAGGCGATGCTCCTGGTGCCGCTCAGTGCTCACGCGCTGTTCGCGCGCCCGCTCGTGGTCGGGCCCGAGTCCAGTCTCGCGGTGGAGGTGAAGGAGCGGACCGATGGTGTCGGAGTGCTCTGGGCCGACGGCCGGCGGACGTACGAGCTCCCGCCGGGAGCCCGGGTCGTCTTCCGCCGATCGCCCGAGCCCGTGCGATTCGCCCGCCTTCACGATGCGCCGTTCACCGATCGCCTCGTGCACAAGTTCGGTCTCCCCATCCGCGGATGGCGGGGGTCGGCCGAGACGGAGTAGCGCGATGCTCGAAGAGCTGCAGATCCGAGACCTCGGCGTGATCGCCGAGGCGACGCTTCCGCTCGGTCCCGGCTTCACTGCGGTGACGGGGGAGACGGGCGCCGGCAAGACCATGGTCGTGACCGCGCTGGGACTCGTGCTCGGTGCGCGGTCCGACGCCTCCGCCGTGAGAGCGGGAAGCGCTCAGGCCTGGGTGTCGGGCCGCTGGCTCGTCCCCGAGGACGGCGCCGTGGCCGATCGTGTTCGCGACGCCGGGGGTGACCTCGACGGTCCGGAGCTTCTGCTCGCCCGCTCCGTGTCGGCCGAGGGCCGCGGACGCGCGGTGGTCGGCGGGCGCAGTGCTCCCGTCAGCGTGCTGAGCGAGCTCGCTGACCAGCTGGTCGTCGTGCACGGGCAGTCCGATCAGATCCGGCTCCGGTCGGCGGCCGCTCAGCGCGACGCGCTCGACCGCTTCGGCGGTCAGGAGCTGGCGGAGGCGCTGCGCGACTACGCGGGTGCGTTCGAGCGCTGGCGCGCGAACCGTGAGGAGCTGGACGAGCTGACGACGGCGCGCGAGGCGCGTGCCCGCGAGGCGGAGCGCCTCCGGAACGCCCTGGCCGAGATCGAGGTCGTGGCGCCTCAGCGAGGAGAGGACACCGAGCTCGCAGCGCAGTCGGAACGGCTCGGCAGCATCGAGCAGTTGCGCCTCTCGGCGGGCGAGGCCCGCGAGGCGATCTCGTCGGAGGAGCTCGACGGCCGCGACGCGGTCGGGCTGCTCGACGCCGCGCGCCGGATCCTCGAGCGCGCCGCCGAGCACGACGCCGCGCTGCTCCCCACCGTCCAGACCCTCGACGAGGCCGGAGTGCTGCTCGTCGACGCCGCGGGCGGTCTCTCGTCGTACCTGGCCGAGCTGGATCTCGATGGTGCGCACGACCTCGAGCTGATCGAGAACCGGCGTGCCGAGCTGTCGGCTCTCGCACGGACCTACGGACCGACGCTCGAGGACGTGCTCGACCTGGTCGACTCCTCCGGACTGCGCCTGCTCGAGCTCGACGGCGACGACGAGCGGATCTCGGCGCTCGAAGCGGACACCGCGGCCGACGCCGACCTGGTCGAGCGACTGGCCGATCGGCTCACGGAGCTGCGGACGGCCGCGGCGCTGGAGCTGGGGGAACGGGTGAGCGACGAGCTGACCGCGCTCGCGATGGCCGACGCGCGCCTCCGGGTGCAGGTGACGAGCACGAGCGAGCCCTCCGCCCACGGTCGGGACGCGGTCGAGATGCTGCTCCAGCCGCATACCGGAGCCACGCCGCGGCCGCTCGCGCGCGGCGCCTCCGGAGGAGAGCTGTCGCGGGTGATGCTCGCGATCGAAGTCGTCGTCGCCGCCAACGACCCGGTGCCGACCTTCGTGTTCGACGAGGTGGACGCCGGCGTCGGCGGAGCGGCGGCGATCGAGATCGGGAGGCGCCTCGCACGGCTCGCCGAGACCTCGCAGGTGATCGTGGTCACCCACCTCGCCCAGGTCGCCGCCTTCGCGACGAACCACCTGCGCGTCGAGAAGGGCTCCGACGGCTCCGTCACCTCGAGCGCGGTGACCCAGCTGGTGGCCGAGGAGCGCGTGTCCGAGATGGCGCGCCTCCTGTCGGGGCTCGCCGATTCGGAGAACGCGCTGGCGCACGCTCGGGAGCTGCTCGAGACGAGTCGGCCGCGCTGATTCGAGGGGTGCCGGCGAGGTGCCCGCGATTCGCTGTTAGGGTGGAAGCCCGTGGTGGACATTTCGAACTCGGGCCCTTCCTCTTCTCCTCGTCATGCCTCCGGTGCTTCTGACACCGGTGCGGCGAAGGTCACGAAGCACATCTTCGTCACCGGTGGCGTCGTCTCGTCGCTCGGCAAGGGGCTCACGGCTGCCAGCCTCGGCAACCTGCTCACCGCGCGCGGACTGCGCGTCGTCATGCAGAAGCTCGACCCGTATCTCAACGTCGATCCCGGAACGATGAACCCGTTCCAGCACGGCGAGGTCTTCGTGACCGACGACGGCGCCGAGACCGACCTCGACATCGGCCACTACGAGCGATTCCTCGACATCAACCTCAACCAGGCGGCGAACGTCACGACCGGGCAGATCTACTCGCGCGTCATCGCCCGCGAGCGTGCAGGCGAGTACCTCGGCGACACGGTGCAGGTCATCCCGCACATCACCGACGAGATCAAGCGCCGCATGCGCCTCCAGGCCGAGGACGACCCGCAGCCCGACGTGATCATCACCGAGATCGGCGGCACGGTGGGCGACATCGAGAGCCAGCCGTTCATCGAGTCGGCCCGCCAGGTCCGCCACGAGCTGGGCCGCCGCAACGTGTTCTTCGTGCACGTCTCGCTGGTGCCGTTCATGGGCGCCTCGGGCGAGCAGAAGACCAAGCCGACGCAGCACTCGGTCGCCGCGCTGCGCTCGATCGGCATCCAGCCCGACGCACTCGTGCTGCGCAGCGACCGCCCCGTCTCGGAGTCGAACAAGCGCAAGATCGCGCTGATGTGCGATGTCGACGAGCAGGCGGTCGTGAACGCGAAGGACGTCGCCTCCATCTACGAGATCCCCGAGATGCTCAACGAGCAGGGCCTCGACTCGTACATCATCGACCAGCTCGGGCTGCCTGCCGGCGAGGTCGTCTGGGACGGCTGGTCGAAGCTGCTCGAGGCCGTGCACGAGCCCAAGCACGAGGTGACCATCGGCCTGGTCGGCAAGTACATCGACCTGCCCGATGCCTACCTCTCGGTGACCGAGGCGCTGCGTGCCGGCGGGTTCGCCCAGCAGACGAAGGTCGCGATCCGCTGGATCGCGTCGGACGGTCTCGAGGACCCGGAGGCGGCCGCGAAGGCGCTCTCGGAGCTCGACGGCATCTGCGTACCCGGCGGATTCGGCATCCGCGGCATCGAGGGCAAGCTCGGTGCGCTGCGCTTCGCGCGCGAGAACGGCGTCCCGACGCTCGGGCTGTGCCTCGGCCTGCAGTGCATGGTGATCGAGTACGCGCGCCACGAGGCGGGGCTCGAGGGAGCCTCGTCGTCGGAGTTCGATCCGGAGACCGAGTTCCCCGTCATCGCGACGATGGCCGAGCAGGTCGAGATCCTCGCCTCCGGAGACATGGGCGGCACGATGCGCCTCGGCCTCTACACGGCCGATCTCGCCGAGGGATCGATCGTCGCGGAGGTGTACGGGGCCCCGCAGGCGGCCGAGCGCCACCGTCACCGCTACGAGGTGAACAACCGCTACCGCGACCGCATCGCCGAGGCCGGACTGTGGTTCTCGGGGACGTCCCCCGACGGGAAGCTCGTCGAGTACGTCGAGCTGCCGCGCGACAAGCACCCCTACTACGTGGGCACCCAGGCGCACCCGGAGCTGCGCTCGCGGCCGAACAACGCGCACCCGCTCTTCACGGGCCTCGTGACGGCGGCGCTCGAGCGCCAGGAGTCGACGCGCCTGTTCCCGGCCTCGGAGGCCGGCGCCGATGTCTGAGCCGCTGGCCGACGAGCTGGTCGATCCCGAGATCCTCACCAGTGAGCGCGTCTTCGACGGGATGGTCTGGGGTGTCCGCGCCGAGACGTTCCGCTACGGCGACGGCGTGCTGCGCCGCGAGTTCCTCGACCACACCGGCGCGGTCGCGGTCCTCGCCCTCGACGAGCACGATCGTGTCGCGCTGATCAAGCAGTACCGCCACCCCGTCCGCTCCCGCGAGTGGGAGATCCCCGCGGGGCTCCTCGACATCGAGGGGGAGGACGCCCTCCTCGCCGCCCAGCGGGAGCTGGCCGAGGAGACCGACCTGCAGGCCGGCCGCTGGGATCTGCTGTCGGAGTTCGCGACCTCCCCCGGGGGCAGCGACGAGGCGATCCGCATCTACCTGGCGCGCGATCTCTCGGCGACCGACTCCGTCTTCGCGCGCGAGGCGGAGGAGGCCGACATGGAGCTGCGCTGGGTCGACCTCGACGACGCCGTCGACGCCGTGCTCGAGCGCCGGGTGCAGAACCCGTCGCTGACCATCGCGGTGTTGGCCGCCCACGCCTTCCGCGCGCGCGGCTGGGACGGGCTCGGCGACGCCTCCTCGCCGTGGACGCGGCACCCGCGGGCGCGCCGGGGGTGACTCCGCGGGCCTGCGCCGACGCGTTCCTCCGGCAGTCGAGCGTCGAGCGCGGGCTGTCGGCCCACACGATCGCGGCCTACCGCCGGGACCTCGAGCTGTACCTCGGCTGGCTGGGTGAGCAGGGTGTCGACGATCTGGCGCAGCTGCGCCGGGCGGATGTGGGCGCCTTCGCCTCCTGGCTCGCCGCCCGCACCGAGCGGCCGCTGGCGGCCTCGTCGCGGGCGCGGATCCTCTCGAGCGTGCGCGGACTGCACCGGTTCGCCCTCGAGGAAGGCATCGTCGCCGACGATGTGGCGCACGACGTCGTGCCGCCCAAGCTGGCGATGACGCTGCCGAAGGCGATCACGGTCGAGCAGATGGCCGCGCTGCTCGAGGCGGCACGAGGCGAGGAACTCGCCGACCTCCGCGATCGCGCGCTGCTCGAACTGCTCTACGCCACCGGCGCCCGCATCTCGGAGGCCGTCGACCTCAACGTCGACGACGTCTTCGACGCCGAGGTGGTGCGGTTGACGGGCAAGGGCTCGAAGCAGCGGATGGTGCCGCTCGGCCGCTTCGCGCGCGAGGCCGTGGACGACTACCTGGTGCGCGCGCGGCCTGAGCTGTCGCGGCGCGGTCGCGCCACTCCGGCGCTGTTCCTCGGAGTCCGCGGGAGTCGGCTGTCGCGGCAGAGCGCGTGGCTCGTCATCCGCGCGGTCGCCGAGAAGGCGGGGCTCGACCGCGAGATCTCGCCGCACACGTTCCGGCACTCCTTCGCGACGCATCTGCTCGCGGGCGGGGCGGATGTGCGAGTGGTGCAGGAGCTGCTGGGGCACGCCTCCGTGGCGACGACGCAGATCTACACGCTGGTGACCGCGGACTCGCTGAGGGAGGTCTACACGACGGCTCATCCGCGGGCGCGGCGCTGAGGGAGGCTGCTGCTGACGGTGGTGGGTCTTCTCACGTCGCTGCGCGGCTGCTCGACCAGCAGGGTGGGTGCAGTGCCTGGACGGGGCACGGCGGGGCGGGGCGGCGGGTGGCGGGGGCGCCGGTACACTCGGTGGAGGCCGCGCGGGAGCGCATGCCGACACGGAAGCGAGGCGACGCAGGTGACACGCAAGACGGACGCGAAGGCCGAACTCTCCGGCCTCGAAGCCCCGGCGCTCGGCCCCACGGGCCGCCCCCTGCGCGACTTCCCGCTGCCGGTCGAGCTCACCGGCCACGGGCCTGCCCGCATCATCTCGCTGTGCAACCAGAAGGGCGGCGTCGGCAAGACGACGACCACCATCAACCTGGGCGCGACGCTGGCCGAGTACGGCCGCCGCGTACTGGTGATCGACTTCGACCCGCAGGGCGCGCTCTCGGCGGGCCTCGGTGTCGCGACCTACGACGCGATCACCGTCTACGACCTCCTCCTCGGCACCGTGAAGGACCCGGCCGAGGCGATCCAGTCGACGAACGTCGCCGGGCTCGACATCATCCCGGCCAACATCGACCTCTCGGCGGCCGAAGTGCACCTCGTCAACGAGGTCGCCCGCGAGCAGATCCTCGCCCGCGTGCTGCGCAAGGTGAGTGCCGACTACGACGTGATCCTGATCGACTGCCAGCCCTCGCTCGGGCTGCTCACCGTCAATGCGCTCACGGCGAGCCACGGGGTGCTCATCCCGCTCGAGTGCGAGTTCTTCGCCCTGCGCGGGGTGGCTCTGCTGGTCGAGACGATCGACAAGGTGCGCGACCGTCTCAACCCGGTGATCGAGCTCGACGGCATCCTGCCGACGATGTACGACTCGCGGACCCTGCACTCGCGCGAAGTCCTCGACCGGGTCGTGCACGCGTTCGGCGACAGCGTCCTCGAGACCGTGATCGGCCGCACCGTGAAGTTCCCCGACGCGAGCGTGTCGGGGGTGCCGATCACGCAGTTCGCGCCCGAGCACAACGCCGCCAAGGCGTACCGCCAGCTCGCCAGGGAGCTGATCTCGCGTGGCGCGGTCGCCTGAGGTCGTCCTGGAGGCGCCGGAGTCCGGCTTCCGCGTCGCGCTGGCCAACTTCGAGGGGCCGTTCGATCTGCTCCTCAGCCTGATCGCGAAGCAGCAGGTCGACATCACCGAGATCGCGCTGAGCGCGGTGACGGACGAGTTCCTCTCGTACCTGCACGGGATCGACACCCTGGCGGGACTCGACCGGGCCTCGGAGTTCCTGGTCGTCGCCGCTACCCTCCTCGACCTCAAGATCGCCGGACTGCTGCCGCAGGGCGAGCTCGTCGACGCCGAGGACGCGGCACTGCTCGAGGCGCGCGATCTGCTGTTCGCGCGCCTCCTGCAGTACCGCGCGTTCAAGCAGGTGTCGGCCTGGTTCGCCGGGAGGATCGAGGTCGAGACCACGCGGCACGTGCGCCAGGTCCCGCTCGAGGAGGAGTTCCGCGCGAAGAAGCCGGAGCTGGTCTGGACGCTCTCGGCGGAGGACTTCTCGGCCCTCGCCGCCTTCGCGCTGGCGCCGCGGGAGATCCCGACGGTCGGACTCGAGCACCTGCACGCCCCGCTCATCAGCATCCGCGAGCAGGCCGCGTACCTCGTCCGCGTGCTCCGCGAGCGCACGACCGCGACGTTCCGCGAACTGATCGCCGACGCCGGCGAGAAGGGCGTGATCGTCGCGCGCTTCATCGCGGTGCTCGAGCTCTACCGCCACGCCGCCCTCGCGTTCGAGCAGCCCGAGCCGCTCGGCGAGCTCACGCTGCAGTGGGTCGCCGAGTCGTGGTCGGATGCCAACCTCGCGCACCTGGGGGCCGACTATGACAGCTGACGCCTCCGTCGGGACCGTCGCGTTCGAGATCGACCGCGCGATCGAGGCGATCCTGATGGTCGCCGACGAACCGCAGTCGCTCGTCGCGCTCGCGACAGCGCTCTCGCGGCCCATCGTGGTCGTGCGGCAGTCGATCGAGCGGCTCGTCTCCGACTTCGACGGCGAGACCGGCGGCATCCGTCGCGGGTTCGAGCTGCGCGAGGTCGGTGGCGGCTGGCGCGTCTACGTGCGCCGCGAGTACGACACCGTCGTCTCGGACTTCGTGCTGACCCAGAACCCGACGAAGCTGTCGCAGGCGGCGCTCGAGACCCTCGCGGTGATCGCCTACAAGCAGCCGATCTCGCGCGGCCAGGTGGCGCAGATCCGCGCGGTCAACGTCGACTCGGTGGCGCGCACCCTCCTCGGACGCGGTCTGATCGCCGAGGTCGGCAACGACCCGGAGACGGGCGCGATCCTCTACGGCACGACCGAGCAGCTGCTCGTGCACCTCGGCCTCACGTCGCTCGATGAGCTGCCGAAGATCTCACCACTACTGAGCGACGGACGGGACGGATTCGATGAGCAGCACTCCTAGCAGCGAGGGCGAGCGCCTGCAGAAGGTCCTGGCCGCGGCGGGGGTGGCCTCCCGACGCGTCGTCGAGGAGATGATCGTCGCGCGCAGGATCCGCGTGAACGGAGAGGTGGCGGCCGAGCTCGGTCGCCGCATCGATCCCGCGACCGACCTCATCGAGGTCGACGGAGTCGCGGTGCAGCTCGACACCTCGCGCCGCTACGTGATGCTGAACAAGCCGATCGGCGTCGTCAGCTCGCTGGCGGACGAGAACGGCCGGCCCGACCTGCGCACCTACACCCAGAACTTCGAGGAGCGGCTCTTCAACGTCGGCCGCCTCGACGCCGAGACCTCGGGGCTGCTGGTGCTGACCAACGACGGCGAGCTGGCGCACGTGCTCGCCCACCCGTCCTTCGGAGTGACCAAGACCTACATCGCGAAGGTGCACGGGCAGGTCCTCCCGCAGACGATCGCGGCGCTGACCGCGGGCATCGAGCTCGACGACGGTCCGGTCGTGGCCGACAAGGCGCGTCTGCTCGGCCGGCCGGAGGGGCGTTCGAACGCCTCGCTGGTCGAGATCACGCTGCACTCGGGGCGCAACCGGATCGTCCGCCGCATGATGGCCGAGGTCGGGCACCCCGTTCAGGAGCTGGTGCGCCGCCAGTTCGGGCCGCTGCACCTCGGCACTCTGCGCTCGGGCGACCTGCGCGATCTCACCCGGGCCGAGCTCGGGGCCCTGCTCACGATCTCGCGGCAGGGCGGTGAGAAGCCGGTGAGTGCCGAGGAGAAGCCGGAACGAGCGGCTCGGCCAGCGCGCTCCGACCGGCCTGCGCGCTCCGACCGGCCCGCGCGCGAGGACCGGCCCGCGCGCGAGGACCGGCCCGCGCGCGAGGACCGGCCCGCGCGCGAAGACCGGCAGCGCCCTCGGAGCTCCTCCGCAGGCGGCGATCGGCGGGACTCTCCTCCGCGTCGCTCCGGCGTCGACAAGCAGCGACGACCTGATCGGTAGGCTGTCGGGGTGAACGAGCTGCTGCACCCCGCCCCGCCCGCGATGCGGACGACGGGGACGGTGCGCGTGGTCGGCTCGGGACTCCTGGGCGCCTCGATCGGGCTCGGCCTGGCGTCTCGCGGAGTCGACGTCGTGCTCGACGACGCCTCGCCGGCCAGCCTCTCGCTCGCGATCGACTACGGCGCCGGGCGCGCCGCCTCCGACGACGACGACCCCGTGCTGATCGTGGTCTGCGTGCCGCCCGACGTGGTCGCGAACGTCGTCGAGCGTGAGCTCGCGGCGCACCCCTCGGCGGTGGTGACCGATGTCGCCAGCGTGAAGATGCAGCCGCTGCGCGAACTGCGGGCGCGCGGCGTCGACCTCGTGCGCTACATCGGCTCGCACCCGATGGCGGGTCGCGAGCGCGGTGGCCCAGTGGCGGCCCGCGGCGATCTGTTCGTGGGGCGGCCCTGGGTGCTCTGCCGCGACGGCGAGACGACTCCCGAGGCGCTCGCGCGCGTCGAGGCGCTCGCACTCGATCTCGGCGCGGCCATCGTCGAGATGGATCCGGAGGAGCACGACCTCGCCGTCGGGCTGGTCTCGCACGTGCCCCAGATCGTGTCGTCGCTGCTCGGCCAGCGCCTCCTCGACGCGCCCGACGACGCCCTGCGGCTCGCGGGCCAGGGGGTCCGCGATGTGACGCGCCTCGCCGCGTCGGCCCCCGAGCTGTGGGTGCAGATCCTCGGAGCGAACCGCGACCACGTCGTCTCGGTGCTCGACGCGTTCCGCGACGACGTGGCCGCCGTGGCCGACGCGCTGCGCGGGCTGGACGCTCCCGGCGCGCGACGTCTCCTCGCCGAGCACCTGGCCGCGGGCAACGCCGGAGTCGCCCGCCTCCCGGGCAAGCACGGCCAGGCCCAGCGCTTCTCGACCCTGATCGTGCTGATCGACGACCTGCCGGGGACGCTCGCTCGCCTCCTGGTCGAGATCGGCGAAACGGGAGTCAACCTCGAGGACGTGCGCCTCGAGCACGCGGAGGGGCGTCGCGTGGGTCTCGCCGAGATCTCGGTGGTGCCCGAGGCGGTCGGTCCGCTGACCGACGACCTGACCGCGCGCGGCTGGCGGATCGCCGGATGAGATCGGCGACGGGAGCGGGCGAGCGTATGAGTACTGAGCGAACGAGCACCGAGCAGATGAGCACCGAGAGCGTATGAGCACCGAGCAGAACAGGCAGGACGGCGGACTGAACCGGATGACTCCGGCCCGCCGCGCACAGCAGAGCATCCCGGAGGACGGCGGCTCCGCGGTCGAGCGGTCGCGGGGAGCACAGGTCGACGAGGCCGCCGACTTCGGCGCCGCGACCGTCGTCGCGGTCGACGGCCCCGCGGGCAGCGGCAAGTCGAGCGTCTCGCGCGAGGCCGCACGCCGGCTCGACTTCGAGTTCCTCGACACGGGCGCCGCCTATCGCGCGCTCGCGTGGCACGGACTCGACACCGGCCTCGACTTCGCCGACGAGCGCGCGATCGTCGACGCACTCGACGGCTTCGACTACTCCATCGGCACCGACCCCGAGACCTACTCGGTCTGGGTCGGGCGGACCGAGGTCACGGCCGCGATCCGCGAGCCCCGGGTCACGGCCCGGGTGTCGGCCGTGGCGAAGGTGCCCGAGGTGCGCCGGAGGATCACCCTGCTCTTCCGCCGCATCATCGGCGAGACCCGCAAGGCGGGCATCATCGTCGAGGGACGCGACATCACCACGGTCGTCGCGCCGACCGCTCCCGTGCGGATCCTCCTCACCGCGAGCGAAGAGGCTAGGATGGCGAGGCGTTCGCGCGAAGTCACCACGGAATCCGCTGAGGCGACGGGTCTGGCACTGCGGTCGAGGGACCGCGCCGACTCCCAGGTGGTCGACTTCATGAACGCCGCAGAAGGAGTCACTCTTCTCGACTCCACTCACCTCGACTTCGAGCAGACCGTCGATGCGGTCATCGCCGAGGTCCGATCTTCGAGAGCAAGGGCCGATCATGGCACAGGACACGCACGTCGGTGACGACGAGCTGAACTACCCGGACGACGACCTCGTCGAGCGCCTCGGCGACCTCGACGAGCAGCTCGCCGCCTCCCGCGCGCAGGCGCTGCGCAGCGGACTCGAGGACTACAACCTCGACGACGAGGACCTGACGCTCCTCGACTACTCGGGCAGCGAGTCCGACGAGGTGATCTACCTGCCGGCACTGCCGGTCGTGGCGATCGTCGGCCGGCCCAACGTCGGCAAGTCGGCGCTCGTGAACCGCATCCTCGGCCGCCGCGAGGCCGTCGTCGAGGACACCCCCGGCGTCACGCGCGACCGCGTCTCGTACAAGGCGGAGTGGCTCGACCGCTCGTTCACGATCGTGGACACCGGCGGCTGGGAGCCCGACGCCCGCGGCATCGACGCCTCCGTCGCGATGCAGGCCGAGATCGCGATCGACCTCGCCGACGCCGTGATCTTCGTCGTCGACGCGAACGTCGGCGCGACCGCGACCGACGAGCACGTCGTCCGGCTGCTGCGCAAGACGAAGAAGCCCGTGTTCCTCGCGGCCAACAAGGTCGACGACGCGCGCCAGGAGCCGAACGCCGCCTCGCTGTGGTCGCTGGGCCTCGGCGAGCCCTACCCCGTCTCGGCCGTGCACGGCCGCGGCGTCGCGGATCTGCTCGACACCGTGCTGGAGAAGCTGCCGCTCGAGTCGGCCGTCGCCAAGCGCGAGATCGGCGGACCCCGCCGCGTCGCGATCCTCGGCCGCCCGAACGTCGGCAAGTCGAGCCTCCTGAACAAGGCCGCGGGGGAGGAGCGGGTCGTCGTCAACGAGCTCGCCGGCACCACGCGCGACCCGGTGGACGAGCAGGTCGAGATCGCCGGCAAGGTGTGGCGCTTCGTCGACACCGCCGGCATCCGCCGCCGCGTGCACCTGCAGCAGGGCGCCGACTTCTACGCGTCGCTGCGCACCTCGACCGCGCTCGAGAAGGCGGAGGTCGCGGTCGTCGTGATCGACGTCTCCGAGCCGATCTCGGAGCAGGACGTCCGGATCATCGACCTCGTCCTCGAGTCGGGTCGTGCGCTGGTCCTCGCCTTCAACAAGTGGGACCTGCTCGACGACGAGCGCCGCCGCTACCTCGAGCGCGAGATCGAGAAGGACCTCCATCACGTGGCGTGGGCGCCGCGCGTCAACATCTCGGCCAAGACCGGCCGCCACCTCGAGAAGCTGGTGCCCGCTCTCGAGCTCGCCCTCGAGTCGTGGGACACCCGCATCCCCACCGGCAAGTTCAACGCGTTCCTCGCCGAGCTCACGGCGGCGCACCCGCACCCGCTGCGCGGCGGCAAGCAGCCGCGCGTGCTGTTCGGCACGCAGGCCGCCTCGCGTCCGCCGACCTTCGTGCTCTTCACGACCGGGTTCCTCGACCCGGGATACCGCCGCTACATCCAGCGACGCCTCCGCGAGATCTACGGGTTCGAGGGCTCGCCGGTGAACGTCAACATGCGCGTGCGCGAGAAGCGGGTGCGCTGAGGCGCTTGATCGTCTCGGGCTCTTCGGCTCGCCGTTCTGCGTTCGGCTCGCGGGAATCCTCGGATCCCGTGAGCCGAACGTGTTCCTGCGAGCCGGACCGGGCCCGGCAACGGTGATCGAGCACCGGCGATTCGGAAGGCGCGTGCGTCGGACCGGTCAGCCGCTCGATCGACTCGTCACGAGTGGTCGCCGTCCGTGAGGGGAGGCAGCCGTCTGTGACGGATCCGACGGTGAGCTCGTCAGGTGCCGGTGGCGAACGGCCACCAGGACGGCAGCAGGCTGCGGTAGGCGGCGAGGTAGATGTCGGGGGTGCGCGGTGCGGGGAGGCGCAGCCACGCCTCCATCAGCCCAGTCGAGCCCGCGGCCAGGAAGGACGCCGTCCCGTCGGCGAGGAAGGTGCCGAGCGCGTCACTCGCGGGGATGTCGAGGGTGCCCGTCTCGAGCGTGGCGGTGACGGCGGAGCGGAAGTGCACCGCGAGCATCGCGCGCAGCCCGGAGTCGCCGCCCGCGGAGTCGAAGGCCCGAATGTAGAGGGTCCGGTGCGACTCGAGATGCCCGAGGATGCGCGACGTGCCCTCACGGATGGTCGTATCGGTCGCTGCTCCGCCGCGGAGAGTCTCGAGATAGTCGTCGCGGATCGCGTCGAGTTCGGCGCCGAGGGCCGAGCAGAGCAGTTCGGCGGCCGACGAGGCATGGGCGTAGAACGTGGAGCGGTTGACGCCGGCGCGGTCGGTGATGTCCGAGACCGTGAGGCTCGACACCTCCGCGTCGGTGGCCAGATCGATGATGGCTCGGTGCAGGGCCACCTGCGATCGCTTCTGCCGCGCGTCCACTCCTGTTGCCTCCGTCGTCCGCGCCGCCCCCGCCTGCCCGGACGGGCCCACGCGCTCCGCGATTCTACGTGCGCGAGCGGAGGCACGTTTTCACTTCGGGGGCCGCGATCCGCTAAGGTAGTCGAGTTGCCCGGGCCACGGTCCGGACTGCCACGGGCTGTGGCGCAGCTTGGTAGCGCACTTGACTGGGGGTCAAGGGGTCGCAGGTTCAAATCCTGTCAGCCCGACAGAAAGCCCTGATGAGACGTCGTTCTCATCGGGGCTTCTTCGTTTCTGCGAGGGTGTCGCGCCCCCTGACCGACCGCGATCGGGAGGCGCGACCGAGCCCCTCGCGACAACGCTGAGCGCTTGCTCGTGGAACGTCGACCGGGTCGCCCCCTCCGAGGAGTACCGCGGCACGAGAGCCTCCAGCGACGGGTGGAACGTGCGCAGAACGGCCAGGCGCCGCCGGCGTCCGATGCCGCTTCGTTCGTAGGACGATAGGGGCATGGAGCCGTGGCCGACCCATCGCAGCGGCGTCGTGATGCTGCCGAGCGGTCGGCTCGTGCGCGGGCGTGCGTTGAGAGACGGTCCTGTGGGCGAGCAGGACGCACCGGACTTCGGGCTGTATCTGACGTCGCGCGCGCACAGCGAGAACTGGCCGTCGCGATGGATCGCGTGGCCGGACTTCCGTCTGCCCCGAGCGCCGTCCGACGCGATCGCGGCGCTCCGGGACGCCTACGAACGGTCCTCGAGCGGAAGAGTCGAAGTCGCCTGCGGCGGAGGCACAGGGCGAACGGGAACCGCCCTCGCCCTCCTGGCCCGGCTCGACGGCGTGCCGGCGGACGAGGCCGTCGCCTGGGTCCGCTCCACCTACCGGCCAGGGGCGGTCGAAACTCCCCGGCAGCGCACGTTCGTGCGTGACGCTCGGCTGGACCCCTGATCGACCGCCTCGGGAGGCGGCCCGTCAGTCCGCCGGTGAAGCGGCTCGGTGGGCCGAGGCGCCGCGGTGTGATGCCGCAGACCTGCGAAGGGGAGGGGATGCAGGCGGTGCCGAAGGCGATCGGCTCGTCCGCGATGATGAGGGGATGTACGGGAACCGCCTCGCGCGCTGGGAGCGCGCCGCCGAGTGGCCGCTGATGATCGCCGCGTCGGTGTTCCTCGCCGCCTACGCGACCCAGATCCTCGCGCGAGCGGAGGGACCGGTCGAGGCCGTCGCCGAGGCCCTGCTGTGGGGGACCTGGGCGGTCTTCCTCCTCGACTATCTCGCGCGTCTGGCGCTCGCCGAGCAGCGCGGGCGATGGTTCTCGCGGCATCTGCTCGACCTCGCCGTCGTCGCCCTGCCGATGCTCCGGCCGCTGCGACTCATGAGGTTCCTCACGATCATCTCGCTGATCCAGCGCAACGCCGGGTCGATGCTCCGCGGGAAGGTGGTCGTCTACACCGTCGGCGCGACGGCGCTGACGATCCTGGTAGCGGCGCTGGCGGTCCTCGACGCGGAGCGGGGAAGCGGTGGTCCGATCCGGGACTTCGGCGACGCGATCTGGTGGGCGTTCGTCACTGTGACGACCGTCGGCTACGGCGACTTCGTGCCCGTGAGCGTGATCGGCCGCGTGGTCGCCGTCGGGCTCATGGTCGGAGGCATAGCGCTGATCGGTGTGGTCACGGCGACGCTCGCGTCCTGGATCGTCGAGCGGGTGTCGCTCGAGACGGAGGAGACGGTGGCGGCGACGGAAGAGCAGGTGGAGGCACTCCGGGGCGAGATCGCTCAGCTCAAGGAGATGATCCGCGACCTGCGTCCGTCCCGCTGAGCGCGCCGCTTCGGCCTCGGCGCTCCCCTCAGCGCCCGATCTTCGCGTGCGAACGGGAGTAGGCGAAGTAGATCGCGAATCCGATCGCGAGCCAGACCACGAAGCGCAGCCAGGTCTCGATCGAGAGGTTGAGCATCAGGTACGTGCAGATCAGGGCCGAGAGGCCGGGCAGCCAGGGGTTGAGCGGTACTCGGAAGCCGCGCTCGAGCTCGGGCCGCTTGCGGCGCAGGACGATGACGCCGACCGAGACCAGCACGAAGGCCGAGAGGGTGCCGATGTTCACCATCTCCTCGAGGACGCCGATCGGGGTGAAGCCGGCGAGCAGGGCCACGATCACGGTGACGACGACGGAGGTGACCCACGGTGTGCGCAGGCGCGGGTGCACCGCCGCGAGGCGCGGGGGGAGCAGGCCATCGCGGGACATCGCGAAGATGATGCGCGTCGCTCCGATGAGCAGGGTGAGCACGACCGTGGTGAGGCCTGCGACGGCACCCGCCGAGATGACCGTCGCCATCCAGGTCTGGCCGTGGTAGGCGAAGGCGTTCGCCAGCGCGGCGGAGGGGTCGAGCTCGCGGTAGGGGACCATCCCGGTCACGACGAGGGCGACGGCGCAGTAGAGCACGGTGCAGATGATGAGGGAGGCGATGATGCCGATGGGCATGTCGCGCTGCGGATTGCGGGTCTCCTCGGCGGTCGTCGCCACGACGTCGAAGCCGATGTAGGCGAAGAAGACCAGCGAGGCGCCGGCGATGATGCCACCGACTCCGAAGGTCGCCGGCTCGATACCGGAGAGGAACTGCAGGAGCGGCTGGGTGAGACCGGACGCGGCCTGGGACGCCTCCGCCGGCGGGATGAACGGCGAGTAGTTGGCGGCGTTCACGAACTGCAGACCGGCGATGATGACGAAGAGCACGATGAAGAGCTTCACCGCGACGAGGACCAGGTTGACGCGCAGCGACTCCTTGATGCCGAACGTCATCAGGGCGCCGAGCACGAGGACGAGGAGGATCGCGGGGACGTCGACCACTCCGCCGTAGGAGAGCGCCTCGGGGAGCACGATGCCGAGTTGACCGAGGAACGAGCCGAGGTAGGCGCTCCAGCCCTGCGCGACGACGCTCGCGCCGAGGAACAGCTCGAGGATGAGGTCCCAGCCGATGATCCACGCGAAGAGCTCACCGAGCGAGGCGTACGAGAACGTGTAGGCCGAGCCCGAGACGGGCACGGTCGAGGCGAACTCGGCGTAGCACATGGCCGCGAGCGCGCAGGCGAAGGCGGCGACGACGAAGCTCAGCACGATCGCGGGGCCGGCGATGTCGTGCGCGGCACGGCCGGTGAGGGTGAAGATGCCGGCGCCGATGACGACTCCGACGCCGAAGACGGTGAGGTCGAGCGCGCTCAAGGACTTCTTGAGGCGGAACTCGGGGTCGTCGGTGTCGGCGATCGACTGCTCGACGGACTTGGTGCGGAGGATGCTCACGGTGGTTCTCTCCCGGTGCGGTGGGTGCGGCGATTCGCGGTGCGAAGGCACTCCGGGAGGATAGTGGCGCGGGCGCGTCAGGGGCGTGCGCTCGCGCTCCACGCGTCCCACAGGCGCGCATAGCGGCCGCCGGCGGCGAGCAGCTCGGCGTGGGTGCCCTCCTCGGCGATGCGGCCCGCCTCCATCAGGACCACGCGGTCGGCCGTCGCCGCCTGGCTGAGGCGGTGTGCGACGACCAGCGCGGTGCGACCGCGCAGCACCTCCGCCGCGGCCTGCTCGAGCCGGCCGGCGTCGACCGAGCCCGCCTCGGCGGTGGCCTCGTCGAGGATCACGGTCGCGGGATCGGCCAGCAGCACGCGGGCGAGGGCGAGCTGCTGCGCTTCGGCGGGGGTGAGCGCGAGGCCGGAGGCGCCCAGCAGCGCATCGAGACCGGGTCGGCTCAGCAGGTGCCCGGCTCCGACGCGGAGCAGCGCCTCCGCGACCTCGGCGTCGAGCGCCGCGGGGGAGGCGAGGGTCAGGTTCTCGCGCAGGGTGGCGTCGAAGACGTGGACCTCCTGCGTCACGAGCACCGTCGGCTCCGGGCGGGTCACCGAACCCGAATCGGCGGTGTGCACGCCCGCGGCGAGTGCGGCGAGGGTGCTCTTGCCGGCGCCCGAGGCTCCGACCACGGCGACGGTCGCACCGGCGGGCACGACCACCGAGACGTCGATGAGCACGGGGTGGCCGGGGAGGTGCGCGTGGTGCAGCGAGGTGAGCCGCAGCTCTGCGGAGGCGGCGGAGGTGACCGGGTGCGGCGCCTCCGCCGCGATCACACCGACGATGCGGCCGAGGGAGGCGAGGGCGGACTGCAGCTCGTCGACGACGAAGAGCAGCTGGTTGATCGGCCCGAACAGGCGGAGGAAGAGCAGCATCGCTGCCGTCGTGCCGCCGAGGGTGCCGGCGCCGCTGCGGACGAGGAGGAAGCCCACGACCAGCAGCGCGCTCATCCCGAGGAACTCGGCCAGATTGAGCCGGGCGAAGAAGCCGTTCTGGATCGCGCGAGCGCGCATGGTCACCCGCACCACCGACCACGACGCGGCGGCGATGCGCTGCAGGTGGGCGCGGCCGAGACCGTACGCGCGCACCGACTCCAGGCCGCGCAGCGAGTCGAGGAGCCGTTGGGCGCGGTCGGACATCGCCGAGCGCTCTGCGGCGTAGACGGACGGGGCGGAGCGCAGGTACCAGCGCACGGCGAGCACGTGCACGGGGACGATCACGAGCATCGCGGCGGCGTAGCGCAGATCGATGACCGCCATGCCCACCAGAGTCACGGCGATGGTGAAGAGCGCGCCCGTCACCGCGGGGACGACGCTGGGGATCGCGTCGGACACCTCGGCGACGTCGTCGCCGGCTCGAGTGACGAGGTCGCCGGTGCCCGCCCGCTCCACCCGGTACTGGGGGAGTCGGAACGCGGCGTCCACCATCCGCTCACGCAACTCGGCGAGCATCCGCTCGAACAGCCGCGACGCCGCGACGACGCCGACGGCCGAGAGCAGCGCGCCGGCGATCACGGTCGCGGCCATCACGAGACCGAGCAGCGGAACGATCCCCGGATCACGCTCCGCGGCGGTGACGGCGTCGACGACGGCCCCCAGGGCGAGCGGAGGCGCGATCCCGGCGGCGGCGGCCGCGACGAGCAGCACGACGAGGGGCAGGAGGAGGAGGCGTCCTCGCCCGAGAGCATCCCACGACGCGCCCAGGACGACGCGGCCGGGGGCCGTCGGGAGGCGATCGGTCGTCATCGTCGGGCCTAGAGGGTGCTCTCGGATCTGCGCTCGTCGGTATCGGCGCCCTCGACTCCGACGCCGACCTGGATGCCGTCCTCCCCGACGACCCGATCGGCGACCGCGGTGAAGGCGGGCGAGCGGGAGACGACCACGGTGCGGTGCTCGCCTCGAACGGCCCGCAGACGGGAGGCGATCGCCGCCTCGGTCACCGCATCGACCGCGGTCGTGGGGTCGTGCAGCACGAGCAGCGGCGCGTCCTGCGCGAGCGCTCGGGCGAGAGCGACGCGCTGGCGCTGACCGCCGGAGAGCGCGGAGCCGCCCTCGCCGACGTCGCCGTCGAGACCGCCTGCAAGGATCGCGGCGAGCTCGGCGCAGCCCGAGGCCTCCAGGGCGCGGTGGGCGCTCGCGGGATCGACTCCGGGAAGCAGGACGTTGGCGCGCACGCTGCCCGAGAAGAGGTGGGCGGCGTGCGGTGCGACGAGGGCGCCGGGGTGCGTCGATCGAAGCCCGGCGAGGACGCGGTCGGCGCTCGAGCCGTCGACCGCGACGACGACGAGCTCTCCGGGGCGCACGTCGTCGACGAGCGTCCGCGCGAGGGGCTCGTCGGCGGCTCCGGTCTCGCGCAGCAGATCGAGGAGGCGCGCGGCGGACGCGGTCGCGGTCGCCCACCACGATCCCGCGTCCCGCGCCGCGTTCTGCAGCGGGTCGATCAGGAACTGGGTGAGCCCGACCACCGCGACGAACTCGCCGAGGCCGAGCTCTCCGGAGAGGGCGAGGAGAGCGGCGGCGACGGCGACGGCGGTGAGGAAGAGGCCGGTGGCCAGATCCATCACTCCGCCGAAGACGCCCTCGGCGCGCCTCGCCCGGACGGTGCTGAGCAGGGCCGCGCGGCTGGCGGTGCGGTAGCGGCGCGACGCCTCCTGCTCGGCGCCGATCCCGCGGAGGACGCGATAGCCGGCCATCAGATCGGCCGCCCGGCCGGCCGCCGCGGCCGCCGCCTCCTGCTCGTCGCCGCTGCTGCGTCGGAGACCCCGCCCGGCGAGCTCGGTCGCCCCGAGCAGCACGGGGGCGCCGACGAGCACGGCGAGACCGAGCGGCCAGGAGAGACCGAGCAGCAGCGCCCCTCCGAAGACCACCGCGGCCAGCTGGCCCACGGGGTGCACACCGATCTCGACGGCGCTGGAGAGCCGGTTCACATCGGAGGTGGCGAGCGAGAGGGCGACGCCGGGCTGGTCGGAGGCGCGGCCTCCACGGGCGGGACGCATGAGGAGGTGCTCGGCGACGAGCCCGCGGAGGCGGTGCTGGACGACGAGCATCCCGAGCTCGGCGAGGCGGGAGCCGAAGCGCCACGAGAACGAGAGCAGAGCGAAGTCGGCGGCCAGCAGGGCGAGCCAGAGCACCAGCTGCACGGGATCGCCGGTCGCGACGGCGCGCTCGATCGCCAGCCCCATCAGCACCGGGACCAGCGCCTCCCCGATCTGGTGGCTGACCGAGAGCGCGGTCGCCGGCACCGTGAAGCGGCGCGCGCCGGCGAGGACACGCAGGGTCAGCCGCAGGGGAGTCGTGGCGTGGTCGATGCGGAGGGGGCGCGCCTCGATCGGCTCGGGCGGCGCCTGCAGGAGGGGGCCGCGCGTCATCGGCGGGTGCCCTGCCGCTCACGGCCGATCGGCGCCACGAGCGGCGCCCCCGTCACCGGGTCGGGGATGACGACGCAGCGCAGCCCGAAGACGTGCTCGACGAGCTCGGCGGTCACGATCTCGCGCGGGGCGCCCTGGGCGACGACGGCGCCGTCCTTCACGGCGACGAGGTGCGTGCCGTAGCGGGCGGCCTGATTGAGATCGTGGAGCACGGCGACGAGCGTCGTGCCCTGCTCGTGCAGATCGGTGAACAGCTCCATGAGCTCGATCTGGTGGGCGATGTCGAGGAAGGTCGTCGGCTCGTCGAGCAGCATCAGCGGGGTCTGCTGCGCGAGCACCATCGCGACCCAGACACGCTGCCGCTGACCGCCCGAGAGCTCGTCGACGAGACGGCCGGCCAGCTCGGTGACGCCCGTCGCGGCCATCGCCGCGCCGACCGCCTCCTCGTCGGCGACCGACCACTGCCGCAGGAACCCCTGGTGCGGATGCCTCCCGCGCGCCACCAGGTCGGCGACGGTGATGCCGTCGGGAGCGAGCGAGGTCTGGGGCAGGAGGCCGAGCACCCGCGCCACCTCCTTCGGCTTCGAGGAGGCGATCGAGCGGCCGTCGAGCAGGACCTGGCCGGCGGTCGGGGCGAGGAGCCGGGAGAGTGCTCGCAGGAGCGTCGACTTGCCGCAGGCGTTGGGGCCGACGATCACCGTGAAGGAGCCGTCGGGGATCTCGAGCGAGAGGTCCCGCGAGATCACGCGGCGGTCGTAGCCGATGGTGAGGTCGACGGCGGCGAGGCGGGCGGTCATGAGCGTCTCCGAGCTTCGTGGAGGAGGAGTCCGACGAGGTAGAGGCCGCCGACGACGACCGTGACGACGCCGACCGGGAGGGACCCCGGGAGGACGTGCTGGGCGACGACGTCGGCTCCGAGCAGCACGAGGGCTCCGACGAGCGCCGACGGGACCAGCGCCACCCCTGCGGTGCGGGTGAGTCGTCGGGCGATCTGCGGGGCGGCGAGTGCGACGAACGCGATCGGGCCGGAGGCGGCGGTCACCGCGGCCGTCAGCGCGACGGCTCCGACGACGAGCAGCAGGCGGGTGCGCTCGACCGGGCTGCCCAGGGCCCGCGCGGCGTCGTCTCCGAGCTCGAGCTGCCGCATCGACCGGGCCAGCAGGCCGAGTCCGACCAGGGCTGCGGCGATCACGACGGCCGCGGGGAGCAGCTGGCCCCAGCCCACGGGGTTGAGCGAGCCGGAACCCCAGACGGACGCGGTCATCGCGATTTCCAGCTTCGCTCGGAGGACGAGGTAGGTGCTGAGCGCCTCGAGCATCGCCGAGACGCCGATGCCCACGACGATCAACCGGAAGCCCTGGACTCCGCGCCGACGGGCGAGGAGGTAGACCAGAGCCGCGGCGATCAGGCCGCCGACGACGCTGCCGGCGGCGACGGGCAGCGACCCCGCGCCCGCTCCGATCAGGATGATCACGACCAGGCCGCCGGCGTAGGAGCCGGAGGTCAGGCCGATGATGTCGGGGCTCGCGAGCGGATTGCGGGTGAGCGACTGGAAGACCGCGCCCGAGACGCCGAGCGCGGCGCCGAAGAGGACCGCGCCGAGAACGCGCGGGAGCCGCCACTCGAGGACGACCGTGCGGGCGATGCCGGTGCGCTGCCCGAGCAGGGCCGCCACCACGTCGGGTGCCGCGAGCCGCAGCTCGCCGAGGCCCAGGGCGACGACGGCGAGCGCGAGGACCGCGCCGGCGAGGGCTGCACCGACGAGGAGGGTGCGCCTGCGGAACCGCAGCGACAGCGGTCCGCTCCTCAGGACGACGACGCCTGTCACAGCGTGCTCGCCTTCGCACGGCGCACCAGATGGATGAGGACGGGAGCGCCGACGAACGCGGTGACGACTCCCGCGGGGATCTCGCCCGGCCACAGCAGGACCCGGCCGAGGACGTCGGAGAGCAGGAGCAGGGTCGGGGCGAGCACGATCGAGAGGGTGAGGATCCAGCGCTGGTCGGGACCGACGATCCAGCGGGCGATGTGCGGGATCGCGAGCCCGACGAAGCCGATGGGACCGGCGATCGCGGTCGCGGATCCCGCGAGGAGGGTGATCGCCAGCACCGACAGCAGCCGGGTGCGCCCGAGGCGCGTGCCCAGGGAGGCGGCGAGGTCGTCGCCCAGTCCCAGGGCTGTCAGTGATCCGGCGGAGGCCAGGGCGACCGCGACGCCCGCGACGACGAAGGGGAGCGCCGGGAGGACGACGTCGACGCCGCGCTCGACGAAGGAGCCGGCGTTCCACCCCCGGAGCTTCGTGAAGGTGACGGGGTCGAGCAGCATCATCGCCGTGGTGATGCCCGTCAGGACGGCGGCGACCGCGACCCCCGCGAGGGTGAGGCGGACGGGGTCCGGTCCGCCGCGGCCGACCGATCCGATGACCGAGACGACTCCGGTGACGACGAGGGCGCCGAGGAAGGCGAAGGGCAGGTACTGCACGGGAGAGCTCGCTCCGAGTGCGACGCCGATGGCGACGAACAGCGCGGCGCCGGCGTCGACACCGAGGATTCCCGGATCGCCGAGCGGGTTGCGGGTCAGCGCCTGGATGACGGCGCCCGCCACTCCGAGGGCGACGCCGACGACGAGACCCGCGACGGTCCGCGGGAGGCGGAGGTCGACGACCACCTGATCGGCGGTCGAGCCGTCGTAGGCGGTGAGCGCGTGCCAGAGCTCTGCCGGGCCGAGGTGGTTCGAGCCGACGGCGACGCTCAGCACCACGGCGGCGAGGAGCGCGGCGAGTGAGAGGGCGAGGCCGGGACGGCGGCGTCGACCGACGGTCGGCACCGCCGCTCCGGCCTCGAGGAGACGGGTCACGGAGGCGTCAGCCCTCGATGCTCTGCGGCGCCTCACCCGCGACGGCATCGACCAGGCGCGGCGTGAGCTGGTCGAGGACGTACTTCTGGCTGAGCGGCGTGAGGAAGTAGATGGCGCCCGCGAGCTCGGGGTCGGTGAAGACGGCGTGTCCGCCGGTGACGGCTCCGAGGCTCGACGTGGTGCCGAACCCGAGCAGCTCGTCGACGCTCTCGGCCGACTCCGTCGCGAAGACGACGACGTCGGCATCGATGAGGCCCACGTTCTCGGGCGAGATCTGAGCCTGACCACCCTCCTCGGGCACGTACTCCTCGAGTCCCGGGGTGATGGTGAAGCCGAGGTCCGTCAGGAAGTCGGTGTTGAGACCGTCGGGGTAGACCCAGAGGTTCCCGTCCCACGGGCCGCCCTGCGAGAACGTCGCGGTGAGCCCGGCGAACTCGGGGTGAGCGGCAGCGGCTTCGGCGTAGGCGTCCTCGACGCCCGCGATGAGCGCCTCCCCCTCGGCGGAGCGGCCGACCGCGGTCGCGACCTGGCGGGTCTGGTCCTGCCAGCTCGAGAAGTAGAGGCCCGAGCCCTCGACGCTCGTGACTGTGGGGGCGATCTCGGTGAGCTTGTCGTACATCTCCTCGGTCATTCCGGCGTTGGTGCCGACGATCAGGTCGGGCTCGAGGGAGGCGATCTTCTCGTACTCGGGTCCGTCGGTCTGGTCGAGGACGGTCGGCTCGGCGTCGCCGAGCAGATCGGTCGCCCACGGCCAGACGGCGTACGGCTGCTCGCCGTACCACTCGGTGGTGGCGATGGGAGTCACGCCGAGCTCGAGCAGGATGTCCTGCTCGGTGAGACCGACGACCACGACGCGCTGCGGCTCGGCCGGGATCACCGTCTCGCCGTACTGGTGCTCGAGCGTCACCGGGAAGGAGTCGCTGGGCTCGGTGGTGTAGTCGGGGTTCTCGGCGCTCGCCGTGGCGGCGGCCGAGCAGCCGGAGAGGGCGGCCACGCTCAGGGCGAGCGCGGCCGAGGCGGCGAGGAGGCGGGGTGCAGGGGTCATGACTCTTCCGGGATCGGTCGGACGGGGGAGGCGGTCGTCAGGTTAGCCTTGCCTTACCACGCTCGCCATCGCCGCGAGCGGACATCGATCCGGAAGGGAGGACACGACCGTGTCCGTCCGAGAGCATCCGCAGTCCGTTCGCGCCGCTGCGGCCGGATTCGATGTCGCCGAGGGGACATCCGCCGTTCTCACCGCATCCCGCTCGAGAGTCGTGCGCGGGACCGGGTTCGACCCGCATGTGCACCAGGAGGATCAGCTCGCATGGATGGCCACGGGGTCGATGGAGCTCGGCGTCGTCGGCGACCGGTGGCACCTCCGCCGCGAGCACCTGGCGTGGATCCCCGCCGGGGTGCCGCACGAGATGACCTTCGTCGAGCCGGGGGATCTGATCAGTGTCTACGCGGCCCCGTCTCTCCGGCCGGCCGGAGAGCGCTGGGAGCGTGCGCGGACGCTCCGTCTCGAGGACCTGGCCGGCTCGCTGATGCTCCATCTCGCCGACGCCGACCCCTCTCCGGTGCGGCGCCGGCGCTGCTGGCTGCTGCTCGGCGAGCTGCTCGGTGAGGCGCCGGACCAGGATGCCGCTGTGGCGCTGCCGCGTGATCCCCGGGCACGATCGGTGGCGGCCGCCCTGCTCGAGTATCCGGCCGATCCCCGTGAGCTCGCCGACTGGGCCGCCGAGATCGGGGTGAGCAGCAAGACGATCGCGCGGGCGTTCTCGGCCGAGACCGGCAGCACGTTCCGCGAATGGCGGGTGCGGGTGCGGATGCACACCGCAGTGGGGATGCTCGTGCGCGGTGATGCGGTGCAGACGGTCGCGCCCGCGGTCGGCTACGACTCGGTGAGCAGCTTCATCGCCGCGTTCAGGGCACGGCTGGGGACGACCCCCGCGGTGTATGCCGCGCGGGCCCGCGGATAGCTGCCGCCCTCCTCTTCTTCTCCCCTCGCCTCGGTGGTCGCGCGGGTCTACCCTTCGACGCATGCACAGGATCTTCACGACCAGCGTGGCCTCGGTGTATCCGCACTACGTGGCGAAGGCCGAGCGGCGGGGTCGGACCCGGGCCGATGTGGATGCGGTCATCGAGTGGCTGACCGGGTACTCCGACGCCGAGCTGCGGAAGCACCTCGAGGACGGGACGACCTTCGAGGACTTCTTCGCGTCGGCGACGATGAACCCGAGATCGGAGCTGGTCACGGGAGTGATCTGCGGGATCCGCGTCGAGGAGGTGGAGGATCCGCTGATGCAGAAGATCCGCCGGCTCGACAAGCTGGTCGACGAGCTCAGGACCAGCCGATCGATGGAGAAGGTGCTGCGCGCCTGACTCGTGCCGTCTCGGTCAGGCGCCGGATGACTCGGAGCCCGCGCTCCCGCCCGGTGCGGGCGGACCGCGGCGTCGACGGACGGCGACGACGATCAGGGCGACGACTCCGATGACGACGAGCCAGGGGAGCAGGAACCCGATGCCGATCAGGGCGCCGTTCGCGGCGGCGATCAGGCCGTTCCAGCCGGCGAGGAGGCCGTCGAGGAAGCCGGCCGGTTCGGCGGAGGTGGGGGAGGACTCCGGGACCGCGGTGACCGTCAGAGAGGCGAGGGACACCTGGCTCTCGAGGACCGTGAGCTGCTGCTGGGAGGACTCGAGCGAGGCCTGGCGGTCGGCGAGCGCGGACTCGGCGGCGAGGAGATCGGTCAGGCTGCCGGCCTGGGCGATGAGCTCGGTCAGCCGGTCGACGGAGGCCTGCGCCGAGTCGACCTGCGCACGGAGATCGATGGCCTGCGTCGTGACGTCGGTGCGGCTGATCGAGCTCGCGGTCACGGTGCCGAGGGACTCCAGGGAGTCGCGGGCCTCGGCCAGACGATCGGCGGGCACGCGGAGGGTGATGACTCCGGACCCGTCGGGGACGGGCGCGGGGAAGGACGGGTCGACGGCCATCGTGTCGGTCGTCGCCTGCAGGGCCGAGGTGGTCGAGCTCTCGACGTAGCCGCCCAGGGTGGCGGCGGAGGCGGTGAGCGCCTCGAGTGCGTCGGGGACCGAGGGGACCTCGAGGGTGGCCGACGCGGTCGAGACGATCCCGCGAGTCGAGGAGTCTCCTGCGGCAGCCTCGGGCGCTGCCTGGGGGTTCGACTCGTTGCCGCTGCCGGCGAAGGCGGGCGCCTCGTCGGCGGCCGAGGATCCGGCGCTCGACGACGAACCGATGCTCGCCGAGCCGAGGGTGGGGCCGATGACCACGGCGAGGACGAGGAGACCGGCGGCGACGCCTCCGAGGGTCGCAGCACGGCGACGGCGGGCCGACCGGGCCGCGCGCGACGTCGCGATCGAGCGGAAGACGCGTGCCTCGAGGGCGGAGACCCGCCCGTCGTCGAGGGGCGCGAGGGTGAGGGGATCGGTCATGGCTGCTCGGCTCCTCGGAAGTCGTCGACCACGAGGCGCAGACGGCGGCGCACCCGGGACAGGCGGTTGCGGACGGTGGCGTGCGAGACGCCGAGGGTCGCGGCCGCCTCGTCGTACGCGCGACCCTCGGTGGCGCAGAGGCGGAAGATCGTGCGATCGAGATCGGCGAGACCCTCTGTCTCGCGCAGGATCGCCTCGGTGAGCGCCGCTGTCACCATCTGCTGCTCGAGGTCGTGGGGCGAGGCGAGGTCGTCGTCGGCCTCGACCGTCCTCTCGCGATCGCGGCGGCGGGACCGAAGGCGGTTGGCGGCCTCGAAGCGGCAGATCGTGACGAGCCACGGCAGCAGCGAGTCGCTGACGAGCTCGAGCCCGCCCAGCTTGCTCCAGGCGACGACGAACGTCTCCTGTGCGACGTCCTCAGCCTCGCCCGCATCGCGGAGGATGCCGTGCGCGAGCCAGTAGACCGGCCGGATGTAGGCGCGGTAGAGGCTGCGGAAGGCGAGCTCGCTGCCCGCGGCGGCACGGCGCACCAGCTCCGCGTCGGTCTCGTGGACACCTGTCACATGCTCTGCGCCTACCGATCGCTCTGTCGTCACGACTCCACCTCCTCTCGCCCTCACTCTGACAGTGTCGAAGCGAGGGCGATCGTCTCAGAGACGTCTCGAGTCGGATGGAGCGCTCGTCAGCTCGGGTGGACGATCTGCTGCAGCGCCCAGGTGTTGCCGTCGGGGTCGGCGAAGTAGACGAACTCGCCCCAGGGCTGCGAGTCGATCTCGGACACCTCCGCGCCGCGCGCTCGGAGCTCGGCGTGCGCCTCCGCGGCGTTCGCGACGACCATCTGCAGCCCCTTCTGCGAACCGGGCACCATCTCGGTGATGCCGATGCCGATCACGATCGAGCACGCCGACCCGGGAGGGGTCAGCTGCACGAAGCGCAGCCCCTCGTGCACCACCTGATCGTGGTCGGCGACGAAGCCGATGGTCTTCACGTAGAAGTCCTTCGCGCGGTCGACGTCGGTGACCGGTACGGGGATCAGTTCGAGTCTCATGTCCATGGTGTTCTCCTCGGTGTCGTGCCGGAGCGGGGTGTGGCCCTCCCGATGTTCTCGAGAGCGACGGTACGACCCCATCAGGTCGCTTCCTGTCCTGATCGGCGAGCAGAATCGGCGCATGTCCCGGACGACCTCGCGCGTGCTCGCGCTGCTCGACCTGCTGCAGACCCACCAGCAGTGGACGGGACCTGTGCTCGCCGCTCGTCTGGGGGTGACGGAGCGGACGCTCCGGCGCGATGTCGAGCGCCTCCGCGAGCTGGGGTACGAGGTCGTGGCGGCGCGCGGGGCGTCCGGCGGGTACCGGCTCGAGGCCGGTGCGCGGGTGCCGCCCCTCCTCCTCACCGACGACGAGGCGGTGACGGAGGCGGTCGGGCTGCGTCTCGCCGCCGACGAGGGCCTCGAGGACGGCGAGCGGACCACGCTGAGTGCGCTGGCGAAGTTCGAGCAGGTGCTCCCGGCGGCCCTGCGGGAGCGGGTGAACGCCGTGAGCCGGCTGCAGCGGTGGCGGCGGCCTCGGGCGACGGCGGTGCCGCAGGAGCTGCTGGGCCGGCTGGCGCTCGCCTGCCGCGATCAGGAGCGGATCCGCTTCCACTACACCGCCGCCGATGGGGGCGAATCGGATCGTCTGGTGGATCCGCACGCGGTGGTCTCGACTCGGCAGACGTGGGTGCTCGTCTGCTGGGACCTGCGGCGGGAGGACTGGCGGACGTTCCGGCTCGACCGGATGAGCGGCGTCGTCGGCACGCGGGTGCGGTTCGAGGCGAGGGTCGGCCCGGAGGCGGCGGTCGAGACGCCGGGCGAGGGGCGGCTCCGTCTGGACGTCGTGCTGTCGCTGCCGCTCGAAGAGATGACGGCGCTGCTCGGGCGGTGGTCGGCGGGTGCGGTCGCGGTGGACGAGCGCCTCACACGGTGGCCGGTCGACGCCGAGACGGCGGAGGGACTGCTCTCGGCGCTCGTGTGGATCCCGGCAGGAGTGCAGTACCGGCTGGAGGGAAGCCCTGAGGTGATCGCCGAGGTGTCCGGTGCGCTGGAGCGGCTGATCGGAGAGCTCGCGAGAGCGGCTCGAGGCTCCTCCCCAGGGCCTTCCTGATACCGACTCTCCACTGATCCGGGGGTTATCCACCCGCGCCCAGCGCCGACCGACGACCGTGGCAGCCATGACACGACACTTCCACTCCTCCGCTCGCGAACCCGAGCTGGTCCACGCCGGCGACATCGCCGATCTGCTCGCCGTCGTCCCGTCGATGATCGGCATGAGACCCGAGAACTCCGTGGTCGTCGTGCCCTTCCTGGGCACGCGAGCCGTCAGCGGCTTCCGGCTGCCGCTCCCCGCGCGACTGCGTCGGATCGAGACGCAGGCTCTGGCTCGCGGTTGCATCGAGGTGATGAGGGCGGTCCCGGAAGCGGACGCGGCACTGGTCGTCGTCTACACCGACGCCTCGTACGAGCAGGCACGGGGCATCCCACTGCTGGATCTGGGCCGCGCGATCCTCCGACGGCTCGAGAGGACCGGGCTGGGTATCGTCGGAGTGGCCTGCGTCGCCTCGGACGGCTGGGGGCGGTACAGCATCGCCGCCGAGAGCCGCGCCCCGCGGTCGCCCGCCGAGATCGACTCCAGCGAGGCGGGGATCCTGGCGCGGGCGTCGGCTCCCGACGCGCTCGACACGACCGAGCTCGCCGAACTGCCGGAGGTCACGGACGCCGACCGCGCCGTCGTCGCCGCGATCCTCGACCGCGGGCCCGGGGCGGTGCGCGACGCGGTCTCGATGGTGGAGCGCTGGCTGATCTCGCCGCCGGCGGCCGGACGGGACGGCGGGATCATCCGGCTGCTGCAGGCTCCCGCCCTGCGGGATCAGGTCACGGTCCAGATCGCGCTCGGCAGGGCGGCGGGGGAGGAGGCCCGGCGGCTTCAGCGCAGGCTCGAGGCCGTGCAGAGGAGCACCGGTGAGACGGTCGACGAGATCGTCCAGCGGGAGTCGGCCGCCGGCGAGGCCGACGATCACGACCGCTCGTCGGCCGCCCTGCTGATGGGGACCGGAGACGGCCCCGTCCGCGCCCGGGTCGAGCACGCGACCGCGGCACTGGCCCGTCTCGCTGCTCTTGCGCCACGGGAGGCGCGGCCACCCGTGCTCACCGTCCTCGCCTGGTGCTGGTGGGCGCTCGGAGTGTCGAGCCTGGCCGCCGCGCACCTCGAATCGGCTCTGACGATCGATCCCGGCTACTCGATGGCGCGGCTCTACGCCACGGTCTTCTCGTACCGGACGCTGCCCGACTGGGTCGTCGGCGCGGCCTCCCGGTCGCTCGTCGCCGCGTCCCAGCGGGCATGAGCCGGCCCACGGACGTGGAGCGCCCGTGCCACTCGGAGGACGAGTCGTGAGAGGAGAGGCCCGCTACTCCGCGCGAGTCCTGCTCACGAGGAGCGCTCCCGCGTGGCGGCCCGCAGACGCTCGCCGCCGTCGGGCAGCACCGCGAGCAGCGCCCGGAACTCGGCGTCGTGCGCGTCCTGGATACGGGGGATGTCGAGCGGGCGATCGGTCAGCGTCTTGGCGTACCCGTGCAGGACGACGACCTCCGGAGGCTGCGTGGTGTCGAAGAGCGGCGTGTAGCCCGCGGTCAGGTAGAGGCGCTGCGCCTCGGGCTGGAGCGGACCGGTCGTCAGGTAGGCCGTCGCGTAGCCGAGACGGCGGGCCTCGGCCTCGAGCTCGGCGACCACGCGGAGGGCGAGCCCCTGGCGACGGTGGGCGGAGGAGGTCCAGATGCGCTTGAGCTCGCAGGTCGTCTCGTCGAACACCTTGAACGCGCCTCCGGCGATCGCGATCCCGTCGCGCAGCAGCAGCACGAACGCGCCCGTCGGCGGGGCGAAAGCGTGGATCGGGTACCTGCTCAGCTCGGTCGAGGCGGGTCCGCCCCAGGTGGTCCCGTACCGGGTGTCGTACTCGAGCTCGAGCTCGTCGAGCAGCGGTCGCGCGCGCGGGTCGTCGGCGCGGACGTGCACGAAGACGTCGGTCGACGCCCCGGCGTCAGGCGCGGACATCGGAGGGTCGGGTCGCCGCAGAGGCCGCATCGCGGAGCGCGACCTCGGCTCGCACGAGCGGGATCACCTGGCGGCCGAAGTCGACCGCGTCCTCGAGGTAGTCGTAGCCGCGGGCCGAGATGATGTCGACGCCGAGATCGACGTAGTCGAGGAGGGCCGCCGCGACGGTCTCGGGAGTGCCGACGAGTGCGTTCGAGTTGCCGCGGGCTCCTGCGGCGGCACCCGCCTTCGTCCACAGGGCGCGGTCGTAGCGCTCGCCGGAGGCGGCGATCGACAGGAGGCGCTGCGAGCCGGTGTTCTCAGGAGCGCCCAGCCCGGCCGGCGCGACCTCGCGGTTCCGCGCCTCGATGCGGCCCAGGATCCGCTCCGCCTTCTCCCACGCCTGCTCCTCGGTCGCACCGAGGATCGGCCGGAAGGCGACCTGGATGCGCGGTCGGCTGCTGCGACCGGCTCGCTCCGACGCCTCCGTGACGCTGCGGATCTGCTCCGCGGTGTCGCGCAGAGGCTCGCCCCAGAGCGCATAGACGTCGCTCTCGGCGGCACCGACCTCGAGTGCCGCCGGCGACGAGCCGCCGAACGAGATCTGGGGGCGCGGCTGCTGGACGGGCCAGACATCGCTGACGAACCCCTCGAAGCGGTAGTGCTCACCGCTGTGGTCGAAGGGCTCGCGGGAGGCCCAGACCTGCTTGAGGATGCGGATGTACTCGGCCGTCCGCGTGTAGCGCTCGTCCTTGGTCAGGAAGTCGCCCTCAGCCGCCTGGTCGGCATCCGAGCCTCCGGTGATGATGTGAATGCTCAGGCGGCCGCGGCTCACCTGGTCGAGGGTCGCGAAGGCCTTGGCCGCCACGGTCGGGTACGAGATGTTCGGCCGGTGCGCGAGCAGGAGCTGCAGGCTCTCGATGTGCGACGCGACGAAGGTCGCAGCGACGGTGGGGTCGGGAGCGCCGGAGTGGTACGCGAACAGGATGCGGTCCCAGCCGCTCTCCTCGTGCGCGGCGGCGAGACGCAGGGTGTACTCGGGATCGAAGCTCGCCCCACTGCGCGCGCGAGTCTCACTGCCGTCGTTCAGTGCGGCCATGCCGAGGAACTCGATGGGCACCCGGAGCTCCTCTCGGTCGACGGCAGGGGGTCGGCCGCCGCACTGCGGAGCAGTGTGCGCGCGGTCTCCTCGGAGGCTACACAGTCCATGCGGTGGTCGCGGAGGCGCCCGGCGTCACGCGCCGTCACACGCCGGTGCACTCCCAGCACGAGCGGTCATCGTGGGGGCATGTCAGCGCCCAGGGACGCCCGCCGGTCCCTCGTGATCGTCGGCGGCGGCCCGCGGGCGGCCGGTGTCCTCGAGCGGATCGCCGCCAACGCGACCGACCTCGAGCCCGGGCCCCTCGTCGTGCACATCGTGGATCCGCACCCCGCCGGCCCCGGACGCATCTGGCGCTGGGAGCAGTCGCCCCTGCTGACGCTCAACTCGCTCGCCGCCGACGTCACCATGTTCACCGACTCGAGCGCGACCATAGACGGGCCGGTGCTGCCCGGTCCCTCCCTCCTCGAGTGGGCCGAGCAGGTGCGATCGGGGCGGACGACTCTCGACGGCGGCGACGAGCGGGTGCAGCGCGAGATCGAGACGCTCCGGCCCGGCAGCTTCCCGACCCGGCGGCTCGCGAGCCTGTACCTGCGCTGGTTCCACGAGAGGGCGGTCGCGGAGGCTCGGAGGCACGGCATCGTGGTGCGCGAGCACCGAGGTCGGGTGGTCGAGGTCGGGGGAGGCGCCGAGGCGACGCAGACGGTGCTCCTCGACTCCGCAGTGGCGATCCCGGCCGACCTGGTGCTGTTCTCGCTCGGGCACAGCGGGGCGGTGCCCTCCGACGACGAGCGACTCCTGCTCGACGCGGCCCAGCGGCATCGGCTCGACTACCTCCCGCCGTCGTTCACCGCCGACGCCGACCTGAGCACTCTCGCGCCCGGCCGCGAGGTGATCGTGCGCGGCCTCGGACTCGTCGCCGTCGACCTCGTCGTCCTGCTCACCGAGGGGCGCGGGGGCCGCTTCGGCCGCGACGAGGAGGGACGCCTCCACTACCGGCCATCGGGTCGCGAGCCGCGCCTGATCATGGGCAGCCGGCGAGGGGTGCCGCACCACTCGAAGATCGGGTCGACGCTGCAGGGCGCCGCGCCGGATCTGAGATGGTTCACCCCCGCCGTCGCGGAGCGACTGCGGTCGATCGGCCGCCCGCTCGACTTCGCCGACGACGTCTGGCCGCTGATCGCCCAGGAGATGCTCTGGGGCTACTACCGGGAGCTCTTCACCGGTCATCCCGAGCGGGTGCGCGGGAGCTGGGCCGACTTCGCCGCGGTCTTCGAACGGCTCGACCCGAGGGCGTCGGTGCTCGCGGGCTCGCTCGGACCCGACCCCGATGCGCCGCAGGGCTACGCGGTGCCGGTGCTCGGGGCCGACATCGAGCGCGTACTCGCGGACGCCCGCACTCTGACTGCGCTGGTCGACGACCTCGTCCCCGGGAGGATCGACCGGCTGTTGCTCCCCGACCTCGACCGGCCCCTCGCCGGTGCCCGCTTCGCGGACGGGGCAGCACTCCAGGAGGCGGTGCGAGCGCACCTCCGTGACGACCTCGCCCTGCGCACGCGGCAGGAGCACAGCGCCACGCTCGGGCTCTTCCTCGCGCTGCTGCGCAGCCACTTCCTCTTCGTCGACCTCACCGCCGCCGCCGAGTGGACGCCGCGATCACGGCTCGAGGATCTGCACGGCTGGTGGCTCGGCTGGTTCTCGTCGATCGCGAGCGGGCCGCCCGCGCACCGTCTCGAGGAGCTCCTCGCCCTCTCGGAGGCGGGGGTGGTCGAGTTCCTCGGGCCGGGCATGAGCGTCGCAGTGGTGGAGGGGCGCTTCGTCGCGACCAGTACGGCGTCCGACAGGATCGTCGTCACTTCCGCGCTGATCGACGCCCGCCTGCCGCACGCCGGAGTCTCGACCAGCGACAACGCCGTGCTCCGCGCGCTCGTCGCGGAGGGCGGGGCGCTGGAGGAGATCGTGGACCTCGGCGACGCCCGCGCCTCGACCGGGCGGCTGCTGGTGCACCAGGACGACACGCTGCTGCGCTCCGCGACGGGTGACCGCTCGGGGCGGAGGTACGCGATCGGCCCGTACACCGACTCGCCGTTCGTCGGCGCCTTCGCGCGGCCGGACACGAACGCGGTCTCGTTCCGCGAGAACGACAAGGTCGCGCGGGCGCTGCTGGGGCGCCTCCGGGATCTGGAGCGGAGGACGGACGGCGCCCCGGAGGACTGAGCGGCGATCCCGCTGCGCGAGAGGCCTCGTGGCGAGGCCGACCGTGCAGGCGGCTACGGCATCCGGGTGAGGTCGGCGGCGTACGCGGCGACGGAGCGCTGATAGCGAGGGAGGGTCGGCACGAGCGCTTCGAGGGCGACGCGCAGCGCCTCGTCCGATCGGCCCGCGCTGTGCAGTGCGAGTGCGAGGAAGACCTCGCGAGCCGCGCCGATGGCGGGATGGGGAGATGCGGCGGTGAGGAGGGCGACCGACTCCTCGGCGCGTCCGAGAGTGCGCAGGGTGGAGGCGTACTGGATGATCAGGCGCGCGAGGCGCTCGCCGTCGAGGCCGGCCGCGAGTGCGCGCTCGTACTCGAGTGCCGCCTCGGCCTCGTGCCCGGCGCTGTCGAGAGCGCCGCCGAGCTCGAAGTGGGCAGAGCCGTCGGAGCCGGGGAACTCCTCGGCGAGGACTCGCATGCGGGTGAGGACGTCCTCGGGGTCGGCGAGGGTCCAGAGGTCGTCGACGGAGCGCTGCCAGGCGGCGGTGGGGTCGGAGGTCATGCTGCGACGCTAGCGGGGGTACTCGTGCACCCGGTCTGCTGGAGCAGGCGGGTCTCGATACGCCCCCTGCGGGGGCTCCTCGACCAGCAGAGGGTCGGCAGGCCCGGGAGGGCGCGCTGCTCAGCGGGCCCGCGCGGTCAGGCCGTGCCGTCGGCAGCCGAAGTGGGGGAGTCGGGCGAGGTGGGGGAGTCGGGCGAGGTCAGCGGCGCGGCACGGCGGCCGACCTCGATCGCGGCCGTGGAGGCGGCGGCTCCGGCGACGAGGGCGAACAGCGCCCAGCCTGCGCCCCACTTCTTCTTGCCGAGCAGCGCGTCGAACGAGAGCGCTCCCGGTCCGTCGGCGACGATCGCGGCCGACGCGGCGACCAGCAGGCCGTTGAACTCCCAGCCGCCCCCCGCGTTCCACAGGCCGTTGCTCCAGTGCACCTTGCGCACGGCGGTGACCATGGTCGCGATCAGGCCGGCCGCGGCGAGGGGCGTAGCGGCTCCGAGGACGAGGGCGGCACCTCCGGCCGTCTCGGTGACCGCGGCCGCGAGCGCGTTCCGCCGCGGCGGGTGCATCTCGAGGCTCTCCATCATCTGCTGGGTGCCGTCGAGACCGGGACCGCCGAACGAGCCGCGGAGCTTCTGCAGGCCGTGGCCGAGGAAGAGTCCGCCGACGGCGAGACGGAGAATGAGCGAGCCGACCTTCATGGTGACCTCCGGGGTAGCGGGACGTGTGAACCGAGCGTGGCTCCGGCGACGCAGTCGGTCAAGGGCTCGCACGCGCGGGAATCGAGCAGTACGCAGGGCTGCGGTCAACCGGTTGGCCTCCTATGATCGGAGCAGATCGACTCGAAGGAGAGAACGCATGACCGGTCGCCTCACTGGCAAGAACGCCCTCGTCACCGGAGCCGGCTCCGGCATCGGTCGCGCCGTCGCCGAGCGCTTCGCGCGGGAGGGCGCCCGCGTCGCCTTCACCGATCGCGATCTCGCCGCGGCCGAGAGCGCCGCCTCCGCGTTCCCCGACGCCGTCGCCGTCGCGCTCGACATCGCCGACGAGGCGAGCGTCGAGGCCGCGTTCGCGCGGCTCGCCGACGAGGGGCGCTCGCCCGACGTCGTCGTCGCCAACGCGGGAGTCCAGCTGTTCGGCCAGGATGCGAAGATCGCGGACCTCGACCTCGACGTGTGGCGGCGCACGATCGACATCAACCTCACCGGCACCTTCCTCACCGTCAAGCACGCCGTGCGCGCCCTGCGCGGCCGCGGCGGCTCGATCGTCCTCACCGGCAGCCCGACCGGGCTCAACGGCGAAGGCCAGGACTTCACCGCCTACAGCAGCTCGAAGGCGGGCATCCACGGTCTGGCCCGCACGGTCGCCGCCGCCTACGCGAGCGAGGGCATCCGGGTCAACACCGTCGTGCCCGGGTACACCGAGACTCCGCTCGTGACCGCGATCTCGGGAGACGCCGACGCCCGCGCCGCCATCACCTCGCGCATCCCGCTCGGCCGCCCCGGCTCGGCCGAGGACGTCGAGGGGATCATGGTCTACCTCGCCAGCGACGAGTCCAGCTACGCGACCGGAGCCCTCTTCCGCGTCGACGGCGGCATGACCACGCTCTGAGGATGGCCGCGATCCGGATCCTGACGGCGGAGCCCTCCGTCCCCGTCGATCTCCTGCTCCCCGTCGAGCGGGACGAGCAGCTGATCCGTGCAGGGCGCTGGTCGCTGCGCCTCTCCGACGGCCGCCTCGACGACCTCCGCTACGGCACGGCGCTGATCCTGCGCGGCATCCGGTTCGTGGTCCGTGACCGCGACTGGGGCACGCTGCCGACCACGCGCACGACCGCCGTCGCGGCGGCGGGCGGGCTGCTCATCGAGGGCGAGTCCTCCGACGGCGCGGCGAGGGTGCACTGGACGCTGCGGGTCGGAGTCGAGGACTCGGTGCTGAGCGTCGCTCTCGAGGCGGTCGCGGCCTCCTCGTTCCTCCGCAACCGGCTCGGCCTCGTCGTGCTGCACGCTCCGTCAGTGGCCGGTACGCCGTTCGAGGCGCGCCACCCCGACGGGTCCGTGGAGTCGCTCTCGTTCCCCGAGCGCATCGCACCGCACCAGCCGGCCCGCGACCTCGCGGGGCTGTCGTTCACCGTCTCGGACGTGCCGGTCGAGCTCTCGTTCGAGGGCGACGTGTTCGAGATGGAGGACCAGCGCAACTGGACCGACGGCTCGTTCAAGACCTACTCCACCCCGCTCGACCTGCCCTTCCCGGTGCGGATCACCGCGGGTGACACCGTCCACCAGAGCATCCGCGTGACCTGCGGTGCGGCGCCGCGGCCGGCCGAGCAGCGCGAGCCCGCCCCCGAGAGCGCCGCGGTGGTCGCCGTGAGCATCGGAGGTGCGGCGCATCCGCTCCCCGAGATCCGCACGGCCGCGTCGAGTGCTCCGTCGTCGGATCGCTCACGGCACCGGAGCCTCCTCGGACTGCTCGTCGAGGTCGACCCGCGCTGGGCCGGATGGCGCGCGGCGCTCGAGCGGGCCGTGCACGACGCTCCGGGAGCGGTCGACCTGCGGATCGTGGCCGCCGCCGCGGACGATGTCGACGCAGTCCTCGACGCGCTCGGCGACACTCCGCTCGCGCGCGTCGGCGTCTTCGCCGCGGAGGGGCACCGGAGCGAGTCGGAGCTGCTCGAGCGGGCACGCCGGGCCGCTCGGGAGCGCGACGCCCAGGCGATCGGCGGCGTCCGCTCGCACTTCACCGAGCTCAACCGGGGTGCGGAGGCGCTGGCCCCGCTCGATGCGCCCCTCGCCTTCAGCATCACGCCCTTCATGCACGACCGCTCGGGACACCAGCTCGTCGAGTCCCTCGCGCAGCAGCGCGCCGTGGTGCAGGAGGCGCGCCGGATCGCCGCTGGACGCCGCCTCCACGTCGGCCCCGTCACCCTCGGCGCGCGGATGAACGCGGTCTCGACCTCGCCGTTCGACCCGGGCGACGAGGACATCGAGCGCTCCGGCTACGGCCCGCAGAACGTGCCGGGCGCGACCGATGAGCGGCAGTCGTCGCCGTCGCTCGCGGCCTGGGTGGTCGGCAGCCTCGACGCGCTCGCGCAGGAGGGTGTCGACTCCCTCGCCTACTTCGAGCAGTGGGGACCGCGCGGCGTCGCCGGGCGCGACGGGCTCGCACCGGCCGGCCGAGTACTCGAGTGGGCCGCCGAGCTGAGCGGCGCGCTACGCCGCGAGGTGCACGCTCCGGGCCTCGCGGCGCTCGCGGCGGGCACCGTCGTCCTCCTGGGCAACCTCGGTGGCGAGGCGGTCGAGGTCGCGATCGACGGAGTCGTCGAGTGGCGTCGCGCGGGCGGCGGCGGTTCCGAGGAGGGCGCGATCCGGCTCGCTCCGGGGGACGCCGTCAGGATCGAGCTCGCGGCTCAGCCGAGCAGCGTGTAGGTCGACGCCTCCATGAACACCGTGTCGTCGGTGCACACCTCGATCGAGGCCGGCGCGCGGACGGCGGCGTTCACCGCATCCACGACCTCGGCGACGAGGGAGGCCGAGGTCGCGACGGGGCAGCCGTAGGCGCCGGGCGAGTGCCAGGTCACGCGCACGTCGGCCTGCCCGGAGGGGATCAGCGAGAGCAGTCCGCCGGGGTTCGGGCCGGTGGCGGCGGCGACCGCTCCGAGCCGGACCCCGTCGGCATCCGTCGCGTAGACACCGGGGATGCCCGCGAGCGTGCAGGTGACGGCGGTGGTGTTGGTGAAGACGAGGTCGAAGGCGCTGCTGCCGGCGCCGGACGCGTCGGGGTCGGGCCGGTACTCGAGCGCGAGGTCGGCCCCCGTGCAGCGCACGGTCGAGGGTGCGACGCTCGGCTCGGGCGGGACGCTCGGCTCCGGGGCCGCGGTGGGCGGCGCCTCCGTGGCGGTGGGGGAGGGTGCGGGAGTCGACGAGGGCGGGGGAGCCGGCGTCGCTGTCGCCGTCACCGTCGGAGTCGGCAGCGGTGTCTGCGACGAGGCGACATCGGAGCGACCCGCGCATCCGGTGAGGAGAAGCACGGTCGCCACGGCGGCGATCGCGGCGGTGCGGCGCAGGATCGGGCTCATCACCCGATCCTGCCACCGCGCGTCAGCTCCCGGTATCGGCGAGGCGCCGGGAGGCGGTGCTCATGTGCGACTCCATCGCGCGGGCCGCGGCGGCGGGGTCGCCCGCCTCCAGGGCCTCGAGCACGGCGCGGTGCTCGGTGAACGCATCCAGAGCCTGCTCGGGGCTGCTCAGCGCGCGCTCGACCCAGAGCCTCAGCAGCGAGCGGATCGTCTGCAGCAGATCGCGCAGCACCACGTTCCCCGAGCTGAGCGCGATCTGCAGGTGGAAGCGCACATCGGCGTCGACGAACACGCTCATGTCGTCGAGGTGCGACTCCATCGCGGCGAGGTGAGCGCGCAGCTTCTCGAGGCCCTCGGCGTCGATCCGGATCGCGGCGAGCATGGCGGCCTGGATCTCGAGGCCGCTCCGCACCTCGATGAGCTCGGCGGTACGCCCCGCCGACAGCATGAGCCCCCAGCTGAGCGTCGTCGGCAGCAGCTCGGAGGTGCTGTCGCGGAGGTAGGTCCCCGAGCCCGGGCGCACCGAGACGATGCCGAGGATCTCGAGCGCGGCGAGCGCCTCGCGCACGGCCGAGCGGCCGACTCCGAGGCTCTCGGCGAGCTGGCGCTCGGGGGGCAGCCGCGAGCCGGGCACGAGGTCACCTCGGGTGAGGAGGGAGGTGAGCTGCTTCGCGACCTCGGCGACCGCCGTCCCGCGGGGCAGGGTCTGCAGCTCGAGGCGCACGAGGGACGGATCGTCTTCGGGGTACGCCGGCATGCCCCGACGCTAGCAACCGCCGACCCCACCCTCCGGCAGCCACGCGAGATGCGAACCGGTTGACAGGAGATCGGGGGAAGGAGCATCATCTAATTGGTCAACCGGTCAGCCAATTGCGATGCAGACCGAGACCCCAACACAGTCGTTGACACGGATCAGGAGATCGACGTGGACCTTCCCCCTCAGACCGGCAGCCGGCAGACCGCCGACGCCGCCGTCGAGAAGAGCACGATCAGGAAGATCTCGGTGCGCCTCGTACCGTTCGTCGCCCTGATGTTCTTCATCAACTACCTCGACCGCACGGCAATCGGCTTCGCCGCGCCGAACGGCATGGAGGCGGACCTCGCGCTCTCGGCGGCCCAGTTCGGCTTCGCCTCGGGCGTCTTCTTCATCGGGTACATCCTGCTGGAGGTGCCGAGCAATCTCGCGCTGCACCGCTTCGGCGCCCGCCGCTGGCTCGCCCGGATCATGGTCAGCTGGGGCATCGTCGCGCTCCTGTTCACCTGGGTGCAGAACTTCGAGCAGCTCGTCGTGCTGCGCTTCCTGCTGGGAGTCGCGGAGGCCGGCTTCTTCCCGGGCGCCATCCTCTTCCTCAGCCTCTGGGTCCCGGCGAAGCACCGCTCCAAGATCCTCGCGCTCTTCTACCTGGCGCAGCCGCTCACCACGGTCATCGGCGCCCCGCTCGCGGGTCTGCTGATCGAGCAGGACGGCATCTTCGGCCTCGAGGGCTGGCGCTTCATGTTCCTCGGCGTCTCGGTCCCCGCGATCATCGTCGGCCTCATCGCCTGGTTCTACCTCAAGGACAAGCCCTCCGACGCCAAGTGGCTGACCCGCGAGGAGCAGGTCTGGCTCACCACCGCGCTGCAGCGCGAGGAGGACGTCAAGACCAAGGGCGTCACGACGCACCCCAGGATGTCGTCCGCCTTCAAGAGCGGCCGCGTCTGGATGCTGAGCTTCGTCTACTTCGGCTTCATCTACGGCCTCTACGCGCTCGCCTTCTTCCTCCCCACCATCATCGAGGGCTTCCAGGAGCAGTACGGCACGACCTTCGGCATCTTCGAGAAGGGCCTGATCACGGCGATCCCGTACGTGCCCGCCGCCATCGCGCTGTTCCTCTGGTCGCGCGACGCCTCCCGCCGCGGGGTCCGCACCTGGCACATCGTCATCCCGGCGATCGCCGGCGGCCTCAGCATCCCGCTCGCCCTGTTCGCCGGCTCGCCAGCGGCGACGATCGCGGTCATCACCGTCACCGCGATGGCGATCTTCTCGGCGCTGCCCAACTTCTGGACCTTCCCGACCCGCTTCCTCACCGGAGCCGCGGCGGCCGCGGGCATCGCGCTCATCAACACGGTGGGCAACCTCGCCGGCTTCTCGGCCCCGTACATCACGGGTGCCCTGAAGGACGCGACCGGCGGCTACGAGGTGCCGATGTTCATCGTCGGGTTCTTCCTGCTGCTCTCGGCCCTGCTGATGTCGCTGCTGGCCCGCAAGTACAAGGACGCGCCGCTGGACGCGCCGAGCGTCGACGTCATCGCGCACTGACCGTCCGCCTCCACCGCCGACACGACACCGAACAGGACCGAACGCATGACCCGGCTCTACAACGACCCGTCCGACTTCGCCGACGAGATGATCGACGGCTTCGTCGCCGCGAACCGCCGCTTCGTACGGCGGGTGCAGGGAGGCGTGGTGCGCTCCACCGCGAGCGCACCCGGCTCGGTCGCCCTGGTCGTGGGCGGCGGCTCCGGCCACTACCCGGCGTTCGGCGGGCTGGTCGGGCAGGGCCTCGCGCACGGGGCGGCGATGGGGAACCTCTTCGCCTCGCCGTCCGCGCAGCAGGTCCACTCGGTCGCGAAGGCGGCCGAGCTCGGCGGCGGCGTGCTGCTCAGCTACGGCAACTACGCCGGCGACGTGCTCAACTTCGACGCGGCCGAGCGGCGCCTGCGCGACGAGGGGATCGACGTGCGCACCGTGACGGTGACCGACGACATCTCGAGCGCGGCGCCGCACGAGAAGCACAAGCGCCGGGGCATCGCGGGCGACCTCACGGTCTTCAAGGTCGCGGGAGCCGCAGCGGAGGAGGGAGCGTCACTCGACGAGGTCGAGCGGATCGCCGCCCTCGCCAACGAGCGCACCCGGTCGTTCGGCGTCGCGTTCTCCGGCTGCTCACTGCCCGGAGCCTCCGAGCCGCTGTTCGAGGTGCCCGAGGGCCGCATGGCGGTCGGCATGGGCATCCACGGCGAGCCCGGCATCCGCGAGGACGACGTGCCGACGGCCGACGGCCTCGCCGAGCTGCTGGTCGAGTCGCTCCTCGCCGAGCGGCCCGACGGGGTCGAGGAACTCGACGGCGCCCGCCTCGTCGTGATCCTCAACGGGCTCGGCTCGGTGAAGTACGAGGAGCTCTTCGTCGTCTACTCGGGCGTCGAGCGGCGCCTGCGCAGCCACGGCATTGAGGTGCTCGAGCCAGAGGTCGGAGAGCTGGTCACGAGCTTCGACATGGCGGGCGTCTCGCTCACCTTCTTCTGGGTCGACGACGAGCTCGAGCGGCTCTGGGCGGCCCCGGCCGAGACCCCCGCCTACCGCAAGGGCGCCGTGCTCCCCGCGGCACTGATCGAGGACGCTGCGGAGGAGACCGCCGGGCCGGTCGCGATCGCCGAGGCGTCCGACGACTCCCGCGCCGCCGCCACCACCGTGCTCGCCGCCCTCGAGGCGACCGAGCGCGTCATCGACGAGAACGCCGACGAACTCGGCCGGATCGACGCGGTCGCCGGAGACGGCGATCACGGGATCGGGATGCAGCGCGGGGTGCACGCGGCCGTCGCGGCGGCCCGTGCCGCGCTCGAGGCCGGCGCCGGCTCGGGGACCGTGCTCGCCCACGCGGGCGACGCCTGGTCCGACCGCGCGGGAGGCACCTCAGGAGCCCTCTGGGGGGCCGCGCTCGACGCCGTCGGCGCTGCCCTCGGCGATGCCGATCACCCCGCCGCGGAGTCGGTGCTCGCGGGAGTCGAGAGGGCGCGGACCGCGATCCTCGCCTTCGGCGCGACTCCGGGGGACAAGACCATGGTCGACTCGCTCGTGCCCTTCGCCGACGTGCTCGGTGCACGGATCGGCGCCGGCGCACCGCTCGCCGAGGCCTGGGGTGACGCCGCCCTCGCCTGCACCGAGGCCGCCGCCGCCACCGCGCAGCTGCTGCCGAAGATGGGGCGCGCCCGGCCGCACGCCGAGAAGAGCCTCGGCACGCCCGACGCGGGAGCGCACTCGCTCGCGCTGATCGTCACGGCCGTCGGCGTCGTGCTGACCGCCTCCGGCACCGGCGCGTAGCGTCGATACCGCCCCCCTTTTCAGAACAGCACGAGGAGAACACTCATGAGCGCACCGTTCCGCCTGGTCGTCGGCTCCGACGACGCCGGCTTCGACTACAAGCAGATCATCAAGGCCGACCTCGAGAAGGACCCGCGCGTCGTGAGCCTGGTCGACGTGGGCGTCGACGCCGAGTCGCACACCCCCTACCCGAGCGTCGCCATCGCGGCCGCCGAGATGGTGGCCCGCGGCGAGGCCGACCGCGCGATCCTGATCTGCGGCACGGGGCTCGGAGTCGCGATCGCCGCGAACAAGGTCGCCGGCATCCGCGCCGTCACTGCGCACGACTCGTTCTCGGTCGAGCGCTCGATCCTCTCGAACGACGCACAGGTGCTCTGCATGGGCCAGCGCGTCGTCGGTATCGAGCTGGCTCGCCGCCTCGCGAAGGAGTGGCTGGGCTACGAGTTCGACACGTCCTCCGCCTCCGCCGAGAAGGTGCGGGTCATCGAGGCGTACGAGGCCGGGCACCCCGCCGACGGGGTCGCCGCGTCGTGCTGACCACGGCCGCGGGGCCCGCGCCGGCGTTCACGATCGGCGTGAGTCTGAAGATGTACTTCGGGCACGCGCGCACCCTCGACTGGGCGCGCAGCGTCGCCGAGCTGGCGCGGACGCATCCGGCGATCACGAGCGGCGCCGTCGAGCTCTTCGTCGTGCCGACGTTCCCCTCGCTCGTGCCGGTCGGCGCCCTCGCCGCGGAGGCGGGCATCGCCCTCGGCGCGCAGGACCTGTTCTGGGAGGACGCGGGAGCGTTCACCGGCGAGGTCAGCGGTGCCGAGCTGCGCGAGGTCGGGTGCCGGCTGGTGGAGATCGGCCACGCGGAGCGCCGAGCTCTCTTCGGCGACGACGACGAGCGCATCCGCCTCAAGGTCGCCGCCGCGTTCCGGAACGACCTCGTGCCGTTGCTCTGCGTCGGCGAGGCCGAGCGCGGCAGTGTCGAGGACGCGGTCGAGCTGGTGCTCGCGCAGATCGCCTCCGCGCTCGAGACGAGCGATGAGGCCGGAGCTCTCGGCCCGATCCTCGCGGCGTACGAGCCGGTGTGGGCGATCGGCGCCCCCGAGCCCGCCGAGCCCGCCTTCATCGCCGGAGTCGTCACGGCCCTCGAGGAGGCGCTCACCGCGCTCCCGGGGCGGGCCGGCAGCCGCGTGATCTACGGCGGCAGCGCCGGGCCGGGCCTGCTCACCGCACTGGCGGGGCGCGTGCCCGGGCTCTTCCTCGGGCGCTTCGCGCACGATCCGGAGGCGGTGCGCTCGATCCTCGACGAGGCGTACGTGCTCGCGGGGGCCAGACCGTGATCGGGCTGAGCAGCTACGCCTTCTTCTGGCGCTCCTCCGACCGCGTGCCCGAGCCGCTGGGCATCGAGGACATGGTGCGCGAGACGGCGGCGCTCGGCGTCGGCCTGCTGCAGCTGTGCGACGTGCCGGTGATCGAGGAGTTCGACGCGGAGCGGCTCGAGTCGCTGCGCGCACTCGCCGCCGCCGAGGGCGTCGCCCTCGAGCTCGGCACCCGCGGTACCGACCCCGAGCACCTGCGGCGCTACCTCCGCCTGGCCGCCGCGCTCGACGTGACACTGCTGCGCAGCATGTGGACCTCGGGGGAGGACCGGCCGGACCGCGAGGAGACGCTGCGGCGCCTCCGCGAGATCGCCCCCGCCCTCGAGACCGCCGGGGTCACGCTCGCGCTCGAGACCTACGAGCAGGTCGCCACCGCCGCGCTGGTCGACGTCATCGAGACGTTGGACGACCCGCGGATCCGCATCTGCCTCGACCCCGCGAACACCGTCGCGAACCTCGAGCTGCCGGCCGACGTGACCGCGCTCTGCGCCCCCTACGTCGCCAACTGGCACGTCAAGGACTTCGACTTCAGCCGCAACCCCGGCTGGGTCGGCTTCGTCTACACCGGCACGGCGCTCGGCGACGGCCGCCTCGACTACGACGGCATGCTCGCGCTGCTCGACCCGGATGCCCGCGGCATCCACCAGATCATCGAGTTCTGGCTCCCCTGGCAGGACACCGTCCCTGCCGCGGACCAGGCACTCGTCACCACCCGGCTCGAAGCCGAGTGGACCGCCACCACCCTCGCTCACCTCAGGAGAAGGAACCCATGACCGACACCACCGTCACCACCTCGGGCACCGCCGCCCCCGCCCTCACCGTCGCCGTCATCGGCGCCGGCGGCAAGATGGGCATGCGGGTCTCGAACAACCTGCAGAAGTCCGCCTACACCGCCCTCTACTCGGAGGCGTCCCCCGCCGGCCAGGAGCGCACCCGCGAGGCCGGCCGCGAGATCACCTCGACCCCGGACGCCGTCGCGAACGCCGACGTCGTCATCCTCGCGGTCCCCGACGTCGTGCTCGGCGCGGTGTCCGAGGACGTCATCCCGCAGATGAAGTCGGGCGCGATCATCCTGACGCTCGACCCCGCGGCCGCCTACGCCGGGCTGCTCGCGAAGCGCGAGGACATCCACTACGCGGTCGCGCACCCGTGCCACCCCTCGGTGTTCCTCGAGCGCACCACTCCGGAGGAGTGGGCCGACACGTTCGGCGGCATCGCGGCCCCGCAGGAGGTCGTCGCGGCGCTCGAGGAGGCGGACGACGACGTGCGTGCGATCGCGGAGGGCGTCATCTCGACGATCTACGCCCCCGTCATCGCGGTGCACTGGGTCACCGTCAAGCAGCTCGCCGTGCTCGAGCCGACCCTGGTCGAGACCATCGCCTGCATGATCGGCGAGTTCCTCAAGGAGGCGCTCGAGGAGACCGTGAACGGGGTCGGCGTGCCCTACGAGGCCGCCCGCGCCATGCTCTACGGCCACACCTGGATCGCGCTCACCAACGGCCTGCGCGGCTCGAACCCCTTCTCGGAGGCGTGCCACATCGCGATGGGCTACGGCCGCGAGGCGCTCATCAAGGACGACTGGAAGAAGATCTTCGACGACTCCGAGCTCGACTCGGTCATCGCGAAGATGCTCAAGATCGACGCCGTCAAGCGCTGATCCCGCAACGAGGGAACCCCGGCCCGTCGAGAGGGCCCGCTGTCAGCGGCGGTCTCGACGGCCCGGGGTTCCCTCGGTCGTACCGCTAGAGGCGGACGACCATCTTGCCGGTGTTGGCGCCGCGCATCATCGAGAGGAACGCGTCGACCGCGTTCTCGATGCCGTCGACGACCGTCTCGTCGTAGGCGATGCTGCCCTCGGCGAACCAGCCCGACATGAGCCGATTGAACTCCGGCGCGTGGTCGAGGTAGCCGCTCAGCGTGAAGCCGCGGAGGGTGAGCCCGCGCGTGATGATGTTCGACATGTTGTCGGGGCCGGCCGACGCCTGGGCGCTGTTGTAGCCGGCGATGGCACCGCAGAGCGCCGCCCGCCCGCCGTCGCGGAACGCGTCGAGCGCGGCCTCGAGGTGGTCGCCTCCGACGTTGTCGAAGTAGACGTCGATGCCGTCGGGTGCCGCCGCGGCGAGCTGCTGGCGCACGGGGCCCGCGTGGTAGTCGAACGCGGCGTCGTAGCCGTACTTCTCGGTGAGCAGAGCGACCTTCTCGGCGGAGCCCGCGGATCCGATCACCCGGGACGCTCCCAGCAGGCGCGCGATCTGCCCGGCGGCCGAGCCGACGGCTCCCGCGGCGCCCGAGACGAAGACGGTGTCGCCCTCCTTCATGCCCGCGATCGCGGTGAGGCCGACGTAGGCGGTGAGCCCGGTCATGCCGAGGATGCCGAGCCGGAGCGACAGCGGCACCCCGGGGATCTCGTCGACGACACGGAACTGCGACGCGGGAGCCTGCGCGATGTCGCGCCAGCCGAGCTGGTGCAGCACGACGCTGCCGACCGGGATCGACGGGTCGGCGGAGGCGGTCACGCGGCCGATCGCGCCTCCGGTCATGGTCTCGCCGAGCGTGTAGGGCGGCGTGTAGCTCTTGACGTCGTTCATGCGGCCGCGCATGTAGGGGTCGACCGAGAGGAACGCGTTCGCGACGCGGACCTCGCCGTCGGCCGGCTCGTCGTAGTGCACCTGAGCGGTGCGGAAGTCGTCGGCGACGGGCCAGCCGTCGGGGCGGCGGACGAGCTGGATCTGAGTGCTGGTGATCATGAGGCCTTTCGGGGTGGGGCGGCGGTTCAGGAGGCGGCGAGGCCGATCGCGAGCGCGATCACCGCGAGCAGACCCGGAGCCATCTGGGTCAGCGCGGCGCGGCGCTTCGCGGGGGAGGAGAGCAGCAGGACCAGCGCGGCCCCGACCATCGAGCCGGTGCCGGTGAAGACCAGCGCGGCGCCGACGGCGGTGGCTCCGGAGGCGAGCGTCACGACTCCGACGATCGTCACGATCGCGAGGAACAGGTTGTAGAAGCCCTGGTTGAACGCGAGCTCCCTGGTCGCCTCGGCTTCGCCCGCACTCGTGCCGAAGGTGGTGCGGGCCCGCGGAGTCGTCCAGAGGAGCGACTCGAGCACGAAGATGTAGACGTGCAGCAGCGCGGCGAGGGCCGCGAGCACGAGTCCGATGACGATCACGGGAGAGCCTCCTGATTGTGTAATGGCTGGTCCACAATATACTGGATCGAGCGTTACACAACCAGGGAGGCGCGATGGGTCGGCTGCAGGGCTTCGAGACCGGGGCGGTCGTCCGCGCCGCGCGCGCCGTGTTCTGGGAGCGGGGCTTCGAGGAGGCGTCGCTGCCCGAGCTCGAGACGGCGACCGGCGTCGGCCGATCGAGCCTCTACCACGCGTTCGGCAGCAAGCGCGGGCTGTTCGACGCGGCGGTGCAGAGCTACCTCGACGAGGTGGTGCGACCGCGGCTGGCGCCTCTGGTGACGGAGACCGTCGACTTCGGAGCGCTCGAGGACTACTTCACGGGGCTGCGAGGCGCCCTCGCCGACGCGGCGTCGATCTCGGCGCGGAGCGGCTGCCTGCTGCTGAACGCGGCGGGCGCGCCGATCGCGCGCGACGACGCCGTGCGCGAGGTGATCGCCGACTACCGGGCCGAGCTGCTGGCCGCGATGCGGGCGGGGGCGGCGTCGCGCTGGCCGAGCGCCTCCTCCGGGTGGCTAGCGCAGCAGGCCGACGTGCTGGTGTCGCTGCTGGTCGCTGCGCTGGTGCTGGCGCGTGTCGACTCCGCGCAGTCGGTGGCGACGGTCGACGCGGCGCTGGCGCTGGTGCGGGCGCCGCACGCGTCCTGACGCACCTCCGGCTCGCCGAACCGGGTTCGACCCGCGGAAACCGGCGATTCGTGCGAGCCGAACGGGTTCACGCGAGCCGACGACGCGGCGTGCACGGAGGAAGCCCCCGTGCACGCCCGATCTCGAGGACGGGCGTGCGCGGGGGCTTCCGGCGTGCAGCGTGTCAGTCGGTGCCGGCGTCGAACGCGGCGCCCTCGGAGGCGAGGTCGGTCGCGCGACCGAGCGCGTCGGCCGCGGCGGAGCCTCCGCCCTCGGTGATCGCCTCGCCCTCGCCGATCTCGAGGTGGCCGACCAGCTCGGCGGTCGAGCCGCCGACCAGTCCGGCGGCCGCGTACTGCTCGAGGCGCGAGCGCGAGTCGGCGATGTCGAGGTTGCGCATCGTGAGCTGCCCGATGCGGTCCTCCGGGCCGAAGGCGGCGTCGCCGACGCGCTCCATCGACAGCTTGTCGGGGTGGTAGCTCAGCGCCGGACCCGACGTGTCGAGGATCGTGTAGTCGTCCCCGCGGCGCAGGCGCACGGTGACCTCGCCGCTGACGGCCGAGCCGACCCAGCGCTGGATCGACTCGCGCAGCATCAGCGACTGCGGGTCGAGCCAGCGGCCCTCGTACATCAGGCGGCCGAGGCGGCGGCCCTCCGAGTGGTACTGCGCGATGGTGTCCTCGTTGTGGATCGCGTTGAGCAGGCGCTCGTACGTCAGGTGCAGCAGGGCCATGCCCGGCGCCTCGTAGATGCCGCGGCTCTTGGCCTCGATGATCCGGTTCTCGATCTGGTCGGAGTTACCCAGGCCGTGGCGTCCGCCGATCGTGTTCGCCTCGAGGACGAGAGCGACCGGGTCGGAGTACTCGACGCCGTTGATCGCGACGGGGCGACCGGCCTCGAAGCGGACGGACACCGTCTCGGCGGCGATCTCGACGTCCTCGCGCCAGGCGGCGACGCCCATGATCGGCTCGACCAGCTCCATGCCGCTCGAGAGCTCCTCGAGGCGCTTGGCCTCGTGGGTCGCGCCCCAGATGTTGGCGTCGGTCGAGTAGGCCTTCTCGGTGGCGTCGCGGTACGGGAAGCCGCGGGCGACGAGCCACTCCGACATCTCGGTGCGGCCGCCGAGCTCGTTGACGAACTGCACGTCGAGCCAGGGCTTGTAGATGCGCAGGCGCGGGTTGGCGAGCAGACCGTAGCGGTAGAACCGCTCGATGTCGTTGCCCTTGTAGGTGGAGCCGTCGCCCCAGATGTCGACGCCGTCCTCGCGCATCGCGCGCACCAGCAGCGTGCCGGTGACCGCACGGCCCAGCGGGGTGGTGTTGAAGTAGGTCTTGCCCCCCGAGCGGATGTGGAAGGCGCCGCACTGGAGGGCGACGAGGCCCTCCTCGACCAGCGCGCTCTTCGCGTCGACGAGGCGCGAGATCTCGGCGCCGTACTGCGCGGCGCGAGAGGGCACGCTCTCGATGTCGGGCTCGTCGGCTTGGCCGATGTCGGCGGTGTAGGTGCACGGGACGGCACCCTTCTCGCGCATCCAGGCGACAGCGACGGATGTGTCGAGGCCTCCCGAGAATGCGATTCCGACACGCTCGCCCACGGGCAGACTGCTCAACACTTTCGACATGGCTCCGATTTTAGGAGACTCCGCGGGGGTGCTCGTGCCGCCGGACCCGGCCGAGTGGCCCGCGAGGGCCGACTGGGTGGTTTCCCGTTGGGGGTCTGGACGGCCGCGGTGAGCGCGTGCCACGCTCCGCAGGCCACTCGACGACGAGTGGCTCCGCCTGCTCTGCACCGCGAAAGGCCACTCCGTGCCACAACCCGTGCTTCGCCGCGTCGCCGCGATCACTCTCGCCTGTCTCCTCGTGACGGGTGGCGCAGCCGCGCTCGCCCCGCTCGCCTCCGCCCTGCCGGCCGGGGTGATCGAGCCGACGGCGACTCCTGAGCCCACCGCGACTCCCACAGCGACTCCCGAGCCCACCGTCACTCCCGAGCCGACGCCGACTCCCACCGCGACGCCGACGCCGACGCCGACGGTCGCTCCCACCGCGACGCCGACGCCGACGCCGACGGTCGCTCCCACCGCGACGCCGACGCCGACGCCGACGGTCGCTCCGACGCCGACGGTCGCTCCGACCGCGACGGTCGCTCCGACCGCGACGCCGAGGCCGACCGTCGCGCCGACGCGCACCCCGACTCCGACCCCGACGCCGACACCTCCGCCCGCGACGCGGCCGGACCGGCTCGTCGGCGGCCAGTCGCTGACCGCGAACCAGAGCATCACGTCGCCGAACCGCTTCTTCCGCTTCACCCTGCAGTCGGACGGCAACGCGGTCCTCTACGACGACACGAACAACGCCCGCTGGAGCACCGGCACGGGAGGCTCGGGCGGAACGCGCCTCGTCATGCAGGGTGACGGCAACCTGGTCGTCTACACCGCTTCGAACAGCGCTGTCTGGAACTCGGGCACGGGTGGCAACCCAGGCGCCGTCCTCGTGATGCAGGACGACGGCAATCTCGTGATCTACCGCAGCAACGGAACGGCCGCCTGGGCGACCTCGACGTCGACTCCTCCCGCCGTGACCGGCGACACCCTGCGCGGGGGAGAAGAGCTGCGTTCCTCGCAGCAGCTCACCTCGACCGACGGAGGCTCGCGCGCCGTCATGCAGGTCGACGGCAACTTCGTGGTCTACAGCGGCGACGCCGTGCGCTGGAACGCGGGGACGTCGGGAGCCGGGAACAAGCTGGCGATGCAGTCCGACGGCAACGCGGTCGTGTACTCGTCCGGAGGCGCCGTCCGCTGGCAGTCGGGCACCTCGGGCACCCCGGGTGCGCGGATGGTGATGCAGAACGACGGCAACCTCGTCATCTACTCGCCCTCCGGTCGGGCACTGTGGTCGACCTACACGCCTCCCGCGCCCGTCCTGCGCGACGTGCTCTCCGGAGGCGGTGAGCTCCGCTCCGGTCAGCAGCTTCTATCGAGCGACGGAGGATCGCGCGCGGTCGTGCAGGCCGACGGCAACTTCGTCGTCTACAGCGCGAACGGCGTGCGCTTCTCCGCCGGCACGACGGGCGCGGGCAATCGGCTGGCGATGCAGGCCGACGGCAACGCCGTCGTCTACTCCTCCGACGGCCGCCCCCTCTGGCAGTCGTTCACGAGTGGGAGCGCGGGCGCTCGCATGGTGATGCAGAACGACGGCAACCTCGTGATCTACTCGACCACCGACCGTCCGCTGTGGTCCAGCTACACGCCTCCCGCGCCCCCTGCACCCGCCATCGAGGACACGCTCTCCTCGGGCAACGAGCTCGGGTCGGGCCGCGGCCTGCGCTCGAGCGACCGGGGCAGCGAGGCCGTGATGCAGTCGGACGGCAACTTCGTCGTCTACAGCCGTGGATCCGTGCGCTTCAGCACCGGCACGACCGGCGGGGGCAACCGGCTCGTCATGCAGGCCGACGGCAATGCGGTGATCTACTCCGCGAGCAATCAGGTCAGGTGGCAGTCGGGTACCAGCGGCAACCCTGGGGCGCGCATGGTCATGCAGAACGACGGCAACCTCGTCATCTACCGAGGAGCGGTGCCCATTTGGCAGAGCAACCAGGCCGCGCCTGCTCCCGCTCCGCAGCCCGGGCCTGCTCCGGGGCCTGGACCGCGCCCGAACGGACCTGAGCGGACCTGCGACTCTTTCCGAGGACAGGGTGACTGGGCGGCCGCCAACGCGTGGTTCCAGACGTACGCAAACGCCGGAAATCTCGACGGCGACGGCGACGGCGTGCCCTGCGAGAGTCTTCCCGGAGCGCCGTAGGGAACGGCTTCGGCGAAGGCCCGCTTCCACGACCGGAGGCGGGCCTTCGCCCGTCCGGCCGCACCGCGCCCTCCCCGGGAAACTCCTTCTCGAGCTGGGCGACTAGCGATCCGCCTGTCAGATCCCCCCGCGCAGCCCCACCGCGGGCATCACTATCTCGTCGATCAGCGACACCAGGTAGTCGCGGTCGATCGGCTCGCGCAGCAGCAGCACGCGGTAGGCGACCATCGACGGGGAGATCAGCGCGACCATCTCGACGTCGACGTCCGGTGCGATCTCGCCGCGGGCGATCGCGCGGCGCAGGAGGAAGCTGTTCGCCCGCGCGCGCGGCTCGACGATCGCGGCCCGCACGGCGTCCGAGAGGTCGGGCGACTTGGAGATCATGGCGACGACACCGGCCATGATCTGGAGCTTGCGCTCGGCGTCCTCCATCGTGCGGGGCTTGATCAGGGCGACGAGGTCGCCGCGGAGCGTGCCGGTGTCGGGGAGCGCCGCCTCCGTGAGATCGGCGCCCTTCATGCAGGCGAGCGCCTCGACCACGAGCTCGGCCTTCGAGTCCCAGCGGCGGTAGAGCGTGGCCTTGCCGGCACGGGCCCGCGAGGCGACCATGTCGATGGTCATGCCGTCGTAGCCGGTCTCGGCGAGCACGTCGAGGGCCGCGGTGAGGATCTCGACGTCGCGGCTCGGGTCGCGGCGGCGACCCGGACGCGCGGGGGCGTCGGAGTCGATGGTCGGGGGAGGGGGCGGCATCATCGCGGCGTCTCCTGTCGATCGGAGGCCGCCCGTGTGACGGCCACGTGAATTCTACGACGAATACTGAACCGGGCAGTTCCGAAACTCCGGAGTCTCGTATATGGTCGCCTCCATGTCGCAGACCTCCTCCCTGCCGGTAGTCACCGCCCCCGCGGTCCCGGCCCCCTCGAACCGCCGATGGTGGACGCTCGTCGCCGTCGGACTCGCCCAGCTCATGGTCGTGCTCGACTCGACCGTCGTGAACATCGCCCTCCCCGCCGCCCAGGCCGACCTCGGCTTCTCGGACGGTGACCGCCAGTGGGTGGTCACCGCCTACTCGCTCGCCTTCGGCAGCCTCCTGCTGCTCGGCGGCCGCCTCTCCGACCTCATCGGCCGCAAGCGCACCTTCATCATCGGCCTGATCGGCTTCGCCATCGCCTCCGCCCTGGGTGGCGCCGCGCCGAACTTCGAGCTGCTGATCGCGGCCCGCGCCCTTCAGGGCGTCTTCGGCGCTCTGCTCGCCCCGACCGCGCTCGCGGTGCTCACCACGACCTTCACCGTGCCGAAGGAGCGGGCGCGCGCGTTCGGCGTCTTCGGCGCGATCGCGGGAGCCGGCGGCGCCGTCGGCCTCCTCCTCGGCGGCGTGCTCACCGAGAGCTTCGACTGGCGCTGGAACCTCTACATCAACGTGATCATCGCGGTCGTCGCGGTGATCGGCGCGATCGTCTTCGTCCCGGCCATCGACCGCACCGGGCCCCGCCCGAGGCTCGACGTGCCGGGCACGATCCTGGTCTCGGCCGCGCTGTTCGGCCTGGTGTTCGGCTTCGCCAACGCCGAGACCGACGGCTGGGACTCGCCGATGACCTGGGTGCCGCTCGCCGCCTCCGTGGTGCTGCTGGTCGGCTTCGTGCAGCGCCAGCGCACCACCGAGCACCCGCTGCTGCCGCTGCATATCGTGCTCGACCGCGACCGCGGCGCCGCCTACCTGTCGGTGCTGATCGCGGGAGCGGGGATGTTCGGGATCTTCCTGTTCGTCACCTACTTCCTGCAGGTGTCGCTGGGCTACTCGCCGATCCAGACCGGTCTGTCCTTCCTCCCGATGATCGGGATGCTGGTGCTCGCCGCCCAGCTCTCGACGAACCTCCTGCTGCCCCGCTTCGGGCCGAAGATCATGGTGCCGTTCGGCATGGTGCTCGGCGTGATCGGAATGCTGCTGCTCACCCGCCTCGACCTCGACAGCGCGTACGCCGCCGACGTGCTGCCCGCACTAATGGTGCTCGGCTTCGCCATGGGCTCGATCATGCCCGGCTCGATGCAGACGGCGACCCGCGGAGTCGACATGCGCTTCGCCGGAGTCGCCTCGGCGATGGTCAACACCAGCCAGCAGGTCGGCGGATCGATCGGCACGGCGCTGCTGAACACGCTCGCGGCCACCGCGGTCACCGACTACCTCGCCTCGCACACCCCGGCGACAGCGGCCACGGCGGCGGAGGCGGCCGTGCAGAGCTACGCGGTGGCGTACGGCTGGGGCGCCGGCTTCTTCGCCCTCGGCGCGGTGCTGTCGGTGCTGCTGTTCCGCCGGAAGTCGGACGCGATCAGCCCGACCGCCGGAGCGGAGCCGGTGATCGCGCACTGAGCCCTGGACGACGGAGCGGACGGGACCTTCCGGGGTCTCGTCCGCTCCGTCGTCTCGCCCGACATGTCGGCGTGTTGCAGGCGCCGTCGAGGCGGCCACGGTGCGTCAGTAGCGTCGGGGGATGCCCGAGACCCTCGACATCGTCCACCTGCGCACGCTCGTGGCGATCGCCGACTGCGGCGGCTTCGGGCGTGCGGCCGTCGCGCTGCACATCAGCCAGCCGACGGTCTCGCAGCACGTCCGCACCCTCGAGCGCCGGCTCGAGCGCACCTTCATCGAGAAGGTCGGGCGGAAGGCCCGCTTCACGCCGGCCGGCGAGCGCCTCCTCGTGCAGGCCCGCCGCATTCTCGCCGTCCACGACGACGCGCTCGAGACGCTGGACGCGGCCAGCGAGAACCCGCTGGCCCTCGGCCTGACCGAGCCCGCCGTCGAGCAGCTGCTGCCGCGCCTGCTCGAGACCCTGCAGCGTGCCTTCGACGATCGGCCCCTGACCTTCTCTCTCGACCGCTCGACCCATCTGGCGGAGGCGGTGGCCCGCGGAGTCGTCGACCTCGCGGTCATCCTCGGGGTCGGCGGCGACCTGCCGGGCCGCCAAGTCGCGACGCTGCCGCTCGACTGGTACGCGGCGCCCGGCTGGCAGCCTCCCGAGGGCGCGCCGATCCCGCTCGTCGCCTACTCCGAGCCGTGCGGGATGCGCCAGCGCGCGCTGCAGCAGCTCGGCGCGTTCGGGCACGAGGTGCGGGTCGTCGCCGAGTCCGCGGGGCTCGAGGGCGTGATCGCTGCGGCGCGAGCGGGCATCGGAGTCGCGGTGCTCCCGACCTCGCACCAGGGCGCCGCTGCCGACGGTCTCGAGGTGCGGCGCGACCTGCCGGCACTCGGCTCGGTGAACCTCCGGCTGGTCTCGCGCCGCGGACTCGCGCCCGATGTCGAGGACACGGCGCTCGCTGCGCTCACCGAGCTGTTCGGCGCGTCCCGCGTCAGAACGCCGCTGCGCGAGGTGCGCTCGTGACCATGACGAATTCTTACCAATGATCGGATTCGCCGATCGGAACGCATCCGGAATCATCGTTGGACGCCGGGCTGCGGCCGCCCGTAGCGTCGATGACATGACCTCTCCGCGTGCCCTCGTCTCGACCGTGCCCTTCGGCGCGGTGCGAGTGGCGCGCCTCGGAGCAGCGGCCGGTCGGATGCGCCGCCGAATGCTCGTGGGCGGGAACCCCTTCGCGTCGGTGCGCGGATGTTCCTGTCCGGCCTCTCGCTGACGGCCCGGCGCTGACGCCTCCGCGTCGCCTGCGCTGACGCCTCGGCGTCACCCTCCTCTGACACGGCCGCATCCTCGGCCGCTCGCGACGGGCGCTCCTCGTGCAGCGCCGTCGACCCCCTCCGCCGGGCCGCTGCGCCGCGCCCGCGCACCGTCTCCGCGCCTTCGCGCACCCCCTTCGAAAGGACCACCACCATGGCCGTCGAGTTCATCTCCGCGATCAACGTCAACAGCTCCAATGAGGTCAACGGCCTCACGCAGGCGGGCATCGACGTCGCCCACCTCCGCCGCTACTCCCGGATCCTCGAGGACGGCGGCTTCGACTACACACTGGTGCCCTACGGCTCGGCCGGGCACGACCCGTTCACCGTCGCCGCCGCGGTGACGCAGTACACCGAGCACTTGAAGCCGATCGTCGCGCTGCGGCCGAACACGGTCTACCCGACCGTCGCCGCCAAGGCGCTCGCCACGCTCGACCAGCTCTCGGGCGGCCGCGCCGTGGTGCACTTCATCGCCGGAGGCAACGACCACGAGCAGGCCCGCGAGGGCGACCGCCTGGGCAAGGTCGAGCGCTACGCCCGCCAGGAGGAGTACATCCGGATCCTGCGCCAGGTGTGGTCGGCGACCGAGCCCTTCGATCATGAGGGCACCTACTACCGCTTCGAGGACTTCGTCTCGCGGGTGCGACCGGTGCGCGGGAGCATCCCCGTCTCGGTCGGCGGCTCGAGCGACGAGGCCTACCGCCAGGGCGGGGCGCTCGCCGACATCTTCGGACTGTGGGGCGAGCCGTTGGCCGACACGCAGCAGCAGATCGACCGGATCGCCGACGCCGCGCTCGCCGCGGGTCGCGCCGACACTCCGCGCACCTGGGTCACCTTCCGGCCGATCATCGCGCCGACCGAGGAGCTCGCGTGGGAGAAGGCGCACCGGATCCTCGGGATCCTGCAGGGCCGCTCGAGCGCGACCGCGACCCCTCGGAAGGGCGAGAAGGGCCTCTGGGTGCAGACACCCGACGCGAAGGGACCGGCGAACGTCGGCTCGCAGCGCCTGCTCGACATCGCGAGCCGCAAGGATCTGCACGACCGCGCCCTCTGGACCCCGACGGCGACCGCGACCGGTGCGCAGGGCGCCTCCACCGCTCTCGTCGGCACCCCCGAGACCGTCGCGGCGGCGATCCTCGACTACGTCGACCTCGGCGCCGACCTGATCTCGATCCGCGGCTACGACAACCTCAACGACGCGGTCGACTACGGGCGCTACATCATCCCGTTGGTCCGCGAGGAGCTCGCGCACCGCGAGGCGTCCGGACGCCGCGGCGAGATCGTCGCGCAGCCTCCGCTCGAGAGCCCCGAGCTGGTCGGAGCGATCGCGTGACGCTCCTCGACGCCCCCGCCCGCCTCGTCCCCGACCTCTCGGACCGCGCCCTCGCGCGCCTCACCGCGCGCCTGGCCGAGACCGCCGAGCACTACGACCGCACCGCCGAGTTCCCGTGGGAGGGGATCCGCGCCGTCCACGAGGCGGGACTGCTCACCGTCGCGGTCGGCTCCCGCTACGGCGGCACGCCGCCCTCCACCGTCGATCTCGTCCGGATCTTCGGGGCACTCGGCCAGGGCGATCCGGCCGTCGCGCTGATCTCGGCGATGACCGTGCTGCAGCACGCCGCGCACGACCGAGGGGCGACCTGGCCCGACGAGCTGTACCGCCGCGTCCTCGCCGACTCCGCCGAGCGCCCGGTGCTGCTGAACGCGGTGCGCGCCGAGCCCGAATGGGGCGCCCCCGCCCGCGGCGGGCTGCCCGCCACCACCATCCGCCGCGACGGCGACGAGTGGGTGCTGGAGGGGCGCAAGGGCTTCGCCACCGGCTCCGAGGGGCTCGCCTACCACCTGGTCTGGGCGGTCGACCTGCAGGGACCCTCGGGCGAGCCGGAGCTCGCACACGCGATCGTGCCGGGAGACGCCCCGGGGGTCCGGGTCGAGAAGACCTGGGACCACCTCGGTCAGCGGGCCTCGAGCACTCACGACGTGGTCTACGAGCAGGTGCGCCTGCCGCTCGAGTACTTCCGCGGCGTCCCGCGCTCACAGCTCGCTCCGGAGGCGGGGGCCGGCGGAGGCTTCGGCCTCGCGGTCGCGGCGCTCTACGTCGGCATCGGGCGGGCGGCGCAGAGCTTCTTCGTGCGGTTCGCGAACGAGCGGATCCCGACCTCGCTCGGCCGCCCGATCGCGACGACGGAGCGCATCCGCTCGGTCGCCGGCGAGATCGAGGCGCAGCTCGTGCAGGCCGAGGAGGTGCTGCTCTCGCTCGCCGCCCGCGTCGACGCCGGCGACCCGAGGGCCGCCGAGCGCCTCGTCGTCGGCAAGCTGCTCGCCACCCGCTCGGCGATCGCCGCGGTCGAGACCGCCGTCGCCGCCCTCGGCAACCCGGGGCTCACGCGGCACCACCCGCTCGAGCGCCACCTCCGCGACGTCCTGGCCTCGCGGGTGCACCCGCCGCAGGACGACGCCGCCCTCCTGATCGCCGGCACGCGCACCCTCGCCGCGTTCTGACCCTTTCTTCCTCTTAGGACACACAGCCATGACTCTCCGACGATCCCGCTGGGCCGGCGCCGCCGCGCTCACCCTCGCCACCGCCCTCGCTCTGACCGCCTGCTCCGGATCCTCCGACGCGGGAACCGCCTCCACCGACGGGACCCCGGTCGACGGCGGCCGGCTCTCGCTCGCGTTCTTCCCCGACAACGCCGCCTTCTCGTGCGTCGACCCGTTCCAGACCTACTGGATCGAGCACCGCACCGTGATCCGCAATGTCGCCGACTCCCTCACCGACCAGGACCCGGAGACGGGCGAGATCGAGCCGTGGCTCGCCACGGATTGGAGCGTCGACGAGGCCGGTACGGAGTACACGTTCAACCTGCGCACCGATGTGACGTTCTCGGACGGCACCGCCTTCACCGCCGACAGCGTGAAGACGGCGTTCGACAACGACCAGGCGACGCTCGCCCAGCTGCCCGCGGCCTACGGCGGCGTCTACCTCTCCGGTTACTCGGGCACGGAGGTGATCGACGCCGACACGGTGAAGGTCACCTTCTCGACCCCGAACGCCGCGTTCCTCCAGGGCACCTCGACCACCAACCTCGCGATCCTCGCCGCGTCCTCGTACGAGAAGACGCCCGAGGAGCGCTGCCTCGGGGCCGTGGTCGGCTCGGGGCCCTTCACGCTGACCGACTACACGCCGGGCACGGGCATCACGCTCGACAAGCGCGCCGGCTACGCCTGGGGCTCAGCCCTGCGCGGGAACACCGGGGAGGCGCATCTCGACGGGATCGACATCAGCTACGTCGCCGAGGACAGCGTCCGCGTCGGCCAGCTGACGAGCGACGAGATCGACATCGCCTGGCCTCGCAACCCGATCTCCGAGAACGACCAGGCGGTGATCACCGGCGGCGGCGACTCCGTCGAGAGCCGGTCACTGCCGGGCCCGGCGTACAACTACTACCCGAACATCGCGGAGGGGAAGATCCTGGCCGACGAGACGGTGCGGCAGGCCGTGCAGAAGGCGATCGACCGCGAGACCTACGCGTCGACCGTCTTCGGAGCGGACTACCCGGCCGCGACCAGCGTCTACGACACGACGACGCCGTTCTACGAGGACGAGTCCGCGACGCTGGCCTTCGACGCCGACGGCGCGGGCGAGCTGCTCGACGAGGCGGGCTGGGCGCTGGAGGACGACGGCTACCGCTACAGGGACGGGACGAGGCTCACCCTCTCGACGCCGATTGTCGCGCAGTTCGGAGCCGGGGATCAGCTGATCCAGGACCAGCTCAAGCAGGTCGGCATCGACCTCGAGCTGAACGTGATCACCGCGGCGCAGCGCGCCGACGTGCTGACCAGCGGCGACTACGACCTGATCTCGACCTACTACACCCGCGCCGATCCGGGAGTGATCCAGTGGATCATCGACTCCCGGTACGCCGGATCGAAGGCGCAGGCGGTCAACAACTTCACCGCCGCGCAGGCGACCGAGGTGCAGGCGCTGCTCGACGAGGGAGTCCAGACCGTCGACGCGACGGCCAGGGCGGACGTCTACGCCGAGCTGCAGGACTACCTGCTCGAGAACGCGCTGGTCTTCCCCTTCGCCGAGCGGGTGCAGCTCGCGGGCGTCTCGTCGGCGGTGCACGGGTTCCGCTTCACGTCCGAGGCGTTCGGCGACTTCGCCGGGACCTGGATCCAGCGATGACGACGCTCGCGGCGCCGAGGAGGCCGGGCACCCGCTCGGCCCCCTCGGGCCTCGGCCGCTACGTCGCCGGCCGGCTGGGTCAGGCCGTTCTCGTGCTGTGGGCCGCCTACACCGTGACCTTCGCGGTGCTGTGGCTGCTGCCGAGCGATCCATTGGCGCTCCTGCTCTCGGCCAACAACGTCGAGCTCGACTCCCTCACCCCGCAGCAGCTCGCCGAGGCGCAGGCGCGCTACGGACTCGACCAGCCGGTCTGGCAGCAGTACCTGCACATGCTCGGCGGTGCGCTCCGGGGCGACTTCGGCACCTCGATCACCAAGGGGATCCCGGTCGCCGACCTGATCGCCGAGAAGCTGCCCGGCACCCTCCAGCTGAGCGCCCTCGCGATCGGGCTCGCGCTCGTCGGCGGCACCGCGCTGGCCTACCTGGCGGCGTACGTGCGGTATCGGCCGCTCAAGGTGGTGCTGAGCCGACTCCCGTCGGCGGGAGTCGCTTTCCCCGGGTTCTGGATCGGGCTGCTGCTCATCCAGTTCTTCGCCTTCACTCTGCATCTGCTGCCCTCCACCGGCAGCGCGACGCCGGCGAGCCTGATCCTGCCGGCGGTGACGATGGCGATCCCCACCTCGGCGATGCTCGCCCAGGTGCTGATCCGCAGCTTCGCGGACGTCGAGCGGGAGGCGTACATCACGACCGCGCGCGCCACCGGGCTCTCCCGCGGTGCGGTGCAGTGGCGGCACGCGTTCCGCAACGCCTCGCTGCCGACGCTGACGATCCTGGGCATCCTGGCCGGCAACACCGTCACCGGCGCGATCGTCGCCGAGACGATCTTCGCCCGGCAGGGCATCGGCACGCTCGCCCAGGAGTCGGTGCTCACCCAGGACGTGCCGGTGGTGCAGGCCATCGTGGTGCTGGCCGCGGCCGTCTTCGTCGGGATCAACCTCCTCGTCGACCTGCTCTACCCCCTCCTCGATCCGCGCATCACCACGACAGCGAAGGCGAGCCGGCCATGACGCTCGAACTGACCCGCACCGAGACCGCCGTGACGCTCGCCTCCGAGCCCCGAGAGCGCGCCGCGCACGGGAGGTCTGCCCGGCGGCTGAGGACGCTCCGGCTCCTCCTGCGCCGACCGGGATTCGTGCTCGCGCTCGCCTTCGCCGTCTTCGTGCTGCTGTCGGCGATCGTCCCGGCGCTGTTCACCGGCTACGACCCGTACGCGACGGCTCCGGTCGACAAGCTGCAGGCGCCCAGCGGTGCGCACCCCTTCGGCACCGACGAGCTCGGCCGCGACCTGCTCTCGCGGGTCCTGCACGGCGGGGCGCTGACCGTCCAGGCCACGGTAATCGCCCTCGCGATCGCCCTGGTCGGCGGTCTCGCGCTCGGCGTCGTCTCGGGCTATGCGGGCGGAGTCGTCGACGCCGTCATCATGCGGATCGTCGACGTGCTGCTCGCGATCCCGGGTCTGCTGCTGGCGCTCGCCATCGTCACCGCGATCGGCTTCGGCACGCTGCCGGTGGCGCTCGCCGTGGGCATCGGGATCCTGCCGGGCTTCGCGCGCACCACCCGCGCCGAGGTCCTGCGGGTGAAGACGCTGCCCTACGTCGAGGCCGCCCGCACCGGAGGCGCCACCCGCCTGCGCATCCTCGTGCGGCACGTGCTCCCGAATTCGTGGGGCCCGGTCGCCGTGCTGGCGGTGCTCGACCTCGGCACGGCGATCATCGCCGTCGCGGCCCTGAGCTTCCTCGGCTTCGGTGCCGCACCACCCGCCGCGGAGTGGGGCACGCTCATCTCGAGCGGCCGCAACTACCTGGTGACCAGCCCGTGGCTCTCGCTGCTGCCCGGCCTGTTCGTCGGACTCCTGGTGTTCTCGCTCAACCACGTGGCGAAGACCGTCGAGGAGGTGCAGCGATGAGCGCGCTCGTGCGGCTGGACCGCCTCTCGGTCGCCTACGGCGAGCAGACCGTCGTGCACGAGGTCTCGCTCGAGATCGCACCGGGCGAGATCGTGGCCGTGGTCGGCGAGTCGGGGTCGGGCAAGTCGACGACCGCGAACGCCGTGCTCGGGCTGCTGCCCGCGAACGGCAGGATCCTCGGCGGCTCGATCGAGATCGCCGGGGACGACGTGACCCGCGCCTCCGAGAAGGAGCTGCGACGCCTTCGCGGCCGGTTCGTCGGACTCGTGCCGCAGGACCCGATGGTCGGGCTCGACCCGACCCTCCGGATCGGTGCGCAGGTCGCCGAGGCCGTGCGCCTGCGCGGCGTCGACCGCCGCTCGGTCGACGCCGAGGTGCTCGAGGCGCTCGGGCAGGCCGGGATCGACGACCCGGAGCTGCGGGCGCGGCAGTACCCGCACGAGCTCTCGGGCGGGCTCCGCCAGCGGGCGCTGATCGCGATCGCCCTGGCGGGGAAGCCGCGGCTGATCATCGCCGACGAGCCCACCTCCGCCCTCGACGTCACGGTGCAGAAGCGGATCCTCGACCACCTGCAGTCGCTGGTCCGCGAGCAGGGGATCGCGCTGCTGATCATCACGCACGACCTCGCGGTCGCGGCCGACCGGGCAGACCGCGTGCTCGTGCTGCGCGCGGGCCGGGTGGTGGAGCAGGGTCCGCCGGCCGAGATCCTCGTCTCGCCGCGCGAGGAGTACACCCGCGCCCTCATCGCCGCGGCGCCCGGTCTCGGGCACGGCGGGAGGGTCGTGCCGCGCTTCGAGCACGTCGAACCGGCACCCGAGATCCTCCGGATCGAGAACGTCGTCAAGGACTTCCCGCTGCCGGGGCGCCGCGGCGACTTCCGCGCGCTCGACGACGTGTCGTTCACCGTGCGCGCCGGGCAGACGCTCGCGCTGGTGGGGGAGTCGGGGTCGGGCAAGACGACCGCGCTCCGGATCGCCCTCGGGCTGGAGCGCGCGTCGAGCGGCCGCGTGCTCGTCGAGGGCGCCGACCTGACGACGGCGCGCGAGAAGCAGTGGCGGCCGCTGCGCCGGCGCATCCAGCTGGTGCACCAGAATCCGTTCGCGGCGCTCGACCCGCGCTTCACCGTGCTGGAGTCGGTCGTCGAGCCGCTGGTGTCCTTCGGAGTCGGCGATCGCGCCTCCCGCCTCGCCCGCGCCCACGAGCTGCTCGACCGGGTCGGGCTGCCCGACTCCTTCCTGTCCCGCCTGCCCGCCGAGCTGTCGGGCGGCCAGCGGCAGCGGGTGGCGATCGCCCGGGCGCTCGCGCTCGGCCCCGACCTCGTGCTGCTCGACGAGCCGGTGTCGGCCCTCGACGTGTCGGTGCAGGCGCAGATCCTCGAGCTGCTGGTCGAGCTGCAGCGCGACCTCGGCGTCGCCTACCTCTTCATCTCGCACGACCTCGCGGTCGTCGCCGAGGTGTCGCACGAGATCGTGGTGCTCAACCGCGGCCGGGTCGAGGAGGCGGGCACCACGTCGCGCGTCTTCCGCTCCCCGGAGGCGGAGTACACCCGGACGCTGCTGGCCGCGATCCCGGGCGCCTCGGCGGTGGCCTCGTGAGCCGGCGCTTCGTCGTCATCGGCGGAGGCGCTGTGGGCTCGGTCGTCGCGGCGCAGCTGCACCTCGCGGGGGAGGACGTCGTCCTGATCGCGCGCGGCGAGCACCTGCGCCTCGTCCGCGAGCGCGGGCTGCGCCTCCGACGACCGGCCGGCGACGAGATCGTGCCCCTTCCCGTGGCAAGCGGGCCCCTCGAGGCCGCGCCCCGCCGGGGAGACGTGCTCGTCCTCACCGTCAAGGCGCAGGACGCCGAGGCGGCGCTCGCCGAATGGGCGTGGACGCCGCTGGCCGGCGGGGGAGCGGGCGCCACCCTGCCGGTGCTCACCTTCCAGAACGGACTCGCGGCCGAGGACCTGGCCCTCCGGCGCTTCGCCGAGGTGCACGGCGTCTCGATCGGCATCGCGGCCAGCTTCCTCACCCCGGGCGAAGTCGTCTCCCCGTCGTTCCCGACCGTCGGCGCACTGTGGATCGGCCCCCATCCCGACGCCGACGATCCGCGGGCGGAGGCGCTCGCCGCGACGTTCCGCGGCGCGGGCTTCGCGGCCCGCGCGGTGCCCGACATCAGTGCGTGGAAGGCGCGCAAGCTGCTCGCGAACGCCGTCAACGGCCTCGATCTCTTCACCGGCAGCGACGACGAGCGCGCCGCCCTGCGCGAGGTGCTCGTGGCCGAGGCGCGCCTCGCGCTCACCGCGAACGGCCGCACGGTCGCCGACGACGACGGCACGCGCCTCCGTGTCGACCCCGTCGCCGGCCACACTCCCGGTCGTCTCTCGACCTGGCAGAGCTTCGCCCGCGGTGCCGGCAGCGAGGTCGATCACCTCACCGGCGAGGTCGTTCTGCTCGCCCGGCGCGCGGGCGTCGCCGTGCCGGTGAGCGAGCGGCTGCAGTTCCTCCTCGGGCTCCGCGGTCGGGAGGCGGCCGTCGTGCCGCTGGCCCTCGCCGAGCTCTCCGTCCCCTCTTCTGTCTTCGTCCCCTCTCCTGAAGGAGTGCCCGCATGACCCTGACCATCCCCGTCCTCCCGGCGCGGCACTTCGACGAGCCCGAGGGCATCGCCCCCCGCGGCACGCTGATCGTCCTCGGCGGCCGCGGCGAGACTCCCGCCGTCTACGAGCGCTTCGGCAGCCGCATCGCCCGCGACGCCTACCGCGTCCGCGCCCTCGGCGACGCGACCAGAGTGGGCGTGCGGGAGGCGGCGCTCGAGCTCCTCCGCGACCCCGCGGCCGTCTCGCCCCTCGTGCTCGTCGGTTCCGACGCGGGCGCGGCCGTGGCCCTCGAGATCGCCGCCACCCACCCCGACGCGGTCGACGCGGTGATCGTCGCCGGTCTGCCCGTCCGCGCCGAGGGCGGCGAGGGCATCGCCGAGCGGACCGCCTGCCCGAACCACGCAGGCGTGCTGGCGCGTGAGGCCGACGCCGGCGCGCGCGACGCGGTGCTGCCGCCGTCGCTGCTCGCGGTCGCGGCCAGCGCCGTGCGCGCCCCGCTGCTCGCGCTGCACGGCGAGGCCGACGCGATCAGCCCCGCGGCGGAGGCGGTGGCCGTCTACCGCACCGCCCCGCGCGCCGAGATCCACCTCCTCGCCGACGGGCGGCACGACGCGCTGAACGACGCGACGCACCGCTCGGCCGCGGCGACCGTGGTGCTGTTCCTCGAGCGGGTGAAGGCGTCGGCGGCGACCGCGGCGATCATCACGCGGGTGGAGGCGTGAGCGCCGTCGCCCCGCCCGTCGCCCCGGACTTCGCGCCGGCCGTCGCGCTGGCCGATCGCTCGGGCTGGTCGCCCGGCGGAGACCCCGTCGGAGTGGTCCGCGCCCGCGATGTCGACGAGGTCCGCGCGACGCTCGCGTACGCCTCCGCCCACGGGATCCCCGTGGTGACGCGCGGGGCCGCCTCCGGACTCGCGGGCGCCGCGAGCGCGGGCGAGGGCGTGATCGTGCTCGACGTCTCGGGGCTCGACCGCATCCTCTCGATCGACGCGGTCGACGGCATCGCGCGCGTCGAGCCCGGGGTGATCACCGCCGATCTCGATCGCGCCGCAGCCCGCCACGGCCTCCTCTACGCCCCCGACCCCGGCAGCGTCGAGATCTCGACCATCGGCGGCAACATCGCCACCAACGCGGGCGGGCTGCGCGGCGCGAAGTACGGAGTGACGCGCGACGCCGTACTCGCCCTCGACGTCGTCCTGGCCGACGGCTCCCTCGTGCACCTCGGCCGCGACACGGTGAAGGGCGTCGTCGGCCTCGACCTGACCGCTCTCGTGGTGGGGTCGGAGGGGAGTCTCGGCGTCGTCGTCGGTGCGACCCTGCGCCTCCTGCCGCGGCCGCGCATCACTGCGACCGCCGCCGCGTTCTTCACCGACGTCGCCGCGGGAGCCGAGGCGGCGGTCGCGCTGGCGCTGGCGGGGCTCCGCCCGAGCGTCCTCGAGCTCGTCGACGACCGCACACTCGAGGCGATCGATAGTCTGCGCGGCAGCGATCTGGCGGCCCGCGGAGGCGCGTTCCTCCTCGTGCAGACCGACGGCTACGGCGCGGCGGACGAGATCGAGGCGGTGCGCGCCGTGCTCGCGGTGACCGCGACCAGCGTCGAGACCACGCTCGACGCCGCCGAGGGGCTCGCCCTGGCGGCCGCGCGTCGCGATGCCCTGCCCGCCATCGAGGCGCGCGGGCGCGTGCTGATCGAGGACATCGCCGTGCCTCGGTCGCGCCTCGCCGAGGCGATCCGCCGCATCCACGCGATCGCCGCCGACACCGGGGCCGACGTCTACGTCTTCGCCCACGCCGGCGACGGCAACCTGCACCCGATCATCCGCCTCCGCGACGACTCGGCGGAGGCGCGCGCGCAGGCCGACGCCGCGGCCGAGGCGGTGTTCGCCCTCGCCCTCGAGCTCGGCGGCACCGTCAGCGGTGAGCACGGCGTCGGCGGCCTCAAGCGCGAGTGGGCCCGGCGCGAACTCGGCCCCGACATCGTCGCCCTGCAGCGCGCGGTGCGGCGGCTGTTCGATCCGCAGGGCATCCTGAATCCCGGAACCGCGCTGTGAGCGCACTCGAAAGGACGGTCATGACCGACACTGCCTCCTCCACCGGCACCGACATCCCGGACCGCGCTGCCGTCCTCGTGACGCCCGACGAGCTGGAGGCGGCGCTCGCGTCGCCGGAGCCCCCGCTCGTCCTCGACGTGCGCTGGCGCCTCGACCGGCCCGACGGCAGACCCGCGTACCTCGAGGGACACGTGCCGGGAGCCGTGTACGTCGACCTCGATCGCGAGCTGGCTTCGCACGGTGACCCCGGCGACGGGCGGCACCCGCTGCCTCCGATCGAGGCGCTGCAGGAGGCGGCACGCGGCTGGGGCCTGCGGCGGGGGCAGGCCGTCGTGGTCTACGACGACCTCAAGAACCTCTCGTCCGCCCGGGCCTGGTGGCTGCTGCGCGCGGCCGGAGTCTCGGATGTGCGGCTGCTCGACGGCTCGCTCCGCGCGTGGACCGGCTCGGGTCGCTCGCTCGAGACCGGGCCGGCGACTCCGGAGCAGGGTGATGTGGAGCTCGCCTACGGTTCCCTGCCGGTGCTCGACATCGACGCGGCGGCCGCGTTCCCCTCCGCCGGTGTGCTGCTCGACGCCCGCGCCCCCGAGCGGTACCGCGGGGACGTCGAGCCGATCGACCCTCGCGCCGGGCACATCCCGGGGGCGCTCAACGCGCCGGCGACCGAGAACGTCGACTCCGACGGGCGGTTCCTCCCGGCGTCCGAGCTGCGCGCGCGCTTCGAGGCGGTCGGGGTGCGGGCCGATGCTCCCGTCGGCGTGTACTGCGGCTCCGGAGTGACGGCCGCCGCCGACGCGGTCGCGCTCACCCTCGCGGGCTTCGCGCCGCGCCTGTACCCCGGCTCGTGGTCGCAGTGGTCGAACACCCCCGGCCGCCCGGTCGCGACGGGCCCGTCCGCGTAGGCGCATCCACCCCTCGAGAACGCAGGAGTTGTCGTACTCGGCATGCGACTACGACAACTTCTGCGTTCTCACGCGGCGCCGGGGGAGTGGCGCGCCTCAGTTCAGGCGGGAGTGCTCGCCCAGGTGGTGCCAGGTGCGGTTGTGGTAGACGAGCGGAGCGGTCGTGTCCGAGTCCTCGGGCACGTGGGCCTCGAGCGCGTGGACCGCGACGATGGTCGACGACCCCGCCTCCATGCGGTTGATCACGGTGCCGCGGATCCACGCGGCGGCGGTCGGGAAGTACGGCTCGCCCGTGGGAAGTCGCGACCAGATCGACGTGTCGGCGAAGCGGTCGATGCCGCTGGTCGAGCCCAGGCGGGCGAGATCGAGCTGGCCGGCGCCGAGAAGGTGGACGACGAGGGTCTCGGACGCCTGGATCGCGGGCGAGCTCGACGACGCCGATGAGAGCGAGAACACGAACAGCGGAGGCTCGGCGCTCACCGAGAAGACGGAGGTCGCGGTCAGCGCGACGGGCCCCGTCCCCGGATCGGCGGTGATCAGCGCGACTCCGGCGGCGTGGTTGCGGAACGCGAGCTTGAACTCGTCCGGCGACAGTCCCGCGAACGCGGCACGGGGGTGCGGGTCGTCGGCGGCCGGAGTGGTGGCGAGGTTCTCACGGCTCATCGGAGGCTCCTGATCGATCGGGGATGCGGCGCAGGGTCGGCCCGCCTTCGCGCCGCAGCACTGCCCCTCCAGCCTGTCGCACGACCGGAGGCGCCTTCGCCGCATTGCGGAGTATGACACCGGCTCCTGCGCTCGCTCCCTGGATTCCCTGCGGTGCGATCTGCAGGAGTCGGACGTGCGCTCTGCAGGTGTCGCGCGCAGCAGAGCGCTCTCCGCCGCGCCGATCCCGGATCCGGGGTCCGGTCTCCTGCAGACCGCACCACCTCCTGCAGATCGCACCATCTCCTGCAGACCGCACGCCGGCTCCGCAACCCGTCGCGCACCCGCACCCCGCGCGCGCACACTCGAGCCATGGCCCACCGCGTCCGCGAGTCCTCCGCCCGCCCCGAGAGCAAGACCTGCGCCTCCTGTGGCCGCGAGATCGAGTGGCGCGCGAAGTGGGCCCGCGACTGGGAGAGCGTCCGCTACTGCTCCGACGCCTGCCGTCGCCGCGGCGTCGGTCCCGAGGAGGCGATGCTCGAGGACGAGATCCGCCAGATCCTCCTCGCCCGGGCCGCCGCCTCGACCGCGTGCCCGTCCGAGGTCGCCCGGAAGGTCGGAGGCGAGGACTGGCGCCCGCTGATGGAGCCCGTCCGCCGCGCCGCCCGCCGGCTCGTCGACCGCGGCGAGATCGACATCGTGCAGGGCGGGCAGATCGTCGACCCGTCGCGCGCGAAGGGCCCGATCCGCCTCCGCCGCCGCCCCGGCGGACCCCTGTCGCCCGGCGGCACCGCGGTCTAGCCTCACACCATGCCCAGCAGCGACGCCGTCGTCCTCACCGTCCCTGGACCGCACGGCGACCGCGAGGTCCGCCTCTCGAGTCCCGGGCGCGTCCTCTTCCCCGAGCCCGGCATCACGAAGCGGGAGGTGGCGGAGTACCTGATCGCGGTCGGCGACGCCTTCCTCGCCGCGAACGGCGACCGGCCCGTGTCGCTGCAGCGGTTCTCCTCGGGGATCGACGGCGACCAGTTCTTCTCCAAGAACCCGCCGAAGGGTGCGCCCGACTACGTGCGCTCGGTCCCCGTCACCTACCCGAGCGGCCGCGTGCATCCGCAGCTCGTGATCGACGAGCCCGCCGTCGCCGTCTGGGCCGCGCAGATGAACACGATCACCTTCCACCCCTGGGCCTCGAGGGCCGGCGACCCCGATCAGCCCGACCAGCTCCGCATCGACCTCGATCCGCAGCCCGGCACCGACGTGGCCGACGCCGTCCGAGCGGCGCACGCCCTCCGCGAGGTGCTGCGCGAGGCCGAGCTGGAGTCGTTCGTCAAGACGTCGGGCAACCGCGGCCTGCACGTCTTCGCGCCGATCGAGCCCGAGCACGAGTTCCTCGAGGTGCGGCACGCCGTCATCGCCGCCGCCCGCGAGCTCGAGCGGCGCATGCCCGAGCAGGTCACGACGGCGTGGTGGAAGGAGGAGCGCGGCGAGCGCATCTTCGTCGACTTCAACCAGGCGAACCGCGACCGCACCATGGCCGGCGCCTACAGCCCGCGCCCGCTCGCGCACGCCCCGGTGTCGTGCCCGCTCGAGTGGGACGAGCTCGACGGAGTCGACCCCACCCGCTTCACCGTCCGCACCGTCCCCGAGCGCCTCGCGACCACGGGCGACCCGTGGGCGCGGATGCACGAGAGTCCCGGACGCCTCGACATCCTGCTGGCCTGGTGGGAGCGCGATGTCGCGCAGGGGCTCGGCGAGCTGCCGTTCCCGCCCGACTTCCCCAAGATGCCGGGAGAGCCGCCCCGCGTGCAGCCGAGCCGCGCCAAGAAGCCTGCGGCGGACTGACGCGGGCGGTCAGCCGAGCACGTCGTCGAGGTCGTACGCCGTCGGCCGCTCGAGCTGATCGAAGGTGCACGAGGACGCCTCGCGGTCGGGTCGCCACCGCTCGAACTGCACGGTGTGGCGGAACCGGTCGCCCTCCATCTGGTCGTAGCGCACCTCGAGCACCCGCGTCGGCCGCAGCCGGACGAACGAGGTGTCGCGGCTGCCCGAGAAGCGGCTCCGCTCGCCGTCGCCGCGCACGGGCTCGCCGTCCGCACCGCGCTCGACCGCGTCGGCGAGCTCGTCCACCAGCTCCACCCGCCGGGCGTCGGTGAAGGCGGAGGCGCCGCCCACCTGCCGCACGGTCCCGTCGGCGTCGTAGAGGCCGAGCAGCAGCGAGCCGAGCCCCTGCTTCGAGGTGTGCTCGCGGTAGCCGATCGCCACCACGTCGGCCGTCCGGTGATGCTTCACCTTGAGCATCGACCGCTTGCCGGGGGCGTAGGGCGCGTCGAGCGGCTTCGCGATCACTCCGTCGAGCCCGGCGCCCTCGAAGCGCTCGAGCCAATCGCGTGCGAGCGCCTCGTCGGCCGTGGTCCGTCCGAGGTGCAGCGGAGGCGCGACGCCCTCGAGCAGGTCGGCCAGCGCCGCGCGCCGCGCCGAGTAGGGCTCGTCGAGCAGACTCCGCCCGTCGACCGCGAGCAGGTCGAAGGCGACGAGCATCGCGGGAGTCTCCTCCGCCAGCATCGCGACGCGGCTCGCGGCGGGGTGGATCCGCTGCGAGAGCAGCTCCCAGTCGAGCCGCTGCGCCCCGCGATCGCCGGTGGCCAGCACGATCTCGCCGTCGATCACGCAGCCGTCGGGCAGCAGGTCGAGGAACGCCGCCACCAGCTCGGGGAAGTACCGCGTCAGCGGCTTCGAGCCGCGGCTGCCGATCTCGCACTCACCGCCCGATCGCGACACGATCGCGCGGAACCCGTCCCACTTCGGTTCGTAGGAGTAGCCGCCGGGCACGCCGTCCTGAGCGGGCACCGCGAGCACCGCCTTCGCCAGCATCGGCGCGATCGGGAGCGAGAACGGGAGGTCCATCCTCCGATCATCGCGGGCGGACGCGGTGCCCGCACCCCCGTTCTCGGGCCGTTCCGGCAGCGACACGCCGTTCCGCGCGGCGAAGAGGGTTCGTCTCGCGCCACTGCACCCGGGAGACTGGGGCGATGCACAGGTGGGGACGACGATCCGGATCGCAGGCTGGACCAGACCGGACAGCCGGGGGGCTACGAAGAGCAGGTATGACCTCCTGCAGTCGGCGCGCGCTCGGACGGGACTCGCGCTGATGCCGCGCGAGACCACCGGCGTCGCGCGGCGTCTGTTCGGCCGGAGCCGCCGCCACGACGGATTCACGGTGCACGACGAGTCGCCCGCATTCGAGCAGAGCGTCCCGGAGCCGCCGAGGCGCGACCACCTCGCAGCGGGCTCGGGCCTTCCCACGTTCGATGTGCCCGCGCCGTCGATCGGCCGGTACTGCGAGCTCGACCTCGATGCCATCGAGTTCCCGCACCCTGCTGTCGCCGACTTCGTGCCGGATCCGCCGCGTCACGCCCCGTCCGGCGGCGGCGCTCCGGCATCCGCACCTCGTACCGATCCCGCGCCGGTGGCACCGCCCGCTCTCGCGCCGCTCCCCGATTCCGCTCCGCCCGCGCCCCGGTCGGCGCTGTCGGCCGTGTCGGCACAGGAGGAGGCGGCCGCCGCCGAGCGCGCCGCTGTGGTGCAGCGCATCGCCGAGCGTCTGGCCGAGTCCAAGCGCATCGCCGAGACCGAGCGCCTCGCCGAGATCGAGCGCCTCGCCGAGATCGAGCGCCTCGCCGAGATCGAGCGACTCGCCGAAGCTGAGCGAGTCGCCGAGGCCGAGCGAGCCGCTGAGACGGAGCGTACGGCCGAAGCCGAGCGGCTCGCCGAGTCCGAGCGCCTGGCTGAGGTGGAGCGTGCTGCTGAGGCGGAGCGTCTCGCCGACGCCGAGCGCGCGGCCGAGGCTGAGCGTGCAGCCGAAGCCGAGCGTGTGGCTGAGGTCGAGCGTCTGGCTGAGGCCGAACGCATCGCCGAAGCCGAACGTGCAGCCGAGGCCGACCGTCGTGCCGAAGCCGAGCGGCTCGCCGAGTCCGAGCGTCTGGCTGACGCCGAGCGCGCCACCGAGACCGAGCGTCTCGCCGAGGCCGATCGCGCCGCCCACACTCCCGAGGAGTCCGAGACCCCCGCGCTCCCCGAGGCGAGCGCCCCCTCCGCCTTCGAGCGGCCCGCGACGTCCGCCCCGCTGAGCGCCCCCTCGCTCGCCGCCGTGTCGACGTTCGGTGTGGCCCCGGCCATCGGCGCGGTCTGCACCCTCGATCCCGACGCGATCGAGTTCCCGCACCCCGCTGTCGCCTCCTTCGTGCCGGCGACCATCCACCACCGGCCGTCCGAGCCGTCGCGCTCCTTCGTGTCCCGGCAGGGCGCCGTCGCGGTCGACGAGGCTCCGGCCGACTCCTTCGACGACCTGCTCACCGAGGATCGCCCGCCCGCCCCGCCGACCTACCCCGATCACCTGCTCAACCTCGCCGACGCCCCGGACAACCGCAACGATCAGCCGGCCCCCGAGGAGCGGGCCCCGCGCGACCGTCGCCGCCTGCTCACCATCGGAATCGGGATCGGGGCGGCGGTCCTCGTCATCGGAGGTGCGCTCGTCGCTGTCCCGCTGCTCTCGCAGGGCGGCGGCACCGCCGATCCGGCTCCCGCAGGCGACCCCGGCACGACCGCCGCCGCTGTCGCGTGGATCGCCTCCTCCCTCGACCCCTCGTCGGTGCTGCTCGTGCAGGACGACCTCGTCGATCAGGTCAGCGACGGCGGCTTCCCCTCCGACACGATCGTCTCGGAGTCGACCCTCGCCGCCGCGGCGCCCGATTCGGCCTGGCGGGCGGCCGACTACATCCTGGCCACGCCGGCGCTGACCGCGACGGCGACCGGCGAGGTGTCCTCCGCCCTCGAGAACTCGGAGCCGGTCGCGCAGTTCGGCCGGGGCGACTCCTCGGTCGAGGTGCGCCGCGTGCTCGATCAGGGCACGGAGGCCGCTGCGGCCGCCGCGGCCGTCCAGACCGCCGCGCGCGCCTCCGCAGGCACGCAGCTCGCTGCCAACCCGGGTCTCACCACCACCCCCGCCGCACGCGCGCTGCTCGAGGAGGGGAGCGTCGACTCCCGGCTGCTCCTGCTCCTCGGCCAGCAGCTCGCCGCCGCTCCGCTCTCGGTCGCCGACTTCCCCGCCGGCGCCAACGAGACGGAGGGGGTCCGGCACCGCATGCTCCTCTCCGGCTACAACGGCGCGAGCATTCCCGCCGACGCCACCGCGACCGCTGCCGCCACCTCCTGGCTCGGCAGCCAGACCGGCGACTTCGTCCCCCGATCCGTCGACTCGAGCGCCACGGGACTCCTCGTGACCCTCGACCTCGACGAGCCCGACGGACTCCTCCCGAACGCCCCCTAGCGCCACCCACCCGAAGGACACGCCATGCACCCGCTCGCCCGCTCCGCCCGCACGCCTCGACGTCTGCCGCGGATGGCGGTCGGGTTGGTCGCGGCCGCTGCTCTGGCAGCGCTCGGGGCAGCGCCGGCGTCGGCGGCGGAGGCGGCGCCCAGCACGGGCTGGGTGCGCGTGGCGCACCTGTCGCCCGACACCAAGTCGGTCGACGTCACGCTCACCGCCCTTGCCGGCGGGGGAGCGGCCTTCGAGCTCGACAACGTCGCCTACGGGGCGGTCTCGCCCTACTGGACCCTGCAGCCGGGCACCTACGTCGTGTCGATGGTCCCCTCCGATGCGCCCGACGGCTCGGCCCCCGTGATCGAGCAGTCGGTCGACGTCTCGGCCGGCACCCCTCTGACCGTCGCCGCCCTCGGGCGGAACGCCGTGCTCAGCACCACCGTCTTCACCGACGACCTCACTCCGCCGGCCGACGGCCAGGCGCGGGTGCGCGTCATCCAGGCCTCGACCACCGCCTCGCAGGTGAACGTCGTGACCACCACCGGAGCAGTGCTCGCGAGCGATGCCCAGCAGGGCACGGCCACGCCGTACAAGAGCGTCCCCGCGGGCCCCTGGAGCCTCGATCTCAGCACCACCTCGGCCACGGCCAAGGCCGACCTCGACCTGGCGCCCGGCTCCGTCGCCTCGCTGTTCGTGCTCGACGACGCCTCCGGCGGGCTCGTCGTCTCGCCGGTGCTCGACTCCGCCGCCGTCGGCGACCTGCCCACGGGCGGCATCCAGACCGGAGGCGGCGCCACGGCCGTCCACGTCTCCTCCGCCGACTCGCAGGTCGTCCCGGGCCTCCTCGGCGTCGGCTCCGTCCTGGCCCTGATCGCGGCCGCGGTCGTCGTCTTCTCGCGCCGGAGCGCGGCGAGCATCCGCCGCGCGGGCTGATGCGCCGGATCGCGGTCGTCGCGACCGCCGCCCTCCTGCTCCTCGCGGGGTGCTCCGCGGCACCGGTGGCCGAGGCGCCCGTCGAGCCCCGGGAGACGACGGCCGCGGTCACCCCGAGTGCGGCACCCGGCCCCGCCGACGCCGGTCGTCTGCAGGACCCGGTCGCCGCCTCCGCCCCCGCGCGCTCCGCCCTCGTGCCCGAGCGCGTGGTCATCCCGGCGCTCGGCGTCGACTCGACCCTCGAGTCGCTGACTCGCGACGAGACGGGCTGGATCCAGCCGCCCGTGCTCGTGGACGAGGCCGGCTGGTACCGCGACGGCGTCGTGCCCGGAGACATCGGCCCCTCGGTCATCGCGGGACACGTCGACTCGCGGATCGGACCGGGCGTGTTCCTCCGCCTCTCCGAGCTCGCTCCCGGCGACACCGTCGACGTGGTCCTCTCGGACGGCAGTGCGCGCACCTTCGCCGTCACCGGATCGGTCACCGTGCCGAAGGAGGACTTCCCGACCGAGGACGTCTACGGCCCGACCCCGACCGCCCAGCTGCGGCTGATCACCTGCGGGGGCGTCTTCGACGACTCCTACGGGCACTACGTCGACAACGTGGTGGTCTCGGCCGTGCGCGTCTCCTGACGAGCCGGATCGTGCGACTCGCAGCCGTCTCGACGGTTCGGCGCGTACCCTCCCGGGGTATGAGCACCTCTTGGAAGCGCTGGACCCCGTTCGCCGCCGTCCCCCTGGTCGTCGTCGCCGCGGCGGTCGCCCTTCCCCTCTCGGCGAGCGCTGCCGCCGACCTCCCCGAGAAGTCCGCGTCCGAGCTGCTGGCCTTCGTCGCCGAGAACGACGTCACCGCGTTCTCGGGCGAGGTCGAGCAGACCTCCGACCTCGGGCTCCCCGACCTCTCCTCGCTCGGCGGCTCCTCCGCGCCCGCCTCCTCGGGATCCGATGCCGCGTCGCCCACCGACGCGCTCCTCGAGCTGGCGACCGGCTCGCACCAGGCCCGCGTCTTCGTCGACGCCGAGCAGGGGGCCCGCCTGCAGATCCTCGACCGCCTCGCCGAGCGCGACATCGTCGCGTCGAAGGGCGACGGAGTGTGGGTCTACGACTCCTCCGAGAACACGGCCACCCACCTCCTGCCCGCCGAGGGCGACGGCAGCGCTCCCGAGCCGGCTCCCACCGCCGAGGTTCCGACCCCGTCGAGCGCCGCCGAGCAGATCCTGGCGTCGATCGACCCGACCACCCGCGTCGCCGTCGGCTCCGATGTCAGCGTCGCCGGCCGCGACGCCTACGAGCTCGTGCTGACCCCTCGCGACTCCGGCACCCTGGTCGGCTCCGTCAGCATCTCGGTCGACGGAGAGACCGGCCTGCCGCTCGGCGTCGCCGTGACGGCCGTCGGCGGCACCGCCCCGGCGTTCAGCGTCGCCTATTCGAGCATCGACTTCGACGCACCCGACGCCGCGATGTTCCGCTTCACGGCCCCCGAGGGCGCGACGGTGACGGAGGAGACGGCACCGGCACACGAGGCCACCACCACTCCCGAGGCCACGGCACCCGACACCTCCGCCGACGACTCCGGAGTCACGACCACCGGCACCGGCTGGGGTACCGTCGTCGAGCTCCCCGCGGGCGACGCCGAGTCGCTGTCGATGCTCGACTCCGTCACCACTCCGGTCGCGGGCGGCCGTGTGCTCTCCTCGGCACTGGTGAGCGTGCTGATCACCGACGACGGCCGCGTCCTCGCCGGAGCGGTCCCGACCGACGCCCTGCTCGACGCGGCTGCCGGGCGGTGACGCCGGGCGAGCTCGCGGTCGAGACCCGCGGTCTCACCAAGCGCTTCGGGCGTCAGGAGGCGGTGTCGGGCCTCGATCTCGCGGTTCCGCGCGGAGCCGTCTTCGGCTTCCTCGGCCCCAACGGCTCGGGCAAGACGACCACCATCCGGATGCTGCTCGCCCTCGCTGCGCCGACGGAGGGGAGCATCACGGTGCTCGGCTCGGCCATGCCCCGACGTGCCGCCGACGTCCTCCCTCGGGTCGGCGCGCTGGTCGAGGGCCCGGGCTTCTACCCGTTCCTCTCGGGTGCCGCGAACCTCCGACGCTTCGACGCGGCCGAGCCCGGCACCTCCTCCCGCACCCGTGACGCCCGCGCCGACGAGGCGCTCGCTCGCGTCGGGCTGTCGGCCGCGGCCCGCAAGAAGGTCGGCTCGTACTCGCTCGGCATGAAGCAGCGCCTCGGCATCGCCGTCGCCCTGCTCTCGCCCCGCGATCTGATCGTGCTCGACGAGCCGACCAACGGACTCGACCCGCAGGGCACCCGCGAGGTCCGCTCGCTGGTCCGCGGACTCAACGAGGACGGCACCACCGTGCTCGTCTCGAGCCACCTGCTGGCCGAGATCGAGCAGCTCTGCACCCACGCCGCGGTGATGCGCACGGGCCGTCTCGTCGCGCAGGGCGGACTCGACGAGCTGCGCGGCGACGCGGCGTCGGTCGAGCTGCTCACCCCCGACCCCGAGCGGGCACTGGGCGAGCTCGCCGCCCGCGGACTCGCGCCGCGGGTCTCGCCGGCCGCCCATCCCACCGATCCACCGCTGGTCGTCGCCGCGCTTCCCGCGGGCACGGCACCGGAGGCGCTCGTCGCAGCGCTCGTCGCCGCAAAGGTCCGCGTCCGCGGCTTCGCGGTCCGCAGGCCCTCGCTCGAGGAGCGCTTCGTCGAACTGACGGGGGAGGGCTTCGATGTCGAACGCTGACGTGAGCCGCCGCCGCGGGGGTGTCGGCGCGCTGCTCGCCTCCGAGCTCGCCCTGCTCTTCCGCCGCCGGCGCACCTGGGCCCTGCTGGCGGCCCTCGCTGCGATCCCGATCCTGCTCGCCGTCGCGGTCCGCCTGTCGGGCAGCGAGGGGGGCGGGCCCTCCTTCGTCGGCGCGATCGCCGGCAACGGGCTCTTCGTCGGCTTCGCGGCGATCACGGTCGCGGTGCCGCTGTTCCTGCCGCTGACGATCGGCGTCGTCGCGGGCGACGCGATCGCGGGGGAGGCGTCGCTCGGCACGCTCCGCTACCTGCTCGTCACCCCCGTGGGCCGGACGCGGCTGCTCGCGGTCAAGTTCGCGGCGTCGGTCGCGTTCTGCCTCGCCGCGGCGCTGACCGTGATGGTGGTGGGCATCCTGATCGGTCTCGCCCTGTTTCCGGCCGGCCCGGTCACCCTGCTGTCCGGCAGCACCGTGCCCCTCGGCGACGCGATCGCCCGGGCGCTGGCGATCGCGGTCTACGCGGCGCTGTCACTGGTCGGCCTCGCCGCGATCGGCCTCTTCATCTCGACCCTCACCGACGTGCCCGTCGGAGCGATGGCCGCGACGGTCGTCGTGTCGATCGCCGCGCAGATCGTCGGCTCGCTCTCGCAGCTCGACGCGCTGCACCCGTTCCTGTTCACCGACCGCTGGTTCGACTTCGCCGATCTGCTCCGCGACCCGATCGCGTGGGGCTCGCTCGGCGAGAACGCGCTCCTGCAGCTGGCGTACGTGCTCGTCTTCGGATCGCTCGCGATCGGCCGCTTCACCACGCGCGACGTGCTGTCCTGAGCTGACCCGGTCGGGAACACCGAGGCCGCCCTCCCCTCGTGGGAGAGCGGCCTCGGTCGTCGTCCGGGTGTCAGCTCTGCGGAGTGACGCCGAAGCTCACCGCGCCCGAGTCGTCGACCTGTGCGTCGAGCACCTTGTCCTCGAGGGCGACGGAGGCGGCCACGTCGAGGAACACGCGCGCGCCGCCCTGCTCGACGACGGCATCGGTCGTCTCGGGCGCCGCCGCGACGGCGACGGCGAAGTTGCGGGCGTCGAGGTCGTCGCCGCTGATGCGGAGCCCGCCCTCGGCGGGGGTATCGGTCTGGCTCGTGATGGTCGTGACGATCGTGCTGGCGCTGTCGGTGAGAGTGAGCATCGGGTCGTTCCTTCCGTCGGGGGTCGATGAGCGGGCCACGATGCCGAGATCCGGCCCGCATCGCAACACGCTCGCCCCGACGCGGAGGCGATGCACACCTCCTGGCAAGGAGTACCCGGCGCCTCCGCAACATCCGGCAAACCTTTCCTTGACGCGGCAAATTGCCGCAAGCTACCGTGGGGCGCACCGCGGGGATCACCTCCGACCCGCCGGACTCGAAGACGAGAGGACGCCACCCGTGAGCTTCCCCGCCCGCCGCGTCACGCTCAGCGACGTCGCCAGCGCGACCGGCGTCTCGGTCGGTACCGTCTCGAAGGCGCTCAACAACCGCGGGCAGCTCCGCGAGGACACCCGCGACCGCATCCTCGCCGCCGCCCGAGAACTCGGCTTCGCGCTGCCCACCGCCGCGCACGGCCCGCCGACCGAGCAGCGTCTGCTCACGATCGGCCTCGTCACCTCCGACGACATCGGCCGCTTCAGCATCCCCGTGATGTGGGGGCTCGAGGACGCGTTCCCCGCCGAGCAGGCCTCGGTGCTGCTCAGCAACTCCCGCGGCGACCGCGTGCGCGAGCGGCACTGCGTCGAGATCCTCGCGGCCCGCGGAGTCGACGCGATCGTCATCATGACCAACCTCACCGGTCCGCGTCCTGCACTGCCCGCCAGCAGTGTGCCGATCGTCTACGTGATGGGCTCCTCCGACGACCCCGCCGACATGTCCGTCGTCGTCGACCAGACGCAGGGCATCCTCCTCGCCCTCGAGCACGTCGCCGCGCTCGGCCGACGCGACGTCGCCTACGTGGCCGGCCCCCGCCTCGACTACTCCGCCCGGATCCGCGCCGAGGCCGTGCAGGAGCACGCGCCCTCGTTCGGCCTGCGCCTGGTCGGCGACCGCTCGCTCTACGGCACCTGGACCGAGACCTGGGGCCGTCAGGCGGCGCAGATGCTGCGCCAGCGCGTCGAGCCGATCGACGCTGTGCTCTGCGGCAGCGACGAGATCGCCCGCGGAGTCTCGGACGGACTCCGCGAGGCCGGCGTCGTCGTGCCGCACGACGTCTCGATCGTCGGCTTCGACAACTGGGCCGCGGCGGCGCTCAATGCGCGCCCGGCCCTCACCACCATCGACATGAACCTCGAGGAGCTCGGCCGCGCCGCGGGTGCCCGCGCCCTCGAGGCCATCGAGGGCCGCGCCCGACCGGGCATCGACGCCCACCCCTGCCAGCTGATCGTCCGCGACTCCACCTGAATCCGACCACTCCGCACCACCGACCGATGAGGGATCGACGATGCACTCTCCTCTGCTCCTCCCCGACGTCTCGCGGCGTCGCGCACTCGCCCTGGGCGGTGCCGGCCTCGCGAGCGTCCTCGGGCTCGCCGGCTGCTCCGCCGTGCTCCCCGAGGCCGACGTGTCCTCCGCGTCCTTCGCCGCGAATCCGACGGGCGTCATCCGCTTCTGGTGCCGCAGCGTCGCGTTCGCGCCCGCTCAGCTGATCGTCGAGAAGTACCACGCCGCCCAGAGCGCGGTGCGGGTCGAGCTGACCGTGCTGCCCGAGGGGCAGATGGTCACGAAGCTGGCCACGGCGATCCGCGCCGACGCGGTGCCGGATGTCGTCGCTCCCGACTCGGTCACGACCCCCGTCTTCAGCTCCCGCGAGGCGCTCACCGACCTCACTCCGCTGATCGACGCCCTGCCCTACGCGGCGCAGCTGAACCAGCCGCTCGTCGACGTCGCCTCCTACGGCGGTAGGAAGTACGGGCTGCCCGCGCTGTCGAACGTGTCGCAGCTCTTCTGGAGCAAGTCGCTCTACGAGCAGGCGGGTCTCGACCCCGAGCGGGGACCCGTGGACTTCGATGAGTACCTGGCCCACGCCCGAGCCCTGCAGCGCCTCGACGGTGTCTCGGGGGTCACCTTCACCGGCAACTCCGCGGGCATCCTCGGCTACGTGATCCAGCCGCACTTCTGGGCCGATGACAGTCCGTTCTACGACGGCGAGGTCGGCCGCCAGCGTGCGACCGTGACCGGCAACGACGCCCTGCGCCGCACTCTCGAGCTCTACCGTACGTTCGAGCAGGAGGGGCTCGCCCAGCCGGGCGCCTCGGCCGACAGCGGTGCCGCATGGGGCAAGGACTTCCTCGACGGCACCGTCGGCCTCTTCCCCGGCTCCTACGACCTCATCGTGGGCGGTGCGACGCCGGAGTTCCTCGCCGATCTCGGCGTCAGCGCGTTCCCCGGCCCCGATGGGGGCGTCTCGCAGTTCTCGGGAGGCGCCGTGCTCTCGATCCCGCGCGGGGCCCGCAACCCCGAGGCCGCCTGGGACTTCATGCGGTTCGTCACCGAGCTCGAGCAGCAGTCCGAGCTCGCCGCCCTCGGCTGGTACCCCGTCCGCAGCGACGTCCTCGACACCGACTTCCCCGAGCGCTTCCCGCTGATGGTGCCGGGGATGGAGCGGATGAACGAGGGCTTCGCCGCTCCCACCACCCTGTACACCCAGCTCACCAACACCGTGCAGTCCCCGTGGCTCGCGATGTTCCGCGGAGCGGTCTTCGGCGACGAGGACCTCACCGCGGTCCTCGACCGCGGCCAGGAGGAGACGGCCCGCGTCCTCGAGGTGAATCAGGCATGAGCGCCACCGCACTCCGATCCGCCGCCCTGCGCCCTTCCACCCCGCGCCGGGGACGACTCGGCTCGAAGGACGCCCGCACCGGTCTCCTGATGATCCTGCCCGCGCTGGTCCTCGTCGTCGTCTTCGTCGTCGTGCCGCTGATCTTCGCGATCGTGATCTCGGTCACGAACTGGCCGCTGGTCGGCTCCGTCGACTTCGTGGGGGCCGACAACTACGCGACCGCCTTCGCCGACACCACGTTCTGGGCCTCGGTGCTCTACACGCTCGGCTTCGCGGTCGTCTCGACCGTCCTCGGCATCGTCGTGGGGTACCTGCTCGCGGTCCTGGTCCGCTCCAACCGCCGGGGCGCCGGGATCATCCGGACCGCGGTCTTCGTGCCGTACGTGATCGGCATCACCTCGCTGAGCTTCGTGGCGCTGCTCGAGTTCCGCCCCGACAGCGGCGCGCTCGATCAGGTGCTGACGACCCTCGGCATCACGAGCGAGCCGACCGCCTGGCTTCTCGACGCGACCAGCGCGACGACTCTGATCGTCCTGCTCGGCGCCTACGTCGGCTCCGGCTTCACGATGATCATCCTGATGTCGGGCATGCAGGGCATCGACGAGGCCCTCTACGAGTCGGCCGCGATCGACGGCGCGGGGCGGTGGAAGCAGGAGTTCCTGGTGACGGTCCCGCTCGTGAAGCGCTACCTCGGGCTCCTGAGCGTGCTCGGCTTCGTCGGCGCGATCCTGTCGTTCACGCAGTTCTACATCATCACCGGCGGCGGCCCCGGCACCGGGACGCTGACCGTGATGCTCTACGTCTACAACAAGGCGTTCGGCGATCTGCAGGTCGGCTACGCCACCGCGCTCTCGTTCGTGGTCGTCGTGATCGCCGCCGTCCTCACCCTGATCCAGTTCCGCGTCATGCGGGACGACTGACCGCGCCGCGTCTCGAAGGAGAGAACCGTGACCACCACCCTCACCGCGGCGCCCCGCCGCCCCACGACGCCCGCCCAGCGCGTGCGCACCGCCCTCTACGTCGTCCTCGGAGTCGTCGTCTCGGTGGCGTTCGTCGCCCCGGTCGCCTGGTCGATCCTCCGCTCGTTCCAGCCGGGCGCCCAGATCACCGCGCCCGCCGCCGAGCAGTCGTTCGCGAACCTGACTCTCGACAACTACATCGGGCTGCTCGGCTCGATCGGCGCGGGTACCTACGTCGTCAACTCGCTGATCATCGCCCTCGGCACGGCGGTGCTCAGCGTCGTGGTGACCACGTTCGCGGCCTACGCGCTCGTCCTGTTCCCGTTCCGCGGCTCGAACGTCGCCTTCGGGCTCATCCTGCTGACGATGATGGTGCCGTTCCAGGCGGTGCTGACGCCGCTGTTCCTCGAGATGAACGCTCTCGGACTCACCGACACGCACCTGGGCATCATCCTGTTCTACCTGACCTTCAACCTGCCGTTCGGGGTGTTCCTGATGCGCAACTCGTTCGCGCAGATCCCGAGGGAGGTCTCGGAGGCGGCCCGCATCGACGGGGCGGGGCCGTTCCGCATCCTGTTCTCGGTGCTCCGGCCGATGATCGTGCCGGGCGTCGCGACGGTGTTCCTCTTCGCGTTCCTCGGTGCATGGAGCGACTTCCTCGGCGCGCTGACCTTCCTCACCCGGCAGGAGCTCTTCACGCTGCCCGTCGCGATCCAGAACATCTCGTCCGGAGCCTTCGGTCAGACCGACTTCGGCTACGTCATCGCCGGCGCCGTGCTGCTGATGCTGCCCTGCCTCCTGCTCTACGCCGCCATCCAGAAGTACTACGTCCGCGGGCTCGTCGCGGGCGCCGTCAAGGGCTGAAAGGTCTCACCCCGCATGCTCCGCCGCTTCCCGCTCGACTCCGTCCGCCTGCTCCCGGGCGAGTTCGCCGACGCGCAGGCGACGGGGCTGCGCTACCTGCTCGAGCTCGACCCCGACCGGCTACTCGCGCCGTTCCTCCGCGAGGCGGGACTGCCGACGGCCGAGGGCTACGGCAACTGGGAGTCGGGAGGCCTCGACGGCCACATCGCGGGCCACGCGCTCTCGGCCACCGCACTGATGCTGGCCGCGACGGGCGACCCGGTGGCACGCGAGCGGATGGAGCGCCTCCTCGACGGGTTCGAGCGCGCCCAGAACGCGGTCGGCACCGGCTATCTCGGCGGCATCCCCGGTGGGCGGGCGCTGGGGGAGGAGCTCTCGCGCGGCGAGGTCGACGCCGACCTCTTCAGCCTCAACGAGCGCTGGGTGCCGCTCTACAACCTGCACAAGACGCTCGCCGGGCTGCTCGACGCGGCGCGGCACGGAGGCTCGGAGCGGGCGCTCGCGATGGCCGTGCGCCTCGCGGACTGGTGGCTCGGCGCCTCCGCCGGGCTCGACGACGCCGCCTTCGAGGCGATGCTGCACGCCGAGTTCGGCGGCATGAACGACGCGCTCGCCGAGCTCGCCGACGCGGTCGAGGACCCGTCGTGCGCCGCCGCCTACCGCGCCGAGGCACTCCGCTTCTCGCATCGCGCGCTGCTGGACCCCCTGCTCGCCGGGCGCGACGAGCTCGACGGACTCCACGCGAACACCCAGATCCCGAAGGTGATCGGCTACGCCCGTCTCGCCGGCGAGCTGCTGCCGGCCGCGCGCTTCTTCTGGGAGACCGTGACGCGCGGGCGCACGGTGGCGATCGGCGGCAACAGCGTGCGTGAGCACTTCCACCGCGCCGCCGACTTCGCGCCGATGGTGACCGACCGCGAGGGGCCCGAGAGCTGCAACACCTCCAACATGATCGAGCTGAGCGGCAGCCTCTTCGAGCAGAGCGGAGACGCGCGCTACCTCGACTACATCGAGCGGGCGCTCTACAACCACATCCTCTCGACACAGCATCCCGATGGCGGCTTCGTGTACTTCACGTCGCTGCGGCCCGCCCACTACCGCGTCTACTCCAGCGCGCAGGAGTCGATGTGGTGCTGCGTCGGCTCGGGGCTCGAGAACCACGCACGCTACGGCGAGTCGGCCTACGCGCACGACGGCGACGATCTGGTGATCGGCCTCTACCTCCCCTCGGCCCTCGACTCCGCCGAGCACGGCGTCCGGGCGCGGATCGAGACCGGCTTCCCCGCCTCCGACGAGGTGCTCGTCACGGTCGAGCTCGAGCGCGCGGGCCGCGTCCGGCTGCGGCGTCCCTCCTGGGCCGAGTCGTTCGAGGTGAGCCTCCCGGTCGAGGAGGCGGAGATCGGCTTCGTCACCACGGCGCCCCTCGCTCCCGGTCGGCACGAGATCCGCGTCCGTCTCGGTCTCGGGCTGCGAGCGGAGGCGCTGCCCGACGCATCCGCGTGGTCGGCCTTCTCGATCGGCCCGATCGTCCTCGCTGCGCGCGCCGACTCCGACGATCTCGACGGACTGCGCGCGGGCGGCGAGCGGATGGGGCACGTCGCGGCGGGCCCCCTCCGCGACCTCGCCGCGACTCCGATCGTGACGGCGGCGGATCCGCTCGACGCGGTCTCCGTGCTCGACCGCCGCGCGCTGACCGCGACCCTCGAGACCGACTCCGGTCCGGTGCTCCTCGAGCCGTTCGCGCGGATCCACGACGCCCGCTACACGGTCTACTGGCCGACCGGGACGGAGGCGGCGGTACGCCGGGCCGAGCTCGCCGAGGTCGACCGGATCGCCGCGGACGACGCTGCCGTGATCGACTCCGTCGCCGCGGGGGAGCAGCAGCCCGAGTCCGACCACGCGTTCGCCGGGCACGCCTCCCGCGCCGGCGGCTCAGGTGGGGGGCACTGGCGGAGCGCGCAGGGGCCCGACGGCTGGTTCGGCTACACGCTGACCGATCCCGAGCAGCTCGCCGCGATCCTCCGGGTGCGGCTGCGGAGTGCGGCCGGCGAGCACGAGTTCCGGATCGACGACCGCCCGCTCGGCGAGCCGGTCGGTCGTCGCGAGAGCGACGGAGTCGTCGAGCTCGACTTCGCGATCGAGCCGGAGCCCGGACGCGACGGACCCGTCCGCTTCTCGGTGCACGCGGTGGGCGCCGGGCCCACGGGGGAGCTGCTCACCGTGGCCCTGCTGCGGGCCGCGCGCCCGCCGCAGTGACTCCTGCCACACTGACCGGATGCACCCCGCCGACGCCTGCCCCTGCGGAAGCCGCAGCCACTACGCCGACTGCTGCCGCCCCGCGCACCTCGGCGAGACTCCGTCGCCGACCGCGGAGCGCCTGATGCGCAGCCGCTACAGCGCCAACGTGCTCGGCAGCGCCCCCTACCTCCTCGCGAGCTGGCACCCCTCGACCCGGCCGCCCCGGGTCGACCTCGCCGACGACGTGCGCTGGCGGCGACTGCAGATCGTCGACACCGCGTTCGGAGGCGAGGACGACGACGAGGGTCTGGTCGAGTTCCGCGCGTCCTACCGGTCCGCGGAGGGTGCCGGCCTCGTGCACGAGCGCAGCCGGTTCCTCCGGGAGGACGGCCGCTGGTACTACGTCGACGGCGATCTGCTCGACGGAGTCTGACGCCCCGGGCCCAGCTGAGCCGGCGCGGTTCTACGCTGGGGGTATGGCCAAGGAGTTCCGCCGGGCGGACGACGCGTCGCGCTACGAGCTGCATCTCGACGGGGCGCTGGTGGGCGTCCTCGATTTCCGGGAGAACGACGAGAGCGTGTCGCTCGTCCGCTCGTTCACCTCGCCGCCGTTCCGCGGTCGAGGGCTCGCGGGCGAGCTGGTCGCCTTCGCGGTCGACGACATCGAGTCCTCGGGCGGGCGTTCCGTGGTGCCGATGTGCTGGTATGTCGGGCAGTGGTTCGAGCAGCACCCCGAGAAGTCGGGCCTGCTCGCCCGCGGCGCCTGACGGGGCGCGGCACTGAGCGTCAGAGCGTGACGAGCGGTTCGACGTCCGCCAGATCGGGTCCGAGCCCGAGATCGACCAGCCGGATCCGCCCCGCATAGGACGCGCCGGGCGGCAGCAGCAGCCCCGCCTTGATCGCGCCGAACGTGACGGTGGTATCCGCGCGCAGGACGGTCGGATCGGGCACGGAGCCGTCGTCGGGGCCGATCCCGCTCGGCAGGTCGACGGCGACGACGGTCGGCGGCGACTCGCGTCGGGCGACGAAATCCATGACCACGGCGACCACCTCCCGCGCCCGGCCACGCAGAGCGGGAGCCGCCGTGCCGATGCCGAGGATCCCGTCGACGACGACGTCGGCCCGGGCGACCGCCGCCGCGAGGGCGTTCGCGTCGCCGGCGCTGACCGTGCCGCAGCCCTCGTCGAGAGCGACGGCCAGCCCGCGCGGGTGTGCCCGCTCGCCGGTCATCACCAGCGTCACATCGCTCCCGGAGGCGGCCATCTCGGCGGCCGCGTACAGAGCGTCGCCGCCGTTGTTGCCCGGGCCCACCAGCACCAGGAGGCTGCCTGCACCGCGGCGTGCGGGCCGGGCCGCGAGCGCCGCCCGCAGCTCGCGCGCGAGGCCACGCGCCGCCCTCTGCATCAGCGGCTCGCGCCGCGCCAGATGAGGCGCCTCGGCGGCCCGCACCTGCGCGGAGGAGTATCCCTCGACCATTCCTCCACTGTGCGCTTCCGTCGCCCGATCGGCAACTCGCACGGTGGCGGGCGGCGAGTGGAGGGCGGCGGGCGGCGCGCGGTGGATCCGTCATAGTGGAGGCGCACCCCCGATACGTCCCACCTGATCCAGCTGAACCCGGAGCGCCGATGATCGACCAGTCCGCCGTCCCCGTCCGCGCCGTCGTCGTGATGGGTGTCTCCGGAAGCGGCAAGTCGACGGTCGCCGCGCTCCTCGCCGGCCGACTCGGCTGGAGCTTCCTCGAGGGTGACGACGTGCATCCGCTCGCCAATGTCGAGAAGATGGCGGCCGGCATCCCGCTGACCGACGACGATCGCGCTCCGTGGCTCGCCGCGCTCGCCGACGAGGTCGACCAGCGGATCCGCTCCGGCGCCTCGGTCGTGGTCACCTGCTCGGCACTGCGCCGCCGCTATCGAGACGTCCTCCGTCGCGAGGACCTGGTCTTCGTGCACCTCGCCGGGTCGCGCGCCACTGTGGCGGGTCGCCTCGCCTCCCGCCTGGACCACTTCATGCCCCCGGCGCTCCTCGACTCCCAGTTCGAGGCGCTGGAGCCGCTGGGCGCTGACGAGCGCCACCTCACCGTCGACGTCGGCCGGGCGCCCGACGACGAGATCGCCGAGATCATCGACGCTCTCGGCCTGAGCTGATCGGTCCGGCTGGCGGGCCTACGAGAGCAGTGCTCCGAGGTCGGCGACCGGCATCCCGAACGCCTCCGCGACGGCCGCGTTGACGACCTGCCCGTCGTGCGTGCTCAGCCCCTTCGCGAGCGCGGGGTCTGCCGCGAGCGCGGCCTTCCAGCCGCGGTCCGCGAGCGCCACCACGTAGGGCAGCGTCGCATTGGTGAGAGCGCGCGTCGAGGTCTCGGGCACCGCACCGGGCATGTTCGCGACGCAGTAGTAGACGCTGTCGTGCACGGCGAAGACCGGGTCGTCGTGCGTGGTCGGGCGCGAGCCCTCGAAGCAGCCGCCCTGGTCGATCGCGATGTCGACGAGCACCGAGCCGGCCTTCATCGTCGCGACCATCTCGTCGGTGACGAGCTTGGGCGCCTTCGCACCGGGGATGAGCACCGAGCCGATCACGAGGTCGGCCTCCGCCATCTGCGCGGCGATCTCGTAGGTCGAGGAGGCGCGGGTCTGGATCCGGCCGTCGAAGCGGTTCTCGAGCTCGCGGAGGCGGGGGATCGAGAGGTCGACGATCGTCACGTCGGCGCCCATCCCGAGCGCGTTCGCTGCGGCGTGCTCGCCCGCGACGCCTCCGCCGATCACGACGACCTTCGCCTTGGGAGTGCCGGGCACACCTCCGAGCAGGGTGCCGCGGCCGCCCGCCGCGCGCATGAGGTGGTAGGCGCCGACGGTGATCGAGAGACGCCCGGCGACCTCGCTCATGGGGGAGAGGAGGGGGAGCTGGCGGTTGGGCAGCTGGACCGTCTCGTAGGCGATCGCGGTGGTGCCCGCGGCGAGCAGCGCCTCCGTGCAGGGGCGAGAGGCGGCGAGGTGCAGGTAGGTGAAGAGCACCTGGCCCGAGCGCATGCGCGGGTACTCGGCCTCGATCGGCTCCTTGACCTTCAGGATCAGGTCGGCCTCGGCCCAGACCTCGTCGGCGTCGGCCGCGATCCGCGCGCCGGCGGTGGCGAAGTCCTCGTCCGACAGGCGGGAGCCCACGCCCGCGCCCGACTGCACGAGCACCTCGTGTCCGCCACGGACCAGCTCGTGCACGCCGGCCGGTGTCGCGGCGACCCGGTTCTCGTTGTTCTTGATCTCGGTGGGGATGCCGATGCGCATGACGCCTCCTTGTCTTCGCGACCCGCCCTGCGGTGGTCGATCTCGCGATCCGCCGTTCGTCGCCGATCCTGCGCCGGCACTGCCCCTATCGTGCGAAGATCGTGTTTCCGGCGCATGACATTCCGCAGGATCGGTGGATCCTGCGCCTTCTTCCGCAGGATCGTCGGATGAGGAGCAGGAGACGCACGTGAGAGCGAAGGATCTGCACGACCTCGGCGACCTCGACACGGTCGACCGCACGCTGGTGCGCCTGCTCCGCGCCGACGCGCGCACGCCCAACAGCCGTCTCGCCGAGCAGGCAGGCATCGCCCCGTCGACGTGCGTCTCGCGCGTGCGCTCCCTGGTCGACCGCGGGATCATCACCGGCTTCACCGCCGAGCTCGACCCGGCCGCCCTCGGACTCACCCTGCAGGCGCTGATCAGCGTCGGCATCCGCGTCGGCCAGCGGCAGGCGATCACCCGCTTCGCCGACGAGGTCCGCGCCCTGCCCGAGGTCGTGCAGCTGTTCTTCCTGGGCGGCTCCGAGGACTTCATCATCCACGTCGCCGTCCGCGACTCGAACGACGTGCGCGACTTCGTCGTCTCGAACCTGTCGGCGCACCCGGCTGTCGCCTCGACGCGCACCAGCATCGTCTTCGATCACCACCGCAAGGGGCCCGCGGTCCCGGAGTAGCGCGCCGGTCACCAGGGTGAGGGGCCCTCGAGCCGGGTGACGAACAGGACGTCCGACGAGAGCTTCACTGGTCGACGCTCCGGCCGGGCGATGCCGCCGCGAGGAGCGGACGGATCGGGTGAGGGGGGATCACCGCGAGCGCGGTGTGGGTCGTCAGCACCAGTGCGTGCCCGATGCGCTCGCCCGCTCGGCGCAGAGCCGAGGCGTCCGTCCCGAGGACGAGGAGACCGGCGTCGCTCGCCGAGGCGAGGAGTCCCTGCACCGTGTCTCCGTGCGCGAAGCGCAACTCCACTCGAAGGCGGGGGAACTGCTCGCGGACCGGAGCGACCGCGTCGAGGACCCTGAGGCGGTGATCCTCGAGCTCGTGGGCGACCCGGCCGGCGGGCCTGTCGGCCGAGTCCTCCTCGACGGCCGGGAGGTGCCAGCTGCGGACCACGAGGAGGGTCTCGCGGCGGCGGTCGGCTTCGGCCGCGGCGAACTCGAGCGCAGCGAGCGACGCGGAGGATCCGTTGACACCGACCACGACCTGCGCCGCACCGTGCCGGGCGTCGATCGGGACGATGACCACCGCGATCTCGCCGCGCTGGGTGATCCTCATCCCGAGGGAGTTCTCGAATCGCCCGGAGTGCTCATTGCGGGTGTCCGTTCCGACGACGAGGAGCGTGCCGTCCTGGCGGCAGCGGCGCTCGAGCTGCTCGACCGGGTCGCCGTGCAGCAGCTCCGCGCTGAAGCGGATGCCTGCGCGGTCCTGCTGCAGCGTCGCGGCGAGCTCGTCGAGTGCGGCCTTCGAGATGGCGCGCTCGTCGGCCGGGGCGGCGACGTGGCAGAGGATGACGTGATGGTCGAGCAGGTACTCGCGGGTGATCGCCCAGTCGAGTGCGGTGAGGGCGGCGGTGGTGCCGGCCCAGGCGACGAGTGTGGTCATGGCGGTCTCCTTCGAGGTCGGCGGGTCAGTGAACGGCGAGCGCGTCGACCGCGGCGGTGGCGCGCGCGGTGTACCCGAGGAGCGATCCCCAGGCGCGGGCCCGGTCGAGTTCGGTGTGCTCCAGGTTGCTGCCCGTGTCGACGAGGAAGCTCATCGGGGCGGTGATGGAGCGCAGTCCGTGACCGGCCAGGCGCTGATCGATGTGATCGGACGCGGCGCCGGTGAGGATGCGGGGGATGTCGGTGCGGGTGTCGAACGACGCGGCCATCGCGGTGAACGGCGGCAGGGCGTCCAGCCACTCGCGGACTCCCAGGCCGCCCGCTTCGCTGTCGAGACGCAGACCGCGACGCGCGTTCGCCGCCCACTTCTGCGCCTCGGCGCGGGTGCGGGCGGACGAGATGCCGTGCACGTGGGTCGGTCCACCGACGACGAGGAGGTCCACGCCCTCGAGCCGCCGCGCCGCGTGGACGCTGACCACCTCGACCTCGAGCGTCTCGGCCAGACCGCGCCCGATCGCCTCGGCGATGAAGCGGGTGTTGCCGAACTGGGTCTCGTAGACGACGAGTGCGCGCACGGCGGTGCCTTCCGGTGAGGGGCGGCGAGGGCCGTCGCCTCCACAGTGCGCGCGCCCTGCCCCCCGGGCCAGGGCCGTTGGTCCCGTATCGCTCGAACCACCGCCGCGGTCCCGCGCCGACGTACGCTCGCCCGATGACGAGCCCGCATCGCACGCCCCTCCACTTCACCTGGCACCAGCAGCACAGCCGGTCGCTGACCTTCGGCGAGCGTGCGGCCGATGTGCTCCGCAACTCGATGGGCAGCTGGCGGTTCGTCTTCGGCTTCATCGCCTTCATGCTCGTGTGGGCGGCGATCAACTCGTTCTCGAGCGGATGGGACGCCTATCCGTTCATCCTGCTGAACCTGTTCCTGAGCATGCTCGCCGGGCTGCAGGGCGCGATCCTGCTCATCGCGGCGAAGCGGCAGGACGGGATCGCCGCGGCCCTCTCGCAGCACGACTTCGACACCGACCTCACCGCGAGGGCCGACATCGAGGTGCTGCTCGACATCAATCGCAACCAGGCCGTGCTGCTCGACGAGATGTGCGCGATCCTGCGCCGGCTCGACGTGGAGCTCCCCGTGCACGGCACCGCCTGACCCCGGGACCTTCGGCCCTGTCCGCGCCCGTCGCCGCGGGCGACCCTCGAGGGAGCCGGATCCGGCTGCCAGCAGAGGATGCCTGATGAATGCACAGCTCGTCGTCGGATGGGACGGGTCCGCTTCGGCGCGACGCGCTCTCTCGTGGGCCCTGGCGCAGAACGCCCAGTCGCAGAAGGCTCAGCCGCTCCTCCTCGTCGAGGTCGTCGACGGTCTCGACCGGTTCAGTGGGAGCGACTTCAGCGCTGACCCTCGCGCGGACGGAGCCGTCTCGGTCGAGACCGCTGCCGCCGACGCGGAGCGGGCGCACCCGGGCGCCGTCGTGGACACCCGCGTGCTCACCGGTCACCCCGTCGAGCAACTGGCACGCCTCTCCGGCCCCGGAACTCTGCTCGTCGTCGGCGACCGTCGGCGTGCCCTCCTCCCGCTGCGCGGTGGCTGGAGCGTCGGCGCCCGCCTCACCGCGAAGGCGACCGGGCCCGTCGCGATCATCACCGAGGACGCTCCGAGCGACGGGACCGGCGTACTCGTCGGGGTCGACGACTCCGACGACGCACGCGCCGCCCTCGAGTTCGCGGCCGGCTGGGCCGCGCGCGCCCGGCAGACGCTCCATGTGCTGCACGCCTGGCGCACGCCCTACCTCTGGAACGACCGCGTCCCGCCGGGCGTCCTCTTCCAGGAGGTGGCGACGCAGCACGCGGAGCTCCTCGCCGATGCCGTCGCCGAGGCGCGAAGGCTGCACCCGGGGCTCACCGTGGAGGGCTACGAGGTCGACGGAGTCGCCGCCCGGTCGCTCCTCGAGGCCGCTCCCGGTCGTGCGCTGCTCGTCGTCGGCGACGGAGGCGTCTCCGGCCTCGAGCGGATGCTGATCGGCTCCGTCGGTCACGACCTCCTGGTGAACCTCGGCGTCCCCACCGTGATCATCGGCCGGAAGAGCCGCTCGGCGAAGCCGAAGCCGGTCGCCCCGAAGCCTGCGACGCTGCCGCAGCCTCCCACTCGGACCGTCGTCGCCTGGGGCGGCGACGAGCCTTCCCGGTCCGCGGTCGAGTGGGCGCTGGCCCGCCAGACCTCCGGCAGCATCGAGGTGGTCGTGATCGCCGACGAGTCCGCCGTCATCCCCGGCTCGGAGGCCGCCGCGGAGTCGGTCGCGGTCGACAAGCGTGCCGTCGCCCGCATGATCGAGCAGGTCGGTAGCACCAGCGGCGTCGCCGTGCACGGCCGCGTCGTGCGCGGCTTCGTGCTGCACACCCTCGCCGGCCTGACGGATCCCGACACCCTCCTGGTCGTCGGCACCCAGGACCGCGAGGGCTCCCGCCTCCGCTTCGGTCTCTCTGTCGGCGCCCACCTGCCGGCTCTCGCCCGAGGCCCGATCGCGATCGTCCCGCACACCGTCGACACGGCTCTGACCGGAGTCGCGGTCGGAGTGGACGGATCTGTGTCGTCGAACGCGGCGATCGTGGTCGCGGTCGCCGAGGCCTCGCGCCGCCGCGAGACCCTGCACCTCGTGCACGCGTGGACCGAGCCGGCCCTCTACGACAGCACCTTCCTCCTCGACGGCGAGTTCATCCGCTCGCTCGAAGCCGATCACCGCGCGATCCTGCACTCCGCGGAGCAGCTCGCCCTGACGAGCGGCTCCGGCGTGCACATCGTGGCCCACCTGGTCGGCGGCGACCCGGCCCACGCGCTCTCCGCGATCGGGGCGTCGACGATCGTGATCGGCACCCGCGGACTCACGGGATGGCGCCGCCTCCTGCTCGGGTCCGTCAGCCGCGACCTGATCCTGAACCTCGACGTCCCCCTCATCGTGGTCGCGCATCCGGAGGCGACCCGGTCGATCAGCAGCCTCGCACGCGATCTGGCGGTGCCGGCATGAGCGTTCTCGACCTGCCCGCGATCACGTGGCCTTCTCGTGCGTCGGAGCCCCTCTCCGACCCGTCGCTCGACGAGCTCGACGCCTGGTGGCGGGCCGCGAACTACCTCTCGATCGGGCAGATCTACCTGCTCGACAACCCGCTCCTGCGCGAACCGCTCGCCCCGGCGCACATCAAGCCGCGCCTCCTGGGTCACTGGGGGACGACCCCGGGGCTCAACTTCGTCTACGCCCACCTCAACAGGGTGATCCGCGACCGCGATCTGAACGCGATCTTCGTCACCGGACCGGGACACGGCGGGCCGGGCATGGTCGCGAACACCTACCTCGACGGCACCTACAGCGAGGTCTACGACGACATCGATCGCAGCGTCGACGGCATGCGGAAGCTGTTCCGGCAGTTCTCGTTCCCCGGCGGAATCCCGAGCCACGTCGCCCCCGAGACGCCCGGGTCGATCCACGAGGGCGGCGAGCTCGGCTACTCGCTCTCGCACGCCTACGGCGCCGTGTTCGACAACCCCGACCTGCTGGTCGCGGCGGTCGTCGGCGACGGCGAGGCCGAGACCGGACCGCTCGCGACGAGCTGGCACTCGAACAAGTTCATCGATCCGCTGCACGACGGAGTGGTCCTGCCGATCCTGCACCTCAACGGGTACAAGATCGCCAACCCGACCGTCCTCGCCCGCATCCCCGAGCGTGAGCTCGAGCAGCTGATGCGCGGCTACGGTCACACGCCCTACCTCGTCTCCGGGGGCTTCGACGGCGAGGATCCGCGCGCCGTCCACCGCCGCCTCGCCACCGCGATGGACCTGGCGCTGAACCAGATCGCCGTGATCAAGGCCGACGCGCTGTCGGGGCGCCTGGACGGCCGGCCCGCGTGGCCGATGATCATCCTCCGCACCCCGAAGGGCTGGACCTGCCCCGCGGTCATCGACGGGCTGCCTGCCGAGGACAGCTGGCGCTCGCACCAGGTGCCGCTGGCGAACGTCCGCGAGCGACCTGAGCACATCGCGGTTCTCGAGCAGTGGATGCGCTCGTACCGGCCCGAGGAGCTCTTCGACGAGGCCGGCGCTCCGGTGGCTCTCGTCACGGCGCTCGCCCCGGCGGGGGAGCGCCGCATGAGCGCCAACCCGGTCGCCAACGGCGGACTGCTGCGGACGCCCCTGCACCTGCCCGACTTCCGCGACTACGCCGTCGACGTGCCCTCGCCCGGAGCGACGACCAGCTCGGCGACGACCGTCCTCGGCACGTGGCTGCGTGACGTCATCGTCGCCAACCCGCACGACTTCCGCATCTTCGGGCCCGACGAGACCGCGTCGAACCGGCTGCAGGCCGTGTTCGAGGTCACCGACAAGCAGTGGGACGCCGAGGTGCGCGTCGCGGACTTCGACAATCACCTCGCCCGCTCCGGCCGCGTCGTCGAGATGCTGAGCGAGCACCAGTGCCAGGGCTGGCTCGAGGGCTACCTGCTCACCGGCCGCCACGGGCTCATCAACTCCTACGAGGCCTTCGTCCACATCGTCGACTCGATGGTCAACCAGCACGCCAAGTGGCTGAAGTCCTCGCGCGCGATCGCCTGGCGCCGGCCCGTCTCGTCGCTGAACTATCTGCTCAGCTCACACGTCTGGCGGCAGGACCACAACGGCACCTCGCACCAGGACCCGGGCTTCATCGACCACGTGATGAACAAGAAGTCCGGCATCGTGCGGGTCTATCTGCCGTTCGACGCAAACACACTCCTCTCGACCTATGATCACTGCCTCCGTTCGGTCGACTACATCAACGTCGTCGTCGCCGGGAAGCAACAGGAGGCGAACTGGCTCTCGATGCCGCAGGCGATCGAGCACTGCACGCGCGGTCTCGGCGTCTTCGACTGGGCCGGCTCCGAGATCGCCGGGGAGGAGCCCGATGTCGTCCTGGCCTGCGCCGGCGACGTCCCGACACTCGAGGTCCTCGCCGCTGCTGCTCTCCTGCGCGCCGAGGTGCCGACGCTGAAGGTGCGGGTCGTGAACGTCGTCGACCTGATGCGCCTGCAGAGCGAGGGCGAGCATCCCCACGGGCTGAGCGACGCCGACTACGACGCCGTCTTCACCACCGACAAGCCGGTGATCTTCGCTTACCACGGCTATCCGTGGCTGATCCACCGGCTCACCTACCGCCGGCGCGGGCACGCGAACCTGCACGTGCGCGGCTTCATCGAGGAGGGGACCACCACCACTCCGTTCGACATGGTCATGCTGAACGACCTCGACCGCTACCGGCTCGTCCTCGACGTGCTCGATCGCGTCCCCGGACTGGCCGCGCGCGAGGCGGGCTTCCGCCAGCGGATGCAGGACGCTCGCCTCGAGGCCCGCGCGTACACCCGCGCGCACGGCGAGGACATCCCCTCCGTGGCCCAGTGGAGCTGGACCGGGAGCGGCCCGCAGGGCGCGACCTACGACCGCGCCGGTGTCCGCCCGCACGAGCACGGGGCGGCGGAACGCGCGGCACGGCTGCAGTGAGGTGACGCACTGGTCCCTCTCCAAAAATCCCGGCGGGCGAGCCGATGGCTCGGGCTCGCCGAGGGCTCGCCGAGGGCGCGCCGAGTGTCAGAAGTGCGGCGGCGCGTCGTCCGAGCGTGGTCGCGGGCGCGGCCCCGGTGGTCGTCTCGGCAGCTCGGGTGGCCGGGTGGTGACGCGGCGGCCCGTCGGCGTGGTCCACTCGGCGGTGCCGTCCGGATGGAGCCGGTAGGTCCAGCGGTCGCCGTGCCGGACGTGATGATGGCTCGTGCAGAGCGAGGCGAGATTCTCGAGCGAAGTCTCGCCGCCGTTGCGCCACTCGATCGTGTGGTCGGCCTCGCTGGTGGAGGCGGGTCGCGCGCAGCCCGGAAAGCGGCAGGTCTGGTCGCGCAGTTGCAGGTGGAGGCGCATTTGAGGCGGCGGCACGCGGTGGGTGCGACCCACGGAGGCCACCATCCCGGTCTCGGGGTCGGTCAGGACGCGGGTGAACGAGGCGCCGACCCCGACCAGCTCGCGGGCCGTCGAGGCGGCAATCAGGCCGTACCCGTCGAGGTCTGCCGGAGCGTCGTCGGCTCCGGAGGCGGTGCTCGCGGCGAGCGTCAGCCGCACCTCGGCGCGCACTCCCGGTACGAACGTCGGAGGTGCGTCCCCCTCGTCGGCGGTCGGTGCGGTCCCCGCGATGTCGCCGTCGCAGAGCAGGTCGGCGAAGGTATCGGCTCGCAGTTGCGCGAGCGTGCGCTCGTCATCAGAGCTCGAGCCGTCGCCGTTGCGGAGTGTCCGGGCGATGCGGTCGATGCGGTCGTAGGCGCCCATCGCGGTGGTGGCCGGCAGCAGTGCGGACAGCGTCGCCATCCCGTCGATCCTCGGAGTCACCCAGACGCTGCGGTCCTGCCGGGCGCGGGCGTGCCGCGCGGCCAGCGGGTCGTCGTGCAGCTCGTCCCGCAGCCGCGCCAATGCCGTCCGCAGTTGCGTCGGATTCTTCGTCAGCGCGACGTCGATCGCGCGCTCGTCGAGCTCACCACGGATCGTGGCCGGAAGGGTGGCTGCGACGTCGCAGATCGCCTCGACCGCCTCCCACAGCAACCGTCCCTCGGCGAGCGCCGTCCGCGTGAGCGGCAGGTCGTCGAAGAGCAGCTGCGCCAGCTCGAGGTTCCGCCGGACCATCCGCTCCGTCATGCCCTGTCCGACCGCGAGCTCGGCACGGATCGATCTCTCGACCAGCTCTCGCGACTCGCTGCGCGTGAGGCGGCCGCCGCGCGCGAACGCGTCCGGGATCGTGAGGGCCGCGCGACGAGCGAGGTGCAGCGCCGTGGCCCGCGTGAACAGCATCTGCGCCGACGAGAACCCGGCGAGCGCCGCGAGCTCGGTCAGCGACCCGACCGCGCCGAGCTGCGCCTCCGCAGTCCCGGTCCCACCTGATTGATCCATACGGGCATCGAATCAGGAACCGCAGACACCAGACCGACCTCACCAGCCGGAACCGGACACCCCGATCCCGGAGCGCATCTGTGGAGGAAGGACCGACCGCGTCACCGTGCCCTCGAGCGTCCGCCCCGAGCGAGCGCCGCCCGCGCACTCGCAGCCGGCCGCAGATCCAGCCGGCGCAGCAGCTGGGCGTTCAGCGCGACGACCACCGTGGAGGCGGACATCAGCAGAGCACCGACCGACATCGGCAGGACGAACCCGATCGGCGCGAGAACGCCGGCGGCGAGGGGGACGGAGAGCAGGTTGTAGCCGGCCGCCCACCACAGGTTCTGCTTCATCTTCCCGAAGCTCGCCCGCGAGAGCTCGATCACCGACAGGACCGAGCGGGGATCGTCCGACGTGAGGATCACGCCGGCCGAGGCGATCGCGACGTCCGTCCCCGCGCCGATCGCGATGCCGACGTCGGCCTGCGCGAGCGCGGGGGCGTCGTTCACTCCGTCGCCGACCATCGCGACGCGCCGCCCCTCCTTCTGCAGCTCGGACACCTTCGCGGCCTTGTCCTCGGGCTTCACCCCGGCGAAGACCCGGTCGATGCCGAGCTCCGCACCGACCGTCGTGGCGACGGCCTCGGCGTCCCCGGTGATCATGACGACCTGCACTCCGATGGCGTGCAGCGCCTCCACCGCCTGGCGGGACTCCTCCCGGACCTCGTCCGCGAGACCGAGAGCCCCGACCACTCCGCCGTCCCGCAGCACGTGCAGGATGATCATCCCCTCGTCCTCCCACTTCCGGGTCTGCTCGAGTGCGGCGGCGCCGTGGGCGTGAAGCATGCTCGGCCCGCCGACGCTGACCGTTCGACCCTCGACGTCCGCGGTGACCCCGACGGCGGTGGACGCCTCGAACGCCGACGCGACCGGCACCCCCAGGCCGCGCCCCTTCGCGGCGGAGGTGATGGCGCGAGCGAGCGGGTGCTCGCTGTCCGCCTCGACCGCTGCCGCGACCGCGAGAAGATCGTCCTCGCTCAGCGACCCCACGGCGAGCACGGCCGACACGGTCGGCTCGCCCTTGGTCAGGGTCCCGGTCTTGTCGAACAGCACGGTGTCGACGGTGCGCATGCTCTCGAGCGCGAGCCGGTCCTTCACCAGCACTCCGCCCTTCGCCGCCCGCTCCGTCGCGATCGACACGACCAGGGGGATCGCGAGACCCAGCGCGTGCGGGCAGGCGATCACGAGCACGGTGATGGTGCGGATGACGGCGTCGTCAGGGCTCCCCAGAAGGCTCCACACGAGCGCGGTGGTCACGCCCGAGCCCAGCGCGAACCAGAACAGCCAGCCGGCGGCGACGTCCGCGATCCGCTGGGCGCGCGAGGTCGAGTTCTGCGCTTGCATCACCAGGCGCTGGATGCCCGCCAGGGCGGTGTCGTCGCCGACCGCGGTCACCTCGACCCGCAGGGCGGTGTCGGTCGAGACCGTGCCTGCGACGACGGAGGAGCCCGGGCCGCGACTCACGGGGCGCGATTCTCCCGTGATCATCGATTCGTCCACCTCGGCGGTGCCCTCGACCACTCGGCCGTCCGCGGGGATCCGTCCACCCGGACGGACGATGACGATGTCTCCGCGAACGAGAGCCGAGGGAGACACGCTCTCCGCCGCGCCGTCCCGCAGCCGCTCCGCCTCGTCGGGCAGGAGTGCAGCGAGGGACTCGAGCGCGGACGAGGTCTGCGCGAGGGAGCGCATCTCGATCCAGTGCCCGAGCAGCATGATCACGATCAGGAGCGCGAGCTCCCACCAGAAGTCGAGCCCGTGATCGAGCAGTCCCACGCTCGCGCCCCACGATGCGGCGAACGCGACGGTGATCGCGAGGGCGATCAGCAGCATCATCCCCGGAGTCCGCGATCGCAGCTCCGAGACGGCTCCCTGCAGGAACGGCCGCCCACCCCAGAGGTACATCACGGTCCCGAGGACCGGCGAGATCCAGGAGGTCCACGCCCAAGGAAGCGAGTAGCCCAGGATCATCGCGAACATCCCGCTGAACCCGACCGTCGGCACCGCCAGCGCGAGCATGATCCAGAACAGGTGCCGGAACTGCGCGACGTGGTCGCCGTGCCCGCCTGGATGATGCTCGCTCATCGCAGGGCCCGAGTGCTCGTGGGTGTGCTGCACGTCGTGCTGGATCATGGTCGTCCTCCCGATCGTCTTGCAGGGTGTTGATACCCCCGGGGGGTATAGCGTCGGTGGAGCGGGAACATTCCCGATCCGGCCGATCCGGGAGTCCCTCCGCGCTGTCGATCGCTACGCAGGAACGACCACCGTCGGCCCGGCCAGGTTCATCAGGACGTCGTGCGTCGTCCTCCCCAGTGAGCCGGTGCCCTGCCCGCTCGACGCCGCGAGGACGAGCAGGAGGCTGGTGGGAGCCGCGTCGGCGAGCGCTACGGCCGCCGGGCGCCGCAGCGACCTCACCCGCACCTTCAGCTCCGGAGCCGTTGCGATCGCCGACGCCCGTGCCGCCGCGAGCAGATGGTCGGGTGCAGTAGCGAGGTCGACGTCGAGGCCGCCGACAGGGAGGCCCGCGTCGCCGTGGATCAGAGTCAACTCCTCTCCGAGTGCCGCGGCCTCGGCAGCGGCGAACCGCACGGCGCGGTCGCCCGCCGGAGTATCGGCGACACCGACGGCGACCCCGCGCCTCGCCCGGCCGGACGGCTCGGGGATGATGGCGACCGGGCAGAGCGCACCGGCGACGAGGCGCAGGCTCTGCGAGCCGAACACGCGTCCGCGGAGGAACCCGGTCTTGTGGCTGCCGACGACGACGATCGCGGCGTCGGCGGAGGCACCGACGAGGCGCTCCATCGCGTCGCCGTCGGCCGCGACTCCGCGGACCGTCCCGACGCCGGGGTGCGATCGGGCGGTCATCACGGCACGGTCGAGGAGGAAGCGGGACACTTCTCCGGGTCCCTCGACCCCCTGGGTCACCTGCATCAGGACCATGGCGAGACCGAGGCGGGACGCCCGCTCGATCGCCCAGTGCGTCGCCGCGTCGCTCGGACCTGACCCGTCGATCCCGACGAGGACTGTGTCTGGCATCGCCTCACCTCCTCGTCCGAGCCTGATCGCGACCGATCACGAAGCCCAGGGCCGAACGTCCCGCCGATGCCGATCGTCGGCGGATGTGCCACTCCGGTTAGCAGATCGCGCCCGAGTCGAGGAAGGTAGGGCGCAGTCAGGTCAGCCGACCGATGGCGGAGCGGAGCAGTCGTGCCCCATCTCGACCCCTCGCCTGTCACCGGGCCGGACGGCATCCCCTGGGCCGACGGCACCTCCGGCCGACTCCGTGCCCTCCTCCGCGCGAACCGCGCCGTCGTCGAGGACATCGACCTCCCCGCGGTCCTGCGCCGGATCGTCGACGCCGCCGTCGAGCTCGTCGATGCCCGGTACGGAGCGATCGGAGTGATCGGGAGTGACGGCTCGCTCGACGAGTTCATCCACGTCGGCATGGATCCCGAGCGGGTGGAGGCGATCGGGCACCTGCCGGAGGGCCACGGCCTCCTCGGCGCGGTCATCAGCGACCCGCACCCGATCCGCGTCGCCGACCTCGGCGACGACGCGCGCGCCCATGGTTTCCCGGCCGCGCACCCCCCGATGCGCTCCTTCCTCGGCGTCCCCATCCGCGTGCGCGACCAGGTGTTCGGCAACCTCTACCTCACCGACGCCCGCTCCGGCGCGTTCACCTCGAACGACGAGCACCTCGTCATCGCGCTCGCCGCGACGGCCGGAGTCGCGATCGACAACGCCCGCCTCTTCGCCGAGACGCGGAGGCGCCAGCGCTGGGCCCAGGCCGCCGCCGAGATGACCGCGGCGATCCTCGCCGCCGACGGCGACGACGTCATCGGTCTCGTCGCCGCCCGTATCCTCGACCTCTCCGACGCCGATCTCGTCGGAGTCGTGTTCCCCACGGAGGATCCCGAGCAGCTGCGCGTCGGGGTGGCCCGCGGCGACGGGGCGGAGGCGTTCCAGGGCCGGCTGCTCCCGGCGCGCTCCTCCGTCTCGGGCAGCGTCTTCACGGGTGGCCAGCCGCGGGTGCTCGACCACCTGCCGACGTCCACGAGCGGAGGGACGCCGACCTCCGGCGGTCCCGTGCTCGCGGTACCCCTGATCGCCGCCTCCCGTTCGCTCGGCGTGCTCGTCGTCACCCGGCGCACCGGCCGGCCCGTCTTCACGCCGGCGGACCTCGAGATGGTGTCCGACTTCGCCTCCTACATCAGCGTCGCGATGGAGCTCTCGTCGGCGCGCGCCGATCAGCAGCGGATGGCGCTGCTCGAGGACCGCGGTCGCATCGCCCGTGACCTGCACGACCACGTCATCCAGGAGCTCTTCGCCACCGGACTCGACCTGCACCAGGCCGCCGGAGCGCTGCCCCCGGGTCGCGCGGCGACGCGGATCGAGCGCGCCGTCGCGAGCCTGGACGAGAGCATCTCCCACATCCGGACGGTCATCTTCGCCCTGAACGCGAACAACGATGACGCCGAGACCGTCCGGCACCGGATCCTCGACCTGGCCAACGAGCTCTCCTCCGTCCTCGTGCGCACTCCCAACATCAGCTTCGCGGGCGCCGTCGACCTGCTCGTCACGGGCGAGCTCGCGGACGACGTGGTCGCGGTGGCTCGCGAGGCACTCACCAACATCGCTCGGCACGCCGAGGCGAACATCATCACGCTGCACCTGACCGCCGCAGACGGCGTGATCGTCCTCGAGATCAGCGACGACGGCCGCGGCTTCACCGACGTCGGTCGGCGCAGCGGCCTCGCGAACCTGCAGCGGCGAGCGGAGGCGCGCGGCGGCACCTTCACGATCACGAGCGTCCCCGGCGACACCCGCGTGCGCTGGAGCGTCCCCTTCCCCTTCCGCGCCGCCGTGGAGACCCCGTGACCCGGGTCTTCCTCCTCGACGACCACGAGATCGTGCGCCGCGGTCTGGCGGAGCTCCTCGGCTCCGAGCCCGATCTCGAGATCGTCGGTCAGAGCGGTGCCGCCGCGTCGGGACTCCGCGAGATCCTCGCGCTCCGGCCCGACGTCGCCGTCCTCGATGTTCGGCTTCCCGACGGCAGCGGGATCGACGTGTGCCGCGACGTGCGCTCTCGCGATCCGAGCATCCGCTGCCTGATCCTCACCGCGTACGACGACGACAAGGCCCTCTACGCCGCCGTCATCGCGGGCGCCTCCGGCTACGTGCTCAAGGACATCCGCGGCAAGGGCCTCCTCGACGCCGTCCGCGCGGCCGCCGCCGGCGACGTCCTCCTCGATCCGGCGGTCGTCGCCGCTGTCACTTCGCGCCTGCGCGGCGAGCACACGGTCGATCCGCGCCTCGCCGGTCTCAGCGAGCGCGAACGGCAGATCCTCGCCCTGATCGCCGACGGCCTGACGAACCGGCAGATCGGAGTCGAGCTCTCCCTCGCCGAGAAGACCATCAAGAACTACGTCTCGAGCATCCTCGCCAAGCTCGGACTCGAGCGGCGCACCCAGGCCGCCGTGCTGCAGACGGAGCTGCGCCCGCCCGCGTCCCGCTAGGCCGAGCCCCTCGAGACGAGCGATGCGTCACCGGCCCTTCCCCTGCGCAGGCACGAGCCGGACGCGAGGGATCGACCGCCTTCTCGGCGCGAGAGGAGGGCTGTCACGCTGCATCACCCGTCCGAGGCCGCACCAGGATCTTCACGGCGGTCTCCTTGTGGTCGATGAGAGTGTCGAAGCCGCCGTCGATCAGTCGGTCCAGCGGGATGCGCGCGGTGATGAAGGGCTCGAGGTCGACCTTGCCCGACTGGACGAGGGCGATCGTCGCGGGGTGGTCGTCGACGTAGGCGATGGTGCCGCGGAGGTCGATCTCCTTGAGCACCAGCTTCTGCATGTCGATGCTCGCCCGGGTGCCCCAGATCGAGACGTTGACGATCACACCGGCGGGCTTCACGGCGTCGATGAGCTGGTCGAGGACGGCGTTGACGCTCGTGCACTCGAACGCGACGTCCACGCCGTTCCCGTCGGTCAGCTCGCGCACGCGCGCCAGGACGTCCTCGGTCATCGGATCGATGACGACGTCGGCGACTCCGGTGTCCCGTGCCATCGCCTGCCGCGCCGCGCCGGGCTCGGAGATGATGACCCGGACGCCTTCCGCCGCGAGGACCGCGGCGAGCAGGAGTCCGATCGGCCCTGCTCCTCCGATGAGCGCGGTGTCGCCTCGCTGGGCGCCGCTGCGGGTGAAGGCGTGGTGGCCGACGGCGAGCGGCTCGATCAGTGCCGCCTGGTCGAGCGGGATGTCGCCGATCGGATGAACCCAGCGCCGGTCCACGACGACCTTCTCGCTGAGCCCGCCCCCGCCTCCCGCGAGCCCGATGAAGCCCATGCTCGTGCAGAGGTTGTAGTGCCCGGCGAGGCACGGAGCGCAGTGCCCGCAGACGGAGTAGGGCTCGACGACGACGTTCGCGCCGACCTCGAGGTCGGTGACTCCGTCGCCGAGGGCGGTGACGGTGCCGCTGAACTCGTGCCCCATCGTGACCGGCACCTGCTCGCGCGTCAGCGGGTGGGGGTGTCCGGCGGGCGGGATGAAGATCGGGCCCTCGAGATACTCGTGCAGGTCGGTCCCGCAGATGCCGCACCAGGCGACGGCGATGGCGACGGCTCCCGGGCGCAGCTCGGGCTCGGCGATGTCGTCGATGCGGATGTCGTGCGGGCCGTGGAAGCGTGCGGCTTTCATGGGGTTCTCGATTCGAGTCGTGACAGGGCGGAGCCGATCGGCTGCTTCCGACGCTAGGCACCGCCCGTGCGCGGCTCCAGGGCCGTTGGTCCCTGACCATCGACGGCGCGGAGGCGGGACGTTCGCCTCTACCCGTCTCTCGCGCACCCGCGGACACTCGACGCAGGACCCCATCGCCGCACCGCGCGGCACCGGGGCGGAATCGAGCGTCATGAACGCGCCCATCGTCGTCGGACTCTCCGACTCCTCCCACAGCCGCGCCGCCCTCGACTGGGCGCTGCACCGCGCGAGGCTCTCCGGCACCCCGGTGCTGGCCGTCTTCGTCTCCGATACGGATGCCGCCGCCGGGCACCCCGGTGCCGCCACCATCCAGGCCGCCCACGGCGAGGTCGTCCTCGCCCGCGATGCGTTCGGCTCCGCCTCGAAGGCGCCGGACATCGCGGTCACCACCGCGCTGCGTCGCGGTCGCCCCGTCGACATGCTCACCGAGGACGCCCGCGGCGCCCGGATGATCGTCGTCGGCACCCATGACGATCACGACGGCTCCGAGAGCAGCACCCGGCACTCGCCCGCGGTGGATCTCGCCGCCCGCTCCACCGCCCCGGTCGCCGTCATCCCGATCCCCGAGTCAGGGCATCACGGCGGCATCCTCGTCGGCATCGACGGATCGCCCGCCGCGCGCGCGGCCGTCCTGTTCGCCGCCCGCGACGCCTCCGAGCTCGACGAGCCGCTCACGCTCGTCCACGTCTGGACGCCGCTGCAGGCCTGGGTTCCCGGCTTCGTGCCCGACCAGGGCTTCTACGACCTGCTCCGAACGGCCAGCCTCGACATGCTCGCTCTCGAGGTCACCGCCGTCCGAGAGCAGTTCCCCGATCTCACGGTGCGCACCGCCTCCGAGACCGGTGACCCCGCGACCGTCCTCCGCCGCCTGGGGAAGGACGCCCTCGAGATCGTCGTGGGGGCCACCGCCCGGCACGGCATCCAGCGCCTCCTGCTCGGCTCCGTCGCGCACGACACTCTCCGAGGCGCCTCCCGCCCCGTGATCGTCGTCCCGGACCCCGCCGTGTCCGCATGATCGCCGCCCGCACGATCCGCGAGAACACGACCCTTCAGGAGATGTCGACCGAGGAGTGCTGGCGACTGGCGCGTTCGACCGACGTCGGCCGCCTGGCGGTCATCGATCACCGCCCCTCCACCCGCGGTCCGAGCGCCGCGATCGTGCCCGTCAACTTCCTCGTCCACGACGGAGCGGTCTACTTCCGCAGCGGTCCGGGCAGCAAGATGATGGACCTCACCCAGCACTCGCGCGTCGCCTTCGAGTTCGACGGGCACCGGGGCCGGCGCTACTGGAGCGTCGTCCTGCACGGCGACGCCCATCGGCTGAACTCCGACATCGACATCGAGAAATCCGGCATCCAGCAGCTCGAAGCGTTCCACGACGACGACAAGAACAACTTCGTCCGCATCGACGTCGAGTCGATCACCGGCCGGTCCTTCTTCCGCTGGCCCGTCTACCGCCTCCGCCGGGCTCTCCGCGCGATGCGCGCACGGCGCCCGTCACCGACCAGCCTGAGCACCGCGGAGTAGCGGCACGAGTCGAAGGCCCCCTCCGGCTGACGGAGGGGGCCTTCGCTCTGTCCCGGCCGGGGGAGCCGGGCGGCCCGTCAGACGAGCCAGGGGAGGCGCTGAACGAGGGGAAGCTGCTTCCAGCGGTCCCCGAGCCCCCAGGTGTCGCCCGCCGAGAGCACGGCGACCACGATCAGGGCGAGCGCGTAAACGATGTGGTAGTCGACCAGCGGGTCCGTCGACGCCGCGTTCGCGCCGAAGGGCCACTCGGCGAGGTACATCAGCACCATCACGAAGCTCCCCACCACAGCGCTGACGCGCAGGCCGATGCCGAGCATCATCGCGACTCCGATGCCGAGCATGCCCAGCTGGAGGAGCACGTCGGTCGCGGGGCTCGCGATCGCCGTGAAGAACGGCTTCAACGGCCCGACGACTCCGTCACCCAGGAGGAAGCCCTGGCTCGGTGTGCCGCCGGCCACCCAGGCGCGCTCGGCCGGTGTGGAGAAGCCGAGGCCGAAGGTCTTGTCGAGGAAAGCCCAGAGGAAGATGAAGCCCGTCGCCAGGCGGAGCACGGCCAGGACTCGTCGTCCCAGGCGGCCCGTCACCCCGGCGGGCAGCGGATCGGCGCCGCCGACGGTGGTCGCGCGGTGGTCGAGGACGGTGGGTGCGGTCATGGGAGCTCCTCCGGTTCGCGACCGCGGTGTGCGGCCTCACGGTCAGACTCCGGCAGCGCTCCCGCTCCGGACAGAGTCGAAGGTCCCTGGCGGGAGTGCCTCCGGAATGCTTGTCTCAGGGGATGACCGCTCGCACTGATCCCCCTCCCGGTTCGCACCGCGACGAGCCGCACGACGGCGCGATCCAGGGGCGACTGAACTGGCTCCGCGCCGGCGTGCTAGGGGCGAACGACGGCATCGTGTCGGTCGCAGCGCTGGTCGTCGGAGTCGCAGGAGCGACCACGCAGACCCCGGTTCTCCTGACGGCCGGAGTCGCCGGACTCGTCGGCGGCGCGATCTCCATGGGGCTCGGCGAGTACGTCTCCGTGAGCAGTCAGAGCGACAGCCAGCGCGCCCTGATCGCAAAGGAGCGCCGCGAGCTCGAGGAGGATCCGGTCACCGAGCTCCTGGAGCTCGCCGGGCTCTACGAGACCAAGGGCCTCAGCCCCGCGACGGCACGGCAGGTGGCGGCAGAGCTGACCGAGCACGACCCCCTCGCCGCGCATCTCGAGACCGAGCTCGGCCTCTCCGAGGAGACCGTCGCCAGCCCGCTCCAGGCCGCCGCAGCGTCCGCGCTCGCCTTCACGATCGGCGCGCTGCTCCCGCTCCTGGCGATCCTCCTTCCGCCGGCGGAATGGCGCGTCCCGATCACCTTCGCCGTCGTGCTCCTCGCGCTCGCCCTCACCGGATACCTCGGCGCCCGCATCGGGAGCAGCCCGCCGCTGCGCCCCACGGTGCGCGTCGTGGTGGGCGGCGCACTGGCCCTCGCGGCGACCTTCGCCCTCGGGTCGCTGCTGGGCACGACGGGCGTCGTCTGAGCGGGGTCACCACCGGCGCCTCCGACGTCCGTCCGGGTTCGGATCCGTGAGGACCGACTCCGCAGGGCGCCCGGGATCCCTGCTGTCCCTCGACCCGCCCCCTCGTCACGGAGACCGAGCGGCGGACACCCGAACCCTGACGTCCTCCGAACAGCGCCGCAGGCGACCTCGACACCGACGCCGCGGCGGAGGAGCATCGGTTCATGGACATCACGCACTGGTGGCCGCGACTGAGCGCCGCCACCCGGGACTGGCTCGTCGCGAACAACGGAGACGTCCTGCCCGAGGGCATCGCGGACGAGATCCGCTCCGCCGGTGGCGGCACGGACATCGCAGAGCAGCAGGACGACGAGAGCGCTCTTCGCGACGACGCCACCGACTGGATCGAGGCGACCGCGAACGGAGAGAGCGACTGACTCGGCGGGGGTGAGCGGATCCGCCGATTCGCCGTGTGCATCCCGTCAGGGCCGCATCAGGCGCCTCAGGTGCACGTGGAGACCCGGGAGGACTGGCGCCGCTGGCTGGTCGAGAACCATCGATCGGAGCGGGCGGTGTGGCTGGTGTCGTGGAAGAAGGCGACCGGCCGCCCCGCGGTGACCTACGACGACGCGGTCTCCGAGGCGCTCGCCGTCGGCTGGGTCGACAGCCGGCCGCGCACGCTCGACGACGAGCGGACGATGCTCTACTTCACCCCGCGGAAGCCGACGAGCGCCTGGTCACGACCGAACAAGCTGCGCGTCGACCGGCTCCGGAGCGAGGGAGCGATGCTACCGGCCGGCGAAGAAGTGATCGCCGCGGCGATCGCCACCGGCGCCTGGACGCTCCTGGACGACGTCGACCTCGTGGTCCCTCCGGACCTGGCGGACGCCTTCGCCGAGTACGAGAACGCCGAGCGGAACTGGAACGCGTTCACCCGCTCGGCGCGTCGCGGGATCCTCGAGTGGATCGTCCAGGCGACGAGGCCGGAGACCCGGGAGCGCCGCGTGCGCGAGACCGCGCGGCTCGCGGAGAGCGATCAGCGCGCCGCGCAGTGGACGCCGAAGCAGCGTTCCTGACTCGGCCCGGTAGAGCGAGCACTCAGTGCGCCCCGGGGCTCAGATCCCCGCCGCCGCGCTGCGTCAGCCCCGGGATGCGCTTCGCGAGCCCCGGGATGCTCGCCTCCGGGATCTCGATGCGCGTGTCGCGCAGGCGCTGGCGCAGCAGCGCCTCGACGTCCTCCTCGGGGCGCAGCTGCGAGTCGCCGGCGACCTGCAGCAGCACGCCGCGCAGCTTCTCGTCGAGCACCGCGTCGTCGCTGCCGTTCTGGATCGGGTGGTCCTGGGATGCGTTCGTCATGCCCCCATGCTCACACTCCCGCGCGGCACCCGAGAGACCTTGCGGGCAGGATGGAGTAATGCCCTTCACCCGCGCCGAGCTCGACTCGTACCGCGACCGCACCGTCGAGGACCTCCTCGGCGACGACGTCCGCCTCCTGTTCGTCGGCATCAATCCGGGCCTCTGGACGGCGGCCACCGGTGCGCACTTCGCGCACCCCGGCAACCGCTTCTACCCCGCGCTCGCGGCCGCGGGCATCCTCGAGCGGCCGCTGCGCGTGTCAGAGGGGATGACCGACGCCGACCGCCGGACGCTGGTCGACCGCGGGGTCGGCATCACGAACCTGGCCTCCCGGGCGACCGCGCGGGCCGACGAGCTCACTCCCGATGAGCTGCGCGCCGGCGCTGTCCGCCTCGTCAGCACCGTCGAGCGCGTCCGCCCGCGCGTCGTCGCGATGGTCGGCATCACCGCCTACCGCGCCGCGTTCGGCCGCGGCAGGGCGCAACAGGGCCGGCAGGAGGAGCCGATCGCCGGCGTCCCGCTCTGGGTGCTCCCGAATCCCAGCGGCCTCAACGCCCACGACACCGTCGAGTCGCTCGCCCGCGCCTACCGCGAGCCCGCCGTGGCCGCCGGCATCGTGCGCCAGGAATAGTCCGCCGACGATCGAGGTTGCAGAAGTCCATGAGTACGCATGAAGTCAAGTTCGGTGTCGACACCTTCGGAGACGTGACGGCGGGGCCCGACGGCTCCCCGCTCCCGCACGGCCAGGTCCTGCGCGACGTGGTCGAGGAGGGGGTGCTCGCCGACCAAGTGGGCCTCGATTTCTTCGGCGTGGGGGAGCACCACCGCGCCGACTTCGCCGTCAGCGCGCCCGACGTGGTGCTCGCCGCCATCGCCGCGCGGACCGAGCGGATCCACCTCGGCTCGGCCGTCACCGTCCTGTCCTCCGACGACCCGGTGCGCGTCTACCAGCGCTTCGCCACGCTCGACGGCATCTCGAACGGCCGCGCGGAGGTCATCCTCGGCCGCGGCTCCTTCACCGAGTCTTTCCCCCTCTTCGGCTACGACCTCGCGCAGTACGAGCTCCTGTTCGAGGAGAAGCTCGAGCTCTTCCACGCCCTCGTCCAGGGCGGTCCGGTCACCTGGCAGGGGAAGACGCGCCCGGCCCTGACCGAGCAGAGCGTCTACCCCACGGTCGAGAACGGCCCGCTCCGCACCTGGATCGGCGTCGGCGGCAGCCCCGAGTCGGTCGTCCGCGCCGCCCGCTTCGGCTTCCCGCTGGTCCTCGCGATCATCGGGGGCTCGCCCGCCCGGTTCCGCCCCTATGTCGACCTCTTCGGCCGCGCCCTCGACCAGCTCGAGCAGCCCCGCCTCCCGGTCGCCGTGCACTCGCCCGGCTTCATCGCCGACACCGACGAGGAGGCGCGGGAGCTCTATTACCCGCACCACAAGGCGATGATGGACGCCATCGGCCGCGAGCGCGGCTGGTCGCCGATGACCCGCGACCGCTTCGAGGAGGAGGCCGGCCCCGACGGCGCCATCCACCTCGGCTCGCCCGAGACCGTCGCGCAGAAAATCGCGAGCACGGTCGGAGCGCTCGGCATCGACCGCTTCGACCTCAAGTACAGCGCCGGCACGCTGCCGCACCCGGCGATCATGCACAACATCGAGCTCTACGGCACGCAGGTCGTCCCGCGGGTGCGCGAGCTGCTCGCCGCGCGCTGAGCCGCCGGAGCCGCGTCCGGCGGGGCGCGGCTCCCGGCGCGTTCCGAGCGTCCGTCGTGCCCGCTCCCATCGGGCGCCCGGCGCGCGCCGATATGCTCGACGGCCAGGTGTCCGCACCGCCCTCGACCCTCCGGAAGACCATGCCCGACAGCCACGCCGCCCGCACCCCCTACGAGGTGCTGGGCGTCGCCCCCTCCGCCTCCGACGACGAGCTCCGCCGGGCGTACCGGCGCCTCCTGCGCGAGACCCATCCCGATACCGGAGGCGACGCCGCGTCGTTCCACGCCGTCCAGCTGGCATGGGAGCGCATCGGCAGCACCTCGGCGCGCAGCGATTACGACCGGGGGGCGCCGGCCTCCGGGTACTCCTCGCCGCAGCAGCCCTATACCGGCTCGGCCCGCTCGCAGAGCGCCTCCGCCGTCCGCGCCCGCTCCTACGGGCACCCCGGAGGCGCCGCCCGCGAGTACTACCTGCGGCTCGTCCGCGAGTGGGTCGGCCGCGGAGTCGAGATCGACGATCCGTTCGACCCCGCCCTGGTGCGCTCGGCGCCCCGGGAGGTGCGCGCGTGGCTCGCGAAGGCCCAGGCCGAGGAGGCCACCGCCGCCCTCGTCGGTGCCCTCGGAATCGCGTACACGATCTGGAACGACGTCGCCGTGGGCGACGGCGGTCTGAAGATCGACCACCTCGTGCTCGGCCCGTCCGGACTCCTCGCGCTCACCTCCGCCGACTGGGGTGAGCCGGTGCGCCTGCGCAAGGGCGAGCTCGAGGGCGCCGGCATCGCCGAGGACGAGAAGCCGTTCGCCTCCCTGTCGAAGGCGGCGCGCCGACTGGGCCGAGAGCTCGGCGTCCGCTTCTCGGCGAGCGTCGTGGTCGTCCCCGACGACGCCCTCGAGCAGCCCTTCGAGCAGGTCGAGCGCGGCCGGCACCAGGGCGCGGTCGTGATCCGCCGCTCCCTCCTGCCGCAGCTGCTGCGCTCCGGCACCGACGACCCGCGCCTCGGCGGCTACGGCGAGTCCTTCGAGGTCCGCACCCGCGTCCAGAGCCGCGTCCGCTTCGTCTGACCTCTCCCGGTCCCTCCCGCGAGATGCCACTCCGGAACGCGACACGCCGGAGGAGGCGTACCGAAGAGGCATCTCGCGGAGCCCGCTAGCCCGCCCCCGCACGGCGGGCAAGGGGCTACCCGCCCCACCCCGGCTCGCTCACGATGGAGCACGTACCCCCACGACGAGCGGAACGAGGACGGAACGATGGTGCGATTCGGATACACCCTGATGACCGAGCAGAGCGGACCCAAGCAGCTGGTCGGCTACGCGGTCGATGCCGAGAGGCTCGGCTTCGAGTTCGCGGTCTCGAGCGACCACTACTCGCCCTGGCTGACAGAGCAGGGCCACGCCTCCTACGCCTGGACGATGCTCGGCGCGGTCGCGCAGGCGACCTCGACCATCGACCTCGCCACCTACGTCACGGCGCCGACCATCCGCTACCACCCGGCCGTCGTCGCGCAGAAGGCGGCAACACTGGCGATCCTCTCTGACGACCGGTTCCTGCTCGGCCTCGGCTCGGGCGAGAACCTCAACGAGCACGTCGTCGGCGAGGGCTGGCCGGCCGTCGCCGCGCGCCAGGACATGCTCGAGGAGGCGGTGCACATCATCCGCGCCCTGCACTCGGGTGAGCTCGTCACCTGGGAGGGCGAGTACTACCGGGTCGACTCCGCGCGCCTGTGGGACCTGCCGGAGAAGCCTCTGCAGATCGGACTCGCCGTGAGTGGCGAGAAGTCGATCGAGCGCTTCGCCCCGCTCGGCGACCACCTGATCTCCACCGAGCCCGAGGCCGACCTCATCACGCAGTGGACCGCGGCCCGCGGCGCCGACGCCGCGCCGTCGCGCAGCATCGGCCAGATCCCTATCTGCTGGGCGCCCGACAAGGAGCAGGGCGTCGCCCTCGCGCACGAGCAGTTCCGCTGGTTCGCGGGCGGCTGGTCGGTCAACGCCGATCTGCCCACGACGGCGGGCTTCGCGGGAGCGAGCCAGTTCGTGCGGCCGGAGGACGTCGCCGAGACCATCGCGTGCGGTCCCGACCTCGACGAGCTGGCCGAGAGCGTCGTGCCCTACATCGAGGCCGGCTACACCGACATCGCCCTCGTGCAGGTCGGCGACGCCCTGCAGCAGCGCTTCCTCGACGAGGCGGCGGAGGGTCTCCTCGAGCGCCTGCGCGCCCTCGCCCCCTGAACCGGTGCGGTCAGAAGCCGCGCAGCCGCTCGATGTCGCGCCGATCGCGCTTCGTCGGGCGGCCCGCGCCGCGGTCGCGCACCAGCACACCCGGAGCCGCCTCGCGGGGTGGCGGCGGGGGAGTGCGGTCCTCGACGCACTGGGCGGCCACCGGAGCCCCCACGCGCTTGACGATCAGTCCGCGGACGATGAGCTCGCGGTCGAAGCCGCCGATGCGGGCGCGCACCTCGTCGCCGACGCGCACGGTCTGCGCGGCCTTCGCCCGCTCGCCGTTCACCCGGATGTGCCCGGCGCGGGCGGCGGTCGTCGCGGCCGAGCGGGTCTTGTACACGCGGACCGCCCAGAGCCACGCGTCGACCCGCACCGAGCCTGTCGTCGGGATCTGCATCCGATCAGTCTACGAAGCCCTCTCCCGGCGGTGCAGCACCCCGGGAGCCCTACACCACGCGGTCCTACACTGGCCGCCGACAAGGAGGTCCATCCCATGACCACAGACGACATCACCAGCGGCAGCTCCTACACCGGTGCCGACGACGAGGAGCGGATGCTCGCGGCGAACGGCACGGGGGACGCCGCGGGCGGCACCCGCGGCGACGTCGGGATGAGCCGCGCCAGCGGGACCAGTGCCGACGGCACCCCCGGCGTCCCGACCCGCGGCGCACCCGCGCACAGCGGAATCCCGGCCGAGCTCCACGACACGCCCTTCGAGCACGCCGGGCGCGAGTACTCGCTCGTGCCCTCCGGTCACGAGGAATGGCGGATCGAGCACCCCGAGGGCCGCACCGTCGGCCTGCTCGCCGTCATCTCGCACGCGGGCGAGGAGTCCGAGGCCGTCTTCGTCACCCGTCGCGTCGGTTCCGAGGACGCCGTCGCCGAGGGCACCGACTGGCGGGGCATCGTCTCGGCCGTCATCAACGACGAGGCCGCCGACCAGCGCGACCCGGTCCGCCCCGACCCCACCGTGGACCACGTCCGCGGCGGCCTCATCAGCCGCGGTCCCGCCGATCTGACCGGTCTGTCCTGACCGGACTCCCTCAGCGGGCGAGCAGCGCCGCGTTGATCCGGGCCGAGAGCTCGGCGTCGACGCGGCGCTCCCGCCCGTCGACCGCTCGGATCGGAGCGGCGTTCCGCGCGCTCGACACCAGCCAGGCGGCGTCCGCCCGCTCCAGGTCGTCGACCCGCAGCGCGCGGTAGGCGCTCTCCAGGCCGAGTCCGTCCGCGAGCGCGAACAGGTCGGCCTGCGTCGTCCCCGGCAGCAGTCCGAGGGTCGGCGGAGGCGTCACCAGCGTCCCCGTGTCGAGCAGCACCAGGTTCGACGTCGGCCCCTCCAGGAGGAATCCGTCGCTCGAGACGAACAGCGCGTCGTCGGCTCCGCGCCGCACCGCCTCCCGAGACGCCGCGCGATTGACCGCGTACGAGAGCGTCTTCGCCCCCGCCAGCAGCCACGGCGACGTCTCCTGCACGTCCGAGCGCAGTCCCCTGTCGAGCAGCACCACCCGCACGCCGTCGCTCCGCGCCGGCGCGAAGTCGGGGCTGGTCTGAATGAACACCAGCCCGGTAGGGCGGCCGTCGCCCTCGACGCCGCGGGTCAGGATCGTCTTGACCATTGCCTCCGGCACTCGGGGATGCTCGGCCACGGCCAGGGCGATCGCCTCGACCCAGGCGTCGCGGTACGGAGCCGGCAGCTCGAGCATCCGCGCCGACCGTGCGAACCGGTCGAGGTGCGCCTCGAGCGCCTGCAGCCGCCCGTCGACGAGGTTGATCGTCTCGAACACCCCGTCGCCCCGGGTGAAGCCGAGGTCGGTCGCGTCGACGCCGCCGGTCCCGGTCGGATCCACGGCGGGCCCGCCGCCGTGCCCCTCGGTCTCGAGCGAGGGGCGGGCGAGGCGGACGAGGGTCTCAGCGGGCATGGGCGGTGCGGTCCTTCCGGAGGGGGCGGCGGGGGAGGAGGACCACGATCAGCAGTGACCCGAGGAGGGAGCCGGTGCCGTTCGAGACGAGGTCACGCACGTCCGCGACTCTCGACGGCAGCCAGAGCAGCTGGGCCGTCTCGACCAGCACCGAGACGCCGAGCCCGACCAGGGCGGCCAGCAGGCGACGCCGCGGAGGAAGCTGCGCGGCCACGAGCGCGCCGAGCGGCACGAACATCAGCACGTTGGCGGTGAACTCGGCGACGTCGTAGTCGAACCACGCGGTCAGCGGGGTGGAGCCGAGGAACGCGATGATCGCGCGCACCAGGTCGGAGGACTCGCCCGGTGGCCGCGGGTTCGGCGTCAGCGTGATCAGAGCGATCACCCCGAGCCGGGCGAGCGTCGCGAGGAGGAGGACTCTCGAGCGGCGCATCGTCCGATTCTGCCATCCGGTGAGGGCGCCGGCCGTCGGGCGCGCTCCGCACGATGTGGGAGGCTGGAGGGCATGACGGGCGAGGACTCAGGCGGCGCTTCCGTGCCTCCGCGCCCGCACTTCGACCCCGCCCTCGGCGACGGCTGGGTCGAGATCGGCGACGGGCGGCGCTTCTGGGGCCGCTTCGGCGCGGCGGGCCTGCTGCTGCGCGATCCCGACGGCCGCATCCTTCTTCAGCACCGCGTCAGCTGGAGCCACTTCGGCGACACCTGGGGTCTCCCGGGCGGCGCCCGGCACCCCGACGAGACCGCCTTCGAGGCGGCCCTGCGCGAGTCGGGTGAGGAGGCGGGGGTCCCGCCCGAGCTGGTCCTCCCCGTCCTGTCCAGCGTCGTCACGATCGGACCGTGGAGCTACAGCACCGTCGTCGCCTCGGCCGTCGAGCACTTCGAGCCGCGGATCATGGACGCCGAGAGCAGCGAGCTGCGCTGGGTCGCGCCCGACGAGGTCGAGGAGCTCCCGCTGCACCCGGGCTTCGGCGCGTCCTGGTCGGGCCTGCGCTCCCTCGACTCCGCGATGCCCGTGCTCGTCGTCGATGCGGCGAACGTCGTCGGGTCCAGGCCCGACGGCTGGTGGCGGGATCGTGCAGGAGCCGCCCGTCGGCTCGTCGAGAGCCTCGGTCGCCTCGCCGCCGTCGGTCTCCCCGGAGACGTCGTCGGACTCGAGGTGCACACCGTCTGGCCGCGCATCGTCGTGGTCCTCGAGGGCGAGGCCCGCGCGGCCGACACGGCGGACGTACTCGCCTCCGCCCCGCAGGGCCGGTTCGTCGTCGAGACCGCCGCGGCCTCCGGAGACGACGCGATCGTCGGCGTCGTCTCGACCCTCGGCCCGCTCGCGAGGGTCGTCACCGCCGACCGCGGACTGATCTCCCGCATCCAGGCCCTCGGCGCCTCGGCCGTCGGCCCGCGCACGCTGCTCGACCTGCTCGAGCGCGGGGAATAGCGCGCGTCGCGGCCCGGTTGCATCCTCCATGGCCACGACCACGATGACTCTCGACACCCACGACCAGACCGTCTCCGACGGCATCGTCCTGATCGACTTCTGGGCCGCCTGGTGCGGTCCGTGCCGTCAGTTCGCCCCCGTCTTCGAGGCGTCGAGCGACAAGAACGCCGACGTCACCTTCGCGAAGGTCGACACGGAGGATCAGCAGCAGCTCGCCGCGAGCTACGGCATCTCGTCGATCCCGACCCTCGTCGTCTACCGCGACGGCATCCCGCTGATGGCCCAGCCCGGCGCCCTGCCCGCCCCGGCGCTCGACAGCCTGATCGAGCAGGTCCGCGGTCTCGACATGGTCGAGGTGCGCAAGCAGTACGACGAGGCGAAGGCCGCGCAGGAGTCGGGCGCGCCCCAGACGTTCGACCACGGCGCCCAGATCTGACGCTCCACCGACACGACGGAACCCCCGGCAGCCGCACAGGCCGCCGGGGGTTCCGTCGTTCGAGGGGCGTCGATCAGCCCGTGTTCTGCAGCCCCGCCGCGACGCCGTTGACGGCCAGCAGCAGCAGTCGCTGGTTCTGCTCGGTGCCCGATCCGCCCGGATCGGTCCGCAGAGCGCGCAGGGCGCGCAGCTGCAGCAGGGAGAGCGCATTGACGTACGGGGTCCGGAGGCGCACGGCGCGGCCGAGCACGCGGTGACCGGTCAGCAGGCTCTCCTCGCCGGTGATCGAGAGCACCCAGCGGCGGGTGAGCTCCATCTCGTCGAGCACGAGGTCGGCGAGGTCGCGGCGCTCGTCGAGCGCGAGGTAGCGTCGCGCGATGCCCTCGTCGGTCTTCGCCAGCGACATCTCGACGTTGTCGATCATCGTCGTGAAGAGCGGCCACGAGGCGTACGCATCCCGCAGGACCTCGAGGTCGCCGACCGCGTCGAGCGCGGTCCCCAGACCGAACCAGCCCGTGAGGTTGACGCGGGCCTGCGTCCACGCGAACACCCACGGGATCGCCCGCAGATCCTCGAGCGATTCGACCGAGAGGCCGCGGCGCGCAGGGCGCGAGCCCAGCGCCAGCAGCCCGACCTCCTCCTGCGGCGTCACGCGGGCGAACCAGGGCGCGAAGCCCGGCGCCTTCACGAGATCGAAGAAGCGGCGGCGCGACTCGCGGTCCATCGTCGCAGCGACGTCGCTGAAGCGATCGGCGGCGGAGGCGTTGCGCTCTCCCACCGACGGGGAGGAGGCGAGCAGCGTGGCTCCCGCGACCTGCTCGATGTGCCGGGTCGCGATGTCCGGATTGCCGTAGCGGGCGAAGATGACCTCGCCCTGCTCGGTGAGCTTGAAGCGGCCGTCGACCGACCCGGGCGGCTGCGCCAGGACGGCGCGGTTCGCCGGCCCGCCGCCGCGGCCGAGCGCTCCGCCGCGCCCGTGGAAGAGAGTGAGCACGATGCCCTCGTCGTCGGCCCACTTCGCGATCCGCGCCTGGGCGTCGTAGAGGGCGAGCGTCGCCGAGACGGGGCCCACGTCCTTCGACGAGTCGGAGTAGCCGAGCATCACCTCGAGCCGGTTGCCGGTCGCCGCCAGCCGGGCCTGCACCTGGGGGAGCAGGATCATCTCGGCGAGGATGTCGACCGAGGCGTCGAGGTCGGCGAAGGTCTCGAAGAGGGGGATCGCGTCGATGATCGGCGGGTGGCCGTCGGTGGCCGCCTCCGCGAGCTCGAAGACCGTGCGCAGGTCGTCGGCCGACTGCGTGAACGAGACGATGTAGCGTCGCGCCGCGTCTGTTCCGAAGCGCTCCTGCACCGTGGCGATCGCCCGGTAGACCGAGAGCACCTCGGCGCTGCGCTCGTCGAGCTCGCCCCCGGCCCGCACGGCCGCGATCGTCTCGCGGTGCACTTGCGAGTGCTGGCGCACCTCGATCTCGGCGAGATGGAACCCGAAGGTCTCGACCTGCCAGATGAAGTTCTGCAGGTCGCCGTACGCCGAGCGCGCGTCTCCCGCCGCGACGAGCGACTCCTGCAGCGTGCGGAGGTCCGCGAGCAGCTCGGCCGCCGAGCCGTACGCCAGCGCGCCTCCCGAGCGGGTCGCCGCGAGCCGGTCGGCCGCGAAGAGCAGTACGCGCCGGTGCGTCTCGCTGGGCGAGCGCTCCGCGATGACGGAGGCGAGGCGGGCGTCGCGTGCGGTGCAGGCGTCCCACAGCGCCAGCGCCTCGGCCGACGGGGGAGTGGTCGCGGCGTCGAGGGTCAGCGCGCGGCCCACCCGGCGGGCGACGCGCTCGAGGCCGATCAGCACGTGCTCGGAGGCGATGTCGACGGCCTCGAGGGTCGTCGCGGCGGTCACGAACGGGTTGCCGTCGCGGTCGCCGCCGATCCAGGTACCCAGGCGCACGAACGCCGGGGCGATCGGCGTCCGCGTTCCGGAGGCGTCGCCCAGCAGTGCGTCGTCGAGCCGGCGGTAGACCCGCGGCAGCACCGAGAAGAGCGACTCGTCGAACACGCTCATCGCTGTGCGGACCTCGTCCAGCGGAGACGGCTTCGACTCCCGCAGGGGCGCGGTGCGCCAGAGCGTGTCGACCTCGGCCAGGAGCCGGCGGCGGTTCTCGAGGAGGACCACGCCTCCGGTGCGCGGGTCGTCGCGCTGCTCGAGCAGGGCGCTGATGCGGCGGATCGTCGACGCGACGGCCCGGCGGCGCGCCTCGGTGGGGTGCGCGGTCAGCACGGGTCGGAACTCGAGGCGGGAGAGGCGCTCGAACGCCTCCTCCTCGCCGAGCTCCTCGGTGAGCCGCGCCATCGACGCCGTGATCGAGTCCTCGGGCGACTGCGCGCCGGCGTCGGCCTCGCGGCGGCGCAGGACCCGCACGCGGTGGAACTCCTCGGCCACGTTCACGAGGTGGAAGTAGCAGGTGAAGGCCCGCGCCACCTCCTCGGCCCGCTCGAGCGAGAGCGCGGCGACGAACTCCTCCGCGGTCGCCATGTCCTCGGGCAGGGCGCTGTCGTAGGCCCCGATCGTCAGGGCGCGCAGGCGCTCGACGTCGTCGTAGAGCGAACGATCGCCCGACTCCCGGAGGACCTGGCCGAGCAGCTCTCCCAGCAGGTGGACGTCGCCGCGGATGCGGTCGTCCATCGGGGGAGCGACGGTTCCGTCGGCGGAGGGGGCGGGTGCTGCGGTCGCGTCTGGCGCGTCGGAGAACGGAGGCACCCGACAGACTTTAGCGATCCCGTGTATCGGGCGGATGACACGGCCGTCACCGAACGTCCATCGGCCCACCCCGCCCCCGCGGCGGGCGGACCTGGAATGATCGAGGGGTGACCGTGACTCCTGCACCCCCCGCACCCGCCGTCCAGACCGAGCAGGCCGCGCCCCACGTGGTCGTGCTGTTCGGTGCGGTCGGCGACCTGGCCCGGCGCAAGCTGATCCCGGGCATGGCGCACCTCGCGCTCTCCTCGCTCGCGCCCGATCTGCAGATCGTCGGCACCTCGCTCGAGGAGCACGACGACGAGTCGTTCCGTGCGTTCGCCAAGCTCGCCTACGACGAGTTCGGCAGCCGCTCGCTCACCCCGGCGCAGTGGGACGAGTTCGCCTCCAAGCTCCGCTACGTCCCGCAGTCGGCGGGCCCGGCGGCGCTGGCGGAGGCGGTCACCGACGCCGAGAAGGTGCTCGGCCCCGACGTCAGCCGCCTGCACTACCTCAGCGTGCCGCCCAAGGCAGCGCTCTCCGTGGTGCGGATGCTCGCCGAGGCCGGCCTCGTCGAGCGCTCGCGGATCATCATGGAGAAGCCCTTCGGCGTCGATCTCGAGAGCGCGGTGATCCTCAACGCCGAGCTGCACGAGACCTTCGACGAGCAGCAGATCTTCCGGATCGACCACTTCCTCGGCAAGGAGCCGGCGCAGAACATCCTCGCGTTCCGCTTCGCCAACGGCCTGTTCGAGCCGATCTGGAACCGCAACTTCATCGACCACGTCCAGATCGACATCCCCGAGAAGCTCACCCTCGACCGCCGTGCCGAGTTCTACGAGTCGACCGGCGCCTACAAGGACATGGTCGTCACCCACCTCTTCCAGGTGCTCGCGTTCATGGCGATGGAGCCGCCGACCGCGCTGGAGCCGAAGGCGATCAGCGAGGAGAAGAACAAGGTCTTCCGATCGATGCGGCTGCTCAACCCCGAGAACGTCGTGCGCGGGCAGTACATCGGCTACCGCGAGGAGCCGGGCGTCGCCCCCGACTCCGAGACCGACACCTTCGTCGCCCTCAAGTGCGAGATCGACAACTGGCGCTGGGCGGGCGTGCCGTTCTACCTCCGCACGGGCAAGCGCATGGCGGAGGGGCAGCGCATCATCTCGATCGCCTTCCGCGAGCCTCCGAAGAGCATGTTCCCCCAGGGCTCCGGAGTCGGCGCCCACGGGCCCGACCACCTCACGTTCGACCTGGCCGACGCCTCCAAGGTCTCGCTCTCGTTCTACGGCAAGCGCCCGGGCCCCGGCATGCGCCTGGACAAGCTCAGCATGCAGTTCGCGCTGCAGGAGACCGATCGGGCCGGCGACGCCCTCGAGGCGTACGAGCGGCTCATCCTCGACGCGATGCGCGGCGACCACACCCTGTTCACCACCGCCGAGGGCATCGAGCGCCTGTGGGAGGTGTCGGCGCCGCTGCTCCAGGACCCGCCGCCCGTGCGCCTCTACGCCCCCGGCTCCTGGGGCCCGAACGCCATCCACCAGCTGATCGCCCCGCACGCCTGGCGACTCCCGTTCGAGCGCGTCTGGCGCGACAAGCGCTGACCGGGGCCGACGGCATGGTGCGTACCGGTGAGGACCGTCTCTGGACGGTCCCGAACATCCTGAGCATGGTGCGACTCGCCCTCGTTCCGGTGTTCCTCGTGCTCGTCGTCCAGGGCGAGGACGCGCTGGCCCTGGTGACGCTCGTCGTCTCGAGCCTCACCGACTACCTCGACGGCTGGATCGCACGCCGCTTCGACCAGATGACGCGCCTGGGCAGCATCCTCGATCCCGCCGCCGACCGGCTCTACATCTTCGCCACCGTCATCGGCCTGGCATTCCGCGACCTCGTCCCCTGGTGGCTCGTCGCGGTGCTCGTGGCGCGCGATCTGCTCCTGGTCGTGCTCGCCGTCATCCTCGCGAACCACGGCTACGGCCCCCTGCCGGTGCACCACCTCGGCAAGTTCGCGACGTTCTGCCTCTTCTATGCTCTGCCTCTGATCATGCTGGGACAGGCCTTCCCCGCGATCGCGCCCGCGTCGATGCCGATCGCCTGGGCCTTCGCGCTGTGGGGGGCCTTCCTCTACTGGTGGGCGGGCATCGTCTACGCGGTGCAGACCCGGGATCTGGTCCGGGGCGTCAGCGGGGGTGTTCCGGCGTCCGGCGGCCCCTCCGATTCGGATACGCTGGACAGGTAGGAGGTACGTCTTGGTCGAGCCCGTGCGTGGAGCATCATCCGCCGAACCGCTGAAGTCCGAGTCCGTCGAGCTTTCGACCGACACGACGCTCACGTTCACCGACGACATCGGCGCGCAGCTCGCTGCGCTCGACAACCGCGCGTCCCGTGAGGAGGCGGAGGCGGTCGGAGCCCTTCCTGCTGGATCGGCCCTGCTGGTCGTCCGACGCGGACCGAACACCGGCGCGCGATTCCTCCTCGATACCGACTCGACGACCGTCGGCCGGCATCCCGAGGCGGGCATCTTCCTCGACGACGTCACCGTCTCGCGCCGTCACGCCGAGTTCGTCCGCCGCGGCACCTCGTTCGAGGTGCGCGACCTCGGCTCCCTCAACGGCACCTACTTCGACGGTGTCCGGATCGAGTCCGCGATCCTCACCGACGGCTCCGAGGTCCAGGTCGGCAAGTTCCGCCTCACCTTCTACGCGTCCCGCGCCGACCTCGTCGCCGCTCCGGACGCGTAGACCGTGGGTCGTTCCACCGCTCGGGCCCTCCCGTCCGGCTCGACAGCCCTGCTCGGCATCGGCCAGGTCCTGGCCCGGCTGACCACCGAGTTCCCGGATGTGACTCCATCCAAGCTCCGGTTCCTCGAGGAGCAGGGTCTCGTCTCACCCGCGCGCACCGACTCGGGGTACCGCAAGTTCTCCTCGGGTGACGTCGAGCGGCTGCGGATGATCCTCGCGCTCCAGCGCGACCACTACCTGCCGCTCAAGGTGATCCGCGGCTACCTCGACGACGTCGACGCCGGTCGCGAGCCCTCTCTGCCCGCCGGGGTCGGAGGCGCGCCCGCGTCGCTGCTCGCGCCCGCCACGCGGCTCACCCGTGATCGGCTCGCGAGCGAGTCGGGCGCGAGCCTCGCTCTCGTGCAGGAGGCGATCGCCGTCGGCCTCGTGCGCGGCGGTGAGTTCTTCGGCGAGGAGGCGGTCACCACGCTCAAGGCACTCGTCGAGCTCGGGCGCTCGGGGGTCGAGCCGAGGCACCTCCGCCCGCTGCGCGTCGCGGTCGAGCGCGAGATGTCCCTGATCGAGAGCGTCGTCGCCTCGAGCGCCCGGCGTCAGGACGCCTCGGGAGCGGTCGGCGCCGCCGAGAACGCGATGGCGCTCGCGACTCAGCTCGGCACGATCCGCGGCGCCATGGTGCGCAGCGCCCTCTCCCGGCTGTCGCGCTCGTGACGTGCGGCGCGCGTCCGACGAGCGCCGGATCCGCGCGGAGGTCGCGACACGCCACCTTCGTCGCCCGGATGTCGTTTACTCGGCACCCGCCGGTGAGTACCGTAGGGAGCGCGTTCGGAGGATCCGGCGATCGGAACCGAGAGGCAACGGAATGAGAGAAGTCAGCCGCGACGCACGCGGCGAGCGCGACCTCGTCCTGTTCACCGATGGTCTGCCCGACCTCGACGCCCACGCCGGCTACCGCGGAGCCGTCGCGGCTCGCGCCGCCGGTATCACCTACCGCCAGCTCGACTACTGGGCCCGCACAGAGCTCGTCGCCCCCACCGTCCGGGAGGCCTCCGGGTCCGGGACGCAGCGGCTCTACGGTTTCCGCGACATCCTCGTCCTCAAGCTCGTGAAGCGCCTGCTCGACACGGGTATCTCGCTCCAGCAGATCCGCACCGCGGTCAACCAGCTCCGCGAGTCCGGCGTCGACGACCTCGCGCAGACCACCCTCATGAGCGATGGGGCGAGCGTCTACCTCTGCACGTCGAACGACGAGGTCATCGACCTCCTCAGCCGTGGCCAGGGCGTCTTCGGCATCGCCGTCGGCAAGGTCCTCCGCGAGGTCGAGTCCAGCCTCGTCGACCTCGACCACCAGACCCTCGACCCGATGGACGAGCTGGCCCAGCGCCGCGCCTCCCGCAAGGTCGGCTGACCGCTCCTCCGGCGCGCGAAGCGGCCGGGTGGTCGCCCGCCGTCCCTGCTGGTGACGGGCCCTGCAGCTGCCGCTTCGACGACGCTCGTCGCCGCCCTGTCCGAGTGGAGTCATCCACAGGCTCGGTGCATCAGCGCCCGGCCCGCTCGGCCGTCGTGGGTGGTCAGGCCGCTTCGCTCACGGAGCTGCTTCCTCCTGCAGACGAGCGCCCGAACCAGACCCAGAGACGGCGGACCGTGACGACGAGGAGCACCGCGAACAGGCTCTGACTGATGACCCCGAAGGATGAGAGCCCGCCGACGGTGGCGAAGACGGTCCAGTTCACCGCGATGTCGGCGGTGATCACGACGATTCCGAGCACGATGCCGGAGCGCCGCCTGAAGACGATCAGCGCAGCGGTGATCGGATCCAGGATCGTCAGCGTCATCCAGAACAGCCGGACGCCGAGGGGGAAGGCGCTGTAGGCGTTCGGCCCGCCGATGATCAGATCCGCCGTGTGAGTCGTTGTCCCGATGAGGAAGCCGAGCACCCACATGAGGCGGATCACTCCGAGCACTCGTGGTGACGGGGCGCGAGCGATCATCCGCTCATCTCGACGAGCTGCCGACGACGGCGTCCATGGATCTCCGCGACTGCCCTGCTCTCCGTGCGCGCTCGGCCCGGCGTCTACTTCGCCGCCGTGACCTGCTCGCCGATCCGGCCGGTGCGGATGACGCGGTCGAGCAGCAGGTCGAAGTTGTGCGCCATCTCCTGCGCGCTCTCGCCGGGCCAGACGTGCACCGGCTTCGCGGCGCCCTGCGCCTGCTGCAGCGACGTGCGCTCCGGCAGCTGCGGGCTGAGGACGAGCGGCCCGAACATGTCGCGCAGCTCCTTGATCCTGAACTGGTGCTCGAGCGACTGCACGCGGGCGCGGTTGACGATGATGCCGAGCGGCTGGAGGCGCGGGCTGAGCCCGCGGCGGATCTCCTCGATCGCGCGCAGGGCGCGGTCGGCGGCGGCGACCGAGAAGAGTCCCGGCTCCGTCACGACGGCCACCCGGTCACTGGCCGCCCACGCGGTGCGCGTGAGCGCGTTGAGCGACGGCGCGCAGTCGATGAGGACGAGATCGTAGTCGGCCTCGACGCTGGCGAGCGCCTCCTCGAGCTTCCAGATGTCGCGGATGCTGGGGTGCGGGCCGTCGAAGTTGATCGCCGACGGGCTGCCGATCAGTACGTCGATCGTGCCGTGGTGCTCCTTCGTCCAGCCGGAGGGGGCGATCGCCGAGCGGACGATCTTCTCCTTGGGCGAGGTCAGCACATCCGCGATGTTCAAGTGGCCGGCGACGTTGATGTCCATTCCGGTCGAGACATCGGACTGCGGATCGAGGTCGACGACCAGCGTTCGCAGTCCCTTCGAGAACGCCGCGGAGGCGAGGCCGAGGGTCACCGTCGTCTTGCCGACGCCGCCCTTGAGGGAGCTCACGCTGAGTACATGCATGGCTGACTACTTTACGTTCACTAGGGTGGAGAACCTAACCGTTCCCTGCGTGCCTGCCCGGCCCGGGATGCTGAAGCGGGGATCGCACCGTCGCGACTCCGGCTCCCTCGTCGCCACCGGAGGACCGACCCGAAGGACTCCCATGTTCTCGAAGATCCTTGTGGCCAACCGCGGCGAGATCGCGATCCGGGCGTTCCGCGCCGCGTACGAGCTGGGGGCGCGCACTGTCGCGGTGTACCCGTACGAGGACCGCAACTCGATGCACCGGCTGAAGGCCGACGAGGCGTACCAGATCGGCGAGCGGGGCCATCCCGTGCGCGCCTACCTCGATGTGGGCGAGATCATCCGGGTCGCCCGCGAGAGCGGAGCCGATGCGATCTACCCGGGCTACGGCTTCCTCTCCGAGAACCCCGATCTCGCGCGTGCCGCGGCCGACGCCGGCATCGCCTTCATCGGTCCGCCTGCGCGGGTGCTCGAGATGGCCGGCAACAAGGTCACCGCCAAGGAGCACGCCACAGCGGCCGGGGTCCCCGTCCTCCGCTCGACTCCGGCCTCGCGGGATCTCGACGAGCTGATCGCGGGCGCCGAGGCGATCGGCTTCCCGATCTTCGCGAAGGCCGTCGCGGGCGGCGGTGGCCGAGGCATGCGGAGGGTCGGCACTCCGGAGGAGCTGCGTCCCGCGCTCGAGGCGGCCATGCGCGAGGCCGACAGCGCGTTCGGCGATCCGACGATGTTCCTCGAGCAGGCGGTGGTCCGCCCCCGCCACATCGAGGTGCAGATCCTGGCCGACGCCACGGGCGAGACCGTGCACCTCTTCGAGCGCGACTGCTCGGTGCAGCGCCGGCACCAGAAGGTCGTCGAGATCGCTCCGGCCCCGAACCTCGACGAGGCCACCCGCCGGGCGATGTACCGCGACGCGATCGCCTTCGCGCGGTCGATCGGCTACGTGAACGCCGGAACCGTGGAGTTCCTCCTCGACACGGCGGGGGAGCGGGCGGGCGAGCACGTCTTCATCGAGATGAATCCGCGCATCCAGGTCGAGCACACGGTGACGGAGGAGGTGACCGACGTCGATCTCGTCGCGAGCCAGATGCGCATCGCGGCGGGTCAGACGCTCGCCGAGCTGGGTCTCACCCAGAGCGAGCTGCGCCTGCACGGAGCCGCGCTCCAGTGCCGCATCACGACCGAGGATCCGGCCGCCGGCTTCCGCCCCGACACCGGCAAGATCACCACCTACCGCTCGCCGGGCGGCGGCGGGATCCGCCTCGACGGCGGCACGATCAACCCCGGCGCGCAGATCAGCCCGCACTTCGACTCGATGCTGGCCAAGCTGACCTGCCGGGGCCGTGACTTCCCGGCCGCGGTCGGCCGTGCCAAGCGCGCGCTGGCCGAGTTCCGCATCCGCGGCGTCTCGACCAACATCCCGTTCCTGCAGGCGGTGCTCGACGATCCGGCGTTCGCGGCGGGCGACCTCAGCACCTCCTTCATCGACGAGCGCCCCCAGCTCCTCGCCGGCCGCGAGTCGCGCGACCGCGGGACGAAGCTGCTCGCCTGGCTCGCCGAGGTGACCGTCAACCAGCCGCACGGCGAGCGCCCGCCCGGCCTGCCTCCCGTCGAGAAGCTGCCGGTCGTCGACACCGCGGTGCCCGCTCCAGAGGGATCGCGCCAGCGCCTGCTCGAGCTCGGTCCGCGCGGTTTCGCCGCGGCCCTCCGCGCGCAGACGGCCCTCGCGGTGACCGACACGACCTTCCGCGATGCGCACCAGTCGCTCCTCGCGACGCGGGTGCGCTCGCGCGATCTGATCGCGGTCGCTCCCTCGGTGGCGCGCCTGACGCCGGGCCTGCTCTCGGTCGAGGCATGGGGCGGGGCGACCTACGACGTCGCTCTGCGCTTCCTCGGCGAGGACCCCTGGGAGCGTCTGGCGTCCCTCCGCGAGGCCCTGCCGAACATCGCGATCCAGATGCTGCTGCGCGGCCGCAACACGGTCGGCTACACGCCGTACCCCACGGAGGTGACCGACGCCTTCGTGCGCGAGGCCGCGGCGACCGGAGTCGACGTCTTCCGGATCTTCGACGCTCTGAACGACGTGTCGCAGATGCGGCCCGCCATCGACGCCGTCCTCGCGACGGGCAGCACGGTCGCCGAGGTCGCGCTCTGCTACACCGGCGACCTGCTCGACCCCGGCGAGGACCTCTACACGCTCGACTACTACCTGCGCCTCGCCGAGCAGATCGTCGACGCCGGCGCGCACGTCCTCGCCGTCAAGGACATGGCTGGGCTCCTGCGCCCGTACGCCGCGTCGAGGCTCGTGTCAGCGCTGCGCGAGCGGTTCGACCTGCCGGTGCACGTGCACACCCACGACACCCCCGGCGGCCAGCTGGCGACCCTCCTCGCCGCAGCGGAGGCGGGGGCCGACGCGGTCGACGCCGCGTCCGCTCCGATGGCGGGCACCACCAGCCAGCCGTCGCTGTCGGCCCTCGTCGCCGCCCTCGCGCACACCCCGCGCGACACAGGCCTGAGTCTCTCCTCCGTCTCGGATCTCGAGCCCTACTGGGAGGCGGTCCGCGCGCTCTACCGGCCGTTCGAGTCCGGGCTGCCCGGGCCGACCGGGCGCGTGTACCGGCACGAGATCCCGGGCGGCCAGCTCTCGAACCTCCGTCAGCAGGCGATCGCGCTGGGCCTGGCCGACCGCTTCGAGGTCGTCGAGGACCTCTACGCCGCGGCCGACCGGATCCTGGGGCGCGTCCCGAAGGTCACTCCGTCGTCGAAGGTCGTGGGAGACCTGGCGCTGCACCTCGCTGCGGTCGACGCCGACCCGGCCGACTTCGCCGAGAACCCGCAGAACTACGACATCCCCGACTCCGTCGTCGGCTTCATGGCGGGCGAGCTCGGCGAGCTGCCCGGCGGCTGGCCCGAGCCGTTCCGCTCGAGGGTGCTCGAGGGGCGCGACGTCCGCATCGGCGTCGCAGAGGTGTCGGCCGAGGACGGCGCGGTTCTCGCGGGCGACGACTCGGCCGCCCGTCGTGCGACGCTGAACCGTCTGCTCTTCCCTGGCCCGGCGAAGCAGTTCGACCAGGTGCGGGAGACCTACGGAGACGTCTCGGCGCTCGACACGGCCGACTACCTCTACGGGCTCCGTCAGGGCGAGGAGCACGTCGTCGAGATCGCACGGGGCGTCCGCCTCTTCGTCGGCCTGGAGGCCATCGGCGACGCCGACGACCGGGGCATGCGCACCGTGATGACCACCCTCAACGGGCAGCTGCGCCCCGTCTTCGTCCGCGACGCGACCATCACCGTCGACACGGTGAGCGCCGAGCGCGCCGATCGCGCCGACCCGTCGCAGGTCGCGGCGCCGTTCGCCGGAGTCGTGACGCTCAAGGTGGCGGTCGGTGATCGGATCGAGGCGGGCGCCGCGGTCGCGACGATCGAGGCGATGAAGATGGAGGCGGCGATCACCTGCTCCGTCGCCGGGGTCGTGCGCCGTCTCGCCGTGCCGGTCACGCAGCAGGTCGACGCGGGAGACCTGCTCGTGGTCGTCGAGCCGTCCTAGCAGGACTCCTCGGCCCGCCTCCAGCCCAGGGGGCCGCCCGCAGGCCCTCGGTAGACTGACCCGCAAGCGGAAGGAGGCTCGTTCGCATGGATGAGCGCAACGACGAACAGCCCGACACCGACACCGGCCCCACGCCCCGGACCGCCCTCGACGCGGCCAGGGACTCGGAGCAGTACGTGCCGCGGGCGAGCGACACCGCTCCGACGCGCATCCCGGACGGGATCCTGCTCGACCCCCCGCCGAGGCGGCGCTCGAGCGCCCCTGCGCCGATCGAGGACGAGTCGGTCGACATCGGCACCCTCGGCATCCCGTCGACGCGCCCCGTCGACCTCCCCTCGGCTCCCGCCGACGTCCCCGGTGCGATCCGGCCCGTGTCCGCGGGCTACCCCTCGCGCGACGACGTCTCGGTCCTCCCCGAGGACGACGGGGAACGCCCGCGGGGCCGCGGCGAGAGCCGCGAGTCCGAGCACTCCGACGCCGAGGCCGCCCGAGCCGAGACCCGGCGCGACCGACTCCGCGCCGAGCACGGTGGTCCGGGGACGGGGGCTCCCGAATCGTCGTCGATGCTCACGCCCGACCGCCTGCTCGAGGTCAACCGCAAGACCCGCCCGGCGCCGACCGGGGGCTGGAACCGATTCGTCTACGGCCTCACCTTCCACGCCGTCAACCTCGGCGACTCCGCGAAGGTGCAGGCCTGGAAGGCGCTCGACGAGCGGATCGGCCGCCAGTTCGAGGGCGGCACCCGCTTCGTCCCCGTGATGACGCGCAAGGGCGGGGTCGGCAAGACCACCGTCACGACCCTCCTCGGCATGGCCCTCGCCGATGCGCGCGAGGACCGCATCATCGCGGTCGACGCCAACCCCGACCGCGGAACGCTGGCCGAGCGCGTGCCGAAGCAGACCCGCTCGACCGTCCGCGACGTCGTCAACCGCGCCTCCGGAGTGACCGGGTTCACCGATTTCTCGACCATGGTCTCGCGTGATGAGACGCGCCTCGACGTGCTCGCCTCCGACACCGACCCGCAGCTGTCGGAGGCCTTCGACGAGGACGACTACAACGTCGTCGCCGATCTGGTCGAGCGCTTCTACTCGATCATGCTCACCGACTGCGGCACGGGCATCGTGCACTCGGTGATGCGTCCGACGCTCCAGCGCGCGGACACCGTGGTGATCGTGTCCGGAGGCAGCATCGACGAGGCGCGCCTCGCCTCCGAGACGCTGACGTGGCTCGATGCGAACGGCCACGGCGACCTCGTGAAGAATGCCGTCGTCGCGCTCAACACGGCGACCGACAGCGCGAGTCTCGTGAAGCTCGAGGAGATCGAGTCGCACTTCCGGTCGCGGGTGCGCGACATCGTCCGCATCCCCTACGACCCGGTGCTCGCCGCGGGCTCCGTGGTGAAGTGGCAGCAGCTGCGCCCGGCGACGAAGGACGCGGCGCGCCGCCTCGCCGCGCTCGTCGTCGAGGGCATGCCGGTCCGTCGTGCCTGAGGCCGTCGACACCGGCCAGGCGGACACCGCGGTGCTCGACGCTCCAGTGGCCTTCGACCTGATCATCATCGGCGCCGGGTCCGGCAATTCGATCATCGGCCCCGAGTTCGCGGGGCAGCGGGTCGCTCTGCTCGACGACGGCGAGTGGTTCGGCGGCACCTGCCTCAATGCGGGCTGCATCCCGACCAAGATGTTCGTGCACGTCGCCGATGTGGTCACCGACGCCGATCAGGCCGACCCGATCGGCCTGCACGCCTCGGTCGCGCGCCCGAGCTGGCCCGAGGTCCGCGACCGCGTCTTCGGCCGCACCGACTCGATCAGCGAGGGCGGGCTCGACTACCGCGCGAACCGCTCCGAGAACCTCACCCTGTACCGCGAGAGCTTCGGCTTCGAGTCGCTGGGAGGCAGCGGCCGGCCCCACGTGCTGGCGAGCGCGAGTGGAGTGCGCATCAGCGCGCCGACCGTCGTGATCGCGGCGGGATCACGTCCTCGTCCGCTCCTCGCCGCGTACGAGCCCGATCCCCGGATCCACGACTCCTCGTCGATCATGCGGATCGACGAGCTGCCCGGGCGGATGGTGATCCTCGGAGGCGGCGCCGTCGCCGTGGAGTTCGCCCACGTCTTCGCGGCGTTCGGCACCGCGGTCACCATCGCTGTCCGGAGCGACAGACTCCTGCGAGCGCTCGACGAGGACATCGCTCGGCGCTTCACCGCCCTGGCACGCGAGCGCTGGGAGGTGCGCACCGGAGTCTCCGCGTCCGGCATCGACGCGGAGGGGGACTCCCTCGTCGTCGGGTTCGACGACGGCTCGAGCATCGAGACCGACGTCGTGCTAGTGGCGCTCGGCCGCGAGCCCAACAGCGACACCGTCGCCGCGGCCTCGGTCGGCATCGACCTGCACGACGACGGCCGCGTCGCCGTGGACACCGAGCAGCGCGTGCTCTCGGGCGGCCGGCCGGTGCCCGGGCTCTTCGCGCTCGGCGACATCTCCTCCGAGTGGCAGCTCAAGCACGTCGCGAACCACGAGGCCCGTATCGTCGCGCACAACCTGTTGCACCCCACCGAGCTGCTGTCGAACACCCTCGCGCCGGTGCCGTCCGCGATCTTCGCCCATCCGCAGGTCGCCTACTTCGGCATGACGGCGGCCGAGGCGGCGGACGCCGCCATCGAGGCCGTCTCGGTCACCCAGGAGTACGGCTCCACCGCCTACGGCTGGGCCCTCGAGGACGACTCGAGCGTCTGCACCCTGGTCGTCGGACTCGACGGCGGACTGCTCGGCGCCCACCTGATGGGGCCGCAGGCGAGTATTCTCATTCAGCCGCTCGTCCAGGCCGCCAGCGCCGGAGTCGGCATCCGCGGCCTCGCCCGCAGCCAGTACTGGCCGCACCCTGCGGCGAGCGAAGTCATCGAGAACGCCCTCCTGTCGGCGGAGGAGGCCCTGAGGGAGCGCACCACATGACCGAACGCCAGATCCGACTCTTCGGGGACCCGGTCCTCAAGACCGTGTCCGACCCGATCGGCGCGATCGACGACGGCATCCGCGGCCTGGTCGAAGACCTCGTCGACAGCGTCCGGCCCGACGGCCGCGCGGGCGTCGCCGCTCCGCAGATCGGCGTGAACCTCCGCGCCTTCAGCTACAACGTCGACGGTGTCATCGGCTATGTCCTCAACCCCGAGATCGTCGAGCTCAGCGGAGAACCGCAGCCGGTGGACGAGGGCTGCCTCTCGGTCCCGAACCTCTGGTACCCCGCGATCCGCTACCCGCACGCGAAGGTGCGCGGCACCGATCTCGACGGCAACGAGGTCGTCCTCGAGGGCGACGGTCTGATGGCCCAGGCCCTCCAGCACGAGTGCGACCACCTCGACGGCCGCCTCTACCTCGACCGCCTCTCCAAGGACGACCGCCGGAGCGCGATGAAGTCCGTCAGGGCGCAGCCCTGGTTCTGAACTGTCTCTGAGCCGCTCCCCGCGCGGCTCAGCGCGGTCGGCTGCCCGAGGTGGTTCCACTCCAGAGAGCGTCGAGCGTTCGCCGACGTGAAAGCGCTGTGACGCGCTTTCCCGGGTACGGCTCCGAGGTTCCGACAATCTGCAGGCTCGCCGTCGGTGGGGCGTATCCCGGGTCTCCGCAGCCATGCTGATCGAATAGCCCGCGCAGCGGGCGCATCGAGATCCACCAGCTCCAGAACATGCGGCCTGCGGCTTCGCCTTGCGGGCGCGCTTGCAGATCGCCGACCCCTCCGAGCCGTATCCGGGAGAGCGCGTCGGAGCGCTTTCCCGTCGGCGGACGCAGGACGCTCCCCCCGACCCGGCCATCTATCAGAGCCGACTGCGCTGGGCCGGGCAGGGACCGGCCCAGAGCGGCGCCGTCTTCGGACGAGGGGATCCGACGCCGCACCTACCGAAGTGAGATGCCTTCAGTAGCCGGCGCCGCCGAATACACAGCCCCGATGGTGTCCGCGTAGTCGGCGAGGATCACGGTGCGCTTGATGCTCATCTTCGGGGTGAGGTGACCGCTCGCCTCCGTGAACTCGGTGGGCAGGATCACGAACTTGCGGATGGACTCGGCGCGCGAGACGGTCGCGTTCGCGGCGTCGACGGCGCGCTGCACTTCGGCGAGGACGGCCGGGTTCACGGCCGCCTCCTCGAGCGAGAGCCCGGCGCTCTGGCCGTTGTTGCCGAGCCAGGTCGGCAGCATCTCGGGGTCGAGGGTGACCAGCGCGGCGATGAACGGGCGCTGGTCGCCGACCACGACGACCTGGCCGACGAGCGGGTTCGCGCGGATCGGGTCCTCGAGCGCGGCCGGTGCGACGTTCTTGCCGCCGGCCGTGACGATGATCTCCTTCTTGCGGCCGGTGACGCGGAGGTAGCCGTCCTCGTCGAGCGTCCCGAGGTCGCCGGTGCGGAACCACTCGCCGTCGAAGGCCTCGGCTGTCGCGGTCTCGTTGTTCCAGTACCCGCCGAACACGTCGATGCCGCGCACCTGGATCTCGCCGTCGTCCGCGATGCGGATCGACACTCCGGGCATCGCCGGCCCGACGGTGCCGATCTTGAAGCGCTCGGTCCGGTTCACGCTCGCGGGCGCGGTCGTCTCGGTCAGCCCGTAGCCCTCGAGGATCTTGATGCCGAGGCTGTGGAAGAAGTGGCCGAGCCGGTCGCCCAGCGGGGCGGACCCAGACACGGCGAAGCGCACGTTGCCGCCCATCGCGGTCCGCAGCTTCGAGTAGACGAGGCGGTCGAAGAGCAGGAACTGCAGCTTGAGCGCGAACGGGACGGATCCGGCCTCCACGGCGATGGAGTGGGCGACGGCGACGTCGGCGGCTCTGCGGAAGATCTTGCCCTTGCCGCCCGCTTCGGCCTTCTGCTCGGCCGAGTTGTAGACCTTCTCGAACACGCGCGGCACGGCCAGGAGGAAGGTCGGCTTGAACGACCCGAGCGAGGGCAGCAGCTGCTTGGTATCGGCCTGGTGCCCGACCTTCACTCCGCCGTGGACGCAGAGGATCGCGATGAAGCGCGCGAAGACGTGGGCGGTCGTGATGAAGAGGAGCGTCGACGCTCCGGGCTGGTGGATCAGCTCGGTCAGCGCGACGGCCGAGTTGCGGCTGAGCTCGACGAAGTTCGAGTGGCGGATGATGCAGCCCTTGGGGCGACCGGTCGAACCGGAGGTGTAGATGATCGTCGCGATGTCGGAGCCGGTGGCCAGCGAGCGGCGGCGCTCGATCTCGGCGTCGGGGACGTCGACTCCGCGCTCGGCGAGCTTGTCGAGGTCGCCGAGCCCGATCTGCCACGCCGTCCGCACGTCGGGCAGGTCGGCGCGGACCTCGTCGAAGCGGGCGAAGTGATCGGCCGTCTCGACGATGACCGCGTGGGCACCGGAGTCGGCCAGGTTCCACTGCACCTGCGCGGGGGAGGAGGTCTCGTAGACGGGGACGAGCACGCCGCCGGCGAACCAGACCGCGAAGTCGATCAGCGTCCACTCGTAGCGCGTCTTGCAGATCAGCCCGATCTTCTCGCCGGGTTCGATGCCCGAGGCGACGAGGCCCTTGGCGAGAGCGACCACCTGGTCGAGGAACTGCTGCGCGGTGACATCGCGCCAGCCGTCGCCGTCGGGGAGGGCGAAGAGGGGGCGGTCCGGAGTCTCGCGCACGCGGTCGAGCAGCAGGGCCGTCGTGTTCGCCTGCGGGTCTGCGGCCACCACGAGGGGCGAATCGAACTGTTCCACGGAAACTCCTTCGTAACCTGAACGAACGTCGCGTCCAGCCTACCGGCGGAGCCGAAGCTGTAGATCCACTCAGACTCGATTCACACGCAGAAGGCGATCGACCGAGACGGCTGCGCCTGCGACACGATCGCCCGCCCCCTCCGCCGACCCACCCGGTCACTACACTCGTCCTGGTCGCCGAACGAGGCGGATCGACGGCGCCTCGGCGTCGACGGCGAGGGAAGGGCGGTTCGCGTGCACGCGATCGGTATCGACATCGGCGGCACGAAGATCGCGGGAGCGCTCGTCGACGAGTTCGGCGGGATCCTCCGCGAGGATCGCCAGCCCACCCCCGCCGGTCACCCCGAGCTGATCGTGGACGTGGTCGTCGAGATGGTCGGGCGGCTGCGCGAGGGCCTGCCGGCAGGCGACGTCGCCGCGGTCGGAGTCGCCGCCGCCGGCTTCATCGACGCGTCGCAGTCGATCGTCTACTACGCCCCCAACATCAACTGGCGCAACGAGCCGTTCCGCGAGAAGCTCTCGGCCCGGATCGACCTGCCGATCATCATCGAGAACGACGCGAACGCGGCCGGCTGGGCCGAGTTCCGCTACGGCTCGGGCCGCCTCGTCAGCGACATGCTGATGCTGACGATCGGCACGGGCGTCGGCGGCGCGATCGTCATCAACGACCGCCTCCTCCGCGGAGGCTTCGGAGCCGCCGCCGAGATCGGTCACATGCGCGTCGTCCCCGGAGGACTGCCGTGCGGGTGCGGCGCCCGCGGATGCATCGAGCAGTACGGCTCGGGCCGGGCTCTGCAGCGCTTCGCCGGCGAGCTGGCCGATGCAGGCGGGATCGGCCAGGGCATCGCCGACGCACGCGCCCGCAACGGCGGGACGCTCGACGGCCGCGTCATCTCGGAGCTCATCACGAGCGGCGACCTCGGGGCCCTCGCTGCCCTGCGGCAGCTCGGCCACTGGCTCGGTGAGGCCGCGGCGAGCCTGAGCGCCGTTCTCGACCCCCAGATGTTCGTGATCGGAGGCGGAGTCGCGCAGGCGGGTGATCTCCTGCTCGACCCGATCCGTCAGGCCTATCTCGACAACCTGCCCGCGCGGGGCTACCACCCCGAGCCCGAGTTCCGCATCGCGGAGCTGGTGAACGACGCAGGAGTCGTGGGAGCGGCCGACCTGGCCCGCCTCCACGCCAGCACCCTCTGAGTGCCGCTCGAGATGCTGACCCGACAGATTCGCTGAGGAGTCGACCGTTGTTCTACTGGTTCATGAAGCACATCGTCGCGGGTCCCCTCCTGAAGACGATCTTCCGCCCGTGGGTGGTCGGCGCCGACCGCGTCCCGGCGACGGGCGGCGTAATCCTCGCGAGCAACCACCTGTCGTTCATCGACTCCGTGTTCCTGCCGCTGGTGATCGAGCGCAACATGGTGTTCCTCGCCAAGAGCGACTACTTCACCGGCAAGGGCCTCAAGGGCTGGGCGACGAAGATGTTCTTCACGGCCACCGGGATGCTGCCGATCGACCGCTCGGGCGGCAAGGCGTCTGAGGCGTCCCTCAACACGGGCCTGCGGGTCCTCGCCGGCGGCGAGGCGCTCGGCATCTATCCGGAGGGCACCCGCAGCCCCGACGGGCGCATGTACCGCGGCCGCACCGGAGTCGCGCGCATGGTCCTCGAGGCGCGCGTGCCCGTGATCCCCGTCGCGATGATCGACACCGCGCGGATCATGCCGATCGGGAGCCGTCTGCCCAAGCTCGGGCGCATCGGCATCGTCTTCGGCGAGCCGCTCGACTTCAGCCGCTTCGAGGGCATGGAGGGCGACCGGTTCATCCTGCGCTCGATCACCGACGAGATCATGTACGAGCTCCTGGCCCTGAGCGGCCAGGAGTACCTCGACGTGTACGCCACGTCGGTCAAGGAGAAGCGCGCCGCGCTCACCCGCTGAGTGCGCGCCGAGCGCTCCGCCACCGGCCCGGGGGAGCCCCTCCCGAGGCGATAGGCTCGTCAACCGCTGCCGTCCGTCCGGACGGTCGGCTCCCGCGCCCCGCGCGCCCGTCAGAACCAGGACTCCCTCGTGGTCATCGATCCGAACGAACCGTACGTCCAAGCCGCCCCCTCCGTGGTCGCCGGCCTGGACTATTGGCGCGAGCTCGAGATCAAGCAGCAGCCGAACTGGCCCGACGCGGACGCGGTGAGCGCCGCCTCCGCCGAGATCGCGGGGCTGCCTCCGCTGGTGTTCGCGGGCGAGGTCGATCAGCTGCGCGAGCGGCTCGGCAACGCGGCCCGCGGCGAGGCGTTCCTCCTGCAGGGCGGCGACTGCGCCGAGACCTTCGCGGGCGCCACGGCCGACCAGATCCGCAACCGCGTCAAGACGGTGCTGCAGATGGCGGTCGTCCTCACCTACGGCGCGAGCATGCCCGTCATCAAGATGGGCCGGATGGCCGGTCAGTTCGCCAAGCCGCGCTCGAGCGATCTCGAGACGCGCGGCGACGTGACGCTGCCCGCCTACCGCGGCGACATCGTCAACGGCTACGAGTTCACTCCGGAGTCGCGCACGGCCGACCCGCGGCGCATCGTGCAGGGGTACCACACGGCCGCCTCCACGCTGAACCTCATTCGCGCGTTCACGCAGGGCGGGTTCGCCGACCTGCGCCTCGTGCACTACTGGAACAAGGGCTTCACCGAGAACCCTCAGAACCAGCGCTACGAGCAGCTCGCCCGCGAGATCGACCGCGCCGTGAAGTTCATGGTTGCGTGCGGAGCCGACTTCGAGGGCATGAAGCGCACCGAGTTCTACACCGGCCACGAGGGCCTGCTGATGGACTACGAGCGCCCGATGACGCGCATCGACTCGCGCACCGGCACGCCGTACAACACCTCGAGCCACTTCATCTGGATCGGCGAGCGGACCCGCGAGCTCGACGGCGCGCACGTCGACTTCCTGTCGCGCGTCCGCAACCCGATCGGCGTGAAGCTCGGCCCCTCGACGACGCCCGAGACGATGCTCGAGTTGATCGAGAAGCTCGACCCCGACCGTGAGCCCGGCCGCCTGACCTTCATCACGCGGATGGGCGCCGGGAGGATCCGCGACGCCCTCCCGCCGCTGCTCGAGGCCGTCAAGCGGAGCGACGCCCTGCCGCTCTGGGTGACCGACCCGATGCACGGCAACGGGCTCACGACTCCGACCGGGTACAAGACGCGCCGCTTCGACGACGTGGTCGACGAGGTCAAGGGCTTCTTCGAGGCGCACCGAGCCGTCGGCACGCACCCCGGCGGCATCCACGTCGAGCTCACCGGAGACGACGTCACCGAGTGCCTCGGCGGTTCCGAGCAGATCGACGAGGCCGACCTCGCCACCCGTTACGAGTCCGTCTGCGACCCCCGCCTCAACCACATGCAGTCGCTGGAGCTCGCGTTCCTCGTCGCGGAGGAATTGCGGCAGCGTTGAGCGGCGCAGCCGCTCGGCGCGGCCGCAATTCCTCCGCGACGAGGGCGCCATCTGGTGAGGGGAGCGCGAGCGCGCCCCTCACCGCGGTCGGCTTTCCAGCGTGGTTGCGTCCCCGAGAGCGTCCCGCGTTCGGCTAGGTCGAATCGCTGGAACGCGATTCACCCGTTCGCCTAAGAGGTGGCTGGCTGGTCCGGTGACGGGATGTCCGGGCGTCGTGGCGTCCGACGCTGAGCCTCCCGGTACGGATGCCACTCCGTCGCACCCTCGGAGGGGTGTATCGCGCGGCGAAGGCGCGGCGCGTCTCGGTGGTGAGGGAAGAAGCGACACGTTCCCACCAGCACGCGGGTCGAGTAGCCCCGCAGGCGGCGTATCGAGCGGCGAAGTCGGTTCGCGTCGCGGTGGTGAGGGAAAAGAGGCGTTCGCGCGCCAGCACGCTGGTCGAGTAGCTCCGGAGGGGCGTATCGAGACCGCTGTCCGCCAGCAGATCGGGCTTCTGACCTAGTCTTCTGACGCTGGTGGATCTCGATACGCCCGCTCCGCGGGCTACTCGATCAACAGGCTGGGCGGTGTCGACGCACCGGCGGTGCGCCTGCAGACCACCCGCTCCCTCCGAGGCGAACGGGTGAATCGCGTGTCAGCGATTCGCCCTAGCCGGACGCGAGACGCTCCTCGGAGCGCAACCACTTCGTCTGCCGACCGCGGTGGCGGGAGCGCTCGCGCTCCCACCACCAAACGGCTAGGTCGTGATGGTGATCGACAGCTGGATGGTGGTGCCGCGCTGGACGGGGTCGCCGGCCTTGTTGGACTGGTTGGTGACCTTGGTCAGCTCGTCGGGGGCGGCGTCGATCAGCGGACCGAGCGTCGAGAGCGAGTAGCTCCACTTCAGGTCGACCGCGTCGAGCGCGGCCTTGGCCTGCTCGCGGGTCATCCCGACCACGTTCGGAACGGCGACCGGCTCCGGTCCCTTGGACACCACGACCGAGATGGTGTCACCGGTCGTCGCCGGAGCCTCGGGGTTGGCCTGGGTCAGCACGATGCCGACGGCGACGGTGTCGCTCCAGTCCTCGCCGCTGCTGTCGAGAGCGAGCCCCGCCTGCTCGGCGGCATCGGTGGCGGCCTCGAGCGAGAGGCCGACGACGTTCGGGATCGTCCCGAGGCTGACCACCATCGCGATGGTGCTGGTCTCGGACATCGTCGCGGGCAGTGCGGAGCCGTCGGGCAGCGATGCCGAGATGACGACACCGGCTGCGACGTCGGCGTCGAAGACCTTCGTCACCTCTCCCGGAGTGAACGAGCCGTTGGTGATGGCGGCCGTCGCCTCGTCCTGGGTCAGGCCGACGAGTGGCGGCACCTCCAGCTGCCGTGGACCGCTGGAGACGACGAGTGTGATGAGCGAGCCCTTGTGCACGCCCTGGCCGCCGGAGGGGTCGGAGCTCATGACCGTGCCGGCGGGGACAGTGAGGTCGGGGACCTGCTGCGGTGTCACCTCGAAGCCCTGCGCCTGCAGCTCCGCCACGGCCTCGTCCTGCGTCTTGCTGACGACGTCGGGGATCGACACGATCGCGCCGGGACCCTCGCCGAACCACCAGGCGGTGCCTCCGCCGAGCAGCGCCAGCAGCAGGACGATCACAGTGAGCAGGACGCCTCGACGTCGTCGTACGCGCCGCCGGGCGGCGAGGCGCGCGACCGCGTCGTCGTCGACGGCCTCCTCCACAGGTTCGGCGAGCACGGTCGTCTGCCCGGGTGTCGCGGCGTCGAACAGCGCGGCGGTCGCCGGCGCGGAGTCGGGCGGCGACGGGAGCGGAGTGACGGCCTGAGTGTCTCCGCGCCGATCGGTCGGAGTGATGCCCATCAGCCGCTCGGCCTCGAGCAGCTGGGAGAGCATCACTCCCGCGTCGCGCGGCCGCATGTCGGGATCGCGCTCGGTCGCCCACAGCACGAGCTCGTCCAGCGAGGTCGGCACGGAGGGCACCTTCGCGCTCGGGTAGGGCACCGAGTCGTTCGCATGCTGGTAGGCGATCTGCATCGGCTGCTCGCCCGTGAAGGGCTGCTCGCCGGTGAGCATCTCGTAGATCATGATGCCGATGGCGTAGATGTCGCTGCGCGTGTCAGCGGTGCCTCGGGTGACCAGCTCGGGGGAGAGGTAGGCGATCGTGCCCAGCAGGGCCTGGCCGGAGGCGGTGTTCGCGGAGGCGGCGCGCGCGAGGCCGAAGTCGCCGATCTTGATGCGGCCGTCGTCGGCGAGCAGCACGTTCTCGGGCTTGAGATCGCGGTGCAGGATCCCCGCCCGGTGGGCGGCCGCGAGTCCGGACAGCACCGAGTGCATGATGTCGACCACCTGCTGGGCGGTCAGCCGGCCGCGCTCCTTGAGCAGGTCGCGGAGCGTGATGCCGGGCAGGTACTCCATGACCAGGTAGGCCATGTCGGAGTCCTGGCCCTGGTCGAAGACGCTCACGACATTGGGGTGCGCCAGCCGCGCGGCCGAGCGCGCCTCCTGCACGAACCGGTTCTTGAAGACCTGGTCGTCGGAGAGATGCCCGTGCATGACCTTGATCGCGACGCGGCGATCGAGGCGCAGGTCGTTCGCGAGGTAGACCGTCGCCATGCCGCCGCGGGCGATCCTCGAGCGCACCTCGTAGCGGCCGTCGACGAGACGGCCGAGGAGGGGGTCGAGCTGGCTGGTGGTCACGCGATGAGTCTAGGCAAGAGCCTTCCGCGAACCCGTGAGCAACGCGGGTGAGCGCCCGCACAGGCGGCTCGGCGGGTTGGACGGGTCGAGAGGGCGTGGCAGTCTTGGCGGGTGACCGACTCGTCCGCTTCCGCAGCCTCCTCGTCCCTCTCCGACACCGAGTGGCTGACGATCCCCGATCTCGTCGAGCTGACCGGGTTGAACGTGAGCCGCGTCCGCCGGCTGCTCGAGGAGCGACACCTGATCGGCACCCGGCGCGACGGCGTCCTCAAGGTGCCGTCCCTGTTCCTCCGCGACGCGGAGCCGATGAGCGAGATCCGCGGGACCGCGATCCTGCTGGCCGACTCCGGCTTCTCCGACGACGAGGCGGTCGACTGGCTCCTGTCGGAGGAGGAGAGCCTCGGCACCAGCCCGGTGCTGGCTCTGCGCGCCGGCCGCAAGGCCGAGGTGCGCCGGGTCGCTCAGGCCCTGGCCTGACCCGTCGCCTCTGGTCCGTCGCTGCTGAACAGCCGCGGCGTCATCAGCCGCGCCCGACTCTCAGGCCGCGCGCACGCTGACGCGCTCGGCGAGCTCGCGCAGCTCGGCCATGCCCTCCGCGCGGAGCGGAGCCTCGGGCAGCACGGCGAGCGCGCTGTCGACCTCGCGGAGGATCCGCTCCTCGAGCCGGTCGAGCGCACCACTCGCCGCCACGATCTCCTGGGCACGGGCGATGTCGGCGTCCGAGGCGTCGCTGCGCCCGACGACGGCGTCGAGCTCGGCCCGGTCCGCCTCCGCCGCCGCCGCCCGGGCCAGTCCGAGGAGCATGGTGCGCTTGCCCTCGCGCAGGTCGTCGCCGGCCGGCTTGCCGGTCACGGCCGGGTCGCCGAAGACACCGAGCACGTCGTCCCGGAGCTGGAAGGCGATGCCGAGGGGCAGGCCGAAGCGGCGGAGCGCGTCGAGCTGGGCGTCGTCGCCTCCGCCGAGGGAGCCGCCGATCGCGAGCGGCGCCTCGATGCTGTACTTCGCGCTCTTGTAGACGACCACCCGCTCGGCCCGATCGAGGTGCTCGTGCTCGGGATGCCGGACCCAGGCGTTCTCCTCGAGGATGTCGAGGTACTGGCCGAGGGTCACCTCGGTGCGCATCAGGTTGAACTCGGCCCGGGCGCGCTCGGCGCTGCAGCGGTCCTCCAGCGACCACTCCGCCTCCGCGAAGACCTCGTCGGACCAGACCAGCAGCAGGTCGCCCAGCAGGATCGCGGAGGAGCGCCCGAACTCCTCCGCGGAGCCCGTCCAGCCGCTCGTGTCGTGCAGTGCGGCGAATCGGCGGTGCGCCGACGGCGCACCGCGACGGGTGTCGGAATTGTCGATGACGTCGTCGTGGACGAGCGCGGCGGCGTGGAAGAGCTCGAGGCTCGCGCCGACCCGGGCGATCGGGTCGGAGCCGCTCGGGTGCTCCTCGCTCGGCACCGCCGAGACGGCGGTCCAGCCCGCCTCGCAGAAGCGCGCGCGGAACCGCTTCCCCCCGCTGAGAAAGTCCCGCGAAAGGTCGCCGACGGCCCGGACGTCCTCTCCGAGGGAGCGCAGAATTGGCGTGCGCCCGGCGAGGAAGTCTTCGATTCGGAACTGGACGCGATCGACCAGACGAGTGCTGTGGTTCACCCGACCAGACTATGCACGACCGGACGTCGTACGGGCGGCTCCTAGCGGCCCGCGCGTGGCCCGGTCTACACTGAAGCGCTACCCGCGCGGTCGTCCACACCGTGCCGCCCACCCCGGCACCGCCGCCCGCGCCGACTACACCCGCCGACGCCACACCCTGAAGGGGTCCCGATGCCGCTTTCGGAACACGAGCAACGGCTCCTCGACGAGATGGAGCGCAATCTCTATCAGAACGACGCGGATTTCGTCGCGGCGGTCAGCAAGGGACGCGGTGGAACCAACTACCGGGCACTCGTGCTCGGGATCCTCCTGGCGATCGTCGGCCTCGCGGTCCTCGTCACCGGAGTCGCGATCCGTCAGCCCCTCGTCGGCGTCGGAGGCTTCGCGCTGATGCTCGCGGGCGTCGTCGTCGCGATGCGCCCCGCTGCGGGAGGCTCCGCCGAGTCTGGTCTGCCGACCGTCGGCCGGGCGAGCAAGCCCCGCTCCTCGAGCGGCCGCCAGGGCTCCGGCTTCATGGACCGTCTGAACGAGCGGTGGGACAACCGGGGCGACGGCCGCAGCTAGCACCACTCCGCACCACCACAGGGTCGATCCTCACGGATCGGCCCTTTTTTTGCGCCTGGATGCTCCCCGGTGAGCACTTCCCCCTCCACTCCGCTCCACCGCTCCCGCGCCGCGGAATTCTGCGGATGACGGGGGTCTCTCCGGCGCGCCGCCGCGTGCGGCGGGGTTGAGAGTGGGGGGAAGTGGAGTACTGTGGGGCACACACCGTCCTTGGCCGGAAGAAATGGGGGGCAGTCAGTGTTCCTCGGCACCTATTCCCCCAAGCTCGACGAGAAGGGCCGCGTGATCCTCCCCGCCAAGTTCCGCGACGAGCTCTCCTCCGGAGTCGTCGTCACGCGCGGCCAGGAGCGGTGCCTCTACGTGTTCAGCCAGAGCGAGTTCGAGGTGATGCACGAGAAGATCCGCCAGGCGCCCGTCACCAGCAAGCAGGCTCGCGACTTCCTCCGCGTCTTCCTGTCGGGCGCGAGCGCCGAGACTCCCGACAAGCAGAACCGCGTGACCCTGCCGGCCCCGCTGCGGGCCTACGCGGGTCTCGATCGTGATCTCACCGTCATCGGTGCGGGCAATCGCGCCGAGATCTGGGCGCAGGGCGCCTGGGAGACCTACCTGCAGGAGCAGGAGTCCGTATTCTCCGACACCCAGGAGGAGGTGATCCCCGGCCTGTTCTAGCTCCTGCCGCGCGACTCCCAGCCACTCGGCGCCCGGACGCACCTTCCCCGGTGTCCGGTCGTGAGCTGGATGGGGATCGGGCGGCAGGAACAGGACGACGGGACCACCATGACCGATGCCTCCGAGAAGCCCGAACGCTCCCAGAAGAACGGCGCACGCCCCACCGAGGAGCGCCACATCCCCGTGCTGCTCGAGCGCTGCATCGAACTGCTCGCTCCCGCCCTCGAGCGCGACGGGGCCGTCCTCGTCGACGCCACCCTCGGCATGGGCGGCCACTCGCTCGCCCTGCTCGAGCGCTTCCCGCGACTGCACCTCGTCGGGCTCGACCGCGACCCCGAGGCGCTGGAGCTCGCGGGGGACCGTCTGTCGGCGCACGCGTCGCGGATCGACCTCGTCCACGCCGTCTACGACGAGCTGCCCGAGGTGCTCGACGAGCTCGGCATCGACGAGATCGACGGCGCGCTCTTCGACCTCGGCGTCTCCTCCCTCCAGCTGGACGAGACCGAGCGCGGCTTCTCCTACTCCAAGGACGCGCCGCTCGACATGCGGATGGATGCCACCGCCCCGCTGACGGCGGCGAGCATCCTCGCCGACTACGACGAGATCTCCCTCCGCCGGATCTTCCACGAGTACGGCGAGGAGCGGCTCGCCGCCCGCTATGCGAAGCGGATCGTGGAGGCGCGGGCGACCGCCCCGATCGAGCGCTCCGGCCGGCTCGTCGAGATCATCCAGGCGGCGACCCCGGTCGCGATCCAGCGCAACGGCCACCCGGCGAAGCGGGTGTTCCAGGCCCTGCGCATCGAGGTCAACCAGGAGCTGTCGGTGCTCGAGCGGGCGATCCCCGCGGCCCTGGGCCGCGTGGCGGTCGGCGGACGCATCGTCGTCGAGGCGTACCAGTCGCTCGAGGATCGCATCGTCAAGCGGGCGCTGCAGGCCGCCTCCTCCTCCACCGCACCCGAGGGGCTCCCGATGGAGCTCCCCGAGCACCGACCCGAGTTCCGGCTCGTCATCCGCGGCGCCGAGCTCGCGTCCGACGACGAGAAGGCCCACAACCCCCGAGCAACACCCGTGCGCCTGCGCGCGGCCGAGAGGATCAGGAGGACCGCATGAGCGCCACCGCAGTCATCGAACCCGTCATCGCCATCGAGCAGGCACGGCCGGCCCGGCCCGGTGCCCCGACCGAGCGGCCCCGCATCGAGGCGGTCCCCGACGCGGCGAAGAGCCCGCGCCCCAAGCTCGTCTACGGGATCGTCGCCGTCGCGGGCCTGTTCGCGATCATCGTCGTGCAGCTGCTCGTGAGCGTCGGGCTCTCGCAGGGCGCGTACCAGATCTCGGCGCTGCAGACCGAGCAGAAGACGCTCACCCGCAGCAATGCCGAGAAGCAGGACGCGGTCGACACGCTCAGCTCGCCGCAGAACCTCGCGACGGCGGCGCAGGGCCTCGGGATGGTGGCGAACACCGCTCCGGTCTACCTCCGCCTGTCGGACGGCGCCGTGCTGGGTGACCCGGCCTCGGCCGCCGCGAGCGAGGTCGGCACCGCCGCCACCGCCTCGACGCTCGTCCCGAACGCCCTGATCCAGCCCCCCGCCGCGTCCGCCGACGCGAGCGCGTCCTCCGCGGCCTCGGCGACCTCGGCCGTACCGTTGCAGGGCGAGCTCCCGGCTCCCATCACGCACTGACCCGCACGCCACACCTGCCGCGACGGCCACGACGAAGGACGGCGCTGCCGCCCGGAGGAAGAAGGACAGCTCCGCAGTGAGACACCACCGGTCAAGCAGGAGGCGCACCGCCGTCACCTTCGTCATCATCATCGCGATCGTCGGACTCTTCATCGGAAAGCTGGTCGACATCCAGATCGTCCGGGCGAACGAGCTGACCGACGAGGCGGCGCAGAACCAGTCGAACAGTGTCGTCACCTACGGCACCCGCGGCACGATCGTCGATCGCTCCGGCACCGTCCTCGCGGACACGACGACCCGCTACCGGCTCACGACGTCGCCCAAGAACGTGGCCGAGTTCCTCCGCGAGATGCCCGACGGCCAGGAGGTCGTGGTCAGCGTGGAGCAGGCCGCATCGGAGATCGGCGCGATCACCGGGCAGTCGGTCGAGCAGATCACCGCGGCCGTGAGCGGAGCGCTCGCCCAGGACCCGAAGGCGAACTACCTGATCCTCTCGGAGGGGCTCGACCTCGAGGCCTACCAGAAGCTCATCGCGCTCGACATCCCGTGGACGTACTTCGAGACGCAGCAGGGCCGCACGTACCCCAACGGCGCGGTCGCGGGCAACCTGGTCGGCTACGTCGGCGCCGACGGTGCGGCTCAGGAGGGTGTGGAGTACGCCGACAACGCCTGTCTCGCCGGCGCGAACGGCTCCGAGAGCTACGAGCGCAGCGCCGACTACGTGCGGATCCCGGGCAGCACGGTCTCGGAGACGCCCGCCGTCGACGGCGGGCAGCTGCAGCTGACGATCGACTCCGATCTGCAGTACTACGCGCAGCAGGTGCTCTCGGCGCGCGTGGCGGAGGTCGGCGGCAGCTACGGCATCGTCGTCGTGCAGGAGGTCAAGACCGGCAAGCTGCTGACCGTCGCCGAGACGCCGACGGTCGACCCCAACAACGTCTCCGCGAGCGCGGCGGCCGATCGCGGCTCGCGCGCGTTCCAGAGCCCGTTCGAGCCCGGATCGACGTTCAAGCCGATGACCGCGGCGATGCTCATCGACCAGGGACTCGCCACGCCGACCACCCAGGCGGTGATTCCCGACACGTTCGAGAAGGACGGTGCGTCGTTCAGCGACGACTTCGCGCACACTCCGACCAACTACACGCTCACGGGCATCCTCAAGGACTCGTCGAACGTGGGCATCGCGACGCTCGGCTCGAAGCTCTCGGCAGAGAAGCGCTACGACTACATGACGAAGTTCGGGCTCGGCGCCTCGACCGCCGTGGACTTCCCCGGTGAGTCCGGTGGCCAGCTCGCCGACTACCAGGACTGGGACAACCAGACGAACTACACGACCATGTTCGGGCAGGGCGTCTCGGCGACCGCCGTCCAGGTCGCGGGGATCTACCAGACGCTCGGCAACGGCGGAGTGCGCCTTCCGGCACAGCTCGTCGCCGGCTGCACGACGGCCGACGGCTCGGTGATCGACGTGCCCGACTCCACCGGTACCCAGGTCGTCTCACCGTCGGCCGCGAAGGACGTCGTCGACATGCTGCAGACCCATTACAACGAGGGATGGCTCGCCGACTACATCCACGTCGACGGCTACAACATCGCCACGAAGACCGGAACCGCGCAGCAGCCGGACGGCAACGGCGGCTACTCGTCGAGCTACACCGTCTCGCTCGCCGGCCTCGCGCCGGCGGAGGACCCGGAGTACGTCGTGACGGTCACCATCGCCGATCCGGTTAAGATGAACACGTCCCAGGCGACCGCCCCCGTGTTCCAGCAGGTCATGACGCAGGTCCTGAAGACGAACAGGGTGGAGCCGTCGACGGTGCCGCCGGTGCAGTACCCCACCACGTGGTGATCGCGCCAGAACTGCACAGACCAGAAGCACCAGATCGAGAGAAAGAGCGGGCATTGCACGACACTCGCCCGCAGACCTCCCTCCGTCCGGAGCACCCCGTGCCCCGTTCGCTGTCGCAGCTGGTGACGGAGTTCTCGCTCGGCCCCGTCCGCGGCGTCGAGGGCGTGGAGGTCAGCGGCGTCACGCTCGATTCGCGCCAGGTCGAGTCGGGCGACCTGTACGTCGGTGTCGCCGGACGTCGCGCGCACGGCGCCGCGTTCTCGGCCGACGCAGCAGCGTCGGGTGCGGTCGCCGTCCTGACCGATCCCGAGGGGGCGGCCCTCGCCGCGTCCTCCGGACTTCCCGTGCTCGTGACGCCGGACCCGCGAGCCGCCCTCGGTGACGTCGCGGCGTGGATCCACCGCACGCGCGAGGACGTCCCCACGCTCTTCGGCGTCACCGGGACGAACGGCAAGACCAGCGTCGTGTACCTGCTCGACGCCCTCCTCCGCCGCCTCGGTGTCGTGTCGGGCCTCAGCTCGACCGCCGAGCGGCGCATCGGCGATGTCGCCGTGGTGAGCGCTCTGACGACTCCCGAGGCCAGCGAGCTGCACGGCCTGCTCGCCCGGATGCGGGAGTCGGCCGTGCGGGCCGTCTCCATCGAAGTGTCGGCGCAGGCGCTGACGCGTCACCGGATCGACGGCCTCGTCTTCGACGTCGTCGGCTTCACCAACCTCAGCCACGACCACCTCGACGACTACGCCGACATGGAGCACTACTTCGAGGCGAAGGCCGACCTGTTCCAGCCGGAGCGGGCGCGCCGAGGGGTCGTCACCGTCGACAGCGTCTGGGGGAGGCAGCTCGCCGAGCGCAGCCGGATCCCCGTGACCACCCTCGCGAGCTCGCCGGTCGTCGGCGTCGCGCCCGCGCACGAGGCCGACTGGTCGATGACCGTCGTCGCCGGCACGTCCGAGGGCACGACCTTCCGCCTCGACGGGCCCGAGAACCGCTCGGTCGAGGTGACCATCCCGCTGATCGGCTGGTACATGGCGGCGAACGCGGCCCTGGCGATCGTGATGCTCGTCGAGTCCGGCTTCGACCTCGAGGCGATCGCGCACGCGCTCGAGGAGAGCCGGCTCGACGTGTACATCCCGGGTCGCGCCGAGCGCGTCTCGGGGGATCGCGGACCCAGCGTCTACGTCGACTACGGGCACACTCCCGACGCCTTCGCCAACGCCCTCGAGGCCCTGCGCGCCCTCACGCCCGGCCGCTTGATCATGGTGTTCGGAGCCGACGGCGACCGCGACACGACCAAGCGCGCCGAGATGGGCGCGATCGCCGCTCGTCTCTCCGACGTCGTCGTCGTGACCGACTTCCACCCGCGCTGGGAGGATCCGGCGGCCATCCGCGCGGTTCTCGTCCAGTCGGCGGCCTCAGCCGTCCCCGACCGGGAGATCCACGAGATCCCCGACCCGCGTGCCGCCGTGCGCGCCGCCGTCGCGCTCGCGCGCGAGGGCGATTCGATCCTCTACGCCGGACCGGGCCACGAGGACTACCAGGAGATCGCAGGAGTGCACATGCCGTATTCGGCCCGAGACGACGTCCGTCAGGCCCTGCGCGAGGCGGGCTGGCTCTAGATGATCGCCCTGACCCTCACCGAGATCGCCGCGGCCGTCTCCGGTCGCCTGCACCTCGCCGGCGCGTCCTCGAACGCCTCGACCGTCATCGACGGCCCGACCGAGACCGACTCGCGCGAGATCGTGCCGGGCGGCGTCTTCGTCGCCAAGCGCGGCGAGCACACCGACGGCCACCTCTTCGCGCCGGTCGCCGTCGAGAACGGCGCCGCGCTCCTCATCGTCGAGCGACCGCTCGACCTCGACGTGCCCCAGGTGCTCGTCGACGACTCCGTCGAGGCTCTGGGCGCCCTGGCGACCGAGGTCGTCCGCCGGGTGCGCGCGCTCGGCGGTCTCACCGTCATCGGCGTGACCGGCTCGAACGGCAAGACGACCACGAAGAACCTGCTGCGCACCGTGCTCGAGCGGGTCGGAGAGACCGTCGCTCCCCGCGGCTCGTTCAACAACGAGGTCGGCGCTCCGATCACGATGCTCCAGGTCTCGGAGTCGACGCGGTTCCTCGTCGCCGAGATGGGTGCCAGCGCCGTGGGCGAGATCCGCCGCCTCGTGCGGATGGCCAAGCCCGACGTGGGCGTCGTCCTCGCCGTGGGGCTGGCGCACGCCGGCGAGTTCGGCGGGATCGAGCGCACCCTCGAGGCGAAGACCGAGATGGTCGCCGACCTCACCGCCGACGACGTCGCGGTCCTCAACATCGACGACGGCCGTGTCGCCTCGATGGCGCACCGCACCGCCGCCCGCGTGCTCTGGTTCGGCAGAGGCGAGGGCGCCGACGTGCGGGCCGTCGACGTCGAGTCCTCGGCTGAGGGCACCCGCTTCACGATCCAGGTGACCGCGGGCGAGGGTCGGGAGCCGGGCAGCGCCGAGCTGTTCCTCCGGGTGCTCGGCGAGCACCACGTCATGAACGCCCTCGCCGCGACGGCCGCCGCGCTCTCGGTCGGCGTGCCGCTCGACGCCGTGGTCGAGGCACTCTCCACCGTCACGCTCGCCGAGCGCTGGCGGATGCAGGTCCTCGGCGGCCCGGACGTGACCGTCGTCAACGACGCGTACAACGCGTCCCCCGACTCCACCGCCGCCGCACTGCGGACCCTCGCCCAGATCAGGAAGCCGGAGGGCCGCACCGTCGCGGTCCTCGGCGAGATGAGCGAGCTCGGGGAGTGGGCCGACGAGGAGCACGACCGGATCGGCCTGCTCGCCGTCCGCCTCAACATCGCGCAGATCGTCGTGGTCGGCGCCGGAGCGCGCCGCATCCACGTGGCGGCCGAGCGCGAGGGCTCCTGGAGCGGCGAGTCCGTCTTCGTCGAGACCGCCGACGAGGCGTTCGACGTCCTCGACGGCTACCTGCAGAGCGGAGACACCGTGCTGGTGAAGTCGTCGAACTCCGCCGGCCTGCGATTCCTCGGCGACCGACTGGGGGAGCGCCACCGATGAGAGCACTCCTCCTGGCCGGAGCCTTCTCCGGCGCCTTCACGCTGCTGCTGACGCCGCTGTTCATCCGCCTCTTCCACAGGCTCAAGTGGGGTCAGTTCATCCGCGAGGACGGACCGAAGTCGCACCACGTCAAGCACGGCACGGCGACGATGGGCGGCATCGTCATCATCTTCGCCACCGTCGCGGGATACTTCCTCGCGATGCTGTTCGGCAACCGGGCGATCGCTCCGTCGGCACTGCTCGTGCTCTTCATGATGGTCGGGCTCGGCCTCGTCGGCTTCCTCGACGACTTCCTCAAGACCCGCAATCAGCGCAGTCTCGGGCTCGGCGGTTGGGCCAAGATCGCGGGTCAGGTGATCGTCGCGGCGGCCTTCGCCGTGATCGCGATCATGGTGCGCGACTCCAACGGCCTGACACCGGCCTCCACCTCGATCTCGTTCATCCGCGATCTGCCGCTCGACTTCGCCTCGCTCGGCTGGATCGGCATCGGGCTCTTCGTGCTGTGGATCTGCGTGATCGTGACGAGCACGTCGAACGGCGTGAACGTGGCCGACGGACTGGACGGCCTCGCGACCGGCTCGTCGATCCTGGCCATCGGCTCCTACGTGATCATCGGCTTCTGGCAGTCGAACCAGTGGTGCTTCGACGCGCAGCTGAACCCCGAAGTGGCCGACAAGTGCTATCAGGTCAGCGACCCCTTCGACCTCGCGATCATCGCCGCGGCCATCTCGGGCGCGCTCGTCGGATTCCTCTGGTGGAACACCTCGCCGGCACAGATCTTCATGGGCGACACCGGGTCGCTCGGCCTCGGCGGCGCCCTCGCGGCCCTCGCCATCCTGACCCGCACCGAGCTGCTCGTCATCCTGATCGGCGGCCTCTTCGTGATCGTCACCGGCTCGGTCATCCTGCAGCGGATCTACTTCAAGATCACCCGGGGCAAGCGCATCTTCCTGATGAGCCCGCTCCACCACCACTTCGAGCTCAAGGGCTGGGCCGAGATCACGGTGGTGGTCCGCTTCTGGATCATCGCCGGCATCCTCGTCGCCGCAGGCGTCGGGCTCTTCTACCTCGAATGGCTCTCCCTGGCATGACCGATCCCGCTCTCGTCGCCCGCCTCGATGCGCTCCGCAGCTGGCACTCCGACTGGCGCGGTCTGCGCGTCGCCGTGCTCGGACTCGGAGTGACCGGTTTCTCGGTCGCCGATACGCTGACCGAGCTCGGCTCCGACGTCCTCGTCCTCGCCGATCGCGCCGACGAGCAGCGCGAGCGCCTCCTCGAGGTGATCGGCGCGCGTCTGCACCGCGCGGAGCGCCTCGACGCCGTGCCGGAGCAGCTCACCGCCTTCGACCCGGAGCTCGTGATCGTCTCGCCCGGCTTCCGCCCGACGCATCCGATCGTCGAATGGGCCGTCTCGTCCGGAATCGCCCTGTGGGGGGACGTCGAGCTGGCCTGGCGCGTGCGCGACAAGGTGACGGGCCCGGACGGCGCCCCCGCGGAGTGGATCGCCGTCACGGGCACGAACGGCAAGACCACGACGGTGCAGCTGACGGCGAGCATGCTCGTGGCCGGCGGGCTCCGCGCCGCCCCGTGCGGCAACATCGGCATCCCGGTGCTCGACGCCGTGCGCGATCCGCAGGGCTTCGACGTGCTCGTCGTCGAGCTCTCGAGCTACCAGCTGCACTACCTCGGCGCGATAGAGCCGATCGCGAGCGCCTGCCTCAACATCGCCGAGGACCACCTCGACTGGCACGGGTCGTTCGAGGAGTACCGCGCGGCGAAGGCCAAGGTCTACGCGAACACCCGGGTCGCCTGCGTCTACAACCGCTCCGACGCGGCGACCGAGCAGATGGTCCTCGACGCCGAGGTGGTCGAGGGTGCGCGCGCCATCGGCTTCGGGCTCGGCGTCCCCGGCCCGAGCGACTTCGGCATCGTCGACGGGATCCTCTGCGACCGCGCGTTCCTCGAGGACCGCCGGACGAACGCCCTCGAGATCGCCACGGTCGACGAGCTGGCCGCGCGCCACCTCGCAGCACCCCACATCGTGCAGAACATCCTCGCCGCCGCCGCGCTCTCGCGGGCGTGCGGTATCGAGCCCGGCGCGATCCGTCGCGCGCTGTCGACGTTCGAGCTCGACGCGCACCGTATCCAGGTGGTGGCCGAGAGCGCAGGGGTGACGTGGGTCGACGACTCCAAGGCGACGAATCCGCACGCGGCCGACGCCTCCCTCCGTGCGTATCCCTCGGTGGTCTGGCTGGTCGGCGGCCTGCTGAAGGGCGTCGACGTCGGCTCCCTCGTTGCCGCTCACGTCGGCAGGCTCCGGGGCGCGGTGATCATCGGAGTCGACCGCGCGGCGGTCCTCGAGGCATTCCAGCGACACGCGCCCGAACTCCCCGTCACCGAGGTGGCGGCGGATGAGACTGGGGCCGTGATGCAGGCGGCCGTCGAGGCCGCGGCGATGCTGGCCCTTCCGGGCGACGTCGTTCTGCTCGCGCCCGCTGCGGCGTCGATGGACCAGTTCCGCGACTACGCGGCTCGAGGCCGCTCGTTCGCGGCCGCGGTGACGACGTATCTGGGAGGAGGGGCCGATGACCGCTCCGACGACGAGCAGACTCCCGGGTCGCTCCCGGACTGAGAAGGCCGGCTCCGCGAAGGGCGCCGGAGCCAGGAAGGGCGGTGCGCGCACCGCGCGGATCGTGCTCTCTCGGGTCTTCGCGTCGGAGTCGCCCAACTTCTACCTGCTCTTCGGCACGACGCTCTTCCTCGTGCTCTTCGGGCTGACGATGGTGCTGTCCTCCTCCTCGGTCACGTCCTACATCAGCAGCGACGACTCGTTCGGCGGCTTCTACCGCCAGGGCGGCTTCGCGCTGCTCGGCGTTCCGCTGATGCTGGTCGTCTCGCGGCTGCCGCTCGTCTTCTGGAAGAAGGCGACGCCGGCGATACTCGGCATCGGATGCTTCCTGCAGGTGCTGGTCGTCTTCACTCCTCTGGGCTGGTCGGTCGGCGGCAACACCAACTGGCTCCGTTTCGGCGGGTTCACCATGCAGCCGTCCGAGCTCATCAAGCTCGGTCTCGCACTCTGGCTCGGACTCCTCCTCGCCCGTCGCTACCGCGGTCCGGAGGATTGGAAGGACGCGCTGATCCCGGTCGGCATCGTCGCGGGCGGGTCGATCGGGCTCGTCCTCCTCGGCGGCGACCTCGGCACCGTCGTGATCATGGCGGGCATCGTGCTCGCGGCGCTCTTCTACGCGAACATGCGGATGCGGGTGATCATCCCCATCGTGGTCGTCGGCGCCGTCGGAGCCGTTCTCTTCGCAGTCTCGAGCGAGAACCGGCTCACCCGGATCATGTCGTTCCTCGGCGACTGCTCGAACAGCGAGGAGTACCAGAACTCGTGCTGGCAGCCCGTCCACGGCACCTGGGCGATGGCCTCCGGCGGGATCTTCGGAGTCGGCCTCGGGAACTCGAAGGCGAAGTGGTCGTGGCTCCCGGCCGCCGACAACGACTACATCTTCGCCATCATCGGCGAGGAGCTCGGCCTGATCGGCGCGATCGTGGTCCTCGCCCTCTTCGTGGTGCTCGCCGTCGCCTTCTTCCGAGTGATCCACTCCTCGACCGATCCCTTCGTCCGCATCGCCACGGGCGCCGTGATGGTCTGGCTCATCGGCCAGGCGTTCGTCAACATCGGCGTGGTGCTGGGGGTGCTCCCGGTGCTCGGGGTCCCCTTGCCGCTCATCTCCTCCGGAGGCACGGCGCTGGTCAGCTCGCTGATCGCGATCGGAGTCGTCCTCTCGTTCGCGCGCACGCAGACGGCGCCGCTGCCCGTGCTCGGCGCCGGCCGCCGCCACGACGAGGTGAGCGGGAAGTGACCCGCTTCCTGCTGGCCGGCGGCGGGACCGCCGGCCATGTCAATCCTCTGCTCGCGACCGCCGACGAGATCCGCGCGCGCCGATCCGACGACGAGGTGCTCGTGCTCGGCACGGCCGAGGGGCTCGAGGCGCGACTCGTCCCGCTCCGCGGCTACGAGCTCTCGGTGATCCCGCGCCTGCCGTTCCCGCGCCGGCCGAACCCCGCCGCGCTGCGCTTCCCCGCCGCGTTCCGCGCCACGGTCGACGGCATCGTCCGCACGATCCGGGAGCGCCGGATCGACGCCGTCGTCGGCTTCGGTGGGTACGCCGCCGCTCCCGCCTACCTCGCGGCCCGCCGCGCCCGCGTCCCTTTCGTCGTGCACGAGGCGAACGCCCGCCCGGGCCTCGCCAACAGACTCGGAGCCCGCGGGACGCCGTGGGTCGGCGTCGCGTTCGACGGCACCCCGCTGCCGCACGCACGGACCGTCGGCATGCCGCTCCGGCGCGAGATCGCGGACCTCGACCGCGCGGCGCGGCGCGAGGAGGCGGTGCGCGAGTTCGGCCTCGACCCCGCGCGCCCCACCCTGCTCGTCACCGGCGGGTCGCTCGGCGCCCGGCGGATCAACGCGACGGTGCACGCCTCCGCGTCGGCCGTCCTGGCGACCGGTTTCCAGATCCTGCACATCACGGGCGACCGCGCCGAGATCACCGATCCCGGCATCGCCGGCTACCACCTCCTGTCCTACTGCGACCGGATGGACCTCGCCCTTTCGGCCGCCGACCTCGCCGTCTCCCGCGCCGGCGCCGCGACGGTCAGCGAGCTGAGCGCCCTCGGCCTGCCGGCGGTCTACATCCCGTACCCGGTCGGCAACGGCGAGCAGCGCTTCAACGCGCGGGGAGTGGTCGACGCCGGGGGAGCGGTGCTCGTCGAGGACGCCGCGTTCCTGCCCGGGTGGGTCGACGACTCCCTCGTCCCCCTGCTCCAGGACGCCTCCCGCCGCGACGAGATGGGCCGGAAGGCCGCGTCGGTCGGCGTCCGCGACGGCTCCGAGCGGCTCGTCGACCTGGTCGAGCTCGCGCTGCAGTCGCGTCGATGACGCCCGTCCGCGCGGCTCGGAGAACCCCTCCCGGTCACCGTCTACACTGATCCGGCGCGGGGCGCGCGGCACCTCTCGCGCCCTGTCGACCATCCGAAAGCGAGAGCACCGTGATCAAGCCCGACCTCGGCATCACCGTCCCCGACGAGCTCGGCTCGGTCCACTTCATCGGCATCGGCGGGTCGGGGATGAGCGGCATAGCGCGCCTTTTCCACCACGCCGGTCACCGCGTCACGGGCTCCGACGTGCGCGAGTCGCACCCGATCGAGCAGCTCCGCGAGCTCGGCATCCCAGTCGCCATCGGGCACGACGCGGCCCACCTCGGCGACGCGGAGGCGGTCGTCGTCACCTCCGCGCTCTGGCAGGACAATCCGGAGTACCTGCTCGCCAAGGAGCGCGGCCTCCCCGTGCTGCACCGGTCGCAGGCGCTCGCCTGGCTGGTCCGCGGGCACCGGCTCGTCGCCGTCGCCGGCGCGCACGGCAAGACGACCTCCACCGGCATGATCGTCACCGGGCTCCTCGGCGTCGATGCCGACCCCAGCTTCGTCAACGGCGGCATCATCGAGAGCCTCGGCACCTCCTCCGCCGCGGGGTCGGGCGAGGTCTTCGTCGTCGAGGCCGACGAGTCCGACGGCAGCTTCCTCCTCTACGACGCGGCGGTGACGCTGATCACCAACGTCGATCCCGACCACCTCGACCACTACGGCTCGCTCGAGGCGTTCGAGGAGGCGTTCGTCACCTTCGCGTCGAACGCCGGCGAGCTCGTGGTCGTCTCCTCCGACGATCCCGGTGCCGTCCGCGTGTCCGAGAAGCTCTCGGGGAAGCGGGTCCTCACCTTCGGCGAGGCGGAGGGCGCCGACGTCCGTGTCGTCGACCTGGAGCTCGTCGGCCCGGTCGGCTTCTCCCTCGAGTACGAGGGCCGCCGCTACTCCGCACGCCTGCGCATCCCCGGTCGCCACAACGCCGTCAACGCTGCCGGCGCCTTCGCGGTCCTGGTCGGCCTCGGCTTCGAGCCCGCCGCGTCGCTCGAGGCGATCGCGGCCTTCGGAGGCACGGAGCGCCGCTTCGAGCTGCACGGCTCGGTCCGCGGTGTCAGCGTCTACGACGACTACGCGCACCACCCCACCGAGGTGGCGGCCGCGCTCTCCGCCGCGCGCACCGTCGTAGGGGAGGGGCGCATCATCGCCGTCCACCAGCCCCACCTCTACAGCCGCACGAGGCTCTTCGCCCGGGAGTTCGCCGAGGCGCTCGAGCTCTACGCCGACGAGACCGTCGTCCTCGACGTCTACGGCGCGCGAGAGGATCCGGAGCCCGGCGTCACCGGCGCCCTCGTCAGCGGGAAGTTCGCCGACCCGTCGCACGTGACGTTCCTCGCCGACTGGGAGGAGGCGGCCCGCCGCACCGCCGAGATCGCGCGAGAGGGCGACTTCGTGATCACCCTCGGCTGCGGCGACGTGTACCGGATCATCCCGCAGCTGCTCGAATCGCTCGGAGCGAGCGAGGGCGCTCCGGTCGCTCGATGACCCGGGGCCAGGTCTCCAGGAGCAGCGCATGAAGCGCCCCGACGGCGTCCGACCGGCTCGGCCGCCGGGCCGCGTCGAACCGGCGGAGACCGCGTCGAGCGGAGAACCCACGGAGCCGATCCGCATCGTCTCGCCGCTCACGGTGAAGAAGGCGCCGGCTCCGACGCCCGAAGCGCCTGCTCGTCCGTCGGCGGGGGCACGGGTCGGAGCACGGCTCGGCAGCGTCCGGCTGCCGGGCGGAGAGCGCCGCGACGTCGCCCGAGCGGCGAAGGAGCGGCGACGGTTCGAGCGAGGCGAGGTCCGGCGCTTCACCAAGCGCGCCCGTCGCCGGCGCACCATCGCGCTGGTCACCGCCGGATCCCTCGCGGTCCTCGCGCTCATCGTGGCGATCGCCGCGTACTCGCCACTCATGGCGGTCAGGACGATCGAGATCTCGGGGACGCAGCGCGTCAGTGCCGGCGAGATCCAGGCGTCGCTGTCGGATCAGATCGGCGTACCGCTCACTCTCGTCGACCGATCGGAGGTGGGAGCCGTGCTCGGCGCGTATCCGCTCGTGCAGAGCTACTCGGTGCAGACCCGCCCGCCGAGCACCCTCGTCGTCACCGTGGTCGAGCGCACCCCGATCGCCGTCTTCGCGAACGCGGGGCGCTTCGACCTCGTCGATGCGGCAGGAGTCGTCATCGAGACGGCGGACGCCGCTCAGCCGGGCTACCCGATCGTCACGACGCCGACGGGGGGCGCCTCCGGAGCCGCCTTCCGGGTGATCGCACAGGTGCTTCGCACCGTCCCCGCCAGCCTGGCCGGTCAGGTGACTGCCGTTGCGGCGACCACGGGCGACGACGTCGCGCTGACGCTCTCGAACGGCTCCGTCGTGATGTGGGGCGGGTCCGACCAGTCGGCGCTGAAGGCTGTCGTGCTCGAGAAGCTGATGGCCGCCGCGGATCCGGCCACTGTCAGGACCTATGACGTCTCATCACCGCAGGCCGCGGTCACCGCGCCCCGATGAGAGCGGATCCGGTCGGCTCTTTGCCGAATGCGGGCGTGTCTGCTGGGGGCAGCGACGCACTCCGCCTACCGTCAGACGAACCCCACATGCATACTCAGTATAACTTTAAGCCTCAACTACAGGTTTAAGGTTCAGCCCGGAGGCCGGAGACGTGACGTCAAACCAGAACTATCTCGCCGTGATCAAGGTCGTCGGCATCGGCGGTGGCGGCGTCAACGCCGTCAACCGCATGATCGAACTCGGCCTGCGCGGCGTCGAATTCATCGCCATCAACACCGACGCACAGGCGCTCCTGCTCAGTGACGCCGACGTCAAGCTCGACGTCGGACGCGAGCTCACCCGCGGACTCGGCGCCGGCGCCGACCCCGAGGTCGGCCGTCGCGCCGCCGAGGACCACGCGGAGGAGATCGAGGAGGTGCTCGCGGGTGCCGACATGGTCTTCGTCACCGCGGGCGAGGGCGGCGGAACGGGCACCGGCGGTGCCCCCGTCGTCGCGCGCATCGCGAAGTCGATCGGCGCTCTCACCATCGGTGTGGTCACGAAGCCGTTCGGCTTCGAGGGCCGTCGCCGTCAGACTCAGGCCGAGGCGGGTGTCGCGACCCTGAAGAACGAGGTCGACACCCTCATCGTCGTCCCCAACGACCGCCTCCTCGAGATCAGCGACCGCGGCATCTCGATGCTGGAGGCGTTCGCGACCGCCGACCAGGTGCTCCTCGCCGGTGTCCAGGGCATCACCGACCTCATCACGACCCCGGGTCTCATCAACCTCGACTTCGCCGACGTGAAGTCGGTCATGCAGGGCGCGGGTTCGGCGCTGATGGGCATCGGCTCCTCCCGCGGAGCCGATCGGGCGATCAAGGCCGCCGAGCTGGCGGTCGCCTCACCGCTGCTCGAGGCCAGCATCGACGGCGCGCACGGCGTGCTCCTCTCGATCCAGGGCGGGTCGAACCTCGGCATCTTCGAGATCAACGACGCCGCCCGGCTGGTCCAGGAGGCGGTGCACCCCGAGGCGAACATCATCTTCGGTGCGGTCATCGACGACACCCTCGGTGACGAGGTGCGCGTCACGGTCATCGCGGCGGGCTTCGACGGCGGAGAGCCCGGTGCTCAGGCGCCTGCCCAGCTCGCTCAGCCGCGCGCGCAGCAGAGCGCTCCCGCCGAGAGCGCCGCGGAGCCCGCTCCCGCTCCGGTCGCCACGCCGGCCGCCGGCTCGATCTGGTCGAGCACGCCGGTCGCCGCCCCCGCCCCGGTCGCCGACCCGTCGTTCGACGACGACGAGAGCGACCTGGACATCCCCGACTTCCTCAAGTAGTCGTCGTGGTCGATCCGGGGCTGTCCGAGCGCTGGAGCGCCGTCTCCGAGCGGGTCGCCGACGCGGCCCGCTCGGTCGGCCGTGATCCGTCGGAGCTCACGACGATCGTGGTGACGAAGTTCCACCCCGTCGAGCTCCTCCAGGGCCTCCTCGAGCTGGGGGTCGTCGACTTCGGAGAGAACCGGCACCAGGAGGCGCAGGAGAAGGCCGCCGTCCTCGAGGGCACGGCGGCCCGGTGGCACTTCATCGGGCAGCTGCAGAGCAAGAAGGCGCGGCAGGTCCGGCGCTACGCCGACGCGGTGCACTCGGTCGACCGACTCGCCCTGGTCCCGCTGCTCGATATCGCCGAGGGCGACCCCCTCGACGTGTTCCTCCAGGTCGACCTGAGCGGGGATCCGGGTCGCGGAGGAGCCGCCCCGGTCGACGTCGACGCGCTCGCGGACGCCCTCGTCGCGGCTCCCGGTCTGGTCCTGCGCGGCGTGATGGCCGTCGCTCCGCTCGGCGAGGAGCCGCGCGCCGCGTTCGCCCGCCTGCGCGTGCTCTCGGAGCGCGTGCGCGCCGTCGATCCGGCGGCGAGCGCCATCTCGGCCGGCATGTCGAACGACTTCGCGGAGGCGATCGCCGAGGGCGCGACACACCTGCGAATCGGTTCCGCAATCACCGGCAATCGGCCCGCTCGCCCGTAATCTCGTCACGACCCACCTGTGCGCGATCCACCCGCGCACGATCCACCCGTGGGAGTGACGACGACACGGAGGACACCCATGGCCAACCCGCTGAAGAAGACGATGGTCTACCTCGGACTCGCCGACGAGGAGATCGAGTACGAGCGCGCCGACACCGTCGAGGCGGCTCCCGCCACTGCCCATCGCGCACCGGTCTCCCCGGTCCAGCCCGTCCCCCCGGTCGAGCAGACCCCGCAGCCCCGCGCGACGGTCACCCCGCTCCGCAAGCCCACCCCCCAGACCCCGAAGGCGACGGCACACGCCGAGATGAACGAGATCCTCACCGTCCACCCCAAGCAGTACCGCGACGCCCAGGTCATCGCCGAGAACTTCCGCGACGGCATCCCGGTGATCATCAACCTCTCGCAGATGAGCGATGCGGACGCCCGTCGTCTCATCGACTTCGCGAGCGGACTCTCGCAGGGCCTCTACGGCCGGATCGAGCGTGTGACGAGCAAGGTCTTCCTTCTCTCGCCGTCGCACATCACGGTCGCCGGCGATTCGGCTTCCGCCGAGAGCGACGCCGACGCGTCGTTCTTCGCGAAGTCCTGATCGCGGGAGCCCTGTTCCGCGGTGAACTCCGTCGTCTCGCTCCTCGGGAGCGTCCTCTACTTCCTCCTCCTGCTCTACTTCTTCGCGATGTGGGCCCGGTTCGTCCTCGACCTGGTCCGTGTGATCCGTCGCGACTGGCGTCCACGCGGGGTCGGCCTCGTCGCCGCGGAGACGGTCTACACCGTCACGGATCCGCCGATCGCGTTCTTCCGCCGGCTGATCAAGCCGGTCTCGATCGGACCGATCGCGCTCGACTTCGGCTGGAGCCTCACCATGCTCTGCGTCATCGTCGGCATGTACATCGCCACCTGGCTCCAGGCCGCGTGACACCCGGTCGCCGCCCTCCGGGTGGCGTCGGCCGGGTGCCCGCCGTGCGTGTGCTGTCGCCCTCGGCGCTGTCGCCCCGGTAGGATCGATCGTCGTGCAGGGGAACCCTGCATCGTCGGCGCCGTATCGTCGGCGCAGACCGGACGTCGCCCGCGGTGCTCGCACTGCGCCTCGGGCTCGAAGTTGCTAGCTTTAGTCGAACGTTTGTCAACGTGTACCTACTTGAAATCGAAGGTGGAAAGCCATGGCGCTCACTCCCGAAGATGTTGTCAATAAGCGGTTCCAGCCGACCAAGTTCCGTGAGGGATACGACCAGGACGAGGTCGACGACTTCCTCGACGAGGTCGTCGTCGAGCTGCGCCGCCTGAACCAGGAGAACGAGGAGCTGCGCCAGCGCCTCTCCGCCGGCGACTCCCGCATCTCCGACCTCCAGCGCGACGGCGGAGCAGCCGACGCGCCGGCCCCGGTCGTCGACGAGGCTCCCGCTCCGGAGCCCGAGCCGGAACCCGAGCCCGAGCCGGCTCCCGCACCGGTCGTCGCTCCCGTCGCCTCGCAGGCCGCTCCGGTCGACGAGGCCGAGAGCTCCAGCGGACTCCTGCAGCTCGCTCGTCGTCTCCACGAGGAGCACGTCCGCGAGGGTGCAGAGAAGCGTGACGCCCTGGTAGCAGAGGGGCGTGCCACGGCCGCCCGTCTCGTCGCCGAGGCCGAGGCCAAGCAGCGCGCGCAGATCGCCAAGCTCGACGAGGAGCGCGCCGCGGTCGAGGAGCGCATCGACGGTCTCCGCACCTTCGAGCGCGAGTACCGCCAGAAGCTGAAGAGCTACATCGAGGGCCAGCTCCGCGACCTCGACACCCAGCCGGTGTCGGCCGAGGCGTCCTCCTTCCCCGGTTTTGGGGCGTAGTTCCGCCGCAGCGAACGTCAGGCCGAGGGTGCTGGTCACCCTCGGCCTCGTTGCGCTCGCGGTCTTCGCGATCGACCAGACCGCGAAGTACCTGGTCACGACGAACCTCGTCCTCGGCGAGGACGTCCACATCCTGGGCGACGTCCTGATCTTCCACTACGTGAAGAACCCCGGAGCCGCGTTCTCGCTCGCGAGCGGCTCCACCTGGATCTTCTCGATCATCGCCGCGTGCGTGGTCGTCGCCGTCCTCTGGTTCGCGCGACGCATCCGCTCGACGGCGTGGGCGATCTTCTTCGGACTGCTGCTCGGCGGCACTCTGGGCAACCTCTTCGACCGTCTCTTCCGCGAGCCGTCGTTCGGCCTCGGCCATGTCGTCGACTTCGTCTTCACTCCGTGGCTGCTGCCTGCGATCTACAACATCGCCGACATCTCCATCTGCACCGCGATGGCGATCTTCGTGATCCTGAGTCTGCGCGGGGTCGGGCTGGACGGCACACGCGACTCCCGCACCGCCGAGGAGCCCGAGGCCCCGGCCGCCGAGGAGCCCGCGCACGACCCCGACGTCCGCGGCGGCGCCTGATGGTCCAGTCGCGCTCCCTCCCCGTCCCCGACGGGCTCGAGGGGTTGCGCGCCGACGCCGCTGTGGCCAAGCTGCTCGGCTTCTCGCGCACCTTCGCTGCCGAAGTGGCCGAGGCCGGGGGAGTGACGGCGGACGGACGCGTCCTCGACAAGAGCGACCGGGTCTCGGCCGGATCCTGGCTGAGCGTCGAGTGGTCGCCGAGGGAGGAGCCGCGGATCATCCCGATCGCGGTCCCCGATCTCGGGATCGTGCACGACGACGACGACATCGTCGTGATCGACAAGCCCGTCGGAGTCGCGGCTCATCCCGCCGTCGGCTGGGAGGGCCCGACCGTCCTCGGCGCCCTCGCCGCGGCGGGGTTCACGATCGCCACGTCCGGAGCGGCGGAGCGAGCGGGCATCGTGCACCGCCTCGACGCCGGGACCAGCGGGCTGATGGTCGTCGCCAAGTCGGAGAGGGCCTACACCCATCTCAAGCGCGCCTTCCACGACCGCACCGTCGAGAAGGTGTACCACGCGGTCGTGCAGGGGCACCCCGATCCGCTCGCGGGCACGATCGACGCGCCGCTCGGCCGGCACCCCTCCTCCGACTGGAAGTTCGCGGTCCGAGCCGATGGGAAGCCGTCGGTGACGCACTACGAGACGATCGAGGCGTTCCCGTTCGCCTCCCTGCTCGAGATCCACCTCGAGACCGGGCGCACCCACCAGATCCGCGTGCACATGGCCGCTCAACGCCACCCGTGCGTGGGCGACGCCATGTACGGGGCCGATCCGACGCTGTCCAGACGACTCGGTCTCACCCGGCAGTGGCTCGACGCGGTCCGGCTCGGTTTCACCCATCCGGGATCGGGGGAGTGGGTGTCGTTCGAGGCGTCCTATCCCGACGATCTGGCCCACGCCCTCGAGGTCCTCCGCGGCGAGTGATGCCCCTGCCCGGTGCGCCGTCGAGAGCGGATCCCGCGCTCCCGGCCGATGCCTCCCCCGGCGCGGTTAGACTTTCTGCCGCCCCGGTCGCGACCTCCTCCAGGTCCCCGGTCCCCCCGCCCGCAGTCCGTCGGAGGCGCATCCTTGCCGAGTAACGATTCCTTCGTTCACCTGCACGTGCACAGCGAGTACTCGATGCTCGACGGTGCTGCGCGCGTGAAGCCGCTGATCGACGCGGCGGTGGAGGAGGGCATGCCGGCGATCGCCGTCACCGACCACGGCAACGTCTTCGGCGCCTTCGACTTCTGGCGCACGGCGACGGCCGCGGGGATCAAGCCGATCATCGGCACCGAGGCCTACCTCACCCCCGGCACCCACCGCTCCGACAAGACGAGGATCCGCTGGGGCGACGGCGGGCAGGACGACGTCTCGGGTTCGGGCGCCTACACGCACATGACCCTGCTGAGCTCGACGACGACGGGAATGCACAACCTGTTCCGCCTCTCGTCGCGGGCGTCGATCGAGGGCTACTACTTCAAGCCCCGGATGGACCGCGAGATCCTCGCGGAGCACTCCGAGGGGCTGATCGGCACGACCGGGTGCCCGAGCGGCGAGGTGCAGACCCGCCTCCGGCTCGGCCAGTACAAGGAGGCTCGCCAGGCCGCCGCCGACTACCGCGACATCTTCGGCAAGGAGAACTTCTTCGCCGAGATCATGGACCACGGGCTCGACATCGAGCGCCGCGTGATCGGCGACGTGATCCGCCTCGCGAAGGACCTCGACCTCCCGCTCGTCGCGACGAACGACCTGCACTACACGCACGCCCACGACGCGACCTCGCACGCGGCGCTGCTGTGCGTGCAGTCCGGTACGACGCTGGACGATCCGAAGCGGTTCAAGTTCGACGCCGACGAGTTCTACCTCAAGTCGCCCCGCGAGATGCGTCAGGTCTTCCGCGACCACCCGGAGGCGTGCGACAACACGCTGCTGATCGCCGAGCGCTGCGACGTGCAGTTCGACACCTCTGCGAACTACATGCCGCGCTTCCCGGTTCCCGAGGGGGAGACCGAGGACACCTGGTTCGTCAAGGAGGTCGAGGCGGGCCTGAACGAGCGCTACCCCGACGGCATCTCGCAGGAGGTGCGCGACCGCGCCGACTACGAGACCCGCGTCATCCTCCAGATGGGCTTCCCCGGCTACTTCCTCGTCGTCGCCGACTTCATCAACTGGTCCAAGCGCAACGGCATCCGCGTGGGCCCCGGCCGCGGATCGGGCGCCGGCTCGATGGCCGCCTACGCGATGAAGATCACCGACCTCGACCCGCTGCGTCACGGACTGATCTTCGAGCGGTTCCTCAACCCCGACCGCGTCTCGATGCCCGACTTCGACGTCGACTTCGACGACCGTCGCCGCGGCGAGGTCATCCGCTACGTCACCGACAAGTACGGCGACGAGCGCGTCGCGCAGATCGTCACCTACGGCACCATCAAGGCCAAGCAGGCGCTGAAGGACGCCTCCCGCGTGCTGGGATTCCCGTTCGGTATGGGCGAGAAGCTCACCAAGGCGATGCCCCCGGCGATCATGGGCAAGGACATCCCGCTCACCGGGATCAACGACCCCGAGCACCCCCGCTACAAGGAGGCGCTCGACGTCAGGAACGTGATCGCCGAGGATCCGCAGGCGAAGCTCGTCTTCGACACGGCACTCGGGCTCGAGAACCTCAAGCGCCAGTGGGGCGTCCACGCCGCGGGCGTCATCATGTCGAGCGATCCGCTCAAGGACATCATCCCGATCATGAAGCGGGAGCAGGACGGCCAGATCGTCACGCAGTTCGACTACCCCGCGTGCGAGTCGCTCGGCCTCATCAAGATGGACTTCCTGGGGCTGCGGAACCTCACGATCATCGACGACGCCCTCGACAACATCCGGGCGAACCGCGGTGAGGACCTCGTGCTCGAGGACCTCGAGCTCGACGACCCCGCCGCCTACGAGCTGCTCGCCCGCGGCGACACGCTCGGCGTCTTCCAGCTCGACGGCGGGCCGATGCGCGGTCTCCTGCGACTGATGAAGCCCGACAACTTCGAGGACATCTCGGCCGTCCTCGCGCTCTACCGGCCCGGGCCGATGGGAGCCGACTCCCACACCAACTACGCGCTGCGCAAGAACGGCATCCAGCAGATCACCCCGATCCACCCCGAGCTCGAGGAGCCGCTCGCGGAGGTGCTCGGCGGCACATACGGACTGATCGTCTACCAGGAGCAGGTGATGTCGATCGCGCAGAAGCTCGCCGGCTTCACGCTCGCGCAGGCCGATCTGCTCCGGCGCGCGATGGGCAAGAAGAAGAAGTCCGAGCTCGACAAGCAGTTCGAGGGCTTCTCGGGCGGCATGGCCGACAACGGCTACTCGATGGCCGCGGTGAAGACGCTCTGGGACATCCTGCTCCCCTTCTCGGACTACGCCTTCAACAAGGCGCACTCGGCGGCCTACGGAGTCATCTCGTACTGGACCGCCTACCTCAAGGCGCACTACCCCGCGGAGTACATGGCCGCGCTCCTGACGAGCGTCGGCGACTCCAAGGACAAGATGGCGGCCTACCTCAACGAGTGCCGGCGGATGGGGATCAAGGTCCTCCCGCCTGACGTCAACGAGTCGATCGGGTTCTTCGCCGCGGTCGGCACCGACATCCGCTTCGGCCTCGGCGCCGTGCGCAACGTCGGCACCAACGTCGTCGAGGGCATCCGCACGGCGCGCGAGGAGAAGGGGCGCTTCGAGAGCTTCCACGACTTCCTCCGCAAGGCGCCGCTGCCGGTGGCCAACAAGCGCACCATCGAGTCGCTGATCAAGGCCGGCGCCTTCGACTCGCTCGGATCGACCCGGCGCGCGCTCGTCGAGGTCCACGAGGCCTCCGTCGAGGCGGCCGTGGGCGAGAAGCGCAACGAGGCGAACGGACAGGTCGGCTTCGACTTCGACAGCCTCTGGGACGAGCCGCAGGCGGCGATCCAGGTGCCGGAGCGACCCGAGTGGGCCAAGCGCGACAAGCTCGCCTTCGAGCGCGACATGCTCGGCCTCTACGTCTCGGACCACCCGCTCGCCGGGCTCGAGACCGAGCTCGCCAAGCACTACAGCACGACCATCGTCGACCTGCTCGGATCCGACTCGATCGCCGACGGCGAGACCGTGGTCGTCGCAGGGCTGGTCACCAGCGTCCAGCACCGGATGGCGAAGACCTCGGGCAACCAGTACGGCATGATCCAGGTCGAGGACTTCGGCGGCGAGATCACCTGCATGTTCATGGGCAAGGCGTACCAGGAGTTCGCACCGGCCCTCACCAACGACTCGATCGTCGTCGTCCGTGGCCGTGTGAGCATGCGGGACGACGGGATGAACCTGCACGCGTTCAGCCTCTTCGCTCCCGAGCTCAACCAGGACGGCGACTCGGGCCCGCTGACCGTCTCAATGCCGGAGTCGCGCGCGACGACCGACACGGTCTCGCAGCTCAGCGACGTCCTCATCCGGCACTCCGGCCGCACCGAGGTGCGCCTGAAGCTGATCAAGGGCGAGACCGCCCGCATCTTCGAGGTGCCCTTCCCGGTGCGGATCACCCCCGACCTGTTCGGAGAGCTCAAGTCCCTCCTGGGGCCCAACTGCCTGTACTGAGGTGATGTCGAAGCCGGTCCCTGCCCGGCTTCGCGCGGTCGGCTTCCAGAGGTGGTTGCGCAGGTGGAGCGTCCTGCGCACGGCTAGATCGATTCGCTGAGACGCGAATCGACCGTTTGCTGTGTTCGTCGCAGAGCCCGTCCCTGCCGGGCTCTGCGCAGTCGGCTCTCCGAGGTGGTTGCGCAGGTGGAGCGTGGTGCGCACGGCTAGATCGATTCGCTGAGACGCGAATCGACCGTTCGCCTCGGAGGTGGTCGCGCCGGCTGTCGGCGGGGTCCGGCTGCGCCGAGACAGGCCGGCCCGGTGGTCGAGTCGCACCGCAGGGGCGTATCGAGACCGACCGTCGTCGGGGGGTGGCCCGTACGCCTGCGTCGCCGGAGGGGGTGGGGGCGGGCCGGTAGACTGGGGGCGCCATGATCCAGACTCTCGACCTCCGGGGCCGTCGTCCGTCCGCGACCGAACTGCTCGCTCTCGTGCCCCGCAATCCGGGCACCAGCGCGAACGTCGGGCCGGTGGTCGCCGAGCTGATCGCCGACGTCCGCGCTCGCGGGGCGGAGGCACTCCTCGAGCAGTCCGAGCGGCTCGACGGCGTCCGCCCGCCGCACCTGCGGGTGCCCGCCGAGCACATCGCCGCGGCCGTCCGCGACCTCGATCCCGGCATCCGGCGTGCCCTCGAGGAGGCGATCGACCGGGTCCGCCAGGCGAGCGCCGCGCAGATCCCGCCGGCCCGCACCACGCGCCTCGACGATGGAGCGACGGTCACGCAGCGCTGGCAGCCGGTCGCCCGCGCCGGCCTCTACGTCCCCGGCGGCAAGGCCGTCTACCCCTCGAGCGTCGTCATGAACGCCGTTCCCGCGCAGGCGGCGGGCGTCGCCTCTGTCGCGATCACCTCGCCTCCGCAGAAGGCGTTCGGCGGAGCTGTGCACCCCACGATCCTCGCGGCCGCGGGGCTCCTCGGCATCGACGAGGTCTACGCGGCCGGGGGAGCGGGCGCCGTCGCCGCCCTCGCCTACGGCGTCGACTCGATCGGGCTCGAGCCCGTCAACATCGTCACCGGCCCCGGAAACGTCTGGGTGACCACCGCCAAGCGGCAGGTCCTCGGCCAGGTCGGCATCGACTCCGAGGCCGGACCGACCGAGATCCTCGTGATCGCCGACTCCAGCGCCGACCCGCGACTGGTCGCCGCCGACCTGATCAGCCAGGCCGAGCACGACGAGTCCGCCTCGGTCGTCCTCGTCACCGACGACATCGAGCTGGCGCGCGCCGTCGAGCGTGAGGTCGAGCAGCAGGCGGCTCGCACGCACCACTCCGAGCGCGTCGCCATCGCTCTCGGCGGCCCGCAGTCGGCACTCGTGATCGTCGACGACCTCGACACCGCCTGCGCCTTCAGCGACGCCTACGGCCCCGAGCACCTCGAGCTGCACACGGTCGACCCTGCTGCGACCGCCGAGCGGATCCACGACGCCGGCGCGATCTTCCTCGGCCCCACCTCTCCCGTGAGCCTCGGCGACTACCTCGCCGGCTCGAACCACGTGCTGCCGACCCTCGGGCAGGCCCGCTTCTCCTCCGGGCTCGGCGCGTACACCTTCCTCCGCCCGCAGCAGCTGATCTCGTACGACCGCGCGGCCCTCGAGCGCGTCGCCCCGTACATCCGCGCCCTCAGCGACGCCGAGGCGCTGCCCGCGCACGGCGATGCGGTCGACGCGCGCTTCGCCTGATCCCGAGAGGCCACTCCGATGTTCTGCCCCTTCTGCCGGCATCCCGACTCGCGGGTCATCGACTCGCGCACCAGCGACGACGGCCTCTCGATCCGCCGACGCCGCCAGTGCCCCGCCTGCGGCCGTCGCTTCTCGACCACCGAGACCGCGAGCCTCGTCGTGATCAAGCGCAGCGGAGTCGTCGAGCCCTTCAGCCGCGAGAAGATCGTCAGCGGCGTCCGCAAGGCGTGCCAGGGCAGGCCCGTCACCGACTCCGACCTCGCCGTGCTCGCCCAGCGGGTGGAGGAGCACATCCGCTCGACCGGCGCCTCGCAGATCGACGCGAACGACATCGGCCTCGCCATCCTGGCGCCGCTGCGCGAGCTCGACGAGGTCGCGTACCTGCGGTTCGCAAGCGTCTACCAGGCCTTCGACTCGCTCGACGACTTCGAGTCGGCGATCCTGCTGCTGCGGGCCGAGAGAGCCGGCGCCGTCTCCGGCGCCGACGAGGTCTGAGCGCCGTGTACCCGCTGCTGTTCTCGACCGTCCTGCGCCGTCTCGATCCCGAGCGAGCCCATCACCTCGCGTTCCCGGTCATCCGTGCGCTCGGGCTCGTCGCCCCGCTCGTGCGCCGTGTCACGATGCCGCGCGCCGACCTGTCGGTCGAGACGCTCGGCCTGCGCTTCGAGACCCCGTTCGGAGTCGCCGCCGGCTTCGACAAGGACGCCACCGCCGTCCTCGGGCTCGGTGCGCTCGGATTCGGCCACGTCGAGATCGGCACCCTCACCGCGCAGCCGCAGCCCGGCAACGACCGGCCGCGACTGTTCCGCCTGATCGCCGATCGCGCCGTCATCAACCGGATGGGCTTCAACAACCGCGGTGCCCGCGCCGCAGCGGGGCGCCTCGCGCGCCTGCGCAACGCGCGTCGTCGACCGGTCATCGGCGTCAACATCGGCAAAAGCCGCGTGGTCGCCGTCGACGACGCCGTCGAGGACTACCTGATCAGCGCCAGGATGCTCGCGCCGCTCGCCGACTATCTGGTCGTGAACGTGAGCTCCCCGAACACACCCGGCCTCCGGGGCCTGCAGGAGATCGACAGGCTCGAGCCCCTGCTCGCCGCGGTCGAGGACGCGGCCGACACCACTCCGCTGCTCGTGAAGATTGCGCCCGACCTCTCGGACGACGAGGTCGTGCGGGTCGCGGAGCTCGCCGTCCGCCTCGGCCTCGACGGCATCATCGCCACCAACACGACCCTCTCCCGCGAAGGCCTGCAGACCGATCCCGCCGTCGTCGAGCGTGCTGGAGCGGGCGGACTCTCGGGAGCGCCGCTCGCCGCACGCTCACTCGAGGTCCTGCGTCTCATCCGCACCGTCGTGCCGGCCTCGTTCTGCGTCGTCTCGGTCGGCGGAGTCGAGACCGCCGCCGATGTCCAGACCCGCCTCGATGCCGGCGCCACCCTCGTCCAGGGCTACACCGCCTTCATCTACCGCGGCCCCCTCTGGGCCCGCAGTGTCAACAGGGGGCTGCGCGAGCTCCGCTCGCTCCGCCCCCTCTGAGCCCCCGGAGCCGTCTACTGAGCCCGTCCTCGCCGGGCTCAGCGCAGTCGGCCAATATCAGTGGTCGCGTTCCGCAGAGCGTCCTGCGTCCGCCTGGACGGAATCGCTGGCACGCGATTCCGCCGTTCGGCTGCACCTCTCGACATACGGGCTCGCCAGCCAAGCATTCGCCTGCACGCCGCGACATCGAAGACCGCTCGGTCAGGAGGGTCTGTGTCAGCGACGCTCCGCGAGCCGAACAGGAGATCCGCGTTTCAGCGGATCTTCTTAGGCGTACGCAGGACGCTCTGCGAAACGCGACCACCTGCACGGGCCGACTGCGCTGAGCCCGGCGGGGACGGGCTCAGACTGAGCGCCGCGCAGCGGCGCTCAGCTCGGATACTGCCGGCGCTTGACCTGGGGCTTGGGGAGGCGCATGACGCGGAGCTGGAGGGCGCGCATCGCGGCGTACCAGCGGATGCCCTTCTCGACTTTGTCGGCTCCGTAGCGCTCGGCGAGCTTCCTGCGCAGGCGGATGCCGAGCAGGATGCAGTCGATGACCGCGAGGAGGAAGAACAGCCAGAGGATGACGAGCGTGGCGTACTGCAGCTCCGGCTGCGGGAAGAAGCTGAGCAGCAGGACGACGACCATCACCGGGATGAGGAACTCGCCGAGGCTGAAGCGCGCGTCGACCCAGTCCCGAACGAACTTGCGCTGCGGGCCCTTGTCGCGCAACGGAAGGTAGCGCTGGTCGCCGGCGGCCATGCCGATCCGGGCCTGCTCACGCTGCACGGCGGCCTTCTCGCGGGCGTCGCGAGCGGCCTGCTTGCGGTCGGTGGTGACGAGGGGCCGCTTGCGGGCCAGCTCCTGCTCGCGACGCGTCGGCGTCGGCCGGCCCTTCCCGGACGCCGCGGGGGTGGCGTCGTCGGGGCTGTCGGTTGCGATCGGGGGCTTGGCCACGGGGAACGTCCTTGGTATCGAGGGAGTTTCCTAAGATTACCTCCATGGCCCACGACGCTCCGACTCCGCCGTCCACACTCTCCGCCGACGAGGAGGCGGTGCTCGCCGCCGTCCGCGACGACCTGCCGCGATCGCTCGGCGAGCTCGGCCGGCTCGTGCGGATCCCCTCCGTCTCGTGGGACGGCTTCGACGCCACTCGCGTGGCCGCGAGTGCCGACGCCGTCGCCGAGCTGGCCCGCGAGACGGGGGTGTTCGAGGAGGTCTCGATCCGCCGCTCGACCATCGGCGACTCGGGTGTCCTCGGCCAGCCTGCCGTCCTCGCCACGCGAGCCGCCCGCAACGGCGCACCGACGGTCCTCCTCTACGCCCACCACGACGTGCAGCCCCAGGGCGCCGAGTCGTCGTGGGACACGCCTCCGTTCGAGCCGACCGTGCGGGGTGACCGCCTCTACGGGCGCGGGGCCGCCGACGACAAGGCCGGAGTGGTCTCGCACCTCGCCGCCGTCCGCGCGCTGCGCGAGGTGGCCGGCGACGACCACGACCTGGGGCTCGTCCTCTTCATCGAGGGCGAGGAGGAGTTCGGCTCGCGCTCGTTCCCGACGTTCCTCCGCGAGCACCACGACGCCCTGCGCGCCGATGTGATCGTCGTGGCCGACAGCGACAACTGGGACATCGACACGCCGTCCCTGACCGTCGGACTCCGCGGCAACGTCACCTTCACGCTCACGGTCCGCACCCTCGACCACGCCTCGCACTCGGGCATGCTCGGCGGTGCGGTCCCGGACGCGATGCTCGCGACTCTCCGGCTGCTCTCGACTCTCTGGACCGAGACGGGCGCAGTCGCTGTCGAGGGCCTCACCTCGCACGACGGAGTCGTCCCCGAGGTCGCGGAGGCGGAGTTCCGGCGGGACGCGGGCGTCCTCGACGGCGTCTCGCTGATCGGAGAGGGCCCGATCCTCTCGAGGGTGTGGTCGAAGCCGTCGATCACCGTCACCGGGATCGACGCGCCGAGCGTCATCGACGCGTCCAACACCCTCAGCCCGGCGATCACGGTCAAGATCAGCGCCCGGATCGCTCCCGGCCAGGCCGCCCCCGACGGCTTCGCCGCCCTCGAGCGCCACCTGCACGCGCATGCCCCGTTCGGTGCGCAGCTCGAGATCGACGACGTCGACACGGGCGAGCCCTTCCTCGTCGACACGTCGGGCTGGGCCGTCGGCCTGGTGAAGGACGCGATGGCGGACGCCTGGGGTCGCGACGCCCTCGAGACCAGCGTCGGCGGCAGCATCCCCTTCATCGCCGATCTCGTCCGCGAGTTCCCCGCCGCGCAGATCCTGGTGACGGGGGTCGAGGACCCCGACTCCCGCGCGCACAGCCCGAACGAGTCGCTGCACCTCGGCGTCTTCAAGCGCGCGGCGCAGACGGAGGCGCTCTTCCTCCTGCGCGCGGCGGCCCACCGCAGCGAGTGAGGCCGCGGATCCGGAATACCCGGGTCCGTCTCCCGGTTGCCACCGTAGAATCGGAGGCTCACGCCGTCCGATCCGGCCCGTTCCCCGAGGAGTGACATGTCCGACACGACACTGACAGCCGAGACGACGCCCGCGACCACCGCGCACGGCGTCTCGATGACCGAGACGGCCGCGGCCAAGGTGAAGAGCCTCCTCCAGCAGGAGGGTCGCGACGACCTGCGTCTGCGCGTCGCCGTCCAGCCCGGTGGCTGCTCAGGCCTGATCTACCAGCTCTACTTCGACGAGCGCACGCTCGACAACGACGCCGTGGTCGAGTTCGAGGGCGTCGGCCTCGTGGTCGACAAGATGAGCGTCCCCTACCTCGACGGCGCCTCGATCGACTTCGAGGACACCATCCAGAAGCAGGGCTTCACGATCGACAACCCCAACGCGCAGGGCAGCTGCGCCTGCGGCGACAGCTTCCACTGAGGGTCGTCCGCGGCGACACGCCGCACCCGTCCGGCGCCCGACAGCCCCCGCCAGGGGCCGTCGGGCGCCGTTCGTCGTCCCTGCCACCGCGAGCTCCGGACGTCAAGAGCGGGGTCGCTGCGTCGGGGTCGCGGACCGGCAGAGTAAGCTAGCGACGGTCTAATACAGTTTCGTGTGAACTGGTCCCCAGTCTTCCGAAAGGTCACCGGTGCGCTTCAATCGCCGTCTCCGCAGGTGGGTCGCTGCCCCCGTTGCAGGAGCCCTCGCCCTCGTTCTCGCGGGCTGCACGCAGGAGCAGCTCCAGGGCTGGCTCCCCACCGAACCCGGGACGACGAACCACGTCGACCGCGTCATCGGACTCTGGGTCACCTCCTGGATCGTCCTGCTGGCAGTCGGTGTGATCACGTGGGGTCTCACGATCTGGGCGGTCGTCGTCTACCGCCGCCGGAAGGGCCAGACCGGCCTGCCCGTGCAGCTGCGGTACAACATGCCGATCGAGATCTTCTACACGATCGTGCCGCTGATCCTCGTGATCGGCTTCTTCGCCTTCACCGCGCGCGACCAGGCCGCCATCGAGCAGCCCTACGACGACCCCGACGAGACCATCCAGGTCTACGGCAAGCAGTGGGCGTGGGACTTCAACTACGTCGACGAGGACGTCTACTCCGCCGGCATCCAGGGCCAGTACGAGGGAGGCACCGGCGACGCCGCCGGTTCGCTCGTCGAGTCCGAGGTGCCCACCCTCTACCTGCCCGTCGGCAAGAAGATCACGATCCAGCTCGATGCTCGCGACGTGATCCACTCCTTCTGGGTCGTGGACTTCCTCTACAAGAAGGACATGATCCCCGGCAAGACGAACTTCATGTACGTCACTCCGCTGAAGGAGGGCACCTACTCCGGTAAGTGCGCCGAGCTCTGCGGCGAGTACCACTCCGCGATGCTCTTCAACGTGAAGGTCGTCTCCGAGGGCGAGTACGAGGACTACATCCAGTCCCTTCGCGACGCGGGCCAGACCGGCCAGCTCGGCGCGGAGTACGACCGCAACAGCAACCTTCCCGGCACCGACGCGCCGGTCCGCACCGAGAACGAGGAGTAAGGGAGCATGAGCACCGCGACAGCACCCGCCCCGTCGTCCCGCGCATTCGGCACACCGCCGGTCGAGCGCAAGGCGAACGTCCTCGTTCGCTGGATGACGTCCACCGACCACAAGGTCATCGGGTACATGTACCTGATCACGTCCTTCATCTACTTCTGCATCGCGGGAGTGATGGCGCTGGTCATTCGTGCCCAGCTCTTCGAGCCCGGCCTCGCCGTGGTCGAGACCCGCGAGCAGTACAACCAGCTCTTCACGATGCACGGCACGATCATGCTGCTGATGTTCGCGACGCCGCTGTTCGCCGGGTTCGCCAACGTGCTCATGCCGCTGCAGATCGGCGCCCCCGATGTCGCCTTCCCGCGACTCAACGCGCTGGCCTACTGGTTCTACAGCTTCGGCTCGCTGATCGCGGTCGCCGGCTTCGTGACGCCGCAGGGGGCCGCCTCCTTCGGCTGGTTCGCCTATGCGCCACTCTCGAGCACGACGTTCTCGCCAGGGTTGGGCGGCAATCTCTGGGTCTTCGGACTCGCCCTCTCCGGTTTCGGCACGATCCTCGGCGCCGTGAACTTCATCACGACCATCATCACGATGCGCGCGCCGGGCATGACGATGTTCCGCATGCCGATCTTCACGTGGAACATCCTCGTGACGTCGATCCTCGTGCTCCTCGCGTTCCCGGTCCTCGCGGCCGCGATGTTCGCCCTCGGAGCCGACCGCGTCTTCGACGCGCACATCTACGACGCGGCCAACGGCGGCGTGCTGCTCTGGCAGCACCTGTTCTGGTTCTTCGGGCACCCGGAGGTCTACATCATCGCGCTGCCGTTCTTCGGCATCGTGTCCGAGGTCTTCCCGGTGTTCAGCCGCAAGCCGATCTTCGGCTACAAGACCCTGATCTACGCGACGATCGCGATCGCCGCCCTCTCCGTCACCGTGTGGGCCCACCACATGTACGTGACCGGGTCGGTCCTCCTGCCGTTCTTCTCGCTGATGACCATGCTGATCGCGGTTCCGACCGGCGTGAAGATCTTCAACTGGATCGGCACCATGTGGCGCGGCTCGGTGACGTTCGAGACCCCGATGATCTGGGCGATCGGCTTCTTGATCACCTTCACCTTCGGTGGTCTCACCGGCGTGATCCTCGCCTCGCCGCCGCTCGACTTCCACGTGTCCGACTCGTACTTCGTCGTGGCGCACTTCCACTACGTCGTCTTCGGGACCGTCGTCTTCGCGATGTTCTCGGGCTTCTACTTCTGGTGGCCGAAGTGGACCGGCAAGATGCTGAACGAGACGCTGGGCAAGTGGCACTTCTGGCTCCTGTTCATCGGCTTCCACACCACGTTCCTCATCCAGCACTGGCTCGGCGTCGTGGGTATGCCCCGTCGCTACGCCAGCTACTTGCCCGAGGACGGGTTCACGTGGATGAACCAGCTCTCGACGGTCGGCGCGATGATCCTCGCGGTGTCCCTGATCCCGTTCTTCCTCAACGTGTACATCACGGCCAGGAAGGCGCCCAAGGTCACCGTGAACGACCCGTGGGGCTTCTCGCGCTCGCTCGAGTGGGCGACCTCGTGCCCGCCGCCCCGCCACAACTTCACGTCGATCCCGCGCATCCGCAGCGAGGCTCCGGCCTTCGACCTCAACCACCCCGAGGCGGGCATCCCCGTCGGCATCGGGCCGGCGAAGGACGCTCCCGACGCCCCCACGTACGACAAGTCCGAAGGCACGGTGAAGTAGGGCCATGCGCGCGAACGTCAATCTGTTCTGGCTCCTCGCCGGCTTCTTCCTCCTGGCCGATGCCATCTACATCACCTGGTCGCTGATCGATACCGGTCAGGTCGAGTGGGTCGGCACCGTGGGCATCGCCCTCTCGTCGGTGCTGGGCGCGTTCATCGCGTTCTACGTCGGCCGCGTGCACAAGGCGCAGGGCGCCGAACTGCCCGAGGACCGTCTGGACGCGGACATCGACGACGGCGACCCCGAGCTGGGCTTCTTCAGCCCGTGGAGCTGGTGGCCGCTGATCCTCGGTGCCTCGGCTGCGCTGGCCTTCCTCGGCCTCGCCGTCGGCTTCTGGATCGTCTACATCGCAGTCGGACTCTTCCTCGTCGCGATCGCCGGCTGGGTCTACGAGTACTACCGCGGGTACTTCGCCCGCTGAGGCGACGACTCCGGTGACAGGGCCGGGTGCTGAGGGTCTTCTCCTCTGGCACCCGGCCCTTCCTGACTTCTCGGGTGACGGCGACAGCGGGCCTGGGTAGCCTCGTCGCATGACCGATCGTGCCGTGCCCAACCTGCCGTCCCGCGACCTCGACACCACGGTGCGGTTCTACGCGACGATCGGGTTCGCCCCCGAGTACCGCGATGACCGATGGCTGATCCTGCGCAGAGACGGAGTCGAGCTCGAGTTCTTCCCCTTCCCCGACCTCGAGCCGGAGAAGAGCTCGTTCCGCTGCAGCATTCGAGTCGACGACGTCGACGAGCTGTACCAGCGGATCCTCGACGCCGGTGTCGAGGAGGGGACCGGAGGCCGGCCGTGCCTGCACCCCGTCCGCAGGGAGCCAGGGGGGCAGCGCGTCGGCTTCTTGGTCGACCCTGACGGGACGCAGTTGCAGCTGATCGAGAACGCCCTTCCGTCGACCCCGCTATCGCCGCAGGAGCGCTCCCCGGGCGCCGTTCCCTACCTGTTCCTGCCCGGCTCTGCACGAGAGGCGCTGAGCTTCTACGGCTCCGTCTTCGGCGGTGAGCTGGAGCTGCACACGCGCGCCGAGTTCGGCCGCCAGGACGGATCGCCCGAGGCCATCGCCCACGGGAGCCTCCGAGGTCCGGTGCCGCTCTTCGCCGCGGACGAGGACGCCTCCGGCTCGATTCGGACGGAGGGGATGCTGCTCTCCCTGCTCGGAGCCGCGGACCCGGAGAGGACGGCGCAGTGGTTCTCCCGCCTGTCGGAGGGAGCCGTCGACGTCGATCCGCTGCAGCAGCGTCCGTGGGGCGATCACGACGGGCAGGTGACCGACCGGTTCGGCGTGCGCTGGCTGCTCGGCTACTCGGGGTGATCAGCGGCGGAGGGGAGGGGACGGCGCACCCGCCCCTCCGGAGGTCGCTGAGGCCGTATGAGGGGCGGAGGCATGGCTCCCCGGCCCCGCTGTCCGCGGTGTCGGTCCACCGGTCGCTGCGGTTCTGGACGCCGGCGTCGTCGAGACGGGCCGCTCCGGCTTCCCTCAGGGAACGCCGGTCGCGGATGTCGGCGGCTGTGCCCGCTCCACCGGCGCAGTGCGGCCCTCGCAGCGCAGGAACGCCGAAGGGCCCGGACGACGGATCGTCCGGGCCCTTCGGCGTTGAGGAGTATCAGTGCTCGCTGTGCGAGGACTCGAGCTCCTTCTGGGTGACGGGCGTGATGCGGTCCTCGAAGAACCACTTCGAGAGGCCGGCACGGACGCGCTGCGGGGCGGTGATGCGGCCGCGCGAGTCGGGACGGATCATCAGCGGCTGGTACTCGTCCTGACTGACCAGCTTCCAGCGCTCGTACTCGTCGAGCTGCTGGTGCACCTCGATGAACTCGCCTCCGGGGAGGCGGACGATGCGGCCGGACTCAAAGCCGTGGAGGGCGATCTCGCGATCCTTCTTCTGCAGCGCGAGGCAGATGCGCTTCGTGATGAAGTACGCGATGAAAGGACCGACGATGACCGCGAACTGCAGGGCGTGGATGACGCCCTCCATCGTGAGGTGGAAGTGCGTCGCGATGATGTCGGACGACGCCGCGGCCCAGAGGCCGGCGTAGAACGTGACACCGGCCGCGCCGATGGCGGTGCGGGTCGCGGCGTTGCGCGGGCGGTCGAGCAGGTGGTGCTCGCGCTTGTCACCCGTGATCCAGGCCTCGATGAACGGGTACAGCATCACCAGGACGATGAAGAGCCCCAGACCGCCGAGCGGGATCAGGATGTTGAACGACAGCGTGCCGATGCCCGGGATGGCCCACTCGAGTCCCGGCGGGATCAGACGCAGAGCACCGTCGGCGAAGCCGATGTACCAGTCGGGCTGGGTGCCGGCGGACACGGGGGAGGGGTCGTACGGTCCGTAGTTCCAGATCGGGTTGATCGTGAAGAACGAGGCGATGAGGACGACGACACCGAAGACGATGAAGAAGAATCCACCGGCCTTGGCGGCGTAGACCGGCAGCACCGGGTAGCCGACGACGTTCTGCTCGGTCTTGCCGGCTCCGGGGAACTGGGTGTGCTTGTGCACGACCACGAACACGAGGTGAAGCGCGATGAACGCGAGCACCAGGGCCGGGAGCAGGAGGATGTGCAGGGTGTAGAGGCGGCCGACGATGTCGGTGCCCGGGAACTCACCGCCGAAGAGGAGGAACGAGATCCAGGTGCCGACGATCGGGATGCCCTTGACCATGCCGTCGATGATGCGCAGGCCGTTGCCCGAGAGCAGGTCGTCGGGGAGCGAGTAGCCCGTGAAGCCCTCGGCCATCGCGAGGATGAAGAGGACGAAGCCGATGACCCAGTTGAGCTCGCGCGGCTTGCGGAACGCGCCGGTGAAGAAGATGCGGAGCATGTGCAGGCCGATCGAGGCCACGAACAGCAGGGCCGCCCAGTGGTGGATCTGGCGCATCAGCAGGCCGCCGCGGATGTCGAACGAGATGTCGAGCGAGGAGGACATCGCCGCGGACATCTCGATGCCCTTGAGCGGCAGATAGCTGCCCTCGTAGTGCGTCTCGACCATCGAGGCCTGGAAGAAGAAGGTGAGGAAGGTACCCGACAGCAGGATGATGACGAAGCTGTACAGCGCCACCTCACCCAGCAGGAAGGACCAGTGGTCGGGGAAGATCTTGCGACCGAACTCCTTGACGACCGCGGAGATGCTGGTGCGCTCGTCGATGTAGTTCGAGGCGGCTCCGACGTAGCCCTTCTGCAGCTTGCCGCTGCCGAGGATGACGCCGTCGCCCTGCTCGGCGGGGGAGCCGGCGGGGCGTGAGGGGGTGGTGGTGGACATGGTGGTCATCGCTCCCAGAAGGACGGTCCGACGGGCTCCGTGAAGTCGCTCTGCGCGACCAGATAGCCCTCGTCGTCGATGGTGATGGGTAGCTGCGGAAGCGGGCGCTTCGCGGGTCCGAAGATCACAGCGGCTTCACGCGTGATGTCGAACTGCGACTGGTGGCACGGGCACAGCAGGTGGTGGGTCTGCTGCTCGTACAGTGCCACGGGGCAGCCGACGTGCGTGCAGATCTTGGAATAGGCGACGATCCCGTCGTAGTTCCAGGTCTCGCGACCCTCGCTGACGATCAGGTCTTCCGGCTTCAGGCGCATCAGGAGGACGGCGGCCTTGGCCTTCTCCTCCAGCTTGCCCTCGACCTCGTCGAGTCCCTCGGGGATGACGTGGAAGGCGGAACCCAGGGTGACGTCCGATGCGAGGATCGGAGCGCCGGAGGGGTCCAGGGTGAGCCTCGTGCCCTCGCGCCACATCGTGGTCTTGAGGAGGGCGACGGGGTTCTGGTCCTGCGGGCCGAGGCCGCGGAACAGGATCACGGCGGGCAGGGGGAAGACGACCAGGGCGCCGATGAGGCTGTTCCGGACGAGGGAGCGGCGGCCGAAGCCGGACTCCTTGTCGGACTGGTCGAAGATCTCGAGCGCACGGGCACGGGTGTCCTCGGCGCTGCGGACGGGGTGGCGGATGTCGATGCCCTCGTGGTCGGACATCAGCTGCTTGCCCCAGTGGACGGCGGCGATGCCGATGCCCAGGAGGGCGAGCGACATGCCGAGCCCGATGAACAGGGTGTTGAGGCGCACCGAGGCCACGTCCTCCGTGATCGGGAACGCCATGTACGCGGCGACCGCGAAGATGGAGCCCGCGAAGGAGAGGTAGAAGAGCGTGTACACCGTGCGCTCGGCACGCTTCTCGACCTTGGGGTCGAGGTCGGTCATCCGGGGGCGGTGCGGCGGGAGACCCGGGTCCTGGACGCGTCCCCGCGTCACGACCGCGGTGCCGGCCGGAGCCGTCCCGTGCCCGGTGGCCGACGAGGTGGCGAGGTCCGTGCCACCCTCATCGTGCTCTGCCATGGTTCTCCTTCTCACGCCGTTGTCTCGGACGCCTTGTCGGCACGATCGGTGCCGGTGGATGGTTCGTGCCGTTCTGAGTTCGTGCCGTTCTGGAGCGCCCGTGAGGGGCGCCGGTGTCCGCTAGTTCGATCGGGCGGTGATCCACACCGTGAGCGCGACGATGGCGCCCAGACCGAAGATCCAGAGGAAGAGGCCCTCCGCGACCGGCCCGAGGGAGCCGAGCGCGAATCCGCCGGGGGACGGGTTGGCCTCGATGTACTTGAGGTACGAGATGATGTCGCGCTTGTCCTCGGGCGAGATGTTGAGGTCGTTGAAGACCGGCATGTTCTGCGGTCCGGTGACCATTGCCTCGTAGATGTGCGCCTCGGTCACGCCGCCCAGCGGGGGAGCGAACTTGCCCTCGGTGAGCGCACCACCGGCACCGGCCACGTTGTGGCACATCGCGCAGTTGATGCGGAAGAGCTCGGCGCCGTTGGCGGTGTCGCCCTGGCCGTCGAGGACCTCGCCCTCGGGGATCGCGGGGCCGGGGGCGAGCGACGCGACGTAGGCGGCCAGCTCGGCGACCTGCTCATCGGTGAACTGCACGGGCTTCTCGAGCGCCTGCGGCCCCTGCATCTGCATCGGCATGCGGCCGGTGCCCACCTGGAAGTCGACGGAGGCCGCTCCGACGCCGATCAGCGACGGGGCGTTGTCGGTCCCTGCGGCATCGAGGCCATGGCAGGTCGCGCAGTTGGCGGCGAAGAGCTTCGAGCCCTCGTCGATGGTCTGCTGGCTGTTCGCCGAGGTCTCGGCGGAGGCCGAGGTGGCGACGCCGACGGCCGCGTACGTGCCGCCCGTCAGGCCGAGGCCGATGGCGATCAGGGCCAGCGTGGCGAGAGGGTGGCGGCGACCCTTCTTGGCGCGGCTCTTCGTCTTCGGGGAGGCCATCGAGGCAACCTTCCTGCGGGGATCGGGGGTGGAGTCCATCGGTGCCACTCGGGTCACTTGAGGAAGTAGATGACGACGAACAGGGCGACCCAGACGACGTCGACGAAGTGCCAGTAGTAGGAGACGACGATCGCGCTGGTCGCCTCCTTGTGGCCGAAGTTCTTGACCGCGAAGCCGCGGCCGATGACGAGGAGGAAGGCGACCAGGCCGCCGGTGACGTGCAGAGCGTGGAAGCCGGTGGTGATGTAGAAGGCCGAGCCGTAGGCGTTGCTCGAGAGGCTGACGCCCTCGGAGACGAGGGTCGCGTACTCGAAGACCTGGCCGGAGACGAAGACGGCGCCGAGGGCGTAGGTGAGGAAGAACCACTCGACCATGCCCCACTTGAGCGGGCTCATCCCCGTCGCGCGCGGCTGGAGGCGCTCGGCGGCGAACACTCCCGCCTGGCACGTGAACGAGGAGGCGACCAGGATGATCGTGTTCACCGTGGCGTAGGGCACGTTGAGGATGCCCGTCTCGGCCGACCAGAGCTCGGGAGAGGTGCTGCGGAGGGTGAAGTAGATCGCGAAGAGGCCCGCGAAGAACATGACCTCGCTGCCCAGCCAGACGATCGTTCCGACGGCGACCGGGTTGGGTCGGTTCACTACGGGGGCCGTGGCCCTGGGGGAGAGAGAGGTGCTCGTCACACAGACCATTATGGCCGATGGCAAGAGGGCTGACTCGCACTTCCCGTGGGGCCTTCGTAGTCGCATAATCTGGGAGCCATGTCGGAAACCCTGTCCTGGCCGCACATTCTCGGTTCCCTCCTCGAGTCCGCCGATCTGAGCGTCTCGGAGGCCACCTGGGCCATGGAGCAGGTGATGGAGGGTACTGCCACCCCCGCGCAGGTGGCCGGGCTCCTGGTGGCCCTGCGGGCCAAGGGCGAGACGGTCGACGAGATCGTCGGCTTCCGCGATGCGATCCTCGACCACGCTGTTCCGCTGGACGTGGATCCGATGGCGCTGGACATCGTGGGCACCGGCGGCGACCGCTTCGGCACCGTCAACATCTCCTCGACCGCGTCGATCATCGCCGCCGCCGCCGGCACTCCGGTCATCAAGCACGGCAACCGGGCCGCGTCGTCGTCCTCCGGCTCCTCCGACGTGCTCGCCGCCCTCGGCGTCGACCTGACGTTGACGTCCGAGCGTGTCGCGGAGGCGTTCCGCCGCACCGGGATCGCCTTCGTCTTCGCCGCGATGTTCCACCCGGGCTTCCGTCACGCAGGCGCGGTGCGCGCCGAGCTCGGCGTGCCCACGGTCTTCAACCTGCTCGGGCCGCTCTGCAACCCGGCGCGGCCGGAGGCGTCGGCCGTCGGCGTCGCGCACCTCGACCGGGTTCCCCTCTTCGTGGGCGTGTTCCAGACGCGCGGCGCGACGGCGCTCGTGTTCCGCGGAGACGACGGTCTCGACGAGCTGACCACCACCGGCCACAGCCACATCTGGGAGGTCTCGCGCGGCTCCGTCGTCGAGCACGACCTCGACCCCCGCGACCTCGGGATCCGCCGGGCGGGCATCGACGAGCTCCGCGGTCGCGACGCCGCCTACAACGCGAGCGTCGTCCGAGCGGTTCTGGGAGGAGAGGAGGGAGCGGTCCGCGACATCGTGCTGCTGAATGCGGCTGCCGGGCTCATCTCCTTCGACCTCGCCCGCGATCCGTCGCTCATCCGCACGCCGATCCTCGACCGCTTCCGCTCGGCGATGGCGCGGGCGGCCGAGGCGATCGACTCCGGAGCTGCGATCGCGAAGCTCGACGAGTGGGTGCAGGAGACGCGACGCGTCGACTGACGGTCCCCGTGACTCCTGATCCTGCGGGGTTCCAGGGCGTAACGTGGGAGCGCTGTCCGCGATGGTGCGGACCGCGCTCCACCACGCGCCGGATCGCCCGAGGACAGGGCCGGCCCGACGGCGGTGGCCGACCCTGGAGGAGACCTCGATGAAGAAGCTCATCAACGACCCGAAGAACGTCGTCGCGGAGTCGGTGGCCGGATTCGGCCTCGCGCACGCCGACCTCGTGAGGGTCGAGACCGATCCGCTGTTCGTGGTGCGCAGCGACGCTCCCCGCGCGGGCAAGGTCGGGATCGTCAGCGGAGGAGGCAGCGGGCACGAGCCTCTGCACGCCGGCTTCGTCGGCCACGGGATGCTCGACGCCGCCGTGCCCGGCCCGGTCTTCACCTCCCCCACCCCCGACCCGATCGTCGCGGCGACGCAGGCGGTCGACGGCGGAGCGGGCGTCCTGCACATCGTGAAGAACTACACCGGCGACGTCCTCAACTTCGAGACGGCGGCCGACCTGGCCGGTGCCGAGGGCATCGAGGTCCGCTCGGTGATCATCGACGACGACGTGGCGGTGAAGGACTCCCTCTACACCGCCGGCCGCCGCGGAGTGGCCGGGACCGTGCTGGTCGAGAAGATCGCGGGCGCGGCCGCCGAGCGCGGCGACTCCCTCGACCAGGTGGCATCGATCGCCGAGACCGTCAACGCGCAGGTCCGCTCGATGGGCGTGGCGCTGACTCCGTGCATCGTGCCGCATGCGGGCGAGCCGAGCTTCGAGCTGGGCGAGAACGAGATCGAGATCGGGATCGGCATCCACGGCGAGCCGGGGCGCGAGAAGATCGCACTCGAGCCCGCCGACCGGATCGTCGACCGCATCCTCGGGCCGATCCTCGAGGACCTGCCCTTCTCCTCCGGCGACGAGGTGCTGCTCTTCGTGAACGGCATGGGCGGGACTCCGCAGATCGAGCTGTACATCGCCTACCGCCGCGCGGCGGAGGTGCTCGAGGAGAAGGGCATCCGCGTCGTGCGGAGCCTCGTCGGCAACTTCGTGACGTCGCTCGAGATGCAGGGCTTCTCCCTGACCGTGCTGAAGCTCGACGCCGCGCTCACCGAGCTCTGGGACGCGCCGGTGCAGACCGCTGCGCTGCGCTGGGGACGATGACCGGCCAGGACGCGCCCACCACGGACGACACCGGTGCGGATGCACCGCACAGCGAAGGAGCGAGGATGCAGGACGGACAGGGAGCCCAGGCTCTGGATGCGGCGTGGGCGACGGCCTGGATGCGGAGAGCCGCCGGCTCGATCGCGGAGCACCGCGTGGAGCTGATCACCCTCGATCGGGCGATCGGCGACGGGGATCACGGCGAGAACATGGACCGCGGGTTCCAGGCGGTGCTCGGGAAGCTGGACGGGTCCTCCCCGTCGACTCCGGGCGAGGTGCTCAAGCTCGTGGCGACCACGCTGATCTCGACGGTGGGAGGCGCGTCGGGGCCGCTGTTCGGCACCGCGTTCCTCAAGGCGTCCGGCGCCGTCGCGGGCAAGGAGGCGCTCGAGGGCGCGGACGTGATCGCGCTGCTCGCGGCGGCCAGGGACGGCATCGTGCTGCGGGGCAAGGCCGAGGTCGGCGACAAGACGATGATCGACGCGTGGTCGCCGGCCGTCGAGGCGGCCGAGGCCGCCCTCGCGGGCGGGGCGTCCCCCTCGGCCGTGCTGACGGCCGCAGCCGAGGGTGCGCAGCGGGGGGCCGAGTCGACCGATCCTCTGGTCGCGCGCAAGGGCCGCGCGAGCTACCTGGGGGAGCGTGCGATCGGGCACCGCGACCCGGGCAGCGTCTCGACCGTCCTCCTGCTGAGCGCCGCCGCCGAGGCCGCCGCATGAGCGTCGGGCTGGTCCTCGTCTCGCACAGCGCGCTGATCGCTCGCGGCCTGGTCGAGCTCGCGGCGCAGATGGCCCCCTCCGTCGCCCTCGTGGCCGCGGGCGGGACCGATGACGACGGGATCGGGACGAGCTTCGAGAAGATCACGGCGGCGCTCGAGGAGGCCGACTCGGGCGAGGGCGCGGTCGTGCTGTGCGACCTCGGATCGGCGATCATGACTGCGGAGACGGCCGTCGAGTTCCTCGACGACGAGGTGCGCGAACGGTTCAGGATCGTGGACGCGCCGCTCGTCGAGGGGGCGGTGGCCGCGGCGGTCGCGGCCTCGACGGGGGCCTCGCTCGCCGACGTCGTCCGGGCGGCGGAGTCGGCGCGCGGGTCGCTCCTCGCGGAGTCCGCGCCGTCCGTCTCGCCGGACGAGCAGCCGGCGGGTGTCCGGCGCAGCGTGCGGCTGGTGAATCCGAACGGCCTGCACGCCCGCCCCGCCGCGGAGTTCGTGACGCTCGCCACGACCTTCGACGCGCGGATCGATGCGAACGGCAAGGACGCCACGAGTCTCCTCGGGGTGATGTCGCTGGGTCTCGATCGCGGGGACGACGTGGTGATCTCGGCGACCGGTGCGCAGGCGCAGGAAGCGGTCTCGCGGCTCGCGGACCTGGTCGAGTCGGGGTTCGGCGAGGTCTGACCGGGCGGGCACGGCGACCTCCCGGAGCTGGCTCCTATCCTGGGGCCATGGTTCTCCGCGGCACCCGGCCCCCGCTCGTCCTGCTCCGGAGGGTCGGCGCCCTCCCGCGGTGGGTGCGGCGGATCGACGCACGCGCCGCGCGACGACTGAACGCGCGCAGGCCCTCCGCGCTCGTGGACGGAGGGCTCGTCGCCGCGTCGCGGGTCGCGGACCACGGCGTGCTGTGGTTCGGACTCGGCGCGCTGCTGGTGCTCGCGGGGCGACCGCGGGAGGCGCTGCGCGGTGCGGGATCGCTGGCGATCGCGAGCGCCGTGGCGAACCTCATCGGCAAGAACGTCTTCGGCGGTGAGCGGCCGGTGACCGCGCGAGTGCCGGTCGGGCGACGGCTCGCACGTGTGCCCTCCTCGCCGTCGTTCCCCTCCGGTCACGCGGCGAGCGCCGCGGCGTTCGCGGTGGGAGTCGCGCTCGAGTCGCCGCGTGCCGGGGCGGTCGTCGCGCCTCTCGCGGCCACGGTCGCGTTCTCGCGGCTGCACGTCGGGGTGCACTGGCTCTCGGACGTCGTCGGCGGAGCGGCTCTCGGCGCGGCGGTGGCGGGGGCCGGAAAGCTCCTCGCGCCGGCGTCGCCCCGGCACGTCCCGGTGTCGCAGCGGGCGGGCCGGCCACCCGTCGACCGGCGGCCCCTCGGCGATGGGGCGGAACTGCTGGTCGTCCTGAATCCGAGCGCGGGTCGCGACTCGCACCGGCCGGATCCCGAGCCCCTGATCCGCGGGCGCTTCCCCGCCGCGAGGGTGCACCGGCTGGACCGGGGCGAGGAGCTGGAGGACGTGGTGCGGGCGGCGCGGGCCGGTGAGGCGCCTCCGCAGGTGCTCGGCGTCTACGGCGGCGACGGCACGATGGCGGTCGGCGCCGCCCTCGCCCGTGAGGAGGGGATGACGCTCCTCGTGCTGCCCGGCGGGACCATGAACCACTTCGCCAAGGCGCTGGGGCTCGTGACGGTGGAGGACGCGCTCGACGCGGCGGCCTTCGGTGAGCGGCGGGACGTCGACGTCGCCGAGGTCCGCGCCGGGGACGGAGAGCCCGTCACAGTGCTGAACACCGTGTCGATCGGGATCTACCCGGAGTTCGTCGCGGCCCGCGAGAAGCACGAGCGGGCGATCGGCAAGCCGCTGGCCGCGGTCCTGGCGGCGTTCCGGGTGGTGCGCGCGGCGGATCCCTTCGACCTGAAGCGCGACGAGCGCATCGAGCGGGTCTGGTCGTACTTCGTCGGCGTGAACCAGGAGCACCCTCGGACCGCGGCGCCGCTCGCCCGGCGTCGCCTGGACGACGGGCAGCTCGATGTGCGCATCCTGCACGCCGGGCGCACACCGCGCACGCGCGGGGCGCTCTCGCTCGTGCTCGGACGCACGGCGACGCCCGTCGTGGGACGGGTGCCGGGCTGGCGGACTCCCGTGGTCGAGTCGTTCTCGACCGATCGGCTCACCGTTCTCGCCCGCCGGCCGGGCGGCGAGGATCCGGGCTGGGCGCACGACGGAGAGACCGAGGTGTACGACGGCGAGCGCGATGGTTTCGAGCGCACGAGCGTCCGCATCGTGCCGCTCGGCCTCCGGGTGTACTCGGCGGCCGACTGACTCGGCCCCGCACGCCCGACCGCCCGCTGTAAAGCCCCCTCCCGATGTCCACCCCGCCACGGTCGGCCGGCACGTCGCATGCGACTCTGGATCAGCACGCGGGACTCGGACTCCGCTGCGGAAGGGACAGCCCGTGAGACGCATCCACTACGCGGAGGAGAGCATCGTCACGGGTGACGACATCGCCCTGGCGGTGATCGAGTACGCGCGCGTCCTCGCGATGACGTCGACGGCCGACACAGTGGATGTCCCGGCGCTGCACGACGGCGTCGTGGGTCCTGTGCGGCTGCTGCTGGGGCCCGCGAGCCAGATGCTGGTATCCGAGGAGAACACCCTCTCCGACGAGATCGTGGACGAGGCGCTCGTCGCCGAGGTGCGCGCGCGCACGAGCCGCCTCAGCGGACCGTCACCGGTGTACTCGGACGAGGACGTCTCGGTTCCGCTGTCCCCGGCGGATCTCGACCTGTACTGAGGCCGTCAAGGGCCGGCACCTTCAGAGGGGTTCCCGGTCGGCGGCTACCACCGGGGTCGTGGTGGGTGGCCGCCGGTTTCAGAAGGGTTCCCGGTCGGCGGCTGCCACCGGGCTGGTGGATCTCGATCCGTCCCTTCGAGGGCCACTCGACCAGCAGTGACGCGGAACTCTCCGGGGATGGTCACTCGGCAGCGAGGGACGACTCGAGGGCGTCGAGGGCGGGGAGCTGTCCGGTGACCAGGAGGGTGCGGGCCTCGGCGAGGGGGATCCAGCGGGCGGACTCGATCTCGGGGAACTCCTGGACGACTCCGGAGCCGCGCGGCCATTCGAGCTCGAAGGTGTTGCTCGCGACGAACGAGACGCGGTGGTCGCCCGCGCCCGCGAACACGGTCACGAGCTTGCCGCTGCTCTGACGGAACGTGCCCAGCAGGGTGAAGTCGACCTCGGGAGGCGGGGACCCGATCTCCTCCTCGAACTCGCGTCGGGCGGCGTCCAGCGGCGCCTCCTCGCCGGTGTGCAGGCCCTTCGGGATCGACCAGGCGCGTGGGCGGCGCACCCAGAACGGGCCGCCCATCCTGCCGAGGAACACCTCGAGGCCGCCCTGCGCCTGTCTGTGCAGCAGGAGGCCCGCGCTCGTGAGTGCCGTCATCCCTCCATCCTGCACCGCCGCCGTGGAAGGATCGGGGGACCGACCGCGAGCACCCCGGAGTGGACCATGAGCACGCAGATCCTGGCGAGCACCGACCTCCTGGCGCTGCTGCGCGACGAGCTGGGCTCGGCCGTCGTCGTCGACGGGCCCGACTTCGAGGCGGTGCACACCGACAAGTCCGGATGGACGAGCGACGGGCGAGCGCTCGCTCTGGTCGCCGCGAGGTCGGTCGAGGACGTGCAGGCGGTCCTCCGGTTCGCGACGCGGCACCGCGTGCCGGTCGTGCCGCGCGGTGCGGGAACGGGACTCGCCGCGGGAGCGGTGGCCACCTCCGGAGCGATCGTGCTCTCGACGGCGCGGATGGACCGGATCCTCGAGATCTCACTCGAGGACGAGCTGGCCGTCGTCGAGCCCGGCGTGCTCAACCAGGCGCTCTCCGACGCCGTCGCCGCCGACGGGCTCGTGTTCTCGCCCGACCCCGCCAGCAAGGCGATCTCGAGCATCGGGGGCAACATCGCGACCAATGCGGGCGGTCTCCTGTGCGCGAAGTACGGGGTCACGAGGGAAGCGGTGCTCGGGCTCGCCGTGGTGCTGCCCGACGGCAGGCTCGTCCGCACGGGTCGGCGCAGCGTCAAGGGCGTCACGGGCTACGACCTCACCGCGCTGCTCACCGGGTCCGAGGGGACGCTCGGCGTGATCGTGGAGGCGACGGTGAAGCTCCGGCCGATCCCGACGGGCACCGTGGTCACGATCGGCGCGTACTTCGCGAGCGTGGTGGATGCGGCCTCTGCGAGCGCCGCGATCACGGCGGCGCGCCTCCGGCCCGCGGTGATGGAGCTGATGGACGAGGCGGCTCTCGCGGCGATCTCGCGCCACACCGGCATCCCGATGGACCGCGGGCGCTCGTACCTGCTGGTGCAGACCGACGGTGGGGGAGCGGCCGAGGAGGCTCGGCGCATCCTCGAGATCGTGGCCGCGGCCGGCGGTGCCGCGGAGTCGACCGATGATCCGGAGGCGGGCGAGGCTCTGCTGGCCGTGCGGCGCGGGTTCCACCCCGCTCTCGAGGCCGTGGGCGAGGTGCTGATCGAGGACGTCTGCGTGCCGCGCTCGGCCCTGCCCGCGATGTTCGCCGCCATCCGCGGCATCGAGGAGCGGACCGGGCTCAGCATCCCCACCGTCGCGCACGCCGGCGACGGCAACCTGCACCCGAACTTCGTGCTGCCGGCGGGTTCCACCGTCGTCGGCGAGGACGTGTGGGCGGCGGCCGCCGAGCTGTTCCGCACCGCCGTCGCCCTCGGCGGGACGCTGACGGGGGAGCACGGCGTGGGGCTGCTCAAGCGGCGCTGGCTGGCGGAGGAGCTGGGCGAGGACTCGATGGCCCTGCAGCGGGGCATCAAGGCGGTCTTCGACCCGCTCGGGATCATGAACCCGGGGAAGGTGTTCTGACGCTCAGAGGAGCTCGCCCGTGATCGTCGCCGCTGTCAGCAGGATCGTCGCGGCCGACATCAGCCAGTAGAGGATCGTCTCGCGCCAGGAGCCGGCCGAGCCGAGCACCGGGATCGCCGCGTAGCCGCCGGACGTCCAGAGGTGGCGCAGCGGCGTGCGCCGGACCCAGCGCGGCGAGCGGATGCGCAGCGGCCACAGCCAGTTGATCCCCTCGGTGGTGAGGGCGTCACCCGCGATGTGGACGAGGTAGCCGAGGGTCGCGGCGGTCCGGAGCCACGCCCAGGTGCCGTCGGCGAGCCCGATCAGGAGGACCGTGACGACGACCGCGCCCGCCCACGCGATCGGCCAGGACGGGGCGGCGCGGATCGCCTTGACCGCGAAGGCGAGTGCCGGCAGGGTCAGCAGAGCCGCGAGCGAGACCGGCCCGACCAGCGGGACGGGGAAGCGGAGCTCGGTGAGCAGCGGCACCAGGTACCAGACGACGGCGATCGCCAGGAGCGAGTGCATCCCGTGCCGGTGCCCGCCGCTGATGCGGCCGGCGGTGGCGGTGAGCAGTGAGGCTCCCGGCGCCGAGCGGGAGATCGTGGCGCGGGCATGGTCGGCGTCGGGTGCGAGGGCCCAGCCGGCGGCGACGCCGAGGCCGACGAGGCGCAGATCGAGCGGCAGGGCCGCGAGCTGCAGCGGCTCGGCGATCGCGGGTACGGAGATGGCGATCGCCCAGGCGAGAGCGCCGGACACGGCGTGGGAGCGGCCCATCATCGCGAGGTTCACCTCCCGGGCATGAGAAAACCCCCGGCGGAGGACCGGGGGTGAGGGTGGGCGATACCGGACTCGAACCGATGACCTCTTCCGTGTGAAGGAAGCGCGCTACCAACTGCGCCAATCGCCCAGAGGGCCGTCTTGTGGACGACCCGAGTAAGGATCGTAGCGGATCCGGCGGGGCGGGATGCACCACTCCGGGTCGCCACGCCCGGGTGAACGGAGTGTGTCGGGCGGGTTTCGCGCGGAAAGACGGGGGAGGCGCCGACGTGGCCGAGATCGGCTCCCGCTCGATTTGGTTTCTCGTGCGGCCGTCGGATACAGTCTTCTAGGTCGAGCCGGGGAGCGAAAGCGCCGAGGCGAGACGAGAACAAGGCAAGTGAGGCAAGACCAGTACGGGCAAGACCGGCGAAGTGCACGACACAAGACAGGCAAGACCTCCATGCGGATGTGGCGCAGCGGTAGCGCATCACCTTGCCAAGGTGAGGGTCGCGAGTTCGAATCTCGTCATCCGCTCGAATACCAGCCCCCGGGCCGGTATTTCTGAAAGACCGAAGAAAGACAATGGTCGGGAGACACCCTCGGGTGCGGTCCCGCCTGGCAGGCCTCCGGGCCGCCGACACCGAATCCCGTACACGGTGGATTGGCCGAGAGGCGAGGCAGCGGCCTGCAAAGCCGTATACACGGGTTCGAATCCCGTATCCACCTCGATCGTTCACCGAACGAGGAGCTCTTCGCAGAGCAACGGGCGATTGGCGCAGCGGTAGCGCGCTTCCCTGACACGGAAGAGGTCACTGGTTCGATCCCAGTATCGCCCACCACGAGAACCCCCGGCCCGGCGGCCGGGGGTTCTGTCGTTCCCGGCGAGTCCCGCCGTCGAGGCCCGCGCCGCACTCCTCGTCCGGTTCCGCCCGCACGGCCCGCGTTCCGGCTACTCTCGTCGCGATGCCCGCCCCGATCGCACTCGACGACTCCACCTGGCTCCGCCTGATCGCCAGGGAGGACGGCCCTGCGCTCGCGAGCGCGTACCGGCGCAACCGCCGCCACCTGGCGCCGTGGGAGCCCGTGCGCTCGACACGCTTCTTCGAATCGGGCGGGCAGACCGACGCCGTCTCCGATGTGCTCTTCGCGTACCGGGCGGGCGGCGTCCTGCCGCTGGTGCTCGAGCGCGGCGGCGAGATCGTCGGGCGCCTGACGCTCTCGAACGTCGTGCACGGCGCCTTCGACAGCGCCGATCTCGGCTACTGGCTCGACGCCTCGCTCCAGGGCCGCGGGCTGATGACGCGGGCGGTGGGCGAGACGCTCCGGATCGCGCGGGACGAGCTGAGGCTGCACCGGGTCCAGGCGGGGACTCTCCTGCACAACCGCGGATCGCAGACGGTGCTCGAGCGCAACGGCTTCGAGCGGATCGGGATCGCCCGCCGCTACCTCCGGATCGCGGGCGAGTGGCAGGACCACGTGCTGTTCCAGGCGCTCCTCGAGGGCGAGCAGCGGCTCGACCCTCCGGAGGCGATGGACTCTGCTCCCGGGATCAGGCCCGTCCAGGGTCGGCTCGTCTAGGGTGGGCCGCGCCGACGACCGATCGGCGCGGGCATCCCGAGAGGACGACTGGACGATGACGCGCATCATCGGCGGACGCGAGTTCGACTTCGAGCGGCAGGTCGCCGTGATGGCGGTCGTGAACCGCACTCCCGACTCGTTCTACGACCGGGGGTCCACGTTCGCGCTCGACCGGGCGGTCGATGCCTCCGTGCGGGCCGCCGAGCAGGGGGCCGACTGGGTCGACATCGGCGGTGTGCCGTTCGGACGCGGACCCGCGGTCTCGCTGCAGGAGGAGATCGATCGTGTCGTGCCCGTGGTCGCGGGGATCAGCGAGCGGAGCGACGTGGTGATCTCGGTCGACACGACCCGCTCGGAGGTGGCCCGCGCGAGCATCGCCGAGGGCGCCTCCGTCGTCAACGACACCAGCGGGCTGCACGATCCCCGGATGCTCGAGGTCGTGGCCGCGTCGTCCGCCCAGCTCGTGCTCACCCACAGCGTGGGGGCGCCGCGGAGCGAGCCGACCCGGCCCGAGTACGACGACGTGGTGGCGACGGTCGTGGAGCACCTCCGCGACCGCGTGGCGCGCGCGCTGGCCGCAGGAGTGCCTCCGGAGCGGATCGTCGTCGACCCGGGACACGACCTGAACAAGAACACCCTGCACACGCTCGAGCTGACCCGGCGGCTCGACGAGGTGGCGGCACTGGGGTATCCCGTGCTGGCGGCGGTGTCGAACAAGGACTTCATCGGAGAGACGCTGGATCGGCCGCAGGGGGAGCGGCTCGAGGGCTCGCTCGCGGCGGCGGTGATCTGCATCCTGAACGGAGCGCGGATCGTCCGGATGCACGACGTGCGGCAGGCGGTCGACGCGGTGCGGCTGACGGAGGCGGTCCTCGGCTGGCGCGCGCCGGTCTACCTGCGGCACAACATCGAGGCGGCGAGCGCATGAACGCGGTGATCGACCGGCTGCTCCCGTCCGCGGCCGTGGACCTCGACGACGACGCGCTGCTCGCGCTGTACTCCGAGGGAGCAGCCGAGCGGTGGCTGCGGGTCAACTTCGTCTCGAGCGTCGACGGCGCCGTGACGCACGACGGAGTGTCGGGGGCGCTCGGCGGCGACGCCGACCTGAGGGTGTTCGACCTGCTGCGCCGGCTGGCCGACGTGGTGCTGGTCGCGGCGGGCACGGTGCGCACGGAGGGCTACGGCCCGATGGTCCTGAGCGAGGAGGCCGCGAGCGCGCGGACGGCGGCGGGACTGCCTCCGCACCCGGTCTTCGCGATCGTCTCGGGATCGCTCGACCTCGACGCAGGATCGCGGCTGTTCACCGAGGCGCCGGTGCGACCCGTCGTGGTGACGACCGGACGGTCCTCGTCCCGCCGACGCGCCGAGCTCGCGGAGGTCGCGGACGTGCTCGTCTGCGGTGAAGACTCGCTCGATGCTCCGCGGATGCGGGATGCCCTGGCCGAGCGCGGACTCGCGCGGATCCACTGCGAGGGCGGGCCGTCGCTGCTCGGCGCGCTGCTGGCGGACGACGTGGTGGATGAGCTGGACCTGACCCTGAGCCCGACGCTCGAGGCGGGCGATGCAGGCCGGATCGCGCGCGGAGCTCTGCCGGCTGCGCGGGAGCAGCGGCTGGCGCATGTGCTCGCCTCTGGCGACACGCTCCTGCTGCGCTACCTGCGCGCCCGCTGACCCCTCGGGACCGGCGGGCGCGCAGGGATCAGAGCGCGGGGGTGAGCTGCGGCGAGAGCGCCCGCGGGGCGAGGCGCTGCAGCTGGGTGACGTGCTCGGGGGTCAGCTCCTCGAGCGACGTCACGCCGAGGAGGCGCATCGTGCGGGTGATCTGCTCGGAGAGGATCTCGATCATCCGGTTGACGCCCGCCTCGCCGCCCGCCATCAGACCGTAGAGGTAGGCGCGGCCGACGAGGGTGAACCTCGCGCCGTGCGCGACGGCGGCGACGATGTCGGCTCCGGACATGATGCCGGTGTCGAGGTGCACCTCCATGCCCGACGAGGCGACCTCGCGCACGACCTCGGGGAGCAGGTGGAACGGGATCGGCGCGCGGTCGAGCTGGCGGCCGCCGTGGTTGGAGAGGACGATGCCGTCGATCCCGAGCTCGGCGACACGGCGGGCGTCGTCGACCGTCTGGATGCCCTTGACGACGACCTTGCCGGGCCACTGGTCGCGGATCCAGGCCAGGTCGTCGAAGGTGACGGTCGGGTCGAACATCGTGTCGAGCAGTTCGCCCACAGTGCCCGACCAGCGGTCGAGGGAGGCGAAGGAGAGCGGCTCGGTGGTGAGGAAGTCGATCCACCACCACGGGCGGGGCAGCGCGTTGACCACGGTGCCCAGGGTCAGCTGCGGGGGGATCGAGAAGCCGTTGCGCTTGTCGCGCAGGCGTGCGCCGGCGACGGGGACGTCGACCGTGACCAGCAGGGTGTCGAAGCCGGAGGCGGCGGCCCGGTCGACGAGCGCCATCGAGCGGTCGCGGTCCTTCCACATGTAGAGCTGGAACCAGTTGCGGCCGTGCGGGTTCGCGGCCTTCACGTCCTCGATGGCGGTCGTGCCCATCGTGGAGAGCGAGAAGGGGATGCCCCACTTGGCCGCGTTGCGGGCTCCGGCGATCTCGCCCTCGGTCTGCATCATCCGGGTGAAGCCGGTCGGAGCGATGCCGAAGGGGAGCGAGACGGGGGCGCCGAGGACGTCCCAGCCGGTGCGCACCTCGGACACGTCGCGGAGCACCGCCGGGTTGAACTGGATGTCCTCGAACGCCTGGCGGGCGCGGCCGAGCGAGATCTCGGCCTCCGCTGCGCCCTCGGTGTAGTCGAAGGCCGCCTTCGGAGTGCGGCGCCGGGCGATGCGCTGCAGGTCGTACACGGTCAGCGCCTTGTCGAGCCGGGCCTTCTTGAGGTCGAGCTCAGGCGTCTTGAACTGCATCAAGGGCGCGAGATCGCGCACCTTCGGGATTCGGCGGTCGACCATGGTCAGTCCTTCTTCGCGGTGAGGTGGGTCTCGGCGTAGTAGCCCGAGATGTGGGTCTGGACGAGGTGTCGGGCGAGCTCGGGATCGGCCGCGTCGACGGCGGCGACGAGGGCGCGGTGCTCGCGGCGGAGGCGGTCGCGGGTGCTCGGCCAGTCGGGCAGCGAGCGGGCGGCAGCGAGCACGTAGCCCTCGACGGCGTCGCGGAGGCCCGCGGTCATGGCGGCGATCACGGCGTTGCCGGACGCCTCCGCGAGCGAGAGGTGGAACTGCTGGTCGAGGGCGAGGAACGCGTCGTGCTCGAGCGTCTCGGCGTCCATGGCGTCGAGCAGCTCGCGGCTGTCGTCGAGCGCGACAGGGGTCGTGCGGGCCAGATCGTCGACGACCGCGGTCTCGAGGACGAGACGTGTGCGCACGACGTCCTCCACGGCGAAGCCGCTGGCCGCGACCTGGAGGCGCAGCAGTGCGCTCATCCCACCGGTGGGGCGGGCGACGATGACGGCGCCGGAGGTGGGACCGGATCCCGTCCTCGTGCGGATGAGGCCCATCACCTCGAGGACGCGCACGGCCTCGCGGACGGAGGAGCGGCCGACTCCGAGCTCGAGGGCGAGCACCCGCTCGCCGGGGAGGCGGTCGCCGGGCGAGAGTGCACCGGTGAGCAGCAGGCCCTCGACGTGGGCCAGCACGCTCTCCCAGGCACGATCCCCGTCGCTCATCGTCCGCCTCTCTGTGGTCTGACCACACCGTACCCTGTGGTCAGACCACGCACAACGCCGCACGGTAGCCTGGCGCGATGACCGGACCGGATCTCTCTCGGCAGTGGTCGCTCGACGGCGCCGTCGTACCGGCTGTCGCCCTCGCGAGGAACGGTGGCGTCGCTCCGGAGCTCGTCTGGCGGAACCAGCTCGACGGGCTCACGTTCCGGGTGCCCGGCGGGTACCTGAAGTGGAGCCCCGACTCGGCCGGCATCGATCTCGGCCGGGAGGCGGCGCGGCTGCGCTGGCTCGAGGGCAGGATCGCGGCGCCGGCGCTGGTCGAGCACGGGCGCGACGACGGCGGGCAGTGGCTGCTGACGCGGGCGCTGCCGGGGGAGAGCGCGGTGTCACCGCGGTGGATCGCGGAGCCCGGGACGGCGGTGCGGGCGATCGCGGCGGGGCTGCGGGCGCTGCACGCCCTGCCCGTGGCGGAGGTGCCGGAGGCGCTGCGCGGGGACTCGTGGTTCGATCGCCGTGTCGAGGGGCTGGGAGCGCCTCCGCTGCTCGTCGACCCCGTGGTGGTGCACGGCGACGCCTGCGCCCCGAACACGCTGCTGGACGACGACGGGGACTGGTGCGGGACCGTCGACGTCGGCGACCTGGGCGTCGGCGACCGCTGGGCGGATCTCGCGATCGCGGCGATGAGCCTCCGCTGGAACTACGGGCCGGGACTCGAACCGCTGCTGCTCGAGCAGTACGGCATCGCGACGGACGAGACGCGAGCCGCGTACTACCGCGCCCTCTGGGATGCCGAGTCGTGAGGGATCAGTTCTTCGCGGCCTCGTCGTCCTGATCGGGAGCGTCGGACGAGCGGTTCTCGGAGGAGAGGCGCAGCCACTTCCCGTCGCGGACGTCCTGCGCGTGCACCGCCTGCTTCTTCTCGCTCGCCGCGGTGTCGCGGGGCGGGAGCTGCAGAGTCTCTTCGGCCTCGATGCCGGCCTGGAGCTGTCGGCCGCGCTCGAGCTCGGCGTCGAACTCGGCGCCGAACAGCAGGGCGATGTTGGTGATCCAGATCCACAGCAGGAACACGATCACGGCACCGAGCGAGCCGTAGGTCTTGTTGTAGTTCGAGAAGTTGGCGACGTAGAACGCGAACCCGACGGAGGCGACCAGCCAGATGGCGAGGGCGAGGATCGCCCCGGTGCTGATCCAGCGGAACTTCGGCTGCCGGATGTTCGGCGCGAAGTAGTACAGGACCGCGATGATCACGACGGCGATGACCAGGAGCACCGGCCACTTGACGATGTTCCACACGGTGAGCGCCGCCGGGCCGAGGCCCACGACGTCGCCGACGGCCGAGGCGACCGGGCCGCTCAGCACGAGCAGGAGCGCCGCGATGACGATGAGGATCACGGTGACGACCGTGACGCCCAGCATCGTCGGGCGCAGCTTCCAGAAGGGACGCCCCTCGTCGATCTCGTAGATGCGGTTCATCGCGCGGCCGAACGCCCCGACGTATCCGGAGGCCGACCAGATCGCGCCCACGATTCCAGTGACGAGGGCGATGCCGGCGGCGGGGGAGGTGATGAGCGACTGGATCGGTTCGCGCAGCAGATCGACGACCTGAGCCGACCCGAGGTTGCGGACGAGCTCGAGGACGGTGTCGGTGGTGGCCTGCGCCTGGCCGAAGACGCCGAGGACCGAGACGATGGCGAGCAGCGCGGGGAAGAGGGCCAGCACGGCGTAGTAGGTGAGCGCGGCGGCGAGATCGGTGCACTGGTCGGCGCCGAACTCGCGGGCGGTCTTCTTCAGGACGTACAGCCAGGAGCGCTTGGTGATCTCGCTGACCTCGTCGGGCTTGCGCGAGTCGTCGGGCTCGGGCGCGGTCTTCTCACGGGTCGTGCTCTTCTCGGCCATGCCGACACGCTATTGCCCCGGCGCCGCTCAGGTGAGGGCCTTGACGAGGGTCAGGCGGTGCGGGAGTGGCGCGCCGCGGCGAAGACGCCGAAGAGGAGGAACGAGACGGTGGCGCCGAGCACGACGGTGAGCGGGGCGTCCCAGCCGCCGCTCGCGTCGTGGGCGACGCCCAGCACGGTGGGAGCGGTCGCAGCGACGGCGTAGCCGATTCCCTGCACGGTCGCCGACAGGCGGGAGGCGTGCGCATCCGACTGCGAGAGCCGGACCACGAGGACGAAGACCACGGTGAATCCGCCGCCCTGCGCGATGCCACCGAGGATGCACCACAGCGCCCAGAGCTGAGGGGCGACGAGGAGACCGGCGGGGACGGTGCACCAGAGGACGCCGACCAGCGCGATACTGCCCAGCGGACGCAGCCGCCTGACCAGTAGAGGGACCCCGATCGCGCCCACGACCGCCGCGAGCTGGAAGACCGAGGAGCTCGCGCCGGCCGTTGCGATCGTGAAGCCGTTGCGGTCGACGAGGAGCGTGGGCAGCCAGGCCGTGACTCCGTAGTACGAGAAGGCCTGGCTCGAGAAGCAGACGGCGAGGGCCAGGACGGTGGCGCTGCGCCAGATGCGCGGGGCGGGCGCCGCGGGGCCGCGGTCGGCGGTGACGCGCGGCGCGGGCTTCAGCGCCCGCGCCGGACCGACGGCGAGCAGCCAGCCGAGCAGTGCGAGGGCGTTCAGGGCGAGCCAGACGAGCAGCGCGCCGCGCCAGCCGAGCGCGAGCGCGAGGGGCGCCGTGCCGAGGGAGGTGATCGTCGAGCCGATGTTGAGGGCGGCCGTGTAGACGCCCGTGGTGAGGTCCACGCGCTCGGGCGACACGTCGCGGCGGATGACGACGGGCACCACGACGTTGCCGATGGTGATGAAGACGCCGATCACGATGGTGCCGGCGACCACGGCGACGACGTCCCCGGCCGAGCGGAGGATGGTGCCGAGCGCGACTCCCAGGACCGTGACGACGACGGCGGCATCGGGTCCCGCGCGGCGGATCACCACGAGCGCGAGTGGAGTCGCGAGCGCGAAGCACAGCACGGGGATGCTGGTGAGGACCCCGGCCTGACCCGACGAGAGCGAGAGGTCGTCGCGGATCGCGTCGATCACCGGTGCCAGCGCGACGATCGGCCCGCGCAGGACGAACGCGACCAGGGCGACGGCGACGACGAAGAGCCAGGGGGCGCTCCGACGAGCCCTCACCGGCGTGGATGCACCCCGGCTCACCCCGCGAGTCCGGCGAGGTCGGACAGGTTCGAGAGGAAGGAGAGGACGCCGGTGACGATGCCGACGATGCCGGTGACGAGCCCTGCCGTGGCGAGGCCCCTGCCGCCGCCCAGGCTCTCGGCGGACGCGCGGCCGCGGACGCCGAAGACGATGGCGAGGATCGAGGGGACGAGGAGCGGGTTGATCAGGATGCTGATGATGCCCAGGACGAGGCTCGCGATCGCCAGCGGGTTGCGGCTGGCGGCGGAGGACGGCGCGGACGGGTAGGCGAAGAGCTCGGGCTGCGGAGCCGGGGCGCCGGGCTGCGGGGCCTGCGTGCTCGGGGCGCTCGGCGTGCCGTACAGCGGGACGGATGCAGGGGGGACGGCGGGACGGGAGCGGTCCGTCCACGACGCGCCGTCCCAGTAGAGCTCCGATCCGATGTCGGCGGGGTGGGGGTACCAGCCGGGCGCGGGAACAGGAGCGGAGTCGTCGGGCATGCGCCGATTCTAGGGCGGGCCGGTGCCGGCCGTCCGCGGGGCGGCGCGTCAGTCCTTGAGCTGCTCGATGCCCAGCGCGTTGCCATCGGGGTCGAGGATCCACGCCGCCCAGACGTCGCCGTGATCGGCGATGCCGTTCTCGGTCCGGAGCTCGTCGGAGTCGTAGTCCTGGGGCCGCACGCCGCGCGCGGCCAGGTCGTCGAGCTCGGCCCGCAGATCCTGCACGCGCCAGGCCGCCTTCGTCTGCTCGTCCTTCGACCCGATGGTGCTCGTGGTCACGGTGAAGCGGGTGCCTCCGCAGGCGTAGGCGATCGCCGAGGCGCTCTCCTCGAGGACCGTGAATCCGAGGGCATCGGCGTAGAACGCGCGGGAGGCGGGGAGGTCGGTGGTGAGCAGGACGGGGCAGAGGGGGTGGTCGGACAGCACAGGAGGCCTTTCGTCGTCGGTCAGGTCGTTCCAGCAGACGACGGCGCCGTCGGATCGACAAGGGGTTGAACGCGAGAATGAATCGGGCGCCGCGACGGGCGGGGCCCGGAGAGGCGGGATCGGATGAGCTGGGACATCGAGGACGTGGCGTGGACGCATCCGTCGGCCGAGGCGCTGCGAGCGGCCCAGCGCCGCGAGCTCGACGAGCGCTACGGCAGCGACGACCACGAGCCGGGCGAGGCGCCGTCGGCCGACGACGTGCCGGTCTTCGTCGTCGCGCGCGACGAGCAGGGGGAGGCGGTGGCGTGCGGTGGCCTGCGGCCGCTCGACGACTCCGTTCTCGGCCCCGGAGTGATCGAGGTGAAGCGGATGTTCGTGGCGCGCGGCGCCCGCGGATCGGGCGTGTCGACGGCCGTGCTCAGGGCACTCGAGGAGCGGGCCCGCGGGAGGGGCGCGGTGCGGCTCGTGCTCGAGACGGGCACGCTGCAGCCCGACGCGATCCGCTTCTACACGCGCGAGGGCTACACGCCGATCCCGCTCTTCGGAGGGTACGTCGGGTCGGAGCACTCGGTCTGCTTCGCGCTCGCGCTGTAGGCGCATGGGACACTGCGGTATGGCCGAGGACACCGCCCGCATCCACCCGTCCGCCGACGTCGATCCGCGAGCGGAGGTGGGGGCGGGGACGCTGGTCTGGCACCTCGCCCAGGTGCGCGAGGACGCGCGGATCGGCCGCGAGTGCGTGATCGGGCGAGGTGCCTACCTCGGGCCGGGGGTCGTGGTCGGCGATCGCTGCAAGATCCAGAACCACGCGCTGGTCTACGAGCCGGCCGTGCTGGGCGACGGAGTCTTCGTCGGGCCGGCCGTCGTGTTCACCAATGATCTGCGGCCCCGGGCGGTGACTCCCGACGGCGCGCTCAAGTCGGCGGACGACTGGGACGCGGTCGCGGTCGTCGTCGAGGACGGTGCGTCGATCGGCGCGCGGGCGGTCTGCGTGGCGCCGGTGCGGATCGGTGCGTGGGCGATGGTCGCGGCCGGCGCGGTGGTCGCCTCCGATGTGCCGGCCTACGCGCTCGTGGTGGGCGTGCCCGCGCGTCGGATCGGCTGGGTCGGGCGGGCTGGGGCACGCCTCGTGGCGACGGAGGGTGCGGGCGGCTGGCGCTGCCCGGAGACAGGGGACGAGTACGTCGAGCGGGACGGGGCGCTCGCGCCGGTCTGACGGGTTCCCGCTCCCGCCCGCCTGCGGCACGGGTCCGGCGGGCTCCTCCACAGGGACGGCGCGCGCCTGCTCTCCACCGTTCGGCGCGCGGTACCGGGTGCGGAGCGCCGCTGTCGGAGGTGTGCGGTGCGATGCCGTCATGAGCAACCGCAGCAACCCCTCGACCACCTGCCCGACTCCCGCGTCTCCCTCTCGGGAGCCGACTCGTCGGTCTGCGCCCCTTCCGCCGTCAGCGCCGGATGAAGCCGGTGACCCGCTGGCGACCGGCCGGCTGAGAACGCCGACGGGCGAGCTCGGGCGGTGCGGAGCGCGGGGTCGGGGCGGGCGGCGCAGCGGGTGCCGGAGGCATCGGAGCCGGAGCCGGGGTCTTCCTGCGGCCCTCGATCGCGCGGGCGAGCGACACGGCGGCGAACAGGAGGACGAAGCCGCCGACTCCGACCATGATCACGGCGCGGAGCCGGTCCGACACCTGCTCGATGGCCTTCAGCGGCGTCTGCACCTCGAGCGCGGTGAAGAGGTAGCGGTCGTCGGCGCCGTTCACCGTCTGGATGCTCCGCAGCGTGTCGACGAGCATCCCCCCCAGCGCCGAGGTCGTGGCGAGCGACTGGTCGGCGGTCGGTGCGTCGGCCGTCACGCTCAGCAGGAGTCCCTGACCCGACCACGCCGAGCGCTCCACGGCGAACTGCGTGCTGAGGCCCTGCGCGGCGAGCGCCTCCGCGGTGCCGTCGCTGTTCAGCACGGTCACGAGCACCTGGGCCGCCAGGGAGTTGTCGGAGGAGCGCAGGTAGGGGTTGTCGCTGTTGAGGGCGGCGAGCGCCGGGTCGGCCTCGAGCTCGGCCGTCGTCGGCAGCTGCGGATTGACGAGCGCGTAGGTCGCCGTCGAGGCGTAGGTGCGCGGCGACAGCACGAGCACGTAGGCCATCCCGACGACGGTCAGGGTGAGCACGACGGCCGCGAGGAGCCGGTGGCGCCAGAGTGTGCGGAGTACGGAGACGGGGTCCATCAGGACAGCCTTTCTGGGGAGTGGTCGATCTCGCCGTCGACGCGGGCGCGGGCGTCCGTCGTCAGGGCGGAGGGGAGTCCGAGCTCGGAGCGGACGAGGAGCCAGCAGCTCCCCGAGAGGCCGAGCACGAACGGGAACAGCAGGGCGAACACCGGGAAGCCCAGTGAGTCGAACGTGGCGGAGGCGACCGCGGCGACGGTGGCCGAGGCTGCGACGCTCCCGGTCAGTGCCCGGAGGCGGGGGTCGCGGGCGAACTGCGCGGCGATCAGGCCGAAGACGGCCGGTACGCCGAAGTACGCGACGGCGGCGGCGGCGCCCAGCAGCCCGAGGGTGATGGCGGAGCCGAGGTACTGGTTGTCGAGGATGAGCTTGGCGCTGTCGGGCAGGTACGTGCCGGGGCCTGTTCCGAGGAGCGGGTGGTGAGCGACGAGCGCGGCGACGCGAGGGTAGTTGTCGAGCCGGTTCACGATCGAGGTGTCGCTCGTGCCGGCGCCGATCGATCCGGTCAGAGTGCCGAGCAGTCCCGGAGTGGTGACGAAGAACGCGGCCACGGCGACCGGCGCGAGGACGTACCCCCACCTCCGTGCCGCACGAGGGAGGAAGACCAGCGCGACACCCATCCCGACGACGAGCGAGAGCACCCCCGAGCGGGAGACGGTCAGGGCGACCGCCGAGAGGAGGAGGATGCACGACGCGACCCGCAGCCAGCGCGCGGTGCGCTGATCGTAGATCAGGCGCCAGACGGCGAGCGGCAGCAGCATCGACGAGACGACGGCGAGCTCGATGGGGTGGAAGGTGGTGCCGGCAACCCGCGTGAGACCGTCCCTGTCCTGGAACGGGGTGCTGCCTCCGTTGTCGACGAAGCCGACCAGTGCGCCGCGGATCAGCTCGACGGGATCGGTGTGCGTCGTGAACTGGATCAGCGCGACCACCGCGCACAACGTCGCGGCGTTCACGAGCGAGCCGATCAGGATGCGTGCGTGCTCGAGGGTGCGCACGCTCTGCGTCGTCACCAGGGCGATACCCGCCGAGGCGAACAGCAGCAGCAGCCAGCGGTCGGCGCTGAGCTGCCCCTCGCCGGTCCGGGTGATGGTGTCTCCGCTGGTGTACCGGACGTACGAGAGGATGCTCACCCCGAGCAGGAAGGTCAGCCCGAAACGGCCGGGGTGGCGCATCGGGACGGGGTCGTGCAGCCCCAGAAGAGCCGAGGCGAGCCAGGCCACCGCGAGGACGAGCGCGAGCACCATCGCGAGGTAACCCGAGGCGCCGAGGGGGGCGAGCACCTCGTCGGCGGGTGTCAGGAAGAGCGCGTAGGCGGTGAGGCGCAGGAGCGTCGGCGGCCCGGTCTTCTCGAGGACGGTCGTCATCGCTCACGCCCCCCGCGCGGCGCGGCGCGTGTCGTCGCGGGTCCAGCCGGTCTCGCTCGCGCTCTGCACCCGGCTCGCGAGAGCGAAACCGGCGTAGACGGCCGCATCGGCGAGCTGACGAGGCCCCTGAGCCGACCACACGAGGTCGACGGCGGTTCTGCCGCGGCGGCGCTCGCCGGAGGCCTCCGCGAGCTCCACGGTGCCGCGGTGCGAGCGGCGCAGGACGCCGACGAGGCTCGCGGTGGTGAGCGGTACCCGGACGACAGCCGGTGCCGTCGCGACGACCGCGCGCTCGGCGGGCGTGAAGCGGGTGTCGACGTACTCGTCGTCGGCGATGAGCGCGGGGAAGGCGCCGATGCGCTCGTGGCCCGACCCGCTGACGGCGTAGCCACCGGCCCCCCAGAGCGCGCTGTGCAGGGAGGGCACCCGCGAGCGGGCTCGGTAGTACGCGCGGACGAGCGGATCGGCGCCCGTCGCGTCGTAGACCGCCGTCGGCCGGGCGGCGAGCAGTCCGCCGCGCGTGACGGCATCGAAGACGTTCCAGACGGCCTCTGCGGTGACGTCGACGTCGGCATCGAGGTAGAGGCGCGGCCACGAGGTCGCGACGGCGTCGCCGGCGTTCAAGGCCGCGGTCTTCGAGGCCTCCGGGATCTCGACCACGGTGACTCCGGCGAACGAGCGGGCGATCTCGGCGGTTCGATCGGTGCAGGCGTTGCAGACGACGACCACCTCGAGGGCGCCCGCGGCGGCCGCGGAGGCGAGGGGGGCGAGGGTGCGCTCGATCACCGACGCCTCGTCGTGGGCGGGCACGATCACGGATCCCGTGGGGTGGGGGAGCGCGATCGCTCCCGCGGGGGCGGCGCTCGGCAGCCCGGCGAGGCGGGAGCCGAGGGCGAGGGCGACCGCGGCGCGGCGGTGCGACCGCCCGCGCTCTCCGGGGAGCAGGCTCCTCGCCGCCTCCGCAGCCAGGACCACGAGGCGGAAGGTGCTCGAGTAGAGCGTGCCGTGGAACTTCTGGACGTAGCGGACCCGGTTGACGGCGAGCAGCGCGGCGAGCGCGCTCGACTGGCCGGAGCCTCCACCCTCGTGGACGACCTCGGCAGTCGGCTCGAACCAGGCCTCGGCTCCCAGCTCTCGGGCGCGGCGGAAGTAGTCCGTCTCCTCGGAGTAGAGGAAGAACCGCTCGTCCCAGTCGCCGAGGCGTGCGGCGACCAGGGAGTCGATCAGCACGGCGGCGCCGGTCGCCCACTCGATCGCGTGGGCGTGCCGGTAGCTCTCGGGATCGCTGTCGGTCTCGCTCGAGAAGGCGGGGCGGTCGAGGAGGCGATCGCCCAGGAGGGCGTCGCCGAGCGCTCGCAGACGGGTCGGCTCGCGGCGGAGCGACCGGGCGGTGGCGCCGCTCGCATCGCGCAGCAGCGGAACGACGATCCCGGCCTCCGAGGCGTCCATGCGGGCGAGGAGGCGCGAGACCGTTCCAGGGAGGACGACGAGGTCGGGATTGAGGACGAGGAGCGCTCCGGTGTCGCCGGCGTGCCGGCGGGCGATGTTGACGGCCGCGGCGTAGCCGACGTTGCCGCCCGCATCGATCGCGACGACATCGGAGTGCGCCGCGGCGACCGCGAGCGAGCCGTCGTCGGAGGCGTTGTCGACGACGATCACGCGGAGCCGGACGCCGCCGCGGGCCTCGTCGCGCAGGCTCGCGATCAGGCGGTCGAGGCTCTCGGCGGAGCGGTAGCTCACGACCAGCGCGGCGACATCGGCGGGCTCGCCCGGCCCGACGAAGCGTCCTTCCCCGCCACCGGCGAGGGCGGAGAGCCTGGTGCCGTGCAGGGTGGGCTCACGATCGAGAGTGGTCGTGCTGTGCAGTCGCAGGCGGCCGTAAGCGAGGGGACCTTCGACGAGGTAGCGGCGCGCGAGCCGGCGCGGCTCCATCGCCAGGCGCCACAGCCACTCGACTCCGTGGTCGGCGACCCACTGCGGTGCCCGGCGGACGGAGCCGCCGAGGAAGTCCACCGCGGCACCGAACGCGAGCAGGACGTGCGCACCCGTCTTCGGACCGTGCTCGTCGATCCACAGCTCCTGCCGGGGCTTGCCCAGACCGACGATGAGCAGATCGACGGCTGCACGACGGATCGCCTCGACGACTCCGGCGTTGGCCTCGGGATCGGCGAGCTCCTCTCGGGTCGGCGACCAGAGACCCGCGAGCACCAGGTCGGGGCGCTCCTCGGCCAGCCTGGCGCGCAGCCGTTCCTGCGCGTCGACCGACCCGCCGAGCACGCCGACACGCACTCCGTCCACCGCGGCGCGGTCGAGCAGCGGGCCGATGAGGTCGCTGCCTGCCAGCCGCGGCCAGGCGGTACCCGTCAGCCGGCGGGCCTGCGTGGCGATCGGGCTGCCGTCGATGAGGGAGAGCCACTGCACGGGCCGATCGCGCCGGCGGGACTCCGCTTCGGTCCACTCCACGGAGCCCTCGCCGCCGGGCTGGAGGACGAGCGTCGCGGGAGCGGACATCTCGGGCTCGGCGCGGTGCTCGAGGACGTGCTGCCAGCGGCCGCCCTGCCCGAAGTGGTTGATGTGGTCGACGTTGACCGAGAGCACGCCCAGCGGCGCGCCGTCCATCGCTGCGGCGCGGGTGGCGATGATGCGGACGGCCTCGTCGTGCTGGGCGAGATCGACGGGAGCGCCGCCGAGGACGACGCGCCGGTTCTGATCGGGGGACATGGTTCAGCTCTCCAGGTGTGCGGTGACGGGAACGAGGGGTGCAGCGGCGGTGCGCAGGAGCTCGTCGATCACGACTCGCTCGACCACCTCCTGGGCAGGACCCCAGCCGTGGCGGACGCCGGCGGCGGCCTCCCGACCGGAGCGCGGGCGCTCGACGGCCCGTCCGAGGGCCGCCGCGATGCCTGCGGGGGTGGGTGGGGCCCAGACGGCGCCGCCGTGCGGCAGATCGGCCCGGGCGTCGTCCGAATCGTTGACCACGGCGACGGCACCGCAGGCGAGCAGCTCCTCCGCGACCAGCGAGATGTTCGTGAACGAGAGGGCGATGCCGGCGGAGCAGCGGTTGTACAGTGCCGCGAGCTCGGTCGGAGCCAGCGTGCCGTGCTCGATCACGGGGACGTCCCACGCCCCGGGCGCCGTGCCGTACACGTGGATCGGCACTGCCGGGTGCGCGTCGTGGAACAGCGAGAGTGCTCGGCGCCCGAGGAGGTAGCCGCGTCGATCCGCGGACGGCTTCGCATAGAACACGACTCCCGACCGCTCTCCGTCGGTGTTCTGCAGCGTGTAGGTCCGGGTGTCGCAGCCGAACGGAGCGAGATCGCTCGAGATCCCGAGCCGATCGAGGTGCGAGCGCACCATCTCTCCGAGCGCGATGGTCCTGAAGCCGAAGCGGTAGCTGTCCTCCGCGAGCGCGGCCAGGGTGCCGCGCGGGTGGAAGAAGGGCTCGAAGTCCTGCACGAAGTACAGGCGCGCCATCGGAGCGGTCCCGCGGGTGGCGAGGACGTGCGCCGTCTCCCACGAGGTCGCGACGGCCGCATCGACGCCCACGATGCCGTCGTCGGCACTGCGGATGTCGACGTCGAGCCACGGCCACGACGCACGGATGATCGCCGCGCGCTGCTCGAACTCGGCGCCGTGACGGTCGTAGAGGAAGAGGGTGCAGCGGTGACCGCGCTCGACGAGACCCTGCACCATCCGGAAGAGGGTGGTGTGCCCTCCCGAGCCGCGATCGGGTGGGGTGCAGATCCAGCCGATGCTCGCCGAGCCCGTGACGGGGCCCGGCGCTGCGGGGAGGTGCAGGGTCGCCGAGTCGGCGATGTCACCGGGGAGCAGCGGCATGTCGAGCTCGCCGACACCGACGCGGTCGCCGAGCGCACGGACGGCGCGCTGGAGCAGATCACGGCGTCCGGTCGTGCGGAGCCGGCGGACGAGTTCGCGCGGAACGCGTGCGGCGCGCATCAGAAGCTCCCCTCGCGGTGCCAGCGGCGCCACGACCGATCGGTGCGGACCCGGCGCGCCATGCGCTCCGCGAGGAACCGCGGGGCGAACCGCGCGCCGCGCTCCGGCGAGAGCAGGCGCGACTGGAGGCGCTCCCACTCGGGCAGCCAGGCCGCATCGCGGAAGACCGCCCGGGCGAACGCGCGGTGCTCGTCCAGCTCGGCGCGTGTCGCACCTCCGCTGTCGAAGCGCTGGGCGCCCCGCTCGAGTGCCGAGCGGGCGAGGGCGGCGCGGGCGAGGTCCTCCAGCTCGACCGCGTCGGCGAGGGCGCCGCCCGGTGCGGCGAAGAAGGTCTCGAAGGCGAGCAGCCGCTCGTGCAGGTCGCGCAACGGCGTGACCACGTCCGATCGGCTGCCCGAGTGCTCCCGGTGCCAGGCCTGGTCGACACCCTGGATGTAGGCGACGTCGGCCGCGGCCGAGAGGCGCAGCCACAGCTCGAGGTCGTACGTGTGCGGCAGCGGACGCGGCCAGCCCACCCGGTCGAGGACGGAGCGGCGTACCAGCACTTCGGGAGAGGTGATGACGTTGACGCCGGTGCGGCAGCGCTCGTGCAGCCAGTCCTGTCCCCGCCAGAGGATCCACGCGGTGGCGGTGCTGCGCGCCTCCGGACGCTCGGTGCCGTCGGCGAAGTGGAGGGGATGCCCGTACACCAGACCGACCGACGGGTGGACGCGGGCGACCGCGACAGCGCGCGCCAGCGCACCCGGAGCGATCACGTCGTCGGCGTCGAGGTACCACGAGAACTCTCCCGTGGCGGCCGACAACGCCACCAGGATGCTGCCGACCGGACCGCGGTTGCGCGGACTCGCGATCACCGTCACCCGCTCGTCCTCGGCCGCGAGGGCTCGGGCGATCGCGAGCGAGTCGTCGGTCGAGCGGTCGTCGACGATCACGACCTGCACGTCGACACCCTCCTGGGCGAGGGCGCTCTCCGCCGCCTCGCGGAGGAACCGGCCGTAGTTGTAGAGGGGGATCAGCACCGAGACCGTTGCGGAGGCGGTCTCCGCCGCCGTCACCGGCACCGTCCGGCCCGATCGGGGCTCGGCCTCCTGCACGGGGACGGGGGTCATCGGAGCGCTCCCACGTTCGGGGCACCCGCGCGCAGGGCTCCGACGAGCGACTCGGCCACGTACTCCTGCTGCGCCGAGGTGATCCCCGGGAACAGCGGGAGCGTCAGCAGCTCGCCCGCGAAGCTCTCGGCGCGAGGCAGCGAGACGGGGCGCTCGGCCGCGAAGGGCGCCATCAGGTGCACCGGCTGCGGGTAGTGCACACCGGTCGCGACTCCCGCCGCGCCGAGCACCTCCCGCACGCGCTCGCGCTCGGGAGTCCGCACGACGTAGAGGTGGTGCACGTGCTCGTTTCCCGGGGCGGTGCGCGGGAGGGTGAGGCCGCCGACTCCGTCGAGCAGCTCGCCGTAGCGGGCGGCGGCGTCGCGGCGCTGCCGGTTCCACTCGTCGAGGTGCGCGAGCTTGGCGCTCAGCACCACGGCCTGCAGCGAGTCGAGGCGCGAGTTCGTTCCCAGCACGTCGTGCCGGTAGGCGGTGAGCCCCCCGTGGTTGCCGAGGCGGCGGACGGCCGCGGCGAGCTCGTCGTCGTCGGTCATGACTCCGCCTGCGTCGCCGTAGGCGCCGAGGTTCTTGCCCGGGTAGAAGCTCGTGCCGGCGATCGCGCCGAGCGAGCCGGCCCGTGCGCCGAACCGCCGCGCGCCCTGGGCCTGCGCCGCGTCCTCCACGATCGTCACCGCCGGGCCGACCGCGGCCGCGAGCTGCTCGACCGGGGCGCACTGACCGTAGAGGTGCACCGCCATCACGGCGCGGGTGCGCGGCGTGACCGCGGCCGCGGCGGAGGCGACGTCGATCAGGTAGTCGTCGTCGCAGTCCACGAACACGGGCCGGGCCCCTGCGCGGACCACCGCCTCCGCCGTCGCGACGAAGGTGTTGGCCGGCACGAGCACCTCGTCGCCCGGGCGGAGGTCGAGGGCGAGCAGGGCCAGCTCGAGAGCGTCGGTCCCGTTGCCGACGCCGACGGTGTTCCGGACGCCGCAGTAGGCAGCGAACTCCTCCTCGAAGCGGGTCACGTCGGGCCCGCGCACGAACGACGAGTCGGCGAGGACGCGGTCGAAGCCCTCCCGGATCACGTCGGCGACGACGAGGTGCTGCAGGTGCAGATCGGCGAGCGGGACGATGTGCTCGGAGTCGAGAGCGGTCATGACGCGGTCCTTCGGTCGGAGGCGGAGAGGTCGCGCACACGGGCGAGCAGCCAGGTGCGCAGGAGGAGGAGGTAGACGAGGGCGCCCAGCGCGCCTCCGCAGAGCAGGGCGAGCCAGTCGGCGTCGAGGCCGACCGCGCCGAGCGCGAGGGGGACGAGAGCGGCCGCTCCTGCGGCGAGCGCCGCCGCGAGTGCGGGAGGGAGGAGGGAGCGGCCGATGGCGGGCAGATCCGCCCCGATCGTGCGCAGCAGCCAGACGAAGGCCGGGCCGACGACCAGCGCCGCCACTCCGATCTGCGCCCAGGCCGCTCCGACGAAGCCGCCCAGCAGCACGGCGGGGATCAGGGCGAGCGTGAGCGCGGCGAACCACACGCCCTGCACGATCGCGACCCGTCCCGAGCCGCCCTGCGCGAGAGCGGCCGAGCTGAAGAGGTCGTAGACCACCCGCAGCGCGCCGACGAATCCGAGGAGCGCCAGCGCACCGGCCGCGGGCGCCCAGGTGGAGCCGTAGACGAAGTGGACCAGAGGACCCGCGAGAACCGCGAGCATCGCGCCGAGCGGAGCCGCGAGCGCCCAGGTGAGACCGGCCGCGGCCGGCAGCGGCGCGGGACGTCCTTCCTCGTGCGCTCGGGAGAACGCGGGCAGCGCGACCGACCGCACCACCTGGCCGACCGCGGTCATCGGCCAGGTCGAGATGTTGAACGCGAGCACGTAGTAGCCGAGCGCCACCGGGTCGATCAGACCCGCGATCACCACCTTGTCGGTGCCGAGCACGCCCCACGAGATGAGGTTCGCGATCGCCACCGGCAGGCCGAAGCGCAGCGCGGAGGGGGCGACGGAGCGGTCCCAGCCGAACCGCGGCCGCTCGCGAGCGGCGACGAAGAGGAGCACGAGCGTGCAGCACTGCGCCGCGACCCGCGCGATCGCCAGCGAGATCACTCCGCTGCCCGCCGCGAGCAGCGAGAGCGTGATCGTCGTCGAGACGGCGAAGTCGACGGCGGCGATCACGAACAGCGGGCGCTGCGCGAACCGGCGCTGCAGGGCGGCGTAGGGCGCGACTCCGGCGCCCGCGAGCGGCAGCGTGACGGCGAGCACCGCCATCACACCCGCCGACTCCGGCGATCCGGTCAGGGTCGCGATCGTCGGGGAGGCGGCCGCCATCGCGGCCCCCAGCGTCCCGCCGATCACGAGCCCGAGCACCGACACCGTGGGGGCGCGGCGCTCGGGGTCGGTCGAGCGGATGAGATCGGTGCTCAGCCCGAAGTCGGAGAGCGCCATCAGCACCGACTGCACGGTGAGCGCGAGCGCGTAGACGCCGAACGCCTCCGGCGCGAGGATCCGCGCCAGTACGATGCCGAGGCCGAGGCTGCTGAGCCGGAGCGCGATCGTGCTGAGCGCGCTCCAGCCCAGCGCGCGGACGACCTTCCCGCGGCCGACGCCGGCCAGCGTCGCGGTCACGAGAGCACCACGGCGCTCATGCGCGGGCCTCTTCGCGGCTGGTTCCGGCGCGACGGATCGACGCCGGTTCCAGCCGGGCGGCGGCCGGCACCCCGACCCAGGTCTCCCCGGCCGGCTGGTCGCGCAGGAGAACGGCGCCCATCCCGAGCGTCGCCCGGCGTCCGATCCGCGAGCGCTCTCGGACGGACGCTCCCATGCCGACGTACGCCTCCTCGCCCACGCGCACGCCACCGCCGAGGGTGACCCCGGCGCAGAGCGTCGCGTACGAGCCGATGCGGTTGCCGTGGGTGAGGGTGACGTTGGGCATCGTGACGACGTGGCGCCCCAGCGAGACGTCTGCCGTGAGGACGACGCCGGCGAGCACGATGCTCCCCGCCCCGATCCGGCAGTCGTCGGGCACATGCACATCGGGATGGACCAGCCGCGCGTAGCGGGAGTCGACGACTCCGACCGCGCGCAGCCGGTCGACGAGGCGGGCTCGGGCGCTGCCGTGGCCGACGCAGACGACGATCTCGGCGCGCGGGTGCTCGCGGACCGCGTCGAGTCCGCCGATGACGGGGACTCCACCCAGTTCGGAACCCCAGCGTGCCGCACCGTCGTCGACGACGGCCACCGGTCTGTGGCGGCCGGACGCGGCGACCAGCGCGAGAGTCTCCCGCGCCAGGCCGCTCGCGCCGACGATGATCAGCTCAGGCATCCGCGGGCACCTCCGTGAGGCGCGAGGGGGCGAGGACGGCGTCGATGACGCGGTCCTGCTCCACGGCGGTGAGGGCGTGGAAGAGCGGCAGGATCAGCGTGCGATCCGTGAGGCGCTCGGTCGCCGGCAGGCGATCCGCGCCCGGGTGCTCGCGGTACGGAGGCTGGCGGTGGGCCGCCATGATGCCGCGCCGCGCCGAGATCCCGCGCGAGGCGAGCTCGGCCATCAGCCCGTCGCGATCGAGCGGGTACTCGTCGCCGACCTCGACCCAGAAGGACTGCACATTGCCGGTGCCGTGCGCGGGGTCCTCGACCGTGCGGAGCCCCGGGACGTCCGCGAACGCCTCCGAGTACCGCGCTGCGAGTGCCCGCCGGCGCGACACGAGCGCCTCGAGCCGGCCGAGCTGCACGAGACCGAGTGCGGCCTGCAGATCGGTCATCCGGTAGTTGAAGCCGACCTCGTCGTACTGCTCGGGAGGCGAGAGCAGACTGCCGTGGCGGTCCGCCGCCGACACCGACATCGAGTGCTCGCGGAGGCGTCGCGCACGCGCCGCCAGACCGGCGTCGTTCGTCGTCAGCATCCCGCCCTCACCCGTGGTGAGGAGCTTGCGCGGGTGGAACGACCACGCCGTGAGCTCGGCGGACGCTCCCACTGGCCGGCCGCGGTACTGCGCTCCGGCTCCGCAGGCCGCGTCCTCGAGCACGACGATCCCGAGCGGATCGCAGAGCGCGCGGATCGGGTCCAGGTCTACCGGGACTCCGCCTTGATCGACCGCGATGACGGCGCGGGTGGCGGGGGTGAGCGCCACCCGGATCGTCTCGGCGGTGACGTTCCCCGTGGTCGGGTCGACGTCGGCGAAGACGGGGCGGGCGCCGGCGTGCACGACGGCGTTCGCCGTCGCGATGAACGAGAAGGAGGGGACCACCACATCGTCACCACTGCTCACGCCGGCGACGACCAGGCCGAGGTGCAGGGCGGTGGTGCAGCTCGAGAGTGCGACCGCGTGCTCGACGCCCATCGCCGCGGCGAACGCCTCCTCGAAGCGCGCGACCCTCGGGCCCTGCGCGATCCAGCCCGAGGCGACGACCTCGGCGAGGGCGTCCACCTCCTCCTGACCGAGCCACGGACGCATGACGTCGATGCGCGGCAGCACCTCGGCGCTCATCGGTTCGCCCCGCTCAGCAGAGGAGCATCGATGCGCTCGCCGCGCCACCACTGCACGAGCGAGCGCAGGCCGCTCGCGAGATCGACGTCGGCGACGAAGCCGAGCTCGTCGCGCGCCGACCGGGTGTCGGCCAGGCGGCGCGTGACGCCGTTGACCTGGCGAGCGGGCGCGAACTCGACGTCGAGGTCCGACTCCATGACCTCCAGGAGCGTGCGGGCGAGACCGAGCAGGCTCGTCTCGACTCCGGAGCCGATGTTGAACGCACCGTCGTGGCCGGCCGTCGCCGCGAGCACATTCGCGCGGGCGACGTCGTCGACGTGCACGAAGTCCATCGTCTGGCTGCCGTCGCCGAGGATCAGCGGAGGCACGCCCGACTCGATCCGCTCCATCCAGCGCACGAGCACCTCGGTGTAGAGGCCGTGCACGTCCATCCGCGGTCCGTAGACGTTGAAGTAGCGCAGCGCGGTCGAGTGCAGGTCCGACATGGCGCCGAAGCTGGTGAGCATCCCCTCGGTGAACGCCTTCGCGGCACCGTAGAAGGTGTCGTTGGCGTAGGGGTGGTGCTGCTCGTGGGTCGGGAAGCGCGTCGCGAGGCCGTAGATCGACGCGCTCGAGGCGGCGACGACCCGGCCGACGCGGTGCGCGGCCGCGGCCTCGAACACCGTGAACGAGCCCTGGGCGAGCACGTCGAACGCGAGGCGGGGATCCTCGGCGCACTGCGTGATGCGGATCGCCGCCTGGTGGAAGACGACGTCCTTGCCGCGCGTGACCGAGTCGACGAGGTCGCGGTCGCGGATGTCGCCCTCGATCAGGCGCACGCGACCGTCGGCCAGTGCGCTCTCGAGGTTCTCGCGGCGTCCGCGCACCAGGTTGTCGAGCACATCGACGCGGTTCACGCCGGTGGCGAGGAGGCGGTCGACGATCGTCGATCCGATGGTGCCCGCACCACCGGTGACGAGCACGTCCGCCCCGGCGAGCGAGGTGGGAGCGGGGGTCAGCGCAGCCACGAGGCCTCCTCGAGACGGAGCGCCGGAGCGCTGGTGCGGCTGACCTGGCCGGCGTCGAGGAGCCGGTCGCTGACCTGCTCCAGCACGCTCAGCACGCGGAGGGCGGCGCGCCCGTCGGTGCGGGGCGCACGGCGCTCCGAGATCGAGGTCGCGAACTCGCGGACCATGTCGGCGAGCGGCTCGCGCTCGGGCAGGGCCGGCGACCAGGTGTCGCCGAGGCGGTACGAGATCGCGGCGTCGCGGCGCGAGGCGCCCGTGCGCAGCGACGAGGTCAGGTCGACTCCCCGGTCGAACACGCTGAGCCGCTGCTGCGGGTTCACGTCGTCCCAGACCAGCGTGCGCTTCGAGCCGCCGATCACCATGCGGCGGATCTTGGTGGGGCTCAGCCAATTGACGTGCACGTTCGCGATCGCCCCGTCGCCCAGCGGCACGGTGAGGTAGCCCACGCAGGCGCGGCCGGAGCCGAGCGGGTCGGAGCCCTGGGCGGCGACGGCGCCTCCGCGCAGGCCGCCGGGGATGATGAAGTCGAGGATCGACAGGTCGTGCGGGGCGAGGTCCCAGAACACGTCGACGTCGGGCTGGATCAGCCCGAGGTTGATCCGGACCGCGTCGACGAAGAGCACGTCGCCGAGCGAGCCGCTGGCGATCAGCTCCTTCATCTTCAGCACGGCAGGCGTGTAGCAGTAGGTGTGGTCGGCCATCAGTACGACACCCGCGCGCTCGGCGGCGTCGACCATGTCGATCCCGAGGACGCTGGAGTCGGCGAGCGGCTTCTCGACGAGCACGTGCAGTCCTGCGGCGATCGCGGCCATCGCGATGGCGTGGTGGGTCCTGGCGGGCGTCGCGATCGCGATCGCGTCGAGCCCGGGCAGGTCGAGCACGTCCGACAGCGAGCGGAGGACGGGGACGGAGCCGTTCGCGCGGGCGACGGTCTGCGCCCGCACCGGGTCGAGGTCGCAGACCGCGGCCAGCTCCCAGTCGGGGCTGGCGGCGAAGTTCCGGGCGAGGTTCGGGCCCCAGTAGCCGGCGCCGACGAGCGCGACGCGGAGCCTCCGGGAGGGGATGGTGGTTGTCATGGCGGGTTCCTTCGGGTGAGGAGGGCGGCGTGCGGGCACGCCGAGGGGACCGCGCTCTCCGACCAGGGAGAGGGGGAGCGCGGACGTGGTGGGAGGCGCGGAGCGCGCCGGAGGGGACGGCGCGATGGGCGCCGCGGGCGCAGAGCGCGCCGGAGGAGTTGACGCGAGCGCGTCAGGACGGGGAGGCGCCGATGCGGGGTCCGGGCATCAGCGAGCGGACGGGCCAACGCAGGGGCGTCACCGGGTGTGGTGCCTGGGAGGTGAGCGGAGGTGCGTCAGTACGCGCCGACCGGCCGCAGCATCACGCGCAGCGTCCGCCAGAGGATCAGCAGATCGCCGGCCAGCGACCAGTTCTCGACGTAGTAGAGGTCGAGACGGATCCCGTCCTCCCAGTCGAGCTCCGAGCGCCCGCCGGTCTGCCACAGCCCCGTGATACCGGGCTTGATGTACAGGCGCCGGTTCACGGTCTCGTCGTAGCGCGCGACCTCGCTCGGGAGCGGCGGCCGCGGCCCGACGAGGCTCATGCTGCCGCGCAGCACGTTCCAGAACTGCGGCAGCTCGTCGAGCGAGTAGCGCCGCAGCACGCGGCCCAGCGGCGTGACCCGCGGGTCCTCCCGCAGCTTGAAGAGCAGGCCGGACCCCTCGTTCGCCGCCTGCAGCTCCACGAGCCGTGCCTCGGCGTCGACCGTCATCGACCGGAACTTGAGCATCGTGAAGGTCCGCCCGGCGCGGCCCACCCGCTGCTGGCGGAAGAGCGCGGGCCCGGCGCTGTCGCGCTTGATCAGCACGGCGAGCAGGGCCAGAGCCGGCGCCAGCACCAGCAGTGCGGCGGAGGCGACGATCACGTCGACCGCGCGCTTCAGGGCGTGCCGAGGGCCGGAGTAGCGCGGCGGCTCCACCCGCATCAGCGGCAGGCCGTCGACCGGTCGCCAGTGGATCCGGGGACCCGCGACGCTGCTGAGCCCGGGGGCGAGCACCAGCTCCACGGCGAACGGCTCGAGAGCCCAGCACAGCCGGCGGAGGAACGCATCGCCGCCGTCGACCGGACCGGCCACGATGACCGCATCCGCTCGCCGCTCGACGACGGACTGGGGCACGCGGTCGACCGTGCCGACGATCGGCAGGGATCGCCCGCGGACGCAGATCGAGCGCTGATCACCCGTCGGGTCGGCGAGCGCGACACCGACGACGTCGTACTCGACGCGTCCGCGCCGCCGATCGATCTGCGCGACGACGTGGGCGACGTCGCTCGACCTGCCGAGCACGATGACCCGCGAGAGCGCCCGGCCGGCCCGGCGCTCTCTGGCCAGTCGGCCTCTGGTGAGGGCGTGCGCCGCCAGCATGCCGGCGAGACCGATCGGCAGCGCCACCACGACGAGCAGGCGCGGCAGGTCGACTCGCGTCAGCACGGAGGCGACGGAGGCGATCCCGAAGGTCAGGATCGTCGCAGACAGGAGCCGGCGGAACTCGTCCGCACCGACTCCGAGGAGCTGGGGGAGGCGGCGCAGCGCGAGCTGGACCGCTCCGATCCAGAGGGCGCCGAGAACGACCGCGACGACGAGGTCGCGCATCGAGGGCTCGGCGGCGAATCGCAGGGCGGCCGCCAGAGCGACGGCGCCGAGGATGACGAGGGTGTCCGCGGCCAGGACCCTCCGCGAGAAGCGCCGACGCCAGTCCGATGCCGCAGCCCTCGGGGCGGGCACGAGGACGAGGGCGCCGGGTTCATCGCGCTGGGGAGGCCGGGCCGCGGCGGAGACGGCGGTCACCGCCGGCTCCTGCTCTCACCGCCGCTCGTATCTCGGGTCGCCGGAGGGTGGCGACGGCAAGTCGAGGGTGGACAGAGCCGGTGGGAAGGCACGCCGAAGAGGCGCACCGAGGGTGCGTACATGTGGGATCAACCTGCATTTCGGGTTTACAGGGAAGGGGTTTCTCAGGTGGGCGCTGACCGCGCCGCGGTTTCGGGGCCGCCGTGCGTCATCGCCTCGTCGACGCCACGCCGCTCGCCCTGCTCCCAGGATGGGCAGGGTTCGTGAGGTGGAGCCTCGTGTCGGTCGGCGGTCCCGCGTCAGGGTTCGCGGGCCCCGCCGGATCCGGTGGTGCTCTGCTGAACCTAGTGGCAGATCTGTCGCGTCATGCGACCCCATTACGGGGGTAATCGATTCAGTTACACGGGTCCTCGGACCTCCTGCCGCAGCCCAGCCGGCGCCCTTCTAGAATCGACTCGGTGTCGACTGCGCGATCGGGTCGCGCGTCGGCGTCGAGGGTTCCCGAAAGCCCCCGAACGCCAGGAATCGTGAGGGAGCAAGAGGGATCCCGGCGCGGCTCGGAAGGTCACCTTCCGGGCCGCGCTCCCCGGCCTCCCGATATCGCTCCGGCGTCTTCTCCCCGTGATATCCGAGCACGTGCGGCGATTCTCGTCGCGTCGCGCATCGAGGCTCTCGTCCTCAGAGGAGATCGGGACGCCGACCGGGCTTTCCTCCGAGTCTCCGCCTCCCTCGCACTGTGTCGATACTGCCTCGAGGCGGCTTCGAGGGAAGAGCGCGACAAGTCGTTCCGGATATCGCTCGGCTCCTATCGACGGATATCGATCATCACGGGTGCGGATTCCCTCTATAAGCCCCTTTCTCAGGCGAGATCCGGCCCCTCCGCCACTCCCGACCCGGAACGGCCGTGGCGGTCGGCCGAACCCCCGCAGACGGCTAAAGTCGAGGGGTCTGCGAAGCCTGAGGAGTGTCCGCGCGTGTCGAACGAATCGTCGAAATCACCCGAGAACGAGTCGTCGATCGAGGTGACCGAGGCCGGAACGGGCTTCACGCACTTCACGGATCGGGCCGTCGTGGCCCTCCACGTCAACGGAGAACTGCGCGATCTGGCCACTGAGGTCGTCCCCGGCGACCGCATCGAGCCCGTTCTGATCTCCTCGCCCGACGGACTGAACATCCTCCGCCACTCCGCCGCCCACGTCCTCGCGCAGGCCGTGCAGCAGATCAACCCGGAGGCGAAGCTCGGGATCGGCCCGCCCGTGACCGACGGCTTCTACTACGACTTCGACGTCGAGGAGCCCTTCACGCCCGAGGCGATGAAAGCGCTCGAGAAGGCGATGGACCGCATCATCCGGCAGGGCCAGCGCTTCGTCCGTCGCGTCGTGACCGAGGAGGACGCCCGCGCCGAGCTCGCGGGCGAGCCCTACAAGCTCGAGCTGATCGGCCTGAAGGGCGGGGGAGCCGACGACGAATCGGTCGAGGTCGGCGGCGAAGAGCTCACGATCTACGACAACGTCGACCCGCGCACCGGCGACACCGTCTGGAAGGACCTCTGCCGCGGTCCGCACCTCCCGAACACCCGGATGATCGGCAACGGCTACGCGCTCACCCGCAATGCCGCCGCCTACTGGCGCGGCTCCGAGAAGAACCCCCAGCTGCAGCGCGTCTACGGCACCGCCTGGCCCACCAAGGACGAGCTGCGTGCGCACCAGGCCCGGCTCGAGGAGGCGGCGCGCCGCGACCACCGCAAGATCGGCCACGAGCTCGACCTCTTCTCCTTCCCCGACGAGATCGGCTCCGGCCTCGCGGTCTTCCACCCCAAGGGCGGCATCATCCGCTACGAGATCGAGCAGTACATGCGCGAGCAGCTGCTCGCCCACGACTACGAGCTCGTCTACTCGCCGCACATCACCAAGGGCGACCTCTTCATGACGAGCGGCCACCTGCAGTGGTACGCCGAAGGGATGTTCCCTCCGATGCATCTCGACGAGCTGCAGGACGACGACGGCAACATCACCCGGCAGGGCCAGGACTACTACCTCAAGCCCATGAACTGCCCCTTCCACAACCTGATCTTCCGCTCGCGCGGACGCAGCTACCGCGAGCTGCCGCTGCGCCTGGCCGAGTTCGGCACCGTCTACCGCTACGAGAAGAGCGGCACTCTGCAGGGCCTCACCCGCGTCCGCGGCCTGACCCAGGACGACGCGCACATCTACGTCGCTCAGGAGGACGTGGCCGCCGAGCTGACCCGCAACCTCGAGTTCGTGCTCCAGGTGCTGCGCGACTACGGCCTCGACGACTTCTACCTCGAGCTCTCGACGAACGAGGAGGGCAACCCCAAGTTCGTCGGCGACCCCGAGCAGTGGGAGGCGGCGATCGAGTCGCTTCGCGCCGTCGCCGTCGCCTCGGGCCTCGAGCTCGTCCCCGATCCGGGCGGCGCCGCGTTCTACGGCCCCAAGATCTCCGTCCAGGCACGCGATGCCATCGGCCGCACCTGGCAGATGTCGACCATCCAGCTCGACTTCAACCAGCCCGAGCGCTTCGAGCTCGAGTACACCGCGTCCGACGGCACCAAGAAGCAGCCGGTGATGATCCACCGCGCCCTGTTCGGATCCATCGAGCGCTTCTTCGCGATCCTCACCGAGCACTACGCCGGCGCCTTCCCGGTCTGGCTCTCGCCCGTCCAGGTCATCGGCATCCCGATCGCGGACGAGTACCTGCCCTACCTCGAGGGCATCATCGGCGACCTCAAGGCGTCCGGTGTCCGCGCCGAGATCGACTACTCCAGCGACCGCATGCAGAAGAAGATCCGCACCGCGACGCTGCAGAAGATCCCCTTCCAGCTGATCGTCGGCGAGAAGGACCGCGACGCCGGAGCGGTCAGCTTCCGCTTCCGCGACGGGACGCAGGAGAACGGCATCCCCGTCGCCGACGCCGTCGCCCGCATCCGCGAGGCGATCGCGACGAAGGCGCAGGTCTGATGGCCGACCACGATCCGGTCCCCGAGGGCGCGGAGGGGTCCGCTCACCTCGCGGGCGTGCCCGACGAGTTCCAGCGCCTGTGGACCCCGCACCGGATGGTCTACATCCAGAAGGGGCAGCCCGGTGCGCACGACTGCCCGTTCTGCGTGGCGCCCACGCTGAGCGACGAGGAGGCGCTCATCGTCGCCCGCGGTGAGCACGCCTACGTCCTGCTCAACCTCTTCCCCTACAACTCAGGCCACCTGCTGGTCTGCCCGTACCGCCACATCCCGCTGTACGACGAGGCCACCCCGGAAGAAGTGGCCGAGATCGGTGCGCTCACCCAGACCGCGATGCGCGTGATCCGCGAGGTGTCGAACAACGACGGGTTCAACCTCGGGATGAACCAGGGAGCGGTCGCCGGGGCCGGGATCGCCGCGCACCTGCACCAGCACGTGGTGCCGCGCTGGGCGACCGACGCCAACTTCTTCCCGATCATCGCCCGCACCAAGGCGCTGCCGCAGCTCCTCGGCGACGTCCGAGCGAGCATCGCCGCCGCCTGGCCCGCCGGCTAGACCGTGGTGCCCCGCCTGTCCAGAGCCGCGGGCATCCGGCACCCTCTCGTAGACTCAGTGCTGCCGTCGGCGGAAGACGCCGCACAGAACAGGACACAGCGAACATGACTGACACCACCACTTCGTCCTCGTCCGCCCCCGAGCAGTTCGGCTCGAGCCGCGTCAAGCGCGGGCTCGCCGAGATGCTCAAGGGCGGCGTCATCATGGACGTCGTCAACGCCGAGCAGGCCCGCATCGCGGAGGACGCGGGAGCGGTCGCCGTGATGGCACTCGAGCGCGTCCCCGCCGACATCCGCTCGCAGGGCGGCGTCGCGCGGATGAGCGATCCCGACCTCATCGACGGCATCGTCGCGGCGGTCTCCATCCCCGTGATGGCGAAGGCGCGCATCGGCCACTTCGTCGAGGCGCAGATCCTCCAGGAGCTCGGCGTCGACTACATCGACGAGTCCGAGGTCCTCTCGCCCGCCGACTACGTGAACCACATCGACAAGTGGAAGTTCACCGTCCCCTTCGTCTGCGGCGCGACCAACCTGGGCGAGGCGCTGCGCCGCATCACCGAGGGCGCGGCGATGATCCGCTCCAAGGGCGAGGCCGGCACCGGAGACGTCTCCGAGGCCACCAAGCACATCCGCACCATCTCGGCCGAGGTCAACCGCCTCACGTCCCTCACCCACGACGAGCTCTACGTCGCGGCCAAGGAGCTGCAGGCCCCCTACGACCTCGTCGTCGAGATCGCGCGCACCGGCAAGCTGCCCGTCGTGCTGTTCACCGCCGGCGGAGTCGCGACTCCGGCCGACGCCGCGCTGATGATGCAGCTCGGCGCCGACGGCGTCTTCGTCGGCTCCGGCGTCTTCAAGTCGGGCGAGCCCGCGAAGCGCGCCGCCGCGATCGTGAAGGCCACGACGTTCTACGACGACGCGAAGGTCGTCGCGGAGGCGTCCCGCGGACTCGGCGAGGCGATGGTCGGCATCAACGTGGCCGACGTGCCCGCGCCGCACCGCCTCTCCGAGCGTGGCTGGTAGCGCCGACGCGCCCGTCGCGGGCGAGGGCGAGACGCGCGAGTCCCTCGAGGGGCTGACGGTGGGCGTCCTCGCCCTCCAGGGCGACTTCCGCGAGCACGCCCACGTGCTGCGCGAGCTCGGCGCCGAGGTGGTGCTGGTGCGCCGCCCCTCCGAGCTCGCATCGGTCGCCGGTCTCGTCATCCCGGGAGGCGAGTCCACAGTGATGGACAAGCTCTCGCGCCTGTTCGGCCTCGCCGAACCGGTCAGGGAGGCGATCGCGGCAGGTCTGCCCGTCTACGGCACCTGCGCCGGGCTGATCATGCTCGCCGACCGGGTCCTCGACCGCATCGACGGACAGTCGAGCTTCGGCGGCCTCGACGTGACCGTGCGCCGCAACGCCTTCGGGAACCAGCTCGACTCCTTCGAGACCGACCTCGACATCCCCGCCATCGGCGACCCGCCGATGCACGCGGTCTTCATCCGCGCGCCGATCGTCGAGGAGGTGGGGGAGCGGGCGACCGCTCTCGCCTCCGTCGCCGACGGCCGCGTCGTCGCCGTCGAACAGGGGAGCCTGCTCGGCACCTCGTTCCACCCCGAGATCACCGGCGACTACCGCTTCCACGAGCTGTTCCTGCGGAAGGTCGCGGCGACCCGCTTCGGGGGTTGAGCCGCGCGCCCCACCAGGGGTGGACGGTGTCGGAGGTGCGGTCCACAGTGGTCGCATGCCCGAACTCCCCGAAGTGCACGCGCTCGCCCGCGACCTCGACGAGCGGCTCGGCGGCCGCGTCCTCGAGAGCGTCGGCGTGTACGCGATCTCGGCACTCAAGACCGTCGCGATCCCGCCGTCGTCCCTCGCGGGGCAGACGGTTCACGGAGTGAGCCGGCACGGAAAGTTCCTCGACCTCGCGATCGGGGATGCGCACGTCCTCCTGCACCTCGCGCGCGCCGGCTGGGTGCGCTGGCGGCCCGAGCGGCCCACTGCTCCTGTGAAGCCCGGGCGCGGGCCGCTCGCGGCGCGCCTCGTCCTCGACGACGGGTCCGGCTTCGACATCACCGAGGCGGGTACGAAGAAGAGCCTCGCGCTGTCGATCGTGGCGGATCCGCGTGACGTCCCCGGCGTCGCCCGCCTCGGCCCCGACCCGCTCGACCCCGCCTTCACGAAGGACATCCTCGGAGCGATCCTCGCGACGGCCGGTCGCGCCCAGCTGAAGGGCGTCCTCCGCGACCAGTCGCGCATCGCGGGCATCGGCAACGCGTACTCCGACGAGATCCTGCACGTCGCCCGGATGTCGCCGTTCAAGCCCGCCTCCGTGACGCCGGAGGAGCTCGACCGCCTCTACACCGCCCTCCGCTACACCCTCGAAGAGGCGCTGACCCGCGCCGAGGGCCTGCACGCCGCCGACCTGAAGCGCGAGAAGAAGCTCGGCATGCGCGTCCATGGCCGCACCGGCGAGGCCTGCCCTGTCTGCGGCGACACCGTCCGTCAGGTGATCTTCGCCGACTCCACCCTCCAGTACTGCCCCACCTGCCAGACGGGCGGGAAGCCCCTCGCCGACCGTGTCCTCTCGCGGTTGCTGCGCTGAGCGCAACAACCGCGTCGGCGCCGGTCCCTGCCCGGCGCCGCGCAGTCGGCTCCCAGGGGTAGTCGCGCAGGTGGAGCGTGTTGCGAACGGCTACGCCGATTCGCTGACACGCGAATCGCCTGTCCGCCTCGTAGCGGGTCGCCGATCTGCAGGCTGTTCTTCTGGGACGTGATGCCTGCGGAGACGTCTTCGCGGGGCCGACCCGCCGTAGACGGCCCGTGTGAGTGACTCCGATGGGGCTTCTCCGACGGATCGAACCAGCATCGGGTCGTCGGACGCGGCGACCACCATCTGCGAGGCGAACAGGCGATTCGCGTGCCAGCGAATCGTCTGAGACGGTCGCGACCCGCTCCACCTGTGCGACCACCTCTGTGGGCTGACTGCGTGGAGCCGGGCAGGGACCGGCTCCGTCGAGGGCACCGCGAACCGGCGATTCGCGCCCCAGCGAATCGTCGTAGACGGTCACAGGACGCTCCACCTGCGCAGTCACCTCGGAGAGCCGACCGCGCCGGCCCGGCTGAAGGTGTCGGCGAACAGGCGATTCGCGTTTCAGCGAATCGTCGTAGACGGTCGCAAGACGCTCCACCTGCGCAACCACCCCGGAGAGCCGACCGCGCCGGGCCGGGCAAGGACCGGCCCGGCTGAAGGTGCAGGCGAACAGGCGGTTCGCGTTTCAGCGAATCGTCGTAGACGATCGCAGGACGCTCCACCTGCGCAGCCACCTCGGAGAGCCGACCGGACCGGCCCGGCTGAAGGTGTCGGCGAACAGGCGATTCGCGTTTCAGCGAATCGTCGTAGTCGGTCGCAAGACGCTCCACCTGCGCAACCACCTCGGAGAGCCGACCGCGCCGGGCCGGGCAAGGACCGGCCCGGCTGAAGGTGCAGGCGAACAGGCGATTCGCGTTTCAGCGAATCGTCGTAGTCGGTCGCAAGACGCTCCACCTGCGCAACCACCTCGAGGAGCCGACAGCGAGGAGCCGGGCAGGGACCGGCTCCCCGTTTACACTGATACGGCCAAGCAGCGGCGCCCTCGGGGGTCGCACGAAATCGAACATCCGAGGGAGCACCGTGTCCGGGCATTCCAAGTGGGCCACGACCAAGCACCAGAAGGCGATCAAGGACTCGCGCCGCGCGAAGTCGTTCGCCAAGCTGATCAAGAACATCGAGGTGGCCGCCAAGATCGGCGGCGCCGACCTCTCCGGCAACCCGACGCTCGTCGATGCCGTGCAGAAGGCCAAGAAGACCTCGGTCCCGAACGACAACATCGACCGCGCGATCAAGCGCGGAGCCGGCCTCACCGGCGAGGTCATCGACTACACGACGATCATGTACGAGGCCTACGGCCCGAACGGCATCGCCCTGCTCGTCGAGTGCCTGACCGACAACAAGAACCGCGCCGCGGCGGACGTCCGCACGGCGATGACCCGCAACGGCGGCACGATGGCCGACCCGGGCAGCGTCGCCTACAACTTCGCCCGGAAGGGCGTCATCACCGTTCCGCACGGCGACGACGTCACCGAGGACGACGTGCTCGGCGCGGTCCTCGACTTCGGAGTCGACGACGTCATCGACCACGGCGAGAGCTTCGAGGTCCGCACCGAGCCGAGCGAGCTCGTCCCCGCTCGCTCCGCGCTGCAGGAGGCCGGTATCGACTACGACGCGGCCGACGTCGAGTTCGTCGCCTCGCTGCAGGTCGAGGCCGACGCCGAGACCGCCCGCAAGGTCTTCCGCCTCATCGACGCGCTGGAGGACTCGGACGACGTGCAGAACGTCTACACGAACCTCGACATCACCGCCGAGGTGCGTGCCGAGCTCGAGAACGACGAGGAGTAGCCCGGTGGTCCTGGTCCGTTCCCGGCGAGCGCTCTGATGCGCGTCCTCGGGATCGATCCGGGGCTCACCCGCTGCGGAGTCGGCATCGTCGACGTCGGCCGCGACCGTCGGGCGACGCTCGTGCACGTCAGCGTGCTGCGGACTCCCACCGACGACCCGCTGGAGCGCCGCCTCCTCGCTCTCGGCGACGGCATCGAGGCTCTGCTCGACGAGCACAGGCCCGACGCCGTCGCCATCGAGCGCGTCTTCGCGCAGAACAACGTGCGCACCGTGATGGGCATCGCCCAGATCAGCGGAGTCGCGCTCGTCGCCGCCGCCCGCCGGTCCCTCCCGGTCGGCATGCACACCCCGAGCGAGGTGAAGGCCGCGGTCACCGGCTACGGGGCGGCCGACAAGCGGCAGGTCACCGCGATGATCCAGCGCGTGCTCCGCCTCGACGCGCCGCCCACGCCGGCGGATGCGGCCGACGCCCTGGCCCTGGCCGTGTGCCACGCCTGGCGCGCGCCCCTCGCCTCCCCGGACGGCACCGGTGACGAGACTCCGGCTCAGCGTGCGTGGCGCGCCGCGGAGGCCTCCACTCGAACGCCTGTTCGAGCACCTAGACTGACGCGGTGATCTCCTCCCTCCGCGGCACCGTCCTCTCCGCCCGCGGGAGTCTCGCCGTCGTCGACGTCCACGGCGTCGGCTACGCGGTCAACGTGACCCCGCAGCACGCGCTCGAGATGCGCGTCGGAGACGAGACGACCGTCACCACGACGCTCGTCGTCCGCGAGGACTCGCTCACCCTCTACGGCTTCCCCGACGCCGAGCAGCTCGAGATCTTCGAGCTGCTGATCGGAGTCACGGGCGTCGGCCCCAAGTCGGCTCTCGGCGTCCTCGGCGCCATCGAGCCCGATCGCATCGCGCAGGCCGTCGCCGACGAGGACGACGCCGTGTTCCGCAAGGTGACCGGCATCGGCCCCAAGACCGCGAAGCTCATCGTCCTGAGTCTCGCGGGCAAGCTCGCCGCCCGCCCCCGTGCCGCCCGCGGCTCCGGACCCGGGGCCACCGCCGCGCAGAGCGTGCTCTCGGCCCTCGTCGGCCTCGGCTGGCCCGAGCGGATCGCGGCCGAGGTCGTCGACGAGATCCTGCTCGATGCGCAGGCGTCCGACGCGGCGTCCGTGCAGGCCCTCCTCCGCCTCGCCCTCGCGCGCCTCGGCCCGGCGGCGCGCTCGTGAGCGACGACGTGCTCGGCCCCGAGGTCGCCTCCGAGGCCGAGATCGCGTTCGAGGGGGCGCTGCGGCCCAGGAGCCTCAGCGAGTTCGTCGGGCAGCGCAAGGTCCGCGGGCAGCTCGAGCTGCTGCTCAAGGCCGCCGCCATGCAGGGTCGCACCCCCGATCACATCCTGCTCGCGGGGCCTCCCGGGCTCGGCAAGACCACGCTGGCGATGATCGTGGCCGAGGAGAGCTCGTCGCCGCTGCGCCTCTCGAGCGGCCCTGCCATCCAGCACGCCGGCGACCTCGCGGCGGTGCTGTCCTCGCTCCTGCCCGGTGAGATCCTCTTCATCGACGAGATCCACCGCATGGCGCGTGCCGCGGAGGAGATGCTCTACCTCGCGATGGAGGACTTCCGCATCGACATCATGGTCGGCAAGGGCGCCGGAGCGACCTCCGTCCCGCTCGATCTCGCCCCCTTCACCCTGGTCGGCGCCACGACCCGCTCGGGTCTGCTCCCCAATCCGCTGCGCGACCGCTTCGGATTCACGGCCCACCTCGAGTTCTACGCCGAGGACGAGCTCCGGCAGGTCCTCACCCGGGCCGCCCGCCTGCTCGACCTCGACATCGACGGCGAAGCGGTCGCCGAGATCGCGGGCCGCTGCCGGGGGACTCCCCGGATCGCCAACCGGCTCCTGCGCCGCGTCCGCGACTTCGCCCTCGTGCACGGCGGCCGCGCCGACGTGACCGCCGTCCGCGCCGCCCTCGAGCTCTACGACGTCGATGCGCTCGGTCTCGACCGTCTCGACCGCGCGGTGATGGACATCGTCCTGACCCGCTTCGACGGCGGCCCGGTCGGCCTCAACACGCTCGCCGTCTCGGTGGGGGAGGAGGCGGACACCGTCGAATCCGTCGTCGAGCCGTTCCTCGTCCGGATAGGGCTGCTCACCCGCACTCCGCGGGGCCGGGTCGCGACCCCCGCGGCCTGGCGGCACTTCGGCCTCGACCCTCGCGGAGTCCCGTCGGCGGGGCCCCAGCAGTCGCTCTTCGGAGATGACCTATAATCTTCAAGGCCCGACGGGCCGCTCGATCCACTCACGACCGGCGCTGACGCCGAGGATCGCCACCCACTCCGGAAGGCACACCCATGGATCCGACGATCATTCTGCTCGTCCTGCTTCTCGCCGTGATGATCATCTTCATGTTCCGCAACAACAAGAAGCGCCAGCGCGATGCGGAGAAGATGAAGAGCGGACTCGTCCCCGGGGCCGAGCTGATGACCGGCTCCGGTCTGTTCGGCACCGTCGTCTCGATCGACGAGGACGAGAACAAGATCATCATCGAGTCGACCCCCGGCACGCTCCTGACGATCCACCGTCAGGCGATCGCGCGGATCATCGACCCGACCGAGAACGAGACCGCCGTCGCCGACGAGGACGAGGTCGAGCCGGTCGTCGCGGCCGAGTCTCCCGCCTTCGGCGAGCGGGACGCCGCGCACCAGTCCGACCCGCTGGTCGACCCCCTCGACCGCGACCGCAAGCCGGACGCGCAGTAGTCTCCAGGGCGGGCCGGGCGCGAGAGCGCCTCGCCCGCCCTTCCACGTCCGGGGCGCATCCCCGACCGATCATCGTCGAACGAAGAGAAAGCTGAGCCCTGGGTGGCCGCATCAACCCCCGTCCGGAAGGCCCGGCGCTCACTGAGCTGGCTCGGTGTCCTGGTCCTCGCGCTCGTCGGGCTCAACACCGCCGCCGTCCTCTGGGGCGGTGGCTCCTGGACTCCGAAGCTCGCGCTCGACCTCGAGGGCGGCACGCAGATCGTCCTCCAGCCGCAGCTGACCGACGGCGACACCGTCTCGTCCGAGCAGCTGACCCAGGCCGTCTCGATCATCCGCCAGCGCATCGACGCGTCCGGCGTCTCCGAGGCCGAGATCACCACGCAGGGCTCGAGCAACATCGTCGTCTCGATCCCGGGCACGCCCGACGACGAGACGCTGCAGCGCATCGAGGCCTCGGCGAAGCTCGACTTCCGCCCCGTGCTGGTGGCCAGCCAGGCCACGAACACCGCCGTCGGAGGCGACTCGACCGCCTCCCCGACGCCGACTCCCGTCGACCCGTCGCTCGCGACCACGCCCACCGCGTCGCCGACGAGCGCGAGCGACCTCGCCTACATCACACCGGCGCTCGAGGCGCAGTACACCTCGTTCGACTGCGCGTTCCTGAACGACCAGGACCCGAACCTCGCGCCGGGCGATCAGCCCCTGATCACCTGTGACGACACCGGCACGGTGAAGTACATCCTCGGCCCGGTCGAGATCACCGGCGAGGACATCTCGGACGCCTCGAACGGCCTGATGACCACCTCCTCCGGAGCCAGCACCGGCACCTGGGCCGTCAACCTCTCGTTCGACGACCAGGGCACCCAGGCGTTCGGCGATGTCACCTCCCGCCTCATCACGCTGCAGGGTGCGCAGAACCAGTTCGCGATCGTCCTCGACGGCCGCGTCATCTCGGCGCCGTCCACCAACGCGGCGATCACCGACGGCAACGCGCAGATCTCGGGCTCGTTCACCCAGGAGTCGTCGAAGACCCTGGCCGACCAGCTCAAGTACGGCGCCCTGCCGATCGGCTTCCAGGTGCAGAGCTCCGACAGCATCTCGGCGACGCTCGGATCCACGCAGCTCGCGAGCGGCCTGCTCGCCGGCCTGATCGGCCTGATCCTGGTCGTCGTCTACTCGATCGCGCAGTACCGCGTACTCGGCGCGGTGACGATCGCCTCGCTGCTGGTGGCGGCGATCGTGACGTACCTCGTGGTCACGATCCTGTCGTGGCGGGAGGGTCTGCGCCTCTCGCTCGCGGGGGTCGCGGGTCTGATCGTCGCGATCGGCATCACGGCCGACTCGTTCATCGTCTACTTCGAGCGCATCCGCGACGAGCTGCGCGACGGCCGAGGGCTCGAGTCGTCGGTGGAGGCCGGCTGGAGGCGCGCACTGCGGACGATCTTCGCGTCCGACATGGTCAACCTCCTCGCGGCGGTCGTGCTCTTCGCCCTCGCGGTCGGCAGCGTCCGCGGCTTCGCGCTCACGCTCGGCATCACGACGCTGATCGACCTCGTGGTCGTGATCCTGTTCACGCACCCGATGCTGCAGCTGCTCGCGACGACGAAGTTCTTCTCCGAGGGGCATCGGGCCTCCGGGCTCGATCCACGAGCGCTCGGCGCGGTGTACCGCGGCCGGGCGGCGTTCCGGCCGCAGGACGCGGTCGTCGCGGGCAAGGGCTCGTCCGCCTCCCGTGAGGCGGCGAAGCGCCAGACCATCGCCGAGCGCAAGGCCGCCGAGGCGGCCGGCCGGTCGACGTCCAACGATGCGAACGGGAAGGACGCGTGATGGCCAGCTTCTCGCAGTTCGGAAACGACCTCTACACCGGCAAGCGCTCCGTCGACTTCGTCGGGCGCCGCCGCACCTGGTACCTGATCTCGATCGTGATCATCCTGCTGACCGTCCTCGGGACGGCGGCACGGGGCGGGTTCAACTTCAGCATCGAGTTCACCGGCGGCTCGGAGTTCACGGTGACGTCGCCGTCGAGCCTCGACCAGACCGCCGCCACCGATGCGGTCACGTCGGTCTCGGCCGACGCCGTCCCGCGCGTCTCGGTCGTCGGCGACGACTCGATCCGCGTGCAGACCAGCCAGCTCTCGACCGACGAGTCGACAGCGGTGCGCAACGCCCTGGCCGAGGCCTACAGCGTCCCGAACGACCAGGTCGCCTCCTCCTTCATCGGAGCGGCGTGGGGCTCGGACGTGACGCAGCAGGCGGTGCGCGGCCTGATCATCTTCGTGGTGCTCGCGGCTCTGGCGATGTGGGCCTACTTCCGCACCTGGAAGATGTCGCTCGCCGCGATCGTCGCCCTGCTGCACGACCTCGTGATCGTGGCCGGCGTCTACGGCATCACCGGCACGGAGGTGTCGCCCGCCGCGGTCATCGGCCTGCTCACGATCCTCGGCTACTCGCTCTACGACACCGTCGTGGTCTTCGACAAGATCCGCGAGAACACTGCGGAGGCGCTCGGCAGCACGACGAAGACGTTCTCCGAGACCGTGAACCTCGCCGAGAACCAGACCCTCGTGCGCTCGATCAACACCTCGATCGTGGCCGCCCTGCCGGTCGCCGCGATCCTCGTGATCGGTGCGTTCGTCCTGGGTGCGGGCACCCTGCGCGACATCTCGCTCGCGCTGCTGATCGGCATCATCGTCGGCACCTACTCCACGATCTTCGTGGCGGCCCCGCTGTACGCGCAGCTGCGCAGCCGTGAGGCCGACATCTCCAAGCACGACAAGCGCGTCGTCTCGGCCCGCGAGCGGGCGGTCACGCCCGTCGTCCAGGGCTCCTAGGAGGCGTGGTGGCCGAGTACGCGCAGGTCTCCGCCGCCGATGCGGTCGGTCTCGTCGAACGCGACGAGGTCTGGCTGCTCGACGTCCGCGAACCGCACGAGTGGGCACTCGGTCACGCGCCGACCGCTCACCACATCCCCATGGGCGAGCTCGGCGGACGCCAGGACGAGCTGCCCGCCGAGGCGCCGATCCTCGTGGTCTGCCACTCGGGGGTCCGCTCCGCGATGGTCGTGCAGGCGCTCGACCGCGCGGGCTACGAGACCGCCAACGTCGAGGCCGGCATGACCGCCTGGGCGGCGGCGGGCGGTGCGGTCGTCGCCGGCGACGGCACCCCCGGCCGGATCGACTGACCCCCGCCCCGTCCGCCCTGGGCGGAGCGGTCATCGCCGCGTTCTGCGCGCGCGATAATGGGGCGATGGAGATGTCCGCGTGAGCGATACCACGACCACGTCCTCGACCGCTGCCCTGCGCAGGCTGGTCCCGCGGATCTTCTCGCGCGCGCAGCCCTCGGGTGCCGTCGACACCCTCGTGCGCACGGTGCGGATGCACCACCCCAAGAGCGACATCGCCCTGATCGAGCGGGCCTACTCGGTCGCAGAGCGGGCGCACTCCGGTCAGAAGCGCCGCAGCGGTGAGCCGTACATCACGCATCCGCTCGCCGTCGCGCAGATCCTCGCCGATCTCGGCATCGGCTCGAAGACGATCGCGGCGGCACTGCTGCACGACACCGTCGAGGACACCGACTACAAGCTCGACGAGCTGCGAGCCGACTTCGGCGACGAGGTCGCGATGCTCGTCGACGGCGTGACCAAGCTCGACAAGGTCAAGTACGGCGACAGCGCGCAGGCCGAGACCGTCCGCAAGATGATCGTGGCGATGTCGAAGGACATCCGGGTACTGATCATCAAGCTGGCCGACCGGCTGCACAACGCCCGCACCTGGGGCTTCGTCCCCGCGGAATCGGCCGCCCGCAAGGCCACCGAGACCCTCGAGATCTACGCGCCGCTCGCGCATCGCCTCGGCATCCAGGCGATCAAGTGGGAGCTCGAGGACCTCTCCTTCGCCGTGCTCTACCCGAAGATCTACAACGAGATCGAGAGCCTGGTGAAGGTCCGGACCCCTCAGCGCGAGGAGTTCGTGCAGAACGTCATCGACCTGATCGGCGAGGATCTCCGGGCCGGCAAGATCCGCGGTCGTGTCGTCGGCCGGCCGAAGCAGTACTACTCGATCTACCAGAAGATGGTGGTGCGAGGGCGTGAATTCGACGAGATCTACGACCTGGTCGGCATCCGCGTGCTCGTCAACTCGGTGCGCGACTGCTACGCGGTGCTCGGCTCGATCCACGCCCGTTGGACGCCGATGCCCGGGCGCTTCAAGGACTACATCGCGACTCCGAAGTTCAACCTCTACCAGTCGCTGCACACGACCGTCGTCGGCCCCAAGGGCCGCGCCGTCGAGATCCAGATCCGCACGAACGAGATGCATCAGCACGCGGAGTTCGGCATCGCGGCGCACTGGAAGTACAAGGAGCAGATGGCCACCGGCAAGGTGCCCACCAACAGCTCGAACGACACCGATCTGGCCTGGCTCGCCCATCTCTCCGACTGGCAGTCCGAGACGACCGACCCGAACGAGTTCCTCGACTCCCTCCGCTTCGAGATCGGAGCGAAGGAGGTCTACGTCTTCACGCCGAAGGGCCGGGTGATCGGCCTGCCGACCGGCGCGACTCCGGTCGACTTCGCCTACGCCGTGCACACCGAAGTGGGCCACCGCACGATGGGCGCGAAGGTCAACGGGCGGCTCGTGCCCCTGGAGTCCTCGCTCACCACCGGCGACGTGGTCGAGGTCTTCACCTCGAAGAACCCCGACTCCGGCCCGAGCCAGGACTGGCTGAACTTCGTCCAGAGTCCCCGAGCGCGCAACAAGATCCGGCAGTGGTTCACCAAGGAGCGCCGCGACGAGGCCATCGAGCAGGGCAAGGACTCGATCGCGCGGGCGATGCGCAAGCAGAACCTGCCGCTGCAGAAGCTGATGAGCCAGGACACCTTCACCGAGGTGGCCAGTCAGCTGCGCTACAACGACGTCGAGGCGCTCTACGCGGCCGTCGGCGAGGGGCACGTCTCGACCCAGTCGGTCCTCGAGAAGGTCGTCGCCTCGATCCAGGGCGATCCGGAGTCGGACGAGAACGAGGTCACCCTCCCGCGCTCTCCCCGCCCCCGCAGCAGGAGCAGCGAGTCGGGTGTGCTCGTCAAGGGCGCCCCCGACATCCTGGTCAAACTCGCCAAGTGCTGCACGCCCGTGCCCGGAGATCAGATCGTCGGCTTCGTCACCCGCGGCGCCGGCGTCTCGGTGCACCAGGCCAACTGCCACAACGTGCAGGAGCTGCTCAAGGAGCCCGAGCGGATCGTCGACGTCGAGTGGGCGCCGTCGTCCAAGAGCATCTTCCTGGTGCAGATCCAGGTCGAGGCGCTGGACCGATCGGGTCTGCTGAGCGACGTCACCCGCGTGCTGTCGGAGCACCACGTCAACATCCTCTCGGCGACCGTCTCGACCTCGAGCGACCGCCTCGCGATCAGCCGTTTCGTCTTCGAGATGGGCGACACGACCCACCTCGACCGCGTGCTGAACGCGGTGCGCCGGATCGACGCGGTCTACGACGTCTACCGGGTCAACGCCGGCTGACATCATCGGGTCGCCGTCGACAGAGCCGCCGTGAGCCTGTCGACGGCGATCCGCCGCCCGGCGATGGCGGGCTCGCCCTCGGGGCGGAGGCGCTCGAGCAGGTCGACGAGCGTGATCCCGGCCACCGCGGCCAGAGCGCGGAGCAGAGAGTCATCGCACGCGCCCCGCGCTCGAGCGAGGTCGACCAGCGTCCGTTCCGGCGTCGTCACGGAGCAGCCGCCGAGGAGCATCACGTCGTCGTCCGCCAGCCGGACCTCGTGGTAGCGGATCCGCGAGAGCACAGGCGGGTGGAGTCGGTGGCGCCGATCGATCGAGGCGCTGTGCACCCGCGGCGGGTCGATCGATGCTCCGTGCACCCAGGCCGCCGAGCAGCGGTCGGCCACGGTCCCTCGGGGGAGGACGGCCAGCAGCGCCGCACCGCGCTCCGCCGGCCCGAGCGGGAGGTCGGCGACGAGGAAGCCCTCGTCCACCGCGATCAGCTCGCCGTCGAGTCGGGCGGCGCAGAGCTCGGAGAGGGGGAGGTGTCCCGGGAGGAGACCGGACCCGGGGAGAAGAACGGAGGGGAGGCGCGTCATCCACTCAGCGTGGACGAGGCGCCTCCCCTCCGGTGAGTCGTCGCCAGATCTGTGGAGAGAGCGGCGCCGGGCTTCGAGGTGGTGGGGACTCAGCCGAGGGCGTCGAGCCAGACCTTGCGGGCGTCGAGCGCCTCCTGGGCCTGCTGGATCGCCGCGCTGTCGCCGCGCTCCTTCGCCTCGTCGAGCTCGTCCTGCAGCTTCTGGATCGCGGCGGTCAGCTGCGAGGCGAGACCCTCCGAGCGCGCCTTGCGCTCGGGGTTGCTGCGGTTCCAGTGATCCTCGTCGAGCTTGCGCACGTGGGCCTCGACCTTGCGGAGGCGGTCCTCGATGGTGCGGACCTGCTCGCGAGGAACCCTTCCGATCGCGTCCCAGCGCTCCTGGATGGAGAGGAGGACGCGCTTGGACTTCTCGCGGTCCTCCTCCTGGAGCAACGGCTCCGCCTCCTCGAGGAGCGCGAGCTTCAGGTCGAGGTTCTCGGTGTACTCGACGCTCTCCTGCGCGACGACCTCGGCCTTGGCGCCGTAGATCGCGTCACCGGCCGCCTTGAACCGCGCCCAGAGCGCGTCGTCGAACCGCTTCCCCGCGCGGCCCGCGACACGCCACTGCTCGAGGAGCGCACGGTACTCGGGGATGGCGTCGGCGCCGCGCGAGACGAGTGCCTCGGCCTGGTCGATGAGGGCCTGCTTGGCCGACTTCGCCTCGCGGTGCGAGGAGTCGAGGTCGGCGAAGAACGCCTTGCGGTTCTGCTCGATGGTGGTGCGGGCTCCGCGGAAGCGGCGCCAGAGATCGTTCGCCTCGTTCTTGGGGAGCCGCGGCCCCTGCTGCTGGTGGTTCTGCCAGCGGGCGAAGAGGTCGTCGATGGCGGCGCTGGCCTGCTTCCACTGCGTCTTGGCCGGGTCGACGGCGGCGAGGGCCTCGGCCTCGGTGACGATGGCCTCCCGATGGGCGAGCGCCTCCGCCAGGGCGGCCTTGGACTCGGCCGCCTGCTGCTCGGTGAGGTCCTCGACCGAGCCGCCGAGCGCGCCGATGCGCGTCTGCAGGGCCTCGAGGTCGCCGACCGCACGGGCGTCCGCGATCGCCGCCGTCAGGGACTGGACGGCGCGGGCGACGTCTCCGGCTGGAGCCCCCCGCTTGGCGCGCTGCTCGAGCAGGGAGACCTGCCCGGCCAGCTCGACGTACTTGCGCTCGTAGTAGGCGAGCGCCTCCTCGGGAGAAGCGTCGGGGTACTGGCCGACCTCGCGCTCCCCGTCGCCGACGCGGACGTAGACCGTCCCGTCGTCACCGACTCGTCCCCACGGCTGCTGGTCACTCATCGCTCGGAGCCTCACCTTGCTGTTCGATGTCGTGCTGTTCGATATCGGACCGGCCCTGTCGCACTCTCCGACGGTGGCCGCCCCGATACTGGGCGTGTCGACAGCGGGGCTGTCGATCACCGACCCGGACCTCGACCGAGTGGACGCGACGGCCGGTGGGCCGGTCACCGCGCTCGGCCGCGAACGGGCAGTGACGATCAGCCTATTGCACTCCCCGCATCCGGGGTTCGGCCCCGGGTCGTCGCTACTGGACCGTGACGGAGGTGATCGCCACGGGCTCGGCCGGAGCGCCGTCGCCGGACCCGTCCGCCGTCCCCTTCGCGACGATGTCGCCGGTGAGCGCGTCGAGCCCCGAGGTGACCTCGCCGATCACGGTGTAGCCGCCTGCGGCGTCGCTCGGCAGCGTGGTGTCCTGGTAGACGATGAAGAACTGGCTGCCCTGGCTGTAGCCGTTGCCCGACTGGCGGGCCATCGCGATGGTGCCGGCCGGGTAGACGCCGTCGGCGGGGGCGTTCTCGACGGGTCCGTAGCTGTAGCCCGGTCCGCCGGTGCCGTCGCCGTTCGGGTCGCCGCACTGCAGCACGAACAGGCCCTCAGTGGTGAGGCGGTGGCACGAGACGCCGTCGTAGAAGCCGGACTGCGTGAGGGAGATGAAGGACGAGACGGCCTGCGGAGCGGCGGCGCCCGCGAGGGTGATGCCGAGCGCGTCGGTGTTCACGGTCATGGTGCCGGTCCAGTCGCGACCCTCCGCGATGTCGCTCGAGGGCACCTCACCGGTGTTCTGGCCGGTCGCGGCGGGCGTCGGGGTCGCGCTCTCGGAGGAGGCCGGCTCCGCCACCGGGGTGCCGGGGCCTCCGGAGAAGTAGAGGAGCTGGGCCACCACCGCGAGGGCGATCACGATCACTCCGGCGACGGCGGCGAGGACGTTGTCCCTCGTCCGCCGCTTCGCGCGGGTCCGGTGGAGGCTCTGGCGGGCCTGGTAGGCCCGGAGCCGGGTGCGCGCCTCGCGGTCGTTCGACTTGCCTTGAGCCACGTGTTCCTCCGCCGTGTCCGATCGCGCCCCAGTCCGGCGCGGCGGTCCGCGCGAGCGCGAACGGCGTAGAGCCTACGAGAGTCGGCTCGGCACCGGCAAAACACGGCGAGGATCCGAGGAGTCGGGCGACGCCGGTCCACTGTCGGAGGCCGTCGTTACGCTGGTCGGCATGACCATGCAGCAGGCAGGACTCCGCTCGGGGGCGACTCCGCTCGCGGTGCGCATGCGCCCGCGCAGCCTCGACGAGGTCGCCGGTCAGCGCCACCTGCTCACTCCCGGCTCGCCCCTCGTCGCCCTGGCGGCCGACCTGACGGGCGAGAGGGGAGCGGTCTCCGTCATCCTCTGGGGGCCGCCCGGCACGGGCAAGACGACGCTCGCGCAGGCCGTCGCCCACTCGAGCGGCCGCCGCTTCGTCGAGCTGTCCGCCGTGACCGCGGGGGTGAAGGACGTCCGGCAGGTGATGGAGGAGGCCCTCTCCACCCGTGATCTGTACGGCACCTCCACCGTCCTCTTCCTCGACGAGATCCACCGCTTCACCAAGGCGCAGCAGGACGCCCTGCTGCCCGGCGTCGAGAACGGCTGGGTCATCCTGATCGCGGCCACCACCGAGAACCCGTCCTTCTCGGTGATCGCGCCGCTCCTCTCACGCTCGCTGCTGCTCACCCTCGAGCCGCTGAGCGACGACGACCTCGGGATCCTCGTCGACCGCGCACTGCACGACGAGCGCGGGCTCCGCGATTCCGTGCGGCTCGCCGACGAGGCGCGCGCGAGCATCGTGCGACTCGCCTCGGGCGACGCCCGCCGGGCGCTGACGGCCCTCGAGGCCGCGGCGACGTCGGCCCGGTCGGAGGCGCGCGAGGCCGACCGCATCGCCCGCGCCGAGGCGGGGAGCGCAGATGCGGACGACGACGACGAGGAGGACGACGAGCCCGTAGCCCGGGAGGAGCCGGAGCTCCCGCTGATCACCACCGAGGTGGTCGCCCGCGCCGTCGACCGCGCTCTGCTGCGCTACGACCGCAACGGGGACGAGCACTACGACGTCATCAGCGCCTTCATCAAGTCGATCCGCGGATCCGACGTCGACGCGGCGCTCCACTACCTGGCGCGGATGATCGAGGCGGGGGAGGACCCGCGCTTCATCGCCCGCCGCATCATCGTCTCGGCGTCCGAGGACATCGGCATGGCCGACCCGCAGGCCCTCGTCGTGGCGATCGCCGCCGCCGACGCGGTGCAGTTCATCGGGATGCCCGAGGGGCGCATCCCCCTCGCGCAGGCCGTGGTGCATCTGGCCACGGCTCCGAAGTCGAACGCCTCCTACTCGGCCATCGACGCGGCGATCGCCGACGTGCGGGCGGGCAAGGCGGGCCGGGTGCCCGCGCACCTCCGCGATGCGCACTACCCGGGCGCGAAGCGGCTCGGCCACGGCAAGGGCTACCGCTACCCGCACGACGCCGAGCTCGGCGTGCTCGAGCAGCAGTACCTCCCCGACTCCCTGCAGGGAGCGCGCTACTACGCGCCGACCGAGCACGGGAACGAGCGCGACGTCTCGGCCCGCCTCGCGAAGCTGCTGCGGATCATCCGCGGCCGAGGGTGACGCCGGACCGAGGGTGACTCCGGACCGAGGGTGACTCCACCGATGCGGGGTGGTAGTCTTGCGAGGTTGCCCACCGCTCTGTAGCCGAGCGGAGCAGCGATCCCTCTGAATCGCGCAGTTCGTCACCGCGGTCACCCTTCCGCACGCACCCGCGAGCGGACACGACCACGGCGTCCGCCCTCCTCCCGGAGCAGGCGGCCGAGAGCTGCGACCGAACCTCTCAGACCTTGGAAGGACCACAGTGTCGACCACCTCACGTACCCGTTCGAAGACGCGCCTCTCGCGCGCCCTCGGCATCCCCCTGACCCCGAAGGCCGCCCGCTACCTCGAGAAGCGTCCCTACGCTCCCGGTGAGCACGGCCGCTCGAAGCGCAAGGCCGACTCCGACTACGCGGTCCGCCTCCGTGAGAAGCAGCGTCTGCGAGCCCAGTACGGCATCCGCGAGAAGCAGCTGCGCATCGCCTTCCAGGAGGCGCGCCGCACCCAGGGCCTGACCGGTGAGAACCTGGTCGAGCTGCTCGAGATGCGTCTCGACGCGCTCGTCCTTCGCTCCGGATTCGCCCGCACCACCGCGCAGGCCCGCCAGTTCGTCACCCACCGCCACATCATGGTGGACGGCAAGACGGTCGACCGCCCCTCCTTCCGCGTGAAGCCGGGTCAGGTCATCCACGTCAAGCCGCGCTCCGAGGGCACCGACCCCTTCCAGGTCGCCGCCGCCGGTGGACACGTCGACGTGCTCCCCAAGACCCCGGGCTACCTCGAGGTCGAGATCGACAAGCTCCAGGCCACGCTCCTGCGCCGCCCGAAGCGCGCCGAGGTCCCCGTGACCTGCGAAGTGCAGTTCGTCGTCGAGTACTACGCGGCTCGCTGAGTCGACTCCCGTACGAGAAAGGCCCCGGTTCGCGCCGGGGCCTTTCCCGTTTAAGCACCGGGTCGACGGGTGCGATCTGCAGGAGATGCACCGCTCGCGCGCGTGTTCGCACGGCGGGAAAAGCTTTCCGAGTGCGAAGGCCTGCAGATCGTACGAACTCCTGCAGACCGCACGGGCGGCGCCGGAGCTTAGAGGCGGGAGGCGGTGCGGTTCGCAGGAGATCCACCCTCTTCGTGCCGCACCGTGCGGCGTTACGGGCTTTCCGAGTCTGAACTCCTGCAGACCGCACGTCCTCCTGCAGATCGCACGCCGGCGCGGCGGCGGCTCGGCGGTGGAACGCCTCCGCCCGCCCCGCGTCTAGGCTGTAGTGCCGCACTCGAGCGGCGTCGAAACGGAGGTCACCGTGTCCGGTGGAGACATCGCGGGACTCATCGCTGCGGGCGTGTTCGCGATCCTGGTCGCGATCGCGGCCATCCCCCTCTGGAAGCTCGGTCGCGTCTTCGACAGCACGAGCGAGGCGATCAAGCAGGCCAGCGACGGCCTGACCCCGATCCTCGACGAGTCGGCCTCGACGCTGCGCGAGGCGAATCAGCAGCTCGCCCGCGTCGACACCATCACGAAGGACGTCGCCGAGGTCACCGGCAACGTCAACGCGCTCGTCGCCCTCACCGCCGCCACCATCGGCGGCCCGCTGATCAAGCTCGCCGGCTTCACCGCCGGCGTCCGGGCGGTCCTCGTCGCCGGTCGCACCGCCGACAAGGTCGGCGAGTCCGTCGGCAGGAGCAGCGCCGGGCGCTCCCGGCGCACCCGCAGGTCCTCCTCCAGGTAGCTCCGGGCTGGCGCCCTAGAATCGAGAAGGCCCGCGCTCCCCGCCGCCGTGGAAGGAACATCCGTGAAGAACCTCGCCCTGATCGTCATCGGGATCGGCCTCGGCTTCGCCCTCGCGCACCAGGTCGCCAGGACCCCCGCCGGTGCCCGGCTCTTCGAGGACCTGAACCGCACGGCGAAGGAGCTCGGCGAGGCCGTCTCGGACGGCTACCACCAGCGCGAGGCCGAGCTCAAGGCCGCCATCGGCGAGGGCTGAGACCCCGCCACCCGACACCCGCGTCGTTCACCGACCGAACCGTAACGGAACCCATGCAGACCGCTGACATCCGCACCCGCTGGCTCGACTTCTTCGGAAGCCGGGGGCACACCGTGGTCCCCTCCGCCTCCCTCGTGAGCGAGGACCCGAGCCTGCTCTTCACGGTCGCCGGCATGGTGCCGTTCGTCCCGTACCTCACCGGAGTCGTCCCCGCGCCGTACTCGCGCGCCACGAGCGTGCAGAAGTGCATCCGCACCAACGACATCGAAGAGGTCGGCAAGACCCCGAGGCACGGCACGTTCTTCCAGATGAACGGCAACTTCTCCTTCGGCGACTACTTCAAGGAGGGGGCGATCGGGTACGCCTGGGAGCTCCTCACGGGCCTCGAGAGCCAGGGCGGCCTCGGCTTCGACGAGAAGGACCTCTGGGTCACCGTCTACAAGGACGACGACGAGGCCATCGCGCTCTGGAAGAAGATCGCGGGCCTGCCCGACGAGCGCATCCAGCGTCTCGACAAGGACACCAACTACTGGTCCACCGGCCAGCCCGGCCCGGCCGGCCCCTGCTCCGAGATCTTCTTCGACCGCGGCCCCGCCTACGGCATCGACGGCGGCCCGGCCACCGACGACGACCGCTACGTCGAGATCTGGAACCTCGTCTTCATGCAGTACCTGCGTGGGGAGGGCACCAGCAAGGTCGACTTCGACATCCTCGGCGAGCTGCCGCGCAAGAACATCGACACCGGCATGGGCCTGGAGCGCGTCGCGTTCCTCAAGCAGGGCGTCGAGAACATGTACGAGATCGACCAGGTGCGCCCGGTCCTCGACCGTGCGGCCGAGCTCTCGGGTCGCCGCTACGGCGCCGTGCACGAGGACGACGTCCGGATGCGCGTCATCGCCGACCACGTCCGCTCCTCCCTGATGCTGCTGTCCGACGGCGTGACGCCGTCGAACGAGGGCCGCGGCTACATCCTCCGCCGCCTCATGCGCCGCACGGTGCGCGCGATGCGCCTGCTCGGAGTCGACACCGCCACGTTCCCGGAGCTGTTCGCGGCGTCCCGCGATGCGATGGCCGCCGCGTACCCCGAGGTGCAGGACGAGTACGAGCGCCTGTCGACCAGTGCCTTCGGCGAGGAGGAGGCGTTCCTGCGCACCCTCGCGGCCGGCACCGAGATCCTCGACCTCGCGGTGCTGAAGACCAGGAAGGCCGAAGCGGCGACGCTGCCCGGCGATACCGCGTTCCTCCTGCACGACACGTTCGGGTTCCCGATCGACCTGACCCTCGAGATCGCCGAGGAGTCGGGGCTGAGCGTCGACCGCGAGGCGTTCGACTCCCTGATGACCGCCCAGCGCACCCGCGCGAAGGCCGACGCCAAGTCGAAGAAGTCGGCCCTCGCCGACCTCTCGGTGTACGCCGACTTCCGTGCCCGCGGCGAGACGCTGTTCACCGGGTACGACGTCCTCGAGACCGAGTCGCGCATCGTCGGCCTGATCGTCGGCGGCCACGTCGTCACGAAGGCCGTCGCCGGCGACATCGCCGAGGTCGTCCTCGAGGCCACCTCGCTCTACGCCGAGTCGGGCGGTCAGGAGGCGGATGCGGGCCGCATCGTCGGCTCCGGCTTCGACCTCGAGGTGCTCGACGTGCAGAAGCCCGTCAAGGGGCTCATCAGCCACACCGTCCAGGTCGCGAGCGGCGAGGTCGGCGTCGGAGACGCCGCGACCTCGGTCGTCGACCGCGACTGGCGCCGCGGCGCCACGCAGGCTCACTCGGGCACGCACCTGATCCACGCCGCGCTCCGCCAGGTGCTCGGCCCGCAGGCGCACCAGTCGGGCTCGTACAACAAGGCCGGCTACCTGCGGCTCGACTTCTCATGGAACCAGGCGCTCTCGCTCGAGACCCGCAGTGAGATCGAGGACATCGCCAACACCGCGATCCGCGACAACCTCGAGGTCGTCACCCGCGAGCTCCCGCTCGACGAGGCGAAGGCGCTCGGCGCGATGGCGCTGTTCGGCGAGAAGTACGGCGACGTCGTGCGGGTCGTCGACATCGGCGGACCCTGGTCGCGCGAGCTCTGCGCGGGCACTCACGTCGGCACCTCGGCCGAAGTCGGCCTGATCAGCCTGGTCAGCGAGTCCTCGGTCGGATCCACCAACCGCCGGGTCGAGTCGCTCGTCGGCCGCGAGGCGTTCAAGGACCTCGCCGCCGAGCGCGCCCTGGTCGGCACGATCTCCTCCTCGCTCAAGACCCCGCGCGAGCAGCTGCCCGAGCGGATCTCCGAGCTGGTCGCGAGCCTCAAGGCCGCCGAGAAGAAGATCGCCGCCTTCGAGGCGCGCGCTCTCGCCGAACGCGTCCCCGCGATCGCGGCGAACCGCCGCACCATCGGAGGCGTCACGATCGTGGCCGAGAACATCGGCACCGCGGGCTCCACCGACGAGCTCCGCTCGCTGGTCACCTCCGTGCGCGAGCGCCTCGGCCAGGAGGCAGCGGTCGTCGCCCTCGCGGCCGACGTGTCGGGCAAGCCCGCCGTCATCGTCGCCACCAACCAGGCGGCGCGCGATCTCGGTCGCAAGGCCGGCGTCCTCGCCCGCCGCGCCGCCGGGATCCTCGGCGGTGGCGGAGGCGGCAAGGACGATCTCGCCCAGGGCGGCGGCTCGGACGTGTCGGCCATCGGCACCGCGCTCGACGCCGTCGTCACCGAAGCGACCAGCTGAATGGAGCGGTTCGGCGTCAGACTCGGCATCGATGTGGGACGCTCCCGCATCGGGGTCGCACGCTCCGACGCCGACGGACTGCTCGCGCTGCCGGTCGAGACCGTGGCGCGGGCGGCCGACGACTCCGACATCGCCCGGATCGCGGCGATCGCCGAGGAGTACGAGGCCCGCGCGATCGTCGTCGGCCTGCCGCTCTCCCTCTCGGGCGGCGAGACCGCCTCGACCGACGATGCGCGCTCCTTCGCCGTGCGGGTGGCCGCGGCCGTCCCCTCCGCTCCGGTGCGGCTCGTCGACGAGCGCCTCTCGACCGTGACCGCGCAGGGCGCCCTGCACCTCTCCGGCCGCAGCACCCGCGGCTCCCGCACCGTGATCGACCAGATCGCCGCCGTGGTGATCCTGCAGCACGCCATCGATTCCGAGCGCTCCTCCGGTTCCCCGGCGGGCAGCGCGCTCGAACCGAACGAAGGACGACCTACCCGTGACCGACGTCCCCCCGAGCCGCCGCGCCGCCCGCGCAGCCGAGGCCGATCAGCAGAGTCCGCAGCCCCAGGAGCACCCCGCCGCTTCGAGTGAGGGCGCGCCCGCGCACGATCCGCTCGACCGGCTCTTCTCGGGGCCCGACGTGCCCGCTCCGCGCGACCGCGGCGAGACGGTCGCGGCCGCGCACCCCGACGCCGCGAAGGCCCCCAAGCGCCGCAAGCGCGAGCGCAGGCAGCGCAATCACCGCGGGCTGATCGGCGGACTCCTCGCCTTCGGCGTGTTCGTCGCCCTCGTCGCCGTCGCGGTGACCATCTTCATCGAGCCCGTGCGCGCGCTGTTCGCCGAGCCGGAGCCCACCGACTACACCGGGACAGGCACCAGCGAGGTCGTCTTCACGATCCACCAGGGCGACGCCGGCAGTGACATCGCCACCAACCTCGTCGCCGACGGCGTGATCAAGTCGTACACGCCCTTCTACGAGCTGCTGGTCGAGCAAACGCCCGAGCCCGTGTTCCAGCCCGGGGCGTACTCGCTGAAGGCCGAGATGAGCGCGAAGGCGGCGCTCTCGGCGCTGCTCGACTCCGAGTCGACCCGGCTCGCCAACACCTTCGTGATCCCCGAGGGGACGGCTCTGGCGGCAGCGCTCCCGCTGATCGCCGACGGCTCGGGCGTCCCGCTCGCCGATCTGCAGGCGGCGGCCGCCGACTGGGGCTCGTTCGGCCTCCCCGCCGAGGCGACCAGCCTCGAGGGCTTCCTCTTCCCGGCGACGTACGACATCGATCCGAGCACCTCGGCGCACGACATCCTGCAGACGCTCGTCGACCGGATGTACCAGTCGCTCGACGCGGCGGGTGTGCCCGTCGACCAGCGCTACCGGACGGTCGTCTTCGCCTCTCTCGTGCAGCGCGAGGCCCGCGTCGCCGAGGACTTCCCGAAGGTCGCGCGCGTGTTCCAGAACCGCCTCGACCAGGGCTGGCGCCTGCAGTCCGACGCGACCGTCGCCTACGGCACGGGAGCGACCGACCGGGTCACGACGACCGACGCCGAGCGCAACGACGCGAACAACGTCTACAACACCTACCAGCGCGACGGGCTGCCTCCCGCCCCCATCTCGAACCCCGGAGACGTCGCCATCGACGCCGTGCTGCACCCCGCCGACGGCACCTGGATGTACTTCGTCACCGTGAACCTCGAGACCGGCGAGACCGTCTACTCGACGACCGATGCCGAGCACGAGGCCGCCGTCGCGCAGTGGCAGGCCTGGATGAGGGACCACCCGGAGTACCAGTGACGACCCTCCTCGCCGTGCTCGGCTCGCCGATCGCGCACTCGAAGTCGCCGGCGCTGCACGCCGCGGCCTACGGCGTGCTCGGGCTGGACTGGAGCTACACGGCCGTCGAGGCGACCGAGGAGACCCTCGCCGAGGTGATCGCGCGTGAGCGCTGGCGGGGGCTGTCGCTCACCATGCCCCTGAAGCACGCCGTCCGGCCGATGCTCGCCGAGGAGGATCTGGTGGCCCGGGCGACGGGCGCCGTCAACACGGTGCTCGTCGAGGGCCGGCGCCTGCGCGGCTTCAACACCGACGTCGCCGGTATCGTGCGCGCCCTCGCCGAGGCGGGGGTCGCCTCGGCCGAGCGGGTCGAGGTGCTCGGCGGAGGCGCGACAGCCGCCTCCGCGATCGCCGCCGCCGCCGAGCTGGGCGCCTCGCGGGTCACCGTGACGCTGCGCTCTCCCGAGAAGGCGGCCGCGCTCGAGCCCGTCGCGACGGCTCTGGGGGTCGCGCTCGACATCCGCTCGTTCGCCGAGTGGGGACGCGGCGAGCCGCATCCGCTGGTCGTCTCGACGCTGCCCGGGGGAGCGGCCGACGCGCTCGAGGTCCCCGACGCGGTCGTCGCCTCCTCGACCCTGTTCGACGTGGCCTACTCGCCGTGGCCGAGCGCCCTCGCGCTGCGCTGGAGGGCGGCCGGGTCGCCGGTCGTCTCGGGGTTCGGCATGCTGCTGCACCAGGCGCTCGTGCAGGTGCGGATCTTCGTCGGGGGAGACCCGGAGGTGCCGCTGCCGGGCGAGGGCGCGGTGCTCGCGGCGATGCGCGCGGCGGTACCGGGGGAGCCCGCCTCCTGAGCGAAGGGCTCTCGCCCGCATGTGCGAGAATCGTGGGATGCTCCGTTGGCTCACGGCCGGGGAATCCCACGGTCCCGAACTCGTCGCCGTCCTCGAAGGACTCCCCGCAGGCGTCCCCGTCTCCCTCGACGACATCCGCGCGGATCTCGCCCGTCGCAAGCTCGGCTACGGCCGCGGTGCGCGGATGAACTTCGAGCAGGACGAGCTGGCGGTCTCCTCCGGCATCCGGCACGGCGCCACGATGGGCAGCCCCATCGCGCTGCGCATCGGCAACACGGAGTGGCCGCGCTGGGTCGATGTGATGTCGGCCGAGCCGCGGGATCCCGAGACGCTGCCCAAGGGCCGCGGTGCCGCGCTCACCCGTCCGCGCCCGGGCCACGCCGATCTGGTCGGCATGCAGAAGTACGGCTTCCCGGAGTCGCGCAATGTGCTCGAGCGCGCCTCGGCCCGCGAGACGGCCGCCCGCGTCGCCCTCGGCGCCGTCGCCCGCCGGTTCCTCGGTGAGCTCGGCATCACGCTCGTCAGCCACACCCTGGCCATCGGTCCCGTCCGCGTCCCCGAGGGCTCGGCCCTGCCGACCCCGGCCGATGTCGACGCGCTCGACGCCGATCCGCTGCGCTGCCACGACGCCGCCACGAGTGCGCTGATGGTGGCCGAGGTCGACCGCGCTCACGACGACGGCGACACGCTCGGCGGCGTCGTCGAGGTCCTCGCCTACGACCTCCCGCCGGGCCTCGGCTCCTACGTGCACTGGGACCGCCGGCTCGACGCGCAGCTCGCCGCGGCCCTGATGGGCATCCAGGCGATCAAGGGCGTCGAGGTCGGCGACGGCTTCCTCACCACCACGCGACGAGGGTCGGAGGCGCACGACGAGCTCTTCCAGGCCTCCGGCGGCATCGGGCGCTCGAGCGATCGCGCGGGAGGCACCGAGGGCGGGATGAGCACCGGCACCGTGCTGCGCGTCCGCGCCGGCATGAAGCCGATCGCCACCGTCCCGCACGCCCTGCGCACCGTCGACGTCGCGACCGGCGAGGCCGCCGGCGCCCACCATCAGCGCTCCGATGTCTGCGCCGTGCCCGCGTCGGGCGTCGTCGCGGAGGCGATGGTCGCCCTCGTCCTCGCCAACGCGGTCCTCGAGAAGTTCGGCGGCGACAGCGTCACCGAGACCCGCCGCAACCTCGAGGGCTACCTCGCCGCGATCCCGGAGGAGCTGCGCACCCTGTCCGCGAGCGACCCGGCCCTCGGTCTCGCGTGATGCCGGTCGACTCCCGGGCGACGGCCCGCTGATGGCGGGTCACGATACCGGCGCGACCCGCGCGCGGGTCGTCTTCATCGGGCCGATGGGCGCCGGCAAGACGACGATCGGCAAGCGGGTCGCGAAGTCCCTCGCGGCGGCGTTCGCCGACTCCGACACCGAGTTCGTCCGCAGGCACGGGCCCATCGCGGCCTACTTCGATCTGCACGGCGAGGCCGCGTTCCGCCGCGAGGAGCGCTCGATCGTCGAGCACCAGGTGCGGCGCGACGTCGTGCTGAGCCTCGGCGGAGGAGCCGTGCTCGATCCGGCCACGCAGGCCGACCTCGAGAGCGTCCCCGTCGTCCTCCTGACCACGACGGCCGAGGCGGTCGCCTCGCGCCTGGGATCGGGCGTCCGCCCGCTCGTACGCGGGGGTGTCGCCGACTGGACGCGGATCCACGAGGCCCGGCGCCCGATCTACGAGGCACTGGCCGATCACACCGTCGACACCTCCCGTCGGCCGATCACCCTGATCGCGGCCGAGATCGCGGAGTGGCTGCGCGATCGGCCCGCACCCCGCACCGACGACGCGACCGCCGCCGGCGGACCCGCACCGACAGAACCGGCGGCCGCGACCGGCCGCCCGAGTGGAAGACAGTCATGACCGACGGCACCACCGCCCTCACCGTCTCCGGAGACCACGGCTACGACATCACCGTCGGCCGGGGCCTCCTCGACGGCCTCGCCGACGCGATCGGGCCCCGCGCCGCCAAGGTGCTGATCGTGCACCCGCCGACTCTGGCGGTGCTCGCCGCCGAGATGCGCGAGAGCCTCCTCGAGCGCTACGAGGTCCTCCTCGCCGAGGTCCCGGATGCCGAGGCGGCCAAGCGCGTCGAGGTCGCGGCCTTCTGCTGGCAGGTGATGGGGCAGTCCGACTTCACCCGCACCGACGTGGTCGTGGGCTTCGGCGGCGGGTCCATCACCGACCTCGCCGGCTTCGTGGCGGCCACCTGGCTGCGCGGCGTCGACCTCGTGCAGGTGCCGACGACGGTGCTCGGCATGGTCGACGCGGCGGTCGGCGGCAAGACCGGCATCAACACGGCCGAGGGCAAGAACCTCGTCGGGGCGTTCCACGCACCGCGCGCGGTCGTCGCCGATCTCGACGTGCTGACGAGCCTCCCGCGCAACGAGATCCTCGCGGGCTTCGGCGAGATCGTGAAGTACGGCCTCATCGCCGAGCCCGAGATCCTCGACATCATCGAGTCCGACGTCGACCTCGCGACCGACCCGACCTCCGAGGAGTTCCGGCGCCTGGTCGAGCTGTCGATCGGGATCAAGGCGAGAGTCGTCGGCGAGGACTTCACCGAGCAGGGCCTGCGCGAGATCCTGAACTACGGGCACACCCTCGGTCATGCGATCGAGCACGCCGAGCGCTACCAGTGGCGGCACGGAGCTGCCGTCTCGGTGGGCATGGTCTTCGCCGCCGAGCTGTCGCGGCTGACGGGCACGCTCAGCGATGCCGTCGTCGACCGCCACCGCAGCGTTCTCGAATCGCTGACGCTGCCCACGAGCTACCCACTCGGCCGGTGGGAGACGCTGCTCGCCTCGATGCAGCGCGACAAGAAGTCGCGGGCGGGCATCCTCCGCTTCGTGGTGCTCGACGACCTCGCGCGGCCGAGCATCCTGCAGGGGCCGGAGACGTCGCTGCTGTTCGCGGCGTACCAGGAGATCGGCGCCTAGGAACCGCCGAGCGCTGCGGTCCGGGCGGCGGCGTACTCCGCCTCGCTGATCGTCCCGGCGGCGCGGAGGCTCTCGAGCTCGGCGAGACGATCCGCCAGAGGACGGTCGGCGGCGAGACCGCCCTGGGCGAAGCGGGCGGCGACATCGGTCTGCAGGGTGAGCGGGTTCACTCCGAGCTTCTTCGCCCGGCGGACGTTGGCCACGATGATCACGACGATGATCACGATGACCGCGACGAAGAAGATCGGGAAGATCGTCGCGATGACGCCGAAGGTGCCCGAGAACCCGGGGTCCGAGGGGATGTCCATGGTGTCTCTCCTTCTCGTGCCTGATCCTCCACCGTCTCGCGGTGGGGCGCCGCGGTCAATGTATTCGGACGCCGCGTCCAGGCTCGGGCGGCCGGTGGCCCCCTCGGCTTCGCGGCGCTCGTCGACTACACTCGACGGGTTGGCCGTACCGGCCGGTATCGCCGTGCCCCGGGTCCGCCGGGCGACGCGGCAGCAGACTTCCCACGAAACGGATCCCCCTTCGCATGGCCTCTACCACCGACATCAAGAACGGCACCGTCCTCAACATCGACGGTCAGCTCTGGAACGTCATCGACTTCCAGCACGTGAAGCCGGGCAAGGGCGGCGCGTTCGTCCGCACCAAGATGAAGAACGTGCTCACCGGCAAGGTCGTCGACAAGACGTTCAACGCGGGCGCGAAGATCGAGACCGCCAACGTCGACCGTCGCGACTTCCAGTACCTCTACCGTGACGGCGCCGACTTCGTCTTCATGGACACCAGCGACTACGACCAGATCACCGTTCCCGAGGCGGTGGTGGGGGACGCCGCGAACTTCATGCTCGAGAACCAGAACGTGACGCTCGCGCTGCACGAGGGCGACCCGATCTACATCGACCTCCCCGCCTCCGTGGTCCTCGAGATCACCTACACCGAGCCGGGCCTCCAGGGCGACCGCTCGACCGGAGGCACCAAGCCCGCGACGGTCGAGACCGGCTACCAGATCCAGGTCCCGCTGTTCCTCGAGCTCGGCACCAAGGTCAAGGTCGACACCCGCACGGGCGACTACCTCGGCCGCGTCAGCTGAGCCGGCCCACCCGTGAGTGCTCGCACGAAGGCGCGCAAGCGCGCCCTCGACATCATCTACAACGCCGACGTCCGGCAGATCCCGTTCGACCAGTCGCTGCGGGCCGAGGCCGAGCGCGCGGTCCACGAGCCCGCACGTGAGGCCTCCTGGCTTTACGCCCGCGAGATCGTCGACGGAGTCATCGACCACCACGACGAGATCGACGCGCTGATCGCCGAGCTCGCGAAGGGATGGACCCTCTCGCGCATGCCGATGGTCGACCGCGCGATCCTCCGGATCGGCGTGTGGGAGATCCTCTACAACGACGCGGTCCCCGATGTCGTCGCCATCTCGGAGGCGGTGGAGGCCGCCACACTCCTCTCGACCGACGACTCCGCCGGCTTCATCAACGGGCTGCTGGCCTCGGTCGTGGAGTCGCGCGCGACGGCCTGAGCGCTGATCGCCCGCTCCGGTCCACCTCCGGCTCGTGAATCCTGCTCCGGCTCGTCGAATCCCTCGGATTCTGCGAGCCGAAGCTGTTCCTGCGAGCCGGAGGTGCGACGGAGGCGGAGGGGCAGTCCTATACTCGTCGAGGCTTTTCCTTTAACAGCCGTCCAGTGAGGCGGGGAAGGAGGTCGGTGTGACGGCACGAATCGTGCTCAACGACGCTGACATCACGCGTGCGCTCACGCGCATCGCTCACGAGATCCTCGAGTCGAATCGCGGCGCCGAGTCGCTGGTGATCCTCGGGATCCCGACGCGCGGCGTGGTCCTCGCCCGGCGCATCGCCGAGACGATCGCCCGCATCGAGCCCGGTGCCGAGCCGGTGTTCGCCGGTTCGCTCGATGTGACGATGCACCGCGACGACCTCTCGCGCCAGCCGGTCCGCACTCCCGGCCGCACCGCCGTCCCGGCGAGCATCGACGGCCGCACCGTCGTCCTCGTCGACGACGTGCTCTTCTCGGGCCGCACCATCCGCGCCGCCCTCGACGCGCTGAGCGACATCGGCCGCCCGCGTGCCGTGCGCCTCGCCGCCCTCGTCGACCGGGGTCATCGCGAGCTGCCCATCCGCGCGGACTTCGTCGGCAAGAACCTGCCCAGCAGCCTCAGCGAGCGGATCAACGTCCGCCTCGTCGAGACCGACGGCGAGGACCTCGTCGCCATCGAGTCCACCCGCGCCGACGGGAGCACCCCGTGAAGCACCTGCTCTCGACCAGGGATCTCGGCCGCGCCGAGGCGATCGCGCTGCTCGACATCGCCGAGGACATGGCCGAGGTGGCGAACCGGGAGGTCAAGAAGCTGCCGACGCTGCGCGGGAAGACCGTCGTCAACCTCTTCTTCGAGGACTCGACCCGCACCCGGATCTCGTTCGAGGCCGCGGCCAAGCGTCTCTCGGCCGATGTGATCAACTTCAGCGCCAAGGGCTCGAGCGTCTCGAAGGGCGAGAGCCTCAAGGACACCGCGCAGACCCTGGCGGCGATGGGCGCGGACGGCGTCGTGATCCGCCACAGCGCCTCCGGAGCCCCCGCCGTGCTCGCGGCGAGCGGCTGGATCGACGCGTCGATCCTCAACGCGGGAGACGGCACCCACGAGCACCCGACCCAGGCCCTGCTCGACGCCTTCACGATCCGCCGGCGCCTGCACGGCGCGCAGGCCTCGCGCGGCAAGGGCCTCGACGGAGTCGCCGTGACCATCGTCGGCGACATCCTGCACTCGCGGGTCGCCCGCTCGAACGTCTGGCTGCTCACGACCCTCGGCGCCGAGGTGACGCTGATCGCGCCGCCGACGCTGGTGCCGGTGGACACCCGCGACTGGCCCGCGACCATCCGCTTCGACCTCGACGAGGCGATCGACACCGGTCTGCCGGACGTGGTGATGCTGCTGCGCATCCAGCTCGAGCGGATGTCGAGCGGCTTCTTCCCCAACGGCCGCGAGTACGCACGGATCTGGGGACTCGACGACGAGCGGCTCGCCCGTCTCGGCCCGGATACCATCGTCATGCACCCCGGACCCATGAACAGGGGCGTCGAGATCTCCTCGGCCGCCGCCGATTCGAGCCGCTCCACGGTGCTCGAACAGGTCGCGAACGGGGTCTCCGTCAGGATGGCCGCGCTCTACCTGCTGCTGTCCGGCGAACGGGAGGTCTACTGATGAGCCACGGCGCGAACCGAACCCTGATCTCGGGAGCGACGCTCGCCGACCAGTCCACGGCCGACGTCCTGATCGACGGCGGCGTGATCGTTGAGATCGGCACCGACCTCGACTCGAGCGGCGCCCGCGTGATCGACGCCGACGGCCTGCTCGCGCTGCCCGGTCTCGTCGACCTGCACACCCACCTCCGCGAGCCCGGTTTCGAGCAGAGCGAGACCGTGCTGACCGGGACGCGTGCCGCCGCGGCCGGAGGGTTCACCGCTGTCTTCGCGATGGCCAACACCTCACCGGTGCAGGACACGGCCGGCGTGGTCGAGCAGGTCCAGAGCCTGGGTGAGGACGCGGGCTACGCCACCGTCCGGCCGATCGGCGCCGTCACCGTCGGCCTCGCGGGGGAGTCGCTCGCCGAGCTCGGCGCGATGGCCCGCAGCCGCGCCGCCGTCCGCGTCTTCTCGGACGACGGCAAGTGCGTGTCCGACGCGCTGCTGATGCGCCGCGCGCTCGAGTACGTGAAGGCGTTCGACGGAGTCGTCGCCCAGCACGCGCAGGAGCCGCGCCTCACCGTCGGCGCGCAGATGAACGAGGGCGCCGTCTCGAGCGCGCTCGGCCTGCAGGGCTGGCCCGCCGTGGCCGAGGAGGCGATCATCGCCCGCGATGTGCTCCTCGCCGAGCACGTCGGCTCGCGCCTGCACGTCTGCCACGTCTCGACGGCCGGCTCGGTCGACGTGATCCGCTGGGCGAAGGCCCGGGGGATCGACGTGACCGCCGAGGTCACGCCGCACCACCTCCTGCTCAGCGAGCAGCTGGTTGCCGGCCGAGGGCACGACGGAGCCGCGTACGACGCCCGCTTCAAGGTCAACCCGCCGCTGCGCCGAGACGAGGACGTGCTCGCCCTGCGCGAGGCCCTCGCCGACGGCACGATCGACATCGTCGCGACCGACCACGCCCCGCACCCGGTCGAGGCGAAGGACTGCGAGTGGGATGCTGCCGCCTTCGGGATGGTCGGCCTCGAGAGTGCGCTGAGCGTCGTGCACGCCGCGGTCGTCGACGACGGCAGGCTGTCGTGGCCGGATGTCGCCCGCGTGCTCTCCTCCGCGCCCGCCCGCATCGGCCGACTCGACGGCTACGACCGCGGCCTCTCGGTCGGCGCCCCCGCGAACGTGGTGCTCTACGACCCGGAGGTGCGCCGCCGCTTCTCGACCGAGGACCTCCGCGGCCGCAGCGTCAACTCGCCCTACCTCGGCCGCGAGCTCCCGGGACGCGTCGTCGCGACCCTGCACCGCGGCGTCCCCACCGTCCTCGACGGCGGACTGGTCGACGCGTCGACGGTCGCCGAGGCGGCGAGGTCCGCTCGTGGATAGGACAGTCGTCACGATCGCCTTCGTCGTCCTCCTCCTGCTGGTCTTCGGCGGCATGATCCTGTCGTGGCGCGCGCGCCGACGACGCTCGGCGTCCCTCGCACCCGAGGCCGTGCCCTCCTCGACGCTCGGCGCCGAGGTCGAGGCGGTCGAGCTGCCCTATGTGGCCACCACCCGCTTCGAGCAGCCCCTCGAGCGCGTCGTCCTGCCCGGCCTCGGCTTCCGCGGGCGCTCGACGCTGCGCCTGCACGAGCGCGGAGTCGTGATCGCCCCCGTCGGCGAGCGCGAGACGGTCATCCCGGCCGCGCTGCTCCGCGGTGCCGGCGAGGGCAGCTACGTGATCGACCGCGCGGTCGAGGAGGGCGGGCTGCTCGTCGTCTCCTGGTCGCCCCGCGGCGACGAGACGGTCGACAGCTACCTCCGCGTCGCCGAGCCGAGTCTGCGCGCGCACCTCGTCGCCGAGATCCGCCGGCTCGCCGGCCCCGAGACCCCCCGTTCCCCTGTCGCCGACGGCGACGCCACACCGACCCAGAAGGGCTCCTAGTCCGTGCCAACCACACGCCTCAGCACCGAACCCACCGCCGTCCTCGTCCTCGAGGACGGGCGACGATTCTCGGGTCAGGCCTACGGCGCGCGCGGCCGCACGCTCGGTGAGATCGTCTTCGCGACCGGCATGACCGGGTACCAGGAGACGCTCACCGACCCGTCCTACGCCGGGCAGATCGTCGTGCAGACCGCCCCGCACATCGGCAACACCGGGACCAACGACGACGACAGGGAGTCGCGCCGCATCTGGGTCGCCGGCTACGTGGTCCGCGACCCCTCGCGCGTGGTCTCCAACTTCCGCGCGCAGCGCTCACTCGACGACGACCTCGAGTCCGACGGCATCGTGGGCATCTCGGGTGTCGACACCCGGGCGATCACCCGCCACATCCGCTCGGCCGGCTCGATGCGCTCCGGTGTCTTCTCGGGGGACGACCTCGCCCTGCCGGCCGACGAGCAGCTCGCCCTGGTGCTCGGCGGTGCGCAGATGGAGGGGCAGAACCTCTCCTCCGCGGTCTCGACCGATGAGCAGTACACCGTGCCCGCACAGGGCGAGCGGGTGGGCTCCGTCGCCGTCATCGACCTGGGCGTCAAGACCTCGACCGTCAACTACCTCTCGGAGCGCGGCTTCGACGTGCACGTGCTGCCCGAGTCGGTGACGGCCGAGCAGGTGCTCGAGCTCGACCCCTCCGCGCTGTTCTTCTCGAACGGCCCCGGCGACCCGGAGGCGTCCGACCGCCACGTCGAGCTGCTGCGCACCACGCTGCGCGCCGACCTGCCGTTCTTCGGGATCTGCTTCGGCAACCAGCTGCTCGGCCGCGCGCTCGGCTTCGGCACGTACAAGCTGCCGTTCGGCCACCGCGGGATCAACCAGCCGGTGCTCGACAAGCTCACCGGTCGCGTCGAGATCACGGCGCAGAACCACGGCTTCGCGGTCGACGCGCCCATCGAGGGCGAGCTCGACTCGCCGGAGGGCTTCGGCCGCGTCGAGGTCAGCCACTACAGCCTCAACGACTCGGTCGTCGAGGGCCTGCGCTGCCTCGACATCCCCGCCTTCTCGGTCCAGTACCACCCGGAGGCGGCGGCCGGCCCGCACGACTCCAACTACCTCTTCGACCGCTTCCGCGCCATGGTCGTGCAGCGCACGGCCGAGCAGGGCGGCGCCGTCCCCGCTTCCACCACCGCTATCGACTCCGGAGACCAGAACTGATGCCCCGCAGAGAAGACATCACGAGCGTCCTCGTCATCGGCTCCGGCCCCATCGTCATCGGCCAGGCGGTCGAGTTCGACTACTCGGGCACCCAGGCCTGCCGCGTGCTGCGCGAGGAGGGCGTCCGCGTCATCCTCGTCAACTCGAACCCGGCGACGATCATGACCGACCCCGACTTCGCCGATGCGACCTACGTCGAGCCGATCACGCCGAAGGCCATCGAGGCGATCATCGCCAAGGAGAGGCCGGACGCGATCCTGCCGACCCTCGGCGGCCAGACCGCGCTGAACGCCGCGATCCAGCTGCACGACCTCGGGATCCTCGAGAAGTACGACGTCGAGCTGATCGGCGCGAGCTTCGAGGCGATCAACCGCGGCGAGGACCGCCAGATCTTCAAGCAGCTCGTGCTCGATGCCGGCGCCGGTGTGGCCAAGTCGTACATCGCGCACACAGTGGAGGAGGCGGTGGAGTTCGCCGAGGACCTCGGCTACCCGCTCGTCATCCGCCCCTCGTTCACCATGGGCGGCCTCGGGTCCGGCTTTGCCTACACCCGCGAGGAGCTCGTGCGCATGGTCGGCGACGGCCTGCACCAGAGCCCGACCACCGAGGTGCTCCTCGAGGAGTCGATCCTCGGCTGGAAGGAGTACGAGCTCGAGCTGATGCGCGACACGGCCGACAACGTCGTGGTGGTCTGCTCGATCGAGAACGTCGACCCCGTCGGCGTGCACACCGGAGACTCGATCACCGTCGCCCCCGCGCTGACGCTGACCGACCGCGAGTACCAGAAGATGCGCGACATCGGCATCCAGATCATCCGCGACGTCGGCGTCGACACCGGCGGCTGCAACATCCAGTTCGCGGTCGACCCGGCCGACGGCCGCATCATCGTGATCGAGATGAACCCCCGGGTCTCGCGCTCCTCGGCGCTCGCGTCGAAGGCCACCGGCTTCCCGATCGCCAAGATCGCCGCCAAGCTCGCGATCGGCTACCGACTCGACGAGATCCCCAACGACATCACGAAGGTGACGCCCGCGAGCTTCGAGCCGACCCTCGACTACGTGGTCGTCAAGGTGCCCCGCTTCGCCTTCGAGAAGTTCCCGGCCGCGGATCCGACCCTCACCACGACCATGAAGTCGGTCGGCGAGGCGATGGCGATCGGCCGCAACTACGCGCAGGCCCTGCAGAAGGCGCTCCGCTCGCTCGAGAAGCGCGGCTCCTCGTTCCACTGGGGCGCCGAGTCGCGCTCGGTCGACGAGCTGCTCGAGGTCTCGAAGACCCCGACCGACGGCCGCATCGTCACTGTGCAGCAGGCGCTGCGCGCGGGCGCGAGCATCGAGCAGGCGTTCGAGGCGACGAAGATCGACCCGTGGTTCCTCGACCAGATCGTGCTGATCAACGAGATCGCCGACCTCGTCCGCGAGCACCCGTCGCTCGACGCCGGCGTCCTGCGCCTGGCGAAGGACCACGGCTTCTCGGACGTCCAGATCGCCGAGCTGCGAGGGCTCGACGAGGCCGAGGTGCGCCGCACCCGCTACGAGCTCGACGTCCGACCGGTCTACAAGACCGTCGACACCTGCGCGGGGGAGTTCCCGGCGCTCACTCCGTACCACTACTCCTCGTACGACGAGGAGACCGAGGTCGTCGCGGCCGACCGCCGCAAGGTCGTCATCCTCGGCTCGGGCCCCAACCGCATCGGGCAGGGAGTCGAGTTCGACTACTCCTGCGTGCACGCCTCGTTCGCGCTCTCGGCGGCCGGCTACGAGACGATCATGATCAACTGCAACCCCGAGACGGTCTCGACCGACTACGACACCTCCGACCGCCTCTACTTCGAGCCGCTCACGCTCGAGGACGTGCTCGAGGTCATCCACGCCGAGTCGCAGTCGGGCGAGCTCGTCGGCGTCGTCGTGCAACTCGGCGGCCAGACGGCGCTGAACCTCGCGGGCGGGCTCGAGGCGGCCGGTGTGCCGATCCTCGGCACGAGCCCCGCGGCCATCGATCTCGCGGAGGAGCGCGGCGCGTTCTCGCGGATCCTCGACGAGGCGGGCCTGCTCGCTCCCAAGAACGGCACTGCGACCGATCTGGCCGGCGCCCTCGAGGTCGCGGCGGGCATCGGCTTCCCCGTGCTCGTGCGCCCGTCGTTCGTCCTCGGCGGGCGCGGCATGGAGATCGTCTACGGCACCGACCAGCTCGAGGACTACTTCGACCGGATGGCCGACCAGGGCATCATCGACGCCACGCACCCGCTGCTGGTCGACCGCTTCCTCGACGACGCGATCGAGATCGATGTCGATGCGCTCTACGACGGCGAGCAGCTCTACATCGGCGGTGTGATGGAGCACATCGAGGAGGCCGGCATCCACTCCGGCGACTCGGCGTGCACCCTGCCCCCCGTGACCCTCGGCCGCACGCAGATCGACCGCGTGCGCGAGGCGACCCTCGCGATCGCGCAGGGCATCGGCGTGCGCGGGCTGCTCAACGTGCAGTTCGCGATCGGCCAGGGCGTGCTCTACGTCCTCGAGGCCAACCCGCGCGCCTCGCGCACCGTGCCGTTCGTCTCGAAGGCACTGGGCATCCCGCTCGCGAAGGCCGCCTCGCGCCTGATGGTCGGCGAGACGATCGCCGAGCTCAAGGCCGAGGGCCTGCTGCCGGAGCGCGACGGATCCGATGTGCCGATGGACTCGCCGATCGCGGTGAAGGAGGCTGTCCTGCCCTTCAAGCGCTTCCGCACCAAGGACGGCCAGATCGTCGACTCGCTGCTCGGCCCCGAGATGCGCTCGACCGGTGAGGTCATGGGCATCGACCGCGACTTCCCGCGCGCCTTCGCCAAGAGCCAGGACGCGGCCTACGGCGGCATGCCCGCGAGCGGCACCGTGTTCATCTCGGTGGCCGACCGCGACAAGCGCGCGATCGTGCTCCCGGCGCTCCGGCTCCGCCAGCTCGGCTTCGAGATCCTCGCGACCCAGGGCACTGCGGAGGTGCTCAACCGCAACGGCATCCAGGCCCGCGTCGTGCGCAAGTACAGCGAGGAGGCGGTCGACGACGCGCCGTCGATCGTCGAGCTCGTGAGCCGCGACGAGGTCGACGTGGTGATCAACACGCCGAGCGGAGGCGCCTCCCGAGCCGACGGCTACGAGATCCGCGCGGCCGCGGTGGCCGCCGACAAGCCGCTCTTCACCACGATCGCCCAGCTGGCGGCCGCCGTGGCCTCTCTCGATGCCGCCGCCGAGCCGTTCGAGGTGACGAGCCTGCAGGACTACGCGCTGCGCCGGGCGGAGCGCACGGCGTGACCTCGTCCGGAGCGGTCTCCTTCGGGGCTCGGCTCGAGCGGGCGTTCGCCGCGCACGGGCAGCTCTGCGTGGGGATCGATCCGCACGCGTTCCTGCTCGACGCGTGGGGCCTCTCCGACGACGCGCCCGGCCTCGAGAGCTTCGGCCGCGCCGTCGTGGAGGCGGCGGCCGGCCGCGCGGGCATCGTCAAGCCGCAGGTGGCGTTCTTCGAGCGCCACGGGTCGGCCGGCTACCGTGCGCTCGAACGGGTGCTCGCCGATGCGCGGGCGGCGGGCCTCCTGGTCATCGCCGACGTCAAGCGCGGCGACATCGGCACGAGCGTCACGGCCTATGCCGAGGCGTGGCTCCGGCCGGGCTCGCCGCTCGAGGCCGATGCCATGACGGCGGCGGCCTACCAGGGGCTCGGCTCGCTCGACGGGATGCTCGCGCTGGCCGAGGAGACGGGCAAGGGCGTGTTCGTCCTCGCCGCGACCTCCAACGCGGAGGCGGCGCCGATCCAGCGCGCGATCGTCCAGGACGGCCCCCGAAGGGGATCCGCCCTGGCCAGCGCGGTACTGGCCGACGTGGCATCCTGGAACGAGGGACACACGCGCTCGCCGATCGGCTCGATCGGCGTCGTGCTCGGGGCCACGGTCGCCCTCGGCGACTACGGCATCGACACCGCCTCGCTCCTGCGGCCCGCACTCCCGGTGCTGGCGCCCGGCTTCGGCCACCAGGGCGCGGCGGTCGCGGACGCGTCGCGGCTGTTCGGCGAGCTGGTCGCGGCGACGATCGTGAGCGAGTCGCGCAGTGTCCTCGGAGCGGGCCCCCAGGGGATCGCCGCCGAGATCGACCGACGCGCCACACACATCCAGGAGACCCTTGTCCGCTGAAACCGCCAGCCCCCAGAGCGTCGACGCGCCGAGCGTCGAGGCATCCGGCACTGCGCCCGCCGGACGCCGCCCGAGTCCGCCCGAGGTCGACCGCCGGGCCGCCTCGGCCGCTGCGATCGCCGCGCGCCGCGCCCGCGCCGAGGTCAAGAAGGACGTCGCCACCGGGACCCGCGCCGCCACCGCGGTGCTCGCTGCGGCCCAGGCCGACCCGACCGGTGTCGAAGGGCGGATGCGCGTCAGCGAGCTGCTGCGCTCCGTGCCCGCGCTCGGAGTGGTCAAGACCCCGCGCGTGATGGAGCAGCTGCAGATCGCGCCGTCGAAGCGGCTCGGCGGGCTGGGCCGTCGCCAGGTCGAGGGCCTGCACGGGTTCCTCGAGCAGCGGGAGTCGCGCCAGCGCCGCACCGAGCGCAACCGCCTCGTCGTGCTCGCGGGCCCGACCGCGGTCGGCAAGGGCACCGTCTCGACCTACATCCGCGAGAACTACCCCGACGTGCTGCTCTCGGTGTCGGCCACCACCCGTTCGCCGCGTCCCGGCGAGGTCGACGGGGTGAGCTACTACTTCGTCGACGACGCCGCGTTCGACCGGATGGTCGAGGCGGGGGAGTTCCTCGAGTACGCCACCGTGCACAACGCCTACCGCTACGGCACGCCGCGGGGCCCGATCGACTCGGCACTCGCCCAGGGCCGCCAGGTGATGCTCGAGATCGACATCCAGGGCGCGCGGCAGGTCCGCGAGCGGATGCCTGACGCCCGGCTCGTCTTCCTCCTGCCGCCCAGCTGGGACGAATTGGTGCGCCGTCTCGTCGGCCGGGGCACCGAGAGTGCCGAGGAGCAGGAGCGCCGGCTCGCCACCGCACGCGTCGAGCTCGCGGCGCAGGACGAGTTCGATTTCGCCGTGGTGAACAGCACCGTGCCCGAAGCGGCCCGCGAGGTCGTAGAATTGATGTCGCCTCGTGCCGACGGCGCACCCGCCGACACGGGTCGCTGAGACCGGGGCCACCGACCACCTCCGGGCCGACGCCCCGGCCGCCGCAGGGTTCACGCCCCCAGGCACCGCTCGTCGTGCCGCCCCGGAGCCGCAGATCGGCGCTCAGGCGCCAGGCAGTGCTCATGCGAACAGCGCTGACAAGCCCAACAAGGAGACACCATGGCCAACAACCTCGGCATCATCGACCCGCCCATCGACGAGCTGCTCTCGAAGGTCGACTCGAAGTACGCGCTCGTGATCTTCGCCTCCAAGCGCGCGCGCCAGATCAACGACTACTACGCCGACCTCCACGAGGGCAGCCTGTTCGACAACGTCGGCCCGCTGGTCGACTCGACCATCGACGACAAGCCGCTCTCGGTCGCCCTCCACGAGATCAACGAGGACAAGCTCGTCGCCACCCCGCTGGCCGAGTAGCACGGCCGGGTGCGCACCTCGCGGAAGGCCGTGCGGCGGCTGAACGTCGTCGTCGGGATCACCGGCGGCATCGCCGCCTACAAGGCCGTCGGAGTCGTGCGCGCGCTGGTCCTCGAGGGTCACGACGTCCACGTCGTGGCCACCGAGGCCGCCCTGCGCTTCGTGGGGAAGCCCACCCTCGAGGCGATCTCCCGCAACGCCGTGCACACCGAGCTCTACGAGGGTGTCGCCGAGGTCCGCCACGTCGCGATCGGCCAGGCGGCCGACCTGATCGTGATCGCTCCGGCGACCGCGCACACGCTCGCCAAGCTCGCGACCGGCCTCGCCGACGACCTGCTCGGCAACACCGTGCTCGCCTCCACGGCTCCTCTCGTCGTCGCGCCCGCGATGCACACCGAGATGTGGGCCAATGCTGCGACCGTCGCCAACGTGGCGACCCTCCGCTCCCGGGGAGTGCACGTCGTCGGCCCGGCCGTCGGCCAGCTCACCGGCACCGACTCCGGCGCGGGCCGCATGGAGGAGCCCGCGACGATCGTCGCCGAGGCCCTCGCGGTGCACGCCCGATCGACCGGTGCCCGCCGCGACCTCGAGGGGCTCCGCGTCCTCGTCACCGCGGGGGGCACCCGCGAGCCGCTCGATCCGGTCCGCTTCGTCGGCAACCGCTCCAGCGGCAGGCAGGGCGTCGCGCTCGCTGCGGCCGCTGCGGCGCGGGGTGCCCAGGTGCGCGTCATCGCCGCGAACCTCGACATCGAGGCGCCGAGCGGCGTCGAGGTGAGCACCGTCGGCACGGCCCTCGAGCTGCGGGAGGCGGTCCTCGCCGCGGTGCCGGACGCCGACATCGTCGTCATGGCCGCCGCGGTCGCCGACTACCGGCCCGCGAGCGTTGCCGAGTCGAAGATCAAGAAGGAGCAGCAGGGCGACCGCCTGGTCCTCGAGCTGATCAAGAACCCCGACATCCTGGCCGAGATCTCGGCCGCTAAGACCGACGGCCAGCTCATCGTGGGCTTCGCCGCCGAGACCGAGCCCGACCGCGAGGCGATGCTCGAGCTGGGCCGCGCCAAGATCGCGCGCAAGGGCTGCGATCTGCTCGTCCTCAACAGGGTGGGCTGGACCGAGGGCTTCCAGAGCGACAGCAACGCCGTCGTGGTCCTCGATCGGGCCGGAGATATAGTGATCGAGGCTTCCGGCACCAAGTCGTCGGTCGCCGATCGCGTCCTCGACGTGGTCGCGCGCTGACCGACGCCCCGCTCGTCCGACGGGTCGGTCCCGCAGCGCGTCGTCGGCGCTCCGAGCCGCCCTGTCCTCGCGCATCCGCGCGTGACGACTCCGCTCCCGGGAGCCGCGAGACGATCGGGCACGACGAGAAGACCAGGCACGACGGCACGACCAGGCACGACACGATCCGGCACGAAGAGAGACGCTGACACCATGACCTCCGGTCCCCTCCGCCTGTTCACCTCCGAGTCCGTGACCGAGGGCCACCCCGACAAGATCTGCGACCAGATCTCGGATCGCATCCTCGACGCCCTGCTCCGCGAGGACCCGCACAGCAGGGTCGCCGTCGAGACGCTGGTGACCACCGGACTCGTGCACGTCGCCGGCGAGGTCTCGACCTCGGGCTACGTCGAGATCCCCGCGATCGTCCGCGACACGATCGTCGAGATCGGCTACGACTCCTCCGAGAAGGGCTTCGACGGGCGCTCGTGCGGCGTCTCGGTGTCGATCGGCCAGCAGTCGCCCCAGATCGCCGCCGGAGTCGACACCGCCCTCGAGGTGCGCACCGACACCGCCGACGACGATGCGTTCGACCGCCAGGGTGCGGGCGACCAGGGTCTGATGTTCGGCTTCGCGACCGACGAGACCCCCCAGTACATGCCCCTGCCCAGCTGGCTCTCGCACCGCCTGGCCGAGCGCCTCGCCGCCGTCCGCAAGTCGGGTGAGCTCGACTACCTCCGCCCCGACGGCAAGACCCAGGTCACCATCGGCTACGAGGGAACGACCCCGCGGTCCATCGACACGGTCGTCCTCTCGACCCAGCACGCCGAGCACGTGAGCACCGAGCAGATCCACGCCGACGTCGAGGCGCACGTGATCCGCCCCGTCCTCGAGACCGTCGACCTCGACTCCTCCGCGGTGCGCCTGCTCATCAACCCGACCGGCCGCTTCGAGATCGGCGGACCGCAGGGCGACGCCGGGCTCACCGGCCGCAAGATCATCGTCGACACCTACGGCGGAGCCTCCCGCCACGGCGGCGGCGCCTTCTCGGGCAAGGACCCGTCGAAGGTCGACCGCTCGGCGGCGTACGCCATGCGCTGGGTCGCCAAGAACGCGGTCGCCGCAGGCCTCGCCTCGCGCCTGGAGGTGCAGGTCGCCTACGCGATCGGCAAGGCGGCTCCCGTCGGCCTCTACGTCGAGACCTTCGGCACCGGAACCGTGTCGGACGAGCTGATCACCGAGTCGATCCGCTCGGTCTTCGATCTGCGCCCCGCCGCGATCATCCACGCGCTCGACCTCCTCCGCCCGATCTACTCCCAGACCTCGGCCTACGGTCACTTCGGTCGCGAGCTGCCCGACTTCACCTGGGAGCGTCTCGACCGGGTCGACGACCTCCGCTCCGCCGCGGGTCTGTCGTAGCGAGCGCGGCGGTGGCGGGCGTCGACCCTGCGGAGGCTCCTCCGTCGGGCGCCGTCGCGCGGGTGCTGCTCGACTCGCCCCTGCCCCAGCTCGATCGGCTGCTCGACTACGCCGTCCCCGAGGCGATGCGGGCCGAGGTGCGGCCGGGGGTCAGGGTGCGCGTCCCACTCCGGACGGGCGGGCGGATCTCGGACGCCTTCGTCGTCGAGGTCGGCGAGGGCTCGGAGCACGTCGGCGCGCTGAGTGAGATCGAGGAGCTCGTGTCTCCGCTGCCGGTGCTGACGCCCGAGGTCTGGGCGCTCGCGCGGAGGGTGGCCGATCGCGCCTCCGGTGGGGCGAGCGATGTGCTGCGCCTCGCGGTCCCGCGCCGGCACGTGCGGGTCGAGCGCGCGTTCGTCGCGGCCGAGCCGACGCAGGAGCAGCCTCCGATCGAGGCGGGGGGTGTCTCCGGATACCCGGCAGACGCCTTCTCGTCGCTGAGCGACGGCGGCCGGCTGGCGGTCGCCGCCGTGCCGACCCCGGTACGGCTCGAGTCGGGTGCCTGGGTCGGCGGCTGGGCCCTCACGCTCGCCGAGCTCGCCCGCGACACGCTGGCGTCGGGTCGCGACGCGATCCTCGCCGTGCCCGACTACCGCGATCAGGAGCAGCTCGAGCTGGCCCTCGCCGAGACGGTCCCTGCGCAGGCGGTGGTGCGACTCGATGCCCGGCAGAAGGGCGCCGCGCGCTACACCGCGTTCCTCAGCTGCCTCCGGCCGGGTCCCCGGGTCATCGTCGGCAACCGCTCCGTCGTCTACGCGCCCTCCTCCTCCCTCGGGCTGATCGCGCTCTGGGACGACGGAGATCCGCTGTTCGCCGAGCCGCTCACTCCGTACGCGCACGCCCGCGACGTCGCCCTGGTGCGCCAGGAGCAGAGCGGAGCCGGCCTGGTGCTGCTCGGCAACACCCGGACGGTCGACGTCGAGCGGCTCGTCGAGATCGGCTTCGCCGCCGAGGTCGCACCGCGGCCGTCGAAGCGGCCGCACGTGGTCCCGACGGCTCAGCAGTCCGCGGCCGACGAGCACGACGCGGCCGCGCGGATCCCGTCGTCGGCGTGGCGGCAGGCGCGGCTCGGCCTCGACTCCGGCCCGGTGCTCGTCCAGGTCGCGCGCCCCGGCTACGCCCCGGTCGTCGCGTGCGCGCGCTGCCGCACCGTGGCGCGCTGCAACCGCTGCCAGGGCCCGCTCGGCGTGCACTCGGCCGGCGCGCGGCCGAGCTGCGGCTGGTGCGGGCTGATCGCGGCGGAGTGGACCTGCACTGTCTGCGAGGCCACGTCGCTCCGACTGGTCACCCTCGGCGCGGGGCGCACGGCCGAGGAGCTCGGGCGGGCGTTCCCCGGCGTGAAGGTCGTCGTCGCCGACGGCCAGCGGCCCGTGCTGACGCTCCCGGACGAGCCCGCACTCGTGGTGGCCACCAAGGGCGCCGAGCCCCGGGCCGACGGCGGCTACCACGCCGTCCTCCTGCTCGACGGCGAGCGGATGCTCGCGCGCGAGAGCCTGCGCGTCGCCGACGACGCCCTCCGCACCTGGTCGAACGCCGCCGCGCTCGCCCGCCCCGGAGCCCCCGTGCTGCTGGTCGGCGTCGGCGGCCGCCTCGCGACCGCGCTCGCGACCTGGCGGCAGGCCGAGTACCTCCGCGGCGAGCTGGTCGAGCGTCGCTCGCTGCGATTCCCGCCGGCCGTGCGGCTCGCGACCGTCAGCGGCGACGCCCACGCGGTCGAGGAGGCGCTCGACACGCTCGACGCGATCGACCGCCACGAGGTGCTCGGGCCGGTCGGCCTCGAGGACGGCTCCGTCCGGGCGATCGTGCGCTTCGACTACGCTCGCGGAGCAGAGGTGGCCGCGCGCCTCCGGGCCGCGGTCATCCGCAACGCCACCCGTCGCCGCCGCCCGCCCACCACGCCCGGCCGCTTCCGCCCGGCCCCCAAGCTCCGCGTGCGTCTCGACGATCCCGACATCCTCTGATCCCTGGAGCCCCCCGTGCGCCTCGTCTTCGCCGGCACCCCGGCCGCCGCCGTCCCGACTCTGCGCGCCCTCGCCGCCTCCGATCACGAGGTGCTCGCGGTCGTGACGCGCGAGGACGCTCCCGTCGGCCGCAAGCGCGTGCTCACGCCCTCGCCGGTCGCGACCGCCGCCGACGAGCTCGGCCTCCCGGTGATCCGGGCGAACCGCCTCGACGAGACGGTCACCGACCGGATCGCGGCGCTCGAGCCCGACCTCGGCGTGATCGTCGCGTACGGCGGGCTGGTGCGGGCGCGCCTCCTGGCGGTGCCGCGGCTCGGCTGGATCAACCTGCACTTCTCGCTGCTGCCGCGCTGGCGGGGCGCAGCGCCGGTGCAGCGCGCGCTGATGGCGGGGGAGTCGCCGATCGGCGCCAGCGTGTTCCAGCTGGTCGCCGAGCTCGACGCCGGAGACGTCTTCGCCGAGATCACGGAGGAGGTCGCCGACCGCTCGGCCGGTGAGCTGCTCGACGCGCTGGCCGCTTCGGGCGCCGTGCTCACCGTGTCGGTGGTCGACGACCTCGCGGCGGGGCGGGCGATCGCCGTTCCGCAGCGGGGGGAGGTCACCCTCGCGCCCAAGCTCGACGTCACCGACGGGCGCCTCGACTGGAGCGCCCCGTCGTCGCGGCTGCTCGCCCTCGTGCGCGGAGTGACGCCCGAGCCCGGCGCCTCCACCGCCGCCGGAGACGCCCGCCTGAAGATCCTGGCGCTGCGACCCGTGGTGGACGCCCCATCGCTCGCTCCCGGAGAGGTGCGCCTCGACTCCGGCCGCGCGCTGGTGGGCACCGCCGACGGCTCCGTCGAGCTCGTGAGCGTGCAGCCCGCGGGCAAGAACCCGATGGCCGGCGCCGCCTGGGCGCGGGGGCTGCGCGAGAGCACGGTGCTCGCGTGAGCGCGGTGTCCCCGGCGCGGCAGGTCGCCTACGACGTCCTCCTCGCCGTGAGCGGCTCCGACGCATACGCGAACCTGGTGCTCCCCGCGCGGATCCGCGTCGCCGCGCTCACGCCCTCCGACGCGGGCCTCGCGACCGAGCTCTGCTACGGCACCCTGCGCCTCTCCGGCTACTACGACCGCGTCATCGCCCTCGCGGCGGGCCGCGGCGTCGAGGCGATCGATGCACCCGTGCTCGACGCCCTGCGCCTGGGCGTGCACCAGCTCCTCGGCACCCGCGTCGCCGCGCACGCCGCCGTCAACGAGAGCGTCGCGCTCGTCGCGGCCGGCTCGTCGCGCGGGGCGGTGGCCTTCGCCAACGCCGTGCTGCGCACCGTCTCGCGCTCGAGCCCGGAGGAGTGGCGCGAGCGCGTCTCGGCCGCGGCCACCTCCGGCGACGACCGCCTCGCCGCGCTGAGCTCGCACCCCGTCTGGATCGTGAAGGCCCTGCGCCGTGCCCTCGCCGCGGAGGGCGCGGCCGACGAGCTCGACGCGCTGCTCGCCTCCGACAACGCCGCCCCCCGGGTGAACCTGGTGGCGCTGCCCGGTCTCGCCGACGCCGCCGAGCTGCCCGACGCCGAGGCCGACCGCTACTCGCCCGTGGGCCTGGTGAGCACCGGCGGCGACCCGGAGGCGTTCCCCGCGGTCCACGAGGGTCGCGTCCGCGTGCAGGACGAGGGCTCGCAGCTGGCCGCACTCGCACTGTCGCGGGCGCGCCCGATCGAACCGGGCGAGCGCTGGCTCGATCTCTGCGCGGGCCCCGGCGGCAAGGCCGCGCTGCTCGCGGCGGAGGCGCGCGGTGGGGGAGCGACGCTCCTCGCCAACGAGGTGGTCCCGGGGCGCGCCGGTCTGGTGCGCCAGGCGCTGGCGGCCGTCGATCCGTCGGTCGAGGTGCGCGTCGGCGACGGCCGCGACATCGGTTGCGAGCACCCTGGTGCCTTCGACCGCATCCTGCTCGACGCGCCCTGCACGGGCCTCGGTGCGCTGCGGCGCCGGCCGGAGGCGCGCTGGCGCAAGTCGGCCGCCGACGTCGCGCAGCTGGCCGAGCTGCAGGGCGAGCTGCTCGACGCCGCGCTCGAGGCGCTCGCGCCGGGTGGACTGCTCGCCTACGTCACCTGCTCGCCGCACCTGGGCGAGACCCGTCGGGTCCTCGCCCTGGCCGAGGAGCGCCACCCGGGCGCGCTCGAGCCGCTGGACACTCCCGCGATCCTCCGCACGCTCACCCGCGAGCCGCTCCCGCTCGGCGAGGGTGCCTCGCACGTGCAGCTCTGGCCGCACCGCCACGGCACCGACGCGATGTTCATCCAGGTCCTGCGCCGCACCTGACCCCTGATCTGCTCCGCGAGATGCCACTTCGGTACGCGTTTCTCGGCGTGTCGCGTACTCAAGTGGCATCTCGCGGGATGAGGGGTACGGGGCGCCGCGCCTAGGCTGGGAGCCATGCCCGCACGGATCAACCCCAGCATCCTGTCCGCCGACTTCGTCAACTTCGAGGCGGAACTGCAGCGGATCTCGACGGCCGATCTGGTGCACGTCGACGTGATGGACAACCACTTCGTGCCGAACCTCACGTTCGGCCTGCCGATGGTGCAGCGCCTGCAGGAGGTGTCGCCGCGCCCGCTCGACGTGCACCTGATGATCGACGACCCCGACCGCTGGGCGCCGGGGTACGCCGAGACGGGCGCCTACTCCGTCACCTTCCATGCCGAGGCCGCGCACGATGCGGTCGCCCTGGCGCGCCGCCTCCGCGGGATCGGCTCGCGCGCGGGCATCGCCCTCAAGCCCGGCACCCCGGTCGACGACTACCTCGAGCTGCTGCCCGAGTTCGACCAGGTGCTCGTGATGACGGTCGAGCCCGGCTTCGGCGGCCAGTCGTTCAAGGCCGAGACGATGCCGAAGCTCCACGCCCTTCGCGCCGTCGTCGACCGCACCGGCCTCGACGTCTGGCTCCAGGTCGACGGAGGCATCGCCCCCGGCACCATCGAGATCGCCGCCGAGGCGGGCGCCGACACCTTCGTCGCCGGCTCGGCGGTCTTCGGCGCCGACGACCCCGAGGCGGCCATCGCCGCGCTGCGCGACACCGCCACGGCGCACCTGCACCGCCACTGACCCACCCGCGCCGCCCCGCCACCCGCGCCGTATAGACTTCCCCGGTGAAAACTTTCGACGACCTCTTCGCTGAGCTGGGCGAGAAGGCCGCCGCGCGCCCCGAGGGCTCGGGCACCGTCCGCGAGCTCGATGCCGGAGTGCACTTCATCGGCAAGAAGATCGTCGAGGAGGCCGCCGAGGTCTGGATGGCCGCCGAGTACGAGGGCGACGAGCGCACCGCCGAGGAGATCTCGCAGCTGCTCTACCACCTCCAGGTGCTGATGCTGGCGAAGGGCCTGTCGACCGCCGACGTCTACCGGCATCTGTGAGCCCGCTGCCCGCGGTCCGCCGTCGTTCAGCGCCGTCGCGTCCGCACGCGCCGCGCGCCGGTCGGCCCGCGCCCACCGATTCGGTGCCCACCGAACCCCCGTCGAGTTCTCGAGGACCTTCTGCTGTGACCACCACCCCTCCCGCCGCGACCGCACTCCTGCGCGTGGCCGTGCCCAATAAGGGCTCCCTCTCCGAGACCGCCGGTCAGATGCTGGCCGAGGCCGGTTACGTCGGCCGCCGCGACCCCAAGGAGCTGCACGTCGTCGACGAGCGCAACGGGGTGGAGTTCTTCTACCTCCGCCCGCGCGACATCGCGACCTACGTCGGCTCCGGCGCTCTCGATGTCGGAGTGACGGGGCGGGATCTCCTCATCGACTCCGGTTCCGAGGCGCGGGAGATCGCGAGCCTGGGCTTCGCGAACTCGACGTTCCGCTTCGCGGGCCCCGCCGGCCGCTACACGGCGCTCGAGCAGATCGACGGCCTGCGCGTCGCGACCAGCTACCCCGGCCTCGTCGGCGGATTCCTCCGCGAGCACGGCGTCGAGGTCACTCTGATCCGCCTCGACGGTGCCGTCGAGTCGGCCATCCAGCTCGGGGTCGCGGATGTGATCGCCGACGTCGTCGAGACCGGTACCACGCTCCGCAAGGCCGGTCTCGAGATCTTCGGGCCCGTGATCCTCGACTCGACCGCCGTCCTGGTCTCGGCCGCGGGCGAGCCGGCGGGCATCCCCGTGCTGCTGCGCCGCCTCCAGGGCGTGCTCGTCGCGCGCGAGTACGTGCTGCTCGACTACGACTGCCCGGCCTCGCTGCTCGAGGAGGCGACGGCCATCGCGCCCGGTTTCGAGTCGCCGACCGTGTCGCCGCTGCACGACCCCGAGTGGCTCGCCGTGCGGGTCATGGTCACCCGCGCCGACATGAACCAGGTGATGGACCGGCTCTACGACCTGGGCGCCCGCGCGATCCTCGTCACGTCGATCCACGCCGCGCGTCTCTAGGGGAGGCGTCGTGAGCCTCGCCGTCCGCGTCATCCCCTGCCTCGACGTCGCCGCCGGGCGCGTCGTCAAGGGCGTCAACTTCCAGAACCTGCGCGATGCGGGCGACCCCGTCGAGCTCGCGCGCCTCTACTTCGAGCAGGGCGCCGACGAGCTGACGTTCCTCGACGTCACCGCGACCGTCGACGACCGCTCCACCACCTACGACGTGGTCCGCGCGACCGCCGAGCAGGTCTTCATCCCTCTCACGGTCGGAGGCGGAGTGCGCGGCGTCGAGGACGTCTCGCGCCTGCTCGCCCACGGCGCCGACAAGGTCGGGGTCAACTCGGCGGCGATCGCCCGCCCCGAGCTGGTCGGCGAGATCGCGGACGTCTTCGGGGCGCAGGTGCTGGTGCTCTCGCTCGACGTGAAGCGGAGCGACGCGACCGACTCCGGATTCGTCGTCACCACCCACGGCGGTCGCCGCGAGACCACCCTCGACGCCCTGGCCTGGGCGGCCGAGGCCGTCGAGCGCGGCGCGGGCGAGCTCCTGGTCAACTCCATCGACGCCGACGGCACCAAGCAGGGCTTCGACCTCGAGCTGATCGCCGCCATGCGCGCGCTGAGCACCGTCCCGGTGATCGCCTCCGGAGGCGCGGGCGCCGTCGAGCACTTCGCCCCCGCCATCGAGGCGGGCGCCGACGCGGTGCTCGCCGCCTCCGTCTTCCACAATCGCGAGTTGACGATCGGCGACGTGAAGCGCGCCCTCGACGACTCCGGGATCGAGATCCGACGATGACCCCCGCTGCCCTCACCGAGGTCCTCGACCGCGCGCACTTCGACTCGAGTGGCCTGCTGCCCGCGATCATCCAGCAGCACGACAGCCGCGAGGTCCTGATGATGGGCTGGATGGATCGCGAGGCCCTCCGCCGCACCCTCACCGAGGGCCGCGTGACGTTCTGGTCGCGCTCGCGTCAGGAGTACTGGCGGAAGGGCGACACCTCCGGGCACGCCCAGTACGTGCGCGGAGCAGCGCTCGACTGCGACGCCGACACCCTCCTGGTGCAGGTCGAGCAGATCGGAGCCGCCTGCCACACCGGTGCGCACGCCTGCTTCGACGTCGACCCGCTCGATCCGGTCGCCGACGTCGTACCGGGGGAGTGAGCGCGTGACCGGCCGGCGCCTGAAGTCGACGGCGATCCTCGGGATCGTCCTGCTCGCGGCGCTCGAGCTGACCTCCTCCACGCAGACCTGGTTCACGCTCACCCTCGTCGCGACGGTCGGCGACGGCGCGGCCCTCGACGTGGTCGGCACCGTCGCCGCCCCCGCCCTCTCAGCGCTGGCCCTGGCGGGTCTCGCTCTGGCCGCCGCCCTCGCCATCGCCGGCCCCGCCTTCCGGGTGGTACTCGGCGTGCTGCAGGTCGTCCTCGGAGGGTCGGTGGTGCTGGCCGCGTCGACCGCGCTCGGAGACCCGGTGCGGGCGGGCGGCTCGCTCGTCACGAATGCGACCGCGATCGCTGGTCAGGAGTCGGTGGCCGCCCTCGTCGACTCCTCCACCTCGACTGCGTGGCCCCTCGTCGCACTCGTCGCCGGAGTCGTCACCGCCGTTCTCGGCGTCGTGGTGGTCGCGACCGTCCGCCGCTGGCCCGATGCGAAGAAGAAGCGCGCCTCGCGGTTCGAGCCGGCCGACGGCTACGGCCACGGAGCGTCGACCGTCGAGACCGAGGAGGGCACCATCGATCCCGTGGTCTCCTGGGACGAGCTGTCGCGCGGCGACGACCCCACCTCCGGCCGCTGAGGCGCGGGCCGCTCGGGCGCCGCACGCTAGACTGCTGGGGTCCCGATGCACGTCCAGGAGGAGACCCATGAGCACCGAGCACGACGACGACAACCACGGCCACTCGCCCGCAGCGTGGACGGCCATCGTCATCATGCTGGTCGGCTTCACCGTGGGCACGGTCGCGTTCTTCTTCGACCAGGCGATCGTGGTGTGGCTCTCCGCCGCCCTCGTGATCGTGGGCCTGCTCGTCGGCGTGGTCATGGCGCGGATGGGCTACGGCGTCGACGGCGCCAAGGCCAACCCGAAGGCGCGCGCGTAGAGTGCTCGCCGATCTGACCGCCGGCGCCCTGGCCGACGCGGCCCGCCGCCGCGAGAGCGCACCCCTCGACGTCGTCGAGCGCCGCGCCTCCGAGCGACCGCCCGCGATCGACGCCCTCGCCGCGCTCTCGCCGGCCGAGCGCGTGCGCATCATCGCCGAGGTCAAGCGCTCGAGCCCGTCACGCGGAGCCCTCGCCGAGATCCCCGACCCGGCAGATCTGGCCTCGAAGTACGAGCTCGGCGGTGCGAGCGCGATCAGCGTCCTCACCGAGGAGCGCCGCTTCAAGGGCTCGCTCGCCGACCTCGAGGCCGTGCGCGCCCGCGTCTCGGTCCCCGTGCTGCGCAAGGACTTCATCGCCGAGCCCTACCAGGTGCTCGAAGCCCGAGCGGCGGGCGCCGACCTCGTTCTGCTCATCGTGGCCGCGCTCGAGCAGAGCGTCCTCACCGAGCTGCACGAGCTCATCCTGCAGCTCGGGATGACCCCGCTCGTCGAGACCCACTCGGCCGACGAGCTCGCCCGCGCGGCCGACCTCGGCGCTCGCCTCATCGGCGTCAACGCCCGCGATCTCTCGACCTTCGAGCTCGACCGCGACCTCTTCGGCCGCCTCTCCGAGCGCTTCCCGTCCGACGCGGTGAAGGTCGCCGAATCGGCGGTCCTCTCGGCCGACGACGTCGCGCACTACCGCCGCGCCGGCGCCGACGTCGTCCTCGTGGGCGAAGCGCTCGTCACCGGCGGCGACCCCGTCTCCACCCTCGCCGGTTTCCTGGCGCACTGAACCCCGTCTGGCGGTATCCCATGGCTCTCCGAGACGAACTCGGTCCCTACTTCGGCGACTTCGGCGGACGCTACGTCCCCGAGTCCCTCGTCGAGGCGCTCGACGAGCTGAGCGCCGAGTACGAGCGCACCAAGGTCGATCCCGCCTTCCAGGCGGAGCTGACCGAGCTGCACCGCAGCTACACCGGGCGTCCCTCGATCATCACCGAGGTGCCCCGCTTCGCCGAGCACGCGGGCGGTGCGCGGATCATCCTCAAGCGCGAGGACCTCAACCACACCGGCTCGCACAAGATCAACAACGTGCTCGGCCAGGCGCTGCTGACCAAGCGCATCGGCAAGACCCGCGTCATCGCCGAGACGGGCGCCGGTCAGCACGGGGTCGCCGCCGCCACCGCTGCCGCGCTCTTCGGGCTCGACTGCGTCGTCTACATGGGTGAGGTCGACACCGAGCGCCAGGCGCTCAACGTGGCCCGGATGCGGCTGCTCGGCGCCGAGGTCGTGTCGGTGACGACCGGCTCGCGCACCCTCAAGGACGCGATCAACGACGCGATGCGCGACTGGGTCACGAACGTCGAGACGACAAACTACATCTTCGGCACCGTGGCGGGCCCGCACCCGTTCCCGGCCCTCGTGCGCGACTTCCAGAAGATCATCGGCGAGGAGGCGCGCGAGCAGGTCCTCGCGCTCACCGGCTCCCTGCCCACCGCGGTCACCGCCTGCGTCGGCGGCGGCTCCAACGCGATGGGGATCTTCCACGCGTTCCTCGACGACCCCGAGGTGCGTCTCGTCGGCTTCGAGGCGGGCGGCGACGGAGTCGACACTCCGCGTCACGCGGCGACCATCACCAAGGGCCGCCCCGGCGTCCTGCACGGCGCTCGCACCTTCCTCCTGCAGGACGAGGACGGGCAGACCACCGAGTCGCACTCGATCTCGGCGGGCCTCGACTACCCCGGCGTCGGGCCCGAGCACTCCTGGCTCGCGAGCATCGGCCGCGCCGACTACCGGCCCGTCACCGATGCCGCCGCCATGGACGCCCTGATGCTGCTCAGCCGCACCGAGGGCATCATCCCCGCCATCGAGTCCGCCCACGCTCTGGCCGGCACGCTCGAGCTCGGCCGTGAGCTCGGCCCCGAGGCGACCATCCTCGTCAACCTCAGCGGCCGCGGCGACAAGGACATGACCACCGCTGCGCGCTACTTCGGCCTGATCGACCAGGGAGCGGTGCAGTCGTGAGCGGCATCGGACCGAGCGTCGCCGAGACCGTCCGCCGCCGCAACGTCGAGGCGGCGGGTGCTCTCATCGGCTACCTCCCCGTCGGCTTCCCCGACCTCGCGACCAGCATCGACGCGGCGGTCGCCCTCGCCGAGAACGGTGTCGACGCGATCGAGCTGGGCCTGCCCTACTCCGATCCCGTGATGGACGGCCCCGTGATCCAGGAGGCGACCCAGGCCGCGATCGCCGGTGGCTTCCGCCTCCGCCACGGCTTCGAGGCAGTCCGCGAGATCCGCGCCCGTGTCGACGTGCCGGTACTCGTCATGACCTACTACAACCCGGTGCTGCAGTACGGCGTCGAGCGCTTCGCGACCGACCTCGCCGAGGCGGGCGGCTCCGGCCTCATCACTCCCGACCTCATCCCCGACGAGGGGGCGGAGTGGATCGCCGTGTCCGAGCGGCTCGGCCTCGACCGCGTGTTCCTCGCGGCCCCGTCCTCGACGGATGAGCGCCTGCGCCAGACGGTCGAGCAGAGCCGCGGCTTCGTCTACGCCGTCTCGACGATGGGCATCACCGGTGCCCGCGCCGACGTCGACCGCGCCGCCCGCACCCTGGTCGACCGGCTCCGCGAAGCGGGATCCGACAATGCCTGCGTCGGCGTCGGAGTCTCGACCGGCGCGCAGGTCGCCGAGATCCTCGCCTACGCCGACGGTGCGATCGTCGGCTCCGCGCTCGTCCGCGCCCTCGCCTCCGGGGGAGTGACCGCGGTCGCCGAGACCGCGCGAGGCCTCGCCGAGGGCACGCGCGCCGCATCCGCTCGCTGACGAGCTCCCACTACACTCGGGATGCCCACCGGGTGCGCTGTCGGCGTGCCCGTGGGAATCCCTCCTTCGAAAGGTCGACCTGACGGTGTCCCTGCCGCTGAGCATCCCGAGCCCGCCCGAGGCGTGGAGTCAGTACGACTTCACCATCGCGAACTTCACGTTCTCGATCCACACCTACGCGCTGTGCATCCTCGCGGGCATCGTGGTCGCCACGATCATGACCAACCGCCGCCTCGTGAAGCGCGGTGCGGAGCCGTGGGTCGTGCTCGACATCATCATCTGGGCCGTGCCGCTCGGCATCGTCGGCGCCCGTGTCTTCCACGTGCTGACGCACCCCGGCGACTACTTCTACGCGGGTGCGGACCCGTGGGAGGTCATCCGGATCTGGAACGGCGGCAACGCGATCTTCGGCGGGCTGATCGGCGGCGCCGTCGGCGCCTGGATCGGCTGCCGGTGGACCGGCGTGCGCTTCTGGACGTTCGCCGACGCCCTCGCTCCCGGGATGCTCGCCGCGCAGGCGCTCGGCCGTCTCGGCAACTGGTTCAACGCCGAGCTCTACGGGCTCCCGACGACCCTGCCGTGGGGGCTCGAGATCCCGACCAGCAACCCGGCGTTCCCCGTCGGCCTCCCCGCCGGCACTCTGTTCCACCCCACCTTCCTCTACGAGATCCTCTGGAACGTCGTCGGCATCGCGGTGATCCTGCTGCTCGAGCGCAAGTTCAAGCTCCAGTGGGGCACCGTGTTCGCGGCCTACCTGATCTGGTACGGCGTCGGCCGCACCTGGTTCGAGTCGATCCGCATCGACCCGAGCGAGGTCTTCTGGGGCATCCGCACCAATGTGTGGGCCGCGCTGATCGCCGTGGTGATCGGCCTCGTCCTGATCGTCATCCAGCAGCGCGAGCACACCGGAGCCGAGCCCTCCGCCTACCGTCGCGGCCGCGAGTGGACGCCCGCCCCGGCTGCGGTAGAATTCGAGGACGTCGACTCCGACTCGACGCAACCCTCCACTGCTGATTCCGGCGACGACGCCGAGAAGACGACGGTCTCCCGCACCTGACGGAGGCCACGGGATCCCCGTGACCTCTCGACCGATGCCCGATGATCGGTCGATCATCCCGCGGGGCCGATGCCACAAGCGCTGACCCGGGCCGGATCGATCACGTGCTCGACTCGATCGGGCGCTCCTCCCCTGTGTGACCTCCACCTCCGTCACCTCGCAGACACGGCCCTCCCGATCGGGGAGCCGCTCCTCCATCACCACCGCGGGCCAGCGACGTCCCGATCCGCCACAACTCTCGTGAAGACGGTTCCCATGGCACCTGCCCAGCCCTCGCCCCGCGTCTCCTCCGTGCCGTTCCTCGGCACTCCGGCGGCCCAGGGGATGTACGACCCGTCGGCCGAGAAGGACGCCTGCGGTCTCGCGATGGTCGCCACCATGCGCGGCACCGCCGGTCACGACATCATCGACCTCGCCCTGGAGGCGCTGCGGCACCTCGAGCACCGCGGCGCCGTCGGCTCGGACGCCGGCACCGGTGACGGCGCGGGCATCATCACGCAGATCCCCGACGACTTCCTCCGTGCAGTCGCGCCCTTCGAGCTGCCCGCCGTCGGCCAGTACGCGGTCGGCAACGCCTTCCTGCCGGTCGACGTCTTCGAGCGCGAGCGCGTCAAGTCGACCATCGCCGAGATCGCCCGCGAAGAGAACCTCTCCGTCCTCGGCTGGCGCTCCGTCCCGGTCCAGCCCGACGAGATCGGCACCCTGGCCCGCGCCGCGATGCCCGCCATCGAGCAGCTCTACCTCACGAGCGACCTCACCGACGAGAGCGGAGTGCCGCTCGCCTCGGTGCGCCTGGACCGCCTGACCTTCCGCCTCCGCAAGCGCGTCGAGCGCGAGCTCGAGGTCTACTTCATGTCGCTCTCGAGCCGCACGATGGTCTACAAGGGCATGGTCACGACCCTCCAGCTCGAGCCGTTCTACCCCGACCTCTCGGACGAGCGCTTCGCCTCGAAGCTCGCCCTCGTGCACTCGCGCTACTCGACGAACACGTTCCCGTCGTGGCCGCTCGCGCAGCCGTTCCGGATGATCGCGCACAACGGCGAGATCAACACCGTCCAGGGCAACCGCAACTGGATGCGCGCCCGCCAGTCGCAGCTGAAGAGCCCCCTCCTGGGCGACCTCTCGCCGCTGTTCCCGATGGTCTCACCGGGCCGCAGCGACTCCGCCTCCTTCGACGAGACGGTCGAGCTGCTCAACCTCGCCGGGCGCTCGCTGCCGCACGCGATCATGATGATGGTCCCGGAGGCGTGGGAGAACCAGGCCGCCGCCATCGACCAGAAGCGCCGCGCGTTCTACGAGTACCACTCGATGCTCATGGAGCCGTGGGACGGACCCGCCGCGATCGTCTTCACCGACGGCGAGCTCGTCGGCGCGACCCTCGACCGCAACGGCCTCCGCCCCGGCCGCTACGTCGTCACCGACGACGGCCTCGTCGTGCTCGCGAGCGAGATCGGCGTGCTCGACATCGACCCGGCGAAGATCGTCCGCAAGGGGCGCCTCCAGCCCGGCCGCATGTTCCTGGTCGACACCGAGCAGGGCCGCATCGTCGAGGACGAGGAGATCAAGGCGCAGCTCGCCGAGTCCGGTCCGTTCGAGGAGTGGCTCGATGCGGGCCGCATCAACCTCAAGGACCTGCCCGAGCGCGAGCACATCGTGCACACGCCGGCGTCGGTCAACCGCCGCCAGCGCACCTTCGGCTACACCGAGGAGGAGGTCCGCCTCCTGCTGCTGCCGATGGCCAAGGCCGGAGCCGAGCCGCTCGGCGCGATGGGATCCGACACCCCGGTCGCGGTGCTCTCGAAGCGCCCGCGCCTCCTGTTCGACTACTTCACGCAGGCCTTCGCGCAGGTCACCAATCCGCCGCTCGACTCCATCCGCGAGGAGGTCGTCACCTCGCTGCGCCTGGGGCTCGGCCCCGAGCGCAACCTGCTCTCCTCCGGAGCCGAGCACGCGCGCCAGGTCGTCCTCGACTTCCCGGTGATCGACAACGACGAGCTCGCCAAGATCCAGCACATCGCCCCGCGCCCGCTGAGCCACATCACGACGACGATCCGCGGGCTCTACCGCGTCGACGCCGGCCCCCGCGCCATGCAGGACCGGATCGACGAGATGTGCGACGAGGCCGACGAGGCGATCGCGGCCGGAGCCCAGTTCCTCGTGCTGTCCGACCGCGACTCCACGAAGGACTTCGCGCCGATCCCGTCGCTGCTGATGCTCGCGGCCGTGCACCACCACCTGATCCGCACCCAGAACCGGATGCGCGTCGGGCTGGTCGTCGAGGCCGGGGACGTCCGCGAGGTGCACCACGTCGCCACGCTGATCGGCTACGGCGCCTCGGCGGTCAACCCGTACCTCGCGATGGAGACGTGTGAAGACCTCGTCCGCAGCGGCATGCTGTCGGACATCACGCCCGAGAAGGCGGTCAAGAACGTGATCAAGGCGCTCGGTAAGGGCGTCCTCAAGATCATGTCCAAGATGGGGATCTCGACCGTGTCGAGCTACGCCGGCGCCCAGACCTTCGAGGCCGTGGGACTCAGCCAGCAGTTCGTCGACCAGTACTTCACCGGCACCGTCTCGAAGCTCGGCGGTATCGGGATCGACGTGGTCGCCGAGGAGAACGCCGCGCGCCACCGCGCCGCGTACCCCGAGGACGGCGCGATCATCGCGCACGAGCGCCTCGCGGTCGGCGGCGAGTACCAGTGGCGCCGCGACGGAGCCCCGCACCTGTTCAACCCCGACACGGTGTTCCGCCTGCAGCACTCGACCCGCAACCGCCGCTACGACGTGTTCCGCGAGTACACCAAGATGGTCGACGACCAGTCGACCTCGCTGATGACCCTCCGCGGGATGTTCGCGCTCGACACCGCGGGTCGCACGCCCGTCCCGATCGACGAGGTCGAGCCGGTCGAGTCGATCGTCAAGCGCTTCTCGACGGGAGCGATGAGCTACGGCTCCATCTCGCCGGAGGCGCACGAGACGCTGGCCATCGCGATGAACCGCCTCGGCGCCAAGTCGAACACCGGCGAGGGCGGCGAGGACACCGAGCGCCTGCTCGACCCCGAGCGCCGCTCCGCGATCAAGCAGGTCGCCTCGGGACGCTTCGGCGTCACGAGCATGTACCTGACCCACGCCGACGACATCCAGATCAAGCTCGCGCAGGGCGCCAAGCCCGGCGAGGGCGGTCAGCTGCCGCCGACGAAGGTCTACCCGTGGATCGCGCGCACCCGCCACGCCACCGCGGGCGTCGGGCTCATCTCGCCGCCTCCGCACCACGACATCTACTCGATCGAGGACCTCAAGCAGCTGATCTTCGACCTCAAGCGGGCGAACCCGTCGGCGCGCATCCACGCCAAGCTGGTCAGCCAGTCGGGCATCGGAGCGGTCGCCGCCGGCACCGCGAAGGCCCTCGCCGACGTCATCCTGGTCTCGGGCCACGACGGCGGCACCGGGGCCAGCCCCGTGAACTCGCTCAAGCACGCCGGTACTCCGTGGGAGCTCGGCCTCGCCGAGACGCAGCAGACGCTGATGCTCAACGGCATGCGCGACCGCGTCGTGGTGCAGGTGGACGGCCAGATGAAGACCGGCCGCGACGTCGTCATCGGCGCTCTGCTGGGCGCCGAGGAGTTCGGCTTCGCGACGGCTCCGCTGATCGTCGAGGGCTGCATCATGATGCGCGTCTGCCACCTCGACACCTGCCCGGTGGGCGTCGCGACGCAGAACCCCGAGCTGCGCAAGCGCTTCTCCGGCAAGCCCGAGTTCGTCGTCAACTTCTTCGAGTTCATCGCGCAGGAGGTGCGCGAGTACCTCTCGCAGCTCGGCTTCCGCAGCATCGACGAGATCGTCGGGCACCGCGAGCTGCTCGACGTCAACGGAGCGATCGAGCACTGGAAGGCGAGCGGCCTCGACCTCACGCCGATCCTCGTGGGCCCCGTCTTCTCGGCGGAGGAGCCGCGCCGCCACAGCCGCGCCCAGGAGCACGAGCTCGAGCACCACTTCGACAACGAGCTGATCCGCCTGTCGGCGAACGTGCTCGACCACCGCGGCACCGTCGTCATCGAGCGCGAGATCAAGAACACCGAGCGCGCGGTCGGCACGATGCTGGGTCACGAGGTGACCGTCCGCTACGGCGAGAACGGGCTCCCCGCCGGCTCGATCACGGTCGTCCTGCGCGGCTCCGCCGGTCAGTCGCTCGGCGCGTTCCTCCCCGCAGGAATCACCCTGCGGCTCGAGGGCGACTCGAACGACTACGTCGGCAAGGGGCTCTCGGGTGGCCAGATCGTGGTGCGGCCCGACCGGCTCAGCACGTTCGACGCGTCGACCAACGTCATCGCGGGCAACGTCATCGGCTACGGGGCGACCCAGGGCACGATGTTCATCCGCGGCATGGTCGGCGAGCGCTTCCTGGTCCGCAATTCCGGAGCGACCGCGGTCGTCGAGGGAGTGGGCGACCACGCGCTCGAGTACATGACGGGCGGGCTCGCGGTGATCCTCGGCGCGACCGGGCGGAACCTCGGCGCGGGCATGTCCGGCGGCACGGCGTACATCCACGACCTGCAGCGCGAGCTCGTGAACCGCGACGCCCTCGCCTCGGGAGAGCTGACGCTCTCCGAGCTCGGCAGCGCCGACGTCGAGATCCTCCGCGATCTCCTCGAGCGGCACGTGGCCGAGACCGAGTCGACCCTGGCCCAGGGGATGCTCGACGATTTCGACGGAACCGTCTCGCGTTTCGTCAAGGTACTGCCCCGCGACTTCGCCGCCGTGCTCGCTACGCGTGCATCGGCAGTGGAGGAGGGGCTCGACCCCGACGGCGAGATCGTCTGGGGACGGATTCTGGAGGTGACCGGTGGCTGATCCCAAGGGGTTCCTGAAGGTGCAGGACCGGGAGCTGCCCAAGCGGCGTCCCGTGTCCGTCCGCCTGATGGACTGGAAAGAGGTCTACGAGCAGGGCGACTCCGCCGTCCTGCGCCGTCAGGCCGGCCGCTGCATGGACTGCGGTATCCCGTTCTGCCACAAGGGCTGCCCGCTCGGGAACCTCATCCCCGAGTGGAACGACCTGATGTGGCGCGGCGAGGGCCGCCAGGCGATCGAGCGCCTGCACGCGACGAACAACTTCCCGGAGTTCACGGGCCGGCTCTGCCCGGCCCCGTGCGAGTCGTCGTGCGTGCTGGGCATCAACCAGCCCGCGGTCACGATCAAGCAGATCGAGGTCTCGATCATCGATCAGGCCTTCGGCAACGACTGGGTGCAGCCGCACCCGCCCGAGCGCCTGACCGGCAAGACGGTCGCCGTCGTCGGCTCCGGCCCTGCCGGCCTCGCCGCCGCTCAGCAGCTCACCCGCGCCGGTCACACGGTCGCGGTCTACGAGCGCGACGACCGCATCGGCGGGCTCCTGCGCTACGGCATCCCCGACTTCAAGATGGAGAAGAAGCACCTCGAGCTGCGTCTGAACCAGATGAAGGCCGAGGGCACCCGCTTCCGCGCCGGAGTCGACATCGGCTCCGACATCACGTGGGACGACCTCCGTGCGCGCTACGACGCCGTCGTGGTCGCGACGGGCGCCCTCGTTCCGCGGGACCTGCCGATCCCCGGCCGCGACCTCTCGGGTGTGCACTTCGCCATGGAGTACCTGGTGCAGTCCAACCACGCCATCGCGGGCGATCGCGTCTTCGAGCAGATCTCGGCCGAGGGCAAGCACGTCGTGGTCCTCGGCGGAGGCGACACCGGCGCGGACTGCATCGGCACCGCCCACCGCCAGAAGGCCGCCTCGGTGACCAACCTGGCGATCGGCAAGCAGCCGCCGTCGGAGCGTCCCGAGGGCCAGCCCTGGCCGATGGACCCCACGGTGTTCGAGGTCTCGAGCGCCCACGAGGAGGGCGGGGAGCGGATGTTCCTCGCCTCGACCGTGGAGTTCCTCTCGAACGAGGTCGGCGAGGTCCGCGCGGTCCGCGTGGCCGAGACCGAGTACCTCGACGGGCGACGCGTCCCCAAGGCCGGCACCGAGCGCGAGATCCCGGCCGACCTCGTCCTGCTCGCGCTCGGGTTCACCGGTCCGGAGTCGCACCAGCTCGCCGGTCAGCTCGACGTGCCGTTCACGGAGCGCGGCAATGTCGACCGCGGAGCCAATTTCGAGACCAGCGTCCCCGGCGTGTTCGTGGCCGGAGACGCGGGCCGCGGGCAGTCCCTCATCGTCTGGGCGATCGCCGAGGGTCGCTCCGTCGCGGCCGAGGTCGACCGCTACCTCGAGGGGACGACGCAGCTCCCCGCGCCCGTCGGCCCCAACGACCGGGGCTTCACGCTCTAGTCGCAGGGACGCGATAGTCTCTGCCCGCCAGCAATCCCAGCTCACCCTCCCCGCTAACGACGCGCCTCCGGGCGCAGAACATCGGAGCACCCCCTCAATGAGACGAGCGAAAATCGTCGCCACCCTCGGCCCGGCAACGTCGTCGTACGAGACCATTCGTGCGATCATCGACGCCGGCGTGGACGTGTGTCGCATGAACCTCAGCCACGGCAGCTACGACGTGCACGAGGCGATCTACCGGATCGTCCGCCAGGCGGCCGACGACGCCGGCCGGGCCGTCGCGATCCTCGTCGACCTCCAGGGTCCGAAGATCCGCCTGGGCAAGTTCGAGGGCGGACCGTACCCCCTCGCCGAGGGCGACGTCTTCACGATCACCACCGAGGAGGTCCTCGGGACGAAGGAGCTCTCGGGCACCACGTTCAAGGGCCTCCCCGACGACGTGAACCCGGGCGACATGCTCCTCATCGACGACGGCAAGGTCGCTGTCCGCGTCACCGCCGTCGACGGCCCGCGCGTCATCACCGAGTGCGTCGTCCCCGGCAACATCTCGAACAACAAGGGCATCAACCTGCCCGGTGTCGCGGTCAACGTCCCCGCCCTCTCGCAGAAGGACGAGGACGACCTCCGCTGGGGCATCCGCCTCGGAGCCGACATCATCGCGCTGTCCTTCGTGCGCAACGCGAGCGACATCGTCCGCGTGCACGAGATCATGGCGGAGGAGGGCCGCAAGGCTCCCGTCATCGCAAAGATCGAGAAGCCGCAGGCGGTCGACAACCTGCAGGAGATCATCGACGTCTTCGACGGCATCATGGTCGCCCGCGGCGACCTCGGCGTCGAGCTGCCCCTCGAGGCCGTCCCGATCGTGCAGAAGCGCGCCGTCGAGCTCGCCCGTCGCTGGGCCAAGCCCGTCATCGTCGCGACCCAGATGCTCGAGTCGATGATCGAGAGCCCGCGCCCCACCCGCGCCGAGGCCTCCGACGTCGCGAACGCGATCCTCGACGGAGCCGACGCGGTCATGCTCTCGGGCGAGACCAGCGTCGGAGCCTGGCCGGTCGTCACCGTCCAGACCATGGCGCGCATCGTCGAGTCGACCGAGGAGCACGGCCTCGAGCGGATCCCCCCGCTCGGCAGCAAGCCGCGCACCCAGGGCGGCTCGGTCACCCTGGCCGCCGCCGAGGTCGCCGAGTTCGTCGAGGCCAAGTTCCTCTGCGTGTTCACCGAGTCGGGCGACTCCGTCCGCCGGATGACGCGCCTGCGCCACGGCATCCCCATCATCGGCTTCACGCCCGAGGCTGCGGTCCGCCGCCGCATGGCGCTCAACTGGGGCGTGCAGTCCTTCGTGACGCCCCGCGTGAACCACACGGACGCGATGTTCGCGCAGGTCGACGAGGTGCTCCTCCGCGAGGGCCTCGCCGAGCCCGGCGAGACCGTCGTCGTCGTCTCCGGATCCCCTCCCGGCCGCGCCGGCACCACGAACGACATGCGCGTGCACGTCGTCGGCTCGTCCACTTCGGACAAGCCCGTGGAGAACTGGGACCACTGAGTCCCTGCAGAGGGCCCGGCCGCAGTGCGGCCGGGCCCTCTGTCGACGGTCTCCTCGCTTCGCTCGTCGACCGTCGCGCGGTCGGCTTTCCGGGGTGGTCGCGCTGGGAGGAGCGTGGTGCGTTCCGGGTACGACGATCCGCTCGAACGCGGATCGCCGGTGACCCTGGCCCTCTGTCGACGGTCTCCTCGCTTCGCTCGTCGACCGTCGCGCGGTCGGCTACCGTGCGTGGTTGCGCTGGGAGAAGCGTGTCCCGTTCCGGGTACGACGATCCGCTCGAACGCGGATCGCCGGTGACCCTGGCCCTTTGCCGACGGTCTCCTCGCTTCGCTCGTCGACCGTCGCGCGGTCGGCTACCGTGCGTGGTTGCGCTGGGAGGAGCGTGTCCCGTTCCGGGTACGTCGATTCGCTGTCACGCGGATCGACGGTGACCCTGCGGAACGGCCGGCTGGTCTGCAGGCTTTCCCTCGACAGTGCGGCTGTCCTGTGAGGCCATCGGCGGCTCGCCTGCCTGCTGGTCGAGTGGCCGCCGCAGACGGCGTTTCGAGACCCCTGTCCGTCAGCAGTCGGGGTCTGCGGGCGCCGTGTGCTGACGCTGGGCGACCTCGAGCAAGCTGACCGCTCAGCCGGGAGCGCGGTGTCAGCGTCCCGGGTAGAAGCCCGCGGCGATGTCCTCGAGCAGGGTCGGTCCGGTCGGGGTCCAGCCGAGCGCCTGACGGGTGAGGGTGCTCGAGGCGGCGGCGTCCATCCCGAAGAACGTGCCGATCCAGCCGAAGTGCCCGGTCGCCTCCGCGGGGTCGATCGATCGCACGGGAACGTCGAGTGCCGCGCCGAGCGCCTCGGCGATGCTGCGCGTCTCGACCCCTTCCTCGCCCGCCGCATGCACGGCGGACCCCGCCGGCGACGACTCCAGAGCGAGCGCCACGAGGCGGGCCGCGTCGCCGCGATGCACGGCGGCCCATCGGTTGACGCCGTCTCCGACGTACCCGGCCACCCCCGTCGCCCGGGCCACGGCGGCGAGCGTCGCGGTGAACCCGTGGTCGCCCTCCCCGTGCACGGTCGGCGCGAAGCGCAGGCGGACGGTGCGGACCCCGCGCTCCGCGTACTCGGCCGCGAGGCCCTCTGCTCCGCCGCGCGGCGCATCGGGGCCGCTGAACGGCGAGAGATCGTGCTCGGTCGCCGGCCGCCCGCTCGAGATCCCGGCCAGGCCGGAGGCGAAGAGGAGCGGACGATCGGAGCCGACGAGAGCCTCCGCGAGGGTCGTCATCGCGGCACGCTCGGTGCGGCCGGCACCGGCGTAGTCCGAGAAGTCATGCTTGAAGGCCAGGTGGATCACGCCATCGGCGTCCTGCGCTCCGGAGCGCAGGCTCTCGAGGTCGTCGAGGCCACCCGGGTGGGGGGTGACCCCGGCCGCGCTGAGAGCGTCGGCCGACGCCTGGGATCGGGCGAGGCCGATGACCTGATGGCCCGCGCTGAGCAGTTCGGGGACGACGGCGGAGCCGATCCATCCGGAGGCACCGGTGACGAAGATGCGCATGAGGACTTCCTTCCGTCCGGAGACCGGACTATGTCAGTGAGTGACATGACCGTACACCCTGATGACGGCCTCTGACATCACTAGGATCGGATCATGGGACGATGGCAACCCGGAGCGCAGGGCCGGCTGAGCGCGGCGGCTCTCGAGCTCTACAGCGAACGCGGCTTCGACGAGACGACGGTCGGCGACATCGCCGAGCGGGCCGGAGTCACCGAGCGCACGTTCTTCCGCTACTTCGCCGACAAGCGCGAGGTCCTGTTCGGGACCTCGGCCCTGCTGCAGTCCGCCGTGGTCGAGGCGATAGCGGCTGCGGATCCCGCGCTCTCCCCGCTCGAGACGGCGATGGCGGGGATGGACGAGGCCGCGGCGATGGTCGGCGAGAGCCACGAGCACGGTCGGCGTCGCGCTGCAGTGATCGCCGCCCACAGCGGCCTCGAGGAGCGGGAGCTGCTGAAGATGGCGCGCATCGCCGAGGCCGTCGCCGGCGCGCTGCACGCCAGGGGCGCCTCCGATGCCGGCGCTCGGCTCGCTGCAGACCTCGCGGTGCTGGCCTTCAGCACCGGCTGGAGCCGCTGGGCGGGTGCGACGGACCCGGACGACCTGCGCGCAGTCGTCCGCGCGACGTACGACGAGCTCCGCGCGGCCGTCGCGGCCCCCTGAGTCGCGGCGTCAGGCGCGTGTCCGCGCCCGCGCTAGCGTGGGCGCATGCGACTCGGCGTGCTCGACATCGGCTCCAACACGGTCCACCTGCTGCTGGTCGACGCTCATCCCGGCGCGCGGCCCGTGCCCTACCGCTCGCACAAGCGCAGCCTCGCGCTGGTCGCGTACCTCGACTCCGCCGGCGACATCACCGAGGAGGGGCAGCGCGAGCTGATCTCGTTCGTCGCGGAGGCGCACGAGGTCGCCCGGGCGCACCGGGCGGAGGATCTGCTCGCCTTCGCGACGTCGGCGATCCGCGAGGCGGGCAACGGCGCGGCGGTCCTCGACCGCGTGCGCGCCGAGACCGGCGTGCACCTGCAGGAGCTCGGCGGCGAGGCCGAGGCGTCCGCGACCTTCCTCGCGGTGCGCCGCTGGTTCGGCTGGGGGGCCGGATCGATCCTCGACCTCGACATCGGCGGCGGCTCCTTCGAGCTGTCGCAGGGCGTCGACGAGGTCCCCGAGCTCGCCGTCTCCGTCCCGCTCGGCGCGGGTCGCGTGACCCGCGATCTGCTGATCGGCGATCCCGCGTCGGCGACCAGCGTCAAGGCCGCGCGCCGCCATGCCCGCGACGTGCTCGCCGAGCCGGTCCGCGCGTTCCTCGCCCTCGGCCGCCCCGACCTCGTCGCCGGCACCTCCAAGACGTTCCGCTCGCTGGCGCGCATCGCGGGCGCCGCTCCGAGTGCCGCGGGCCCGCTGGCCCGCCGCGAGCTGCACCTGGTCGACCTGCGGCTGTGGTCCTCGCGTCTGGCCGCGATCAGCGCCGCCGATCGATCGGCGCTGCCGGGCGTCTCGACGCTCCGCGCGCCGCAGCTCCTGGCGGGCGCCCTGGTCGCCGAGGCGGCGATGGACGCGCTCGGCGTCGAGAGGCTCGTCATCTGCCCCTGGGCGACCCGCGAGGGGCTGATCATCCGGCGCTTCGAGCTCCTCGACGCCCGGCTGCAGCGCGAGGACCTTCAGGCCAGCGTGATGCTGTAGGAGAAGGCGCGCTGCTCGCCGGGTTCGAGGACGAACTGCCCCGGCTTGTCGACGATGTCGCCGTCCCAGCCCTCGGGGGTGGGGATGCTTCGCCACGGCTCGATGCAGACGAACGGCGCCCCGACGGGCTTCCACACTCCGACGACGTCGAAGTCGCCCGAGTCGACCTCGATCGTGCGCGCGCCGTCGGCCTCGAGACGCAGGGTCCTGCGGCGCGGTTCGTCGAAGATCATCACGCCGTCCTCGAAGTGGGCGTCGTCGACCGTGAGCACGCCGTCCTCGAGCGGGGCGGGGTAGCGCTTCTCGACGAGGAGGTTCTCGGGTGCGCGGCGGAAGCCCTCGGGCTCGGGCTGCGCGAAGCGGATGCGGTGCTCGCCGGTCGCACCGGGGATCGGCAGGGCGAACGCCGGGTGGTTGCCGACCGAGGCGCCGAGGGGCGTCGTCCCGCGGTTCTCGACGGTCTGCGTGATCCGCAGGGTCGATCCGGTGACGGCGTAGGCGATCAGCAGCGTCCAGTCGAAGGGGAACACCGCGCGGGTGGCGTCGTCGCTGCGCAGCCGGAACACCGCCTCGTCGCCCGAGACGCCGGCCAGCTCGAAGACGCGGTCGCGGGCGACACCGTGCTGACCCATCCGGTAGTCGACGCCGTCGTGGTGCAGGGTGTCGCCCGGCAGTCGTCCGATGATCGGGAAGAGCACCGGAGCATGCCTGCGCCACTCGGGACCCGCCTGCCAGAGGTATTCGCGGCCCTCGTCGTCGCGGAGCGAGGTCATCTCGGCGCCTGCGGTCGTCAGCGCGATGCGGAGTCCGCCTCCGCCGATCGCGAGGACAGTGGGGTCGGGGGAGTCGCTGCTCGTCATGCTCCGATTCTGCCCCTCCTCGCCCGCGCAGCGCCCGTGTCGGAGGCACGTGACAGCATGGTCCGGTGCCTCCCGACCCGTCCCCCTCCGCCGCGTGGCGCGCCCGCGTCGGCGAGCTGAGCGGGGGAGCGGAGGCCGAGAGCACGGGTCCGCTCACCCCCATCGGGCTGCAGTTCGAGCTGCGCCGTCTCGTGCGCCGGGTCGACGATCCGTGGCGCGCCCCCGCGAGCGAGCGCGTGACCGCTAAGGGGTACGACTCCGACGATCGCGACGACCACCGCCTCGCCACCCGGCCGGTCGTCGCCGGTCGAGGGGGAGCGTGGAACCGCACGACCCTCACCTGGAAGTCGCTCAACCACCAGACCCACCGGCTCTCGCTCGATCCCGCGCACCAGCGCTGGTTCGCCGAGTTCGCCGCGCTGCACCGGGCGACGCGGACCGTCCACCTCGGTCAGGACCCCGACTGGATCCACCTCGACGACTACGAGAGCCCCCTGCTCTGGCAGCTGCTCGCGCAGGCCGAGGGCCTGAGGATCCCGTTGCTCGCACCCGAGAAGGGCAGCGTCGCGCTCGGTGCGTCGGCCCGGATCTCGCTCCGAGCCGAGACGGAGGAGGGAGCGCTCGCGCTGCGGCCGGTCCTGCAGATCGACGGCGAGGAGCGGCCGGCGGAGTCGGTGCGCCCGATCGCCCGGCACGGTGTCTACGCGGTCGTGTCCGGCGATCCTTCTCGGCTGCTGCTCGCACCGGCTCCGCGTCCGCTCGACGACGAGGAGCTGCGGCTCCTCCGCCACCCCGAGACCACCGTGGTGCCGCGGGACGACGTCGATGAGTTCCTCCGCGAGCACCTTCCCTCGCTGCGCGGGCGCGTCGCGGTGCGCGGGGGCGCCTCCGGGCCCGACCTCGACGAACCGGAGCCGCCGCGCCTGGTCTGCACCGTCTCGTTCGAGCCGCGTCGCGTCGCGCGGGTGAGCTGGCACTGGCGGCGCACCCCCGATCGGGCGACCGAGCTCGACGGAGGCGGCCCGGTCGATCTCGAGACCGCGATCCTCCGCCGCGCGAGCGCCGTGCTCGCCGAGGCGGGCTCGTCGGTCGTGCCCGACATCGGGCGGCCCACCGTGCTGCGGGGAGCGGACGCCGCCGTGTTCGTGGTCGAGCAGCTGCCCCTGCTCGAGGCCGTCGGTGGTGTCAGGATCGAGCGCGAGGGCGTGCCGCCCGACTACCGGCTGCTGACCGGAGCGCTCACCCTCACCCTCACCGCGGTCGACACCGAGAACGCCGACTGGTTCGATCTCGGCGTCGTGGTCAGGATCGGAGACGCCGAGGTCCCCTTCGGCCCGCTGTTCCGCGCCCTGGCGACGGGCGGCACCCGCATCCGGCTCGTCGACCACTCCTACCTCTCGCTCGCGCACCCCGGCCTCGATCGGCTGCGCGAGCTGCTGAACCACGCCGAGGAGGTCGACGAGTGGGAGACCGGCGCGCGCATCGGCCGGCACCAGACGGCGCTCTGGGACGAGCTCGAGGAGCTGGCCGATGAGACCGTCGCCTCCGATGCCTGGCGACGGGTGCTCGAGAACGCGCTGGCCGCCGGTTCTCCGCGCGAGGTCGCTCCGCCCGCCGGGCTGGTAGGCGAGCTGCGCCCGTACCAGCGCGACGGCTACGCCTGGCTCGTGCACCGTCGCCGGCACGGGCTGGGCGGAATCCTCGCCGACGACATGGGGCTCGGCAAGACCCTGCAGACCCTGGCCATGATGCTCGAGGCCGTCGAGGAGTCGCCGCGGGCTCCGTTCCTGGTCGTCGCACCCACCTCGGTCCTCCCCGGCTGGCTGTCGGAGGCGGCGCGCTTCGCTCCGACACTTGGCGTGCACGCCGTCACCAGCACCCGGAACGGCGCGACGCTCGCGAGCGTCCCCGCCGATGCCGACGTCGTCGTGACCAGCTACGCGGTGCTGCGGCTCGCGGCAGACGAGTGGAGCACCCGCGAGTGGTCGGCGCTCGTGCTCGACGAGGCGCAGTTCGCGAAGAACCCCGGATCGCAGACGCACCGAGCGGCCAGGGGCGTCGGCGCGCCGATCACTCTCGCACTCACCGGCACGCCGCTCGAGAACTCGCTCGACGAGCTCTGGGCGATCCTCGCGCTCGTCGCTCCGGGGCTGCTGCCGCCGCTGCGGCGCTTCCGCGAGGAGTACACCCGTCCGATCCAGCACGCCGAGGCGCCGGTCGGCATCGCGTCCCCCGATCTCTCCGACGGCCGCACCGTCCCCCAGTCCGAGGGCGCCCGCCGGCGCCTCGACCGGCTGCGCTCGCGCATCCGACCCTTCCTGCTGCGGCGCACCAAGGAGGCCGTGGCCCCGGAGCTGCCCGAGAAGCAGGAGCAGATGCTCGAGGTCACCCTCGCTCCCGGCCATCGCGTGCTCTACGACACCTACCTCCAGCGCGAGCGCCGCAAGCTGATGGGACTCGTGGAGGACCTCGATCGTCAGCGCTTCACCGTGTTCCGCTCGCTGACCCTGCTGCGCCTGCTCGCCCTCGACGCCTCGCTGGTCGACCCGGCCTACCGGCACGTCCCCTCCGCCAAGCTCGACGCGCTGCTCGAGCACCTCGACGACGTGCTCGCCGAGGGCCGGCGTGCGCTGGTGTTCAGCACCTTCACGTCGTACCTCGAGCGCGCGGCGGTGCGGCTGCGCGCCGAGGGGATCCCGTTCGTGCAGCTCGACGGCTCGACCCGCGACCGCGCGGCCGTCATCGAGGCGTTCCGCTCGGGCGATGCCCCGGTCTTCCTGATCAGCCTCAAGGCGGGCGGGACGGGCCTGACCCTCACCGAGGCCGACCACGTCTTCATCCTCGATCCCTGGTGGAACCCGGCCGCCGAGGCGCAGGCGATCGACCGGACGCACCGCATCGGCCAGGAGCGACGCGTCAACGTGTACCGTCTCGTCGCGAAGGACACGATCGAGGAGAAGATCGTGCGACTCCAGGCACGCAAGTCGCGACTGAGCACCGCGGCGCTCGACGAGGGCGAGCTGTTCGCGCAGGCGCTGACCGCCGACGACGTGCGCGAGCTCCTCGCGGAGTAACACCCGATGACGGGGGACGCAAGAACCAGCCGCGTCCAGGATGCGCGCGCAGACTGACCGGATGAGCCGACGACGTCCCCGCCCCCGACCCGACTGGGTCGCCGCCCTCGAGACGGGCGACGACGAGGGACTGTTCGGCCCCGGCAGCGCCGTGTGGGCCGTGAACGGCGGCATGCCGACCATGATCGCCGGAGTGAGGGCGCTGCTGATGCAGACGCTGCACGCGGGCGCGATGGCCGGCGTCCACGACCACTCCCGCTACCGCGAGGATCCGATGGGGCGCTTGGACAACACGGTCCGCTGGGTGCTCACCACCAGCTTCGGCGACACGGGCGCGGCGTCCGGCGCCGCGCGCTGGGTGACCGGCGTGCACGAGCGCATCGTCGGCTCGTACGAGGACGCGTCCGGAGCCGAGCGCGACTACTCGGCCCAGGATCCGCGCCTCCTGCTCTGGGTGCACGATGCCTTCACCGATGCGTTCCTCGGTGCCCACGAGGTGTGGGGGCGCCCGATCCCCGGCGGACCCGATGCGTACGTCCGCGAGTGGGCTGCATCCGGCCGCCTCCTGGGCGTCGATGCTCCGCCCGAGAGCGTCGCCGAGCTCCGCGAGCAGCTGGCCGGATTCGCGGGTGAGCTGAAACCCGACGAGAGGGTCCGCGAGGCGGTCGGCTTCCTGCGCCGCGTGAAGCTCCCCGGTGAGGCCGGGCTCGTCTATCCGCTGCTGTTCGCCGGTGCGGTCGCGTCGCTCAGCCCGGAGGTGCGGCGCCTGCTCGGGCTCCGTCGCGCCTGGTGGCCGGCGATCACGGCGAACCGCCTCCTGATGCGCTTCCTCGAGCGGTACCTCGGCATGGTGTCGCCCAGCGAGCGCGCCGCGCGCACGCGCATCGCCCGCCTCGAGAAGGCCCGTGCCGCCGCCCGCTGACCCGGCGTGCGCAGTTTCTCGAACACCTGTCCGGGAAGTGGTAGACTGATCGGGATGACTTCCGCTCGCCTCGCCTCCCTGCCCGGAGCGGAACACCACCACAGCCCGCGCCAGGGCGACCCCCGCACCCGTCGAACCCGACGTCGAGTCTTCGACGCGGTCGAGCGGCTCGTGATGCAGGCCGAGGGGGAGCGTGCCGAGGGCATCGCGGTCAGCGACATCGTGCGCGAGGCCGGGATCAGCCGCAGCTCGTTCTACGCGCACTTCGACGATGCGGCGGATGTCGCCTCCGCCCTCCTGCGCGAAGACCTCGTGGTCGCGGAGGTCGCGGGAGCCGACTCCGCGGACCGCACCGGAGCGCTCGCTCTGCGCCGCGGCTACGCGCGGCTGATCGATCGGCTCGTCGACCGCCACGCGTTCCACGCCCGCCTGCGCGCTCGCGCCTCGGCGCGCGGGGCCTCCGACGACGCCGTTCTCGACACCGTCCTCGCGCTGCACCGCGGGGTGCTCGTGCGCGTCGACGTCCCCGTGTCCGTCGACCCCGAGCTGACCGCGACCTTCGCCGCCGGCGGCGTCCTCGCCGTCGTCGGCTCCTGGCTCGCCGGCTCCCTCGACGGCACCGACGAGGAGCTCGTCGAGCGCCTGGTCGCCCTCCTGCCTCCGTGGCTGGCCGATGCGCCGCTGCGGACTCTCGATCCCACCACAGGCCCCACGATGAAAGGCACGACATGATGTTATTCGAGGTCGGCGAGACGCTGGTCTACCCGCACCACGGAGCGGTGACGATCACCGGACTCGAGAAGCGCTCGGTCAAGGGCGTCGAGAAGACGTTCATGACGATGAACGTGCACACGAGCGAGCTCACGATCACCCTGCCCGTCGAGAACGCCGAGCTCGTCGGCGTCCGCGAGATCATCGACGACGCCGGTGTGCAGGCCGTCTACGACGTGCTGCGCAGCGATGTCGCGGAGGAGGCCAGCAACTGGTCGCGCCGCTTCAAGGCCAACCAGGAGAAGATGGCGAGCGGCAGCGTCTACCGCGTCAGCGAGGTCGTCCGCGACCTGTGGCGCCGCGAGCAGGCCGGCGGAGTCTCGGCCGGCGAGAAGCGCATGCTCCTCAAGGCCCGCCAGATCCTGGTGTCCGAGCTCTCCCTCGCACTGAAGGGCACCGACGAGGAGGCCTCGGCCAAGCTCGACGAGGTCCTCGCCTCGGCGATCTGACCCGCGGTCGCCGCGGCGTGCGGGGTCACTCGGCCCGGCACGCCGCGACGACCTGTTGCGAGACCTCGTCCTGCGCGGCGCTGCCGTCGATGCGGACGAGGATCCCCGCCTCGGCGTAGACCTTCTCGAGTGGCGCGGTCTCGCGCTCGTAGACCGAGATCCGGTGCCGGATGACCTCCGGGTCGTCGTCGGCGCGGTTCTGCTGCGCGGCACGCGCGAGCAGTCGATCCACGACCACGTCCGTCTCGGCCGTCAGCATCACGACGCGGGCCAGCGCGGCGCCGCGCTCGTCGAGCATTCGGTCGAGCTCCTCGACCTGCGCCGTGGTCCGCGGGTACCCGTCGAGGATGAAGCCGTCCTGGGCGTCCGCCTCGTCGATCCGCTCGGCGACGAGCGCGTTCGTCATCTCGTCGGGCACGTACTTGCCGGCCTCGATGATGTCGCGCAATCGCCGTCCGAGCTCCGTCCGGTCGGCCACGTGGGCGCGGAAGAGCTCACCGGTCGAGATCGCCGGCACGCCTAGCGCCTCGGCCAGGATCGCCGCCTGAGTGCCCTTGCCCACGCCGGGCGGTCCCATCATGATGACGCGCATCGCTCGTCCTCCTCGGTGTCGTCAGGTGATCGTAACGGTGAGACGGCCGCGGCTCCGCGCGCTGCGTCGCCCGTTCTAGGCTGGCTCCGACCGAGGAGGAGCGCATGTCGCACGACGCGGAGCGGGCTGCCGCACACCTGGCCGACCTGCTCGCCGGAGTCGGCGCGGAGCTCGACCGACGCGGCGTCGAGGACCAGGCCCTGGCCGGGCTCCGACGCCCGCGTGCCATCCTCGGCTTCCGCCGCGCGCCCGTGATGGCGCCGGTCGGCCGCGCATGGCGGCTCGGAGTCGTTCTCCTCGAGCGCTCCGGCGGGCTCGTGGCGACGGGCTCCGTGACCCGCGCGGTCGCTCCGCTGCACGCCAACAATCAGTCGGAGTCGCAGGAGGCCCGCCGTGAGATCCGGCGTGCCGCCTTCGACGGCCCGTTCCGCGAAGGCGAGACCGTCAACTACGGCTGGCGGCGCCTGCGGATCGACGCCGACGGCCTCCTCGCGGGGCCGGACCCGCTGGTGCTGCGCGGTGAGGAGGTGCTCGTCCGCTGGGCGCCGGGTCTCGGCGACCAGGGACTCATGCCGATCGAGCGCTACCTCGCAGACCGGATCGATCTGCTCGACGTCTGACGGGCCGCCGGAGTCACTCCGCGTCGGTGACCGGGTGGAACCACGGCGGGTAGACGGCGACGCGGGGCGACGCGGTGCTGCCCTCGAACAGCGCCTTCACCTTGTTCTTCATCGTCACAGACGGAACGCCGACCACGGCGATCTCCTCGAGCGGGAAGCGCTCGGGCACGAGGGCCTCGGCGCTGCGGAGCGCCGGCTCGTCGACGAGCAGTCGCGCGAAGGTGCGCACCAGGGCGTCGCCCTCGCTGAAGCGGGTGAGGACGTGGGAGGCGTCCCCGTCACTGAGGACGGGCGCCGAGGCGAGGGAGCCGACCAGCACCACGTACTGCGAGGCGGTCGTGGTCTGCGCGCGCGGCGACCAGTGCGGGGCGACCCGCTCGCCGCGGAGGTCGGCCCAGAGCGCGGCGTCCGGTGAGAGGAAGAAGGGGACGAAGCCGGCGACGCTGGCGCCGTCCTTGATCTGCACGGCGCGCCGGTGCTCGCGAGTGGTCTCGGCGCTGACGTCGATCGCCGGGCGCTCGGTGAGGTGCTCATCGGCGATCAGGGCACCGGAGGCGACGATCGCCGCGAGGTTGTCGAGGTGCGTCACGTGGTAGATCCGCTGGGCAGCGATGTCGACCTTGGGCAGCGGCTTCTCGCGCGCGGTTCCGCGCGCTGCGGCCCGGGCGGTCGCCGCGCGGGAGGTCCCGGGGACGCGCACGGGGACGCGGGGAGTGCGCGCCGGCGGCTCGGGGAGCTTGGCGGGCGAGCAGACGTCGCAGAGCGCGATGTCGAGGCCGTGGATGCATTCGGTGGGCACTCTGTAGTCCTTCTGCGCTTGGTCTCGGGGTTCCGGGCGCAAGGACGACGTTACGCGACCCCGGGGGCCCCGCGGGGCTGGCGGCGGTGATCCGCTGCCCCCGGTCGGCGAGCCGCCGGGCATCGGCTGGGAGCGACGGGCGCCCGCCGGGGCGCCGCGTAGCGTGGAGGGCATGAAGCGCGCAGTGCCCGCGGAGGGCCAGGAATCCGTCTGGGACTACCCGAGGCCGCCCAGGGTCGAGCCCAGCTCGGAGCACGTCGTGGTCCGGCTCGGGGGAGTGGTCGTGGCGGAGTCGAACGCCTCCTTCCGCGTGCTCGAGACCAGTCACCCGCCGGTCTACTACCTGCCCCGCGGCGACTTCGCGAAGGGTGTGCTCTCGCCGGCTCCGGGGCGCAGTGTCTGCGAGTTCAAGGGGGCGGCGTCCTACCTCTCGGTGCGGGGCGGTGGGGTCGTCGCCGACGCGGCCGGCTGGACGTACCCGGAGCCGATGCCGGGCTTCGAGGTGCTCCGCGACACCATCGCGCTGTACCCCGGCAGGATGGACTCCTGCACCGTCGACGAGGAGGTCGTGGAGCCGCAGCCGGGCGACTTCTACGGCGGGTGGATCACCTCCCGCGTCGTCGGGCCCTTCAAGGGCGCCCCGGGCACCATGTTCTGGTGATGCCCGCCGTGTCCCTCGCTCCGGGTGCGCGATCTGCAGGAGTTCGTGCGCTTCGCAGGAGTTCGTGCGCTCCGCAGGTCATGAGGGCTCGCGCGCGGGATCCGCGGGGGCGAGAGCGCTCTTTCCTCCGCGAGTCCTGCGAACCGCACCACCTCCTGCCGACCGCGGGCGCGTTCGCGTGAGCCGCACCGCCTCTCATGGCCGCATGCCGTAACCCCGGGTAACCGCACGCCGTAACGCCGGGTAACCGCCCGGCACCGCGCGCGCCTCCCGTGCGAGCGTTGTCCCGCCGGGCGACGGCGACGAGGAGGCGGATGACCATGGACGCGGACGACGCACGCGCAGGACGCGAGTGGGGCTTCTCGACCCGGCAGCTGCACGCCGGAGCCGCGGACGACGCCCTCCACGCCCGCCGTACCCCGATCTACCTCACCGCAGGCTTCAGCTTCGACTCGTTCGACGAGGCGCGCGACCGGTTCGCCGGTGCCGACGGCTACACCTACACGCGCGTCGGCAATCCGACCACCGACGCCGTCGAGCGCCGGATCGCCGCCCTCGAGGGCGGACGCGAGGCGCTCCTCGTCGGCAGCGGGCAGGCCGCCGTCTCCGTCGCCCTCCTCACCCTCGCCTCCGCGGGCGACCACCTCGTCGCCGCCGCGAGCCTCTACGAGGGCACGCGCAACCTCCTGCTCGAGAACCTCGCCCGCCTGGGCATCACGACGACCTTCGTCGAGGACGCCGACGACCCGCTCGCCTGGGAGCAGGCGATCACGCCGCGCACCCGCGCCGTCCTGGTCGAGTCGATCCCCAACCCGCGCAACGACATCGTCGATCTGCAGCTGGTCGCTGACGCGGCGCACCGCTCCGGCGTTCCGCTGGTCGTCGACAACACCTTCGCGACGCCCTACCTCTTGCGGCCGATCGAGCACGGAGCTGACGTCGTCGTGCACTCGGCCAGCAAGTTCCTCGCGGGGCACGGCGCGGTCATCGCCGGAGTCGTGATCGACTCCGGCCGCTTCGACTGGGCGGCGACCGACTACCCCCACCTCGTGGTTGGGCCGGTCGAGCCGGACCGCGCCTTCCTCGCCTACGCGCGCGACGTCGTCGCCGGACGCATGGGACCGACCGTGTCGCCGCTGACCTCGTTCCTCCTCGAGCAGGGCCTCGAGACCCTGTCGCTGCGCGTGCGCCACCAGTCGCGCAGCGCCCTGCTCGTGGCGCGCTGGCTCGAAGGGCGACCCGAGGTCGAGAGCGTCGACTACAGCGGACTGGCCTCGAGCCCGTCCCACGCGCTGGCGCAGCGCTACCTCCCGCTGGGTCAGGGCTCCGTCTTCTCGTTCACTCTGCACGGGGGCCTGGAGGCCGCCCGCCGCTTCTCGGACGCCCTCGAGGTCTTCACCCGGATGACTCACCTCGGCGACGTCCGCTCACTGGTCCTGCACCCCGCCAGCACCACGCACACCGGTCGCACCCTCGAGCAGCTCGAGGCTTCGGGCATCGGCCCGGGCCTTCTGCGTCTGTCGATCGGCATCGAGGATCTCGAGGACCTGCTCGCCGATCTCGAGCAGGGTCTCCGGGCTGCCGCCTCGCGTCCGCTGCAGCTGGCGGAGGCGTCGTGAGCGACCCGCAGCACTTCGCCTGGTTCCTCTCGCGCGGCTTCGGCCCGCAGGCGTGGGGTCAGCCGAACTGGAACTGGGACCGCTCCTGGACCGGCCCCGAGCTCTACCGCCAGAGCGCACGAGAGCTCGAGCAGGCGGGGTTCGACCTCGTCATCATCGAGGACGCGCTCTCGCTCGGGAACGCGAGCACCCTCGACCTCCGGGTCCGGCGCGCGTACGGCGGTCCCAAGCACGACCCGATGCTGCTCGCCCCGTACCTCTTCGAGGCCACCGAGCATCTCGGAGTCGCGCCCACCGTGAATCCGATGGCCTACAGCCCCTATCAGGCGGCCCGGCAGTTCGCATCGCTGCAGCACCTGAGCGGCGGCCGGCTCGGCCTCAACGTCGTGACCGACGTCGGCAGCAGCCGGCACTTCGGGCTCGATCCGGTGCCGCACGATGTGGCGTACGACCGCGCGCACGAGTGGCTCGACTCGATCCGGGAGCTCTGGCGCAGCTGGGACGACGGCGCCCTGATCCAGGACGCGTCGACCGGTCGCTTCGCCGACGGCACGCTGGTGCGGCCGGTGCGGCACCGCGGTGCCCACTACACGTTCGAAGGGCCGCTCAACGCCCTGCCCCTCGACGGAGGGGAGCCGGTGATCGTCTCGCCCGGCGGCTCGCCCCGCGGCATCGACTTCGCCGGGGCGCAGTCCGAGATCCAGCTCGCGCTGGCCTCGCTCGACACCGCCACCGTCCGCACCTACCGCGAGCGGGCTCGCGCCGCAGCGGCGTCGCACGGGCGCGATCCCGACGACCTCACCGTCCTCTTCGTGTTCAAGCCGGTCGTCGTCGCGAGTCGCGAGGAGGCGGAGCGGCTCGTGGCCGCCTCCGCGCACCCGGGCGACGAGGTTCTGCTCGCGATCGCCGCGGCGCAGTCGAGCGATCTCGAGACGGACCTCACCGCGCTCGACCTCGACCGGCCCGTCGATCCCTCCGTGTTCGGCGAGCACGTCTCGCGCGGCAGCATCGCCGGGCTGTACGGCGGGGCGGAGGCGGACGCTCCGCTGCGCGCGCTGCTCACCGCCAAGGCGCGCCTCGGCCTCCTCGCCGACCGCCGCGGTGTCGTCGGCACCGCGGAGGAGGTCGCCGACTTCATCCAGGAGCTGGGCGACGAGGCGGGCAACGACGGCATCGCCTTCTCGGGCGACTTCCACCCGGTCACGCTGCACCGGATGCTCGACGAGCTGGTGCCGATCCTGCGCCGCCGCGGGATCCTGCGCCGCGGCTTCCCGGGCGGCGGCCTGCGGGGGAGTCTCGCCGAGTTCTGAGGCTCAGACCGGCGGCTCGAGCAGGGCCGTCCGGGCCGGTTCGAGCCCCTCGACCTCCAGCGACCAGTCGGGACGTCGGAAGGTCTCCGGCGTGATGCGGAAGCGCGTCTCGGCGACCGCGACGCCGTCGGCTCCGACGGTGCGCTGCGTGCCGTTCGGCTGATAGCCGAGGGCGGTCGAGACTCCGATCGACGCGCTGTTCCACTCCAGCGCGCTGCTCTCGGCCACCTCGGCGCCGAGGTGGTCGAAGGCGAGCAGGAGCACGGCAGCGCGCATCTCGCGCCCCAGCCCTCTGCCCTGCGCGCCGCGGGTCAGCCACGAGCCCGACGACACCGTGCGGGTCGCCGAGAAGTGGTCGGCGACGAGGTCCTGGCAGCCGATGACGACGCCGGCCTCGACGATCGCGAAGGCCACGCGCCAGGAATCGACGGTCGTCGCCGCCCGGAGCGACCAGTGGTATCGGGCGAGGTCGGCGGGGAGCTTCTCGGCGGGCGCCTCGGCCCAGGGAGACGGGAACGGCGAGCGCCCCGGCTCGTGGATGCCGGCCGTCGCGGCCGCAGCCAGGCTCGCGAGATCGGAGTCGCGCACCGGGTGCAGTTCGAGCCGCGGGGTGCGCAGGACCAGCGAGAAGAGGGGCCAGACGGTCGAGGGATCGCTCATCCGACGACGCTAGCGAATCGCGTCGCGGGAACGGGCGGGAGCTGTGCCGGTGGCGGGACTCGAACCCGCACGCCCTCTCGGACAGAGCATTTTGAGTGCCCCGCGTCTGCCATTCCGCCACACCGGCGCACAACAAGCCCGTTGAGAATACCGTAGGCTCTTCGGCGTGACAGACCAGGAACCCACGTCGACCGCACCCCGTCGGGTCGTCGTCGCCGAAGACGAATCGCTCATCCGCATGGACATCGTGGAGATCCTCCGCGACAACGGCTTCGAGGTCGTCGGAGAGGCCGGAGACGGCGAGACGGCCGTCGCCCTCGCCACCGAGCTGCGCCCCGACCTGGTCATCATGGACGTCAAGATGCCACAGCTCGACGGCATCTCGGCGGCCGAGCGTCTCTCGAAGGCGCACATCGCCCCCGTCGTCCTGCTCACCGCCTTCAGCCAGAAGGAGCTCGTCGAGCGCGCCAGCGAGGCCGGCGCTCTGGCGTACGTCGTCAAGCCGTTCACGCCCAACGACCTGCTCCCCGCGATCGAGATCGCGCTGTCGCGCTACGCGCAGATCATCACCCTCGAGGCCGAGGTCGCCGACATGGTCGAGCGCTTCGAGACCCGCAAGCTCGTCGACCGGGCCAAGGGCCTGCTGAACGAGAAGATGGGTCTCACCGAGCCCGAGGCGTTCCGCTGGATCCAGAAGGCGTCGATGGACCGCCGGCTCACCATGCACGACGTCGCCCAGGCGATCATCGAGCAGCTGAGCCCCAAGAAGTAGGGCCGGTGCAGCAGGTCGCGACCAGACCTGATCACGGCCAGAGGCGGGTGCGCTCCCAGAGGGAGTCGCCCGCCTCCGTCGTTCCCCGGCGGTACTCGAGCCGCACGTGGTCCTGCTCGGGCGCGGTCGAGCCCTGCCAGAACTCGATCCTCTCGGGGACGACGCGGTAGACCGACCAGTCCCGGTCGAGCACGGCGGGGGAGCAGCCCACGGCCACGCTCGTCTGGAGCGTCACGAGACCGAAGTCGGCGGAGCTGCGCATCGGCTCGCTCTGCCGGCCGACGAGGAGCGCGGTGCGCGCCGCCTCCGAGCGCCGGCGGAAGTCCTCGGCGGACTCGTCGGCGGTGCCGCGTTCGGAGTGGCCCTCGACTCTGACCTGCCGACCCTGCACGGGCCAGAAGAACGTGAGCGACGCGTGCGGGTTCTCGGCCATCGCGCGGCCCTTGGGGCTGGAGGCGTGGGTCGAGAAGGCCCAGCCGCGGTCGTCGATGTCGCGCAGCACGAGCACGCGTGCGGTGACATCGCCCCGGGTGTCGGCGGTCGAGAGCGTCGCACCGTGCGGGAGGAGCTGCCCCGCCGCCGCGGACTCCTCGAGCCACTGCGAGAACAGCTCGACGGGGTCGGCCGGCGCCGCCTCCGCATCGAAGCCGGGCAGCTCGGACGGCATGGACGGCAGGGAACGCAGCAGATCACGGAAGCTCACGCTCCGAGCCTAGGTCGCCCCCGCCACCCACGCCCGGGCTTGCGCGACGGCGCCTTCCGTCTCGTCGGCGCGTGATCGTCGTCGGCACTTTCGGCGGTCGGCCGGCCGAGCTCCGCGAGGTGACCGGGGAAAACGCGTGCCAGCGTTCTCCCGGAGCCGTTCGCGACCCGCTCCACCCGACGCGACCATCTCGTCGCGCCGACCGCGCCGCGGTGGGCGGGGACCGCCGCGGGAACCGGCACTGCCGGGCTCAGCGGTTCCGGATGATGTTCGTGATGCGGACCGTCGAGAGGCGGCGCCCCTGCTCGTCGCGGATCGCGATCTCGTGCGTGGTCAGCGTCGAGCCGAGGTGGATCGCGTCACAGGTGCCGATGACGAAGCCGGAGCGCGTCGAGCGGCTGTGGCTCGCGTTCAGCTCGATGCCCATCGCGACGCGTCCCTCGCCCGCGTGGATGTTCGCGGCGATCGACCCCATCGACTCGGCGAGCACCACGTGGGCGCCGCCGTGCAGGATCCCGAACGGCTGGCGGTTGCCCTCGACCGGCATCGAGGCGACGGAGTGCTCGGGGGTCAGCTCGTGCCAGACGATGCCCATCGTGTCGGCGAGCTCGCCTCCGCCGCGGCCGATGGAGCCGACGAGATCGAGCGCCGGGGGGCGGGTCCAGGCGGTGGCGCGGGGCGCGGAATCGGTCACGGTACTCCTCGTCGTGGAGCCCCGCGAGCGTCCCGTCCGGCGGCGGCGAACCGGCCGGATCCGGTGTCGGAGGCGCTGTGTAGTCTTGCCCTGTGTCAGATCCGGAACAGCCTACCCTCCTGCTCATCGACGGTCATTCGCTGGCTTTCCGCGCCTTCTACGCGCTCCCGGTCGACAGTTTCCAGACCCGCGACGGCCAGCACACGAACGCCATCCACGGCTTCCTGTCGATGCTGATCCTGCTCCTCAAGAACGAGAAGCCCACCCACCTCGGCGTCGCTTTCGACATCTCCCGCTACTCCTTCCGCACTCGCGAGTACCCCGAGTACAAGGGCACCCGAGGCGAGACCCCGCCCGAGTTCAAGGGCCAGGTCCCGCTGCTCGAAGAGGCGCTGCACGCGATGAACATCCGCACCGTCTCGAAGGAGGACTTCGAGGCCGACGACATCCTCGCGACCCTCGCGAAGCAGGGCGCGGAGGCCGGCTTCCGTGTCCTCGTCGTCTCCGGAGACCGCGACACCATCCAGCTCGTCACCCCCGACGTGACCCTGCTCTACCCCTCCACCCAGGGCGTCTCGCAGCTCACCCGCTACGACCGCGACAAGGTGTTCGAGAAGTACGGGGTGGAGCCGCACCAGTACCCCGAGATCGCGGCCCTCGTCGGCGAGACCAGCGACAACCTGCCCGGAGTCGACAAGGTCGGCCCGAAGACGGCCGCCAAATGGGTCAACCAGTACGGCACGGTGGCCGACATCATCGCCCACGCCGACGAGATCAAGGGCGTCGTCGGCGAGAAGCTGCGGGAGCAGAAGGAGAACGCGCTCCGCAATCGCCGCCTCAACCGCCTCGTCACCGACGTCGAGCTGCCGCTCGGCCCCGCCGATCTCGATCGCCGCCCGATCGACGTCGACGCCGTCCGCGAGATCTTCAGCCGTCTCGAGTTCAAGACGCTTCAGGAGCGGGTGCTCACGATCGCGGCCGACGAGGGTGTCGAGGGCGCCGCCTCCGCGCTGGCCGGCGACACGGTCACCACCGCCGCTCCCGCCGTCCGCACTCTCGTCGACGAGGAGCTCGCGCACTGGCTCGACCGCGTGTCGGCGAAGGGGACGACTCCCGTCGCCGTGCAGGTGCAGCTCGGTCCGGACGGACTCGACGGGCTGGGTCTCTCGACCGAGACCGAGTCGGCCTTCGTGCCCTGGGCCGCCGGCCGCCCCGACTACACCGCGCTCGAGGAGTGGCTAGCGGGCGAGGCGCCCAAGGTCTTCGCCGACGCGAAGCCGCAGATCAAGGCGCTGCGTCGCGCCGGGCTGACCGTCTCCGGTCTCGCCTTCGACACCCGGGTGGCGGCCTACCTCCTGCAGCCCACCGGTCACGCCGCGACGCTCCCCGCGCAGGTCGCGCAGTACCTCGACGAGACGATGGCGCAGGGCGATCCGAACCAGCTGGTGCCGAGCGTCGAGCCGATCGGTCCGGCGACGGAGGCGTGGTACGCCTTCCGCCTGGTCGCGCCGCTCACCGAGCTGCTCGGCGAGGGCATGCTCTCGGTGCTCGTCGACATCGAGCTGCCGATCGTCCAGGTGCTCGCGACGATGGAGCTCACGGGCGTCTCGATCGACTCCGACGTGCTGGCGCGCCTCCGCGGCGAGCTGACGACCACGGCCGCCGAGCTCGCCAGCCGGGCCTTCGCCGAGATCGGCCACGAGATGAACCTCGGCTCGCCGAAGCAGCTCCAGCAGGTGCTGTTCGAGGAGCTCGCGATGCCCAAGACCCGGGCGACGAAGACCGGGTACACGACCGACGCCTCCGCCCTGGCCGATCTGCAGGACTCCCACCCGCACCCGTTCCTCGGCCTCCTGCTCGAGCACCGCGATGCGACGAAGCTCAAGCAGATCATCGAGACGCTCGAGAAGTCGGTGACCGCCGACCAGCGGATCCACACCAGCTACGACCAGACCGGCACCGCGACCGGCCGCATCTCCTCGAACGACCCCAACCTGCAGAACATCCCCGTCCGCAGCGAGGTCGGCCGACGCATCCGCACCGCCTTCGTGCACGGCGAGGAGGCGAGCACGCTGCTGACCGCCGACTACTCGCAGATCGAGATGCGGATCATGGCGCACCTCTCGGGCGACGCCGGGCTCATCGAGGCGTTCCACAGCGGAGAGGATCTGCACCGCTTCGTCGGCGCCCGCATCTTCGGGGTCGAGCCGGCCGATGTCACCTCGGCGATGCGGAACAAGGTCAAGGCGATGTCGTACGGGCTGGCCTACGGCCTCAGCGCCTTCGGCCTCTCGAAGCAGCTGCGGATCTCGAGCGCCGAGGCCAAGCAGCTGATGACCGACTACTTCGTCCGCTTCGGCGCCGTCCGCGACTACCTCCGGAGCGTCGTCGAGCAGGCCCGCGAGGCCGGCTACACCGAGACGATCTTCGGTCGCCGCCGGCCGTTCCCCGACCTGCAGAGCGCCAACCGCGTGCTCCGCGACAACGCCGAGCGCGCGGCGCTCAACTCCCCGATCCAGGGCTCGGCCGCCGACATCATGAAGATCGCGATGATCGGCGTGCAGGCCGACATCGACGAGCAGGGCCTCGGCTCCCGGATGCTGCTCCAGGTGCACGACGAGCTGATCTTCGACGTCTCTCCCGGCGAGGAGGAGGCGCTCGAGGCCGTGGTCCGCGCCCGGATGGCCGGAGCGGTCGATCTCAGCGTTCCGCTCGAGGTGCAGGTCGGCCACGGCGCCGACTGGGACGACGCCGCGCACTGACGCTCCGGGGCGCGAGGCCCTGGCTAGGCTCGGGCGCATGACCTCCGACATCCCTCGTCAGCCGACCGCCGTCGATCTCATCGCCGAGCGCTGGGTCGACACCCTGGTCGAGCTCGATCCCACCATCGGCACCTACGTCGGCCGGGCGGAGTCGAGCGGCCGCCTCGGTGATCTGTCGCCCGAGGGTCGCGCCCGGTCGCGCGAGGCGGTGGCGGCGGCGCTCACCGAGCTCGAGACCGCCCAGCCGGTCGACTCGGTCGACCGCGTGACGGTCGCCGATCTCGGCTCCGAGCTCCGCCTCACGCTCGAGGCGCACGACGCGCAGCTGCCGCTCCGCGATCTCAACGTCATCGCCTCGCCTCCGCAGGAGCTGCGCGACGTCTTCGACCTCATGCCCACCGACGAGGTGGCCGACTGGGAGGCCGTCGCCGATCGGCTCCACGCCGTCCCGGCCGCCCTCGCCGGCTATCTCGAGACGCTCCGCGAGGGCATCCGCTCCGGAGTGACACCCGCGGCCCGGCAGGTCCGCCTCGTCGCCGAGCAGGCCGACTCGATCGCGGCGCCGGACGGATTCTTCGCCTCCTTGGCGGCTGACGCGGCCCCCGCCTCAGGATCGCTGCCGGCCTCCCTCGCGGTGCGCCTCGAGGAGGGCGCGCGCCGCGCCGCCGGCGCGTACGGCGGTCTCGGCCGATTCCTCCGCGACGAGCTCGCACCTGCGGCGCGTGACGAGGACGCGGTCGGCCGGGATCTCTACGCGCTGCAGTCGCGCCGCTTCCTCGGCGCCGTGGTCGACCTCGACGAGACCTACGAGTGGGGGATCGAGGAGCTCGCCCGGATGACGGCCGAGCAGGAGTCGATCGCCCGCGAGATCCTGCCCGGCGCCTCCGTCGCCGAGGCGATCGCGCACCTCGACGTGGACCCCTCCCGCACCCTGCACGGCGTCGACGCCCTGCAGCGCTGGATGCAGGAGACGAGCGACCGCGCGGTCGACGAGCTCGCGGGCACCGCCTTCGACATCCCGGACGAGCTCCGCCGGCTCGAGTGCCTCATCGCACCGACCCACGAGGGCGGCATCTACTACACCGGCCCGAGCGACGACTTCGCGCGGCCGGGGCGGATGTGGTGGTCGGTGCCCGAGGGCGTGACCGAGTTCGCGACCTGGCGCGAACTGACGACGGTCTACCACGAGGGCGTGCCGGGCCATCACCTCCAGGTGGGCCAGGCCGTCGTCAACCGCGCTCGGCTCAACACCTGGCGCCGCCAGCTCGCCGGCAGCTCGGGGCACGCCGAGGGCTGGGCCCTCTATGCCGAGCGGCTGATGGAGGGGTTCGGCTACCTGGACGACCCGGCCGACCGCCTCGGCATGCTCGACGGGCAGCGGATGCGCGCGGCGCGCGTGGTCCTCGACATCGGGGTGCACCTGGGCAAGCGGATGCCGGGCTCGACCGAGGTCTGGAGCGCCGCCTCCGCTCTCGCGTTCATGCGGGCGAACGTGAACATGGACGACGCCTTCATCCGCTTCGAGGTGAACCGCTACCTCGGCTGGCCGGGGCAGGCGCCCTCGTACAAGATCGGTCAGCGGATCTGGGAGGAGCTGCGCGACGAGACGGCCGCCCGCGAGGGATCGTCGTTCTCGCTCGCCGGATTCCACCGCCGCGCACTCGATCTCGGCGGCGTCGGCCTCGACACTCTGCGCGCGAGTCTCGCGGGCTGACCGGTGCCGCGGGATCCGCGTCGCAGCGCGACCCTGGGAGATTGCTAGCACCCTCCCGGGTCGGATAGTCTTGAACGTCACGTTCGTGGCGCCGTTGTGCCCACGGCGCGCGATGAGGTTCCGGGGTCATCCTCCGGAGCGTCGTCCCGTCGCCGGTGCACCGCACACCCCATCACTCCGCGGCTCCCGCTGCCCCGCCTCGCGCGAGGCGCGGTCGCCGCCCGACATCCATCCATCCTGGAGCATCCCTTAATGACAACCGCAACGACCGAAAAGGCAGCCAAGCAGGTCGCGATCAACGACATCGGGTCTGCCGAAGACTTTCTTGCCGCGGTCGAAAAGACTCTGAAGTTCTTCAACGACGGAGACCTCATCGAAGGCACCGTCGTGAAGATCGACCGCGACGAGGTCCTCCTCGACGTCGGCTACAAGACCGAGGGCGTCATCCCCTCGCGCGAACTCTCCATCAAGCACGACGTCGATCCCTCCGAGGTCGTCAACGTGGGCGACAGCGTCGAGGCTCTCGTCCTGCAGAAGGAGGACAAGGAGGGTCGCCTGATCCTCTCGAAGAAGCGCGCTCAGTACGAGCGTGCGTGGGGCGACGTCGAGAAGATCAAGGAGTCCGACGGTGTCGTCACCGGTTCGGTCATCGAGGTCGTCAAGGGCGGGCTCATCGTCGACATCGGCCTCCGCGGCTTCCTCCCGGCCTCGCTCATCGAGCTGCGCCGCGTCCGCGACCTCACGCCGTACCTCGGCCAGGAGATCGAGGCCAAGATCCTCGAGCTCGACAAGAACCGCAACAACGTGGTCCTGTCGCGTCGCGCGCTCCTCGAGCAGACGCAGTCCGAGAGCCGCACCACGTTCCTGAACAACCTGCACAAGGGTCAGGTCCGCAAGGGTGTCGTGTCGTCGATCGTCAACTTCGGTGCGTTCGTCGACCTCGGCGGCGTCGACGGTCTCGTCCACGTCTCCGAGCTCTCCTGGAAGCACATCGAGCACGCCTCCGAGGTCGTCGAGGTGGGCCAGGAGGTCACCGTCGAGATCCTCGAGGTCGACCTCGACCGCGAGCGCGTGTCGCTCTCGCTCAAGGCGACGCAGGAGGACCCGTGGCAGGTCTTCGCCCGCACCCACGCGATCGGTCAGGTCGCTCCGGGCAAGGTCACGAAGCTGGTCCCGTTCGGTGCGTTCGTCCGCGTCGCGGACGGCATCGAGGGCCTCGTCCACATCTCCGAGCTCTCGGGCAAGCACGTCGAGCTCGCCGAGCAGGTCGTGTCGGTCGGTGAAGAGGTCTTCGTCAAGGTCATCGACATCGACCTCGACCGTCGTCGCATCTCGCTCTCGCTCAAGCAGGCGAACGAGAACATCGACCCCGAGGGCACCGAGTTCGACCCGGCCCTCTACGGCATGGCCACGGAGTACGACGACCAGGGGAACTACAAGTACCCCGACGGCTTCGACCCCGAGACCAACGAGTGGCGCGAGGGCTTCGAGTCCCAGCGCGAGGCCTGGGAGCTGGACTACGCCGCGGCGCAGGCCCGCTGGGAGGCCCACAAGGCTCAGGTCGCCAAGTCGCAGGAGGAGGCGGCCACCGTCTCCGAGGGCGTCTCGGTCGGCGGCGGCTTCACCAGCGAGGCGACCGGAGCCGGCACCCTCGCCGACGACGAGTCGCTCGCCGCTCTGCGCGAGAAGCTGTCCTCGAACAACTGATCGAGTGCACGACGACGAACGGCCGGTCCCCTCGGGGGCCGGCCGTTCGGCGTTCCCCCTCCTGCCCGCTCGGCTGAGTAGGGTGTGCGCGTGCATCTCGTAGCCCTCACCGGAGGCATCGCCTCCGGCAAGTCGACCGTCGCCCGCCGTCTCGCCGAGCACGGAGCGGTCGTCGTCGATGCCGACGTGCTGGCACGCGAGGTCGTCGAACCCGGGCAGCCCGCGCTGCGGGCGATCGTCGAGCGCTTCGGTGCGGCGATGCTGCGGGAGGACGGCTCGCTCGACCGGGCGGCCCTCGGCGCCGTCGTCTTCGCCGACTCCTCCGCCCGCGCCGATCTGAACGCGATCACGCACCCGGCGGTGGGGGAGCGGTCGCAGCGGCTGTTCGCGGAGGCGGCGGAGGCCGATCCGCACGCCGTCGTGGTGTACGACGTCCCTCTGCTCGCCGAGGGCCGCGGGGCGGGCGAGTTCGACGAGGTCGTCGTCGTGCACGCACCGGAGGCCGCCCGCATCGATCGGCTGGTGCGGCTGCGCGGTCTGTCCGAGCCGGAGGCGCGTGCCCGCGTCGGCGCGCAGGCGACCGACGAGCAGCGGCTGGCCCTCGCCGATGTCGTCCTCGACTCGTCCGGGACTCTCGACGAGACCCTCGCGCGCACCGACGCACTGTGGGAGCACCTGAGCGCTCCGCGGTGACCCGGAGGGGCGTTCGCACCAGCGTCGTTCGCGGCCAGCGCACGCAGCGTTCCGTGTCGGTGGTCGCAGCTACGCTTCGAGCATGGAGCCCACCCGTGCCGTCCACCCCTTCGAGGTCATCAGCGAGTACAAGCCGAGCGGCGATCAGCCGGCCGCGATCGCCGATCTCAGCGCGAGGATCCGCGCCGGAGAGGCCGACGTCGTGCTCCTCGGTGCCACCGGTACCGGCAAGTCGGCGACGACCGCCTGGCTCGTCGAGGCGGTGCAGCGCCCGACCCTGGTGCTCGCGCACAACAAGACCCTCGCGGCGCAGCTGGCGAACGAGTTCCGCGAGCTCTTCCCGAACAACGCGGTCGAGTACTTCGTCTCGTACTACGACTACTACCAGCCCGAGGCCTACGTCCCGCAGACCGACACCTTCATCGAGAAGGACAGCTCGGTCAACGCCGAGGTCGAGCGCCTGCGCCACTCGACCACGAACTCCCTGCTCAGCCGCCGCGACGTGATCGTCGTCTCCACCGTGTCGTGCATCTACGGCCTGGGTCAGCCCGAGCAGTACCTCGAGGCGATGGTGGCCCTGCAGGTCGGCCAGCGCGTCGACCGCGACCGGCTCATCCGCAAGTTCGTCTCGATGCAGTACGCCCGCAACGACGTCGACTTCGCCCGCGGCACGTTCCGGGTCCGGGGGGACACGATCGAGATCATCCCGATGTACGAGGAGCTCGCCATCCGCATCGAGATGTTCGGTGACGAGATCGAGGCGCTCTACACGCTCCACCCGCTCACCGGCGACATCGTGAAGAAGCTCGAGTCGGTCTCGGTGTTCCCCGGCTCGCACTACGTCGCCAGCCAGGACGTCATGCACCGCGCGATCGACACCATCCAGCAGGAGCTCGAGGTGCGCCTCGCCGATCTCGAGAAGCAGGGCAAGCTGCTCGAGGCCCAGCGGCTCCGGATGCGCACGACGTTCGACCTCGAGATGATGCAGCAGATCGGATTCTGCTCGGGCATCGAGAACTACTCCCGTCACATCGACGGCCGGGAGTCGGGTGAGGCACCGCACTGCCTCCTCGACTACTTCCCCGACGACTTCCTCGTCGTCATCGACGAGTCGCACGTCACCGTGCCGCAGATCGGCGCGATGTACGAGGGCGACGCCTCTCGCAAGCGGACCCTCGTCGAGCACGGCTTCCGCCTGCCCTCCGCGATGGACAACAGACCGCTGAAGTGGGAGGAGTTCAAGCAGCGTGTGGGCCAGACCGTCTACCTCTCAGCGACGCCCGGCCGCTACGAGATGGGCATCGCCGACGGCATCGTCGAGCAGATCATCCGCCCGACCGGCCTCATCGACCCCGAGATCGTGCTCAAGCCGACGAAGGGCCAGATCGACGACCTGCTCGAGGAGATCAAGCTCCGCACCGAGCGCGACGAGCGCGTCCTCGTGACCACGCTCACCAAGCGCATGGCCGAGGAGCTGACCGACTTCCTCACCGAGGCAGGCGTCCGCGTCCGCTACCTGCACTCCGACGTCGACACCCTCCGTCGGGTCGAGCTGCTGTCAGAGTTGCGCGCCGGCGTCTACGACGTCCTGGTCGGCATCAACCTCCTCCGCGAGGGTCTCGACCTGCCCGAGGTGTCCCTCGTGGCCATCCTCGACGCCGACAAGGAGGGCTTCCTCCGCTCGTCCACGTCGCTCATCCAGACGATCGGCCGCGCCGCCCGCAACGTCTCGGGCGAGGTGCACATGTACGCCGATCGGGTGACCGACTCGATGCGGCTCGCGATCGACGAGACCGACCGCCGACGCGAGAAGCAGGTCGCCTACAACCTCGAGCACGGCATCGATCCGACTCCGCTGCGCAAGAAGATCGCCGACATCACCGACGCCCTCGCCCGTGAGGGGGCCGACACCGCCAAGCTCCTCGCCGGCCGCGACGCCAAGAAGAAGAGCCCCACCCCCAACCTCCGCCGCCAGGGCCTGGCCGCGAACGGCGGCAACGACCTCGAGGCGATCATCTCCGACCTCAACGGCCAGATGCTGCAGGCCGCCGGCGAGCTCAAGTTCGAGCTCGCGGCGCGACTGCGCGACGAGGTCCAGGAGCTCAAGCGGGAGCTCCGCCAGATGGAGAAGGCGGGTCACCTCTCCTGATCGGGCGGGGCGGAGCGACGTCCCCGGTCCGCAGAGAGGCGCCCGATCCGCAAGACCGGGCGCCCGGGATCAGCGTCCAGCGAACGGCCCCGGGCGATGTCGGTGGCTCCGCATACACTTTCGAGGTGTCGATCGCGAATGCCGTAACAGACCCCTCATCCACCCCCTCTCCCTCCTTCCACCGCTTCGTCAGCTCTCTCGACGAGTCGGTGTCGAAGCTGGTCGTCAGTGGTGCGCGGGTGCACAATCTCCACAACGTCGACCTCGAGATCCCGCGTGATTCAATGGTCGTCTTCACCGGTCTGTCCGGCTCGGGCAAGTCGTCGCTCGCCTTCGACACGATCTTCGCCGAGGGCCAGCGCCGCTACGTGGAGTCGCTCTCGGCCTATGCGCGCCAGTTCCTCGGGCAGGTCGATCGCCCCGACGTCGACTTCATCGAGGGGCTGAGCCCCGCGGTCTCGATCGATCAGAAGTCGACCAACCGCAACCCGCGGTCCACGGTCGGCACGATCACCGAGATCTTCGACTACATGCGGCTGCTCTGGGCGCGCATCGGGGTTCCGCACTGCCCGATCTGCAGCGAGAAGATCTCGGCGCAGACCGTGCAGCAGATCGCCGACCAGATGATGGAGCTCGAGGACGGCACCCGGTACCAGATCCTCAGCCCGGTCGTCTCGCAGAAGAAGGGCGAGTTCGTCGACCTCTTCAAGGAGCTGACCGCAGGCGGCTACTCCCGTGCCATGGTCGACGGCAGCCTCATCCAGCTCAGCGACCCGCCGACGCTCAAGAAGCAGTACAAGCACGACATCTCCGTCGTCGTCGACCGCCTCGTCGCCGGCCCCGACATCCTGGGCCGCCTCACCGACTCCCTCGAGACGGCCCTGCGCCTCACCGACGGCATCGTGCAGATCAACTACGTCGACGGCGAGGGCGACGGTGCGTGGACCACGTTCTCCGAGAAGCTGTCCTGCCCCAACAACCACCCGATCTCGCTCACCGAGATCGAGCCGCGGACCTTCTCGTTCAACGCGCCGTTCGGCGCCTGTCCCGAGTGCTCAGGCCTCGGCACGCGCATGTCGGTCGACGACGAGCTGCTGCTCGGCGACCCCGACCTCAGCATCGCCGAGGGCGTCATCATCCCTTGGACCACGCAGGGCAAGGGCCTCTTCCAGTACTACGAGAAGCTGCTCGACGGCCTCTCGCGCGACCTCGGCTTCACGCTGACCACCCCGTGGAAGCGCCTCAGCTCAGAGGTGCAGCAGGCCGTGCTGCACGGCGACAACTTCGAGGTCAAGGTCAAGTGGAAGAACCGCTACGGCCGTGAGATGAGCTACACCTCCGGCTTCGAGGGCGTCGTGCCCTACATCGAGCGCCAGTACATCCAGGCCGAGACCGATGTCCAGCGCACCCGCTGGTCCGAGTTCCTCCGCGAGGTCCCGTGCCCCGTCTGCAAGGGCTCGCGGCTCAAGCCCGAGGTGCTCGCCGTCCTCGTGCACGGCGCGAGCATCGCCGACATCGCCGACCTCAGCCTCGGCGACGCCCAGGAGTTCATGGGCCGGCTCGAGCTGACTCCGCGCGAAGCCAAGATCGCCGCCCAGGTCCTCCGCGAGATCAAGGCGAGGCTCGACTTCCTGATCGAGGTCGGCCTCAACTACCTCAACCTCTCGCGAGCGGCCGCGTCGCTCTCCGGAGGCGAGGCCCAGCGCATCCGGCTCGCCACGCAGATCGGCTCCGGCCTCACCGGAGTCCTCTACGTGCTCGACGAGCCGAGCATCGGCCTGCACCAGCGCGACAACCGCCGTCTCATCGACACGCTGCTCAAGCTGCGGGATCTCGGCAACACCCTGATCGTCGTCGAGCACGACGAGGACACGATCCGCACCGCCGACTGGATCGTCGACATCGGCCCGGGCGCAGGTGTCAACGGCGGCAAGGTCGTGCACTCGGGCTCCTACGACGCCCTGCTCGAGAACACGCACTCGCTCACGGGCGACTACATCTCGGGCCGCCGCTCGATCGACATCCCGAAGAAGCGCCGCCGGATCGACCGCAAGCGGATGATCAAGGTCATCGGCGCGAACGCCAACAACCTCCGCAAGGTCGACGTCGAGTTCCCCCTGGGCACCTTCGTCGCCGTCACCGGGGTCTCCGGGTCGGGCAAGAGCACGCTGGTCAACGACATCCTCTACCGGGTGCTCGCCAACCAGCTCAACGGGGCGCGCAAGGTGCCGGGCAAGCACACCCGCGTCACCGGCCTCGAGAACCTCGACAAGGTCGTGCACGTCGATCAGAACCCGATCGGCCGCACCCCCCGGTCCAACCCCGCCACCTACACGGGAGTGTTCGACCGCATCCGCAACCTCTTCGCCGAGACGACCGAGGCGAAGGCCCGTGGCTACCTGCCCGGCCGGTTCAGCTTCAACGTCAAGGGCGGCCGCTGCGAGGCCTGCTCGGGCGACGGCACCATCAAGATCGAGATGAACTTCCTGCCCGACGTCTACGTCGCCTGCGAGGTCTGCGGAGGAGCGCGCTACAACCGCGACACCCTCACGGTCCACTACAAGGGCAAGAACATCGCCGAGGTCCTCGACATGCCGATCGCCGAGGCGGCCGACTTCTTCGAGCCGATCACCTCGATCCACCGGTTCCTCAAGACGCTCGTCGAGGTCGGGCTCGGCTACGTCCGGCTCGGGCAGAGCGCGACGACGCTCTCGGGAGGCGAGGCGCAGCGCGTCAAGCTCGCCACCGAGCTGCAGCGCCGCTCCAACGGCCGCAGCGTCTACGTGCTCGACGAGCCGACCACCGGCCTGCACTTCGAGGACGTCCGCAAGCTCCTCCTGGTGCTCAACTCGTTGGTCGAGAAGGGCAACACGGTCATCACCATCGAGCACAACCTCGACGTGATCAAGTCGGCCGACTGGCTGATCGACATGGGTCCCGAGGGCGGTGCCGGCGGCGGGCAGGTGGTCGCGGTCGGCACGCCGGAGCACGTCGCGAAGGTCGCCGAGAGCCACACGGGCGGGTTCCTGGCCGAGATCCTCGGTCGATAGCGCGGCCGGGCGAGCACGGGGCATGGCGCAGACACTCGACTACCGGCCCAAGGCCGGAGAGATCCCGACCCTTCCGGGGGTCTACCGATTCAAGGACGCCCGAGGCCGGGTCCTCTACGTGGGCAAGGCGAAGAACCTGCGCGCGCGGCTCAGCAACTACTTCGCGCCGCTGCCGAGCCTCCACGAGCGGACCCGGCGGATGGTCACTTCGGCCTCCGGCGTCGAATGGACCGTCGTCGGCACCGACGTCGAGGCCCTGCAGCTCGAGTTCACCTGGATCAACGAGTTCGATCCGCCCTTCAACGTCAAGTTCCGCGACGACAAGTCCTACCCCTACATGGCGGTGACCCTCGGCGACGAGGCGCCGCGCGTGATGGTGACCCGCAACTCCAAGATCCGCGGGGCCCGGTACTTCGGCCCGTACCCGAAGATCTGGGCCATCCACGAGACCATCGACCTGATGATCAAGGCCTTCCCGATCCGCACCTGCAACGACTCGAACTACAAGCGGGCGATGCAGAGCGGCAGGCCGTGCTTCGCCTCCCAGATCGGCCGCTGCGGCGGCCCCTGCTCGCACCGGGTCACGTTCGCGGAGCACCGCGCCATGGTCGACCGGTTCGTCGCGTTCATGGGCAGCCACGACCGCAAGATGATCGGCGAGCTCGAGAGGGAGATGCGCGAGGCCGCCGGTGAGATGCAGTACGAGCGCGCCGGCAAGCTGCGCGATCAGGCCGCGGCGCTCGACGCGGTGCTCGCCAAGAGCGCCGTCGTGCTGAAGGACAACGTCGACGTCGACCTGTACGCGATCGTCCACGACGAGCTGGCCGCCTCGGTGCAGCAGTTCCGCGTGCGGGGCGGACGCATCCGCGGCGAGCGCGGCTGGGTCGTCGACAAGGAGCTCGACATGAGCACAGCCGAGCTGGTCGACACCGCACTGCAGGCCGCCTACGAGAACGGCGACATCCCGCCCAGGGAGGTCGTCGTCCCGGAGCTGCCGGAGGACAGCGAGGCGCTCGAGGAGTGGCTCTCGAGCCTCCGCGGCGCGAACGTGCGCCTGCGGGCGGCGCAGCGCGGCGACAAGGCCGCGCTCCTCGAGACCGCGACGCAGAACGCCGGGCACTCGCTCATGCTCTACAAGACGCGGCGCTCCGCGGACTTCACCGCGCGCACCCAGGCGCTCGAGGACATCCGCGATGCGCTGGGCATGGCCGAGGCGCCGCTTCGGATGGAGTGCTACGACGTCTCGCACCTCAGCGGCACCAACATCGTCGCCTCGATGGTCGTGTTCGAGGACGGCCTCGCGCGCAAGGACCAGTACCGGCGGTTCTCGATCGCGGAGTCGACGGACGACACGGAGTCGCTCCACCAGGTCCTCACGAGGCGGCTCGCCTACCTCAAGGAGCCGTCCGAGCCGGCGGTCGTCGATCCCGAGACGGGGGAGGCGAAGCGGCGCAAGTTCGCGTATCCGCCGCAGCTCCTGATCGTCGACGGCGGCCAGCCCCAGGTCGCGGCGGCGCAGCGCGCGCTCGACGAGTCCGGAGTCACGGGGATCACCCTGTGCGGTATCGCCAAGCGCCTCGAGGAGATCTGGCTCCCCGACTCCGACTTCCCGGTGATCCTGCCCCGCAACAGCGACGCCCTCTTCCTCTTCCAGCGGATCCGCGACGAGGCCCACCGTTTCGCGATCACCCACCAGCGGCAGCGGCGCAAGCGCGACATCGCGTCGCAGCTCAGCGAGATCCCCGGTCTCGGCGGCACCCGCGTCCGAGATCTGCTCAAGCACTTCGGATCCGTGGCCCGACTCCGCGAGGCCACCGACGCCGAGATCGCCGAGGTCAAGGGCATCGGACCGACGCTGGCCGCCGCGATCCACGGCTACCTGCACCCCTGACGCCCCCGCCCGGCGCCGGGCCCACGCCCTAGGCTGGACATCCGAACCCTCCCCGGAGGGGCCGAGACACCCACACGAGCACGGAGAACCCAATGAGCACGGAGAGCGAGCAGCAGGACGTGCTGATCGTCACGGGGATGTCGGGTGCCGGCCGGTCCACGGCCGCGAACGCCCTGGAGGATCTGGGCTGGTACGTGGTCGACAACCTGCCCCCGCAGATGCTCCGACCGCTGGTCGACCTCGCCCAGCGCGCGGGCGACACACTGCCCAAGATCGCCGCGGTCGTCGATGTCCGCGGGCGCGACTTCTTCGCCGACCTCGGCGAGATCGTGCGAGAGCTCAAGGCGGGGGTCGACCTCCGCGTCGTCTTCCTCGAGGCGACGGACGCCGCCCTCGTCCGCCGCTTCGAGCAGGTCCGCCGCCCGCACCCCCTGCAGGGCCGGGGGACTCTGCTCGACGGCATCTCGGCCGAGCGCGGACGACTGGCGCAGCTGCGTGAGTCGGCCGACATGGTGATCGACACCTCCGACCTCAACATCCACCAGCTGGCGACGAGCATCACCGAGCGCTTCGCCGAGGCGGGTCGCGCGGGTCTGCAGATCACCGTGATGAGCTTCGGCTTCAAGTACGGGCTGCCGACGGACGCCGACATGGTCGCCGACGCGCGCTTCCTGCCCAATCCGTACTGGATCCCCGAGCTGCGCCCGCACACCGGGCTCGACGAAGAGGTGCGAGAATACGTGCTGGCCCAGCAGGGGGCGGAGGAGTTCATCGACTCCTACTCGCGTGCCCTGCGCCCGGTGCTCGACGGCTACCAGCGCGAGAACAAGCGCCATGCGACGATCGCCATCGGATGCACGGGGGGCAAGCACCGCTCCGTCGCGGTCGCCGGCCGCATCGCGGCCCGACTGGCCGAGCTGCCGGGAGTCGCCGTCAACGTGGCGCACCGCGACCTCGGCCGAGAATGATTCCCGCGCGCTCCGCCGCGCACCGAACGTAAGGAAGACTCCGTGGCCCTCACCGCAGACGTCAAGGGCGAACTGGTCGCGATCGTCTCGCGCAAGAACACCGTCCGCGCCGCTGAACTGGCGACCGTCCTCCGCTTCTCCGGCGGACTGCACATCATCTCGAATCGCCTCGCGGTCGAGGTCGAGCTCGACTCGGCCGCGCTCGCGACCCGCATCCGCCGCGATCTCGCCGAGCTCTACGGCGTGCGCAGCGAGGGCACCATCATCTCGGCCGGCGGATCGCGCCGCACGACCAGCTGGCTCGTCCGCGTGGTCGAGGGCGGCGACACGCTCGCCCGTCAGACGGGGCTCCTCGATCAGCGGGGCCGCCCTGTGCGCGGTCTGCCGAACCGCCTGACGACGGGATCGCGCGACGAGCTCGCCGCCGTCTGGCGCGGCGCCTTCCTCGCGCAGGGCTCGCTGACCGATCCCGGTCGCTCCGCTGCGCTCGAGATCGTCTGCCCGGGCAACGAGGCCGCGATGGCGATCGTCGGAGCGGCCGGCCGCCTCGGCGTGCAGGCGAAGTCGCGCGAGGTGCGCGGGGTGCACCGCGTCGTCGTCCGTGACGGCGAGAGCATCAGCGCGATGCTGACGCTGATGGGCGCCACCTCGACCGTCGCGAGCTGGGAGGAGCTGCGCCAGCGCCGCGAGGTGCGCGCGACCGCCAACCGGCTCGTCAACTTCGACGACGCGAACCTCCGCCGATCGGCGCAGGCCGCCGTCGCCGCCTGCTCGCGCGTCGAGCGGGCGATGGAGATCCTCGGTGAGGACATCCCCGAGCACCTGCGATACGCCGGCAGGCTCCGTCTCGCCCACCGTGACGCCAGCCTGGACGAGCTCGGCCACCACGCCGATCCGCCGATGACCAAGGACGCGGTCGCGGGACGCATCCGCCGGCTCCTCGCGATGGCCGACAAGCGCGCAACCGACCTCGACATCCCCGGCACCGACGCGAACCTCCCGGCCGAGCTGCGCGATCTCTGATCCGTCCACTCTGCGAAGGCTGAGTGTCTCCTGGTTGGACGGGGGAGACCGTCCGAGTGCGGACGGACCCCGTCACTAGACTGGAAACGTCGCCCGGAACACGCCGGCGCCCGCTCAGGAGCCTCGCGCTCGAGCGGACGGAGCCGGTGGGACTGCCGAGGTCGACGACCACGAACAGGAGATCGCACATGGCTGACTACACGCTCGCCGAACTGCCCTACGACTACTCGGCTCTCGAGCCGAACATCAGTGGGCGGATCATGGAACTGCACCACGACAAGCACCACGCGACCTACGTGACGGGCGCCAACACCGCTCTCGCCGCGCTCCAGGACGCCCGCGACAGCGAGAACCTCGCGAACGTCAACAAGCTCCAGAAGGACCTGGCGTTCAACCTCGCCGGTCACGTGAACCACACCGTGTTCTGGAACAACCTCTCGCCCGACGGCGGCGACAAGCCGGTCGGCGAGCTCGCCGCGGCGATCGACGACAACTTCGGATCGTTCGACAAGTTCCGCGCGCACTTCACCGCCTCCGCCCTCGGCATCCAGGGCTCCGGCTGGTCGATCCTCGCGTGGGACTCGCTCGGCGAGAAGCTCATCATCGAGCAGCTCTACGACCACCAGGGCAACCTCGCCGCGGCCACCGTGCCGGTGCTGCTGCTCGACATGTGGGAGCACGCCTTCTACCTCGACTACGTCAATGTGAAGGCCGACTACGTCAAGGCGTTCTGGAACATCGTGAACTGGGCCGACGTCTCCGCGCGCTTCGAGAAGGCCCGCGAGAAGACTTCGGGCCTGCTGCTACTGTCATAGCGATCTCAGCGTCCCGGGCTCCTGCCCGGGACGCTCGGGCCGAGCGACTCGGCCCTCTGCGATCCACCCCTCCACTGCACCGTCGAGGTGCCCTTCCTCATCAGGAGATATCTGTGTCCGTCAAGATCGGCATCAACGGCTTCGGCCGTATCGGCCGTAACTTCCTCCGTGCGGCCCTCGCCAAGGGCAGCGACCTCGAGATCGTCGCGGTCAACGACCTCACCGACAACAAGGCGCTCGCGCACCTCCTGAAGTACGACTCCATCACCGGCCGCCTCGACGCGACGGTGGAGCTCGACGGCGACAAGATCGTCGTCAACGGCAAGCCGATCATCGTGCTGGAGGAGCGCGACCCCGCGAACCTGCCCTGGGGCGAGCTGGGAGTCGACGTCGTCATCGAGTCGACCGGCCGCTTCACCAAGTCGGAGGACGCGCGCAAGCACATCACCGCCGGCGCCAAGAAGGTCATCGTCTCGGCTCCCGCCACCGGCAGCGACGTCGCGACCATCGTGCTCGGCGTCAACGAGGGCACCTACGACCCCCAGGTCCACGACATCGTCTCGAACGCGTCGTGCACCACCAACTGCCTCGCGCCGCTCGCCAAGGTGCTGCTCGACAACTTCGGCATCGAGCGCGGTCTCATGACCACGGTCCACGCCTACACCGCCGACCAGAACCTGCAGGACGGCCCGCACAGCGACCTCCGTCGCGCGCGTGCCGCCGCGGTCAACATCATCCCGACGTCGACCGGTGCCGCCAAGGCACTCGGCCTCGTCATCCCCGAGCTCGTCGGCAAGCTCGACGGCTACGCGCTGCGCGTCCCGGTGCCGACCGGCTCGATCACCGACCTCACCGTCGAGCTGACCACCCCGGCCACCGTCGAGGAGATCAACGCGGCGTACAAGGCCGCCGCCGAGGGCGACCTCGAGGGCATCCTCAAGTACACCGAGGACCCGATCGTCTCGAGCGACATCGTGACCGACCCGCACTCCTCGATCTTCGACGCCGGCCTCACGAAGGTCATCGGCAACCAGGTCAAGGTCGCCTCCTGGTACGACAACGAGTGGGGCTACTCCAACCGCCTCGTCGACGTCGCCGAGCTCGTCGCCGGCAAGCTCTAGGGCTCGCAGCAGTGCCGTTCCGCACTCTGGACTCCCTGGGTTCCCTGTCGGGCAAGCGCGTCGTCGTCCGCTGTGATCTGAACGTCCCCCTGAAGGACGGTTCGATCACGGACGACGGCCGCGTGCGCGCGTCGGTGCCCACGCTCCAGCGGCTCGTCGCCGAGGGTGCCCGAGTCGTGGTCGTGAGCCACCTCGGGCGCCCCGACGGGGAGCCCGACCCGAAGTACAGCCTCGCGCCCGTGGCCGAGCGCCTCGGCGAGCTCATCGACGCACCCGTGACGTTCGCCGCCGACACCGTCGGCGACGCGGCGACCGCGGCCGTGGAGGGCCTCGCCGACGGCGAGATCGTCGTGCTCGAGAACCTGCGCTTCAACGCCGCCGAGACCAGCAAGGATGCGGCCGAGCGCCGCGCCTTCGCCGAGGAGCTGGCCGCCTTCGGCGACGCCTTCGTCTCGGACGGCTTCGGAGTCGTGCACCGCAAGCAGGCGAGCGTCTACGAGCTCGCCCAGCTGCTCCCCAGTGCGGCCGGCACGCTCATCGCCGCCGAGCTCGAGGTCCTCGACCGCCTCACCGAGAAGCCGGAGCGTCCGTACACGGTCGTCCTCGGCGGCTCGAAGGTCTCGGACAAGCTCGGCGTGATCGAGCACCTGCTGCCGAGGGTCGACTCGATCCTCATCGGCGGAGGCATGCTCTTCACCTTCCTCAAGGCCCAGGGCCACGAGGTCGGGGCGAGCCTGCTCGAGGCCGACCAGATCGACATCGTGCTCGGCTACCTCGCGAAGGCGAAGGAGCTGGGCGTCGAGATCGTCCTGCCCACGGATGTCGTCGTCGCCTCGAAGTTCGGGGCCGACGCGGAGCACGAGGTCGCGGCAGCCGACGCGATCGAGGGCACCCCCTTCGGAGCGAGCGGACTCGGCCTCGACATCGGCCCTGACACCGCGAAGCGCTTCGCCGAGATCGTCGCGGCGTCCAAGACGGTGTTCTGGAACGGTCCGATGGGTGTCTTCGAACTCGAGCCGTTCGCGGCCGGAACGAAGGCGGTCGCTCAGGCCCTCACCGAGGTCGACGGCCTCAGCGTCGTCGGCGGAGGAGACTCGGCTGCCGCGGTGCGCGCCCTCGGTTTCGAGGACGGGCAGTTCGGCCACATCTCGACGGGAGGCGGCGCGAGCCTCGAATTCCTCGAGGGCAAGCGACTCCCCGGACTGGAGGTCCTCGGATGGCAGTAGACAGCACGGGCGGAGTCCCCTCGTCCCTCGAGCGGACGCCGCTCATCGCAGGCAACTGGAAGATGAACCTGGACCACCTCCAGGCCATCGCCTTCGTCCAGAAGCTCGCATGGAGCCTGAAGGACGCCGACCACGACTTCGACGGTGTCGAGGTGGCGGTCTTCCCGCCCTTCACCGATCTGCGCCCGGTGCAGATCCTCGTCGACTCCGACAAGCTGCCGCTCAAGTACGGCGCGCAGGACCTGTCGAAGTTCGACAGCGGGGCGTACACCGGTGAGATCTCCGGTCAGTTCCTGAAGCAGCTCGACTGCGACTACGTGATCGTCGGGCACTCGGAGCGTCGCACGCTCCACGCCGAGACGGACGCGGACATCGCGGCGAAGTCGGCAGCCGCGGTCAAGCACGGCGTCGCGCCGATCATCTGCGTCGGCGAGACGGCCGAGGACCTCGAGAAGCACGGACCGTCGGCCGTGCCCGTCGCGCAGCTGAAGGAGGCCCTCACGGGCCTCCCCGCGGACGCCGACCTCGTGGTCGCCTACGAGCCGGTCTGGGCCATCGGCTCTGGCCAGGCCGCCACGCCCGATCAGGCTCAGCAGGTCTGCAAGGCACTGCGCGACGTCGTCTCCGAGATCCTCGGAGCCGATACCGCGGCGAAGACCCGCATCCTCTACGGCGGGTCCGTGAAGTCGGGCAACATCGCCGGCTTCATGCGCGAGCCCGACGTGGACGGCGCGCTCGTCGGAGGCGCCAGCCTCCAGGTCGACGAGTTCGCAGCGATCTGCCGGTATCGGAACCACGTAGGCGTCTGAGTTTCTGCGACGAAGGGGCGGGCCCACTGGGCCCGCCCCTTCGTCGTCCACGCCGCTCCCCGCGCGGCGTGGCGCAGTCGGCTCCCACGCATGGTCGCGATCCAGAGAGCGCCCTGCGACCGGCTACGCCGATTCGCTCACACGCGAATCGTCGGTTCGCCTTGTCCCGAGCGGCGATCTGCAAGCTGAGCTCCAGAAGACCTGTGGCTGCCGTTCTGCTAGTCGAATAACGGCTGGAGACGGCGTACCGACACCTCCCTTCGAACCCTGGTCCCCGGTCCCGTCCCTCTCCAGAGCGCCACGTCACCATTCGCCGCGTATACCGCCGCACTAAGAGGAGGCGTGGTTTCGTCGGGGGATTCGCAGGCGCCCGTTATACTCGACGGGGCGCGCAACGCGTCAGAACTTCGAAAGGTACCGCGTGGACATCCTCCAGGTCGTGCTCCAGGTCGTCCTGGGCATCACGAGCCTCCTGCTCACCATGCTGATCCTGCTCCACAAGGGGCGCGGCGGCGGTCTGTCCGACATGTTCGGCGGTGGAGTCACCTCCAACCTCGGCGCCTCGGGCGTCGCAGAGCGCAACCTGAACCGCATCACAGTGATCCTCGGCCTCGTCTGGGTCGCGAGCATCGTGGTTCTCGGTCTCATCACCAAGTTCGACACCGGAGCATAGGGGTACACGGAATGGCATCAGGCGGCAGTGCAATCCGCGGTTCGCGCGTCGGCGCGGGACCCATGGGCGAGCAGGACCGGGGCTTCCACGCGGAGCGCGTGGCGGTCTCCTACTGGGACGCCCTCGGCAACGAGACGGTGCGCCACTTCTCGGCGGCCCTCCCGGAGGACGAGATCCCCGAGGTCATCGACTCCCCGCAGTCCGGCCTCCCGGCCGGGCGCGACCGCGCGAACCCCCCGCAGGTCGCGAAGACGGAGCCCTACAAGACGCACCTCGCGTACGTGAAGGAGCGTCGCACCGAGGCCGAGGCCGCGCAGCTCCTCGAGGAGGCGCTGCAGCAGCTCCGTGCACGCCGCGGGACCGCCACGCCGTCCTGATCGGCGTCACGGCCGAGCAACGCCGAAGGGCCCGACCCCCGCGAGGGAGTCGGGCCCTTCGGCGTTCCGAGCTCAGTAGCTCGGAGCGATGAGCGACTCGGGGACCTCGGCGGCAGCCTCCTGGTCGACGAAGAAGACCGTGCGCTTGCGGCCGAATGCGCCGGCGGCCGGAACCTCGTTCGTGCTGGCTCCCGCGAGCGCCAGGCCGAGAGCGGAGGCCTTGTCCGCGCCCGCCAGCACCATCCAGATCCGGTCGGACTGGTTGATCAGCGGCAGCGTGAGCGTGAGACGCTCCGGCGGCGGCTTGGGCGAGTTGCGGACGGCCAGGACACCGGGCGCCGGGTGGCGGATCGCCGAGCGCTCGGGGAAGAGCGAGGCGATGTGGCCGTCGGGCCCGACGCCGAGGAACGTGATGTCGAAGCGCGGGTAGTCGCGACCCTCCGGCGCGTGGGCGCGGAGCTCAGCGTCGTAGGCCGCCGCGGCGGCGTCGAGGTCGATGCCCTCATCGGACGCCGGGTACGAGTGCACGTTCTCGCTCGGCACGTCGAGCGTCGTGAAGAGGTCTCCCGCCTGTACGTCGTTGCGGTCCTCGTGCCCGCGGGGCACCCAGCGCTCGTCTCCCCACCAGAAGTGGACCCGCGACCAGTCGACGTTCCCCGCGGCGGAGGAGCCGGCGATCTCCTTGAGCGTCGCGGCCCCCATCGTCCCGCCCGTGAGCACGACGTCAGCGGATCCGAGGTCGTCGAGGATGTCGATCGTCTTGGTCAGGAAGCGCGCGGCGACCGAGCCGGCGAGGGTCTGCTTGTCTCGGTGGACGAGGACACGACGTTCGGTGGTCATGCAGGGTCTCCTTGGGGTGGTCGCCGATCGGCGGATGGTCGACTCCGGGGCAGGACGCGCCGGCCTGCAGTGCAGGCCGGCGACATCAGGACGCGCTGCGGGCTCCGGACTTCTCCGAGAGCATGTCCACACCGCGCGAGATGACTTCACCGTACAGGTCATCCGGGTCGAGCCTGCGCAGCTCCTCCGCCAGGCAGTCGCGGAGGCTGCGGCGGGGGAGGGAGATGTCGTGAACGGGCTGATCCGGCTGGGTCAGCGTCGCCACATTGGGGATGGAGCGCTCGAGCTCGATGACGCCCGACTCGCGGAAGAGCCGCACGCCGTGGATGCCGCTGGAGCCGGTCGCGCTGATGGTCAGCTCGTGGTCGACGGGGATGTCGAGCTCGAGCTGCAGCCAGGCGGCGAGCAGGATCGTCGAGGGGGAGTCGGGAGCACCCGAGACCTCGACGGCGGTGATCGACTCGTACGGCGGCTGGTCGAGCACGGCGGCCAGCTGCGCGCGCCAGAGAGTGAGGCGGGTCCAGGCGAAGTCGGTGTCCCCGGGAGCGTAGGTGGACGCGAGGTGGTGCAGCGCCTCCGCCGGGTTGGACTGCGCGGAGGCGTCGGTGATGCGACGGGTCGCGATGCGGCCGATCGGCGACTGCGAGGCGCTCTCGGGTGCGCTGTTGGGCCACCAGGCGACGACGGGCGCATCGGGCAGGAGGAGCCCCGTGATGAGGCTCTCCTCATCGGTCGCGGCATCGCCGAACGGGCGGAGGACGACGACCTCGCTCGCACCGGCATCGCCGCCGACGCGGATCTGCGCGTCGACCCGCGGCGTGGCGTCGACGGGCACCGTGGTGAGCCCGTCGTCCTTCGAGACGACGATGACGCGCATGGGGTGCTCGCGCGAGGCGTCGTTGGCGGCGTCGATCGCCTCCTCCTCGTGGCCCCGAGAGGTCGCGATGATGAGGGTGAGGACGCGACCGAGGGCGACGGCGCCGCCCTCCTCGCGGATCTTGACGAGGGTCTTCGAGACCTCGCTCGTCGTGGTGTCGGGCAGATCGACGATCATGGGCGCCTCCAGGTGCGGCCGTCGCGGGCGAGGAGCTCGTCGGCGGATTCGGGGCCCCAGGTTCCGGGGCGGTACTGCTCGGGCTGGCCCTGCGTGGTCCAGTACTCCTCGATCGGGTCGAGGATCTTCCAGGAGAGCTCGACCTCCTCGTGCCGCGGGAACAGCGGCGGCTCGCCCAGGAGCACGTCGAGGATGAGGCGCTCGTACGCCTCCGGGCTGGCTTCGGTGAAGGCGTGGCCGTAGCCGAAGTCCATCGTGACGTCGCGCACCTGCATCCCGGCTCCGGGCACCTTGGAACCGAAGCGCATGGTCACGCCCTCGTCGGGCTGCACGCGGATGACGAGCGCGTTCTGGCCGAGCGAGGTGGTCTGGCTCTCGGCGAAGAGCTGCTGCGGGGCGCGCTTGAAGACGACGGCGATCTCGGTCACCCGGCGGCCGAGACGCTTGCCCGCCCGCAGGTAGAACGGGACGCCGGCCCAGCGGCGGGTGCCGATGTCCAGGCGCATCGCGGCGAAGGTCTCGGTGGTCGAGGTGGGGCTCATGCCGTCCTCCTCGAGGAAGCCGAGCACCTTCTCGCCACCCTGCCAGCCTCCGGAGTACTGGCCGCGCGCGGTGACCGTCGAGAGGTCCTTCGGCAGGCGGACGGCGGCGAGCACCTTCTCCTTCTCGGCGCGCAGGTCGGCGGCGTCGAACGAGATCGGCTCCTCCATCGCCGTGAGGGCGAGGAGCTGCAGCAGGTGGTTCTGGATGACGTCGCGGGCTGCGCCGATCCCGTCGTAGTAGCCGGCGCGACCGCCCACTCCGATGTCCTCGGCCATGGTGATCTGCACGTGGTCGACGTAGTTCGAGTTCCAGAGCGGCTCGTACATCATGTTGGCGAAGCGCAGAGCCAGGATGTTCTGGACCGTCTCCTTGCCGAGGTAGTGGTCGATCCGGAAGACGGAGTCCGGCGGGAACACCGATTCGACGACCGAGTTGAGCTCCCGAGCGGTCTTGAGGTCGCTGCCGAAGGGCTTCTCGATGACGACGCGTCGCCACTGGCCCTCCTTCTGCTCAGCGAGGCCGGAGTTGCGGAGCTGCTCGGTCACCTGCGGGAACGACTTGGGCGGGATCGAGAGGTAGAAGGCGAAGTTGCCGTTCGTCCCGCGCTCGCGGTCGAGCTCGTCCACGGTGGTCTTCAGGCGCGCGAACGCCTCGGGGTCGTCGAACTCGCCCTGCACGAAGCGAATGCCCTGCGCGAGCTGGGTCCAGACCTCCTCGTGGAACTCCGTGCGGGCGTACTTCTTGACGGAGTCGTGCACGACCTTCTCGAAGTCCTGGTCGTCCCAGTCGCGACGGGCGAAGCCGACGAGCGCGAATCCGGGCGGCAGCAGGCCGCGGTTGGCGAGGTCGTAGACCGCCGGCATCAGCTTCTTGCGGGAGAGATCGCCGGTGACGCCGAAGATCACGAGGCCGCTGGGGCCCGCGATCCGGTTCAACCGGCGGTCGAAGCTCAACCGCAGCGGGTTGAACTCGGGGGTGATGTCCACAGACATGTGCAGTGTCCTTCTGTGTGCCTCGAGCGGCCGGCGATGCCGGACGTCTCGGCGCACTGCTCTCGGTGAGGGAGGAGGAGGGAACGCCCGCCCGCTCCGCTGAGGGCTTGCGACGGCGACTCGACAGGAGCCGCACGGACGACCGCGGGCACGCCGCTCCGTGCTCGAGGGGAGCGCGGAGCGACGTGCCCGTCGGATCAGGTGTTGAGCGCCTCGAAGAGCGCCTCGAGGTCGGCCTCCGGGTCGGTCAGCGTGAGCGTGAGCACCGGGCGGCCGTGCTCGGCGAGCACGCTCGCGTCGCCCGCGGCCTGGGCGAGGATCAGCTGTCCGAAGGTGAACGGGCTCTCGGGGATCTCGAGATCGACGCTCGCGCGCTCGGTGATCTGGAGGAAGACGCCGGTCGGCGCTCCGCCCTTGTGGTACTGACCGGTCGAGTGCAGGAAGCGCGGGCCCCAGCCGAAGGTCACGGGACGCTGCGCCTGCGCGGCGAGGAGGTCGCGGACGCCCTCCAGCTGCGGGAGAGCGAGGCGGTCGACGTAGGCCTGGATGGAGACGTAGCCGCCCTCGCCCAGCTGCGCGAGCAGGAGGTCGACGGCCTGCGCCACGGTCGAGACGCCCTCGGTGACGGCCGCGGTCCCGGTGACCTCGATGCCGGCGTCCGTGAAGGCCGGCTGGGCGGGCTCGGGGCGCTTCTCGAGCAGGGCGCGTGTCGCGATCTTCGCCGACTCGACGTCGGGCTGGTCGAACGGGTTGATCCCGAGCAGCCGGCCTGCGACGGCGACGGCGTACTCCCACGTGAGCATCTGCGCACCGAGCGAACCGGAGAGGAGGATCTCGCCCTCGTGCCGGTCGCGGGGGAACAGGTGCAGCGCGGTCGCGTCCTCGACCAGCCGGACGACCTGCACGTCGGGCAGGTCCTCCGACAGCTCGGGGGCGAGCGTCCCGAGGACGACGGGGAGGATGCCCGTGCCGTCCTTGCCTGTCGACTCCGCGATGAGCTGCTCCGCCCAGTCGGCGAAGCCCACGATGTGGGTGCCGTCGGCGACGATCGCGAGCTTGTCGCGGCGCGGGCTGGTCGCGGCGATGGCCGCTCCCAGAATGAGTCCCGGGTTCTCGGGGGTGTCGACGGCCAGGCCGAGCGATGCCTCCGCCGCCTCGTCGAGCAGCGCCTCGATGTCGGCGCCCGCGAGACCGGACGGCACCAGACCGAAGGCCGACAGAGCCGAGAAGCGGCCGCCGATGTTCGGGTCGGCGTTGAACACGCGGTAGCCCGCCTCGCGGGAGGAGGTGTCGAGCGGAGAGCCCGGGTCGGTCACGATCACGATGCGGTCGAGCGGATCGATGCCGGCCTCGGTGAACGCCTTCTCGTAGGCCTTCTTCTGGCTCGCGGTCTCGACGGTCGATCCCGACTTCGACGAGATCACGACGGCCGTCGTGGCGAGGCGGTCCTGCAGCGCGGCGAGCACCTGACCGGGGGCGGTCGAGTCGAGGACGGTCAGCTCGACGCCCGCGGTGCGGGTGATCACCTCGGGCGCGAGCGAGGAGCCGCCCATGCCGCCGAGGACGATGTGGTCGATGCCCTTCGCCTGGAACTCCTCGCGGAGCGCGAGGATCTGCGGGATCAGCGGACGCGAGACGGTGGTCGACTCGGTCCAGCCGAGACGCTTGGCCGACTCCTCCTCCGCCTCGGCGCCCCAGAGGGTGGGGACCTGGGCGGTGATGCCGGAGGCGACCTCGTCGGCGACGAGATCGGGGACGACGCGGTCGACGGCCTTCTCGGCGTCTCCGCTGACGTGGATCTGGATGGTCATGCTCAGGCCTGCGCCTTCGCGCCCTCGAGCGCCGCGGTGACGGTGTCGAGCAGCTCGTTCCAGGAGACGATGAACTTCTCGACGCCCTCCTTCTCGAGCAGCTCGGTGACGTCGGCGTACGAGACGCCCTGCGCCGCGACGGCGTCGAGGACGGCGTTCGCGTCGGCGTACGAGCCGGTGACGGTGTCGCCGGTGATCTCGCCGTGGTCGAAGGTCGCCTCGAGGGTCTTCTCGGGCATCGTGTTGACGACGCCGGCCGCGACGAGCTCGGTCACGTAGAGGGTGTCGGGGAGGTCGGTCGACTTGACGCCGGTCGAGGCCCACAGGGGACGCTGACGGTTGGCGCCCGACTCCTGAAGAAGGAGCGCGCGCTCGGTGGCGAACGCCTCGACGAAGACCTCGTAGGCGAGCTGCGCGTTGGCGACGCCCGACTTGCTCTTGAGTGCGCGGGCCTCGTCGGTGCCGACGGCCTCGAGGCGCTTGTCGATCTCGGTGTCGACGCGCGACACGAAGAACGAGGCGACCGAGTGGATGGTCGACAGGTCGATGCCGGCCTCCTTGGCCTTCTCGAGACCGGCGAGGTAGGCGTTGATGACCGCGCGGTACCGGGCGAGCGAGAAGATCAGCGTGACGTTGACCGAGATGCCGGAGCCGATGACCTCGGTGATGGCCTCGAGGCCCTCGACGGTCGCGGGGATCTTGATCATCGCGTTGGGACGGTCGACCTTGGCCCAGAGGGCCTTGGCCTGCTCGATCGTGCCCTGCGCGTCGTGCGCGAGGCCCGGCTCGACCTCGATCGACACGCGGCCGTCGTAGCCGTTCGACGCGTCGTAGATCGGGCGGAAGATGTCGGAAGCGGCGGCGACGTCGTCGGTGGTGATCTCGAAGACGGCGTCGGTCACCGAGGTGCCGGCGGCGGCGAGCTCGCGCACCTGGGCGTCGTAGGACTCGCCGTTCGCGAGTGCCGCGGCGAAGATCGTGGGGTTGGTGGTGACTCCGACGACGTTCTTCTCATCGATCAGCTTCTGCAGTCCTCCGGAGGAGATGCGCGAGCGCGAGAGGTCGTCGAGCCAGATGCTGACGCCGGCGGCGGAGAGCTCTGCGGTGGGGGTGTTCTCAGTCATGTCTCTTCTTCTTCGTGCGTAGGTGGAACGGGTCGTGGGGGAGTCGTCGGGCCGACGGCGAAGGCCGCGTCCGGGATGGACGCGGCCTTCGGGGTCAGGAAGCCTCGATCGACTCCTTCGCGGCGGTGAGGGCCGCGTCGGTGGTGATCCCGAACTCGCGGAACAGGGTCTTGTAGTCGGCGGAGGCGCCGAAGTGCTCGATCGAGACCGAGCGGCCGGCGTCGCCGACGTACTTCTGCCAGCCGAGGCTGAGCCCCGCCTCGATCGAGACGCGGGCCTTGACGGAGGAGGGCAGGACCTTCTCGCGGTACTCGGCGTCCTGCTCCTCGAACCACTCGAGGGACGGAGCCGAGACGACGCGGGCGTTGACGCCCTCGCCCTTGAGCAGCTCGCGCGCCTCGACCGCGATCTGCAGCTCGGAGCCGGTGGCGATGAAGATGACGTCCGGGGTGCCGTTCGGCGCCTCGGCCAGGATGTACGCGCCGCGGGCGACGTTCGAGGCGTGGGCGAAGGTCTCGCCCTCGGCCTCGCCCTCGCCGCGTTCGAACACGGGGATGTTCTGGCGGGTGAGCGCGAGCCCCGCGGGGCCCTCGCGACGCTCGAGGATCGTCTTCCAGGCGTAGGCGACCTCGTTCGCGTCACCGGGGCGGACGATGTCCAGTCCCGGGATCGCGCGGAGGGCGGCCAGCTGCTCGACCGGCTGGTGGGTCGGGCCGTCCTCGCCGAGAGCGACGGAGTCGTGGGTCCAGACGTAGATCGCCGGCGCCTTCATGAGCGCGGCGAGACGGACCGCCGGGCGCATGTAATCGGAGAAGATCAGGAAGGTGCCGCCGAAGGGACGGGTGTTGCCGTGCAGGACGATGCCGTTGAGGATCGCGCCCATGGCGTGCTCGCGGATGCCGAAGTGCAGCACGCGGCCGCCCTTCTTGCCGGTCCACTCGTGGGTCGAGAACTCGGTCGGGACGAACGAGCCCGCTCCCTCGATCGTCGTGTTGTTCGACTCGGCGAGGTCGGCCGAGCCGCCCCAGAGCTCGGGCACGACGCCGGCGAGGGCGTTGATGACCTTGCCGGACGCGGCGCGGGTCGAGACCTCCTTGCCGGGCTCGAAGACCGGGAGCGCCTCCTGGACGCCCTCGGGGAGCTCGCCGCTGAGGACGCGGTCGAGGAGGACCTTCTTCTCGGGGTTGGCGGTCGCCCACGCGTCGAACTGCTCGTTCCACTCGGCGTGCGCCGCCTGACCGCGCTCGACGGCCTTGCGGGTGTGCTCGATGACCTCGTCGGCGACGTCGAAGGTCTTCTCGGGGTCGAAGCCGAGCACCTCCTTGAGTCCGCGGAGCTCGTCGGCGCCGAGCGCCGAGCCGTGGATCTTGCCGGTGTTCTGCTTCTTCGGCGACGGCCAGCCGATGATCGTGCGCAGGATGATGAGCGACGGCTTGTCGGTCTCGCCCTTCGCGGCCTCGATCGCGGCGTGGAGCTCGGCGACGTCCTCGTGGTACTCGCCGGTCTTCTTCCAGTCGACGACCTGGACCTGCCAGTCGTAGGCCTCGTACCGGGCCTTGACGTCCTCGGTGAAGGCGATGTTGGTGTCGTCCTCGATCGAGATCTGGTTGGAGTCGTAGATCACGACGAGGTTGCCGAGCTGCTGGTGGCCGGCGAGCGAGGAGGCCTCGCTGGTGACGCCCTCCTGCAGGTCGCCGTCGCCGGCGATGACGTAGACGAAGTGGTCGAACGGCGAGTCGCCCGCGGCGGCCTCGGGGTCGAACAGGTCGCGCTCGAAGCGCGAGGCGTAGGCGAACCCGACTGCGGAGGCGAGGCCCTGGCCGAGCGGGCCGGTCGTGATCTCGACGCCGTCGGTGTGTCCGTACTCGGGGTGGCCCGGGGTCTTCGAGCCCCAGGTGCGCAGCGCCTTGAGGTCGTCGAGCTCGAGGCCGTAGCCGCCCAGGTAGAACTGGACGTACTGCGTCAGCGAGGAGTGGCCCACTGACAGGATGAAGCGGTCGCGCCCGATCCAGGTGGCGTCGGACGGGTCGCGGCGCATGACCTTCTGGAACAGGAGGTAGGCGGCGGGAGCGAGGCTCATGGCGGTTCCGGGATGGCCGTTGCCGACCTTCTCGACCGCATCCGCGGCGAGGACCCTCGCCGTGTCGACTGCCTTCTCGTCAATGGATTCCCATTGCAGTTCTGACACTTGGTACTGACCCTTCTCGAGACGTGGGGGAGACGGGGACCGTCCGCCCTCTCGCATGGTGGAGCACGCCGCATGACGACTTCGGCACGATGCTCCGGCGACGACCCTCTTCGATGCGCGTGGCGACCGAACGGTCGGACGGGCGGGGGTGGCGTGCCGGGGGCTCTGGCGAGCACCTCCGATCATACCGAGGGGGGTGTGCAGGGCCGCGGGGGTTGCGGGGTCGCATATGTCGGCGATCGTTTGGACAAGCGTGCACTCGCGGCGTCCGCCCGGTCGCCGCGCATTACACTCGTTCGGGATCGTTCGAACGTTAGAGGAGCAATGGACCTAGTCGTGGAGCCCACCGCCGTCGAGCGAGGGGGGCCTTCGGGGTCCGCCCGCTCCCGTGGGGTGCTGACCCGCAAGGTGAAGGCGTTCATCTCGCTGACGAAGCCGCGGGTGATCGAGCTGCTGCTCGTCGTGACCGCTCCGACGATGATCCTGGCGCAGGGCGGCATCCCGAACCTCCTCCTGGTGCTGAACGTGCTGATCGGCGGCGCTCTGAGCGCAGGATCGGCCGGCGCCTTCAACTGCTACTTCGACCGCGACATCGACCGGCTGATGAACCGGACGAAGAACCGACCGCTCGTCACCGGTGAGATCTCGGATCGCGCCGCTCTCGTCTTCGCGACCACGATCGGCGTGCTGTCGATCGTCTGGCTCGGGCTCACGGCCAACTGGCTCTCCGCAGGCCTCTCCCTCGCGGCGATCCTGATCTACGTCGTGTTCTACACGCTGTTCCTCAAGCGCCGGACTCCGCAGAACATCGTCTGGGGCGGCATCGCGGGCTGCATGCCCGTGCTGATCGGCTGGGCGGCCGTCACGAACTCGCTCGACTGGGCGCCGGTCATCCTCTTCTCGGTGATCTTCCTCTGGACCCCGCCGCACTACTGGCCGCTCTCGATGAAGTACCGCGACGACTACCGGGCGGCCGGCGTGCCGATGCTCGCCGTGGTCCGAGGACGCACGGTGGTCGGCCTACAGGTCATCCTCTACGCCTGGGCGACCGTCGCCTGCTCGCTGCTCCTCATCCCCGTCGCGGGCATGGGCCTCGTCTACTCGGTGGTCGCGGTCGCGAGCGGCGTCTGGTTCATCGCCGAGACGCACCGCCTCTACAGCCTGGCGATCCGTCACGAGCACGTCTCTCCTATGCGGGTGTTCCACGGCTCGATCGGGTACCTCACGCTGCTGTTCCTGGCGGTCGGCATCGACCCGCTGCTGCCGTTCTGATGGTGACCCCGTTCTCGTTCCTCGCCGAGCGCGTGACGCTGTCTCCGCGTGCGCTGCGCTGGGGCACGACAGCTGCTCTCGTCGCGAGCATCCTGATCATCTTCTTCGGGGGAGTGGTGCGGTTGACGGGCTCCGGTCTCGGCTGCCCGACCTGGCCGGCCTGCGAGCCCGGTTCGCTGACCTCGACGCCCGAGCTCGGCATCCACGGGTTCATCGAGTTCACGAACCGGGCCTTCACGGGTGTGCTGATCGTGGCGGTCGGCTGGGCCATCACGGCGGCCCGGCTGCAGAAGCCGCGCGACCGCACCATGACCCGCCTCGCCTGGTCGCAGTTCTGGCTCGTCGTGGCCAACGCCCTCGCCGGCGGTGCGACCGTGCACTCGGGTCTCAACCCCTACATCGTGGCGGGCCACTTCGTGCTGGCGATCGCACTGCTGACGACCACCTCGTTGACCTGGCACCGTGCGCACCGCTCGCAGTCGACCGCGTTCGAGCCCGACGCGCTCACCCGCGGCACGAGCATCGCGCTCGTCGTCGCGACCCTGCTCGTGATCCTGGTGGGCACGCTCGTCACCGGCACGGGACCGCACGCGGGGGACTCCGCAGAGGTGCCCCGGATGCAGTTCCACTGGGAGAGCGTCACCGTCGTCCACGGGGTCCTCGGCACGGCCTCACTCGCGCTGGGTGTCGCCCTCTACGCTCTCCTGGCACGGGCCCAGGGCTCCGAGCTCGCTCGCCGACGGGTCCTCGCGTTCATCGTCGTCGTGGTGCTGCAGGCGCTGGTCGGCGTGGCGCAGTCCCTCCTCGCCCTGCCGGAGGCGCTCGTCGCCGTGCATCTGCTGGGCTCCGCTCTGGTGTGGGTGGGCGCCGTGCGCGTCCTGCTCGATGTGAATCCGCGGCTTTTCACGGTGGGCTCGCAGAGGCGCCGGGTGGTCGAGGAGCTGCAGGCCGCTCACTGACCGGCTCGCACCTCGAACCGGCTCGCGGAGGTGGCGTCGGAGACGGACCAGTGCGATCGGCAGTGCCCGCAGGGGCAGCTCGTCCGCGAGCGCTTCGGCGAGCGAGTCGTACGCGGACGCCGAGCGCCCCGCCCCGGGGGGTCGGAGCAGGGTCGTCAGGAGGCGGGGGAGTCGAGGGGGCCGATCGTCGTTCGTCATGGCTGCACTCCATCACGGACTACCGACACTCGTATGGTCATGCGCGTCTGGCGGCGCGTCCGCCTCTACAAGGGCGACACCCAGGTGCGGAGGTTCCGCTCGGCGCGCCCCGTCCGTAAGATGAGTAGTTGGTTCGGGTTCGGCGCGGGACGCGCCCTCCGCGCAGTCTGCGGGAATCCGGATCGACGGCCCGATGGAGCGCCGCAGCACGCCTCAGGACATCCAGGGACGCACATCACCCGCACCGCGCATCCATCAGATCGCGTGACCGGCCGGAATGCACCTCGCGGGTCGACCCCGGGGAATGACTCCGGAGCCCGACCGGTTAGCAGTGGGTAGGAAACGAGGTACACATGTCAGACATCCTGATCGACCGCCCCGAGCTCGAGAGCCTCGGCGTCTACGAGTTCGGCTGGTCCGACTCGGACTCAGCAGGCGCCTCCGCGCGTCGCGGAATCTCGCCCGAGGTCGTCTCCGACATCTCCGCGCTCAAGAACGAACCGGCGTGGATGCGCGAGCGCCGGATGAAGGCCCTCGCTCTGTTCGAGCGGAAGCCGATGCCCACGTGGGGCGCCGACCTCTCGGCCATCGACTTCGACAACATCAAGTACTTCGTGCGCTCGACCGAGAAGCAGGCCCAGACCTGGGACGACCTCCCGGACGACATCAAGAACACGTACGAGAAGCTCGGCATCCCCGAGGCCGAGCGCCAGCGCCTCGTCGGCGGCGTCGCCGCGCAGTACGAGTCCGAGGTCGTCTACCACCAGATCCGCGAGGATCTGGAGGAGCAGGGCGTCATCTTCATGGACACCGACACCGCGCTGCGCGAGCACCCCGAGATCTTCGAGGAGTACTTCGGCTCGGTGATCCCCGCGGGCGACAACAAGTTTGCGGCGCTCAACACCGCGGTGTGGTCGGGCGGCTCGTTCGTCTACGTGCCCAAGGGCGTCCGCGTCGACATCCCGCTGCAGGCCTACTTCCGGATCAACACCGAGAACATGGGCCAGTTCGAGCGGACGCTGATCATCGCCGACGAGGGCAGCTACGTCCACTACATCGAGGGCTGCACCGCTCCGATCTACAAGTCGGACTCCCTGCACTCGGCCGTCGTCGAGATCATCGTGAAGAAGAACGCCCGTGTGCGCTACACGACCATCCAGAACTGGTCGAACAACGTCTACAACCTCGTCACCAAGCGCGCGATCGCGCACGAGGGCGCGACGATGGAGTGGATCGACGGCAACATCGGCTCGAAGGTCACCATGAAGTACCCGTCGATCTTCCTGGTCGGCGAGCACGCCAAGGGCGAGACCCTCTCGGTCGCGTTCGCGGGGCCCGGTCAGCACCAGGACGCCGGCGCCAAGATGATCCACATGGCGCCGTACACGCAGTCGTCGATCGTCTCGAAGTCGATCGCCCGCGGAGGCGGACGCGCCGGCTACCGGGGCGAGGTGAGGGTGGATGCGAACGCGCACCACTCCGCAAACACCGTCCGCTGCGACGCCCTGCTCGTCGACACGATCTCGCGCTCAGACACCTACCCGGCGATCGACATCCGGGTGGACGACGTCCAGCTGGGCCACGAGGCGACCGTCTCGAAGGTCAGCGAGGAGCAGCTGTTCTACCTGATGTCCCGCGGCATGCCCGAGGACGAGGCCATGGCCATGATCGTGCGCGGATTCATCGAGCCGATCGCGCGCGAGCTGCCGATGGAGTACGCCCTCGAGCTGAACAAGCTCATCGAGATGGGGATGGAGGGCAGCGTCGGATGACCGTCGCCGCCCCCGTCCCCGGGTCGGCCCTCGCGGCCGGCCCGCTCTCTTCGAAAGGAACCACCGCCTGATGACGGTCCCCACGACCGCCCCGACGACCTCCGTGGTCGACGGTGCGGAAGCCGCCGCGCGCCTGGGAATCAGTGCGCACTCCGACGGGGCGTTCACGCCCGTGCAGACGCGCTCCGAGCGCTTCGCCTCGACAGACGTGGACGCCTTCGAGGCGGTCACCGGTCGCGAGGTCGCCTGGAAGCTGACGCCGGTGGCGCGCCTGGCCGATCTCATCGACGGTGAGCTCGACGGTTCTCCGACACCGATCGAGACGACTCCGGTCGAGGGCGTCGACGTCTCGTGGGTGGATCGCGATGACCAGCGGATCGGCACGGCCGGCCTCCCCGAGGACCGTGCCGCCGCGAACGCGTGGTCGTGCTTCGAGCAGGCCCTCGCCGTCCGTGTGACGGGTGAGGACGAGAAGGTCGCGACCATCCTCCGGTCGGGCCTCGGCTCCGCCCCCCGCGCCGCCCACACGATCATCGAGGCCGCGCCCTACGCGCGCGGTGTCGTCGTCCTGCAGAACGAGGGCTCGGCGACGCTCGCCGAGAACGTTGAGATCCTCGTCGGCGAGGGCGCTCAGCTCACCGTCGTCACGCTCCAGGAGTGGGACGACGAGGCTCGTCACCTCGCCAACCACTTCCTCCGGGTCGGCCGTGACGCGAAGGTCAAGCACATCGTGGTCACGCTCGGCGGCTCCATCGTGCGCGTGAACCCGTCGGCGCACCTCGTCGAGCGCGGTGCCGACGGAGAGCTGTTCGGCCTGTACTTCGCCGACGGCGGCCAGCACCTCGAGCAGCAGGTCTACGTCGACCACGACGCCCCCGACACCCGCAGCCGCGTCACCTACAAGGGTGCGCTGCAGGGTCAGGGCGCCCGCACCGTGTGGATCGGCGACGTCCTCATCCGCAACAGCGCCACGGGCACCGACAGCTACGAGCAGAACCGCAACCTCGTCCTCTCGGACGGCACGCGCGCCGACTCGATCCCGAATCTCGAGATCGAGACCGGCGACATCGCGGGTGCGGGTCACGCCTCCGCCACCGGCCGCTTCGACGACGAGCAGCTCTTCTACCTGCAGTCGCGCGGAATCGCCGAGGACGAGGCGCGACGCCTCGTCGTCCGCGGCTTCCTCAGCGAGATCGTGCAGCAGATCCGCGTGACCGAGCTCGAGGACCGACTTCAGCTCGCGATCGAGGCCGAGCTCGCCGGCAGCGCCGGCCAGACCGGCTCCCACCAGACGGAGGTTCCGGCATGAGCGACGCGGCGATGATCTGCTCGGTGTCGGAGCTCGTCCCGAACCAGGCCATCCGCGTCGAGGTCGACGGCATCGCCATCGCCGTCGTGCAGGACTCGGCCGGCGAGATCCACGCGATCGGCGACACCTGCACGCACGGAGAGATCTCGCTCGCCGAGGGATTCGTCGAGGGCGAGTCGCTCGAGTGCTGGGCCCACGGCTCGCAGTTCTCGCTGCGCACCGGAGTCCCCCTGAACCTGCCGGCCTACGAGCCGGTCCCCGTCTTCGTCGTCGAGATCATCGACGGCGACGTCTACATCGACCCCGCAGTCACGAAGGAAGTCTGAATGTCCGTTCTCCAGATCACCGATCTCCACGTCAGTGTCGAGACCGAGCAGGGGACCAAGCAGATCCTCCGCGGTGTCGACCTCACGATCAACCAGGGCGAGATCCATGCCGTGATGGGCCCCAACGGCTCCGGCAAGTCGACCCTCGCCTACACGATCGCCGGTCACCCCAAGTACCACGTCGACGGCGGGTCGATCACCCTCGACGGTGTCGAGGTTCTCGACATGACCGTCGACGAGCGCGCCCGCGCCGGCCTCTTCCTCGCCATGCAGTACCCGGTCGAGATCCCCGGTGTCACCAACACCAACTTCCTCCGCACCGCGAAGACCGCGATCGACGGCGAGGCGCCGGCGATCCGCTCGTGGACGAAGGACGTCAAGGCCGCCATGACGAACCTGAAGATGGACCCGTCGTTCGCGGCGCGCAATGTCAACGAGGGCTTCTCCGGTGGCGAGAAGAAGCGCAACGAGATCCTCCAGCTCGAGCTGCTCGCCCCCCGCTTCGCCGTGCTCGACGAGACCGACTCCGGCCTCGACGTCGACGCGCTCAAGATCGTCTCCGAGGGCGTCAACCGCGCCCACGCGACCACCGGTCTCGGCGTCCTGCTGATCACGCACTACACCCGCATCCTGCGCTACATCGAGCCCGACTTCGTGCACGTGTTCGTCGCCGGCCGCATCGCGGAGCAGGGCGGCAAGGAGCTCGCGACCCGCCTCGAGGACGAGGGCTACGACCGCTTCCTCGCACCGGCGGCGGTCTGATCGTGGGGGTCACCACGCTCGAGCCGCAGCTCTTCGACAAGGTCGAGGAGGCGCTCAAGGACGTCATGGACCCCGAGCTCGGGATCAACGTCGTCGATCTCGGACTGATCTACGATCTGGGCTGGGACGACGAGAACGACGCTCTCGTGATCCACATGACGCTCACCTCCGCCGGCTGCCCGCTTACGGACGTGCTCGAGGAGCAGACCGCCGAGTCGCTCGACGGCATCGTCGACGCGTTCAGGATCAACTGGGTCTGGATGCCGCCGTGGGGTCCGGAGCGGATCACCGAGGACGGCCGCGACATGATGCGCGCGCTCGGCTTCTCGATCTAGTCACCCTGTACGACGAAGGGCCCGGAGGATCATCCTCCGGGCCCTCCGTCGTTGCGGGTCGTGCGTCAGCGCGTGCGACGCGAGAGCAGTGCCCAGCCGGCCGGCAGCAGCGCCGCCGCGACCAGGGCCTTGAGAGCGTCTCCGATGAGGAACGGCACGAGACCGGCGTTGAGCACCGAGCCGAGGTCGGCCGGGACGCCCAGCGAGGCGAGGGCGGTCGCGAGCCAGGGGAGGCCGACCAGGTAAATCGTGGCAGTGCCCGCGAGGAACGTGACGAGGGTTCCGACGACGCGGCGGTCCCACTGGCGCTGCGCGAGCCAGCCGGTGACGATCGCGGCCAGGACGAAGCCGACGATGTAGCCGCCGGTAGGACCGGCGATCACCGACCAGCCGCTCGAGGCCTCGGTGAAGATCGGGCCGCCGAGCGCGCCGACCAGGGCGTAGACGAGCATCGACAGCGCGCCGCGGAGTGCCCCGAGGGTCGTGCCGACAAGGAGCACCGCGAAGGTCTGCCCGGTGATCGGGACGGGCCACATCGGGATGTAGAGCTGCGCCATGGCGGCGGTGAGGCCGGCGCCCGCGAGGACCAGCACGAGGTCGGTGGCGATCGATCGCGTGAACAGTCGGTCCGCGAGGACCGGACGCGACGGAGCGAGCGAGTAGTTGGACATGTCTGTGTCTCCCAAGACCGTGTCGCCCGAGAGCGAGGACCGAACGCGTCCGCGGGAAGCGGACGTGGATCCGCCCCGCGGCTCAGGAAATATACTAGGGGGCTGCCGCATCGCGGCTCCTTGCCCCACACCTCTCGAACGGACCGCCATTTCTTGGCGAGAACGGACAGCACAGTGCTCAGCGTGCACGACCTCGAACTCCGAGTCGGCGCCCGACTCCTGATGGAGAACGTCTCCTTCCGGGTCGGCGACGGCGACAAGGTCGGCCTCGTCGGCCGCAACGGAGCCGGGAAGACGACGCTGACCAAGGTGCTCGCCGGCGACCTCATCGCGGCGAAGGGCTCCGTCGACCGCGGCGGTGAGATCGGCTACCTCCCGCAGGACCCGCGCTCCGGGGACCCCGAGGAGCTGGCGCGCACGCGCATCCTCGACGCCCGCGGCCTCGGACAGCTCGTGCTCGGCATGCAGGAGGCGACCGTCGCGATGTCCAGCAGCGACACGGCGGTCAGCGAGGCCGGGATGAAGAAGTACGGCAACCTGACCGACCGCTTCCTCTCGCTCGGCGGCTACGCGGCCGAGGCGGAGGCGGCGTCGATCGCCAGCAACCTCAACCTGCCCGACCGCATCCTCGATCAGCCGCTGAAGACGCTCTCCGGTGGGCAGCGGCGGCGGATCGAGCTCGCGCGCATCCTCTTCTCGGATGCGAGCACGCTGATCCTCGACGAGCCGACCAACCACCTCGATGCCGACTCCGTCGTCTGGCTCCGCGAGTTCCTCAAGGGCTACCGGGGTGGGTTCATCGTGATCAGCCACGACATCGAGCTGGTCGGCGAGACGGTCAACCGCGTCTTCTACCTCGACGCCAACCGCCAGGTCATCGACGTCTACAACATGAACTGGAAGAACTACCAGCGCCAGCGCGCCGCGGACGAGGAGCGACGCAAGAAAGAGCGCGTCAACGTCGAGAAGAAGGCCGGGGCCCTGCAGCTGCAGGCCGCCAAGTTCGGCGCGAAGGCCTCGAAGGCCGCCGCGGCGCACCAGATGGTCGCGCGCGCCGAGCGGATGCTCAGCGGGCTCGAGGAGGTCCGCGCGGTCGACCGCGTGGCCAAGCTCCGCTTCCCGACTCCGTCCGCGTGCGGGCGCACCCCGTTGCAGGCGCAGAACCTCTCGAAGAGCTACGGCTCGCTCGAGATCTTCACCGCCGTGGATCTCGCGATCGACCGCGGGTCGAAGGTCGTCATCCTCGGGCTGAACGGAGCGGGCAAGACGACGCTGCTCCGGATCCTCGGCGGGGTCGACGCTCCCGATACCGGGTCGATCGAAGCCGGCCACGGCCTCCGGATCGGCTACTACGCCCAGGAGCACGAGACGATCGACGTCAAGCGCTCGGTGCTCGAGAACATGGTCTCGGCGAGCCCGAACCTCACCGAGACCGAGGCACGCCGTGTGCTCGGCTCCTTCCTCTTCACCGGGGACGACTCGCACAAGCCGGCGGGTGTCCTCTCGGGCGGTGAGAAGACGCGCCTGGCGCTGGCCATGATCGTCGTCTCGGGCGCGAACGTCCTGCTGCTCGACGAGCCGACGAACAACCTCGACCCGGCGAGCCGCGACGAGATCCTCGACGCCCTCGCGCACTACGAGGGCGCGGTCGTGCTCGTCAGCCACGACGAGGGCGCCGTCGAGGCGCTCAACCCGGAGCGCGTGCTGATCATGCCGGAGGGCATCGAGGACCACTGGACCACGGACTACCTCGACCTGATCACGCTGGCGTAGCGCCGCACGCTCAGCGCGAGGCGTCGAGCAGCTCGTCCTCGATCTCGGCGTCGGTGCGGCCGCGCTTCAGCCGGCGCTCCTCGCGGCGCTCCTCGGCGGCGATCACCTCGGGGTCGTCGGCGTTGCGGAGGCGGTACTCGTGCCGGATGGCCCAGCCCAGCCCGCCGAAGCCCATCAGGGCGAACAGCACCCACTGGATGGCGTAGCTGATGTGCAGCCCCTCGTCGGCGACCGGCTTCAGCGCAGCGAGCGGCGGAGCGTCGATCGGCGCGGGCGACTCCGCGACGAGGAGTCCATAGGCCGCCGTCCGCAGCGGCTGGTCGAGCTGTGCCGACAGGTCGTCGAGCTGGATCGTGGCGATCTGCCCGGCCGGCGCCGAGCGTCCGTCGATGCGTCCCTCTGCCGGCTTGAGGCGCGCCACCACGGTCACCTCGCCCTCCGGGGGAGCCGGGATCGCATCGGGGGAGTCCTGCTGGGATCCGACGGGGACCCAGCCGCGGTCGATGACGAAGACGCTGCCGTCATCGAGACGGAGCGGAGTGAGGATCTCGAAGCCCGGGTTGCCGTTGTAGGGCCGGTTGCGCACGAGCGTCTGGTCGCTGGTCTCGTAGACCCCGGTGACCTCGACCGGCCGGTACTCGAGCGCGTCGTCCCAGTACGACCCCGCTCCGAGGAGGCTGTCGAGCGCGACGGGATCCGCCGACCAGTTCGCACTGACGAGCCGATTGGTGCTCGCCGCCTCATCGAGCCGGGCGACCTGCCAGCGCGACAGGAGCACGCAGGCGACGGCGAAGACGACGGTGAGGGCGAGATAGCCGAACCAGCGTCGCGAGAACGCGAAACGCCAGGACGCGCGGGGAACCATGCTCGTCACGCTACAGGCCGCACCTCTGTGAAGGCGCTGCCACTGGTCACTGCGCGGCTCCCCGGTCCATCGTCTGGAGCGGCTTCACCTCGAGCGGGAACTCTCGCGCGGCGAGGAACTCGCGCAGGTGATCGAGGTGCTCGCCGCAGGCCAGCCAGGTCTTGCGCCGGTCTTCCGAGTGGATGCGAGGGTTCCGCCACTCCACGGCCCAGGTGGCGACCCGCGTGCAGCCCGCCCGTGAGCAGGTCTGCGCGTGCGGAGTCGTCCCGAGAGAGATCACGGACGTCCGCCGGCCGGATCGCCGCCCTCGGGCGCGCTCGACGAATCGGTCTCCGGCGCCGCTGACGGGTACTGCACGGGGCGGGCCAGCACGACGGCTCCGGGCCGCTGAACGGTCCCGCTCTCGCCGAGGCCGCCGACGTTGGCGAGCACGACGGCGAAGTAGGGGAGCACGATCGCCCCGACGGCGAAGAACGCGAGCCACCAGCCCTGGGCGAAGATCAGGCAGATCACGCAGATCATCCTGATGCTCATCGCGATCGAGTATTTGACCACACGAGAGTGCCGCGCATCAGTCGGCGACGGTGGAAGAGTGGTGAGCGATTCACGTGGTTTCACAGCCCTGCAAGCCTACGTCTCCGTGAACGGACGGAGCCCTGCGCGCCGTGTTCCCGGAATCTGTTGCGCGCGGCGCCTCTAGGATGTACGGGTCGTCCGGCGCCATCTGCGCACCGGCAGGAGGGACACCATGACCACGCCGCGCACCGTCCTCGTCACCGGAGGCAACCGAGGGATCGGCTACGCCATCGCCGAGGAGTTCGTGGCGGCCGGTCATCGCGTCGCCGTCACCGCTCGCTCCGGCTCGGGCCCCGAGGGGTCGCTCACGGTGGTCGCGGATGTGACCGACAGCGCCTCCATCGACGCCGCCTTCACGCAGATCGAGGCCGAGCTCGGCCCGGTCGAGGTCCTCGTGGCCAACGCCGGCATCACCCGCGACATGCTCCTGCTCCGCATGTCGGAGGACGACTTCACCTCGGTCCTCGACACGAACCTCACCGGTGCCTTCCGCGTCGTCAAGCGCGCCTCCAAGGGGATGCTCAAGAAGCGCTTCGGCCGCATCGTCCTGATCTCGAGCGTCGTGGGCCTGTACGGCTCGCCCGGCCAGATCAACTACTCCTCGTCGAAGGCAGCGCTCGTCGGCTTCGCCCGCTCGCTGACCCGCGAGCTCGGGGCCCGCAACATCACCGCCAACGTCGTCGCGCCCGGCTTCATCGAGACCGATATGACGGCGGAGCTGTCGGCCGAGCAGCAGGCGGAGTACCGCTCGAGCATCCCGCTCGCCCGATACGGCACGGCGACCGACGTCGCCCGGGTGACCCGCTGGCTGGCGAGCGAGGAGGCCGACTACATCTCCGGTGCCGTCATCCCGGTCGACGGCGGCCTCGGAATGGGGCACTGACCCTCCCAGAGTATAAGCCGAGAGCTTATATCGGGCAGATATCAGCTATATTCTTATCGCGTGACCTCCTCCACTCCCGTCGCGGTGCTCCTGGACCTCGTCGGCTCGCGCACGATCGTCGAGCGCGACGCCGCTCAGATCCTGATCGAGCTCGCGTTCGAGGAGGTCGACCAGGCGGTTCCGGCGCTCGAAGCGCTGCATGCCACGGTCGGTGACGAGTTCCAGGCGGTGTACGCCTCTGTCGCCGCCGCGCTGGTGGCCACACTGCAGGCGCGCCTGTCGCTGCCCGAGGGGATCGACTGCCGAGTCGGCCTCGGGGCCGGCGCGATCCGGGTCATCGGCTCCGGCACCTCGGGTGCTCTCCAGGACGGTCCGGGCTGGTGGAGGGCGCGAGCAGCGATCGACAGGGCCCACGAGCTGCAGGACACCGGCGTCCCCACTGCCCGGGGCTGGTACATCGCCTCCGACGCGCCCGACGCGCCCGACGCGGGCGAAGCCTCGATCAACGCCTACCTCCTGGCGCGCGACACCCTGGTCTCTCCACTGAGCTCCCGTGATCGACGGCTGGTCCTCGGGACGCTGAGGGGGCGTTCGCAGAGAGCCCTCGCCGACGAGGAGTCGATCTCGCAGTCGGCGGTGTCCCAGGCGCTGCGGCGGTCGGGGGCGGGCGCGCTCCTGGCCGGGGCACGACTCCTGGAGGACCAGTGCTGACCGCTCTGCTGCTCGGCCTCGTCGGTGGCGCTGACCTGCTGAGGACCCACCTGGCTCGGCGAGCAGCAGCCGCCACGGTGATCGCACTGTGGTCGGTCGCGCTCGCGGCCGCGCTCGTGGGCCTCGGGGCCCCACTCCTCGGCGTGGTCGTGGTGGCCGCACTCGGAGGGGCGTGGCTCCTCCTCACCACCACCGCTGAAGGGCGGCGCCCGCCGGGTGGTCTGAAGCCTGCCGCGGGGCTCGTCGTCGCCGTCCTCCTGCTCTCAGTGGCCGACCGCTCCGGCGGGGCCGCGACCGGCCCCCTCGTCGACGTGTACACGGCCCTCGGCCGCTCGGATCCTGTCCCGCCCGTCGATCAGGCGCTGATGGCGCTCGGAGCGGCGGTGTTCCTCCTCGAGAGCGGCAACGTCATCGTGCGCGCCGCCCTCTACCGCGAGCTGGCGCAGCCGGAGGGGCCGCCGCCGCGCAGGCTCCCGCTCCGCGCCCGTCTCTCGCGACCGCCGGCGGAGGAGGTCCGCCTCCCGGATCTGCGCGGTGGCCGGGCCATCGGTCCGCTCGAGCGGATGCTGGTCGCCGGGCTCACTCTGGCGGGCGCGGTCGGCCTGGCCGGCGCCGTGTTCGCGGCGAAGGGGATCGTGCGGTTCCCCGAGATCTCGCGGGACGGCGCCAGTGGTGCGAAGGCCGAGTACTTCCTTGTCGGCTCCCTGGTGAGCTGGACCCTCGCCCTGTCGTGTGCGGCGCTCGTCGCGTTCGCCTGAGCGTCAGCCGCGGAGGCCGAGCACCGGCAGCAGCTGACTGAGGTCGAGACCGTCGACGACGAGGTCGGCGCGCTCGCGCACCACGGGCTTCGCGTTGAAGGCGACGGCGAGTGCGGCGACGGCCATCATCTCGAGGTCGTTCGCGCCGTCTCCGATCGCGATCGTGCGGCAGAGGGGGACGCCCGACCCCGCGGCCCACTCCTGCAGTGCGGCGGCCTTCGCCGAGGCGTCGATGATCGGGCCGTCGACACCGCCGGTCAGGCGACCGTCGCCGCTCGTCAGCCGATTGGCGCGGATGAAGTCCAGACCGAGACCCCCCGCGACCGGGTCGAGGACCTCGTGGAAGCCGCCCGAGACGACTCCGATGCGCCCGCCGGCGCGGTGGACGCCCGCGACGAGCTCCTCGACACCGGGAGTGACGCGGACGTCGGCACTGACGCCCTCGCAGACCGCGGTGTCGAGACCCGAGAGCGTCGCCACTCTCTCCCGCAGGCTCTCGCCGAAGTCGAGCTCGCCGCGCATCGCGCGCTCCGTCACCGCCGCGACCAGCTCCGCGGAGCCGGCATGGGCGGCGAGGAGCTCGATCACCTCGTCCTGGAGGAGGGTCGAGTCGGCGTCGAGGACGACGAGGAAGCGGGCAGGCGCGGGAGGGCGCTCACTCATGGACGGTCCGATCGATCGGTCCGCGGTGATCGCGGGAGGTCGGTGCGGCCCGCGGGGGTGCTACGGGCGGACGACGACGCCCTTGCCGACGACGGTGATGCCCGACTCGGTGACGGTGAACCCGCGCTCGCGGTCGTGGTCGTGGTCGACTCCGACGCGGGCACCGGGCTCGACGACGACGTCCTTGTCGAGAATAGCGCGAGCGATCAGAGCGTCAGGGCCGATCCGCACCTTGTCGAAGACGACGGAGTCGGCGACCGTGGCGTTCGATTCGATGTTCACCCACGCCCCGATGACGCTGCGCTCGATGTGCGCGCCCGAGATCACGGTGCCGAGCGACACGACGGAGTCGACCGTCGAGCCCATGTTGCCCCGGCCGTCGCGCACGATCTTGGCGGGCGGAGAGTTCAGCTGCGACGAGAAGATCGGCCACTGCTGGTTGTAGAGGTTGAAGACCGGGAGCGCCGAGATCAGATCCTGGTGGGCCTCGTAGAACGAGTCGATGGTCCCGACGTCGCGCCAGTAGTAGCGGTCGCGATCGGTCGAGCCGGGGACGTCGTTGAGCTGGAGGTCGTAGACCCCCGCTTCGCCGCGCGCGACGAAGTCGGGGATGATGTCACCGCCCATGTCGTGATCGGACGTGGAGAGCTCGCCGTCGCGGATGACCGCGTCGATCAGGGCGTCGGCGTCGAAGACGTAGTTTCCCATCGAGGCGAGCACCTCGTGCGGAGAGTCGGCGAGGCCGACCGGGTCCTTGGGCTTCTCGAGGAACTCGGCGATCCTGGTGGGGACGATGCCGTCGCCCGCTTCGTCGCCGGCGAGCTGGATGACCCCGAACTGGTCGGCGAGCTCGATCGGCTGGCGGATCGCGGCGACGGTCGCCTTGGCACCCGACGCGATGTGCGCCTCGATCATCTGCGAGAAGTCCATGCGGTACACGTGGTCCGCGCCGACCACGACGACGATGTCGGGCTTCTCGTCGCGGATCAGGTTGAGGCTCTGCAGGATCGCGTCGGCGGAACCGCTGAACCAGCGCTTGCCCAGGCGCTGCTGCGCGGGCACGGAGGCGACGTAGGAGTTGAGCAGCCCGGAGAGGCGCCAGGTCTGCGACACGTGCCGGTCGAGCGAGTGCGACTTGTACTGGGTCAGCACGACGATCTGGGTGAGCCCGGAATTGATGAGGTTCGACAGCGCGAAGTCGATGAGACGGTACTGCCCGCCGAAGGGCACCGCGGGCTTCGCCCGGTCCGCCGTCAGGGGCATGAGCCGCTTGCCCTCGCCGCCGGCGAGGACGATGCCGAAAATCTTCTTTGACTGCATGGCTCAACAGTAGGGGTGCGCAACCCCACCGCGAACCCGGCTTTCTGGGCAGGCGGGCCTGTACTACGGTTCGGGTGTGCGAGTCGATCTGCTGACCAAGGAATATCCGCCCGAGGTGTACGGGGGAGCCGGTGTGCACGTGGCCGAGCTCACCAAGGCGCTGCGCACCGACATCGATGTCGTGGTGCGCTGCTTCGGTGCGCCGCGCGACGAGCCCGGGGCCTTCGCGTACCCGGTACCCGCTGAGCTCGCCCAGGCGAACGGCGCACTGCAGACCCTCGGAGTCGACCTGCAGATCGCGCAGGACACCGTCGGTGCCGATCTGGTCCACTCCCACACCTGGTACGCCAACGCCGCGGGCCGGCTCTCGCAGCTGCTGCACGGGATCCCGCACGTCGTCTCTGCGCACAGCCTCGAACCGCTGCGCCCGTGGAAGGCCGAGCAGCTCGGCGGCGGCTACCGCGTGTCGAGCTGGATCGAGCGCGAGTCGTACGAGAGCGCCGACGCGGTCATCGCGGTCTCGGGCGGGATGCGGAACGACATCCTCCGCTCGTACCCGGCACTGGACCCGGCCAAGGTGCACGTCGTCTACAACGGCATCGACCTCGATGCGTGGCACCCCGTCGACGACGAGGCCGTCCTGCATGAGCTCGGCATCGACCCGGCGCGCCCCTCCGTGGTCTTCGTCGGCCGCATCACGCGCCAGAAGGGTCTGCCGTACCTGCTGCGGGCCGCGGCGACCCTGCCCCCCGAGGTGCAGCTGGTCCTCTGCGCCGGCGCTCCCGACACTCCCGAGATCATGGCCGAGGTCACCGCCCTCGTCCGAGGGCTGCAGGAGGAGCGCACCGGCGTCGTCTGGATCGACCGCCACCTCCCGCGCCACCAGCTCTCGGCCGTGCTGACCGCCGCGACCACGTTCGTCTGCCCGTCGATCTACGAGCCTCTGGGCATCGTGAACCTCGAGGCGATGGCGTGCGGCGCGGCCGTCGTCGGGACCGCCACCGGAGGCATCCCGGAGGTCGTCGTCGACGGCGTCACCGGGCGTCTCGTGCCGATCGAGCAGGTCACCGACGGGACGGGGACGCCGGTCGATCCGGACCGCTACGTCGCCGACCTGGCCGCGGCCCTCGCCGAGGTGGTCGCCGACCCCGAGGCGGCGAAGCGGATGGGCGCGGCCGGCCGCGAGCGCGCGCAGAGCGACTTCAGCTGGACCCAGATCGCCCGGGACACCCGCGCGATCTACGCCTCGCTCGTCTGAGCGGCTCCGCTCCTCCGCCTAGGATTGGCGCTATGCCCAGTGTTGTCTCGTTCGTCGATGTGTCCTTCGTCCGGAACGGCAAGCGGATCCTCGATCACGTCGAGTGGACCGTGGCCGAGGAGGACCGCTGGGTCGTCCTCGGGCCGAACGGCGCCGGGAAGACCTCGATCCTCCAGATCGCGGCGGCGCAGAACTACCCCTCGACCGGCCAGGCGCATCTGCTCGAGGAGACGCTCGGCCGCGTCGACGTCTTCGAGCTGCGCCCGCGGATCGGCTACGCCTCGACCGCGATGGCCCGCCGCCTGCCCGCCGGCGAGACGGTGCTCGACGTCGTGATGACCGCCGCCTACGCCGTCACGGGCCGCTGGAACGAGGGCTACGACGAGATCGACGAGCGACGCGCACGCCGCGTCCTGGCCGAGTGGAAGCTCGACCACCTCGCCGACCGCACCTTCGGCACGCTCTCGGACGGCGAGCAGAAGCGCGTCCAGATCGCTCGCGCGATCATGACCGACCCCGAGCTGCTGCTGCTCGACGAGCCGGCCGCGAGCCTCGACCTCGGCGCGCGCGAAGAGCTCGTGCAGCTGCTCAGCGGCTTCGCGAAGGACCCGGCGTCGCCCGCCATCGTCATGGTCACCCATCACGTCGAGGAGATCCCCGACGGTTTCACACACGCCCTCCTCCTGCGCGACGGCGGCGTCGTCGCCGCAGGTCCGATCGACGAGGCGCTCACCGAGACGACGCTCGCCGAGACGTTCGGACTCGACATCGCGCTCAGCCGCGAGAGCGGGCGCTACTCGGCGCGCGCGCGCTGACCGGTGTCCACCACGGGTGCGGCGCTCCTTCTCGCGTCGCGCCGGATCTGGTAGCGTGGACAGCTGGTTCGGGCCCGTCCGCGATGCGCCCACCACCACTCCACCCGTTCCCGTCGACGACAGGTGCGGTTCAGGACCACTCAGCGACAGGAAAAGACCATGAAGACCGACATCCACCCCGTGTACGAGGCCATCGTCTTCCGCGACCTCGCGTCCGGTGAGACCTTCCTCACCCGTTCGACCGCGAAGAGCAGCAAGACCATCGAGCTCGACGGCGTGACCTACCCCGTCATCGACGTCGAGATCTCGTCGGCCTCGCACCCGTTCTACACGGGCAAGCAGCGCATCATGGACTCGGCCGGCCGCGTCGAGAAGTTCAACAGCCGCTACAAGAACTTCGGCAAGTAGGACGCTCCTCCGAAGGGCCCTCGACCTCGCGGTCGGGGGCCCTTCGTCGTGCGGTGCGGGCGTCCGGCTCGCATCGGCTCGCGAGAACGACTTCGGCTCGTGAGAAGTGCTTCGGCGCGCGGGAAGTCGCGAATCCCACGAGCCGAACCTCATTCGACGAGCCGGAGGTGCAGGATCGGGCGTGCATCAGCAACTCGGGCTCGTCGAATCCGGTTCGGCGTGCCGGAATCTGCCGGTCTCGCGAGCCGAACGGGATTCTGCGAGCCGGAGAGGCAGAGGCGGAGCGTTCCCGTAGGGGAGCGGGTGCGGTAGCGTCCGGGCATGGTGTCGTGGGCCGACAAGCCGATCCTGCCGTTCGTCTCCGCAGAGGAGTGGGACGCGTACCTGAGCGGGCAACCGGATCCCGGGGGAGTGCGGCTGAAGATGCGCAAGAAGGCGGCGGTCGATCCCGGCATCACGTACGCCGAGGCACTCGACGTCGCGCTCTGCCACGGCTGGATCGACGGGCAGGCCGGTGCCTTCGACGACCAGTTCAGCCTGCAGGCCTTCACCCCTCGCCGCCGTGCCAGCCCGTGGTCGAAGGTGAACCAGGAGCACGTCGCGCGCCTGATCGACGAGGGACGGATGCGTCCGGCCGGCCACGCCGAGATCGAGCGAGCGAAGGCGGACGGCCGGTGGGAGGCCGCCTACCGCCAGAAGGGCGCGGAGGTCCCCGCCGATCTGCAGGAGGCGATCGACGCGGATCCGGCGGCGAGCGCGTTCTTCGAGACGGTCACGGGACAGAAGCGCTTCGCGTTCCTCTTCCGGCTGCAGCAGCTCAAGCGGCCGGAGTCGCGCACGAAGCGCATCGCCGAGTACGTCGCTCTGCTCGCGGAGGGACGCACGCTCACCTGAGCGGTGGGGCGTCGGTCAGTGGCGCACGGGCCAGCCACCGTCGGCCGTGAAGCCCTCGTCGCGGACGCGGCGCATGTACTCCTGGAACGACTCGGCCTGCGTGCGGCACCAGTCGATCTGCAGCGCGTGCAGCGCGCGGGCGTCGTTGCCCAGCTCGTCGGCGAACGTGCGGCCGAGAGCCTGCGCCAGGCGTCCGGCCGCGACGGCGTCGGCGCCGGCATCGTGGGCGTCGGTGAGGGCGACTCCGTAGTGCTCGGCGGCGTGGACGAGGGTGCGCTTGCCCTTGCGGTAGCGGTCGACGGCCTTGTCGATGACCAGGGGGTCGATGATCGGGCTCGGGTCGAGCAGGACCGGCACACCCCAGCGGCGCGACTCGTGCGCCAGCAGGGAGAGGTCGTAGGGGGCGTTGTAGACGACCACCGGGATCTCGCGCTCGAGGAGCGAGCGGAGCGCCTCCGAGATCTCGGCGACGACCTCGCCGGCCGCCCGCCCGTGCGCCCGGGCGTGCTCGGTGCTGATGCCGTGGACGGCGCTCGCGCCCTCGGGGATCTCGACGCCGGGGTCGGCGAGCCAGGTGGTGGCCTCGACCGGTGTGCCGGAGGCGTCGATCACGCCGACGTGGGCGGTCACGATGCGGCTCGTCCGCACATCGATCCCCGTCGTCTCGAGGTCGAAGACGGCGAGCTCGTCGAACCAGCGTCGAGCGGCCGGATCGGGCACCGGGGTGCCGCCGAGTGCCCGTCCGAACGAGGGGTCGAGTTCGACCGCGGCTGCTCGCACGGGGGAGGGCTCGCCTCCCGCCTCGAGGTCGAACAGCGTCGCGTCGGTGCCTGTCTCGGTGATGCTCACCCGATCAGACTAGGCGGGGCCTCCGACATCGTCCGGAGGCCCCGCGGCGTGCTGTCGTCCCGCGTCAGCGCGGCTCGGGCGCCTTCGTGACGTGCAGCCAGAAGAAGCCCTGGGTGCCGAGCGTCATGGTGAGCGTGCCGTCGGCCGAGAAGCCGGGGAAGCGCCCGCCTCCGAAGAGATCAGAGAGGGTCGACCCTCCGTTCTCGGGGTCGGTGATCGTCACCGAGACCGGGTTGTGGTTGAAGCTGAAGACGCACAGCACGTCCTCCGGCTGATCGCCCATCGCCGTACCGGAGCCCGCGTACTCGCGGACGAACGCGAGGACCGACTCGTGGTCGGTCTCGAGGACCCGCATGCCGCCGAGGCCGAAGGCCGGGTGCCCGCGGCGCACGTGCAGCACGTTGCGCATCCAGTGCAAGAGCGAGCGCGACTGGGCCAGCTGCGCCTCCACATTGACCTGGTTGTAGTGGTAGACCAGCGACTGCACGACGGGCTGCACGAGCTTGCCGGGGTCGGCCGCCGAGAAGCCGGCGTTGCGGTCGGGCGTCCACTGCATCGGCGTGCGGGAGGCGTCGCGGTCGTTGAGCCAGATGTTGTCGCCCATCCCGATCTCGTCGCCGTAGTACAGGAACGGGCTGCCGGCGAGGGAGAACAGGAGCGCATTGATCAGCTCGAGCTCGGCGCGCGAGTTGTCGAGCAGCGGCGCGAGTCGGCGCCGGATGCCGATGTTCGATCGCATCCGCGGGTCGTAGGCGTACCAGCCGTACATCGCCTGGCGGTACTCCTCCGAGACCATCTCGAGGGTGAGCTCGTCGTGGTTGCGGAGGAACACTCCCCACGCGGCTCCGGTGGGGATGTCGAAGGTCTCGGAGAGCACCTTCTTGAGCTCGTTCGCGGTCTGCGCGCGGAGCGAGTAGAAGATGCGCGGCATGACGGGGAAGTCGAAGGCCATGTGGCACTCCGGCTCCTCCTCGGTGCCGAAGAACGCGGCGACCTCGCGCGGCCACTGATTCGCCTCCGCGATGAGGATGCGGCCCGGGTAGTCGCGGTCGACCATCGTGCGCAGGTTCTTGATGAAGGCGTGAGTGGGCGGCTCGCCCTCGCCGTTGCCCTCGTCCGACTCGTAGAGGTAGGGGATCGCGTCGAGGCGGATGCCGTCGACGCCCAGGTCGAGCCAGAACCTGACGATGTCGTGGATCGCCTCGTGCACCGCCGGGTTCTCGAAGTTGAGGTCGGGCTGGTGCGAGAAGAAGCGGTGGAAGTAGAACTGACGGCGCTCGGAGTCGAAGGCCCAGTTCGAGTCCTCGGTGTCGACGAAGATGATGCGGATGTCGGGGTAGCGCTCGTCGGTGTCGTTCCAGACGTAGAAGTCGCCGTAGGGGCCCTCGGGATCGGACCGCGACTGCTGGAACCACTCGTGCTGGTCGCTGGTGTGGTTCAGCGGGAAGTCCATCACGATGCGCATGTTGCGCTCGTGCGCCTTGCGGACGAGGTCGCGGAAGTCCTCCATCGTGCCGAACTCGGGGAGGATCGCCTTGAAGTCCGAGACGTCGTAGCCGCCGTCGCGCAGGGGCGACTGGTAGAACGGCGGGAGCCAGAGGGCGTCGACCCCGAGCCACTGCAGGTAGTCGAGCTTCGAGGCGAGTCCGTTGATGTCGCCGGCGCCGTCTCCGTTCGAGTCGACGTACGTCCGGATCATCACTTCGTAGAACACCGCCCTGCGGTACCACTGCGGGTCGAGAGCGAGTCCTGGGAGTTGGATCGGCGACGTGAAGCTCACGGTGCTCCTTCTGCTGCGTCCTGAGCGGAGGGCGCTCAGGGTGACGGGCGGCGCGACGCGGTGCGAGCGCGTCCTCATGCTCCCGGGTGGGATCGAGTGAGGCAAGGCGTTGCGGCGAGAAGTTCACCGGGCGGTGCCTACGATGGGGAACGCCATGACCACTGCCTCACCCTATGCGGACGACCTCGCACGACTCGCCATCGACGAGGGTGTCGTGAGCGTCTCCGGGACGCCCACCGCCTACTGGACCTACGGCTCCGCGTCGGCGGGCACGGTGCTCGTGCTGGTGCACGGCTTCCGCGGCGAGCACCACGGGCTCGAGCCCGTCGTCGCCCGGCTGCTGGCCGGGGGAGCGGACGTCCGGGTGATCGCCCCCGACCTGCCCGGCTTCGGAGCGTCGCCTCCGATGACGGCGCACCCGCACGACGTCGACGGCTACGCGGCCTGGCTCGGCGAGTTCCTCGATGCGCTCGGGGTGCGGGGGAGCGCGGTCGTGCTCGGCCACTCCTTCGGCTCGATCGTCGCCGCCGCCGCGGTCGCCGGCGGGCTGCCGACGCCCCTCCTGGTGCTCGTGAACCCGATCGCGGCGCCGGCGCTGGCCGGACCCCGCGGTGTGCTCACCCGGCTCGCGGTGCTCTACTACCGGCTCGGGGCTGTCCTGCCGCGCGCCCTCGGCTTCGCCCTGCTGCGGGACCCGCGGATCGTGCGGGTGATGAGCCTGACGATGGTGAAGACGAAGGACCCGTCGCTGCGGCGCTTCGTTCACGACCAGCACGACCGCTACTTCAGCGCGTTCGCGTCGCGCGACACGGTGCTGGAGGCGTTCCGCGCCTCGGTCTCCCACGACGTGAGCGAGTATGCGCGCGACATCGCGGTACCCACCCAGCTGATCGCGGCGGCCCAGGACGACATCACTCCGCTGCCCGCTCAGTACCGGCTCCTCGAGGCTCTGCCGCACGCTCGGCTGCACGTGATCGACGGAGTGGGCCACCTGATCCACTACGAGACGCCGGACGAGGCCGCCGCGGTGCTGCGCCGCGCGCTCGATGGAGGGATCGACCGATGAGGATCGTCGTCGACTGCCGGTACACGCGGCTGGGGCGCCACGACGGCATCAGCCGCTACACGGCCGAGATCGTGCGCGAGCTCGCCCGGCTGCACGACGTGACCATGCTGATCAGCGACCGCCGTCAGCTCGCGATGCTGCCCTCGCTCCCGTGGGAGAAGGTGACCGGCCCGACCGGTCCGTTCGAGCCGTTCGTCGCGCTGCTGGTCAACCGGCTGAAGCCCGACGTGGTGTTCTCGCCGATGCAGACGATGGGCTCGCTCGGACGCCGCTACCGGTTGGTGCTCACGGTGCACGATCTGATCTACTACCGCCACCGCACGCCTCCGCGCGATCTCCCGGCCCCGGTGCGGGCGCTCTGGCGGGTGTACCACCTCGCCTGGTGGCCGCAGCGGCGCCTGCTGCAGCGGGCGGATGCGGTGGTCACCGTCTCGGAGACGACCCGCTCGCTGATCCGCGAGCACCGCCTCACGACCCGCCCCGTGGTGGTCGTGCCGAACGCGGCGGGCGAGGTCGACGAGGCGAGCGCGGCGCTGTCCGCGTCGCTGCCCGACCGCTCCGATGCCCGGTCGCTCGTCTACATGGGCTCGTTCATGCCCTACAAGAACGTGGAGTCCCTCGCGCGGGCCATGCGGCTGCTGCCCGACTACGAGCTGCACCTGATGAGCCGGGCGAGCGACGAGACGGTGGAGACGCTCCGCTCGCTCGCGCCGACGGCGAAGCTGGTGTTCCACCAGGGGGCGGACGACGCGGAGTACCGGGAGGTCCTCGCCCGCGCGACCGCACTGGTCACGGCGAGCCGGGACGAGGGGTTCGGCATCCCGCTGGTCGAGGCGATGGCGCTCGGGACCCCGGTCGTCGTGAGCGATATCGCGATCTTCCGCGAGATCGGCGGCGACGCCGCGGTCTACGTCGATCCGTCGAGCGCGAAGTCGATCGCCGACGGCGTCCGGTCGCTCGAGGATCCCGCCCTGTGGGCGGAACGGTCGATCCGCTCGCGCGAGCGGGCCGCCGCGTACTCGTGGCGCGACTCCGCCCGGGTGCTGTTCGGGCTGCTGACGCAGCTCGGGCGGCGCTGAGCGGCTCTCAGGACCCGCTGAGCGCTGCTCAGGCCCCGGGAACGGGGTTCAGGACGTCCTCGAGATCGGTGTCGGCCACGACCACGTCGCCCGAATCGTCGAACGCGACGATCTGCAGCGATCCGTCGACGATGGCGAAGTCGTGGCGCGAGCCGTTGCCGACCGTGATGCCCTGCGGCGGGAGGGCGTCCTCGCTCAGCGCGCGGAGGAGGCTGCCGATCACGGCTCCATGGGTCGCCACGACGACCCGCGAGCCGGGGAAGCGCTCGGCCACCTCGAGGAGCGCTGCGGTCGCCCGCTCGACGACCTGGGGACGGGTCTCGCAGCCGGGGATGCGCTGACCCTCGATGCCGGCGGGGAACAGCTCGCGGAGATCGGCGGCGGTCATGCCCTCGGCCTCGCCGTAGGCGCGCTCGGCGAGACCGGGGACGACGAGCGGCTCGTCGAGCCCGAGACCGCGCGCGATGATGGCCCCGGTCTCGTAGGCGCGGCCGAGCGGACTCGCGACGACCGCGTCCCACGGGCGCTCGCGCAGGAGGCGTGCGGCGGCCCTCGCCTGCGAGCGGCCGATGTCGTTGAGGGGGATGTCGCTCGCGCCCTGGATGCGGCGCGCGGCGTTCCAGTCCGTCTGCCCGTGTCGGACGAGGGTCAGCTGGGTCACGTGTGCCTTTCGGGTGGTCAGAGCGAGGGGAGGCGGTCCGCGAGGACGCGGAGGACCTCGCTCGTGCCTCCGTCGATCTTGATGCTGGCGCGCGAGTCGCCCTTGGTGGTGCCGCGGTTGACGATCACGATGGGCAGCTTGCCGCGACGGGCGATCTCGAGGAAGCGGATGCCGGAGTTCACGACCAGCGAGGAGCCGGCCACGAGGAGCGCCTCGGCGCCGGCGACGATGGCGCGCGCCTCCTGGAACCGCTCGGTCGGGATGAACTCGCCGAAGAAGACGATGTCTGGCTTGAGGATGCCGCCGCAGACCGTGCACTCGGGAACGATCATCGCCGAGACGTCGTGCACCTCGGCGTCGCCGTCGGGATTGAGCGAGGAGATGTCCGGGTCGTCGAGCCAGGGGTTGAGCGTGTCGATCCGCTCGGCCACCGCGTCTCGGGCGAAGTACTGACCGCACGTCATGCAGCGGACGCGGTCGGCCGAGCCGTGCAGATCGACGACCCGGCGGGAGCCGGCGCGGACGTGCAGCCCGTCGACGTTCTGGGTGACGACGCCGGTCAGCAGGCCGCGCTCCTCGAGCCGTGCGAGGGCCCGGTGGCCGTCGTTGGGGAGGGTCGCGGTGAAGCGGCGCCAGCCGAGCTGGCTGCCGGCCCAGTAGCGGCGTCGGTAGTCGGGATCGGCGACGAACTGCGAGTAGGTCATCGGGGTGCGGACGGGTGCGCCCGCGCCGCGGTAGTCGGGGATTCCCGAATCCGTGCTCACGCCGGCTCCGGTGACGGCGGCGATGCGCCGCCCGCCGAGGAGTTCGACGGCCTGCTCGATCGCGGCGGCTCTCGTGCCGTCGGCGACCGGTGTCGGACTCGACTCCATCCGCGCCTCCTGTCAGAGGACCGCCGCATCGCGCGGAGGCCCCGGACGAGTTTAGTCCGCCCCGTGCTCTAGGGTGCCGGGATGCCGATCGTGCACATCGCGGACCTGGACCACCCCCTCCTCGCCGACTACCTCCGCCTCACCGACGTGGCACTCCGGCGCGTGCTGGAGCCGGAGGGCGGGCTGTACATCGCCGAGTCCGCGAAGGTGATCGGCCGGGCGCTCGACGCCGGCCACCGGCCGCGCTCGGTACTGGTGCAGGAGAAGCGGCTTCCGGACGCCGCGGAGGTGCTCGAGCGCTTCCCCGACGTGCCCGTCTTCGTGGGGCCGGATGCGGTGATCGAGGAGCTGACCGGGTTCCATCTGCACCGCGGCGCGCTCGCCTCGATGCACCGTCCGGTCCTTCCTGCGCTGGGCGAGCTGCTTGCCGAGGCGCGGCTCGTCGTGATCCTCGAGGACCTCGTCGACCACACGAACGTCGGAGCCGTCTTCCGGGCCGCGGCCGGGATGGGGGCCGACGCGGTGCTGGTCACTCCGCGCTGCGCGGACCCGCTCTACCGCCGCAGCGTGCGGGTGAGCATGGGCACGGTGCTGCAGGTGCCGTGGACGCGGACGCCGGAGTGGGGCGAGACGAGGGCGGAGCTGCTCGCGGCCGGGTTCTCGGTCGCCGCCCTGGCTCTGGCACCCGACGCGGTCCCGCTCGACGAGTACGCCGACGCCCGCCCCGAGCGCGTCGCCCTCGTGCTCGGCGCGGAGGGGGACGGTCTGTCGCTGGCGGCGCTCGACGCGGCCGACGCCGTGGTCACGATCCCGATGCTGCACGGGGTCGACTCGCTGAATGTCGCGTCGGCGAGCGCGGTGGCACTGTGGGCGCTCACGCGCCCCACCCGGGACGGCCGTTCTACGATGGCCGGGTGACCTCGCCGACCTCCCCGCTCGACATCTTCGATGCACAGGAGGGCGAGGCTCCGGCCACTCGTCCCCGTCGCCGCAGCCGCCGCCCGGCCGCGATCGCCGCGCTCGTCGTCGGAGCGATCCTGCTCAGCGCGGGCGGCGCCTACGGAGCGAACGCGGCGAGCGCCGAGCTGCCCGCGGCGATCGCCGTCGTCGCCGAGCCGCCCGCCGCCTCGATCGACGCTCCGGTGCTCGCCTGGCCGTCCTACGGCTCCGGAGCCGTCGCCGCCGTGGGGATGGACGGCTCGGGCGAGGGCGGCGTGCTCGCGAGCTACGGCTCGAGCGACCCCGTGCCGACCGGGAGCATCGCCAAGGTCGTCACAGCACTGGTGGTCCTCGCGGCGAGGCCGATCGCCGACGGCACCGACGGAGACACGATCACGTTCACGAGTGCCGACGTCGGCTACTACAACGACTCCGTGGCCGAGAACGGCTCCGTCGCACCGGTCTCAGCCGGACTGGAGCTCACGGAGCGCCAGGCGCTCACCGTGCTGATGCTCCCCTCCGCCAACAACTACGCCAAGTCGCTCGCGATCTGGGCCTACGGCTCTGAGGACGCCTACCTCGCCGCCGCGCGGGCGTGGCTCGACGGGCAGGGGCTGACCCGCACCGTGGTGACCGACACGAGCGGGCTGTCGCCGGACACGGTGAGCACCACCTCCGAGATGGTGCGACTGGGCGAGCTGCTGGTGGCCGACCCGGTGCTGGCGCCGATCGTCGCGCTGCCGACCGCGGTGATCCCGGGGGTGGGCGCCCTCGAGAACACCAACACGCTGCTCGGGCGCTCCGGCGTCGACGGCATCAAGACGGGGACGACGGACGAGGCCGGAGCATGCCTCCTGTTCTCGCTCGACACCACGGTGGAGGGGCAGCCGGTGACGCTGGTGGGCGTCGTCGTCGGTGCACGGACGCATCCGCAGCTCGCCGCCGACATCGAGACGCTGATCCCGACGGTGGAGTCGGGGTTCCACTCGGTGACGCTGACGAGCGAGGGGCAGGACTACGGCTCCTATACGAGCGCCTGGGGCGAGTCGGCGGTCGCCGAGACCGCCGCAGCCCAGTCGGTCCTGGTCTGGGGTGCGGTCTCGACGTCGACGACAGTGGCACTGGACCCGCTCGAGACCGTCGCGGACGGTGAGCGGATCGGCACGGCGACCGTCGAGGTCGGCGGAACGCCGTACGAGCTGCCGCTGGTCGCGGACGGGACGATCGAGGACCCGGGGTTCGGCTGGCGGCTCTCGCACCCGGCCGAGCTGTTCGGCTAGTCGACGATGCGGACGCCCGCCGTCGCGATGTCCTCGGCGACCTCCTCGGGGGTCGCATTGCCCTCGACGGCGGTGCCCGGGATGCTCCGCCGCAGGTAGGGCTCGGCCGACGGTCGCTTCGCGGTGATGAAGTCACCCGAGGACTGGTGCCGGACGCGGCGGACGACCCACGGCACGAGGTACTCGCGTGCCCACTGCAGGTCCTCGGTGCGCGCGGCGCGCCAGGTGACGTCGTGCAGCGGCTCCGGAGCGAACGGCTGCAGCGAGTTCTCGACGCCGAGCGACTCGAGGACCATGCGGGCGACCTCGTGGTGGCCGTGCGGGTTGAGGTGGAGGCGGTCGGGCGCCCACATGCGCGCGTCCTGGATCTCCTCGAGCGACCACTGATCGGCCACGATGCAGCCGTAGCGCTTCGCCAGAGCGCGGAGGTTCTCGTTGTAGATCGCGACCTTGCCGCGGATCCGGCTGAAGACCGGTGAGAAGCCCACGTCGACTCCGGTGAAGAGGACGACGGTGGCGCCGCCCGACCGCAGCCGCGCGAGACCCGCCTCGAACCGAGCGGCGATGTCGTCGGGGTCGGTGCGCGGGCGGATGACGTCGTTGCCGCCGGCCGAGATCGTGATCAGGTCGGGCTGGAGGGCCAGGGCGGGCTCGATCTGCTCGTCCACGATCTGCTGGAGCAGCCGGCCGCGGACCGCGAGATTGGCGTAGGTGAAGTCATCGTCGGTGCTGCCGAGCACTTCGGCGACGCGGTCGGCCCACCCGCGGTGCCCGCCCGGGCTCGAGGGGGCCGGATCACCGATCCCCTCGGTGAACGAATCGCCCAGGGCGACGAAGCGGGACCAGGTGTGAGAGGACTCGACCATCCCTCCATTCTGCTCCGGCCGAGGCGCTCCGGGATCCGCCGAGCGACCGACCGCGACACGCCGATGCTCCCGCGGAGGAGTGCGGAGGCCGCCCCGGTGTCGGTGCCGTCGCGTAGCCTTTGCCCACGTGAACAGTCCCTCGAGCTTCGGTCATCAGGTCGGCACCTCCGCGGCCGAGCACCTGTCCCCGTCGTTCCCCGGGCGGGCCCCGTGGGGCACGGCGAACAAGCTCCGGGCGTGGCAGGCGGAGGCCCTCGAGTCGTACTTCGAGCACGAGCCGCGCGACTTCCTGGCCGCCGCGACTCCGGGCGCGGGCAAGACCACGTTCGCCCTGCGCCTCGCCGCCGAGCTGCTGCACAACCGCACCGTCGACCGCATCACCGTCGTCGCCCCGACCGAGCACCTCAAGCGGCAGTGGGCCGAGGCCGCGCACCGCGTCGGCATCCGGCTCGACCCCACCTTCACCAACCGGATGGGACGCCACGCGCGCCACTACCACGGGGTCGCGGTGACCTACGCGCAGGTCGCCGTGCGCGCCGAGCTGCACCGCGAGCTCACGCTCTCGGGGCGCACGCTCGTCATCCTCGACGAGGTGCACCACGCCGGAGACGCGATGAGCTGGGGCGACGCGGTCCGCGAGGCGTTCGAGCCCGCGGTGCGCAGGCTCTCACTCACCGGGACGCCGTTCCGCTCGGACACGGCGCCGATCCCGTTCGTCAGCTACCTCGCCGATGAGGAGGGGATCCGCACCTCCCTGACCGACTACTCCTACGGCTACGGCCGCGCGCTCGCCGACGGGGTCGTGCGTCCGGTGCTCTTCATGGTCTACGCGGGCCAGATGCGCTGGAAGTCGAAGGCCGGCGACGAGATGGAGGCGCGTCTCGGCGAGGGCAACACGAAGGACATCACCTCGCAGGCGTGGCGGACGGCGCTCGATCCGAAGGGCGACTGGATCCCCTCGGTCCTGCGCGCCGCGAACACCCGGCTCACCGAGGTGCGCCGCGCGATCCCCGACGCGGGCGGGCTCGTCATCGCGACCGACCACTACACGGCCCGCGCCTACGCCGCGATGCTCCGCGAGATCAGTGGCGAGAGCGTCACCGTCGTCCTCTCGGACGAGAAGGAGGCGAGCGACCGGATCGAGGGGTTCGCTCAGGACTCCTCGCGCTGGATGGTGGCCGTCCGCATGGTGTCGGAGGGGGTGGACGTACCGCGACTCGCCGTGGGCGTCTACGCCACCTCCGCCTCCACTCCGCTGTTCTTCGCCCAGGCGATCGGACGCTTCGTCCGTGCGCGGCGACGCGGGGAGACGGCGTCCGTGTTCCTGCCGAACGTGCCGGGGCTGCTCGCGCTCGCGGGCTCGATGGAGTTGCAGCGGGACCACGCGCTCGACCGCCGCTCCTCGGACGACGAGGAGTACCCCGAGGCCGACATGATGGCCGACGCCGAGCGCAGCGAAAAGGCCTCTTCCGACCTGCTCGACGAGGGGCGCTTCGAGTCGCTCGGATCGGCGGCGACCTTCGACCGGGTGGTCTACGAGGGCGCCGAGTTCGGGATGGAGGTGGAGGTCGAGAGCGAGGAGGAGCTCGACTTCATCGGGCTGCCGGGGCTGCTCGAACCCGATCAGGTCCGCGAGCTGCTGCAGCACCGCCAGCAGCGGCAGGCGAAGCGCGCGGGCGGGCGCACCGCTGCGCAGGCGGCTCCGGAGGCGAAGGCCGCCGAGATACCGGCGCCGCTCTACCGCACGCTCAAGGAGCAGCGGAGCCTGCTCAACTCCCTCGTCGGGCTCTGGGCCCGCGGCACGGGGGAGACGCACGGAGCGGTGCACACCGAGCTGCGGCGCCTCTGCGGGGGGCCCGCAGTGGCGCAGGCGAGCGTGACGCAGCTGCAGGCGCGCATCGACCTGCTGCGTCGGAGGATGGGCTCGCACTGAGCGGGCGCCGCTGATCCGGCGGCGCGGCACTACCGGGCGGCACTACCGGATCGGCTCGGCGCGGCGCCAGCCCTCCCGCCCGCCGAGAGGCGCCCGTACTGTTCGAGCGTGACCTCCCGCACTGCGCTCGCCCGCTGGTGCGTGCCCCCGTGCGGGGGTGCCGGAGCGTGAGGGTCGCCGCTCCGGGTACCTCGGAGGCGCCGCTCGCTAAGCTGGGCAGTCGGTCCGTCGCCAAGGTGATGGACCATCACCCCCGACGTCGGGCATCCGCAGACCGCACGACGGCCTCTCCCGGACTGCCCGAGACCAGAACCCAGAGGAGTCTCGTGGAGACCTGGCCCGGAACCGCCTACCCCTTGGGCGCCACTTTCGACGGAAGCGGCACGAACTTCGCACTGTTCAGCGAGATCGCCGAGCGCGTCGAGCTGTGCCTCTTCGACGAGGACGGCACGGAGACTCGAGTCGACGTGCTCGAGTCGGACGCCTACGTCTGGCACTGCTACCTGCCGCAGGTGCAGCCCGGCCAGAAGTACGGCTACCGGATCCACGGCCCGTACGATCCGGCCACCGGCCACCGCTGCAACCCGAACAAGCTGCTGCTGGACCCGTACGCGAAGGCCGTCGCGGGCGAGATCGACTGGGACCAGTCGCTGTTCTCGTACACGTTCGGCGACCCCGACTCGACCAACGACGAGGACTCGGCGTCGCACATGATGATGGGCGTCGTCATCAACCCCTTCTTCGACTGGGCCGGCGACCGACGCCCCCTCACCTCCTACGACAGCACCGTGATCTACGAGGCGCACGTCAAGGGACTCACGAAGACGCATCCCGACATCCCGGAGGAGCTGCGCGGCACCTACGCCGGCGTCGCCCACCCCGCGGTCATCGCGCACCTCAAGCACCTGGGCATCACGGCGATCGAGCTGATGCCGGTGCACCAGTTCGTCAACGATTCCACGCTGATCGACAAGGGCCTCTCGAACTACTGGGGCTACAACACCATCGGCTTCTTCGCACCGCAGAACACCTACTCCTCGACCGGAGATCAGGGTCAGCAGGTGCAGGAGTTCAAGAGCATGGTGCGGGCGCTGCATGCGGCCGGCATCGAGGTCATCCTCGACGTCGTCTACAACCACACTGCCGAGGGCAACCACCTCGGCCCGACGCTGTCGTTCCGCGGCATCGACAACGAGGCGTACTACCGCCTGGTCGACGACGACAAGCGCTACTACATGGACTACACCGGCACCGGCAACACCTTGAACGTGCGGCACCCGCACTCGCTGCAGCTGATCATGGACTCCCTGCGCTACTGGGTGACCGAGATGCGCGTCGACGGATTCCGCTTCGACCTCGCCTCTGCCCTGGCACGCGAGTTCTACGATGTCGACCGGCTCTCGACCTTCTTCGAGCTCGTCCAGCAGGACCCGGTGGTCTCGCAGGTCAAGCTGATCGCCGAGCCGTGGGACGTCGGCCCCGGCGGCTACCAGGTCGGCAACTTCCCCCCGCAGTGGACGGAGTGGAACGGGAAGTACCGCGACACGGTCCGCGACTTCTGGCGCGGCGAGCCGTCGACCCTCGGCGAGTTCGCCTCGCGGCTGACGGGATCCGCCGACCTGTATGCGCGCTCCGGTCGCCGCCCCGTCGCCTCCATCAACTTCGTCACCGCGCACGACGGCTTCACACTCCGCGACCTCGTCTCGTACAACGAGAAGCACAACGACGCGAACGGCGAGGACGGCAACGACGGCGAGTCGCACAACCGCTCTTGGAACCACGGCGCCGAGGGCCCGACGGACGACCCGAAGGTGCTCGGCCTCCGCGCCCGACAGCAGCGGAACTTCCTCGCGACGATGCTGATCTCGCAGGGCGTGCCGATGATCCTGCACGGCGACGAGCTGGGCCGGACGCAGAACGGCAACAACAACACCTACGCGCAGGACAGCGCGCTGACCTGGATCGACTGGACGACGGCCGACCGGCCGCTGGTCGAGTTCACGGCGGCGCTGATCCGCCTCCGCGCTGAGCACCCGACGTTCCGCCGCGGGCGCTTCTTCGACGGCCGCCCCGTGCTGCGCGGCACCGGGGAGCCCCTGCCCGACATCGTCTGGTTCAAGGCCGACGGCACCGAGATGACGCCGTCGGACTGGGACTCGGGCCTGGACCGCTCGGTCGGCATCTACCTCAACGGCAACGGCATCCGCGAGCGCGACGAGCGCGGGCAGGCGGTGATGGACGACAGCTTCCTCCTCTACTTCAACGCCGACGACTCCGATGTCGAGTTCACGATCCCGAGTGACGAGTACGCGCTCGAGTGGGCCGTCCTGGTCGACACCGCCGGAGCGGAGGCCGACTCGATCCCGCGTCCGGCCGGCGCGATCCTGACGGTGCAGGCGAAGTCGCTCGTGATCCTGCAGGAGCACAGCGCCCCCGAGCCCGAGGTGGATCACTCCGTGGCCGCCTCCCTCGCCTCGCAGGCCGCCACATCGGCGATCCCGATCATCACCAGCCACATGAGCCCCCACGCGGAGTCGACCGACGCCGCGACCGCCTCTTCGACAGGAGCCTGACGTGCGACTGCCCGCTTCGACCTACCGACTCCAGATCCGCTCCGGCTTCGATCTCGACGAGGCGGCGCAGATCGCCGACTACGTGCGCGCTCTCGGCGCGGACTGGCTGTACTTCTCGCCCCTGCTCACGGCGGAGCCCGGCTCCGACCACGGCTACGACGTGGTCGACCACGACTCGGTCGACCCCGCTCGCGGCGGCGCCGAGGGGCTCGCGCACGCCTCCGCCGCCGCTCGCAAGGAGGGTCTCGGCGTCCTGATCGACATCGTGCCCAACCACATGGGTGTCGCGACTCCGGTCGAGAACGCGTGGTGGTGGGATCTGCTGAAGAACGGGACCTCGTCGCGCTACGCGACCGCCTTCGACATCGACTGGGAGGCGGGCGGGGGTCGCCTGCGCGTGCCCATCCTCGGTGACGGGGCGGCTGAAGGCGACAGCGACTCCGAGCTCGACGCGCTCGAGGTCGTCGGCGACGAGCTGCACTACTACGAGAACCGGCTGCCGATCGCTCCGGGGACCGCTGAGCCCGGTGACTCCGGTCGCACCGTGCACGCCCGGCAGAGCTACGAGCTGGTCAACTGGCGCCGTGCGGACGCCGAGTTGAACTACCGCCGCTTCTTCGCGGTGAACACGCTCGCGGCGATCACGGTCGAGCGGCCCGAGGTGTTCGACGCGTCGCACCGCGAGATCGTCCGGTGGTTCACCGAGGGTCTCGCCGACGGCCTCCGAGTCGACCACCCCGACGGCCTCGCCGACCCGGGTGGATACCTCGACGACCTGGCGCGCGCCATCGGCGGAGCGCCGGTGTGGGTCGAGAAGATCCTCGAGGGCGACGAGCAGCTGCCCGCTCACTGGGCGACGGTGGGCACGACGGGGTACGACGCCCTGGCCGATGTCGACCGCATCCTGGTCGACCCCGATGCCCGCCCGGTCCTCGAGGGCCTCGACGCCGAGCTCGGCGGCGGCGGTTCGCCCGTGGTCTGGGCCGAACTCATCCACGACACCAAGCGCGGGATCGCCGACGGGATCCTCCGGTCCGAGGTCCTCCGCCTCGCCCGCCTGATCCCCGAGGTCGACGGGGCCGACGACGCCCTGGCGGAGCTGCTGGCGACCTTCCCGGTCTACCGGAGCTACCTCCCCGTGGGTGCGGAGCACCTCGAGCACGCCCGCCGGGACGCCGTGCACCGCAGACCCGAGATCGCCCCTGTCATCGACCGGGTCGCAGAGCTCCTGGGCGAGACCGGCACTCCGGTCTCCGTCCGGTTCCAGCAGACCTCCGGCATGGTCATGGCCAAGGGAGTCGAGGACACGGCGTTCTACCGCTACAGCCGGCTCACCTCGCTGAACGAGGTCGGCGCCGACCCGGACGAGTTCTCGATCGAGCTCGACGAGTTCCACCGCCGGCAGTCGGTGCGCCAGGCGTCGTTCCCCGCCTCGCTCACGACGCTGTCGACGCACGACACCAAGCGCGGCGAGGACACCCGGGCGCGGATCACGGCGCTGGCCGAGGACCCCGAGGCCTGGGCGACCACTCTGCGTTCGCTGCACGAGCTGGTCGGCTTCGGGGACGGGCCGATCGAGCACCTGCTGTGGGAGGCCGTCGTGGGCACGTGGCCCGCTACGCGCGAGCGCCTGCACGCCTACGCCGAGAAGGCGTCGCGCGAGGCCGACAGCTCGACGCACTGGACCGCTCCGGACGAGGCGTTCGAGAAGCGGATGCACGCGGCGATCGACGCCGCCCTCGACGAGCCGGCCGTGCGCCGCCTCGTCGAGGAGACGGTGACCCGGGTGCAGTCGGCCGGCTGGTCGAACGGCCTCGCCGCGAAGCTCGTGCAGCTGACGGCTCCGGGCATCCCGGACGTGTACCAGGGCAGCGAGCTGTGGGAGACGTCGCTCGTCGACCCCGACAACCGGCGCCCGGTCGACTTCGCCGAGCGGCGCGCGCTGCTCGAGCGGATCGACGGCGGATGGCTGCCTCAGATCGATCAGGAGGGCGCGGCGAAGCTGCTCGTCACCTCGCGCGCCCTGCGGCTCCGTCGCGACCGGCCGGAGCTCTTCACGCGCTACGTGCCGGTGTCCGTCGTCGGTCCCGCGTCCGACCACGCGATCGCCTTCGATCGCGGGGGAGCGGTGACCGTCGCGACGCGGCTCCCCGCGGGGCTGGCCGCGGCCGGCGGCTGGAGCGACACGGTGATCGTCCTGCCCGGGCACCCCGTCGAGGACGTCCTGACCGGCCGCACCTTCGCCGGCGGACCGACGCCGCTCTCCGAGATCCTCGGCGACCTGCCCGTGGCACTCCTCGCTCCGGTCTCCTGACCGGCGCCTGCTCCCCGTTCCTCTCGATCGACCCTGGAGATCTCCGTGACCAGCACGACTCCCTACCGCTACGCCCTGCCGACGACGGGACCCGAGCGCTTCGATGTGTGGGCGCCCGATGCCTCCGCCGTCGACCTCGTGATCGGAGGCGGCGAGATCGTGCCGATGGCCGCGACGGGCGACGGCGGCTGGTGGCGCGCCTCGGCGCCGGTCGTTGCGGGTGAGGTGGACTACGGCTACCGGATCGACGGCGCCGGTCCCTTCCCGGACCCGCGGTCGAGGCGTCAGCCGAGCGGTGTGCACGAGCTCTCGCGCACCTTCGACCCGGCGACCCACGAGTGGGGCGATCAGGCCTGGACGGGTCGCCAGCTCGCCGGTGCCGTGATCTACGAGCTGCACATCGGGACGTTCACTCCCGAGGGGACTCTCGACGCCGCGGCCGGCAAGCTCGAGCACCTGCGGTCGATCGGGGTCGACTTCGTCGAGATCCTCCCGGTCAACGCGGTGAACGGGACGCACAACTGGGGCTACGACGGCGTGCTCTGGTACGCCGTCCACGAGCCGTACGGCGGACCGGAGGCGTACCAGCGCTTCGTCGACGCCGCCCACCGCGCCGGTATCGGCGTCGTGCAGGACGTGGTGTACAACCACCTCGGTCCGAGCGGGAACTACCTCCCCGAGTTCGGGCCCTACCTCAAGAGCGAGAAGGCCAACACCTGGGGCAGCTCGATCAACCTCGACGGCTCCGGAGCCGACGTCGTCCGCGGCTACATCCTCGACAATGCGCTGATGTGGCTCCGCGACTACCACGTCGACGCGCTGCGCCTGGATGCGGTGCACGCCCTCTCGGACGAGAGCGCCGTGCACGTGCTCGAGGAGATGGCGGCCGAGGTCGCCGTCCTCTCGGCGCACGTCGGGCGCCCGCTGACGCTGATCGCGGAATCGGACCTGAACGACCCGAAGCTGATCACGCCGCGGGAGGCAGGCGGCTACGGGCTCGACGCCCAGTGGAGCGACGACTTCCACCACGCGGTGCACGTCGCGCTGACCGGCGAGACCACGGGCTACTACGAGGACTTCGCTCCGCTCGGCGCCCTGGCGAAGGTGCTCACGCGCGGATTCTTCCACGACGGCACGCTCTCGACGTTCCGCGGCCGTCACCACGGTCGCCCCGTCGATGTCCAGCACATGCCGACCTGGCGACTCGTCGTCTGCAGCCAGAACCACGACCAGATCGGCAACCGTGCGATCGGCGACCGGCTCACGGCGACCCTCGACGAGGGCCGGCTCGCGATCGCGGCGACGCTGACCCTGCTCGGCCCCTTCACTCCGATGCTGTTCATGGGCGAGGAGTGGGCGGCGTCGACGCCGTGGCAGTTCTTCACCTCGCACCCCGAGAAGGATCTGGGCGAGGCGACCGCCAAGGGCCGCATCGCGGAGTTCGCCAGGATGGGCTGGGACCCGGAGGTCGTGCCCGACCCGCAGGACCCCGAGACCTTCACTCGCTCGCGGCTCGACTGGACCGAGGTCGAGGAGGGTCGCCACGCGCGCATCCTCGACGTGTACCGCGAGCTCGCCGCGCTGCGCCGCCGCTTCCCCGAGCTGACCGACCCGCGTTTCGGCTCGGTCGAGGTCGCGTACGACGAGCAGGAGCGCTGGCTGACGATCGGCCGGGGCCGCGTGACGATCGCGATCAACGTCGGTGCGGCAGCGGCCCGCGTTCCGCTGCCCGAGGTGGCGGAGTCGCTGCTCGGGGTGGGCGAGTACGCCGTCCAGCCCGGCGACACCGAGGTCGACCTCGGTGCCTCGTCGCTGCTGATCACGCTCGCGCCTCCCGCCTGAGCCGCCGGCCACCGCGTCACCGCGCCGCCGTCCCGTACTCTCCCGCCGCGATGATCCGCACGCCCTCGTCGTGCACCAGGAGGAGAGCGCGAAGGGGGATGGCGCGGCGGTGGCAGGCGGCGGAGAGGTGCCGGGCGAGAACCCGATCGGACTCGCCGAGGAAGGCCCGCCCGGGGCGCTCGAGGGCGAAGGCGAGTGCTCCGACGTCCTGGTGGGCGACCGCCTTCGCCAGCGTCGCCACGATCCGCTCGGTCTTCTCCTCGTCGGGGTGCACGGGGAGGCCGTCGACCGGGTAGAGGATCGGCAGCTGATAGCCGTCGCGGTCGAGGAAGAGCGGCCAGAGGGCCCTCCGGTAGGCGGGCCCGATCAGCGAGGAGACCCGGTCGCGCAGCTCGCGGTCCTCCACGATCGGTGCGTCGAGCGTCGTGGTCGGGAGGTGGTCGGTGGTCGTCATGGTGTCGCTTCCTCGTGGGTCGAGCTGTGGTCGGTGCGGTCGTCGCGTGCGCGCGGTCATCGGAAGTTGCGGGACGTGGTCCGGGCGCCGACCGTGAGGGGCTCGAAGCGGTCGGCGAGGAGGTTGGTCACTCCCTCGTCGGAGCGCTCGAGGATCCCTCTGACGAGCAGAGCGGGCGCCTCCCGGGCGATGCGCCGGTAGCGGTTCCATACTCCGACGGAACAGATCACGTTGAGGATCCCGTGCTCGTCCTCGAGGTTCATGAAGGTCACTCCACCGGCTGTGGAGGGACGTTGACGGTGGATCACGACCCCGCCGACCTCCACTCGGGTGCCGGAGGCGGTGCCGGGCAGATCGGCCGTGGAGCGGGATCCCCGATCGCGCAGACTCGCCCGCAGGTGCCGGAGGGGGTGGTCGTCGGGAGAGATCCCCGTGGCCCAGAAGTCGAAGACGACGCGCTCCTGCGCCGAGAGCATCGGGAGCAGGGGGGGCTGCACGGCGACCACGGAGTCGGGGAGGAACTCCGCGCGGTCCGCCGCCGCGGTCCCCGCCTCCCACAGTGCCTGGCGACGGTCGAGTCCGAGGGAGTCGAACGCCCCCGCCGCTCCGAGCGCCTCGAGCTGACTCGCGGTCAGGCCCGCCCGCCGCGAGAGGTCGGCCATGCTCGCGTACGGGCCCCCGCGCTCCCTCTCGGCGACGACGTGCTCGGCGAGCGCTGATCCGATGCCCTTCACCTCGGCGAGCCCCAGCCGCACGAGGAAGCCGCCGTCCCGGCGGTGGTCGTCGGTGTCGAACGGCTCGGAGCGGTCGAAGAGACCCGTCGGAGGCTGATCGGAGGCGAGGCAGCCGTCGCGGCCGAGGGGTGCGCCGTTGCGGCGGCGGGCGGGCCCGTCGGGGATCGCCTCGAGGCCCGGGTGGGAGAGGGACAGGTTGACGTCGGGGGAGCCGATGCGCACCCCGTGCCGGCGCGCATCGGCGACCAGCGTGTGCGGGGCGTAGAAGCCCATCGGCTGCGCGCGCAGCAGGGCGGCGGTGAAGGCGGCCGGATAGTGCAGCCGCAGCCAGGCGCTCGCATACACGAGCAGGGCGAAGCTGATCGCATGGCTCTCGGCGAAGCCGAAGTTGGCGAAGGCCTGGATCCTGCGGTAGATGTCGTCCGCCACCTCGCCGGTGATCCCGTTGCGCTCCATGCCCTCGTAGAGGCGCCCGCGGAGGGTCTCGATCTTCTCCGTGCCCCGCTTGGAGCCCATGGCCCGGCGGAGCAGGTCGGCGTCCTCCGCGCTGCAGTCGCCGACGGCGACGGCTACCTGCATCAGCTGCTCCTGGAACAGCGGAACCCCGAGGGTGCGCTTGAGGGGGGTGACGAGGAGGGGGTGCTGGTAGCTGACCGGCTCCTCGCCCAGCTTGCGCCGGATGTAGGGGTGCACCGCGCCGCCCTGGATCGGCCCGGGGCGGATCAGCGCGACCTCGATCACGAGGTCGTAGAAGCGCCGCGGCTGGAGCCGGGGGAGCGTCCCCATCTGGGCGCGGCTCTCGACCTGGAACACCCCGATGGAGTCGGCCCGGCACAGCTGGTCGTACACGCCCTTCTCCTCGCGGGGGATCGTCGAGAGGTCCCACTCCTCGCCGACGTGCTCGGCGACGAGATCGAAGGTGTACTGGAGTGCGGCGAGCATCCCCAGACCCAGGAGGTCGAACTTGACCAGCCCCATCCAGGCGCAGTCGTCCTTGTCCCACTGCAGGACCGTCCGCTTCTCCATCCGCGCGGGCTCGATCGGGCACACCTCGCCGACGGGCCGATCGGTCAGCACCATCCCGCCCGAGTGGATGCCCAGGTGGCGGGGCGCACCGAGGACGCGGGTCGACAGTGCCACGACGTCGTCGGGGATGTCGTGGTCGGCGCTGCTCTCGGTGATGGCTCCCCAGCGCTCCACCTGCTTCGACCAGCCGTCCTGCTGCCCCGCGCTGTAGCCGAGCGCCTTGGCCATGTCGCGGACCGCGAACTTGGGCCGGTAGGTGATCACGTTCGCGACCTGGGCGGCGTTCAACCGGCCGTACTTCTCGTAGACGTGCTGGATGACCTCCTCGCGCCGCTCGGAGTCGAAGTCGACGTCGATATCGGGCTCCTCGTCCCGGATGCTCGAGAGGAAGCGCTCGAAGGGGAGGTCGTAGAAGATCGAGTCCACCGCCGTGATGCCGAGGACGTAGCAGACCGCGGAGTTGGCGGCGGATCCCCGCCCCTGGCAGAGGATCCCCTTGCCCTTCGCGAAGTGGACGATGTCGTGCACGATCAGGAAGTAGCCGGGGAAGTCCTTGTCCTCGATCACCGCGAGCTCCTTCTCGAGGCGGTCGAGAACATCGGAGTCGGCGCGGGGGTACTTGCGGGGCACGGCCTCGCGGACCAGCTCGCGCAGCCAGCTCATCGGGGTGTGCCCCTCTGGCACCTCCTGCCGGGGAAGGCGGGGTCGCACCCGGCTCAGCTCGAAGGCGATCTCGTCCGCGACGCGGACGGTGTTCTCGACCGCGCCGGGGTAGCGGGCGAAGCGCTCGGCCATCTCGGCACCGGAGCGCAGGTGCGCGCCCGCCGTGGCGGGGAGCCAGCCGTCCATCTCGTCGAGGCTCCGCCGGGCGCGGACGGCCGTGAGCGCGGTCTGCAGCGGGCGGTCCTCCGGCCGGGCATAGTGCACGTTCCCGGTGGCGACGACGCGCAGGCGGAGGCGGCCGGCGATCTCGGCGAGCAGGTCGTTGTGCAGCGAGGCGAGAGGGTCGCCGTGGTCGAAGAGCTCGACGAGGACGTTGGACGCTCCGAACAGGCGCACCAGCTCGCGCACCTCGTCCTCGGCAGCCTCGGCCCCCTCGGAGACGAGGGCCTGGCGCACGTGGCCCTTCCGGCATCCGGTGAGCACGATCCAGTGCCCGCCGGCCGCGTGCGCGAGCTCGTCGAGGTCGTAGCTCGGCTTGCCCTTCTCGGCACCGGCGAGCTGAGCGGTCGTGATGGCCCGCGCGAGACGGTGGTAGCCCTCCTCCCGGCGTGCCAGCACGAGAAGGTGCGATCCCTCAGGATCGGCCACGCCGTTCTGCGGTGCGCGCAGCCCGAGTGAGAGCTCGGCACCGAACGCGGTGCGCACCTCGTTGCCGAGCGCTCTCTGCCCCTGCGCCGCCTCCGCCATCCGCACGATGCCGTAGAGACCGTCGTGGTCGGTCAGGGCGAGGGTGTCGATCCCGAGGCGGACCGCCTCCTCGACCAGTTGCTCCGGGCGGCTGGCACCGTCGAGGAAGCTGAAGTTGGAGTGGGCGTGCAGCTCGGCGTAGGGGACCTTCTCGTCGGGTGCCGTGACATCGTCGCCGGGGGAGTAGGCGCCGCGCTTGTGGGACCAGGCGGGGCTGTCGCCTCCGTCGCCGCGGACCACGCTGCCGTCGGCGCGGCGTCCGGTGGACAGGCGTCGTTCGAACTCCGACCACGGGATCGGCGGGTTGTTCCAGCCCATGGGGCTCCTTCGTGGGATCGGAGTGCGGTGCGGGAGGTGGGGGGACGGTGGTCAGTCGTAGCGGGCCTCGGCCGCCCATTCGCCGTCGAGGCAGAGCAGCAGCCAGGCGATTCCGGCGGAGTCGACCACCTGGAAGCGGTCGTAGCGGACGGCCGTCCGCGCATCCCACCACCGCTCGTCGATCGGCCAGGGGCCGGCCCAGCCCGCCACCGGCTCGAGGCGGGCCTGGGAGGTGCCGGGGGTGAAGTAGGCGGGGACGGAGGTGAGGGTGCCGCGGTCGTCGACCGAGACCGGCTCGCCCCGCGGCCCCCGCACGAGCACGGCCGCCGGCTCGGGGAAGACCGTCGGCGGCAGGGGTGGCGGGAGAGACCCCGGCCACGGCAGGCCGCGCGGGCGGGCGTCACCCGGCTCGCGGTCTCCCCAGGGGACCAGGTGCTGGCGGTCGCGCAGGGCCCTCCCTCCGCCGACCGAGGCCGTGACCACCGCCTCGTGACCCAGCACGCTCTGCACCCGGCTCAGGCCGTGGTGCACGCGTTCTTCGGGAGCCGTGCCCCACAGCCCCTGCTCGTGGTTGCCGATCGCGTCCACGGCCTCCGGTTCGACGTGGATGCGCGAGATCGGCGAGCCCAGCCCCGCGTCGATCGCGCCGCTGCCCTGGAGCTGCCAGCGCACGCGGTCGAGGACGTCGGAGGGAGTGAACCAGCGCGGGTGCAGCCAGCTCCGCGACGAGAGCTCGCCTCGATCGCTGGTGACCTCGATGCGGATCGCGGTCGCGACCAGCATCGAGCGGGTCAGCCCGTCGACGAACTCCTCGGCGGGGACGCGGAAGGCGAAGGCCGCCTGGTCGATCCGGTCGAGCGGCGGCTCGAACTCGAGCGCGCGATCGAGGCGCTCGGGTGGCAGTCGTGGGACCACCGCCTCGGTCTCGGCACCCGAGGCCAGCAGGTGTGCTCGGGCCCCGTCGGGGCCGAACCGGGCCGTCACGTCCTCGCGTGGGAGACCGGCGAAGGCGCCGAGCGTCCGCACGCCCAGTCGGCGCAGGAGGGTCACCAGGTCCTCTCCTCTGATCCCGGGCCGGGAGCGCATGCCGACGGCCTCGGTCTCGAGGGCGTCGAGCGGGAGGGGGGAGAGGAAGCCGGCGGTCTCGCCGGCCGGCACGATCGCGACGGACTCACCGGAGTGCTTCGCCGCCAGCTCGGAGGCGAAGAGGCCGTCGGCGATCCCGACGCGCGCCCTCGGCACTCCCAGCTCGGCGAGGCGACGCAGCACGGCCTCGGCCGCGGACTGCTCGCTCCCGTAGTACCGCCGGGGTCCCCTGGCCCTGATCGCGCAGAGGCCGGGACGGATGAGCTGGACCCCCGGAGTGATCTCCTCGAGCGCCTGCACCAGGGGCTCGAAGGCGCGGTGGTCGAGTACCGGATCGTAGGGGAGGACCGTGAGGCCGGTGCAGCGCGACTGCGCCTCGCGGATCCGCATCCCTCGCCGCACTCCCTCGGAGCGCGCGGAGGGGGAGCACGCGAAGACCCTGCTCTTCTCGGTCAGGGCCAGCGGAGCCTCCGCCTCGAGACCCGCGTCGACGGCCGCCGCGAGCAGCGGCCAGTCGGGGCACCAGACCAGGATCGTCCGGCGCAGCTCGGGGGCGCTCGTCATCTCACACCGCCCGCTCGTGCAGGCGCGAGCGCTCGTCGAGGACGCCGAAGGCCCCGCCCGTGCCCGGCATGCTCATCCGCACCGTGCGGACCCGTGTCCCTGCGCGGCCCACGACGTCGACGAGCGCCTCTCGGGAGCGCAGGTAACCGTGCCCGGCGCCCAGCCCCTCCCAGCGGCTGCTGCGCAGGCTGAGCCGCGCCTCGGCCTGCGGCCACTCGCCCAGGACGACGAGGGCCGCCCCCCGCTGCCTCAGCCGGGCACCCAGCCGGGAGACGTCGGCCGAGGACACGGAGGCGGGCGGGCGGGTGAGGACGACCGTCAGCACGTCGACCAGTGCCGCCGTGACCGTGAGCCAGTGCTCGGCCGGCGAGGGGACGAGGACCAGCCGCTCGAGATCGATCCCCATGCCGGCCGCGGCCTCGGCCCCGAACTCGGGGACGCCGACGACCCCGCACCAGGCGCCCTCGGCGGAGGGTCCGGCGAGCAGCCCCATCGCGAGGCTCATCGAGCCCTCGACCGAGTAGGCGGCACCCTGCTTCAGCGATCCGCCGGGGAGCGCGGAGGCGAACGCCGGCAGGGTCGCCATGCTCTTCGTCTCGAGCGTGATCGCCTGCATGTCGCGGATCCGCGACTGCAGCTCCTTCACCGACGCGAGCTGCCGCAGAAGGGGTTCTGCGGCCTCGGTCGTCCCTGCGGAGAGGGGGCGGGGAGGGGGGCTCATCTGCCCATGTTCGAACATGTGTTCGAGTATGTCAATCGCCACCGACATCCGTGGCGAGTCGTCCCGATCCAGCCGAGAACCCCTCCTCTGCAGCTCTGTGGAGGAGGGGTTCTCGAGGCCTCGGACCTCCTAGAGAGTGAGTCCGTGACCGAACCGGAACAGCGGATCCGCCGTGTCGAACGGCACGTCGGGCCGCCGTGCCGATGCCGCGGCCATCGACCGGGGAAGATCCATCGGCAGCCTCCCACGTGCCTCCGACATTCCGAACACCACGTCCAGCAGCGCGGCTCCGGAGGCGCCGAAGTCACCCAGCAGCGCGGCGACGGTCCCGGCGAACGGCGTCAGGATCGCCGGGCGGTCCAGGAACACGTCGACGACGGTCGGGACCCTCTCCGCGACCGACACGACGTGCTCCACCACCTCAGCCGGGAAGTCGAGCGACCCCGCGTGGAAGAAGTTCTCGAACGCCGTCGCCCGCCGCTCGAACGGCGCCTGGAGCCGGATCACCGCCAGGTCGGCCTCCTCCGGAGAGCCGACGACCGTCCCGTACGACGCCGCGACCGCCTCGTCCACCCCCTCCACGTACAACCGCAGCCCGCGCTGCGCCGGCAGGACGCCGTCGTGCGCCAGCACCGTGATCGCCGCGCGCTGAGCCTCCTCGCCCGCGGCCCGGAACTCGGCCGATCCCACCACGGTCTCCGCGGCCGCCGGGTCGACGGCCCGCCGGTCGAACAGTCCCAGCACGAACTTCTCGCGCAGCAGCCGGCGCGCCGAGACATCGAGCCGTTCCTCGCTGACCGCCCCCTCCTCGACCAGCGCGACCAGCACCTCGGGGATCGCCTCGCCGCCGAACTGGTCGACGCCCGCCTCGATCGCCTTGCGCATCCGCTCGGGCACCGACAGGTGCTCGACGCCCCAGGCGCGCGCCGGGTGGAGATCGCCCATGATGTTCGCGTCGGAGAGGAGCCCCCAGTCGGTGCACACGATCCCGTCGAACCCGAAGCGCTCGCGCAGCAGCCCCGTGATCACCGACCGGTTGAAGCCGAAGCCGACCTCCTCGAGGGGCGTCCCGACGGGCATCCCGTAGTACGGCATGATCTGGCTCGTCCCGGCCTCGAACGCCCGCTCGAACGGCCGGAGGTGGTACTCGGCGTTGCCGCCCGGGTAGACCTGCTCGCGGCCGTAGGCGAAGTGCGGGTCCTCGCCGTCCTTCTGCGGGCCGCCGCCGGGGAAGTGCTTGGTCATCGTCGCCACCGACTCCGCTCCGAGCGCCTCGCCCTGGAAGCCCCGGATGTACGCCGCCCCGAGCCTCCCGGTGAGCTCGGCGTCCTCGCCGAACGTGCCCACCTGCCTGGCCCAGCGCGACTCGGTGGCGAGGTCGATCTGCGGGTGCAGCGCGACGCGCAGCCCCACGGCCAGGTACTCCTGCCGCGCGATGTCGCCGAATCGGTGGACCAGCTCCTCGTCGCCGATCGCACCGAGGCCGAGCGGCTCCGGCCACTGCGAGAACGCCGCGGCCTGCGCGCCCGTTCCCGGGTTGTCGGTGAAGGAGTGCCGCGGGTCGGTCGACAGGGTCACCGGGATGCCGAGGCGAGTGCTCGAGGCGAGCTCCTGCAGGCGGTTGTGCCACTCGGCGATCTCGCGCGCCGTCGCGCTCCCACCGCCCAGGAGGTTGAAGTGGGTCATCGCCCTGCCGATCACCATCGACGACGTCGAGGGCAGTCCGAAGGCCGAGTCGGCCTCGGCGAGCTCGCCGCCCTCGCCCATCACGATCATCGTCTGGAAGAAGAGGCCGGCCTTCTCCTCCAGCGTCATCTGCGCGAGGAGGATCTCCACCCGCTCCTCGATCGCCAGCAGCGGATCGAGATAGCGGCGGTCGACGTTCGTGGGCGTTGACGACGGTGTCACGGGAGGTCCTTCCGAAGGGGGAGCCCTCGTCGGCTCCTCTCGCAGGCTACCCGCAGAAACCGATCACCAGTCGGTAATCATCACTCCGGCGGTGGGGGAGCGCGCCCCTACCATGGGAGCCATGCCCGACGACCTCTCCGATTCCGCCGCGCCCTCGACCGTCTCCCGGAGGCGGACCCTCGTGGTCAAGATGGGGTCCAGCTCGGTGACGAAGCAGTCCGGGCCCGACCCCGTGCTGCTCGCGAGCGCCCTCGAGAGCGCGTTCTCCGCTCAGCAGGAGGGCTGGGACGTGGTGCTCGTCTCCTCCGGAGCGGTCTCGTCGGGCCGGGCGCTCTTCGCGCGCTCGCAGGACGCCCCGATCAGCCCCCGGCTCGCCGCGGCTGTCGGCCAGACCGTCCTGATGGGCTTCTACCGCTCGGTGGCGGAGCTCTCGGGTGCCCTCGTGGCCCAGATCCTCATCGGCGAGTCCGATCTGGCGTCGCCTCGGCAGATGGCGCATGTGGCGGAGGCGATCCGTCACGCCCTCGATGCCGGTGTCGTCCCCGTGGTCAACGGCAACGACACCATCGACTCCGCGGGCTCCGACAACGACGGCGTCGCCGGTGCGCTGGCGATGCTGCTCGGCGCCGACCTGCTGCTGCTGCTCACCGACGTGCCCGGTGTCTTCGCCGGGAGCATCGCCGAGGGCGTCCACCTCGACGAGCTCGGCATCGCCGAGCTTCGCGGCATCGGTGTGCAGAAGGGCGGGACGGGCCGCGGCGGGATCCGCTCGAAGCTGAGGGCCGCCGAGCTCGCCGCGCACAACGGAGTCTCGACGAGGATCGCGGGCGCCAGGACGCCCGAGGTCATCCTGAGCGCCCTGGGGGATCCGGGGCCCGGCACGCTCGTCCGGGCGGTCCACGCGCATCCAGCGGTGGAGCAGCGCTGGATCTCGGGTGTCGCGACGGCTCGCGGGCGGGTCGAGATCAACCTCGAGGCCGAGCGGAGCATCGACGCCGGATCGAGCCTGTTCGCCTCCGGTATCAAGCGCGTCTCGGGAGACTTCGACGGGGGAGACGTGATCGAGGTGCGGGCGCTGAGCGGCGAGCTCCTCGCCCGAGGGGTGTCCCGGGTGTCCTCCCGCCTCCTGACCCTCGTGCGCGCACTGCGCGTCGACGAGATCGCGCGGGTCTTCGTCGCTGTCCTCGCCCATGCCGCCGACCCCGGATCGGCGTCCGCGCCGCCCGCGGGCGAGCGGCCGCAGCTGACGCGCGCCGTGGAGTACGCGCACGGCCTCTCCTTCGAGCACGCCCGCGCCGTCGCGATGGAGATCGTTGGCCTGTTCCCCGCCGAGAGCATCTCGGCGCTGCTCGGACACGGGTCGGAGGAAGCGGAGCTCGTCGAGCGCTACACCCGGCTGGTCCGGACTCTGGCGATCATCGGGAACGAGCAGCTGTCGGTCTTCCGCGACTGACGGCGATCCCACTTCGCGCCACCTCGGAGGTGCATTCCGCGCCACTGCGTCATCGTCGGCGCCTGTGCGTGTCTCCCTGGGGACGGCGCCGATACCGGGCGCCCCGATGGATCGGATCACCATGAGCATCTCCGCCCGCACTGCCCGCCACCCGTTCGAGGACCGCATCTCCGTCGAGACCTTCGAGTCCGACCGTCTCGCGCATCGACTCGAGCTCCTCGAGGAGTCGATCGCCGAGGGGGAGCGCACTCTGCGCGGCTTCGTCGATCCAAGCACCGGCGAGGTCGTCCCGCCCGCTCGAGGCGGCCACCGCGAGCAGGTGCTCAGCAACCTCGCGGTCGAGCGCTCCCTCGCCGAGCGCATCCGGCGCTCCGATCCCTCTCGGTCGTGACGCCCGAGGATGCGGCACGATGGGGCGATGGCCACCATCACCGTCGCTGGGAACGCTCAGCACTTCCTGCCCGCTGAGCGAGGCACCGTCCGTCTCGAGATCAGGCGCGAGTCGCGGTCGCGATCGCAGGCCCTGGCCGAGGTCACCTCGGTGCACACGAGGGTGCGAGAGGAGGCGGTCGCCGAGCAGGCGGCGGGCGTCGCCACCTGGTGGTCGGCCGATCAGGTCTCCGTCTCGACCGTCCACCGCTATCTGAAGGACTCCGACGTCACCCAGCTCTTCCACGTCGCCGCTGCCAGCGTCCGGGTGAAGTACCGCGACTTCGACGCACTCGGGCGCTGGGTGGCCTCGGTCTCCGAGCTCCCGGGGGTGGTGGTGTCGGGTGTCGACTGGGACGTCACCGCCGCGCATCGCGCGACCGCCGAGCGCGAGGTGCGCGTTGCGGCGGTGCGCGACGCGCGCGAGCGTGCTGCGGCGTACGCCTCGGCGCTCGGTCTCGGCGAGATCCGCGTGCTGACCCTCTTCGAACCCGGGCTCCGCCCGCACACCCGGATCGAGGGCGGTTCGGCCCTGATGAGCCGCGCGGCGAAGTTCGGCGGTCAGGAGGAGGCGCTCGCCCTCAAACCGGAGGACATCGAGGTGTCGGCCTCCGTCTCCGCCGACTTCGAGGCGGTCTGAGCGCCTCGTCCGAACGGGTCGCTCGGTTCGATCGTCGGGAGGAGCTCCACCGGGAATAGCACCGGCCGCGCCGACGCTGAGGAGAGCATGGTCTCGCGCATCGGCTTCCTCTCCTTCGGTCACTACCAGGCGGTGCAGGGCTCGCTGACGCACACCGCGCGCGACGTCCTGCTCCAGACGATCGAGCTCGCCGAGGCGGCGGAGGAGATCGGCATCGACGGCGCGTACGTCCGCGTGCACCACTTCGCCCCGCAGCTGGCCTCGCCCTTCCCCCTCCTCTCGGCCATCGCCGCGCGCACCCGCCGGATCGAGATCGGCACGGGCGTCATCGACATGCGCTACGAGAACCCCCTCTACATGGCGGAGGAGGCGGCGGCCACCGACCTCATCTCGGGCGGCAGGCTCGAGCTCGGCGTGAGCCGGGGATCGCCCGAGACCGCGCTCCGAGGCTCCGAGGCCTTCGGCTACGCCGTTCCGGAGGGCATGACCGATGCCGACCTCGCCCGCCGCAAGGTTCAGCTCTTCCGCGAGGCTCTCGCCGGCGCTCCTGTCGCCCAGTCGGACCCGGCGATGACCCGCCAGTCGATCCCGCTCGCGATCGAGCCGCGCTCGCCGGGGCTCGAGGATCGCATCTGGTGGGGTGCCGGCAGCTTCGCGACCGCGCGCTGGGCGGCGGAGCAGGGCATGAACCTCCAGTCCTCCACGCTGCTCCTCGAAGAGGAGGGGATCCCCTTCGACGAGCTGCAGGCCCGTCAGATCCGCGAGTACCGCACGGCATGGGCCGGCACGGGCTGGGAGCGCACGCCGCGGGTCTCGGTCTCGCGCAGCGTGCTCCCGATCACCAGCGACCTCGACCGCCTCTACTTCGGCGGCCGCGGTGAGCGCGATCAGGTCGCGTCCCTCGAGGGTGTCCGCGCGCGGTTCGGACGCAGCTACACCGGTGAGCCCGACGTCATCGCGGCCGAGCTCGCCGCAGACGTCGCGGTCCAGGAGGCCGACACCCTCCTGCTCACCGTCCCCAACCAGTTGGGCGTCGAGTACAACGCCCGCCTGCTGCAGACCGTCGCCGACTCGATCGCGCCGGCGCTCGGCTGGTCGTCGGCGGCGCTGACACCCGCCTCCTGACTGCCCGGGGAACCGGTTCTCGGCGAGACGCCACTGTCGCAGCGGTGTCTCGCGAGGATCCGGTTCCCGCGACGTCGGGCAGGTCAGGCGCGACGCCTCCGGGCCAGGAGCAGCACGCCTCCGGCGGCGAGCAGCATCGCCGCCGTCCCGACAGGCAGAGCAGCCGAGGCGCCGGTCGCGGCCAGCACGCCGCCATGCGGCCCGGCACCCGCTGCAGGAGCGGGCGCGACCGTCGGCGATGACGAGGGCTGAGCGGTCGCCGTCGGCACGGAAGTCGTCGTCGGCTCAGGGGAAGTCGTCGGCTCAGGGGTAGCAGTCGGCTCGGGAGTCGCGGTGGCCGTGGGCTCCGGAGTCGGCTCCGCCGACCGCGCGTGGGCCGCGAAGAAGTCCCACATGATCGAGGAGGCGCTGATGCTGCGGTTCACGACGCCCAGGCCCGAGGCCTCGAGATCGACGGCCGTCCCGGGCCAGGTGTGGCCGCCGCCCTCGATCGCGTAGGCCTCGACACTCGTCCCGTCGGCGCAGTCGGCGAGGACTGCCCGGCCGACCTCCGCGTTGACGGCCGTGGTGACCGGCTCGCCCTCGCAGTCGTCGAGACCGGCCCACCCCGCGGTCGCCGTGGCGACGCTGTAGCCCCACCGCGGGTCCGCATTGCCGTCGAACGGGTTCACTGCGTCCGCGGTGCCGTGGAAGGTCAGCACCGATACCGGTCGGCTCGGTGCGCACGAGCCCGCCTCGATGGTCGTCAGGTCGTCGAGGTCGGCGCGTCCTGCCCGCAGGCCCGCCACGGGGGCCACGGCGGCGAAGAGGTCGGCGCGCGTGCAGGCCAGTGCAGAGGCCATCCGCCCCCCGCCCGAGAACCCGGTCGCGAAGACGCTGCCGGAGTCGACGCAGCCCTGAGCGGACAGCGTCTCGACGACGGTGGAGAGGAAGGCCACGTCATCGCGCGACCCCTCGGGAGGGAACGTGCCGGAGGTGAGGGGCACGCCCGGGACGTTCCAGGCCCAGTTGCCGTCCTCGAGAGTCTTCTCGAACTCGATCGCCCCCGTCGGGTTCGCGACGATGAACCCGTCGGTGTCGGAGACCGATGCGAGGTCCGAGATGCCGGCCTGGACGCCTCCGTTGCTGTTGGACCCGTGCAGGTCGAGCACCAGAGGTAGGGCGCCGTCGACGTCGGGGACGTGCACGAGCACGTCGTAGCTCGTCCCTCTGAAGGCCACGGCGACCGTGGAGTCGCCCGTCGGCAGCGCGCGGACGCAGTCGGAGCCCGTGGCTGCGGAGGCGGACCCGGCGGCGACGACGCCTCCCGCCGCGAGCGCGGAGGCGGCGAGCAGCGAGAGCAGGCCCAGGCGCGTGCGCCGGGCAGAGGGGAAGGATGACACGGAGGAGTCCTTACTCGTCGTTGAGTGGAGCACCGGTCGGTGCGATCAGAACCCTAGCGGTCTTCGGTTTTGAAAGGGAAGGCGGGTGAGCGGTTGAACGAGAAGAACCCCCGCACCTTCTCACGAAGATGCGGGGGTTCTGATCGGTGTCCGAGGGGGGACTTGAACCCCCACGCCCTATACGGGCACTAGCACCTCAAGCTAGCGCGTCTGCCATTTCCGCCACCCGGACGAGTGTTGTTTCCGGCCTGCGTTTCCGCGGCCGAAGAAGACATTAGCACGGTTCGAGAGGCTCGTACGCCACCGGGTGGGCACCCGTGTCCGACCCCCGCGGTACCGTTGCTCGCATGACGACGCCCCACCGCGACGACCTGCCCGAGCTCGACGAGTCCACCCTCGACGAGACCGCGCTCATCGCGCGCGACCTCATCCGCTTCGACACGAGCAACTACGGAGACGGGAAGGCCGAGCCCGAGCGCGACGCCGCCGAGTACGTGGCCGCTCGCCTGCGCGATCTCGGCCTCGAACCCGTGCTGGTCGACTCCGACCCCGGCCGCACCAGCGTCGTCGCGCGCGTCGCCGGGGAGGACCGCGAGCGCGGCGCCCTGGTCGTGCACGGCCACCTCGACGTGGTCCCCGCGATCGCCGACAACTGGAGCGTCGATCCGTTCGGCGGCGTGATCAAGGACGGCATGCTCTGGGGCCGCGGTGCCGTCGACATGAAGAACATGGACGCGATGATCCTCGCCTCCCTGGGCGACATCCTCGGCTCCGGACGCAAGCCCTCCCGCGATCTCGTCGTGGCCTTCTTCGCCGACGAGGAGGCGGGAGGAGTCCGCGGCTCCGCGCACCTCGTGAAGACGCAGCCCGAGCTGTTCGCCGGCGCCACCGAGGCCATCAGCGAGGTCGGCGGCTACTCGATCGAGCTGGGCGGCAAGCGCGCCTACCTCGTGCAGACCGGCGAGAAGGCGCTGATGTGGCTGACCCTCCGCGCGCACGGCACCGCGGGTCACGGCTCGCAGATCAACCGGGAGAACCCGGTCACCCGCCTCGCCGAGGCGATCGCGCGCATCGGCAGCGAGGAGTGGCCCACCCGCCTCACCGACACCACCCGTCAGCTACTCGACGAGGTCGCCCGCATCCTCGGCCACGACCCCCAGCGCAGCACTCCGGAGGAGCTCGCTCTCGCCACCGGGACGGCCTCGCGCTTCATCGCGGCCACCCTGCGCACCACGGCGAACCCGTCCATGCTCTCCGCCGGCTACAAGGCGAACGTCATCCCCGACACGGCGGAGGCGACGATCGACGTCCGCGTGCTGCCGGGGGAGGAGGACTCGGTGCTCGAGCGCATCAAGGTCCTCGCGGGCGAGCACGTCGAGATCCTCGTGCAGCACCGCGACATCGGGCTCGAGGTCCCCTTCGCCGGCCCCCTCGTCGAGAGCATGGCCGCGTCGCTCCGTCGCTTCGATCCCGACGCCGAGGTGCTGCCGTACCTGCTCTCCGGAGGCACCGACAACAAGGCGCTCTCGCTGCTCGGGATCACCGGATACGGCTTCGCTCCACTGCAGCTCCCGGGCTCGCTGGACTTCCCCGCGCTGTTCCACGGGGTCGATGAGCGGGTCCCACTCGACGCACTAGTGTTTGGCAGGAAGGTCCTGACCGATCTCCTCCTGCGATCCTGAGGTCAGATCCGACCCGCCACCGACCGCCTGCTGGCCGACGACGCCCCAGCCCCTCCTCGAAAGTGACGCATGGGCCTGCTCGACGCTCTGATCCTGGGACTCGTCCAGGGTCTGACCGAATTCCTCCCCATCTCCTCCAGCGCCCACCTGCGGATCGTCAGCGAACTGCTGCCGGGCCTCGACGGTCGGGACACAGGAGCTGCGTTCACCGCCATCACGCAGTTGGGCACCGAGACCGCGGTCATCATCTACTTCTGGCGCGACATCGTGAAGATCGTGTCGAACTGGTGCCGGTCTCTCGTCGGCAGGGTTCCGCGCACCGACGCCAACGCCCGCATGGGCTGGCTCATCATCATCGGCAGCATCCCGATCATCGTCCTCGGCCTGATCTTCCAGGACGCGATCGAGACCACCCTCCGCTCGCTCTGGGTGGTCGCGACGACCCTCATCGTCTTCGGCATCCTGCTCGGCATCGCCGACGCGGTCGGCGCGAAGAAGCGCCGCCTGCGCGATCTCAACGTCCGCGACGGCCTCATCTACGGAGGAGCGCAGGCCCTCGCCCTCGTCCCCGGCGTCTCGCGGTCGGGCGGCACCATCACCGCCGGCCTCTTCATGGGTTACGAGCGAAAGGCCGCGGCCCGCTACTCGTTCCTCCTCGCGATCCCCGCCGTCTTCGGCAGCGGGCTCTACCAGCTCTACAAGAGCCTCAGCGATCCCGAGATCCTGCCCAACCAGATCCAGGTCGGCGGGCTCGAGACCCTGGTCGCGACGATCGTCGCCTTCGTCGTCGGCTTCGTCGTGATCGCGTTCTTCATGGGCTACATCTCGCGACGCAGCTTCCTGCCCTTCGTGATCTACCGCATCCTGCTCGGCGTCGTCCTCATGATCGCGCTGGGCACCGGCGCCATCGCCGCCTAGATGCGCGCCTGGACCACCGCGGCCGTTCCCGTCCTCCCGGGGCGGGGCAGCGCTCCCCGCCTCCATGACACCTCCACCGGCGGACTCGTCGAGGCGGCCGGCGTCGAGGGCGTCGCCCGTCTCTACGTCTGCGGCATCACGCCGTACGACGCGACGCACCTCGGCCACGCCTCCACCTACCTCGCCTTCGACACCCTCCAGCGGGTCTGGCTCGACGCCGGCAGCACGGTCGAGTACGCGCAGAACGTCACCGACGTCGACGACCCGCTCCTCGAGCGTGCCGCGGCCACCGGAGTGGACTGGCGCGAGCTCGCCGAGCAGCAGGTGGAGCTGTTCCGCGGCGACATGGCCGCGCTGCGCATCCTGCCTCCGGCCCACTACGTCGGCGTCACCGAGTCGATCGAGCCGATCGCGGAGGCGGTCGCCCGACTCGAGCGCGAGGGCGTCGCCTACCGCGTCCCGACTCCCGACGCCTCGGTCGACGGAGGCGAGGACGTCTACTACGACATCGCCGCCGCCGAGACCCAGGTGTGGCACCTCGGCTCCGAGAGCCGGCTCGACCGCGAGACGATGACGCGCCTCTTCGCCCAACGCGGCGGCGACCCCGACCGCCCCGGGAAGCGCGACCCGCTCGATCCGCTGCTCTGGCGTGCCGAGCGCGCGGGGGAGCCCGCGTGGGACTCACCGGTCGGTCGTGGTCGCCCCGGCTGGCACATCGAGTGCTCCGTGATCGCGCTCGACCGCCTCGGCGCCGACTTCACCGTGCAGGGCGGGGGCAGCGACCTCGTCTTCCCGCACCACGAGTTCAGTGCCGCCCACGCCTCCTCCCTGTCGGGCCGACCGCTCGCGGGCGCCTACGCGCACGCCGGGATGGTCGCATTCGAGGGCGAGAAGATGAGCAAGTCGCTCGGGAATCTCGTCCTGGTGTCGAGACTCCGAGCCGAGGGCGCCGACCCGCGCGCGATCCGGCTCGCCCTGCTCGCCCACCACTACCGCTCCGACTGGGAGTGGCTCGCCGATGATCTGCCGAACGCGGTCGAGCGTCTCGCCCGGTGGGAGACGTCGCTCGAGCGTCGGGGGCCGGTCTCGGCCCTCGAGACCCTCGCGAGCATCCGTGCCGCCCTGGCCGACGATCTCGACACCCCGTCCGCACTTGCTGTCGTCGATGAAGCGACCGCCGCGGGAGTCGACGATCCAGCGCTTCTGCGCGACGCGGTCGACGCCCTTCTCGGCATCAGGCTCTCCTGAGCGGAGCCGCTCCGTCCCGCCTGAGCGGAGCCGACCCGTCCCGACGGGAGCGACGGGCCGTCAGGAGCGCCAGGGCTCCTCGCCGGAGCGCCCGTCGCCGCGTCGGCGGAGGTAGCGCTCGAACTCCTGCGCGATCGCCTCGCCGCTCGCCTCGGGGGAGTCGACGGTGTCGCGCGCCTGCTCCAGCTGGGCGATGTAGGCGGCCATCTCCTCGTCGTCGGCGGCGAGCGCGTCGATGCCGTGCTCCCACTCCTCCGCCTCCTCGACGAGATCGCCGCGGGGGATCGCCAGACCGACGACCTCTTCGAGCTTCTCGAGCAGCGCGAGCATCGCCTTGGGTGACGGCGCGTTGTGCACGTAGTGCGGCACGGAGGCCCAGATCGAGACGGCCGGGATCCCCACCTTCGCCGCGGCCTCGCCGATGACGCTGAGGATCCCGACCGGACCCTCGTAGCTCGAGCGCTCCAGCTCGAATTCGGTCCGCAGCTCGGCGTTCTCGCTCGAGGCGAAGATCGAGATCGGCCGGGTGTGCGGCACGTCCGCCAGCATCGCGCCGAGGAACACGACCGTCGAGATGTCGATCGCCAGCATCGCGTCGACGACCTCGGCGGCGAAGCTCTTCCAGCTGCGCGACGGCTCCGTGCCGATCATCACGTAGAGGGCGCTCTCGGCGTCGACGGAGGTGTCGGCCGGGCCGAAGATCTGGGTGCCGGGCCAGGAGAGCGTCCTGCGGCCGTCCTCGCCGATCGAGAGCATCGGGCGGGTGTACTGGAAGTCGTAGTACTGCTCGGCGTCGACGGCGAAGAGAGGCAGGTACTCGCCGTCCTCCTTGACCAGGCGCACTGCTCCGCTGGCGGCGTCACCCGCGTCGTTCCAGCCCTCGAAGGCCACGACCAGGACGTTCCCCTTGATGACGTTCATAGGTGAGGTCTCCGCGTTCGGCTCGATGTCCGGGGCGCGCAGGCTGCGCCGGTCCCCGTCGCTCCAGGATAGGACCCGGCCTCCGACCGCTCCGCCGCCCCCGGGGCTTTCCGCTGTCCGCGTACCGGGCCCGCCCGGCGGCCGCCCGCTACCATGGACGCTCGTGACTGCCGACACCTCCGCCCCGACGTCTCCCGGCCGAACCCCTTCCTCGGCAGCGGCCCCGGCGGCCGTCCTCTGGGACATGGACGGCACACTCGTCGACACCGAGCCCTACTGGATGGCCTCGGAGCACGCGCTCGTCTCGTCCTTCGGCGGTGTCTGGACCCACGAGGACGCGATGAGCCTCGTCGGCTCCGGCCTGCCCGCCTCCGCCCGCATCCTGCAGGGGAAGGGAGTCGACCTGCCCGTCGAGGCGATCATCGACCGGATGACCGACGAGGTCATCGCCCGTCTCGCCGAGAGCATCCCGTGGCGCCCTGGAGCCCTCGAGCTCCTCGAGGCCGTCCGCGATGCCGGCGTTCCGCAGGCGCTCGTGACCATGTCGATCGGACGCATGGCGCACGCCGTCGTCGATCGCCTCCCCTTCGCCGCGTTCGACACCGTCGTCAGCGGCGACATGGTCGAGCACAGCAAGCCGCACCCCGAGGCGTACCTCCTCGCCGCGCGGACCCTCGGCGTCGACATCGCGTCCTGTGTCGCCATCGAGGACTCGCACGCCGGCCTCGCCTCGGCCGTCGCCTCGGGAGCCGCATCGATCGGCATCCCGCACCAGCTCGAGCTCGACGTCGACGCTCCCTACTCCCTGTGGCCCACCCTTGCGGGCCGCACCTTCGCGGATCTCGCGCAGGTGTCCACCGAGCATCGCGGCGCTCCGCCGCGCCCCACCGAGACGGAGGCCCGCCGATGACCGGTGAGGCACTGCAGCATTCCGGCCCCTTCCGAGCGGGCGACCGCGTGCAGCTGACCGGCCCCAAGGGCCGCATGAACACGATCACCCTCGTGCCGGGCAAGATCTTCCACACCCACCGCGGAGGCATCGAGCACGACACGGTCATCGGCCTGCCCGACGGCTCCGTGGTCGAGAACACGGTCGGAGTCGAGCACCTGGCGCTGCGTCCCCTCCTCGCCGACTTCGTCATGTCGATGCCGCGCGGCGCCGCGATCGTCTACCCGAAGGACGCCGCGCAGATCCTCGCGCTGGCCGACGTCTTCCCCGGCGCCCGCGTGGTCGAGGCGGGGGTCGGCTCGGGCGCGCTGTCGCTCTGGCTGCTGCGCGCCGTCGGCCCGACCGGGCTGCTCTCGTCCTTCGAGCGCCGCGAGGAGTTCGCGGAGGTGGCCCGCGGGAACGTCGAGACCTTCCTCGGCTACACGCCCGACAACTGGAGCGTCACCGTCGGCGACCTCGTCGACGCGCTCCCGGAGGCGGTGGCGCCCGGTGAGGCGGACCGCGTGGTCCTCGACATGCTCGCCCCGTGGGAGTGCCTCGACGTCGCAGCGGACGCGCTCACCCCGGGCGGAGTCGTGCTCTGCTACGTCGCGACCGTCACGCAGCTGTCGCGTACGGCGGAGGCGATCCGGGCTTCCGGTCTGTTCACCAACCCGGCGTCGAACGAGACCATGGTGCGCGGCTGGCACGTCGAGGGCCTCGCCGTCCGCCCCGATCACCGGATGATCGGCCACACCGGCTTCCTGATCACCGCGCGGCGTCTCGCGCCCGGGGCCGTCCTGCCCGAGCTCAAGCGCCGCCCGTCGAAGACCGACTTCAGCGACGAGGACGTCGAGGCGTGGACGCCCGGCGCCCTGGGCGAGCGGGTGGTCAGCCCGAAGAGCCTGCGCAAGCGCGTGCGCGAGTCGGCGACGAGCGCCGAGCTCTCGCGCGCCCGCGGCTTCGGCGACGAGCCGGCCGAGCCCGGCGACGACGAGGGCATCGTCTAAGCTGATCGCGGCTTCTCGGCCCCTCCCGATCGTCTCGCACTCGGGCACCACCACTCCCACCCCGACGAATAGAGGACCCGTGCGCAGGACTGTCGCGCTCATCGCCAGCATCGGCATCGTCGCCGCCCTCACGGGATGCACCGCGTCCTCGTCGTCGGCCGACTGCGACGCGCCGTTCGGCTCGGGCGACTCGTCCTCGGCCGTCACGGCGACCGGAGACTTCGGCACCGCCCCCGAGGTGACCGTGCCCTCGCCGCTCAATGCTCCCAGCACGCAGGTCAGCACCCTCATCGAGGGGTCGGGCGACCCGATCGAGAAGGGCCAGCTGGTCAGTCTCGACTACACCCTCGTCAACGGCGCCGACGGCTCCGTGCTCGAGGCCTCGCCCTACGACGGCGCGAGCGCCGCCAGCTTCGTCGCCGGAGGCACAGGTCTCGTCGGTCTCAACGAGGGCCTGCTCTGCGCGAAGGTCGGCTCGCGGGTCGCGATCGCGATCGCTCCGGAGGACGGCTTCGGCGACTCCGCCGCCCAGCTCGGCATCTCGGCCGACGACACCCTCGTGCTCGTCGCCGACGTGCAGAGCGCCGCTCTGGCGCGCGCGAACGGCGAGGCGCAGCCCGCGCCCAACGGATTCCCCACGGTCACCCTCGGCGACGACGGCACGCCCGGACTCGCGAAGCCCTCGGGCGACGCCCCCACCGAGCTCAAGATCGCGCAGCTCAAGAAGGGCGACGGTCCCGTCGTGCAGGAGGGCGACCAGGTGATCGTCCACTACACCGGCTGGCTCTGGAGCACCGGTGCCGTCTTCGACTCCAGCTGGGAGAAGGGCTCACCGGCCCCGTTCACCGCAGCCGACGGGTCGACCACTCAGGGCGGCGTCATCGCCGGGTTCGCGAAGGCGCTGATCGGCCAGCCCGTCGGCTCGCAGGTCATCGCGATCATCCCGCCCGACGAGGGCTACGGCGACACCGAGCAGGGGAAGATTCCGGCCGGCTCCACGCTGGTCTTCGTCGCCGACGTGCTCGCGATCAGCTGATCGGGCCCGCCCCTAGACTGGAGGGCGTGCCTGCCGACGTCTCGTCCTCGAGCCGCATCCCGGCCGAGGAGCGTCTCTTCAATCTCGTGCTCGCGCTCGTCGCCGCCGAGAACGGGCTGACCAAGTCCGACGTGCTCTCGACCGTGCAGGGGTACCGGCAGCGCTCCGAGGCCGGCGATCGCCTGTCGCTCGAGCGCCAGTTCGAGCGCGACAAGGACGATCTGCGCGAGCTCGGCATCCCGATCGAGACCGTGGACACGCCGGGCGACCCCGGCAACACGCAGACGGTGCGCTACCGCATCGCCAAGCGGAGCTACGACCTCCCCGCCGACATCTCGTTCGATCCCGAGGAGGTCGCGCTGCTGCGACTGGCGGGGGCGGTCTGGCGCGAGGGCACGCTGTCGGCCGAGTCCCGTCGGGCGCTGATCAAGCTGCGCTCGATCGGCGTCGAGTCCGTCGACCCGGTGATCGGAGTCAGCCCGTCGATCCGCGTGCGGGAGGCATCGTTCGAGCCGCTGAGCACGGCGCTCGACCGCGGTCAGATCGTCCGCTTCCCCTATCTCAAGCCGGGCGTCGACGAGCCGAGGATCCGCACCGTCCACCCGCGCGCCCTCGTGAACCACCAGGGCCGCTGGCACCTGCACGCCTGGGACGAGGCCGCGGAGGGCACGCGAACCTTCCTCCTCGCCCGCATCGTCGGGCCGGTCGTCTCGACGGGCCGCACCGCGCCGATCGAGGAGGGCGACCACGCGGCGACCGCCCTCGCTCAGCTCGACGACATCCTCCGGCGCAGCACCGCTCTCGTGCGGGTCACCGCCGACTCCGACGCGGCACTCCGCCTCGGCCGTCGCGCGGAGTCCGAGGGGGAGGGGGCGCACGTCCTCCGCCTGCACTTCACCGACCCGGACATCCTCGCCGACGAGCTCGCCGGCTACGGGCCGGAGGTGCTCGTGCTCGAGCCCGCCGAACTGCGCCGGAAGGTCGTCGACCGGCTGCGCCGCTCCCTCTCCGATCACGGAGGGCCGCTCGATGGCTAGGCCGCGCTCACTCCCGGCGCGCGATCGCCTCGCGGTCCTGCTCTCCCTCGTTCCCTACCTCCTCGACCGAGGCCGCGTCAGCGTCGCCGAGGTGGCGCAGCACTTCGACATCGCCGAGGACGAGGTCCGCCGGGCCGTGCGGCTCATCGCCGTCTCCGGCGTGCCCGGCGAGACCGCTCAGTACCAGGCCAACGACCTGTTCGACATCAGCTGGGACGACTTCGAGGAGAACGACCACGTCATGCTCACTCAGCAGGTCGCCATCGACGATTCGCCGCGCTTCTCGGCCCGCGAGGCAGCCGCGCTCATCGCCGGGATGCAGTACCTCGCTGCGCTCCCCGAGAACCAGGGCAACGACCGCATCGCCGCCCTGATGGGCAAGCTCTCCCGCGGAGCCTCCTCCACCCCCAGCGCGGTGGCGGTGGCGCGCGGGACGGGCGCGGATGCGACGGTCTCCCTCATCCGCACCGCGCTGTCCGCGGGGACTCAGCTCGCCTTCGACTACCGCAACGCCCGGGGCGAGACGGAGTCACGGGTCGTCGACCCGTTCCTGATCGAGTCGGTCGACCGCGACTGGTACCTGCGTGGCTGGGACCACCTGCGCGAAGGGGTCAGGACCTTCCGCGTCGACCGCATGCGCTCGCTGACCGACACCGGGTCGCCGATCATCAGGAGGCGCAACGAGGTCACGCTCTCGGAGCGGCTGTTCGAGGCGTCGGCCTCCGACCTCGTCGTCGACCTCCGGGTCGCTCCCGGATCGGTCGCTCTGCTCGGCGATTACGCGGTCGACGCCGAGTTCCCCGAGCTCCCGGAGGGGGAGCGGGGCTCCGGAGTCGTCGTCCGGATCCGCGTCGCCCACCTCGAGGGACTCACCCGGCTCGTCGCCTCGCTCCCGGGGCTGGTGGCGGTCATCGCGCCGGACGCCGCCCGCCGGGCTGTGGCGGACTGGACCCGCGCGGCCCTCCGCGCGAACGAGGAGGAGGCGTCGTGACCTGGTGGTCCTGGATCCTGATCTGGCTCGGCCTCGCGGTGCTCGCGCTCGGCGTGCTGGTGCTGTTCGCTCTCTCCTACTGGCGCAAGGGCCGAGTGCTCCTGGGGCAGATCGACGAGCTCACCGCGAAGCTCGATGCGCTGCAGCCGGACGGGGCGGAGACATCGGAGGCGCGGCCGCTGTCGTCGCTGTTCGCCGATCGCGACGACGTCCGCCGCTCGCACGAGGCACGACGCGATGCACGCCGCGACAAGGCTGAGGATCGACGGTCTGCGCGAATCGAACGGGGTAAGCTCCTCGTACACCGCAACCGACAAGTGAAGTGAGTCTGCAATGTTCGCTGGCCTCCAGGGGTGGCACCTCCTCATCATCCTCGCCGTGATCCTCCTCCTCTTCGGTGCGCCCAAGCTCCCGCAGCTGGCCCGCAGCGTCGGGCAGTCGATGCGGATCTTCAAGAGCGAGGTCAAGACCATGAAGGACGAGGACGGCAACGATCGTCCCGCCGATGGCACCGTCCCCGGCTCGACCGCGACCGGCACCACCGGCGCCGGCACGACCGGGACCGGCACCGCGTCGACCCTGCCCCCCGAGACTCCGATCAAGTAATGACGTCTGTGGCAGCGAAGAAGCCACGGACGAAGCGATCGAAGAAGGACCCCGAGGGACGCATGTCTCTCGGGGCTCATCTCATTGAGCTTCGCAATCGGCTCTTCATCGCGGCGATCGCGATCGCAGTGGCCTGCATCGCCGGCTGGTTCCTCTCCGACTGGGTGTTCGAGGCGCTCAAGGCCCCGATCAGCGTCGTGGCGAGCACTCAGAACAAAGAGGCCGTCCTCAACTTCCCGACCATCACGGGTGCCTTCGACCTCCGGCTGCAGATCGCGATGACGATCGGCATCGTGATCGCGAGCCCCGTCTGGCTCTACCAGATCTGGGCGTTCCTCGTCCCCGGCCTCACCGGCAAGGAGATCCGCTACGGAGTCGGCTTCATCCTGACCGCGATCCCGCTGTTCCTCGCGGGCTGCGCCTCGGGCTGGTTCATCTTCCCGCACATCGTCGAGCTGCTCACGAGCTTCACGGGCGGCGAGGCCGCGAGCTTCCTCGACGCGAAGGTCTACTACGACTTCGTGCTGAAGCTCGTGCTGGTGGTGGGTGTCGCCTTCGTCCTGCCCGTCTTCCTGGTGCTCCTGAACTTCGTCGGCATCCTTCCGGGGATGCTGCTGCTCAAGTCGTGGCGCGTCGCGATCATGGTCATCGTGCTGTTCACGGCGATCGCGACTCCTGCGGCCGACCCGATCTCGATGTTCATGCTGGCGATCCCGATCACCTTCCTGTTCTTCCTCGCGTGCGGGATCGCGATCCTGCACGACAGGCGGGTCGCCAAGCGCCAGGTGGTCTTCGACGGCAGCCCGTCCGACCTGCCCGCGTGAGCGATCAGTCGCCGGCGGAGCGCTTCGCGGCGTTCCGCACACGACAGGGCCACGCCAGGGTCGAGACGTTCCGCTCGACCCTGGCGTTCGACCTGGACCCGTTCCAGTACGAGGCGTGCGCGGCGCTCGACGAGGGCCGCAGCGTCCTCGTCGCCGCACCGACGGGCGCCGGCAAGACGGCCGTGGCCGAGTTCGCCATCCATCTCGCCATGCGGGATCCGGACGCCAAGGTCTTCTACACGACGCCGATGAAGGCGCTCAGCAACCAGAAGTTCCAGGAGTTCGTCGCCGAGTACGGCGCCTCCGAGGTCGGTCTTCTCACGGGCGACTCCAACGTCAATGCGAGGGCTCGGATCGTCGTCATGACGACCGAGGTCCTGCGCAACATGCTCTACGCCGACTCCGATCTGCTGCGCGATCTCGCCTACGTCGTCATGGACGAGGTGCACTACCTCGCCGACCGCTTCCGCGGTGCCGTCTGGGAGGAGGTCATCATCCACCTCCCGCAGCGCGTGCGACTCGTGTCTCTTAGCGCGACCGTGTCGAACGCCGAGGAGTTCGGCGACTGGCTGCAGACCGTGCGCGGCGAGACCGAGGTCATCGTGTCGGAGGAGCGGCCCGTCCCGCTCGACCAGCACGTCCTCGTCGGCGGCAAGCTGCTCGACCTCTTCGACTCGTCGGGTAGGGCGGCGACGAACCGCGTCAATCCCGAGCTCGCCCGCCTCGCCCAGGGCGGCTCGCGTGTCGAGCGCGGCGGCCGCGGCTCGCAGCGGGGCGGCAGGGGGCGGTTCGCGGAGTCGCGCACCGAGGATCTGGTCCCGCGCTCCGAGGTCGTCGAGATCCTCCGCGGCAAGAACCTGCTGCCCGCCATCTTCTTCGTCTTCAGCCGGGCGGGCTGCGACCAGGCCGTCCGCCAGGTGCTCCGCTCCGGTGTCCGGCTGACCGAGCGCCACGAGCGTGACGAGATCCGCGCCATCGTCGAGGAGCGCTGCCGGACGATCCGCGACGAGGATCTCGCAGTGCTCGGCTACTGGGAGTGGCTGGACGGTCTGCAGCGCGGAGTAGCCGCGCACCATGCGGGGATGCTCCCGGCCTTCAAGGAGGTCGTCGAGGAGCTCTTCCTGCGCCGTCTCGTCCGCGTCGTCTTCGCGACCGAGACGCTCGCCCTCGGCATCAACATGCCCGCCCGCACGGTCGTGCTCGAGAAGCTCGAGAAGTTCAACGGCGAGGCGCGGGTGCCGATCACACCGGGCGAGTACACCCAGCTCACCGGCCGGGCCGGCCGGCGCGGCATCGACGTCGAGGGTCACTCTGTGATCCAGTGGCGGGGCGGGATGAACCCGCAGGCCGTCGCCTCGCTCGCCTCCCGGCGCACCTACCCGCTCAACTCGAGCTTCCGCCCGAGCTACAACATGGCCGCGAACCTCATCGAGCAGTTCGGCCGCACCCGAACCCGCGAGATCCTCGAGTCGTCGTTCGCCCAGTTCCAGGCCGATCGCTCCGTGGTCGACCTCGCCCGCCGTGTGCGCCAGCAGGAGCAGTCGATGGAGGGCTACGTCACCGCGATGCAGTGCCACCTCGGCGACTTCGAGCAGTACGCGTCGATCCGACGCGAGATAGGCGAGCTCGAGCGGCGCGGTGCGGTCCGCAAGGAGTCGGCCTCGCACTCGGAGCGCGAGAAGCGCCAGGGCCAGCTCACCGTCCTCCGCAAGCGGATGAAGGCCCACCCGTGCCACGCCTGCTCGGACCGCGAGCAGCACGCCCGCTGGGCGGAGCGCTGGTGGAAGCTCCGCCGGGAGACCGACGAGATCGAGCGTCAGATCCGTTCGCGCACCGGAGCCGTCGCCCGCATCTTCGACCGGATCACCGAGGTCCTGCTCGAGCTCGGCTACTTCCGCCGCGATGACGCCGGCGAGCTCTCGCTCACCCCGAACGGGCGCACGCTGCGCCGGATCTACGGTGAGCGCGACCTGCTGATCGCGGAGTGCCTCCGCAAGCAGGCCTGGACCGAGCTCGACCCCGCCGGCCTCGCGGCGATGGCCTGCTGCCTGGTCTTCGAGCCGCGGCGCGAGGAGGGGACCCTCGGCGAGAAGCACCTGCCCCGCGGCACCTTCCCCGAGGCGCTCGAGAAGACCCAGCTGCTCTGGGCGCGACTCGACGACGTGGAGCGCGAGCACCGCCTCCCCGGCAGCAACCCCATCTCGACCAGCCTCGCCCTGGCGATGAGCATGTGGGCGCGCGGCATGCCGCTCGATGCGGTCCTCCGCGAGGCCGACATGGCCGCGGGCGACTTCGTCCGCTGGTCGAAGCAGACCATCGACCTCCTCGATCAGCTCTCCGTCGTGGCCGACGGCAAGGTGGGCCGTGCCGCACGCACGGCGCTCGACCTCGTGCGCCGGGGGATCGTCGCCTACTCCTCGGTCGCATGAGGGATGCGATGACACCGCCTCCGGGGCGGACTGCTCCGCTGTGGCTGGCGCTGCCGCTCGCGGCACTCGGCGGTGCCGTGCTCGATCAGGGCTTCCCCGACTCCGATGTCTGGCCGCTCGCCATCGTCGGTGCCGCCGCGATCCTCCTGGCCCTCGCCGGGCGGGGCTTCTGGAGCGGCGCTCTCATCGGCCTCGTCGGCGGCGGCGTGTTCTGGGGCGTTCACATCTCGTGGCTCACCCTCTACCTCGGCCTCGTGCCATGGGCGGCCCTCGCCGGCCTCCAGGCGATCTTCTTCGCGCTCTCGGCCGGTCTGATGGCGGTGGTGTCGACCCGCGGGCACCGGGTCTGGACCGGTCCGCTCGGACGGATGGTCGGGCTCCCGGCGCTGCTCGCCGCGCTCTGGGCGGGCCGCGAGACGATCACGAACGTCTGGCCCTACGGCGGCTTCGCGTGGGGGAGGCTCGCGCTCTCCCAGTCGATGGGGCCGCTCGCCGAGCTCGCGGCCTGGGTGGGCTTCACCGGGCTCAGCTTCGTCGTCGCCTTCCTCGCGGCTGCTCTCGCGCAGGCCGTGCGCGAGGTGAGCGTCCCCGCGACCGCGCGGACCGCCGTCGTCGCCGGCTTCGCGATCGTCGCCCTCGTGTTCCCCGCCTGGCCGGCGCCGACGGAGGGCACGGCTCGGATCGCCGCGATCCAGGGCGACTCCGACGCAGGGCTCTTCTCGCAGAGCTACCGCGGGCAGATCCTCGAGGACCACACCTCCGCGACACTTCCCATCCTCGATGAGGACGTCGACATGGTCGTCTGGCCCGAGAACGGCGTCGACATCGATCCGACCCGCAACGCGCAGTCGGCGGCTGTCCTCGACTACCTGAGCCGCACGATGGACGCGCCCTTCATCGTCGGCACGATCACGAACCCCGAGGACGACGTCTTCTACAACAGCTCGCTGCTCTGGAAAGCGGGGGAGGGGGCGACGCAGGTGTACGACAAGGTCCACCCGGTGCCGTTCGCGGAGTACATGCCCGATCGCGCCTTCTGGCGGATGTTCGCACCGGACCTCGTCGACCTCGTGAGCCGGGACTACTCGATCGGCACCCGCTCCAACGTCTTCGACATCGACGGCATCCTCGCCGGCATCGCGATCTGCTTCGACATCTCGGACGACGCGCTCACGAACGAGATGATCGACGGCGGCGCGCAGGTGATCCTGGGACAGACCAACAACGCCGACTTCGGCCGGACCGATGAGAGCGTCCAGCAGCTGGCCATCGCGCGGCTGCGGGCGATCGAGACGGGCCGCAGCGTGGTCAACATCTCGACCGTCGGCACCAGCGCGATCATCGGGCCCGACGGGGCGACGATCGACTCCCTCACATGGTTCGAGCCGGGTGCCATGGTGGACGAGGTTCCCCTCGCGTCCACCACGACCCCGGCTCTGGTGTGGGCCCGAGACCTCGGCTGGTACTTCCTGGCCGCCGGTCTGATCGCCCTCGTCTCGTTCGTCCTGCGGACGCGCGAGCCCCGGCGTCGGGCCCGTGACCGGCGCTAAGCGCCGATCTTGTGCTCTCCGCGACGGGCGCGGAGGAAGGCGAGCCGCTCTTCGAGCAGCTCCTCCAGCTCCGCACGGGTGCGGCGTTCGAGCAGCATGTCCCAGTGGGTCCTGACGGCCTTCTGCTCGCCCCGATCCACGACGACGGGCTTCGAATCCACCATCAGGATGGCCTCGTGGCCGCAGGAACGGCACTCCCAGGTCTCCGGCGCTTCGGCGTCGGCCGAGAACACCATGTCGGTGTCGTAGCCGCAATTCGAGCAGTGGTACTCGTACGTCGAGCGCGGTGAGAAGACGACGCCTTCTTCGCTCTGCAGGCTCTGGGATCCGAGCCTCATGCCGCGCAAGCTTCGATCTGCCATTGTGTGGTCTCCTCTCGCTGTGCTCCGACCAGTGTCGACCGCCTACCTGGGGGTGGTCCGCGGGGGCCTTCCTTTGCCAGAGAACAGTCAGGTGGGAGGCCGTTTCCGCGCGGTCAGCGCAGGCGCGCCGAACCGCTGCCTGAGGCGTCGACGGCCAGGCGCGCGAGGTCGGTCCGATCGGTGACGAGGCCGTCCACGCCGAGCTCGAGGAGCTCCGTCATCCGCTCGGGATCGTCGATGGTCCAGAGGTGGATCTCGCAGCCCGAGGAGCGCAGCCGGGCGAGGATCCGGGGGACGGCCACTCGGAGGCCGAGGGCGCTCTCGGGGACCTGGAGCGCGTCGATCCCGCGGAGGACCCGGCGGACGACCGCGGGCGCGTTCGCGTGAGCCGCCAGCAGGGCGAGCAGGAACAGGGGAGCGGAGGCGGAGGTCGCCGCGCCCGGTAACGCTCGGAGGGTGCGTCTGCGGCGCGACTCCGAGAAGGAGGTGATGAGGACACGTGTCTCGGCGCGCGCAGCTCGCACGGCCGCGACCGTCGGGCCGATCGCCTCGCGTGCCTTCACATCGATGTTGAAGCGGGCGTCGGGGAAGCGCTGGAGCGCCTCCGACAGAGTGGCGGGGTGCTCGCCGCCGTCGAGGGTCAGCGATGAGAGCTCCTCAGCGCGGGTGCGGGCGACGAGGTTCCGGGTGCCGGTGCGGTCGATCAGCTCGGCGTCGTGCTGCAGGAACGCGACACCGTCGAGCGAGGCGCGGACGTCGGTCTCGAGCAGGTCGGCGCCGGCATCGAGGGCTCGCTGGAAGGCGGCGATCGTGTTGCCCGGGCCGCCAGGGTCGAAGCCGCGATGGGCGATGACGCGAGGCCGCGGGCCCTCGAGGAAGGGCGCGCGGCCTCGGTCGGTCATCGGGGCGGGGTGGGTCAGAGGATCGGGCTCGGGGGAGTGCTGCCGCCCGCGTCGTGCGGACGGTCGCCCTTGGCCGCGTTCTGACCGAAGGCCTGGCCGACCCCCTTGAGCGCCTCGGTGAGCTCGCTCGGGATGACCCAGAGCTTGTTCGCGCTGCCCTCGGCGATCTTGGGCAGCGTCTGGAGGTACTGGTAGGCGAGCAGCTCGGCGTCGGGACGCCCGTCGTGGATCGCCTGGAAGACCGTGGTGATGGCCTTCGCCTCACCCTCCGCCCGCAGGACGGCGGCCTTGGCCTGACCCTCCGCGGCGAGGATGGCGGCCTGGCGCTGGCCCTCCGCGTTGAGGATCTGCGACTGCTTGGTGCCCTCCGCGGTGAGGATGACGGCGCGGCGGTCGCGCTCGGCGCGCATCTGCTTCTCCATCGAGTCCTGGATCGACAGGGGCGGGTCGATGGCCTTGAGCTCGACACGTCCGACCCGGATTCCCCACTTGCCGGTCGCCTCGTCGAGGACGATGCGCAGCTGGCCGTTGATGTTGTCGCGAGAGGTCAGCGCCTCCTCGAGGTTCAGCCCTCCGACGACGTTGCGGAGGGTGGTCGTCGTGAGCTGCTCGACGGCGCCGAGGTAGTTCGCGATCTCGTAGGTCGCGGCGCGAGCATCCGTCACCTGGAAGTAGACGACCGTGTCGATGGAGACGACCAGGTTGTCCTCGGTGATGACGGGCTGCGGCGGGAAGGAGACGACCTGCTCGCGGAGATCGATCAGCGGCCGGACCCGGTCGACGAACGGGACCACGAGGTTCAGGCCGGGCAGGAGCGTCTTGTGGTACTTGCCCAGCCGCTCCACGACCCCCGCGGTGGCCTGCGGGATGATCCGGATCGACCGGAAGAGGACGACCAGGACGAAGAGGACGATGGCGGCGACGATGACGGTCGTCACGATGGCGGAGATGGTCACGAGGAGCTCCTTTCGGCGGGGACGACGACGGCGGTCGCGCCGTCGATGGCGGTGACGACGACGCGTTCGCCGACACCGAGCGGGCGATTCTCGACGAGAGGGGACAGGCGGACCGTCCACGTCTCGCCATTGGCGAGCTTGACCTGACCCGGGCCCGAGCCGGCGACGACGACACTGCCGGCGAGGCCGAGCAGCGCGTCGGAACCCGAGGGCGTCGGATCACCGCCGCGCTTGAGGAGCCGCAGCAGGGGTGGCCGGACCGTGAACAGGAGCAGCCCCGCGAGAACGGCGGCGACCGGGACCTGGACCCAGAACGGAGCACCGACCAGCCCGGTCAGAAGGCCGCCGACGCTGCCCACGGCCAGCATCAGGAAGGTGAATTCGAGAGTGATCATCTCGACGATCACGAAGATCAGAATGAGCGCGAGCCAGAGGATCCACGCGTACTGGGTGACAGCATCCATTGCCGTTGCTCCTTCCCCACGATGAGCCTTCTGAGGCTAGCAACGCCCCCCGTCAACGGGCTGGGAGGCGGGTTGGTAGGATCCTCGTCGGGCCGTGGGGCCCGTCATCGTGCCCGATCCGGCCCAGCGTCGGCGTCCTGAAGGATCTCCTCGTGTCCAACCCTCTCGCTCCCGGTTCGCTCGACGGCAAGCGGATCCTCGTGACCGGCTCCTCGCGCGGCATCGGCGCCGACACGATCCGCTACTTCGCCGAGGCCGGCGCGCGCGTCGTCGTGAACTACCGCTCGAAGGCGCCCCGGGCGACGAAGCTCGTCGACCAGATCGTCTCCGGAGGAGGCTCGGCGTTCGCGGTCGGTGCCGACCTCACCGACGCGGACTCTCGCACGGCGCTCTTCTCCCGCATCCAGGAGGAGCTCGGCGGGCTCGACGTGCTCGTGCTGAACGCCTCAGGCGGCATGGAGAGCAACATGGGGGAGGACTACGCGATGGTCCTCAACCGGGACTCGCAGGTCGCCTCGCTCGATGCGGCGCTGCCGCTGCTCGGAGCCGGCTCGCGCGTCGTGTTCGTGACCAGCCACCAGGCGCACTTCATCCGCACGACGCCGACCATGCCCGAGTACGAGCCGGTCGCGCTGTCCAAGCGCGCGGGCGAGGACGCGCTGCGCGAGCGGATCGCCGAGCTGTCGGAGCGGGGCGTCGAGTTCGTGGTCGTCTCGGGCGACATGATCGAGGGCACCATCACGGCGACGCTCCTCGAGCGGTCGAACCCGGGCGCCATCAGCTCGCGTCGGGAGTCGGCGGGGAAGCTGTACAACGTAGGGGAGTTCGCTGCCGAGGTCGCTCTGGCCGCTGTCGAGCCGATCCCTGCGGACAACACCCGGCTCGTCGGAGACACGTCGGACTTCGTCGCCGAGTAGAACGCGGACGGCCCCTGCGGAGCAGACCAGCGGTCCGACCGGTCTCCGTGAACACACCCCGGAGCGCCCTCCAGGATCGGCGTGTCGAACGTGGAGACCGACGAGATGGCCGGCGGGATCGCGCTGGGGATCGAGGGGCGATCCGGGGTGACGGTGCCGGTCGGTGTCGGGCTCGTCCCCCCTCTACGCGATCCAGCCGCGGCGGAGGTGGTCGAAGATCTCCGTCAGCGCTCGGCCCGGTTCCGAGGTGGCGCCGGCGATCTGGGGGGCCTCCAAGATGAACCTGGCCAGAGATCGCGCCGCCAGAGGTGAATCGAAGTCGACCTCGCTCCTGAGGGTCTCCGCCAAGGCCGACTCGCAGTCGACCCAGCGTCGTCGGGCGTAGTCGATGAGTGCCGGCGTGGCGCGGATCAGCTCCACGAGGTCTCCGGAGTGCGAGCCCGGTAGGGCAGCGGGACCGCGCTGTCCGATGAACGCTTCTGCCGCGTCGAGGACGTCCTGGTCGTCGGGCCGGTCGACGATGGCCCGGGACAGCGCAGCAGCCCGATCCTCCCCACTTCCGAACACGAGAGACTGCTTGCCCTCCGGGAAGTGGGCGAACAATGTCGTCAGCGCTATGTCCGCCTCTTCCGCGACGTCGGCGACGGTCACGGAGTCGTACCCCCGGGACACGAACAGTCGAAGAGCAGCCTCGTTGATCCGATGCCGCGTCTGCGCTCTCTTCCGTCCACGTCGGCCCGCCTCTTCGTCCATGCGCTCAGTCTAGTTTACCGTAGTCACTATGAAATCGTAGTAACTACGTATAGCGTTCCCGCATGACGACAGATGCTCGAACTCCAGTCGTGATCGTCGGCGCCGGACTCAGCGGCCTGGTGTGTGCTCGCATCCTGCAACGTGCACGCGTCCCTGTGACGGTGCTCGAGGCGGACGCCTCGGAGTGGAGCCGCCAGCAGGGCGGATCCCTGGACATCCACAGACGAACAGGTCAGGCGGCGCTGCGAGACGCGGGCGTGCTGGACGACTTCCTCGAGAAGGTGCATGCCGGGGGAGAGGCCACCCGCGTGATGGACAAGCGTGCTCGGGTCCTCGTGGACGAGGAGGAGCCCGAGGGAGGGAACGGTCGCCCGGAGATCGACCGCCGCGCGCTCCGCCATCTCCTGGTCGACTCGCTTGCTCCTGGCACGATCGAGTGGGGAACGCGGGTCGTCGGCGTCGAGCTCCAGGACGGCCGACCCGTCGTGATGCTCTCCGATCGACGTGTGTCGACTGATGTCATGGTCGGTGCTGACGGCGCGTGGTCGACTGTCCGCAGGGCGGTCACGCCCGTGAGACCGGCATATTCCGGGATCACGATCGTCGAGGTCCGGCTTCCGAATGCTGCCGAGCTCCACTCGGAAGCATCGGCGATGGCAGGCCTGGGCACGTTCTTCGCGCTTTCCGACGGGAAGTCGATCTCCGGCCACGGCGGCGAGGAGATCGTCGTCGGACTCGGGCTCCGCGTGCCGGAGGACTGGGCTGTGCGCAACGATGTCAACGGGCGGGAGCCGGCGGACGTGCGACGGCTGCTGCTCGATCACTACCGCGACTGGGCGGCACCACTGACCGATCTGATCCGCCACTGCGACGACGCCATCTGGGCCCGCCCCATCTACGCGCTCCCGATCGGCCAGGGGTGGGAGCATCGTCCCGGCATCACCCTCGTCGGCGACGCCGCGCATCTGATGTCGCCGTTCGCCGGTGAAGGAGCGAATCTCGCACTCGCCGACGGCGCAGACCTCGCCCGCGCGATCATCGACGGCACGGACCTCGACCGGGTCGTGCGCCGCCACGAGACGAAGCTGCGACGACGCGCGAGGCGGGCCGCGAAGGCTTCAGCGCGCGGCCTCGACATGATGTTCGAGGATGATTCGCCTCGGCGGATCGTCCGCTTCTTCACTCGAGGGCGGGTGCTCTCGACCATCGTCGGATCATTCTCGAAGCAGTGGACGTGAGCACTGCGCACAACCCTTTCGCGCGTACTCGCCGGCCGGCCTCCTCGACGGCACATCCCCCCCGGATGCGGATATCCGATAATGCACATTATGTCAGTTTAGTCGTTTGGGACCGCTCTATAGTTTCCCCGCTTCCATCGAGGTTTGGTTGCGCCGCACAGCACCTAGCACAGGCTCCGGTCCGATCGTGGTGCGTGACACCTGACGTGTCCCGGAGGAATCGGCGCAGACTCCGCCGGTCCCGGACACGACGGGTTTACCGCTCTAGGACGACCGCGAGCCCTTGACCGACGCCGATGCAGATCGCGACCACCGCGACACCGCCATTGCGGCGCCGCAGCTCGTGCGCCGCGTGGCCGATGATGCGTCCGCCCGATGCGCCCAGCGGATGGCCGATCGCGAGTGCTCCACCATGGATGTTGACGATGTCGGGGTCGAGCTCGGGCCATCCCTGGATGCATGCGAGCGACTGCGAGGCGAACGCCTCGTTCAGCTCGACGACATCGACATCGGCCCACGTTCGTCCCGCCCGCATTAGCGCCTTGTTCGCCGCCTCGATCGGCGCGATCGGGAAGTCGTCGGGGTCGACGCCATGCGATGCGCGGCCGCTGATGCGGGCGAGCGGCTCGCGATCGATTGCCCCCTCCCCCGCGACGACGACGGCTGAGGCGCCGTCGTTCACGGACGACGCGTTGCCCGCAGTCACGGTGCCAAAGCCGTCGCGCTTGAACAACGGCGACAGCCCCGCGAGTCGCTCGAGCGTCGTGCCGTCGCGGATGCCCTCGTCGCGCTCGAGCTCGGCCCCGGCGACCTGGACGATCTCGTCGTCGTAGATGCCTGCCGCCCACGCCTCCGCCGCCAGGCGGTGCGAACGTACTGCGAACGCATCCTGCGCGTCGCGCGCGATGCCCCATTCGCGTGCGATCTTCTCGGCCGACTCGCCATTCGAGATCGTCCAGTGCGTCGGCAGCGCGCGGTTGACCATCCGCCAGCCGATCGCGGTGTTCCACAGCGTCTGGTTGCCGACCGCCGGCCACGGCTTCGCCGACTTCTCGACGACGTACGGCGCTCTGCTCATCGACTCGACGCCGCCGGCCAGCACGACTTCGGCGTCGCCCGACTCGACTGCGCGTGCCGCCTGAATCACGGCTTCGACCGACGACGCGCACAGTCGGTTCACCGTCACGCCAGTGACCGAGGTGGGGAAGCCCGCCAGCAGTGCACCGAAGCGTGCGACGTTGCGATTGTCCTCGCCTGCCTGGTTCGCGTCGCCGAAGATGACGTCGGCGATCCGCACGGGGTCGAGGTCGAGGCGTTCGATTGCGGACCGCATGACGGTCGCGGCGAGGTCGTCGGGCCGAACGGCCGCGAGCGCGCCACCCGCGCGGCCGAAGGGCGTGCGGACGGCGTCGTAGACGAATGCTGCGGGCATCGGTGCTCGCTCCTTCGGGTCGGTCGTGCGGGCGGGCCGGGTCAGGCGAAGGCGGAGATGCCCGTGATGTCGCGCCCGACGATCAGGGACTGCACGAAGTCGGTCCCCTCGTAGGTGTGGACCACCTCCATGTCGGTCAGGTGGCGCGCGACGTGGTGCTCGAGGAGTAGGCCGTTGCCTCCGAGGAGGTCGCGGGCGTCGCGGCAGAGGGTGCGGGCCCGCTGGCCCGTGAACATTTTCGCGAGCGATGCCTGCTCGTTCGTGAGCGTGCCTTCGTCTTGCAGGTTCGCCGTGCGAACGCACATGAGCTGCATGGCTGTGAGGTCCGCCAGCATGTTCGCGAGCTTGTTCTGCACGAGCTGGAAGCTCGCGATCGGCTTGCCGAACTGGACGCGCTCGTGGACGTATCTCGCGGCGATCTCGTAGGCCGCGACCGCGTGGCCGAGCGCCTCCCACGCGACCGTCGTTCGCGTGCGGTTGAGGATTGCGCCGACGTCGCGGAAGGACGTCGAGGCCGCGAGGCGATTCCCGATGGGCACGCGCACGCCCGTGAGCGTGATCTCGGCCTGTTGGATCGCGCGCTTCCCGATCTTGCCCTGGATGGCATGCGCGTCGTACCCGTGCGGATAGGCACCGTCGGCGTCCTTCTCGACGACGAAGGCCTTCACCTTGCCGTCCTCGTCGTCGCGAGCCCAGACGATCACGACGTCGGCGACGTGGCCGAGACCGATCCACTTCTTCGCGCCGTCCAGCACGTAGGAGTCGCCGTCCCGGTACGCGCGCGTCTCGAGCGCGACCGAGTCCGATCCGTGGTCGGGCTCGGTGAGCGCGAAAGCACCCAGCAGCTCGAGCCGGGCGAGGGATGGTAGCCAACGCTGCTTCTGCTCCTCGTCGCCGAGCAGCGAGATGCTTCCCATCACGAGGCCGGACTGCACCGCGTTCAGCGTGTTCACGCTGCCATCGCCGCGCGAGAGCTCCATCGCTACGAGACCCGTCTGCAGGCGCGTGAGCCCCGGGCATCCGTAGCCCTCGATCGCAGTGCCGACGATGCCGAGACCGGCGATCGACGGGAGCAGCTCGTACGGGAAGTCGGCCGCCTCCCAGTAGGCATTGATGATCGGCGTGACCTCGGCATCGACGAAGCCGCGGACCCGCGCGACGATGGCGCGATCCTCGTCGCTCAGCGTCTGCCAGATGCCGTAGTAGTCGAGGTCGACTGTGCGCGGGGTGGTGTCGGTGTGCATGCTGGCATCACTCCTGTTCACTGGGCGGCTGAAGTCGCGTGGGCTGCGTCGCCTGCCGCGAATGCGTCGGCGTCGGCGCTCAGCCAGGCGCGCACGACGTCGCCGCTGCCGTCGAGCACCGGTGGCGCGAGGTCGTAGCGCACGGGCGAGCGTGAGAACGAGATGGGATTGCGCACGCCGCGCATCCGGCGGTCCCCGGTGCCCGCTTCGATGATCGGGGCGAGCCCGATACGCTCGGCGAAGGCCATGCCAGCGCCGACGTCGAGAATCGGCGCGCAGGGGATCCCTCGTGCCGACATGAGGTCGAACCACTTCTCCGCGCTGCGCGAGCGCAGGCTGTCGACGATCAGCGGACGCAGGAGCGAACGGTGCTCGCTCCGGGCGACGTTCGTCGCGAAGCGCGCGTCGGATGCGACATCTCCGAGCCCGAGGGCGGAGCACAGCGCTGCGAATTGCACGTCGTTGCCGATCGCGAGCACGATGTCGCCGTCTGCCGTCGGGAACGGTGCATAGGGGTAGATGCTCGGGTGGTCGTTGCCGAGCCGGCCGGGCACCTCGCCGTTCAGGACGTACCCGCCGGTCTGATTCACCATCCCCGACAGTGCCGACATCATCAGGTTCAGCTCGAGGTGCTGCCCCTCTCCCGTGCGATCGCGATGCCGCAGCGCCGCGAGAATGCCCACGGCCGTGTGCAGGCCGGTGATGACGTCGAACAGCGCGATGCCCGAACGGTAGCCCTCGGTCTCAGGCGGACCTGTGAGGCTGATGAGGCCCGACGCGGCCTGCACGAGGAGGTCGTAGCCGGGCAGCGACGCACCGCCCGCCGTACCGAAGCCCGATACGGAGGCATAGATGACCTCGGGGTTCTCCGCGCGGACCGACTCGTAGTCGAGCCCGAAGCGTGCAAGCCCGCTCGGCTTGAAATTCTCAGCGACGATGTCGGCGCGGGCGGCGAGGCGCTGCGCGAGGTCGAGATCATCGGGATCGGTGAAGTCGAGCACCACTGAGTGCTTGTTGCGATTGATGGAGAGGTAGTACGTCGACTCGTCCTCGTGCCGCGGCGGCGCCCACGACCTCGTCTCGTCGCCCCTCGGACTCTCGACCTTGATGACTGTCGCGCCGAGGTCGGCCAGCAGCATCGTGCAGTACGGGCCGGCGAGCACGCGTCCGAAGTCGGCGACCACCAATCCCTCGAGCGGCCCGCCTGTCAGCTGCTCGAAGAGCGTCGTGTCTGGCGCCGTGGAATTCGTCATCGAGCCCCACCTTCCTTCGTGTCGGCTGCACCAGGCTGTCAGGCACCATCGATGCGCGTCCAATACTGAATCCTGTGTGATTTGATGCATGAGACGCATCGCTCAGTACGGGGTGATGCGTGGAGGGAGACGGTCAGATGGACCTGCAGCAGATCCGGACATTTCTCGCTGTCGCCGAAGAGCTGCACTTCGGTCGTGCAGCCGAACGACTGAATATGGCCCAACCGCCGGTGAGCCGGAGCGTGCAGCAGCTCGAGCGCTCGCTCGGGGTCGCGCTGTTCGACCGCAGCACGCGTCGTGTCGCGCTCACCGCAGTCGGCGAGTCACTCGTGGACCCGGCTCGTGCTGTGCTCGACGCCGCGGACCGCTTCCGCGCGACCGCCAAGGCAGCAGCGAAAGGCGAGATCGGCCACGTCCGCTTCGCCTACGCCGGCGCCTCGTCGAACGCGATGGTGGGCCGCGTCGCGCGTGCCGTGAAGCACCGACACCCCGGCATCCGCTTCGAACTACTCAGCCAGCGCTTCGCAGATCTCGCGATGGGCTCGCTCGTGCGCGGCGAGATCGACATCGCACTCGGGCGCTGGGACCACCTGCCCATCGGCATCGACAGTCGCGTGCTCGCATCCGAGCAACTCGTGCTCGCCGTGTCCGAGACGCACAGGCTCGCCTCACAGGAGACGGTGCGCGCCGAGGACCTTCGCGGCGAGACCTTCGTGTCGCTGCCCGCCGAGACCGGCAGTGTGCTCCTCGACCGCCTGCGCACGCTCGGGCGTCGCGGCGGCTTCACGGCGGAGGTCGCCCAGTACGCGCCCGACACCTGGACGGTCATGTCGCTCGTGTCAGCCGAGGTCGGCTGCTCGCTCACCCTGTCGTCGGTCGTCGAGAGCATCGCGGACCCCCATCTGCGCTTCCTACCGCTCGCGGAGCCCATGGACCCTGTTCATCTGCGGATGGCGTGGCGCTCCGGCCGCACGGACCGCGCGCTCGACGCCGTGCTCGCTGCGGCGGCGAGCGTCGTGCCGTCGCCGGCTCAGCGCAACGAGCCCGGGTAGTCGAAAAAGCCTCGGCCACTCTTGCGGCCGAGCCAGCCTTCGTCGACGAGCCTGCGCAGGATGGCCGGCGGTTCGAAGCGCTCACCGAGGGTCGACGCGAGGTGCTCGGCGATTCCGAGGCGGACGTCGAGCCCCACGAGATCCGTGGTGCGCAGCGGACCAGTGGCGTGCCGATAGCCGAGCACCATCGCCGCGTCGACGTCGTCCGCCGAGGCGACGCCCTGCTCGACCATGCGCATCGCCTCCAGCGCGAGCGCCAGTCCGAGCCGCGAGCTCGCGAACCCCGGCGCGTCGCGCACGACGATCGCGGTCTTGCCGAGCGCTTCCGCCCACGTCCGCGTCATCGCGGGCACGCCATCGTGCGTGGTCGGGGCGACGACGACTTCGATGAGCGCAGAGGCTGGCACCGGGTTGAAGAAGTGCAGCCCGAAGCACCGCTCGGGGCGCTCGAGCGCGAGGGCGAGGTCGCTCACGGGCAGCGACGACGTGTTCGTCGCAATCCACGCCTCGGGGCTGACGGCGCGCTCGACGCGCTGGAGCGTCTCGCGCTTGAGGCCGATGATCTCGGGCACCGCCTCGACCACGAGATCGGCACCCGCGAGGACGCCGTAGTCGGCCTCGACCGCGAGGCGCGCGCGAACCGCGTCAGCGTCATAGCCCTCGAAGCGCGACGCCGAGCGCGCGATGCCGGCGTCGAGCCGCTCCGTCGCCGCGGCGATGGACGCCACGTCTCGCTCGAGGATCACGACGGAAGCGCCCGCCTGAGCGAACACCTGCGCGATGCCCGCGCCCATCGTGCCGCCACCCACGACCCCGACGCGACTCGGCACGCTCACCGTCGCGCCTCCTTCACGCTCGAGCGCTCCAGAAACGCCTGCATCCTCGTCGACTTGCCATCGGACTCGAACAGGATCGCCTGCGCGAGGTCGTCGATAAGAGGATGCGCAGCGCGCGGCGCCCGCACCATGCGCTTCGTGAGCCGCACCGCAAGCGAGTCTTGCGCAGCGATCCGGTCGATGAGATCGTTCGCCGCGGCACGCAAGTCCTGCCAGGGATGCACAGATACGACGAGCCCCGCCTGGTAGGCCTCGGCGGCAGTGAGTCGCCGCCCCGCGAGGAGCACCTCCATCGCGAGCGGCTCTCCCACGAGCTCGAGTAGCCGCCACGTGGCACCGGCGGCGGGCATGATGCCGAGCCCGACCTCCGGATTGCCGAACACCGCGCGGTCGCTCGCGAGTCGGAAGTCGGCGGCGTAGGCGAGCTCGGCGCCACCGCCGATCGCGAAGCCGTCGACGGCGGCGATCACGGGTAGCGGCAGGTTCGCGATTCGCGAGAAGAGCGACGAGTTGATGCCCCGTAGCGCCTGGTCGCGGCCGCGCTCGGCGAGCTGACGGATGTCGGCGCCGCTGGCGAACACGCCGCGCTCGGCGGAGCTCGAACCGGTGAGCAGAAGGATGCGCGGCTCGCGTTCGAGCCGATCGCACACCTCGTGGAGCTCGCGCACCATCTGGTCGTCGATCGCATTCCGGACGTCTGGACGATCGAGCGTCACCGTCAGGTGATCCGGGTCGTCGTGAAGGAGGAGGGTTTGCACGCCAGTCAGCCTGGCAGTGCCATTCTTGCTGGTCCAATACCCGATGGTGGATCGATTGATGCCTCGAACGCATTGTACCGTGCGGCGACAACGGGTCAACGGACGGACCGGACCGCCTGCGCGTGCCCTCGAGAAGGAGCCCGAAAAGTGGGTCGAGGTCGATGCAGACGAGTCCGGGCGTCGACCGCTGCCAACCGCAGCATTGAGGACGGAGCCGGCTCGCTGCATCGCAGCACGCTCGCCTCGCGCCGTCATCCGAAGACGACGCCTCCGTTGGGGCGAAGCACCTGGCCGGTTATCGCGCCGGCCGCACCGCCGAGCAGGAAGGTTACGACACCGGCGATCTCCTCGGGCCGGCACATCCTGCCGAGCAGCGACATGCTGGTGATGCGCGCGACGTCCTCGTCGGACAGCACGCTCGTCATCGGCGTCTCGGTCGCTCCGGGTGCCACGACGTTGGCGCGCACACCCCATGGAGCGAGCTCGCGCGCGTAGCCCCGCACGAGTCCCTCGACCGCCGCCTTTGACATCGCGTAGACCCCATTGCCCATGAGGCCTCCTCCAGTGGCGGCTGCGACGGATCCCAGCGCGACTATCGAGCCGCGCGCGCCCGCGGCGCGAAGGTGCGGCACGGCAGCCGCGATCGTGTGGTGCACGCCCTCGACGTTGACCGCGAAGACCCGCCGGAACTCCTCGGAGGTCGCGTCCGCGAGCGGTGTGCGGCTCACGATGCCGGCGGCCGCGACGACCGCCGTCGGCGGACCGATCGTGGCCGCCACCTCGGCGATCGCCGCGTCCATAGATGCGCGGTCGGTCACATCGCCCGCGACCGCGAGGTGTGGCCCACCCGGCAGGGACGCGGCGGCGCGGTCGGCAGCCGCTGCATTGACGTCGAGGATCGCGACGGACGCGCCCGCCTCTGCGGCGAGCAGTGCGCAGTGCAGACCGATGCCCTGTGCGGCTCCTGTGATGACGACGACGTCGCGTGCTGCGTGGGTCATGGATGCTCCTACGTTGATCAGGGGTAGCGGTGGCGCCTACATGGCCGTAGTTACAACCGTGCAGGTCGAGCGTGATGTCGACGACGAGCAAGTCGTCATGGAGAGTCTTCGGCCGTCCCGGCCGAGAGGCCGGGACGGCCCAGGATCTGCGCGAGGCCGTCAAGCCCCCTGCCGCGCCGGGTCAGGGCTCGACGTCGTCCTTCACCTGGTGGATCTCGACCATGTTGCCGGCAGGGTCGGTCAGGAAGATCTGGTGCCATCCCTTCACCGACCAGATGCCCCAGTCGTCGAAGGGGATGCCGTTCGCGGTGAGCCGCGCCATGACGTCCTCAATGTCGTCCGTTCGGAAGGCGAAGTGCCCGCTGATGAGCGGATTGACGGAGTGTCCCTCTTGCGCGGCGAGGTAGGGCTGTCGCTGCGTCGCGTGCAGCTGCAGCTCGTTCGGATCGCCGGCATTGAAGAACTTTGCCGCGTCGTCCCAGGCCTCGTCGCCATCGGTGGTCCCGCTCGCGGAGGTCGCGATCATGGGCGGCGAGGGCAGCATCTCGAGGCCGAGCGCGTCCTGGTAGAAGCGCGTGAGGATCGACATGTCGTCGGACGTCACATTGACGTGGTGCAGTCGGAGGTTGGCCATGGGCCGGTCCTTTCTCGTGGTGGTACTGGTGATCGTGATGGCTGCTGACGCTAACGGTCGAGCCCGTGACGCTCGAGGACGTCGACATCGACTCTTGGTCCGGGGGCGCCTCCGACTTGCATCACGCCGTCCGCAGCGGCCGTCGGAGCTCCATGTGCGGTGATCATCCGCGCGTCGGCGCAGTCGCGTTGGACGGAGCTGCCGACGTCTCAGCGGCAGAAGCTGCAGCTGGGTGGCCGTCTGGCCCGCCCGTGACGCCGTCCGCCCAACGCACCATCAGGAACACGAGGACGGCCGCGAGGGCGAAGAAGCCGACCATGATGAGCAGTCCGGCATCGGTCGACCCCGTGAGGTCGCTCAGTGCGCCGAGCACGTAGGGACCGACGAATCCGCTGAGATTGCCGAGGGAGTTGACGAACGCGATGGACACCGCGGCGAGAGCCCCCGCATACACCTGCGCGACGGTGGTCTGGAACGTCGAGAGCAGGCCGAAGAAGCCGGCCGCGGCGATGCTGATCCCCGCAAGCGCCACGACGGGGTTGCCGGAAAGGACGCCGACGAGCAGACCGAGGGCGGCGGCGGCCATGAGTGCAGACAGGTGCCACTTGCGGTCGCCCGTGCGGCGCATGCTGCGCAGGACGGTGAACATGACGAGAGCCGAGAACACCCACGGCACGGCAGACAGGATGCCTGAGGCGACGACGCCGAGCCCGAACGACTCCTGCACGATCGTCGGCAGGAAGTAGGTGATCGACCAGAAGCCTGCCAGGACGCAGAAGTACGTGATGGCGAAGAGCCACAGCGACGGGCGTCGCAGCGCGGCCGGGAGCTGTCGGATCTCGTGGGCGGTCGCACTCTTGCGCTGCACGACGTTCGCGGCGAGGAACGCCTTCTCGTCGTCGTCGAGCCACGCCGACCGCGCGGGCGACGATGGCAGCCTCAGGAAGATGTAGAGCGCGAGAGCGATGGCGGGGAGTCCTTCGATGACGAAGACCCAGCGCCAGCCCGCGAGGCCTGCGACGCCGTCCAGGAGCAGCAGCAGCGAAGTGATGACCGACCCGACTGCGAGGGCGATCGGCACCGCGAGGTTGAGCACCGACATGGCCTTCGACAGCATGCGGGGCGTGCACCAGAGGGCGAGGAAGAGGATGGTTCCCGGCGAGTAGCCCGCTTCTGCTGCGCCGAGCAGGAAACGCATAATGAACAGCGACACGTCGTTCTGCATGAACGACATCCCGATGGTGACGATGCCCCAGGTGATCATGATGCGACCGAGCCAAATGCGCGCGCCCACCTTGGCGAGGACCATGTTCGACGGGATCTCGAACAGCAGGTAGCCGATGTAGAAGAAGCCGGCGGCCAATCCGAACGACGCGGCCGTGAGCCCTAGGTCGATCGACAGTGGGCCGGCGATCACCCCGAGGTTCGCGCGATCGATGAAGGAGATGAACATGCCGATGGCGAGGATCGGCAGGATCCGCACCGACAGCTTGCGATAGATCCGATCCTCCATCTCGGGTGCGTGGACCCTCTGCGCCTGGATCATCGGTTCTGCCTCTCCGTCGAGTCGCCGTCGGCATCGTCGCCGCCGTCATGCCGACCGTAGGAGCGATGATCTATTCCTGTCCAATACCTGTCGGGCGGCGATTATATCAATAGGTGGAAAAATGCGATCGGCAGTACTCGTCACCGCCCGAGGACGTGCCGAAGCGCCCGCGACGCCCCACTCACAACGCCACGCAGCATCGTCGACGTGCGCTGCGAGCAGTGTTTCCACGAGCGGCCTCGCACCTCGACGCAACCGACAGCGGCCTACACGGCCGAGGACGGCGCGGACCCCACGCCGACGCCGGCACCCACGAGGGCGAGGACGCCATCCGATGCGGCTCAGCTCAGGGTGAGACCACCATCGACGATCATGAGCAGCCCGGTCTGATTCAATGCCCCGCTGCTGCGCAGCCAGAGCACGATGTGAGCGATGTCTTCCACCGCGCTGAGTCGGCCTATCGTTCGCTGCCCGCCGCTCATGCTCGGGTCGTCGGAACGGTGAAACTACTGCAGGCGCGGAACCCTGAGGAACTCCGACCCGAGCACCTGCGCCTGCTCCCCCTGTCCCAGCTCGTGACTCGGCAGACGTGAGACCGGTGAGCCGACAACCATGCGAGGGGCCTTCGGGGCGGCGAGGCTGAGGGCCACCAATGCCGCCTCGGGGCCCGTCGTCATGACTTCAGCGCCACCACTCACCCTATGAGGGCGCGGCTGGCGCTGATCGCCTTGCCATCTCCCCTGCGGTCCACACCCAACCGGTGAAGTCGTCTCGGACGACAGCAGCTCGCGAATGATCCGCCAGAAGCGGGGTACATTTTTCCTCTGACCGATTCTCATCGGAGTGGTTGACTCGCTACCAGTGCGGTCGATCCGGGGCTGAAAACCTCCGGCGTTGCTCATCAAAGCCCGGAGGTCCTCCTGTGCCCACTTCCTCGCGAACCGCAGACGTCGTCGACTTCGACGAGTATCCCTACGTCGTCAGGGTGAGTGCCGACGCGGACCCCAGCGGTGCTGGAACGGGATGGGCCGACCCGATCACCTCCGCGGAAGTGCTCGCGCGGCAGAAGGTGGGGTTCGGCGGAATGATTCGGCTGGCGCAGGGCCGTGTGCTCGGTCCGCCCTCCTCTCCCGTCACCGAGCTCCTCCTGGGTCTGCTCTTCTGGCGCAGTCGCAGCGACGCCGAGGCGTTCGCCGCGGAACTGGGTCGCAGGCGAGTGAACGACGGGTTCGTCGTTGACGACGGGATCTATCGGTTCAGCGCGTCGGTGACGGCGGATCCGGATGACCCGACGCAGGTCGAGCCGGTCCGGCTTCGGACCGGGTCGGCGCACGAGATCATCACGCTGGCGCCCGTCAGCGGCAAGCAGAGATGGATCGCCGAGTACAACGAGAGCGAGACTCGCGACCACATCAGGAACCTCGACGGCTTCGTCTCGACGACCATTTTCCGTGACCTGCGGAGCGATCGGATCATCGAGTACGTGCAGTGGCGCTCTGCCGACGACCTGACAGCGGCGTTCGGGGACGAGCGCTTCGCCGAGCACATGAGCGTGAACAGTCACTACTCCGACGGCGAGGCCTTCTTCTTCGGAGAACGGTCGACCGACGCGGCACCCATCGACGGACCCTTCGGCTGCACTGCCGCCGACCCCGCCGGTCATGCCATCGCTCCACAGGACGAGGCCTGATCCATGACTCGACTCGAGACCGTTCACGAGATCGTCGGGCCCTGGTCGCTCCCCACCACCAAACGGTTCTGGGAGGGCTTCACGCCTAACAGGCTCGTCTCCCCGCCGCAGGGCACAGGCATCCACGCCGTGATCCTCTGCGACACCGACTGGCAGCGCGTGGACGCCCTCATCACCCAGGACGGACCGTCGGTCCGCATCGTGGTCGAGGGACCCGGCGACTTGGACGCT
>NZ_LMPP01000002.1 GCF_001423885.1 Rathayibacter sp. Leaf185 | reverse complement strand
ATATTATTTGGCATTGAACATAGTGCACGCTGTTGAGTTCTCAAGAATCGGACACACCCCGCCTCCACGCCCAAAGAAAGCGCTTCACAACGAGAGTGATCGAAGTCTACCGAGAGCCGAAGCTCTCGATTTGATTATGGCTGCCATTCGGGTTACGCTTGTCAGAACCGAAGTCCTGCGCGCTGCCGTGGCAACTTGTATAACTTAGCACATCCGCAGACCGTGTCAAGTCGGCGTCTTCGTGATGCTCGGCGCCGTGATCCGGGGATCTGAACGCCGCATCGTGCGGAGCAAGAGCGGTGAAGCTCTGTCTGTCGCACCGAAGACCGGACCAGCAGGTCCAGCGGAGGCTTTACATCGTACGCTCACGATCCGCTCCCATCAAGAGACGAATCTCTAACAGGGCCGTGGAGTGAGGGGATGGTCCCCGCTTGAGGTGGGCCAGCGGGTCTCGACGCTCTGCGTCCGACTCTCGCTCGCCGCTCCTTTGGGGTGACGAGGAGTTACATTACGTCGATGTTTCGCGGGCCTGCAAATCGCTTGCGATCCGGGCGTGTCGCCCGGCGGCCCCCGCCGGCTAGCGGACGAAGGCTCCTGCGAAGTTCTTCTTCCCGCGGCGGAGCACCGCGATGCCGTCGATCAGAGCGAGCTCGCCCACGGCGAGCGACTCCTCGGTGACCACGTCGTTGTTCACCGACAGTCCGCCCTGCGCCATCGCTCGGCGCGCCTCCCCCAGGCTCGCGACGAGTCGCGTCTCGAGGAACGCCTGCAGCACCGGCGTGCTCGCATCGAGCTCCGCTGTCGGGACCGCCTCGAGTGCTCCGCGGAGGATCACCGGATCGATGCCCGCCAGCGAGCCCCGGCCGAACAGTGCCGCCGACGCATCGACGACGGCCTGCGTCACCGCCTCTCCGTGGACGAGCGAGGTCACCTCCCACGCGAGCGCGCGCTGCGCCTCGCGCTTGAACGGCGCATCCAGACCCGCCCGCTCGAGCCGCTCGATCTCGGCTCGCGTCAGGAACGTGAAGGTCTTGAGACGGTCGACCGCGTCCCGATCGTCCGTGTTGAGCCAGAACTGGTAGAAGGCGTACGGGCTGGTCAGCTCCGGGTCGAGCCAGACGGCGTTGCCCTCGCTCTTGCCGAACTTCGTCCCGTCGCTGTTCATCACCAGGGGCGTGCCGATCGCGTGGACCGACGCTCCCTCGGCGCGGTGGATCAGGTCCGTCCCGCTGGTGAGGTTGCCCCACTGGTCGCTGCCACCCGTCTGCAGGACGCAGCCGTACTGGCGGTAGAGCTCGAGGAAGTCCATCCCCTGCAGGATCTGGTAGCTGAACTCGGTGTAGCTGATCCCCGCATCCGAGTTGAGGCGCGCGCTCACCGCGTCCTTCTTGAGCATCGTGCCGACCCGGAAGTGCTTGCCGATCTCACGCAGGAAGTCGATCGCCGAGAGCGGCGCCGTCCAGTCGAGGTTGTTGACCAGCCGCATCGGGTTCTCGCCGTCGACGGCCAGGAAGCGCGACACCTGCGCCTGCAGGCGGGCCACCCAGTCGAGCACCGTCTCACGCGAGTTCAGCGTGCGCTCGGCGGTGGGCCGGGGATCGCCGATCAGCCCGGTCGATCCGCCGACGAGACCCAGGGGACGGTGGCCGGCGAGCTGCAGGCGGCGCATCACGATGAGCTGCACGAGGTTGCCGAGGTGCAGGCTGGGGGCCGTGGGATCGAACCCGCAGTAGTAGGTGATCGGCTCCCCCGCGAGCAGCGTGCGCAGCGCATCGCGATCGGTCGAGACGTGGACGGATCCGCGCCACACCAGCTCGTCCCAGACGGTGTCGAAGGACGCGTCCAGGGCGGGAGGCGTCGAGGATCCTCGGGTCTGCTCGTCGGTCACCCTCCGAGAGTAGCGCGGTGAGACGCCCTTGATACCGGCTATTGAAGCTCCAAGGCTTGATCTAGCAAGATCAAGTTCACATACTTGATCGAGGAGGTGCAGGATGTTCGTCATCACCGCCGATCAGCGGGACAGCCGTCACGACGACGACAGAGTCGACCGCGCCATCGCCGAGCTTCTCGACTCGCGGGGCGCCGACTTCGTCCTCCCTCCCGAGCGGACGGCGGGGGACGAGTTCCAGTGCGTCCTCCACCGGGCGGACGCCGCCGTCGAGGTCGTCCTCCTCCTGCACCGCGAAGCGCACTGGAGCATCGGGCTCGGCATCGGGCCGATCGAGCGACCGCTGCCGAGCACCACGCGAGCGGCCCGCGGTGAGGCCTACTTCGCTGCGCGCCGCGCGGTCGAGGCTGCGAAGACACGACCGAGCAGATTCTCGCTCGACCCCGACTCCCCCGTCGCGCCCTTCCCCTCCGTCATCGACGCCCAGGCACTGCTCGACCCGCTCCTCCATCTGCGCGATTCGCGCACCGCCGCCGGCTGGGAGATCGTCGACCTCCTCGACTCGGGACGATCGCAGAAGGAGGCCGCCGCGCATCTCGCGATCAGCCCGCAGGCCGTGAGCCTGCGGGTGCGCGCGGCCGACGCACGCCTCGACCGTCCGACCGCCGAGGCGCTCGCGCGTCTCTTGACGGTGGTCGACCGTACGCTCGACCCCACCGACGAGAGGAACGAGCGATGACGGTGCTCCCCGCTTCACTGACCGGAACCCTGGCGGACACGGTGCAGTCCGCCTCCTGGACGGGCGTCGTGCTCGTCCTCCTCGCCGGAGTCGTCGGTGCTGTGCTCGCCGTCCGGCTGCACCGTCCCCACCTCGCCTGGATCAGCGTCGGCGCGACCGCTGCCGCCTTCCTGCTCACCGGTCTCGGCGGTACCGACGCTCCCCCGGTGCTGGTGCTCACCGTCGCGGTGCTCGCCTTCGCGATCGCGGTGGTCGGCGGCGGGCCCGTGGTGCTGATGACGCTCGATCTCGCGACGACCGACTCCCGGAGCGGCGCGCACGGCGGCATCATGATCGCCGGACCGCCCGCGCGCCCCTCCTCCGCGCCCGGCGCACCCACCGCGATCGGTCAGCCGATCGAAGTGCTGCGCGGCGGCACCACGATCGGACTGCTCGAGCGCATCGCGACCGCGGGCGCACTGATGAGCGGGCTTCCCGAGGGCGTCGCGGTCGTCGTGGCGGTCAAGGGCGTCGGCCGATTCAGCGAGCTGGCGTCCCCCGAGGCGCGCGAGCGCTTCATCATCGGGACGCTGGCGAGCCTCGCCTGGTCGGCCGCGCTCGGGACGCTCGCCCGGCTCTACCTCGCCTGAACGCGGCGCGGCACCGCTCGACGGTAGGGCGAGACGGTGGGCTCGCCCTCGAGGAGGAAGCGCCACGGGTACTCGGCTCCGCCACCCGCACCCGAGACACCCGTGCGCTGCGTGGCGAGGACTGCGCCGCGGTGCTCAGGGGGCAGCAGCTCGAAGCTGCGCTCCATCGGGTCGCCCGACTCGACGAGCAGGACGCCGAGCGCCTTCGCGAGCCGCGCCGGGCCTCTGGCGAGATCGCGGGTCGGGACGTCGCCGCGGCGCACTCGGGCGAGCTCCTCGCCGATGACGATCTCGCCCGCTCGCAGGAGCACGGCCGAGGCGTCCCCCTCCGGCGCGCACACGAGGTTGAGGCAGGTGTGCATGCCGTAGGTGAAGTACGCGTAGACCGTGCCGGGCGGCCCGAACATCGGCAGCGTGCGCGGGGTCGGCCCGCGGAAGCTGTGCGAGCCCGGATCCGCACCCGGGCCGAGGTACGCCTCGACCTCGGTGAGGCGCACCCCCACCACGCCCTCCTCCGTGCGATGGAGCAGAGTGCAGCCGAGCAGATCGGGGGCGACCTCGAGGGCAGATCTCGACAGGTCCGGCAGCCTCGGAGGCGGCAGCGTCACGCCGCCACGCTAGAAGAACCGCTGCCCGGAGCCGACGGTGACGATGATCACAGCGAGGATCACGACGGCGGCGACGATGACGAGCGTCCGGTGCTGCCACGGTCGCAGCGGCGGGCGCCCCTCGTCCTGTCCGTCGTCCTTGCTGAGCGTCACGAGCCCTCCCCCCGGAGCGCCGACCGGACGATCCGCACGCGCTCGGTGAGCTGCGCGAGCTGCTCCGCCACGCGCGCCGGCGCCGTACCGCCGACTCCGTCGCGACTGGCCACCGAGCCCTCGATGCTGAGCACCGAGCGGACGTCCGGCGTCAGCAGCGGCGACACGGAGGCGAGCGCCTCGTCGTCGAGCTCGTCGAGGCCCAGTCCGCGCGACTCCGCCGACTTGACCAGCTCTCCCGTGATCTCGTGCGCGTCGCGGAAGGGCACGTGCTTCTTCACGAGCCACTCCGCCACGTCCGTCGCGAGCGAGAAGCCCTGCGGAGCCAGCTCCGCCATCCGCTCGGTGTGGAAGGTGAGGGTGGCGATCATGCCGCTGAACGCGGGCAGGAGCACCTCGAGGGTGGTGACCGAGTCGAAGACCGGCTCCTTGTCCTCCTGCAGATCGCGGTTGTAGGCGAGCGGGAGCGCCTTGAGCGTCGCGAGCAGCCCGGTGAGGTTGCCCAGGAGCCGTCCCGCTTTGCCGCGCGCGAGCTCGGCGATGTCGGGGTTCTTCTTCTGCGGCATGATCGACGATCCGGTGGAGTAGCCGTCGTCGAGCGTGACGAAGCCGAACTCCCGGGTGTTCCAGAGGATGATCTCCTCGGCGATCCGCGAGACGTCGATGCCGATCATCGCCGCGACGAACGCGAACTCGGCCACCAGGTCGCGGCTCGCCGTGCCGTCGATCGAGTTCGGAACGCTGGACGCGAAGCCGAGCTCGCGGGCGACCGACTCGGCGTCGAGACCGAGGGTCGAGCCGGCGAGGGCGCCGGATCCGTAGGGCGAGACGTCGGCGCGCACCGCCCAGTCGCGGAGGCGCTCGAGGTCGCGCAGCAGTGCCCACGCGTGGGCGAGCAGGTGGTGGGCGAGCAGCACCGGCTGCGCGTGCTGCAGGTGCGTGCGACCGGGCATGATCGCGGTGGGGTGCGCCGAGGCCTGAGCGGCGATGGCGTCGACGAGCTGCACGACCAGCTCCGCGATCACGGCGGCGTGGTCGCGGAGGTACATCCGCACGAAGGTCGCGATCTGGTCGTTGCGCGAGCGGCCGGCCCGCAGCTTGCCGCCGAGCTCGGGCCCGGCCTCGATCATCAGTCCGCGCTCGAGCGCGCCGTGCACGTCCTCATCGGACTCCTCGGCTCGGAAGCTCCCGTCGACGACGGCGGTGCGGAGGCGCTCGAGCGCGTCGAGCATCCCCGTCAGCTCGGCCTCATCGAGGTAGCCGGCCGCCGAGAGCGCACGGGCGTGGGCCCTCGAGCCGGCGATGTCGTACTCGGCGAGCTGCCAGTCGAAGTGGGTCGACTTCGAGAGCGCCGCCAGCTCGGGCGACGGGCCGCCGGCGAACCGGCCGCCCCAGAGCGCGCCGGCCTCGCCCGCGCGGGCGGTGGGTCGTTCCGTCATGGTTCTCCTCGGTGTCTGCGGCCTCGGTGCACGAGGCCGCGGGTCGTCGTGGGGTCCGGCGTCCTAGAGAGCTGGTCCGGCGTCGCCGGCCCGCTCCAGGAGCCAGACCAGCAGGGCCTTCTGCGCGTGCAGGCGGTTCTCCGCCTCGTCCCAGATCACGCTCTGCGGGCCGTCGATCACCTCGGCTGTCACCTCGTAGCCGCGATCGGCCGGCAGGCAGTGCAGGAAGAGGGCGTCGGGCTCGGCCGCGGCCATCGTCGCCGCGTCCACGCGGTACGCCCCGAACGTCGCGACGCGCGCGGCCTTCTCCTCCTCCTTGCCCATCGACACCCAGGTGTCGGTGATCACGATGTCGGAGCCGGCGGCGCCCGCCGCGGGGTCGGTCGTCGTCGTGGCAGAGCCACCGGTGGTACCGGCGATGCGCTGGGCATCCGCCAGCACGGTCGGATCGGGCGCGTAGGAGTCGGGCGACACGATGCGGACGTGCATGCCCGCCGTCGCTCCCGCCAGCAGGTACGAGTGCGCCATGTTGCTCGCGCCGTCGCCGAAGAAGGTCAGCGTCAGGCCGGCGAGCCGACCGCGGTGCTCGCGGATCGTGAGCAGATCCGCGAGCAGCTGGCACGGGTGGAACTCGTCCGAGAGCGCGTTGACGACCGGGACGCGGGTCCCCTCCGCCATCTGCTCGAGACCGGACTGCGCGTACGTGCGCCAGACGATCGCCGCGACCTGGCGCTCGAGCACGCGCGCGGTGTCGGAGGCGGTCTCCTTGCCGCCGAGCTGGCTGCTCGCCGTCGAGATGATCAGCGGGCTGCCGCCGAGATCGGCGATGCCGACCGCGAACGACACGCGGGTGCGGGTGGAGGACTTGTCGAAGATCACCGCGACGGTCTGCGGACCCGCGAGCGGCGTCCGCGAGAAGCGGTCGCGCTTGAGCTCGAGAGCGAGATCGAGGATCTCGGCCTGCTCGGCGGGGCTGATGTCGTCGTCACGGAGGAAGTGGCGGGTCACGGGTGCTGGTCGCTTTCGATCGGGGTCGGTCGGGTCAGATGCTCAGTGCGCCGAGCGCGCGGGCGAGGCGCTCGGCGAACTCGTCGACCTCGTCGGACGAGACGATGAGCGGTGGAGCGAGGCGGATGCTCGAGTCGTTCGCCGCGTTGACGATGAGACCCTCCTCGAGGGCCGCTGCCGCGAGGGCGCCCGCGACCGGCTCGGTGAGGGCGAGACCCAGGAGGAGCCCGGCACCGCGGACGGAGTCGATCAGGGGCGAGCCGATGGCGAGGACGGCGCGCGTGATCTGCTCACCGCGCTCGCGGGCGTTGCGGAGGAGGTCCGCCCGCTCGATCTCGCCGAGGACCGCTCCGGCGACCGCGGTCGCCAGCGGGTTGCCGCCGAAGGTGCTGCCGTGCTGACCCCTGCGGAACAGCGCGGACGCACCGCCGAAGGTCACCAGCGCGCCGATCGGGAACCCGCCGCCGAGGCCCTTGGCCACGGTCACCGCGTCGGGGACGATGCCGGAGCGCTGATAGGCGAACCAGCTCCCGGTGCGGCCCACGCCCGTCTGGATCTCGTCGACGATCAGGAGCGCGCCGTGCTCGCTCGTCAGCTGACGAGCCCGCTCGAGGAAGCCGTCGGGCAGCGGGATGACGCCGGCCTCACCCTGGATCGGCTCGACCACCAGCGCTGCGACGGAGTCGTCGAGCGCCGCCTCGAGCGCGCCGAGCGTCGCGTCGATGTGCTCGACTCCGCCGGGCATCGGCTCGAAGGGCGCCCGCATCGCGGCCTTGCCGGTGAGGGCGAGCGCGCCCATCGTGCGGCCGTGGAACGCGTTGTGGAGCGCGAGGACGCGGTGGCGACCGCCTCCGGAGTTGAGGCGCGCCAGCTTGAACGCGGCCTCGTTGGCCTCGGTACCCGAGTTCGCGAAGTAGACGCGGCCCTCGTCGCCGGCACCGGTCAGCCTCCGCAGGGTCTCGGCGAGCTCGATCTGGGGCGCCGTCGCGAAGTAGTTGGAGACGTGCGCGAGGGCGCCGGCCTGACGGGTGACGGCCTCGACGAAGACGGGGTGGGCGTGACCGAGCGAGTTGACGGCGATGCCGCCGAGGAAGTCGAGGTATTCGCGCCCGTCGACGTCCCAGACCCTGCAGCCGAGACCGCGGTCGAGGACGGCGAGCGGTGGAGCGAAGGTCTGCATCATCGCCGAGGCGTAGCGATCGCGGGCCGTGTCGGTCCTGGTCGTCCCGGTGGTCGTGTCGGTGGTCATCTGTCGAGCCTTTCGATCGGAGCGGTCCGGCCTCGTGGGCCGTCGGTGCGCTCACCCGTGTCGGGGGACGCTCGGAGCCGGGGCCGCTGCGGATCAGCGGCCCGACATTCGCTCCCGGCTCTCGCTCGCCACGACCTCGGTGCCGACGCCCTCCGAGGTGAAGACCTCGAGCAGCATCGAGTGCGGCACGCGGCCGTCGATGATCGCGGCCTTGGGCACGCCGCCGAGCACTGCGTCGAGGCAGGCGGTCATCTTGGGGATCATCCCCGACTCGAGCGAGGGCAGCAGGGCCGCCAGCTCGTCGGAGGAGAGGTGCGAGACGAGGGAGTCGCGGTTCGGCCAGTCGGAGTAGAGGCCCGCTACATCGGTGAGGATGACGAGCTTCTCGGCGCCGACCGCCACCGCGAGCGCCGCAGCCGCCGCATCTGCGTTGACGTTCAGCGACTGCGTCGGGTCGTCGGAGTCGGGCGCGATCGAGGACACGACGGGGATCCGGCCCGCGTCGAGCTGAGCGAGGACCGCCGCCGGGTCGACGGCGACGACATCGCCCACCAGACCGAGATCGTGCTCGACTCCGTCGAGGACGACCCCGCGCCGACGACCGACGAAGAGCCCCGCGTCCTCGCCCGAGATCCCTGCGGCGAGCGGGCCGTGCTCGTTGATCCTGCGCACGATGTCGCGGCTGATGCTGCCCGTGAGCACCATGCGCACGACCTCCATCGCCTCCGGGCTCGTGACGCGGTAGCCGCCGCGGAACTCGCTCCCGATGCCCAGACGCTCGAGCATCTTCGAGATCTGCGGGCCGCCGCCGTGCACGACGACCGGCCGGATGCCCGCGTAGTGCAGGTAGACGATGTCCTGCGCGAAGGCGCGCTGGAGCTCCTCCGAGACCATGGCGTTGCCGCCGAACTTGATCACCATCGTGCGGCCGTGGAAGCGCTGCAGCCAGGGCAGCGACTCGATCAGCGTGCCCGCCTTGGCGGCCGCGGCGTCGCGCAGCGCCAGGCTCTCGGATTCGGTGCGGGTCTCGTCGCTCATCGGTCGCTCAGCTCGCGTAGGCGGAGTTCTCGTGCACGTAGTCGTGCGTGAGGTCGTTGGTCCAGATGGTCGCGGTCGCGGTACCCGCGTGCAGGTCGATGTCGACGGCCACCTTACGCGGGGCGAGGTCGACCAGGTCGCGGCTCTCGAACGGCTCGCCGGCCCGGCAGACCCGGACGCCGTTCATCGCGACGTCGATGCCGTAGGGGTCGAACGCGGCGTCGGTGGTGCCGACCGCAGCGAGCACCCGGCCCCAGTTGGGGTCGTTGCCGAAGATGGCGGCCTTGAAGAGGTTGCTCCGCGAGACGGCGCGCGCGACGACGACCGCCTCGTCCTCGGAAGCGGCGTTCACGACGCGGATGGCGACGTCGTGCGCGGCGCCCTCGGCGTCGGCCTGCAGCTGCAGAGTCAGATCACGGCAGACCTCGGTCAGCGCGGCGGTGAACGCGGCCGCGTCGGGCGCCACTCCGCTCGCGCCGCTCGCGAGGAGGGCGACGGTGTCGTTCGTCGACATGCAGCCGTCGGAGTCGAGGCGGTCGAAGGTCACCCGGGTCGAGGCGCGGAGAGCCGCATCGAGATCGGCGGAGTCGAGCGCGGCGTCGGTGGTGATGACGACGAGCATCGTCGCGAGCCCGGGGGCGAGCATCCCCGCGCCCTTGGCCATCCCGCCGATGCTCCAGCCCTGCTCGGAGCGGACGGTCGCCTGCTTGGGGACGGTGTCGGTCGTCATGATCGCGCGCGCCGCGGCCTCGCCGTCGTCGACGCCGGTGGCCCCGGAGAGCGACGCCGCCGCCTCCGTCACCCCGCTCGTGATCTTCCCGAGGTCGAGCTGATCGCCGATCAGCCCGGTCGAGCAGACGAGGACGTCGCCGGCCGAGACGCCGAGCGCCTCGCCCACCGACTCCGCAGTGCTGTGGGTGACCTGGAAGCCCTGAGCGCCGGTGTAGCAGTTGGCGCCCCCGGAGTTGAGGACGATCGCGGAGACGGTGCCGTCCCTCATGACCTGCTCGCTCCAGAGGACCGGGTTCGCCTTGCAGCGGTTGCTCGTGAAGACGGCGGCCGCGTTCTGCAAGGGCCCGACGTTGCGGATGAGAGCGACGTCGCGCGCCCCGGTCGACTTGAGGCCTGCAACGACTCCCGCCGCCTCGAATCCTGCTGCTGCAGTGACGCTCACGGCGCGACTCCGTTCACGCTGAGGCCCAGGGACTCGGGGAGGCCCAGGGCGATGTTGGTCGACTGGATCGCGGCGCCTGCGGTGCCCTTGACGAGGTTGTCGATCGCGGTCACGGCGACCACGCGCCGAGCGCGCTCGTCGACGGCCAGGCCGATCAGAGCGGTGTTGGCGCCGACCACGTCCGCCGTCCGAGGGAAGGACCCCTCGGGGAGCAGCTGGACGAAGGTCTCGTCGCCGTAGGCCGTCTCCCACGCCGCCCGCACGTCGCCCGCGGACACACCGGGCGCGAGACGCGCCGTCGAGGTCGCGAGGATGCCGCGGGACATCGGCACGAGGACCGGGGTGAACGAGATGGAGACCGGTCCGGCTCCCGCGAGCACCAGGTTCTGCCGGATCTCGGGATTGTGGCGGTGCCCGCCACCGACTCCGTAGGCATGCGCCGAGCCGAGCAGCTCGCTGGCGAGCAGGTCGGTGCGAAGGCTCTTGCCCGCACCCGACGGACCGACAGCCAGCACCGACACCAGATCGCCCGGCTCGATGACGCCGGCGTGCAGCCCCGGTGCGAGGCCGAGGGTGATCGCGGTCACGTTGCAGCCGGGGACCGCGATGCGCCGCACGCCCGCGAGCACCTCGCGCTGCTTGCGTCCGCCGCCGGCGAGCAGGAGCTCGGGCAGCCCGTACGGCCAAGCGCCAGCGAACTCGCCGCCGTAGTAGTCGGCCCAGTTCCGCGCGTCGGTCAGCCGGTGGTCGGCGCCGCAGTCGACGACGAGCACGTCGTCGGGCAGAGTCGCGGTGATCTCCCCCGATCTGCCGTGCGGCAGAGCGAGGAAGACGACGTCGTGCCCGACGAGGTTCTCGGTCGTGGTGTCGACCAGCACCAGATCGCGGAGCGAGCGCAGGTGCGGATGCACCGCGACGAGCGGCTGACCGGCGTTGGCGTGCGCCGTCACCGTGCGCACCTCGAATTCGGGGTGATCGGCCAGCAGGCGCAGGAGCTCGCCGCCCGCGTACCCGCTCGCCCCGGCCACCGCCACGGAAAAAGTCATGCCCGAGAGCCTAGTCCGTGCGGGGGCGCGGCCCGGTCAGGAGTCACTCCCTCAGCTGGGCGCCGAACCGCGCGGCGGCGACGGCGACGCCGCTCTCCTTCGCGGCCGTCGCCTCGGCCGCTGTCAGCGTCCGGTCGGCGGCGCGGAAGCGCAGGGCGAAGGTGAGCGACTTGGTGCCCTCGGCGAGCCCGGTGCCGCGGTAGTCGTCGACGAGGCGGATCGCCTCGAGCAGCTCACCGGCCCCCTCGGAGACGGCCTCGGCGACGGATCCGGCTGGTACCTCGACCGGCACGACCAGCGAGAGGTCCTGCGTCGCCGCGGGGAGGGCGCCGACGGGGCGGGCGACGACCACGCGTCCGGCGCGCGCGATGACCGGGTCGAGGTCGAGCTCGACCACCGCGACACGGCGCGGCAGGTCGAGCTCGTCGGCGAGCGACGGGAGCAGCTCGCCGGCGTGACCGATGACCGCTCCGTCGAGCACGATCTCCGCGGTGCGTCCGGGGTGCAGCGCGGCGTGCGCTCCCTGGCGGACGACCAGTTCGACTCCGGCGGCGGTCGACACCTCGCGGACCACGTCGAGCGCGTCGCGCCAGTCGAAATCGCGAGCGGCCACGCCGGGCTGACGCTCGACCGCGGCACCGGTGAGCAGCGCCGCGAGGTGGAGGGGCTGTGCCGGGATGCCGGCGTTCAGCTCGGCCTCCACCTCGGCGGAGGGTCGAACGGCTCCCTTCGGCAGCGCGCCGGACCCGAAGGGCCGGCCGGCCACGGGGACGAACACGGACCCGAGCTCGTAGAGCGCGAGGTCGGTGAGCCCGCGGGAGCGGTTGCGGGCGGCGATCTGCACGAGACCCGGCAGCAGAGAGAGGCGCAGCTGCGCCGCAGTGGCGTCGAGCGGATTCGCGAGGGTGATCTGCTCGCGGGGCTCGCCGTCGACCGACCCGAAACGGTCGTTGATCGCCCGCGAGAGGAACGGGTACGACAGCACCTCGGTCAGTCCGCTCGCGGCGAGGCTCTGCGCGACCGTCCTCCGGAGGCGCTGACCGGTGGTGAGACCGCGGCCAGGAGGCGCGACGGGCAGCACCGAGGGGATGCGGTCGTACCCGGTGATCCGGGCGACCTCCTCGGCGAGGGTCGACTTGTCGGTGAGATCGGGGCGCCAGCTCGGCGGAGTGACCATCAGGCCTGCGCCGCCGGTCTCGACCGAGGCGCCGATCTCGACGAGGGAGCCGCGGATCTCCTCCGGCGTGTACTCGACGCCGACCAGACCCGAGACGTAGCCGTCGGGCAGCTCGATGACGGCCGCCTCCCGGGGATCGACGAGAGCCGACCCGAGCTCGTCGGCGGTGCCGCCCGCGAGCTCGACCAGCAGCTGGACCGCGCGGGCCGCAGCGACCGCGGCGACGAGCGGATCGACTCCGCGCTCGAAGCGCTTGGACGCCTCGCTCGGCAGCTTGTGTCGGCGCGCGGTCCGGGCGATCGACACCGGATCGAAGTTCGCGGCCTCCAGGAGGACGTCGGTGGTCGCGGCTCCGATCTCTGTGCGTGCGCCGCCCATCACGCCGGCGAGGCCGACGGCTCCGCCCGCGTCCGCGATGACGAGGTCCTCGGGGTGGAGCCGCCTGGTCTGCCCGTCGAGGGTCTCGAGGGTCTCCCCCGGCTCGGCGCGGCGCACGACGATGCCGCCCTGGAGGGCGTCGAGGTCGTAGCCGTGCAGCGGCTGCCCGAGCTCGAACATGACGTAGTTGGTGATGTCGACGATCAGCGAGATCGAGCGGACGCCCGCCAGCCGCAGGCGCGCGACCATCCACGGCGGCGTCGGGCGGCTCGCGTCGACTCCGCGCACGACGCGGGTGACGAAGACGGAGGCGCCGTCGCGGCCCCGGATCGGTGCGTCGTCCTCGAGCGAGACCGGGAAGACCTCGGCCGAGTCGGCGCGCTCCGGGACGGCGACCGCCAGAGCGGGATCGCGGAAGGAGGCGCCGGTCGCGTGTGCGTACTCGCGGGCGATGCCGCGGATCGAGAAGGCGTAGCCGCGGTCGGGAGTGACGTTCACCTCGACGGCCGCGTCATCGAGCCCGAGCAGGGCGATCGCGTCGGCACCCGCCTCCGGATCGACGCCGAGGCTCGCCAGGCGGAGGATGCCGTCGTGGTCGTCGCCGAGCCCGAGCTCGCGACTGGAGGCGATCATGCCGTCGGAGACGTGACCGTAGGTCTTCCGCGCCGAGATCGGGAAGGGACCGGGGAGGACCGCGCCGGGCAGCGAGACGACGACCTTGTCTCCGGCGGCGAAGTTGTGGGCGCCGCAGACGATTCCGCGGACGTCAGCGCCGCCGTCGGCCGCGAGCGAGCCCTCGGGAGCGACACGGACCGTGCACCAGTTGATCGTCTTGCCGTTCTTCTGCGGCTCGGGCACGAGGTCGAGGACCTCACCCACCACGACGGGGCCGGTGACCTCGAAGCGGTGGACGTCCTCCTCCTCGAGGCCGACGGAGACGAGTGCGGCGTGCACGGCCTCGGTCGAGACGCCCTGCTCGAGGTCGACGTACTCGCCCAGCCAGCTCAGCGGGATGCGCATCAGATCACCATCCCGTACTGCTTGCTGAAGCGGACATCGCCCTCGACCATGTCGCGCATGTCCTTCACGTCGTTGCGGAACATCAGGGTCCGCTCGATCCCCATCCCGAAGGCGAAGCCGGAGAACTCCTCCGGGTCGATCCCGGCCGCGCGCAGCACGTTCGGGTTGACCATGCCGCAGCCGCCCCACTCGATCCAGCGTGCGCCGCCGACGAAGGTGGGGTGCCAGATGTCGAGCTCGGCGCTCGGCTCGGTGAAGGGGAAGTAGTTGGGGCGGAGGCGGATCTTCGCCTCGTCGCCGAACATGATCCGGGCGACGTGCTCGAGAGTGCCGCGCAGGTGCGCCATCGTCAGGCCGCGGTCGACGGCGAGACCCTCGAACTGCGTGAAGACGGGGGTGTGCGTGGCGTCGAGCTCGTCGGTGCGGTAGACGCGTCCGGGCGCGATCACGTAGACCGGAGGCGTGCGCTCGAGCATCGAGCGGATCTGCACCGGACTCGTGTGCGTGCGCAGCACGAGGTGCGAGTCGACAGGGTCGACGAAGAAGGTGTCCTGCATCGCGCGGGCCGGGTGGTCCTCGTCGAAGTTCAGGGCGTCGAAGTTGAACCACTCGTTCTCGAGCTCCGGCCCCTCGGCGATCTCCCAGCCCATGCCGACGAACACGTCGGCGATCGACTCCTGCAGGAGCGAGAGCGGGTGGCGTGCACCCTGGCGGACGAACGAGGCACCCGCGGTGACGTCGACGCGCTCGGCGTCGAGTGCTGCCGTCTCCTCCGCCTCGACGATCTCGGCCTCGCGGGCGGCGTAGGCGTCGCCGACCTGCTTGCGGGCGCCACCGATGAGCTTGCCGGAGGCGGCCTTGAACTCGGGCGGGACGGAGCGCATCTGCGCGTTGAGCCGGGCGAGGGCGGAGCCCTCGCCGAGGTGCGCGGAGCGGGCCGCTTTCAGGGCCGCGGAGTCGCCGGCCGCGCTGATCGCGGTGAGCGCCTCGGTGACCGCGGCCGAGGCGGCCTCGTCGGTGATCGGGTTGCTGTCAGACACGATCAGTGAGTCTAGATCGTCTCCATCGCCCGAGGGCGACGGCGACCTCCGTCAACGCTCAGGGGTGGTGCGTCCCGAGAACGTGAATCCTCCGGTCCGGCTCGCGAGATGCCACTTCGGTACGCGACACGCCGTTGCCGGCGTACTCAAGAGGCATCTCGCGGAGGGGGTCGGAGACGATCGGACTCAGTCCTGGGCGGCTATCAGTGCGGTGTTCGTCGTGGCGCGAGCGGCCGGGTGGCCCGTTCCTCCGCGGCCCATGCTCTTGGTGCGGACCTCGATCCACTTGGCGAGACCCGAGAGCAGGAGGCAGATGCTGATGTAGATCGCGCCGATGACGATGGCGGCCGGGATGATCGGGCTGTCCAGGCTCGACTGGTTGCCGAGGTACTTCGCGTAGTAGAGCAGCTCGTTGTAGGTGATGATCGAGCCGAGCGCCGTGTCCTTGAGGGCGACGACGAGCTGGGCGATGATCACGGGCAGCATCGTTCGGATGGCCTGCGGGAACAGGATGAGGCGCATCACGCCGGCCTTCCGCAGGCCGATCGCGTAGCCCGCCTCCTTCTGACCTCTCGGGAGGGCCTCGATGCCGGCCCGGAAGATCTCGGAGAAGACGGAGCCGTTGTAGAGCGTGAGCGCGATGACGACGGCGAGGTACGGGGTGAGCTTGAGACCGATGAACGGCAGACCGTAGTACATCAGCATCATCAGGATCAGGACGGGGATCGCCCGGAAGAGCTCGATGAAGGTCGTGACCGGCAGGCTGATCCAGCGACGGTCGGAGAGCCGGCCGACCGCGAGGACCAACCCGAGGACGAGGCTCGCGACTCCGGCGGCGGCGAACGCGCCGAGAGTCTGCCCGAGCGCCGCCCCGATGCTCTGCCAGACGAGCGGGTACCGGAACGCCCGCCACTTCTCGGCCGAGAACTGCCCCGACTCGGCGAAGCGCCAGAGGATGAAGGCGAAGACCGCTACGACGAGCAGGATCACCAGGCCGCCGAGGATGCGATTGCGGACCCTCGCGCGGGGACCGGGGTTGTCGAAGAGGACGGAGCTCATCGGGCGACCCTCCACTTCTTCTCGAGCTGACGTTGGATGACCGAGAGGACCGAGACCAGCACCACGAAGACGAGGGCGACCCAGAGCAGGACGACCAGGCTGTTCTCGCCTCGCTCGTTCAGCTCGCGGACGATCGTCCCGGCCTCGGCGACGGAGAAGCCGGCGGCGACCGTCGTGTTCTTGAGCAGAGCGATCAAGACGCTCATCAGCGGGGGGATCACGGAGCGGAAGGCCTGCGGAAGCACCACCTGCGTCATGGTGAGCCCGAAGTCGAGCCCGATCGCGCGGGCGGCCTCCGCCTGCCCGATCGGGACGGTGTTGATGCCCGAGCGCAGCACCTCGGCGACGTAGGTCGCCGTGTAGAGGCTGAGCGCGCAGATGGCGAGGTTCGTGTAGTCGACGTCGGGCAGGTCGAGCTTGGGATAGCCGAACGCGAAGAAGAACATCAGCAGTGTGAGCGGCGTGTTCCGGACGGTGTTGACGTACACCGTGCCGACCGCGCGGGCGATCGGGACCGGGGAGACGCGCATGGCTCCCACGACCGTCCCGATGATCAGGGCGAACACGAGCGAGACGACGAACAGCAACAGTGTGTTGCCGAAGGCCGGCACGAACACGTCGAGGTTGTTCAGCAGAACATCCATGCGGCGGGCCCTTTCATCGGGAGGTGAGAGCGGACAGAGGGCCCGGGCGGCGCTTCAGGCCGCCCGGGTCGCCTCCTAGTAGGCGTCGACCGCGGGCTGCTCGACCTCGGTGCCGGACTTGCCCAGCGTCTCGTCGTAGATGGCGGTCCAGGTGTCGCCACCCTCGGTGAACATGTCGTTCACGAAGCCGCGCAGGGCGTCGTCGTCCTTCGCGAGGCCTACTCCGTAGAGCTCGGTGCTGAAGGGCTCGCCGACGACCTTGAGCTCGTCGGGGCTCTGCGCCGCGTAGCCGATCAGGATCGCGCCGTCGGTGGTGACCGCGTCGACCTGGCCGTCGTTCAGCGCATCGACGCACTGCGAGTAAGTGTCGAACTCCTCGGTCGGCACCTCGGGGTAGTTGGTGCGGATGTTCTGAATCGGGGTCGATCCGGTCGCCGAGCACACCGTGGTGTCGGCGGTGAGGTCGTCCGGACCCTCGATGGTGTCATTGTCCGCCGCGACGAGGAGTTGCTGCCCGGTCTCGAAGTAGGGTCCTGCGAAGCCGACCTGCTCCTTGCGCTTGTCGGTGATCGAGTAGGTGCCGACGTAGTAGTCGATGTCGCCGTTCACGATCGACGCCTCGCGGTTGGCCGACGGGATCGCCTGGAACTCGATCTTGTCCTCGGAGAACCCGAGCGACGCCGCGATCCACTTGGCGATCTCGATGTCGAAGCCGGAGCGCTCGTTCGTGGCGGCGTCGAGGTAGCCCAGACCGGGCTGGTCCTCCTTGACGCCGATGGTCACCTTGTCGGCGTCGGTCATCGCGTCGAAGGTGGGGCTGCCCTCGAGGGTCACGTCGGAGGCGACCTCGTAGGTCGCCGCATCGCCGGAACCGGAGTCGGTGCCTGCTCCGGAGTCGCCGGCACAGCCGGTGAGGGTGAGTGCCGCGGCGGCGAGTCCTGCGGTCATGAACATGAGCTTGGTGCGCATGATCGTCCTTCCTGGGGTTCGGCCCGCCGGAGCGGGCGATGTCCTGTCGGCCCCGAGGGTTCCGGGGGCCGACGTGTCGGATGTTCGGGCGCGGGAGCGGATCGGCTAGTGCGTGATCAGCTTCGAGAGGAAGTCCTTGGCGCGATCGGTGCGCGGGGCGGTGAAGAAGGTCTCGGGATCGGTGTCCTCGAGGATCTCGCCGTCGGCCATGAAGACGACGCGATCGGCGGCCTTGCGGGCGAAGCCCATCTCGTGCGTGACGACGATCATCGTCATGCCGTCCTTGGCGAGGCCGACCATCACGTCGAGGACCTCGTTGATCATCTCGGGATCCAGCGCCGAGGTCGGCTCGTCGAAGAGCATCACCTTAGGCTTCATCGCGAGCGCGCGGGCGATCGCCACGCGCTGCTGCTGACCGCCGGAGAGCTGGGCGGGGCTCTTGGCCGCCTGGTGCCCGACTCCGACGCGGTCGAGAAGAGCCTGCGCCTCCGCCTCCGCCGCCCTGCGCGCGAGCTTGCGGACCTTGATCGGGCCGAGCGTGACGTTCTCGAGGATCGTCTTGTGCGCGAAGAGGTTGAACGACTGGAAGACCATGCCGACGTCGGCCCGGAGTTCGGCGAGACCCTTGCCCTCCTCGGGCAGCTTCTGACCGTCGATCGAGATCGTCCCGCCCGAGATGGTCTCGAGACGGTTGATCGTCCGGCAGAGGGTCGACTTGCCGGAGCCCGACGGGCCCAGGACGACGACGACCTCGCCGCGATGGACGGTGAGGTCGATGTCCTTCAGGGCCTGGAACTCGCCGTAGTGCTTCTGCACGCCGTCGAGGACGACCAGTGGTTCACCGGCGGGCGCGGACGAGCGCTGAGGAGCTGCTTCCATGTCGTCAGAGAATCACACGCGGATGGGCCGGTCAAATCATGAGCGTTTTCTTAATCAGAGAGTAACAACCGGGCTCTTTCTCCAGCCTGTCCTCAGACAGCGCGCTCGTCCTCTCAGGAACGGAGGGCGAAGGCGCTCTCGTAGAGGCAGACGGAGGCGGCGGTCGCGAGGTTGAGCGACTCCGCGGCCCCGTAGATGGGCACGGCCACCACGGCGTCCACGAGCTCGAGCGATGCGTCCTCGAGCCCCCGCGCCTCGTTGCCGAACACCCAGGCCGTCGGCTGGGTCAGATCGCCGCGGTCGCGGATGACGAGCAGATCCTCGCCCTTCACGTCGGCTGCGACGGCGCGCAGCCCCGCCCCGCGGAGGCGCTGGAGCACGTCGGACAGCTCGGCATCGACCGCGACGGGCAGGTGGAACAGCGAGCCGGTCGTCGAGCGCACGACTTTGGGGTTGTAGAGGTCGACGGAGCGGCCGGTCAGCACGACCGCGTCGGCACCCGCGGCGTCGGCCGCGCGGATGATCGTGCCGAGATTACCCGGATCGCGGACCTCCTCGAGCACCGCGACCAGGCGCGGGCCCGAGGCCACGATGTCCTTGAGCGAGGTCGGGAACTGGCGGCAGACGCTGACGAAGCCCTGCGGAGTCACAGTGTCGGCCATCGAGTCCAGCACGTCCTCGGTGACGTACTCGATCTCGACGTCCGCCTCCTCGGCGGCGGCGACGATCTCGGGATGGCGCTCGAGCGCCGTCGGAGTGGCGAACGACTCGACGAGGAGCTCGGGACGGTACTGCAGAGCCTCCGCCATGGCCTGCGGACCCTCGAGGAGGAAGAGCCCCGTCTCCTGCCGCGCGGGGCGCCGGGTGAGCTTGGCGACGGAGCGGACGCGCGGAGAACGGGGGTTGTCGAGCATGCGGCGAGCCTATCGGCGCGGATCGCGCCGCCCCGGGCGACACGTCGCGCAGACGACGAAGGGGGCCACGACCTCGGTCGTGACCCCCTTCGGGAAGCAGTGCTGACTACGCGGCGCGGGGGGCGGAGGTGTCGGCCGGCAGGGCGTTCTTCGCGGTCGCCACGAGGGCGGCGAAGGTCGCGGGCTCGGTGATCGCGAGATCGGCGAGGATGCGGCGGTCGACCTGCACTCCGGCGAGGGCGAGGCCCTGGATGAAGCGGTTGTAGGTCAGGCCGTTCGCGCGCGACGCGGCGTTGATGCGCTGGATCCAGAGGCGGCGGAACTCGCCCTTCTTGGCGCGGCGGTCGCGGTACGAGTAGACGAGGGAGTGGGTGACCTGCTCCTTGGCCTTGCGGTACAGACGCGAACGCTGGCCGCGGTAGCCCTTCGCGCGCTCGAGGATGACGCGACGCTTCTTGTGGGCGTTGACCGCCCTCTTTACTCTTGCCATTTCTTTTTCTTCCTATCGATCCTGGTCGGTGAAGTCCTGTGCGGCCGCGGAGCGGACTACAGGCCGAGGAGCTTCTTGGCGACCTTCGCGTCCTGCGGGGCGAGGACCTGGTCCTGGTTGAGGCGGCGGGTGCGGACGCTGGACTTGGACTCCAGGTTGTGGCGCATTCCGGCCTGCTGCTTCATGAGCTTGCCGGATCCGGTGACCTTGAAGCGCTTCTTGGCACCGGAGTGCGTCTTCATCTTGGGCATGTTCTCTCCTTGTCGACGTCGCACCCGCACGCGGCGGGGCGAAGCATGTGTGCCCCGCGAGCGGGGCGCGCACCTGCCCCGAGGTCGGGGCGGTGGAGTACTAGACGGTCTCGGCCTCGACCGAGTCGTCGGAGTCCGAGTGATCGTCGGGGGTGTTGGCCTCGCGACGAGCGGCGCGGACGGCGTTCGCCTCGGCCTTGGCCTCGGACTTGTTCTTGAGGGGGCCGATGACCATCACCATGTTGCGACCGTCGATGGTCGGGGTGGACTCGACCTGACCGAACTCGGCCACGTCCTCCGCGAAGCGCTGGAGGAGGCGGACACCCATCTCGGGGCGCGACTGCTCGCGGCCCCGGAAGAGGATCATCGCCTTGACCTTGTCGCCGGCCTTCAGGAAGCCCTCGGCGCGCTTGCGCTTGGTCTCGTAGTCGTGCTTGTCGATCTTCAGACGGAAACGGACCTCTTTGAGGATCGTGTTCGCCTGGTTGCGACGGGCTTCCTTGAGCTTCTGAGCCTGCTCGTACTTGAACTTCCCGTAGTCCATGATCTTGGCGACGGGAGGCTTGGAGTTGGGAGCAACCTCGACCAGATCCAGGTCTGCATCCTGCGCGAGTCGCAGGGCGACCTCGATTTTCACGACGCCGACCTGTTCTCCGGCGGGACCTACGAGGCGGACCTCGGGGACGCGGATACGGTCGTTGGTACGGGGATCGCTGATTGCGTTTCTCCTCTGATCTCGGTGAGTTGCTGCTCTGCGGCCGGAGTGATCCGACGCATCCCGAGAGAGGTGATTCCCTTGCGCGGCGTGCGTGGAACGCACATCGCTGCACCCTACGACGCGACCTCGAGACGTGTCTCGAGGACCGCAGCCCTGCCCCCGTTGCCGGAGGCGGAGTGCTTCTGACCCGGTAACCTAGTGAAGCGGTCAAGCGCGGGTGGGAGAATCTCCACTTTCGAACCGGGGACATGCCCCGGAGCCCGGATCACCATAGCAGACTCGCGGCCGAGGCGACAGAGCAGCGGATGCAGTGCTCCGGAGACCTCGGTCGCCGCGACTCCGCCGCGCTCGCCACTCACCGAACGAAGGACCCATGGCTCAGTACGACGACGACTACGCACGACGATTCGGCGAGGGAGGCGATCCCTCCGACATCGAGGCCGCCAGGGACATCGCCGAGGTGCCGGCGGTCGAGATCATCACCACGGCAGCGGTGCACCTCATGAGTGCCGCTGCCGTGAAGTGCGGGCTCGCCGACGAGCCGGGCGCCGAGATCGACCTCGACGAGGCGCGCAAGCTCATCAATGCTCTCGCCGGTCTCGTGACCGCGGGCGCCCCCGACATCAGCGACATGCACGCCCGCAGTCTGCGCGACGGTCTCCGCACGCTGCAGCTCGCGTTCCGCGAGGCCTCTCCGATCCAGGACCCGATCGGCAAGGGGCCCGGCGAGAAGTGGACCGGGCCGGTCACCTAGATCCTCACTGCGCCGAGGACGCCGCGAGCCGGAGCGACATCGAGTCGACGCAGGCGGCGACGACCTCGTCGCCGGCCCAGCGCTCGCCGAGCCGCGCGACGAGTCCGTCGAGCGCAGCACGGTCGAGGCCGGGACGGACCTCGAGCACGACGATCAGCTCGGGCCCTGCGAGGCGCTGACGAGGGTCCCCCGCCCTGACGTCGAGCGACACGACGGCGGGCTCGGCCCGAGCAGACGCTCCCAGCGCATCGAGCACGCGGGGGTCGCCCGGGCTCGGCCGCCACGGTGATCCCTCGGCGATCGCCCACAGTGCAGGTCGCCTCACGCCGAACTCGTGCTCGGAGGCGGGGTCGAGCACCATCAGCTCGGTCGCCTCCGCGACGGCGGCGAGGGCCGCTCGACGACCGTCCACGGGGACGGGCCGGGCGTCCGGATCCCAGCGTCGCATCGCGTCCACACCACTGAAGACGGGGAGGACGTTGCGGCCGTCGGGTCCGGCGACGGTGACGATCGAGAGCTCCTGCGTCTTGTCGGCACGCAGCCCGCCGACGCCCTCGGCCTCCTCGCCGAGGTGCGCGACGAGCGGGATCAGCAGTCGCGCCTCGCGCAGCGCGTCGACGACGCTCTCGGGCCCGCTCTCGCCGGCGGCGAAAGCGGCGAGAGCCCGCATCACGACAGCGGGAGCGCTGCCGTCGTCGTCGCCGGCGGCGTTCGGCTCGAAGTGCCGGCCGGCCCAGGGGGTCCCGGCGGAGTCGGTCAGATGCGCGGGCAGTGCGCGTCCGTCACTCGGACGCGACATCCAGCGCCTCCGCGAGCGTGAACGCGCCCGCGTACAGCGCCTTGCCGACGATGGCGCCCTCGAGGCCCTGCGGGACGAGGTCCCGCAGCGCGGCGATGTCGTCGAGGTTCGAGATGCCTCCCGAGGCGATCACCGGGCGGCGCGTACGCGACATGACCTGCTCGAGGAGCTCGAGGTTGGGGCCCTGGAGGGTTCCGTCCTTCGTCACGTCGGTGACCACGTAGCGCGTGCAGCCCGCCTCCTCGAGGCGCTCGAGCACGTTCCAGAGGTCGCCGCCCTCCTTCGTCCAGCCGCGAGCCGCGAGCGTGGTGCCGCGCACGTCGAGTCCGACGGCGATCTGGTCGCCGTACTGGCCGATGACGCTCGCCGCCCATTCCGGGTTCTCGAGCGCCGCGGTGCCGAGGTTGATGCGCTTCGCTCCGGCGCTCAGGGCCGACTCGAGGCTCCGGTCGTCGCGGATCCCGCCCGAGAGCTCGACGTTCACGCCCTTGACCTGGCGGATGACCTTCTTCATGATCGCGTGGTTGTCACCGCGACCGAAGGCGGCGTCGAGGTCGACCAGGTGGATCCACTCGGCGCCCTGGTCGGCCCAGTCGCGCGCGGCGTCGATGGGGTCTCCGTAGTTGGTCTCGGTGCCCGCCTCGCCCTGCGTCAGGCGGACGGCCTTGCCGCCGGCCACGTCGATCGCGGGGAGAAGGACCAGGCCCGGGGCCTTGGTGAACTCGCTCATCGTCATCCTCAGTCTCGGAGTCCTGGTGCAGACCGACCGCCAGGGGCGGCCGACCACCGGCCGATCCTAGTTCGTGCGGAGGCTGCCCAGCCAATTCGAGAGCAGTCGCAGCCCTGCGGCCCCCGACTTCTCGGGGTGGAACTGCGTCGCCGAGAGCGGCCCGTTCTCGACCGCCGCGATGAAGGGCCCGCCGTGCTCCGCCCAGGTGATGTGCGGCCGGGGGAACGGCGGGATCACGTCGAGGGACCACTCGCGGGCGCCGTAGGAGTGCACGAAGTAGAAGCGCTCGTCGGCGATGCCGTCGAAGAGCACCGAGCCGGTCGGCGCCGAGACGGTGTTCCAGCCCATGTGCGGCACGACCTCCGCCGGGAGGAGGTCGACGACGCCAGGCCACTCGCCGAGGCCCTCGCTCTCGACACCGCGCTCCACGCCCCGCTCGAAGAGCACCTGCATGCCCACGCAGATCCCGAGGACGGGGCGGCCACCGGAGAGCCGCTTGTCGATGATCTCGCCGCCGCGCGCCTTCGTCAGCGCATCCATGACGGCGCTGAACGCACCGACGCCGGGAACGAGGAGCCCGTCGGCCTCGAGCGCGCGTCGGCGATCGGAGGTCAGCTCGACATCGGCGCCCGCCAGTTCGAGCGCCTTGACCGCGGAGTGCACATTGCCCGAGCCGTAGTCGTAGACGACGACGGAGGGGCGATCGCCGGTCACAGCGCGCCCTTGGTCGACGGGACTCCCGCCACCAGGGGATCGAAGGCCTTCGCCTGACGGAAGGCGCGCGCGAACGCCTTGAACTCGGCCTCGGCGATGTGGTGCGGGTCTCGGCCTCCGAGGACGGTCACGTGCACGGTCAGCCCCGCGTTGAACGCGATCGCCTCGAAGACGTGCCGCACCATCGAGCCGGTGAAGTGGCCGCCGATGAGGTGCAGCGCGAAGCCCTCCGGCTCTCCGGTGTGCACGAGGTAGGGCCGGCCCGAGATGTCGACGACGGCCTGGACGAGCGCCTCGTCGAGGGGCACGAGAGCGTCGCCGAAGCGGGAGATGCCCGCCTTGTCGCCGAGCGCCTGCCTGATCGCCGCACCCAGGACGATGCCGATGTCCTCGGCGGTGTGGTGGATGTCGATGTCGATGTCGCCCGTGGCGCGGACCGTGAGGTCGGTCAGGGAGTGCTTCGCGAACGCCGTCAGCAGGTGGTCGAAGAAGGGGACGCCGGTCTCGAGGTCGGCGACACCGGTGCCGTCGAGATCGAGGGACAGCTCGATGCTCGACTCGCTGGTGGCACGGCTGAGGGAGGCGGTGCGCCGGGGTGCGGCGCTCGGAGAAGTCATACCACCAGTCTATTCGGGGCGGCCTGCGCCCTCCGGTGGCAGCAGGGTCAGGAGCGGGAGGTGGCCTCCTGGCCGCCCGTCACCTCGGACATCGCCTCGAGGAACGCCGTCGTCTCGGCCTCCGTCCCCGCGCTCACGCGCAGGTGGTTCGGGATGCCGACGTCGCGGATGAGGACGCCGCGGGCCAGCAGGGCCTCGAAGACCGCCTGAGGATCGTCTACTCCCCCGAACAGGACGAAGTTGCTGCCGGTCTCGTGCACGCGGAAGCCGAGAGCGCGCAGCCCGTCGACCATGCGGTCGCGCTGGACGATGATCTCGCCGACCATCGCGAGCATCTCGTCGGAGTGGGCGAGCGCCGCCGTCGCCGCCGCCTGGGTGAGCGCGGAGAGGTGGTAGGGCAGCCGGACGAGGCGCAGCGCGTCGACGACGGCGGAATCGGCGGCGAGGTAGCCGAGGCGCACCCCGGCGAAGGCGAACGCCTTGCTCATCGTGCGGGAGACGAGCAGGCGCGGCCGGCCGGGGAGCAGGCTCAGCGCTGTTGGCGCTCCACTGCCGCCGAACTCCGCGTAGGCCTCGTCGACCACGACGATGCCGTCGGTCGCGTCGTAGACGGCGGCGACGGTGTCGAGGTCGAGCGGGGTGCCGGTGGGGTTGTTCGGAGCGCACAGGAACACGATGTCGGGCTGTGCCAGGCGCACCTGCTCGGCCGCGTGCGCGGCTCCGACCCGGAAGTCGCTCTCGCGCGGCGCGGGGATCCACTCCATGCCGCTGCCGGAGGCGAGGATCGAGTACATGGAGTACGTCGGCGCGAAGCCGAGGAGCGAGCGACCCGGCCCGCCGAACGCCTGGAGCACGTGCTGCAGGACCTCGTTCGAGCCGTTCGCTGCCCAGACGTTCTCGGCGGTGAGTTCGTGGCCCAGATAGCGGGCGAGGGAGTCGCGGAGCTCTCGGAACTCGCGATCCGGATAGCGGTTCACGGTCCGCAGGGCGACACCGACCCGTTCGATGATGTCGGCGACGACGTCGTCGGGGACCGGGTGGGTGTTCTCGTTGACGTTCAGAGCGACAGGCACGACGGCCTGCGGCGCACCGTAGGGGTGCTTGCCACGGAGGTCGTCGCGGAGGGGCAGGTCATCGAGAGTCGTCACCAGAAGATGCTAGCGGCGCGGCTCCGGACCGCCGGGGCCGGACCTCAGCGGACGACGTCGTACTGCGACGGGACCGCGAGTCGCTGACCTGGCTCGATGCCGGCGCTCGGGAGCTGGTTGAGCGAGAGGATGTCGTCGACCACATCACGCGGGTCGGACTCGGGAGCGAGCTCCTCGGCCAGCGACCAGAGCGACTCGCCCGCACGGACCGTGACGTACTGGAACTCGACGCTCGACTGATCCGCCGAAGCCACCGCTCCCCCGCCGTTCAGACCGAAGACGAAGGCACCGGCGACGATCGGCAGCGCACCGAGCGTGGCGAGCACCGCCCGCCCTCGCCGCGTGATGCGGAGGTGCGTGGTCGGGACCGACACGGACGCGAGCGAACGGGTCTTGCCTGCTCGCGCGGTCGTGGACGCCTCCCCCGTCATCGGGGAATGCTGCGTCGTGGGGACATGCTGTGCGGTCATTCGGGATCGCTCCTCTCAGCAGGGATTCGGGGCGGACCTCGGCCGGGAGGCCGCCCCGAATCTCTGTTCCGAATATATCTTCGAACTTCGCGCTCGGCAAGTGCCTGACGCCTCGCATCCCTTGCGTGTCTTTCGAGAGATGTCTCGCGACACACTCGAACGAATGTTTCGAACGGGGACCCGCGGCGGATACAGTTTCGAGAGCCCGGAGGTAGTACAGCAGCGACCACCGACATTCGTCGTCGGATCGTGGCCGGGAGGGCGCGCACGCGGGGTGCGCGCCGAGAGAGGGAGCATCGTGAGCGACGCGCAGACGCCGAAGACCAAGCAGAGCGCGGGCCGACGCCGCAAGAACCTGAGCGCGAAGCAGCTCGCCATCCTCGATGCGATCCAGCGCTCGGTCTCGAGCCGCGGCTACCCGCCGAGCATGCGCGAGATCGGCGACGCGGTCGGCCTCGCCTCGCTCTCGAGCGTGACCCACCAGCTCAACCAGCTCGAGCTGAGCGGCTACCTCCGCCGCGACCCCAACCGTCCCCGCGCACTCGAGATCCTGATCGACGTCCCCAGCTCGACCGAGGACGACGGCTCGTTCGAGTCGACCGTCACGGTCGGCGATGCGGCGATGGTCCCCCTCGTCGGCCGCATCGCCGCGGGCGTGCCGATCATGGCCGACCAGCAGATCGACGAGGTGTTCCCCCTCCCCCGCCAGCTCGTGGGCAAGGGCGAGCTCTTCATGCTGAAGGTCGTGGGCGAGTCGATGATCGACGCCGCCATCTGCGACGGCGACTGGGTCGTCGTGCGGTCGCAGCGCACCGCCGAGAACGGCGAGATCGTCGCGGCCATGCTCGACGGCGAGGCGACCGTGAAGGTGCTCCGTCAGCGCGACGGCCACACCTGGCTCCTCCCCCGCAACTCCAACTTCGAGCCGATCCTCGGCGACGAGGCCGAGGTGCTCGGCAAGATCGTCGCCGTGCTCCGCTCCGTCTGACCAGGAACGAGGGGACCCCGGCCCGTCGAGAGTGCCTGCGCGAGCAGGCCGCCTCGACGGCCCGGGGTTCCCTCGCTCGGTCGAAGGCCCCCTAGACGGCTGCCGCCTCCGGGAGCGCCGCGCGGGCACCCGCCGCCGCCGAGACCATCGCGCGCAGCGACGCGACGGTCTCCTCGTAGCCACGGGTCTTGAGGCCGCAGTCGGGGTTGATCCAGAGCTGTCGCGCCGGAATCGAGCCGAGGGCGGTGCCCACCAGATCCGTCAGCTCCGCCTCGCTCGGGACGCGCGGGGAGTGGATGTCGTAGACGCCGGGGCCGATGCCGCGGGCGAAGCCGGACCGCTCGATGTCGGTGACGACCTCCATCCTCGAGCGCGCCGCCTCGATGCTGGTCACATCGGCGTCCAGCTGATCGATCGCATCGATGACCACGCCGAACTCGGAGTAGCAGAGATGGGTGTGGATCTGCGTCCCGGTCGCGGCGCCCGCGGTCGCGAGCCGGAAGGAGCCGACCGACCAGTCGAGGTAGGCGGGCTGATTCGCCTTCTCGAGCGGCAGCAGCTCGCGCAGCGCCGGCTCGTCGACCTGGACGATGCGGATGCCCGCGCGCTCGAGGTCGGCGATCTCGTCGCGCAGACTCAGCGCGACCTGCTCCGCCGTCTCCTTCAGGGGTTGGTCGTCGCGCACGAACGACCAGGCGAGGATCGTCACCGGGCCGGTCAGCATGCCCTTGACAGGCCGGTCGGTCAGCGACTGCGTGAAGCTCGACCAGTCGACCGTGACCGGGGCCGGGCGCGAGACGTCGCCCCAGAGCAGAGACGGCCGAGTGCAGCGGCTCCCGTAGGACTGCACCCAGCCGTTGCGGGTGACCGCGAACCCGTCGAGGTTCTCGGCGAAGTACTGCACCATGTCGTTGCGCTCCGGCTCGCCGTGCACGAGGACGTCGAGCCCGATCTCCTCCTGGAGGCGCACGACCCGCTCGATCTCGGCCCGCATCCGCTCGACGTACTGCACCTCGGTGAGGTCGCCGCGTCCGACCGCCGCGCGGGCCGTCCGGATCTCACGGGTCTGCGGGAACGAGCCGATCGTCGTCGTCGGCAGCGGCGGGAGCCCGAGAGCCTCCTCCTGAGCAGCGAAACGCTCGTCGTAGGAGGCGCGGCTGTAGTCCTCCGGCCGGAGGGCGGCCGCGCGGGCGCGCACGGCTCCGTCACGGACGCCGGGAGCCTCCCGGCGGTCCTCGAGCGCCGCGGCGGCGTCAGCGAGCTCGGGCGCTATCGCATCGCGTCCCTCCGCGAGACCGCGGGCGAGGACCGCGACCTGCGCCACCTTCTGATCGGCGAAGGCGAGCCACGACGCGAGCCGTGCATCGAGGTCGGGCTCGTCGGTGACGTCGTGCGGGACGTGGAAGAGCGACGTGGACGTCGAGACGGCGACCCGGGCCGCGAAGGGGCGGAGCGCCTCCGCGGCCTCCAGCGCGCCGGCGAGATCGCCGCGCCAGACATTGTGGCCGTCGACCACGCCCGCCACGAGGACGGTGCCCTCGAGCGCGAGGGTGGGCGCGGAGCCCTTCACGAGGTCGACTCCGATCGCCTCGACGGGCGAGGCGCCGAGGACGGGCAGAGCGTCGCCGAGGTCGCCGTAGGGTGCAGCGACGAAGAGGGCGGGTCGATCCTCCGCCGTGCCGAGTTCCCGGTACGCCTCGGCTGTGGCCCCGAGGACCCGGGCGCGGCCTACCTCGATCGACTCCGACACCAGTGCCGGCTCGTCGAGCTGCACCCACTCGGCTCCGGCCTCCCGGAGGCGTGCCAGCAGCTCGACGTACACGGGCAGCAGGTCGGCCAGCCGCGAGAGGGGCTCGAACCCGGCGGGCGCCGACTCGGACGGTTTTGCGAGCAGGAGGTACGTGACGGGCCCGACCAGGACCGGGCGGGTGGTGAATCCGGTCTCGCGCGCCTCCTCGACCTCGCGGACCCGCCGGGTGTCGGCGAGCGAGAACACGGTCTCGGGGCCGATCTCGGGCACCAGGTAGTGGTAATTGGAGTCGAACCACTTCGTCATCTCGAGCGGAGCGCGGTCGCCGTCGCCGCGCGCCAGGGTGAAGTAGCCCGCGAGATCGAGCGAGCCGGCGACGACGAGGTCCGCGAAGCGCTCGGGGATCGCTCCGACGGCCACGGTCGTGTCGAGCACCTGGTCGTAGAACGAGTGCGCCTCGGGGATCGATGAGTCGTCGCGGCCGAGACCGAGGGCGAGCAGCCGCTCGCGGGTGGCGGCGCGGAGCCCGGCGGCAGACTCCTCGAGCGCCGCGACCCCGATCGATCCGGCCCAGAAGGACTCGATCGCCTTCTTGAGCTCGCGGCGCCGGCCGATGCGGGGATAGCCCAGGACGGTTCCGGTGGGGAAGACGGCTGCGGTCGTGCTCATGATGCTCTCTCCGTGGTGAGGGGTGGTGACGGGCGCGGACCGCCCGCGAGCGCGGGCTCCCGGGGCAGGAGGCCGCTCTCGGCGAGGACGGCGAGGGCCTCCTCGTGGCGGTTGAAGGCGTACAGGTGGATCGCCGGCGCCCCGGCCGCGACGAGAGTCCTGACCATCGCGGCCGCATGGGCGACCCCGATCCGACGACGCGCGTCGTCGTCGGGCTCGACGTCGAGGGCGATCGCGAGCTCGGCGGGCAGGTCCTCACCACTGAGTTCGAGCATCCGGCGGAGTCGAGCCGGGCTGGTGACGGGCATGACCCCCGGGATGATCGGCATGCGGACACCGGCCGCCCGGGCGCGCTCGACGAAGTGCACGTAGTCGGAGGGGTGGAAGAACAGCTGCGTGATCGCGAACGACGCCCCCGCGGCCTCCTTCGCCAGCAGGGCGTCGAGGTCCTGCGTGCGCGAGCGCGACCGCGGATGGCCGTTGGGGAAGGCCGCGACGGCGACCTGCGCGCGGGGACGGCCGGCGACGTCGACCCGCTGCGCGTTCGGCTGCCCGGGAACGGCCACGGCGCCGTAGGGCTCGCGCTCCGCCTGCACGCGGTGGATGAGCTGCACCAGCTCGGCAGCGCTGCCGAAGTCGCCGACGACATCCACTCCATCGGGGCTGCCGACCGGCGGATCGCCGCGGAGGGCGAGGAACCGGGTGACCCCCGCCTCCAGGAACTCGTGGACGAGGCGGCTCGCCTCGGCGTGGGTCGAGCCGACGCAGGTGAGGTGGGCCAGCGCCTCGACCGAGGTGCTGCGGTGGATGTGGCGGAGGATCTCGAGGGACGCACTGCGGGAGGAGCCGCCGGCGCCGTAGGTCACGGAGATGAAGGAGGGCCGGGCCTCGGTCAGACGGTCCACCGTGCGCAGCAGTGCCGCCGTGCCCTCGGTCGTGCGAGGCGGGTATATCTCGAAGGAGAAGGGGATGCGACCGGGACAGGGGGGTTCCGGAGCGGGCCCCGCGTGATTCGTCGGCACGACGCAGCCCTCCGTTCCCTCGTCCTGAGCCCGGTCCGCTGCGATGCACCCGGCGCCTCGCGGTCCACAGTAGGAACGCCGAGCAGCGGCGTCGACTCGCGTGACGCGGTGTGAACGGGCGTGACGGAGTGTGTCGATCGATCGTCCGCGCGGACGACGAAGCGCCCGCGACCCGCGGATCTCTCCGGGGTCACGGGCGCATCGAGGACTGTCCTGCTAGGCCTCCACGACCGCCGGCGGAGCCGCGAACTCGCCGAGCGAGCCGGCCAGCTCGGCGTGCACCAGCGCGCGCACGTGGGTACCGCCCTCGACGTACTGCGTCGTGAGGATGCGCCCGTTGCGGTGCAGCTGCGACACCACGTCGCCGCGGTCGTAGGGCACGAGCAGGTCGATCTCGATCTCGGGCTCGGGGAGGATCTCGGCGATCCTCGCCTGCAGCTCGTCCATCCCCTCGCCGCTGCGGGCCGAGACGAACACCGCATCGGGAGCGAGCCCGCGGAGCACGAGACGCGCCCCGTCGTCGATGAGGTCGGACTTGTTGAAGGCGATGATCTCGGGGATGCCGCGCGCACCGACCTCGCCGATGACGTCCCTGACGGTCGCGATCTGACCAGCGGGGTCGGGGTGGGAGGCGTCGACGACGTGCACGATGATGTCGGAGTCGGCGACCTCCTCGAGCGTCGAGCGGAAGGCCTCGACCAGCTGGTGCGGGAGCGCCCGCACGAAGCCGACGGTGTCGGCCAGCGTGTAGAGGCGGCCGTCGCTGGTCTGCGACTTGCGGATCGTCGCATCGAGAGTCGCGAAGAGCGAGTTCTCGACGAGCACTCCCGCGTGGGTCATCCGGTTCAGGAGGCTCGACTTGCCGGCGTTCGTGTATCCGGCGATCGCGACGGAAGGCACCGCGTTCCGCTTGCGGTTCGCCCGCTTCGCCTCGCGCGCCGGCTTCATCGCGGTGATCTGCTTGCGCAGCCGCGCCATCCGGGTGTGGATGCGTCGACGGTCGAGCTCGATCTTCGTCTCACCCGGTCCACGCGAGCCCATTCCGGCGCCGGAGCCCACCTGGCCTCCGGCCTGGCGCGACATCGACTCGCCCCAACCGCGGAGGCGCGGGAGCAGGTACTCGAGCTGCGCGAGCTCGACCTGCGCCTTGCCCTCGCGGCTCGTGGCGTGCTGGCTGAAGATGTCGAGGATGACGGCCGTGCGGTCGATCACCTTCACCTTGACGACGTCCTCGAGCGAGCGCCGCTGGCTGGGTGCGAGCTCGGTGTCGGCGACGACGGTGTCGGCGCCCAGGGCGGCGACGAGGGAGGCGAGCTCCTCGGCCTTGCCCTTGCCCAGGTACGTGCTCGGGTCGGGGTGCGGGCGGCGCTGGAGGAGGCCGTCGAGGACGGTCGCTCCCGCCGTCTCGGCCAGTGCGGCGAGCTCGTGCAGCGAGTTCTCGGCGTCCTCGAGCGAGTTCTGCGAGTACACGCCGATCAGCACCACGTTCTCGAGACGCAGCTGCCGGTACTCGACTTCGGAGACGTCCTCGAGCTCGGTCGAGAGCCCCGCCACCCGGCGGAGCGCCTGCCGGTCCTCGCGGTCGAACTGGTCGCCGTCGGAGTTCTCGCCTCCGTGGCCGCTGGTCTGCAGCGCCTGCGCGCCGCCCGAGACGAAGCGCGAGTAGCCCGCCGAACGCGACTGCGCGTTCGCCAGGACCCGCGAGACGACATCCACGGCGTCGGTCGTGTCGGTCTCGTTCAGGTCTTCGGTCATCCTTGTAACACTAACTCCTCGGGTGTTGATAAGTTCTCTTCTCATGGCCGGCGAGCACTACTTCACGAGTACTCCCGACGGTGATCTCCGACCCCGCCGGATCTCGGTCCGTCTGGCCGGTCGCGACCTCGAGGTCACCACCGCCGGAGGCGTCTTCAGCCCCGGGCACATCGACCTCGGGACCCGCGTCCTGCTCAACGCCGCTCCCGAAGTCCCGGCCGACGGGGATCTGCTCGATCTCGGCTGCGGCTGGGGACCGCTCGCGCTCACGCTCGCCCTCGAGTCCCCCGACGCCCGGGTGTGGGCGGTCGACGTCAACCAGCGAGCGCTCGAACTCGTCCGGCGCAACTGCGCAGAACTCGGCCTCACCAATGTCAACGCCGTGCTGCCCGACGATGTTCCCGAGGGGCTGCGATTCCGGACCATCTGGTCGAATCCGCCGATCCGGGTCGGGAAGGACGAGCTGCACGCGCTGCTCGAGCGCTGGCTCCCCCGCCTCGAGGACGGCGCCGACGCGTGGCTGGTGGTGCAGCGCAACCTCGGCTCCGACTCGCTCCAGACCTGGATGACCGACGCGTTCGAGAGCCGTCTCGAGGTCGAGCGGGTCTCGTCCGCGAAGGGATTCCGGATCCTCCGGACGACGCGGCTCTGATCGCGGCGGTCGATGCAGGCCGTCAGTCGATCCGGATCGTGCCGGTGTAGACGAGGTCGGCCGGCCCCGAGAGGCCGACGTGCTCGCCCTCCTCGGTGGGGAACATCGTCACTCCGAGCGTGCCGCCGGCGACCTCGACGCGCCACGACTGGGGCGCGCGAGGGCCCGCCCAGTAGCGGACGGCGAGAGCGGCCGCGGCGGCGCCCGTCCCGCAGCTGAGGGTCTCACCGCTGCCGCGCTCGTGCACCCGCATCCGGATGCGGCCGACGCCGTCGTGGATCAGCGGCTCCCCGGGCACCACGAACTCGACGTTCGCGCCGTCCTCCGGCTCCGGCTCGATCTGCGGGATGTAGACCAGGTCGGCGGAGTCGAGCTCCTCGTCGTTGCTGAGCGCGACGACGACATGCGGGTTGCCGAGGTCGATGCCGAGACCGGGGCGCGCCACCTTGAGCTCCTTGGCGCGGACCAGGGGCTCGCCTCCCGCGAGCTCCCAGCGGCCGAGGTCGACCTGGAAGCCGGCACCGCTGCGGGTGACGTCCCGGACGCCGGCGCGGGTGCCGATGGGCAGGGTGTCGCCCGGCTCGAGCTCGGCGAGGCCGCCGGCCAGGAGGAAGGCCGCGTAGACACGGATGCCGTTGCCGCACATCTCGGCGATCGACCCGTCGGCGTTGCGGTAGTCCATGAACCACTCGGCCTCCGGCTCCTGCTCGAGGGCGGCAGTGCCCTCGGGGAGGGCTCGCGAGCGCACTGCGCGGATCACGCCGTCGGCACCGACACCGAAGTGTCGATCGCAGATCATCGCGATCTGGGCGGGCGAGAGGTCCACCTCACCGTCCGGGTCGCTGAAGAGCACGAAGTCGTTCCCGGTGCCCTGGCCCTTCGTGAAGTGCAGCTCGATCGTCATGGCGGACAGCCTAGCGAGGGCGTGGAGGATGGACCTGTGCGTGATCGAGCGCGCGCGCCAGCAGATCGGGTGCGTCGAACGGCAGTCGGTGCGCGTGCCCGTAGCGCCGGAACCAGCTGTTCTGGCGGCGGGCGTAGCGCCGGGTGAGCGACTGGGTGGCGGCGATCGCCTCCTCCTCGCTCATCTCGCCCGAACGCTGGGCGAGGGCCTGGGCGTAGCCGATCGCCCGACCGGCGGTGACGCCCCGCTCGAGACCGAGAGGGACGAGGCGCTCGATCTCGTCGAGCATGCCGCCCGCCCACATCCGCTCGACCCTGCGATCGAGGCGTTCGACGAGGACCTCGCGCGGGGCCTCGAGCATCAGCACCTCCGACGGGCGCCACGACACGGGCTCGTCCGACATCAGAGCGCTGTGCGGCGAGCCGGTCAGCTCGGCTATCTCGAGCGCGCGGACGATCCGCCGGACGTTGAACGGGCCGATCCGCTCGGCGACCTCGGCGTCGATCGCCCGGAGGCGGGTGAACAGGACCGCCGCGCCCTCGCGCTCCGCCTCCTCCTCGAGGGAGCGACGGAGGTCGGGGTCGGTGCCGGCGAAGGTGAACTCGAAGATGACGCTGGAGACGTACAGCCCGGAGCCGCCGACGAGGATCGGCGTGGCGCCCCGCTCGATCACGTCGTCGATCACGCGACGCGCCTCCTGCTGATACCGAGCGACCGAGGCCTCCTCGGTGACGTCCAGCACGTCGAGCAGGTGGTGGGGCACTCCTCGCCGATCGGCCGGGGCGAGCTTCGCGGTGCCGACGTCCATTCCGCGGTAGAGCTGCATCGCGTCGGCATTGACGATCTCAGCCGCGCCACCGTAGGCCCGGATCGCGTCAGCGAGATCGAGCGACAGCTCGGACTTGCCGGTGCCGGTCGCACCGACGACGACGAGGACGCCGGTTCCGTCGTTCAGGGGCCGGTCGGCCAAGGGCCTGTCGGTCAACGGCCGGTCGGCCTCAGCGCTCGCCATCGGCGGTGTCGTAGATCGGAGTGGTCAGCGTCGCGGTCCGGGCACGCAGACTCGGGAGGCCGAGCGACACCCGAGGCGCGACTCCCGGAGTCGCCGCAGCGGGGACACCGCAGGATTCGGCCTGGGCACGGTCCCAGGCGTCGCCCGCACGGGTGCGCCGGACACGCAGCGGCGCTCCGTCGACCGAATCGGCCAGAAGGTAGAAGGGAGCTGCGCGGGTGACCCGCACCGACACCACGTCTCCCGGTCGGGGCAGCTCGGAGCCGTCCGGGACATCGAAGTGGACCAGCCGGCTGTCCTCAGCGCGGCCGCTCAGGCGGTGCGTCTCGCTGTCGCGGCGCCCCTCACCGGTGGCGACGAGCACCTCGACGTCGCGACCGACGACCGTGCGGTTCTCTCGCTCGCTGATCGCGTCCTGCAGGGCGGTGAGACGCTCATAGCGCTCCTGCACGACCGCCTTCGGCACCTGATCGGGCAGCGTCGCCGCAGGAGTGCCGGGACGGATGGAGTACTGGAACGTGAAGGCGGACGCGAAGCGGGCCTCCTCGACGACGCGGAGCGTCTCGGCGAAGTCGGCCTCGGTCTCGCCGGGGAACCCCACGATGATGTCGGTGCTGATGGCGGCGAGCGGCATGCGCGCGCGGACGCGGTCGAGGATTCCGAGGAAGCGATCGGAGCGGTACGAGCGGCGCATCGCCTTGAGGATGCGGTCGGAGCCCGACTGGAGCGGCATGTGCAGCTGGGGCATGACCGTCGGCGTCTCGGCCATCGCGTCGATGACGTCGTCGGTGAAGGCGGCGGGGTGCGGACTCGTGAAGCGGATCCGCTCGAGACCCTCGATGGCTCCGGCGGCGCGCAGCAGCTTCGAGAACGCCTGCCGATCCCCGAACTCGACGCCGTACGAGTTGACGTTCTGGCCGAGCAGCGTGACCTCGATCGCACCGTCGTCCACGAGGGCCTGGATCTCGGCGAGGATGTCGCCCGGCCGCCGGTCCTTCTCCTTGCCGCGGAGCGCAGGGACGATGCAGAAGGTGCAGGTGTTGTTGCAGCCGACCGAGATCGAGACCCAGCCGCTGTACGTCGAGTCGCGCTTGGTGGGGAGGGTGGACGGGAAGACGTCCAGCGACTCGAGTATCTCGAGCTGCGCCTCCTCGTTGTGCCGCGCCCGCTCGAGGAGGCTCGGGAGAGCGCCCATGTTGTGGGTCCCGAACACGACGTCGACCCACGGCGCTCGATCGAGGATGACGTTCTTGTCCTTCTGCGCGAGGCAGCCGCCGACGGCGATCTGCATCCCCTCATGACGCCGCTTGACGGACGCGAGGTGACCGAGGTTGCCGTAGAGCTTGTTGTCGGCGTTCTCGCGCACGGCGCAGGTGTTGATGACGACGACGTCGGCCTCGGCGCCATCGGCGGGCACGTATCCGGCCGCTTCGAGCGAACCGCTCAGGCGCTCCGAGTCGTGCACGTTCATCTGGCAGCCGAAGGTGCGCACTTCGTAGGTCCGCGGACGGGCCTCGGCGAGGGTGGGGATCGGACCGAGCGTGCTCATGGGTGGCGATTCTACGCGTCGGTGACTCGGGAACCGGTCGCCGGCCTCAGCGGAAGCGGGGGCTCGACCCCGGGCGTCGCACGGTCTCGCGCACGACCCGCTGGACGAGTGCTCCGCCGTACCCTCGTCGGGCGAGGAACCCCGTCAGGCGGCGCTCAGCGACCTCGTCGGAGAGCGACCGCAGGCTCGGGAGCCGCTTGCGCGCCAGCTCGAGGGCCGTGCGGTACTCGTCGTCGCCGTCGAACTCGTCGAGCGCCGAGGCGATCGCATCGGGATCGAGCTTGCGGCCCCTCAGCTCCTGCTGGATCGACGACCGGCCGAGCTTCTTGCGCTCGCGGAGGGAGAGCACGAGCTGCTCGGCCATCTTGTAGTCGTCGAGGTAGCCGAAGCGCGCGAACCGCTCGAGGATCTCGAGCGCATCCTTCTCGGCCACGCCCTCGGTGTAGAGCCGCGCCTCGACCTCGGCGACCGAGAGGCTCTTGCGCGAGAGCCCGCGGACGATGCGGTCGGCGATCTGCTCGGGATCGGGCTCCTCCGGAGCGGCGAGCTCGATCTCGCGATCGTCCTCCTCGCGGGGGGCCTCGTCTCGCGCCTCGCTCGCCGATCGCCGCGCCACGTGCGCCGACAGCTCGGCGACGCGCTCGGCCGCCGCGGCTCGCGACTCGGAGCGTCCGATCGTGCTGACCGGCGCGGACTGCTCCGAAGGAGCCTCCTGTTCGGCCGGGGCGTCGGCCTTCACCCAGGGCAGGAAGGCCACGGGGCGGCCTCCGGGCCCCTCCGTGGCCTTCTCGCGCACGATCTACGCGCCCTTGCGCACGGGCTGCTTGGTCTCGATGGCGACCGGAGCCGCCTCGACCTTCGCGTTCGGATCGGCGATGACACCGAGTTTGACGAGGATGCGCTTCTCGATCTCGGCCGCGATGTCGGAGTTGTCGATGAGGAACTGGCGCGCCTTCTCCTTGCCCTGCCCGAGCTGGTCGCCGTCGTAGGTGTACCAGGCGCCCGACTTGCGGACGATCTCGTGCTCGACACCGAAGTCGATGAGGCTGCCCTCGCGCGAGATCCCGATGCCGTAGAGGATGTCGAACTCGGCCTGCTTGAACGGCGGGGCCATCTTGTTCTTGACGACCTTGACGCGGGTGCGGTTGCCGACCGCGTCGGTGCCGTCCTTGAGCGTCTCGATACGGCGGATGTCGAGGCGGACGGACGCGTAGAACTTCAGCGCCTTTCCACCGGCGGTGGTCTCAGGGCTTCCGAAGAAGACACCGATCTTCTCGCGCAGCTGGTTGATGAAGATCATCGTGGTGTTGGTGGTGTTGAGACCGCCGGTGAGCTTGCGGAGGGCCTGCGACATCAGGCGGGCCTGCAGACCCACGTGGGAGTCGCCCATCTCGCCCTCGATCTCGGCGCGGGGCACGAGGGCCGCCACGGAGTCGATGACGATCAGGTCGATCGAGCCGGAGCGGACCAGCATGTCGGCGATCTCGAGCGCCTGCTCTCCCGTGTCGGGCTGCGACACGAGCAGCGAGTCGATGTCGACTCCGAGCTTCTTCGCGTACTCGGGGTCGAGCGCGTGCTCGGCGTCGATGAAGGCGGCGATGCCTCCGTTGCGCTGCGCGTTCGCGATGGCGTGCAGCGTCAACGTGGTCTTTCCCGAGGACTCGGGGCCGTAGATCTCGACGATGCGCCCGCGCGGGAGGCCGCCGATGCCGAGCGCGACATCGAGCGCGATCGAACCGGTCTGGATCACCTCGACCGGGGCGCGGTCGTCGCTGCCGAGGCGCATGACTGCGCCCTTGCCGAACTGGCGGTCGATCTGGGCGAGTGCAGTCTCGAGGGACTTCTCGCGGTCTGAAGAACTGGGCATGGCCGTCTCGCTCTCGTGCTCGTGGTGGTATCGCCTACAGGCTGTCGCGTCGTGCCGGGCTGGCCGATCGGTGTCTCCGATCGGTGCGCCGGCCGGATGCGACAAGGCGGTGAAGCAGGTCCGTTGACTTGTTCCCGACGGTACGCCCGACCTCCGACATCGGGGCCGAGCGACTGCCGCTCGGTGGAGAGAGAGCGGCATCTGCTTCTGTTGAGGAGCTTAGACCTGATCGAACAGGGGTTCGAGGAAGTGGGTACGGCGTGTCGAACACGGCTTCGGCACCCTCCTCGAGGGGCCGGCGCCGGAGGGATCAGTCGCGGCGCTTCTTCGGGTCGATACCGTGCCAGCGCGCTTCGGGCACATCATTGGCGCGGCAGAGCGCCTGCCAGACCTCGCGCGCCTCGATGCCGTCCTGCAGCGCCCGCTCCGCTGTCCGGCCATCGAGCTCGGTCAGCACCAGGTCCGACACGAGGACACGGGCGTACGCCGCACCGAACTCGTCGTCGACCAGCTGACGGAACTCGCTCAATCGCATCCCCCCACGCTAACGGGCCACCCCGAGCCCCGGGAACGCCGGCCCCGGGGAACGCCGAAGGGCGCCCGAGTCGAGACTCGGACGCCCTTCAAGCGGAACGGGGTGCGGTGGGTGGAGGTGGGGGTGCGGAACCGCCTACTGGGCGATGAGGTCCGCGTCGAATCCGGCGACCATGTCGGCCGGGATGGTGTCGGGGATCGTGTCGATCCCCTCGATGACGGCGAGGCGATCGCCGACCTCTCGCATGATCACCGAGATGGGCGTGTCGAGCGCATCGGCGACCGACGCGAGGATCTCGGACGACGCCTCCTTCTGACCGCGCTCGACCTCGCTGAGGTAGCCGAGAGCGACACTCGCCTTGCTCGCCACCTGACGCAGCGTGCGACCTTTCTGCAGGCGAAAGTCCCTGAGGACATCGCCGATCTCCTGACGAACTAGAACCACTGGACCCTCCTTCTCCACGTCAACCGCGACCTCGTCCGGCCCGGGCGATCCGGACGCGCCACGAGGGAGCGTTCTGATCGAGGGGGCTGAGTACGAAGGAACCGGATAGCTGTTCACTACCCGGTTCGTGTGTCGACTCTAATACCGGATGACTGGACTTTGCGTGTGAGCGACGTCAGATGTAACCGGGGCGAAACGCGGGGCATTCCACGATCCGGCACTGATCAGGAAAGGGGCTGAATTCCCAGGTCGAGAGAGGTGACGAGCTCGGTCGCGGCCTCGAGCGCCGCACTCACGGAGGCCGATCGGATCTCCGCGCGATCGCCCTCGAGGTGGAGCGCGTGCACTCGTTCGAGATCGCCCAGCACGACGGCGACGAAGACCGTGCCGACCGCGGCGCCGCCCTGCGGGTCCGGGCCGGCGACCCCGGTGGTCGAGACTCCGACGGTGCGCTCCCCCTCGGTGCCGAGCCTCGACGCCGCGCCGCGCGCCATCTGGAGGGCGACCTCGGGGTGGACCGGGCCGTGCTCGGCGAGCAGCGCAGCGTCGACCCCGAGCAGCCGGTGCTTCAGATCGGTCGCGTAGCTGACGACCGCACCACGGTAGACGGCGGAGGCGCCCGGCACCTCGACGACGGCCGAGCTCAGCGCACCGCCCGTGAGCGACTCGGCGATCGCCAGACCGAGACCGTGCTGCCCGAGCGTTCTGACCAGCGGCGCGGCGATCACGGGCGCTTGCGAGCGGCGCGACTCTGGCGTGCCGCGTCGGCGAGGTAGTCGATGCCCGTCACGACGGTGAGGACGACGGCCGCCGTCATGGTGATGCCGTTGAGCCAGTGCACCCACTCCCCGAGCACGAGCCAGAGCGGGAGCAGGGCGAGCGAGATCGCGACGGACTGCACGATGGTCTTGAGCTTCCCGCCCCGTGAGGCCGGGATGACCCGGTCGGACAGGACCGCCATGCGGAACACTGTGATGCCGATCTCGCGCACGAGGATGACGATCGTCACCCACCACGGGAGCTCATCGAGGATCGAGAGCCCGACGAGGGCGGCGCCGGTGAGCACCTTGTCGGCGATCGGGTCGAGGAGCTTGCCGAGGTCCGTGACGAGCCCGCGGCTTCGCGCGATGTGCCCGTCGATCCCGTCGGTCGCGATCGCGACGATGAAGAGCAGGGCCGCCGCGATCCGCAGACCGCCGTCCTCTCCGCTGTCGGCCAGCAGCAGCCAGAAGAACAGCGGCGCCAGGAGGATCCGGACGACGGTGATCGCGTTCGGGAGGTTCCAGTTGCCGGAGCGCGCAGGCACTCCGGCCGTCGGGCTGCTCATGGTGCTCCGTTGCTCGTCGTGGTCGGGATGTCGCCTCGGGGGATCACGACTCAGTCGCGTCCGGTCAGGGCCCAGGCGTCGTCCGAGGAGCCCTCGTCGTCGTCGTGGTAGTCGGTCGCGGCCGGACCGGTCGGCTCGGCCAGCGGATCCTCGTAGGGATCGGGGGCGACCGCCGACGGCGCGGGGAGGGCATCGCCCGTCTCGCCACCCCGCATCCGCTCGAGCACAGCCGGCAGCTGCTCGCCGGAGACGAGGACGTCGCGCGCCTTCGAGCCCTCTGAGGGGCCGACGACCTCGCGCGACTCGAGGAGGTCCATCAGGCGGCCGGCCTTGGCGAAGCCGACGCGGAGCTTGCGCTGCAGCATCGAGGTCGAGCCGAACTGCGTGCTCACGACCAGCTCCGCCGCCGCGATCAGCAGCTCGAGGTCGTCCCCGATGTCGGAGTCGACCTCCTTGCGCTGCGCCTGCACGGTGATGTCCTGGCGGTACTCGGGCTGCGCCTGGCGCGTGACGTGCTCGACGACCTTCGCGATCTCGTCCTCGCGGACCCACGCCCCCTGCACGCGCATGGGCTTGTTGGTGCCCATCGGGAGGAAGAGTCCGTCGCCCTGCCCGATGAGCTTGTCCGCTCCGGGCTGATCGAGGATGACGCGGGAGTCGGTGACGCTGGTGACGGCGAACGCCAGCCGGCTCGGCACGTTCGCCTTGATCAGGCCGGTCACGACGTCGACGCTCGGACGCTGGGTCGCGAGGACGAGGTGGATGCCCGAGGCGCGCGCGAGCTGGGTGATGCGCACGATCGAGTCCTCGACGTCGCGTGGGGCGACCATCATCAGGTCGGCGAGCTCGTCGACGACCACGAGGAGGTAGGGGTAGGGCTTGAGGACGCGGTTGCTGCCCGCGGGGAGCTTCAGGTCTCCGCCGCGCACGGCCGCGTTGAAGTCGTCGATGTGTCGGAACCCGAACGACGCGAGGTCGTCGTACCGCATGTCCATCTCTTTGACGACCCACTGCAGCGCCTCTGCCGCCTTCTTGGGGTTCGTGATGATGGGCGTGATCAGGTGCGGGACGCCCGCGTAGATCGTCAGCTCGACCCTCTTGGGGTCGATCAGGACCATGCGGACGTCCTGCGGACGCGCCCGCATGAGCAGGCTCGTGATCATCGAGTTCACGAAGCTGGACTTGCCCGAGCCGGTCGAGCCGGCGACGAGGAGGTGGGGCATCTTGGCGAGGTTCGCGACGACGTACCCGCCCTCGACGTCCTTGCCGACGCCGATCGTCATCGGGTGCGTGGAGGACGTCGACGCACCCGACCGCAGGACGTCGCCGAGCGACACGATCTCGCGATCGGAGTTGGGGATCTCGACGCCGATGGCGCTCTTGCCCGGGATCGGCGAGAGGATGCGGACCTCGTTGCTGGCGACCGCGTACGACAGGTTCTTGCTCAGCGCCGTGACGCGCTCGACCTTGACGCCCGGGCCGAGCTCGATCTCGTAGCGCGTGACCGTCGGACCGCGGGAGAAGCCGGTCACGGTCGCGTCCACGTTGAACTGCTGCAGGACCGTGGTGATCGCGTGGACCATCTCGTCGTTCGCCGCGGAGCGCGCCTTGGACGGAGTGCCGGTGGACAGCGCCGCTGCAGAGGGCAGGCGGTAGGGGGCGTCGTCCTCGAACGAGGAGTCGAACTCGGCGGTCGGGTCGGCGTCGGGGAGCGGGGCGATCGGCCCTGTCTCGATGACGGGCGGTACCGGGACCACGGGCGCGACATCGAGATCATCGAGGGTGATGACTCCGGTCGCATCATCGTCGACGACGCCCGGCAGGGGGCGGGTGCCGCTGCCCTTCTCGAACCGCGCGAGTGCGGCCTCGGCGCTCTCGGCCTCGGTGATGACCTCGGTGGCGTAGGAGCGGGTCGGCGGATCGACGGGCTCCTCGCGCTCCTCGAGCGCGGTGTCGAAGCCCTTGGCGCGCCCGCGACGGCCCTTGGGCGTGTCGATGACCTCGGTGAGGGAGTCGATCGGCAGCTCGGTCTGCACCGTCGGCTCGTCCTCGCGACCGGAGTCGGTGCGACGCCACCAGGGCAGCTCACCGCCGTCCTCCTGCTCATCTGAGGCCTCGGCCTCCGCTTTGGCGGCCGCCTTCGCCTCGGCCTTCTCGGCCTTGAGGCGGGCTCGCTCCTCGTCGTCGAGGACGGGCGTGCCGAAGAGGTAGGAGTAGAGCTGGCGAAGGCGCGCACCGATGCGGTTCGGCGGTGTCTTGGTGATGATGAAGAGCGAGAGCAGGATGACCGCGGAGAGCAGGACCGTCGCTCCGGGAACCGTTGCGATCGCCACCAGCGGCGCCCCGACCAGCCAGCCGAGAACGCCTCCGGCCGCGGCCATCAGCTCGATGCCGACACCGGGTGCCGGAGCGCCGAGGTGAGCGTGGCAGATCCCCGCCGAGGCGACCAGCAGGAACGAGAGCCCCACGCCGATGCGGCCGTTGTCGTCGACAGAGCTCGGGTGCCGGAACAGCCAGAGTGCGAAGAGGAGGAGAACGACGGGGAGCACGTAGGCCACCCGCCCGAAGAGAGCACCGAACGTCCATGCGTCGAGCACCTTGGCCACCGGATCGGTGGCCAGGAACCACTCGACGACCGCACCCGAGACTCCTAGCAGGACCAGGAGGAAGGGGACGCCGTCGCGGCGCTCCTCCTTCGCGAGCCGCTCGGGACCGAGCGCTCGCGCGGCACCGCCGACCACGTGCGCCAGCGTCATCCAGAGGCGGACGAGGAGATTCGGGCGGGGGGCCGACTCGAAGGCGACGGTGGTCTTCTCGGAGGCACCCCGCCCCGAGCCCCGGCCGGAACGCGGTGTGGAGGAGCGCGCGGAGGCACTCCCCCGCCCGCGGGAGGTCGTCTTGGTGCTCGTCGCCATGAGGCCACCGTACCCGTCGCCTCCGACAACCCCGCGGACCCGCGCCGGGCCTGCGTCAGCGGAGCAGGGCGACCATGGTCTCCGCCTCGCCGCGGTCGGTGACGACGGCGAAGCCCTCGCTGATGTAGAGACGGCGGGCGAAGTTGTCGCTGGCGACGTTCAGCGAGACCCGCGCGTACCCGGCCGCTCGCGCCTGGGCCATCGCCGCTCGCAGCAGCGCACGCCCCACCCCCTGGGCGCGGTAGACGGGACGGACGCCGAGGGTCAGCTCGGGGACCCCGGAGGCGATGAAACCGCGACCGGGCATCGCGGAGGAGAACAGCCGGGTCCAGCAGGCGCCGATGCGCTCGCCGTCGATCGTCTCCGCGACGGAGCCGAGGTCGCCGGCGCGCGGCCAGCCCGCGATGTAGCGCCGGGTCGCCTCCTCGGCGAGGACGTCGACCCTCGAGCGCGAGGATCCGGCTGTCCAGTTCGCCGCCTCCACCAGCATGTCGGCGAGGAACGGGCCGTCATCCCGGCGCGCGGAGCGGATCGGGTAGTCCATGCGGGCCTCCGGGCGGGTGGGTCGTGCAACGTTCCCCCGCGCACAGTGTGCCCGCTCGACGAGCGATCGGCCAGACGGAGGCGGTGCTCAGGCCTCGATGACCAGCGGGACGATCATCGGGCGGCGGCGGAAGCGGGTGTTCACCCATCGTCCGACGACCCGCCGGACCGTCTGCGAGAGCGCATGGGGGTCGCTCACTCCGCCCTGCACCGCCTCCTCGAGTGCCTGCGCGATGCGGGGCCTCACCTCGTCGAAGACCCGGTCGTCCTCGGCGAAGCCCTTCGCGTGGATCTCGGGGCCGACCACGATGCGGCCGGTGCCCGCCTCGACCACGACGATGATCGAGATGAAGCCCTCCTCGCCGAGGATCCTGCGGTCCTTGAGATCCGCGTCGGTGATCTCGCCCACCGATGAGCCGTCGACGTAGACGAAGCCGAGGTCGAGCCGGCCGACGACCGTCACCGTTCCGTCGACGAGATCGACCACGGTGCCGTCCTCGGCGACGATCGTGTTCTCCTCCGGGATCCCGGTGTCCTGCGCGAGCTTCGCGTTGGCGACGAGGTGGCGGTACTCGCCGTGCACGGGCATCACGTGGGTCGGCTTGAGGATGTTGTAGCAGTAGATCAGCTCGCCCGCCGCGGCGTGGCCCGAGACGTGCACCTTCGCGTTGCCCTTGTGCACGACGGTCGCGCCGAGCTTCGTCAGGCCGTTGATCACGCGGTAGACGGCGTTCTCGTTGCCCGGGATCAGGCTCGAGGCGAGGATGACGGTGTCGCCCTCCCCCGGCGCGATCTGGTGGTCGCGGTTCGCCATCCGGCTGAGGACCGCCATCGGCTCGCCCTGCGACCCGGTCGACATGTAGACGATCTCGTTCTCGGGGATGTCGCCGGCCTTCTTGACGTCGATCAGGACGCCCTGCGGCACCTTCAGGTAGCCGAGATCGGCGGCGATCCTCATGTTGCGGACCATCGAGCGGCCGAGGAGTGCGACGCGGCGTCCGTTGGCGTGCGCGGCGTCGAGCACCTGCTGCACGCGATGGACGTGGCTCGAGAAGCTCGCGACGATGACGCGACGCGTGGCCTTGGCGATCACCGCCTCGATCACCGGGCCGATGTCCCGCTCGCTCGGGGTGAATCCTGGGACGTCGGCGTTGGTCGAGTCGACCAGGAAGAGGTCGATGCCCTCCTCGCCCAGCCGGGCGAAGGCGCGCAGATCGGTGATCCGGCCGTCGAGCGGGAGCTGGTCCATCTTGAAGTCGCCGGTGTGCAGCACCGAGCCGGCGTCGGTGATGATCGCGACGGCCAGGGCGTCGGGGATGGAGTGGTTGACCGCGACGAACTCCAGCTCGAAGGGGCCGAGGTTCTCGACGTCCCCCTCCTTCACCGTCAGCGTGTACGGCGTGATCCGGTGCTCCTTGAGCTTCGCCTCGACCAGGGCGAGGGTCAGCGTCGAGCCGATCAGCGGGATGTCGCGCTTGAGTCGGAGGAGGTACGGGACGGCTCCGATGTGGTCCTCGTGCCCGTGCGTGAGCACCACTCCGACGATGTCGTCGAGCCGGTCCTCGATCGGGCTGAAGTCGGGGAGGATCAGGTCGACGCCCGGCTGGTTCTCCTCCGGGAAGAGGACTCCGCAGTCGACCACGAGGATCTTGCCGTCGATCTCGAAGACCGTCATGTTGCGGCCGATCTCGCCGAGACCGCCCAGAGGGATGATCCGCAGGGTCCCGGGCGCCGGCGGCGCGGGGATGATCACGGAACCGGGCATGAGCCCTCCTCTGGTGTCGTGGCGGGGTGGGAGCGGCGTCAGCGCGTCGTGCCCGCGATCTTCGGGAGGGCTCCGCCGGCCGCCGCGTTGCGGTCGGGCCGGAAGTTGCGGAAGTCGACTCCGGGGATGTCGCGGACGAGGCCGAGCTCGTCCTCGATGAGCGCCGCCTCCGACTCCTCGGGGCCGACGAGCGGCAGGCGCACGCGCGGGGAGGAGATGCGGCCGAGGCCGTGCAGGATGTACTTCGCCGCGACGGTGCCGGGGACGTGGGTCATGACGGCGCGGACGAGCGGCTCGAGCTGCTGGTGCGCGCGGGTCGCGGCGTGCAGATCGCCCGCGTTCACGGCATCGACGATCGTGCGGTACGGCGAGGCCGCGATGTTCGCCGTCACGCCGATCAGTCCCGTGGCGCCGATCGCGAGCTCGGGGAGGACGTTGGCGTCGTCGCCGCAGAAGTACATCAGGTCGGTCTGGTTGAGCACGCGGCTCACCTCGGAGAGGTCGCCCTTGGCGTCCTTCACCGCGAGGATGTTGGGGTGCTTCGCCGCGCGGAGGATCGTCTCGTAGCGGATGGGGACGCCGGTGCGGCCCGGGATGTCGTACAGGATCACGGGCAGATCGGTCGCGTCGGCGATCATCCGGAAGTGCGTGAGGATGCCGGCCTGCGTGGGCTTGTTGTAGTACGGCGTGACGATCATGTTGCCGTCGGCGCCGGCCTTCTCGCTCTGACGCGCGAGCTGCATGGCGTGCGCGGTCTCGTTGGAGCCGCCTCCCGTGATGATCTTCGCGCGGCCCGCGGCGACGGCCTTGCCCACCTCGACGAGACGGATCTTCTCGGGGTCGGTGAGCGTGCTCGTCTCGCCCGTGGTGCCGGTGACCACGATGCCGTCGGCGCCCGCGCCGATGCAGTCGTCGATGTGCTTCTCGACGCCGGGCCAGTCGACTTCGCCGTCGGCGGTGAACGGGGTGACCAGGGCGACCAGGACCTGGCCGAAAGGATTCTCCGGAGTTGACACGAGCATCAGGGTATCGGGTCGGCGCGGGGCGGTCGGAGTCGATCAGGTGGCGGGCCGGGGGCTACGGGGCGACGCGGCCGTTCGCGGTGAAGGCGGCGGCGGTCAGCGGCATCAGCTGCTCGAAGTGCTGCTCCATCTGCTCGGCGGCCATCTCGATCTCGCGCTGCGGGAAGGAGGGGAACGTCGAGTCCTCGCGCTTGGTGCGCAGCGAGAGGAAGTTCATCAGCGAGCGGGCGTTCAGCGTCACGTACATCGACGAGTAGATGTTGAGCGGCAGGACGATGCGGGCGACCTCGCGGGCGACACCCTGCGCGAGCATCCGCTGGTAGGCCTCGAAGGCCTGGATGCTGGCGCGGCGGGTCTCGGCGACGACGAGCTCGGTCTGCTCGGGGGTGCCGGGCTCGAAGGAGTAGGCGCCGGGCTTGCCGACCTGCACCAGGTTGCGCTCGGGGCCGGGCACGTAGAAGACGGGCCGGAGCTCGCGGTAGCGTCCCGACTCCTCGTTGTAGGAGGCGATGCGGTGCCGCATGAACTCACGGAAGACGAAGATCGGCGCCTGCACGTAGAAGGTCATCGAGTTGTGCTCGAACGGAGAGCCGTGCCGGTCGCGCATCAGGTAGTTGATGAGGCCGCGGTCGCGCTTGCGCTGCTTCTCGGCGTCGGCGTCCTCCTCGTCGAGGGCGGCGGCGAGGGTCTGCTCGCCCTGCGTCGAGACGCGGGCCGCGAAGAGGACGTCGGAGTCGTGGGCGTTCGACCTGATCAGCTCGACGACGACATCGGAGCGGAAGGTGAACTCGCCGTCGGGGGCGTTCTGCTCGGTCACGGCTTCGACCCTAGAGCACGCTCCGACGTCTCACGGCGTCACGAACCGCTTCGCCGCGGCCGCTCGACGTAGCGTCGAACCGTGGATCCCCTCGTCATCGCGGCCTCGCTGCTGGCGCTCGTCGCGCTCGCGACCGCCCTCGGTCTCGCTCATCGGCGTTCGGCCGGGCGCGTCCGCCCCACGGCCGCGATCGACCCGGTCGATCCCGCAGGCCTCGTCGAGGGCGCGGTCCTCGGAGGCGTCGCGACCGTCGTCCAGTTCTCGACCGAGTTCTGCACCCGCTGCCCGGCCGTGCGCAGGATGCTGACCGATGTCGCCCGGCAGCGCCCGGGAGTCGTGCACCTCGACGTCGATCTGACGCACCGCGCCGACCTCGCCGACCGCTTCCGCGTGCGGCAGACCCCGACCCTGCTGGTGCTCGACGCCGGCGGGATCCCCCGGAGCCGCATCGGCGGCGCCCCGACCCGCGCCGTCGTCCTCGACGAGCTCGACCGACTGGAGACCGCACGATGAGCACCGCACCCCCTCGTGGCCGAGTCGACCCGCGCGGGCCGCGCTTCGCCGCGTCGATCACGGCGCTCCTCCTGCTCGCGACGGTGGGCCTCGGCCTCGCCGCACCGACGGCGAGCGACGTGGCGGCACGACTCGCGCAACCCGGCTTCCTCCTGCTGCTCGCCCTCGCCGCGCTGTTCGCCTGGTCGGCGGCGCGTGGAGTCGGCTCGGGGCCGTGGGCCGTCGTCTTCCGTCACCTCGTGCGGCCGCGGCTCGCACCGCCGACCGAGTGGGAGGACGCCCGGCCGCCGCGGTTCGCCCAGCTCATCGGCCTGATCGTCACGGGAGCGGGAGCCGTGGCGCACCTCGCCGGAGTCCCGGGAGCGGTCCCGGTCGCGGCGGCCATCGCGTTCCTCGCCGCCTTCCTCAACGCCGCCTTCGGTCTCTGCCTCGGCTGCGAGCTGTACCTCCTCCTGGTGCGCGCCCGGCTGCTCGGGCGCTCGGCGGGCTCCCGGGCCTGACGTCCTAGGCTTGACCTGCCTCGCGGGCCGCCCGCGACGAGCCTCAGGAGGCATCATGAGCGACTCATCCGCACGGCACTCCGATCACGACGGAGCCGACGCGACCGCCGGATCCGCGCGCCGGTCGCACCGGTCCTCCGAGCAGCGCCCCACGGTGCTGCCGGACACCGACACGGAACAGCAGACGCCCCGCCGTCTCCGGGTGCTGATCTCGGGCGCGAGCGGGATGATCGGCTCCGAGCTGACCGCACAGCTGCGTGCTGACGGGCACGAGATCTTCCGGCTCGTGCGGCACGCGCCCACGGCTCCGGACGAGTTCCACTGGGCCCCGACCTCGCACATGCTCGACTTCAGCGTGCTCGACCGCGTCGACGCCGTGATCAACCTCTCGGGCGCCTCGATCAGCCGCCTGCCGTGGACCTCGTCGTACAAGCGCGAGATCCTCGACTCACGGGTGCAGGCGACGCAGACGATCACCGACGCGATGCGGATGGCGACCACTCCCCCGACGATCCTGCTGAACGCCTCCGCGGTCGGCTACTACGGCGACCGGCCGGGCGAGGAGCTGACGGAGGAGTCCGCGTGCGGCGAGGGCTTCCTCGCCGATGTCGTCGAGCGCTGGGAGCAGGCCGCTCACCTCGCGCCCGAGAGCACGCGGGTCGTCACGATCCGCACCGGCCTCGTGCTCGGCAGGGGAGGCGCGCTGAAGCCGCTCCTGCCGCTCACCCGCTTCGGCCTCTCCGGCCCGCTCGGCGGCGGCGCGCAGTTCTGGCCCTGGATCAGCCTCTACGACGAGGCGGCGGCGATCCGCCACCTCCTCACCTCGACGCTCTCCGGCCCGGTCAACCTCGCGGGGCCCACCCCGGCGACGGCGAACGACGTCATGCGCACGCTCGCCGAGCAGCTGCACCGGCCGTTCAAACTGGCCGTGCCGGAGAAGATCATCGAGCTCGCCCTGCGGGACGCGGGCCACGAGCTGCTGCTCTCGAGCCAGCAGCTCGTGCCCCAGCGGCTGCTCGACGACGGCTTCGTGTTCCGGCACAGGACTGTCGCCGAAGCGCTCGGCTGGGTCCTGAACTAGTCCGCTCAGGCAGGGGCCTCGTGCTCGAGGGCGATCGAGCGGCGGATCGCTCCGCGGGCGCGCTTGCGATCGCCGCTGGCGTCGTAGACCAGACCCAGGCGGTACCAGGCGCGCCAGCTCTCCGGATGGGCGTCGACCTCCTCGGCGTAGCGAGGGAACAGCGCATCGGCCTCCTCGCGGAGGGGGCGCCCGCTCTCACGCGAGTCGACGACCTCCTGCGGGAGCGCGTCCTCCTGCTCGAGCCGGCGGGCGAGCCGCTCGGCGCGGACGCCGAAGAGCAGCTCGCGCACCAGACCCCAGACGCCGATCCCGCCGAGGATCAGGAGCCCGACACCCATCACGATGCCGGGCACGGTGCCTGCGGCGAAGGCGACGACCGAGTACTGGAGGCAGACGAAGAGGTAGAGGGCGAGCAGGACCGCCATCAGGCCGACGCCGATGCGAGTCCTCACGGCGTGCTCGTCGCCGCGGCCGCCTGGCCGGAGGGGACGTCGTCCGACACGAGAGGCTCGTCGGACACCCGCACTGCGAGCGGTGCCGCATCGAACGCGGCGCGGAGATCGAGCAGCGCGTCGAGGCCCACGACGACTCCCGAGGTCGTCACAACGGCCTGGAGCGCCCGGAGGATGCCCGCCTCGTAGGACGCGGGCGACGACGTGTCGTGCCGGATGGTGACGGTCTCGCCGGTACCTCCGAAGACGACCTCCTGGCGCGCCTCCACACCGGGCAGCCGCAGGCTGTGCACCGGGATGCTGGCCACCTGCTGGCCGCGAGCGCGCTGGTCGGTGTGCGGCGCCTCCACCGGTCCCCGCTCGGCACGGGCCTGCAGGATGAGCTCGGCCGTCCGCACGGCGGTGCCGGACGGCGAGTCGACCTTGCGCGCGCCGTGGGTCTCGATGATCTCGGTCGCGTCGAAGAACTGCGCGGCGACGGTCGCGAGGGCCGTCGCGACGACCGAGCCGAGCGAGAAGTTGGGGATGATGACGACGCCGGCGTCGGGCTGGGCCTCGACCGAGCGGCGGAGGGTCGCGATCCGGTCGCCCGTCCAGCCGGAGGTGCCGACGAGCACCTTGCGGCCGTGCGCCACGGCGAGGTCGACGATCCCCTGGCTGACGGCCGGCACGGTCATATCGACGACGACGTCGGCGGCGAGCATCTCGCGCGGATCGCTCCGGGAGCCCAGGCGTGCGACGAGCTCGAAGGCGTCGGACGCCTCGATGAGGGAGCAGGTGAGGGAGCCGAGCTTGCCGGACGCGCCGACCACGGCGACGGAGGTAGTCACCCGCTCAGCCTAACGATCAGTCGCCCGCACGATCAGTCGCCGAGGAGTCGCCGCAGCGAGATCACGGGGGCACCCGAGAGCGGATGCGGGAACTCCTCCCCCGCCTGCGTCCAGCCCGCGGAGGCGTAGAGGGCGCGGGCGGCCGCGTTGCCGGTCAGGACGTGCAGGACGGCCTCGTCCGCCACGGCCGCCGCATCCCGCTCCGCGGCCCGGAGCAGCCGCCGAGCGAGCCCCCTCCCCTGGGCCGACGGCCGCACGGCGAGCAGAGAGAGGTACGCGGCTCCCGGCGGGTCGTCGGCGAATCCGCTCCCGGGGGTCGACACGAGGGCGAAGCCGTCGATCGGGCCGTCGCCCTGGGCGACGACGAACGAGACACGCGGGGCGCCGAGCTTCGCGCGGACGCGCTCCTCGGTACCGGAGGCGGGCGCACGGCCGTCACGGGCCTCGAGCGACTCGAGCCACACCGCCACGCAGGCGTCGACGTCGCGGTCGGAGCCGGGGCGGAGGAGAGGCTGTGTCACCCGGTCACGCTAGTACGGCTGAACCTCGGGCAGGCCGGTGCGCAGCTCGACGGGCAGGTGCGCGAGGTCGTTGTGCACCACCAGCACCGGGGGCTTCCTCGAGCGCACCCGGATGATCGTGAGTCCGCAGTTCGCCTGGTTGACGCCCAGCCAGCGCCAGTCGGGCGCGTCGAAGACGTGGCGGACGAACCAGCCGATGACGAAGTTGTGGGTGATCAGGAGGTCGTGGCGGTCCTCTCGCGACGGCGCGAGGAACTCGGCCACGGCATCCTGCATCTGCGCGTGCCCCGCCTCGATCTCGGCCGGCGTCACGCTGCCGAAGAACGGCTCGAACGAGCGGGGCATGTCGGGCGTGGGGCCGGAGGGGATGCAGTCGAAGAGCAGCGAGGACGGCTCGATCGACAGCCCCGGCAGGACGGCCTGGAAGCGCGCGGCCGTCTCCTCCGCCCGGCGCAGCGGCGAGTGCCAGGCTCCGGTGAACGGCACGCCGCCGAGGCGCTCGGCGATCAGCCGCGCCTGGCGCTCGCCCCTCGCCGAGAGAGGGCCGTCGGGGAGCCCGTGCTCGGCGTCCTGCTGCTCTCCGTGACGGACGAGGTAGATGTAGTGGGACACGGGGCCCTCCCTGGTGCGGCGCGTCGATGCGCGGTCAGCGGTCGTGCGATCCGTTCAGACCGCGGGAGCGCTCTCGACCTCGACGATGCCGGCGAACGTCGAGTCGTCGACCGCGCCGACGGCCGAGATCGACGACGGCCCCCTCGACAAGTCTGCCGCGAGTGCCTGGACATCGTCCGCGCTGACGCGCGCGAGGCGCCGCAGGCTCTCGTCGAGGTCGACGAACTCGCCGAAGGTGAGCTCGGCGCGGCCGAGGCGGGACATCCGCGTGTCCGAGTCCTCGAGGGCGAGGGCGGCCGCTCCGGAGAGCTGACCCTGCGCCCGGCGGAGCTCGTCGGCGGTGACGCCGTGCTCGGCGAGGCGGGAGAACTCGGTGAGCAGGAGCTCGGCGACGGTGCCGGCCTTCGCCGGGGTGCAGGCGGCGGAGAGCCCGAAGATGCCGGCGTCGGAGTACGACGGGGCGAAGGAGTAGACGGAGTACGCGAGGCCGCGCTTCTCGCGGACCTCCTGGAAGAGCCGGGAGGACATCCCCCCGCCCAGGATCGAGTTGAGCACGCCCATCGTCATGCGGCGCTCGTCGGCCGCCGCGAGGCCGGGGAAGCCGATCAGCAGATTCGCCTGCTCGGTCGGCCGGTGCACGATCGAGAGCGGGGTGCCACGCGTGAAGGCGGCAGAGCCTCCGACCCGACGGGCGACCGGCGACGCCGGCGTCGCGAGGTCCCAGCCGTCGGAGGCGAGCACGCGGCTCAGCAGCGCGACGAGCGCCTCGTGGTCGACGGCCCCGGCGACCGTCACGACGAGGTCGTTCGGGCGGTAGGCCGCGCGGTAGTGCGCCCAGACCGCGTCGCGGGTCGCCTCGCCGATGGTCGCCGCGCTGCCGCCGATGGGCCGCCCGAGCGGGTGCTCGCCGAAGACGGCCTCGAACAGGCGCTCGCTCGCCACATCGGCCGGATCGTCGTCCGCCATCGCGAGCTCTTCGAGGATCACGCCGCGCTCGGTCTCGAACTCGACCGGGTCGAGCAGGCTGGAGGTGACCATGTCGGCGATGACCTCGACGGCCATCGGGAGGTCGCGGTCCTGGATCTTGGCGTAATAGCAGGTGTACTCCTTCGCGGTGAGCGCGTTGTGCTCACCGCCGACGGAGTCGAACGACACGGCGATGTCGAGCGCCGTGCGCGAGGTGGTGCCCTTGAACAGCAGGTGCTCGAGGAAGTGCGTCGACCCGAAGTTGGACGGCGTGCCGGGCGCGCCGCCGACTCCCGCGCGGGCGGGGGCCTCGTCGCGGGATCCCGCGGCGACCCAGAACCCGACGGTCGCGCTGCGGGCACCGGGCACCGCCTCGCTGAGGATGCGGACTCCGCTCGGGAGGACCGATCGGCGGACCAGGGACCCGCCTGCGGCTCCGATGGTCGTCTCCGGCTGTTCGAGAGGGAGTGCCACGCCGTTGCTCATCCGACCCAGCGTAGGCCACGCGGGAGCGGCCGACCGGCTCGATGGCGCGAGGCGCCGCGCGTCAGCGGCGGGCGCGCTCGAGGGCGGCGAGATGGCCCTCGTCGAGGTCGAGCGAGACCGCGCGGACGAAGGCGTCGACCTCGGGCGTGCTCCTGGGAGCGACAGCTGCCGCGACGAGCCGGGGGCGCGCCAGCAGCCAGGCGAGGGCGACGGCGGCGGGGGCCGCGGACAGCTCGACGCCGATCGCTTCGAGGGTCGCCAGCACGCGGCGGCCGCGGCGACCGGCGTGCGCGGCGGCGCGGTGCCCGTCGGGGAGTCTGCTCAGCTCCTTGCGGCTGCGCGCGATCCCGTGCAGGAATCCGTGTGCGAGCGGCACGGTCGAGACCAGCGAGAGCCCCTGGCCGGCCGCGACCAGGCCCAGGTCGCCCTCGGCCTCGGCGCGCTCGAGCAGGTTGTAGCCGACCTCGACGGCGGCGAAGCGCGGGAGGCCGTGGCCCGCCATGACCCGGGCCTCGAAGAGCTCCTCCGCGGCGAAGCCGGAGGCGATGACCGAGCGCGCCGTACCGCGCGCCAGCAGGACCTCGGCGGCCGCGAGCAGCTCGTCGAGGCGGCCCGCGCCGTCGGGGCGCACGGCGAGGACGTCGAGGCGGTCGGTGCGGAGGCGGCGCAGCGACTCCTCGACCCTGCTCACCAGCGCGCGCGGCGAGGCCGCGGTCCCGGTGGGGGCGCCGAAGCGGCCGATCAGGAGGAGGCGGTCGCGGTCGCGGCGTCCGGACAGCCAGCCGCCCACGGCCGACTCGGCCTCGGCCGAACCGCCGTCGGTCGCGACGAGGGCGTTGCCGCCCCAGGCCGCGTAGCGATCGAGCAGGACGGAGGAGTCGACGGCTGCGCGGCAGATCGCCGCGGCGTCGAGGACGAGGGGGAACAGGGCCTGGCTGCTCTCGCCGAGCGGGCGGCGCTGGGTGTGCGCGACGACCGGTTCGACAGTCGAGGGGCGCACGGCGCCGACCTTGACCCTCGGCACGCCACCACTCTCCTTGCGGCGGCTCGGGTGCCCGCCACAAGCGAGAGTAGTCGAGTGGAGCCACGGCGCTCGGAGGCGGTCGGAGACGATTTACCCGATCGTTACACGCTCGCAGCCTGGGGGGCGACGGCGGTGCGGCGGCACCCGGAGTGTCGGTCGTCGCGGCTAGATTCACCGTCATGGAGCCCCTCACCCCGACCGTGCCCTGGTGGACCAGCGCCGTCGTCTACCAGATCTATCCCCGCTCGTTCGCCGACTCGAACGGCGACGGCATCGGCGACCTCGGCGGCATCCGCGCACGACTCGGCCATCTCGCCGATCTCGGCGTCGACGTGATCTGGCTCTCGCCGATCTCTCCGTCGCCGCAGCACGACAACGGCTACGACATCTCCGACTACCAGGACATCGATCCGCTGTTCGGCTCGCTCGCCGAGTTCGACCTGCTGCTGGCCGAGGCGCACGAGCGCGGCATCCGGATCGTGATGGACCTCGTGGTGAACCACACGAGCGACGAGCACGCGTGGTTCGTCGAGTCGCGCTCGTCGCAGGAGGATCCGAAGCGCGACTGGTACTGGTGGCGCCGCGGTCGCACGCCGCTCGAGCAGCATCGCGAGCTCGACGCTGCCTCGGACGCGCGGCTCGACGTCGCCGAGCCCAACGGCTGGCGCTCGTACTTCTCGGGGCCGGCATGGACCCTCGACCCGGCGACCGACGAGTACTTCCTCCACCTCTTCGCGGTGCAGCAGCCCGACCTCAACTGGGAGAACCCCGAGGTGCGCCACGCGGTGCACGCGATGATGACCTGGTGGCTCGACCGCGGGGTCGACGGCTTCCGGATGGACGTCATCAACCTCGTCTCGAAGGACGTCGAGCAGATCGACGGCGAGGCCGGTGGCTCCGGGATCGTGGGCGGAGTCGGGCCCCGACTGCACGAGTACCTGCAGGAGATGCACCGGGAGGTGTTCGCCGGTCGCGAGGGCGCCTACCTGACCGTCGGCGAGATGCCCGGCGTCACCCTCGAGGAGGCGGCGCTCGTCACCGATCCCGAGCGCGGCGAGCTCGACATGGTCTTCCAGTTCGAGCACGTGGGGATCGACCACGGTGTCGACAAGTTCCATCCGGTGCCGCTCGACCTCGTCGCGCTCAAGGCGAACCTCGCCCGCTGGCAGGACGGACTCGCCGAGAAGGGCTGGAACAGCCTCTACCTGAACAACCACGACCAGCCGCGGCTCGTCTCGCGGTTCGGCGACGACGGCGCGTGGCGCTACGAGTCGGCGACGCTGTGGGCGACGCTCCTGCATCTGCAGCGCGGCACGCCCTACATCTACCAGGGCGAGGAGATCGGCATGACCAACGTGCCGTTCTCGGGGATCGACGACTTCCGCGACGTCGAATCGCTGAACTACTACGCCGAGGCCGTCGACGAGAGAGGCGAGGATCCGGAGGCGGTGCTCGCCGGGCTCCGCGCGCAGAGCCGAGACAACGCCCGCACGCCGGTGCAGTGGGACGCGGGCTCGCAGGCCGGATTCACCACCGGCGAGCCCTGGATCCCGGTCAACCCGAACCACGCCGAGGTGAATGTCGAGGCCGACCGTGCCGCCGAGCGGTCGGTGTTCGAGTACTACCGCGCGCTGATCGCGCTCCGGCACGCCGACGAGACGGTGCAGCTCGGCCGCTTCGCCCTACTCGAGGCGGAGCATCCGCGCCTGTTCGCCTTCACCCGGTCGGGGAACGACGAGCTGCTGGTCGTCGGCAACGTCTCCGGCGAGCCGCTCGAGGTCGCGCTGCTCGATGAGTGGGCCGGCGCCGAGACGGTGCTCGGCAACGTGAAGGGCGCCTCGGGGTCGACGCTCGGGCCGTGGGAGGCGCGGATCCTCCGACGCTGACGCGGACGGCGGCGACGGGCCGGGTGCGGGCGAACTCCTCTGCGGGCGCCCGGCCCGTCAGGCCGACGCGCGGTCGAGCTGCGCGATGTCGCTGCGCGTGAGCGGGATCGCTGCGGCACCGAAGACCGCCTCGAGGTCTGCGGCTCCTCGCGCGCGGATGACGGCGGCCGCCACCTCCTGGTGCGAGAGGACCCACGCGAGGGCGATGGTGCCCGGGTTCGTGCCGTGCGCCTCCGACACCTCGTCGAGGACGCTGAGCACATGGTTGCCGTGCCGGCCGACGTAGTCGACGGCGGCCTCGAACATCACCGACTCCGGCTCGTCCGAGCGATGGCGGAGCCGGCCCGTGAGGTAGCCGCTCGCGAGCGGGAGGCGCGCGAGGGTCGCGAGACCCTGCCGCTCGACCTCGGGAGCGACATCGCTCTCGTAGGCGCCGCGCTCCATCAGGTTGTACTCGGCGATGACCACCGAGAAGGGCGGCAGGCCGAGCCTGCTCGCGGCCTCCTGGGCCTCGGCGAGGGCTGCGCCGCTGAAGTGCGCGGCGCCGAGAGCTCCGACCGAGCCGTCGGCGAGGAACGGCGCGACGGCGGCCAGGCTCTCCTCGATCGGCACCTCGGGGTCCTCGCTGTCGAAGGACAGCAGGTCGATCCGGGTGCCGAGCCGCTCGAGGCAGCCGTGGACGGCGGCGGTGACGTCGGCGGCGGCAAGGCCGGGAGCGTCGGGGTGGCGGCCGACCTTCGTGGCGACCAGCATCCGCGCCCGGGCGCCGCTCGCCTCGAGCCAGCGGCCGATCATGTACTCGCTGCGACCGGTGGCGTAGTGGTCGGCGGTCGAGATCAGGGTGCCGCCCAGCGCGGCGAAGGCGTCGAGCGCCTCCGTCGTGTCGTCGATGGCGGTGGCCCAGCCGAAGACGGAGCCGTCGAGGGCCAGCGGATGCACCGGGAGGCCGGTGCGACCCAGAGTGCGGAACGGAGGAGGCGTCTCCAGCTCGGTGGCCAGGGGCGTCGGGTCGGTCACGGGATCCTCCGGTCGGGGCGGTGCGACGGCACGGTCCGGCCACCGTACCCCATGGTGGGAAGTCGACGGACGCCCGCCCCACGGAGGTGGGACGGCCCATGGCGGGGCGACGACGGACGCCCGCCCCACCGGAGGTGGGACGGGCGTCGCGATCGTGCGGGAGGGATCAGCTCTCGACGGGCTCCTCGACGGCGACGACGAGCGCCTCCGCCTCCTCGGCCACGACGGGCGCGAGGGAGAGCTTGCCGCGGTCGTCGATCTTGGTGATCTGGACCAGGAGCTTCTGGCCGACACCGAGCACGTCCTCGACGTTCTCGACGCGCTTGCCACCGGCGAGCTTGCGGACCTCGCTGATGTGCAGCAGTCCGTCCTTGCCGGGAAGGAGCGAGACGAACGCACCGAACGTCGCGAGCTTGACGACGGTTCCGAGGAACTGCTCGCCGACCTCGGGGTTGGTCGGGTTCGCGATCGCGTTGACCTGGGCGCGAGCGGCCTCGGCCGACGGTCCGTCGACGGCGCCGATGTACACGGTGCCGTCCTCCTCGATGGAGATGTCGGCGCCGGTCTCGTCCTGGATCGCGTTGATCGTCTTGCCCTTGGGGCCGATCAGCTCGCCGATCTTGTCGACGGGGATCTGGACCGAGATCACGCGGGGCGCCGTCGGGGCCATCTCGTCGGGCTGGTCGATGGCAGCCGTGAGCACCGCGAGGATCGTGGTGCGGGCGTCCTTGGCCTGCTTGAGCGCGGCGTCGAGGACCGACGACGGGATGCCGTCGAGCTTCGTGTCGAGCTGGATGGCCGTGACGAACTCGGAGGTGCCGGCGACCTTGAAGTCCATGTCGCCGAGCGCGTCCTCGGCGCCGAGGATGTCGGTCAGCGCCGCGTAGCGGGTCTGGCCGTCGACCACGTCGGAGACGAGGCCCATCGCGATACCCGCGACCGGGGCGCGCAGCGGCACACCGGCGTTGAGCAGCGACAGGGTGGACGCGCAGACGGAGCCCATCGACGTCGAGCCGTTGGAGCTCAGCGCCTCGGAGACCTGACGGATCGCGTAGGGGAACTCCTCGCGGCTCGGCAGCACCGGCACGAGGGCGCGCTCGGCGAGGAAGCCGTGCCCGATCTCGCGACGCTTCGGCGACCCGACGCGACCGGTCTCACCGGTCGAGTACGGCGGGAAGTTGTAGTGGTGCAGGTAGCGCTTCTTCGTGACGGGCGACAGCGAGTCGATCTGCTGCTCCATCTTGAGCATGTTCAGCGTGGTGACGCCCAGGATCTGGGTCTCTCCGCGCTGGAAGATCGCCGAGCCGTGGACGCGCGGGATGACCTGCACCTCGGCGTCGAGCGGGCGGATGTCGGCCAGGCCGCGGCCGTCGATGCGCACGCCGTCGCGGAGGATGCGGCCGCGGACGACCACCTTCGTGACGGACTTGTACGCGCCGGAGACCTGCGAGTAGGACTCGGCGGAGAGCTGACCGGACGCGATGCGCTCGGCGATCTGCTCCTTGACCTTCGCCTTGAGGGCGTCGTCGGCGTCCTGACGCTCGACCTTGTCGGCGATCTGGTAGACGCGGACGAGCTCGTCGTAGCTGAGCTCGGCGACGTTGTCGTAGGTCTCCTGCGTGTAGGGCAGGAACACCGGGTAGTCGCGGACGGGCTTGGCCGTCGAGCTGGCCAGCTTCGCCTGCGCCTCGACGAGCGCGCGGAGGAAGGGCTTGGCGGCCTCGAGGCCCTGGGCGACGACGGCCTCGTTGGGCTTGGTGGCACCGGCCTTGATGAGGTTCCAGGAGTGCTCGGTGGCCTCGGCCTCGACCATCATGATGGCGACGTCCGAGGAGCCGTCCTCGTTGGTGACGACGCGGCCCGCGACGGTGAGGTCGAAGACGGCGTTCTCGAGCTGCGAGGCCTTGGGGAAGGCGACCCACTGGTCGTTGCCCGAGCCGTCGGACATGAGCGCGAGGCGCACACCCGCGACGGGACCCGAGAAGGGGAGACCCGAGATCTGGGTCGAGGCGCTCGCGGCGTTGATCGCGAGGGCGTCGTAGAACTCGTCGGGAGCGATGCTCAGGACGGTGATGACGATCTGGACCTCGTTGCGCAGACCCTCGACGAAGGAGGGGCGCAGCGGCCGGTCGATCAGACGGCAGACCAGGATCGCCTCGGTCGAGGGGCGGCCCTCGCGACGGAAGAACGAGCCGGGGATCTTGCCGGCGGCGTAGGAGCGCTCCTCGACGTCGACGGTCAGCGGGAAGAAGTCGAAGTTGTCCTTCGGGTTCTTCGACGCCGAGGTGGCCGAGAGGAGCATGGTGTCCTCGTCGAGGTACGCGGCGACCGCTCCCTGAGCCTGCTGCGCGAGGCGGCCGGTCTCGAAGCGGACGGTGCGGGTGCCGTACGAGCCGTTGTCGAGAACGGCTTCGGCGAATGTGATTTCAGGACCTTCCAAGAGGTCTGTCTCCTTAACGTCTGCAGCGGCGCCCCTTCTGGGCGCCGGCGTTCGTCGGAGCAGCGTTCCGGTCAGGAATCGAGACGATTCCACGGCAGGGCTTCGCGCCGTGCCGTCGTGTGGAGGGCGTTCGTGCTGGCCACCAGTAGAAAAGCTCCGGGCTGCCGCGACCGTGTGTCGCTGCGCCGATCGATCGACGCCGTCCGGGACTCCACCACCGAGGACCAGCTTCCTGCCAGCCTGCTCCGTGATTCGAATCCGGCTGCAGCCGGCGGCCGCTTTCGGATTCGGAACCGGTTCATGCTATCAGCACGGGTCCCGATCGGCGAGGATCCGCGGATCAGCCGCGGGTCTCGTGCATCAGCAGCTGCACGCGCAGGGCGCCCTTGACCTTCTTGATGCGGGCGGGGATGCGGGGCTGCTTGCCCGCCTCCGAGAGTCGCGCGAGCGCTGCGTCGACGACGTTCTCGAGGCCGCGCGGCACGTAGCCGACGAGGTCGGAGGGGCGCTGGTTCGCGAAGAGCCGGACGGGCATCGGAGCGTCGGTGCGCTCCTCCTCGGCCGATCGCCGCGGGATGAGCGCCGTGACCTCCTCCTCGCCGAACGAGAGGATGCGGGCGAGCTCCTCCTGGTGCGAGGCGGAGTCGGCGATGCCGAGCAGGGTCTCACCGCGGCGCGACTTGGGCAGCAGGTCGTAGTCGTAGTCCTCGAGCTTCCCCGACCCCCGGTCGTTCGAGGGGAGGGGGTTCTCGGCGTCGCCGCGTCCGAAGGAGAAGAGCTTCATGCCTCCATTGTGGAGCTCGGCGCCGGGCCGCCGCGACCCGGCGCGGGGTCACTCGGCCGAGCGCCGCATCCGCGCGATCGCCGCGAGCACCAGCACCAGCACGACCGCCACGAAGCCGAGCAGCACCGGCACCGAGGGCAGCAGAGCGAGCGCGGCGCCGATCAGGAGGACCGGCACGGCGAGCCCGAGGTACGCGGCGAGGAACATCGCCGCGAGCACCTCGCCGCGCGTCTCGTCCGAGGCGAGCGACCCCGCCACTCCGAGCGAGAGGCGGAAGAGCAGGCCGACCCCCGCGCCGGCGAGCACCCCGCCCACGATGAACGCGGCCGACGAGACCACGACGGCGCCGACCGCCACCAGCACCAGCCCGACGGTCAGTGCCACGGCGGCGATGCCGAGCGCGCGTCGCGGCGCCAGACGGGTCGATGCCAGCTGGGCGACGGCTCCCGCGGCGAAGACCCCGAAGGACACCGCGCCGGCCTCGAGGTGCGAGGTCTCGCCGAACCGGCCGGCGAGGAAGGCGGGGGCGAGCGAGGTGAAGAGGCCGAAGACCGCGAAGCCGGCGAACGCGCCGACCGCGGCCGACAGGAACGTGCCGCGGGACGCCTCCGGGACCGCGAGGCGCTGCGGGCGGTAGGCGGGCAGGATCTCTCGGCGCTCGACGGTCTCGGGGACGAGCGCCACCGCGACGCCGAGCACGGCGAGGAGCACCAGGAAGACCGCGTAGGGGACGACCAGCGGGCGGTCGACGGTCACCGCGAAGATCCCGCCGATGAGCGGGCCGAGGGCGAGGCCGCCCATGTTGACCAGGGTCGACACGGCGCGGGAGGTGCCGGGGCCCTCATCGGGTCGGGCGATGGCGCGCAGCTCGGAGAGGTGCGCGGTGGCCGTGGCGGTGAGGGCGCCGACGCCGAGGCCGGTCAGGAGGCGCGCGAGGAGGAGGCCGGGCACCTCGGGCCAGAGCAGGAACACGGCGCTCGCGAGCACCTCGACCAGGATCGACGCCAGGAGGATGCGGCGGCGTCCGAGCCAGTCGCTGACGTGACCGGCGAGGAAGAGGCTGGCGACGACTCCGACGGCGTACGCCGCGAAGACGACCGTCACCACGAAGGCCGGGAAGCCGTCGCGCTGCTGGTAGATCGCGTACAGCGGCGTCGGCACGGTCGAGAAGGCCATGACGGCGAGGAACGCGACCGCGATGACCCAGAAGCCGTGGCGGTGCGGGAGCTCGCGGCGGCGAGCGGGAGCGGTGAGCAGGACACTGTCTGAGGTGGGCACGGGATCAGGGTCCTCCCGCCGGTCATCCGAGTCCAACGGATCATCTCGGTGGGATTGATCGTCGGAGCTGGATAATCGCAGGATGGACGATCGTCAGCTCGCCGCCTTCGTCGCCGTCGCGGAGGAGCTCAACTTCACCCGCGCGGCCGCACGGCTCTTCGTCGTCCAGTCGACGCTGTCGGCGAGCATCCGCTCGCTCGAGCACGAGCTCGGAGCGCCGCTGTTCACCCGGTCCACGCGCCGGGTCGCGCTCACCTCGGTCGGAGAGGCCCTGCTCCCCGTGGCCCGCTCGACGATCGACGGCCTCGACCGCCTGCGCTCGCTGGCGGCGGAGGACGCGGCGGGGCTGCGCGGTCGCGTCAGGCTGGGCACCTTCTCGGCGCTCGACCTCGTCGATCTGCCCGGGGCGCTCGGCGTCTTCCACCGCCGGCATCCGCTCGTCGATCTCCTGCTCCGGACCTCGACCACCGGCTCCACCGGTCTCGCCGACGATCTCCGGCGCGGTCGCCTCGACGTGGCGCTCCTGGCCCTGCCTGCGTCCGAGCTGACCGACTTCGCGGTGACGACCGTCGTGCGCAGCGGCTACGTCCTGCTCGTCGAGAGTGCGGATCCGCTGGCGGCCACGACGCGGCCGACTCCCGAGGACCTCGACGGTCTGACCTTCGTCGACACTCCGGCCGGGTTCGGCAACCGGGTCACGGTCGACCGTGCGTTCCGCGCGGCGTCGGCGTCGCGGAGGGTCACCACCGAGGTCGCCGACCTGCCCGGCATCCCTCGGTTCGTCCAGGCCGGACTCGGTCCGGCGATCGTGCCGCTGGCCGGCATCGCTCCGCTCGAGGGAGTGACGGCGATCGACCTCGACTGGCCGGGGCTCGAGTGGGAGCTGTCGGTGTGCACCGGGTCGCACCCGTCCGGCGCGGTCCAGGCGCTCGTCGCACTGCTCGAGGAGCGGACGGCCGCCTGAACCCGTCAGCCCTCGAGCAGCGGCCCGCGCACGATCGAGTCACCGGAGTGCGCCGGGTCGCCGTCGAGCGGCTCCTCGGACACGTCGACGAGCGAGTACCGCGAGAGGTCGACGTCGGCGGGCACCGTGAAGCGGCCGTCGGTGCCGTCGAGCACGCCCAGGCCGACCAGGCCCGACGCGTCGCCGGCGATCAGCCAGACCTCGCGGTACGCCGCCGCTCCCTCGGTCGCGTCGAGGTGCACCACGAGCTGGCGCTCGCCGTCCGAGTCCTCGAGCTCGGCCGTGCCGCTCGCGCCCTGCCAGCCAGGGAAGGCCTGCAGGTCGGCGCGGGCGACGACGACGGCCGGGTCGGGACGGGCGGACTGCCACCACGCGCCTCCGATGACGCCTACCACCAGTGCCGCAGCGGCGGCGACCGCGATGCCGAGGACGCGACGGGGCCGGCGTCGCTCCGGTCGATGGCGCCCGGTCGGCAGGGGCGTGACGGGGGCGAGAGCCACCGGTTGCTCCTCGTGCAGTGCGGGCTCGCCCTCCAGCGCCAGTTCGTCGCGGATGCGGTCCCAGACCGCCGCGGGCGGGGCCTCGAGGACGTAGTCGCGGCTCTCGCGGCCGAGGCCGGCGGCGTGGCCGAGCTCGACGAGCTGCTGAGCGCACTCCGGACAGTCGCGGAGGTGCGCCTCGGCGTCGGAGGTCGCGTCTTCACCCAGGGCGAGCAGGGCGAGTTCGTCGGGGTCGAGATGGGTCATGTGCTGCTCACCTCCAGACGGGAGCGGAGTCGATCGAGACTGCGGCGGATGTGGCTCTTGACGGTGCCGAGCGGGAGCCCGGTGCGCTCGGCGATCTCGGTGTGGGTGAGGTCGTCGTAGAAGGCGAGGCTCATCACTCGGCGGGGCACCGGATCGAGGCGGGCGAGCTCGTCGGCCACCAGGACCTTGGCCTCCAGATCGACCGGTGTGTCGCCCTCGTCGCGGGGAGCGACGGCGACCAGCGCCTGGGTGAGCCGCCGCTGGCGCGTCCGGCTCTCGTGGGCGTCGGCGATGCGGTTCCGCGAGATGCCGACCAGCCAGGCCCCGAGCGCGGATCGACCGGGGTCGAAGTTCTCGCGACCCGTCCAGGCCGAGACGAACACGCGCTGGACCACGTCCTCCGCCTCCCCTCGGTCGCCGAGCGAGCGGAGGGCGAGCGTGAAGACCAGGGGCGACCACCGCGAGTAGGCCTCGGACAGCGCCCGCTCCTCCCCCGCGACGAAGCGCAGGCCGAGGCGGTGCACGACGGCACGCTCATCGTCGGCCCCGTCGTGGGGTCCGCTCGTCTCGGCGTCGGTCAGGGGGGTCCTCCTGGGGGGAATGCTGCGCGCCGCCCGGGAGGCGTGCGGCGCTGCGACGACTGCTCCGCTCATCGTACGGCGCGGCGTCTCGCGGGCGGGGTCATGGCGCGGGTTCAGCCGTCACCACGACGTTGCTGAGGTAGTGGCGGGTGTCGTAGTCGAAGTCGCCCCCGCAGGTGATCAGCACGAGGCGAGGGGGGCCGTCGCGGACGAAGACGGTCGAGAGATCGACGCTCGTCTTCTCCGTCGTCTCGACGGTCGAGACCACGAAGACCCGCTCCGATCCGTCCGGCGCGCTGAGGCGGATCGTCTGCCCTGGCTGCGCCTTCTTGAGCTCGGCGAAAGGACCGAGTCCGTAGGTGAGGGAGTCGACGTGCGCGGCGATCACGATCGTGCCGTCGGGCTCGTCGAGTCCGGCGCCGAAGCGGTACCAGCCGGCGACGTCCGTGTCCGGGACGAGCTCCATGGTCCCGTCCTCGGCGACTCCGACCGGCTCGAGCGGCATGTCGACCGGGAGGCCGTCCACGACGATCCGCTCAGGGGCCGTGACGGTCGGGGCCGGAGTCGCGCCGAGGCGCGCATCGCCGATCGGGATCGACGGGAGTGCCGCGGGGGCGCTCGTCGCGGAGGGGATCGCGGTCGGCGTCGGCTGCTGTGACGGAGTACTCGCGTCAGGGGCGGGCACGACCCCGGCCGCCTGTGCCGAGCATCCGCCGAGACCGGCGCCGACCACGATCACGCCGACCACGGCGAGGGTGCGGAGGCGGAGGGGGATCGACCTCATCGCGTTCTCCTCGCTCGTGATCAGCGGGCCGGATCGGCGGCGCTCCCGCGTCGCCGTCCGGCGGTCAGTGAGTAGGGGGCCGGGCCGCCGATCCCCGAGGACCGGCGACCCGGGACGGGTCAGCGACCCGCGGTGGCCTTGCGTCGTCCGAACAGGGTCGCACCGGCGAGGGCGAGGGCGGCGAGGGCCGCAGCGCCCCACCAGCCGGCGGCCGCGTCGGGGCGGTTGTCGGCCGCGAGTCCGGCCTCACCGGCGGGGACGCCGGTCGGGGTCGAGTGCAGTCCGCCGATGGTCTGCGTGGCGAGGGCGAGGTTGCCCTTCTCGAGGCTGCCCCAGGCGTAGACGATCGTGTTGACGCCCTCCTGGACCTGGACGTCGGCCGGGCCGATCACCGGAGCGGTGGTCCCGGTCGCCGCGACGACGGTCGAGATCGTCGCCGGCGCGAGGTTCAGGATGCCCTCGTTGGGGTTCGTCACGTTGGTCAGCACCGGGGTGCCGCCCGCGAGAATATCGACGGCCGGAGCCGCGGCGATGTGGCGGACGGTGAGTCGCCCCTCGCCCGCAGCGGTCGCCGAGATGTCGTTCGGGAACAGCGTCGCCGTCGGGGTGTTGTCGGGCTTGAGGTGCGCGGCGACGGTGTAGCTCTTGCCGGCCTCGAGCGCGAGGTCGACCGGGCCGATGACGGGGGCGCTCGCGTCGGCGGCGTCCGCGGCGGTGATCGCCACGGTGTAGGTGCCGGTCGGGAGATCCAGCGGGCCGGCCAGCGAACCGGGCGTGAAGTCGTCGAGCGTCAGTGCTCCGTTGACGTACACGTCGACCGGGGTGTCCGGGACCGCGTGGAGGACGTAGAGGTCGGCCGAGTCGGCGTCGGCGGCGTTCGCCGGTGCCGCGGCGAGGCCGACGACTGCGAGGGTGCCGACGCAGGCTCCGGTCAGGAGGCGGCGGGAGAAGTGGGAGGTGTTCACGATGTTCCTCTTTCACGATGGGACCCGCATGCGGGTCGGTGGGTTCTCGAGAAGGGCCTTCACGGACTACTTCCGGCCGAGCACCCCCGGCGGATGCACGGATCCGGAGAAATCTCGAAGTTTTTCGCGAGCACCCCTCCTCGGGGGCCAGGCGCAGGACTAGCCTCCGGGGAGAGGGAGTGCCGGATGGTGCGACGCGGCGACACGGCCGAGCCGGCGATCAGATCGGGATCGCGGCGGAGTCGACTGCGGCCTGATTCCGGTGCCCGGCGCCGCCTGCTCGGCTCGGCGGCCGCCTCCGTCATCACCGTCGCGGTGCTGGCGCTCGGTCTCGGCGTGCTGGCCCCCCTCGCAGGGCTGCCCGCCACCGTCGCCGACGCGCCCCGCCAGTGCGGCGACGCTCGCGAGCTCCTCGACGCGGGCTCCGTGCTCGACAGCGGGTCCGTCGCGGTGGCCGGGCACCTGATCGCCTGCGTCGACGAGGGCCACCGTCGGCTCACCATCCACAACCGCACGCCGATCGTCTGGGCGCTGAGCGACCCGTCGGTCCGCGGAGTCGTCAGCCAGACGGGAGGCGTCACCGGGCTGCTCAGCTCCCACGCCTCACGGGCGGGACTCGGGCTGATCCTGGCGCCGGGCGCCTCCGCGGCGATCTCCGCGGGACCCGGACGGCTCACGCCTCAGCCGGACGTGGACGGCACGCGCCTCTTCCTCGCGCTCTCGGCGGTCGTCGAGGCGCAGGATCTCGCCGAGTCGGACGGACCCCCGCGGGCACCCAGGAGCGTCGTGCGCACGGCCGCTCTCACGTGCGCGCTGGCACTGGTCGAACGGAGCGAGGGCTGGGCCGTGACCTCGTCGGCCGAGGCCGCGATGGACGACGGCGGGTGCGCCCGAGCGTGGCGAGGGGCGCAGGTGACGGCGCTCTCGGACGGCTGGCTGCTCCCCTCGCTCGCCGAGGCCCTCGCGCGGCCGGAGCGGCAGGAGGCGGATGCAGCGACTTCCCGGGCGGCGGCCGACTGGTTCGCGGCGTCGAGCGCCTTCTCGTGGGGAGGCGTCGACCGGCCGGAGCGCCTGACCTGACGCGGGTGGAAAGCGGAACGGGCCGTCCTCCCGGAGGAGAACGGCCCGAACGGCCAAGAAGTTCGCGGTGTCATCGAGACCACGCGCTGCTCGCCTGCAGAAGGAGCCAGCGGCCCCTTCCCGACAGGGAACTAGCGGCGCAGACCGAGACGCTCGATCAGCGAGCGGTAGCGGTTGATGTCCACATCCGACAGGTAGCCGAGGAGTCGACGACGCTGACCCACGAGCAGAAGCAGGCCACGACGCGAGTGGTGGTCGTGCTTGTGCTCCTTGAGGTGCTCAGTGAGGTCCTTGATCCGCTTGGTCAGGACAGCCACCTGCACCTCGGGGGATCCGGTGTCACCGGGGTGGGTCGCGTACTCTTCGATGATCGCCTTCTTGACGTCTCCTTCGAGTGCCATAGATGGATCCCCTTTCTCTCGTTGCGCGGTGCCCTGCGCCTGATGCGTGGGCTCTCTTGATCCGCGGCCGTTGAACGGCAACTTCACGACCTTACCAGAGCGGGCGCCGCGGCGGGGCCCGGTCAGGGAGCGGGTTCAGGAGGCGGTGGCCCGGTTCCACAGCTCGACGAGCCACGGCGAGACGAGCAGCTCCCAGTAGACGACGACCAGCACGTTGAGGACGACGCCGATCCAGCCGGCCACCGCGGGACGGCCTTCGCGGCGGCGCGCGCGGATCGACGAGACTCCGAGCAGGACACCCGCGAGCAGCAGGGCGTGGACGATCGCCGTGTAGAGGACGCCGACCAGCAGATCGGAGACGGCCTGGTCGCCCGGGAAGGCGCCGAGCGAGATCAGGGCATACCAGACGAAGAACGAGATCGGGACCGTGATGAGCGCGATCGCGATCGACGCGAGCGCCGGACCGTAGCGGCGCCAGCCGGCCGTGGCACGCGCGCCGGAGGCGACCGACGCCGCTCGGGAGGGGCGGCGGCCGGCGGTGCGCGTCGCCGGGGCGGCAGTGCGGGCCGCCCGGCGAGAGGGGGCGGCTCCGGCGGTTCGCGCGGGCGCGGCCCGACGTCCGGGCGCGCCGTCGGGTGACGAGCTCATGGACCTCACCCTAGAGGGTCCGCCTCCGAAGCCTCCGTTCCGCGCATCGCGGGGCGCGGAGCGAGCACAATGGAGCGAGTGAGCCAGACCCCGCCCCCGCCCCGGCGCAGCCACGTCATCGACATCTCCCCCCTCCGCGAGTCCCCGGCCTTCGCGCGCCTGTGGGCGGGCAACGTGATCTCGGGCATCGGCGGGCAGATGACGATCGTGGCCGTCGGGCTGCACATCTACGAGCTCACCGGATCCACGCTCGCGGTCGCGATGGTCGGCGTGGTCGCCCTCGTCCCCACCGTCCTCGCCGGGCTCTACGGCGGGATGCTCGCCGACGCCTTCGATCGCCGGCTCGTCCTGCTCGTGGCGGCGATCATCGCCTGGGGCTCGACCGCGGGGATCGCGGCGCTCGCATGGCTCGGCGCGGAGACGCCTCCGACGCTCTACCTCTTGACCGCCGTGAACGCCGTCGCGACCACCGTCATCGTCGCGACGCGGATGACCCTCGCGCCCCGGCTGCTGCGCACCGAGCTGGTGCCGGCGGCGGCAGCGCTCGGCGGCATAGCGAGCGGCGTCGAGGTGACGGTCGGGCCGGCTCTCGCGGGTGTGCTCGTCGCCTCCTCCGGCTTCGCGGTCACGTACACGATCGACGTCGTGCTGTTCCTCGCGGCGTTCCTCGGGATCGCCGGCCTGCCGACGCTCGTGCCGGAGGGCGAGCGGCAGCGACCGGGGCTCGAATCGCTGCGGTTCGGGATGCGGTTCCTCAAGGGAGCACCGAACATCCGGATGTCGTTCGTGGTCGACATCGTCGCGATGACCTTCGGACAGCCGCGGGTCGTGTTCCCCGCGGCGGCCGCGATCCTGCTCGGCGGAGGCGCGGTGACGGTGGGGGTGCTGACCGCGGCGTTCGCGATCGGCGCGCTGCTCAGCGGCGTGTTCTCGGGGAGGCTGACGGGCGTCCGCCGCCAGGGTCTCGCGATCGGCCGCTCGATCCAGGTGTACGGAGGCTTCATCGTCGCGTTCGGCGCCGTGCTGCTCGTCGCGGCGCTCGTCGAGCACGACGCCTCCGTGCCGAACCTCCCCCTCGTGATCGCCGCCTCCGTCGCCCTCGCGGGAGCCGGGGCGGCCGATAACGTGAGCTCGATCTTCCGTCAGACGATGCTGCAGACCGCGGTCCCCGACAACATGCGGGGCCGCCTGCAGGGCGTCTTCATCGTGGTCGTCACCGGCGGGCCACGGGTGGGCGACCTCTACACGGGGCTGCTCGCCTCACTCGCCCTGCTCTGGCTGCCGCCGCTCGCGGGCGGGCTCGCGATCATCGCGATCCTCGCCGTGGTCCTGCGCACCCGCGTGGCGTTCCGCGACTACGACGCACTGCACCCCGTGGCCTAGCAGCCTCGGGTCGGGGAGGAGTCAGCTGCAAGGCGGACGAAGGAGCGGTACCGGCGGTATCGCGACTGAGGACAACGCCGCAGATGGCTCCTCCCCGGGCCGAGTCACTCGCCGGAGTAGGCGCCGGCGCCGTTGCCGTCCGTCAGGTTCTCGTCCGAGACGGCTCCGCTGTCGTCGTCGCGTCCCGCGACGCGCACCGGACGGTAGACGTGGAAGCCCTCGTCGTCGGGCTCGAGCTCCCAGACGACCTCGACGTCCTCGCCGTCGATGTCGGCGAGGCGGGTCAGGGTGGGCTGCGGAGCGCCGTCGACGTATTCGAGGCGGATGCTCTCCTGCTCGGCGCCGCTGTCGAGGATGGCCGTGTACGTGGTGGATTCCATGCCTCGACGCTAGACACGCGAGCGGCGGGCCCGCCACCCCTTGCTCCGGGGAGCGGCGCGCGTAGCGTCGGGTGCATGACCGACACAGAGATCACCCCCGCCGGCTCCGACGACATCGCCCAGATCGCCGAGCTCGTGACGAGCGCCAGGATCGGGCTCCTCACCACCGTCAACGAGACCGGCCAGCTCGTCAGCCGCCCGCTCGCCGCACAGGACACCGACTTCGACGGCGATCTCTGGTTCTTCACCCAGGACCCGTCGCCCAAGGTCGACGACATCCGGGCCAACCCGAGCGTGAACGTGGCCTTCGAGTCGAAGAAGGGCTACCTCTCCGTCGCCGGCTCGGCGACGATCGTGCACGATGCGGCGAAGGTCGACGAGCTGTGGACGCCCTCGGTGTCAGCGTGGTTCCCGGAGGGCAAGGAGGACCCGACGATCGCGCTCATCCGCGTCGCCGCCGAGACCGTCGAGCTGTGGACGACCGACGACGCGCGCCCCGTCGTCCTCTTCAAGGTGATCGCAGCGGCCGTGACCGGCGGCCAGCCCGACATCGGCGAGAACCGCACGGTGTCGTTCGAGTAGCGGCCGGTACGAGCGCTCGGCTGTCCCTGCTCAGGGGCCGCCGAAGCGCTCGGTGCGGACGCGCTCGGGAGCGTGACCCTGCGCGACGAGCGCCGTCGCGACGGCCTCCACGAACGCTGTGGGGCCGCAGACGTAGATCGTGGGCTGCGCCGACGGCGGCAGGGTCGCCGCGGCCAGCAGCTCCGGAGTGACGCGGCCGGCCGGCCGTAAGGCCCCGGGCGGCGCGACGCGGGTGTAGACCATGTCGGTCACGACTCCGCCGTGCTCGGGAGACGCCTGCGCGAGGGCCCCCAGATCGGCCTGGTAGTAGGCGAAGACGGGCGAGCGCACCGAGTAGAGCAGGCGCATCGGAGCCGCGCTGCCGCTCCGGCCGTGCTCGCGTGCCATCGCCATCAGGGGAACCAGCCCGCTCCCGCCCGCGATCAGCTGGACCGGCTCGACCTGGTCGCTGCGCCAGACGAACCAGCCGCCGATCGGGCCCTTGACCTCGAGGCGGTCGCCCGCCTCGAGTCCGTCGACCAGGTAGGGCGAGACCTCGCCGTCGTCGAGGCGCTCGACGGCCAGCTCGACGAGCTCCCCGTTCGAGGGAGCGCCGATCGAGTACGAGCGGCTCGCCTGGTAGCCGTCGGGGGCGGTCAGCCGCACGTCCAGGTGCTGACCGGCCAGGTGACCGGGCCAGCCGGGCACCCGCAGGGTGAGGAGGCGCGACGTCGGGGTGAGCGGGGCGACCGACTCGGTCACCGCCTCCGTCCACATCACCAGTAGCGCTCCTCTTTCCACGGGTCCCCGTGCATGTTGTAGCCGTTCTGCTCCCAGAACCCGGGCTGGTCGCCCGGCATGAGGCGCAGGGTCCTGACCCACTTCGCACTCTTCCAGAAGTAGAGGTGGGGAACGAGCAGCCTGGCCGGTCCTCCGTGCTCGGGTGCCAGCGGCGCGCCCTCGAACTCCGTGACGACCCACGCCTTGCCGCCGCGGATCTCGGCGAGGGGGAGGTTGGTCGTGTAGCCGCCGAAGCTCTCGGCCATCACGAAGCCCGCGTCGCTCTCGATCCCGTCGAGGAGGGTGTCGACCGAGACGCCGCGCCAGCTCGTGCCGAGCTTCGACCACCGGGTGACGCAGTGGATATCGGTGTGGACGTCCTCGTGCGGGAGGGCGTCGAACTCGGCTCGCGTCCAGCGGCGCTGGCCGGCCGGGCCCGCGTCGATCGAGAAGGCCCACTCGTGGATGTTGGGCGTCGGGCCGATCGAGAGGACGGGGAAGCCGTTCTCGAGGTACTGGCCCGGAGGGATGTCGGGATTCTGTTCGCGCTTGCCGAAGAATCCCCGCGTGATGATGCCCATGCTCGCCCTCGTGCTCCCCGGGGTGCGCCCGGATCGATGGATACCGCTCGTCGAGCGTCAGGCTATCGCGCGGGGGCGATATCAGGAGGGCGATACCGCATCCGCCCGCGTCGATCGAGCCCGGGACGGTGTCGGAGGTCGGTGCGAGGATCGCAGCATGAGACGAACCGTCGTGCCGCCGTACCTCCTCGTCCGCATCGCCCGCCTCGACGATCCCGCGTTCGCGCGGGCCGCCAGGGCTGCGAGCCGCTCCCTCGAGCAGGACGAGCCCTTCCGCCGCGTCCGGCCGGGCGAGCCCGCCCCGGGGCCCGGCCGCGGCGCTCCCGGCCCGACGGCCACGGCTACCCCGTCGCCGCGGCAGCGGGTGGAGGCGCTCCAGCGCACCATCTCGGACGCCGAGACCGCCGAGGTCCTCCCCGGCACGGTCGTCCGGCGCGAGGGCGGGGCCGCGACCGGAGATCCCGCCGTCGACGAGGCCTACGACGGCCTCGGCGCCATGTTCGCGTTCCTGCAGCAGGCGTACGGCCGCGACTCCATCGACGACGCCTGGCTGCCGCTGGACGCGACCGTGCACTACGGCGACGAGTACGACAACGCCTTCTGGGACGGCTCCCGGATGGTGTTCGGCGACGGCGACGGCCAGGTGTTCCGCCGCTTCACCGTCTCGCCGAGCGTCATCGGGCACGAGCTCGCGCACGGCATCACCGAGTACACGGCCAACCTCGTCTACCGCGGCCAGTCGGGCGCGCTCAACGAGTCCATCTCGGACGTCTTCGGTGCACTGCTCGAGCAGTTCGGCGCCGGGCAGAGCGCCGAGGAGGCGACCTGGCTGATCGGCGAGGGCCTGTTCACCGACGAGGTCGAGGGGGCGGCGCTGCGCTCGATGATCGCGCCGGGCACCGCCTACGACGACGACGTGCTCGGCACCGACCCGCAGCCCGGCTCGATGGCCGACTACGTCGACACCGACGACGACAACGGCGGCGTGCACATCAACTCCGGCATCCCCAACCGGGCCTTCGCGGTCGCCGCGACCACCCTGGGCGGGAACGCCTGGGAGCGGGCAGGGCAGGTCTGGTACGACGTGCTCACCGGAGGCGTCCTCACCGCGACCGCCGACTTCCCGGCCTTCGCGGGTCTCACCGTGCGAGCGGCCGCCACGCGCTACGGAGCGGGCTCCGACGTCGAGCGGGCCGTCCGCACCGGCTGGACGACGGTCGGCGTCGAGTTCCCGGAGGCGTGACCCGCGCTGCCCCGGCGTTGCGCGGGAGCGGCGAGTAGCATCGCGCCCATGGACGTGATCGTGTCGCGCAGCGGCGGCTTCGCCGGGCTGCGCCGGGTGTGGCGGGTGGATGTCACCGAGCAGCCGGACGAGCGCTCCTGGCTCGAGCTGCTGCAGTCGCTCCCCTGGGCCGAGTCGGAGGCGCCGCGCACCGCCGCCACCGGCCGACCCGACCGCTTCGTCTACGAGATCCGCGTGCAGACGCACCACGTCCGCCTCGGAGAGACCGAGCTCGACGGCGCGTGGCGCGAACTCGTCGACCGCGTGAAGAAGGCGCAGCCCCGATAGCTCGGGACCGCGCCTTCTCGCCGTGGGCGTGCGACTACTTCGTGCCGAGCAGGTCGATCACGAAGATCAGGGTCTTGCCCGACAGCGGGTGTCCGCCGCCGGCGGGCCCGTACGCGAGGGCGGGCGGGCAGACCAGCTTGCGACGGCCGCCGACCTTCATGCCGGGGATGCCCTGCTGCCAGGCGCGGATCAGGTTGTTCAGGGGGAAGTTGATCGACTGGTTGCGGCTCCAGGAGGAGTCGAACTCCTCGCCGGTGTCGTACTCGACGCCGAGGTAGTGGACGTCGACGGTGGAGCCGGGCTGGGCCTCGGCGCCGTCACCGATGACGAGGTCCTCGACGACGAGGGTGTCGGGGGCCGGGCCGTCGGGCGCGTCGAGTTCGGGCTTGGTCAGGTTCTCGCTGCTCATGGTCGTCAATCCTAGGACGCGGCGTCGGGGAGTCCCCTGGACCGCCGTGCTCACTCCACCAGCGTGAGCCGCTGCGTCGGCCGGGTCATCGCGACGTACAGCGCCGCGGCTCCCCGCTCGCCCGTCGCCGCGATCAGGCGCGGCCGGGCGATGACGACGGAGTCGAACTCCAGCCCCTTCGCCTCGGTCGTCGAGAGGATCGCCACCGGGCGGTCGAGTCCGCGCGATCCGCGGCCGACCTCTCGACCGAGCTCCGCCTCCGCTCGCACGGCGATCGCGTCGAGGTCGGCGTCGGGAGCGATGATCGCGAGCGTTCCGTCGGTGCTGATCGCGCGGTCCTCGCGGACGGCGGCCAGCACGCGGTCGGCGAGCGGTGCCTCGCCGCGGTCGCGGACGGTGCGGACCGGCCACTCCGTCGACCGCACCGAGCGGCTCGGGGTGATCTCGAGCCCGTTCTCGCGGGCGGTGCGCTCAGCGAGCGCCACGATCTGAGCGGGGGTGCGGTAGTTGACGGTGAGCTCCTCGAGGCGCCACGCGGGTGCCTCCCCGGGTCGACCCTGGCGGCCGAAGGCGTCGCGCAGCGCGTCGTCCCAGCTCGATGCCGCGGAGGCGCCGGACGCCTGGGCGACGTCGCCGACGATCGTGAACGAGCGCATCGGACAGCGGCGGATCAGCACGCGCCACTGCATCGGCGAGAGCTCCTGCGCCTCGTCGACGACCACGTGGCCGTAGGCCCACGAGCGGTCGGCGGCGGCGCGCTCGGAGGTGGTGCCCATGCTGGTGCGCTCGGCGAAGCCCGCGGCGAGGTCCTTCGCGTTCACGAGGCCCTCGACGCCCATGTTGCGGATGGCGGCTTCGGCGTTCTCGACGTCGCGGCGGCGCTGCTCCTTCTCGGCCTTCTTCTGAGCGTCGGCGTGGTCGTCGTAGGCGCCGAGCAGCTCGGCGGCCTCGTCGAGCAGCGGGACGTCCGAGACGGTGAACGGAGCACTGCGGTCGCGTCGGAGCAGGGCGCGCTGGGCCGCGGTCCAGCGCGGCGTGAGGGAGGCGAACCAGTTCGGCCGCGCGTAGAGGTCCTGCAGCAGCTTCTCGGGGGTGAGCGGGATCCACGCGGTGTTGAGCGCGACGCGGACGTCGTCGGCGGTCCGGACGTCCTCGCGCAGCACCGCCTCGTCGGCCTCGTCGACCGTGTTGCCGTGGCTCCGCAGCTGGTCGGCGAGCTGACGGGTCAGCTGCGAGAGCATCGCCTTGACGAACGTGACGCGCGCCTCGTTGTGCGGCTTGCGCGAGTCGCGAGCCCGCGTGATCGCGCGCTCGACCTCGTGCGGCTCGAGGCGAAGCTTCTCGCCGTTCACCTCGAGGATCTGCGTCTCGGCGGGGATCACCTGCCGGGAGCGGACGGCGCGCTTGAGCAGCTCGGCCATGCGCGCCGAGCCCTTCACCCGGGCGACGGTCGGCTCGTCCTCCTCGACGAGGTCGAGGCCGGGGTAGAGCTGGCCGAGGGTCGAGAGCACGACACCGGTCTCGCCGAGGGAGGGCAGAACGGCCTCGATGTAGCGCAGGAACGAGCGCGACGGGCCGACGACGAGCACGCCCTGGGAGGCGATCCGCTCGCGGTAGGAGTAGAGCAGGTAGGCGGCGCGGTGCAGCGCCACGGCGGTCTTCCCGGTGCCGGGACCGCCCTGCACGACGAGCACGCCGCGGAGGTCGGAGCGGATGATGCGGTCCTGCTCGCTCTGGATCGTGGCGACGATGTCGTGCATCCGCCCGGTGCGCTCGGCGCCGAGGGCCGCCATCAGAGCGCCCTCGCCCTGCAGGGCCGTGCCCTCGCGCAGGAGCTCTTCATCGAACACCTCGTCCTCGAAGCGGAGGACCTCTCGGCCGCGGGTGGTCAGGTGCCGGCGGGCGCGGGTGCCCATCGGCTGCGCGGCGGTCGCCTGGTAGAAGGCGGCCGACTGCGGAGCGCGCCAGTCGAGCAGGAGCGCGTCCTGCTCCTCGTCGCGGAGGCCGATCCGGCCGATGTACCGGTGCTCGGTGTCGCTGTCGGCCAGGGTCAGGCGGCCGAAGGCGAGCCGGTCGTCGGCGCCCGTGAGCATCCGCAGGCGGTCCTCGTACAGCCGCGCGAACGCGTCGCGCTCGGAACGGCTCTGGTGATTGCCTCCGACGCTCTCGATGCGCACGGAGTCGAGCGCCGACCGGGCCTCGGCGATCAGCTCGTCGAGGCGGGCGTAGAGCCCGGCCACGTAGTCGCGCTCCCTCGTCAGCTCGGACTCGAGGACGGTGTCGGAGTCTGCCATCGTGCGCCTTCCCGTGCATCGCCGTCGCGGTCCGGAGGCGGAGTGCACTCCGGGGGGTCGCGAGAAAACAGGCGGTCCAGTCTAACGAGCGCTCGGGGCCCGGACTCCTCCTCGGCGGAGGCCGCGAGCGAACACCTCGCAGCTCTTGCGGATCGGATCGACCGGGAGCATCATCGAGACAAGAAGAGCTCGACGCCCCGTCAGAGCAGCCGGCTGCGCCGCTGCCGCAGGGCGTCGAGCTCTTTAACCCCATCGGCAGCGCGCGTCGGGAAGTGTTGCGGGCGTTCTCGCGTTGCACTGCGCATGTCGTCGACGAGCAGCATCACCGCCCCCTCCCGTGCCTCGATGGACCTGACCGAGTCGGCGCGCGCCGGCTGGGAGGCGTGGCTCCTCCGCCGCGCCGCCCGCGTCACGGGCCCCCGCGGCGACCTCGCCCTGGTCGAGACCCGCTGGCTCGAGCCGGGCGAGAGCGTCGACGACGAGACCGCGCTCGCCGGCTACGGCCCGACCGCCACCCTCACCCGCATGCGGCGCGCGAGCCTCGACACCGGCGCGGACGAGTACGGCTACCGCGTCTGGGACGCACGCTCGGAGGCGATCCGGGAGTTCGACGCGATCGAGACGTTCCCGTTCGACGCGGCCTGGGTGCTCGAGGCCTGGTTCGAGCCGGTCGACGAGGAGCGGACCATCCCGTTCGAGCACCTTCGCGACAACGGGGCGACCCGCGACCTCGTCGTGCCCGGCGACATCACCTTCGCGCTCGTCGACGACGGCCGGGCCCGCGAGTACACGGTCGCGGCGTTCGACGACGGTGGCACGCTGCTCGTCCCGTTCGGCGACCCGACCAACCGCAGCGACGACCCGGAGCTGGCGAGCTACCCGGTCGGGCGCTTCCTCGTCGTGCAGCGCCTCGGCGGTGCGGCCGACGCCGGAACCCCGGGGCCCGTGCTGCTCGACTTCAACCGGGCCTACATCCCGCCGTGCGGATTCTCGCCGCACTACAACTGCCCGCTGCCGCCCGCGCAGAACCGCCTCGCCGTCGCGGTGACCGCCGGTGAGCGCCGCGTGCGCCGCGCCGTCGCGGCCTGATGCCGCGGCCCGGGCGCCTCGGCCGTCGCGGCAGCTTCTGGGTCTCGACCCTGGTGCTGGCGCTCTGCCTCTGGTCGAGCGGCTCCCCCTCGGTGCTCTACCCGAGCTACGCGAGGGAGTGGGACCTCTCGCCTGTCGTCATCACGACGGTGTTCGGCGCCTACCCGCTCGTGCTACTGCTCGCGCTGCTCGTGGTCGGCGACCTGTCCGACGTGATCGGACGCCGGCGCACCATGCTGCTGGGCATCGCGCTCATCTCGGTGTCGGCCGTCGCGTTCTCGTTCGCCGACGGCATCGCGCTGCTCTACGTCGGCCGCGCGCTGCAGGGCCTGGGCACCGCGCTGGCGCTGGGTGCGGCGAGCGCCTCCCTCGTCGACAACAACGTGTCCGGGAACCCCCGGGTGCCCTCGTCGCTGACGACCGTCTCGACCGCCACGGGGCTCACGCTCTCGCTGCTGCTCTCGGGTGCACTCGCCCAGTACGCTCCCCTCCCCCTCCAGCTCAGCTTCTGGGTCCTCGCCGTCGTGGGCATCGCCACCCTCGCGCTGCTCGCGGTGACCCGCGACGACCGGCCGGCCGGGGCGCGCCGGTGGCGACCGCGCCTCCCCCACGTGCCCTCGGGGCTGCGGAGGGCGTACGCCTCGGCGACGCTCGCCGTCACCGTCGCGTACGCGGTGGGCGCTCTGGTGCTCTCGCTCGGCGCCCAGATGGTGCGCGAGCTGACGGGCACCACGGACCTGCTCGTCACCGGGTCGGTCCTGGCACTGTCGGCGATCGTCATCGGCAGCACCGCGCTCGCGATCCAGAGGGTCCCTGCGCACACGGCGATCGTGATCGGCGCCGTCGTGGCGATCGTCTCGCTCGGGCTGCTCGAGTGGACGGCCGCGAGCGGCTCCCTCCCCCTGTTCTTCGCGTTCGCCGTGGTCAGCGGCATCGGCTACTCGCTGAGCTTCTCGGGCGGTCTCGCGCTCGTCGGGCGAGCCGCGCCCGCCGAGCACCGCGGCTCGATGATCTCGGCGGTCTACCTCCTGAGCTACCTCGGTCAGGCCGTCACAGCGGTCGTCGCGGGAGCACTCGCGACGGCGCTCGGGCTCGAGGCCTCGATCGACCTGGTCGCCCCCGCGGTGGCGGTCGTGTGCGTCGCTGCAGGAGTCGTGGCGCTGGTCGATCTCCGCAGCCGTCGCTCCGCCCGACTCGTCAGCGCATGAGAGCGGCTCGGCGGGCCACGAGCTCGTCGAGCAGCACGCCCTCGTCGAGGGCCGCCGCCCGGCCGCCGCGCCCGGCGATCTGGTGCTGCCTGAGGTGCGCGAGGCGCGTGGCCGTGCGGATGAAGCCCGTCATCGCCCGGGGTCGGTCGCTGCCCGCGGTCCTCGCCCATCGAAGGGCGGTGCGGCGTCCCTCGGCCGTGCCGATCATCCGGACCTCGGCCGGGGAGAGCCAGCCCGCGGCCGCGTAGTCGCCGAGGCGCTCGAGGGTGACCGCGCGCTCGCGGCGGCGCAGCAGCACCACGACGACCACGGCGACGACGAAGAGCGGCACCTGGACGACTCCGTAGAAGCCGAACCAGTCGGAGACGAGGAACGAGGAGCCGTTCCAGAGCGCGTGGAGGAACGCGGCGAGCGCGAGGCCGAGGAGCGCGATCGGGACCGCCGCGGCTCCGCGCCGACTCGCCGCGAAGCCCAGCGCCGCCCCGGTGCACGCCGTGAACAGCACGTGCGCGAAGGGCGAGAGCACCCCGCGGAGGAAGAACGTCACCGCGAGCGAGCCGAGGCCGCCCTCGACCAGCGCGCTGCCGAAGTAGAGGATGTTCTCGACGAAAGCGAAGCCCGAGGCGACGACCGCCGCGTAGACGATGCCGTCGACCGGCCCGTCGAACGAGCGTCGCCAGATCAGCAGCACCAGGAGGACTCCGAGACCCTTCGCTGTCTCCTCGACGAGCGGCGCCTGGATCACGGCGCCGACGAAGTCGGACTCGCTGGGCTGCGATCCGGAGGCGTACACCGCGACCTGCACACCGAGGTCGACCAGCAGCGCGATCGCCACCGAGCCGCCGGCACCCCAGAGGAACGCGAACCAGAGGCCCAGCGGCGCCTCGGGCTCCCAGCGGTCCACCCAGCGGACCCCGGCGAGCACGAGCGTCAGCGGAATGAGCGCGATCACGGCGCAGACCGCGGCGGCGCTCACTCCGAGCCCGAGGACGACGTAGGCGAGGACCAGCAGCAGCAGGATGCCCAGCAGCGCGACCCCGATGGCACCGAGGACGGTCGGCACGACGGAGGGGCGGGCGGGCGGAGTCGGCGGCGGGTAGGCGCTCATGGGGTCCGAGAGTAGGGCACGGGTGCGCTGCGCTCCGGTGCTTGACAGCGGCGGGGCCGCGGCTGCGATGTCCGATTACCGCGATCGGTCCGCCTCCGACCGTGCGAGGCTCGAGGCATGTCGACCGATCCGCTGTTCGAGGAGCGCTACCGCGCGGTCGCCTCCCGCGACTCGCGCTTCGACGGCCGGTTCATCACCGGTGTGCACTCGACCGGGATCTACTGCAGGCCGAGCTGCCCCGCCACGACGCCCCGGCGGAGGAACGTCCGCTTCTACCCGACCGCCGCGGCCGCGCACGAGGCGGGCCTCCGCGCCTGCAAGCGCTGCCTGCCCGACGCGGTGCCCGGCTCCCCCGAGTGGAACCTCCGCGACGACACCGCCGCCCGGGCGATGCGGCTCATCGCCGACGGAGTCGTGGACCGTGAGGGCGTCGAGGGACTCGCCGCGCGCCTCGGCTACGGATCGCGGCACCTCGGCCGCATCCTGCGGGAGGAGCTGGGCGCGCCTCCGCTCGCTCTGGCCCGCGCCCAGCGGGCGCAGACGGCCCGGCTGCTGCTGACCGGGACCGGGCTCCCGGTCTCGGACGTCGCCTTCGCGGCCGGGTTCACCAGCATCCGGCAGTTCAACGCGACGCTGGCCGAGGTGTACGAGCGCACCCCGAGCGCCCTGCGTGCCAGTGCCCGCGCCGACCGCTCCGAGACCGAGGTGCACGCCGGCGCGACGACGCTGCGGCTGCGGCTGCCGGTGCGCGCGCCGTTCGATGCGGGGGTGCTGGCGTTCCTCGGCGATCGGGCCGTCACAGGGCTCGAGGAGGCGGCGCCCGGCGTCTACTCGCGCGCGCTGACACTCCCCGGCGGGCCGGCCCTCGTGCGGCTCGAGCTCGACGGCGAGCGGGTGCGCTGCACGGCGACCCTCACCTCGCTCGCCGATGCGGGACCCCTCGTCGCCCGAGTGCGCCGGCTGCTCGACCTCGACGCCGACTCCCGGGCGATCGACGAGGCGCTCGCCGCCGACCCCGCGCTCGCTCCCCTGGTCGCGGCGACCCCGGGTATCCGGCTGCCCGGCTCGGTCGATGCCGACGAGACGCTCGTGCGCACCCTGCTCGGTCAGCAGGTCTCGGTCGGCGCCGCCCGCACCGCGCTCGGCCGACTGGTCGAGGCGCTCGGCGACGAGCTGCCGCCCGCGATCGCAACCGGCACGATCAGGCGCTCGTTCCCCTCCGCCGCCGCGATCGCCGAGCGCGGGGCGGACGTGCTGCGCGGCCCCGCCCGCCGCATCGACACGGTGCTGCGGGTCTGCGGGCTGCTCGCCGAGGGGACCCTGCGCCTGGACGCGGGCGGGAGCCGCGACGAGCTCGCCGAGCAGCTGCTCGCGGTGCCGGGGATCGGACCGTGGACCGCCGGCTATGTGGCGATGCGGGTCACCGGCGACCCGGACGTGCTGCTCACCGGCGACCTGGCTCTGCGCTCCGGAGCGGCGGTGGCCGGGCTGCCCTCCGAGGCCCGGGCCCTGGCCGAGCGCGGACTCGTCTGGGCACCGTGGCGCAGCTACGCCGGGATGCACCTCTGGCGAGCGGCGCGCCCGCGGGCGATCACTGCTCGGGCGGGATGATCGGGATCGCCGCGGTCATCGCCTCGATCCCCGAGAGGCGCGCGGGCGAGATCAGCCGCAGCACCTCCTCGCGCGACATCAGCCCCGCCTCGACGACGAGGTCGGCGACGTTGCGGCCCGTCGACAGCGCCGCCTTGGCGATGGCGGCGGAGGCGGTGTAGCCGATGCTCGGGGTCAGCGCGGTGACGACTCCCACCGAGGAGGCGACCATCGCCTCGAGCCGGTCCTCGTTGGCCGTGATGCCGTCGATGCAGTTGATGCGGAGGGTGAGGCAGGCCTGGGTCATCCAGGTGATGCTCTGCAGCAGCGAGTGCGCGATGACCGGCTCGAAGGCGTTGAGCTGCAGCTGACCCGCCTCCGCGGCCATGGTGACGGTGACATCGGCGCCGGCCACCGAGTACGCGACCTGGTTGACCACCTCCGGGATCACCGGGTTCACCTTGCCCGGCATGATGCTCGAGCCCGCCTGGCGCGGCGGGAGGTTGATCTCGCCGAAGCCGGCCTGCGGGCCGGAGGAGAGCAGCCGCAGGTCGTTGCAGATCTTGGACAGCTTGATCGCCGAGCGCTTGAGCGCGCTCGAGAACGACATGAAGACTCCGGTATCGCTGGTGGCCTCGACGAGGTCCTGCGCCATCTCGAGGTCGAGGTCGGTGATCTCGTTGAGGTGGCGCACCGCGGCGGCGCCGTAGCGGGGATCGGCGGTGATGCCCGTGCCGATGGCGGTCGCGCCGATGTTGACCTCGGCGAGGAGCCAGATGGTCTCGGAGAGGCGCGCGTGGTCCTCGCCGAGAGTGGTGGCGAAGCCGTGGAACTCCTGGCCGAGCGTCATCGGGACCGCGTCCTGCAGCTGAGTGCGGCCGATCTTGAGCACGTCGCCGAACTCGACCGCCTTGTGCGAGAACGACTGGCGGAGGAGGGCGAGCTCGTCGAGCAGGCGCCGGAGCGACCACGTCATCGCGATCTTGATCGCCGTGGGGTAGACGTCGTTGGTCGACTGGCTGCGATTGACGTCGTCGAGCGGGTGCAGGAACGCGTAGTCGCCCTTGGGACGACCAGCGATCTCGAGGGCGACGTTGGCGACGACCTCGTTCGCGTTCATGTTGCTGGAGGTGCCGGCTCCGCCCTGGATCACGCCGACCACGAACTGGTCGTGGAACTCGCCGTCGATGATGCGGCGGCAGGCGGCCTCGATCAGCTCGGCCTTCGCGGGCGAGAGGCTCCCGATCTCGGTGTTCGCGCGGGCGGCCGCGAGCTTGACCGTGACGAGCGCCTTGACCAGATCGGGGTAGATCGAGATGGGGCGCTTCGAGATCGGGAAGTTCTCGAGCGCCCGGGCGGTGTGGATGCCCCAGTAGGCGTCCGCGGGGATCTCGAGCGAGCCGAGGGAGTCGGTCTCGGTGCGGACGGCGGCGGCGGGCTCGGCGGGGGTGCCCGGTGCGGTGGTGGTCAGGTCGCGTCCTTCCGGCTGGTCGTCTGGGAGGGTGCTCGTGGCGAGGGTCACGTCAGCTCCATTGCTGTCGTCGTGCGGCCCCGGGAGTGCAGGGGGTCCGCGAACTGCTCGTTCCAGCCTACGCCGCAGGCCCGGTGCGGCTGAAGGCAGGCCACCTGGGCCCGGCTGGAATGGTCCAAGCCTCCTCCGGCGAGGTGGACTGCTCTTCGGCGTCTGCGGAGTGCGTCTCAAGGGCCACTCTCGAGTCGAAGGCCCGAAGTGGCCGCCTCCTCGACCCGATCGGACTCCTCATGCTCGTCCTGCTCCTCCTCCTGGCCGTCCTCGCCGCGACAGCGCTCCTCCTGCTGGTGCGCGCGGTCGAACGCGACGGGTACCGGCCCGCCGCGTTCGACCCGCAGTACGACAGCCGCGGAGGCGACTCCTGATTCAGTCGACGCGGTCCGGTTCCGGGATGCTGGGGGCCGCGTGCAGTCCGCCGCTCAGCGCGTACTCCTCCTCGGGCGAGAGCACGAGGCGCTTGCGGCCCCAGACGGCGAACCCGACCAGGATCACCACGTAGACGACCGCGATGCCGACGATCGCCGGCTGGAAGGCCTCGTTGAGCAGGAACCCGAAGAAGATCAGCACGTTGATCAGGCCCGCGATGACCGCACCCGGGACTCCCCAGGGGCTGCGGTAGGGGCGCGCCGCGTTCGGGAACCTGCGGCGGAGCAGCACGAACGAGACCATCTGCATGAAGTAGGCGATGACCGCGCCCCAGACCGCGATGTTGAGCACGACCGCACCGGCGACCGTGTCGGGGTTGATGGCGGTCAGCAGGTCGACGACCACCAGCGCGACGAAGCCGATCGCCGCGCCGACCGTCAGCGCGATCCACGGAGTCTGGCGCTTGCCGGTCAGCGAGAAGACCCGCGGGTAGTACCCGGCTCGCGACAGCGAGTACATGTTGCGGCCGTAGGCGAACATGATGCCCTGGAGCGAGGCGAGCAGGCCGATCAGCGCGAAGAGGGCGAGCACGGCCGCCGCTCCGTCGCCGACCATCGCGCGGAAGCCGTCGAGCAGGGGCTCGGCCGAGACGCCCATGTCCTCCGAGCCGATCAGCGCGGTGTTGAGGAACAGCACCAGCAGGCCGGTGACGATCAGGGTGCCGCGGGCCCAGAACCCGGCGCGCGGGATGTCGCGGACCGGGTCGTGCGCCTCCTCGGCCGCGAGCGGCAGCTCCTCGATGCCGAGGAAGAACCACATCGCGAACGGCAGCGCGAACAGGATCGGCAGCACGCCGTGCGGGAGGAACTCGGTCTGGCCCTCATCGGGCGCGATGTTCCAGAGGCTCGACCAGTCGAGCGCGGGCGAGAGGAGCGCCATGACCGAGAAGGCCAGGAGGATCGCGATCGAGACGATCGACACCACGATCGCGAAGCGGAACGAGATGGCCGCTCCCGCCGAGTTGAGCGCGACGAAGACGATGTAGAGGACGAGCCACCAGATCCACATCGCGCCCGAGAGGTCGAAGCCGAGCAGCTCGCTCGTCACTCCGTTCGCGTACTGCGCCGAGAAGAAGACGACCACCGCGGTCGTCGCGACGTACTCGATCGTCTCGGCGAGCCCGGTGACGAGACCGCCCCACGGGCCCATGGCCGAGCGGGCGAAGGAGTAGGCGCCTCCGGTGTGCGGCATGGCCGCCGACATCTCGCCGATCGAGAAGATGAGGCCGTAGTACATCACCACGAGGATCGCGAAGGCGATCAGCATCCCGCCGAAGCCGGCGAAGTCGATGCCGAAGTTCCAGCCGGAGAAGTCGCCCGAGATGACCGCGGCGACCGCCAGGCCCCAGAGGCCCCAGACACCGGCCGAGCGGCGGAGGGTCCGCTTCTCGAAGTAGCCCTCCTCGGCCTTGCGGTAGCTCACGCCCGCGGTGCTCGTCACGTTCGCGGAGTCGGGGCTCTTCGTTCGGACCCCCGTCTCAGGGCTCCGGGGCGGGGACTTCGGGGCGTCGGACTGCTGGGTCATCGGGTCTCCTCGGGTCGTCGCGACCGAGCATAGGGACCTCAATGGACGCTGTGAAGGCCACTGGCGTTTCGAGCAGGTTAAACTCTCCCTTCGCTGAAGCATTGCTCTACATATATTCCAGCGGGAGGTCGAGCAGCTCTGTGGTCTAATGGTCCCCGATCCGACCATGCGCCTCCTCTCGGCCGACCGGCGGAGCCAGCACCCGGAGGCAGACGATGAGCACAGCCGGCACCGATCCGACGATCAAGAGGGGCATGCTCACGCTCGATCACCTCGACGAGCTGATCGCCGCGGGCGAGATCGACACCGTCATCGTCGCCTTCACCGATATGCAGGGGCGCCTGGTGGGCAAGCGCATCTCGGCGCGCCTGTTCCAGGACGACGTCGCCGAGCACGGAGCGGAGTGCTGCAACTACCTGCTCGCCGTCGACGTCGAGATGAACACGGTCGCGGGCTACGCCATCTCGAGCTGGGAGCGCGGCTACGGCGACATGGCGATGATCCCCGACCTCTCGACGCTCCGGCTCGCGCCCTGGCTGCCCGGCACCGCGATGGTGACGGCCGACCTGACCTGGCTCGACGACGCGCCGGTCGGCGAGGCGCCGCGGCAGATCCTCCGCGCCCAGCTCGACCGCCTCGCCGAGCGCGGACTCGAGGCACTCGTGGCGACCGAGCTGGAGTTCATCGTCTTCGACGACTCCTACCGCGAGGCCTTCACGAAGGGCTACCGCGAGCTGACCCCGGCGAGCGACTACAACATCGACTACGCGCTGCTCGCCTCGACGCGGATGGAGCCGCTGATGCGCGACATCCGCGTCTCGATGGAGGGCGCCGGTCTCTACTGCGAGGGCATCAAGGGCGAGTGCAACTTCGGCCAGCAGGAGATCGGGTTCAAGTACGACACCGCGATGGTCACCTGCGACAACCACTCGATCTACAAGTCGGGGGCCAAGGAGATCGCCGACAAGCACGGCAAGAGCCTGACCTTCATGGCCAAGTTCAACGAGCGCGAGGGCAACTCCTGCCACATCCACCTCTCCCTGCGCGGGACCGACGGCACGCCGGTGTTCGCCGATGCCGAGGGCGAGCACGGGATGTCGGCGATGTTCCGCCACTACCTGGCGGGTCAGCTCGCGGCGATGCGCGAGTTCACGCTCTTCTTCGCTCCCAACATCAACTCGTACAAGCGCTACGTCGACGGCTCCTTCGCACCGACCGCGGTCGCCTGGGGTCTCGACAACCGCACCTGCTCGCTCCGCGTCGTGGGCCACGGCCCGGGGATGCGGGTCGAGAACCGCGTGCCAGGAGGCGACGTCAACCAATACCTGGCCGTCGCCGCGCTCATCGCCGCGGGACTGCACGGGATCGAGAACGAGCTGGAGCTCGAGGAGGTCTGCACCGGCAACGCCTACAGCTCCGGTGCTCCGCGGGTCCCGACGACTCTGCGCGAGGCCGCCGACCTGTTCGAGCACTCCGCCCTGGCGCGGGCCGCCTTCGGCGACGAGGTCGTCGACCACTACGTCAACAACGCCCGGGTCGAGCTCGCGGCGTACGACGCGGCGGTGACCGACTGGGAGAGGGTGCGCGGCTTTGAGCGGCTCTGACGCCTCCGTCGCCCCGCGGCCGATCATCGGGCTCACCACCTACCGCGAGCGCGCGGTCTCCGGAGTCTGGGACGTCGAGGCGTCCTTCCTGCCCGCGAACTACATCGACTCGGTGACGCGCGCGGGCGGCGTGGCGCTGCTGCTGCCTCCGCAGCCCGCATCGGCCGAGACGGCGCGCGCGGTCGTCGACCGGCTCGACGGCCTCATCGTCTGCGGGGGCAAGGACATCGACCCCGCCCGCTACGGGCAGGAGCCCCACCCCGAGACCGACGCGCCCCGCCCCGAGCGCGACGCGTGGGAGGACCACCTCGTCACCGCCGCGCTCGAGAGCGACACCCCGTTCCTCGGCATCTGCCGCGGCGCTCAGCTGCTCAACGTGAACCTCGGCGGCACCCTGCACCAGCACCTGCCCGATGTGGTCGGCGATCGCCGCTACCAGGTGGGCGGCGGCGTGTTCTCGCACGTCGATGTCGCGGTCGAGCCGGAGTCGCGGCTGCGCGGGCTGCTCGGCGAGGACGCCGTCGTCGCGCAGGTCTACCACCACCAGGCGGTCGACCGGGTGGCCGACGGCCTCGAGGTCTCCGCGCGCACCGCCGACGGCACCATCGAGGCGCTCGAGGTGCCCGGGCGGCGCTTCGCCCTGGGCGTCCAGTGGCACCCGGAGGAGGACGCCTCGGACGCCCGCCTCTTCACCGGCCTCGTCGCGGCGGCACTCGCCCGGCGCGAGGCCCTCAGCGCTAAGGCAGCACACGCATGAGCACGCAGTCCCTCGTCGACCCCTCGACCGGTATCGCCTTCGACGAGATCGCCCTCGTCGACCTCGCGGGCGTCGACGCCGCGATCGCCCGGGCCGCCACAGCCCAGCGCGGCTGGGCCGCCCTCGCTCCCGTCGACCGCGCCCGCGCGCTCCGCCGCTTCGCCGCCTCCGTCGACGGCGCGATCGAGGAGCTGGCCGCGCTCGAGACCCGCAACTCCGGCCACCCGATCACCCAGTCCCGCTGGGAGGCGGGTCACGTGCGCGATGTGCTCGAGTACGCCTCCGCCGCTCCGGAGCGGCTGCTCGGCGCGCAGATCCCGGTCGCGGGCGGACTCGACGTGACGGTGCACGAACCGCTGGGCGTCGTCGGCATCATCACCCCGTGGAACTTCCCGATGACGATCGCCTCCTGGGGCTTCGCACCGGCGCTCGCCGCGGGCAACGCCGTCGTGGTGAAGCCGGCCGAGTGGACGCCGCTGACGAGCCTCCGCCTCGCCGAGCTGGCGCGGGAGTCGGGGCTCCCGGAGGGGCTCTTCCAGGTGCTGCCCGGCCGAGGCGACGTCGTCGGCGAGCGCTTCGTGACGCATCCGCTGGTGCGCAAGGTGGTCTTCACCGGATCGACGCGCGTGGGCAAGCGGGTGATGGCGGGCTGCGCCGAGCAGGTGAAGCGCGTGACGCTCGAGCTGGGCGGCAAGAGCGCGAACATCGTCTTCGCGGACTCCGACCTCGAGCGCGCGGCGGCCACCGCTCCGTACGGCGTCTTCGAGAACGCCGGGCAGGACTGCTGCGCCCGCAGCCGCATCCTGGTCGAGCGCAGCGTCTTCGACCGCTTCCTCGAGCTGCTCGAGCCGGCGGTGCAGGGCGTCGTCGTCGGCGATCCGCGTGAGGAGGCGACCGAGATGGGTCCGCTGGTCTCGGCGGCCCACTTCGAGCGCGTCGCGTCGTTCGTTCCGGAGGGGGCACCCGTGGCCTTCCGCGGCTCGGCGCCGAGCGGCTCCGGCTTCTGGTTCCCGCCGACCGTGCTGCTGCCCTCGAGCGAGGACGCGGTCTGGCGCGAGGAGGTCTTCGGACCTGTCGTCTCGGTGCTGCCGTTCGAGGACGAGGCCGACGCGATCCGGCTGGCGAACGACTCCGACTACGGCCTCTCCGGCTCGATCTGGACCCGCGACCTCGGCCGCGCCCTGCGGATGTCCCGCGCGGTCGAGAGCGGCAACCTCTCGGTCAACTCGCACTCGTCGGTGCGCTACTCGACGCCCTTCGGCGGCTTCAAGCAGTCGGGCCTCGGCCGCGAGCTCGGCCCGGACGCCGCGCTCGGCTTCACCGAGACCAAGAACATCTTCTTCGCGGCCGACTGAGCCGGCCGCGACTCCCCCGCACCTCTGCACCTACCCCGAAAGGCCGACCATGGCGATCCCCTCTCTCGACACGACCCCGCTCGACCTCGGGCAGCGCCTCGCCGGCAAGGTCGCGGTCGTCACCGGAGGCGCGAGCGGGATCGGCCTGGCCACCGCGACGCGCTTCGTGCGCGAGGGTGCTCGGGTGGTCATCGCCGATGTCGATCAGGTGCGCGGCACCGAGGTCGCCGAAGCTCTCGGCGGGCTGTTCGTGAAGGTCGACGTCACGAGCGAGGCCGAGGTGGACGCGCTGTTCCAGGCCGCCGTCGACGCGTACGGCTCGGTCGACATCGCCTTCAACAACGCGGGGATCTCTCCCCCCGACGACGACTCGATCGAGATCACCGAGCTGCCCGCGTGGGAGCGGGTGCAGGACGTGAACCTCAAGTCGGTCTACCTGTGCTGCCGCGCGGCGCTGCGGCACATGACGAAGCAGGGCAGCGGATCGATCATCAACACCGCGTCGTTCGTGGCGGTGCTCGGCTCGGCCACCTCGCAGATCAGCTACACGGCGTCGAAGGGCGGCGTGCTGGCGATGAGCCGCGAGCTCGGCGTGCAGTTCGCGCGCCAGGGCATCCGCGTCAACGCGCTCTGCCCCGGACCGGTGAACACGCCGCTGCTGCAGGAGCTGTTCGCCGCGGATCCGGTGCGGGCCCAGCGCCGCCTCGTGCACATCCCGGTCGGCCGCTTCGCCGAACCGGAGGAGCTCGCCGCGGCGGTCGCATTCCTCGCCAGCGACGACGCCTCCTTCATCACCGGGTCGACCTTCCTCGTCGACGGCGGCATCTCGTCGGCGTACGTCACTCCGGAGTGAGCGACGTGGCGGGCGAGAGCGGAGCCGCTCCCGCGGCGAGCGCCGAGGAGGCGGTGCTGCGACCCGTGCGCACCGGCAACTCGTTCGAGGAGACGGTGCAGCGCCTCATGCAGACGGTGAAGCTCGGTCTGGTGGCGCCGGGCGAGCGGCTGCCGCCGGAGCGCGAGCTCGCCGCGCGGCTCGGGGTGAGCCGCGACACGGTGCGCGACGCGATCTCGTCCCTCGCCGACGCGGGCTTCCTCACGGTCCGGCGCGGACGCTACGGCGGCACGTCCGTCGCCGTCGAGCTGCCTGCGGAGGTGCCGGGGCGCCGGGGCTTCGACCGCGCCGAGATCGACGACGTGGTGGGGCTCCGCGAGATCCTCGAGGTCGGAGCCGCGCGGCTGGCGGCGGCGTCGGATCTCACCGCGGCCGACCGCGGGCAGCTCTTCCAGGCGCTCGCCGACGTCGAGGCGGCGAGCCCCGAGGACTACCGCCGGCTCGACTCGCGGCTGCACCTCGCGGTGGCGGAGCTGGCCGGGGTCCCGTCGCTCCTGCCGCTCGTGGCCGAGAGCCGGATGCGGGTCAACGAGCTGCTCGACGACATCCCGCTGCTGCCGCGCAACATCGCACACGCCGACGAGCAGCACCGGGCGCTGGTCACGGCGATCCTCACCGGACGCGCCGACGAGGCCGCGCGCCTCATGTCGGAGCACGTGCAGGCCTCGGCGGCGCTTCTGCGCGCCTTCCTGGCGTGACGGATCAGCGGTAGTCGCCGCTGCCGGACACGAGGGCGAGGAGCGGGATCAGGAGGCCGAAGAACAGCAGGCCGACCAGGACGAGGACGGCGAGTCCGGTCATCACGGCGTTCAGCACGATGCCCCAGATCGCGAGCGTGCGGCCGGCCGGCTCGCGGCGCAGGCCGAGGATGCCGAAGACGAGACCGGCGACCGGCGCGATCACGGTGAGGCCGAAGAAGACCGAGGTGACGCCGAGGATGAGGCTGGTCAGCGAGAACGGCGTCGACGGCGCGGGCGTGGCGACGTGCGGAGCCGGCGGGGTGCCGTAGGGGGCCTGGGCGCGCTGCGGCTGCGGCGCGGGCTGCGGCTCCGGGGCGGTGAGGACGGCGGTCGTGCCGAGGTTCTCGGTGGGCTGCTCGTCGGTGGACTGCGCGGCCGGGGTCCTGCTGCCGTCGGTGGTCATGGGGTGCTCCTTCTCGAGGTGCCGGCGTGGTCGTTCCGGCGATGTCTCCACGCTACGGAGGCGCTGGCATGCCACCCATCCGGGGAACCCCCGAAGCGGTGGGGTCAGCCCCCGTGTCGTCCAGGGGGCGGGTGCGAGACTGAGGTGCCGGCGCGCAGCCGGACGGGCGCGAGGAGGAGGCGGATGGACGACGACGAGGTCCGGTTCCGCACGCGGGACGCGAAGGGCGCCCGGGCCGTCTGGCTCGCGGGCCTCGCGGCCCTGGCCGGATTCGTGATCCTCTCGCCGATCATCTCGCTGATCGCGACGGTGATGACCTGGGGAGCGAAGCGCGGGACGGGCCCCCTCAGCGACCGGAACGGCGTCGTCGCCGTCAACTGGCAGCTCACCTACCTCGCCCTGCAGCTGATGCTCGTGCCGCTGCATCTCGCACTCGTCTCGGTCCGCGACACCCTCGGCGGCGAATGGCCGACGCTCACCATCGCCGCGATCCTCCTGCTCGCGGTGCTGAACATCGTGCTGTGCGCCGTGCTCGGCCTCCGGTCGGGACGAGGGAAGCCCGTGCGCCTGCTGATCGCGGTGCCGTTCGTGCGCTCCTCCCGCCCGCCGCGCTGACCCGAGTCGCTCCCACCCCCACGGCACCGGCCCGACGCCGCGGGATGGCAGGGTGGTGGGGTGATCGAGTTCCCCTCCCCCGTGTTCGTCGTGGCCGATGACGGGAGCCGGATCGCCACGTACGCCGTGGGTGACGACGGTGCACCCACCGTGCTCGCGGTGCACGGCTTCGCGTCCCACGCCCTGCTCAACTGGCAGACCTCGGGCTGGCTGCGGACCCTCGTCCGCGCCGGCTACCGCGTGGTCGCCCTCGACCAGCGCGGGCACGGCGCGAGTGAGAAGCCGCACCGCGCGGACGCCTACGGAGTCGACGTGATGGTGGGCGACATCGTCCGCGTCCTCGACTCCTACGACCTGGTCGAGCCGCACTACCTCGGCTACTCGCTCGGGGCGCGGATGGGCTGGGTGCTCGGACTTCGGCATCCGGAGCGACTGGCGACCCTGAGCCTGGGCGGGCTCACCGTCGGCGAGCCGCTGCGGCACTTCGACGCCGACGCGGCGCGGACGCGCGTGGCCGGCGGAGGCGCGATCGACGACGGCTTCACCCGCGCGTTCATCGGCATGGCCGAGGGCGTGGCGGGCAACGATCTCGCGGCGCTGGTGGCGGTCGCCGACGGGGTGCGCGGAGGGGCGCACCCGGAGCTCGGCGCGCACCCCGCAGTGCCGACGCTGATGGTGACGGGCGACGCCGACCCGATCGCTCCCGGAGGCGCGCGGCTGGCCGCCGAGGCGGGCGCGCGCTTCGTGAGCGTCCCGGGCCGCGATCACACGAGCACGGTGCCGGCGCGCGCGTTCAAGGACGCGGTGCTCGCGTTCCTCGCGGAGCACGCCTGAGGCGCGGGTACGCGTGCGATGTGCAGGAGATGGTGCGATCTGCAGGAGATGGTGACGAGAGATCGCTCTCATCCGCGCAGGATCGTGCAGGCAGCGCAGATCGCCTGCACACCGCACATTCTCCTGCAGACCGCACGAGCACCTGCAGACCGCACGAGCACCTGCAGACCGCACAGAACGAGACTCCGGAGGCGCGCGGCGTAGCATCGCGGCATGCTTGCGATCCGCGTCGACCAGCCCGGCCCCGACTCCCGACTCGTGCTCGAGGAGGTGCCGACGCCCTCGCCCGGACCGGGTGAGGTGCTGATCCGGGTGGCGGCGGCGGGGGTCAACCGCGCCGACCTCTCGCAGCGGGCGGGCGCGTACCCGCCGCCGCCCGGCGCCTCCGAGGTTCTCGGGATGGAGGTGTCGGGTGCGGTCGTCGAGCTCGGGCCCGACGCCTACGGGGTCTCCGTCGGCGACGAGGTCTGCGCGCTCCTGTCCGGCGGCGGCTACGCCGAGTACGCGGTCGTCGACGCTGGGCTCCTGCTCCCCGTGCCCGCGGGGGTCGGGCTCGTCTCGGCGGCGGCGCTGCCCGAGGCCACGGCGACGGTCTGGTCGAACCTGGTGATGGTCGCGGAGCTCCGCGCGGGCGAGACGGTGCTGATCCACGGCGGCGGCAGCGGCATCGGAACGGCCGCGATCCAGATCGCCGTCGCGATCGGCGCCCGCGTCGCGGTGACGGCCGGCAGTGCGCGCAAGCTCGACGCCTGCCGCGCGCTCGGCGCCGACATCCTGATCGACTACCGCGAGGAGGACTTCGTCGCGCGCCTCGCCGAGGAGACCGGCGGCGTCGACGTGATCCTCGATCCCGTCGGCGACGACTACCTCGCCCGCGACGTCGAGGCGCTCGCGCTCGGCGGCCGCATCGTCTTCATCGGCAACCAGTCCGGCGGTCTCGGGTCGCTCGACATCGGCGCGCTGATGCGCCGCCGCGGGGCCGTGCACGCCACGACGCTCCGCGCCCGGCCGCTGGAAGAGCGGCGCGCGATCATCGCGCAGGTCCGAGAGAAGGTGTGGCCGCTGGTCGCCGACGGCACGGTGCGCCCGGTCATCGACGAGGTCGTGCCGCTCGCCGAGGCCGAGCGCGCGCACGAGCGCATGCGCGCGTCCGGCCACATCGGCAAGCTGCTTCTGACGCCGTAGCGGCGCTGAGGTCAGACTCCCGAGCGGAGCAGCCCCAGCGAGCGGTTGATCCCGTCGACGTCGACCGCCGCGGGGTCGAACGACGCTCCGGCGGCGAGGCCGAGCGCCTCGAGCGCCTCCGCGTGGTCCGGCGAGGAGGCGTCGGTCGCCGCCCGCACCGTGTCGGCCCACGCGACGGGCCCGCCGGGAGCGTCGATCGGAGCGGCACCACGAGCCCCGGTGCAGCGCGGCAGCGTGGCACGCATCGGCGCGACGGCCTCGAGGCGGATGACGTGGCGCCACTCGTCCTCGAGGTCGTAGACGTAGAACAGCTCGTCGCCGACGGCGTCGAGCACCTCGGCGAGGGCCACCTGCGACTCGTCGACCAAATCCGGACCGAGCTCCTCGGCGTCGGCCGGCGAGCCGATCGGCGGGCGCTCCTCGTCGGGCACGCCGACACTGAAGAAGTGCGGCTGGGCATCGGTCCAGCCGAGCGAGAGCTGCAGGGCGAGGTGCAGATCGCGCAGTGACGACTCCGACGACAGCTCGAGCCGACGCCAGACGGCGGGCTTCGTGCCGAGCAGGGCGACGGTGAGCGCGAAGACGGACGCGGTGTCCTGCGTCGCCTCGTCGAGGATCTCGAGGCGCGTCGCGTCGCTCTCGCTGAGCAGCAGGATGCTCGCGCGGACGATCGAGGCGATGCCCGGCTGGAGCCCGTCGGGCACGACGTAGCCGAACTCGGGCTCGTGCAGCAGGAGGCCGAGCTCGGCGGCGTCGTCGAGCATCCGCTCGGCCGAGCCGACCATCCGCTCGCGCTCGTCGAGCGCCTCCTCGAGGGAGACGTCGAGATCGGCGGCGAGCTCGTCGACCAGCTCGCCGACGACGAGGCCGGGGTGGATCTCGGCCTGGCAGGCGACCGCCATGCGGAGCAGCACGGCGTCGGTCGTGGTGATCGCGCGCTCGCGCGGCGAGAACGCGCCGTTCTCGGTGTCGGAGGCGGCGAGCGACTCCTGCGCGCTGAGCACCCACTGCCCGAGGAATCGGGCGAGGTACGCGATCCGCTCGGCCCACGCCTCGAGCGGCTCCGAGCTGCGCCAGAGCGGAGCGGACTCGCCGAGGGAGGCCTGCTCGCCGTCGGCCTCGAGCACGGAGGAGGCGACCAGCGCGTCCCACCAGGCCGACACCGGGATCCGGACCGCGTCGTCGCTCGGCGTGGACCCGGCGGAGGCGATACCCGCCTCGACCACGATCTCGCGGGCGGCGCGCTCGGTCACCGTCGCGTCGTCGCTCGCCGCGAGGTGCTCGACGACGACATCGGCGGCGTGGACGACGGCGGTCGCGCGGAGGGCGGCGAGCATCCGGTCGGCGGGCACCTGCTCGAGCTCGAGGAGGTCGTCGAGGACGGCCTCGACGAAGGAGCCGGCGAGGTCGAGCACCTCGTCGAGCACGGCCTGGCACTCGTCGAGCTCCTCGTCGGTGCCGGTCCAGAGGTCCTCGTCGGTGAGGAAGTCGAGGAAGTGCTCGACGACCTCGGCGACGGTGAAGAGCGTGTCGTCGAGATCGGCCTCGCTCTCCTCGCCCGAGAGGTCGGCCTCGATCTGGTCGAAGACGGCCTCGAGCAGCTCGGCATCGGGCTTGGCGAAGGAGCCGCGCGGGCGGAGATCACGGGTCATGGCGAAGAGGTCGGTGAGCACCTCGACGGCCTCGTCGACCTCGAGGTGCTCGTGCAGCACGGCGACGTCGGCGAGGTGCGCGCGATACCAGCTGCGGAACCGAGCCATCATCGCCGTCTCGGCGGTGCGCCCGCCGCCCTGGCCACCGGATCCACCGGAGCCGCCGCCCCCGGGTCGTCCCTGATTGCGCTTCTTGCCCATCGTTCCTCCGCGACCGCTCCGCTCTCGACGAAGCAATCCAGCTTAGAGGTCGGACGCGGCGTGGAAGGAGTGGATCAGGCCACCGCTCGGGCCACCGTGTCGAGCACGAGGCGCGCGGCGATCGGGCCGGCGTTCATGAAGAACGGGTCGAGCTCGACCTCCTCGATCGTGCCGGCCGCGACGGCGCTCAGCGTGGGCCAGAGCGTCGCGTCCTCGATCAGCGAGAGGCCGTCGCCCTGACCGGCGTAGAAGATCCAGTCGGCGTCGGCGAGCTCGAGCTGCTCCGCGCTGATCTCCTGCGACGTGTCGTCGAACCGCTGCGACTCGGGACGGGCGAGACCGAGATCCTCGGCGAGGCCGCCGGTGAACGAGGGCACGCCCATGATCCGGGTCCGGTCGCCGGTCGACTGGAGGAACGAGACGGTGGGCGCCTCCGCGGGGAGGGTCGCGGCGAACGCGTCGGCGTCGGCGTGCAGCCCGTCGAGCACGGCCTGCGCGTCGCCCTCGCGACCGAGGGCGTCGGCGAGGAGGAGGAAGTCGCTCTTCCAGTTCACTCCGTTGCCCAGCGTCACGACGGTCGGCGCGATCGCGCTCAGCGATGCGTAGAGATCGGCGCCGCGGACGGAGTTGATCAGGATGAGGTCGGGGTCGGCCTGCGCGACGGCCTCGACGTCGGGCTCGGTCCGCTCGCCGATGTCGGCGATGGCCGAGGGGTCGTCGATCCGGTCGGCGAGGTACTCGGGCACCAGACCGCTGGTCTCGGCGCGGGTCGCCGCGACCGGGACGACGTCGAGCGAGAGGAGCGCGTCGAGCTGGCCGGTGGAGACGACGGCGATCCGCACGGGCGCGGTCTCGAGAACTGTCGAACCGGAGTAGTGCTCGACGGTGCGCGGGAACACGCCGTCGGCCTCTGGCGCGCCCATTCCGTCGGCCATCACGCGCGAGACGGTCCACTCGCCAGTGGTCGCGGCGGCCTCGGCGTCGGGCGGTGCCGAGGCTCCGGAGGCGGTGCCCGAGCACGCGGCGAGCGCCAGCGCGAGCGCGGCGGCGGTCAGCACGGCGAGACCCGGGCGGCGGAGGGAGGAGCGGAGGGAGCGGCGATTCACGTTCACGCGGTAAGGATAGCCTTAGCTAATGTCCGTCTCGACCGCACCGGCCCCGACGCCCGTCTCCCGCCGCCGGATCGGCCGCACCACCGCCTCCGTATTCGTGCTGGTACTCATGCTGGCCGCCTCCGTCGTCGCGAGTCTCGTCGTCGGGTCGCGCCCTGTGCCCGTGGGTGCCGCCGTCGACGCGCTGCTCCACGGCGGCACGAGCGCCGACGCCCTGATCGTGCGCGAGCTCCGCATTCCCCGGACGGCGACCGGTCTGCTCGTCGGCGCGGCACTCGGGGCGGCCGGACTGCTGATGCAGGCGGTCACGCGCAACCGCCTCGCCGACCCCGGCCTGCTCGGCGTGAACGCGGGTGCCTCCGCCGCGGTGGTCGTCGCGATCGGGTTCTTCGGGGTGAGCACCGCGAGCGGCTACGTCTGGTTCGCGTTCGCCGGCGCCGCGGCGGCCGCCGTGCTGGTGCACCTGGTCGGAGGCGGCGACGGGCGCGATCCGATCGGCACCGTCCTCGCGGGGGTCGCGCTCGGCGCCTGCCTCAGCGCGCTGATCGGGATCGTCACCCTCCTCGACGAGGAGACCTTCGAGTCGTACCGGTTCTGGGTCGTGGGCTCGCTCGAGCGCCGCGAGCTCGATACGGCGGCGCAGCTCTCGCCCTTCGTGATGCTCGGTCTCGTCGTGGCGGCGGTCGTGGTCCCGGGTCTCAACCAGCTCGCGCTCGGGCACGATGTGGCGCGTTCCCTCGGCGTCCGGCCACTGGCGGTGATCCTCGGCGCGGGCGCGTCGATCACGCTGCTCTGCGGAGCGGCGACCGCGGCCGCCGGGCCGCTCGCGTTCGTGGGGCTCCTCGTGGCGCACGTCGTGCTCACCCGGAGCGGGCCGGATCTGCGCGTCGGCCTGCCGCTCGCCGTGCTCGGCGGTGCGCTCCTGGTGGTGACGAGCGACGTGCTCGGCCGACTCCTGTCCGCGCCCGCCGAGGTCGAGGTCGGGATCGTCACCGCACTGGTGGGCGCGCCCCTGCTCTTCCATCTCGCGACGCGTGGGAGAAGGAGGAGCCGGTGATCCGCAGCCGGACCGTCCTCGCGGTCGTGATCGCCGTGATCGTGGTCGCCGCCGCGGCCGGCATCGTCGGAGGGTCGTACCAGACGTCGCTCGGCGACGTCCGCGACGCCCTCCTCGGCACGGCGTCGCAGCGCACGACGGCGATCGTGGTCGACCTGCGCCTCCCGCGCGTGATCGCCGGGCTGCTCGTGGGCGCCGCGCTCGGGCTCGCGGGGGCCGTCTTCCAGACGCTCTCGCGGAACCCGCTGGGCAGCCCCGACATCGTCGGCTTCAGCGCGGGCTCGGCGACGGGAGCGCTGGTCTGCCTGGTGCTGCTCACGCCCCCCGCGAGTCCGGCCCTCGGAGCGTGGGCCGGCGGAGTCGGCGCGCTGCTGATCGTGCTGTTCCTCACCCGCGGCGCGGGGCTCGCGAGCGAGCGCACGATCCTCGCGGGCATCGCCCTGGCCGCCCTGCTCTCGGCGGTCAACGAGTTCCTGCTGACGCGGGCGCCGACCGAGGTCGCGCGCGCGGCGACCCTGTGGCTGTTCGGCTCGCTGTCGGCCACCTCCTGGGCCGACGTCGTGCTGCTCGTGATGGCCGCGGGCGTCCTCGTGATGCTCCTCGCCTCGCAGCGCGGGGCCCTGCGGATGCTCGAGCTGGGCGACGACGTCGCGACGAGCCTCGGAGTCCCCCTGCGTCGCAGTCGGCTGCTGCTGCTCCTGATCGCCGCGGGCCTGGTCGGCACCGCCACCGCCGTCAGCGGACCGATCGGCTTCGTCGCCCTGGCCGCCCCGCAGCTGGCCCGCCGGGCCACCCGCTCGGTGGGGATCCCGCTGACCGCGTCGATGGCGGTGGGCGCGGCGCTGCTGCTCGCCTCCGATGTGCTCGCGCAGCGCCTGCTCGCCCCGCTGCAGCTGCCGGTGGGGCTCGTCACCGGGGCGGTCGGCGGGGCGTACCTGTTCTGGCTGGTCGCGCGGGGACGGAGGCGTCGGTGAACGCGTCGCGCGGCACGACCAGCAGGAGGAGCACGGCCGCGACGAGCGCGGTGCCCGCGCAGACCGCCCAGACCGTGACGTAGCCGGCGAAGGGACTGACGGTGGCGGTCGAGGCGCCCTGCACGAGGGCGAGGCCGAAGACCGCGGAGGCGATCGCTCCGCCGACCGTCTTGACCGAGTTGGTCAGGCCGGTCGCGACTCCGGTCTGCGAGGCGGGTGCCGCGGCAGCCGCCGCTGCGGGCAGGGCTGCCACGAGGGCGCCGGAGCCGAGGCCGACGACGACCATGCAGGCCGTCACGCTCGCGTAGGCGCCGTTCAGCGGTATCAGGAGGAGGAAGCCGCCGGCCACCAGGATCGAGGCGCCCACGAGGGTCCGCCGCGGCGAGACGGCGCGGGCGATCGGCGGGAAGAGGAGCGCGCCGGCGATCATCGCGATGAGGTACACGCCGATGATGAGCGAGGTGGTGAAGCCGGTCGTCCCGAGTCCGTAGCCGTGGACGGCGGGGTCGGTGCGCGCGAAGGTCGACAGCGGGGCCTGCGCGCCGAGCACGCTCACTCCGAAGAGCCCGGCGGTGAGGAAGACGGGGCCGAGCGCCGGCGAGCGGAACATCCGCACGTCGATCAGCGGCTCCTCCTGCCGGAGCTCGAAGCGGGCGAAGACGGCGAGCACGCCGATCCCCGCCGCGAGCAGCAGCCACGGCACTGGGCTCGTCGCGCCGAGGATGCGGAGCAGCCCGAGCCCGCCGAGCGCGCCGACGAGGCCCACCGAGACGAGTGCCAGCCCGCCGCCGTCGAAGCGCCCGCCGGCCGGCTGCGGCGATTCGCGCACGCCGATCAGCACCACGACGAAGCACAGCACGACCAGAAGCGCAGGGATCAGCAGCACGACCGGCAGCGGCAGCGTGCCGACGAGCGCTCCGCCGAGCAGCGCGCCGGTGATCGCGCCGAACTCGAGCGCGCCGACCAGGAGGCCCGCGGCGGCGGCGGTCACCGCGGCCCGGTTCGCGAGGCTCCTCGACCGCGACCAGATCAGCGCGATCTGCAGGGGCAGCCACACGACGTAGAAGCCCTGGAGCGCCCACGCGACGAGGAACGGTGCGAAGGATCCGGTGAACGGCAGCGCGAGGGAGGCGAGGGCCGTCAGCGCCGTCGACCAGAGCAGCATCCGCCTGTGGCCGAGCATGTCGCCGAGCCGCGCGAACGCGGGCACGACGAGGGCGGCGAGCAGCAGCTGCGCCCCCTCGAACCAGTTGACATCGGCGTCGCGGATGTCGAGACTCCGGGCGATGTCGGTGAGCATCGGCGTGTACCAGCCCTGCAGCACGCCGCTGGTGAACTCGACCACGACGAGCACGCCGACGACCGACGCGAGCGTGCGGACGGTCACCCGCTCGCGTGTCATGCCGTCAGACCCGAGATCAGAGCACGGTGGAAGGCTTCGCCCTGCTCGAGCGCCACGACGCCGACGCGCTCGTCGACCCCGTGGATCCCGGCGCGCTGCTCCCGCGACATCACCAGTGGCGCGAAGCGGTACACCGCCGGGGCGAAACGGTGGAGGTGCCGCGAGTCGGTCGCGGCGTTGATCACATAGGGCACCACCGCCGCTCCCGGATGCGAGACGGCGAGCGCCGCGCGCAGCGACTCGAACGGAGCTCCCTCGCTCGGCGACTGCGGAGACGGATCCTCTCCGGCGACCACGTCGATCGAGACCTCGGGGTCGCGGACACGCCGCCGGACCCGCTCCGTCGCGCTGCGCACCGTCTCGCCGGGCGCGAGGCGCAGGTTCAGGGTGACGGACGCCTCCGCCGCGAGCACGTTGTCGGTGGTCCCCGCCCGCAGCATCGTGGGCGCGATGGTCGTGCGCACCAGCGCCGCCGGTTCGCCGCCGAGCGCCGCCAGCAGGGGCGCCGCGAGCCGGGGCCGGGCGCCTGCCGCCCGGTAGACGGCTCCGCGACGACCTGGAGCGCGATCGGCCAGGAGCGTGAGCGCCCGGGCCAGAGCCTCCGGAACCCTTGCAGGGAACGTCGAGGGCGTCAGCCGGGTGACCGCGCGCGAGACGCGGCCGATCGCGGTGAGTCGGGGCGGGGCGGAGGCGTGACCGCCACTGCTGCGCGCCGTCAGCCGCAGAGTGAGCAGGCCCTTCTCGCCGACGCCGATCATCGCGACCGCGCCGACGACCCCGGGCAGCGGGGCCTCGACCACCGCGCTGCCCTCGTCGAGCACGAGCCACGGAGTGACGCCGCGCTCGCGCAGCGTCGCCGCGATCGCCTGCGCCGCCGCCCCGCGCACCTCCTCGTCGCCGCCGAACGCCAGCAGCACGTCCCTGGCCGGAGTGATTCCCGCGGCCAGCAGGTTCTCGACGGCCTCGAGCACGACCACGAGCGGGCCCTTGTCGTCGAGAGCTCCTCGGCCCCACACCGCTCCGTCGGCGATCGTGCCGTCGAACGGCGGATGCGTCCACGCCTCCGGATCCTCGACCGGCACGACGTCGAAGTGCGCCATCAGCAGCAGCGGAGGCGCACTCGTGTCGATGCCCGGCCAGCGGTAGAGGAGCCCGCGATCGGTGATGCGCTCCAGCCCGAGGCGCTCGTGCACGAGGGGGTACAGCTCGCGCAGGGCGGCGAGGAACTCATCGGCGCTCGCCAGCTCGGCGGAGACGGTCGGCACCCGGAGCAGCTGCGAGAGACGGTCGGCGATGCCGGGGCGCGGGGTGACGGAGTCCATGGTCGTGCCTCTCTCAGCGGGTGCACTGCTCATCGTGCCGCAGTGCGAGCGCAGGGCACCCCGTGTTTCGATCGTGAGAAATCTCGCAGCGATCTCGCGGTAGGGGTTGCGCGTGGCGCGCCGGGTCGGTGGAGTGTCCGGATGACCGATACGACGGACACCGCGGCCCCCGCCACTCCGAAGGGCGGTGGATCGCTCAAGAAGGTCATCACCGGCCCCCTCCTCTTCGCCTTCATCGTCGGCGACACCCTCGGCGCCGGCATCTACACGCTCGTCGGCACGATGGCGAACGATGTCGGAGGCGTCATCTGGCTGCCCCTGCTCATCGCGCTCGTCATCGCGTTGCTGACGGCGGGCACCTACGCCGAGCTGATCACCAAGTACCCGCACGCGGGCGGCGCGGCCCGCTACGTCGACCGGGCGTTCGGCACGCCGTACCTCTCGTTCCTCGTCGGCTTCCTGATGATGGCCTCGGGCATCACGACAGCGGCCTCGCTCGCGAACGCGTTCGCCGGCGACTACCTGGGCGCGCTGCTCGATGTGCCGCCCGCTCCGACCGCGATCGTCTTCATCGCCCTGCTGACGCTGATCAACCTGCGCGGCGTGAAGGAGTCGCTCACCGCGAACCTCGTCGCATCGGTGATCGAGGTCAGCGGTCTCGTCATCGTCATCGTCTGCGCCGCCATCTTCTTCGGCGGCGGCAACGGGGACGCCGCGCGCGTCCTCGAGTTCAACCCCGATGTGGCGCCGCTGCAGGGCGCGTTCGCCGCATCCATCGTCGCGTTCTTCTCGTTCCTCGGCTTCGAGGCCGCCGCGAACATGGCGGAGGAGGTGCGCAACCCGTCGAAGGTCTACCCCCGCGCGCTCTTCGCGGCCCTGTTCACGGCCGCCGTGGTCTACCTCCTGATCGCGCTCGGCGCCGTGATCGTCCTGCCGATCGACGAGCTCGCGAGCTCGACCGGCCCCCTGCTCGATGTCGTCTCGGCGAGCGGAGTGGCGGTGCCGCCGTGGCTGTTCGGCCTGATCGCGCTGGTCGCGATCGCGAACGGCGCCCTGCTGTTCATGGTGATGGCGAGCCGGGTCGGCTTCGGGCTGGCCTCCTCCGGCCTGCTGCCGACCGCCTTCGGCTACGTGCTGCCCAAGCGCGGCACCCCGTGGGTGTCGATCCTCGCGGTGGGCGTCGCGACCGCCGTCCTCAGCCTCGTCGGCGATGTGGGAACGCTCGCAGAGACCACCGTGCTGCTGCTCCTGCTGGTGTTCATCTCGGCGAACGTCTCGGTGCTGGTGCTGAAGAAGGACAAGGTCGACCACGAGCACTTCTCGGTGCCGCGGGTGGTGCCGGTGCTGGCGATCATCGCGAGCATCGTCCTGCTGACCCAGCAGACCGGGCCGGTGTGGCTCGGAGCGCTGGCCTACGCCGTGGTCGGCACGGTGCTGTTCCTGGCGACGCGCTTCGGCAAGAAGGCGCACGCCGACCGCTCGTAGCCCGCGCCGATCCGTCACGAACGGCGGCCTCGATCGGCGGGAGGGAGCCGTTCGCGACCGGTCGACGTGGCACGGTGGAGGGGTGACCGTCTCGCTCTCGCCACTGACCGACTCCGCTCTCGCCGCCTGGGTGCAGGTTCAGCGCGCGGAGTACATCACCGACCGGATCCGCTCCGGAGACGACGAGGCGGCGGCGACCCGCAACGCCGACGCCTCGTACGAGAAGTACTTCCCGGACGGAGTCCCGGCGCCGGGTCACGACGTGCTGGTGATCCTCGACGGGGATCGTCGGGTCGGCACGATCTGGCTCGGGCCGCATCCGAGCGACCTGGAGGGCGTGTTCTGGGTGTGGTACGTGCAGGTCGACGCGGCCGAGCGCGGCCGGGGCCTCGGCCGGGCGGCGATGCTGCTGGCGGAGGAGCACGCTGCCTCCCGCGGCGGCCGGGCGCTCGCGCTGAACGTCTTCGGCTTCAACACGGCCGCGCGAGGTCTGTACGAGTCGCTCGGCTACGAGACGACGGCGGTGCAGATGCGCAAGGAGCTCGGGTGACGTCGCCCGGGATCCGGTGCGAGGCCCTCCGAGGTGCGCAGGTCCGTGCGTGGCGTCAGCTCTGCCAGAGCGCAGCGCCGACCACCGACACGAGGCCCAGCAGCGCGATCGCCGTCGCCCAGTAGCCGAGGAACAGCGCGAAGGTCGCGAAGCCCCAACCCGCCTCGCCGCTCCTGCGGATCTGCGCCCGGGCCAGGTGGCCGAGGACCACGCCCACGATGCCGATCAGGAACGCGGCGACGAAGGCGGCGATGGAGAGCGGATTGATGCGCGGATCCGTGACGAGGCCGGCATCGCGCCGGGCCCTGCCCTGCGTGACGGCGATCGGGATGCCGATCGCCGCGATGAGCACGGGCGAGACGATGACGGCGATGATGATCAGGTGCCAGCCTGTGAGTCCTGCGAACATCCGACGAGCGTAACGAGGCGCTGCTGTCGCGGGGATCAGCCGGTCGGGTGACCTCGGCTCGGCTCCGCGGACCGGGCCGTCGAGCGAACCGAACGAGCCGCCCGCTCGCGAGGACGTCGCGGGCGGGCGGCCCCGGACGTCAGCTCGTCGAGGGGATGACGGTCGGATCGGTGGGCTCGGACGTCCCGGAGGCCGTCGCCACGCCGCGGCCGAAGGCCTGGCCCTGCAGGATCGCTCCGAGGTCGACACCGGTCGCCGACTTGACGCTGTCGAACGTCGCCGCGAGGCTCGCCGCCTGCTCGCGGGCGATGTGGGTGCCGGCGGTGTCGCCCCCGATCAGGGTGACGGTGCCGACGTTCTGGTAGCCCTTCGCGAACTCGGCCATCAGCGACGGGAGCTGCCCGATGAGCTCGCGGCCGAGGATCGCCTCCTGGTTCTCGCGGAGCGCCTCCGCCTCGGCCTGGATCGCGGCCGCGCTCGCCTCTCCCTTGGCGCGGATGGCCTCCGCCTCGGCGGTGGCGTTCGCGCGCAGGGCCTCGGCCTCGGCGCCGGCCTTCGCCCGCAGTGCGTGGGCCTCGGCCTCGGCGCGGGCGCTCAGGGCCGCCGCCTCGGCAGCGGCGGATGCCTGGCGGGCCTCGGCCTGACGCTGGACGGCGTAGGCCTCGGCGTCGGACACCTGCTGCGCGACCTGACGATCCGTCGAGGCCTTCTTCTCGCGCCCGTAGGCGTCGGCGTCGGCCTCGGTCTGGCGGCGGTACTTCTCGGCGTCGGCGACGCGCTTGACGTCGGCGTCGAGCTCGGCCTGCCGGTTCTCGGCGCGCTGGACCAGGACGGCCTGCTCGCGCTCGGCGCGGGCCAGGTTCTCGGCCTGCTCGGCCTCGGCGTTGGCGCGGCCGACCTCGGACTTCGCGGCGGCGGTGTTCTTGTCGTAGGCGGTCTGCTCGATCAGGTTCGCCTCGTCGGTGGCGAGCTGACGGGCCTTGACCTCGCGGGCCGCGTTGATACGGGCGACGTCGGCCTCGCGCCGGACGCGCTCGATCTCCTGCGCGCCGAGAGCCTCGATGTAGCCGTTGCGGTCGGTGACCCCCTGGATGGCGAAGGAGTCGAGGACCAGGCCCTGGGCGAGCAGGTCGCCCTTGATCCCCTCGGCGATCTCGTCACCGAGCTTCTGGCGGTCCTGCATGACCTCCTCGACGCTGAGCTTCGCGACGACGCCGCGGAGGGCGCCCTCCAGCTGCTCGGTCGTGAAGACGTCGATCGACTGGTCCTGCGAGGCGAAGCGCTCGGCGGCGGCGCGGACCTGGTCGGCGGTGGAGCCGATCTTGACGAGGGCGACGCCCGCGAGGTGGATGGTCACGCCGTTCTTGGTCTGCGCGACCGGCTCCATCTTGATCTGCCGCGACCGCAGCGAGATGCGGTCGGAGCGCTGGGTCAGCTTGTTGACGAACGCGCCACCACCGGTGATGACGGTCATGTTCGACGTCAGCCCGTCATCGCCCTTCTGCTTCTTACCGACGATGACGATCGCCTCGTCGGCCTGCGGCACCTGGTACCAGGCCCGGAAGATGAAGAAGCCGATGATGGCGATGAGCAGGAGGGCGCCGACGGCGACCCCCGCGACGACGATCCAGAGCAGATCAGATTGCATGGACGAGAGACCCCCTTGTCGGGACCCGCGGTGAGCGGATTCCTGAGCGATGTACAGGAACCATCGTGTCATGCATGAGGGAGCGGGGGCTCGGTCCGGCGCGTCCGCGCTCGTCAGTGCGCGGTGGTGTCGCAGACTCCCGTGCCGTCGGCTCGGTGCACGCACACGCGAGCGCCCTCGGGGGCGAGACTCTGCGCGGACGGCAGGAGACGCTCGAGCTCGGAGTCGTCTCCCGAGGCGATCACCGTCACGAACCGCTCCGAGCGATTCACGGAGACGACTCCCGGAGCAGCGAGCAGGGCCGAGGCGTCGGTCACGGCCGTTCCGAGGGAGCGGGGCGGGGCCGTCACCTCGAGCGGCGGGGTGTCGCCGCCGACCGTCACCGTGACGAGGTCGAGAGCGCCCGCTCCGTCGGACAGGGCGTCCGCCACCCTGCCGGCCCGATCGATCGAGTCGACGGCGATCCGGAGTCGCTGGTCATCCGTCCAGACAGAGCGGATCTCCGCGCGGATCTCAGGGGCGAGCGCGGCCAGCACGGTGCGGGCGGGCTCTCCGGACGCGCTGTCGCCGAGGGCGACCAGCGGGCTCGAGAAGTCGACCGCGCCGGCGGCGGTCTCGACGGAGGCGGCGAGCTCCGCCGCTGCGAGGTCGTCCTCACTCGCGAGCGCGACCACGAGCCGTTCCTCCTGGGCCCGGACTCCTGTGGTCGGAACCGCCTCCGCGACCGCGGCCCAGACACGCTCGGCGCCATCGAGCCACGGACCCGGCGCTCCGCGGACGAGCACCGACCGGTCGGAGCTCTGCACGCTGACGTGCGGGACTCCCGCGTCGGGGAGCAGGTCGGGAGCGTCGCGGGCGAGCGTGAACGCCTCCTCGGCGGGCGTCGACTCCTCGAGGAAGAGACTGAGCCCGTTCACGCTCTCGCCGTCGTCGTCAGCAGTGAGCGCGACGGACGAGACTCGCGGATCGTCGCGGAGGTCGAGCGCCGCCGAGAGTCTCGAGGCCGTGACAGCGGAGTCGCCCGACACGGGCAGGCTGAGGCGATCGGCGTCGAGGACGACGCGCACCTCCCCTGCGGGCCGCTCGGCCGCGAAGGCACTCAGACGACCGGCCAGCGCCAGCAGATCGGCGTCGGCGATCCCGTCGCGGGCGGTCACCTCGGCACTCACCCCGCCGGTGAAGGGCATGTTGTCGACGGTCGAGAGCTCGATTCCGCCGACGGCCTCGTCGCTGCCGAAGGTCCGGGCGAAGTCGGCCCGGAAGGAGTCGCCCGCGCAGCCGGTGAGGAGGAGGACGGCGATCAGGGCGAGGGCGAGGGGCCCGAGCCTCACCACCCGCTCCGCCGTCATGTCGTCAGCGTATCGGCGGGGTGAGGACGGAGATCGGAGTGGACAGATCGCCGCGGCCGTGAGCCGTTCGCCGAACCCGACCAGTGATCAGCGGCCATCGCGCAGGTCGACGAAGCAAGGTGACTGAGCTCCGCCGAATAAGTGCTGGGGTACCTGGACTCGAACCAAGAACAACTGAACCAGAATCAGCCGTGTTGCCAATTACACCATACCCCAATGGTCATCCAGGGATGATCCCGATGACCAGGCGGCGGCCGGAACGAGTTCCAGCGCCGAGAGACGACAGTACCCTACGGGCGGACGCTGCTCAAATCGGGGACCGCGATCTGCTCAGACTCCGGGGCGGCCTCGCCGAGACGCGCCCGGACGAGGTCGCGATTCAGCGCCGAGGCGACCGTCGCTCCCGAGCCGGCGGCGACGATCAGCTGCTGCGGACCGGGGGCCGTCACCTCGCCCGCGCCGTACAGGCCGGGCACCGAGGTGCGTCCGCCGGCGTCGACGCGGAGGAAGCCCTCGGCGTCGCGCTCGGGGCCGGCGGCGTCGAGGTAGTCGAGGACGGGCACCCAGACCGGGCGCACGAAGGCGCCGGTGCGCGGGATCACGTCGCCGTCGACGAGGGCGACGCCGGTCATCGTGGCGCGCTCCCCCGCCAGGTCGGCGACGGGTCGGCGCTCGACGCGGACGCCGATCGAGCCGAGCAGGGTCTCGTCGGCGTCGCTCACGACTCCGACGCCGTTGGTGAAGACGATGATGTCGGTCGACCACTGCGAGAGCAGCATGGCGCGCTCGGCGAGGTCGTCGGTCTCGCCGATCAGGGCGAGCGCCTCGCCCGCCTTCTCATAGCCGTCGCACTCCATGCAGCTGTGCGCCGCGGTGCCGTAGTAGGCGCGCAGGCTCGGCAGGGCGGGCAGTCGCTCGGAGAGGCCGCCGGCGACGACCACGGCGGTCGCGAGGACGCGGCGGTCGGCCGCACCGCGGGTGCCGCGGGCCGAGACGACGAACTCGCCACCCGAGCGCTCGACCGAGGTGACGAGGCAGTTGTGCACCTCGGCTGCCTCGTAGGCCTCGAACTCCTGGCGGCCGAGGCGGCGCAGCTCGAGCGGCGAGATGCCGTCGCGGGTGATGAAGCCGTGCGAGTGCAGCGTCGCCGCGTTGCGCGGGCGGTTGGCGTCGAGCATCAGCACGCTCCGGCGCGCACGGACGAGGTTCAGCCCCGCCGAGAGCCCGGCCGGGCCCGCGCCGATCACGACGACGTCGTAGTGGCCTCCCACTGCCTCGCGCATGTCAGGCGAGCCGGGAGGAGAGGCGCACGAGGCGGGCGATCGACTCGGTCTTGCCGAGGATCTCCATCGACTCGAACAGCGGAGGCGACACCCGGCGACCCGAGATCGCGGTGCGGAGCGGGCCGTAGGCGATGCGCGGCTTGAGGCCGAGCCCCTCGATGAGGGCGGAGGCGAGCGCCTCCTGCACCGACGCCGCCAGCCACTCGCTCTCGGGGACGAGCTCGAGCGCGCCGACGGAGGCGGCCAGCACCTCGCCGGCGTTCGCGGGCAGGCCCTTCAGCGCGTCCTCGTCGTACTCGAGCGCGTCGGAGGCGGTGAAGAGGAAGCCGAGCATGCCGGGCGCCTCGCCGAGCAGGCCGATCCGCTCCTGGACGAGCGGGGCCGCGGCGTCGAGCACCGCGCGCTGCTCGGCCGTCGGCTCACCCGCGAGCACGCCCGCGGCGACGAGGTAGGGGATCGTCCGCTCGGTGAAGTCGTCGACGGCGAGGAGGCGGATGTGGTCGCCGTTGATCGACTCGGCCTTCTTGAGGTCGAAGCGCGCGGGGTTGGGGTTCACATCGGCGACGTCGAACGCGGCGATCATCTCGTCGATCGAGAACACGTCGCGGTCGTGCGTCAGCGACCAGCCGAGCAGCGCCAGGTAGTTGACCAGGCCCTCGGGGATGAAGCCCCGGTCGCGGTGGTGGAAGAGGTTCGCGGAGGGGTCGCGCTTCGAGAGCTTCTTGTTGCCCTCCCCCATCACGTAGGGGAGGTGGCCGAAGCGCGGCACGAAGGTCGTCACTCCGATGTCGATGAGGGCGTGGTACAGCGCGATCTGCCGGGCGGTGGAGGGCAGGATGTCCTCGCCGCGGAGCACGTGCGTGATCTGCATGATCGCGTCGTCGACCGGGTTCACCAGCGTGTAGAGCGGCTGGCCGTTGGGACGCACGACGACGAAGTCGCTGAACGAGCCCGCGGGGAACGTGATCGGCCCCCGGACGAGGTCGTCGAACGACAGGTCGGCGTCGGGTACGCGGAGGCGCAGCGCGGGCTGCCGGCCCTCGGCGCGGAAGGCTGCGCGCTGCTCCTCGGTGAGGCCGCGGTCGAAGTTGTCGTAGCCGTGCTGCTTCGCGCGTCCTGCGGCCTCGTTGCGCGCGTCGATCTCCTCGGCGTTCGAGTAGCTCTCGTAGAGGTGGCCGGAGGCGAGCAGGCGGGCGATCACGTCGAGGTAGACGTCGCTCCGCTCGGACTGGCGGTAGGGGCCGTGCGGGCCGCCGACTCCGACGCCCTCGTCCCAGTCGAGCCTCAGCCAGCGCAGCGCGTCGATGATCTGCTCGAAGCTCTCCTCGCTGTCGCGCGCGGCATCGGTGTCCTCGATGCGGAAGACGAAGGTGCCTCCGGTGTGCCGTGCGTAGGCCCAGTTGAACAGGGCGGTGCGGATGAGGCCGACGTGCGGGGTCCCGGTCGGCGACGGGCAGAACCGGACTCGGATATCGCTGCCGGTCGCGGTGGTGAACGGGTGCGCGTCGGGGGCGCGATCCAGGGGGGAAGTGAGCTCAGACATACGGGTCCGATCTTATCCGCGCGGGGCCCTCCGGCGCCCGACCGGTGGGCGGGCGGGGCCCCGCGACTCCTAGCGCGAAGCAGTGCTCCGCGTCAATGGACTCCCTTTCGGGGAGGAGCAGTGGTGCTCTGAGCCGAGCGCTTCTCCCCGCGATCGTCCTCCGCCCGACGGTCGCGCCCTCGCCACCCGTCTGCCGAGCGCCAGCCTGCCCTCGAGCGACCGAAGCCTTCTTCTCCGACCCTGAAAGGCGCCCGCATGAGCCTGACCGATCTCGCCGCAGAGCGCCGTCTCGATGCCCGCCCCGGCGCCCTCTCGGAGTCGGCCAGGGACGAGAAGGACGCGCGCACGCTCTCGCTCTTCCGCCGCGCCGCTGTCGAGCCCGCGGAGGCCGACCGCATCCGCGAGCGCATCGTCCTCGACCACCTGGGGCTGGCCGAGGCCATGGCCCGCCGGATCTCGCGCGGCGGCCCGCAGTCGGCGGGCTCGCAGGCCGGAGGCGACTGGTCGGATCTGCGGCAGGTCGCCTACGTCGGCCTGGTCAAGGCGGCGCAGCGCTTCACTCCCGACCGCGGCGACAGCTTCGCCGCCTTCGCGGTTCCGACCATCACCGGGGAGCTCAAGCGCCACCTCCGCGACCTGGGCTGGATGATCCGCCCGCCCCGCACCGTGCAGGAGCTGCACCGTCGCGAGGCCGTGGTCGCCGAGGAGCTGGCGCAGGAGCTCGGCCGCCATCCCGCGGACCACGAGGTCGCCCGGCGGCTCGGGGTCGAGGTGGGCGAGGTGACGGATGCGCGCTCGGCGGGGAACCCGCTCTCGCTCGACGAGACGGTCGGCGAGGCCGGGGTGCGCCTGGCCGAGACGCTCGGCGGCGACGACGAGCGCCTCGCCGCCATCGAGCGCCGGCACGGCCTGGCCGAGGCGCTCGCGATGCTCGAGGAGGGGCAGCAGGAGCTGCTCCGGATGCGCTTCGTCGACGAGATGACCCAGCAGCAGATCGCGGACGAGCTCGGCACCACTCAGATGCAGGTCTCGCGCCTGCAGCGCCGCACGCTCGCTCAGCTCGCCGAGGCGCTCGGAGCTCCGGAGCGCGAGCGCCGGGCCCGCGTCACTCCGGTGCGCTCGACCGAGACCCTGCGGACCGCCTGAGGTGCGCCTCGGCGCGCGAGGGCAGCGAGGCGAGGGCGGCGAGGACGTCCTCGACCTGGACTGCCAGGAGCGCGGGATCGGGCTCGGAGGCGAACGCCTCGCCGCGTCGCAGCGACGCGTCGGTGAGCACCACGTGCGGGCCGCTGACGGGCGGCCCCCACGCCTCGGGCGGCGCCGGTCCGAAGATCACGGCCGACGGGATCCCGTACGCCGAGGCGAGGTGCGCGGCTCCGGTGTCGACGGTCACCACGACCTCGGCGGCGGCGACCACGGCCGCGAACTCCGAGAGGTCGACGGCACCGGCGAGCACCTCTCCGGTGCCCGCCTGCTCGGCGACGCGCCGCGCACGATCGACCTCGTTCGCGCCGCCGGTGTAGACGACGCGGTGACCCTGCCGGGCGAGCTCGCGCGCGACCGCGGCGAAGCGCTCCTCCGGCCACTCGCGCGAGCCGTAGAAGGCGCCGATGTGCACGACGGCCGCGCCGTCGATCGGGGCCGGAGCGTCGGGGACGGCGATCGCGACGTCCTCGGGGTCGGCGTCGAGACCGATCGAGTTCACGAGCCGGGCCCAGCGGGCGCGCTCCAGCTCGCCGTCGATCCAGACGGGACGCGGATCATCGGGCCCTGCGTCGGGATCGAGCGCGGGGACGCGGAACTCGAGGGTGCGCTCCGGGATCAGCGCGGTGAGCGCGTCGCGCGACTCCGGGCCATTGCCGTGCAGATTGACGGCGAGATCGATGCGGCGCGGCGCGACCGGCAGCGGATCGTCGAGACCGTGCAGCGTCGGGACCAGGGCGTCGAGGCCGTCGACGAGATCGACGATCGGCTCGAGCCAGGGGGTCGTGGCGAGGATCAGCCGGTGCTCGGGGAAGCCGCGGCGCAGCGCCTTCAGCGCCGGGACGGCGACGAGCAGGTCGCCGAGCTTGAGCGCCCGCAGAGCGAGGACCTCGGGGGTTCCGTCGGGGTCGGTGAGAGCGCGCACGGCGCCTCCTTCCTGTCGCGGGACCGGTACCCCGCCCGCGGTACCTCAGACGAGCCCGCTTCGACGCGCCCGAGAAGGAGCAGTTCTCCTCCCGCCGGTTTACGACCCCTCCGGGAGGGGTACGAGAAGAACGTGAACGTCTCCCCGAGCTCCCTCTCCGCCCCGGCCTCCGCCCCGGCGCGGCTCCGCGGGATCCTCTTCGACCGCGACGCGACGCTCGTCGTCGACGTGCCCTACAACGGCGACGCCTCGAAGGTCGTGCCGATGCCGACCGCGCTCGACGCCGTGGCGCGCGCCCGCGAGGCGGGGCTGGCCCTCGGAGTCGTCACCAACCAGTCGGGCATCGCCCGCGGCATCATCGACCGCGCACAGGCCGACGCCGTGAACGCACGGGTCGACGAGCTGTTCGGCGGCTTCGACGTCTGGATGCTCTGCCCGCACGGGCCCGACGACGGCTGCGACTGCCGCAAGCCCGCCCCCGGGATGGTGCTCGGCGCGGCCGATGCCCTCGGGCTGCCCGCCGACTCCCTCGCGGTGATCGGCGACATCGGCGCTGATGTGGGCGCCGCGGCGGCCGCCGGCGCCCGCGGGGTGCTCGTGCCGACTCCGATCACCCTCGACGCCGAGGTGGCGGCCGCGCCCCTGCAGGCGGCGACCCTCCTCGAGGCGGTCGAGCTGCTGCTCGCGATGCAGCCGGACGGAGACGCGGAGTGACCCGGCGCGTGCTCGTCGCCCGCCTCGACAGCGCCGGGGACGTGCTGCTCTGCGGGCCCGCCGTCCGCGCGATCGCGGCGGACGCCGAGGTGCTGCTTCTCTGCGGGCCGCAGGGGGCGCCCGCGGGCGCCCTGCTGCCCGGCCCCTCCTCCGTGCGCACCTGGTCGTGCCCCTGGATAGGCGACGCCTCCCGGCCGGTCGATGCCGCCCTGGTCGAGGAGCTCGCCGCGATCGTGCGGGACTTCGCACCGGACGAGGCCGTGATCCTCACCTCGTTCCACCAGTCGCCGCTGCCGCTCGCGCTGCTGCTGCGCCTGGCCGGTGTCGCCCGCGTCTCGGGCGCCTCCGTCGACTTCGCGGGCGCACTGCTCGACGTGCGCCTGGTCCCGGGTGAGACGCTCGAGGAGGATCAGCCGGAGCCGGAGCGGGCACTCGCGATCGCCGCCGCGGCCGGGTTCCCCCTGCCCGAGGGCGACGACGGACTGCTGCTGGTACGCCGCGAGGGCGGCCTCCCCGCAGCGCTCGACGGAGTCGGCCGCTACGTGGTCGTGCACCCCGGCGCGGCCGTCCCGGCCCGGGCCTGGCCCGCCGAGAACGCCGCCCGCGCCGTCGAGCTGCTCGCCGACGCCGGCTGGACGGTCGCCGTCACGGGCGGCCCCGGCGAGCGCGCGCTGACCGCGCAGGTCGCAGGCACGCGCGGAGTCGACCTGGGCGGGGCCACCGACTTCGCTGGGGCCGCCGAGGTGCTCGCGCGCGCCTCCGTGGTGATCTGCGGCAACACCGGCCCGGCGCACCTCTCGGCGGCCGTCGGCACGCCGGTGGTCAGCCTCTTCGCGCCGGTCGTGCCGGCCGTGCGCTGGGCGCCCTACGGCGTTCCGGTCGCGCTGCTCGGCGACCAGCACGCGGCCTGCGCCGGCTCGCGTGCCCGGGTCTGCCCGGTGCCCGGCCACCCCTGCCTGGCGGGGGTGAGCGCCGAGGAGGCGGTCGCCGCCGCCCTGCGATTGACGACGACGGAGGCGATGGCATGAGGATCCTGCTCTGGCACGTGCACGGCGGCTGGGCGGACGCGTTCGTCCGCGGCGACCACGAGTACCTGCTCCCGACGACTCCGGAGCGCGACGGCTGGGGCCTCGGCACCGGCGGCCGCGACTGGCCGAACGCGATCGAGATCGCGCCGCGCGAGCTGCGCGACGCCGAGGTCGACGCGGTGCTGCTGCAGCGCCCCGAGGAGCTCGCCGAGGCGCAGCGCCTCCTCGGCCGCGACGTCCCGATGATCTACGTCGAGCACAACACGCCCCGGGGCGACGTACCCCACAACCGGCACCCGCTCGCCGACCGCGACGACCTCCTCCTGGTGCACGTCACGCACTTCAACGCGCTGATGTGGGACACCGGATCGACGAGGACCACGGTCATCGAGCACGGGATCCACGACCCCGGCGCGCTCTACACGGGCGAGCTGCCGCACTTCGGCGTCGCCGTCAACGAGCCGGTGCGCCGCGGCCGGGTCGCCGGGACGGACCTGCTGCCGCGCTTCGCCGCGATCGCACCGCTCGACGTCTTCGGGATGAAGACCGATCGCCTCCGCGAGCTGCCGGGGCTCGACGCCGTGAACGTGCAGGGCGACGTCCGCACCGAGGCCATGCACGCCGCGCTCGCCCAGCGGCGGGTGTACCTGCATCCGTTCCGCTGGACCTCGCTCGGCCTCGCGCTGCTCGAGGCCATGCACCTCGGGATGCCCGTGGTCGCGCTGGACGTGACGGAGGCGGGCCGTGCGGTGCCGCCGGAGGCCGGGGCGATCACGAACGACCTGGACGCCCTCGCCTCCGCCGCCCGCGCGCTGATCGAGGACCCGGAGCGCGCGGCGATCGCCGGAGCGGTGGCCCGGGAGGTCGCCCTCGAGCGCTACGGACTCGGCCGGTTCCACCGCGACTGGGACACGGTGCTCGCCGACCTCCCCCGCCACAGCCTCATTGAGAGAGGGAGCACCCGATGACGCAGCCCCTGACCATCGCGATGGTGTCGGAGCACGCGAGCCCGCTCGCCACCCTCGGCGGAGTGGACGCGGGCGGGCAGAACGTGCACGTCGCGGCCCTCGCCGAGGCTCTCGCCCGCCGCGGCCACCGCGTCGTGGTCTACACGCGCCGCGACGACGCCGCCCTCCCCCGCCGCGTCCCCTTCTCCTCCGGAGTCGAGGTCGTGCACATCGACGCGGGACCGGCCCGCCGGGTCTCGAAGGACGAGCTGCTGCCGTTCATGGGCGACTTCGCGGTCGATCTCGCCGCCGACTGGCTCGAGGAGCGGCCCGACCTGGTGCACAGCCACTTCTGGATGTCGGGCGTCGCCGCCCTCGACGCGTCCGAGCGGATCGAGCAGGCGACGGGCCACCGCGTGCCGGTCGTGCACACCTTCCACGCTCTCGGAGTCGTGAAGCGCCGCCAGCAGGGTGCGAACGACACGAGCCCCGCCGAGCGCGAATGGCTCGAGCCCGGGGTCGGCCGCCGCGCCGACGGCATCGTCGCGACGTGCTCCGACGAGGTGTCCGAGCTCACCGCCCTGGGCGTCCCGGCCGAGGGCATCTCGATCGTGCCGTGCGGAGTCGACATCGAGCGCTTCACCCCGGACGGGCCCGTCGCGCCCCGCTCGGACCGCACCCGGCTGATGAGCATCGGCCGCCTCGTGCCGCGCAAGGGCATGGGCCACGCCATCGAGGCGCTGGCCCGGCTGGTCGCCGACGGCCGCGACGCCGAGCTCGTCATCGTCGGCGGCTCCGGCTCGGGCGACGCGCTCGCCGCCGACCCCGAGTACCAGCGCCTGCACGGGATCGCCGAGAGCCTCGGAGTCGCCGACCGCGTCGCCCTCGTCGGCCAGCTCTCGCAGACCGACATGCCGTCGATGCTCCGCTCGGCCGACATCGTGGTCTGCGCGCCCTGGTACGAACCGTTCGGCATCACGCCGCTCGAGGCGATGGCCTGCGGAGTCCCGGTCGTCGCGTCCTCCGTCGGCGGGCTCATCGACACGGTCGTCGACGGCGTCACGGGCGTGCACGTGCCGCCGCGCGACCCGGTGGCGCTCGCCTCCGCCCTCGCCGCACTGATCGACGAGCCCGATCGCGCCCGCGCCTACGGGGCCGCCGGCCGCGAGCGAGTCGCCTCCCGCTACTCCTGGGACCGCGTCGCCGCGGACACCGAGACCGCCTACCTCTCGGCGCTCGCCGAGCCCCTGCTCACCGGAGCGCCCTCGCTCCCCCTCCCCCGGAAGGCGGCACGATGACCCTCGACACCGTTCTCGACACTCCGACCGACGCGGCCCGCCGCCTGATCGACGACCACGTCGCCCGCGCGCTCGACGTCGTCGCGCAGCTCGAGCGCCACTCCGAGCGCATCGCGGCCTGGGGCATCGACCTCGCCGACCGCCTGCACTCGGGTGCGCGCCTGCTCGCCGCGGGCAACGGCGGCTCGGCGGCCGAGGCGCAGCATCTGACGGCCGAGCTGGTGGGCCGCTTCGACGGCGACCGGATCCCGTTCTCGGCGATCTCGCTGCACGCGGAGTCGTCGAGCCTCACCGCGATCGGCAACGACTACGGCTTCGACCACGTGTTCGCCCGCCAGGTCACCGCGCACGCCCGCGCGGGAGACGTCGTCGTGCTGCTCTCGACCAGCGGACGCAGCGCCAACCTGCTGCACGCGGCCGAGGCGGCGCGCGCCGCGGGGGCCCGCACCTGGGCGCTCACGGGCGATGGGCCCAACCCGCTGACCGAGGCGTGCGACGACTCCATCGCGCTCGAGGGGCACGGCTCGAATGTGCAGGAGGCGCAGCTCGTGCTCGTGCACGCACTGTGCCGGGCGTTCGAGCACCGGATCCGCGCTCGGACCGAGGCCGCCGCGTGAGCGCCCGCCTGCGGATCGCCGTCGTCGGCGACGTGATGCTCGACGTCGACCTCTCGGGGCCGGCGGAGCGGCTGAGCCCCGATGCTCCGGTGCCCGTCATCGACGTGTCCACCCGCAGCGTCCGTGCGGGAGGCGCCGGCCTCGTGGCCAGGATGCTCGCCCGCGACGGTCACGACGTCACCCTGGTGACGGTGCTCTCCGACGACCCCGACGCCTCCGAGCTGACCGCCGAGCTGAACGGCGTGCGCGTCATCGCCGGGCCGTCCGGCGCCCCGACGCCCGTGAAGACCCGCGTCGCCGCCTCCGGGCACGCCGTCGTGCGCCTCGACCGCGGCTGCGAGCGCCCGCCGGTGCCCGCGGTGACGGAGGAGATGCTCGCCGCACTCGACGGAGTCGACGCGGTCGTCGTCGCCGACTACGGACGGCGCCTCACCGAGGACGCCTCGCTGCGCGCAGCGCTCGATGCGCTGACGGTGCCGCTCGTCTGGGATCCGCACCCGCGCGGCTCTACTCCGGTCGCCGCGGCGACGCTCGTCACCCCGAATCTCGCGGAGGCGACCGCCTTCTCCGGAGCGACGGGTCGCGGAGTGACGCTGGCCGAGTCGGCAGCGACCACGCTGCTCGAGCGCTGGGGCTGCGGGGCGGTCGCCGTGACCATGGGCTCCGGCGGCGCGCTGGTGCGCTCCCGGGGAGCCGGCGTGCCGGTCGTCGTGCCGGCGGCCCCGGTGCCGCCGACCGACCCGTGCGGCGCGGGCGACCGGTTCGCCGCCTCCGCCGCCGTCGCCCTCGCGCACGGCGCGAGCGCCTCGGCCGCCGTCGGCACCGCCGTGGCCGACGCGGGCGCCTACCTGCTCGCGGGCGGCGTCTCCTCCCTCGCTGCCCCCGCCGACGCGGCACCGCTGCACGGCGGCGGCGTCGACGCGCTCCGGGTCGCCGAGGCGGTCCGCGCCTCGGGCGGCACCGTCGTCGCCACCGGAGGCTGCTTCGACCTGCTGCACGCCGGCCACGCCAGGACCCTCGCCGCCGCGCGCTCGCTCGGCGACTGCCTGATCGTCTGCCTCAACTCCGACGACTCCGTGCGGCGCCTGAAGGGCGAGCTCCGGCCGATCATCCCCCAGGACGACCGGGTCGACCTCCTCCTCGCGCTCGGCTGCGTCGACGCCGTGCTCGTCTTCGGCGAGGACACGCCCGACGAGGCGTTGCGCCGCATCCGCCCCGATGTCTGGGTCAAGGGCGGCGACTACTCCGCCGAGTCCCTGCCCGAGACCGCGACCGTCGCCGAGTGGGGTGGCCGCGTGCTCACCGTGCCGTACCACCCCGGCCGCTCGACCACCCGTCTCGCCGCCGCGCTCGCTCGCGTCGGCTGACTCCGCCCCCTCGAAAGGACACCCATGAGCACCACTCCCACCCCCATCGGCCGCGTTCTGATCACCGGAGGAGCGTCGGGCCTCGGCGCCGCCGTCGCCGCCGCGGTCACCGCCGCCGGCGGGACCCCGATCATCCTCGACCGCGACGTCTCCTCGCTCGGCGAGGGCGTCGCGGCCTACCAGGTCGACGTCGCGAAGACCCGCGAGGCCGAGAAGGCCGTCGTCGAGATCGCCCGCGAGCACGGCGGGCTCGACGCCGTCGTCACCGCGGCCGGCATCGACCGCTGCGGTCGCCTCGTCGACGTCGAGCCGGAGGAGTGGGAGCGCGTCATCTCGGTCAACCTGCTCGGCACTGCGGCGGTCGTCCGCGCGGCCCTGCCGTTCCTCACCGAGTCGCACGGTCGCGTCGTGACCGTCGCCTCCTCGCTCGCGATCAAGGCCGTCTCGGACGCGACCGCCTACTGCGCGTCGAAGTTCGGCGTACTCGGCTTCACCCGCGCCCTCGCGGCCGAGACCAAGGGCGAGATCGGCGTGACGACGCTGATCCCCTCCGGCATGAAGACGCGCTTCTTCGACGACCGCGACGCGCAGTACAAGCCGGGACCGGATGCGCTGCTGAACGACCCGGAGAACGTGGCGAACGCCGTGATGTTCGTGCTCGGCCAGCCGCGCGGCTGCGAGGTCCGCGAGCTCGTGATCACGCACGAGGAGGAGCCGTCCTGGCCCTGATGCCCTGACGGCTTTCCGCGAGATGCCACTTGAGTACGCCCGCCGCGGCGTGTCGTGTACTCAAGTGGCATCTCGCGGTCAGCGGGTCGCGGCGAGCACTCCGCGCACGTCCTCGAGCACCCGGTCGACCGGCACGTCGTCGACGAAGCTCAGCTCGTGCTCGCAGCGCGGAGCCGTCCATCCGACCTGCGTGACGTCGATCCCGCAGACCGGGCAGCGCGTCGTCCAGCTGAGCTGCACGCGGTGGCGCTGCCTGCCGAGGGGCTGGGCGTTGATCGCGTTGCCCACCCAGAAGACCCCGACCGTCGGCGCGCCGACCGCTGCCGCCAGATGGCGCGGGCCGCTGTCGTTGCCCAGCACGACATCGGCGAGCGAGAGCAGCGGAGCGAGATCGGGCAGCTCGACCGCGCCCGCCCACGACTGGGCGCCGGGCGCTCCCGCGACGATCTCGTCGGCGGCCGGCACGTCGGAGGCGTCACCCACGACGAGCACGCGCGCCCCATCGGCCAGCAGCGCCCGCGCCACCTCGGCGAAGGAGGCGCTCGGCCAGCGCCGACGCACATCCGTCGCGCCCGGATGGATCAGCACGAGCGGGCCGCCCGCGGGCAGCGCGGCCGCGAGCCGGTCGCGCCGCTCCGGATCGACGTGCAGGAACGGCTCGAGCCTGACCGCTCCGGCCCCTGCCAGGCCGACGACCTCGAGCGCACGCAGCATCTCGTGCTGGTAGTAGACGTAGGGGATCGTGCGCTCGAGCTCCGCCGCGTCGTCGGTTCGCGTCCCGATCGTGTGCCGCGCTCCGAGCCGCTGCAGGAACGGGTTCGAGAACCGGCCGCCCCCGTGCAGCTGCACCGCCAGGTCGAACCGCCGGGCCCGCATGCGCGCCGTGAAGTCCTCGACGACGCGCTCGTCCTCCCCGGCGCCATCGCGGACGCCCTGCGCGACGGGCAGGATCTCGACGTCCGCCACCGGCGAGTCGACGCCGTCGAGCAGCACACGGTGGGCCGGACTCCCGAGCAGAGTGATCTCGGCACCCGGGTACGCGGCGGCGAGCGCGTCGACCGCCGGCAGCGCGAACAGCAGATCGCCCAGTCCGCCGCCGCGCAGCACCGCGATCCTCTCGACTCCGTCGAAGCGGTCTCGGAGCGGGGCGATGGCGACCACGGGGGTTCCTCTCGGGTGCGGCGGAGGCGCGAACGTCTCCGGGGGCGGGTGCACCCTCCCTGTTCCCCGCGGGCGCCGATCCGAAACGCGCGCGTGCTCCGGGGCGTCACGCCGGACCTCCGTCGGTAGCCTGTGCGGGTGACGAACGCCCCGACACCGCCGCCGCCGTCCGCCGTCCGACCGCCCGCGGCGGCCCTGTCCTGGGGGCTCGGGCTCCTGGGACTGCTCCTGCTCCCGTTCGTCACTCTCGTGATCAGCGGCGTGGTGATGGTGGCCGTCGGCCTGCATCAGAGCCGCTCAGGCGGACTCGCGCGCGCGAACGGCCGCCGAGCCGCGGACTGGGGTCTCACCGTTCTCGTGATCGCCGTCCCGTGCACCGTGGTGTGGGTCGTCGCCCTGTCGATCCGAGCGAGCGGCTTCTTCCCCTGGGATCTCGCCGCGATCGTCTGGCTGCTGCTCGGCGTCGTCACTCTCGTCGTCGCGGTCGTCGGTCTCGTGCAGTCCTCTGGTGGCCGGGTGGTCAGGGTCCCGGCGATCCGCTTCTTCCGCTGAGCATCCGGCCGCCCGCCGTGCCGGTCGCCGAGAGGATCCGGGCCGTCCTAGTGTGACGGGATGACGCAGCGGCGGAAGGTCCACGAGGCCCTCGCCGCCCGCCCCCTGCTCCTGGCGGCGGTGTCGGCGGGATTCCTCGCCGTCACTCTCGCCGTCTGCATCGCCCACGACTGGCGTCTCGACGAGGTCGTCGGCTCCGGTCGGCGCGGCGGGCCTCTGTGGATCCTGGCGTTCGTCGGCCTCCCGTTCTGGACACTCGGGGTCGGCGTCGGGATCTGGAGAGCCGTCGTCGGTCCGAGGGGGCGGGGCGGGTCGCGGGAGTGACCGAGGACTGCCGCGGAGGGGTCGGCGGCCCGTCCGCCGCAAACCGCCGCCCGGTGCGCGCTCAGCCGCGGGCCGCCGCCTCGCCCTCGCTGGCGACACCGCGCTCGACCGGCGCCTCCCGCTCCGGGGCGTCGGCCCTCGACGTCTCGATCGCCGCGAACGTGTGGTCGTCGTCGTACGACTTGATCTTGGCGACGTGGAAGATGATCAGCGCGTAGACCGCCTTCGCGAGGATGTCCGCGATCGAGTACCCGACCTGCTTGCCGACCCACGCGTCAGCACCCGAGACCTCGAGTAGCGGCAGAAGGTAGGCGATCGGGTAGACGCCCCAGCTGAGCAGCAGGAGGAAGCGGAGCCGTCCCAGCGTGCCCCGCACGCCCGCCGGCTGGTTCTCGAGCGAGCGGCTCAGCTGCGTGAAGAGGATGAAGAGGATGTAGAGGAACGGGATCGTCGAGAGGATCCCGAAGATCCCCCGCACGCCGTTGTCCCCGCTGATCTCGCCCGGGTAGCCGAGCGCGATCATGAGGGCCGACGCGGGGACGAGCCGGAAGAGCAGCCGCGACTGCACCTTCCGCGCGAGGGCGAGCACCGCGACGAGCTCGACCAGCAGCAGCGGCACGGTCAGGAGCCAGTCGACGTAGCGGTAGCCCTCGTTGAAGGAGGCGCCCGCGGCCTGGGTGTAGTCGCCCGTCCCGCCGATCGACTCGGTGACGAACGCCTCCTTGAAGGAGTCGAAGATGCGGAAGTAGTGGTAGGCCGCGATCCCGCACACGACGATGGCGACGGTGATCGCCTGCCGGTACCGGGGCAGGATCCTGGTCAGCGAGATGGCGAGGAAGATCGCCGTGAACAGCTGGGAGGCGATCACGAGCGAGAGGGCGTTGTAGACGGTGTCGTACTGACCCTGGGTCAGGATGTCGGGAATCATGGTTCAGATTGTGAACTATTCGTTTACTGAACAAATGAGTGGTCTTCTCCGCGACGACCGCGTAGCGTAACGGGGTGGATTCGGGGAGACGCGAGTGACGGGCGGAACGCCGCAGCAGCACCGGCTCGAGGGCTTCCCGGATGCGGCCGTGCGGTTCGTCCGCGCTCTGGAGGGGCACCGGGGCCGCCTCGCCGCCGAGCACGGCCTGTCGGACGTCGAGCTCCGCTGCCTCTTCCGCATCGGCGCGGCCGGCTCCATCACGCCGAAGGAGCTCTCGGCTCTGCTCGCGGTGTCGAAGGGCGCGGTGACCGGCATCACCACGCGGCTGGTGTCGTCGGGCTTCGTCCGCCGGGTCGAGCACCCGCAGGATCGACGCAGCCTGCACCTCGAGCTGACGACCACCGGTGACGAGGCGATGCGGGCGATGCACCGCGACCTGCACCGGCACCTCTCTCCCGACGACGCCGATCCGACCGCGGATGATCTCTCCGCGGCCGCGAGCGTCCTCGACCGCATCACGCTCCGGCTGCTCGACGCCGCCGACGAGCGGAGCTGATCGCCGGGGCCGTGTCTAACGACCCGACGCGAGGGTACGGGACGGGAGCGCGTCCGCGACCCTGCAGGACGCCTCCGACCGAGAGGTGACCGTGACCATCGACACCGCACCCCCCACCGCCCTCGCGACCGACGCCGTCCGAGGCGCCCGCGCCGCCTTCCCCGCCTGGGCCGCCACCGCGCCCGCCGAGCGGGGCGCCCTGCTCCGTGCCGCCGCGCACCGCGTCGCCGCGCGCGAGGAGGAGCTCGCCGCGCTCAACACCCACGAGACCGGCAAGCCCGCCGGCGACGCCCTCGGCGGGGTCCGCGCCGGAGTCGACACGCTCCTGCAGTACGCCGAGCTCGGCCCGCTGCACCGCGGCAGGAGCCTGCGCGGAGGCGCCCTCAACGTCGATCTCGCCCTGCCGCACCCGCGCGGCGTGGTCCTCGCGCTCACCCCGTGGAACGACCCCGTCGCCGTCGCCGCCGGCATGCTCGGCGCCGCGATCGTCTCGGGCGACGTCGTCATCCACAAGCCCAGCGAGCGCAGCCCGGGCACCGGTGCGCTCTTCACCAGGATCCTCGCCGAAGCGCTGCCCGAGGGCGTGCTCACCCTCGTCGAGGGCGACGGCACCGTGGGCGACGCGCTCGCCCGCACCGAGGGCGTCGACGTCCTGGCGCACGTCGGCTCGACCGCCACCGGCCGCGCGCTCGCACGGGTCGCCGCCGTCACCGGCGCGCACGTGATCCTCGAGAACGGCGGCAACGACGCGCTCGTCGTCGACCGCGACGTCGACCCGGTCTGGGCCGCGGAGCAGGCCGCCCTCGGCGCCTTCGCCAACGCCGGCCAGATCTGCACCTCCGTCGAGCGCATCTACGTGCACCGCGATGTCGCCGAGGCGTTCACCGCCGCCCTCGTCGCCGAAGCCGACCGCTGGAGCGCCGGCCCGCTCCCCCGCCTCGTCGACGCCCGCATGCGCGATGCCGTGCACGAGCACGTGTCGCAGGCCACCGCGAACGGAGCGACCGCCCTCACGGGAGGCGCGCCCGGCGACGGCACCTTCTACCCCGCCACCGTCCTCACCGGCTGCACCGACGAGATGCTCGTCATGACCGAGGAGACCTTCGGTCCCGTCGCGCCGATCCTCGTCGTCGACGACTTCGACGAGGCCCTCTCCCGCGCCGCCGCTAGCCCCTACGGCCTCGCCGCGACCGTGCTCACCGCCGACATGGAGCACGCCCACCGTGCCGCGGCGACCCTCCCGGTCGGCACGGTCAAGATCAACGGCGTCTTCGGAGGCGCCCCCGGCGGCAGCGCGCAGCCCCGCGGCACCAGCGGCTCCGGCTTCGGCTACGGCCCCGAGCTGCTGGACGAGATGACCACCACCACGGTCGTGCACTTCGGCCTGCCCGTGCTCCCCGGCGCCGGCCGATGAGCCTCGAGGGCTCGGCTCTCCAGCGCGCGAGCGCTCTCGTCGCGCACGTCCGCGAGCGGCCGCCGGTCGTCGTGGTCGTCGGCGATCTCATCCTCGACTCGTGGTGGCTGGGCGAGGCCGAGCGGGTGACCCGCGAGGCTCCGGCTCCGGTCCTCCGCCTCGATGACGTCGTCGACGTCGCGGGCGGTGCGGCGAACACGGCCGCCAACCTGCGCGCCCTGGGCGCCGAGGTCCGCACGGTCGGAGTCGCCGGCCGCGATCCCGAGGGAGACCGCCTCCTCGCCGCCCTCGACCGCGCCGGCCTCGACACCGGCGCGATCATCCGGAGCGATGTCGCCACGACGATCAAGACCCGCGTGGTCGGCGGCGACAGCGTGATGCTGCGCGTCGACTCCGGCCCCCACCGTCCGGGTGACGCGGTGCTCGACGAGCTGGCGCACACCGCGGTGCAGGCCGCCAGGGGCGCCGATGCCGTCCTCGTCTGCGACTACGGCTCCGGCGTCCTCCGCGCCGCGGTCGAGCGGATGCTCGCCGCCGGCCGCCCCGAGCTGCTCGTGATCGACGCGCACGACCTCGCCGACTGGGCGTTCGCGCGACCCGATCTCGTCACGCCGAACGCGAAGGAGGCCGAGCTCCTCCTCGGCGGCTCGCTCGGCCGCGGCACCGCGCGCGCCGCCGCCGTGCGGGCGAACGCCGACGGCCTCCGCGAGCGCTCCGGCGCCCGCCACGTCGTCGTCACCCTCGACCGCGACGGGTCGGCCGCCCTCGACGCCGACGGCACGCTCACCCGCACCTTCGCCCAGCCCGCCGAGGAGAAGCAGGCCTCGGGAGCCGGCGACACCTTCGCCGCCACCGCGACGCTCGCCCTCGCCGCCGGACGCTCCCTCGCCAACGCCGTCGACCTCGCGCAGGCCGCCGCCGACGTCGTCGTGCAGCGCCCCGGCACCTCCGTCTGCAGCGCCGACGACCTGCTCGCCTCTCTGGCCGCCCCCGCCGCGACGGTGCTCGACGAGGACCGCCTCGTCGAGGTCCTCGCCGAGGAGTCGCGCCGCGGCCGCCGGGTCGTCTTCACCAACGGCTGCTTCGACGTGCTGCACCGCGGCCACACCGCCTACCTGCGGCAGGCACGGGAGCTCGGCGACGTGCTGGTCGTCGCGGTGAACGACGACGACTCCGTCCGCCGCCTGAAGGGCGAGGGCCGCCCGATCAACGGCGAGGGCGACCGCGCAGGAGTCATCGCCGAGCTCGGCTGCGTCGACTACGTCACGCTCTTCAGCGGCGATACCCCGATCCCGCTCCTCGAGCGCGTGCGGCCGCACGTCTACGTGAAGGGCGGCGACTACGCCCCCGACATGCTCGCGGAGGCGGTGGTCGTGCGCTCGTACGGCGGCACCGTCACGACGGTCGGATACGTCTCCGAGCACTCCACGACCGAGATGGTGCACCGCATCCGCTCCGGCACTCAGACCCGCCCCTCCTGACACCCCCACGAAAGGACGCCGTCATGGCCACGCCCAACCCCATCCAGATCCAGAAGTACCTCGCCGGGATCGACTACCCCGCGTCGAAGGACACGATCGTCGAGACCGCCGAGAAGGAGGGTGCCGAGGGCGACGTCCTCGACGCCCTGCGTGCGATCCCCGACGGCGACTACGAGAAGCCCACCGACGTCAGCTCGGCCGTCTCGAACGTCTGAGCCCCGTCACGCAGAAGGCCGTCCCGTGAGGGGCGGCCTTCTGCGTGGTCTCAGGCGGAGGCGTCCTCGCGCTCGCGCAGCACTCCCGTCTCGAGCGCCGCGAACGACAGCACCTTGTAGCCCTCCGACTCGAAGAAGATCGTCGCCCGGTCGGCCTCCACGCTCATGACCGTCCCGGCACCCCACTCGCGGTGCTCCACCGCCTCGTCCACCGAGAGCGGAGCGTCGGCCGGGGCCTCCTGGACCGCGTGCTCGAACGCCGCCTCGCGCCGCTCGCAGCCGTCGCAGTTGCCGCACCACTCCTCGCTCTCGACGCCGAAGTAGTCCAGCAGCACCCGGCGGCGGCAGTGGGTCGTCTCCGCGTAGGCCCGCATCATCGAGAGCCGTGATTCGGCGATCCGCTCACGGGAGGCGATCGCCTCCTTCACCGCCCGCACGGCGGCATCGCCGCTGACCTCGCTGGTCGCGCGCAGCCCCGCGCCGGTCTCGAGCAGGTCCGCGTCCGCCAGGTCGTTCACGATCCGGGAGACGGTCCGCGCCGGCTTCCCCAACGCCTCCGCGAGCTCGGCGATGCTCACGCCCGGCTGGCTCGTGACGGCGGCCCAGACCACCCGCAGAGCGGCCTTGTCGACCGAGCGCTTGGCGAAGAAGCGGCGCAGTCCCAGATCCTCCGCGCGGTAGTGCAGGGCTCCGGTCGCCGGCTCGCCGTCGCGGCCGGCCCGGCCGATCTCCTGGTAGTACGCGTCCAGCGACTCCGTCGTAGTCGCGTGCAGCACGAAGCGCACGTCGCCGCGATCGATACCCATCCCGAAGGCCGACGTCGCCACGACCACGTCGAGCTCGCCCTGCCGCCACTGCTCGTGCACGACCTTGCGCTCCGAGACCTTGAGTCCCGCGTGGTACGCCGCGACCCGTCGGCCCTCGGCCGCGATCTCGGCGGCGTAGACCTCGGTCTCCTTGCGCGTAGCGACGTAGACGAGCCCGGGAGCCGTCCAGCTGCGCGCCTCCTCGACGACCGCCGCGCGCTTCTCGTTCTCGCTCTCGTGGCGGTGCACGACGAGCCTGATCTCGGGCCGGTCGACCCCGTGCACCTGCACCTCGGGGTCGTGCATCCGCAACCGCTCGATGATCTCGTCGCGCACGGGACCGGAGGCGGTCGCCGTCATCGCGAGTACCGGAGGGTCGCCGAGCTCGCGGCGGACGTCGGCGAGGCGGAGGTAGTCGGGGCGGAAGTCGTGGCCCCACGACGACACGCAGTGCGCCTCGTCGACCACGAGGAGCGAGACGCCGGCCGCGGCGAGCCGCGCGACGTTCTCCTCCTTCGCGAGCTGCTCGGGAGCCAGGAGCACGTAGAGGGGTCCTCCCTCGTCGATGCGCTCCCAGGCCCGGGCCACGGCCGAGGCTCCCTGGGCCGAGTTCACGGCGACGGCCGGAGGCGCGGCGGGCGCCGCCTCGATCGAGGCGAGCTGGTCGGCCTGCAGCGCGACGAGCGGAGACACGACCAGCACGACGCCTCCGCGCTCGGCCCCGGCGATCTGGTAGACGGCCGATTTGCCGCCTCCGGTGGCGAGGACGAGCAGGGTGTCGCGCCCCGCGGCTGCCGACTCGATGGCCTCGCGCTGCCCCGGCAGCAGCGAGGACCAGCCGAAGTCCTCCCGGGCGATGCGGGCGATGGGATCGGAGGCGGAACGGGTCGTGCGGGTCGAGCTCATGCCTTCGACGCTACGACTCCGCCCGCCCGCCGCGACCCTGCTTGACAGCTCCGGGGAGCACGGTGAAGCGCCCTGGCCGGCCGCCTCCCGGAGTGTCAAGACCCTGCTCGCCGAACGGCCCGCGTGCTCGACTGGAGTCCTACGAGAGGAGCCGCTGTGGCCGAGAACGTGAACGAGGACCTGCCGGAGCAGACCGGCACCGAGGCACCGAACCTCGGAGGAGCCCAGACCGTGCTGCCCGGGGAGGGCGGCACCGACGGCTCCGCCGCGGGCGCTGCCCCCGGGGGCACGGCCATCGACCGGGGCGTCAGCGACGCCGTGACCGAGGGCGACAGCGGTGGCGACACGGTCGCCGATGACGCGACCCTCCCCGACGAGACCGACGGCCCGGTCGGCGACGACCGCGCGAGCGCCGACTGAGCACCGACCCGGTGGTCGTGACGGCTCAGCCGCGCACGATCACCGGGTTGAACAGCGTGCCGATGCCCTCGATGTCGATCGCGACCGTGTCGCCGTTCGCGATCGGCCCGACGCCGGCGGGCGTGCCGGTGAGGATGATGTCGCCCGGCAGCAGCGTGAACACCCGCGAGACGTACGCGATGATCTCGGGCACCCCGTGGATCATGTCGCCGGTGTTGCCCGACTGCACCCGGCGGCCGTTGACGCGGGTCTCGAGCGCGCTCTCGTTCCAGATCAGCTCGGTCTCGATCACCGGCCCGATCGGGCAGAACGTGTCGTAGCCCTTCGCGCGCGCCCACTGCCCGTCCGACTTCTGCAGATCGCGCGCGGTCACGTCGTTGGCGATCGTGTAGCCGAAGACGACGTCCTCGTAGTCCTCCGCGCGCACGTTCCGCGCCACGGCGCCGATCACGATCGCCAGCTCGCCCTCGTACTCGACCTGTTGGCTGTCCTCGGGCAGCACGATCGCCTCGTCCGGGCCGATCACCGAGGTGTTGGGCTTGAGGAAGATCAGCGGCTCGGCCGGAGCGTCGCCGCCCATCTCGGCCGCGTGGTCGGAGTAGTTCTTGCCGATGCCGACCACCTTCGAGCGCGGGATGACCGGTGCGAGCAGCTTCGCCTCCGAGATCGGGATGCGCTCGCCCGTCGTGTCGAACCCGGCGAACATCGGGTCGCCCGCGAGGACCACCAGCTCGTCCTCGTCGACGATCCCGAAGAAGATGGCGCCCCCGTTGTCCCCGGAGCGCTGCGTGGCGAATCGTGCGATCTTCATGCGTCCAACCTCGTCATCCAGCCGTGCGTGTCCTCGCGACGTCCGTACTGGATGTCGGTCAGCTCCTCGCGCAGCGACATCGTGAGCGGGCCGGCCGGCGCGCCCTCGTGGCCCACCGAGAAGCCGTCGCCCTTGAGCTCGGCGATCGGAGTGATGACCGCCGCCGTCCCGCAGGCGAAGACCTCGACCACGTCGCCCGAGGCCACGCCGTCGCGCCACTCGTCGATCGTGACGCGGCGGCGCTCCACCCGGTGCCCGCGGTCCTCGGCGAGCTGCAGCACGCTGTCGCGCGTGATGCCCTCGAGGATCGAGTCCGACTCCGGAGTGACGAGTGTGCCGTCCTTCTTCACGAGCACGACGTTCATGCCGCCGAGCTCCTCGATGTAGCGGGACTCCTCGGAGTCGAGGAAGAGCACCTGCGCGCAGCCGTGCTCGTACGCCTCCTGCTGGGGCAGCAGCGACGAGGCGTAGTTGCCGCCGGTCTTCGCGGCTCCGGTGCCGCCCTTGCCCGCGCGGGCGTAGGAAGTGGAGAGCCAGATCGACACGGGGGCGACGCCTCCCGAGAAGTAGGCGCCGGCGGGGCTCGCGATCACGTAGTACGCGACCTTCTCGGCGGCGCGGACCCCGAGGAACGCCTCCTTCGCGAACATGAAGGGCCGCAGGTACAGGCTCGTCTCGGGCTCCGACGGGACCCAGTCTCCGTCGACCGCGATGAGCTGGCGGAGCGACTCGACGAAGAGCTCGGTCGGCAGCTCGGGTAGCGCGAGGCGCCGGGCCGAGCGCTGCAGCCGGGCGGCGTTCGCCGTGGGGCGGAACGTCCAGATCGAGCCGTCGGCGTGCCGGTAGGCCTTCATCCCCTCGAAGATCTCCTGCGCGTAGTGCAGCACCGACGCCGCCGGGTCGAGCGAGATCGGGCCGTAGGCCTGCACGCGTGGTCGGTGCCAGCCGCCGGCGCGCGACCAGCAGAGGTCGACCATGTGGTCGGTGAAGTGCACGCCGAAGCCGGGGGCCTGGAGGATGTGCGCGCGCTCCTCGGCCGAGCGGGGGGCCGGGTTGGGGGTCACCGCGAAGGTGAGGTCCTGCGCGAGCGGGAGGGGGATCGTCATGGTGTGAGCTTTCTGCGGGAGGTCAGCGGAGGCGGGAGACGACGGAGTCGCCGATCGCGGAGGTCGAGCGCGCGGTGCCGTCGCGCGACTCGATGTCGGCGGTCACGGCCGCCGTCACGCGGGCGGCCTCGTCGGGGAGGCCCAGGTGGTCGAGCAGCAGGGCGACCGAGAGGATCGCGGCCGTCGGATCGGCGAGCTGCTTCCCGGCGATGTCGGGCGCGGATCCGTGGACCGGCTCGAACATGCTGGGGAACGCGCCGTCGGGGTTGATGTTGCCCGAGGCGGCGAGGCCGATGCCGCCGCTGATCGCGCCGGCCAGATCGGTCAGGATGTCGCCGAAGAGGTTGTCGGTGACGATGACGTCGAACCTAGCAGGGTCGGTCACCAGGAAGATCGTCGCGGCGTCGACGTGGAGGTAGTCGACGGCCACGTCCTCGTAGGTGGCCCCGATCTCGTCCACGAGTCGCTTCCAGAGCGAGCCGGCGAAGACCAGCACGTTGGTCTTGTGTACGAGGGTCAGCTTCGAGCGGCGCTTGCGGGCCAGCTCGAACGCGTGGCGCACGACGCGCTCGACCCCGTAGGCCGTGTTGACCGAGACCTCGTTGGCGATCTCGTGCGGCGTGCCCTGGCGGATCGCCCCGCCGTTGCCGACGTACGGCCCCTCCGTGCCCTCGCGCACGACGACGAAGTCGACCTCGCCGGGCGCCGACAGCGGCGACGGCACCCCGGCGTAGAGGCGCGTCGGCCGCAGGTTCACGTAGTGGTCGAGCGCGAAGCGGAGGCGCAGCAGCAGCCCGCGCTCGATGTTCGCGTTCTTCAGGCGCGGGTCCCCCGGTACGCCGCCGACGGCGCCGAGCAGGATCGCGTCGTGCCCGGCGATCGAGGCGAGGTCCTCGTCGGTGAGCACGTCGCCCGTCTCGAGGAACCGGCCGGCGCCGAGCGAGAACGGGGTCTTCTCGATCACCAGGTCGGAGTCGGCGGTGACGGCGTCGAGGACCTTCACGGCCTCGGTGATCACCTCCGGTCCGATCCCGTCTCCGGGGATGACGGCGAGCTTCACGGTTCGGGGCGACACGGTGCGGGGCATGGGGATCCTCAGGCGTGCGGGGACAGGGACGCCCCCAGCGTACTCTCGGCCGCGCGGGTCAGCTCCGGCGCAGCCGCCAGGCCGCCAGGCCGCCCGCGAGCAGCACGAGTCCGACGCCGATCCAGGCCGAGGCGCCCACGCCCGCGTCGAACGCGGCTCCGGCCGAGGCGAGCAGGCTCGCGGCGGAGTCGGCGGGCAGCTCGCCCGCGACGGCGACCGCTCCGCCCAGGGTCTCGCCCGCGCGCTGCACTTGACCGGCGTCGAGGCCCTCCGGCAGCACGACGCCGCTGCGGTAGGCGGCGGTGAGCACTGTGCCGAGCGTGGCCGTGCCGAGCACCGCGCCGAGCTCGTACGCGGTCTCCGACACGGCGGAGGCGGCACCCGCCTTGTCGGCCGGGGCGTTCGCCAGGACCAGTTCGTTCGAGACGGTCTCCGCGGCGCCGATCCCGAGCCCGAGGAAGGCGAAGGCCACCGCGACGGTCAGCGCGGAGGCGCCGCCCGGCACGTCGCTGCCGAGCGCGAGCAGCGCGTAGCCGACCGCCGAGATCACGAGGCCGGCCGGCACGACGAGGCGCGGCGAGATCCTCCGCGCGACCGGTACGACACCCAGCCCCGCCACGATCATCACCGCGAGCCCGGGAACCAGCACGAGGCCGGCCTCCAGCGGCGAGAGCCCGACCACGAGCTGCAGGTGCTGCGAGACGAAGAACAGCCCGCCGACGAGCGCGACGACGCTCAGCAGGTTGACCAGGATCGCCGCGCTGAACGAGCCGCGGCGGAAGAGCGAGAGGTCGAGCATCGGCACCGCGCGGCGCTGCTGGCGGCGCACGAACAGCACGCCGCTCGTCACTCCGACCACGAGCGAGACGATCGCGACGGCGTCGATCCCGTGCTCGGCCGCCGACTTGATCGCGTAGACGATCGGAGCCATCGTCGCGAGCGAGAGCACGATGCTGACGATGTCGACGGGGCCGGGCCGCGGGTCGCGCGACTCCGGGACGAGCAGCGGTGCGAGCACGACGAGCGGCAGCAGAACGGGGACGGCGAGCAGGAACACCGAGCCCCAGGGGAAGTTCTCGAGCAGGACGCCGCCGACCAGCGGTCCGACCGCGGACCCGACCGCGAACCCGGTCGCCCAGATCGCGATCGCGAGGCGCCGCTGATCGCGGTTCGGGAAGAGGCTCCGGAGCAGCGACAGCGTCGAGGGCATCAGGGTCGCGCCGAAGAGGCCGAGCGCGGCACGTGCGGCGATCAGCGCGCCTGCGGTCGGCGCGAAGGCCGCCGCGACCGACACGACGGCGAAGCCGATCGCGCCGATGATCAGCAGCCTGCGGCGCCCGACGCGGTCGCCGAGGCTCCCCATCGCGACCAGGAGTCCCGCGAGCACGAGCGGGTACGCGTCCACGATCCAGAGCAGCTCGGTGCCCGAGGGGCCGAGGTCCTCCGAGATGGAGGGCAGAGCGAAGTTGAGGACGGTGTTGTCGACCGAGACCAGCAGCACGGGCAGCATCAGCACCGCGAGCGCGAACCAGGCGCGACGGCCGACCCGGTCGGTGGCGGGGTCGGAGGCGGGCAGGCGGACGGCGGCGGGGGCGGTGCGGGCGGACACGGTGGTGCTTCCTCTCGAGGGACGACTCGGAGAAGTATACCGTCCAGCCGGTACAGTAGTCGAGAGCTGGGCGAAGTCTCGCTCGTAGACTGGGCGCATGCCCTCCCCCGCCCGCGACCGCGTCCTCGACGCGTTCGAGACGCTCCTCATCGAGCAGGGCGAGCGCGCGGCGACCCTCGACGCCACCGCCCGCACCGCCGGCGTCTCGAAGGGCGGGCTGCTCTACCACTTCCCCTCGAAGGACGCCCTGGTCGACGGTCTCGTCGAGCGCCTCGACGAGCGTCTCGCCGAGGACATCGGCCGGATCAGGACCTCCGACGAGGGCGTCGTCCCCTACCTGATCCGCACCTCGTTCGCCGCCGACACCCCCTTCGACCGCACGATCCTCGCGGTCTCGCGCATCGCCCAGGGCCACGACGAGCGCGCGAGCGCCGGCCTCGCCCGGATCCACGACAGCTGGAACGCGGTAGTCACCGACGCCGTCGGCGACCCCTTGATCGCCCGCGCCATCGTCCTGATGAGCGACGGCCTTTACTACAACTCGGCCCTGCTGCCCTCTGCCGACGGCCCCCGCGGCCAGGCCGACGACGTCCTCGCCGTCATCGCCCGCCTCCTCGACCAGTAGCCGCCGCGGCCGCGACCCACGACTCGCGCCTGTCCTGCTGCCGCCCGCGGCCTGCCGCCGACCTGCCGGCCGCCGCCCCGCCTGCGCTTGCTACTGCACGCTGCTCGCACTCCACCGCTCGCCGCCACCCGACGGCACCGACCGACTGCTGCGAGCCGCTCACAGCCGGGTCCCACGGCCCCGGCCGCCTGCCGGCTGCCTCCTGCTGCCCACCGCCCGCTGGTCAGCGCCTGACGCCAGCCGCCAGCCACCTCGTACCGGCTGCCCGCCACCCGCGACTCCCCACCCGCTTCCCGCCATCCGCCACCTGCCGCCCGCTGCCTGCCGCCCGCAAACCGATCCCCACCGCCGCCGCCAGCCACCCGATCCCCACCGCCCGCTGCCTGCTGCCTGCTGCCTGCTGCCTGCTGCCTGCTGCCTGCTGCGCGAGTAGGCCGAGCAGCGGGCGTAGAGAGATCCACCCGCGTCAGAAGGCGGGACCCGCAGATCTCGTCTCGCGGCCCAGAGCAAGCAGCAGCTCCTCTTCTCCTCACCCGCTCCTCTCATCGGCCTTCTCGTGGCGCGAGTCGTCCTGTTCTGGCGCCTTCGCCGGTCCCGTGTCGGTACTCGCTGGTTCGATGTCCGTATGGCAGTTGCAGCAGAAATGAGACCCGCGGAGGCGTCACTCGACGCGATTCGCGAGGGCGCGGACGAGGTCGGCCGGCTCGCCCGGAACGCGTCCCCGGCTCTGCTCGCGGCTGCCGAGAAGCTGTACGAGGTGTACCGGGCAGCACTCTCGATCCCGCTCGCGTTCGCCCGCGGTCGCCTGTCGAGCAGCGAGTCCCACGACCTCGTCGAGCGCTCGATCCGCGCCGAGCTCGCGGTCGGATCGGGGGTCTCCGAGCGGGAGCTGTCGCGCGAGCTCGAACGCGCGCATCTGCTCGTCGAGGACCTGCCGCTGACCCGGGCGGCGCTCGCGGCCGCGCGGATCAGGTGGCGGGCGGCCGAGGTGATCTGCTCGGTCGCCGCGCTNCTGCTCGTCGAGGACCTGCCGCTGACCCGGGCGGCGCTCGCGGCCGCGCGGATCAGGTGGCGGGCGGCCGAGGTGATCTGCTCGGTCGCCGCGCTGCTGCCGAAGGAGTCGCTCCCCGAGTTCGACGAGCGCGCCGCGGAGCTCGCGCTCACGACGACGCCGACGCAGCTGCGACGCGCCGTCGACCGCCTCCGCGACGAGCTGCACGACCAGCCCCTCGAGAAGCGGCACGCCCGCGCGAAAGAGGACCGCGAAGTCTGGCTCACCCCCGAGATCGACGGAATGGCCACGCTGTCCGCGTATCTACCTGCCCCGTTGGCGGTCGGCGTCTACAACCGCCTCGACCGCATCGCGCGGAGCCTCCGCGACGGGACTGACGGCAGCGGGGAGTGCGGCGATGAGCGCACTCTCGCTCAGCTGCGCGCCGACGCGCTCACCGATCTGCTCTGCGACGGCGACATCGCCGGCACCACCCCGGTCAGCGACGGAACGACGACTCCGACGTTCGTCCCCGGAATGCGCGCGGACGTACGCCTCACCCTCGCCGCGAGCACCGCCGCGGGTCTCGACGACGCTCACGCCGACCTCGACGGCTACGGAGCGATCCCCGCCGCAACCGCCCGCCACCTCGTCGGGATCGCCGCCACGTTCACCCGCGTCCTGATCGACCCCGACACCGGCACGGTCGCCTCCGTCGGACGCACCCTCCGGGTCCCGCCGCCGCAGATGCGACTTCACCTGCAGCTGCGCGATCAGACCTGCCGCTTCCCCGGCTGCACCCGACCCGCCTCCACGGCCGAGGCCGACCACACGATCGAATGGCGCAACGGCGGCGAGACGGCGCTGAGCAATCTGGCCTCCCTCTGCACCGCCCACCACCACCTCCGCCACGGCGACCGCTGGACCTACGTCCTCCACCCCGACGGCACCACCGACTGGACCACCCCCACCGGCCGCCACGTCACCACCCGACCACCCGCCCTCCCCGGACGACCACCCACCCCACGCCCGCGCTTCGACGGCCCACCACCCCCGTTCTGACGCGCCTGCTCCAGGAGGCGTGGCGGGACCCCTGCCCAGTCGACGCTGGGGGGTCTCGATGCGCCCCGCGGAGCTGCTCGACCAGTCGGCCCCGTCAAGACTCGGCGAGTCGCGCAACCCCCCTCCCTACTGATCGAGTAGCCCGCGCAGCGGGCCTGTCGAGATCCACCAGCATCAGAAGGCCGGATCAGCGGACTGACCTCGGAAGCTCGTCTCGGTACGCCCCTGCAGGGCTACTCGACCACCGAGCAGACGGAGAGCAGACGGCGGTTCCCCCGACGTCCGCGCCTCTCGACCACGCGCGCACACCCTCTGCCGACGCTGCGTCCTAGAGCCGCACGACTCCGTCGATCAGCGTCACCGTGGCCCCGCCGATCCACACGTCCTCGCCCACTCGCTCGACGTGCACGCGCCCCGCGCGCCCGAGCGCCGCACCCTGCGCCGCGACGTACCGCTCCGGAGCGAGCCCCGCGCCGATCAGCCACTGCGCGATGCCCGCATTGAGACTCCCCGTCACCGGGTCCTCGAGCACTCCCGCATCCGGGATGAACGCCCGCACCTCGAACGCGAACTCGGCGCCGGCCTCGTACGGACCGACCACCCCGAGCGGCAGCCCTGCGAGCAGCGCCTGGTCCGGCGCCAGCTCGAGCACCCGCGCCGCCGACGCCAGTCGCACCGCGAGCCAGCCCGGCCCGTTGTCGACCCACTCGTGCCCGAGGATCTCGGAGCGCGGGATCCGCAGCGCCGCGGCCGCGCGCTCCACTGTCGCCTCATCGGCCGGCCCCGAGCGGCGCCGCGGTGGCGCCGCGAACGCGATCCCCGCCTCCGTCACGCGCAGCCGCACGAGCCCCGCCGCGCACTCCTGCAGCAGTGAGCCCTCGGTGCGCGGCACTCCCCCGGCGCCGAGCCACGCGTGCGCGCTCCCGAGCGTCGGGTGACCCGCGAACGGCAGCTCGCCGCCGGGCGTGAAGATCCGGAGGCGGTAGTCGGCTCCCGGCACCGTGGGCGCCAGGAGGAACGTCGTCTCCGACAGATTCGTCCAGCGCGCGAACGCCGCCATGTCGGCGTCCGACACCCCGTCGCCGTCGATGACGACCGCGACCGGATTGCCGCGGAACGCCTCCGCCGCGAACACGTCGACCTGCGCGAACCTCCGAGAAGCCACGACTACTGCTCGGTGATGTCGATCTCCTGCATCAGGTCGGCGTCGATCGCGACGCGGACCTTCTCGAGCAGGCCGTCGGGAGCGGGCGAGTCGATCGTGATCACCGAGAGGGCCTTGCCGCCCGCCTCGGTGCGCGCGATCTGCATGCCGGCGATGTTGACGGAGGCGTCGCCGAACTCGCGGCCGTACACCGCGACGATCCCGGGCCGGTCGATGTAGCTCATCACCACGTGGTGCTTCGCGAGCGGCACCTCGACGTCGTAGCCGTTGATCGACACGAGCTTCTCGACCTGCTTGGTGCCGGTCAGCGTGCCCGAGACCGAGATCTGCGAGCCGTCCGAGAGAGCGCCGCGCAGCGTGATCACGTTGCGGTACTCGTCCGAGACCGAGTCGGTGATCAGCCGCACCTCGATGCCGCGCTGCTCCGCGAGCACCGGCGCGTTCACGTACGACACCGACTCCGACACCACGTTCGTGAAGACGCCCTTGAGCGCCGCGAGCTTGAGCACCTTGACGTCGTAGCCGGCCAGCTCGCCGTGCACCTCGACGTCGATCGACGTGACGGGCGAGTCGGCGAGACCCGAGAACACCTGGCCGAGCTTCTCGACCAGCGGGATGCCCGGGCGGACGTACTCGTCGATGACCCCGCCGGCGACGTTGACCGCATCGGGCACGAGCTCGCCCGAGAGCGCGAGGCGCACCGACTTGGCGACCGAGACGCCGGCCTTCTCCTGCGCCTCGTCCGTCGAGGCGCCGAGGTGCGGAGTCACGACCACGTTCTCGAGGGCGAGCAGCGGCGACCCGGTCGGCGGCTCCTTCACGAACACGTCGAGTCCGGCGCCGGCGATGGTCTTCGCGACGAGCGCGCGGTGCAGCGCGTCCTCGTCGATCAGCCCGCCGCGGGCGACGTTGACGATGAACGCGGTCGGCTTCATCAGCGCGAGCTGCTCGTCCGAGATCATCCCGGTCGTCTCGGCGGTCTTGGGCATGTGGATCGAGATGAAGTCGCTCTGGGCGAGCAGGTCTTCCAGCGAGAGCAGCGTGACGCCGAGCTGCTGCGCGCGACTACTGGTCACGTAGGGGTCGTAGGCGACGACGTTCACGCCGAAGGCCTGCAGGCGTGCGGTGATCAGCGCCCCGATACGGCCGAGACCGATGATGCCGACGGTCTTCTCGTAGAGCTCGACGCCGGTGTACTTCGAGCGCTTCCACAGCCCCTGGGCGAGGGCGTTGTGCGCGGCCGGGATGTGACGGGCGAGGCTCAGGATGTGGCCGACCGTCAGCTCGGCGGCCGAGATGATGTTGGAGGTCGGCGCGTTCACGACCATGACACCCGCGGTGGTCGCCGCGGCGATGTCGACGTTGTCGAGTCCGACTCCCGCGCGGGCGATCACCTTGAGCGACGGAGCCGCGGCGATCGCCTCGGCGTCGACCTGCGTCGCCGAGCGCACCAGGATCGCGTCGGCCTCACCGAGCGCCTCGAGCAGCGCCGGGCGGTCAGTGCCGTCCACGGAGCGGACGTCGAAGTCGGGACCGAGGGCGTCCACGGTGGCGGGCGAGAGTTCTTCGGCGATCAGGACGACCGGCTTTGTCACGACAGACGCTTCCTTCGGGGAGGGGACGGAGCAGGCTCCGGCGCGGGTGTCCGCGAGCCCCCGCCATGGTAGCGGAGCCCCACCGAGGGGCCCGGTCGTGTGACGCCGCACTCAGCTCAGGCTGACGAGGCTCTCGAATCCGAGGATCAGCTGCACGTCGAGCGACAGCGCCGCCGAGACGCAGAGTGCCGCCACGAGGAGCCCGGTGCGGGCGAGAAGCCCCCGTCGGCGGCCGAGCACGACCGCCGCGACGAAGCAGGCCACCGGCAGCACCAGTCCGAGCACGAGCACGACCCAGCCCGTCGAGTTCAGGTCGGTGCCGAGGGTCGCGGCGTAGGTGCGCAGCCCCACGAGGTTGCCGATCGCCTCCCACACGTCCCACGCGAAGAAGAGCGCGAAGCCCAGCGCGATCAGCATGGAGGCGGCCAGGCGGCGTCCGCGCCGGTCGCCCCGGCCGTCCCCCAGCGTGGCCTTCGCCGACAGCGAGTCCGTCATGCTCATGCTCCCTTCAGGAACGGCAGCGGAGCGAGCAGCACCAGTCCGGCCACCAGCCAGAGCACGCGCGTGCGCACCCGGGAGTCGCGCGTGCCCAGCAGCACCGTCGCGAACCAGGTCGCCGGCGCCGCGACGGCGAGCCACAGGCCGAGCCCGTAGAGCGCACCGCCGAGCGGATCCCCCGAGAAGGAGGCGGCCATGGTGGCGTTCTGCCGCGTCGCCGTGATCATCCAGCCGATCGTGTACAGGAGGTAGAGCCCCGCGGTCACACCGGTCGCGACGAGCAGCACCGAGGAGGCGGCGGCCGCCTCGGCCGCGGAGGTCGCATCGTCCTCGTCGTCCAGCAGCTCCTCGGGGAGGTCCTCCTCCGAGTCGGCCGGTCGGGCGGCGCGCACCGTCGGGGCGGATCGGACGGCCCTCGGGGCGACTCCCCCGAGCGTCGGATCAGCACCCTCGCCCGCCCAGCTCAGAGCGTCGTCGTCGCTGTCGTCCGCACTGTCGTGCCCTGGCCTGTCCTCGATCACCGCAACACCCTAGCCGCGCGGGCCTCGCGGGAACCTCGGAGCGGGCCGACACCCACCCGTCACCCGTCGGACACCCCCCGGTCCCGCGCGGGCGCGATGCTCTGCGGATGACTGATCGCACCGACGCGGGGTCGGGGCGCCGATTCGTCGCGATCGGCGACTCCTTCACCGAGGGTGTCGGCGACCCGCACGCGCGACTGCCCAACGGAGTCCGCGGCTGGGCCGATCGTGTCGCCGACCGTCTCGCCCGCGCCGAGCCGGGCTGGGAGTACGCGAACCTCGCGATCCGCTCGAAGCGCCTCGCGCAGATCCGCGCCGAGCAGCTCCCCCGCGCGCTCGAGCTGCAGCCGACCCTCGTCACCCTCTACGCCGGCGGCAACGACATCCTCGATCTCAAGACCGACATGCGGGTGCTCGTCGACGGCTACGAGTGCCTGGTCGACGCGCTCGCGACGACCGGCGCCTCCCTGGTGCTCTTCACCGGCTTCGACATCCCCGGCCTGCCCGCGCCGCGGATGTTCGTGCGCCGCAACCGCGTCTACAACGCGGCCGTCCGCCGGATCGCCCGCGAGCGCGGCGCCGTCCTCGTCGACTACTGGCGGATGCAGGCGTTCCGCGAGCCGATGATGTGGTCGCCCGACCGGATGCACCTCTCCAAGCGCGGTCACCGGTTCCTCGCCGCACGGGTGCTCGACATCCTCGGCGTCCCGCACACCGTCTCGGCGGGCCCGTGGGACCCTCCGGAGCCGCTGACCGCCGTCGAGTGGCTCCGCGACCAGCACCGCTGGACCTCCGACTGGCTGCTCCCCCTGGTCGGCCGGAAGATCCGCCGCGTCACCCTCGGCGACCACCTCACCCCGCGCTGGCCCGACCCCGTCGTCGTGCCTCCGAAGGGCGGCCTCCGCCGCCTGGCCCGCGACCTCGGCCACTGAACGCAGAAGAGGGAACCCCGATCCGGGGTTCCCTCTTCTGCGACCAGGTCGTGACTAGCGCGCGACGCTGCCGTCGGTGTAGTCCTCGTCGGTCTGCTTCCAGGCGAAGAGCTTGCGCAGCTCGCGACCGGTGGCCTCGATCGGGTGCTTCTCGCCCTTCTCGCGCAGGGCGGTGAACTCGGGCGCTCCGGCGTCCTGGTCGGCGATGAAGCGCTTGGCGAAGGCACCGCTCTGGATGTCCCCGAGGACCGCCTGCATGTTCTCCTTGACGCTCGGGTCGATGACGCGCGGGCCCGACACGTAGTCGCCGTACTCGGCCGTGTCCGAGACGCTCCAGCGCTGCTTGGCGATGCCGCCCTCCCACATGAGGTCGACGATCAGCTTGAGCTCGTGGAGCACCTCGAAGTAGGCGATCTCGGGCTGGTAGCCCGCTTCGACCAGGGTCTCGAAGCCGTACTGGACGAGCTGCGAGGTGCCGCCGCAGAGCACGGCCTGCTCGCCGAACAGGTCGGTCTCGGTCTCCTCGGTGAAGGTGGTCTTGATGACGCCCGCGCGGGTGCCTCCGATGGCCTTCGCGTACGACTTCGCGGTCTCCCAGGCGGTGCCCGACGCGTCGTTCTCGACGGCGATGATGTCGGGGATGCCGCGGCCGGCGACGAACTCGCGGCGCACGGTGTGACCCGGGGCCTTGGGGGCGATCAGGATCACGTCGACGCCCTCGGGCGCCTCGATGTAGCCGAAGCGGATGTTGAAGCCGTGCGCGAACGCCAGCGTCTTGCCCTCGGTCAGCTTGTCCGCGATCTGCTCGCTGTAGATGGCGCGCTGGTGCTGGTCGGGCGCGAGGATCATGATCAGGTCGGCCCACGCCGCGGCGTCGGCGACGCTCTTGACCTCGAAGCCGTCGTCCTCGGCCTTGGCGGTCGACTTCGACCCCTCCTTGAGCGCGATGACGACCTGGACGCCGGAGTCGCGGAGGTTCTGCGCGTGGGCGTGGCCCTGCGAGCCGTAGCCGACGATGGCCACCTTCTTCGCCTGGATGATCGAGAGGTCGGCGTCGGCGTCGTAGATGAGCTCAGTCACGTGGTGAGTCCTTTTCTGGTGGAGGAGTTCTGTAGTGGAACGTGCGGTGGTCAGTTCTTGAAGACGCGCTCGGTGATCGACTTCGAGCCGCGCCCGATGGCGAGCAGACCCGACTGCGCGATCTCCTTGATGCCGTAGGGCTCGATCACTCGGAGGAAGGCCGTGGTCTTGCCCGAGTCGCCGGTGACCTCGATCACGAGGGCGTCGGTCGCGACGTCGACCACGCGGGCGCGGAAGAGGTTCACGGCCTCGAGGACCTGCGAGCGGGTGACGTTGTCGACGCGCACCTTCACGAGCAGGTGCTCGCGGTGCACCGACTGGTCGGGGTCGAGCTCGACGATCTTGATGACGTTCACGAGCTTGTTCAGCTGCTTGGTCACCTGCTCGAGCGGCAGGTCCTCGACGTCGACGGCGACCGTGATGCGCGAGAGGCCCTCGAGCTCGGTCGGCCCGACCGCGAGGGATTCGATGTTGAAGCCGCGACGGGCGAACAGCCCGGCGACACGGGTGAGGAGTCCCGGCTTGTCTTCGACGAGCAGGGACAGGACGTGATGGGTCATGGCGGTCTACTCCTCGTCGTCCCAGGTCGGGCTGTGGTCTCTGGCGTACTGGACGTAGCTGTTCGAGACGCCCTGCGGGACCATCGGCCAGACCATGGAGTCGCGGCTGACGACGAAGTCGATGACGACGGGCCGGTCGTTGGTGGCGATCGCGAGGCGGATGGCGTCGTCGATCTCCTCCGGCTTGGTGACCCGGATCCCGAGCGCGCCGTACGCCTCCGCGAGCTTCACGAAGTCGGGGACGCGGACGGTGTCGTGCCCGGTGTTGAGGTCGGTGTTCGAGTAGCGGCCCTCGTAGAAGAGCGTCTGCCACTGGCGCACCATGCCGAGCGAGGAGTTGTTGATCACCGCGACCTTGATCGGGATGTCGTTGATCGTGCAGGTGGCGAGCTCCTGATTGGTCATCTGGAAGCAGCCGTCACCGTCGATCGCCCAGACGGTGCGGTCGGGCTCGCCGACCTTCGCGCCCATCGCCGCGGGCACGGAGTAGCCCATGGTGCCGGCACCGCCGGAGTTGAGCCACGAGTTGGGGCGCTCGTACTGGATGAACTGCGCCGCCCACATCTGGTGCTGGCCGACTCCGGAGGCGAAGACGCCCTCGGGGCCGGTGATCTCGCCGATGCGCTTGATCACGTACTGCGGGGAGAGCAGGCCGTCGACCGGCTCCGTGTAGCCGAGGGGGAACTCCTCCTGGAGCCCCTTGAGGTACGTCCACCATTCGCCGGTGTCGGGCCGACCGCCGTCGATCGCCTTCACGTACGCGTCGGTGAGGTCGGGGAGGACGTCCTTGAGATCGCCCACGATCGGCACGTCGGCGACGCGGATCTTCGAGATCTCGGCGGGGTCGATGTCGACGTGCACGACCTTGGCCTTGGGCGCGAACAGCGCCGCCTTGCCGGTCACGCGGTCATCGAACCGCGAGCCGAGCGCGAGGATCAGGTCGGCCTCCTGCAGGGCGAGCACCGCGGGCACCGTGCCGTGCATGCCGGGCATGCCCAGGTGCTGCTCGTGCGAGTCGGGGAACGCGCCGCGCGCCATCAGGGTGGTGACGACGGGAGCGCCGGACGCCTCGGCGAAGGCCTTGAGCTCGGCCGCCGCGCGGGCGCGGATGATGCCGCCGCCGACGTAGAGGACGGGCTTCTTCGACTCGGCGAGCAGCTGCGCCGCGGCCTGGATCTGCTTGCCGTGCGCCTTGGTGACGGGACGGTAGCCGGGCAGGTCGATCTTCGGCGGCCAGAGGAACGGCGCCTCGTTCTGCTGCGCGTCCTTCGTGATGTCGACGAGCACGGGGCCGGGGCGGCCGGTGGTCGCGATCAGGGCGGCGGAGGCGAGGGCCTGAGGGATGTCCTCCGGCTTGGTCACCAGGATGGAGTGCTTGGTGATCGGCATCGTGATGCCGACGATGTCCGCCTCCTGGAACGCGTCGGTGCCCATCAGCGTCGAGAACACCTGACCGGTGATCGCGAGCATGGGGACCGAGTCCATGTAGGCGTCCGCGATCGCGGTGACGAGGTTGGTCGCTCCGGGGCCCGAGGTCGCGATGCAGACGCCGAGCTTGCCGGTCGCCGAGGCGTAGCCCTCGGCTGCGTGGCCGGCGCCCTGCTCGTGGCGGACCAGGATGTGCCGGATCTTCGACGAGTCCATCAGCGGGTCGTAGACGGGCAGGATCGCGCCGCCGGGCAGGCCGAAGACGTCCTCGATTCCGAGCATCTCGAGCGAGCGGACGACCGCCTGCGCGCCGGTGAGGACCTCGGTCGCGGGGACCGATCCGGACGTCGCGGAGGCGGGGCGGGGCGGTTGGGGCGTCGGTGCGGCTTGCACGGCGGACGGGTCCGGTGTCATGCGGGTGTCGATTCCTTCGAGAGGGAGAGCGTCGGCGGGAGGCGCGAGTGCGCGGGCCGGCGTGGGCTACCCGGTGGTGGCGCCGACCGCGGCGGAGCGGACGAGCTTGGCGTACTTGGCGAGGACACCACGGGTGTAGCGCGGGGGGAGGGGCGCCCAGCCTTCTCGGCGGGCGGCGAGCTCGGCTTCGTCGACGAGTAGGTCGATCGAGCGAGCGGCGATGTCGACCCGAATCGGGTCACCGTCGCGAACGAATGCGATAGGACCTGCGTCCACCGATTCGGGAGCTATGTGGCCGATGCACAGGCCGGTTGTGCCGCCTGAGAATCGTCCGTCGGTCAAGAGTAGTACATCTTTCCCGAGTCCAGCCCCCTTGATGGCCGCGGTGATGGCGAGCATCTCGCGCATCCCGGGGCCCCCCTTGGGCCCTTCGTAGCGGATGACGACCACGTCGCCGTGCTTGATGAGGCCCTCGGTGAGCGCGTCCATCGCGGCGCGCTCGCGCTCGAAGACCCGGGCGGGGCCCTCGAAGACGGAGGCGTCGAAGCCGGCGGTCTTCACGACCGCTCCCTCCGGAGCGAGCGTGCCCTTGAGCACCGTCAGGCCGCCGGTCGCGTGGATCGGGTTGTCGAGCGTGCGGATGACCTCGCCGTCGAGCGGTGCGATGTCCATCTCGGCGAGGTTCTCGGCGACCGTCTTCCCGGTGACGGTGAGGCAGTCGCCGTGCAGGAGGCCCGCGTCGAGCAGCGCCTTCATCACGGCGGGGACTCCCCCGTGGCGGTCGACGTCGTTCATCACGTACTTGCCGAACGGCTTCAGATCGCCGATGTGCGGGATCGTGTCGCCGATGCGGTTGAAGTCGTCGATCGTCAGGTCGACCTCGGCCTCGTTGGCGATCGCGAGCAGGTGCAGGATGACGTTGGTGGAGCCACCGAACGCCATCGCGACGGCGATCGCGTTCTCGAACGCCTTCTTCGTGAGGATGTCGCGCGCAGTGGTGCCGTTGCGGAGCAGCTCCACGACGGCCTCCCCCGACTTGCGGGCGAAGTAGTCGCGGCGGCGGTCGGCCGCGGCCGGCGAGGCCGAACCGGGCAGGCTCATGCCGAGCGCCTCGGCGACGCTCGCCATGGTGTTCGCGGTGTACATGCCTCCGCACGAGCCCTCGCCCGGCGCGAACGCGCACTCGATGCGCTTGGCGTCCTCCTCGGACATGATCCCGGCCTTGACGCCGCCGACCGCCTCGAAGGAGTCGATGATCGTGATGTCCTTCTCGGTGCCGTCCGAGAGCTTGACCCAGCCCGGGGCGATCGATCCGGCGTAGACGAAGACGGCGGCGAGGTCGAGCCGCGCGGCCGCCATCAGCATGCCCGGCAGCGACTTGTCGCAGCCGGCGAGCATGACGGTGCCGTCGAGGCGCTCGGCCATCATCACGGTCTCGACGGAGTCGGCGATGACCTCACGCGAGACGAGCGAGAAGTGCATGCCCTCGTGGCCCATCGAGATGCCGTCGGACACCGAGATCGTGCCGAACTGCAGCGGGTACCCGCCGCCCGAGTGCACGCCCTCCTTGGCGGAGCGCGCGAGGCGCTCGAGCGAGAGGTTGCAGGGGGTGATCTCGTTCCAGGAGGAGGCGATGCCGATCTGGGGCTTCTCCCAGTCGTCGTCTCCCATTCCGACCGCCCGCAGCATCCCGCGCGACGTCGTGGCCTCGATGCCGTCCGTGACGGTGCGCGAACGAGGCTTCCAATCGATTTCCGGCATGTGACGAGGCTACCGCCTCGCGCGCGGTGCTCCGGCTCTCCGGAGGTGTCCGGAGCTCAGCCCGCGGTGCCGCGGAAATCGGCCAGCAGCGACAGCGCGTGCGCGACCTGCTCGGGGCCGCGGACACGGTAGGCGGCGGAGGTCGTGCCCGCACCGCTCTTGATGCCGACGTCGCCGGGGCGCATCACCGCGAAGGCGTCCTCGTCGGTGACGTCGTCGCCGGCGTAGAGCACGGCGGTCGCGCCGGTGTAGCGGCGCAGGTGCTCGACCGCCTCTCCCTTGGTGGTGGAGCGGACCGAGAACTCGAGCACGTTCTTGCCCTCGCGGACGTGGACGCCCTCGACCTCGGCGCGCGCCTCCGAGAGGGCGACGACGTGCGCCACCCGGCTGTGCCGGTCGGTGGCGAGGCGGGTGTGCAGGGCGAACCCGGCCGGCTTGTCCTCGATCCAGACGTTGTCGATGCCGCGGGCGATGCCCTTCAGCACGTCCTCGAGCACGTCGACCCTGGCCTGCTCGGAGGGGTCGAGGCGGACGGCGTCCTCGTCCGGGTCGAGACGGATCTCGACGCCGTGAGAGCCGACGAGGAGCGCCTCGTCGGGCAGCTGCGCCACCTCCTCGAGGCTCTCCAGCGCGCGCCCCGAGACGAGGGCGACGCGGGTGCCCGGCAGCGCGAGCAGGCGCAGCACGGCGTCGCGCGCCTCCGGCAGCGCTCGGGCGTGCGCGGGCTCGTCGACCTCGGGGGCGAGGGTGCCGTCGAAGTCGAGGGCGACGAGGAGCCGGTCGGTCGCGGCGAGATCGCGCAGAGCGATGACGAGACGGTCGGGGACACCGGGCTGGTGCGGGACTCCGGGGGTCGGGGTGAGCGTGCTCATCGCGCGTCCTCGGCCTCGCGGGCGACTGCGGCGAGGCCGTGCGCGGCGTCCTGGTCGTGCTCGGCCTCCTGGCCGAGAGGTGCCTCCTGGCCCCGTGCGGCCGGGCGCACGTCGAGCTGCTGGCCCTCGGCGTGCTCGGCGAGCGCTGCGAGGAAGCTGGCCGACCAGCGGGCGACGTCGTTCTCGAGGACGCGGCGGCGCAGCGCCCGCATCCGCCGGGAGCGCTCCGTCCGCGGCATGCGCGCCGCCTCCTCGATCGCGTCCTTGAGGCCCGAGATGTCGTGCGGGTTCACCTGGACGGCCTGCTTGAGCTCGTCCGCCGCTCCCGTGAACTCGCTCAGCACGAGCACGCCGTCGTTGTCGAAGCGCGAGGCGACGTACTCCTTCGCCACGAGGTTCATCCCGTCGCGCAGCGCCGTCACGAGCATCACGTCGGCCGCCAGGTAGAGGGCGACCATCTCCTCGCGGGGGTAGCCGTGGTGGAGGTAGCTGATCGCCGGGTTGCCGATCGTGCCGTAGTCGCCGTTGATGCGGCCGACCTGCAGCTCGATGTCGTCGCGCAGCTGCTTGTAGGTCTCGACGCGCTCGCGGCTCGGGCTGGCCACCTGCACGAGCACCGCGTCGTCGGTGCTGAGGCGCCCGTCGGCCAGCAGCTCGCCGAACGCCTTGAGGCGGTGACCGATGCCCTTGGTGTAGTCGAGGCGGTCGACGCCGAGCATCACCGTCTGCGGGTCGCCGAGGTCGTGCCGGATCTGCTTCGCGCGCTCCTGGATCTCGGGGCTGCGCGCCATCTCCTCGAAGGACGCGGAGTCGATCGAGATCGGGAAGTGCTTGGCCACGACGGGCCGCACGCTCGCGCCGCGACGGGAGCGGTTCACGCGCCGCGTGCCGACGACCGCCTCCTCCTCGACCGGCACCTCGACGAGGGTGCTGCGGGTGTCGTAGCCGAGCAGGCGGCGGACCGCGCGGAGGAAGCTGCCCGCGTCGCCCTGGCGCTGGAAGCCGATGACGTCGGCGCCGAGCAGGCCCTCGACGATCTGCTTGCGCCACGGGAGCTGCGCGAAGATGCCGTAGGGCGGGAACGGGATGTGGTTGAAGAAGCCGATCGTGACGTCCGGCCGGAGCTCGCGGAGCATCTTCGGGACGAGCTGCAGCTGGTAGTCCTGCACCCAGACGACGCCGCCGTCCTCGGTGACCGCGGCCGCCGCCTCCGCGAAGCGCCGGTTGACGCGCACGTAGGCGTCCCACCAGTCGCGGTGGTAGGTGGGGGGCGCGATCACGTCGTGGTAGAGCGGCCAGAGCGTGTCGTTCGAGAAGCCTTCGTAGTAGTCCTCGAGCTCCTGCGCGCTGAGGGCGACGGGGACGATCTGCACGCCGTCGTTCTCGAACGGCGCGACCTCCTCGTCGGCGACCCCCGGCCAGCCGACCCACGCGCCGGCGTTGGCGCGCATCACGGGCTCGAGCGCGGTGACCAGGCCGCCCGGCGAGGTCTTCCACGAGGCGGTCCCGTCCTCGGCGACCACGCGGTCGACGGGGAGTCGGTTGGAGACCACCACGAACGCGTTGCGGGATGCCGCGGCGTTCTCGAGAGGGTCGGAGGCAGTGTTCGGAAGAATGGTGTTCCCCATCGTCGGTCGAGCCGTCTCTTACGCGGTGAGGGTAGCAGCCCCTCCCGGACGAGTGCCGGGCTCAGACCTGCGTGAGCGCGAGCGCGAGCACCGCTCCGCCGACCGTCGGCACGACCGCGACGGCTCCCAGCAGCGCGTACTGGCGCCACGAGACGGCGACGCCCAGGGCGGTGAGCCGCTGATGCCACAGCAGCGTCGCGAGAGACGCCCACGGCGTGATCAGCGGGCCGGCGTTCACTCCGATCAGCAGTGCGACGAGGCGCACCGGATCGGAGGCGACCGGCTCGAGCGCGAGATACGCGGGCAGGTTGTCGACGAGGTTCGAGGCGACCGCACCGGAGCCGGCGAGTCGCAGCAGGTCTCCGACGTCGCTCCCCTCTCCCGCGACCACGGCGAGCGCCGCGCCGAGGCCGAGCTGGTGCGCCGCCTCCATCGCCACGAAGAGACCGGAGGCGAAGACGACCAGCTGCCAGGGCAGGAGCGAGAGCCGCAGCACCCCTCGCCGGCGCACCGCGAAGAGCACGACGAGGGCGAGGGCGGCGACCGCCGCGGGGATCCACACCTCGAGACCGGAGACCAGAGCGGGCAGCAGCAGGGCGACGACGATCCCGGCGCCGACCAGGAGGACGCGGTCCTCGACCGGCGTCCGCTCCCCCGGCACGTAGCGGCCCGCCAGCTCACGGCGGTAGCGCACGGCCAGGATCAGCACCGGCACCGCCGCCGCGACGAGCGCGGGCAGGGCGGTGAGGGAGGCGAACGCGAGCGGGCTGTCGACGCCGAGCCGCCGCTCCGCGAGCAGATTCGTCAGATTCGACACGGGGAGCAGGAGCGACGCGCAGTTGGCCAGCCAGACCGTCGCCATCGCGAACGGCAGCGGCGAGACCTTCACGTGCGCCGCGAGCAGCACCACCACCGGGGTGAGCAGCACCGCCGTCGTGTCCAGCGAGAGGAAGACCGTGCTGACGATCGCCATCACGACGACCAGGAGCCAGAGCACGGGAGTGCGTCCGCGACCCCAGACCGCGGCGCGCTCGGCGACCACGGTGAAGACCCCCGCCTCCGAGGCGAGCTCGGCGACCACGGTGACGGCGACGACGAACGCGAGGATGGGCGCCGTGCGCTCCACCAGCTCGCCCAGGGCGTCGAGCGGGAGGACGCCCGTCAGGACGGCCACTGCCCCGAGCACGAGCAGTACCGCTCCGATCACCGCCGTGCGCATGTCGTACCCGTTCTCGTCGGTGTCGTCGTCCCTGGTGCCTGTGCGGCGGTTCACCGTAGCGGGCCGGAGCAGGGCACGGTGTCAACCGTTCCTGAGAGCCCGGTCAGCCCGCTAGCGTCGTCATGAACACAGGAGGCAATCGATGCGCAAGTTCATCCTCAACTCGAGCGTCATCAGCGCGATGGTCGGCGGCTGGTCCATTCTCCAGACGACCCGCAAGGGGCCGCGCGACTGGCGGCTCGCACTGCAGTGGGTCAGCTGGGCGATCGCGGTCGCGGTCGCACTCGGCTCCGTCTCCTACGACTCGAAGGAGCTCGCGAAGGAGTCGAAGGGCAAGAAGCGCGACCGCTGATCGGCCGCTCCTCCACCACCTGACACGTCGCGTGCCGCCGCCGCGGCGTGTCAGCGCTCGTTCGCCCCGGCTCCCGGCGACACTGGTGGCCATACCGCCAGGTGCACGGGAAACGGGGTTCGTCATGAGGTTTCGTCTGAGGCGCCGCCAGCCGGCCCCCGAGGTCGTCGCGGCTCCCGCCCTCACTCAGGACGAGCTCTTCGCCGTCGTGCACGAGCGCCTCGCCGCCTTCGTCGGCGAGCAGGGCGCGTGGGTCGTCACCCGTCGGAGCCACGACGATCGCGATCCGATCTTCCACGGCATGCTCGCCCGCTCCCTCGCGCACGAGCTCTCGTCGGCGATCCAGGCGGAGCAGGTGCGTGCGGGTGTCGAGGCGACCTCGAGCCCGATCACGGAGGCGATCCCCGTCATGACCGCATCGACGCCGCCGGTCACGTCGGACGATGTGACCGCGGCCGAGCCGGCGGCCCTGACCTGGGAGCCGCAGCCGATCGCCGTGTGGGCCGAGCCGTCGCAGGCCGACCGGGCCGACGCCCCCGCGGTCGCCGACTCCGCCCTCTGAGCCGCTCTCAGACCGCGGCCGCTCTCAGACCGCGGGCCACGCCTCCGGTCCGCCGCTGCCCGCGGCGTAGTCGTCGAGGGGCACGTCCTTCGCGCGCCAGGCGTCGATCGCGGGCTGCACGATGCGCCAGCACTCCTCGGCCGCGTCCCCGCGCACCGAGAGCGACGGATCGTCGTCGAGGATCCCCGAGATGACCTCGCCGTACGCGAGCAGCTCGCCCGCGCCGAACGTGGCCTCGAGCGAGGCGCGCTCGAGCGAGTACGGGTCGCCCGGTCCGTTGATGTTCAGCTCGAGCGACATCTGGTCGGGGGCCAGGAACAGTCGCAGCACCGACGGCTCCTCGGTGCCGTGGAAGCCCTCCGGCAGATGCGGCACCGGCTTGAAGCGGATGACCACCTCGCGTCGGCGCTCCCCCAGCGCCTTGCCCGAGCGCAGCGTGAACGGCACGCCCGCCCAGCGCCAGGTGTCGATCTCGACCGTCAGCTCGGCGAGGGTCTCGGTGCCGCGCTCGGGATCGACGCCCTGCTCGTCGACGTAGGCCGGCAGCTCCCGCCCGTCGATGGTGCCCGCGGTGTAGCGCGCGCGACGCGAGCTCGCCGACGGGTCGTCGCCCCGCAGGCGCGTCGCCCGCAGCACGATCCCCTTCGCATCCCGCAGGTCGGCCGCGCCGAGCGTCGACGGCGGCTCCATCGCCACCACCGCGAGCACCTGCAGCAGGTGGCTCTGGATCATGTCGATCATCGCGCCGGCGCCGTCGTAGTAGCCGGCGCGCCCCTCCAGCCCGAGCTGCTCGTCGTAGACGATCGCGACGCTCTCGATGTGCTCCGACGACCAGAGCGGCTCGAGGATGCGGTTCGCGAAGCGCAGCCCCAGCATGTTCATCACCGTCGCACGGCCGAGGAAGTGGTCGACGCGGTGGATGCGGTCCTCGGGGACCAGGGCCGCGAGCCGCTCGTTCAGGGCGCGGGCGCCGGCCTCGTCGGTGCCGAACGGCTTCTCGAGGGCGAGGACGGTCCCCTCCGGCAGCTCGTGCTCGGCCAGGGCGTCGCAGGCCTTCGCCGCGATCGCCGGAGGCAGTGCGAAGTAGACCGCGACGGGGCCGTCGCAGCTCGCGAGGAGCGCGGCGAGCGCCTCCGCGTCGGTCACGTCGATCTGCTGGTAGCGCGTCCCCGCGACGAGCTCGTCGATGCCGGTGCCGGTGGACTCCTCCGTCCCGAACGAGGCGGCGACCACCTCGTGCCAGTGCTGCTGCGTCCAGTCCTCCCGCCCGGCGCCGACGAGCTGGAGGCGGCGCTCTGGTTCGCGGGTGAGCAGCTGCCCGACGGCGGGCAGCAGGAGGCGGGAGGAAAGGTCTCCCGTCGCGCCGAGGATGAGCAGCGTGGAGACGGAGTGAGGCATGCGGATCACCCTAGAGCGCGCCCGCGGCGCGTCGCTCCGCCTTGACTGGGAGGTCCCGATGTCTGCTCGACATGCAGCCGGCTGCTGAGAGGATCAGCCCATGGTCTCCCCGATCGAGGACTACGCCGTCCTCTCCGACTGCCGCACCGCCGCCCTCGTCTCCCGCGACGGCGGGATCGACTGGCTCTGCCTCCCCCGATTCGACTCCGCCTCCGTCTTCGGCGCGCTGCTGGGCGGCGACGACCAGGGCCGCTGGTCGCTGCGTCCGCTCGACGCCGATGCCACGGCGGAGCGCCACTACCTCGGCGACACGCTCGCGCTGGTCACCCGGTGGACCACCGCGACCGGAGTCGTGGAGGTGGTCGACGTGATGCCGCTGCGCGACGAGCGGGCCGAGCTGGTGCGCCGGGTCCGAGGAGTCTCCGGCTCGGTGCAGATGCGCCAGGAGCTGCGCATCCGCTTCGACTACGCACGGACGGTGCCGTGGGTGCGCCAGGAGGGGACCGATGAGCATCCGCTGCTCGTGGCGGTCGCCGGGCCCGACGCGGTCGTCGTGCGCGGCATGCGCCTGACCGCCACCGATCACGTGCACTCGGCCGAGTTCGAGGTCGCCGCGGGGGCGACCGTCGACCTGTCGATGGCCTGGTTCCCGTCTCACCGGCGGGCCCCGAAGGAGCTCGATGTCGACAGGGCCCTCGAGCGCACGATCTCGTGGTGGAGCACCTGGGCGGAGTCGATCCGCTACGACGGCCCGCACCGCGAGGCCGTCGTCCGCTCGCTGCTCACCCTCCGCGCCCTGACCGACGACGAGACCGGCGGTATCGTCGCGGCGGCGACCACCTCGCTCCCCGAGCAGTTCGGCGGCAGCCGCAACTGGGACTACCGCTACGTCTGGCTCCGCGACGCCTCGCTGACGCTGCAGGCGCTGCTCGCCCACGGTTTCGAGCAGGAGGCCGAGAAGTGGCGTGCGTGGCTCCTGCGCGCGGTCGCGGGGGCTCCCGAGGACGTGCAGATCATGTACGGGCTCGCGGGCGAGCGCGACCTGCTCGAGCGCACCATGCCGAGCCTTCCCGGCTACGACGGTGCCTCACCGGTGCGGATCGGCAACGCCGCGGTCGACCAGTACCAGGCCGACGTGATCGGCGAGGTGATGGTCGCCCTGCACGAGGCGCGGCTCGCCGGAGTCGACGAGACCGAGTTCTCCTGGCCGCTCCAGCGCGCGCTCCTCGGCTACGTCGAGACCAACTGGCAGCGTCCCGACAACGGCATCTGGGAGATCCGGGGCGAGCCGCGGCACTTCACCCACTCGCGCGTCATGATCTGGGCGGCGCTGGACCGCGGTGTCCGCGCCGCCCGCGAGTGCGGGCTCGACGGCCCGGTCGAGACCTGGGAGGCGCTGCGCGATCAGGTCCGCACCGAGATCGAGGCGAAGGGCTACGACGGCGACCGCGGCCACTTCGTGCAGTCGTACGGATCGAGCGAGGTCGACGCGTCGCTGCTGGTCCTGCCCATGGTCGGCTTCGTCGAGGCGGACGACCCTCGGATGCTCGGCACCGTCGCCGAGCTCGAGCGGGTCCTGCTCCAGAAGGGTCTGCTGCACCGCTACCGCACCGAGTCCTCGGTCGACGGTCTCGAGGGCGGCGAGCATCCGTTCCTCGCCTGCTCGTTCTGGCTCGTGCGCCAGTACGCCTACTCGGGCCGCCTCGACGACGCCGAGGCCCTGATGACGCGGCTGGTCGGGCTCTGCAACGATGTCGGCCTGCTCTCGGAGGAGTACGACGTCGAGCAGCAGCGCCACGCGGGCAACACCCCGCAGGCCCTCTCGCACCTCGCCCTCGTGCAGGCGGCCGACGCGATCGCGGCGAACCGATGAGCGCGCGCCGCCGCCCCGCCCGCCTCGTCCTGCTGATCATCGGCGGGCTGGTGGCCGTCGCCGTCCTCGGGTTCCTGACCTGGTCATCGATCGTGATGGGCCCCGACGAGGACGCACTCGCCGGAGTGCGGGCGGACGCGGGCGTGAGCGTCGAGCGCACCGCCTCCGCGATCGTGATGACCCCGACGGCCGCCGCCGCGAGCGACGATCTCGCGGGAGTCGGCCTCGTCTTCGTCCCCGGCGCCAAGGTCGATGCGCAGTCGTACGAGGCGACTCTCGCACCCCTCGTCGACGAGGGCGCCTCGGTCGTCATCACCCGCCCGATCCTGAACCTGGCGTTCTTCGACCTGCGCTCGCTCGAGAGCTTCACCGACCAGGCCGAGGGCGTCGACCGCTGGCTCGTCGGCGGCCACTCGCTCGGCGGGGTCAAGGCCTGCCAGTGGGCCGAGGACCCGGAGGTCGCGGGCCTCGTGCTGCTCGGGAGCTACTGCGCGAACGACCTCTCGGAGTCGGACGTCGCCGTCCTGAGCCTCAGCGGCTCGGAGGACGGCCTGAGCACCCTCGAGAAGGTCGACGCCGCCCGCGATCAGCTGCCCGCCTCCGCCGACCTGGTCGAGATCGACGGCGCGAACCACGCCGACTTCGGCTGGTACGGCCCGCAGCCCGGCGACGGCACGGCGTCGATCAGCCACGAGGAGGCGGACCGCGCCATCACCGGAGCGCTGCTGCCGTTCCTGGCCTCCGCTTGACCTCGAGTGCACTCGAGGTCGTAGGTTGACGCCATGTCCACCACCCGACCCGCTCCCGAGCGCACCGACGACGGCGCCCTGTCGATCTCGGAGGTCGCCGCCGTCACCGGGCTCACCGTGCACACGCTGCGGTACTACGAGCAGGCGGGGCTCATGCTCGACGCGATCGAGCGAGCCTCGTCCCGCCACCGGCGCTACCGCCCAGCGGACATCGGCTGGGTCGACTTCCTGACCCGGCTGCGCTCCACCGGGATGCCGATCGCGCGCATCCGCGAGTACGCGGAGCTGGTCAGGATCGGACCGGACAGCGAACCCGAGCGCCTCGCGCTCCTCCAGGCGCATCGCGCCGACGTGGAGGAGCAGCTCGCCCGGACCCACGCCAGCCTCGTCGCGATCGACATCAAGATCGCGACGTACCAGGAGAGGACCACCACCCCGTGAAGACCATCACCCTCGGATCCGGCCACCCCGCCTCCGCCCTCGACGTCTCCCGCCTCGGCCTCGGAGCCATGGGCATGTCGGACTTCTACACCGGCGCCGGCACGGACGACTCCGAGTCGATCCGCACGATCCACCGCGCCCTCGATCTCGGCGTCACCTTCCTCGACACCGCCGAGATCTACGGCCCCTACACGAACGAGGAGCTGGTCGGCCGCGCGCTGGCCGGCCGCCGCGACGAGGTGGTGCTGGCCAGCAAGTTCGGGTTCATCCTCCACCGCACCACCGGTGAGCGCGGCCTCGACGGCTCTCCCGAGAACCTGCGCCTCGCCGTCGAGGGGTCGCTCCGCCGACTCGGCACCGACCGGATCGACCTGTACTACCAGCACCGGATGGATCCGGGTGTCCCGGTCGAGGACACGGCGGGCGCCTTCGCGGAGCTCATCCAGGAGGGCAAGATCCGGGGCTACGGCCTGTCGGAGGCGGCGCCCGCGACGATCCGCCGCGCCCATGCCGTCCACCCGGTGACCGCGGTGCAGTCCGAGTACTCCCTCTGGACGAGGGATCCGGAGGCCGGCGTGCTCCCGCTCCTGCGCGAGCTCGGCATCGGCTTCGTGCCCTACTCGCCGCTGGGCCGCGGGTTCCTCACCGGCACGATCCGCTCCGTCGACGCCCTCGGGGCCGACGACTTCCGGCGCGCGAACCCGCGCTTCGCCGGCGACGCACTCGAGGCGAACCTCCGGATCGTCGCGGAGGTCGAGCGCGTGGCGGCGGAGGCGGACGCCACCCCGGCTCAGGTCGCCCTCGCCTGGCTGCTCGCGCAGGGCGAGGACATCGCCCCGATCCCCGGCACCAAGCGGGTCTCGCGGATCGAGGAGAACGCCGCGGCCGACTCGCTCGAGCTCACCGGGGAGCAGCTCGCTGCGCTGACCGCCGTCGAGCCGCCCGTCGGCGACCGGTACGCCGACATGTCGTCGATCGGGCGCTGACCCTCCCCCGATCGGCCTGCGCTACTCCCGCTTCGGAGACTCGCGCAGGTCGATCAGGCCGGTGAACAGCGCACCGCGCTCGTTCGACGCGCGGTCGCCCGAGAAGAGGTTGTCGGGCGACGAGTGCACGTGGGTGCGGGGCGCGACACCGGCGCTGCGCTCCTGCGGCTGCTGCATCTCGACGCGCTGGCGAGGCAGGGCGACGGGGTCGCTCTCGTGCAGCCAGGTGACGAGCCGCTCGCGGACGTAGCAGCGCAGGTCGAACAGCGTCGGTGCGTCCTTCGCGGTCACGAGCACTCGGATGCGCACGTGCCCGCCCACGGCGTCGGTGACCTGCAGAACGCTCACGCGCTGGTCCCAGAGCTCGGTCTCCTCGAGGATCCGGTGCAGCTCCTCGCGCATCTCGTCGGGCCGCACGCGCCAGTCGAGGTCGAGCTCGACGGCGCCGAGGAGCTCCGATCCGGTGCGGGTCCAGTTCTGGAAGGGCTGCGTCGTGAAGTGGTTCGTGGGGAGCACCAGACGGCGGTCGTCCCACAGGTGCACGACGACGTAGGTCAGCGTGATCTCCTCGATCCTCCCCCACTCGCCCTCGACGATCACCACGTCGTCGAGGCGGATCGCATCGCTGAAGGCGAGCTGCATCCCCGCGAAGATGTTGGTCAGGCTCGACTGCACCGCGAGCCCGGCGACGATCGAGAGCACTCCGGCCGAGGCCAGCACGCTCGCGCCGGCGGTCCGCGCCTCCGGGAAGGTCAGCAGCGAGGCCCCGAGGGCGACCACGACGACCGCGGCGACGGCCACCCGCCTGATGATCGTCATCTGGGTCCGGAGGCGCCGCGCGCGCCGGTTGTCGGCGGTGTCGGTCCGGTACCGCTCGGCACCGAGATCCTCGAGGAACACGAACATCGCCCCGACCAGCCAGGCGGCGGCTCCGATCGTGGCGATCTGGAAGACGCGGTCGACGAGACCCGGCCAGACCTCGCCCGACACGGTCGCGGCGAGCGCCACCCAGACCGCGATGGTGATCAGGAGCACCCGGAAGGGGATGCGCACGCGGCGGATGAGCAGCCGCGCCCAGGTCTTGCGCTTGCCGATCGAGCGGACGACGAGCGCGACCACGGCGGTGACCACGGTCGCGACGACGACGGCGATGACCACGGCGAGGGCGATCGAGCCGATCTCGGAGAGGGTGTCTTCGGGCATTCAGAGCCTTTCGTTCGGCGGAGCCTGCGTGAGGCGATGCAGAGCTCGACGCTGAACGACGAAACGCTCGTCTCGGCGATGATGCCGGGGCGAGCGTTTCAGGGGTGCACCCCCTCGGACTTGAACCGAGAACCCACTGATTAAGAGTCAGTTGCTCTGCCGATTGAGCTAGAGGTGCATTCGACCCGGCGAATACTGCATGCCGAACCGAGGGATCACACTACCAGCGGCTCCCCCCGGTTCGTCAAATCGAGCCGCCCCCGGCGGGCCCCCTATCGTGGAGTCGTGACTCTCGACGACGACCTCCGCCTCGCCCTCCGCCTCGCCGACGCCGCCGACGCGATCTCGCGCGATCGCTTCCGCGCCCTGGACCTCGTCGTCACGACCAAGGGCGACCACACGCCGGTGACCGACGCCGACCGCGCGGTCGAGGAGGCGATCCGCGAGATCCTCGACGCCGAGCGTCCCGACGACTCGATCCTCGGCGAGGAGTTCGGCACCTCCGGAGACTCCTCTCGGCAGTGGATCCTCGATCCGATCGACGGCACCGCCCACTTCCTGCGCGGAGTGCCGATCTGGGCGACCCTCATCGCTCTCGCCGTCGACGGCGTGCCGGTCGTCGGAGTCGTCTCCTCCCCCGCGCTCGGGAAGCGCTGGTGGGCCGCGAGGGGCTCGGGGGCGTGGGTCCTCGACGGCGACGAGCCGAGGAGCATCCGGGTCTCGCAGGTCGCCGACCTCGCCGACGCGACGTTCAGCTACAACAGCATCCAGCAGTGGGACGGCGCGGGTCGCCTCGAGCAGCTGCTCGAGCTCGCGCGCTCGGTCTTCCGCGACCGCGCCTACGGCGATGCCTGGGCGTACATGCTCGTCGCCGAGGGCCTCATCGACGGTGCGGGCGAGTTCGACGTGAAGCCCTACGATCTCGCGGCACTGATCCCCATCGTCGAGGAGGCGGGCGGCCGGTTCACCTCGGTCGATGGGGAGCCGGGGCCCTGGCAGGGCAGCGCCCTCGCGACCAACGGCGTGCTGCACGACGCCGTGCTGCGGATCGCGGCACGCCGATGAGGCGCCTCGCTCGCGTCTGCGTCGTGGCGGCGCTCGCGCTGCCCCTCGCGGCGTGCTCCTCCGTGGTCGGCTCCGGCGATCCGGAGGCGGTGCGCGACGAGAGCGGAGCCGTCGTGAGCGCAGGCGTGAGCGATGCGTTCTCGGTCCGCAAGGGCGACTGCCTGCTCGAGCCGGACGGCGACCGGGTCGCCGACGTCGACCTCGTCCCGTGCGCCGAGGTGCACGACCTCGAGGTCTTCCACGCCTTCGAGCAGCCCGGAGCCGACTACACGAGCAAGAACACGCTGCTCGCCCAGGCCGAGGCCGCCTGCGAGCCCGAGTTCCCGCCCACCATCGGCATCGACTACGGCGACTCGGTGCTCGAGTACCGCAGCTTCGTCCCCTCGGAGGTCAGCTGGCGGCACGGCGACCGCGCCGTCGTCTGCGCCGTCTTCGACCCGACCACCGGCCCGGCCGCCGGGAGCCTCTTCGGAACCGCGCGCTGATCGCGCCGCAACGCCGAAGAGGCCGCCCTGCTGGACGGCCTCCTCGGCGTGACTCGACGTGTGCGACGACGACCGGTGGTGGAGATGGGGGGAATCGAACCCCCGTCCATCGCTGTGATTCTGCGCCTTCTACGGGTGTAGCCGATGAGAGCGTTCTGCTCGGCCCCGACCGTTACCATCGGCGCATCGGTCGACGGGCCCAGCCCGAGTGCAAGTCCCGCGTCGCCCTCAGGCGTAACGACGCAGCAAGTCCTCTAGATGACGCCAGGATCCGGGGCGAGGACGCACCCACGGACTGACGGACTATCTACTCTGGCTTAGGCAGCGAGAGCGAAGTCGGTGCGCTTCTGTTCGGCACCTGTGTTTTCCAGAGATCGTTAACGAGATAACCCTGGATCCTCGACCCGCTTCTCGCAGTTTCGCAGGCAATGTCGAAACCGATCATCCCCGCGAGCACTCGCCGGCCGGGATCTCGAGGATCTCGGCGCGACCGGAGTGGGTCGTCGTCGCACACTGTGGAGTTACAAGGAGCCAGTCTACCCCGCGTCGCGAGCGCTCACGCGGCGGCGGCGCAGATCGAGCAGCCCGAGCACGAGAGCGAGGGCGATCAGCCCGAGAGTGACGAAGTAGCCGTTGCGGAACGCGTCGTGGTAGCGGTCGAGCCCCTCCGCCATGCCCTGCTCACTCGCGAGGGTGGCGAAGAAGACAGCGGAGGCGCAGGCGGTACCGACCGCGGTCCCCACACGCTGGCCGAGCTGACCGACCGAGCCCGCGACTCCGCCCTGCGCGGGCGAGATCTCGGCCAGCGTGAGGGTCTGGTTCGGCGAGACGACGAAGCCGCCGCCGGCCCCCGCGACCAGCATCGCCGCTCCCATGCCGTACGCGGCGGTCTCGGCCGGGAGGAGCTCGGCGGCGAGCAGCACCAGGGTGAAGCCGACGACGACCAGCAGGATCCCGAGCACCACGAGCGCGCGGCCGTAGGTCTGCACGAGCTTGCCGCCGTACCAGGCGGTCACCGCCGAGGTCAGGGCGAACGGGATGCTCACCATGCCCGCGAAGACGGGGGCGAGGCCGAGGCCCTGCTGGAGGAACAGCGTCGTCAGCAGGAACGTCGCCGGGATCGCCGCGAAGTACGACGTGGCGACCAGGATCCCGTTGCGGTACGAGCTCGTGCGGAAGATGCGGAAGTCGATGACCGGAGTCCGGCCGAGGCCCGAGTAGTGCCCCTCCCACCGCACGAACGCGAACGCCGCCGCGGCGGCCAGCAGCAGCCAGAGCCAGCGGAACGGCGAGTCGGACGAACTCCCCGTCGTCAGCAGGAACGGGAGCATGAAGGCGAAGATCGCGACGGCCAGCAGGAGGAGCCCGACCGGGTCGAGGGAGGTGTCGCCGCCGGGCTTCCGATGGGTCCGCGGCAAGAGCCGCCAGGCGAAAGCGAGCGCCACCACGCCGAGCGGGATGTTCATCCAGAACAGAAGGCGCCAGCCGTCCTGGTCGCCGCCGATCGCGATGAGGAGCCCGCCGAGCGTCGGCCCGAAGGCGGTCGAGAGACCGATGACGGCGCCGAACACGCCGAACGCCCGCGCCCGCTCCGCCCCCGTGAACATCTGCTGCACCAGGCCGAGCACCTGCGGCATCTGAATGCCGGCCGCGACGCCCTGCAGGAACCGCGCGACCACGAGCACCTCGATGCTGGGGGCGATCGCGCACAGGAGGCTCGTCACGGTGAAGGCCGTGAGGCCGATCAGGAAGAGCAGGCGCCGCGAGCGGATGTCGCCGAGACGACCCGCCGGCACGAGCGCGAGTCCGAACGCGAGCGCGTAGCCGGCGACGATGAGCTGCAGCTGACTCGCATCCGCCGAGAGCGCCTTCTCGATCGAGGGCAGGCCCACGTTGACCTTCGAGAGATCGAGGATCGTGATCGCGGCGACCGCGACGCTGATCGCGAAGGCCCGCCAGCGGGTCTTCTCTTCAGCGGGACTCAGGGCGTTCTCGGAGGCGGTCACGGGCTCCAGTCTCCCAAACCGCCAGACGTCGTGCAGACGGTTGCGTCCGAGCGCCTAGTCGCCCAGGCGGCGGCGCGTCGACATCGCGCGATCCGCCTCACGCCGATCCTGACGCTCGCGCAGCACCTGGCGCTTGTCGTAGTCCTTCTTGCCCTTGGCCACCGCGAGCTCGACCTTGGCCTTGCCGTCGCTGAAGTAGAGCGAGAGCGGGATCAGCGTGTACCCGCCCTCCTTCACCTTGTTGTGGATCTTCAGGATCTGCGCCTTGTGCAGCAGCAGTTTGCGCTTGCGTCGGGGCGGATGGTTCGTCCACGTGCCCTGCGCCCACTCGTTGATGTGCACCGCGTCGAGCCACGCCTCGCCGCCGTCGACGAACGCGTAGCCGTCGACGAGCGACGCCCGGCCGGCGCGCAGCGACTTGACCTCCGTGCCCGTGAGCACGAGTCCCGCCTCGAAGGTGTCCTCGATGAGGTAGTCGTGGCGCGCCTTGCGGTTGGTCGCGACGACCTTCTGTCCCTGTTCCCTGGGCACGGCGGCTCCTCTCCGAGAGCGACGATGGGCTGCCCCGCACGGGACAGCCCACCAGTATACGGCCGCGAGCAGCGAGCGGTCAGACCCGCAGGTACCTGGCGATCGCCACGTTCGCCGAGACCGCGGCCAGCACGATGCCGACGACCACCAGGATCGGGAACACGATCAGCGCGTCGTCGAGGCCCACGAAGGAGGTCAGCGGGATCCGGTACGCCAGGAACCCCTGCACGAAGAACTGCACGATCGCGAGGACCGCGACTCCCGCGAGGATCGAGCCGAGCAGCGCCGCGAACACGCCCTCGAGGATGAACGGTGTCTGGATGAAGCGGTTCGAGGCCCCCACGAGCCGCATGATGCCCAGCTCCCTGCGTCTCGAGAACGCCGATAACCGGATCGTCGTGGCGATCAGCAGCACCGCCGCCACGAGCATCAGCACCGCGATGCCGATCGCCGTGTAGCTCGCCGCATTGAGGATAGAGAAGATCTGGTCGAGGTACTGCCGCTGGTCGGTGACGCTCTCGACGCCCGAGACGCTCGAGAGGCTCTCGACGATGACGTCCGACTGGGTCGGGTCCTTGAGGTTGATCCAGAACGTCTGGTTGAGCAGATCCGGGGTGACGTACTCGGCGACCGGGTTCCCGGCGAACTGCTCCTGGAAGTTCGCATAGGCCTGGTCGTGGTCCTCGAAGTAGGACGCGCCGATGTACGGGGCCAGCGTCGCGCCCTCGAGCTGCGACTCCACCGAGTCGATCTGCTCCTGGGTCGCATCGGTGCCGCTGCAGTTCGAGCCGCCGGAGGTGGCGGTGCACATGTAGACCGCGACCTGCGCCTTGTCGTACCAGAAGTTCTTCATCTGGCCGATCTGCATCTGCAGCAGGATCGCCGTGCCGACGAAGGTGAGCGAGATGAAGGTGACGAGGATGACCGAGACCACCATCGAGACGTTGCGTCGGAGGCCGCTCGAGACCTCCGACCAGATCAGTGCGAATCTCACTTGACGGGTCCTACGTTCTGCTGGTCGTCCCCGGTCTCGTCGCCGTCCTCCCGAGCGGCGCGCAGGCCCAGGCGGGCCGCGAGCGACTCCTCCGGGAGAGCACCGGTGTCGGCGGGCAGATAGATCGGGCCGGTCTGGCTCGCGAGCTCGACGACGCGCGGAGCCTCGGGGGCCTCCGGCGCCGGGGGTGCGGGGAGGACGGGGTGCGCCGCGGTGACGTGGGCCTCGGGGGCGGCGGCCGAGCGGCGGCCCTCGGGGACGACGGGCTGCGCGGCCGTCTGCGAGACGCGGGGCCGGACGAAGGACCCGCCGTGCGGGTCGGTCGCGGTCGGCAGCGGAGGTGCGGAGCGCCGGAGATCGACCTGCGGCACCTCGGCGGGCGCGAGCGCACTCTCGGTGAGGACCGGGATCGACGTCGTCTCGGCGACCTTGTGGTCGTCGGCCGCGACGACCACGACGCCGTCGTGGACGACGGTGATGCTCTCGGTCTGGCCGTAGCCGCCCTGGCGCTCGTCGCGGACGATGCTGCCGGCCGAGAGCTCGATGACGCGGCGCTTCATCTGGTCGACGATGCCGGCCTCGTGGGTGGCCATGATGACGGTCGTGCCGCCGGCGTTGATCCGCTCGAGGAGCGCCATGATGCCGGCGCTGGTGGTCGGGTCGAGGTTTCCCGTGGGCTCGTCGGCGAGGAGGACGGCCGGCTTGTTCACCACGGCGCGGGCGATCGCGACGCGCTGCTGCTCGCCTCCGGAGAGCTCGTGCGGCAGGCGGGACGCCTTGCCGGCGAGGCCCACCATCTTGAGCGTGTCGGGGACCGCCTCCTGGATGTAGCCCTTCGACTTGCCGATCACCTGCAGGCTGAACGCGACGTTGTCGAACACCGACTTGTTCGGCAGCAGCCGGAAGTCCTGGAACACCACGCCCATGTTGCGGCGGAAGTACGGCACCTTGCGGCTCGAGATCTTGCCCAGGTTCTGCCCGAGCACGTGGATCGCACCGGAGGAGGGCCGCTCCTCCTTCAGGATCAGGCGGAGGCAGCTCGACTTTCCGGAGCCCGAGGCGCCGACGAGGAAGACGAACTCGCCCCGGAGGATCTCGAGATCGATGGCGTTGAGGGCGGGTCTGGTGCCGCCTCGGTACTGCTTGGAGACGTTGTCGAAGCGAATCATGTCGTACCGAGGGTAAACGACGATCTCGAAGAGTCGGCCGAGTGCGCGCGCGGCGCGTCGAGCCGCGCGCGGATCAGGCCGACTTGCGCCAGCGGATGCCCGCGGCGATGAAGCCGTCGATGTCGCCGTCGAAGACGTGCGACGGATTGCCGACCTCGTGGTCGGTGCGGAGGTCCTTGACCATCTGGTAGGGCGCGAGCACGTAGCTGCGCATCTGGTCGCCCCAGCTCGCCGTGATGTTCCCGGCCAGCTCCTTCTTGGTCGCCGCCTCCTGCTCCTTCTGGATCAGCAGAAGCCGGGACTGCAGGACCCGCATGGCGGCGGCACGGTTCTGGATCTGGCTCTTCTCGTTCTGCATCGACACGACCGTCCCGGTGGGGAGGTGGGTGATGCGCACGGCGGAGTCGGTGGTGTTGACCGACTGGCCGCCCGGTCCGGAGGAGCGGAAGACGTCGACGCGGATGTCGTTGTCGGGGATCTCGACCGCGCCGGCCTCCTCCATCAGCGGGATGACCTCGACCGCGGCGAAAGAGGTCTGGCGCTTGCCCGCGGCACCGAAGGGGCTCATCCGGACGAGGCGGTGCGTGCCCGCCTCGACCGAGAGCGTGCCGAAGGCGTAGGGAGCGTCGATCTCGAAGGTCGCCGACTTGATGCCGGCCTCCTCCGCATAGCTCGCATCCATGACCGTGGCGGTGTACTTGTGCTTCTCGGCCCAGCGAAGGTACATGCGCATCAGCATCTCGGCGAAGTCGGAGGCGTCCACTCCCCCGGCGCCGGCGCGGATCGTCACGACCGCCGGGCGGTCGTCGTACTCGCCGTCGAGCAGCGTCTGCACCTCGAGCTCGCCCATCACCTTCTGCAGGGCGGTGAGCTCGGCGATCGCCTCCTGCTCGGACTCGGCGTCCTCGGCCTCGTTGGCCATCTCGACCAGCACCTCGAGGTCGTCGAGGCGGCGCTCGATCGACGTGATGCGGGCCAGCTCGGACTGCCGGTGGCTCAGCGCGCTCGTGATCTTCTGCGCGGCGTCGGTGTCGTCCCACAGGTCGGGAGCGCCCGCCTGCTCGCTCAGCTCGGCGATCTTCGCGCGGAGCCCCTCCACGTCGATGACGGCTCGGATGTCGGAGAAGGTGGAGCGGAGAGCAGTGATCTGCTCGGTGAAGTCGTTGTCCAGCATGGTCCTCTCAGACTACCGGGGTGTCGGTGGGAGCAGACGGAGGCCCGCGCCGACCTAGCATGGACACGGTGACCGTCCCCGCAGAGCGCCCCTTCCCCGTCGGTCCGCTGCTGCTCTCCACCTTCCTGCCGACCCTGCTCTTCTCGATCGGCGAGGGAGCGATCATCCCCCTCCTGCCCGCCGCGGCGGGCAATCTCGGTGCGACACTCGCTCTGGCCGGGCTCGTGGCCGGGATGATCATGATCGGCGAGCTCGCGGGCGACATCCCGAGCGGCTGGATCGTCTCGCGGATCGGCGAGCGCGGCGCGATGCTGAGCGCCTCCGCCGCCTCGATCATCGGGCTCGTGATCTGCCTGCTGTCGACCTCGTGGGTCGGCCTCACGATCGGGGTCTTCATCATCGGCCTCGCCACGGCGGTCTTCGGGCTCGCGCGGCACGCCTTCATGACGTCGTTCGTGCCGATCAGCCACCGGGCCCGGGCGCTGAGCGCGCTGGCGGGGGCGTTCCGCGCGGGCTGGTTCGTCGGTCCCTTCCTCGCGGCGGGAGTCGTGCACCTGACCGGATCGGTCGAGTCGGTCTTCTGGGTGCACATCGTCTGCTGCGTCGCGGCGGTCGTCGTGCTGCTGCTCGTCCCCGACCCGGCGACGGTGCTGCGCAGAGCCCAGGCCGCGGCCGGCACCACCGCAGGCACCGTCGACGAGGCGGCGCTCGTCCCGGAGTCGTCCCACGGCCTGGTCAGGACGCTGCGCGAGCACAGGGGCGTCCTCGCCCGCATGGGCACCGGAGCGGCGGTGATCGGGGCGCTCCGCGCCAGCCGGACGCTCATCCTCCCGCTCTGGGCGGTCAGCATCGGGCTCGCCGAGACGCAGACGGCGATCATCATCGGCATCGCCGGCGCCATCGACTTCGCTCTCTTCTACGCGGGCGGCCAGGTGATGGACCGCTTCGGCCGCGGCGCCACGGCGATCCCCTCGATGATCGGGCTGGGAGCAGGACACCTGGTCCTCGTGCTCACCCTCTTCGCTGTCGATCCCGTGCCGTGGTTCGTGGCCGTCGCGTGCATCCTCGCGCTCGCGAACGGCATCGGCTCCGGGATCCTGATGACGATCGGAGCCGACCTCGCGCCTCCCGACGATCCGGCCCCGTTCCTCGGCGCGTTCCGCTTCACCGGTGACGCGGGCAACGCTGCGGCGCCGATCATCGTGTCGGTGCTGACGGCCGTGGTCTCGCTGCCGTTCGCCGCGGGGGCGATGGGAGTGCTCGGCCTCGCCGGCGCCGCGGCGCTCGCGCGCTGGATCCCGCGCTACCTGCCGCACCGCAGGCCCGGTGGCGCCGAGGCTGCGTCCTGAGGCCCCTCCTAGACTGGGACCCGCACTCGCGGGAGTGGTGGAATGGCAGACACGCAGGATTTAGGTTCCTGTGCCGAGAGGCATGTGGGTTCGAGTCCCACCTTCCGCACGACGGTCCGACGGTACGCTGAGCGCACTGATCGACTGGAGAACCGTTGAACCACGCCGCCCTGATCCCCTGGCTCGACCCGGAGACGATCCTCACCTCGTTCGGCCCGTGGGGCGTCCTGGTGGTCTGCCTGATCGTGTTCGCCGAGACCGGGCTTCTGATCGGCTTCCTCTTCCCCGGCGACACCCTCCTCATCATCACCGGCCTGCTGGCGCACGAGAACGCGGCGAACGGCGGGCTCGGCGTGCCGATCTGGCTCATCTGCCTCGCGATCGGGTTCGCCGCATTCCTGGGGGGCGAGGTCGGCTATCTGATCGGGCACAAGGCCGGTCCGCGCATCTTCGAGCGCAAGGAGTCGGGCTTCTTCAGCATCGAGAACGTCAAGCGGACCAACGCGTTCTTCGAGCGCTTCGGCGGCTTCGCCGTGATCCTCGCGCGATTCGTGCCGATCGTGCGCACCTTCGCGCCGATCGCCGCGGGAGTCGCGCACATGAACTACCGCAAGTACAGCCTCTACAACCTGATCGGCGCGCTGATCTGGGGCAGCGGCGTGACCCTCCTGGGCTGGCTCCTCGCCTTCATCCCGCCGGTCGCCGACTTCGTGTCGCACTACATCGACGTCATCCTGATCGGCGCGGTGCTCCTCGCGCTCGTGCCGACGCTGTTCCACTTCTTCCAGCAGCGCCGCAAGGCCCGCCTCGCGAACGACAAGGAGACCGACTCGAGCGAGTCGGCCGCCTACGTCCTCGACCAGGACGCCCTCGACAACAAGCGCCCCAAGCACTGAGAGCGCAGCGCCGACCAGCGTCAGCCCAGGCGCGACTCCAGCGCGACGAGCTCGGAGCGGAGCGCGGTGAACGCCCGGGCACGGTGGCTGCGGGCGTTCTTCTGCTCGGGCGCGAGCTCGGCCGCGGTGAGGGCACCCGACTCCGGGACGAACACCGGATCGTAGCCGTGGCCGTTCGTGCCGCGCGGGGCGCCGGCGATCGCTCCGTCCCAGCGGCCCTCGACCACGATCTCCTGGCCGCCGGGGATCACGGAGCCGGGGACGACGAGCGCGATCGTGCAGCTGAAGTGCGCCCCGCGGTGCTCGGCCTTCACATCGGCGAGCTGAGCGAGCAGCAGCTCGAGGTTCGCGGTGGCGTCGTGCGCACGGCCCGACCAGCGCGCCGAGAAGATGCCGGGTGCGCCTCCGAGCACGTCGACGCAGATGCCGGAGTCGTCGGCCAGCGCCACGAGGCCGGTGTGGGCCGCCGCCGCACGCGCCTTGATCAGCGCGTTCTCGGCGAACGAGACCCCGTCCTCGACCGGCTCCGGCCCGTCGTACGCGCGTACGCCGACGCCCGGCAGAGCACCGGCGAGCATCGCGCGGAACTCCTCGACCTTGCCCGCGTTGTGGGTGGCGAGGACGAGATCCAGGCTCACGCGGACGGCTCCGCGGCGAGCGCCTCCGCCTGGATGCGGGCGAGGTCGGCCGCACCGGCGACGGCGAGGTCGAGCAGCGCGTCGAGCTCGCGCCGGTCGAAGGGAGCGCCCTCGGCCGTGCCCTGCACCTCGACGAAGAGGCCGCGGCCGGTGACGACGACGTTCATGTCGGTCTCTGCCCGCACGTCCTCGACGTAGGCGAGGTCGAGCATCGGGACGCCGTCGATGATGCCGACGGAGACGGCCGAGAGGCTGTCGATCAGCGGGGTCGCCTTCTGCCCCACGTACTTCTTGCCCCGAGCCCACTCGATGGCGTCCACCAGGGCGACGTAGGCACCCGTGATCGCCGCGGTCCGAGTGCCGCCGTCGGCCTGCAGAACGTCGCAGTCGATCACGATCGTGTTCTCGCCGAGCGCCTTCATGTCGACGACCGCGCGGAGGCTGCGGCCGATCAGGCGCGAGATCTCGTGGGTGCGCCCGCCGACCTTGCCCTTGACCGCCTCGCGGTCCATCCGCGAGTTGGTCGAGCGCGGCAGCATGGCGTACTCGGCGGTCACCCAGCCCTTGCCCTTGCCCTGGAGCCAGCGCGGGACGCCGTTGGTGAAGGAGGCGGTGCAGAGGACCTTGGTGTTGCCGAACGAGACGAGCGCCGAGCCCTCGGCCTGCGTGCTCCAGCCGCGCTCGATCGTCACGGTGCGCAGCTCGTCGGCCGCGCGGCCGTCCTTGCGCTTCACGGTGCTGGCGGTGCTGTCGGTCACTGGGGGCTCCCTGTCTGGGGCGCGGCCCGGTCGAGCTCGCGCAGATTGATGGTTCCGGTCTCGACGAGATCGACGCTCGAGACCTCGGGCCCGAGGAACCTTCGGGCGAGGCGGACGAAGTCGCTCGATCCGGTCTCCTCCCAGCGGTAGCTCGGCGGGGCGGAGGAGGTGCGCTGCAGGCCGTGGGCGACGAGCGTCCGGTAGACGTCGAGCGCGGTCTCCTCGGCGCTCGACACCAGGCGGACGTCCGGGCCCATCACGTAGGCGATGGCGCCGCGCAGCAGCGGGTAGTGGGTGCAGCCGAGGACGAGGGTGTCCACTCCCGCCGCCTTGAGCGGCGCGAGGTACTCCTCGGCGATCGCCAGCAGCTCGTCGCTCCAGGTGATGCCCGCCTCGACGAACTCGACGAAGCTCGGGCACGCCGCGGTCACGAGCTCGAGGTCCGGGGCCGCGACGAAGGCGTCGTCGTAGGCGCGCGAGCGGATGGTCCCCACCGTGCCGATGACGCCGACCCGGCGGTTGCGGGTGTCGCGCACGGCGCTGCGCACTGCTGGCTGGATGACCTCGACGACCGGGATGCCGCGGCCGATCGTGTAGCGCTCGCGGGCATCGCGCATCATCGCGGCCGAGGCGGTGTTGCAGGCGATGACGAGCAGCTTCGCCCCCTGGTCGACCAGGGTGTCGAGCGTGTCGAGGGCGTAGGCGCGGACGTCGGCCAGGGGCTTGGGCCCGTAGGGCGAGTGCGCGGTGTCGCCGAGGTAGACGATCGACTCGTTCTGCAGCTGGTCGATCACCGAGCGGGCGACCGTGAGACCGCCGACCCCGGAGTCGAAGATGCCGATGGGTGCGTCCGTCACGGGAGACGAGCCTACCGGCGCCCTCGTGGAACACTGGTCGGATGGATGCGACGTCGTTCCTCACCGACCGCTACGAGCTCACGATGGTCGAGGGCGCTCTCGGCAGCGGCACCGCCGACCGCCGCTGCATGTTCGAGGTGTTCGCCAGGAGCCTGCCGCCCGGCCGCCGCTACGGCGTGCTCGCCGGGACCGGCCGCCTGCTCGAGCTGATCTCGAGGTTCCGCTTCGGCGAGCCGGAGCTCGACTGGCTGCGCGAGAACCGCGTGGTCGACTCCCGCACGCTCGACTGGCTGGCCGACTACCGCTTCCGCGGCGACGTCTGGGGATACCGCGAGGGCGAGATCTACCTCCCCGGATCGCCCGTGCTGATCGTCGAGGCGCCCTTCGCCGAGGGCGTTCTGCTCGAGACCCTGGTCCTGAGCGTCCTCAACCACGACAGCGCCGTCGCGAGCGCCGCCGCGCGGATGGTGTCGGCCGCCGACGGCCGGCCGCTCGCCGAGATGGGATCGCGCCGTGCCGGTGAGCGCTCGGCCATCGCAGCGGCCCGCGCCGCCTACATCGCCGGGTTCGGCGCGACCTCGAACCTCGAGGCGGGCCGCAGCTGGGGCGTGCCGACGATGGGCACCTCCGCGCACGCCTTCACCCTGCTCCACGACTCCGAGGAGGAGGCGTTCCGCGCGCAGGTCGCAGCGCTCGGCCCGGGCACGACCCTCCTGGTCGACACCTACGACGTGACCGCCGCGGTCGATCTCGCCGTGCGCGTGGCGGGCACCGGTCTCGGAGCCGTGAGGATCGACTCCGGCGATCTGCCGCAGCAGGTGGCCGCCGTGCGCGCGCAGCTCGACGCCCTCGGAGCGACAGGCACGAGGATCACTGTCACCAACGATCTCGACGAGTACGGCATCGCGGCGCTGTCCGCCTCCCCCGTCGACTCCTACGGGGTCGGCACCTCCGTCGCGACCGGCTCGGGCCACCCGACGGCGGGCATGGTCTACAAGCTCGTCGCGCACGAGGACGACACCGGCGAGTGGGTCGCCGTGGCCAAGAAGTCGATCGCGAAGGCGTCCATCGGCGGTCGGAAGGCCGCGGGCCGCCTCCTCTCGGACGACGGCATCGCGATCGAGGAGGTCGTGCACGTCGGCGCCGGCCCCGAGGGCGCGGTCGGCGAGGGCGAGCGCGCGCTGCTGGTGCCCCTGGTCGACGGCGGCCGGATCCTGCCGGACTACCTCGGACCGCAGGGCGTCACGGCCGCCCGCGAGCACCACGCGAACGCGGTGCTCGAGCTGCCGCAGGACGCCCTGCGCCTGGGCCGCGGCGACCCGGTGCTGCCGACGCGGTACGCCTGAGCCGCGCCCTACTTCATCCGGGCGTAGATCTCCTTGCAGGACGGGCAGACCGGGAACTTCTCGGGGTCGCGGCCCGGCAGCCACTTCTTGCCGCAGAGTGCGCGGACGGGCTTGCCGGTCATCGCGCTCTCGAGGATCTTGTCCTTCGGCACGTAGTGCGAGAAGCGCTCGTGATCGCCGGGCTCGATCGTCTCCTGGTTGAGGAGCTCCTCGAGCTCGCGGTCGAGCGTGGCGGTTCCTCCGCCGCCCTCGAGGGGGTCGGAGCTGCTGTTCGTGGGAAGGGTCGTCATGGCGAGGATTCTACGCGCGGCACGTCCCAGGAGGCTCAGTAGCGGCTCGTGAACGAGACGAGCTCGGCCGCCCGGCGGTCGAACAGCCAGCCGCCCACGAGGACGCCGAGGCCGAACACGACCACGGCACTGCCGAAGCCGGTGATGATGGCGGTCGACACCGCCTCCTGGTCGATGAACAGCGCGCGGATGGCGAGCACCACGGTCGGCGCCGCGAGCAGCAGCCCGAGTCCGAACGCGAGCGCCTGCGGGCCCGCGCCGCTCGCTCCCGGGGCCTGCGGCTGCACGAAAGCGCTGTCGCCGGGCCGCGGAGCGGGGTAGGCGAGCCGCGCCGACACCGCGCTCGCGACTCCGGCCGGCACGAGCAGCAGGCAGGTGTTGGCCGCGAGGAGCACGGGGAAGGAGCCGTCGAGCCCCGAGGTGGCGCTGCTCACCAGCGAGCCGAGCAGCACGACGGGCAGTCCGAGCAGGAGGGTCGGGAACGCCCGGCCGAGGCGGTCGGCGCGGCCGCGCACGCCCGCCGCCACGTGCAGCCAGAAGGCGGACCCGTCGTAGGCGGTGTCGTTGTGCAGGAACCAGCCGAGGAAGAGCACGACGAGCGGCACCGGGAGCAGCGACAGCAGCGGGAACGGCACCCCCACGACCGCCAGCAGCACGATCGTGACGACGGGGAGCAGCGGCACGGCGACGAGGGAGGCCTGATAGCGAGGGTCGCGCGCCCAGTAGGTGATGCTCCGCGCGGCGATCGCCCCGGCGGGCGAGGCGGGCAGCGCGTCGAACCAGCCCAGTCGCACACCCCGCGCGGGGCGGTGGGTGCGCTCCGGGCGCTCGGTCAGCAGCCGGACCATCAGCCACCAGGCACCGCCCGCGATTACGAGTGTGAGCAGGGCGATCAGGAGCGACGGGGCCGGGTCGCCCGCGGCGGCCGCCGGTGCGATCGCCCAGGCGGCCCCGAGGGGCGTCGAGGCGAGCGCGCCGGAGAGGCCGTCGAGGGCGCGCGACCCCGCGCCTCCCCAGTCGAGCCCCGTGACGAGGACGAGGGCGACCGGCACCGCGAGCATCAGGACGAGTCCGACCACCGCGAGCAGCTCCCGGGCCGTGCGCGAGGGGACGAGTGCGGCGGAGGCGGCGAGCCCGATCCGCGCGAGGAGCGCGCTCGTGAGCACCGCGAGCAGCGGACCGACGACAGCGAGCAGCCCCGCCTCGGGGAACAGCGGGATCACCGCCGCGCCGAGCACGGCGAGCGCGAGGACGGGGACCGAGATCAGCCCGACCAGCGCGAGGGCTCCGGCGAGGGGCGCGCTCGGGATGTCGAAGAGCCGGAACGCGCGGGGGTCCATCGGATCGACCGGGCCGAGAAGGAAGGGCAGCGCGAGGAAGCCGAGGGTCAGCAGCGAGCCGCCGGTCACGACGGCGTCGCCCGCGAGTCCGCTCGACGGCTCGAGAGCACGGGCTCCGGCGAGCAGGCCCGCCGTCGCCGCGACGACCACGAGCACGCCGAGGACGACACCGGCGGCGTGCGCGGGCCCGGAGCGGAACGCCCCGAGGAGGACGTCGAGCCTCAGCCGGAGAAGTCGTGCAACCACTGCAGCCCCTCGGCGATCTGCTTGCCGCCCGCGAGCTCGAGGAAGCGCTCCTCGAGCGTCGCGGTACCGGCGACCTCCGCGACCGATCCGGAGGCGAGCACCTTCCCGCCGACGATCACGGCCACGTCGTCGCAGACGCGCTCGATGAAGTCGAGTCCGTGGCTCGAGAGCACCACGGTGCCCCCTCCCGCGACGAAGCGGCGCAGCACGGTGATGACCGCGGCGGACGAGACGGGGTCGACCGACTCGAACGGCTCGTCGAGCACCAGGACGCGCGGGGCGTGGATCATCGCGCCGGCCAGAGCGACCTTCTTGGCCATGCCCGCGGAGTAGTCGGAGATCAGGCGCTCGAGCGCGTCGGTCAGGCCGAGCGCCTCGGCGAGCTCGACGATGCGCTGCTTCGCCGTCGTGCGGTCGATCCCGCGGAGCGAGGCCGCGTAGTAGAGGAACTGGGCACCGGTCAGCCGGTCGAAGAGCCGGAGCCGGTCGGGCAGCACCCCGATGAGCCGCTTCGCCGCGCGCGGGTCCTTCCAGACGTCGACGCCCTGCACGAGCACCTGGCCGGCATCGGGGCGGAGGAGCCCGGTCATCATCGAGAGCGTGGTCGTCTTGCCCGCGCCGTTGGGGCCGATGATGCCGCAGAAGGTGCCCGCCCTGACCTCGAGGTCGATGCGATCGACCGCGACGGTGCGGCCGAAGGTGCGGGTGAGTCCCCGCACGGCGAAGACCACGGGAGGAGCGCCGTCCCGCTCGTCCGCGCCCGGCGATCCCTCGACCGTCGGCTCCTCGGCCGGAGTCCCCCCCGCGAGCGGCGGCACGGCCGTGGTCTGCGGATCCGCGGAGGGAGCGGCTTCGGGCTCGGCTGCCTCGGCGTTCGTCGCGGACGTCATCCGGCTACGGTACCAAGTCGCCCAGGCCCCGACGGGAGCGCACCGACACGGCGGGACGTCAACCACACTGGCCTGAAAGGCCGGGAACTGTACACTAAGTCTCGACCCAGGGAGCAATCAGATCGATACGCAGCGGTTAACACGAGGAGAAGACATGGCGATGCACACAGGTTCGACGAGTTCGAGCACCGCAGGCACTCCGTCCTCGGTCGTCATCCTCGCCGCGGGCATGGGCAGCCGGCTGGGCCGGTCCCTCCCGAAGCCGCTGACGCCCCTCAGCGACGGCCGCACGATCATGCAGCAGCAGTTCGACAACATCCACCACGCGTTCGGTACGGCCACGCCGGTGAGCATCGTGGTCGGCTACAAGCTCGAGCACATCATCGAGGCCTTCCCCTCGGCGTCGTTCGTCTACAACGAGCAGTACGACCAGACCAACACCTCCAAGAGTCTCCTGCGCGCCCTGCAGGCGTCCGGTTCGGGCGGGGTGCTGTGGATGAACGGCGACGTCGTCTTCGACCCTCGCATCCTCGACCGCACGGCAGCGCTCATCGCGAAGGAGACCTCCTTCGTCACGGTGAACACCGCGAAGGTGTCGGACGAGGAGGTCAAGTACACGACGAGCGCCGAGGGCTACATCGACCAGCTCTCCAAGACGGTGCGCGGTGGCCTCGGCGAGGCCGTCGGCATCAACTACGTCTCGGCCGCCGACAAGCCGGCGCTCATCCGCCAGCTCGCCCGCGTCGACGCTCAGGACTACTTCGAGCGTGGCATAGAGTTGGCGATCGAGCAGGACCGACTGCTCGTCGAGCCGATGGACATCTCCGACCTCTACGCCGTCGAGGTGGACTTCGCCGAAGACCTCGAGCGCGCGAACCTCTTCGTCTGACGCTCGCGGCTCCTCCGCCGGCTCGCTCGGCACGGAGGAGTCACGCGCGATGAGCACGCCAGCGGCAGCAGACGTCTCGACCGAGACCGACGTGCGCCACCGCCGCTCGCGTGCGTGGCGCTACCGCCACTCGCTCTGGCTGCTGACCAAGCGCGACCTGACGGTCCGCTACGCGACGAGCGCGCTCGGCTACTTCTGGTCGGTGCTCGACCCGCTGGTGATGTCGGGCATCTACTACTTCGTCTTCTCGGTCGTCTTCGACCGCTCGGTCGGCGAGGATCCGTACATCGTCTTCCTGCTCGCGGGACTGCTCCCGTGGATGTGGTTCAACCAGGCGACGTCCGATGCGACGCGCGCGTTCCTCAAGGAGGCGAAGCTCGTCCGCTCGACGTCGATCCCGCGGACCATCTGGGTCGGCCGGATCGTGCTGTCCAAGGGGATCGAGTTCGTGGCGAGCATCCCGGTGCTCGTGCTGTTCGCCGTCGTCGCCGGGGCGGAGGTGACCCCGGCGGTCCTCCTCTTCCCCGTGGCGATCGTGCTGCAGGCGGTCCTGACGCTCGGAGTCGCCCTCCTGGTCGCGCCGCTGGTGGTCTTCTTCCGCGACCTCGAGCGGGTGATCAAGCTCGTGCTGCGCTTCCTGTTCTACGCCTCGCCGATCATCTACTCGACCGCCAACCTGCCCGTCGAGATCCAGCCGTACGCCGCGCTGAATCCCCTGAGCGGGATCTTCGCGCTGTACCGCTCGACGTTCTTCGCGAGCGAGCTCGATGCGCCGCTGATCCTCACGTCGGCGCTGATCTCGGTGCTCGTGCTCGTCGTCGGCCTCATCGTCTTCCGCCGCTCCGAGCGCGCGGTCCTGAAGGAGTTGTGATGACCGCGGCCGAGTCGCCCGTCGTGATCGCGTGCCGCGGTCTCGGGATCAGCTTCCGCCGGAACCGCCGTGGGCGCCGCTCCTTCAAGGACCTCTTCGCCGGGCGCTCCCGTCGCTCGCGTCCGGGACAGTTCTGGGCCCTGCGCGGGCTCGACGTCGAGGTGCGCGCCGGCGAGGCGATCGGCGTCGTCGGCCGGAACGGCCAGGGCAAGTCGACGCTCCTGAAGCTCGTGGCCGGCGTGGTGCTGCCCGACGAGGGCGTGGTCGAGGTCCGCGGCGGAGTCGCTCCGCTGATCGAGATCACGGGCGGCTTCGTCGCCGATCTCAGCGTGCGCGAGAACGTGTACCTGACGGCGGGCCTGCACGGCATGTCCCGGCGCGAGGTCGATGCGCGCTTCGACTCGATCATCGACTTCGCCGAGATCGGCGACTTCCTCGACACCCCCTACAAGCACCTCTCGAGCGGGATGAAGGTGCGGATCGCGTTCTCGGTGGTCTCGCGACTCGAGGAGCCGATCATCCTCGTCGACGAGGTCCTCGCGGTCGGCGACAAGGCGTTCCGCGAGAAGTGCTACGCCCGGATCGAGGAGCTCCTCGCCGCCGGGAGGACGCTCTTCTTCGTCTCGCACAACGAGCGGGACCTCCGCCGGTTCTGCACGCGCGGGCTCTACCTGGACAAGGGCCGACTCGTGCTCGACGCACCGATCGAGCAGGTTCTCGCCCGTTACGCTGAGGACTACGCCCCGAAACCGCAGGCCGCCGCCGACTGACGAGCACGTCGGGCCACCCGCGATCGGCAGACGACGCAGGAGTGCAGGACATGGCCGATCGCAAGCGCACGCGCGACCTCGAGAAGCGGATCGACGACACGTCGGGTTCGGACGCGGAGGTCGGCAACCCTCATCTCGCGAAGATGCTCGATCGCCTGCTGGCCGTCCAGCGGCCCGCGGTGCTCGCGAACATCCGCGCGCTGCGCCGCCGCCGACCGAACGCGACTCCGGAGCAGCTCATCACCTCGCTCGAGCGGCAGTACCTCGCGAGCGTCGCGGCTGGAGGCGCGGCCATCGGCGCCACCGCGGTCGTCCCCGGGATCGGCACCGCGACCTCCGTCGCCCTGTCGGGTGCGAGTGCGGCCGGCTTCCTCGAGGCGAGCGCGCTCTTCGCGCAGTCGGTGACCGAGGTGCACGGCATCGCTCTGGTCGACCCCGAGCGGGCGCGGGCGCTCGTGCTGACCCTGATGATGGGCTCCTCGGGGAGCGAGCTCGTCCGTCAGGTCGCCGGGCAGGCGACCGGGGGCGGCGCGGGACTCAACCAGTACTGGGGCTCGGTCGTGACCAAGGGCCTGCCGTCGTTCCTGGTGGGCGAGATCGCCGATCGGGCGAAGCGCTCCTTCACCCGGCACTTCCTCACCCAGCAGGGCGCGGGGCTCGTCGGCCGGGCCATGCCCTTCGGCATCGGCGCGGCCATCGGAGGCGTCGGCAACGCGATGCTCGGCCGTCGCGTCGTGCAGTCCGCCCGCGATGCGTTCGGCCCCGCTCCGCAGGTCTTCGCGAACGCACTGGTGATCGAACCGACCCGTGCCCAGCGCAGGGCCCTCGCGGCCGGCCCCGTCGAGCCGCTCGAGCTCTACGTCCGCGACTACGGCGGATCGGGCGAGCGGGTGGCGCTGCTGCTGCACGGCCTCGCCTCGGACTCGCGCGTCTGGTACGGGCTCGTGCCGACGCTGCAGGAGCACGGCTACCGGGTGATCGCGCCCGATCTCGCCGGCCACGGCGGGTCACCGAAGTCGCCGGCCTACTCCCCCGAGCGCTGGGCGGCCGACGTCCGGGCGTCGGTTCTGCAGACTCCCGACCTGATCATCGGCCACGGCCTCGGCGCCGTCGTCGCTGCGCAGCTCGCCGACGGGTACCGGCCGGATCGACTGGTGCTGCTCGACCCTGCCTTCTCGGACTCCCGCGGGCTGGGCGGAGCGCTGCACCGCGCCGGCTCGCTCGTGCAGGTCGAGAAGGGCGACGCCGACGAGGTGCGCCGCCGCCACCCCCTCTGGACGGACGAGCAGATCGAGCTCGACGTCTCGGCGCACCGCCTGTGGGATCCGGCGTCCGCGTCGGGACTCACCGCGAAGGACGCGGCCGACGCGCCGAAGGGCTTCACCGTGCCGACCCTCGCGGTGCTCCCCGAGGACCCGCTGGGGCACGCCTCGCTCGCATCGGTGCTCACCGACCGCGGCGTCGAGGTGCGCACCGTCCCGGGCGCCGGCGCATCGATCCTCCGCGAGGACCGCGCGGCGCTGATCGCGGCCCTGGACGACCGGCTCTGAGGCCGCCGGCCGGGAATCGCAGCTACTTCTTCGCGGCGCGGGCGGCGGCCTTGGCGGCCTGCTTCGTCTCGCGGACCTTCGTGAGCGACTCCGGGGAGACGATGTCGGCGACCGAGCGGAAGGAGCCCTCCTCGCCGTAGGCGCCGGCGGCCGCGCGCCAGCCTTCGCCGTCGAAGCCGCGCTGCTTGCCGAGCAGGGCGACGAAGATCCGCGCCTTCTGGTCGCCGAAGCCGGGGAGCGCCTTGAGGCGGGCGAGCACGGTGCGGCCGTCGGGGTCGTCGCGGGTCCAGATGGTCGACGCGTCGCCGTCCCACTCGTCGACCAGCGCGCGGCAGAGCACCTGCACGCGGCCGGCCATGTTCGCCGGATAGCGGTGGACCGCCGGCGGCGTGCGGCACAGCTCCGAGAAGGCGTCCTCGTCGAACGCGGCGATCGACGGCGCGTCGAAGGAGGCTCCCGCGGCGGAGAGGCGCTGCTCGATCTTGAGGGGGCCCGAGAACGCCGTCTCCATCGCGACCTGCTGGTCGAGGAGCATGCCGATCAGCAAGGCGAGCGGGTCGCGGCTGAGCAGCGCGTCGGCGTCGGCGTCGTCGGTGATGTGCAGAGCGGGTGCGGCGGTCATCCTCCAGGGATACCACGGACGCCCGAGGACGGCACTGCGGCGACGAGCCGGCGGACCGTGCGGTCGATGATGCCGAGCGCCTCCGCCAGCTCGAGATCGCTCGCACCGCCGTAGCCGAGCACGAGCGCATCCTCGTCGGCTCGCCCCGAGAGGGCGTACTCGTGCAGCGTGGCGACCTGCAGCCCCTCCGCGAGGAGGGCCGCTGCGACCTCCCGCGCGGGCAGCGGCACCGTGAGCACGACGTGCAGCCCGCCGTCGAGTCCGCTCACCGAGCCCCAGTCGATGCCCTCGGCGAAGCGTCGGACGAGCTCGCGGCGGTGCGCGTAGCGGCGCCGGGAGCGGGTGAGGTGGCGGCGGAACGCTCCGTCGGCCATGAACGCGGCGAGCGCCTCCTGTGTCGGCCCCGAGACGGAGGCGTCCCGCTCCGCGTCGAGCTCGGCGAGCGCCGGCCGCAGCCACGAGGAGGCGGGAAGTGCCAGGTAGGCGACCCGCAGCCACGGCGAGACGGTCTTCGAGAACGAGCCGACGTGCGCCACTCCCCCGGCGGTGTCGAGTGAGGCGAGGGCGGGCAGGGGCGCCCCGACGTAGCGGAACTCGCTGTCGTAGTCGTCCTCGATGACGAGCATCCGCCCGGCCGCGGAGCGGCGCACCAGCTCGAGGCGGTCGGCGAGGCCCAGGCGACCGCCCGTCGGGTACTGGTGCGACGGAGTGACCACGACGACGTCGGCAGCGACCGCGTCGAGTGCCGCCAGATCGATGCCATCGCCGCGAACCGGGACGCCGACGACCTCGTGTCCCTCGGCGCGCAAGCGCCGCCGGACGGCGGGGTAGCCCGGGTCCTCCACGGCGACCCGGACCGGTCGCCCGAGCGCGCCGGCCGCCGCCCGGGTGAGCAGGGCCACGGCGTCGGCCGTGCCACTCGTCACCACGACGTCGCCCGGGTGCGCGTCGAGGCCTCGTGAGCGGCGCAGCTGGTCGGCGATCTGCTCGCGGAGGCCCGGATCACCCGTGGCGACGGGCAGCGCGGAGGGTGGCGCGGCGAGGGCTGGTCGCCACGCGGCGCGCCACTCCGGTGTGTCGAGACCGCGGGTGTCGGGGCGCCCCGGCCGCAGATCGAGCCGGGGCTCGGTGCTCGAGCCGGGATGCGCCTCAGGAACCGGCGGCTGCGCGGTGTGCGGGACGACCACACCGTCGGTGGCGACGGAGACCGCGGCGCGCGGCCGGGCGACGAGATACCCCTCTCCCACGAGCTGATCGACCGCGGCGACGACAGTGCCGCGCGAGACTCCGAGCTGCTCGGCGAGCACGCGGCTCGACGGTATCGGCTCGCCGGCTCGGTAGCGGCCGTCGAGGACCGCCGACCGCAGCGCCTCCGCGAGCGTCGCCCGCACCCTGCCGCGGGCGGCGGGCTCGAGCAGCAGCGGACTCTCCAGATCACCCGACGCCATGGACCACTCCGCACTGGACCACTCGAATAGCACTCCGGTGGCATTCTGACAGATCCAGAGCACCGGTCAGGATGACGCCATGACCACTCTCCCCGCCTCCGCCCGCACCCGCGTCACCCGCCTCCGCGACCGGCAGGTCACCGACCGGGGCGCCCTCGACGCGATCCTCGACGAGGCGCTGATCGCGCACGTCGCCGTCGTGCGCGAGGGAGTCGCGATCGTGCTGCCGATCCTGTTCGCCCGCGACGGAGACGGCCTCCTCCTGCACGGCTCGAGCGGTGGCGGACTCCTCCGGGCGGCGGCGCAGGGCTCGCCCCTCACCGTCTCGGTCACCCTGCTCGACGGTCTCGTCGTCGCCCGGTCCACCTTCGACAGCTCGATGAACTACCGCTCCGCGATGATCCTCGGCACCGCCGAGACCCTCGAAGGCACCGAGAAGGCGCGCGCCCTCGAGCTGCTCACCGCGCGGATGCTTCCGGGGCGCGACCGCGAGGTGCGCCCGAGCACGGCGCGGGAGATCGCGGCGACCCTGGTGCTGCGACTGCCGCTCGACGAGGCGAGCGTCAAGATCCGCGCGGCGGGACCGTCGGACGACGATGCTCAGACCGACGGGGTCTGGGCCGGAGTCGTCCCCGTGGTGACCCGGACGCTCGCTCCGATCGCGGCGCCGGGATCCGCCTCGGAGGTGCCGCCGTCGGTCACCGCGTTCATCGACGCGGTCGAGTCGGCGGCACCCGCCTTCCGGTGAGCGCCTACTTCGCGTCCTGACGCGGGAAGACCACCTTCTGCACCACGATGATGACCGACGCGGCGACCGGGATCGCGACGAGCGCGCCGAGCACTCCGGCGATCGTGCCGCCCGCGACGGCCGCGATGACGACGACCGCACCGGGCACCGAGACCGCGCGGTTCATGATCCGCGGGCTGAGGAGGTAGGCCTCGACCTGCATGTAGACCAGGTAGTAGATCGCGGCGACCAACGCGGTGAGCGGGGACGCCAGCAGGCAGGCGAGCGAGATGATGACGGCGCCCGAGATGGTGCCGACGAGCGGGATCAGCGAGCCGAGGAACGCGACGCACGCCAGCAGCGCCGGGACGGGACCGCCGATGCTCAGCAGCAGGATGAAGGTCAGGATGCCGTTCACTCCGGCGAGGGACACCTGGCCGACGACGTAGCGCCCGACGGCTCCGGTGATCTCGTCGCCCACCTCGTGCGCCTTGGCGCGGTGCGAGGCCGGGGCGAAGCGGTAGGCGACCGACTTCATCGCTCGCAGCGACGCGAGGAAGTACAGCGTCAGGATGAGCACGATGATCGAGCCGGTGACGCCGCTCGCGATGCCGGTGCCGACCGCGAGCAGTCCGCCGCCGAGCGAGAGAAGGTTGTTCGGGTCGCCGATGAAGCTCTGCACGGACTGGATCAGCTCGTCGACGTCCACGACACCGCGCAGCTGCTGCTCGAGGTCGAGGACCCACTGCTGCGAGGCGATGTCGGTCACGATCCGCGGAGCGCTCGTCACGAACAGCGTCAGCTGCTCGACGAGGATCGGGATGATGTAGAGCAGGAGCCCCGCGAAGATCAGGACGACCGCGGCGAACACCAGCGTGATCGCGAGCGGCCGGGGGATCCGCTTGCTCTCGAGCCAGGACACCAGGGGGTCGAGCCCGAGCGCGAAGAACATCGCGACGAAGATGTAGGTCAGGACCGTGCCGAGCTCGACGACGAGTCCGCCGAGCACGAGTGCGACGAGCACGCCCAGACCGCCGAAGAGGCCGATGCGGAACGAGCGGATCGTGAAGACCGGCTTCTCCGGATCGGTGGACACCACGATGTCGGGCTCGACGGGGGGCGGGGTGACCGCCGTCCTGCGCCGGCGGGAGCGGGCGAAGGCACGAGGGGTGATCATGCGTCGAGCGTAGCGGGAGGCGCACAGGCGCCCCGCGACGCCGCTCAGGCCTTGACGGCGGCCAGGCTCAGCCTTCCGGATCGCTGTCGTCGACGGCGGGGTCATCGCGGTGCAGAGCGGCGTGACGCTCCCACTCGGCGAGCAGCGTCTCGATCGCCGAGTGGAACCGCGCCGTGGCTGCACCCGGCGTCGTGTCGCCGAAGTAGTGCGCGACCCAGCGCTCCAGCCGCTCGACCGAGGCCTCGTCGTGCTCGACGGCGCCGATCCGGTCGGCGATGGCGGAGGCGTCCTCGGCGCGCAGCCACTCCGCATCACCCAGGTAGCCGGTCTCGTCGACCTCGGCGTCCGGGCTCGTCGGCCGAGTGACCATCAGGGGCCGACCCGTGGCGAGACGGTCGTAGACCATCGCCGAGACGTCGAGGATCGCGATGTCGGCCGCCGCCAGCTGCCAGCCGAGCTCCGCCCCGGTGTCGTGCACGTGGTGCGCCGTCGGGTCGGAGGCGTTCGCAGCGGCGAGGAGCGCGACGATCCGCCGGTTCGCGGCGCCGTACTGAGGATCCACGGCTCCGCTGCGGGGATGCGGACGGTAGACCAGGCGGTACCGCCGGTCGGCGAGCAGTGCCTCGACGAGCGCCAGACCGTGACTCCGGATCGAGCCGTAGCCTGCCGCCGGGCGGTCGCCCTCCCAGGTCGGCGCGTAGAGCACGACCTGGCGCTCGTCCGGAGCGAACGGCGTGCGCCCGGCGAAGTGGTCGGCCTGGGGCCGCCCGATCGCGAGGGCGCGCTTGTCGAAGTCGAAGTCCCAGAGCACGCGGTGCAGTCGGGCCAGGGCGGCGTCGCCGGCGATGAAGCTGTAGTCGTACGCCTTGTACTGATTCGTCGTCATGTACATCTTGTCGCTCTCGCCGTGGTTGACGAAGACGTGCCACCGGCGTCCGTACCGCATCATCTGGAAGTTGCGGGAGTTCTGGTTGACGTACAGCACGATGCGCAGCGGCTGCGAGGCGATCGTGCTCTCGAGGTCGGCGACGGAGCGGACGTACGCGACCGGGACCGGGCTCTCCCGCAGCAGCACCTCGGCGGCGCTCGCGTTCCTCGAGAGCACGACGACCGGATGCGTCCGCGCCAGCTCCTCGAGCGGGCGGTACCACTGCCGCACCTGGTAGAGGTTGATGTCGGCGTCGGCGAAGTACACGCCGATCTCGAAGCGGTCGGCCGGCAGGGGCCCGCGGGCGGCGAGGAGGCGCGCGACCGCGTGCCGGGCACGTCGGGAGGCGAGCAGATCGAGTCCGATCCCGCGCGCGAGGCCCGCATCCGTCCGGAGGCGGTCGAGGGCGTCGCGGAGGGCCGGCATCGGACCAGGCTACCCGGCCCGGCCGGACGGAGACCGGGTCAGGCGGGCGTCACCCGGAGCCAGACGAACTGGAGCGGCGCCAGCCGGAATCCCTCGCGCAGATCGACCGTGATCTCGGTGACCAGGTCGAGCGCCCAGGCATCGAAGCCGACGAAGCGCTCGGGGTCGATCTCCTGCACGTCGTCGGACACGTTCGCGAGCACGAGCAGCGACTCGCCGTCGCCCGGCCGCTGGTATCCGAGCACATGCCGGTTCACCGGGTCGAAGACCGTCAGCTCGGTGCCGGCGAAGAGCGGCACGGCCTTCCGGATCGCGATCAGGTGCAGGAGCCCACCGAAGATCTCGCCGGCGTCGGTGCCGGGAGTCTCGCGCTCGGCGTACCGCTCGGCCGGACGGCGTGGCCGGTTCACCCAGCGCGAATCGCCCGCGGTCGTGGGGTCCTCGACGTAGCGGTAGTCGTTCAGCTGTCCGACCTCGTCGCCGAGGTAGATCAGCGGGAGTCCGCCGGTGCTCAGCGCGATCGAGTGCGCGAGCAGGACGCGGTCGATCCCGAACGCGTCGCCCGCCTCCACGCCCGCGAGCGACGCCGTGGTGCCGGAGACCCGGCGGTCGCCGGTGCGGGGGTTCTCCTGGAACGGCACGCCCCGTGCGAACGTCCCCTCGAAGCGGTCGGTGTAGAAGTCGTTGAGGAACCGGCGGTGCCCCGCGGCGTCGATGCCGAGCTCGGCCGCGTCCTCGTCGGCGAAGGTCCAGCCGATGTCGTCGTGCCCGCGGACGTAGTTGACCCACGCGGTCCCCTCCGGCAGTGCGTGCCGGCGCTCGAGCGCCTGGGAGAGGAGGCGGACGTCGCGGGTGGCGAGCGCCTCCCAGGTCAGCGCCATCTGCAGCGGGTTGTAGGAGAGCTGGCACTCCTCGAGGTCGATGTACTCGACGACCTCGTCGGGGTGGACGATCGCCTCGGACTTGAACAGCAGCGACGGAGCGGCGAGCCGGCAGACCTCGTTGAACGCGCGGAGCAGCAGGTGCGCCTCGGGCTGCGACTCGCTCGCGGTGCCGAGCTTCTTCCAGATGAAGGCGACCGCGTCCATGCGGAGCGCGTCGACGCCCTGGTTGGCCAGGAAGAGCATCTCGCCGGCCATCGCACGGAAGACCTCGGGGTTGGAGTAGTTGAGGTCCCACTGGTAGCTGTGGAACGTCGCCCAGACCCACCGGCCGTCCTCGAGCTGTACGAACGACCCGGAGTGGTCGTCGGGGAAGATCTCGCGGGTGGTGCGCTCGAAGGCGTCGGGCTGCTCGCGGTCGGGGTAGATCCAGTAGTAGTCCTCGAACCGCTCCTCGCCCGCGAGCGCGCGGCGAGCCCACTCGTGCTCGTTCGAGGTGTGGTTGAAGACGAAGTCGACGACGAGGGCGATGCCGTGCTCGCGCAACTCGGAGGCGAGGAGCCGGAGCCCCTCCATGTCGCCGAGGTCGGGGCGGACGCGCCGGTAGCTCGAGACCGCGTACCCGCCGTCGGACTCCCCCTCCGGAGCGTCGAAGATCGGCATCAGGTGCAGGTAGTTGAGCCCGATCTCGCGGAAGTACGGGATCTCGGCGCGGAGCCCCTCGAGGTCGCCGGCGAAGCGGTCGACGTAGCAGACGCCGCCGAGCGCCTTGTTCGACAGGTACCAGTCGGGGTGCTGCTGCCGCACGCGGTCGAGCGCTCGCAGGTCGTCGGGGCGCGCCTCCCACGAGGAGGCGGCGAGCTCGACGAGGGCGACGACCTGATCGGCGAGGTCGTCGCGTTCGGCGTACACCTCGGACAGCAGCTCGACGAGCCGGGGCAGATGCGCATCGAGGCGCCCCTGGAACTCGGGATCGGCCGTCGCTCCGTCGGCCTCGTCGATCCGGCTCCGCACGGTCTGCAGGAGCTCGGAAGGCGTGAGCGCACCCGGTGCGACGGCACCGGGAAGCAGCTGCGTCGAATCGAACACCGTCGTCCTTTCGGGGCATCCCGCCCACTGCCGGGGGCGGATGACCCGATGCTAGACGATCGGGGGACGCCCGGCGAACGCCATGCGCAGTACCGTGCGCACCGAGAGCACGCGCCGCTCACCGGGGTCGGACCGCCAGCCCTCGCGCCAGCCGGCGAACCACGCACCGAGGGCGGCGGGGTCGCGCGCCCAGCGGAGGCACTGGATCGCGGTCCACGAGCCGACGTAGGCGAGGGCGAGCGGAGCCGGGAGGTTGCGCCTCGCGAGCCAGACCCGGTTGCGCGCGTTCAGACGGTAGTAGTCGGCGTGCCTCGTCTGCTGGATCACCGGGTGCTCGGCGACGAGCTCTCCGGCGTACCACGTGCTGCGTCCGGTGTCCCAGACCCGCCAGGCAAGCTCGATGCCCTCGTGGGCGTAAAAGAAGGGAGCCGCCCAGCCGCCGGTCTGCTCGAAGACGTCGCGGCGCAGCACGACCGCCCCCTCCCAGACCGAGAACACGGGGCCGGAGCGACGCGGGTCGCCCTTGAGGATCCTCGGGATCCAGCGCGTCGGCGCCGGAGTGCCGTCGGTGCTGTCCACCCGGGGCTGCACGAGGCCGATCCGCCGCGGCGAGCTCAGGAGCGCGACGGCGTCGGCGAGGAACGTCGGCGAGGGGATCCGCGCGTCGTCGTCGAGGAAGAAGAGGTACTCCCCCGCCACCGCGGGCACTCCTGCGTTCCGCCCCGCGGGGATGCCGAGGTTCTCGGGCAGGGCGAGAGCGCGGATGCCCTCGGGGAGGCCGGTCGGCTCCCAGCCGTTGCCGACGCAGACGATGTCGAGCACGACACCCCGCTGTGCGAGGACGCTCGCGAGGCCGGTCGCCAGATCGTCGGGCCGCGTCCCCTGGGTCAGGACGACGACTCCGACGCGGGGCTCAGGAGCGGACACGCTTGGACGCCATGATCGCGACGAAGTGCCCGATCAGCGCGAGGAAAGCGAGCGGCAGCAGCGCCGAGACGAGGAACCGGTCGGCCGCCGAGGCGCCGACGACGAGCCCGACGAGCGTCGCCGCGAAGGCGAGCATCGTCAGCTCGACGGAGTGGTAGAGACGGTGGAACGGCACGAAGCGGGCGGCACGGCGCAGGCGCGCGAGCCCCGAGGAGGACGGCACCGCCTCGCCCTTCGTGTCGGCCAGCTTGGTGAGCCCCGCGTTCGCGCGGGCCACGTGCACCATGTCGTTGAGCGCCTTGTTCAGGACGATCACGAGGGCGAGCGCCAGCCCGACGGTCGTCCAGAGATAGTCGGCGGGCGCGTCGAAGGGCAGCCCCGCCGCCCGCAGGCCCAGCGCGATCGGGATGAGCGCCTCGGTCGTGTAGTGCCCGACCTTGTCGAGGAACACGCCTGCAGGAGAGGAGGTGCGGCGCCAGCGCGCGACCTCGCCGTCGCAGCAGTCGACCAGCATCTGCAGCTGGCCGAGCAGGAGCGCGAGCGCCGCCCCGGCGATGCCCGGGATCAGCAGCGCAGCGGCGGCGCTCCAGCCGACCAGGATCATCAGGCCGGTCACGCCGTTCGCCGTGATCGACGTGCGCAGGAGGAGCCAGGTGAGGTACGGCGAGAACCGCCGCAGGTAGAGCGAGGCGGTCCAGTGCTCCGCGTTCCGGCGGCCCCTCACCTCCGGTGGCTGCGCCACCGCCCGGAGCTCGGCGATCGATCGCGGTCTCGTGGTCTGCGTCATGCGCCCCTCGCTGGGTCGGCCCGCGGCTGGTGGCGGTGGGCGGAGATGTTGCTCGTCAGACCGGCGAAGCCCAGAACGAAGCCGGTGCCCCAGGCGACATGGATCGACGGGATCACGACAGCGAACCACAGCATCGCGCGGATCCCGTCGGCCCGCGCGACGACGATCGTCGCGAGCGCGACCAGGAGGAGATAGCCGACCGGGACGACGAGGCCGAGCAGCAGCCACGGTGCGGCGCCCGCGAGCACCTGGACGACTCCCCCGATCCCCACGAGCAGCCCGAGCGCGAGCAGGGCCACGAGCACCGGAGGCGCGAAGTAGCGCACCGAGCGCGAGGCCGGGAACAGCCGCGTGAGCTCGCCGCGCCACATCCCGGTCGAGAGGAACTGCCGGAGCAGCGCGCGCATCGAGGGGCGCGGCCGGTAGGTGACGGTGAGGCGCGGAGTGAACCAGACGACTCCCCCGAGCTCGCGGATCCTGCGGTTCAGCTCCCAGTCCTGGCCGCGCTTGAAGCGCTCGTCGAAGAGGCCCGCGCGCTCGAGCGCCGTGCGGCGGAAGACGCCGAGGTAGACCGTCTCGGCCGGACCCTCCTGGCCGCCGACGTGGTGCGGTGTGCCGCCCAGGCCGATGCGCGAGCCGTAGGCGCGGGCGACGGCGCGCTGGAACGGGGTCAGACCCTCTGCCGCCATGACTCCGCCGACGTTGTCGGCTCCCGAGCGCTGCAGCGCCGCGACGGCCTCGCGCGCGTAGTCGGACGGTAGGACCGAGTGCGCGTCGACGCGCACGACCACGGGGTGGTGCGACGCTCGGATGGCGGCGTTGAGCCCGGCGGGCGTCGAGCCGACGGCGTTCGGGACCACGTGGATCCGCGGGTCGGCCCCGCTCAGCTGGGCGACCAGCTCCTCGGTGCCGTCGATGCTCGGGGCGACCGCGAGCACGATGTCGAAGGGCCCGGAGTAGTCCTGCGCGAGCAGGGAGTCGACCGCCGCCCGCACGTGGGTGACCTCGTTCAGAACCGGCATGACGTACGAGACGCCGGGCAGATCGGAGAGGTCGTCCGTCGGTGTCTCGGGCTGCATGGGTCCAGTTCGTGTGGCGGGAGCACAACCCTAGCAGCCCCCGAGGACACGTCCTCGGGGGCTGCGGCGGTGCTGGGGAGGGTCAGCTGGTGGCCATCGTGCCCAGCGTGACGTCGACCTCGTAGCTCTGTCCGTTGCGCACGTAGGTGAGCTGGACGTCGGCGCCGGCGGCCTGCGCACGCACCTGTGCCGTCAGGTCGGAGGCGCTCGTGATGGGCGTACCCGACACCTCCGTCACGATGTCGCCCTTGGCGAGACCGGCGGCCTGTGCCGCTCCTCCGCTGGTGACCTCCTGGATGGAGGCGCCGAGGACGTCGGCCGTGGAGTCGGTGACGCTCGCCCCGAGGAGGCCGTGCGTCGCGGAGCCGTTCGCGATGATCTCCTTCGCGACACGCTCGGCGATCGCGCTGGGGATCGCGAAGCCGACTCCGATGTTGCCCGACTGCTCGCCCGAGCTGGACGACTGCCCGGCGCTGGCGATCGCGACGTTCACGCCGATGAGCTCGCCGTCGCTGTCGAGCAGCGCGCCACCGGAGTTGCCGGGGTTGATCGCCGCGTCGGTCTGGATGACCGGGAGCGAGATCGTGCTGGTGGCCTGCGTCTGCGGGGTCTGACCCGGGATGTCGAAGTTGAACGGGCTGTCGGTGCTGCCGCTCGAGCTGTCGCCCGAGTCGTCTGGAGCGGCCGAGGAGGCGACCTGGATGCTGCGGTTGAGCGCGCTCACGATGCCGTCGGTGACGGTGCCGGAGAGGCCCAGCGGAGCTCCGATCGCGACGGCGGTGTCGCCGACGTTGATCTTCGTCGAGTCGGCGAAGGTCATCGGAGTGAGGTCGCTCGCGTCGGTGAGCTTGATCACGGCGAGGTCGAGGGTCGGGTCGGTGCCCACGACGGTCGCCGCGAAGATCCGGCCGTCGCTGGTCGTGACCGTGACCGCGGCGTCCGAGATCGCGCCGTCGAGGGTGACGACGTGGGTGTTCGTGAGCACGTAGCCGTCCTTCGAGAGGACGATGCCCGAGCCGGTGCCGGCGGAGGAGCTGCCGCTGACCGAGATGGTCACCACGCTCGGAGTCGCCTTGGCCGCCACCGCGGTCGCGGTCGTCGCGTCCTCGGCGTTGTTGACGGTGATGGTCTGCGAACCCCCGGCGGACACGACGCGGGTGCCCGCGCCGTTCGAGGCCGACCAGAGACCGAACACACCGGCCCCGGCGACTCCACCGACGACCGCGCCGATGGCGAGGGCCGCGACGACGCTGACACCCGCGCGGCGCTTGGTCGCGGTCGGGACGGGTCCGGGCTGCTCGCCGGCAGGACCGAAGGCGCTCGAGGGCGGCTGCTCGGTGCTGTGCACGGTGTGCGGTGCGGGCGGAGCGTACTGGGCGGCGGCCGGAGCGTACTGTCCGTACCGGGGCGAGGGCTGCTCGGGTCGGGCCTCGTTGCCGGCCTCGGTGTTCGGCGTGTAGGGCGGCTGAGGCGCGGCGGCCTCGCGGATCGGCTCGGTGGGCCCGGTCGTCGACGAGGACGCTCCCTCGCGGTCGCCGGACTCTGACGGCGTGGTGGGTTCCTCCGGCTGACGAGGACCCTCGTGACTCTCGGTCATGGGTGCTGCTCCTTCCAAGCGGGGATAGCTTGACCAGGGAACCTGGGCGTTTCTTATGACAGGCCTGCAAGCGGGACATCAATGCCTGAGGTGCAGACTGAGAGCGTGAGCATCCACGGATCCTGGACCCGCGCCGCAGCGGGCGCCGGACTTCTCGGCCCCGGCGGCGCTGTCGCCCCCACTGTCTTCAGCGAGATGAGCGCCCTCGCGACCCGCACCGGGGCGATCAACCTCGGTCAGGGCTTCCCCGACGAGGACGGTCCTCGAGAAGTGCTCGAGACGGCGCGGGAGGCGATCGCCTCCGGCCTCAACCAGTACCCGCCCGGGCCCGGGTTCCCGGTGCTGCGCACCGCCGTCTCGGCCCACCAGCGCCGCTTCTACGGGCTCGAGGTCGACCCCGACGGCGAGGTCCTCGTCACGACCGGTGCGACGGAGGCGCTCGCGGCGACGCTCCTCGCGCTCCTCGAGCCCGGCGACGAGGTCGTGACGTTCACCCCGCACTACGACGCGTACGGCGCACTCATCGCGCTGGCCGGAGGTGTGCACCGCACCGTCGCCCTGCGCGGCCCCTCGTTCACCGTCGACCACGGCGAGCTGGAGGGAGCGGTGACCGACCGCACGCGCGTGATCCTCGTCAACGATCCGCACAACCCGACCGGCTCCGTCCTGCCCGCCGAGACCCGCGAGCTCATCGTGCGCCTCGCCGAGCGCCACGACGCGCTGATCGTGACCGACGAGGTCTACGAGCACCTCCGCTTCGACGGCGCGCACGTGCCGATCGCGACCCTGCCCGGTGCGTTCGAGCGCACGCTCACGATCTCCTCCGCCGGCAAGACCTTCAGCACCACGGGCTGGAAGATCGGCTGGATCACCGGCCCTCGTGACCTGCTGACCGCGGTCCTCGCCGTCAAGCAGTTCCTCACCTACGTCAGCGGGTCGCCCTTCCAGGGCGCGGTGGCTCGAGGACTCGGCCTCGACGACGTGTTCTTCACCGGGATCGCGGCGACCCTCGAGCACAAGCGCGACATCCTCTCGGCGGGACTGTCGGCGGCGGGCTTCACGGTGTCGCCCTCGGCGGGCAGCTACTTCGTGGTGGCCGACGCGGCGCCGCTCGGGTTCGACGACTCCGTCGCCTTCTGCCGCGCACTGCCCGAGCTGGCGGGAGTCGTCGCGGTGCCGGTGTCGGCGTTCTGCCGCGCCGAGGATGCGGCTCCGTACCGCTCGCTGGTGCGCTTCGCGTTCTGCAAGCGCGTCGAGGTGCTCGACCGTGCGGCCGAGCGGCTCGCCGCGATGCGACCGAGAGCCTGACGGGCGCTCAGACGGGCTGGACCCTGAAGCGCCGGAGCGCCAAGGCCGGGTTCTTCGCGCGGGCGGCGTCGATCCGCTCGCGGGAGATCCAGGCCACCGCGACGTCCTCGGCCTCGCCGAGCGTCGCGATCTCGACGCCCATCGGGTCGACGATCATGCTGGTGCCCACACCGATCGGAGGCGTCTGGTCGGCCGCCAGCAGATAGATCGTGTTCTCGAGCGCGCGCGCCGTCACCAGCACGCGCCAGTGCGCCTCCTTGAGCGGGCCGCGCACCCACTCGGCCGGAGCAGCGACCACCTCGGCACCCGCGTCGACGAGCCAGCGGGTCACCTCGGGGAAGCGGAGGTCGTAGCAGGTCTGCAGTCCGACGACGAGGCCGCCGACCACGAAGGTCTGCGGGGCCTCGATCGCTCCGGCGGCGACCCACTCCGACTCGGTCTGGCCGAAGGCGTCGTAGAGGTGGAGCTTGCGGTACCGGGCGACCAGTGAGCCGCTCGGATCGACGGCGATCAGAGTGTTCGCGATGCGCCGACCGTCGTCGACCGCCTCGACCATCCCGGCGACGAGGTGCACCCCCAGCTCGCGGGCGATGGCACCGAGACCGGAGGCGAAGGGGCCGTCGAGCGCCTCGCCCGCCGCGACGAGCTCGGGACCGAGCGGATCGACGAAGAACGAGCTGTACTCGGGGAGGACCACGAGAGTCGCGCCGCGCTCCGCCGCCACCGCGGCGAGTCGACGGATCGTCGCGAGGTTGGCGTCGCGGTCGGCGATCGGCGCGAACTGCGCCACGGCGACTCCGACCGCATCGCTCGCGGCGGGCTCGGCCGTCATCAGCTCGGCGGGTAGAGGAACAGCGGGACGCTGGAGGCCGGGATCGTGCGCGCGTGGTACGCGTGATCGTTGCCCCAGTTGTACTCCTCGAGCGAGACGGTGCCGTCGGAGTTGACCGACTGCACGTAGGCGACGTGGTTGCCGTTGAACCAGGCGACGCTGCCGGGGACCGGCGTGCTGCTGGTCACCCAGCCGTGCGAGGCCCACTGTCCGGCCCAGGCGTAGGCGCTGCCGCCGCCCGGGGTCAGGTTGCCCCAGGTCCACTTGAACGGGGCGCCGGTCGAGCCCTGGTCGCGGTTGAGACGCCAGGCGACGAAGTCGACGCATTCGCGGTAGTAGTAGCGCAGCGGCGAGAGGCCACCGCCCTGGTCGTCGGTGAGCGCGTCGCGCCAGGGGTAGTCGTCGCCCTCCTCGCGCGGAGTGACGGAGGTGCTGGAGCCGGAGGAGCCCGCGGCGGTGGAGCCCGCCGCCTCACCCGAGGTGCGGGCCTCCTCCGCTGCTGCGGCAGCCTCCTCGGCCTCGCGGGCGGCCTTCTCGGCCGCGGCGGCGAGCGCACGAGCCTGCGCGGCGGCCTCGTCGAGCTGGGCCTGCGTCGGGGCGGTGAAGGAGTCGCGGATGACCTGCTCCTGCACGGCCGCGCCCGAGACGGTGAGCTTCTGGTTGCCGAGCGCCTGCACCCGGGCGGCCGCCTCGATGGCGGCCTGCGAGTCGGGTGCGGGATCGAACGAGTAGGCGGGCAGGGCCATCACGGCGACCATCCCGGCGATGGCCGCGACGGCGACGGTGCTGAGCGCGGTACGGAGCGCTCGACGGGAGCGGCGCCGGACGGGGGCGACCGCGGCGAGGACGGGGGCTTTCACCGGACTCGGCGCCGGCCGGACCACGGGGACGGGCCGGGTGGCGGACTCCGCGTCCCGGCGGCTGCGCCGGGTGGGGTGGACCGTCGGCCCGCTCGACCCTTCGGGGGTCGGTACCGGGCTGTCGTCCACCTGTTCGTCCGTCACGCCTGAACCCTTCGCATCCCGACGAGGATACCCTGCGGCTCGACGCGACACACCAGGCCGGGACGCATCGTGACGCTGCTCGACCGGCCGATGACGCGAGCGGGAGACCGGAGTAGCGTCCGGGGCGAGGCGCAGGCGACGGAGCCGCGCGAGGAGGGACGGGCCATGGTCACGAGCGAGCGGGTCTTCAGCGGATTCAGCGTCGACAGTGTGGAGGAGGCGGAGCGCTTCTACGGCGGGACGCTCGGCTTCGATGTCTCGGTGAACGAGATGGGGATCCTGGACATCGCGCTGCCGGGCGGCGGCCGCGCGATCGCGTATCCGAAGCCGACGCACGAGCCCGCGGGCTTCACGATCCTGAACCTCGAGGTCGTCGATGTCGACGTCGCGGTCGCGGAGCTGAATCGCGCGGGCGTCGTCACGAAGATCTACGACGACAGCGATCTCCCGACCGACGCGACGGGCGTGATGCGCGGCCACGGGCCGACGATCGCCTGGTTCCGCGATCCGGCGGGCAACGTGCTGAGCGTGATCGCCGCGGGCTGAGAAGGCCGCAACAACGACGAAAGCCGGCCCTTGTCAGGACCGGCTTCCGTCTTCTTGTTGCGGGGGCAGGATTTGAACCTACGACCTCTGGGTTATGAGCCCAGCGAGCTACCGAACTGCTCCACCCCGCGGCACAAGAAGAAACACTACATGCGGATTCTGCGGAGCGCAAATCGAGTGGCCGGCGGGCTCGGGAGGGGTGCTCAGAGCCTCTTGGACGCCACGATCGCGACCCCCGGAGCGGAGTCGGAGACCTCTAGTCCGGCGCGCTCGAGTGCGTCGACGATGCGGTCGGTCGGATGGTCGAAGCGGCGGACGTCGGCGTCGACGACCGGCTCACCGACGGTGGGATCGAGGGTGAGAGTGCCGCCCGGCTCGACGAACCACTCGATGATCCGCGCCCACTCGTCGAGGTCGGGCAGCCACGAGAGGGCGCTCCTGCTCGTCGCGACGAGCCCGAAGGAGTCGGGCTCGGGCAGCATGTGCCGCAGCTCGTAGACGTTCGCGCAGAGGAACCGCGAGCGCCCGGTGAGGCCGAGGTCGGCCGCGAGCGCGCGGGCGCGACGGACCGCCGGCATCGAGAAGTCGACGCCGATGACCTCCGCGCCCCGCTTCGCCCGGACGAGGCTCCGGGAGCCGTCACCGCTCTGCAGATGGAGGACGCGACCGCCCTCCTCCTCCTCGGAGGGAGCGGTCGCCGCCAGGAGCGGGTCGGGGCGGGACGGATCCCGCGACTCCCAGTAGGCGCGGTTCAGGTCGAGCCACTCCCCCGAGCTCAGATGCTCGCCGCGGTCGACCTGAACCATCGTGCTACTGCGCTCCCTCTGCCGTGAGAGCGCGCTGCAGCGCCTCCGTCAGCTTCTCGTCGGCGGCCGCGAACGCGGTCAGATCACCGGCGGTGAGAGCGGCCTGACGCTCGGCCAGGGCGGCGCTCGCGTCGCTGAGCGCGGCCTGCAGCTCCGTCTGGTCGGTCGTCCCGGTACCCGGGTCGGTACCGGTACCCGGGTCGGTGCCCGTGCCCGGGTCGACGGCGGGGTCGGTGCTCGGGTCGACCGGTGTGCCGGTGTCGCCCGCATCGGCTCCGGAGTCGCCGCCGAACAGGCTGTCCAGTGCCGCGTCGAGGGTGTCCTCGAAGGCGATGTCGTCACCGAACGCGACGAGCACCTTCTGCAGCAGCGGGAAGCTCGTGTTGCCGTTGGAGCTGACGTAGATCGGCTGCACGTAGAGGAGCCCGCCGCCCACCGGGAGGGTGAGCAGGTTGCCGCGCGTGACCGTCGTGTCGCCGCGCTGGAGCAGAGCCAGCTGGTTGGCGACCGTCGGGTCGGTGTTGAACGCGTTCTGCACCTGGCCGGGGCCGGGGACCGTGTCGTCGCTCGGCAGCTCCAGCAGTCTCAGCGTGCCGTAGCCGTCGGCGACCGAGCCCTGGGTGGAGCCCGCGTCGGAGTCGGCGACGAGGTAGCCCGTCAGCACGTTGCGGCTCGCGGCGCTACCGGGGGTGCTCGCCGGGATGTACGTCGAGTACAGCGAGTACGACGGGGCCTCGACATCGGGGGTCTGCAGCGTCAGGTAGTACGGAGGCTGCAGCGAGTCTCCGCCCACACCGGTCGCGGTCGTCGTCGAGTTGCCGCTCGTCGGGTCGTCGGGAGTCGACCACGCGGCCTCGCGGGAGTAGAACGATCCCGCGTCGGTCACGTGGTAGGTGCCCAGCACGGCGCGCTGCACCTTGAAGAGGTCCTCGGGGTAGCGGACGTGGCTGAGCAGATCGGCCGACATGTCGCTGATCGGCTCGACGGTGCTCGGGAAGATCTTCTGCCACGTCTGCAGCACCGGGTCCTCGGTGTCCCAGGCGTAGAGCGTCACCTTGCCGTCGTAGGCGTCGACCGTGGCCTTGACGCTGTTGCGGATGTAGTTGACGTCGTCGGTCGGGAACTGCTGCTGCGTGTTGGTGTCGGCGATCGCCTGCGAGAGGCTCTGCACCTCCGAGTACGGGTAGTCGGCCGAGGTCGTGTATCCGTCGACGACCCAGACCACTCGGCCGTCGACGACGGTCGGGTAGGCGTCGGAGTCGAGGGTCAGATAGGGGGCGACTTTCTGCACACGGTCGACCGGGTTGCGGTCGTAGAGGATCTGCGACTGGTCGTTCACACCGTCCGACAGGAAGATCTGCTCGGACTGGAACTTGATCGCGTAGACGAGCTTCTTGAAGACGTTGTCGAGCGAGGGCCCGCCGTCGCCGTCGAAGGTCGTGTAGGTCTGCTGCTCACCCTCGGTCCCCGAGGGGTAGTCGAGCTCGATGTTGCGGTCGTCGTCTCCGCCGACGATCGAGTACGCGGGCGAGTTCTCGCCGAAGTAGATCCGCGGCTCGTAGTCGCCGAGGTCGCCGACCGTCGGGACGCCCGACTCGATGAAGACCGGCTCGCCGTCGGCCGAGCGCTGATTGCCGTAGGCGGCGACCAACCCGTAGCCGTGGGTGTACACGAGGGTCTGGTTGTACCAGGTCTGGTTGGTGCCGAGGCCCGCGAGGTTCAGCTCGCGCACGCCGACCACCGCGTCCTGCGTCGATCCGTCGATCGAGTAGCGGTCGACGTCGAGCGCGTTCTGCTGGTCGCCGAACGAGTAGTACTGGCGGAACTGCTGCAGCTGCGAGAACGCGTCGGTGACCACGGCGGGGTCGAGGATGCGGATGTTGGCCGTGGTCTCGGCGTCGGTGCGCAGGGCGCCCGGCTCGGCGTCGGTGGTCGCGTCGTACGGGATGACCTGGACGTCGTCGACTCCGTAGGCCTGACGGGTCATGTCGATGTTGCGCTGGATGTACTGCTCCTCGAGCGTGCGCTCGTTGGGAACGACCTGGAACGTCTGCACGACCCACGGGTAGAGGGAGCCGACGAGCAGGCTCGAGACGATGAGGAGCGCCGTGCCGATGACGGGCAGGCGCCAGCGGCCGATGAACGCCGTGACGACGAAGAGGACGGCGACCAGGGCCGCGACACCCGCGAGGATCTGCAGGCCGGGGATGACCGCGTTGACCGTCGAGTACGTCGCGCCGGTGATGCGAGCGCCCTGGTCGGTGAGCGTCGCGTACTGGTCGAGCCAGAGGCTGACGGCCTGCACGAGGAGGTAGAGGGCGGCGATGATCGCGAGCTGGATGCGCGAGGACTTCGAGATCCGCACCTCGCGGCCGTTCACGCGGATCGCTCCGTAGAGGTACCCGGTGGCCAGGGCGGCGAGGCCGGCGATGAGCAGGACGGCCGAGGCGAAGCCGACGATGCTCTGGTAGAAGGGCAGCTCGAAGAGGTAGAAGGACGTGTCGAGGCCGAACTGCGGGTCCGTGACGCCGGAGGGCGTGCGGTTCCAGTAGGTCAGGCTCGTCTGCCAGCGGGTGGCGGACGAGACGCCGGCGAAGAGGCCGAGCACCGCGGGGATCCCGAAGGTGGCCAGGCGACGCAGCGGCTCGACGACCTGCTGGTAGCGGTCGATCTGCGAATTGAGCTTCGCGTAGACCGGCCGGAGGCGGTAGGCGAGCGTCAGACTGATGAAGACCGGCACCGCCATCGCGATGAAGCCGAGGGCGAAGAGACCACCCGCCGCCGCCCACTGAGTGGTCAGCACCGACAGGAACCCGAGCTGGTCGTACCAGAGGATGTCGGTGTAGAGACCGGCGAAGACGAAGAACGCCACCACCAGAACGGCGACCACCACGACCGTGACGGCGAGAACGCTCCGTCTCTTCCGCGGCGGCGTTTCGGTTGCTGTGGAACTCACTGATGGGCCTCTTGCTGTCGAGATGTGAGGGGAGGCTCCCCATGGTAGGCGACGGCCGTGCCGCCCACCTGAGCGTCGCCCCCGTCCGGGTCAGCCGACCGGAGTCGCGCCGTCGCAGGTCGGCAGGCCCGCGGTGTCGTCGGCGGCGATGCCCTGGAGCGCGGCGAGCGCCTCGTCGAGGGTCGACACGCTCAGGACCTCGAGCCCGTCCGGCACGTGCCCGACCACCTCGCCGCAGTTCCGGCTCGGCGCGAGGAAGTGCGTGGCGCCGGCTCCGACCGCCCCGTACATCTTCTGGCGGATGCCGCCGATCGGGCCGACCTCGCCCGCGGCGTCGATGGTGCCCGTCCCGGCGACCTGCTCGCCTCCGTTGAGGGACCCCTCGGTGAGCTTGTCGATGATCCCGAGCGCGAACATCATGCCGGCACTCGGACCGCCGACGTCGTCGAGCTGGATGTCGACGTCGAAGGGGAAGTCGAAGACCGCCCCGGCGACGATGCCGATGACCGCCGTTCCGTCGTTGTCGACGGGGGTGATCCGCACGTCCTGCTGCGCGCCGTCGCGCTCGATCGTCAGTGTCACAGGGCCGGAGGTGCCTGCGGCCTGAACGGCCTCGCGCAGCGCCGCGACATCGGCGACGGACGTCCCCTCGACGGCGAGGACCTCGTCGCCCGCCTCGAGCACGCCCGTCGACGGCGAGTCGTCGGGGATCTGCGCGACCGAGACGCGCTGGGTCACGGGATAGCCCAGCTCGGTCAGCGCGGCGGCGATCGCCTCCTGCTGCGAGTCGGTCATCTCGGCCTGGTTGGCCTGGTCGCGCTCCTCGACGGTGGTGGCGGCGGGGAAGATCTGCTCGACCGGCACGACGGCCTTGGTGCGGTCGAACCAGGCGCCCGCGACCTCGACCCAGTTGGGGAGGCTGTCGGGGTTGCCGACGACGGAGACCGTGAGCATGTCGAGAGTGCCGGTCGTGGGGTAGACGGTCTCGTCGGGGATCGAGATGAGCGGCACATCGTCGCCGCTCGTGCCGAGGGTGTCGAAGACGGGACCCGGCTGCTCGATCACGTAGGGCGCCGGGGCGATGCCGAGAGCGACGACCAGGCCGACTCCGGAGAAGAGGACGGCCGGGCCGACCCAGGCGCGGCGACCGCGCGGGGCACCGGAGCGCGGGTCGTCGGAGAAGAGCGACACGGTGGCCTTCCTGAGGGCGGGGGCGGAGCGGCTCCGCCGGGATGTTCGCGGCGGGCGGAAGAGGTTCGGGCGGGGACGGTCGTCCTGCACGCCGTCGCCCCGGACGCTCGGGCTAACGTAGCTTGCACGACTGGGAGTCGTGTCACCACCGAGGCCCGACCCACCGTCCAGGCCCGCCACGGGCCGTTCGACCCGAACGACGGAAGGGCTGATCCCCATGGCCGAAGGCGACAGCGCGGACCGGACCGGAGGCGGCTCGGAGGACGAGTTCCGCGAGATGCTGCGGCAGTTCCTCTCCGGGAACGGTCCGATCGATCCCTCTCAGCTCGCCGGGGCGGCGGGGCTGCCCAATGACCCGGTCGCCCTGCAGAACCTGCTCTCGCAGCTGCAGAGCGCGATGCAGCAGAGCGGCGACGGAGGCATCAACTGGTCGCTCGCGCTCGAGCAGGCCAAGCAGATCGCCCGCGCCGACTCGGCGCCCGTCACCGACGCCGTCCGGGCTCCGCTCGACGGCGCCTTCGGAGTCGCGGCCCTGTGGCTCGACGAGGTCGCGTACGTCTCGGAGCTGAGCCGCCCGCCGCGCTCGCTCAGCCGCCTCGAGTGGATCGCGCAGACGATGCCGGTCTGGACGCAGCTCGCCGAGCCGGTCGCCCTGAGCATCTCCGACGCCCTGACCGGAGTGATGCGCGACCAGGCCCCGGAGGAGATGCAGGCGATGATCGCCGGCGCCGAGAACATGATGCGCGGAATCGGCGGCACGCTGTTCGCCCTCCAGCTCGGCCAGGTCGTGGGGCAGCTCGCGGCCGAGGTCGTCTCGGGAGGCGACATCGGCATCCCGCTGCTCGAGGAGAACGACGCCGCGATCCTGCCGCAGAACGTCGCGGCCTTCGGCGAGGGCCTCGACATCCCCGTCGACCAGGTGCAGATCTACCTCGCGGTCCGCGAGCTCGCGCACGCCCGCCTGTTCCGGCACGGCAAGTGGCTCCGTCTCGCCCTCATCTCGCAGATCACCGACTTCGCCCGCGGGATCACCATCGACACGACCCGCCTCGAGGAGCTCGCCGAGAACTTCGACCCCTCGAACCCGGAGGAGCTGCGCGACGCGATGACCAGTGGCGCGCTGATCCCCCCGAAGACCGAGGAGCAGCTCGCGGCGCACGGACGCCTCGAGACCGTGCTCGCCCTGATCGAGGGCTGGGTAGACGTCGTGACCCTCGCAGCGACCACCCGCCTGCCGAGTGCGGGCGCGATCGCCGAGACGGTGCGCCGGCGCCGCGCCGCGGGAGGCCCCGCCGAGTCGGCGTTCGCGACACTCGTGGGGCTCGAGCTGCGGCCGCGACGCCTCCGCGAGGCCGCCGCGATGTGGCAGGCGGTCACCGACGCGGTCGGCCCCGAGGCGCGCGATGCGCTGTGGTCGCACCCCGACCTGCTGCCGGGGTCGGACGATCTCGACGACCCGGCCGCGCTGGTCGCGCGCCTGACGGCGGAGGCCCGCGGCGAGACTCCGGAGCCCGACGAGATGGACATCGCGCTCGAGGAGCTGCTGAACGGGACGACGCCGCCCGCCGACGGCGAGGGCGACCAGGGACCGACCGGCGACCGCCCGGTCTGAGGTCCGCGCTCCGGGCCACGAGGGCTGTGGAGAACTCGAGCGGCGGATCGAGCGGGTCGGCCATGATCGCCCGATGGTCCTCCGGCTCGATCCCCGCTTACCCCTCCTCTGGCGCTCGGCGACGGCGATGCAGGTCGGCCTCGATCACCCGCGCGTGGTCATCGATGGCATCGGCTACCCGGAGGAGCTGCTGCTGCACGCCCTCCGCCTCGGCACGAGTGCGGGCACGGCGCGGCTGATCGCGACGCGTGCCGGCGCCTCCGAGGAGCGGGTCGAGCACGTGCTCGCGGCGCTGCGGCCGGTGCTGCTGCGGAGTGTCGACCAGGCTTCCCCCGCGCCGCCGCGGATCGTCGTCGAGGGCCTGGGCGCCGCGGCCGACGCGCTCCGCACGATCCTCCGGGGCGAGGGCTGCGAGCTGGTCGCCGACGAGGCGATGCCCGATCTGGCGGTGCTGGTCGTCGACTTCGCGGTCGCCCCGGCGCGCGCGGCGCACTGGCTCGCGGCCGACGTGCCGCACCTCCCGGTCGTCTTCGGCGACGAGTCGGTTCGCCTGGGTCCGCTCGTCGAGCCGGGGCGCGGTCCCTGCCTGCACTGCGCCGACCGCGACCGGATCGACCTCGATCCCGACTGGCCGCGACTGATCATCCAGGTGCTCGGGCGCACCGCTCCGACCCGCACTCCGCTGGCGAGCGCCGCGATGGCCGTCACCGCCGCCGACGCGGCGCTGCGCCGGGTGCTCGCCGGGTGGACCGGGCTGAGCGGCTCCGTGCGGACCTACTCGGACGCCTCCGGGACCTTCAGCGAGCGCCCGCTGGAGCCGCACCGCGACTGCGCGTGCCGGGCCCTCCCGGCTCCCGCGCCGCCGTCGGCCGCTGGCCGATCTCGGCGAGGAACCGCGACGGCTCCCTCCGTGTGACCCGCCCGACCGTCGAGCCCGACCAGGACAGCCGGAGCCGGCGCCTGGCGCGGGTGATCCCGACGTAGAGCAGCCGGCGCTCCTCGTCGACAGCCTCGAGACCGTTCGCGTACGAGATCGGGACGAGGCCCTCGGCGAGGCCCATCAGGTGCACCGAGTCCCACTCGAGTCCCTTCGCCGAGTGGAACGTCGCGAGGGTCACCGCCGCACGGTCGGGCTCGTGGTGCCCCTGCTGGCGCGCGAGGAGATCGTCGGTGAACTGCTTGAAGGTCCAGTCGGACGGGGCCTCGTCGACCAGTCGGGAGAGGGTGTCGAGCGACTCCCAGCGGTCTCGGACGGCCCCGGGGGCGGCGGGCGGCTCCGCGCTCCAGCCGAGCGAGCGGAGCACGTCGCTCACCGACTTGAAGAGCGGCTCGCCCGCGATCGACACCGAGGCCGCGCGCAGCTGCATCACGGCCTGCTTCACCTCGGGCAGATCGAAGAAGCGCTTGCCTCCGCGCATGTGCGCGCTGACCCCCCTCTCGCCGAGCGCGTGCTCGATGACGGCCGACTGCGAGTTGGTGCGGAACAGGACGGCGATGTCGGAGGGTCGGATGCCCGCCTCGATGTCCGCGGCGACGCGCGCCGCGATCCCGCGCGCCTCCGCGATGTCGTCGGGGTAGGCGTCGACGGCGGGCTCGGGAGCCTCGACGGGCTGAACGGAGTGCAGGACGAGCGCGCCGGGCCGCCCGCGCATCAGCCGGTTCGCGGTGTGCACGATCGGAGGCGCCGAGCGGTAGTTCTCCTCGAGTCGCACGACGGTGGCCGCGGGCCAGCGCGCGGCGAAGTCGAGCAGGTAGTCGGCCTTCGCGCCCGCGAACGAGTAGATGGTCTGGCTGGCGTCGCCGACCACGCAGAGATCGCCGCGGTCGCCGAGCCACAGCTCGAGCAGCCGCTGCTGGAGCGGCGAGACGTCCTGGTACTCGTCGACCGTGAAGAAGCGGTACTGCTCGCGCACCTGCATCGCCATGGCCGGCTCCGACTCGAGCATGCCCGCGGTGACGAGGAGGACGTCCTCGAAGTCGATCTGCCGGCGCTGGTCCTTGAGGCCCTCGTACTCGTCGACCAGCGCGATCGTCTGCTCGAGAGTCAGCCGACCGGGCTGTGCGCGGGTGCGGGCCGCGACCGCGTACTGCTCGAGCGAGAGCGCCGAGACCTTCCGCCACTCGATCTCGGCCGAGAGATCGCGCAGGGTCGCGGTGTCGAGCTTGAGGCGGAGGCGCTCGGCCGCGTGGCCGAGCATCCGCGCCTTGTTGTCGAGCAGCTGCGGCATCGTGCCGCCGACGAACTGCGGCCAGAAGTAGCTCAGCTGCGAGAGAGCCGCGGCGTGGAACGTGCGGGCCTGGACGCCTCCGGCACCGAGCACGCGCAGGCGGGTGCGCAGCTCGGCGGCCGAGCGGCTGGTGAAGGTCAGGGCCATGACCCGGCCCGGCGTGTAGACGCCGGTCGCGACACCGTGCGCGATCCGGTGCGTGATGGTCCGGGTCTTGCCGGTGCCGGCGCCCGCGAGCACGCAGACCGGTCCGAGCAGCGCCTCCGCCGCCTCGCGCTGCCCCTCGTCGAGCCCGTCGAGCAGGCTCACGCGAGGATCGGACCGTTCTCCAGCTCGCCCCCGTACCAGTCCTCGATCATCGCGCGGGCGATGGAGGAGCGGCCGGGCAGGAGCACGGACTCGAGCGAGTCGTGCAGCTGCTGGCGGGTGAACCAGCGCAGATCGACGATCTCCTCCCCGTCGGGCTTCAGGGCGGCGGGCTCCTGGTCGTCGGCGAGGCGCGCGGTGAAGCCGACCATCAGGGAGGCGGGGAACGGCCAGGGCTGCGAGCCGAGGTACTGCGGGTCGACGACGCGCATGCCCGACTCCTCGAAGATCTCGCGGACGACCGCCGCCTCGAGCGACTCCCCCGGCTCGACGAAACCGGCGAGGAGCGAGAAGCGGTCGGCGCCCCACATCGCGTTCGAGCCGAGCAGGAGGCGGTCGTCGCCGTCGAGGACGCAGACGATGATCGCGGGGTCGGTCCGGGGGAAGACCTGGCTGCCGTCGGACGGTGACCGGCGCACCCAGCCGCCCTGCTCGACGACCGTCGGGTCGCCGTTGCGGGGCGAGTAGCCGTGGGAGGCGTGCCAGTTGACGATCGCGAGCGCCTCGGTGAAGAGTCCCGCGTCGCGGTCGCTGAGCTTCTCGGCGACCGGGCGGAGCCCGCTCCAGCGGTCCTCGTCGGGCTCGAGCTCGATGGCGGCCGCGTCGGTGAGGACCGTCGCGATGACCGGGGTGCCGGCGGGCTCGCCCTCGGCGTCGACGGTGGTGCGGCCGAGGTAGACGCGGAGGGTGCCCGCGGTGACGTCCTGAGCGCTGCGGAGCACGAGCCGGTCGCCGTCGACCAGGGCCCTGTCCTTCCAGAGCGGCAGCACGCGGGTCGCCTCGTCTCCGAGGAGCTCGTCGTAGAGCGCGGGGCGTGCGCGGGACAGGTAGTCGCGATCGGCGGCCTGTCGCGAGAGCGGGAGGCGGTCGGCGAAGGGCACAGGCATGCGTGGCTCGTTTCCTGGGAATGGCGTCAGGGGGCGCGTCGTCGGAGTGCGTGGCTCTGTGCGCGCCCCCTGGGGCGGGACAACCGGTGCAGGGACAGCGCGTGGCGGTCGGGCCGGTACGGCGCCGAGCGACCTAACCTAGAACCCATGGCCAGAACCCATCTCACTCTAGCCGCGCTGGCCACTTCGGCCGTCGAGGGCCTCGACGTCCGCTCCGCGCGCCCGTTCACCCACTCGACGCACGGCGACTTCGACTCCGCCCTGCTGACCACGCGCGACGGCGCCCGGCTCGTCGTGAGGGTTCCCACCTCCGCGCTGGCCGAGCAGGAGCAGCTCGGCGACCTGGTCGCCCTGCGTGCGCTGACCGCCGGCATCCGGAGCCGCCTGCCCTTCGATCTGCAGGAGAGCGTCGGCCAGACCTCGTTCGACGGCACCCGCGCCGTGGTCTACGAGTATCTCGACGGCGACCGCGTCCTCATCGACGACGTCGCCCCGTCGAGCGGGCTCGCCGACTCGGTCGGGCGGGCGATCGGAGCGATCCACTCGCTGCCGGCCTCGTTCGTCCACGAGGCGGGACTCCCCGTCTCCTCCACCCGTGACGCCGTCAACGAGACGGTCGCCGTGATCGAGCGCGCGGCCGACACCGGGCACGTGCCCGCCGCCCTCGTCGCCCGCTGGGAGTCGGCGTCGTCGGACGAGTCGCTGTGGCAGTTCGACCCGGCCGTCGTGAACGGCTCGATGACCTCGGACTCGTTCCTGCGCTCCGGCGAGGTCGTGACGGCGGTGCTCGGCTGGGCGGCGCTGCGGGTCGGCGACCCGGCCCGGGATCTGCACTGGCTCCTGAGCGCACCCGGCTCGGGCACGGCGCTCTCGGCCTATGCGCGGATGCGCGCGGGCGCGGTCGACCGCACGGTCCGGCAGCGCGCCCAGCTCTACGCCGAGCTCGAGCTCGCACGCTGGCTGCTGCACGGGACCGAGACCGGCGACGCCACGATCGTCGACGACGCGGTCGGGATGCTCGACACGCTCGTCGACAGCGTGCTCGGCGATCTCTCCGCCCCGCTCTCGACCGACACCGGTCCGGTGCTCGAGGTGTCGGAGGTGGAGGAGCTGCTGAACCGCACGCCGGGCGCCCGCACCGACGCCTCCGCTCACGGCCGCGGGCTCACCCCCGTCGCCGAGGAGAGCGACTCCGCGAGCTCCCGCTCCGAGTAGAAGCGCTCGGGGCGCAGCACGAGGTCGTCGGCGACGAAGAAGAACACGGCGTCGACGCTCTCGAGAGGCACTCCCCGCCAGCGGGCGAAGGCCAGGCGGTAGAGCGCGAGCTGGAACTGCTTGAGCTCGAGGTCGGCGGCGTCCTTCGGCGCACGGCCGGTCTTCCAGTCGACGATCTGGTGCCCCTCGGCGGTCGGGTAGACCGCGTCGAGCTTGCAGACGACCACGTGCCCGGCGAGCTGGAGGTGGATCTCGATCTCGACGGCCTCCGGCCTCCGGTCGGCCCACTCCGAGCGCTCGAAGGTCTCGATCAGCGCGGACAGCCTCTCCTGCTCGACGCTCGTCCCGCCGGCGTCGTCGAGCTCATCGGCGAAGGTGTCCACGGCCTCGGCCCCGCCCTGGATCCCGAAGCGGTTCTCGACCCAGGAGTGGAAGGTCGTGCCGAGCCGGGTCTGCCGGTAGGGCCGCTCGGGCATGGGGCGGCGCAGCTGAGCGGTGACCTCGGCGGGGGCGCTCACGATGTCCTTGAACCGCGAGGCGGGGATGCGGGTGGGGAGGGCGATGCGCTCGCCTCCGGCCAGGCGCACCGCCCGCTCGGCGAGGAGGAGCCGGATGTCGTTCCCGCGCGCACCGAGGAGGGCCGGCTCGGCGATCCGGACCCGCTCGGCGGCGGCGCGGACCCGGTCGCCTCGGGCTCCCAGCGGATCGTGCGGCCAGCGGAACGTCCGCGGCGCCTGCTCGAGCGGGTTCTCGAGGTTCTGCGGCTCGGACGGCAGCTCGGGGATCGTCTCGGCCTCGGCGAGGTCGCGGAGGAACACCCCCGGCCCCCTGGGCTTCGATTGGCCGGCCCACCAGGATCCGCTGAGCAGGAGATGGTGCCGGGCGCGGGTGACCGCGACATAGGCCAGGCGGCGCTCCTCCGACTCGTTGCGCTCGCGCAGGGTGTCGCCGAAGTCGGTCATCGCGTCGACGACCTCCTTCTGCGTCGCGCAGCCCCGCCAGGCGAGGTCGGGCAGCTCGGACGCGTCGCCCCGGAAGGCGTACGGCATCGCACCGAGCCGCACCCAGCCGCGGAAGCCCTCGATCGGCGTTCCGGGGAGCTCACCGTCGACGAGCCGGGGCACCGCGACGAGATCCCATTCGAGACCCTTGGAGCCGTGGATCGTGAGCAGCTGCACGGTGCCGGGCTCAGGGTCCTCGGGACGCGGGGCGAGGCCGTCGCGCTTGTCGGCGAGGACGAGCCAGCGGAGGAAGCCGCGGAGGGAGGAGCCGGTGCCCGCGCCGCGATCATCGGTCTGCAGGTACCCGGCGGCGGCCTCGCGGAACGCCTCGAGGTTGGCGCGGCCGTCGCCGCGGGTCTCGTTCGCCTCCACCTCGATGTCGAGGCCGAGCTCCTGCTCGACGAGCGTCACGAAGTCGAGCAGGTCGAGCCCGGCACGGGCGCGGAGGCGGGCGAACAGGCTCCCCGCCTCGTGCAGGCGCCGGAGCCCCTCCTCGCTGAACGCACTCAGGGCGGAGTGGTCGAGGCGGCCGTCGTCGCCCTGCCTCCTGGAGGCGATGAAGTCGAGCGCCTCGACGATGGAGCCGCCCTCGCCCTCGGTGACGGAGGCGCGCATCCGCTCGCGGACCTCCTCGGGCAGCAGACGGTGGGCGTGATCGCGCGAGGCGAGCCACGAGGCGAGGTCGCGCAGCGCCTTGAGGTCGCGCACGCCGAGGCGCCACCGCGCTCCGGCGAGCAGGCGCACGAGCTCGCTGCCGGCCGCCGGATCCTCGACGACCGTCAGCGCGGCGACCAGATCGGCGATCTCGGGCTGCCGCAGCAGGCCGCCGATCCCGAGGATGTGGTAGCGGACGCCGTGCCGCGAGAGGGCCGCCGCGAAGCGGTCCATGTGCGCGCGGACCCGGAAGAGCGCCGCTGCCGACGGGGGCTCGGGGGTCTCGGCGAGCCGCCCGGCGAACCAGCGGGCGACGTCGTCGGCCTCCTCGTCGATCGTCTCGGGGAAGGTCAGCTCGACGGGATGCCCGCTCGCGCCGGGGCCCGCGGCGAGCCGGTCGACCGGCACCGCGCTGCCGGAGGCGAGCGGCGCGACGATCGCGTTCGCGGCGGCGAGGACCCCGTGGCCGTTGCGCCAGCTCGTCGAGAGCGAGAAGCGGCGCGCCGAGCCGAAGTCGACGGCGAAGCGGCCGAGACCCTCGGCGCTCGCACCGCGCCAGCCGTAGATCGACTGGTGCGGGTCGCCGACGGCCATCACGCCCTGCTCGGCGAAGAGCCGGGCGAGCAGGCGGGTCTGCAGCACGGAGGTGTCCTGGTACTCGTCGAGGAGGACGACACGGTAGCGGGCGCGGTGCTCGTCGACGATCCGCGGCACCCGCTCGGTGATGCGGAGCGCGAGCGCGACCTGATCCGAGAACTCGACGAAGCCGCGGTCGGCCTTCGCCTCCTGGAACCGCTCGGCGAGCGCCGTCAGGATCGGCAGGGCCCCGACCGCCTGGAGGGCGCGCTCGAGCTCGCGGTACATGCCGCTGCCGCTCGAGCCGCGGGGCAGTTCGCCCAGCCGGAGGAAGTCCTCGGCGAAGCCGGCGACCTCGGCCGGGTCGGCGAGGTTGTCGGCCAGGTCGTGGGCGAGCGAGACGACGAGGTCGGTCAGCCGGTCGAGACTCGCCTCGACGTCGAGGATCCGCGGGTCGACCGTGTCCGCGACGACGCCGCGGGCGAGGTGCCAGGCCGACGCCTCCGAGAGCACCGTCGCGTCGCCCTCGCGGCCGATGAGAGCCGCGTTGTCGCGGAAGATCGTGTTGGCGAAGGCGTTGTACGTCGAGACCGTGGCGGCCTCGAACGGGTCGGGCTCCGACTGCCCGGGCGCGAGCGGCAGCAGGCCCGCCGCACCCAGCTGATCGATGCGGCGGCCGATGCGCTCGCCGAGCTCGGCGGCGGCCTTGCGGGTGAAGGTCAGTCCGAGGACGTCGGAGGGAGCCGCCAGCCCGTTGGCCAGGAGCCACAGCACCCGGTTCGCCATCGTCTCGGTCTTGCCGCTGCCCGCTCCCGCCACGACGAGGGCCGGCTCGAGCGGCGCCTCGATGACGGCGCGCTGCTCGGCGGTCGGCGGGCGCAGGTCGAGACGCTCGGCGATGGTCAGGGCGTCGATCACTGCTGCTCCTCCTCCTCGGCGGGATCCTCGTCCGCGGGATCGTCCTCGGGCCGGTCCACGCGCAGCAGACCGTCGCCCGACACCTCCGGCACCGCGTGGATCCGGTAGCGCAGGGCGTCTCCGGGCGAGAAGGGGACCGCGTCGAGCAGTCCCGAGAACTCGGCCGCCGCCATGCCGGTCGCGGCGGCCACGACCCGCTCGCGCAGCCGGGTGAGCTCCTCCTCGCCGAAGCGCGGCTGCTCGACCTCGCGGTAGGTCCTGCCGCGGACGCCCTTGGCGACGAAGAGGAGCTTGGCTCCGCCCTCGGCCGCCGACCCCGCCGCCTCGATCGCGCCGCTCGCGACGGCCAGCTGGTAGCTGCCGAGCTGCGCGTGCTCGGCGATGTCGGCCTGCCGAGGGACGCTGCGCCCCGTCTTGAGGTCGACGATCGTCACCGCTCCGTCGCGGTCGCGCTCGACCCTGTCGATCGAGCCGCGCACCCGCGCCGGCGGCACCTCGATCTCGAACTGCTGCTCGCGGCCGAGGACCTCGCCTCCCGCGCGCTCGAAGTCGACGAGGTAGTCCGCGAGCCCCTCGACGAGGCGGCGGGTGAGGCGCTTCTGCCGCTCCCCGAGCCACGGCGACTCGAAGACCAGCTCGGGCCAGCGCGCCTCGAGCGCCGACCACAGCGCCTCGGTGTCGGGCACCGCGGCGTTCTCGAGAACCCAGTGCACCAGGGTGCCCACGCCCATCGCGGTGCTGGTAGTCGATCCCGACACCGCGTCGACGAACCAGTCGAGCGGCGACTTCTCGAAGGCCTCGAGACGACTGGGGGAGACGGAGACGGGCCGCTCGGGGTCGTCGAGATCGAACAGCGGCTCGCTCGTGGACGGCTCGAGCACGCCGTACCAGGAGGAGGGATCGGCGCCGGCGACCTCGGCGAGCGCCAGAGCGCGCAGCCCCCGGATCGCCGAGGGGGCGTCCACCGCGTTCGGCGTCGTCGAGGTGCGGCGCAGGCCAGCGACGGCTCCCCGGAGCGTCAGCGGCACGGCCGAGGCGGCGTCCAGCCGCGGCGCGTCGGGAGGCGTCAGACGGAAGAAGAGGGACGGCGTCTCGTCCTCCCCCGCGACCGCGCTCAGCACCAGCTGGCGCCGGGCGCGGGAGGCGGCGAGGGCGAACATGCGCAGCTCGTCGTCGAGCGTCGCCTTGCGGGCGTCGAGCGGCAGGCCGCCCTCGCCGCGGGAGGCGCGGATCAGCCCGTCGGGATCGAGGAGCGAGCCGCGCTGGCGGAGGTTCGGCCAGACGCCGTCCTGGAGGCGCGCGATCACGACCACGTCGAACTCGAGCCCGACGACCGAGGACGGTGTGCCGATCAGCACCGCGTCCTCGACGGACCGGGGTGCGAGCGAGTCCTCCGGCACCTCGGCCTCGAGGACCTCGGTGACGAAGGCGGCAGCGGAGTCGCCCGCGGCGCGCTCGACGAAGCGCCGCGCGGCGCTGAAGAGGGCGACGACTCCGTCGAGGTTGCGGTTCGCCTCGGCGGCGGTCAGCCCCGTGCCGAGCGAGAGCTCGCGCCACGACGACGCCACCCTGCTCGACTCCCAGGCCGACCACAGCAGCTCCTCGATCGATCCCCCCTCGTCGTGCAGGCGCCGCACCCTGTCGATCGAGACCGCGAGGCGCTCGGCCTGACGCGCGGGCGCGGAGTCGATGGTGGCGAAGCGGCCGGGGGCCGACAGCGCCTCGACCAGGAGCGGATCGCTCGCGCGGATCCCGTCGCCCGCGAGCTCCTCGGCGCGCAAAGCCAGCCGGAGTCGCCGCAGACCGAGCCGGTCGACCCCGCCGAACGGTCCGAGCAGCAGCTCCGCCGCCAGCTCGGCGTCGAGCGGACGCTCGCCGATCGCGACGCCCACGAGCACCAGCAGTGATCTCGCGGCGTGGTCGTCGCGGAGGGCCCGGCCCGCCAGCACCGAGCGCGTGGGCACCTCGGCGACCGCGAGCGCCTTGACGAGCGGCTGCACCGCCGCGCCGGAGCGGACGACGACCGCCATCCGCCGCCACGGCACGGCGTCGCGCAGCCGTCGCTCGCGCAGGAGCCTGGCGATCGTCGCCGCCTCGCGCGCGGGCGTCGGTGCGTGGAGCACCAGGACCGGCGCCGGTGCACCCTCGGGATCGGACTCGGCCACAGCAGCGCGCTGCCGACCGGCCGCCGCGGTGCCGATGCGCTGCGTCGCTCCGGAGACGAGCGAGCGCAGCGCCGCGGTGTGGCGGTGCACCCGGCCGAGCACCAGCGTCTCGGCGTCGCGCACGCCGATGCTGCTCGCGAAGCGGCCGAGGGTGTCGGAGGCGGCCCCGCGGTACGCGCTCGTCGCCACGTCGGGGTCGCCGAAGGCGATCACCGTCACGCCGCGCTCGGCGAGCGCCCGCAGCAGCACGACGGTCGACTCGCTCGCCTCCTGCATGTCGTCCACCACCACGAGGCGGAGCGCCGTGATGCGCTCGCCTCCGCCGCCGGAGCGGATCGCCTCGGCCGCGAACGCCGCGAACTCGGCCGCGTCGAGCCGGGTGCCGGCCTCAGGCGTCATCCAGTCGACGACGTCGCGGAGCTCGTCGAGGACCGCCGCGGCCGCCGACCACTCGCCGCGGTCGGCATCGACGGCGAGCGCGCGCACAGAAGTGGAGTCGAGCCCGTGCTCGGTCGCCCGCATCCCGAACTCGCGGAGCTCGGTGCGGAAGGTGCGGAGCCGGAGCACCTCGGGGGTGAACTCATCGGGCCACCGGGGACCCGTGCCGTCCTCGAGGTGCCCCTCGATCAGCTCGGAGAGCAGGGCGTCCTGCTCGCCGCCGGTGAGGAGGGTCGGCCGCTCGGTCCCCCGCTCCTTCGCGGAGGCCGTCACGGCCTCGAACGCCAAGGAGGTCGCGGTCCGCGCCAGGGGTCCCCTGGTCGGCACGTCGAGCCTCAGCGCCAGCACGTCGCGCAGCGCCGTCGCCGCGGTGCGGCTGGCGGCGAGCACCACGACCGACTCCGGTGCGTAGCCGCGCTCGAGCACCCTCTCGGCGACGAGCTCGACGATCGTGGTGGTCTTCCCCGACCCCGGCGCCCCGAGGACCGCGGCGCTGCGCCCCTCCGGGAGCTCGAGCACCGCGCGCTGCGACGCGTCGAGCACCCCCGGCGCGGAGCCCGCGAGGGGCTGCGCGGAGGGGGCGATCGGAGATCCGGGAGCAGTCACGCGACCACGCTAACGAAGACCTCCGACACTCTCCGCCCGACCCGGGGGCCCCTGCCCGACGGCCTATCCGCTCAGCGCGAAACCCGCGTCGGCGCCTCCACCCGGTGCCGTATCGTGACAGCACATCCCCTCCCGAAAGGCACTGCTGGTGGAAATCCGTATCGGAATCGTCAACACCCCGCGCGAGCTCAACTTCGAGTCCTCGATGTCCGTGACCGAGGTCGAGAAGACGGTGACCACCGCCCTCGAGGCCGGCACCAAGGTCCTCCGCCTGCGCGACGAGAAGGGGAAGATCTACATCATCCCGACCGAGACCATCGCCTTCGTCGAGGTCGGCTCCGAGGAGTCCCGCCGCGTCGGCTTCGTCGCCTAGCCCCTCGCGCCGGGGCGAGCCATGGAACTCCTCTTCATCACCCTCGGCGGCGTGCTCCTCGGGCTCGCCGCGCGGTATGCGCTCCCGCACCGTCACCTGCACGGCTCCGCTCTGGTCCCCGCGATCGGCGGGATCGTCGCGGCGGCCGTGTGGGTCGCGCTGACCTGGGCCGGGCTGGCATGGGACGGCGGGCTGATCTGGGTGATCACCCTGGTCGTCGCGGCGGTCGCCGTGCTCCTCGTCGACCTGCGCCTCGGCAGCGCTCGCGCGCGCCGCGACGACGCCTCGCTCGAGGCGATGCTGGCGGGCCGGATCGCTCCCTAGCCCGACGCCACGATGTCGACGGCGGAGGCCCCGATCGACGGGCCCCCGCCGTCAGGCCGTCAGGCCGAGTGCGTCCATCCGCCGGGTGTGCGAGGCGATCAGCTCGGTGAACACCGGCTCGATGCGCGACTCGTCCGACACCTGGTTGCCCGAGCCCATCAGCGCCGAGCGCGCGACCAGCAGCGTGTCGCCGACCAGGCGGCGCCCCCAGACGGCCAGGCGCGACCCGAGCCGGTCGTCGGCGGCGATCTCGCGGCGGAGGATCGTGATGAGCCCCTCGACGCCGGTGTCGGCTCCGAGGGTCTGCGCGATGCGGGGCCCGACGTCGTTGGGCAGGCCGCCGGTGAGGCGGATGAAGAAGTCGTCGAGCAGTCCCGCGGTGATGTACGCCGACAACAGCGTCTCGTGCAGATCGGCACCGCGCGTGAGGTGCTCGAAGGTGTCGATCGCGGGCCGGAACGGCGCCATCGCCTCCCCGGGCTCGACCTCGCGGCGGCGCAGCTCCGCGACGACGGCGTGGTGCTTGGCGAGCGCGGTGCCGGCGGCCGCCGAGATCGCCTCCTTGTCGGCGAGGTCGTCCGTCGAGGCGACCGCACGGGCCAGCGCCTCGAAGATCGCCAACTGGAGGTAGGCCACCTGACCGAGGTAGGGCAGCACCTCGGGGGTCAGATCGGCGAGATCCACGCGGTCGCGCTTGGTCGAGGACTCGCCGCGGGGGGTGAGGCGCGGGAGGTCTCCGGCGGGACGTCGACGTCGGAACCAGGGTGCCATCCGATCAGTGTAGAGCGCGTCGGAGGCGTCCTCCGGGCCCCCGGAGGCGGGTGCCGGTAGACTCGCCGGGACGTCACCGGCGCTGGATCGGTGGCCTAAGCGCCCGGAGTCGTACAGGGCGTGGACCGTACAAGACGTAAGGCGCTCACCTCCGTGACATTCTCCGATCTGAACATCGACGACGACATCGTCGCCGCCCTCGCCTCGAAGGGCATCCTCGAGCCGTTCCCCATCCAGGAGCAGACGATCCCCCTGGCCCTGCAGAAGCAGGACATCATCGGCCAGGCCAAGACCGGCACCGGCAAGACCTTCGGCTTCGGGCTCCCCCTCATCCAGGCGCTCGGCACCGACCCCGAGCCCGGCGTCAAGGCGCTCATCGTCGTGCCGACGCGCGAGCTCGCCGTCCAGGTGACGGAGGACATCGAGCTGGCCGCGTCGAACCGGCCGACCAAGATCGTCTCGATCTACGGCGGCAAGGCCTACGAGGGCCAGATCGAGCAGCTGAAGGCCGGGGCCCAGATCGTCGTCGGCACGCCGGGTCGCCTCCTCGACCTCGCCGGCCAGCGCCTGCTCTCACTCGCGAACGTGCAGGTGATGGTGCTCGACGAGGCCGACAAGATGCTCGACCTCGGCTTCCTCTCGGACATCGAGAAGCTCTTCGCCCAGACCCCCGCCACCCGGCACACCATGCTCTTCTCGGCGACGATGCCCGGCGCGATCGTCGCGCTCGCGCGGCGCTTCATGAACCGGCCCATCCACATCCGCGCGACCGACCCCGACGAGGGCATCACGCAGGCCAACATCAAGCACATCGTCTACCGGGCGCACTCGCTCGACAAGGACGAGGTCATCGCGCGCATCCTGCAGTCGGAGGGTCGCGGCAAGACCGTGATCTTCACCCGCACCAAGCGCGCGGCCGCCCGCATCGTCGAGGAGCTGAACGACCGGGGCTTCAACGCCGCTGCCGTGCACGGCGACCTCAACCAGGAGCAGCGCGAGCGGGCGATGGCCGCGTTCAAGGCCGGCAAGAAGGACATCCTCATCGCGACGGACGTGGCGGCGCGCGGCATCGACGTGAACGACGTCACCCACGTCATCAACCACACGATCCCCGACGACGACCAGACCTATCTGCACCGCGTCGGCCGCACCGGCCGCGCCGGCAAGACCGGCATCGCCGTGACCTTCGTCGACTGGGAGGACCTGCACAAGTGGGCCCTCATCAACCGCGCTCTCGAGTTCGGCCAGCCCGACCCGGTCGAGACCTACTCGTCGTCGCCGCACCTCTACACCGACCTCGACATCCCCGTCGGGACGAAGGGCCGCCTCAAGCCGACCCCGATCCCCGCCGAGGCGAAGGCCGATGCGCGCCCCGAGCGCTCGAGCCGTCAGCGCGAGCCTCGTCGCCGCAGCGCCGACGTCGCCGCGCCGCAGACCGGCCCGGCGCCCTCGAGCGAGAGCAAGGAGCACCACGACGGCAACAGCGCGCCGCGCCGCCGCACCCGCTCGCGCAACCGCGCTCCGCGCCCCGACACCCAGGCGTGACCCGTCGACCCGCCCCGCGAGACATCGCGGGGCGGATCAGCGGCCTGCGGAGGCGCGGATCGCGTCGACCGTCGCCCGATCAGTCGTGTTCTCGCCGAGCCGGTTCGGCTTGCCCGTGCCGTGGTAGTCGCTCGAGCCCGTGGTGACGAGCGAGTAGCGCTCGGCGAGCTCGCGGAGCCTCCGCTTGCCGTCCGCCGTGTTCTCGCGGTGCTCGACCTCGAGCCCGAACAGCCCGGCGTCGACGAGCTCGGGCAGCATCCGCTCGACGGCGATCCCGCGGGAGCTCGCGGCCGGGTGCGCGATCACGGGGACTCCGCCTGCGGCGCGCACCAGGCGGACGGCCTCCAGCGGTTCCGGCGCGTAGTGGGGCTGGAAGTAGCCGCCGCGCCAGTCGAGGATCCCTGCGAAGGCGGCGGAGCGATCGGTCGCGAGCCCCCGGGCGACGAGCGCGTCCGCGATGTGCGGGCGCCCGATCGTCGCTCCGGGGCTCGTCTGTGCGAGGACGTCGTCCCAGGTCAGGTCGTAGTCGGCGCCGATCGCGGTCACGATCGCCTCGGCGCGATGCACCCGCTCCGAGCGGATGCGGGTGGTCTCGGCGAGGAGGCCGGGATCCTCCGGATCGACGAGGTAGGCGAGCACGTGGACGCTGGCCCAGCCCGCCCGCGACGACAGCTCCATGCCCGGGACGAGCTCGATCCCGGCGTCCTCCGCCGCAGCGATCGCCGCCGGCCAGCCGGCCGTCGAGTCGTGGTCCGTCAGCGCCACACCGGCGAGACCGGCCGCCGCGGCCGCTCGCACCAGCACCTCGGGCGGCTCCGTGCCGTCGGAGACGAGGGAGTGGGTGTGGAGGTCGAATCGGCCTCCGGCGTCATGCATGCCAGCCATCGTAGACGCGCGCCGGCAGGCTCCCGGGGCCTGGATGCCCTAACCTGAGCCGGGATGGGGACGAGACTGGTGAAGTTCGCGGTGGCGGCCGTGGTGGCGATCGTGCTGATCGTGGCGGCGGCCCCCGGTTTCTTCGGGATCGTCCGTGAGGCGCCCTTCGCCCAGCTCGTGTCGTTCCGGCTGGCCACCGCCCTCGCGGCGGTCGGAGTCGCGGTCGTCCTCGTCGTCATCGCGGTTCTCGTCCGCCCGATCCGCCGACTCGCGCTCGCTCTCGGCGCCCTCGGGCTGGCCTTCGCACTCGTGCTCGCCGGCCTCCAGGCCGTCCGCGGCTTCGACGCCGCACCTCCGCGCGCCCACCGGCTCGCCGATCTCCGCGTGCTCAGCTGGAACGTGCTCGACACGGTCCCGGTCGAGACGATCGCCTCGGTGGCGACCGAGAACGCCGTCGACGCCCTCGCCCTTGTCGAGGTGTCGCAGGAGACGGCGCAGGGGGTCGCCGACGCGCTCGGTGCAGCGGGTCTGCCGATGACTCTGCACTACGCCGTCGGCGATGCGGGCATCGCGGGGACGGCGCTCCTGCTCGGCTCCTCCCTCGGCACCTACGCCGTCGACGCCGAGACCGTCCCCACCGGGACGTACCCCTCCCTCGTCGCGCGCCCCGACACCCCCGACCGGCCCGTCATCGCGGCCGTGCACGCGGTCCCGCCGATCCCCGGGGTGATGGACGACTGGAGCAGCGACCTCAACCGCCTCGCCGCGCTGTGCAGCACCGAGGACGACGTCGTGGTGCTCGGTGACCTCAACTCGACGCTCGATCACTGGAGCGGGATCCCCGGCACGGCCGATCTGGGTGCCTGCTCCGACTCCGGTGCCCTCGCGAACGCGGCGGCCCTCGGGACCTGGCCCACGTCGCTCCCGGCGGAGCTCGGTGCGTCGATCGACCATGTCCTCTTCTCGGGCCGCTGGGACGTGTCCGGCTACGTCGTCCTCGAGGACCACGACGACGACGGGAGCGACCACCGTCCGGTCCTCGCCCAGCTCTCGGTGCGCGGGATGGTCAAGGACTCGTCCTAGCGATCGGGACGAATCGCGGAGGAGGACAATGGTCGTCATGACCGATACGGACCGCCAGACCGCCGCCAGCTTCACCCCCGACCCCGCCGCCGCACCGACGCCGCGCGCGACGGCGAACCGGTCGACGACCCCCGCTTCCGACCGCTTCCGCGATTTCATCGCCTCCGGCTGGGCCGAGCGCGCCGAGACCCTGCCCGAGCCGCGCGAGCAGGCCGCGTTCGCAGCCCAGCGCCGCGCCCGCCTCTCGGCGCTGCACACCGGCGTCCGCGTCATCGTCCCCGCGGGGCGTCTGAAGCAGCGCGCGAACGACACCGACTACCCGTTCCGCGCGCACTCGGCCTTCACCTGGCTCACCGGCTGGGGCGCCGACTCCGAGCCGGGCGCCGTGCTCGTGCTCGAGCCGGGCGAGTCCGGCCACACTGCGACGCTGTACTTCCGCGAGCGGGCCGGCCGCGACTCCGACGAGTTCTACGCCAACCCCGAGATCGGCGAGTTCTGGATCGGACCCCGGCCCTCGCTGGCGCAGGTGTCGAGCGATCTCGGTCTCGAGGCCCGCGGCATCGACGACCTGGACGCCGTGCTCGACGCCGGTGGCGTGCCCGTCGCGCTGCTGCGCGAGGCCGACCCGCTGGTCGCCGCCCGCGTGCCGGCCCACGACCGCGACGGCGCCCTCGAGCGCGACCTCTCCGAGCTGCGCCTGGTCAAGGACGAGTACGAGATCGCCGAGCTCCGCGCCGCCGTCGCCGCGACCGCGCGGGGTTTCGAGGACGTCCTCTCCGATCTGCCCCGCATCACCGCCCACGAGCGCGGCGAGCGCCTGATCGAGGGCGTCTTCAACGGCCGGGCGCGGGCCGACGGCAACGCGGTCGGCTACGACACGATCGCCGCCGCCGGAACGCACGCGTGCATCCTGCACTGGACTCGCAACGACGGACCCGTGCGGCCCGGCGACCTGGTGCTGCTCGACGCGGGAGTCGAGCAGGAGAGCTACTACACCGCCGACATCACCCGCACCTTCCCTGTCGACGGCCACTACAGCGAGGCGCAGCGCCGGGTGCACGAGACGGTGCGGGAGGCGGCCGATGCCGCGTTCGCGATCGTCCGGCCCGGCATCCGGTTCCGCGAGGTGCACGCCGCCGCGATGGCGGTCATCGCGCGCCGCACCGCGGAGTGGGGTCTGCTGCCCGTCAGCGCCGAGGAGGCTCTGGAGACCGACAACCAGCAGCACCGCCGCTACATGGTGCACGGCACCAGCCACCACCTCGGGCTCGACGTGCACGACTGCGCGAAGGCGCGCCGCGAGATGTACATCGACGGCGTGATCGAGGAGGGCATGGTCTTCACGATCGAGCCCGGCCTCTACTTCCAGCCCGACGACCTCACCGTGCCCGAGGAGCTGCGCGGGATCGGCGTCCGGATCGAGGACGACGTGCTCGTGACGGCCGACGGCGCCGAGAACCTCTCGGCCGGCATCCCCCGCTCGGCCGACGCCATCGAGGAGTGGATGGCGCGCCTGGGCGGCTGACCCGGTCCGGGCCGCGGCGCTCAGGCCGCGAGGGCGGCGGGCGCGAACGCTCCGTGCACCGTCGCCTCGGCGAGCCCGTCGAGGAGCGTGGCGAGCTGACCGCCCGGCGCGGCGGGATCCTCCGGGTGCCACTGCACTCCCAGGATCGGCGCGGAGCGGTGCTCGATCGCCTCGACGACACCGTCGTCCGCCACGGCGGCCACCCGCAGACCGGGGGCGAGCACATCGACGGCCTGGTGGTGTGCGCTCTGGACGGCGATCAGATCGGCCCCGAAGAGGTCGCCGAGGACGGTGGCCGGCGCGAGCGCGACGTCGTGGCGGTGCATCCGCTCGTGCGCCGGCGCGGCCGCGTTCACGTGCGGGGCGTCCGGCCCGAGATCGGGGACGAGGGTGCCGCCGAGGGCGACGTTGACGACCTGGAGTCCGCGGCAGATGCCGAGCAGCGGAGTGCGCCGGGCGAACGCGCGGTGCACCAGTGCGATCTGAGCGGCATCGGCGCGCTCGGCGTGCGGCCCCTCTCCCGGGTAACCGCGCGTGGCACCGTAGTGCTCGGGGGCGATGTCCTCGCCGCCCGCCAGCACGATCGCGTCCGCGCCGGCCGTCCGCGCCAGGAGCTCCGCGGTGCCGAGGTCCTCCGCGGCGAAGCGCTCCGCCTCCCAGCCGAGGTCGCGGGCGACGGCGAGCAGACGGCCGTTCAGGATCTGCACATAGGCGTGGTACTCGTCGCGACCGGGTCGCACACGGGCGACCTCCACGATGGCGAGTGTCCTGGGCATGCGTCCCATCCTGCGGCGCTCGCCCGGCACCGTCGACTCGAGGCGACACGGTCTGTAACACGCGGCCCGTACGATCGCGGGATGACCTCGCCGCCCCCGTCCCTCCCGGAGCGGCTGCAGCGCCTCCGAGCCGACGTCTCCGTCCTCGCCGGCACCTCCTCCGAGCGAACGGTGCGCCCTCTGCGCGAGGCGGTGGACGCGGTGGCCAGGGGTGGGCCGGCCGATCTGCTCGACGCCGTCGAGGGGCTGACGGCCCTGCTCGCGCGTGCCGAGGGCCAGCTCAGCCGGCTCGAGCGCTCGGTCAGGGACGACCTCGACCGCGCGGCGACCCTCTCGACCGTCCGGACGTCGGCCCAGCTCGCCTCGGCCGCCGATGTCGCGACGGCGGGCGCGGCCGCCAGCGCGCTCCTGCTCGACGCCGACGAGGCCAGAGCGGCAGCCGCGCTGCACGATCCTGCGGCGGCGCTCACGCTGCTCCTCGAGGCCGACGCCGTGCTCGACACCGTCGTCACCGGCTACCGCGAGCCCCGCGCGCAGGCCGAGCGCCAGCTCCTGCTCTTCGAGGCCTCCCGGACCGCCGCCCGACTCGGCGCCGACGCCGCAGCACTCCTCGGCCGGATCCACGGCGACCGCGTCACCGCGGCGCCGCGCATCCTCGCGGAGGAGACGGTCGACCGCCTCGACAGCCTGGCGCGACTCGCCGCCACCGACCCCGCGACGGCGCTCGAGCAGGCGCGCGAGGCCGTCGACCGGGGTCGCTCGGCTCTCGACGAGACGCTCGTCGACCTGGACGCCGTCGGCTGAGCGGCGACGGCCGGACGGGGGCTGCCGCTCACCGCGGCGCGCGGATCGTGCGTGCCATAGTGAGTCCCATGGCGTCCTTCCTCGTTGTCCCGCAGTGGCAGGGGTCCGCGTCGACGCGGGCCATGCGTCTCGTCGACGGAGCCGAGGCGATCCGCGGCGATCTGCCCTCCTCCGCCACGATCGTCGTCGATGTGCCCGCCGAGGCGGGTGACGCCCAGGACACCGGCATCCGCCGCTACGCCTCCGTCGCCACGACCGCCGAGCGGATGCGCGAGGCGCTCCTCGGCCGCACCGGCCCCGTCGTCACCATCGGAGGCGACTGCGGCGTCTCCTTCGCGGCGGTAGGTCACGCGGTCCGCACGAGCGCACAGCCCGTCGCCCTGGTCTGGTTCGATGCGCATCCCGATGCGAACACCCCCGCGTCCTCGCCGAGCGGCGCCTTCTCGGGCATGGTGCTGTCGGCAGCCCTCGGGCACGGCGTCGGACTGCTCAGCGCCGCCGCCGACGAGCGCGTGCCCGCCGAGCGCGTCGTGCTCGCCGGCATCCGCTCGAGCGATCCGGGCGAGCTCGAGGGCCTGCTCGAGAGCGGCGCTCGGCATCTCCCGGTCGACGAGCTCGATCCGGAGTCGCTCGTGGCGGCCGTCGAGGCCACCGGCGCGGGCTCCGTGTACGTGCACATCGACCTCGACGTGCTCGACCCCGCCGACATCGCGGGGCTCTTCGATCCGGTGCCGTTCGGGGTGCCCGCCGCACGTCTGATCGCCTCACTGGAAGCGCTGCGAGCGCGCTTCCCGCTCGCGGGTGCCGCCGTCACCTCGTTCGCACCCGCCTCCCCCGCCGCGGCGGTCGACGACCTGTCCACGATCCTCCGGATCGTCGGCGCGCTGACTCGCGGGGCCTGAGCGACCCCCGTCAATCCCCGGCCGTCGCCGCCCGCGTGTCGGTGGCGCACGGCAGGATGGACGAACGCGACCCGAGCGGAGGAACGATGACTGCGACTGAGCCTCGTGTGCGCACCGAGCGCCGCGGCCACGTCCTCGAGATCGTGCTCGACCGCCCCGGGAAGCGCAATGCCGCCGACATCGCGATGCTGAGCGCTCTCGCCGCCGCCTACGGCGACCTGGACCGCGACCCGGAGCTCCGCGTGGGCGTCGTGCTGGCCTCGGGCGAGCACTTCACCGCCGGGCTCGACCTCGCCGACATCGGCCCGCGCATCGGTGCGGGGGGCCTCGACTTCGTGCTCGAGGGCGGTCTCGATCCGTGGGGGCTGCGGACCCGACCGGTCTCGAAGCCCGTCGTGATCGGCGTCCACGGCATCTGTCTCACGCTCGGCATCGAGCTGGCGCTCGCGAGCGACGTGGTCGTCGCTGCGGAGTCGACCCGCTTCGGCCAGATCGAGGTGTCCCGCGGCATCCTGCCGTTCGGCGGCGCCTCCCTGCGCTTCCCGCGCGCGGCGGGCTGGGGCGATGCGATGCGCTGGATCCTCACGGGCGACACCTTCGATGCTGTCGAGGCGCACCGCATCGGGCTCGTGCAGGAGGTCGTGCCCGACGGCACCGTCGCGGAGGCCGCGCACGCCCTCGCCGCCCGGATCGCCGCCCAGGCGCCGCTCGCGGTGCAGGCGGCACTGGCGAACGCCCGTCTCGCCGTCTCCTCCGGTGACACGGCGGCGTCGGCCGCCCTGCCCGCCGAGCTCGCGCGCCTCGCGTCGTCCGACGACGCCCGGATCGGCATGGAGGCGTTCCTCGCCCGCGAGACCGCGGAGTTCACCGGCCGATGAGCGACGAGACCGTGATCCGCGCACCCGAGAACCGCTCCGTCTACGACGCCCAGCGCGAGCGCGCGGCGCAGCAGCTCGAGATCCGCCTCCGCTACGGCGACCAGGTCTGGGAGCTGCGCGAGGTCGACCACTTCGCCGTCTTCCTCGGCCGCGGCAGAGCGCGCCGGGCTGCGCGCACCCTCGTCGCCTCCGGCTACGAGATCGCGATCTCGAGGCTCCGGCTCCGCCACGTGCTGGTGGCCAGCCACCACGCGGCCGTCGACGAGGAGGCGACCAGCGCGTTCCTCCGCCAGGTCGTCGACGCGGTCGAGCGCGAGGGCGGGCGCTACGACGGCTGGCGGGCCGAGATCGTCCCCGCGCACTGATGCGCGAGCGGCAGACACCCAGCGGGGCGCTCGACGCGCCCGCGACGAAGCGGGAGAGACCATGAGCACCGAGAACACCAGCACCGCCTCCGCGGACGAGTTCGACCTGATCGTCATCGGAGCCGGTCCCGTCGGCGAGAACATCGCCGACCGGGCCGTCCAGGGCGGACTGACCGCCGCGGTCGTCGAGAGCGAGCTCGTCGGCGGCGAGTGCTCCTACTGGGCCTGCATGCCCTCGAAGGCGCTGCTGCGCGCGCCGATGGCGCTCCGGGCCGCTCGCGACCTCCCGGGGGCGGCGCAGGCCGTGACCGGCGGCGTCGACGTGGCGGCCCTGCTGGCGCACCGCGACTCCGTCACGAGCAACTGGGACGACCACGGGCAGGTCCAGTGGCTCGACGGGGCGGGCATCGAGCTCGTCCGCGGGCACGGCCGACTGAGCGGCGAGCGCGAGGTCAGCGTGACCGCGCCCGACGGATCCGTCCGGGTCCTGCACGCGCGTGCAGCGGTCGCTGTCGCGACCGGCACCACCGCCGTCGTCCCCGACGTCCCGGGCCTGCGCGACGCGGCTCCGTGGACGAGCCGGGAGGCCACCAGCGCCGAGTCGGTGCCCGCTCGCCTCATCGTCGTCGGAGGAGGCGTCGTCGCCTGCGAGATGGCCACGGCCTACGCCGGCCTCGGCTCCTCCGTGACCCTGCTCGCCCGCAGCGGACTGCTCGCCCCGTTCGAGCCGTTCGCCGGTGAGCTCGTCGGCGACTCCCTCCGCGCGCTCGGCGTCGATCTGCGGATCGGCGCCTCCCCCGCCTCCGTCGAGCGCCGCGCCGACGGCACCGTCGCGGTCACGCTCGAGGGCGGAGAGAGTCTCGAGGCCGACGAGATCCTGGCGGCCACCGGTCGCGCCCCGCACACCCGCGACATCGGGCTCGAGACGGTGGGACTGGAGCCCGGGTCCTCGCTCGACGTCGACGACACGATGCTCGTGCTCGGCGCCGATGGCCGGCCCGTCGGTTCGGGCGCTCCCTGGCTCTACGGAGTCGGCGACGTCAACCACCGGGCCCTTCTCACGCACCAGGGCAAGTACCAGGCGCGCGCCGCTGGCGACGTGATCGTCGCCCGCAGCACCGGCGCGACCGTGCACGACTCCCCCTGGGGTGCCCACGTGGCGACCGCCGACCACGAGGCCGTGCCTCAGGTCGTCTTCACCGACCCCGAGGTCGCCTCCGTCGGCCTCACCGCGGCCGCCGCCGAGAAGGCCGGCTACCGCACCCGCGTCGTCGACTACGAGATCGGCTCGGTCGCGGGCGCCTCCCTCACCGCCGTCGGCTACACGGGCACCGCTCGGATGGTCGTCGACGAGGAGCGCTCGGTGGTGCTCGGGGTGACGTTCGTCGGCAAGGAGGTCGGCGAGCTCGTCCACTCGGCCACGATCGCGGTCGTCGGCGAGGTGCCGCTCTCGCGGCTCTGGCACGCGGTGCCGTCGTACCCGACGATCAGCGAGGTCTGGCTCCGGCTGCTCGAGACCTACGGGCGCGACAGCGCGTGAGCCTCCTGCAGTCGGTCCCGCTGCGCCGCGCCGTCGCCAGGGTCGCCCTCGACCCGGCGATCACGCGACCCGGCTACCTCTTCGCCTGCGCGGTGGGGCTCGCCTGGGGTGCGCTCTGGAGCACGGGGCGCGTCGAGCGCCGGAACGGACTCGTCGTCTTCACGGGGATGCCCTCGTGGTCGTTCGGCCGAGGCGGATCCTGCGTGGGCACGAGCTACTACACCGACGACAACGCGTCGGACCGCGTCCTCGAGCACGAGGCCGTGCACAAGCAGCAGTGGAAGCGATTCGGGATGTGGTTCCCGTTCGCCTACTTCGTGGCGGGCCGCGATCCGCTGCGCAATCGATTCGAGATCGAAGCCGGTCTCGAGAAGGGCGGATACCTCCGTGGTCGCTGACATGAAGGGGCGCGTCGTCGTGCTCACCGGAGCGAGCTCCGGCATCGGCAAGGTCGCGGCGGCCGAGCTCGCCTCGGCGGGCGCCGCGGTCGCCGTCGTCGGGCGGAACGCGGAGCGCACCCGTGCGGTCGCGTCCGCCGTCGGGGGTGAGCCGTTCCTCGCCGACTTCGACCGGCTCGACGACGTGCGCTCGCTCGCCGACGCACTGCTGTCCCGGTACGACGGCATCGACGTGCTCGCCAACAACGCGGGCGGCCTCGTGTCGCAGCGCGGCGAGACCGCAGACGGCTACGAGCGCACGATCCAGAGCAACCACCTCGCGCCGTTCCTGCTGACGCGGCTCCTGCTCCCCCGCCTCATCGAGACCGGCCGCGAGCGTCCGGGCGCGCGCGTCGTGTCGACGGCGAGTCTCGCGAACCGGTTCGGGCACCTGAGGCTCGACGACCTCGACCGCAGGAGGGGCCCATGGCTCGGCGGTTGGCGCGCCTACGGCACGTCGAAGCTCGCGACGATCCTGTTCATCCGCGAGCTCGCGGAGCGACTGCTCCCGACCGCGGTGGACGCGTACTCCTTCCACCCGGGGGTCGTCTCGACCGGCTTCGGGGGCGACTCGCGCCTGATGAAGCTCGCGACGAGCATGTCGTCGGGCTCGTTCGGCATCTCGGCCGAGGCCGGCGCCGTTCCGCTGATCACCCTGATCTCGGAGCCGGACGTCGGCGCCGCGAGTGGCACCTACTTCGATGGCCTCACGCCCGGAGGCGCCCTCGCCGCCCAGGCCCGCGACCGGCAGCTGGGCCGCGACCTCTGGACCCTCTCGAGCCGCTTGGTCGGCGTCCCGCCCACCCTCTGACCCGCCACCGGGGTCTCCTCACACCCCTGCTCGGAGGTGCCCGTCATCGCGGGTCTCCGCGCGCTCAGCTGCAAAGCGGAGGAGGGCGTGATACCGGAGGTACCGCAACCGACGACAACGCCGCAGATGGCCGTGCGGAGGCCCGCACCGTCATCGCGGGTCTCCGCGCGGTCAGCTGCAAGGCGGAGGAGGGCGCGATACCGGAGGTATCGCAACCGACGACAACGCCGCAGATGGCCGTGCGGAGACCCGCGACCTCAGTTCGCTTCGGAGCGACCTGTGCGCCAGTAGCCCATGAACGCGACGCGCCGGCGGTCGAGGCCGAGCTCGGTCACGAGGCAGCGGCGGATCAGCTTGATCGCGCCGGCCTCGCCGGCGATCCACGCGTAGAGGCCCGGGTCCTTGCTCTCCTCCGGGACCTCCCAGAGGATCTCGCTGTCGACGTCGACATCGGAGACCTCGACGCCGCGGTGGTGCGCCGTCAGGAACCGGGTCGCCCACGTGCGGACGGAGGAGCCGAGCGCGGCGCCGGGAGCCGCTCCCGACGATCGGACCAGCCAGGTGACGCTCACGCCGGCGGGGTGGCGCAGCGCGAGCCGGTCCTCGGCGGTCGGCACCTCGAGGAACGCCGCGCCGGTCGCATCCTCGGCGAGGCTCTCGAGAATCGCGCTGATGGCGGGGACGGCTGTCTCGTCTCCGGCCAGGAGCAGCGTGGTCGCCGCCCCGGGATGCCACTCGACGCCACCGCCGGCGATCTCGGAGCGCGAGTCGGGCGCGATGATGACGACGCGCGCCCCCGGCGCCGCCGACTCGACCCAGGCCGAGGCGGGCCCGGTGTCGCCGTGCGCCACGAAGTCGACGTCGACCTCGGCCGCCTCGGGGCGCGTCGCCCTGATCGTGTAGGTCCGGAGCGGGTTGCGCTGCTCGTCGGGCAGGTCGCGCCAGCGGGTGTACCAGTCGGGTGCGAGGCCGTCGGGGCCGGCCGGATCGGCGACGGAGCCCATGAAGTCCTCGGCACTCGACGTCGCTGTCGGGACGACGAGCTTGATCCGCTGGTCGGGGCCGGTGCAGCCGACTGCGGCGAGCTCGTCGCCGGTCAGCGTCACGCGGATGAAGTGCGGCGCGATCCTGGTCGCGCGGGCGACGGTGGCGAGGAACGGCCGGTAGGCCGGGCGGGCGGGGGCGTCGGTCGTCGGAGGCATCGCCTCAGTATCGCACGAGAGGTAAGGCTTACCTAAATCGCCGGATCCACGAGGGCGGGATCAGAGCGAGCGCGTCGCGTGCTCGGCCGACACGCGCAGACGCACCTCGACATCGAACGCGAGCTCGGCGACGAGCGGTCCGGCACCGCCGATCCACGCGCAGAAGTCGTGACGGTCGTCGGCCCAGGGATAGTCGCGATCGACCACCGACATCTCGCCGACCCAGGCGCGGACCGCTCGGTCGAGCGCTTCGCCGCGGCCGCAGAGCGCACCAGTACCGGGCGCACCCGATCGCGTCGACCGGCCGAGCCAGGTCACGCAGACGCGCCCCGGCGCGGCGAGCGGCGGGAGTCCGCGGGCGTCGTCGACCTCGATGAAGACCTGGCCGCGGGCGTTCGCCGGGAGATCGTCGAGGATGCTCTGGATCCACGGGACGACGGTCTCGTCGCCGGCGATCAGGAACTGCTTGGCGTCGACCGACGGCGCCGCCACGGCGTCCGTCTCGCGTCCCTCGAACATGCACATTTGTAGGTAAGTATAGGCATGCCTAACCTCAGCGACAACGGCCGGAGGCTGACCATCCACCGGGTGTCGCAGCGCAGGGTGTCACCACTGCGGCGGATGCCTCCGCTGCCAGCGCGCCCGCCGCTCGAGCTGCGCGCCGATCGACAGCAGCACCGCTTCGCCGCCCGGCCGCCCGATCAGCTGGACGCCCATCGGCAGGCCGCCCTCGGTGACGCTCAGCGGGAGGGCGATCGCCGGCAGCCCGCTCACGTTCACGAAGGACGTGTAGGGCGTGTACTGCACCTGCTGCGCGAAGTTGCGCTCCGGATCCTCCGCGTCGTACCAGCCGACGGGGCGCGGAGTCATGGTCATCGACGGCGTGAGCACCGCGTCGAATCCCGAGAAGGCGGCGATCACGGCGCGCTCGTACGCCGACAGCACGCCCGCGGCCTCCATGATCGCGCGGGCGGAGCGGCGGCGCCCCTCCGTCACGAGCCATCGCGTGAGCGCCTCGAGGAGGTCGAGGTCGTCCCCCTCGACGGGCAGCGTGGCGGCACCGCTCTGCCACAGGGTGCGGAACGCGTCGGGATAGGCGGCGCTCGGAGGCAGCGATGCCTCCTCGAGGCCGTGACCGAGCGCGTCCAGCGCAGCGATGCCCTCCTCGAGCGCCGCGCGAGCCTCCGGTGCGAGACCGATCTCGTGGGTGTCGTCCCACGGTGACTGTGTGAGGACACCGATCTGGAACCGCCCCTCCCCGCGCACCGCGGCACCGAGGAACGAGCCGTCCCCGTCGCCCGGCGCCGACAGCGCGTACCGGGAGGGGATCACGCCGTTCCGGCGCTCCAGCAGCCCCTCGAGCAGCAGCCCCGCGTCCGCGACCGAGCGCGCGATCGGTCCGGCCACCGTGAGCCCGCCGACTCCACCGACTCCGGAGAGAGCGGGCACCCGGCCGCGCGACGGCTTCAACCCAACGAGTCCGCAGGCCGCGGCCGGGATGCGGATCGACCCGCCCCCGTCGGAGGCCGGCGCGAACGGGAGCAGGCCCGCGGCCACGGCGACCGCCGCGCCTCCGCTGGACCCGCCCGCCCCGAGCCGGGTGTCGTAGGGCGTGACCGCCGGCGGCCCGACCAGGCTCTCGGTGTACGACGGCATGCCGAACTCCGGCGCCGCCGTCTTGCCCAGGCTGACCGCCCCCGCGGCGTCGAGCGCGTCGACGATCTCATCGGAGGCGTCCGGCACGAAGTCCGCGCGCAGTCGCGATCCGAAGGTGGTGCGCACCCCCGCGCGGCGCCAGAGGTCCTTATCACCGCTCGGCAGTCCCCAGAGCGCCGCAGTGCACGGCAGAGCACCGGAGGCGAGCGACGCCGCCCGCTCGCGCGCCGCCTCGGCCGTCACGGTCGTGAAGGCACCCAACTCGCCGTTCAGACGCTCGATGCGGGCGAGGTAGTGCTCGGTGAGCTCGAGCGGGGTGACCTCGCCGCGCTGCAGCCAGTCCCACTGCTCCTGAGCGCTGAGGTGATGGAGTTCGAACATGACGACGACCCTATTCCGCGGCTTCTGGAAGCCCGCGGAACAGGGTCGTCGTGGTGGTGCTACGCGGCGCGGCTGCCGGACTCGCGAGCGCTCTCGTCGAGACCGAACCGGCTCCCGGAAGCCACGAACGTGTCGCGGTCGACTCGTGCACCGGTGGCGATGACCGCGGAGTCGCCGATCCTCGAGTAGCTGCCGATCCGCGCGCCGGGGCCGACGATCGCCTCGGGCCCGACGTGCACGTTCGCGCCGATGAAGGCGCTGTGCCCGATCATGGCGTCGCGATCGATCCAGCTGCCTGCGCCGATCCAGGCGCGCTCGCCGACGTTCGCCCCGGGCTCGACGTACGCGCCCGTCTCGACGTAGGCGGTGGCCGCCACTCGCGATCCGGGCGCGACCATGCCGCGGCCGTTGGCGTGCCGGCGGTACACGATCTCCTCGTCGCCGCCGCGTGATCCCCGTGCCTTGCTGATGCCTGTTCCTGCCATATGCCTCGTGCTCCTCCGAGCGGTCCTGTGGACGGAGCTCCGAAGCCCCGGCCCGTCACACGAGATAACAGCGAGAACTGCTCAGGCATTCCCCGGACGGGGGCCGCGGCCAGGCCTCTCAACGGAGCAGGAGATCGTCCTCAGGCCCGATGCGCAATACCTCGAGACAGCAGCCGACGACGGCATCGATGCACGCCTGCGTGCCGCCGACGATGGTGCTGTCGTAGTCGACCTCGGTCACCACGAACCAGGAGCGGTCCTCTGGCCACCAGACCGCGGGAGTTCGCTCGCCAGGGAATCCCAGCACATCGTCGACGGCCCCGTGGAAGAGGGCTAGATCTCTCAGCGACCATGCGAAAATCGCCGCCTCTCGAGGAGCCACGGCGTCGGCCCAGCCCTCCCAGAGTCCGAACCAGCACGAGTCAGGAGCCGTCGTCTGCGCCTCGAGAACGGCGGAGAGGCGTCGCGCGTCGTCCGGGAGAAGGAAGCCGACGCGCGGAGCCAGTCCAGATGGCTCTCCCTCCGACGACACGTCGATGTGATCCCACTGCACTGTCGGCGATAGAGGGATGCCCGCACGAGCCGCGAGAGACGACCATGTGTCCGGAGGAACGGAGTGCAGCACCCGCGCATACGCGGGGTACTTCGCGGGTATGAGACCACCGACCGTGAGACGCGTGTCGGTCGACCCTCGAGTCACCCATTCAGATGGCCCGACGTCGGACCAGGGTTCCAGCATTCATCGACCTCCCTCAGCGGTTGCAGTGATCTGGTAGTACACCGCCCCATCACTCGCCGTCGAATCGGCGCTGTCGACAGACGACCTCTTCGAGCAGTCGACGGCCCTCGTGGCACCGCCGCCCTCCATGTTCTGGCCCGGGGAGGGTAGCCCGAAGGGAAGGTCACTGTTCCAGAGCCGACTCCCCAGTAGGTGCCGTTCTTGCAAGGCTTGGCGGCGTTTGACGAGACGTAGAAGTCGTTGTACTTCTGTTTCCAGCCATTCGCGGACTGAGTACCACGAAGACCGGTTGACGAGTGGATCGAGTCGACCCCATTTGTGCATTTGATGTCGGACGGGACATTGATCGTGCCGCCGACATGAGACGAGTTGTGCGGATACTGCACTTTCACCGTGCAGGTGATAACACGACCGCCTGGGCCGCTCGCCGCTTCTGCTGGAGGGGCAACCGCTAAGTGAAAGCCAACGCGGCGAAGGTCGCCCCGATCAGTCGCATCTTCATTGACAGCGCCATCATCGTCTCCAGTCGTGAGGAAGTGTTCGCTGCCAGGTTTCCCGAGAACCTCTTTGGTGAGCAATCCTCTTTTCTGGTGACAGGGCCGCCCTCAGCGCTCCTCGACGCGGTCGGCGAGGGCGGTGACGACGGCGCGGAACCGCTCCGGCGCCGCGCGGATCCGCCTCCGCGCGAGGACACCCGCGAGAGCGGACGACGCCGCCGACGCCACGATCTCGAACTCGACCCGCGAGCCCTCCTCGTCGGGCAGGACGCGCCACTGCTCGAGCCCGACGACCGGAAGCCGGCGCTCGAGCGAGTCGCCGGCGGGCACCCAGGCGCCGTCGTCGTCCGCGACGACCTCAGCAAGCGCCGCGAGGACGGCCCCCGGCTCGGCGTGGAGGATCGAGGCGAGGGCGAGGAGGCTCTGCATCGCGGCAGTCTCGCACGCCGCGTCGTCAGGAGCGGGCGTCGAGCACCCGCCGCAGCCAGTCGAACGAGGCCTTCGGGACGCGATCGGCGCCGTGGCGCTCGAGCGCGACGAGTCCGTGCGGGCGGGTGTAGCCGTGCTGCCACTCGAACGCGTCCACCAGGGTCCACAGCTGCACCGCCTCGAGAGGCAGCCCCTCGTGGACGGCCTCGGCGAGCGCCCCGAGGTGCGCGCCGAGCCAGCGGATGCGCTCGGTGTCGACGATCGCGCCGTGGCGGTCGATGCTGTCGGGGTAGCTCGCTCCGAGTGCCGTGACGACCAGCGGAGGAAGGGAGTCGCCGTAGCGCTCGACCAGCCGTCGCAGCACGGCCACCGGCGCCCACGGGGCGGACGGTGAGCCGTCGCCGGTCCGGTCGAGCTCGGGCCAGGGCCGCTCGTGGAACGGCAGCGCGGGTGGCGCACCCACCCCGACCGGCGCGGCGGGATCGCGCCCGGCCGCAATGCGCTGCGGCGCGAGCGGCGCCACGGCGTAGAAGTCGAGCGGGGCGCGTATCCGCTCGAGGTCGCGCGGATCGACGCGCTCCAGCGCCTCGAGGAACGGCGGCAGCTCCCCCGGCCCCGCCGGATAGGCGCCCGTCAGCACGGCGTCGGCGACGAGCCTGTTGCGCAGGACGTCGGCCAGCGCGGCCCAGGCGCCGTCCTCCTCCGACTCGCTCGCGGGCTCGACCGGAGCGAGGGCGTCCACGAGGCCGATGCGCCCGGCGACCTCGGCGGCCCGGAGCGCCTCGACGGCGACTCCGTGACCGAGGAGCTGGTGGTGCAGCGCGGGCAGGGCGTTGAAGAGCCGCCCGGCGGCGGGAGCCTGCCTCGTGAGCGCATAGCCCTCGAGCATCACGGTCGACGGCTGATCGAGAGTGATCCAGTCGGCCACGCGGTCGCCGAGACGCGATCCGATCTCGAAGGCGACGTCGCCGAAGCGGAGAGCCGTGTCGCGGTTCATCCACCCGCCGCTGAGCGCCGAGGGCGTGTCGCGGTGGTGCAGGGTCAGCGCGACCCGGAGGCCCGCCTCGGCGAGAGCGTCGAGCACGCGGTCGTAGAAGCCCATGCCGCCGTTATCGATCGGGCCGCGCCCCTCGGGCTGGAGGCGCGGCCACGCGATCGAGAGCCGCAGCTCGTCGATGCCGAGGTCGACCATCAGGGCGAGGTCCTCGCGCCAGCGGAGGAAGAAGTCGGTCGCGATCTCGGGCGTCGCCTCCTCGGCGATCGTCCCGCGGCGCAGCGCGAAGTCATCCCACACCGAGCGTCCGCGCCCGCCGGTCTCGAGCGAGCCCTCGGTCTGGAAGGCGCTCTGCGCGAGCCCGATGCGCAGCCCCGCCGGCAGCAGCCGCCCGAGTTCGCGCGGGTCGTCGAAGCGCACGGCCTCGGCGCGCACCTGCTGCCGATCGCGCCCGCGTGCCTCGTCCTCGCGCATCTTCTCCTCCGAGCCTTAGTGGGATGGGTATATTGTCGCGGAAGCGCTCTCCCGACCCGACCACCACTCCTCCGCGCGGAGGAGCACCCCCCTTCCGTCGATGTACATCGTGCAACGACGGTGCGGCGCGCTTGACACTGCCCGTGCGCCCCCGTGCAATGGACGCAACGTGATAGCGAGCGTCGACGTGGCAGTGCCGGGGGGTTCATCGGGCGTCCCGATGGGTCGGCTCCGCCGATCCCGCAGGTCGGGTGTCCTCCTCGCGCTCGTCCTCGCCACCGTGGGCGCTGCGGCAGGCCTGATCGCCCCGTCCGCCCTGGCGGCCGCACCGCTCACGATCACCTCGCCCGCCTCGGGCACTCTCCTCCCGGGCCGCTCGATCACCGTGACCGGCACCGGGACGGCCGGCGACCAGATCCAGGTCGGCACTCAGGCGGGCGGCGACCCGGCCTGCATCGCGACGGTCGCGGCCGACGACACGTGGAGCTGCTCGTTCGAGCTCGCCGACGGCCGCTTCACCCTGACGGCCGTCGAGCTTCTCGCAGCGGGCGGGACGACCTCGACGAGCGTCGGCGTCGCCGTCCTCGGTCCGCCCGTGATCGAATCCGTCGACGGCTCGGCGACCTCCGCGGGCTCCGTCAGCGGAACGGCGTACCCCGGAGCCGGCGTCGCCGCGACCTCCGACGGCGGCGCCTCGTGCCTGGCCACCGCCGACTCCTCGGGCCGCTGGTTCTGCCAGCTCGCGCCGACTCCCGCAGCCGGGAGCTACCGCGTCACCGCGACGCAGACCGCCTCCTTCGCCGGTGGCGCGGTCTCACCGCCGAGTGCCGCGGTGACCCTCGTCGTCGACACCGTCGAACCCGACGCGCCCACCGTGACGTCTCCCGCAGCGGGCGCCGCGCTCCCCCTCACCGGCGCGGTGTACACGGGCACCGGAGTCGACGGCACGCGCGCCTTCGTCTACGTCGACCGGGTCAACACCTGCGACGCCGCGGTGACCGGCGGCGTCTGGACCTGCACCGGAGGCACCATCACGGCGGGCGCGCACCGCGTGTCTGCGATCGCCGGGGACGCTGCCGGCAACTACAGCTCGCCGAGCCCCTGGCTCGATGTCACCTTCGCGGCGACGACGAGCCCGACCCCGTCGGCGACCGCGCCGACTCCGAGTGCGAGCGCGACCGGTCCGGGAGCGAGTCCGTCGGGCTCTCCCGGCTCGTCGTCGCCGACTCCGCAGTCGACCACGCCGCGTCCCTCCGCCACCGCGACTCCGTCGCGACCCGGCCAGACCGCGCCGACGACCCCGCAGGGCAGTGCGCCACCCGGCGCGACCGAGGCACCCGCTCCCGGTGCGGCCCCGACGGACGGGCCTCCCGCCCCCGTCACCCCGCCGGACGGCGGATCGGCGCCCGGCGGCTGGAGCGCCGCGACGGGCATGACCACGGCGCTCTCCGCCGGCGCCCCGCTCGTGACGATGGCCGACTGGATGCGCTCGCTCGCTCTGGCGATCGCCTCCCTCGCCCTCGTGGTCGTTCCGGCCCGTCTCGCCGTCGCGGGCCGCGCGCCCCGAGCGCCGCGCACCTGGCGGCTCACCGGACGCAACCGCGCCCGCATCGAGTTCGAGGACCGGCCGGAGCGCGCCGCCCCCTCGCAGCGGACGATGGTGATCGGGATGATCGGCTGCGCGGCGGGCCTCGTGCTGCTGTCGGGACGCGTCGACGGGCAGCCCGCCTACCTCCGGCTCCTGATCGCCGTGATCATCGCCGTGGCTCTCGTGAACGCCGTCGCGGCCGGAGTGCCCGCCGTGCTGGGACGCCGCCTCGGCCTCCCCGGGATCGGTGTCGCCGCCTCGCCCCGGGCGCTGCTGCTCGTCGGAGGCGCCGCACTGCTCTCGCGCTTCGCCGGACTCGACCCCGCGTTCCTCTTCGGCGTCGTGATCGGGCTCCTGCTGCCCGAGGGCGCGTCCGCCATCGATCGCGCCAAGCTGGCGACCGCCCGCGTCGTGTCCCTCCTGGCACTCGGCGGACTCGCCTGGGGCGCCTCCGCCCTCGTGCCGGCCGACGGGACGTTCGTCGCCGTTCTCGGCGCGGAGGTGCTCAGCGCGACCACCCTGCTCGCCGTGGGTTCGAGCGTCGTCCTGCTCTTCCCGGTCGGGCGCCCAGCAGGTCAGAGCATCCTGCGCTGGTCGCCGGCCCTCTGGCTGGGGCTCACGCTGCTGTCGACGACCGTGCTCTTCCTCCTGCTGACCCCGACCATCACGGCGTGGTCGACCGACGGAGGCGCAGGGCCCTCGGTCCTCGCGGTCGTCGCCTTCGGGGCGGTCTGCACGTCGATCTGGGCGTGGCGCCGCTTCGTGGATCCGGAGTAGCGGCCGGCTCAGCCGATCGTGACCAGACGGCGCACGTCGTCGTCGGGCAGGACGTCGGCGACCGCGCTGACGACGAGCTCCCCCAGCGTCGCGATGCCGTCGTACACGCTCAGGAAGGCGGTGTCGGCCGCGTCGCGCCCTGTGGCGATCCGCACGAGACTCGGTCGCGGGGCGAGGGTGGTCGCGTCGACCACGTGCCACTCGCCGTCGACCCACGCCTCGGCGACCGCGTGGAAGTCCATCGGCGCGAGCCCGGGGGCGTAGACGGCGACGAGGCGCGCCGGGACATCGAGAGCGCGCAGCAGGGCGACGACGAGGTGCGCGAAGTCGCGGCAGACGCCACGGCGGGCGAGCAGGGTGCGCTCCGCTCCGTCCGTCGGCAGGCTCGAGCCCGTCACGTAGGCCAGTCGGGTGCCGACCCACGAGCTGACGGCGCCCAGGAGATCCTGCCCCGAGAGTCCCGAGAACTCGGCGCGGGCCGTCGCCGAGAGGATGTCGGACTCGGCGTAGCGGCTGGGGCGCAGGTAGCGCAGCCTGTCCACCTCCTCCCCGTCGAGGGGGCCGAGGCGCCCCTCGATGCTCGCGCTGTAGTCGACGACGAGCCGACCGCGCTCGGCCTCGAGCACGTGCAGCCGGGTGCCGTGCTGATCGAGGACCTCGCGCGGAGAGACCGGTCGATCGTCGACCGACATCGACAGCGTCTCGCGCGCACCGTACGCCGAGGCGACGGCGATCGAGAAGACGAGCATCGCGGGCTGCGCGACGTCGAGGGTGAGGTGGGCCGAGACTTCGCGCTTCATGATCGCTCTTCCTGGGATGAAGGGGTCGGGCGGTGCAGGACGAGCGGGCCCGGGCGCGTCAGGCGCCCTGCTCGCCCTTCGGCGGCGGGGTCGGCGCGGCGTCGGGCTCCTGGACGAGCTGGAGCCCGCCCGAGGAGTTCGCCGACACGGTGAGCAGGTCGATCCAGGTGCGGTTGATCGAGGGCACCCGCCCGCCGAAGTACTTGAAGTACAGCGGCACCGTCGGGTCCAGCCAGATGCTGGAGCGCCCGTCGCCGACCGCGGGGTCGTCGCGCCAGGAGAAGAAGAAGCTCTCGCGCCGCCGCAGCTTGTTGGCGATCACGATCTGGACGTGTGTGAGCGTTCGGTCGTCGAACTCGATCTCGACGCCCGAGGCGCCGTAGAGCAGCTTCCCCATGGAGGCCTCCTGCCGCCCGTCGCCGGGCGGTACGTGACGGTGCCCGCGGGCACGAAAGGAGGGTCGCACTCGGCGAGCGCGTCCCCCGGTGATCCGGCCGAACCGACCCCCGCGACCGAGGCGCAGGCGCTCCGAACGGGCGCGAGAACCGCCTGGTGACGACTCTAGGGGAGGTCGGCGGGCGGGGGTGGGGATTGACGGCTCCGGGACCGGGCGGTATCCGCCGACCGACCCGCCGAGCCCCCTCCCGCCGATGTCGGAGGTCGGACGTACGGTACCCGCATGATCGAATGCGGAAGCTGCGGAACCGACTCCCTCGTCCTCGACCGCTCCGGAGCGGGTGATGTCGACGACCTCGTCGTGCTGTGCGCCGACTGCGCACCGGGCGAGCTCACCGGCGTGATCGAGGCCGCGCTGCTGAGCACGCCGATGCTCGAGGCGGCGGTGCCCCTCGAGAAGAGCGCGCATGCCCGCGCCGCCTAGCGTCGACCGCTGCCCGACGCTCCGTCGCTGAGCGGGAGGGGTTCACCCGACCCCCAAAGGGACATTTGACGGTCGTTCGCTCGCGAGTGACGATGGCGGCATGTCCTCCCTCGACGAACTGCGCGCCACCGCGCATCCGCTCCGGCTCCGGCTGCTCTCGCTGGTCACCGGAGCCGCCCTCAGCGCTGCCGAGGCGGGTCGTGAGCTCGGATTCTCGCAGGCGACCGCGAGCTATCACCTGCGGGTCCTGGAGCGCGCCGGCCTCGTCCGTGTGGTCGAGACGGTGCGGGTGCGCGGCGGCGAGGCCAAGCGGTACCGGCACGAGACCTCCGCTCTCCCCTTCGACGTCGATCAGCCGCGCGGGGCGGTCTCGCGGGAGGACCACAGCGCCTACCTCGACGCACTGATCGAGGAGCTGAGGCGCCGCGCAGGACAGCGGATCGACGGCCCCCAGCTGTCCACGGACGCCGAGCTCTGGGTCGACCCCGAGACCTGGCGGCGAGTGGTCCGCCACGTCGGCGAGGCCTCCGCTCTGCTGCACGCCGCTGCGCGCACTCCGCGGACCCCTGGAACCGGACCGGTGTCGATGTCGGCCGTGCTGTTCCCCCTCCGGCGACCGTGACGCGGGCCATGGCGACCGCCACCTCCCCCGGCCCGGCGCGAGGCGGACCCCTCACCCACCGCCCGTTCCGGTGGCTGCTCGCGGCCCGCTCGACCAGCATCCTCGGGAACTCGCTCGCTCCCCTCGCCCTCACCTTCGCCGTCCTGGATCTGACGGGGTCGGCCGTGGACCTCGGCCTGGTCGTCGCCGCACGCTCGCTCGCGAACGTCGCGGTCCTCCTGCTCGGCGGAGTGATCGCCGACCGGCTCCCCCGCTCGATCGTCCTCGTCGGGTCCTCGCTCGCCGCTGCCGCGACGCAGTGCCTCGTCGCCGCTCTCGTCATCAACGGAACGGCGACGCTCGGGGTCCTGGTCGTCCTGAGCCTGCTCAACGGTGCCGTCGCCGCGGTGAGCCTGCCGGCCGCCGCGGCGATGGTCCCCGAGACCGTGCCTGAGCACCTCCTCCGCCCGGCGAACGCCCTGCTCCGCCTCGGGCTGAACGGAGGGAGCATCGTCGGCGCCTCCGGCGGAGCGGCACTCGTCGCCGTCGTCGGGCCGGGGTGGGGACTGGCGGTGGATGCCGCCGGCTTCGCCGTCGCCGCCGCCCTGTACGCGCGGATTCGCACGCCCTGCGATGATCGGCCCCACGCCACCGGCGGAGGCGTGATCAGCGATCTCCGCGACGGTTGGCGGGAGTTCTCGAGCCGGCGCTGGGTGTGGATCGTCGTCGCTCAGTTCACCGTCCTCAACGCCGCCTTCGTCGGCGCGACAACGGTCCTCGGGCCGGTGATCGCCGACGCCTCCTTCGGCCGAGCGGCCTGGGGTCTGGTCATCGCCGCGCAGACACTGGGCCTCGCTCTCGGCGCCCTGCTCGCCCTCCGCTGGCGCCCGCGCCGAGCACTCGGCATCGGCGTGGCGCTGATGGCGCTGACGGCGGTCCCCGTCGCGACCCTCGCCATCGCCCCGGAGCTGACCGTGCTGCTCGTCGCCTTCGCTCTCGGCGGTGTCGCACTCGAGGTCTTCGCGATCGCGTGGGACCAGTCGCTGCAGACCCACGTCCCCCGCGAGGCGCTGGCGCGCGTCTACTCCTACGACATGGTCGGCTCGTTCGTCGCCGTTCCGCTGGGCGAGGCCCTCGTCGGCCCGCTCGCCGAGATCCACGGCACCCGGAGCACGCTCCTCGGCTGCGCCGCCGCCATCCTGGCCGCCACGGCCTTCGCCACCTCGAGCCGGAGTGTGCGGCGATTGGGCCCCGAGACGGCGGCCGCGGTGCCCGTCTCACGGACTGCCGAAGAAGATCGCGTGACGCGAGAAGGAGAGGAGTGCCCCCACTGGGACTCGAACCCAGACTGAAACGATTTTAAGTCGTCTGCCTCTGCCGTTGGGCTATGGGGGCGGCCGATGGGAGGAGCGATCGCTCGCGCCTCCCACCGGGACGTCAGGACTTGGCCGGCTCGCCGCCCACGGGGACGGGAGCGCCGGCGGGGCCGGGGGTCTCGGCCGGAGCGGCGGCGGGGGCCGCCGGACGCGGACGCGACGCGTAGGTCTCGAAGGAGCCGCGCGGGTTCTCGCGGGCTTCGATCGAGGCGATGTCGCGGTCGAGCACCAGGTTGGCGGCCCAGCCGCCGACCACCCGGAGCTTGCGCTCCCACGACGGCATCGCGAGACCGTGGTAGCCGCGGTGCATGACCCAGGCCGGGAAGCCCTTGATCGCGATCTTGCCCGACTGGAAGACGCCGACTCCGATGCCGAGACCGGCGACGGCTCCGGCGTTCTTGTGGAAGTAGTCCTTCGGGGTCTCGCCGCGCAGGACGGCGACGATGTTCTTCGCCATCAGCTTGCCCTGGCGCACCGCGTGCTGGGCGTTGGGGACGCAGTAGCCGCCCACTCCGCCTCCGGTGAGGTCGGGGACGGCGGTCGCGTCGCCGGCACCCCAGGCGCCCTCGACGAGGACGTCGTCGTGGCCGACGCGGAGGTCGGCGCGCACGCGCAGGCGCCCGCGCTCCTCGATCGGGAAGTCGGAGTTCTTGATCGACGGGTTCGCCATGACGCCGGCGGTCCAGATGATCAGGTCGGACTCGAAGGTCTGACCGGTCGACAGCTCGATGACGCCGCCCTCGGCGGACTTCAGCTGGGTGTCGAGGTGCACCGTCGCCCCGCGCTGGTCGAGGTTCTTGAGGACCCAGTGGCTCGTCTCGAGCGCGACCTCGGGCATGATGCGCCCCATCGCCTCGACGAGGTGGAACTGCGTCTCCTCGAAGTCGATCTCGGGGTAGCGCTTGAGCAGCGCGCTCGCGAAGGAGCGCAGCTCGGCGAAGACCTCGATGCCGGCGAAGCCGCCTCCGACGACCGTGACCGTCAGCAGGCGCGAGCGCTCGGGACCGGCGGGCAGGGTGGCCGCCTTGTCGAAGTTGGTGAGGATGCGGTCGCGGATGGCGGTCGCCTCCTCGATCGTCTTGAGGCCGATCGCGTTGTCGGCGACGCCCGGGATCGGGAACGTGCGCGAGACGGAACCGGCGGTGACGACGATCTGGTCGTACTCGAAGTCGTAGGGCTCGCCGACCGTCGGGGTGATCGTGGCGGTCTTGCTCGCGTGGTCGATCTTGGTGACCTTGGCGGCGAGGATCGCGGTCTTCTTGAGGTGACGACGGAGCGACACGATCGCGTGGCGCGGCTCGATCGAGCCGGCGGCGACCTCGGGGAGGAACGGCAGGTACGCCATGTAGGGCAGCGGGTCGACGATCGTGACCTCTGCCTCGTTGGGTCGCAGGTACTTCTCGAGCTTCCACGCGGTGTAGAAACCGGCGTAGCCGCCTCCGACGATCAGGATTTTGGGCAAAGTTCTCTCCAGAGGAATGGACCATGCGGATCACCCTGCTCAACGCGAAGTGCCCGCTCTCGACGCGGGTGGCAGCGCTGACCCCGACTGGGAATCAGCTTAGCGAAGAGCGCGCCGATCGGCAGGTCGGGTAGGAGGGCCAGCCTCAGCCCTCGACGTGCCCGTCCTCGAACGGACGGCACTCGCACGACTCGGGAGACCAGTCGGCGCGGGCGAGCGCGAGATCGCCGATCGGGTTCACTCCCGGGCCTGCGGCCAGCGCGTGACCGGCGAGGGCGTGCAGGCACTTGACGCGGACGGGCATGCCCCCGGAGGAGATGCCTGCGATCTCCGGCACGGAGCCGATGCTCTCGCGGTCGGCCAGGAACGCCCGGTGCGCGGCGGCGTAGGCCTCGCGCAGCTCCTCGTCGCCGGCGAGCAGCTCGTTGTACTCGACCATGACCCGGGTCGCCTCGAGCTGCGAGATCGCGGCGGTCGCGGCGGGGTGCGTCAAGTAGTAGAAGGTGGGGAACGGGGTGCCGTCGCTCAGGCGCGGGCTGGTGGAGACCACGGTCGGGTTGCCGCAGACGCAGCGGGCGCTGATCCCGACCACGTCGCGAGCGGGACGGCCGAGCTGGGCGGAGACCACGGCGATGTCCCGCTCGGTGGGCGGATCGAAGGGGGGCGTGGTCACGGCGTGCTCCAGGGGGTCTGCGGGAAGAACGGTCCAGTTTACGCCGGAGCCGCTCACGGAGCCGGGGCGAGCTCCGCGGTGGTCGGGTCGCCGAGCCCGGCGACGGCGATCGACGAGAGCAGGGAGCCCGCCCAGTCGGAGGCCGTCTCCTGCACCGAGTCGCTCGCGGGCTGCTCGGACTGCTGGGCCACGGCGATGTCGTCGAGGACGAGGTAGCTGACCTCGCCCGGCATCACGAAATAGAGGCGCTCGCGGGCCTGCGCGCGGATGTAGGCGGGATCGGACCAGCGGCTGCGCTCCTCGTCGAGGTTCTGCGACTGGGTCTTGGCCGCGTCGACGGAACGCTGCAGCTCCGAGATCTCGGCGCGCTGCTCCACGAAGTTCTTGATGCTCGGGGCGAGGACCACGACCGCCAGGATCATGATGCCCATCACGAGGAGCGTGAATCCGGATCCGCGGACCCCGGCGAGCCAGGCCGAGGAGGGCGCAGCGGGCGGCTGCTTCGGGCGGGGCGGTCGGGAGGCCGTGGAGGCGGGGCGCGCGGGCGACCTCGACGAGCGGCCGGTCGCCCGTGGCGTCGAGGACGCGGATGTCGACGACGTGGCCGTCCGAGCCTGCTTCGAGGACGCAGGCTTCGGCTGCTCCGCCCCCGGCGAGCTCGGGCGCGGGGCGCTGCCCGGGGCGGCGGGGCGGCGGGGCGGACGGGCCATGGCGGATGCCTCCTCTGGCGGAACGGCGTCGGGCGCGCGACGGGCGGGAACGGGAGCGGCCCCGGCGCCCGCACGTGAGTGCAGAGGCTCCGGGGCCGCTCCGGCGTGGCGAGACTACGCGGTGAAGCGCGGGAACGCGGAGCGACCCGCGTACGTGGCGGCGCCTCCCAGGATCTCCTCGATGCGCAGCAGCTGGTTGTACTTCGCGACGCGGTCGGAGCGCGCGGGCGCGCCGGTCTTGATCTGGCCGCCGTCCACCGCGACGGCGAGGTCGGCGATCGTGGTGTCCTCGGTCTCACCGGAGCGGTGCGAGAGGATCGCGGTCATGCCGTTGCGCTGGGCGAGGGCCACGGCGTCGAGCGTCTCGGTGAGCGTGCCGATCTGGTTGACCTTGACCAGGATCGAGTTGCCCGCCTTCTCGGCGATGCCCCGGGCCAGACGCACCGGGTTGGTGACGTAGAGGTCGTCTCCGACGAGCTGCACCTTCTCGCCGATCTCGGCGGTGAGGTGGGTCCAGCCGGCCCAGTCGTCCTCGTCCAGCGGGTCCTCGATCGAGACGAGGGGGTAGTTGGCGACGAGGTCGGCGTAGTACGCCGAGAGCTCCTCGGCCGAGAGCTTCTTGCCCTCGAACGTGTACGCGCCGTCCTCGAAGAACTCCGACGAGGCGACGTCGAGCGCGAGCCCGATGTCGGTGCCGGGCGTGAACCCGGCCGACTCGACGGCCTTGAGGATGAAGTCGAGCGCCTCGCGGTTGGTGGGCAGGTCGGGGGCGAAGCCGCCCTCGTCGCCGAGTCCGGTGGCGAAGCCGGCCTTCTTCAGCTGCGACTTGAGCGCGTGGTAGATCTCGACGCCCCAGCGCAGGCCCTCCGAGAAGGACTCGGCGCCCAGCGGGACGGCCATGAACTCCTGGATGTCGACGCCGGTGTCGGCGTGCGCGCCTCCGTTGATGATGTTCATCAGCGGGACGGGCAGCGTGTGCGCGTTGGGGCCGCCGACGTAGCGGAAGAGGTCGAGGTCGGCCGACTGCGCGGCGGCCTTGGCGACGGCCAGGCTCACGCCGAGGATCGCGTTCGCGCCCAGGCGCGACTTGTTCTCGGTGCCGTCGAGCTCGATCAGCTCGGCGTCGACGAGACGCTGGTCGGTGGCGTCGAAGCCCTCGATGGCGGGGCCGATCTCGTCGATGACCGCGTCGACGGCCTTCTGCACGCCCTTGCCGAGGTAGCGGCCGGCGTCGCCGTCGCGCAGCTCGTAGGCCTCGAAGGCACCGGTCGAGGCGCCGGACGGGACGGCCGCTCGCGAGGACGCGCCGTCCTCGAGCAGGACCTCGACCTCGACCGTGGGGTTGCCACGGGAGTCCAGAATTTCTCGGGCGACGACTGCCTCGATAAGGGCCACAACTATCTCCTCTTGACGGGTGGGCTCCCAGGAGGGCGGGAGCGGTCGGGAAGGAGTCTACTGACCGCCTCCGACGCCTGGAGTAACGGCGGACGGCGAACGGGGGGCGCCCGTAGACTCCCAGGGCCGCAGCCAGCCGACCGGAGGATCCCCGTGACCACGACCGCCGCCGCCCTCGTCGAGAGCCTCACGGAGGTCGTCCCCGACTTCCCGAAGCCGGGCATCCTCTTCCGCGATCTCACTCCCGTCTTCGGTGACGGCCCGGCGCTGCGCGCGGTCGCCGATGCGCTGATCGAGCCCTACCTCGGGCGGATCGACGCGATCGCCGGGGTGGAGGCGCGCGGCTTCCTGCTCGCCGCGGCCGCCGCCTACTCCGCGGGACTCGGCGTCGTGACCATCCGGAAGCCGGGCAAGCTGCCGCGCGGGGTGCTCCGCGAGGAGGCGACCCTCGAGTACGCGACCACCACGCTCGAGGTGCACGAGGACGCGGTGCCCGTCGGCTCCCGGCTGCTGCTCGTCGACGACATCCTCGCCACCGGCGGCACCCTCGACGCGAGCTGCCGCCTGATCGAGCGGGCCGGCTGGAGCCTCGAGGGCATCGCCGTCGTGATGGAGCTCGACGGCCTCGGCGGCCGCGAGCTCCTGGCCGGCCGCCGCATCGACGCGATCGTCACCGTCTGACGCGCGGGCTCACGCCCGGTCCGGCTCCGCGAGATGCCACTCGAGTACACGACACGCCGGTGAGCGCGTACCGAAGAGGCATCTCGCGGAGCAGGTCGAGAGCCGAGCGGATCAGGAGAGCGAGAGGGACATCCGCGAGAGCACGAACGTCTCGATGACCTGCACGACCATGTAGAGGATCAGCGAGACGCCGGTCACGATGACGACCGCCGACCAGATGTCGTCGAACCTCGCCTGGTTCGTCCAGCCGGCGATCTCGCCGCCGATCCCGTCTCCGGTGGAGAGCCACTCGGCGAGCAGTGCACCGGTGATCGCCCCGGGCACCGAGACTCGGATCGCCGCGAACAGGGAGGGGAGAGCGCCCGGGATCGCGACCTTGCGGATCGCGGTCAGCGTGGAGCCCCCGTAGACCGAGACGACGTCGAGCATCTGCGGCGACGCGTTGTTGAGGCCGAAGGCGATGGTGACCAGCGCCGGGAAGAGCACCACGATGCCGCCGACGACGGCCACCGACGCGACCGTGCCCTGGCCGAAGACCAGGATGATGAGCGGCGCCATCGCGATGAGCGGCACGGAGCGCAGCAGCAGCGCGAACGGCATCAGCGCGTGCTCGACTCCTTTGGAGAGGCGGAAGAGGATCGCGACCAGGATCGCGACGACGAGTCCCGCAGCGAACCCGATGAACGAGTCCACCATCGTGATGCCGAAGAGGCCGCCGAGCTCCGCCCGGTGCTCGGCCGCGGAGTCGTCGGTGATCAGGTGCGCCCAGACGTCCCACGGACCCTTGATGACGTAGGGCGAGACTCCGCTGAACAGGATGACGCCGATCCAGATCGCGAGGACGATCACGACGGTCGACAGCGCGATCAGGAAGCTCTTGCGCAGGCTCTTCAGGGTGGCGCCGAGGGCCGCGTTGCGCAGCTGTCGACGCAGCTCGTCGACCGCGATGATCGTCGTGTCGGTCGACTGCTGGGCCGTCCTGTCAGTAGTGGCGGTCATGTCACGCCTCCTTTCCTGTGGACCACGGAGCGACGAGACGGCCGATGAGGCCGACGAGGCCGTAGCCGGCGAGCGCGACTCCCGCGCAGAGGAGGAAGAGCGCCCAGACGCGCGGCGAGTTGAGCGACACCTGCGCCGCGACCAGGATCGGCCCGACGCCCGTCTCGATCTTGCCGAAGTACTCGCCCAGGATCGCACCGAGGAACGCCGCAGGGACGGCGATCTGCAGGGCCGAGAGGATGTTCGGCAGCGCGGCGATCAGGCGGACCTTGCGCAGCTGGGTGAATCGTGTGCCGCCGTAGACGGTCACCACGTCGAGCGATGCCTTGTCGGCCGCCTTCAGGCCGAGGAGGCTGCCCACGACGGTGGTGAAGAAGACGGAGAGCCCCGCGAGGAAGGTCGCCGTGGCGCTCGGCTGTCCCGGCGCGTCGGATCCGCCGAGGATGAGGAGGACCAGGGTGCCGATCGCGACGATCGGAACGCAGTAGGTGACGACCGCGAGCTGCGAGACGACCCCCTCCAGCCACGGCAGGACGAGGACGAGGGCCGAGAGGACGAGGGCGAGGAGATTGCCCCAGAAGTAGCCGACCGCGGCTTCGCCGATGGTGACGGAGAAGTTGGTCCAGTAGAAGCCCACGCCGTCGTCGATCGCGGTCTGCGCGACCTGGATCGGCGTGGGGACGACGGCGTAGGTGGTGCCGCCGGTCGGCGCGGTGAGAAGGGCGATCACCCACCAGATCGCGACGATGCCGAGGACGCCGAGGAGCCCGGAGGCCCACGGCGGGAGCGAGAAGGAGCGCCGCACGGTCGGCGTCGCGCTCGTCGTGACCGCCATCAGTGGTCGTCGGCGGCCGCGCCACCGTCGCCGAACAGCAGCTCGGAGGCCTGGTCGACATAGGCGTGGAACTCGGGGGTGCGCTGCATCTCGGGAGTCCGCGGGCGCGGGAGATCGATGTCGATGATCTCCTTGACCCGGCCCGGACGCGGGCTCATCACGGCGACGCGGTCGGAGAGGAAGATCGCCTCCGAGATGCCGTGCGTGACGAGCAGGGTGGTGGCCGGCTTCTCGGTCCAGATGCGCAGCAGCTCGAGGTTGAGCTTCTGCCGCGTCATGTCGTCGAGCGCGCCGAACGGCTCGTCGAGCAGCAGGACCTCGGGCTTGAGGATCAGGCAGCGCGCGATCGAGACGCGCTGGCGCATGCCTCCGGAGAGCTGCGCCGGCTTCGCCTTCTCGAACCCGCGGAGGCCCACGAGGTCGATCAGCTCGTCGATGTACGACTGGTCGACCGACTTGCCCGCGATCTCGAACGGGAGGCGGATGTTCGACATCACGCTGCGCCAGGGCAGCAGAGCGTGGTCCTGGAACGCGATGCCCAGCTTGTTGTCGCGCCGCAGCTCCTTCGGGGTGCGGCCGTCGACCCGGATGGAGCCCGACGTGGGCTCCTCCAGCCCCGCGAGGATGCGGAGGATCGTCGACTTGCCGCAGCCCGAGGGGCCGAGGAGCGCGAGGAAGCTGCCCTGATCGGTGTGCAGGTCGGTGTCCTGCAGCGCCGTCACGCTGCGGGAGCCCATCCGGAACGTCTTCGACAGGCCGTGGATCTGGATGCCGGTGCCGCCGGCACCCTGATCGCTCAGGATGCCGGCGTCGGTCGTCTCGGTCACGAGTGGTGCCCTTCGTGGAGGTGGATCAGATGCCCGGCGAGATCGGGCGGCAGTGCGCCGAAGAGATCAGCGCTGTGGGATCAGGCCGTGTAGTCGACGAGGTCGGGGTTCTCCTCGTAGACCTCGGCGAGGAGGGACATGTCGAAGAGGTCGGAGGCCTCGATGTCGATGCCGGCTCCGGCGAGGGAGGCGACGGTCTCGGCCTGGAGGTCCTCCGAGATGGTGAAGAGGCCGTTGGCGGCGGTGTCGTCCGAGACGACGAGCTCCTCGGCCTGGATGGTCGCGCCCTGCTTCGAGGCTGCCTCGTCGAGGCCGAGGTCCTTGCCGTAGGTCTCGATCGCGAGCATGGCGCCCGCCTCCGGGTCCTTGACCGCGTCGGTCCAGCCCTTGATCTCGGCGAGCAGGAACGCCTTGAGGGCGTCGCGCTTCTCGGAGATGGACTGGTCGCTGACCGTGAAGGTCTCGGCGACGAAGGGGAGGCCGTTGTCGGCGAAGGGCAGGTTGACGACCTCGTAGCCCTCGTTCGCGACGGTGATCGCCTCGTTGGTCAGGTAGGCGATGAAGCCGTCGACGGTGCCGTTGATGAGGACGGAGGGGTCGTACTCGACCGGGACGACCGTGAGGTCCGACTCGGAGAGGTCGTTCGCGGCGAGCAGCGCCTGGAAGAGCGAGGTGTTCGACGCCTGGACGCCGATCTTCTTGCCCTTGAGGTCGGCGGGGGTCGCGATGTTGCCGGCGGTCGCGATCGAGAGGACCGTGAACGGGTTCTTCTGGTAGGTCGCACCGATGATCTTCAGCGGCGCCTCCTGCTGAGCGATCACAGTGCCGACCGAGACGGCGTCGCTCAGCGCGACGTCGGCCGAGCCGGAGAGCAACTCGGCGGTGCCGGTCGAGGGGCCGGCGGTGAGGGTGACGCTCGAGAAGCCGGCGTCGGTGTAGTAGCCCTTCGAGTCGGCGAAGAACTCGCCCGAGAACTCCTCGTTCTTGATCCACGACAGCTGGACCTTGAGTGTGCCGAGGTCGGCGCCGTCGGCCGTGCCTCCGGCCGAGGCGTCGGAGGAGCAGGAGGCGAGCACGGTGGCACCGCCGAGGGCGAGACCCGCCACGCCGGCCATGCGGAGGAGGCTGCGGCGATCGAAGTTCGGCGTGCGGAAGGGCGACAGGGTCAAGAGGACTCCTCGGGTAGGTGCGTCAGCGCTGCTGCGGTGATGCTGCTGTGATGCGGGGTGCTGAGTGCGGGGGTCGCGGCTCGCGGTACCCGTCGAGGCGCGCCAAGTCGCGCCGATCGGGTGCCTCGACGCTATCCTCGGGAGATTTCTCAGGTGTGTCCGCAGATTTCGCGGGGGTTAAGGCTCTCACGGATCGGACAAGCCGACGACCGATCCGCCCCCGTCGACCGGCGGATCGGGTGAGACCTCTCTCAGCGGGTCAGCCGAGCGCCTTGAACGTCAGTCCCTCGACGGCGGAGGCATCGCGAGGCACGAGGGCGAAGCGCGTGAAGCCGGCGGCGGTCGCGCGATCGAGCAGAGGCGTGAGGTTCTTCGAGCGGCGCTCGAGGCGGACCCGGGAGCCCTGGGCGATCAGCTCCTGCTTGAGAGCCAGCAGAGTCTCGGGGGCGGCGTCGCGCTCGTGGACGAGGACGACCGCGTCCTGGCGCTCGTCGGCCGGTACGTCGATCAGCTCGACGATGCGCTCGAAGCCGATCGAGAAGCCGCACGCCGGGACGTCCTGGCCGAGGAAGCGGCCGATCATGCCGTCGTAGCGGCCGCCTCCGCCGACCGAGGACCCGCTGGAGGGGTGCGCGATCTCGAAGATGGTGCCCGTGTAGTACCCCATGCCGCGCACGAGGGTGGGATCGAAGCGGAGCGAGACGCCCGCGGGAAGCGAGCGGAGCGACCGGGCGAGCGTCACGAGCGCGATCACCGCCTCCTGGTCGATTCCCTCGGGCAGGACATCGAGGATCGCGGGCTCGTCGAGCGGAACTCCCCCGGCGGCGATCGACTCCTCGATGCGGGACAGGTAGCCGCCGAGCACCGCCGCCGCATCGGCGCCGTCGGCCTCGAGCTCGCCGACGACCCCGGAGGCGCCGATCTTGTCGAGCTTGTCGATCGAGATGAGGGCGGGGCCGAAGCGCTCCGGGGCGAAACCGCAGTACTCGAGGATCCCCGTGAGGATTCGCCGGTCGTTGATGCGGATGGTGCACTCGCGCAGGCCCAGGGTGTCGAGCGCGGCGGCGGTCGCGGTGATCAGCTCGACCTCGGCCAGCTGCCCGGGCTCTCCGATGATGTCGATGTCGCACTGGACGAACTGGCGGTAGCGGCCCTTCTGCGGGCGCTCGGCCCGCCAGACCGGGGCGATCTGCACCGAGCGGAACACCGTCGGCAGCTCGGAGCGGTGCGTCGCGTAGAACCGGGCGAGGGGCACGGTGAGGTCGAAGCGCAGGCCGAGGTCGGCGAGGGCGGAGGCGTCGTCGGAGTCGGCGGCCGCGGCGAGGTCGTCGCGCGAGATCCCGCGGCGCAGGACGCTGAAGGCCAGCTTCTCGTTGTCGCCGCCGAGGCCGGAGTGCAGGCGCTCGAAGTCCTCGACGACCGGGGTCTCGATCTCGTCGAAGCCGTGCGCGGAGTAGACGCGGCGGATGACTCCGAGCGCGTGCTCGCGCTTCGCCTTGTCGGCGGGGAGGAAGTCGCGCATACCGCGGGGCGGGGTGATCGGGGAGGCCATGCCTGCGATTCTTCCAGACCGGCACGGGTCGACTCCGTGTCGGAGGGGTCGGCTAGGCTCGCGGCGCTCGCGGGATCAGGGGTTCGCGCGGGTGGACGGGGAGGGTCCGATGGCTGAGCACGGGAGACACGAGGGGATCGTCGCGGAGGGGGTCTCACGCGCGTTCGGCTCCGTCCACGCGGTGCGGGATGCGAGCTTCGAGGCGCGACCCGGCGAGGTGACGGCGCTGATCGGCCCGAACGGGGCCGGCAAGACCACGCTGATGCTCCTGCTGGCGACGCTGCTCCGGCCCGACGCCGGAGTCCTGCGGGTCGCGGGGCACGATCCGGTCGAGGATCCGGCCGCCGTCCGTGCGGCCCTGGGGTGGATGCCGGACGTCCTCGGGTCATGGGCGACGCTGACGTCGCGGGCGACCCTCCGCACCACCGGACTGCTCTACGGGCTGTCGCGGGACGCCGCGGAGGCGCGGGCCCTGCAGCTGCTCGACGAGGTCGACCTCGTCGAGTTCTCGGACCGCCCGACCCGCGTGCTGTCGCGCGGGCAGAAGCAGCGGCTGAGCCTCGCCCGCGCCCTCGTGCACGACCCGTCGGTGCTGGTGCTCGACGAGCCGGCGTCCGGGCTCGATCCGGGAGCGCGGATCGCACTGCGCGACCTCGTCCTCCGTCTCGCCGACGAGGGACGCACCGTGCTGGTCTCGAGCCACGTGCTGGCCGAGCTCGACGAGATGGCGACGGCCGCGGTGTACCTCGACGCCGGAGCGACGGCCTCGAGCGAGGCGGTCGCGCGGGCGGCCCGGTCGCTGCGCGCCTGGCGGATCGACGCGGTCTCGCCGCGGGGAGCCGAGCTCGCCGCCTCCGTCGAGCAGCTGACCGGGGTGCGGGTGCAGGTCGAGCGCGACGCCGTGCTCGTGCCGGTGGCCGACGATGCGGCCGCGGCCCTCCTGCTCAGCCGGCTGGTCGCCTCCGGAGTCGCGGTGAGCCGCTTCGCTCCGGCCGTCGGCGAGCTGGAGCACACCTTCTCGGATCTGACGCGCACGAGCACGGAGGAGGCACGATGACCGCCACCACCGCCCGCCCGCTGCCGTTCCTCAGGGGCGTGCGGATCGTCCTGGGGCTCGAGCTCGCCCAGCGGGTGCGCGGCGCCTCGTCGTTCGTGCTGCTCGCGCTGTTCTTCGTGCTCGTCGGCGCCGTCACCGCCCTGCTGATCGTGGCGACCGGCGTGCTCACGGGCAGCGGAGCGAGCGTCGGCGGCTGGATCTACTCGATCCTGATGTACTTCGTGCTGCTGCTCGGCAGCCTCGTGACTCCCGCACTGTCGGGCACGGCGATCAACGGCGACCGCGACGCCGGGACGCTCGCCACGACGCAGGTGACGCTCGTCACCACGTCACAGCTGGTGATCGGCAAGCTCGTCTCGGCCTGGCTGGTCGCGCTGGCGTTCCTCGCGAGCACGGTGCCGTTCCTCCTGATCGCCGTGCTGGTCGGTGGGGTGTCGCCCGTCTCGGCCGTCGTGTCGGTGCTGGTGCTCTCGGTGCAGCTCGGGGTGGTCGCGGCGATCGGAGTGGGGCTGAGCGGGATCCTCGACCGGCCGCTGATGTCGGTGGTCACGACCTACCTGGTGGTGGCCGCGCTGAGCGTCGGATCGCTGATCGCGTTCGGGCTGCTGACGGCCGTGACGCAGACCACCCAGCGGACCGTGTTCGTCGGGTCGACTCCGGGCAGTGACGGCTACTGCGGTCAGAGCTACGAGACGCAGGTCGCCCGGGCGGATCTCTACTGGGGACTTCTCGCCGTGAATCCGTTCGTCGTCCTCGCCGACGCCGTCCCGCCCGAGCTCGGCGAGTACGGGCAGCCGGACGACCTGTTCGGGTCGATCTCGCTCCTCGTGCGCCAGGCGCAGATACCGCCGGAGGAGGTCGTCGAGATCGAGTGCAGCGACTACTCCTCCTCCGTCGCGCTCACCCCCGAGGAGGTGTTCGAGCAGACAGTGCCGTCGTGGTTCGTCGGGCTGGCGCTGCAGCTGGTGCTGGCGGTCGGGCTGATCCTCGGCGCGATCCGGCGCACGGCGACGCCGGCGGCGCGGCTGCCGCGCGGGCGGCGGGTGGCCTGAGGGCGGCACAACGTCAGCTGAGAAGCCGTCTCACGCACGATGGCGCGCGACGACCCCTCTCAGCTGATGTTGTGCGCGATCACTCCTCGCGGCGCTCCTGCTCCACGGCGCGGATCTCGTCCTGGAGGTCGCGGACGGCGGTGCGGAGGGCGCGCTCGGCGTCGAGTCCGCGCGCGCGGGAGGAGGCGACGATCGCCAGCAGGAGCGGCCCGAGGTCGTCCTCGGAGTCGATCGGGAGCGGCCCCTCCCCCGCATCCACTATGCCCAGGGTCGTCGCCTTGCCGATGACCTTGTCGGCCAGGGCGAGGGCGGGCATCCCCTGCGGGATGCCGTCGAGCACGCTCGTGCGGTGCGGCTTCTCGACCTTCTTCAGCTCGTCCCAGACGGCGATGACGTCGTCGGCGGTCTCGGCGGTCGCGTCGCCGAAGACGTGCGGGTGGCGGCCGATCATCTTGGCGTTCATGTGCGCGGCGACGTCCTCGATCGTGAACGGCTCGGGGCCGTCGGCGGCGAGGTCGGCGTGGAACAGCACCTGGTAGAGCACGTCGCCGAGCTCCTCGACGAGGTCGTCGCGTTCCCCCGCCTCGATGGCGTCGACGAGCTCGTGCGACTCCTCGATCAGGTAGCGCACGAGGGACTCGTGGGTCTGCTCGGCGTCCCAGGGGCAGCCGCCCGGGGCGCGGAGGACGTGGACGGTGCGGATGAGCTCGTCGAGCCGGGGGTGGTCGGTCACCGGGCCATCCTCGCACCCGGTCGTCGGCGCTCAGGCGCTCGCGAGCCGACGGCGGGCGACGAGGAGGCAGGTGAGGGCGACGACCGGCGCGAGGATGAGCGGCCCGGGGGCGACGACGACCGCGACCGCCGCGCCTGCGCTGACGAGCGGCGCGGCGAGGTTCCAGAGCAGCACTGCCGCGCCGGCGCCGTCGCCGATCGGCATCGGGATCGGCGAGAGGAGCCGCGGTGGCAGGGCACCGCGGGTGGCGTCCATCGCCCGGGCGGCGACGGCGACGAGGGCCGTCGCGGCCGCCGGGGCGAGTGCGCCGCCGGAGAGCAGGAGCGCGCCGACCGTCACCAGGGTGAGGGCGAGCGCGAGCGGCAGGACGCCGTGCAGCAGGAGCAGCTCGAACGGAGGCGTCGCGACGAAGGCGGTCTGCCCCGCTGTCTCGGCGGCGTGCCGGAAGCCGTCACTCCACACACCCGCACCGAGGTAGGCGAGGACTCCCGCGAGGGCGGCGGGGATCGCGAGGAGCGAGGGCGGCGCGACGGCCGCGACGGCCACCGCTGCTCCTGCGGCGAGGAGGGCGAGGCCGGCCGCGGCGGAGCGACCAGGCGTGCGCAGGGCGCCGACCGCGTCGCGGACCACGACCGTCACCGGGAAGGGGCCGACCCGGACGGCTTGGACGCACCGGTTGCGGCGCGGGAGCGAGCGGTAGCCCGAGAGGGCGTCTGCGACGTCGCCGTTGGCGGCACCGGTCACGGCGGAGCGCCAGCGCTGGGACTGCGCGAGGAGCGACGGGCCGGAGGCGTCGTCGAGCAGTCGGGGCGCGAGCGGCACCACCAGAACCGCGAGGGCCACGATCGACACAGCCGCTGACGGCGCACCGGCGACGGCGAGGGCGACGAGGCCGCCCGGCGTGAACGGGAGCGCAGGCACAGCGAGGACGGGGAGTACGAGCACCGCGGCGAGCACGGCGGATCGCGGCGGAGTGAGGCACTGACCCGCGAGGGCCGCGACGGTGAGGAGCACACCGAAGGCCGCACCCGCCAGGGCGGCCGGCAGCAGCGGCGAGCCGGAGGCGAGCGCGAGGGCGGTGGCCGCGAGTGCGGCTGCAGCGGCCGCCAGGGCGCCCGACACGACCACCGAGCGCCGCAGGACGTGCCAGCGCCGCGCCTCGGTGGCGAGGAGCAGCGCCGTCGGGTGGGGCGCGTCGACGGCCGGGCCGCGGGCGCGACCGAGCAGGACGGCGACCGGGATCGCGGCTCCGGCGGCGACGGCGATCAGCGCACCGAGGTCGACCGTGGCGAGGGCGGGCCCGACCGCCGGGTCGGTGAGGGTGATCGCGAGGGCTCGCGCCGTGGGCAGGACGACGACGACGAGGAGCATCGCGGCGAGGTAGCCGGAGTAGGCGCCCGCGCGACGGCGGCCGGCCCGGGAGCGGTAGGCCGAGCGGACGGCGGCGATCGTCACGACTCCCCCAGCCGGAGAACGCGGGTGGCCAGACCCTCGGTGATCACGGGGCTGTGGGTCGCGATGACCACGGCCCGGTCCTGCGCAGCCTCCCGCAGCACCTCGACGACGAGCGGCACCCGATCGGCGTCGAGCCGCTGCTCGGGCTCGTCGAGCAGCAGCACGTCGGACGGGCGGGCGAGGACCAGCGCGAGCGAGAAGGACTGCCGCTGGCCGGAGGACAGCTCGTGCGGGAAGCGGCGGGCGAGCGGAGCGAGGTCGAGTGCGGCGAGCCCTCGCGCTGCCCGCTCGCGCGCCTCCGGGATGCGCGCACCCCACGACACCGCGACCATCGCGAGGTGCTCCTCGAGGGTCAGGTCGCGCTCGAGCGGAGGCGTCTGCACCAGCGCCGCGACCGTGCGGCGGTGCGAAGGCGTCCGCTCGTCGGCGGGGCGGCCGGCGACCAGTGCCGCACCCTCGGTCGGTGCGAGCAGCCCGGCGATCACCCGGAGCAGCGTGGTCTTGCCGCTGCCGTTCGACCCCGTCACGGCGAGGACCTCGCCCGGTTCGACCCGCAGCGAGGTCGGGGCGAGCAGGACTCCCTCGGTCGTCCGCACCGAGACCTCGCGGAGATCGATCAGCGGACCCTCGACGGGCGGGAGCCGAGCCGTTCGGCGTGCGGTGAGGAGCGGAGACATGTCCACCATCCTCGACTAAACTCGTGAGCGGAGTGCCGGGAAGTCTGGTCGGCCCGCGAGTGCCTCGCGGAGCACGTTCCCCCTCCCCTCCGTCGGCCCGGCCGACATCGACGACAAGGCCGCCATGCCCCGCATCTCCTCCGCCCTGCGCTCCGAGCGCATCTCGGCGCTCCTCCTGCTCGGGGCCGCCGTGCTCGGGCTCGCCCTCGCGAACTCGCCCGTCGGTCCCGCCCTGATCGCCGCTCAGGACGAGCACCTCGTGCTCCCCGGCATCGACATCTCGATCGGTCACATCGTCAGCGACGGGCTGCTCGCCGTGTTCTTCTTCCTCGTCGCCATCGAGCTCAAGCGCGAGCTGGTGATCGGCGAGCTGAACTCGGCCGGCAAGGCGCTGCTGCCGGCGATCGCGGCGGTCGGCGGGGTCGCCGTGCCCGCCGGGGTCTACCTGCTCGTCGTCGGACTCTCGGGCGAGCCCGGTCTCGGCGGCGGCTGGCCGATCCCGACCGCGACCGACATCGCCTTCGCGCTCGGGGTGCTCGCCCTCTTCGGATCGGCGATCCCGACTCGGGTGCGGGTGTTCCTCCTGGCCCTCGCGGTGCTGGACGACCTGGTCGCGATCCTGATCATCGCCGTGTTCTTCACGGCCGACGCGGATCTCGTGATGCTCGGCGGGGCGGTGCTCGCGGTCGCCGCCTTCGGGCTGGTGAGCCGCCTCCTGCGCCCGCGATCGCCGTGGCTGCTCGCGCGGCGACCGGTGTGGCCGCTGATCGTGCTGCTCGTGCTGATCGGCGCTGTGGCCTGGTACCTGACCTACCGCTCCGGTGTGCACGCGACGATCGCCGGAGTCGCGCTGGGCCTGGTGATGACCCGCCGGCCCGCGGGGCGCGTGCACCACGTGCTCGAGCCGTGGTCGAACGGCGTCGTGCTGCCGGTGTTCGCGCTTTCGGCCGCGCTCGTGGCGATCCCGCAGCTCGGGATCGACGAGCTCAGTCCCGCGTTCTGGGCGATCGTCCTGGCACTCCCGGTCGGCAAGCTGCTCGGCATCGCGATCGCCGGAGGAGTCAGCGGGGCGCTCGCCGTGCGCCGTGATCGCGAGGCGCTGCAGTTCGCGGATGTCCTCGTCGTGGGCGCACTGGGCGGGATCGGCTTCACCGTGTCGCTTCTGATGAACGAGCTCGCCTTCGCCGACTCTCCCGAGGTCGCCGACGAGGGGACGCTCGCCGTGCTGCTCGGCTCGGGGATCAGCATCGTGATCGCCGCGATCCTGGTGTCGCTGCGGTCGCGGCACTACGCCCGCCTGCACGGACGCCGCCCGGTCATCGGCTCGTAACACGGCACCGCTAGCGTGTCGGCGGGTGCGCCGCGCATCCAGGAACAGGATCACCGTGCCAGACACCATGACGCCAGAGCGGGGCGCACCGCCGAGTGCCGAACTGCACATCCACATCGAGGGCACCATCGAGCCCGAGCACATCGTCGAGATGGCGCGCCGCAACGGCGTCACGCTGCCGACGGAGGATCTCGACGCCCTGCGCGCGCGCTACTCCTTCACGGATCTGGGCTCGTTCCTCGATCTGCACTACTCGAACCTCACCGTGCTCAAGACCGAGCGCGACTTCTTCGAGCTCGCCACCGGCTACCTCGATCGCGCGAAGGTCGCGAACGTGCGCCGGGCCGAGATCTTCTTCGACCCGCAGACCCACCTGGGCAACGGGACCCCGCTCGAGACCGTCATGGCCGGGCTCACCCGCGCGCTCGGGCGGAGCGAGGAGACCCACGGGATCTCGACCGACCTGATCATGTGCTTCCTGCGCGATCTCGGCGCCGATGCCGCCGACGAGATGCTGACGGCGATCCTCCCCTACCGCGAGCACATCATCGGCGTGGGGCTCGACTCGAACGAGGTCGGCTTCGGCCCGGAGCTGTTCGTCGACGTGTACGCGCGTGCCGCCGCCGAGGGGCTGCACCTGGTCGCGCACGCGGGCGAGGAGGGCGGGCCCGAGACGGTCGCCCAGACGCTCGAGCTGCTCAGGGTCGAGCGGATCGACCACGGGATCCGGGCGATGGAGGATCCCGCGGTCGTGACGATGCTGCGCGTCGAGGGCATCCCCGTGACGGTGTGCCCGCTGTCGAACGTGGCACTGCGCGCGGTGGACACGATGAAGGACCACCCGCTGCCGGCCATGCTCGAGGCCGGGCTCGTCGCCACGGTGTCGAGCGACGACCCGCCGTACTTCGGCGGCTACGTCGACGCGAACTACCGCGCCCTGGTCGAGGAGCTCGGGATGGACGACGAGCAGATCGAGACGCTGGCGCTGAACTCGTTCGACGCCGCGTTCATCTCGGAGACCGACCGCGACCGCTGGAAGGCCGAGGTCCGGGCGCACTTCGGGCACTGAAACCCTCCGCGAGTCTCCGCTCCGGCGTCGTCATGACGTCGAGCGGAGACTCGCGGAACGGATCAGGGGGTGTGGTCCTCGAGATCGGGCTCGGCCCGGGCGAGGTCGGCGACCTCCTCCTCGGGGCGCGGCGCGATCGTCTCGTCGACCTCGAGCTCCGGGATGCTCGGCTCATCGGGCGCGGGGATGTGCGGAGCAGGGGTCTCGTCGTGAGTCGGCATGGCTCGTCCTTCCGTCGGCGGTCCGCTCAGAGTAGGCCCCCGGCGCCGGCGGGCCGGCTCTGCGAGTCTCCGCTCGGCAGGGGTCGCGCACCCGAGCGGAGACCCGCTCGGCGGGTCAGCTCGCGACGGTGGCCGGCTCCGGGAACAGGGCGTCGAGGAGGGTGCGCACCCACTCGATCAGAGCGCGGTCGCCGAGAGGCACTCCGTCGAGCACGGGCATCGGCACGACCACCGCGTTGGCCTGCTGGAGGTACTTCGCGGCCGGGTACATCCGGCGCAGCCGCACCTGGATCGAGTCGGCGAGGTGCGCCGGCGCGACGCGCACGTTCGAGCCCATCGCCACCACGTCGCTGAGCCCGGCGGCCTGCGCGCGCATCCGGAGGCGCGACACGAGGATCAGGTTCTCGACCGCCTCCGGGAGCTCGCCGTAGCGGTCGGTGAGCTCCTCGACCACGAGGTCGACGCTGCCCTCCTTGGCGTTCGGCGACGTCGCGGCCGACAGCTTCTGGTACGCCTCGAGGCGCAGCCGCTCGCTGTCGACGTACTCCTCGGGGATCCGCGCATCGACCGGCAGCTCGAGACGCAGCTCGGTCTGCCCCTCGGCCACGTCGCCGCGGAAGGTGTCGACGGCCTCGCCGATCATCCGCAGGTAGAGGTCGAAGCCGACGCCCTGGATGTGGCCGGACTGCTCGCCGCCGAGCAGGTTGCCCGCTCCGCGGATCTCGAGGTCCTTCAGCGCGATCTGCATGCCGCCGCCGAGGTCGGAGTTGGCGGCGAGGGTCTGCAGACGGTCGTGCGCGGTCTCGCTCAGCGGCTTCATCTCGTCGTAGAGGAGGTAGGCGTAGGCGCGCTCGCGGCCGCGGCCCACCCGGCCGCGCAGCTGGTGCAGCTGCGAGAGGCCGTACTTGTCGGCGCGGTCGACGATCAGGGTATTCGCGTTCGGGATGTCGAGGCCGGTCTCGACGATGGTGGTCGAGACCAGCACGTCGAACTTGCGCTCCCAGAAGTCGACGATGATGCGCTCGAGCTGGGTCTCGCTGAGCTTGCCGTGCGCGACCGCGATACGCGCCTCCGGAACCAGCTCGGCCAGCTGCGACGCGACCCGGTTGATCGTCGAGACACGGTTGTGCACGAAGAAGACCTGGCCCTCGCGCAGCAGCTCGCGGCGGATCGCGGCCGAGATCTGCTTCTCGGAGTAGGGACCGACGAACGTGAGGATGGGGTGGCGCTCCTCGGGCGGGGTGGCCAGCGTCGACATCTCGCGGATGCCCGTCACCGCCATCTCGAGCGTGCGCGGGATCGGGGTGGCGCTCATCGAGAGGATGTCGACGTCCTTCTTCAGCGCCTTCAGCTTCTCCTTGTGCTCGACGCCGAAGCGCTGCTCCTCGTCGATCACGAGCAGGCCGAGGTCCTTGAAGGCGATGTTGTCGGAGAGGAGGCGGTGGGTCGCGATGACCATGTCGACCGTGCCGTCGGCCAGGCCGTCGATCGTCTCCTTCGACTCCTTGGGCGTCTGGAATCGGCTGAGCGCGCGCAGATGCACCGGGAACCCGGCGAAGCGCTCCTGGAACGTCTCGAGGTGCTGGCGCACGAGCAGCGTGGTCGGGACGAGCATCGCGACCTGCTTGCCGTCCTGGATCGCCTTGAAGGCGGCGCGCACGGCGACCTCGGTCTTGCCGAAGCCGACGTCGCCCGACAGGAGGCGGTCCATCGGGATCGGCCGCTCCATGTCGGCCTTCACCTCGTCGATCACCGTGAGCTGGTCGGGGGTCTCGGCGAACGGGAACGCCTCCTCGAGCTCGCGCTGCCACGGAGTGTCGGGCGGGAACGCGTGCCCGCGCGACGCCATCCGCGCCGAGTAGAGCTTGACGAGCTCGACCGCGATGTCGCGGACGGCCCGGCGCGCCTTGCTCTTGGCCTGCGCCCAGTCGCTGCCGCCCATCTTGCTGAGCGCGGGGGCCTCGCCTCCGACGTAGCGGGAGAGGAGGTCGAGCTGGTCGGTCGGGACGAGGAGCTTGTCGCCAGGGAAGCCGCGCTTGCTGGGCGCGTACTCGAGCACCAGGTACTCGCGGCGCGTCTTGACGGCGTTGCGCCCGCCGCTCGAGACCTCGCGCTGCGAGAGCTCGACGAACTTCCCGATGCCGTGAGTGGCGTGGACGACGTGGTCGCCGGGCGTGAGCTGCAGCGGATCGACGACGTTCTTGCGCCGCGATGCGAGCTTCTTGACGGCGCGGGAGTCGTAGCCGACGGTGCGCCCGTAGAACTCCGTGTCGGTGAGCAGGGCGAGCTTCGCCTCCTCGACCTCGAAGCCGTGGTCGACGGAGGCCTGCAGCACGTACGCGAGACCGGAGTCGAGAGTGCCGGGCAGGTCGGCGACGATGCGGGCGGCGACCTCGTGCTCGGCGAGCACCTGGTCGGTGCGCTCCACCGTGCCGGTGCCGGGAGCGGTGAGGACGACGGTCCAGCCCTCGGCGAGGCGCGATCGCACGTGCGCGAGCGCGCCCTCGACGCTGCCGCCGAAGCCGGGGACGGGCTCGCCCTCGACGCGGACGGCGAGGATCTCGTCGATCCCCAGATCCTCCGGGAGCACCTCGGCCTCGCCCGCGGCGGGACCCTGGCGGAAGGTGCTCATGGTCCACCACGGGTGGTCGGGCGCCGCGGCACCCGGGGCGCTGAACTTCACCGCGTCGCGCAGGGCGCCGAGCGAGATGAACTCACCCGAGGCGAGGTCGATCGGAGCCTCGGCTCCCGCGGTCGCGGCGCTCCACGCGGCCTGCAGGAACTCGCGGTTCGTCTCGGCGAGGCTGATAGCGCGCGTCGCGACACGCTCGGGGGCGAGGACCGCGACGGCGGCCCCTTCGGGGAGGTAGTGCGAGATCGGGACGAGGCGCTCGAGGAGCGCCGGCGCGAGCGACTCCATGCCCTCGACCGGGATGCCCTCGGCGATCTTCGCGAGCAGACCCGAGAGGCTCGGGAACTCGTGCAGCATCTCGCGGGCGCGCTGGCGCACGGCCGGCACGAGCAGGAGCTCGCGGCTCGGCGGCAGGACGACGGAGTCGGACTCGCCGGGGAGGGAGCGCTGGTCGGCGACCGAGAAGGCCCGGATCGAGTCGACCTCGTCGCCGAAGAAGTCGACGCGGCTCGGGTGCTCGGCGACCGCCGGGAACACGTCGAGGATGCCTCCGCGGACGGCGAACTCCCCCCGCCGGGTGACCATGTCGACGCGCGCGTAGGCGAGGTCGACCAGCTCGGCGGCGATGCGGCCGAGATCGTAGCCGCGGGTGCCCTTCACCAGGCGGATCGGCTCGATGTCGGCGAGGTTGTCGGCGACGGGCTGCAGGGCGGCGCGCACGGAGGCGACGACCACCAGCGGGCGCTCCCCCGTCCACTGCTTCATCCGGCGGAGCGCGTCGAGCCGGCGCCCCACGATCTCGGCGCTCGGGCTGAGACGCTCGTGCGGCAGCGTCTCCCACGCGGGGAACTCGACGACCTCGGCCTCGGGCAGCACGCAGCCGAGGGAGGCCCGGATGTTCTCGGAGTCGCGGCCCGTCGCGGTCACGACCAGGGCGGCCTGCGGACGGCCAGCCTCGGCACGCCGCTCGAGGAGGCCTGCGAGCAGCGGTACGCGGAGCCCGTCGGCCACGGAGAAATCGGCATCGCGCACCGAGTACGCGAGAGCGGCGTCGAACGTGGAGGCGCGCGAAAGCGCCGAGATGATCTCGTTGAGGGGCACTGTGCGAGTTTACTGCGGACCTCTGACATCGGCCCGGTGGGCCGCTGTCGGAGGTCCTCCGTCTACGCCGGTCCCCGCCCGGCGCAGCGCAGTCGGCTCGTGAGCGTGGTGCGTTCCACGGGGCGGGGTGCGTCGGCTGCTCCAGGCCTCCGCGTGCTCCTCGGGGAGTGGGGCGTTCCATCCGTCGCGAAGGGTCGGGTCGAGGGAGCTGAGGCGACCGTTCGTGACGAGTCGGAGGCGCGGTCAGGCGGGTGGGGTGGGCCAGAGGGGGCGGGAGCGGGCGGAGGCGTCGAGCAGGGGCGCTACGTCGAGGGCGGTCACGATCTCGGGAATGCCGCGGGCGGGCCACTCGACGGCGACGTGGAGGGCCGGGAGCGGCGGCAGGGGCCACAGCCAGACGTCGCGCGACCACGTGTCCATGAAGACGGAGGGTCGGCCGCCGCCCTCGAGGACGGGCCCCGCGATCCTGGTGTCGTGGATGTCCTCCGCGCCGGCCCACGGCGACTCGTCCTGCGTCGTCACGGTGCGGCCGTCGGAGAACGCCACGCCCCACCGCAGGCCGTCGGGGGCGAAGCGCTCGTCGAGCCGGCCGCGTCCGTGAGCGCGCTCGAGGTACTCGAACACGCGCTGCCGGGCGCGGCGACCGGTGTCGGCGACCCGCACGGTCAGACGCAGCAGCACGCCCTCCTCGAAGCAACGAGCGGACTCGAGCGAGACGACGGTGGTGTCGGAGCGGCCCAGCTCGTGGTCGAGGAGCACGATCCCCGGTGCACGGTGCCAGGGCGGACCGGTCCAGGCGGGCATGTCGAACGGCGGCAGATGGTCGTCCTCGTCGTACGGACGCGGCTCGACCTCGCGGAAGAACGACTCGCTCATCCCGACCCCCTCGATCTCCCGGCCACGGTACCGGTGGCAGCAGGCCTGCGCTCGATCGGCGGCTAGCCGCTCGTGTGGAACTTGAGCTGCGCGGCCGAGAGGCCCGAGTCGGCGATGAGCTCGACCGCGTCGGCCGCCTCGGCGACCAGGATGGGGAGAGTGTCGCGCTCGGGGCCGGCGAAGTCCTTCAGCACGAAGTCGGCGGCGCTCTGGCGGCCGGGCGGACGGCCGATGCCGACGCGGACGCGGACGAAGTCGGCGCCTCCGGTCGAGGCGAGGATGTCGCGGATGCCGTTGTGACCGCCGTGGCCGCCGCCCTGCTTGAGGCGGAGGGTGTCGAAGGGGATGTCGAGCTCGTCGTGCACGACGACGAGGCGCGAGGGCTCGAGCGAGTAGAAGTCGAGCAGCTGCGCCGTCGGGCCGCCCGAGAGGTTCATGAAGCTGTTGGGCTTGCCCAGCACGAACTTCGGCCCGCCGGGGCGGAGGAAGCCCTCGGCGACCACGGCGTTCGCGCGGTTGTGCCGGCGGAACGAGCCGCCGATCCGCGTCGCGAGCTCGTCGAGCACCATCTGGCCGACGTTGTGCCGGTTGCGGGCGTACTGCGCGCCCGGATTGCCCAGACCGACGACCAGCCAGGTGTCTCCCATGTCGTTCCTCTCGTGGACGGAGCTCTCGTGAAGGGAGCCCGGACGCGGAACGGGCCCGCACGCGATCGCGGCGGGCCCGTCCGTGCGGGGTGGTGCTGACTACTCGGCGGTCTCGGCGACCACGTCACCGGAGGCCGGCGTCTCGTCGTCCTCGCCCAGGTCCTGCTCGACCTCGGCGGTCACGTTGACCACGAGCGCCTCGGGGTCGGTGAGCAGCGTCGCGTTGTCGAGGAGCTCGATGTCCTTCGCGAGGATCTGGGTCCCCTCCTCGAGGCCCTCGACCGAGACCACGATGTTCTGCGGGATCTTGGTGGCGTCGACCTCGAGCGAGAGGGTGTTCGCCTCGAGCGAGACGAGGGTGCCGGGAGCGGCGTCGCCCTCGACGTGCACGGGGATGTCGACGGTCACCTTCTCGCCGAGCTGGATGACGACGAGGTCGATGTGCTCGATGATCTGGCGCACCGGGTCGCGCTGGATGTCCTTGACCAGGGTGGTCTGCGCGACGCCGTCGATGTCGAGCTCGAGGATCGCGTTCGCCTTGCGGGTCAGCAGGAGGATCTGGTGGCCGGGCAGCGTGACGTGCTGCGGCTCGGTGCCGTGGCCGTAGAGGACGGCGGGGATCTTGTTCTGGGCGCGGATCTTGCGGGCCGCTCCCTTGCCGAACGAGGTGCGGACCTCGACGACGACCTTGTTGGTCAGTTCAGCCATGATGTTCTCCTCGGCGGCGCGAGGCGCCGCCTGATCGGGTCGTGGCCGAGGGCCACGGACGGGGTTTCGACTCGAACGCATGTCAGCGTGAGGAAAAGTCCGGGGCGACCCTCTCGGGGCGCTTCGCCTGCTTCCACCGCGTCGATCACGGATGCACGTGCGCATCCCTCGCCGAAGTTCAGCTGCCCACCCTACCGGTTCGGCGCGCCCACCCGCCACCGCTCCCCCGGGCACTCAGCCGGGATGGCTACCGTGCGGGCATGACGACTGACGACTTCGGCTCGTACGTGGAGAAGAACGGCTTCCACCGCGACACCAACTACATCCCGACGCGCATCACCGCCGACGGCCGCGACGGCTTCCCGGTCGAGGCCGGCCGCTACCGCCTCGTGGTCTCGCGCGCCTGCCCGTGGGCGAACCGCGCCGTGATCGTGCGCCGCCTGCTCGGCCTCGAGGACGCCCTCTCGATGGGGATCTGCGGCCCGACCCACGACAAGCGCAGCTGGACCTTCGACCTCGATCCCGGCGGCGTGGATCCGGTGCTCGGCATCCCGCGCCTGCAGGACGCGTTCCTCAAGCGCTTCCCCGACTACCCGCGCGGCATCACCGTGCCGGCGATCGTCGACATCCCGACCGGCGAGGTCGTCACCAACGACTATCCGGTGATGACGCTCGACTTCTCGACGGAGTGGACCGCCTTCCACCGCGACGGCGCGCCCGACCTCTACCCGGAGAAGCACCGCGACGAGATCGACGAGGTCGCCGAGCTCGTGTTCCACGACGTCAACAACGGCGTCTACAAGTGCGGCTTCGCGGGATCGCAGAAGTCGTACGAGCGCGCCTACGACCGGCTCTGGGCGCGCCTCGACTGGCTCGAGGAGCGCCTCTCGACCCAGCGCTACCTGGTGGGCGACACCATCACCGAGGCGGATGTGCGGCTCTTCACGACGCTCGCGCGCTTCGACGCCGTCTACTACAGCCACTTCAAGGCCAACCGGAACCTGCTCTCGGCGATGCCCGCCCTCTGGGGCTACGCACGCGACCTGTTCGCGACTCCGGGATTCGGCGACACGATCGACTTCAGCCACATCAAGTCGCACTACTACGAGGTGCAGCGCGACATCAACCCGACCGGAGTGGTCCCCAAGGGCCCCGACCTGTCGGGCTGGCTCGTGCCCTCGGGTCGCGAGGAGCTCGGTGGGCGCCCCTTCGGCGACGGCACTCCTCCGCCGCCGCCGATCCCCTCGGAGCGCGTGCCCGCCGAGCACGGCGCGTGACCCCGGGGGAACCCCGGACCGTCGAGGCGGCCCGCCCTGCGAGGCGGTCTCGACGGCCGGAGGCTCCCTCGCCGCACGGCCGTGCGGCGCGATCGCGACGGACGTGCGCAGATCACCGGGCACCGCGCGGGGGCCCGGCGATACCCTGATTCCGACCCTGAACGCGTACGTCGAGGAGAACCGTGTCTGACAAGCCCACCGCCACCGCCAACATCGGAGTCGTCGGTCTGGCGGTGATGGGCTCGAACCTCGCCCGCAACCTCGCCAGCCGCGAGGGCAACACCGTCGCCGTCTTCAACCGCTCGTACGGGCGCACCGAGACGCTGATCACCGAGCACCCCGAGGCCGGCTTCGTCGCCTCGGAGACCATCGAGGACTTCGCCGCGTCGCTGCAGACCCCGCGCACCGCGATCATCATGGTCCAGGCCGGCCGCGGCACCGACGCCGTGATCGAGCAGCTGACGAAGGTCTTCGAGCCCGGCGACATCATCGTCGACGGAGGCAACGCCCTCTTCACCGACACCATCCGCCGCGAGAAGGCGGTCCGCGAGACCGGCATCCACTTCGTCGGCACCGGCATCTCGGGCGGCGAGGAGGGCGCGCTCAAGGGCCCGTCGATCATGCCCGGCGGCTCGGTCGAGTCGTACAAGACGCTCGGACCGATCCTCTCCTCGATCGCCGCGGTCGCCGAGGGCGAGCCGTGCGTCACGCACATCGGCACCGACGGCGCCGGCCACTTCGTCAAGATGATCCACAACGGCATCGAGTACGCCGACATGCAGCTGATCGCCGAGGCGTACGACCTGCTCCGCACCGTCGGCGGCCACGAGCCCGCCGCTATCGCCGAGGTCTTCGACGCGTGGAACAAGGGCGACCTCGAGTCGTACCTGATCGAGATCACCGCCGAGGTCCTCCGCCAGGTCGACGCCGACACCGGCGAGCCGTTCATCGACGTCGTGCTCGACCAGGCCGGCTCGAAGGGCACCGGAGTGTGGACCGTGCAGAACGCTCTCGACCTGGGCGTCCCCGTCGGCGGCATCGCCGAGGCCGTGTTCGCCCGCGCCGTCTCGTCGAAGCCGGAGCAGCGCGCCGCGGTGCAGAAGCGCGTCACCTCGCGACCGACCCCCGTCGCCCTCTACGACGGCTTCGAGGACGACGTGCGCGCCGCCCTCTACGCCTCCAAGGTCGTCGCCTACTCGCAGGGCTTCGACGCGATCATCGCCGGCGCCGAGAAGTACGGCTGGGAGATCGACAAGGGCGCCGTCGCCAAGATCTGGCGCGCGGGCTGCATCATCCGCGCCCAGTTCCTGAACCGGATCGTCGACGCCTACGCCGAGGACGCGAGCATCACCACGTTGCTCGAGGACCCGTACTTCGCCGACGCCGTCGCGAACGGCGAGGCCGCCTGGCGCCGTATCGTCTCGACCGCCGCGCTCTCGGGCGTCCCGATCCCCGGCTTCGGCGCCGCACTGTCGTACTACGACTCGCTCGCGTCCAAGCGCCTCCCCGCCGCGCTCGTGCAGGGCCAGCGCGACTTCTTCGGCGCGCACACCTACCAGCGCGTCGACAAGGAGGGCACCTTCCACACGCTGTGGTCGGGTGACCGCACCGAGGTCGAGCAGGACCCGTCGACCCACTAGCCGGAACACGACGAAGGCGCTCCCGCACACGCGTGCGGGAGCGCCTTCGTCGTTCTCGTCAGCGCAGCCAGACGGTGGTGTCCGGAGGCAGCACGCGATCGAGCGGTCCGCTCGCCAGCAGGATCTCGCCCTCGGGCAGCGCGACGTCGGAGGCGCCGAGGTTGGTCACCGAGCGCCAGCCGTTCGGGCGCGCGAAGTGCAGCACGCCCTCCGCGCTGTCGCGCCATTCCAGCTGCTCGTCGGTCTGCAGCGCGTGCCGCAGGGCGAGGGCGCGGCGGTAGAGCGACAGGGTCGACTCCTCCCTCAGCTCCTCGGCCTCGACGGAGGCGTCGGCGAACCAGGCGGGCTGGGGCAGGTGGGCGCCGCCCGGACCGAAGCCGAAGGACGTGCCCGTCGACTCCCACGGCAGCGGCACCCGGCAGCCGTCGCGGCCGACGTCGGTGCCGCCGCTGCGGAAGAACGTCGGATCCTGGCGGTCGGCGTCGGGGATGCCGGCGACCTCGTGCAGGCCGAGCTCCTCGCCCTGGTAGAGGTACGCCGAACCGGGCAGGGCGAGGAGCAGCAGGGTCGCAGCGCGCGCGCGACGCAGGCCCTTCTCGCGATCGAGAGCCGGCTCCGCGCCACCGCTCAGCAGCCACTGCTTCGCGGGGGCGATCGGAGCCTCGCCCTGCGAGGGCAGCCCGTAGCGGGTCGCGTGCCGGACCACGTCGTGGTTCGAGAGCACCCAGGTCGTCGACGAGCCCGACTCGGCGGCCAGCTCGAGGTTGAACGAGATCAGCCGGCGGAAGGTGCCGGCGTCGAGGTCGGCCTCGAGCAGATCGAAGTTGAACGCCTGACCGAGGCCCTCGGGGCTCGCGTACCGGGCGCGCCTGGACGCGTCGACCCACGCCTCCGCCACCGCGGTGCGCGGCGGATCGTACGAGTCGAAGAGGGCGCGCCACTCGGCGTACACCTCGTGCACCTCGTCGCGGTCCCAGAACGGGTGGCTGCCGTCGAGGCGCTGCTCGACGAGGTCGGCGGAGGCGGCGAGCGGCTCGGTCAGATCCTTCACCAGCGAGTGCGCGACGTCGATGCGGAACCCGTCGACACCGCGGTCGGACCAGAAGCGGAGGGTCTCGAGGAAGTCGTCGCGGATCTCGCGGTTGTCCCAGTTCCAGTCGGGCTGCTCCTTGGCGAACAGGTGCAGGTACCACTGGCCGTCGCCGACCGGCTCCCAGGCGGGACCGCCGAAGACCGACTCCCAGTCGCTGGGAGGCAGCTCCCCCGACTCGCCGCGGCCGTCGCGGAACACGTAGCGCTCGCGCTCGGGCGATCCCTTCGGGGCGGCGAGCGCCTCCTGGAACCACGGGTGCAGATCGGAGGAGTGGTTCGGCACGATGTCGACGATCACGCGGATCCCGGCGTCGTGCAGCAGCGCCGTCATCTCGTCGAACTCGGCGAGCGTGCCGATCCGCGGGTCGACGTCGCGATAGTCGGCCACGTCGTAGCCGCCGTCGGCGAGCGCCGACGGGTAGAACGGGCTGAGCCAGACCGCGTCGATCCCGAGCGCGCGGAGGTACGGGATGCGCTGGATGATCCCGGCCAGATCGCCGATCCCGTCCCCGTTCGCATCCGCGAAGCTCCGCGGATAGATCTGGTACACCGCCGCCTGCCGCCACCACAGGGCGTCGTCCGTCGTCCCGCTCCTGGTGAGCACCGTGTCTGTCACGTGTTTCCTTCCGTTGATCGATCTGATTCGTCCGGGTCACCCCGCTGAGGACACCGACCTCGCTACGCCCGCTGCGCGGGCTGCTCGATCAGCAGAACTCGCTCGCCCGGCTCGCGCGCAGCACGGCCCCTCCCCACCGGCTCGCGCGCAGCGCGGCCACTCCCCCGCTACCCCGGAGTCGCGCCCGCGGGTCTCGGGGTGGTGAGCTGCAAGGCGGAGGAGGGAGTCGTAGCGGAGCTACGGCGACCGACGACAACGCCGCAGATGGCCGCCCCGAGACCCGCGGGCTCACTTGATGGCGCCCTGAGTGACGCCGGACATGACCCACCGCTGCGTGAAGAGGTAGACGATGATCGCCGGCGCCATGGCCATCAGGTACGACGCGAACGCCACGTTGTAGTCGTTGCTGAACTGCGTCTGGAAGATCTTCTGCAGCACCGGCAGCGTCTGCAGCGACGGGTCGGAGGTGATCAGCGACGGCATCATGAAGTCGTTCCAGGAGGCGAGGAAGGCGAAGATGCCGACCGTCGCGCTCATCGGCGCGAGCAGCGGGAACACCAGCCGCCAGAACACCTGGTTCGTCGTCGCCCCGTCGAGGCGCGCGCTCTCCTCGAGCTCCTCCGGCAGCGAGCGGAGGAACGCGGTGAACAGCATCACGCTGAACGAGAGCTGGAACATCACGTGCAGGATCGCGACGCCGATCGGGTTGTCGAGGCCGACCAGGCCGGTGAGCGACACCTGAGAGAGCGCGAGCACCGGGAACGGCAGGAACATCGCCGCCAGCAGGTAGAAGAACGACCAGCGGTAGAAGCGCTTGCTCCAGTTGCGCGAGATCGCGAACGCCGCGAGTGCGCTGAGGACGATCGTGCCGGCCACCGTGATCGCCGAGACGAGCACCGAGATGGCGAAGCCGCGGGGGAAGTCGGTGAGGTTCCATGCCTGCACGAAGCCCTCGACCGAGAACGGCAGCGGGATCGAGAAGGCGTTGCCGTCGACCGCCTGGGCCGTGGTCTTGAACGCCATGGTCAGCGTGACCCAGAGCGGGCCGATCACCGAGAGAGCGCAGATCGCGAGCACGATGGTGAGGAGCAGGCTCGAGCGCTTGCGTCGAGAGCCGCGGCGGGCGTCGGCGTCGGCCGCCGCCCGGGTCCCGGGGAGGGACGGGGCGAGGGGGACCTGGCTGGTCATCAGAAGGCCGCCTTTCCGCGCGAGACGCGCAACTGCACGAGCGCTATCACGAGCGCGATGAGGAAGAAGATCGTGGCGTTGGCCATCTGGTAGGCGTAGTCGCCGCTGGTGAAGCCCGTGAAGATCGTCATCGCGACACTGCGCGTCGAGGTTCCGGGGCCGCCGTCGGTGAGGCCGACGATGATGTCGTACGAGTTGAGGAAGTTCTTGAACCCGATCACGAGGTTGATCACGACGTAGCCCGCGACCAGCGGGAGGGTGATCGAGCGCAGCTGCCCCCAGCTCGAGGCGCCGTCGAGCGAGGCGGCCTCGTAGACGTCCCCGGGGATCGAGAGCACCCCGGCGATGTAGATCAGCAGCGCGGAGGGGACCGACTGCCACGCGGTCACGATCACGATCGCGAGCCACGCCAGATTCGGGTCGGCGAGCATGCTCGTCGCCAGCGGAGTGGCTCCGACCGAGGCCGCGAAGTCGGGCAGCGAGTTCGAGAAGAGGAAGTTGAAGACGAACGCGATGATGATGCCCGACACGACCATCGGCAGCACGAACACCGCGCGGAGGGCGACCTTGCCGCGGATCTGCGAGGTCAGCGCGATCGCGAGCAGGAACGCGACCACGTTCACGACCAGCACGGTGACCAGGGCGAGCAGGACCGTGAAGCCGTAGGAGGCGGCGATCGCCGGGTCCGAGAACAGCGCCACGTAGTTCGTCAGCCCGATGAAGGACCACTCGCCGAAGCCGATCGAGTCGGTGAAGCTGAAGAAGATGCCCATCAGAGCGGGCAGGGTGATCGCGAGCGTGAACAGCACGAGCGCGGGGAGCAAGTACAGGAGGAAGGTCCTGTCGGTGCGCGGCCGGCGCCGCTCCGGGACGGCCGGGCGGGGCGCCTCGGTGGGACGCGCCTCCGCTCGAGTGGGTGTCGAGAGTGCCATGGGTGTCTCGTCTCTGAGATGTTCTGGACAGCGGTGAGGTGGGGAGAAGGGGAGGGTCAGGAGCGGAACGCGATGCGCGCCCAGTCGGCGTCCACGGTGCGCAGCGTCGACGCGGGGTCGGAGCCGAGCACGATGCCCTGGAGGTAGTTCTGCAGCGGGATGTTCTGCGGCACGAGCTGCGAGGCACCGAGGCTGAATGCGGCCCTGTCGTAGAACTCCTGCAGCTCGACCAGGGTCGGCTGGGTGACGGCGGGGGCGTCGGTCGTGACTCCGAACGCGTTGTTGTCGGCGTTGTAGGCGTCGATGATCTCGGGCTGCATCAGGAAGGAGAGGAACTCGCGCGCCGCCTCCTTCTTGTCCGAGGCCTCGGGGATCCAGAGCGCCAGGTCGACGTTGGCCCGCACCCGGCGGTCGTCGGGGTCGTCGGTCATCGGCAGGGGGAACGCTCCGATCGAGAGGTCGGGCGCCGTCTTCGCGATCTCGCTGAGCGCCCACGGCCCCTGGAAGAGCATCGCGGCCTCGCCGTTCGAGAAGGCGAGGTTGCCGTCGCCGTAGGCGCGGCTCGCCGCATCGGGGTTAGAGTACGCGGCGACCTGCAGCATCTGATCGACCGGGGCGGCGAAGTCCTTCTCGAACGACACCGGGGACGAGGCGCCGACGTCGGCGCCCTGCTCCTTCAGCTGCGTGAAGAAGGAGTCGAGGTCGACGGTGCCGCCGACGGAGTAGTCGAACAGCCCCTGCGCGACCGTCCACGGGTCCTTGTAGGTTCCGTAGATCGGAGTGATGCCCGCGGCGGTGAGGGCGTCGCAGACCGCGAGGAACTCGGTCCACGTGGTGGGCACCTCCAGTCCCTGCGCCGCGAAGATCTCGCGGTTGTAGAGCACCGCGGCCATCATCAGCGAGTACGGCAGGACGCTGGTGCGATCCGGGTAGGACGCGGTCTGCTCGATGAGGGGCTGGATCGCGGGATTGATCCGCTCCGCCTCCGGCATGTCGGAGAGGTCGCTGAGCGCCCCCCGCTCGACGAAGCGCGCCACCTCGAAGTTGTAGTTCAGGCAGCCGAGGTCGGGCGGGTTGCTCCGGACGAAGCCGGCCGAGAGGTTCGACGAGAAGTCGTGCACCACGCGGATCCGCGACTGCGACGCGTGGAAACGGTCGATCACGTCGCCGAAATAGCCGATCACCTCGGGCTTGGACTGGAAGAAGGTGATCTCGGTCACGCCGCCGGAGGAGGCGGGCGAGGCGCAGGCCGACAGGCCGAGCGTCGCGGCGCCCGCTCCTGCCGCGGCGAGGAGGGCGCGCCGGCTGAGGCCGCCGGCGGTAGGGGGTGCAAGGGGCACGTCGTCGTCTCCCGTGGGTCGTGGATAAGTTGCTGTTCCGACTAAATCTAATGAGAAAATCTAGTACGCGATGTACTGTTGCAGCCGATCCGCCCGGGGTCAAGAGGGAGGTGCAGCGGATGTCCGACGGCAGCTCGTTCTCGTTCCAACGGCGCCGCAACGCCCTCGAGGTCCTCGGGCAGGCCTGGAGCGGAGCACCCCTCACGGCCTCCGGCCTGATCGAGCGCACCGGGCTGACCCGCTCCACCGTCATCGCGGTGTGCGACGACCTGATCGAGCTCGGCTGGATCCAGGAGCTCGAGAACCAGCGCGCGGCCGGCGACTACGTGAAGGGGCGTCCCGCCCGTCGCTACTCGCTCCGCCGCGATGCCGGAGCCGTCGTGGGCGTCGACGCGGGCCAGCACAGCGTCGGGGTCTTCGTCGCCGACCTGCTCGGCGAGCCCGTCGGCCGGCGCACCGAGCCGGTGGCGCACGAGCACGTCTCCCCCGCGCGCCGCCTCGCCGACATCGAGCGCGTCCTCGACCGCACCCTCTCCGAGGCGGGGATCGCCGACTCCGGCGTGCTCGCGATCACGTTCGGCGTCCCCGCACCCGTCGACGCCCTGGGCCGCTCCCCCGAGGGCGACAACGACTTCTGGCGTGTGATGAACCCCGGGCTCGCCGACCGCTTCGCCGACCGCGGCTGGCAGCCGGTGGTCGACAACGACGCCAATCTCGCGGCCCTCGCCGAGGGCTGGCGCGGGGCGGCCGTCGCGTCCGACGACTACGTGGCCCTGCTCTCGGGCGAGCGGCTCGGCGGAGGCGTGGTCCTCGGCGGCCGGCTGCTGCGCGGCGCCCGCGGGCTCACCGGCGAGATGCGCTACCTCGACCTCGTCGAGGGCGTCGGGTCGGCCGAGGGCATCGCCGCCCTCGCCCGGGTCTGGGCGCACGAGGCGCTCGCCGTCCCCGGCCATCCTGCGTCCCTCCTCGACCGGATCGACGCTCCCGGAGCCGAGCACGTGCTCGCCGCCGCCGCGGCGGGCGACCCCCTGGCCCGCGACATCGTCGACCGCCTCGCCGAGCGCCTCGCCAACATCGCCGCGACCCTGGCGAACCTGCTCGACGTCTCGCTGATCGTCGTCGGAGGCGCCCTCTCCGCCTCCGCCGAGCCGCTCCTGACCGAGGTGGCCCGGCGGCTCGTCGGACGCGTGCACGCCCCGGTGCCGCGGATCGTGGCGTCGACTCTCGGCGACCAGGCCGTCGCCCTCGGGGCCGTGCGCTCGGGTCTCGACCGAGTCCGTGCCGATCCGCTGGCGCTGCGGCTCCCCGGTCACGTCCTCGACGATGTGGCGGCCGCCGGAGCCTGACCGCGGTCAGCGCCGGAACGAGCGCACGATCAGCAGCCCCGCCAGCACGATTGCGACCGCAGCGGCCGTCGCCGACGGCAGCGCGAGCAGGAGGATCAGCGCCAGCGCGGCCGACACGACGGCCGGCCAGCGCGCACCCGCCACACCCCGGTCGAGGCGGCGCAGGATCGACGCGACCAGCCCCGCGCCGACCGCGAAGGCGAGCAGAGCATCCGCATCGAGGATCACCACGGCGAGCACCGAGACGAGGCAGACGACGAGCTGGAGGGCCGACGGCACCCCGGTCCGGCGGTTGCGCCGGGCGAACGGCCCGGGGATCTCGCCCTCGTCGGCGAGGCGCACGAGGGCGGAGCCGTCGCGCCGTGCCAGCACGACGAGCGCGACGAGGGAGGCCAGGACCGCCGCGATCGCGACGGGGACGGTGGCCGCGGTGCCCTCGGCGAGGGCGCGGAGCGGAGTGGCCGAGGCCGCGAGCGCCTCCGGCCCCACGAGGAGCAGCAGCCCGGTGCCGACCGCAGCGGCGACGAGGGCGGCGACAGCGAGGCGGAGGAGGGATCGGCGGGTCGAGGTCGCCTGCTGCGCGGCGGGCACGACGAGGAGGAGCAGGTAGGCGGCCGCGGTGACGGCGCCCTCCGGGCCGCCCAGGATCAGGTCGGACGACCTGACGACCGGAGGCGCGAGCAGCACGATCACGACCGCGGCGGCCAGCAGGAGTCCGACGAGGGCTCCGAGCGTCACGGCGAGGCGCGGACGGAGCACTCCCCCGCGGACGACGAACAGCGTGACCGCGACGAGGAGCAGGATCGCGACCGGCCGCGCACTCGCGCCGAGCACCGATTCCGCGGCCGTCAGAGCGATGGCAGCGGAGGCGAGGGCTCGTCCCGCGAGCCTCAGCCACGCCCCTGTCGGTCCGTCCTGAACCTCCCGACCGGCGTCGGCGACGACTCCGAGCCCCGCGGCGACCACCGCGATCCCGAGCCCGACAAGGAGCCACCAGCCGGCCTCCCGCGCCGCCGGCGCCCACACCAGGAACAGACCCGCCACCCCGAGCGCCCAACCGGGCTCCCGGAGCGCGCCCATCGAACCCCCCGTCCGGGTCTGATCCGATCGCACAGCCACTCGCCCACCCTAGGTGCACCGGGTGACGCGCCCACCGTCCGAGGCAGGGGGATCCCGCCACGCCCGCTCCGGGGGTACTCGATCAGCAGGCAGCGCCAGCCTCGCCCGCAGGCAGCGCCAGCCTCGCCCGCAGGTAGCGCCGACCTCGCTCAGCAGCCGGCGGCAGCCTCGCTCAGCAGACCCCGGCAGCCTCACCAGCCGCCCGCGGCAGCCTCACCAGCCGTCCTGAGCGCGCCTCGGAGGCGTCAGCCGCAAGGCGGACGAGGAAGCGATACCGGAGGTATCGCGATCGAGGACAACGCCGCGGATGGCGTCTCCGAGGTGCGCTCAGGCGTCGCCGTCGAACATGGAGGTGACGGATCCATCATCGAAGACCTCGTGGATCGCTCGCGCGAGCAGCGGGGCGATGGGGAGGATCGTGAGGCGGTCCCAGCGCTTCTCCTCGGGCAGGGGGAGGGTGTCGGTCACGACGACCGAGTCGATGAACTCGGAACTGAGCAGTTCGCGGGCGGGGTCGGAGAAGACCGCGTGGGTGGCGGCGACGACGACTCCGATGGCACCCGCTGCCTTGAGGGCCTCTGCGGCCTTGGCGATGGTGCGGCCGGTGTCGATGAGGTCGTCGACGAGGAGGCAGACGCGGCCGGAGACCTCTCCGACGATCTCGTGGACCGAGACCTGGTTGGCGACCTTGGGGTCGCGGCGCTTGTGGATGATCGCGAGTGGGACGCCGAGCTTGTCGCTCCAGATGTCGGCGACGCGGACGCGGCCCATGTCGGGCGAGACGATGGTGAGGGTCTTCGGGTCGAGCTTCTCGCGGAAGTGCTCGAGGAGCACGGGCATCGCGAAGAGATGGTCGACGGGGCCGTCGAAGAAGCCCTGGATCTGCGCGGCGTGCAGGTCGACCGACATGATGCGGTCGGCACCGGCGGCCTTGAAGAGGTCGGCGACGAGGCGGGCCGAGATCGGCTCGCGCCCGCGGCCCTTCTTGTCCTGCCGGGCGTAGGGGTAGAACGGCGCGACGACGGTGATGCGCTTCGCCGAGGCGCGCTTGAGTGCGTCGACCATGATGAGCTGCTCCATGAGCCACTCGTTGATCGGCGAGGTGTGCGACTGCAGGACGAACACGTCGCCGCCGCGCACCGAGTCGCCGTACCGCACGTAGAGCTCGCCGTTCGCGAAGGTCCGGCCCTCGGTGTTCACGAGCTCGGTGCCGAGCTCGGCGGCGACCTGCTCCGCCAGTGCCGGATGCGCCCTCCCCGACACGAGGACCAGGCTCTTCTTGTTGCTGGCGGTGATGGCCGTCACAGTTCTCCGCTTCCTCCGGTGGGCAGGTCGGAGTCCTCGGACTCCGACGCCTGGGCTGCCTCGGCGGCGGTGGCCGACGCGGTCCCCGGACGGTGGGCCTCGACCCACCCGGCCATGTTGCGCTGCGGAGCGACGGTGATCCCGAGGGCTCCGGCGGGGATGTCCTTGCGGATGACCGTGCCGGCGCCCGTGTACGCTCCGTCGCCGATTCTAACGGGGGCGACGAAGACGTTGTGCGACCCGGCTCGCACATGCGACCCCACGATCGAGGCGGCCTTGCTCACTCCGTCGTAGTTGGCGAAGATCGAGCCCGCGCCGATGTTCGACTCCTCGCCGATCGTCGCGTCGCCGACGTACGAGAGGTGCGGCACCTTCGAGCCGGCGCCGATGGTCGCGTTCTTCGTCTCGACGTAGGTGCCGATCTTGCCGCGCTCACCGAGCACGGTGCCGGGGCGGAGGTAGGAGAAGGGGCCGACCTGGGCGCGGGCCCCGATGACGGCGAGGGTCGCATCCGAGCGCTTGACCACGGCGTCCTCGCCGATCTCGCAGGCGTCGAGGGTGGTGTCGGGCCCGATGATCGCGCCGCTCGCGATGACGGTCGGTCCCTTGATCTGCGTGCCGGGGAGGATCTCGACGTCGGGCGAGAGGACGGCGTCCACGTCGATCCAAGTGGTCGCCGGATCCTGGATCGTGACGCCCTCGAGCTGCCAGCGCCGCACGATGCGGGCGTTGAGCTCGAGCGCGGCGTCGGCGAGCTGCGCGCGGTCGTTGATGCCGGCGACGAGCCAGCGGTCCTGCACGGGGACGGCCTCGATGGCGCGGCCGGCGGCCTTGAGCGCGGCGGCGGCATCCGTCAGGTACTTCTCGCGCTGGGCGTTGTCGGTGCCGATGGCGCCGATGACCGAGCGCAGCGCCGCGGCGTCGAACGCGTAGACCCCCGCGTTGGTCTCGGTGAGGGCGAGCTCGTCGTCGCTCGCGTCCTTCTGCTCGACGATGGAGGCGAAGCCGCCGTCGACGGCGCGGACGATGCGGCCGAAGCCGGTCGGGTCCTCGAGCACGCACGACAGCATAGTCAGAGCGTTCGCGGCCACGAGGTGCTCGTCGACCAGGCGACGGAGGGTCGGCGCGTCGAGCAGGGGCACGTCGGCGCTGAGCACCACGACCGTCCCGTCGAAGTCGTCGGGCAGAGCGGCGAGGCCGAGCTCGACGGCGCGGCCGGTGCCGGGGACGTCGTCCTGGTCGACCACGAGGGCGGCGGGAGTGTGCTCGAGCACCGCCTCCGCCACCCGCTCGCGCTCGTGGCGCACGACCGTGACCACGTGCGCCGCGTCGAGCGAGGACGCGGTGTCGAGGACGTGCCCGAGCAGCGGGCGGCCCGCCAGCCTGTGCAGGACCTTCGGGGTGCGGGACTTCATCCGGGTGCCCTGACCGGCGGCCAGGATCACCACCGCGAGCGTGCTGTCGACCATGTCTCGTTCTCCTCCGAGGCCCGCCGCGTGGGTGACCCCTGCTCCGCCACCAGGATTCGAACCTGGACCGGACAGCTCCAAAGGCTGCCGTGCTGCCGTTACACCATGGCGGACCGCGCTCCCGCGCGCGCCGTCCATCCTGCCATCCGCCCGCGGCCTCCTCCGCACCCTGCCGCCTCCCGGCCCGCCACCCGCCAGAATGGACGGGTGAGTGCGAATGACGAGGTCGACGGGATCGTCGACGCCTGGGTGCGCGAGAGGCCCGACCTCGACTTCACTCCCCTGCAGGTCTTCTCGCGCATGCGCAGGCTCGCCAAGCAGCTCGAGCGCGCACGCGGCATCGCGTTCGGCCGCTCCGAGCTCGAGACGTGGGAGTTCGACGTGCTCTCGGCGCTGCGCCGCGCCGGTGCCCCCTACCGGATGAGCCCGAAGCAGCTGCTGCAGGCGACCATGGTCACCAGCGGCACCATGACCAACCGCATCGACCGCCTGGTCGAGCGCGACCTGGTCGAGCGCCTCGACGACCCGAACGACGGACGCGGCGTGCTCGTGCAGATGACGCCCGCCGGGCTCGCCCGGGTCGACGCGGCGATCACCCGGCTGGTCGACGCGGAGCAGGAGCTGCTCGGCGCCCTCACGCACGCGCAGCAGGAGCGGCTCGCGCAGCTCCTGCGCAAGCTCTCGCTCGACTTCGGCTGAACGCGACAACAGCCAGGAGTGCGGCTCGCGCACCATGGCGCGCGAGCGGCACTCTCAGCTGAGGTCGGGCGGACCTCAGGCCTCGAGCAGCTCGGAGAGCTCCATCCAGCGCACCTCGAGCTCGGCGGTCTCGTCGGCGTACGCCCGGAGCTTCGCGTTCAGCTCGAGGATGCCGTCGTAGTCGTCGGGGTCGTGGGTCGCCATCTTCTCGTGCACGTCGGCGGTGAGCTGCCCGAGCTTCGACAGGCGCCGGTCGATCGCCGACACCTCCTTGGTCGCGGTGCGGCGCTCGGCACCCGCGAGACCCGGGGTGGCGGCGGAGGCGGTTCCCGAGGACGCGGCCGGCGACCCCTTCTCGAGCGCGCGGCGCAGCTCGAGGTACTGGTCGACTCCGCCGGGCAGGTGACGGAACGCGCCGTCCATCACCGCGTACTGCTGATCGGTGACGCGCTCGAGCAGGTACCGGTCGTGCGAGACGACGAGCAGGGTGCCGGGCCAGGAGTCGAGGAGGTCCTCGATCGCGGCCAGCATGTCGGTGTCGAGGTCGTTGGTCGGCTCGTCGAGGATCAGCACGTTCGGCTCGCTGAGCAGGATGAGCAGCAGCTGGAGGCGGCGGCGCTGCCCGCCCGAGAGGTCCTTCACCGGAGTCGAGAGCTGCGCACTCGAGAAGCCCAGGCGCTCGAGGAGCTGGCCCGGCGTCATCTCCTTGCCGCCGATGGAGTAGCTGGTGCGCTGCTCCGCGATGATCTCGCGGACCGGCTGGTGCTGCACCTCCGTGAGCTCGCGCAGCTGCTGGTCGAGGATCGCGACGCGGACCGTGGTGCCGCGCTTGACCTTGCCTCCGGTGGGCTGGACGCTGCCCGCGACGAGACCGAGGAGGGTCGACTTGCCGGCGCCGTTCACGCCGAGGATGCCGGTGCGCTCGCCCGGGGCGATCCGCCACTCGATGCGGTTGAGCACGGTCCGCTCGCCGTAGCGGACGGTGACGTCGAGCAGGTCGACGACGTCCTTGCCCAGCCGCGAGACCGCGAGCTGCGACAGCGACACCTTGTCGCGCACGGGAGGCTCGTCCTCGATGAGCTGGTTCGCCGCGTCGATGCGGAACTTGGGCTTGGCGGTGCGGGCGGGCGCGCCGCGTCGGAGCCAGGCGAGCTCCTTCTTCATCAGGTTCTGGCGCTTGGACTCCATCGTGGAGGCCATCCGGTCGCGCTCGACGCGCTGCAGGATGTACGCCGCGTAGCCGCCCTCGAAGGGCTCGACGAGGCGGTCGTGGACCTCCCACGTGGCGGTGCAGATCTCGTCGAGGAACCACCGGTCGTGGGTGACGACCGCGAGCCCGCCGGAGGAGGCGGCCCAGCGGCGCTTGAGGTGCTCGGCGAGCCAGGCGATGCCCTCGACGTCGAGGTGGTTCGTGGGCTCGTCGAGGAACACGACGTCCCAGTCGCCGACGAGCAGCTTGGCCAGGGCGACGCGGCGGCGCTGGCCTCCGGAGAGCGAGCCGACGACGCCGTCCCACGGCACGTCGCGCAGGAGCCCGGCGATCACGTCGCGGGTGCGCGCGTCTCCGGCCCACTCGTGCTCCTCGAGGCCGCCGACCACGGCCTGCGCGACGGTGAGCTCCTCATCGACGGTGTCGGCCTGGTCGAGCATGCCGAGGGTGACGCCCCGGCGGTGCGTGACGCGGCCGCTGTCGGGCTCGATGCGCTGAGCGAGGAGGCGGAGGAGCGTCGACTTGCCGTCGCCGTTGCGTCCGACGATGCCGATCCTGTCGCCCTCCTCGATGCCCAGGGAGACGTCGTCGAAGATGACCCGCGTGGGGTACTCGAGTCGGAGCGCCTCGGCGCCCAGCAGATGTGCCATAGGGGCCTATTTTACCGGCTGGGTCTTGCACGCCGAGCCAGCAGCACTGAGCGGGACTCCGCGCGGTGGAATGCAAGGCGGAGGAGGAAGCGATACCGGCGGTATCGCGACCGACGACAACGCCGCAGGCCGCCGCGCGGAGGCCCGCTCAGGCCACGGTGATGGTGCGCATGTGCCAGCCGGAGGCTCCGTCGGGTGCCGGGGGCGCCTCCTCCGGGGTCTGCACGAGGCCCTCGGAGTCGGTGGCGCGCACCAGGAGGACGTGGTCGCCTGCGATCGCCTCCCACTCGTAGAGCCACTGGATCCAGGTGTCGGCGGTGACGGCCTCGGCGAGGCGAGCGGGCTGCCAGGCGCCCCCGTCGACCTGCACCTCGACCCCCGCGATGCCGGTGTGCGGCGCCCAGGCGACTCCGGCGACCGCGACGGTGCCCGCGGCGACCGCCTGGCCCTGCCGCGGCACATCGATCCGGGACTCGATCTTGATCGGTCCGCGCTCGGTCCAGCCGCGCGTCGACCAGTAGGCGACGTCGTCGGCGAAGGTCGTCACCTTGAGCTCCGTGACCCACTTGGTCGCCGACACGTAGCCGTAGAGCCCGGGCACGACCAGGCGCGCGGGGAAGCCGTGCTCGACGGGCAGCGGCTCGCCGTTCATCCCGACCGCCACGATGCTCGGCCGGCCCTCGTCCTGCAGGACCTCGAGCGGGCTCGACGCCGTGAATCCGTCGACACTGCGCGACAGCACCATGTCGGCGCCGGCGAGCGGACGCGCGCGGGCGAGCAGATCGCGGATCGGGTAGCCGAGCCAGAGGGCGGTGCCGATCAGGTCGCCGCCGACCTCGTTCGAGACGCACGACAGCGTGACCAGGTGCTCCTCGAGCGGGAGCGCGAGCAGCTCGTCCCAGGTGATCGTCACCTCCTCCTCGACCATGCCCGTGATGCGGAGCGACCAGTCGGCCGGATCGACGGACGGCACCGAGAGCGCGGTGTCGATCCGGTAGAAGTCGGCGTTCGAGGTGACGAACGGAGTGATGCCCTCGATGTCGTCGAGCACCGCGGCGGCGGGGACGGCGGGGGCGGTGCTCGCCGGCGCCGGCAGCTTCACGGCCGCACGCACGGCGGTGACGGCGTCGGAGGCGGCGGTCACGACGCGTGCGCCGATGCCGACCACGACGGCGGCGGCACCGGCGATGCCGACGAGCCGGAGGAAGGAGCGGCGGTCGGTGGCACCGCGCGCGGGCTCCTCCTCCCAGCCGCGGAGGCGGGCGGCGGCGGCGCGCAGGAACGCGGCACCCACCACCATCCCGACGACGCTCGGCGCGGCGGCGAGACCGGGCGCTCCCTCGCGGGTGACGGCGGCGAGGGCACCGAGGCCCGCGACGACGGCGAGCACGAGCACGCCGAGCGGAGGCTTGCGGAACTCGAGCAGGCCGGCCGCGATCGCGAGGAGCGCGACCGCGAAGCCGACCGAGACCAGCAGGACGATCTTGTCCGCGGTGCCGAACAGCGCGATGACGGTGTCCTTGACTCCGGGCGGGACGATGTCGATGACGAAGCCGCCGACCGCGACGAGCGGGCTGCCTCCGGCGCCGGTGAACACGGCCACGAGCTCAGCGCTCGCGAGCGCGACTGCGGCGGCGACGATCCCCGTGAGGATCGCGAGGAGTGCGGCTCGTCTGGGGGGCATGAGCGGCACTCTAGGCCACGAGTCCGGGGCTTGACTGCGGGCCGGCGACTCGTGCGATCTGCAGGAGTTCGTGCCATCTGCAGGAGTTCGCAGCCGGAACACGCTTCCCGCCGCATGCCGTCGACTCGACGGGGCCGGATCTCCTGCAGACCGCACCATCGCCTGCACACCGCACCATCGCCTGCAGACCGCACCATCACCTGCAGACCGCACCACCTCCTGCAGACCGCACCACCTCCTGCAGACCGCGCACCATCGCCTGCAGACCGCACCATCGCCGGCAGATCACGCAGGTACAGGAGGAGCCGGCGCCTAGCTCGACAGGATGCGGGCGCCGTGCACCGGCCCGGTCACGCGCACGGCCCGGAGACGCGCCGCGCTCAGCTCACGACGCAGCTCCTCGGCGGCGTCGGCGTCCGGCGCGAGGAAGGCGACCGTCGGGCCGGAGCCGGACACGAGACCGCCGAGCGCCCCGCGCCCCTCGCCCAGCTCGAGGATCCTCGCGAGTCCCGGCTGCAGGTGCAGGGCCGGCGCCTGAAGATCGTTGTGCATCGCGTCGGCGAGCATCGCCGCGTCGCCCGCCCGCAGGGCCTGCAGCACGTTCGCGTCGATGCTCGGAGTCGCCGAGATCGGGCGGAAGTCGTGCAGGTGCCGCTCCCGATGCCGGTCGAGCTCGCTGTACACCTCGGGGGTCGACAGGCCCTCCTCCGAGAGCACCAGCACCCACTCGAAGCGGCCCTTGGCGAGCGCGGGGCTCAGCTCGTCGCCGCGCCCGACGCCGATCGCGGTGCCTCCGGTGAACGAGAAGGGCACGTCGGCGCCGAGGCTCGAGGCGATGCCGAGCAGCTGCTCGCGGGTGCACGCGGTGCCCCAGAGCGCATCGCAGGCGAGGAGGGTCGCTGCGGCGTCCGCGGAGCCGCCTCCCATCCCCCCGGCGATCGGCACGTTCTTCTCGATCTCGAGGTGCACGCCGCCCCGGTAGCCGGTGGCGCGGGCGAGGGCTCGCGCCGCCTTGATGGCGAGGTTCGAGCCGTCGGTGGCGAGAGCGGCGGTGTCGATCGAGCCCGAGAACTCGACCGAGAAGTCGGGGGCCTCGGTCGCGAACACGTCCTCGTAGAGCGACAGCGACTGGAAGGCCGTCGCGAGTTCGTGATACCCGTCGTCGCGCACGGCGCCCACCTTGAGGAAGACGTTGATCTTGCCGGGCGCCCGCGCGTGGACCCGGGTCGACATCGCGCGAGGGGCCATGCACCCACGCTACAGGGTGGCGGAGCGGCTCTCGTCCCGGGCAGGGAGGGCCTCGTCGGCGTCCTCGTCGGCGTCGTCCAAGTCGTCGTCGGAGGCGGTCCCGTCGGGCACGGAGCCGCCCCGGACCGGTACGCGCGACGGGTCGAGCGCGCGTCCGAGTGCGGTGAACTCCTCGACCCCGAGCTCCTCGCCGCGCGCCGTCTGCGGCACTCCGGCCGACTCGAGCGCGTCGATGGCGGCGGCGCTGTCGCCGAAGAGGCTGGAGAGCGACTGACGGAGCATCTTCCTCCGCTGCGCGAACGCCGCGTCCACCACGGCGAACACCGCGCGGCGCAGGGTCTCGTCTCCCGGCTCGACGCCGCGCTCGAAGGAGACGAGCACGCTGTCGACGTTGGGGACAGGCCAGAACACCTGCCGCGAGACGGTGCCGCCGGTGGTGAAGGAGCCGAACCACGCGGCCTTCACGCTCGGGCCTCCGTAGACCTTCGAGCCGGGCACGGCGGCGAGCCGGTGCCCGACCTCGGCCTGCACCATCACCACTCCGGAGCGGATGCTCGCGAAGTGCTCGAGGAAGTGCAGGAGGACCGGCACGGAGATGTTGTACGGGAGGTTCGCGACGAGCCGCGCGGGCTCCCCCGGCAGCTCGAGCACGCGCAGCGCGTCGGCGTGCACGACCTCGAGCTCGGCGCCGGGAGCCATCAGTTCGACCGTGCGGGGCAGCTGCTCGGCGAGGCGGCCGTCGATCTCGACGGCGACCACTCCGGCGCCCGCCTCGAGCAGGCCGAGGGTCAGCGACCCCAGGCCCGGACCGATCTCGACGACCGTCTCGCCGGTCTCGACGCCGGCGAGCTTGACGATGCGGCGCACGGTGTTGGCGTCGTGCACGAAGTTCTGCCCGAGCTTCTTGGTCGGGGTGACGTCGAGGATCTGCGCGAGATCGCGGATCTCGGCCGGACCCAGCAGCTTGGGGACCTCGACTGCGGCGGGCTCGGCCGCGTGACGTCCGCTCATGCGAGCGGCCCGACGGGCTCGGTCGGCTCGGAGCCGACCTCTCCGCCCCATTCGCCGTAGACCTGCTCGGTGTTGGAGGCGATGGTCGCGGCCAGGTGGCCGACGTCGGTCTCGAGGTACTCGGCCATCGCGCGCACCGTGTGCGGCATCAGGTAGGGCGCGTTGGGGCGGCCGCGGAACGGGCTCGGGGTGAGGAACGGCGCGTCGGTCTCGACGAGGATCAGGTGCCGCGGAGTGGCGGCGAGCGCCTCGCGCAGCGGCTCGGCGTTCTTGAAGGTCACGTTGCCGGCGAAGGAGAGGTACCAGCCCTCCTCCGCGCACATCCGCGCCATCTCGGCGTCGCCGGAGAAGCAGTGGAAGACGGTGCGCTCGGGGGCGCCGACCCGGCGGAGGGTGTCCATGACCTCGCGGTGCGCGTCGCGGTCGTGGATCTGCAGCGCCGTCCCGGTCTCCTTCGCGATGCGGATGTGCTCCTCGAACGAGCGGTACTGGGCGGCGCGACCGCTCTCGCCGGTGCGGAAGAAGTCGAGCCCCGTCTCGCCGACGGCGCGGACGCGGGGCTGCGTCGCGAGCTCGGCGATCACGGCGAGGGCCTCGTCGAGCTCGCCGCGGGCCTCGAGCTCGGGCGCCTCGTTGGGGTGGATGGCGACGGCGGCGAGCATGCGCGGCTCGGAGGCGGCCATCTCGGCCGACCAGCGGCTGGTCTCGACGTCGGTGCCGACCTGGACGACGCCGCGGACGCCGACGGTGGAGGCACGATCGAGCTGCTCGCGGTAGTCCAGGGGCTCGAGGCCGTCCGCGATCTCGAGGTGCGTGTGGTTGTCGTAGACGGGGACCACGAGCGCTTCGGGCAGCGGCGGGTACGTCAGGTCGCGGCCCGAGGTGTTCTCGCGGGCGCGGACGTGCTGGCTGTCGGTCATGCGCTCCAGGCTAGCGGGAGGGCCCGACAGGCCGCCGGGGCTGGACTCCCGGCCCCGTCAGGCGACCGGGACCTCGATGCGCGGGAAGAGCGGCGCGAGCGTGCCGACCGTCGTGCCGACGGGCAGGCGCCCCCACTCCCCCGCCTCGCGGACGGGCTGCGCGGTGAGGGAGCCGAGTGCCTCCTCGACGCCGAGCGCCTCCCAGAGCAGGGTGGTCGCGCGGGGCACGACCGGCGAGAGCAGCACGGCCAGGGCGCGGAGCCCCTCCGACGCCGTGTACAGCACGGTGCCGAGACGCTCGCGGTCGCCCGACTTGGCCAGCGCCCACGGCTCCTGCTCGGTGATGTAGCCGTTGAGCTCGTCGACGATGGTCCACACCGCGGTGATGGCGTCGTGGATCGCGAGGGTCTCGATGGCACTGTCGGCCGTGGTCGCCGCCTCCGCGACGGTGCGCTGGACGCGCTCCTCCGCCTCGGTCGGCGCACCCGGCTCGGGCACGACGCCGTCGTAGTAGCGGTGGAGCATCGCGATCACGCGGGAGGCGAGGTTGCCGAATCCGTTCGCGAGCTCGGCCTGGTAGCGGGCCGACAGGTCCTCCCACGAGAACGAGCCGTCCTGGCCGAAGGTGATCGCGCGCATGAAGTAGTAGCGGAACGCATCCGAGCCGAAGGTGTCGGTGATCTGCTCGGGCGCGATGCCGGTGAGCTTCGACTTCGACATCTTCTCGCCGCCGACGAGCAGCCAGCCGTGGCCGAAGACCTGCCTGGGCACCTCGAGCCCGGCAGCCATCAGCATCGCGGGCCAGATGACGGCGTGGAAGCGGAGGATGTCCTTGCCGACGATGTGAGTGGCCGGCCAGCGCCGCTCGAACTCGGCCTCGTCCTGGCCGTAGCCGACCGCGGTGATGTAGTTGAGGAGGGCGTCGAACCAGACGTAGACGACGTGAGAGTCGTCCCACGGCACCTTCACCCCCCAGTCGAAGCTCGAGCGCGAGATCGACAGATCGGCGAGCCCGGAGCGCACGAAGCTGACGACCTCGTTGCGGGCCGACTCGGGCTGGATGAAGTCGGGACGCTCCTCGTAGAGCGCGAGGAGGCGCTCGGTGTACTCGCTCATCTTGAAGAAGTAGTTCTTCTCCTTGAGCAGCTCGACCGGCTTCGAGTGGATCTTGCAGACGTACTGCCCGGTGTAGTCGCCCGTGCCCTCCTCGAGATCGGAGAGCTGCTTGTACTCCTCGCAGCCGACGCAGTAGTAGCCCTCGTACTCGCCGGTGTAGATCGCGTCCTCGTCGTAGAGCTTCTGGAGGAAGCGCTGCACGTTGACCTCGTGGCGCTCGTCGGTGGTGCGGATGAAGTCGTCGTTGGCGATGTCGATGGTCTCGAGCAGCGGCTGCCAGGCGGTGCGCACGAGGCGGTCGGCCCACTCCTTGGGGGTGGTTCCGTTCGCGGTCGCGGTGCGCAGGATCTTCTGACCGTGCTCGTCGGTGCCGGTGAGCAGCCAGGTGTCGTCGCCGGACTGGCGGTGCCAGCGCGTCAGCACATCGGCGGCGACCTCGGTGTACGCGTGCCCGATGTGCGGGACGTCGTTCACGTAGAAGATCGGGGTCGTGAGATAGAAGGAGGCGCCGTCGGACATGGCGACCATCCTATTCTTCGCGCCGCGCGCCCTCCGGCGTGTGACGCCGAGGCCGGACAGACCCCCGCTGGCCGGGTGCGGACATCATGTCGCCCGAGGTGACATCCCCTCGGGCGCGACCTAGCCTCGTCGGGTTCCACGACCCCTACGAGACGGATGCACCATGACTCCTCACGACAAGGTCACCTCGACCTCCGCCCTGCTCAGCCGACGGACGGCCCTCGTCGCCGCCGCGTGGACCCTCCCGGTGGTCGCCACCGCCACCGCGACTCCCGCCGCCGCCGCGAGCTCGACCGCCGGATTCGATCTGCAGATGCAGAACTTCTCGGGCGATGACGGCGGCTGGTACAACGACGACCGCACGCAGTACCTGGGCTACAACACCTTCTTCTCGCCCACCGTGCACAACGCCGGTCCGGAGGCGGCGCCGGCCGGCACCGTCGTCGTCATGCGATCCGACGACAGGGTCCTCGGCTCGCCCTCGCTCACCGTCGCCACCGGATCGGACATCCCGGCGAGCGCCGTCTCGATCACCGGCCCGGTCGTCGAGGGCGACCACTCGACCTTCACCGCGGTGATCTCAGTGCCGATCCCGGCCGGAGCGGACGTCGTGTTCGGGCCGCGCTTCGCCGACGTGCTGACCCAGGAGGACGCCGGCGCGATCCACGACTTCACGACCGCGTTCGCGAATCTGACCGCCCACTCGTTCACGCTGTCCTCGCCCGCCGGCGCCGACTCCGACCCTTCGAACGACGCCATCTCGTCGACGGCGGAGGTGGGCACGGTGGTGCCGTGGAACGGCGCGATCAGCGCGGAGTGGGCCGAGCTGACCACGGCGAGCTGCACCTACCCGTACGCGAGCGCGATCGTCGTCGCGAGCACCGGGGCGAACCCGGTCCCGGTCGACACGCAGGTCTACTACTACTACGACGACCGCCTCCTGACGGATGTCGCGATCGCCTCGGCGACGATCGACGGCGTGCCGACCACGATGCGGGTCGGCGGTTCGTCGGGCGGCTCGTCGTACTGGTTCACCACCGAGCCGGTCGCACCGGGTGCGACCCTCCGGATCGACCTGGCCACGACCACGGATCCGTCGGCCACGATCACGAGCACCGTCCAGACCGCGGCGGGCGGTCTGGGCACCGACAAGAGCCAGAGCGATCAGGGCGACGACTCGTTCCGCCGCGAGGGCACCTGCGCGTAGGAACCGGCGGCGCTCAGCCTCGTCGCGAGGCGAGCGCCGCCTCGTAGAGGGTCCGGCGCGAGAGACCGGTGTGCTCGGCGACCTCGGCCGATGCCTCCTTGAGCCGGGTGCCCGCGGCGACCCGCTCGAGGACGGCCGCGAGCGCGTCCTCGAGCGACGCCTCCCGCACGGGCGCGCCCTCGACGACGAGGCAGATCTCGCCGCGGAGCCCGCCGGCCGCCCACTCGGCGAGCTCGGCCGCGGGGCCGCGGCGCACCTCCTCGAACATCTTGGTCAGCTCGCGGCAGACGACGACCCGGCGCTCGGGGCCCATCACCTCGACGAGATCGGCGAGCGCGTCGCCGATGCGGTGCGGCGACTCGAAGAAGACCATGGTGCGCCGCTCGTCGACGAGGGCGCGGAACGTCGAGACGCGCTCGCCGTGCTTGCGGGGCAGGAAGCCCTCGAAGCTGAAGCGGTCGGTCGGCAGGCCCGAGACGGCGAGCGCCATCAGCACCGCCGACGGGCCGGGCAGGGCGGTGACGGCGACCCCGGCGGCGACGGCGGTCTCGACGAGGTGGTAGCCCGGATCCGAGACCGTGGGCATGCCGGCGTCGCTGAGCACGAGGAGGTCCTGACTCCGGGCGAGCTCGACCAGCTCGGCCGAGCGCTCGCGCTCATTGTGGTCGTGCAGGGCGTAGAGGGTCGGCCGGTTCTCGATGCCGAGGGCGCGCAGCAGCTGGATCGTGACCCGGGTGTCCTCGGCCGCGATGTGCTCCGTGGTCGAGAGCGCCTCCACCAGCCGCCTCGAGGCGTCGCCGAGGTTTCCGATGGGCGTGCCGGCGAGGATGATCATCCGGCCATCCTCCCAGCCGGGAGGAACTCCGTCCGGCCGATCTCGTCCGATCCGCGTGATGCGGGCGATCGGGCGGAGGAGGGGCCCCGCCGCCCGGTTAGCATGGCCGAGTGACGGACCGACCGCAGCGCGACTTCGACGACCTCCTTCTGGACTCCGCCGGGTCGACGCGATCGGAACCGCTCGATCCCGTCGCGACCACCGTGCCGACTCCGCGGACCCGCGCCGAGGTGCCGCGCGGCTCCTGGTTCGACGACGTCTTCGGCCGCCTCGTCTCCACGCCGGCGCGCCGCCGTCTCTACGACCTCGGGCTGCCCCTGCTCGTCGTGGTGGTCGCCGCGTTCCTCCGCCTCTGGAACCTCGGCCACCCGCGGTCGCTCGTCTTCGACGAGACCTTCTACGTCAAGGACGCCTGGACCCTCTGGAACCTCGGGTTCGAGGGCGCGTGGCCCGAGGACGCCGATCCCGGGTTCATCTCCGGCGCCGTGGACACCTTCACCGGCGCACCGTCGTTCGTGGTGCACCCGCCCCTGGGCAAGTGGATCATCGGGCTCGGGATGGGAGCGCTGGGCGCGGACGACAGCGTCGGCTGGCGCCTCTCGACGGCGATCGTCGGCATCCTCGCGGTCGCGCTCGTCATCGTCATCGCGAAGCTGCTCTTCCGCTCGACGCTGATCGCCTCCCTCGCCGGCGCGTTCCTCGCGCTCGACGGTCACGCGATCGTGATGTCGCGGGTGTCGCTGCTCGACGGCATCCTGATGTTCGTGGCCCTCTGCGGAGTGGCGGCGGTCCTGCTCGACCGGCGCTGGGCCGAGCTGCGGCTGGCCGAGAAGGTCGCGGCCGGAGCACTGCCCAGCTGGGGCCCCGTGCTGTGGTGGCGTCCGTGGCTCCTGACGGCGGGCCTCTTCTTCGGCCTCGCGGCCGGGGTGAAGTGGACGGGCATCTACTTCCTCGCGGCCTACGGCCTCTACTCGGTGCTCGTCGACGCGATGATGCGCCGCCGCGCGGGCGTGCCGTTCTGGGCGAGCGGAGCGCTCCTCAAGCAGGGTCCAGTCACGTTCCTCCTGGTCGTCCCGATCGCGCTCGTCGCCTACCTCGCGACCTGGCTCGGCTGGCTGCGCACCTCCGGCGGCTGGGCCCGGCAGTGGGCGACGGAGGCGCCGGGCAACGCCTGGACGGGCGCGCTCGCGTGGGTGCCGGACTGGGCGCAGAGCCTCTGGCACTACCACGTGCAGATGTACGACTACTCGATCAACCTGCGCGCCACGCACCCGTACCAGGCCAGCCCGCTGACGTGGCTGCTGATGCAGCGGCCGACGAGCATGTACTTCGTCGACCAGGCGACCGGCGTCGACGGCTGCACGGCGGCGCGCTGCGATGAGGCGATCACCTCGGTCGCCAATCCGCTGATCTGGTACGCCGGAGTGATCGCGCTCGGCTACCTCCTCTACCGCTTCGCCCGCTACCGCGAGTGGCGCGCGGGTTTCGTGCTGATGGGCATCGTCGCCGGGTACCTGCCGTGGATGCTCTACCTCGACCGCACGGTGTTCCAGTTCTACTGCGTGGTCTTCGAGCCCTACATGATGCTCGCGCTCGCCCTCACGGCCGGGATCCTGCTCGGCTCCCCGGGTGACGAGCGCCGCAAGCGCACCAGAGGGATCGTGATCGTCGGCGTCTTCGTGCTGGCGGCGGCGGCGCTCACGGCCTACTTCTATCCACTCTGGACGGGGCAGCAGACGTCGTTCGCGTTCTGGCAGGCGCACATGTGGCTGCCGTCGTGGGTCTGACGCTCCGGCGTCTCGCGCCGGGGGTCGCCGTCTGCGCTCTCGCCGCCCTGATCGCGTTCGCGGTGCACTCCGCGTTCCCCGCCGTGCCCATGCTGACCGCAGCCGTGGCGCTCGGGATCGTCATCGCGCAGATCCCGGCCGCGCGGCCCGCGCTCGGGAGGCTCTCTCCGGGGCTGAAGTTCTCGTCGCGCACGCTGATGCGCACGGGGATCGTGCTGCTCGGGCTCAAGCTCTCGCTGGTCGACATCGCGGGGCTCGGCGGAATCGCGATCCTCGTGGTCGTCGCGATCGTGCTGGCCACTTTCGCCATCACCTACGCTCTCGGGCGCGCGCTGCGCCTCCCCGGCAAGGAGCCGCTGCTGCTGGCCGCGGGCTTCTCGATCTGCGGCGCCTCCGCGATCGGGGCGATGGCCGGGGCGACCCGCGCGAAGGAGGAGGAGCAGGCCGTCCCGGTCGCGCTGGTGACCCTCTGCGGGACCCTCGCGATCGCGATCCTGCCGGCGCTGCAGCAGCCGCTCGGTCTCTCGGATCTCGCGTTCGGGCACTGGGTCGGGGCCTCGGTCCACGACGTGGGGCAGGTGGTCGCGACGGCGCAGGTCGCCGGGGCGTCCGCGCTCGCGATCGCGGTCGTGGTGAAGCTGACGCGGGTCGTGATGCTCGCGCCGATGGTCGCGATCGCGGCCGCCGTGTCGCGGCGCCGGGGCGACGGAGGCGGACCCCGGCCGGCCGTCGTGCCGCTGTTCGTCGCGGGGTTCCTCGCCGCGGTGCTGGTGCGCTCGTTCGTGCCTCTCGCACCGGAGGTCGTCGCCGCCGCCGACGTCGCGCAGACCTGGCTGCTGGCCGCCGCGCTGTTCGCTCTCGGGAGCGCCGTGCGGCTCCGATCGCTCGTCACGACGGGGTGGCGGGCGCTGGTCGTCGCGTTCGCGTCGTGGGTCGCGATCGCGGCGATGGCGCTGGTGGCGGTGCACGCCTCCGCCTGAGTGTTACGGGATGCGACACCTGCGGCCCTCCGGTGTCGGTGCCGGCGGCTAACGTCGATGCATGGCAGATCGCGAGTACGGCTTCAAGACGCGTGCGATCCACGCGGGCAACATCCCCGACCCGGTGACGGGAGCGCGCGCGCTGCCGATCTACCAGACGAGCGCGTTCGTCTTCGACGACACCTCCGACGCGGCCGCGCGCTTCGCCCTGCAGAAGTACGGCAACATCTACTCCCGCCTGTCGAACCCCACCGTCGCGGCGTTCGAGGAGCGGGTGGCGAGTCTCGAGGGCGGCCTGGGGGCCGTCGCGACCGCCTCCGGCCTGTCGGCGCAGTTCGTCACCTTCGCGGCGCTCGTCGGAGCCGGCGACCACGTCGTCTCGTCGGCCAACCTCTACGGCGGCTCGATCACCCAGCTCGACGTCACGCTGCGGCGCTTCGGAGTCGACACGACTTTCGTGCAGTCGAGCGATCCGGCCGACTACGCGGCGGCGATCACCGACAAGACGAAGGTGCTCTACGCCGAGACCATCGCGAACCCCTCCGGCGAGATCGCCGACATCGAGGGCCTGGCCGCGGTCGCGCACGCCGCGGGCATCCCGCTCATCATCGACTCGACCGTCGCGACGCCCTACCTGGTGCGCCCGATCGAGTGGGGCGCCGACATCGTCATCCACTCGGCGACCAAGTTCCTCGGCGGGCACGGCACGACCCTCGGCGGCATCGTCGTCGAGTCGGGTCGCTTCCACTACTCGCACGAGAAGTTCCCCCTGCTGCACGACGCCGTCGCGTCCTACGGCGGGCTGTCGTGGGACGGGAACTTCGGCGAGTACGGCTTCCTCACCCGGCTCCGCGCCGAGCAGCTGCGCGACATCGGCCCCGTGCTCGCGCCGCACTCGGCGTTCCTGCTCGCGCAGGGCGTCGAGACGCTGCCCTACCGGATCCAGGCGCACGTCGACAACGCCCGCCGCGTAGCGGAGTGGCTCGACGCCGACGAGCGGATCGAGGCGGTCTACTGGGCGGGCCTGCCCGAGCACCCGCACCACGCCCGCGCCCAGAAGTACCTGCCGAAGGGCCCGGGCTCGGTCTTCAGCTTCGTCGTCAAGGGCGGTCGTGCCGTCGGCCAGACCTTCATCGAGTCGGTCGACCTCGCCAGCCACCTCGCCAACATCGGCGACGCGAAGACGCTGATCATCCACCCGGCCTCGACCACGCACGCGCAGCTCACCGAGCAGCAGCTCCTGCACGCCGGCGTCCTGCCGGGCCTCGTGCGCCTCTCGGTCGGCATCGAGGACGCGGACGACATCATCTACGACCTCGACCAGGCGCTGACCCGCGCGGTCGAGAAGCACGGCACCCCCGACGCGCCGACCGAGCTGCCGGACGACGTCTCGGTGACCATCGACTCCCCCACCGTGGAGGTCTGAGCCATGACCACGACCGATGACACCGTCGTCGCCCAGCTGACCAACGGGCTGAGCTGCTCCGTGCCCGCGAGCTCGCCGCTGGCGAAGCTGCTGAAGTCGCAGCGCACCTGGGTCGGGCCCGACGCGAAGCAGCGGCTCGACATCCTCCGCCGCGCGAAGACGGTCGCGATCGTCGGAGCGTCGCCCAACCCCGCGCGCTCGTCGTACTTCGTCTCGACCTACCTGCAGCAGTCGAGCGACTACGAGCTGTACTTCGTGAACCCGAACGCGACCGAGATCCTCGGGCAGCGGGTCTACAGGAGCCTCGCCGACCTCCCCGTCGTCCCCGACATCGTCGACGTGTTCCGCAAGGCGAGCGACATCCCCTCGGTGATCGACGACGTCGTCGCCATCGGCGCGCCGACGGTCTGGGTGCAGCTCGGCATCTGGAACCAGGAGGCGGCCGAGTACGGGGAGTCGAAGGGCCTGACGGTCGTCATGGACCGCTGCATCAAGGTCGAGCACGCGCGGTTCCACGGCGGGCTGCACCTGCTGGGCTTCGACACCGGGCAGATCACGGCGCGCAAGACGATCCGCTGACGGCAGGGCGACCGGCTCGCCCGCGTTCGACGGCGGCTCGCAGAATCGCGTTCGGCTCGCAGGATCTCTCGATTCCTGCGAGCCGAACCGCTGTCCGCGAGCCGGGGGTCAGTCGCCCTTCACGTTGACGAGCTGCCGGAGGGTGCGGCGCACCTCGACCAGGTCGGCCGCGTCCGCCATCACCCGGTCGATCGGCTTGTAGGCCGCCGGGATCTCGCCGGTGTCGCGGTACTCGATGCCGGCCATCGCCTCCCGCAGCTGCTCGTGGCGACGCTCACCCTCGGCCCGGGTGGCGCGGGCCACTCGGATCACGTGCACTGCGAGTTCTGACCACTCGGCGGAGGGGGCGGGCGCCTGATCGAGGAGCCCGCCCCCTCCGTCGTGCGCGGCGTAGTCTCGGCACATGAGTGCCTACGTCTCCGTCCTCGACCTGTTCAGCGTCGGGATCGGTCCGTCCAGCTCGCACACCGTCGGCCCGATGCGCGCGGCGCTGGCGCTGGCCGGGCGCCTCCGCGCGGCGGGGCTGCTCGGCACGGTCACGCGGGTCGGCTGCACGCTGTACGGCTCGCTCGGGTCGACCGGGATCGGTCACGGCACGCCCGACGCGGTCGTCGCCGGTCTGTCCGGACTCGCTCCCGAGAGCTGCGACCCCGACGCCGTGCGCGGAGCCTGGCGGAGACTCGACGAGGACGCCGAGATCCTGCTGGCCGGTGAGCGGCGGCTGCCGATGACCCGCGACGACATCGCCTTCGAGCCCCGGACCCGCCTGCCCGAGCACCCGAACGCGCTCACCTTCAGCGTGTGGCTGGGCGACGAGGCGCTGCCGGCGTGGGAGGAGACCTACTACTCGATCGGAGGCGGCTTCATCCGCCGAGCGGGAGAGCGCGCCGACCTCGCGGCGCTGGCCGCGCATCCGTACCCCTTCGTCTCGGCCCTCGACCTGCTCGCGACGTGCGACCGGACCCGCTCGAGCATCGACGAGATCGCCGCGGCGAACGAGCGCGCGCTGCACCCCGACCAGGACATCGACGCCCGCCTCGACGGCATCTGGGACGCGATGGCCGCCTGCGTCGAGCACGGCCTCGAGACCGACGGCGTGCTTCCCGGCGGGCTCGAGGTGCGCCGGCGGGCGTCGCTGATGCGCGAGCGGCTCGAGGCGTTCGAGGTCGATCCGCTCGACCGCGCCCGCGCCACCTCGGTCGAGTGGCTGCACGCGTTCGCCCTCGCCGTGAACGAGGAGAACGCGGCGGGCGGGCGGGTCGTGACGGCTCCGACGAACGGAGCGGCCGGCATCATCCCGGCCGTCGCGCACTACTACCTCCGCTTCGTGCCGGGCGCCGACCGCGCGGGGATCCGGCGCTTCCTCCTGACGGCGACGGCGATCGGCTCGCTCTGCAAGACCAACGCGTCGATCTCGGGCGCGGAGGCGGGCTGCCAGGGCGAGGTCGGTTCGGCGTGCGCCATGGCGGCGGGGGCGCTCTGCGCGGTCCTCGGAGGCACGCCGCGACAGGTCGAGAACGCCGCCGAGATCGCGATGGAGCACCACCTGGGCCTCACCTGCGACCCGGTCGGCGGGCTGGTGCAGATCCCGTGCATCGAGCGCAACGCGATCGCCGCGTCCACGGCCGTGAGCGCCGCGCGCCTCGCCCTGCACGGCGACGGCATCCACCGCGTCTCGCTCGACACGGTCATCGAGACGATGCGCCAGACCGGCATCGACATGTCCTCCAAGTACAAGGAGACCAGCGAGGGCGGCCTCGCGGTCAACGTCATCGAGTGCTGACCGATCGGTCACTCTGTCGCCGAACCGGCCAGGTCTCGCCGAGCCGCCACGATGACCGGGACGTCTCGCTGAAGAAGCAGGTGTCTCGAGCACCCGTCATCGCTCTCGAGGCAGCCCGGCTGCGAGGAGAAGCGAGATCAGGGGTGCTCCGGCGATCGCGTCCTTCCACTCCCACCGGACCACGCGCGGGCCGAGGAGGCGCAGCGCGTTCTCGCGGCGCTTCTCGCGGAAGATCGACTCCGTGACCCCCGATGCCCCGAGGGAGTATTTCGCCCGTCCGTCGGCTTCTCCGACGAGGCCGTGCTCGGGCCAGTCGAAATCGGTCACGGCCCGCCCTCCTCCGGGGAGTGTCCAGACATGCTGGAGTCGCGGGGCGGGAAGACCTGCGACCGCCATCTCCACTCTGCTGACGGACTCCAGCGGCGATTCGGCCCGCGCGTCCGCGAACGCGATCACCTCTCTCGCCTTCCGGACACCGCGCGCCGACCCGAACCTCGACAGACGTTCGGTCAGGCGGTCGCGCATCACCTCGGGATCGCGAGCAGCGACCGCTTCGCCGTGCAGCACGTGATCCACCGCGACCACGCCACGCCGGAACCCGGAGCACCGCGTCACATCGACCACCGTGTCGATGATCGACGACACCACGACGCCGTCCACCAGCACCTCCTCCGGCGCGATGGCGAACGCGCGCTCCCTGACGGCGTCCCGGCTCCTGCTCCCCACGCCTGCTCGAGCGAGCACGTGAACTCGCGAGTCGAGTCCGTCGATCAGGGGGATCCCGTGCAGGAGTGCCGCCGACTCGCCGACGAGGACGCCGTGCCTCAACCCCACCGCCGCTCGAGCGCGCGCGTGCTGCCGAGTGCGCTCATCCGCCTGCTCCCACGCCGCCGCAGGCGCCCGGACCCCTCGCCAGATCGCTTCGAGGTGCGCCGCGTCAGCGAGCACAGTCGAGGCGCCTCGAGCACGCAGATCACGGACGAAGAACAGCGGCAGCTCGGTCATGCGCCGATCCTGCGCGATGCCGCCACCCCCGTGGAGCTCATCTGAGCAGGCTGTGGATGGCGTGCGCCTGTGGAGGCACCTCGTAGAGTCCCCGCGAGGTGCTGAGGCACCGTGCTCGCTGCCGAGACACCACCGCATGCGAGGTGTCTCGAGAAGAACGCGGCGTCTCGGGGCGGCATGTGGGGCGGCACGTGAAGCGGGGTTACGTGCCGGGGTGCGGGTGTCGGGGGTGCGGCCTAGCGTGAGGGCATGAGCAGTTCGCCCTACCTGACCCGGCCGATCGTCTCGACGCAGTGGCTGGCCGACCAGCTGGGGCGCGAGAACCTCGTCGTCATCGACGCCGGCGTGCTCTTCGTGCCCGGCTTCGACGGCCGCTACCGCTACCTCAGCGGCGAGGACCAGTACCTCGTCGAGGGCCACGTGCCCGGAGCCGTCTTCGCCGACCTGATCGAGCACCTCTCGGACGCCGGGGCCGCGTACCCGTTCAGCCGCCTCGACCCCGAGCGCTTCGCCGCCGCGGTCGGCGCGCTGGGCGTCACCGACGACTCGGTCGTCGTGGTCTACGACTCGGCCGTCGGGCAGTGGGCGTCCCGGCTGTGGTGGCTGCTGCGCGCCGCAGGCCACGAGTCCGTCGCCGTGCTCGACGGTGGTCTCACCGCGTGGCGGCAGGAGTCGCGGCCGATCGAGACCGGGCACGTCGCGCCCGTGCCGACAGCCGGTATCGCAGTCCGTGAGGAGCGCCCGCTCTGGATCGACAAGGTCGGCGTCGAGCGCATCGTGAACGGTGAGGAGTCGGGCGCCCTGGTCTGCGCCGTGCCGCCGAAGGAGTTCACCGGCGAGGCGGGCCAGCGCCCCCGCCGCGGCCACCTGCCCGGCTCGGTCAGCGTGCCCGCGACGCGACTCGTCGACCGCGGGACGAACACGATCCTGCCGACCGCGCGCCTCCGCGAGCTCTTCGCCGACGTGCTCGGCGCCGAGCGGATCGTGCTCTACTGCGGCGGCGGTGTCGCCGCGACCGCCGACGCACTCGCGCTGAGCCTCCTCGGCAGGGACGACGTCGTGGTCTACGACGGCTCGCTCAACGAGTGGGCGGCCGACCCCGAGGCGCCGCTGGTGGTCACCGCGGCGTGAGCACGGCGGGCAGGCTCGTCGTCGGCAGCGCGCAGACGAACGCCTCGCACGCGTACGCGGTCGGCAGAGCGTCCCGGGAGCTGCGGCCCTCGAACAGCTCGAAGCCCGCCTCCGCCCACTCGACGGCACCCTCGTCCGACACCGCGACCGCGATGCCCAGTCCGGCGGTCCGCGCGCCGGTCAGCAGCTCCACCGCGTCGCCCGGAGCGACCAGCACCAGCTGCGTCACGGGCCGCGCGAGCCGGGTCGCCAGGGCGAGGACCGCGCCGGAGCCCATCGGCTGCGGGACCGCGCCGGGCGCGACCGCGGCGACGACCGCCTCCGCCGCCTCGCGATAGCGCAGCTCGCCGGTCAGCAGGTACAGCTCGTGCGCCGCATCGGCCGCGGCCGAGAGCCCGGAGGGGTACGCCCCCTCCGAGGGGTCGGCGGCGAGCAGCAGTCCGCGCACGGCGAGGGCGGGATCACCGCCTCCCGGCAGCGCGAACGGCGGCCACTCCCCCGCGGCCTCGAGCGCGCCGTCGATCAGGGTTCGCGCGACCCGCGCGTACCGCGGCGAGCCCTCGGCCACGGCGAGACGGAGGAGCCCGCCGGCGAGCATCCCGAGGTCCTCGAGTGCGGGCCGAGCCGCCGAGACCGCGTCACCGAGGGAGGCGCGGACCGCGACCTCCCCGTCGACCAGATGCCGCTCGAGGAGGAAGTCGGCCGCGCCCCGGGCCGCGTCGATCCACTCCTCGCGGCCCAGAGCCCGGCCGGCACGCGCCAGGGCCTGGATCGCGAGGCCGTTCCAGCCGGTGACCACCTTCTCGTCGAGTGCCGGCGGTTCGAGGCCGCTCCGATCCTCCGCGAGGTAGTAGCCGCCCTCGGAGCGCTGCCCGTCGACGGTGCTCTCGGAGTCCTGTGCGCTGGCGAAGCCGCCGCCCGGCCGCCGGAGCGTGGTGAGCAGGAAGGAGGCGATCCCCTCCGCGACTCCGGTCAGCGCGGCGGTGTCGGTCCCGTCGCGGCCGAGCAGGACGGCGGCGACGTCGAGGAGCAGCGCGTTGTCGTAGAGCATCCGCTCGTAGTGCGGGTCGCTCCAGTCGGCGCGGGTCGCGTAGCGGAAGAAGCCGCCGTCGCGATCGCGCAGCGGTGAGTGCGCGAGCGTGAGGAGGGTGCGCTCGGCCAGCTCGGCGCCCGAGGGTCGCGAGGCGAGGAAGCCGAGCACCGGAGCCACCGGGAACTTCGGCGCTCCGCCGAAGCCTCCGTGCTCGCGGTCCTCCTCCTCCGCCAGCCACCGGACGGCGGCGTCGAGCGCCGCGTCGTCAGGAAGGCCCGAGGAGACCGGGCGCTCGGAGGTCGCCTCACGGAGGGCCGTCGCGAGCGAGCCGGCGGTCGCGTGCACCTCGTCGCGGCGCAGGCGCCACGCCTCGGACACGGCGTCGAGCACGTCGGAGAAGGCGGGCGTCCCGCCGACCGCGCGCGGCGGGAAGTACGTGCCAGCGTAGAACGCCTCGCCTTCGGGTGTGGTGAAGACGGTGAGCGGCCAGCCGAGGTGGCGGGTGAACGCGCTGGCGGCGGTGAGGTAGGCGGTGTCGACATCCGGGTGCTCCTCGCGGTCGACCTTCACGGCGACGAAGCCGGCGTTCAACCGCGCGGCGAGCACCGGATCCGAGAACGACTCGCGCGCCATCACGTGGCACCAGTGGCAGGTCGCGTAGCCGATCGAGACGAGGACCGGCACGTCGCGGCGCACCGCCTCAGCGAACGCCTCCTCGCCCCACGGGAACCAGTCGACGGGGTTGTCCGCGTGCGAGCGGAGGTAGGGGCTGACACTCGAGCGCAGTCGTTCGGCCATCCCGCCACGCTATCCCGGCTCGGCCGGGGCGCCAGGGGGTTGCCGGCCGTGCGCGACATCGGCCGAGACCGCCGCTCGCGCGCGACGGGCACTCTCAGCCGACGTTCTGCAGCGCCTCCTCGCGCCGGGGCGACGGCACGAGCGGCAGAGCGACGACGGGCGCCAGAGCGACGACCACGAAGGCCAGCGGGTAGCCGACCAGCCCGATCAGCGCACCGATCGCCGGCGCCGCCACGGCTGCCGCGGCGAACTGCCCCGTGTTCTGGGCGCCGAGCGCCCGGCCCGACCACGACGGCCCCGCGATCTCGGCGACGGAGGTGAACGCCAGCCCGTTGTCGGCGACCGAGATCGTGGTGGCGACGACGAAGAGGACGGCGGCGACCGCGACTCCGGCGTGCAGCGCACTCGTGCCGGCGAGCAGCAGCAGGGCGATGACACCCGCGACGGCCACCCAGCGCAGCGGAGCCAGTCGCGAGCCGACCCGGTCGCTCAGCACCCCCACCGCGATCCGGCCGAACGCGCCGGCGAACTGCGCGACCGCGATGAGCACGCCGGCGGCGGCCGGATCCCAGCTCTGATCGACGATCAGCCAGACCAGGCCGAAGGTGGAGAGGGTGAACTGCGGCACGACCAGGAGCGCCGAGACGCCGTGGATGCGCCAGAGAGCGCCGCTCCCCCGGTACGGATTGCGCGCCGGAGCCGCGGCGTCGCGGGCCGCCCGAGGCGGATCGACGATGCCGATCGCGCAGGCGACGGCCAGGACGGCGAGCAGCACGGCCGGCACGGCGAGAGCTGCCGGGATCCCGGCCGCGGCGGCGATCGGCGGGACCACGAGGGCGGCCACCGCGACTCCGAGCGGCTGGGCCATCTGCCGGATGCCCATGGCCAGCCCGCGGCGGTGGCGCGGGAACCAGCCGATCACCACGCGCCCGCTCGCGGCGTTGACGCTGGCCGATGCCATGCCGCCGAAGAAGAGGAGCACGGCGAGCGCGATCAGGTCGCCGCCCGCGAGCATCGCCGCGACCGCGCTGACGGCCGTCGCGCCGACTCCGATCGCGATCACGACCCGCTCGCCGTAGCGGTCGGCGAGGGCGCCCCACGCGACGAGCGTCAGCACGAGACCGAGGTTGGGCGCGGAGGCGAGCAGCCCCGCCTGGGCGAGCGAATAGCCGTACCCGGTGTGCAGGAGCGGGATCAGGAACGGCGGGACCGACACGAACACGGTGGTGGCGGCTTGCGCGCCGACCCCGAGCGCGAGCATCAGCCACGGGCGGGGGGTGCGGAGGCTGTCCCGCACTCGCTGCTCCGCCGTCACCGCTCGAAGAACCAGCCGCTCGGGCGCTCGGGACGAGGCGGGGCCGCCGTGCCGGATCCGCGGCCGCGCCTGCCGAACACGAGGTAGGCGATGCTGCCGAGGAAGGGCGCGATGATGATGAAGGCGACCCAGCCGACCTTGGCCACCTTCGAGAGGTGCCGGTTCGACAGCACGCCCTGGATCGCGAACAGCAGCAGCACGATGTTGAGCACGACGAGCAGCGACTGCGGATTCACGCGGACCGCCCTCTCTGCTCGGGAGCCCGCCGGATCGCCGAGGGGACAGGGCATTCTCGCACGCGGCCGTAGGATGGAGGGCTCATGTCAGACGTCCTCAGCATCCGCTATCCGCCCGAACTGCCCGTGTCGGCGCGGCGCGACGACATCGCCGCCGCGATCCGCGACAACCAGGTCGTGATCGTCGCCGGGGCGACCGGATCCGGCAAGACGACGCAGCTGCCGAAGATCCTGCTCGAGCTGGGGCTCGGCAGCATCGCGCACACGCAGCCGCGGCGCATCGCCGCGCGCACGATCGCCGAGCGCATCGCGGAGGAGCTCGACGACGAGGTCGGCGGGATCGTCGGCTACCAGGTCCGCTTCACCGACAAGGCGAGCGCCTCGACGCGGATCAAGCTGATGACCGACGGCATCCTGCTGAACGAGATGAACCACGACCGGATGCTCAGCCGGTACGACGCGATCATCATCGACGAGGCGCACGAGCGCAGCCTCAACATCGACTTCCTGCTCGGCTACCTGCACCGCCTGCTGCCGCAGCGACCGGAGCTGAAGCTCGTCATCACCTCCGCGACGATCGACCCCGCGAGCTTCGCGAAGCACTTCTCCGACGCCGAGGGGAAGCCCGCCCCGGTGATCGAGGTGTCGGGCCGCACCTATCCCGTCGAGATCCGCTACCGCCCGCTGATCGCCGAGGAGCCGGAGGAGGACGACGACACCGACACCCCCGACGCGACAGCGGGCAGCCGCGACCTGATGACGGGCATCACCGATGCCCTGGCCGAGCTGGCGCGCGAGGACGCGGGCGACGTGCTGGTCTTCCTCTCGGGCGAGAACGAGATCCGCGACGCGGAGGACGCGATCCGCGGGCGGGACCTGCCGGGCACCGAGGTCCTCCCGCTCTATGGCCGCCTGTCGGCCGCCGATCAGCACCGCGTCTTCGAGCGCTCGCGCACCCCGGGCGTGCGCCGGCGCGTCGTCCTCGCCACCAACGTCGCCGAGACGAGCCTGACGGTGCCGGGCATCCGCTACGTGATCGACGGAGGCACGGCCCGCATCTCGCGCTACAGCGCGCGCTCCAAGGTCCAGCGGCTGCCCATCGAGGCCGTCTCGCAGGCATCGGCGAACCAGCGCTCCGGGCGCTCGGGCCGCACCAGCGCGGGCATCGCGATCCGGCTGTACTCGGAGGAGGACTACCTCCGCCGCCCGGAGTACACCGATCCCGAGATCCTCCGCACGGGCCTGGCCGCGGTCATCCTGCAGATGATCTCGCTCGGGCTGGGCGACATCGCCTCCTTCCCGTTCCTGACGCCTCCGGACTCGCGCGGCATCAAGGACGGCCTCGACCTCCTGAGCGAGCTCGGCGCGATCCGAGCCCAGGGCGACGCCGGTGAGCCTCCGCGAGATGCCACTTCGGTACGCGACACGCCGCGGGAAGCGAACTCAAGTGGCATCTCGCGGAGCAGATCGGGAGCAGCACCGACGCTGACGCGCATCGGCCGCGATCTGGCGCGCCTCCCGATCGATCCGCGCTTCGGCCGGATGGTCATCGAGTCGCGCAAGCACGGCGTCAGCCGCGAGGTGATGGCGATCGTCGCGGGTCTGACGATCCAGGACGTGCGCGAGCGGCCGCTCGAGCGCCGCGCCCAGGCCGACCAGCAGCACGCGCGCTTCATCGACCCGACCAGCGACTTCCTCACCCTGCTCAACCTCTGGAACCACCTGGAGGAGAAGCAGGCCGAGCTCTCGTCCAGCGCCTTCCGCCGGCTGTGCAAGGCCGAGTACCTCAACTACCTGCGGGTGCGCGAATGGCAGGACGTCTTCCGTCAGCTGCGCCAGCTCGCCCGCCCACTGAAGCTCGAGATCGGCGAGCCGAAGGTCGACCCCGACGGCATCCACCGCTCGCTGCTCGCCGGCCTGCTCTCGCACCTCGGCATCAAGGACACGACCTCGCAGCAGGCCCAGCGCGCGGCGAAGAACCGCGAGCGGCAGAGCGTGCAGTACGTCGGCGCGCGCAACGCGAAGTTCTCGATCTTCCCGGGCAGCGCTCTCGCCAAGAAGCTGCCCGATGCCGTGATGAGCGCCGAGCTGGTCGAGACCAGCCGGCTCTTCGCGCGCTCCAACGCCGCCATCGATCCCGCCTGGGCGGAGGCGATCGCCGGCGACCTCGTGAAACGGCAGTTCAGCGAGCCGCACTGGGAGAAGTCGCAGGGCGCGGCCGTCGCCTACGAGAAGGTCACGCTCTACGGAGTCCCGATCATCGCCCGCCGCCGCGTGCAGTTCTCGCGGATCGACCCCTCCTACGCCCGCGAGCTGTTCATCCGGCACGCCCTGGTCGAGGGCGAGTGGGAGTCGCGGCACGCGTTCGACCGCAAGAACCGGGCCCTGCGCGCCGAGCTGGAGCGGCTGGAGGAGCGCACCCGGCGACGCGATCTGCTGGTCGACGACGAGGCCGTCTTCGACTTCTACGACCGCCGCCTCCCCCGCGACATCCACTCGGTGCGCTCGTTCGACTCCTGGTGGCGCACCGCGCAGCACGACGAGCCCGATCTGCTGACGATGACCCAGCAGACCCTGCTGCCCGAGGACGCGGAGGAGATCGACGAGACCGCGTTCCCGACGCAGTGGCGCCAGGCCGACCAGCGCTTCCGGCTCTCGTACCGGTTCGAGCCGGGTACCGAGGAGGACGGTGTCACCGTCCACGTGCCGCTCGCGCTCCTGCCGCGCGTCTCGCCGCTCGGCTTCGACTGGCTGGTCCCGGGACTCCGCGACGAACTGGTCGCCGCGATGATCAAGGCGCTGCCCAAGCACCTGCGCCGCAACGTCGTGCCCGCGAACGACTGGGCCCGTCGGCTCACCGCCGCGCTCCCGCACGACGTGCCGAACCCGCCGACGGAGTCGTTCGCCGCGACCCTCGCGAGCGCCATCCAGCGCGAGGCGGGCGTCGTCGTCAAGGCCTCCGACTTCGAGCTCGACCGCATCCCCACGCACCTGCGCGTGACCTTCGCGATCGCGGACGAGCGCGGGCGGACGATCGCCGCCGGCAAGGAGCTCGCTCCGCTGGCCGAGCGGCTCCGCGGCCGGGTCCGCGACGAGGTCGCGCGCGTCGTCGAGGCGCGGGTGCCCGATGCGCTCGAGCGCCGGGGGCTGAAGACCTGGGACATGCCCGAGCTCCCCCGGGTGACCGACACCCGCCAGGGCGGCAACACGATCCGCGCCTACCCGGCCCTCATCGACGACGGCGACTCCGTCTCGATCCGCCTGCTCGCCACTCCGGAGGACCAGGCGCGCGAGCACCCGCGCGGGGTGCGCCGCCTCCTGGTGCTCGCGACCCCGAGCCCGGTCGCCTACGTGCAGCAGCACCTCACCTCGCACGAGAAGCTCGTGCTCGCGCAGAGCCCGTACCAGAACACGACCGCGCTGTTCACCGACTGCCTGCTCGCCTGCGTCGACGCGGTGCTCTGGCGGATGAAGCCCGACGGGATGCTGTTCCTCCGCGCCGAGTTCGATGCCGTGCGCGACCGCGTCTCGGCGAGCGTGATGGACTCGATGTTCGAGACCGTCAAGACGGTGACCACGATCCTGACCACTGCCCGCGGAGTCGAGAAGGCGCTCAAGGCGTCCTCGAGCATGGCTCTGCTGCCGGCGCTGACCGACGCGCGGGAGCAGCTGTCGGGCCTCGTCTACCCGGGCTTCGTCTCGGCGACCGGGGTGGAGCGCCTCCGCCACCTGCCGCGCTACCTCGCAGCGATCACCGAGCGCTTCGGCAAGATCGTCGAGAACGTGGGGCGCGACCGCGTCTGGCTGAACGAGGTGCAGGCGGCGCAGGAGCTGTACCGCACGGCCGGTGGCGTGCGGCCGCTGCCGCCGCACGCGCCGGAGAACATCGCCCGCGCCCGATGGATGATCGAGGAGCTGCGCGTCAGCTTCTTCGCGCAGGGCCTCGGGACGGCCGAGAGCGTCTCGCTGCAGCGCATCCGCAAGGTGCTCGCGGGCTGAGGGCGCCGGGGCGGCGTCCCGTTCACCGGAGGCCGCCCGCACCGCTCACGCGGGCCGCTAGTGTCGTCCGGTGGGCAGCTACACCGAACTCCTGAAGACCCCCGGCGTGGGGCGCATCATCGCGGCACAGCTCACGGCGCGCTTCCCGTTCGGGATGCTCTCGCTCGCGTTCCTGCTCCATGTCGAGCGCGTGCACGACTCGTACGCGGCCGCCGGTCTGGTGCTCGGCTCGATGTCGATCGGCCAGGCGATCGCCGGCCCGCTCACCAGCCGTCTGATGGGCCGGCTCGGCATGCGCCTGGTGCTCACGCTGACGCTGATCGTGTGCGCCGCCGCCATCATCGCGATGGCCCTGCTCGAGCTCGAGATCTGGCAGTTCGTCGTCATCGCTCTGATCGCCGGCCTCAGCATGCCGCCCGTGCAGCCGGCCGTCCGGACCATCTACCCCAAGATGGTCACCAGCTCGCAGCTCACTCCCCTCTTCTCGCTCGACGCCTCGGCGCAGGAGATCATCTGGGTCCTCGGCCCGGTGCTGACCACGTTCGTGTCGATCCAGATCTCGACGGTCGCCGGCATCCTCACGGCCGCCGCGTTCCTGATCGGAGGCGGCGTCTGGTTCATCGCGTCGCCCGAGGTCGGCCGCGTGCGCATCCCGCGCTCCAAGCGCAGGCTCGGCGTGGTGCTGACGAAGCCGCCGGTTCTGCTGGCGACCGTCGTCGGGTTCCTGCTCGTCGGCGCCTGCGCGGCGGTCGAGGCGGGAGTCGTCGCGGTGTTCGGCGAGGGCGGCGTCGAGTCCGGGGTGGTCCTCGCGATCTTCGCGGCGGGCTCGCTCGTCGGTGGTCTGACGCTCGGGCACATCCCGATCAGCCGCTGGGCGACCGCGCGGCGCATGCTGATCGTGACCGTCGGCATGGGTCTCGCCGCCTTCTCGACCGACTTCTGGTGGCTCTCGGCGACTCTGTTCCTCGCAGGGGTCGGCATCGCTCCGGCCCTCGCCGCGCTGTTCACGATCACGGCCGCGAGCGTGCGCTTCTCGGACACGGCGGAGGCGTACGGCTGGGTCGGCACCGGCCAGCTCATCGGCGCGGCGCTCGGCTCGGCGATCGCCGGCGTGCAGATCGATCAGGCCGGTCCGTCGGCCGCGATCGTGGTCGCCGCGGTCTTCGCGTTCGTCGGATTCGTGGTCCCGGCACTCGGCCGCCGCTACCACCCGGATCTGCGCGGCCGCGACGCGAGCCCGCTCCCCGACACCGAACCCGTGAACCTGCCCACCTGATCCGCGGCCCCGTTGCCCGGCCCCTGGCACCACCCTAGGGTTGGCCCCATGACGGGGGATCCAGAGGTGCGCATGACTCGGCTGCGCGCCGAGGCGGAGGATCTCGTCCGGAAGCACCAGCGCGCGGCAGCGGACGCGCAGGTGATCGAGCCCTGGGCCGACACGGAGACGCCCGAGTGGTGCGCCGAGCTCGCGGCCGCGCTGTGGGAGGGGTCCTTCCGCCCGAGCCCCGTGTACTACCGGGTGGACGACCAGTCGCACGCGTGGCGAGGGCCGCACCAGGTCCGGCTCCACCACCTCGGCTTCGGCTGGCAGCTCACGGCGCACCGCGAGATCCCCGGAGGCGGCTCGACGGCGACGACCGTGGTCGTCCTCGAGACGGGCTCGCTCTGGTCCGGCGCCGGGCTCGGTCGTCGACCCGCCCGCGGACTCCTCGGTCTCGGCGACCACGGCCCCGTCGAGGGACTGCAGCCGGGTCACGACTCCTACTTCGCGGTGCAGAACCTCGCCGAACGCGACGCCGCCTCGCGCGCCGAGCGCCGCCTCCTCTTCGGAGTCGCCGGACTCGCCGCCCTGATCGAGGACTCGGTGGGCGTCGGCCAGCACGGCGAGCTCGACTGGAGCCTCTGACGTCGGTGCCTCCGACGTCGGTGGTGCGTGTCAGCATGGAGGGCATGAGCACTCCGCTGAYCACCCCGCCGCTGATCCCCCTGAACGACGGCCGCGCGATCCCGCAGATCGGGCTCGGCGTCTACAAGATCGGCGACGACGAGGCGGCCCGCACCGTCGCGACCGCCCTCGAGGCGGGCTACCGGCACGTCGACACGGCCACCCTCTACGGCAACGAGCGCGGCGTCGGCGAGGGCATCCGGGCGAGCGGAGTCCCGCGCGAGCAGGTCTTCGTCACGACCAAGGTGTGGAACGACGACCACGGCTTCGACGAGACCCTCGCCGCCTTCGACCGCAGCCTCGAGCTGCTCGGCGCCGACTACATCGACCTCTACCTCGTGCACTGGCCGATCCCCTCCCGCGATCGCTACGTCGACACCTACCGCGCCCTCGAGCGCATCCAGCAGGAGGGGCGGGCGCGCTCGATCGGAGTGTCGAACTTCGCGATCGAGCACCTCGAGCGGCTCCTCGGCGAGACCGGCGTGGTTCCGGCGATCAACCAGGTGGAGCTGCACCCGCGGCTCCCGCAGGAGGAGCTGCGCGCCTTCGACGCCGCCCACGGAATCGTCACCGAGGCGTGGTCGCCGCTGGCACGCGGCCGCCTGCTCGAGGAGCCGGTCCTCGCACGGATCGCCGAGAAGCACGGCGTCTCGCCCGCGCAGGTCGTCCTGCGCTGGCACCTCCAGCTCGGGGTCGTCGTCATCCCCAAGTCGGTCACGCCCGCACGGATCGTCGAGAACCTCGACGTCTTCGGCTTCACCCTCGACGACGACGATCTGGCAGGAATCAGCGGTCTCGCGACCGGCGAGCGCACCGGGCGCGACCCCCGGTTCGACTGACGGCTCCTAGCCTGGCGGCATGACGAACCGCGACGCTCTCCTCCTGCACGGCCTCGGCGGCGCCTCCGGAACCTGGTGGAGGCTCGCCCACGAGTTGCGCGAAGCCGGCTGGCGGGTGACGGCACCGGATCTGCGCGGTCACGGCGCCGGACCGCGCGGCGGCGCCTCCGGCCACGACGCGTACGCCGATGACGCCCTTGCGCTGCGACCCGAGCAGGGGGCCTGGGGGCTCGTCGTCGGGCACTCCCTGGGCGGCGCGGTCGCGGTGCGTGCCGCCGCGCGCGACGCGGCATGGTCCGAGCGGCTGGTGCTGCTCGACCCGGTGCTCCGCCTCGAGCGGGCGCTGCGATCGGAGGTGCGCCAGGGCGAGCTCGCCGCCCTCGGCGTGACCGCGGAGCAGCTCGCCGCCGATACGCCGCACTGGGACGAGCGCGATCGCGCCGAGAAGCTCGACGCGGCCCGCGCGGCCGATCCTGCGGCGGTCGCCGCGACGATCGACGAGAACGATCCGTGGGACCTGCTCGCCGACGTCACCGCTCTTCGAGTGCCGGCGCTCGTGCTCGCCGGCGATCCTGAGATCTTCACATTCCTCCCGCCGCGTCTCGCCGCCGAGGTGCTCCGCGCGAACCCGCGGGTGCGCTACGCGGTGGTCTCGGGGGCGGGGCACAGCCCGCATCGAGACCGCCCCACCGAGACGATCGCGATGCTCCGGGAGTGGGCGGAGAGCGCCGCGACGGCGTGACGCGCTGCGCCCGGTGTTTCGTCGCCGTGAAATCTGCCTCGAAAGGGTGTGCTTTCGTCGATCCTGTGAATAGCCTCGCAAAGGGCGCGGCTCGATCCCAGGATCGGGTGCGCACCGGCCGTCGATCCGACGGCCCCTGTCATCGACGAAAGGGACCACCTGTGGCGAACACCACCCACGGAGCCGGAGGCGCTCGGCGCCGACGCTCACTGATCAGCTCGAGTGCGATGATCGGGGCCGGCGCGATCGTCGCCGGTTTCGCCTTCGCGCCGACGGCGAGCGCCGTCGAGCCGGTCGACTTCGCCGAGACCGTCACGGTCGACGGCATCATGACGCACCTCGAGGCGTTCCAGGCGATCGCGGACGCCAACGACGGCAACCGCGCCATCGGCACCGAGGGCTACGAGCTCAGCGGGCAGTACGTCGAGTCCGTCCTGAAGGACGCCGGCTACGTCACCGAGCGCCAGGACTTCACCACCACGACCCAGACCATCGACGAGTTCTCGCTGACCACGACCCCCGCGGTCGAGGGCATCCCGATGTCGTTCACCCCGTCCACGCCCGAGGGCGGTGTCACCGGCGAGCTGATCCAGCCGATCGACCCGCTGGGCTGCGACGCCGACGCCTGGGCCGGGCTCGACGCGACCGGCAAGGTCGCCCTGGTCAGCCGCGGCACCTGCAGCTTCTCGGAGAAGAGCGCCGCCGCGGGAGCCGCGGGCGCCTCGGCGATCATCATCCACAACAACGTGGCCGCCGAGCCCCTCAACGGCACCCTGGGCGCGCCCGACGACAGCTACATCCCCTCCGTCGGCGTCACGCTCGAAGAGGGCCAGTCGCTCATCGCCGCTCTGCCGTCGACGGCGACGCTCGTCCTCGAGCAGACGACCACCGACACCGACACCTTCAACATCATCACCGAGACCGCGGGCGGCGACCACGACAACGTCGTGATGCTCGGCGCGCACCTCGACGGTGTGCCCGAGGGCCCCGGCATCAACGACAACGGCTCCGGGTCGGCGACGCTCCTCGAGACCGCCGTCCAGCTCGCCGAGGCGGGAGAGACCACCAACGCGGTGCGCTTCGCCTGGTGGGGCGCCGAGGAGGTCGGCCTCGTCGGCTCGTACACCTACGTCGACTCGCTGACGCAGGAGGACGCGGACAAGATCGCGACCTACATGAACTTCGACATGGTCGCGTCGCCCAACTACGTGATCTCGGTCTACGACGCGAACGAGTCCACCTACGAGGCGCCGGTCGAGGTCCCCGCGGGCTCGATCGCGACCGAGAAGGCGTTCACCGACTACTTCGACTCGATCGACCAGCCCTGGATCGACACCGCGTTCGACGGTCGCAGCGACTACGACGGCTTCATCTCGGTCGGCATCCCGTCCTCCGGTGTCTTCACCGGAGCCGACGATGTGAAGACCGAGGAGGAGGTCGCCCTGTTCGGCGGCACCGCCGGCATCACGCACGACCCGAACTACCACTCGGCCGGTGACGACATCGCCAACATCAACCAGGAGGCGCTCGGCATCACCTCGAAGGCCATCGCGTTCGTGACCGCCTCGTTCGCCGAGGACACCTCGGCCATCGACGCCGAGAAGAACCCGACGACGCCGGAGCCCACTCCGACGCCGACCGCTGAGCCCACCGTCGCACCGACGGCCGAGCCCACCGCGGAGCCGACGGCCGAGCCGACGACGGAGCCCACCGTGGCGCCGACCGCCGCACCCATGCCCAGCAGCACGCCCACTGCGGGTGCCGGGCACGCTCCGGCGAAGCCCACGAAGCCGACCCTCGCCGCGACGGGTGCCGAGACCGGCCTCCCGCTGGGCATCGGCGGCCTGCTGATCGCGGGCGGCATCGGCGGGCTCCTGCTCGCCGCGCTCCGCCGTCAGCGTTCGGAGGCGCGCGACCGCGCGTGATCCTCGTACGGCCCCGGTCGTACCCCCGGAGAACCCCGGTCCGACGAGGCTGCCAGCACGTGCTGGTCGCCTCGATGGGCCGGGGTTCCCTCGTGTGCGCATGTGCGACGGGTGCGGTGAGGTGCCCGGTGCGGTGAGCTGCAAGGCGGAGGAGGAAGCGATACCGGCGGTATCGCGCCCGACGACAACGCCGCAGATCGCCGTACCGGGCACCTCACCGACGGGCGCGGGCGAAGGCTTCCTCGATGTCCTCGTCAGGGTCGGCGAGGAGGCGGAGGGTCGCGAGGGCGTGGATCCGCCTGGCCTGCTCCGGGGACTGTGCGGCGGCCTCCAGCGCGGGGGCGGCCGCGTCGCCGAGCATCAGCAGCGCACGGGTGAGGCTCCGCTGCTCCGGCCGGTCGCCCTCGCCGAGGTGCTCGGAGAGCTGCCGGGCGAGTGCGGGCCGCTCGCTCTCGGGCGCGAGCCGTGCGGCCGTGCGCCAGGCGGCGCGGGCGACCTCGGGGTGCTCGTCGTGCAGCAGCGCAGGCGTGATCGCCGGCCAGGCGCGCGGATCGCCGACCTTCGACAGGGTGTGCAGCGACTGGCTGCGGGCTTGCGGCGACTCCGACTCGAGCTCGGGCAGCAGCAGGTCGACCGTGATCGCGGGGTCGTGCCGCGTCAGAGCCCAGGTGAGCATCTCGCGGACCCCGAAGTCGGTCTCGACCGCGCACCGCGCGACGAGGACCGCGGCGTACTCGTCGGCGGGGCGGGTGCCGGCGCTCATCGCCGCCTGCAGTCTCGATGACGCATCGGAGGCGCCCAGGGCCGCGCGGAGCCTGTCGGCGGGCCGGTTCTCATCGCTCATAGGGACCCATTCGACACCCGCCCGCCGGGAGGACGTCGAGTGCGCGCGCCCCGGGGGTTCCCGCCGCCACGACGCACGGTGTTCACTGGGGCCATGCGAGCCATCTGGAAGGGCGCGATCACCTTCGGCCTGGTCAACGTGCCGGTGAAGATCTACAGCGCGACCGAGGACCACGACATCGCCCTGCACCAGGTGCACGACGCCGACGGCGGGCGGATCCGGTACCAGCGCAAATGCGAGATCTGCGGCGAGGTCGTGAGCTTCGACCACATCGACAAGGCGTACGACGACGGCGAGCGCACGGTCGTGCTCTCGAAGGACGAGCTCAAGGCGCTGCCGGAGGAGCGCGACCGCGAGATCGACGTCGTCCAGTTCGTGCCGAGCGACCAGGTCGACCCGATCATGTTCGACCGCGCCTACATCCTCGAACCCGACTCCTCCTCCCCCAAGGCCTACGTGCTGCTGCGGCGCACTCTCGAGGAGACGGATCGCACCGCGATCGTCGAGTTCGCGCTGCGGCAGAAGACCCGGCTCGCGGCGCTGCGGGTGCGCGGCAAGCTGCTGATGCTGCAGACCCTGCTCTGGGCCGACGAGGTCCGCGAGGTCGAGTTCCCCTCGCTCGAGGGCACGACGCGGATCGCGGCGCGCGAGCTCGAGATGTCGTCCCACCTCGTCGACTCCTACTCCGAGGACTTCGACGCGGCGAAGTTCACCGACGCGTACCAGGTGCAGCTGCGCACCCTCATCGACGCGAAGATCGAGCAGGGCGATACGCTGGACACGGCGGCCACCTTCGGCTCGGCGCCCGAGGAGGAGGGCGGCGGCGAGGTGCTCGACCTCATGGAGGCGCTGAAGCGCTCGGTGGAGCGCAGTCGCGGGTCGAAGGCGGGGGCGGCTCCGGAGAAGAAGACAGCGGCGAAGAAGGCGAGCGACCCGGAGGCCGCGGCCCCGAAGAAGAAGGCGGCGCCGAAGAAGGCGGCGAAGAAGCCCGCCGCGAAGAAGTCCGCTGCCGAGTCGGAGACCGCTGCCGAGAAGAAGGCGGCGTCCTGAGAGCGGTCAGTCGACGTCGTCGAGGTCGACCGCGACCGAGCTGACCAGCGTGAGCAGCGCCTCCGCGTAGGCGTTCTCGGCGACCTCGTCCTCGAAGACGCGAGCCCGCCCACCGAGCTCCACCTCGACCGCGAAGCGCGCTGCGTCGAGGCGGCGGAGCGCGCGGAACGTGCCCCGGAGCAGCTCGCGGAGCTGATCCTCGCGCGGCAGCCAGAGCGAGTCCTCGACCGACACCGAGTCGAGCGCCCACTCCGTCGTGCCGTTGAAGCCGAGGACCGTACCGCTGGGGTACTCGTGCGGTTCGATCGTCATGTCGCTGATCGTGAAGACGTCGCCGTCGAAGCCCTCGCGCTCGATGCGGAAGCGGTCGCCGATGGCGGGAGTCCAGCGCACACCCGCGGTCCGCAGGGCCCTGGCCAGCTCGAAGGAGATCATCCCCCGAGTCTGGCGCGCCTTCCCGGGTGTCGGCCGCGAGCGGACACCCGTCCGGGTGCTCCCGCGACGGCCGGTCATCGGATTCGCGCCGAATGTCGGTGGGTGAGTTTACGTTCATGAAACGCCGGGTTCACGAGCCGGGCACCCGCACTGCTTAGCGTGGCTATTCCGTACCCCTTTCGGGGAGGCGGACCAGCCGCGGACCACCGCGCAGAGCACCAGCGCCCGCTCACCGCAGCGGCGATCGAGAGGACGTCTCCATGTCAGAAGCCCCCGCTCCCACGCGAGGCCGCCCGAGGCGCGCGCTCGGCCTGGCGCTGCTCGCCGGGCTCTCGCTCGCCGCCGCTCCCCTCGTCGCGACGCCCGCCGGCGCGGCGCCGAGCGGGGACGAGCTGGTCATCAGCGAGGTCTTCGCCCGCGGAGGCTCCGCCGGTGCCGCCTACGCCAACCGCTTCGTCGAGCTCTTCAACCCGACCGACGACGACATCGCACTCTCGGGCCTCTCGCTGCAGTACCGTTCGGCCACGGGCACCGCGAACCCCACGACGACCGTGGCGCTCACCGGCACCGTCCCCGCCGAGGGGCACTTCCTGATCGCGGGCGCGAGCAACGGAGCGAACGGCGCCCCCCTCCCTGCGGCCGATCAGACCGCGGGCGGCCTCAACATCGCCGCCGCGGGAGGAACGCTGTTCCTCGTCGACGGCACCGCCACCCTCGTCGCCCCGCCGACCGGAGCCGCGGCTCAGCCCGACGCGGTCCTCGACCTCCTCGGCTACGGCACGTCGAACACCTTCGAGACGACCGCGGCCACCGCGCCGACGCTCACCGAGTCGATCGCGCGCGCCGAGACCGCCTCGGGCGACACCGACGTCAACGCGGCCGACTTCGCACTCGGCGCGATGACGCCCGAGTCGAGCGGAGGCACGAGCACGCCCGAGCCGACCGCGCCGCCGACCTCGACCCCGACCCCGACCCCGGTCCCGACCGGCACCCCTGAGCCTGCACCGGTCGTCACGATCGCCGAGATCCAGGGCACCGGAGCCTCGTCACCGCTCGTCGGGCAGACCGTCACCACGACCGGCGTGGTCACCGCCCGCTACCCCTCCGGCGGCTTCAGCGGCTACGTGATCCAGACCGCCGGCACGGGAGCGCAGACCAGCGGCCGCACCGCCTCCGACGCCGTCTTCGTCTACTCGTCGGCCTCGGTCGGCTCGGTCGCGATCGGCGACCACCTGCAGATCACCGGCGCCGTCAGCGAATTCAACGGACTCACCGAGCTCACCCCGACCTCCGCTGCGACCGTCGTCCGGCTCGACGCTCCGGTCGTCGCCCCCGTGCCGGCCGCCGTGGGCCTGCCCCGCAGCACCGAGGAGCGCGAGACGCTCGAGAGCATGCTGATCGCCCCCCAGGGCGCGTTCACGGTCACCGACACCTACGACCTCAACAGCTACGGCTCGATCGGTCTCGCCGCCGGCGACTCCCCGCTCCTGACGCCGACAGAGGTCGCCCGCCCCGGCACGCCCGAGCTGGCCGCCGTCGTCGCCGACAACGCCGCCCGCGCGATCACGCTCGACGACGGAGCCTCGATCAACTTCCTGGGCTCGGCCGCGAACAAGGCGATCCCGCTGCCCTATCTCACGCCGACCGAGCCGATCCGGGTCGGAGCGCCCGCGACCTTCACGCAGCCGGTCGTCCTCGACTTCCGCAACAGCGCCTGGTCGTTCCAGCCCACGACGCAGCTGACCGTCGACAACGCCGACTCCGTGCAGCCGGCGAGCTTCGCGAACACCCGCGAGGCGCAGCCCGAGGCCGTCGGCGGCGACCTCTCGATCGCCTCCTTCAACGTGCTGAACTACTTCTCGACCACCGGCGACTCGATCACCGGCTGCACCTTCTACACCGACCGCGACGGTGACCCCGTCACGGTGAACTCCGGCTGCGACGCCCGCGGAGCGGCGAACGCCGACGACCTCGAGCGCCAGCAGGCCAAGATCGTCACCGCGATCAACACCCTCGGCGCCGGGGTCGTCTCACTCGAGGAGATCGAGAACTCGGCGAAGTTCGGCAAGCCGCGTGACGAGGCCCTCGCCACGCTGACCGCCGCCCTCAACAGCGCCGCCGGCTCGGAGGTGTGGGCGTACGTGCCCTCGCCCGCCGCCCTTCCGGCCCTCGCCGACGAGGACGTCATCCGCACCGCGTTCATCTACAGGAAGGCCGTCATCGAGCCGGTGGGTGAGTCCGAGATCCTGCTCGACTCGACCGCCTTCTCGAACGCGCGGAAGCCGCTCGCCCAGGAGTTCCGCCTGATCGGCGACGCCGAGAGCGAGTTCGTCGCGATCGTCAACCACTTCAAGTCGAAGGGCTCCGGAGAGGGCGTCGACGCCGACCAGGGCGACGGCCAGGGCGCGTCGAACGCCTCGCGCGTCGCGCAGGCGACCGCGCTCGTCGCCTTCGCCGACCGGCTCGAGGCCGAGAAGTCGACCGACCTCGTCTACCTCCTCGGCGACTTCAACGCCTACTCGAAGGAGGACCCGGTGACGGTCATCACCGACGCCGGCTTCATCGACCAGGGATCCAAGGACGGCAAGTACTCCTACGCCTTCGACGGCGCGGTCGGCTCGCTCGACCACGTCTTCGCCTCGCCGGCCGCCGATGCGACCGTGACCGGGGTCGACACCTGGAACATCAACAGCGGCGAGTCCGTGGCGCTGGAGTACAGCCGCTACGACTACAACGCGACGATCTTCTACGACACCTCGGCCTTCCGCTCGAGCGACCACGACCCGGTCGTCGTCGGCCTCGACCTCCCGGAGGCGGCCCCGGCGACGGTGATCGACATCGCCACGAGCGCGCGGACCGACCGCCTCGGGCCGATCCGCTCGCTGACCGTCACCGCGGTCAACAACGGACCCGAGACTGTCGCCGTCGAGATCTCGACCCCGTACGGCACCAGGACCAAGAGTGCTGTCAAGCCGGGCCAGACCTTCACGACGACGTTCATCACCCTGCTCCGCCCGATCAAGGCCGGCGTCGCGACGATCGAGGTCACCGCGAAGGACGGCACCGAGCGCCGCTACGAGCAGGCCTACCGGGCCCGGTAGCCCGGCGCGACCCCTGCCTCTCCCTCGGGCACGCCTCCTACAGTGCACAGATGCCCGAGGGAGACAGCGTCCACCGTCTCGCCGCCCGCCTCAGACGGGCGGCGGACGGGCGGACGATCGTCGAGGGCGAGCTCCGCTCCGGAGACGCCGCGGGCACCGACCTCGCGGGGCTCCGCATCCTCGAGCACGACACCCACGGCAAGCACCTCCTCACGCGCCTGAGCGGCGAGACGACCCTGCACACCCACCTCCGGATGCAGGGCTCGTGGACCGTCACCGCCCCCGGCCGCGCGATCCCCCGCCGCGTGCAGAAGGACGTCCGCGTCCGCCTCCGCCTCGACGACGACTCGACCGTCTGGGGTCTCGACCTGCCCGTGGTCGAGCTGCTGCCGACCCGCGACGAGCACCGCGCGATCGGGCATCTCGGTCCCGATCCGCTCCGGAGCGACTGGGACGGCGAGGAGGCGATCCGCCGCCTCTCCCTCGCTCCCGACCGCCCGGTGATCGCCGCACTCCTCGATCAGCGGCTGATCGCAGGGCTGGGCAATCTCTGGGCGAACGAGGTCTGCTTCCTCCGGGGCGTCTGGCCCTGGCGGCCGATCGGCTCGCTCGACATCCGGGCGCTCACCGCCACCGCCTCCCGAGCCCTCCGCGCCTCCGTGACGGTGCCCAGGATGTTCCAGACCACGACCGGCGACACCCGCCGGGGCGAGCGGCACTGGGTCGTCGGGCGCGCGGGCCGCCCCTGCCGTCGCTGCGGCAGCACGGTCCTCGTGCGGGCCGAGGTCGCCGGCGACCCCGAGCGGCGTCGTACCTGGTGGTGCCCGCACTGCCAGCCCGAGCTGTGACGACTGCTCCTGGGCCGATGCGCGCGCGTCTCCCCCTGCGTAGGCTGACCGGGACGACAGCGGAGGAGCCGGATGAGCGACGTATGGGGATCCCCCGATCCCGCAGCCCGGAAAGAGGTCGAGCCCTCCCCCGCGGCGACGCCGGCGGAGCGCACGGCCGACACCCCCGCGCGGGTCGAGGACACGGAGCGGGCGCAGGCGGTCCGGCATCTGAAGCAGCGCCGCGACTTCTTCAGCACTCTCGGAGGGTGGGCCAGCGTCTCGGCGATCACCACCGGGATCTGGGTCGCAGGAGGCGCCGACGGCTACTTCTGGCCGATCTGGCCCATGATCGGCATCGGCATCGGGGTGGTCGGCCAGGCCGCCTCCACCTGGGGACCGATGAAGAAGGACATCACCGAGGCCGACATCGCCGCCGAGATGCGCAAGCGGGAGCTGCGCGGCCACTAGGGCCCGGTGAACGCGAGACGGCCGTCGCGAGCACGGCCTGATCGGTCCCAGGAGACCGCCGAACGTGCCTGCTAGTCTCCCCTGGAGCGCTCCGGCGACCCGACGGTGGCGCTCACGGCACAGCGTGGCGCGCCGGACCTGCGGCGTTCCGCCTCCGGCACCGCCCACTGACGGTTTGGACACCCTTGGCCGACTCCACCCAGCCCCCCTTCTCCTTCGACGAAGTGCCGCCGCCGAAGCGGCCGAGCCGCCGAGCCGTGATCCTCGGAGCGGTCGGCGCCGGTCTCGGCGTCGCCGCTCTCGGTGGTGCCGGCTACGCCGCCTACCAGGCGTTCCGTCCCGACGACGTCCCCGGCGTTCCCGGCGACGAGGGCGCACCTCCGCAGGAGGTCGTCCTGCTTCCCGGCGTCCCCGAACCGGTGCAGTCGTTCGGACCGAACGGCACGCACTGGCCCTCCCTCACCCCCTGGATCACCGGTGACGTCGACACCGAGGTCGAGGTGGAATGCACCTGGGCCGCGATCGCCGAGGCGATCACGACGGCGCTGACCACGGCCGGTCCCTCCGACACGATCCGCATCCTGGTCGCCCCCGGCGAGCTGGCCGGCGGCGGTGCGGGCGCGAGCTCCACTCCCGTGATGCAGGACGTCGGCTCGCTCGACCGCGAGAACCGCGTCCTGGTCTATCCGCGCGACGGCTACGGCACGGTCACGACGGCGAACTCCTGGCGGATGCTGCGCGTGAACGGCGTCACCGTGGCCGGCATCGTCACCACCGGCGGCTTCCTCGTCTCCGGCTGCTCGGGATCCGCGTTCGCCCGGATCAGGGTGGACGCCGCCTACAACGTGCACGGTGCCGACGGCGTCGAGTACACCGAGAACGTCGAGGTGGTCGAGGTCGTCGTCCCCGAGGCCCAGCTCCGCGACGAGGATGTGACGAGCCTCCGCACCCCGACGAAGGGCGACGGCAGCCTCCGCTACGTGCGCCGGGTGGCCTGCTACACGGCTCCGGGGTACAAGGCGAAGGACTCCAACGCACACACCGACACGATCCAGATGTCGGGTCAGGGCGACAACTACTACGGCGACTTCACCAGCGTCGACTGCATCGACTTCGCCTCGACCAACACGGCCTTCCAGATCGGCTCGGCGCCCAACGTGCGCTACGAGCACTGCCTGGTCGTCGGCGGCGACGTGGTGCACCGCGTGTTCCCCCTCCCGGACGGAGCGGACCCCGGAGGGAACTTCGCCGCCTCGAACGGCCCCGGCGCCGACAAGGGCTGCTCGGCGGTCGACAGCATCTTCATCGGAGCGATCGGCGCCTCCAGCTGGGCCGAGGTCACCGACTCGACCGTCGGCTACGAGGGCACCTCCGCTCCGACCGAGGGCGAGTGGACCATCGACCCGTCGATCCTCGAGTGGAGCGCCGACGACGTGCACGAGCGCAGCCCGCAGGTCACCGACGAGTACCTGGCCACCATCTGGGCGTGAGGCGCCCGGGCGTGAGGCCTAGGTGTGCCGTCCGCGCCGCCTCGGGCGCGCCAGCGCGGTGAGCGCCGACGGCACCGAGAACAGCGGATCGCCGGGAAGCCGCGCGAGCAGGGCGCGGAGGCCGAGCGAGACCGCGATGATCGCCGCGGTGACCAGGGGCGGGTAGACCAGCTCGGCGATCGGGTTCCGGAGGAGCGCGACCAGCCACTCCGCTCCCGGGTGCGCGACGAGCGACCACAGCCCGAGCAGCGGCACCTGCAGAAGGTAGATCGGCAGCGTCCGCCGGCCGATCGCGGAGCCCAGCCGGGCGGCGGGGGCCCAGAGGCACAGGAGCGCGGCCGAGACGACCGCGAGCGGAATCGCTCCCGTGCTCGCGACGAAGCCGAACACCTCGGCCGCAGGACCGTCGACCAGGTGCCCGCCGAGGACAGCGAGCAGGAAGACCCCGAGCGGAGCCAGGAACGTCACGACCGCGGGCCGGGAGAATCGGCGCAGCTGCTCCGCCCCGAGCACACCGAGCGCGAAGAAGACGAAGTTCTGCAGCAGCGCATCGCCGAAGAGGATCATCCGGACGTTCGCGGCGATGAGCCAGCCCGCGGCGCCGAGCAGCAGGATCCCCCACCACGGCACCCGCAGCGCTCGGAACCCGACGAGCAGGACCGGGTAGACCGCGAGCGCGAAGATGAACCACAGCGTCGTCGTCGGGAACACGAACTGCAGGGCGAACTGCGCCGGAGTGTCGATCGAGTGCGGGAAGTCGGGGCGCGCCAGCAGCGCGAAGAACACTCCGTAGAGCGCGACCCACACCACGTAGAGGTAGGCGTTCGACACCAGCCGGAGTCTCGCCGACCCGGCGCGCCAGCCGAGCAGGAGTCCGCGGTGCGCGAGCAGCCCCGAGAGGGCGAAGAGGATCGGCATCCGGATGCGGCCGAGCGAGCTGCCGACCTGGTCCCAGGCCGCGGCGACGGCCGAGGTGCCGTCGACGAGTCCGGCGTAGTTCCAGATCAGGACGTGGAAGACCACGACGGCGATGACGCCGAGGCCGCGGGTGGTGTCGACCCAGGCGAGACGCTCGCGCGCGGCTCCACCCTGCCCTGCTCCCACCACCACGGTGACCAGTATGGGGGCAGTCCTCTCCGGTCGACATCCGCCCTGAGAGGGGGTGGCGCCGCTCAGACCGCGCCGTCCAAGCGCCCGACGGAGGTGACGCGGACGACCGCGGCGCCCGCCTCGTCCGACTCCGCGAGGTCGACGACGGCCGAGATCCCCCAGTCGTGGTCCCCCGCCGGGTCGGCGAAGATCTGACGCACGCGCCACTCGGCCGGCTCCTCGGTGACGAGCAGCATCGCGGGCCCGCGCGCGTCGGAATCGGTGCCGATGCTGTCGTGCTCGTCGTAGTAGTCGTCGAGCGCGGCGCCCCAGGCGTCGGCTCCGAATCCCGGGTCGAGCTCGCCCAGGGCCTCGTGGTCGTCGAGTGCTGCCAGCGTCACCCGGCGGAAGAGCTCGTTGCGCACGAGCACGCGGAAGGCGCGGTGGTTGGCCGTGAGGCGGCGAGGAGCGGGCGGCACGATCGACTGGTCGGCGGCGTGCAGCGTCGGGTTGATCAGCTCCTCCCACTCGTCGACGAGCGACGAGTCGACCTGGCGCACCAGCTCGCCGAGCCACTCGATCAGGTCGTGCAGCTCCTCGTTCTTCAGCTCGTCGGGGATCGTCTGCCGTGCCGCGCGGAACGCGTCGGACAGGTAGCGCAGGACGAGTCCCTCCGACCGTGAGAGCTTGTAGAACGCGGTGTACTCGCCGAACGACATCGCCCGCTCGTACATGTCGCGCACGACCGACTTGGGCGAGAGCTCGAAGTCGCGCACCCACGGCTGCACGGACGTGTAGGTGGCGAACATCGCCTCCAGCAGCTCGTCGAGGGGCTTGGGGTGCGTGACGGCCTCGAGCAGCTCCATCCGCTCCTCGTACTCGATCCCCTCCGCCTTCATCACCGCGACCGCCTCGCCGCGCGCCTGGAACTGCTGCGCGCCGAGGATCGGCCGCGGATCGTCCAGCGTCGCCTCGAGCACCGAGATCACGTCGAGCGCGAAGCTCGGCGACTCGGGATCGAGCACGTCGAACACCGCGAGCGCGAACGGGGAGAGCGGCTGGTTCAGCGCGAAGTTCGGCTGCAGATCGACGGTCAGGCGGATCCGCACCACCCCGTCCTCGCCGAGGCTCTGCTCGACCACGCCCGCCTCGCGCAGCGTGCGGTAGATGCCGAGAGCCCGGCGCGCGAGCTGGAGCTGCCTCCGCCACGGCTCGTGGTTGTCGAAGACGAGGGAGTGCACGTTCGCGTAGGCGTCGCCGCCCCGCGCGATCACGTTCAGCAGCATCGCCGACGTGATCGTCATGTGCGAGGTGAGCGTCTCGGGCTCGGCGTCGACGAGCTTGCGGAAGCTCGGCTCGCCCCAGCTGATGAAGCCCTGCGGCGCTCGCTTCGCGACCCATTTGCGCCGCTTCTTGGGGTCGTCGACCATCTTGTCGAGAGCCTTCCGGTTCTCGGACTCGTGCTCGGGCGCCTGCACCACGACCGTGCCCGCGGTGTCGTAGCCCGCACGGCCGGCACGCCCCGCGATCTGGTGGAACTCGCGCGCCGAGAGCTGCCGCATCCGGGTGCCGTCGTACTTCGTCAGCGCGGTGAGCAGCACAGTGCGGATCGGAACGTTGATGCCCACGCCGAGGGTGTCGGTGCCGCAGATGACCCGCAGCATCCCCTGCTGCGCGAGCTGCTCGACGAGCCGGCGGTACTTGGGGAGCATGCCCGCGTGGTGCACGCCGATGCCCAGCCGCAGCAGCCGCGAGAGCGTCTTGCCGAACGCGGTGGTGAAGCGGAAGCCTCCGATCACCTCCGCGATGCGGTCCCGGTGCTCGCGGCTGGCGATGTTCGCGCTGGTCAGCGCCTGCGCCCGCTCGAGCGCCGCCGCCTGCGAGAAGTGCACGACGTACACCGGCGACTGGTTCGTCGACAGCAGCTCCTCGATCGAGTCGTGGATCGGCGCGATCTCGTAGAAGAAGTGCAGCGGCACCGGCCGCTCCACCCCGGTGACCGTCGCCGTCTCGCGCCCCGTGCGCCGGCTCAGGTCGGCGGCGAGCGCCGTCACGTCGCCCAGCGTCGCCGACATCAGCACGAACTGCACGTGCGGGAGGGTCAGCAGCGGCACCTGCCACGCCCAGCCGCGCGAGGGGTCGGCGTAGAAGTGGAACTCGTCCATCACGACCTGGTCGACATCGGTGTCGGCGCCGTGGCGCAGCGCCAGGTTCGCCAGGATCTCGGCCGTGCAGCAGATGATGGGCGCGTCGGGGTTCACGGAGGAGTCGCCCGTCACCATGCCGACGTTGGACGCCCCGAACACGTCGACCAGCGCGAAGAACTTCTCGGACACGAGCGCCTTGATCGGCGCCGTGTAGTAGCTGCGCCTGCCGTTCGCCAGCGCCGCCGCGTGCGCCCCGATCGCGACCAGCGACTTGCCCGTGCCGGTCGGCGTCGACAGGATCAGGTTCGCTCCGGACGCGATCTCGATCATCGACTCGTCCTGCGCCGGATACAGCGGCAGCCCCCGCGCCTCGGCCCACTCGGTGAACGCCAGGTACACCGCATCGTCGTCGACGCGCCCGTCGGCATCGGGCGTCGGCATGCGTTCGAGCAGCGTCGGAGTCATCCGTCCATGATCGCGTGCTTTCGGTGCTTGCGAGGCGGGGCGTCCCCGCCGCCCCTCCCGCGGTCGGCCCGTCGGCGTGGCCGGGTCCCGCAGAGCGTCCCGCCTTCGCTCCGTCGAATCGCTCGCACGCGATTCGACGAATCGCTCCGAGTCGGAGGGGCCCCCTCCCCAAGGCGCGGAATCGACTCGTCGCGAGTGGTCGTCCCGAGTCGATCCAGGCAGCCGTTCGTGACGAGTCGATCGGCGAACGCACAGCGGGCGCTCATCGCACGGAGTCGACTCGTCATGGATGGTCGCGTCGAGTCAGGTGAGGGAGCCGTTGGTGACGGATCGGTCGGCGAGAGCGCGGCGGAGGCGCTCGACGGAGCGCTCGGGATGGGGGAGGAACTCGGCGGCGACGATGCGGACGGGATGCACGCCGATCGCGAGGAAGTCGTCGTAGCGTCCGACATCTCGGGCGAACTGCCGGTTGCTCGTGCGGTGGCCGTCGCCCTCGTACTCCCACGAGACCCTCTCCCGCGGGTACCAGCCGTCCGGACGCCCCACGAACACACCCGCAGACGTGAAAAGGGGCACCTGGAGCAGCGGCTCCGGCAGCCCCGCGCGCACCGACGCGAGCCGGAAGCGCGTCTCCTGCCGAGACTCGGCACCGCCGCGGACCAGCGCGACCGCCTCCCGGAGACGCACCGAGCCGCGACCGCGGAACGACGCGACACGATCGTGGAGGTCGGCCAGCGGTACCCACGGGCGAGGATCGGCCGCGTCGCCGCGCCGCGGAGTCAGGACCAGCGCATCGCCCACCGCGACCAGATCGTCGAGCTCCAACAGGGTGCCGAGGTGGCAGAACAACGATGCCCCGTCGGTCATCGGCAGCCCGTGCCGGAGGATGCCCCGCACCCGCGGATCCGAGATCGCGTGCCCGACGACTCCCGGCTGCCGGGGAGCCCGCGCCTGCGATCGCACGCCGACATGGAGCTTCTCCGCCCCGAGCGGCTGCGGGAGCGGGAGCGGCCAGAGCCGAGCCGCCGTCAGATGGCTGAGGACCGCGCCCGGCCCGAGAACGGCGAGGAGCGCCTCCACACGGATCTCGAGACTCGGCTCGAGGACGTCTGTCCGCACCCCGCGGAAGGGAACGCGGAGGTCGTTGCTGCGGAGCCGGCCGCGCGAGACGCCCTCGAGCGACGCCTCCGCGACCGTGAAGGGACGCCCCCGGAGCTCGCGCGGAAGGTGTGACGGCTGCTGCATGACGACACAGTGCCGCAGTGGAGCCCGCGAGAACGGTTCTCCACAGGGCCCGCCGTTCTCCACAGGCCCGGCGTTCTCAGGCCGACCGCGCAGACCGACTCGTCACGAGCGGTCGTGTCACGAGACCGACGACGACCGCTCGTGACGAGTCGGTGTCAGGCGAGGGCGCGGTGCAGGTACGGCAGGAGCGCCTCGGCGAGGTGCAGCTCACCCGCCGCCCCCGCGTCGAGGAGGGTCTGCGCGTCGTCGGCGCGGCGCTCGACGAACCAGCGACGCAGCGGCACACCGCGGGAGGGGCGCGAGCGGAGCTCGATCGGGTCGCCCGCCTCGACGGAGCCGCGGTGCAGCACCCGCAGGTAGGCGCCGGTCCGGCCCGCCTCGGCGAAGCGCTTCACCCACTGCGGCTCGTCGAGGTGCCGCTGGAAGGTCGCGCACGGCGTCCGCGGCATCGTCACCTCGACTTCGACGCGCTCGCCGATGCGCCAGCGCTCGCCGATCACGGCGTTCGAGAGGTCGAGCCCCTCGGTCCGCAGGTTCTCGCCGAAGAGTCCCGGAGGCGTCGCGCGCCCGAGACGCTCTCCCCACCACTGCGCATCCTCCGCCGCATAGGCGTAGAGCGCCTTGGCCTCGCCGCCGTGATGCGCCCGGTCGGCCTGCACGTCCGCGTACAGACCGAGATCGCGGACGACCACCGGTCCCTCGACCGGGCGCTTGTCGATCGCGGTCACCCCCACGGATCCGGGATCGGGCAGCAGGCGGTCGACGCGGCACACGGCGAGGAGTCGGGGCATGCCCACATCGTGCCATCGCCCGGACGTCGAGGGCGCGTAGGCTCCCCGGATGCGCGCCGCGATCTCCGCTCCCCGACTCGACCCGCTCGTCCTCGACGACCTCGCCGAGGGGTACGCGGGCGACACCGGCGCCCGCGAGCACGCGGAGGGGCTGAGGTTCACCGACGTCGACCTCTCGGGGGTCGATCTGACCGCCTCCTCCTTCAGCGAGTGCGTGCTCGACGGCGCCGCGCTCGACCGGGCGCAGCTGCGCGCTGCCTCCGTCGTCGAATCACGCCTCGAGCGCCTCGACGTGCCGGGGCTCTCGGCGCCGCGGAGTCGCTGGCGCTCGGTCGAACTGCTCGCCTCGCGCCTCGGGTCGGCCGAGCTCTACGAGAGCACCTTCGAGCAGGTGCACCTCGCCGACTGCAAGCTCGGGTACGTCAACCTGCGCGGCGCGACCCTGCGCGACGTCGTGTTCGAGCGCTGCACGATCGACGAGCTCGACCTCGGCGGGGCGAGCGGATCCCGCGTGGCGTTCGTCGACTGCGAGATCCGCTCGCTCGAGCTGCCGAACGCGCGCATCGACGACCTCGATCTGCGCGGAGCCGAGCTGCACGTGCTGGGCGGGCTCGACGGTCTCCGCGGCGCTGCGCTCACCGAGCTGCAGCTGAGCCTGATGCTGCCGCTGTTCGCGCAGCACTTCGGCGTCAGAGTCCTCGGCTGACCACCGGGCGCCGGCCGCTGAGCCGCGTCAGTGCCGAGCGAGTCGGCGCCGGATCAGCCGGGTGAGCGCCCGGCGCCCGAGCAGGAACACGGCGAGCACGAGCGTCGTGACGATGACGAAGCTCCACTGCACCCCCTGACCGGAGGCGATCCGCAGCAGCATCCCGCCGATCACCGTCGTCACCCAGACCACGATCCCGGAGGGGACCAGCCGGTCGGGCGAGCGCCACGAGCGCGAGAGCAGCCAGCCCGCGAGGAGCGCGACGAGGAACGGCCAGAGCGTCACGAGCAGCCCGGCGGCCTCGGAGCCCTCGTCGTGACTCCGCCGCCCGATCAGCACGAAGACGAGCACGAGCCCGACGTCGAGCCCGAGCCCGAGCCATGCGCGGCCGCTCACGCCGGCTCCGTCACGAAGTCGATGAGCTGCTCCACGCGGCCGAGCAGCGCCGGCTCGAGGTCCTGGAAGGTCCGCACCTGCCCGAGGATGCGCTGCCACGCGCGGGCGATGTCGGCCTGCTCCTCGTGAGGCCAGCCCAGCGCCTGGCAGATGCCGTGCTTCCACTCGACCGAGCGCGGGATCTCGGGCCAGCGCTCGAGCCCGACCCGTGCCGGTTTCACGGCCTGCCAGACGTCGACGTAGGGGTGGCCGACGACGAGCACGTGCGCACCGTGCGGGCCGGCCGCGACCGCGTCGGCGATGCGCGACTCCTTCGAGCCGCGGACGAGGTGGTCGACGAGCACGCCGATCCGGCGCCCGGGGCCCGGGCGGAACGCGCGCACCAGCTCGTCGAGGTTGTCGACGCCCTCGATGTACTCGACCACGACACCCTCGATGCGCAGGTCGTGGCCCCAGACCTTCTCGACGAGCTCGGCGTCGTGCCGACCCTCGACGTAGATGCGGCTCGGCAGCGCGACGCGCGCCCTCGCGTCGGCGACGTGGAAGGATCCGGACGCGGAGCGCGCCCGCCCGAGGTTCGCGTCGCGCTTGAGACCCGGCGCCTTGAGCGAGACCGGCTTGCCGTCGATGAGGAACCCGGGGCCGATCGGGAAGACGCGGACCTTGCCGAAGCGGTCCTCGAGCTTCACCATCCGCAGCTCGACGCCGACCACGGCGCCCACGAATCCGGAGGCGACCTCCTCGACGACGAGATCGCGCACGGCCTCGACCACCGCGACCTCGACCTTGTTCTTCGCCCGCCAGTCGCCCGCGAGCACGTCCCGCCCGTACCTGTCCTCATCCACCTGGCCGAGGGTAGCGCCCACCCCTGACGTCGCCGAGCGGCCACGCGTGACGCCCGGAGACGGCGCTCCCAGCCTCGGTGACTAGGCTGGCGGTGAAAGAACGTGCTCCGGGGTCGGTGAGAGTCCGAACCGGCGGTGACAGTCCGCGAGCCGCTGACCACTTCGGTGGGAGGCGGTTGACCTGGTGGAACTCCGGGACCGACGGTGAAAGTCCGGATGGGAGGCAGCACGAGCGTCGCGCGCGAGCGCGGCGCTGAACGACGGTGCCCGCGCACCGCCGATCGCACCCCGGAGTTCGGCGACGAACGGAAGACCGGGAATGACGATCGACTTCGAGCACGCGATGCGCAGGGCGCTCGCTCTCGCCGAGCACGGGCCCGCGCGCGGTGTGAATCCGCGTGTCGGCTGCGTCGTTCTCGCGCCCGACGGCTCGGTGCTCGCCGAGGGCTGGCACCACGGCGCCGGAACCGCTCACGCCGAGGTCGACGCCCTGTCCGCTCTCGCCCCGGGCGCCGCCTCCGGAGCCACCGCCGTCGTCTCGCTCGAGCCCTGCAACCACACCGGCCGCACCGGCCCGTGCAGCCGCGCCCTGATCGACGCCGGCGTGACCCGCGTGGTCTACGCGGTCGGCGACCCCGGCGACCGCTCCTCCGGAGGCGCCGACACGCTCCGCGCGGCCGGCGTCGAGGTCATCGAGGGGGTCCTCGCCGACGAGGCGGAGGAGTTCCTGCACGTCTGGCTGTCCGCCACCCGCCGCCGCCGGCCCTGGGTGACCCTCAAGTGGGCGTCCACGCTCGACGGCCGCACCGCCGCCGCCGACGGCAGCAGCCGCTGGATCACGGGCGCCGCGGCCCGGCAGCGGGTGCACGAGCAGCGCGCCACCGCCGACGCGATCCTCGTCGGCACCGGCACCGTCCTCGCCGACGACCCGAGTCTGACCGCGAGGGGTGACGGAGGCGAGCTGCTCGCCGACCAGCCCGTCCCCGTGGTGGTCGGCTCGCGCGCCGTTCCCGCCGACGCCCGCCTGTTCGAGCACCCGCACGCTCCGATCCTCGAGCGCACCCACGACCTCGCCGCCGTCCTCGACCGCCTCTACGACGCCGAGATCCGCCACGTCTACGTCGAGGGCGGGCCGACCCTGGCCTCCGCACTCGTCGCCGACGGCCTCGTCGACGAGTTCCTCGTCTACCTCGCGCCGGCACTGCTCGGCGGCCCGCGCCTGGCCCTCGACGATCTCGGCGTCGAGAGCATCGGCGGCGCTCACCGCCTCACGCTGCGCTCCGTCGAGACCCTCGGCGACGACCTGCTGGTCACCGCCCGCCCGCTGCCCGTCCTGCAGAAGGAGACCTGATGTTCACCGGAATCATCGAGGAGATCGGTGTGGTCACCGCGATCGACGCGGGAGCCGACGCGATCCGCCTGACGGTGCGCGGCCCGCTCGCCGTCGAGGGGGCACGGCACGGCGACTCCATCGCGGTGTCGGGCGTCTGCCTCACCGTCGTCGACCAGTCGCCCGACGGCTTCACCGCCGACGTGATGGCGCAGACGCTGCGGATGTCGACGCTCGACGGCGTGGCGGTGGGCGACTCCGTGAACCTCGAGCGCGCCGCCCTGGTCGGCGACCGCCTCGGCGGCCACATCGTGCAGGGCCACATCGACGGCACGGCGACGCTGCTGTCGATCACTCCGGGAGACGCGTGGCGGGTGCTGCGCTTCTCGCTGCCCCCCGAGGCCGCTCCCCTCGTCACCGACAAGGGCTCGATCGCGGTCGACGGAGTCTCGCTGACCGTCTCGGCGATCAGTCCCGCCACCGAGGCCGACCAGTGGTTCGAGGTCTCGCTGATCCCCGAGACCCTCGCGGCCACCACCCTCGGCGCCCGCGCCGTCGGCGAGCGGGTCAACATCGAGACCGACATCCTCGCGCGCCACGTCGAGCGGATGCTCGCCCTGCGCGCCGTCACCCTTCCCGGAGGTGGGAAATGACTCTCTCCAGCATCCCCGAGGCCGTCGAGGCGCTGCGCGCCGGCCGGCCGATCATCGTGGCCGACGACGAGGGGCGCGAGAACGAGGGCGATGTCATCGTCTCGGCGCAGCTCGCCAGCCAGGAGACGATCGCCTGGATGGTGCGGCACTCCTCCGGCTTCATCTGCGCGCCGATGACCAACGAGATCGCCGACCGCCTCGAGCTGCCGCTGATGGTCGTCGACAACGAGGATCCGCGCGGCACCGCGTACACGCTCTCGGTCGACGCCGCCGACCGCCTCTCGACGGGCATCAGCGCCTCCGACCGGGCGCACACCCTCCGGGTCCTCGCCGATCCGGAGGCGACGCCGTCGCGACTGCACCGCCCCGGCCACATCCTGCCGCTGCGCGCCGTCGACGGAGGAGTCCGCGAGCGCGACGGCCACACCGAGGCCGCGGTCGACCTGATGAAGCTCGCGGGCCTCTACCCCGTCGGCGCCATCTCCGAGATCGTGGCCGAGGACGGCGAGATGATGCGCCTCCCGGGCCTGATCGCCCTCGGCGAGCGCGAGGGAGTGCCGGTGACCACGGTCGCCGCGCTGATCGCCTACCTGCAGGAGTTCCACTGCGACACCGAGGTCCCGCTCGCGGTGTCCGTGCCCGAGAGCGCCCGGGTGAGCTTCGAGGTCGAGACGACCGTGCCGACCACGCACGGGCCGTTCCGCGTGCGCGCCTACCGCGACCGCCAGACGGGCGCCGATCACGTCGCCATCGTCGCGGGGACCGTCGGCGCCGGGCACTCGACCCTCGTCCGCGTGCACTCGGAGTGCCTCACCGGCGAGGCTTTCGGCTCGCTCCGGTGCGAGTGCGGTCCGCAGCTCGACGCGGCTCTCGACACCGTGCAGCGCGACGGCGGAGTCGTCGTGTACCTCCGCGGACACGAGGGCCGGGGCATCGGCCTGATCAACAAGCTGCGCGCCTACCGCCTGCAGGACGACGGCCTCGACACCCTCGACGCCAATCTCGCGCTCGGGCTGCCCGCCGATGCGCGGGATTACGGAGCCGCTGTCGGGATCCTCGAGGACCTCGGGATCTCCGACGTCCGCCTCCTCACCAACAACCCCGAGAAGGTGCGCCAGCTCACCGATCGCGGCATCACCGTGTCCGAGCGGGTCCCGCTCGTCGTCGGCGCGGGCGCGTTCAACGAGGGCTACCTCGCGACCAAGCGCGACCGGATGGGCCACGACTTCACCATCGACCACCTCGACCACCTCGACGCCGGGATCACCGGCGCGACCACGAAGGAGTAGCACCATGGCCGGTAGCGGCGCACCCACCACCTCCCCCGTCGACGGCTCGGGCCTTCGCATCGTCGTCATCGCCGGGACCTGGCACGAGCAGATCTCGAACGGCCTGATCGCCGGCGCGAGCCGCGCGCTCGACGAGTCGGGCGCCTCCTGGTCGCTCGTGCGCGTGCCGGGCTCGTTCGAGCTGCCGGTCGCCTCGAAGGTCGCGCTGGAGGCGGGCGCCGACGCGGTGGTCGCCCTCGGCGTCATCATCCGCGGCGGCACCCCGCACTTCGAGTACGTGTCGGACGCGGCGACCTCGGGTCTGACGAACGTCTCGATCCAGACCGGCAAGCCCGTCGGCTTCGGCGTGCTGACCCTCGACACCGAGCAGCAGGGCATCGACCGGGCGGGCCTCCCCGGCTCGAAGGAGGACAAGGGCCGCGAGGCGGCCGAGGCGGCGGTCGCCACCGCGCTCCTCCTCCGTCAGCTGCGCGGCTGAGCCCGTCGGGGCGGCGACCCCCTTCGTAGGGGGACCGCCGCCCCAAGCTGGGAGAACACGGAGTAAAGTGGTCGGGTCGTCACGAACGGCTCTACTCTTCCTCCCCTCACGGCCCGCAGCGCCTGATCGACGCCCGCTGGTCGCTCCGGGATCCCCGTCACTACGGAGCAGCCTGCCTTCCATGTCCACGTCATCCGCCACCGCCGACGCGCCCTCCGCCCCGCAGAACTCCCGCGGACGCGTGATCCTCGCGAGCCTCATCGGCACGTCGATCGAGTTCTACGACTTCTACGCCTACGCGACCGCCGCCGTGCTCGTCTTCCCGACCCTCTTCTTCGTGAACGAGGACCCGGCCGTCGCCCTCCTCGCCTCGTTCGCGGTCTTCGGAGTCGCGTTCATCGCGCGCCCGATCGGGTCGATCATCTTCGGCCACTTCGGCGACCGGGTCGGCCGCAAGGGCACGCTCGTCGCCTCCCTGCTCACCATGGGCGTCGCGACGTTCCTCATCGGCTGCCTGCCGACCGCGCTGACCCCGGGCTGGGAGTTCCTCGCACCGTTCCTGCTCGTCGTGATGCGCTTCTGCCAGGGCCTCGGCCTCGGCGGTGAGTGGTCGGGAGCCGCGCTGCTCGCGACCGAGAACGCCCCGGCCGGCAAGCGCGCCATCTACGGCACGTTCCCGCAGCTCGGCGCCCCGATCGGCTTCATCGTCGCCAACGTGCTCTTCCTCGTCCTGGCCAGCACGATGAGCGACGAGACCTTCGCCGCGTGGGGCTGGCGCGTGCCGTTCCTCGCGAGCGCCGTGCTCGTGATCATCGGCCTCTACGTCCGCTTCAAGCTCGTCGAGACTCCCGCGTTCCAGAAGGTCGTCGACAGCGGAGAGGTGGCCAAGCTGCCCCTCGCGCGCGTCTTCAAGACCAGCTGGCGCCCGCTGATCCTGGGCACGTTCATCATGCTCGCGACCTACGTGCTCTTCTACCTGATGACCACGTTCACCCTCACGTACGGCACGGCCGCGACCGACGGCCCCACCCCGGGCCTCGGCTACACCCGCAACGACTTCCTGATCATGCTCATCGTCGGTGTCGTGTTCTTCGGCATCTTCACGCTGGTCTCCGGTCCGCTCGCCGAGAAGTACGGCCGCCGCAGGACGCTGCTCACGGTCACGAGCGCGATCATCGCCTTCGGCCTCCTGTTCGTGCCGCTGTTCGGCGGCGGCTTCGTCGGCGTGATGGCCGTGCTCATCCTCGGCTTCACGCTGATGGGCCTGACCTTCGGGCCGATGGGCGCCGTCCTGCCGGAGCTGTTCCCGACCAACGTCCGCTACACCGGCTCGGCGATGGCGTACAACCTGGCGTCGATCCTCGGAGCAGCGCTCGCGCCGATCATCGCGGTCGCGCTCTGGCAGTCGGCCGGCGGCAGCCCCGTGCTGGTCGGCCTCTACCTCAGCGGCGCCGGCGTGCTGACGCTGATCGCACTGCTGCTCTCGAAGGAGACCCAGCACACGGCGTACCACGACAACGTGTCGTAGGAGTCCGCTCCCGCTCGTCCGGCCCGTCGGTGCACCCGGCGGGCCGGACGCGTCTCCGGGCCGTGGCCCCTGCGATCTGCAGGCGTCGGTGCGATCTGCAGGCCTTCGCGCCGAGTCGCCCCGTCCTGCCGCTTCACCGTGCCGAAACTCGCCGCACATCCTGCAGATCGAACCACCGTCAATCCACGTTGACACCCGCCGCGCGCCTCAGCTAGCCTGTAAACCTGGATTGACATCTCCGCCGTCTCCGCCGACGGCTGGTTCGCAGCGATCAGGAGGCAGAATGAACGACGGCACGATCGCGACACTGGCCGGAGACGCCGGCGCCGACGACCCGATCGCGGCGCTGAGGGCCATTCACAGCCTCCGCGCCGAGCTCGACCGCACCGAGGCTCTCGCCGTCCGACGGGCGCGCAATGCGAACGCCTCGTGGCAGCTGATCGCCCTGTGCCTCGGTGTCAGCCGACAGGCGGTCCACAAGAAGTACGGCAAGGCATGAGCGAGGACGGACGAGCGATGAGCACCACCACCCCGAGGCGGTCCGGCCGCGGCAAGAAGGACGACGGGCCCCGCGCCTCCTTCTCGCAGCTCGTCCCCTACCTGCTCGAGCACCGCGGGATCCTCTCGGTCGTCGTCGTGCTGAGCCTGATCGGCGCCGCGGCCAGCCTCGCGCAGCCGCTCATCGTCGGTCAGGTCATCACCCGCGTGCAGACCGGGCTCGACCTCGGCCCGCTGGTCTGGGCGCTCGTCGCCCTGGTCGTCGCCTCCGGCCTCATCTCGGGATTCGCGCACTACCTCCTCCAGCGCACCGGCGAGGGAATCGTGCTCTCGAGCCGCCGCCGGATCGTCGCCCGGCTCCTCCGCCTGCCGATCCGCGAGTTCGACGCCCGCCGCACCGGCGACCTCGTCTCGCGCGTCGGCTCCGACTCGACCCTGCTCCGCGCCGTGCTGACCCAGGGGCTGGTCGACTCGATCGCCGGCTCGCTGGTCTTCGTCGGCGCCATCATCGCCATGGCGATCATCGACTGGGTGCTGCTGCTCATCATCGTGGCGGTCGTCGCCGCCGCTCTGACGCTCGCCCTCACCCTCGGCCGGGGCATCCGCATCGCGAGCCGCCAGGCGCAGGAGAAGGTCGGCGACCTCGCCGCATCGGTCGAGCGCGCCATCAGCGCGGTCCGCACCATCCGCGCGGCCGGCGCCACCGATCGCGAGATCGCCGTCGTCGACTCGCACGCCACGGAGGCGTACCGCCTCGGCCTGCGCGTCGCCCACGTCTCCGCCCTCGTCGTCCCGGTCGCGGGCATCGCCCTCCAGGTCGCGTTCCTCGCGGTCCTCGGAGTCGGCGGCTACCGCGTCGCGTCCGGCGCGATCGACATCGCCCAGCTGGTCTCGTTCATCCTCTTCCTCTTCATGATGGTGATGCCGCTGGGCAACTTCATCGGCGCGATCACCTCCGTCAACTCCGCCCTCGGCGCGCTCGGGCGCATCCAGGAGATCATCGACCTCCCCATCGAGGGCGACGGCGACACCTCCTCCGGCGGTCTCGGCGCCGGAGTGTCCGACAGCGCGATCTCGTTCGACGACGTCGTCTTCTCGTACGACGCCCGCGCGGTGACCGAGCAGGAGGACGGCGAGCGCACCGTGCTGCGCGGTGTGTCGTTCACGGTCCCCCGCGGCAAGCGCACAGCCCTGGTCGGCCCATCGGGTGCCGGCAAGAGCACGATCCTCGCGCTCATCGAGCGCTTCTACGACCCGGAGGCAGGCGTCGTCCGACTGGGCGGGGTCGACATCACCGCGATCGACCGCGACGCCCTCCGCGCGCAGATCGGCTACGTCGAGCAGGACGCGCCGGTCCTCGCCGGCACGATCCGCGAGAACCTCGTCCTCGGGCGTCCCGACGCCGACGACGCCGACTGCCGCCGCGTGCTCGAGGCCGTGAACCTCACCGACGTGCTCGAGCGCAACCCGCTCGGACTCGACGCGCCCGTCGGCGAGAGCGGCGTGATGCTCTCGGGCGGCGAGCGCCAGCGCCTCGCGATCGGCCGCGCGCTGCTCGCCGCCCCGCCCATCCTGCTGCTGGACGAGTCGACGTCGAGCCTCGACGGTCTGAACGAGCAGCGCCTGCGCCTCGCGATCGACGCCGTGGCCGAGAACCGCACGCTGCTCGTCATCGCCCACCGGCTCTCGACCGTGGTCGACTCCGACCAGATCGTCGTGCTCAGCAAGGGTGAGGTCGTCGGAATCGGCACGCACTCCGAGCTCGTCGAATCGACCCCGCTCTACCGCGATCTCGCGAAGCACCAGCTGCTGGTCTGATCGACCTGCGGGAGCTCAGCGCGGGGGCAGCCTCAGCGCGCCGTCGAGCCGCACGACCTCGCCGTTGAGCATCGGGTTCTCGACCACGTGCCGCACGAGTGCCGCGAACTCCGCGGGGCGGCCGAGACGTGCCGGGTGCGGCGTCGCCGATCCGAGCGCGGTGCGCGCGCGCTCGGGCAGCCCGGCGAGCAGCGGAGTGTCGAAGGTGCCGGGTGCGATCGACACGACGCGGATCAGCCTCTCGGCGAGCTCCCGCGCCAGCGGCAGCGTGAGCGCGGCGACCGCACCCTTCGACGCCGCGTAGGCCGCCTGCCCGATCTGCCCCTCGAACGCGGCGACCGACGAGGTGGTGACGAGGACTCCGCGCTCCCCGTCGATCGGCTCCCGCTCGGCGATCGACGCGGCCGCGAGCCGCAGGACGTTCAGCGTGCCCACCGTGTTGACGCGCAGCACCCGCTCGAACGCCTCGAGCGCGAGCGGGCCGTCGCGGCCGAGGAGGCGCCCGGGCGTCGCGATCCCCGCGCAGACCACCGCGATCCGCAGCTCCCCCGCCGCCTCGATCGCGCGCGCGACGGCATCGGAGTCGAGCACGTCGCCCGCGATCAGGGTCACGGAGTCGGGGAGGCTCGCCGCGGCGACGGCCTCGGACAGGTCGAGCACCGTCACTCGTGCACCCGCGTCGAGCAGGGCGATCGCCGTCGCCGCGCCCAGTCCGGAGGCGCCACCGGCGACCAGAGCGGAGCACCCGTCGATCAGCACGGTCAGGAGGACGGAGTCGGGGACGGGGCGTCCGTGGCCGGCGCAGTGCTGGACGGCGCAGTGGTGGCGGGCGCAGAAGTGGCGGGCGCAGAAGTGGCGGGCGCAGTGCCGAGCGCCTCGGCCGAGCAGTCGGTCATGGTCGCGTCGTAAGCGTCGAGCAGCTGCTGAGCCGACAGTCGCTCGTCCGCGGTCGCCGTCTCGTCGGGCAGTGACGGCCGCTCACCGAGGCCGTAGCGGGCGAGGCAGAGCGTGATGCGCTGCGTCAGATCGTCGCCGTCGACCGCGAGGCTTCCGGTCGGCGTGACGGTGGTGAGCGGCACGGAGCTGCCCGGGCCGAGCACCGCGTCCTCGGGCACGTCGGCGGGCAGCGCGGTGCAGGCCGCCAGCGCGAGCACGACGACGGCGAGCGATGACGACAGGAGCGAGCGGCCGGCGCGAGCGAGCGGAGGCGCCGTGGTCCGGGGAGGCGCGGTGCGGTCGAGAGCGGTGCGATCGGGCATGGGGGACCTCGCTCGCTTCGATGCCGACAGGATGGCTGCGAGCGTATCGCAGCGCGCGTCCCCTGCGGCCGCCCGGCGCGCTCGACGGCACCCCGTCTAGGAGGGGGCCAGCGCCCACATCGCCACCGCGCTGGCCGCCGCGACGTTGAGCGAGTCGATGCCGTGCCGCATCGGGATCTGCACCGCGACGTCCGCCGCCGCGAGAGCCTCCGCTGTCAGTCCGTCACCCTCGGTGCCGAGGACGAGGGCGACCCGCTCGGGTGCGGAGGCCGCGAACTCGCGCAGCGGCACCGCCTCCGGGGTCAGCGCCATCGCCGCGATCGTGAATCCCGCGGCGTGCAGGAGGGCCGCCGCGGTGTCCCACCCGCCGACGCGCGTCCACGGCACCTGGAGCACCGTCCCCATGCTGACCCGGATGGCGCGGCGGTAGAACGGGTCGGAGCAGCGCGGCGTGACGAGCACTGCGTCGGCACCGATCGCCCCGACCGACCGGAAGATCGCGCCGACGTTGGTCGGATCGACCACGTCCTCGAGCACGACGATGCGCCGCGCGCCTGCGAGCAGCTGCGCCGGATCGGGCAGCGGCGGTCGGTCCATCGCGGCGATCAACCCGCGGTGCAGGGTATAGCCGGTCAGCTCGGCCAGCATCTCCGCGGGCCCGGTGAAGACCGGGACGTCGAAACCCTCGACGAGGCGGGCGGCCTCGGCGGCCGAGCCTCCCAGCGCCAGGACCGAGCGGGGTCGATGCCCGGCCACGAGCGCGCGCTCGAGCACGAGCGCCGACTCCGCGATGTAGATCCCGTGCGGGCCTCGGGCGTTCTTCAGCGCGACGTCGGTCGCGTGCGCGTAGTCGCGGAGCCGCGGGTCCTCGAGGGAGCGGACCTCGGTCGGGAGCACCGGATCAGGCGAACGGGTCGGGGGTGAGCGTGTACTTCGTGTCGAGGTACTCGTGGATGCCCTCGAGCCCGCCCTCACGGCCGAGACCCGACTGCTTGACGCCCCCGAACGGCGCGGCCGCGTTCGAGACGACGCCGACGTTCAGCCCCATCATCCCGGTGGCGAGGCGCTCGATCATCCGCTGGCCGCGCGCGAGGTCGCGGGTGAAGACGTACGAGACGAGACCGAACTCGGTGTCGTTCGCGAGCGCGACGGCCTCGTCCTCGTCGCGGAACGGCACGATCGCCAGGACCGGGCCGAAGATCTCGGTGCGGAGGATCTCGCTCCCGCCGTCGACGCCCGACAGCACGGTCGGCTCGTAGAAGTGGCCGCTGCGGTCGACGCTGTGCCCTCCTGTGCGGATCCGGGCGCCGCGGGCGACCGCGTCCTCGACGAGGGCGCCGGCCTTCGCGACGGCACGGTCGTCGATGAGCGGGCCGATGGTGACGCCCTCCTCGGTTCCGCGGCCGATGCGGAGGGCGCTGACGCGCTCGGTGACGCGAGCGGCGAACTCCTCGGCGATCGACTCGTGCACGAAGAAGCGGTTCGCCGCGGTGCAGGCCTGGCCGATGTTGCGGAACTTCGCGAGCATCGCTCCCTCGACGGCCTTGTCGAGGTCGGCGTCCTCGAAGACGACGAACGGCGCGTTGCCGCCGAGCTCCATCGAGGTCCGGAGCACGTTCGCCGACGCCTGCTGCAGCAGCGTCCGCCCCACGGGGGTCGATCCTGTGAACGAGATCTTCCGCAGCCGCGGGTCGTTCAGGATCGGTTCCGACAGCGCGCCCGCCGACGACGTCGTGACCACATTGACGACTCCGTCGGGCACCCCCGCCTCGGCGAGGAGGGCCGCGAAGGCGAGCGTCGTGAGCGGAGTGAGCTCCGCGGGCTTCACGACGACCGTGCAGCCGGCGGCGAGCGCCGGCGCGATCTTGCGTGTCGCCATGGCCAGCGGGAAGTTCCACGGCGTGATGAGGTAGCAGGGCCCGACGGGGTGCTGCGAGACGATCATCCGGCCGGTGCCCTCGGGATTCACGCCGTAGCGACCCGAGATCCGCACGGCCTCCTCGCTGAACCAGCGGAGGAACTCGCCTCCGTAGGCGACCTCTCCGAGCGCCTCGGCGACGGGCTTGCCCATCTCGAGGGTCATCAGCAGGGCGAACTCGTCCTTGCGCTCCTGCAGCAGGTCGAAGGCCCGGCGGAGGATCTCGCCGCGCTTCCGGGGCGCCGTCGCGGCCCAGGACTCCCCCGCGGCGACCGCGGCATCGAGCGCTCGCAGTCCGTCCTCGGGAGTCGCGTCGGCGATCGTGAGGATCTTCTCGCCCGTCGCCGGATCCTCGACGTCGATCGTCCCACCGCCGGACGCGTCGACCCAGGCGCCGCCGATGAACAGCTGCGAGGGGACGCGGGCGAGGAGGGCGGCCTCGGAGGCCTCGACGGAAGCGGACACGGCATCGCTCTTTCTCTGCGGAACACGGGGGGCGCAACGTCGTGGTCGGGCCGCGCGGGAAGGCCTCTCAGTCTACGGCGGCCCTCGTTAGGCCGACGGCTCGACGACGACCCCCGCGTCCGCGAGCTCGCGGAGGGCCGCCGCGCTCGCCTCCGACGAGACGCCCGCGACCAGGTCGTCGAGCACGTGCACCTCGAGCCCCGCTCTCCGGGCGTCGAGCGCGGAGGCGCGCACGCAGTAGTCGGTCGCGAGACCCACCACGTCGAGTCGCGTCACCCCTAGCCTCGCGAGCAGTTCGGGCACCGCCTCGCCGTCGGTGGTCGTCCCCTCGAACGCCGAGTACGACGGCCGGCCCTGGCCCTTGCGGATGTGGACGTCGATCGCGTCCATCTCGAGGCTCGGGTGGTACTCGGCGCCGGGCGTGCCCGCGACGCAGTGCACCGGCCAGGTGTCGACGAAGTCCGGGGCCTCGGCGAAGTGCCCGCCGTTGTCGGAGTCGCCGCCGTCGTGCCAGTCGCGGGACGCGAGCACGGTGTCGTAGCGGTCGCCGTGCGCGAGGAGGTGCGCGCTCACGCCGGACGCCACGCGAGACCCGCCCGCGACGGCGAGCGCCCCCTCCTCTGTGAAGTCGTTCTGCACGTCGACGATCAGCAGTGCCGTGGTCATCGGGGTCCTCTCGGGTCGGGGTCGGAGATCAAGCGGTCAGGAGTCGGAGAGCGATTCGCCGCAGCGGTAGAAGCCCGTGACCAGGGTGTCGATCGCGGTCTTCGCCGAGTCCTGGACGTCGCCGAGCGCGTAGACGGCGAAGGTCAGCGCCGTGCCGTCCTGAGCGTTCACGACTCCGGCGAGGGTGTACCCGGTGTCGATCCAGCCGGTCTTGGCGAGCACGGCGCCGTCGGCGACGGCGTTGTCCCCGGCGAAGCGATCGGCGTACGAGAGCGAGCCGGTCCTCCCCGACACCGGCAGTCCGTCGAGGAGGATGCCGAGCTGCCCCTCACGGGCCTGGATCTTGCGCAGCAGCGAGGTGAAGTAGGCGGGCGCCACCGCGTTGTCGTCGCTGAGCCCCGATCCGTCGACGATCGTGATGCCTGCGGTGTCCACGCCGTAGCCGGCGAGTCCCTGCAGCACACCGGCCTGCTCCGCCGCGAAGTCGCTGCCCGACCCGGTGCGGATCGCGACGAGCCGCGCGAGCATCTCGGCGATCGCGTTGTCCGAGACGAGGAGCATCTGCTGCACGAGATCGCGCACCGGTGCCGACTCGACGGTGCCGAGGACCGTCGCACCCGCGGGCGCTGTCCCGGTCGTGAGGACAGGATCACCCGAGAGCTCGGAGACGAACGCCGTCCCGGCGCGCCCGACGGGGTCGGTGCCGCGCGTCGAGGTCGACGCGGTCGGATCGGTGCGGTCACCGTCGACCTGGAGCGCCGTGATCTCGGGCATGTAGCCGTCGGTCTGCTCCTTGCGGTTCCAGCTCGGCTGCCAGGTGTCGCCCGAGTAGAGGGAGGCGTCGAGGACGACGGAGGTGATCGAGGTGCCCGCCGTCGACGGGTCCGCGTCCCAGGCGGTCTCGACCTGCTCGGCGAGGTCGTCGAGGTGGGCGGCGCCGGTGTAGAACGACTCCTGGCCGCTGGGGAGGCGGCTCAGCGTCAGGTCGCCCCCGCCGACCAGCACGATGCTCCCCGGTTCGGCACCGCGGACGACGGTCGTGGCGATCCGGGTGTCGGGCCCGAGCACCGCGAGCGCCGCGGCCGCGGTCAGGATCTTGAGGGCGGAGGCGGTGCGCGACGCGGTCGTCCCCCCGCGATCGAACAGCACCTCGCCCGTCGCGGCGTCGACGACGCGGGCCTGCATCGAGCCGAGCCTCGGGTCGGCGGCCGCCTCGACGACGGAGCACGTCCGCAGCGCCTGGGCCGTCGCGCCCCCGGACGGGCGCACGGTCGGGGCGGTCGTCGGTGTGCTCGACGGCGTCGTCGACGCAGTCGGAGCGCGCGAGGCGGTCGCCGAGGCGCCGCGGCCGAGGGCCGTGCCCGCACCGAACGCGCCCGCACCCAGGAGGGCGAGAGCGAGCACTGCCGCAGCCACGAGGAGCCAGGGCCTGCGTCGGGGAGGCGTGTCAGTCATCCCCAACAGGGTAACCGCGAGCCGTCGGCCGACCCTGGGGTCCCAGCCCGACCAGTGGAGAAGCCGCAGGGACCGGTGCTGTGGAGGAACCAGCACTGTGGAGGAACCAGCACTGTGGAGCAACCATCACTGCGGAGGAACCAGCACTGCGGAGGACCCGCACGAGGAGCACCGGCTACACGTCCGGCTACACCACGGAGGAGAACACGGAGCCGCCTGTGGGAATCGAACCCACGACCTTCTCATTACGAGTGAGACGCTCTGCCGACTGAGCTAAGGCGGCGTGCACACGGGGCTCTCGCCCCGGACACGATTACACAGCATAGCCTGCTCGCGGGCGCTCGCGTGCACGGGAGGCTCGGACGCCGCGGGTCAGGAGAGGGCGCCGCGCAGCTCGTCGAAGGAGCGGGCGGCGAGCCCCGGCAGCGCGTCGCGACCGTCGTGATCGACCCAACCCGCCCAGGCGTGCCGCATGGCGGCGAGGCCGAGGAGCGTCAGCATCCGGGACCGGCTCAGCACCCGCTCGGGGTCGGTCTCGTCGCGGCGGAGCCGCTCACCGACCAGCCCCTCCACGGCGACCTCGAACTCGCGCATCCCGGCGATCTTGAGGCCGACCAGGTGCGGGTTGTCGCGGAACAGCGCGCGACGCAGCACGTGCAGCTCGCGGTCCTCCTCGAGCGGCTCCTCCATCGCGGCGACGAACACCGGCTGCAGGTCGTCGAGCACGGATCCCGTGCCGGCGAGGAACGCCGAGGCCGTCTCGTCGGTGATCACCGGGAGTCCGCCGACCAGCGCATCCTCCTTCGAGGCGAAGTAGTTGAAGAACGTGCGCGTCGAGACGTCGGCGAGACGCGACACGTCCTCGATGGTGACCCTGTCCGGTCCCCGCTCGGAGGCGAGGCGGAGCACGGCGATCTCGATGGACCTGCGGGTGGCGATCCGCTTGCGCTCCCGAAGCCCCGGTTGCTCCCGCGCGCCCGCCTCGATCGTGGTCTGCGCCGCGCGGCGGCCCTGTCCGCTCAGCATCTCGGATCCTCCTCGGGGACGACGCCCTCGAGCAGGTACGCGTCGACCGCGTCGTTCACGCACGAGTTCGACTTGTTGTAGGCGGTGTGGCCCTCGCCCGTGTAGGTGACGAGGTGGCCGTCGGCGAGCTCGCCGGCCAGCGCCTGCGCCCAGACGTAGGGGGTCGCCGGGTCGTTGGTCGTGCCGACCACCAGGATCGGAGCGGCGCCGTCGGCCGTGATCGGCTCGCGCGATCCCTCGAACGCCGCCGGCCACTCGCTGCAGAGGATGTCGCCGTAGGCCATGTACCGCCCGATGGTCGGTGCCGCCTCCTCGAGCACGGCCTCGTCGGCGCGCATCGCGGCGGTGTCGCCGTTGTACGCGTAGTCGACGCAGTTGATCGCGAGGAACGCCTCGGTCGAGTTGTCGGTGTACTCCCCGTCGGCGCCGCGCCCGTTGTAGGCGTCGGCGTACTGGAATGCGATCTCGGCCCCGCCGCGCCGCACGTCGGTCAGCATCTCGCTGAGCGCGCTCCAGCCCGCGGCGTCGTACAGCGGGTACACGATCGCCGTCAGCAGGGTGCTCGAGCCGAGCTGACGGCCGTCGGTGGCGCGGATCGGCGAGGCATCGACCGTGTCGAGCATGTCGCGCACCTCGGCCATGCCGTCGTCGACCGACCCGGTGAACGGGCAGCCCTCTGCGTCGAGGCAGTCGGTGAGGTAGGCCCGCAGCGCGCTCTCGAAGCCCTTCGCCTGCTCTCGCACCAGATCGAGGGAGGAGGCGGCGGGATCGATCGCGCCGTCGAGCACGAGACGCCCGACGCGATCGGGGAAGAGACCGGCGTAGGTGGCGCCGAGGAAGGTGCCGTAGGAGTAGCCGAGGTAGTTCAGCGACACGTCGCCGAGTGCGGCCCGCAGCACGTCGAGGTCGCGCGCGGCGTTCGGCGTGCCGACCTCGCCGAGCAGGGCGCCGGTGCGCTCCTGGCAGGCGGCGGCGAACGCGGCCGATCCGGTCCGCTGGGCGGCGATCCACTCGTCGCTGCCGCGCTCGCCCGGCACGATGTCGTAGAGGTAGGAGTCGAGCCCGGCGTCGTCGAGGCACGACACGGCGCTCGAGGCGCCGACCCCGCGCGGGTCGAAGCCGACGACGTCGTACTCGGCGGCCAGGTCGGCGTCGACCGCGTAGTCGGCGCTGTCGCGGATGAAGTCGACGCCGGAGCCGCCCGGGCCGCCCGGGTTGACCAGGAGCGACCCGATCGCGGTTCCACTGGTCGCCGGCCGGCGGATCAGGGCGATCGATGCGGTCTCGCCCGACGGGTCGCTCCAGTCGAGGGGGACGGCGGCGTCGGTGCACTGCGCGCCGTCGCCGCAGTCGTCCCAGATCAGGACCTGCCCGTAGTAGGGCTCGAGATCGGCGGCGACCGCCTGCGGGGCGGGAGTGGAGGTGCGCTCGGCGGACGCGCCACCGGGAGCGAAGCACGCGGTCAGCAGGGACACAGCGGCGAGGACGACGACCACGGCGGAGGCGCGCCGGACGCGCCTCATGCGGCCACCGGCCGGCGGGCGGCGACCACGAGCATCGCCTCGAGAGCGAGCACGGGCGAGACGTTCGCGTCGATCCGCTGGCGGGCCTCCTGGACGGCGTCGAGCACGGCGAGCGTGCGCTCGGGAGTCGTGGCGTCGGCGAGCGCGATCATCTCGGCACGGACCTCCTCGTTGATGACTCCGCCCGGGGCGCCGAGCTGGAGGCGGACGACGTCGCGGTAGAGCGACATCAGGTCGACGAGGATGCGGTCGAGGCCGTCGCGCAGGCTGCGGGTCGCCCGGCGCTTCTGATCCTCCTCGAGAGCGCGCAGCTGCGACCGGAGCTGCGCGGGGACGGTCCCGCCCGGCTCGACCCCGAGTGAGCGGAGCGCCTGCTGCCGCTCGACCTCGTCGCGCTCGAGCGTGATCGCCTTCGCGTCCTCGGTGGCGACCTCGATCAGCCGGGCCGCGCCGAGGACCGCGTCCGAGACTCCGCGCAGGCGCAGCGCGATCCGGAGGGACTCGTCGCGCCGCTCCTGCGCGTGGGCGTTCGTCGCGAGGCGGTGCGCCATGCCGATGTGGCTCTGGGCCTGGCGGGCGGCGCGCTCAGCGGTCTCGGCGTCGACTCCGTCGCGGCGCTCGAGCAGACCCGCGACGTCGTCGACGCTCGGCACCCGGAGGCGCACCGAGCGCACCCGCGAGCGGATCGTCGGCAGCAGGTCGGCCTCGCTCGGCGCGCAGAGGATCCAGACGGTGCGCTCCGGGGGCTCCTCCAGCGCCTTCAACAGGACGTTGGAGGTGCGCTCGGCCATCCGGTCGGCGTCCTCGATCACCATGACGCGGTAGCGCGACACCGAGGGCGAGTACTGCGAGCTCGCGACCAGGCGGCGGACCTCGTCGATCGAGATGATGACGCGCTCGGTGGTCAGGACCGAGAGGTCGGGGTGCGAGCGCGCCGCGACCTGCTTGCAGTCGGGGCACTCGCCGCAGCCGCCGCGGCGGCAGAGCAGCGCGGAGGCGAAGGCGTACGCGAGGTTGGAGCGCCCGGACCCCGGAGGGCCGGTGATGAGCCACGAGTGCGTCATCGCGGACGACTCGTGCCCCTGCTCGTCGCGCGGGGTCGATGCGTCCTGCAGGGCGCCGATGGCGTGCTCCTGCCCCACGAGCTGGCTCCAGACGGTCACAGGTCCAGGCTAGCCGCGAGCACTGACAGCGGGCCGGTCGCCGAGCAGTCCCGCGACGCGGTCGCGGATCGCCTCGGCGATGCGCTCGATCGCCAGGCTCGCGTCGACGACCAGGAAGCGCGCGGGGTCGGCCTCGGCGATCGCGAGGAAGGCCCGGCGCACGCGCTCGTGGAATTCCTGCTTCTCGGCCTCGAGCCGGTCGAAGCGGGTGCGTGCGGCGTCGAGCCGAGTGCGGGCCGCCGCGGGGTCCAGGTCGAGCAGCACCGTGAGGTCGGGGCGCAGGTCGTGGGTCGCCCACTCCGAGAGCGTCCGGACCTCGCCGGCGTCGAGCACACGCCCGGCGCCCTGATAAGCGACGGAGGAGTCGATGTAGCGATCCTGGATCACCACCTCGCCGCGCTCGAGCGCCGGGCGAACCAGGGTGCCGATGTGCTGCGCGCGATCGGCGGCGTAGAGGAGCGCCTCCGCGCGCGGGTCGATCTCGCCGCGATGATGGAGGACGATCTCGCGGATCTGGACGCCGACCTCGGTGCCGCCCGGCTCGCGAGTGCGCACGACGGTGCGACCCCGCGTGCCCAGCCACTCCTCGAGCAGCCGGGCCTGCGTGGTCTTGCCCGCTCCGTCCCCGCCCTCGAGGGTGACGAACAGCCCGGTCACGACTCCGTCGCGCCCGTCGTCGCCGCGGGCTTCTTCGCGGCCGGCTTCCTGGCCGCCGTGGTCCGCGCGGTGGTGGTCGTGGCGGCGGTCGCCTTCGCAGCCGTCGTCTTCGCAGCCGCGGTCGTGGCAGTCGGCTTCTTGGCGGCGGTCGTCTTGGCCGCCGTCGTCTTGGCCGCCGTCGTCTTGGCCGCCGTCGTCTTCGCCGCAGGCTTCTTCGCCGGCGCCCGCTTCGCAGGAGCCTTCTTCGCCGGTCCCTTCGCGCGCTTGTCGGCGAGCATCTGCACCGCCTGCTCGAAGTCGATCTCCTCGATCGTCTGCGTCTTGGGGATCGTGACGTTCGTCTCGCCGTCGGTCACGTAGGCGCCGAAGCGGCCGTCGCGGATCCGGATCGGCTTGCCGCTGACCGGGTCGGCGTCGAACTCCTTGAGCGCGCTCGACGCCTTGCGCGCGCCGTACTTGGGCTCGGCGAACACGGCGAGAGCTGCGGGGAGGTCGACCTCGAAGATCTGGTCCTCGCTCGTGAGCGAGCGGCTGTCGGTCCCCTTCTTGAGGTAGGGACCGTAGCGGCCGTTCTGGGCCGTGATCGGCTCGCCCGACTCGGGGTCCACACCGACCGTGCGGGGCAGGTCGAGCAGACGCAGGGCCGTGGCCAGGTCGATCGAGGCGACGTCCATCGACTTGAACAGCGACGAGGTGCGCGGCTTGACGACCGCCGGCTTCTTCGCGCCGCGCTTGGCAGTGGGAGCCTTGTCGGGCTCGACGACCTCGCCGGTCGCGGGATCGGCGACCGTGTCGGGCTCCGGATCGGTCTCGGTCACGTACGGACCGAAGCGGCCGTCCTTGACCACGACGATCTTGCCCGTGTCGGGGTTGCTGCCGAGCACGCGGTCGGTCTGGACAGGCGCGTCGATGAGCTCCTGCGCCTTGGCCGGCGTGAGCTCGTCGGGCGCGAGCTCGAGCGGGAGGTTGACCCGGCGGGGAGTCTCCTGCCCCTCCTCCTCGGCTACCTCGAGGTACGGGCCGTACTTGCCGATCCGCAGCGTGATGTCGTCGGTGATCCGGATCGAGTTGATGCTCTTCGCGTCGATCTCGCCGAGGTTGTCGACGACGTGACGGAGCCCGGGCTGGTTGCCGCCGCCGAAGTAGAAGCGGTTGAGCCAGGCGACCCGGTCCTCCTCGCCGCCGGCGATCTTGTCGAGGTCGCCCTCCATCTCGGCCGTGAAGTCGTACTCGACGAGGTCCGAGAAGAAGTCCTCGAGCAGACGGACCACTGAGAAGGCGATCCAGTTGGGCACGAGGGCGGTGCCGCGCGGAGTGACGTAGCCGCGGTCGACGATGGTCGAGATGATCGAGGCGTAGGTCGAGGGGCGACCGATACCGAGCTCTTCGAGCGACTTGACGAGGCTCGCCTCCGTGTAGCGCGGGGGCGGCGAGGTCTCGTGGCCCTTGGCCTCGACGTCGGTGACGACCAGGCTCTGGCCGACCGCGAGGACGGGCAGCTTCGCGTCCTTGTCGTCGCGGGAGCCGTGGCGCTCCTCGTCGCGGCCCTCCTCGTAGGCGAGCAGGAAGCCGCGGAAGGTGATGACGGTTCCGGAGGCGGTGAACTCGGCGAGCCGGGAGGTGTCGCCGGCCGGGTGCGCTTCGAGGGTCACCGTCGCAGTCGAGCCCTTGGCGTCGGCCATCTGCGAGGCGACGGTGCGCTTCCAGATGAGCTCGTACAGGCGGAGGTCGTTGCCGCGGAGGGTCCCCGACAGCTGATCGGGGGTACGGAAGGTCTCACCGGCGGGGCGGATCGCCTCGTGCGCCTCCTGGGCGCTCTTGTTCTTGCCCGAGTACATCCGCGGCTTGTCGGGCACGGTCTCGGCGCCGTAGAGGGCGGTCGCCTGAGAGCGGGCAGCGTTGAGGGCCTGCTGCGAGAGGTTGGGCGAGTCGGTCCTCATGTAGGTGATGAAGCCGTTCTCGTAGAGCGACTGCGCGACGCTCATCGTCTGCCGTGCCGAGAAGCGGAGCTTGCGCGCCGCCTCCTGCTGGAGCGTCGAGGTGGTGAAGGGCGCTGCGGGACGGCGCGAGTACGGCTTCGACTCGAGGTTCGAGACCGTCACCGTGGTGGCGGAGTCGCGCAGCGCGTCGGCGAGCGAGGCGGCGGACGTCTCGTCGAGGACCGTGACATCGCCCTTGAGCTGTCCGCGGTCGTCGAAGTCGCGGCCGCTTCCGATCCGCTTCCCGTCGAGTCGTGCCAGGCGCGCATCGAACGCCGACGCCGCATCGGACTCCGGGGCGAGCACCGTCGCGAGGTCCCAGTAGCTCGCCGACACGAAGGCGAGACGCTCGCGCTCACGGTCGACGACCAGGCGGGTCGCTGCCGACTGCACGCGACCGGCCGAGAGGCCGGGGCCGACCTTGCGCCAGAGCACCGGCGAGATCTCGTAGCCGTAGAGGCGGTCGAGGATCCGGCGGGTCTCCTGGGCGTCGACCAGCGACGTGTCGATGTCGCGGGTGTTCTCGCGAGCCTTCTGGATCGCGTCCTTCGTGATCTCGTGGAAGACCATCCGGTGAACGGGGACCTTGGGCTTGAGCTCGTCGAGCAGGTGCCACGCGATGGCCTCGCCCTCGCGGTCCTCATCAGTCGCGAGGTAGAGCTCGTCGGCGTTCTTGAGCGCCCGCTTCAGCTCGGCCACCGTCTTCTTCTTCTGGTCGGAGACCACGTAGTAGGGCTCGAAGCCGTTGTCGACGTCGACCGAGAACTTGCCCAGCGGGCCCTTCTTCAGCTCCGGGGGCAGGTTCTTGGGCTCGATGAGGTCGCGGATGTGGCCGACGGAGGCGAGAACCTCGTACCCGTCGCCCAGGTACTGGGCGATGGTCTTGGCCTTCGCCGGCGACTCGACGATCACCAGCTTCTTCGTGCCGGACACAGTTCTCCTCGATTGATGCTGTCGGTCGGACTGACAGGTGAGTCCGACGGGTCCCCTGCTTCGGGGAGGCGGTGCGCGGCGACCGCAGAGAGGAACGGTACGCCGTCCACGCTCCGATCGGGATCTTCGTCCGATCGGTGCACTGGCGGCTGGCGGTTCGCTGTCGGCTTCGGGCGCCCGACAGCCACACCATACACACTGACTCCGGGCGTCACTCCCCGTCGAGAGCTGCCCGGAGCCTGGGAGCGGGCCCCTCGCCGCGTGAACGCCGGCCGCGTGATCTGCGTGGGGGCGGTGACGACGAGCGAGGATCGGCGCATGATGAGGTGCATGGCAACGACGCACACGACCTCGTCCCCCACCACCTCCGTCTATACGGCGAAGCTCGTCGACGGACCGCTCGAGGGGAAGACCCTCCGGCGCTCCTACGACGGCGCGACGACTCCCGCCGCCCGACTCGAGATCCCGGGCCCGCGAGCCGGTTCCCACTACATCTACCTCTTCTCCGGTGCTCTCGAGCACGATGAGGGCGCGGGTACCCTCCCGACCGCCGCCGCCTACCGGTACCAGCGCCTCAGCTCCGACTGACCCTTCCACTCGTGGCCCGGTCCACGGCCCGACGAGCCGTCGGCCCGGCCGGGCTCGGACTCCGCCGGGTCACGGCGGCGGTCCCGCCCGCGACCGTGCCGGCATCGTCAGCGGCCCGACGGCGACCACCACCTCGACGCTCGCCCTCCCCTCGGCCACCGAGCACTCGGCGAGCTCGGCGCCGCCCGCCGTTGCGACCCGGGACGCCTGCGTGCACGGCTCGCCGGGGACGAGGCCCGAGGCGGTGTCGGCTGCGGCGAGCGCCGCCGCGTCCGCTGCCGACACCGCCCGCTGATGCGCGAGCACGGCCCCGCACCCGCTCAGCACCGCAGCGGTGACGAGCACTGTCGCTGCGACCACCGAGATCGCGGTCACCGCCGCAGACCCCTCCTCTCCGGAGCGGGCGCGGAGCTCGTCCGCTCCGGAGCCGGTGCGGGTCACTCCCCGCCTCCCAGTGCGCACGAGCGGACCGAGACCGGGACCGCGACGGCCGGCAGCGGGTGCAGGCTCGCCTCCACGCGCACGCAGACCAGGCCGTCGTCCTCCACGGTCCCCACGGTGGCGCCACCGTCGACCCGATGCACGGGGCGGGCCGCGTCGTCTCCCCGCGAGGCCGCTCTCGCCCCGTCCGCCGTGGCGTCGACGAGCCGCACGTACTGCGCCGACGCCGCGACCGAGCCCAGGCACAGCGCGAGCACGACGACCACGGCGGGCAGGACGACCGCGAACTCCGCCGTGGCCGAGCCCTCCGCCTCGGCCAGCCGACGGAGGACTCCGCGGGCGGCCCTCATCCGCCCGAGGTGAGCGCCCGCGTCACCAGGTCGGTCAGGATCCCGCGCACCTCGTCGCCCTTGAGGATCACCACCAGCAGCCCGGCGAACCCGACCGCGGCCATCGTCGCGATCGCGTACTCCGCCGTGGCGGACCCCTCCTCGTCGACGAGACCCGCGAGTAGCCCCGACGCTCCACCGCCCCGCGGAGGCATCGCTCCGACCCGCCACCGCTCCGAACCGATCACTCCTTCTCTCCCCGCCGGGTCATTCCGGTTCCACCGTCCTGCGCCGTCCATCCGAGTCCACTCCGTCTCCGCCCCATTCACTTCGCCCCGTCCCACGAGGATCGCCGAGTCGGGCGGAGCCCAGAGAGGCGAAGCCCGGAACAGTGCACGACCTCGCGAGACGGCCCCTGTGGAGGACACTCGCACGACGCTCACCTCGCGACGGCGAAGGTCGACAGCAGCACCGAGATCACGAGCGGCGCCACCCCGAGCAGCAGGAACGCGGGCAGCACGCACACCCCGAGCGGGAGCATCAGGGTGACCCCGAGCCGCGCCGCGCGCTCCCGCGCCCGCCCCGCCGCCCGCACCCGCGTCAGCGCGGCCTCGCTGCGCAGGAGGCGTCCGGCGGGCACTCCCGCGGCCGACGAGAGCGCGAGCACCGGATCGGCCGCCTCCAGCGCGCGAGGATCGGCGCCCAGGCCGCACTCGCCGAGCGCAGCGACGACCCGGCTCCGTGCGCGATCGATCGACCCGCCGCCCGCGAGCCCGACCGCGAGCAGATCGAGGGCCAGCCCGGGGGCCGGGTCGCCGGGGTCGGCTCCCCGCACCAGTCGTCTGGTCCACAGCTGAGCGGCGAGCATCAGCACACCGCCGCCGCCCAGGCATGCGAGGCCCGGCGCCGTGCCGACCAGCACCCCCGCGACGTCGAAGCCGAGGACGGTGCCGAAGCCCAGCGCCACGAGCGGCAGCGCGCTCACCACCCGCCCGGTCGTGGCCGGCCCGGCCAGAGCCACGTCGATGTCGCGTCGTGCCCGCCCCAGCTCGCGCAACGACTCCGCCAGCTCGCCGAGTGTCGAGGCGATCGGCGCCCCGGAGTCGGCGGCGACACGCCACGAGGCGGCGAGCGCCGCCCATCCCGCCTCCTCTCCCCTGTCTCGCCGTCGACGCCGCTCGCGTCGCCCTCTCGACGCCGGTGCCCCGCGGAGGATCGCCGCCGTCACGTCCTCGCCGCTCGCGGCCTCCAGCGCGACGGCACGCAGGAGGCGACGTCTGGCCGCAGCACCCGGAGCGCTCGAAGCGGCCGACGACGCGAGGTGCTCGAACGCCGACGCGGGGGCCACCCCCGAGGCGAGCAGCACGGCGAGTCGCTGGACGACGGCGGCGACCTCGTCGAGTCCGTCCTGCCGACTCACGCCGCCGACCTCGGCCGCGGCGGCAGCGCGCCCTCCTCGATCCGGAGGCGGCCCGCCGGATCGAGGGCGAAACCGCCCCACGACGCCAGCCGGCGTCGGCCGCCGACACGCTCGAGGTGCAGCACCAGATCGATCGCGCTCACTGTCTGACGGGCGATCGCCTCCTGCCCCATCCCGGCGAGCGCACCGAGCGCCTCGAGCCGCGCGGGGACATCGGCGAGAGAGTTCGCGTGGAGCGTGCCTGCGCCGCCGTCGTGCCCGGTGTTGAGCGCGGAGAGGAGCTCGCGCAGCTCGACCCCGCGGCACTCTCCGAGCACGAGGCGGTCGGGACGCATCCGCAGCGCCTCGCGGACCAAGCGGTCCAGACCCACCCCGCCCGCGCCCTCCAGATTCGGCTGCCTCGACTCGAGCGCGACGAAGTGCGGATGCGCGGGGCGCAGCTCACCCACGTCCTCGATCGCGATGATGCGCTCCTGCGGCGGCGCGAAGCCGAGCAGAGCGCCGAGGAGCGTGGTCTTGCCGGATCCCCCGGCGCCCGAGATCAGGAGGTTCCAGCGCGCATCGACCGCGCGGCGCAGGAGCAGTCGACCCTGCTCGTCGAGCATCCCGGCGGCGTGCAGCTCGTCGAGGCTCCAGGCGTCGGCGCGGGGGACGCGGACGGAGATCAGCGTCCCGCCGGTCGCGACGGGCGGCAGCACGACGTGCACCCGGACCCCGTGGCGGAGCCGGACGTCGACGCACGGACTCGCCTCGTCGACGTGGCGCCCACCCGCCGAGACGAGGGCGACGGCCAGTCGACGCGCTCCTCCGGCATCCAGTGTCCAGCTCGGATCGCGGATCGCGCCCCTCCCCCGGTCGACCCAGAGGCCGGATCCGCCGTTCACGAACAGGTCGGTGACCGACGGATCGGCGGCGAACGGGGCCAGGAGGCCGAGCGCGGCTGCTCCCGGCCGGATCGGGACGGCCGGATCGGCGAGCCCCGGAGACGGATCGTCCCGGCGGTAGGCGGCGGGGACGCGAGGCACGAAGTCAGCGGTCATGCCGGGAACGGTAGGCGCGCGCACGACGGCTCCGAGGTCGTGCCGCTCGATCAGTGGAGAGCGCGGAGAAGCAGCGTCTGTGGAGGACTCACCCCAGCACGCGGACGGACAGTGGCGACGACGTCGCGAGCACCGGTGCTCCAGCGAGGACTTCGCAGAAAGAGAAGGGGGCGGCACCCATTGGGGGGAACAGGTGCCGCCTCGGCGGCGCGGGATTGGGGGGAATCACTTGCGCCGCTGAGACCGAACTTTCATTCGGCCGTATGAAAGAGTACGTGAACCCGCGCGAATCACCAAGCCCGATCGGCGTTCTCTGCGAACTCTTATCCGAACCAGGAGTCCCTGCCAGGTTCGGAGGCCGCGCACCCGGCGTCGGAGCCGGACGCTACGGTGGTCGAGGTCGACCGAGCCGGTCGGCGCACGGTGCACTCGCGAAGGAGCGAAACGCAGATGTCCACTCCCCTCGATGACATCAGAGCCCTCGACGAGGCGGGAGATCCCGGTACGCCGGGCATCGACAACCTCCTCCACGAGACGCGCCGCTTCCCGCCGCCCGCCGAGTTCGGCGCCGGGGCCGCCGCCGCCCGAGCGCTCACGGCCCGCGCCGCGGAGGACCGCCTCGAGTTCTGGGCCGAGCAGAGCCGCGAGCTGCTGCACTGGCACCGCCCCTTCACCCGCACCCTCGACTGGAGCGAGCCGCCGTTCGCGAAGTGGTTCGACGACGGCGAGCTGAACGTCGCCTACAACTGCCTCGACCGCCACGTCCTCGCCGGGCACGGCGACCGCGTCGCGATCCACTGGGAGGGCGAGCCCGGCGACAGCCGCTCTCTCACCTATGCGGAGCTGACCGCCGAGGTCAAACGCGCTGCCAACCTCCTTGCGAGCCTCGGCATCGTGGCGGGCGACCGGGTGGCCGTCTACCTCCCGATGATCCCCGAGGCGGTCATCGCGATGCTCGCGGTCGCCCGCCTCGGCGCGATCCACTCGGTCGTCTTCGGCGGCTTCAGCGCCGAGAGCCTGCGCGCCCGCATCGACGACGCGGAGGCGAAGCTCGTGATCACGGCCGACGGCGGCTGGCGCAAGGGCTCGGTCTTCCCGCTCAAGCCCGCGGTCGACGCCGCTCTCGCACTCGAGGGCGGTGGTTCGAGCGTCGAGCACGTCCTCGTCGTCCGCCGCGGCGGCAACTCCGTCGAGTGGAGCGAGGGTCGCGACCTCTGGTGGCACGAGGAGATCACGGCCGTCGACGCCGATCACGTCGCCCGTCCCTTCCCGGCGGAGCAGCCCCTCTTCATCCTCTACACGAGCGGTACGACGGGGAAGCCGAAGGGGATCCTCCACACCACTGGCGGCTACCTCACCCAGGTCGCGTACACGCACCGCACGGTCTTCGACCTCCGGCCCGAGAGCGACGTGTACTGGTCGACCGCCGACGTCGGCTGGATCACCGGGCACAGCTACGTCGTCTACGGCCCGCTCAGCAACGGTGCCACCCAGGTCATGTACGAGGGCACTCCCGACACCCCGCACACGGGCCGCTGGTGGGAGATCATCGAGAAGTACGGCGTCAGCATCCTCTACGCCGCCCCCACCGCGATCCGCTCCTTCATGAAGCTCGGCCGGCAGATCCCGCAGCGCTTCGACCTCTCGAGCCTCCGACTGCTCGGCTCGGTGGGCGAGCCCATCAATCCGGAGGCGTGGATCTGGTACCGGGACGTCATCGGCGGCGGGCGCACCCCGATCGTCGACACCTGGTGGCAGACCGAGACCGGCGCGATCATGGTCTCCCCCCTCCCCGGAGTCACGACCCTCAAGCCAGGATCCGCTCAGGTCCCCGTCCCCGGGGTCTCGATCGACGTGGTGGACGAGCAGGGCGTCCCGGTCGGCGCCGATTCGGGCGGACTTCTCGTGATCACCGAGCCCTGGCCGTCGATGCTGCGAGGCATCTGGGGCGACCCGGAGCGCTACGTCGAGACCTACTGGTCGAAGTTCCCCGGCCGGTACTTCGCCGGCGACGGGGCTCGACGGGACCGCGACGGCGACCTCTGGCTGCTGGGCCGTGTCGACGACGTGATGAACATCTCGGGCCACCGCCTCTCGACGGCCGAGATCGAGTCGGCGCTCGTGTCGCATCCCGTCGTCGCGGAGGCGGCGGTCGTCGGCGCCGCGGACGAGACGACCGGCCAGGCGGTGGTCGCGTTCGTGATCGCGAAGGCGAGTCAGGCCGAGGCCCTCGCCGACGGCCACGACGAGCTCGAGGCCACCCTGAAGGCGCACGTGGCCGAGCACATCGGCGCGATCGCCCGCCCCAAGCGCATCTTCATCGTGCAGGAGCTGCCGAAGACCCGCTCGGGCAAGATCATGCGCCGGCTGCTCCGCGACGTCGCAGAGGGCCGCGCGGTCGGCGACACCACGACACTCGCCGACACGCAGGTGATGTCGGTGATCTCCTCCGCCGTCGCCGCCGACTGAGGGGGGCGCTGCAGCCCCCTCGCACGGTGAGGAGCGAGGGGGCGGGAGGACTACTCGAAGGCGACGATCAGCTCGACCTCGACCGGAGCATCGAGCGGGAGCTCGGCGACGCCGACGGCCGAGCGCGCGTGGCGGCCCGCCTCGCCGAAGATCTCACCGAGCACCTCCGACGCACCGTTGATCACGCCGGGCTGTCCGTTGAAGCCCGGGGCGGAGGCGACGAAGCCCGTCAGCTTCACGATCTGCGTCACGCGGTCGAGCGAGCCGAGCACGTCGGCGACCGCGGCGAGCGCGTTCAGCGCGCACACGCGAGCCAGATCCTTGGCGACCTCGGGTGAGACGAGGCCGTCGCCGACCTTGCCCGCTGCGGGGAGAGCACCGTCGACGAACGGGATCTGCCCCGCCGTGAAGACGAGCGCTCCGTTCACGACCGCGGGGACGTAGGCGCCCGCCGGAGTGGCGACGGCGGGGAGCTCGATGCCGAGCTCGGCGAGACGCTCGGCGATCACGCGCCGGCCTCGGCGACGGGGCGCTTCAGGTAGGCGACGAGCCCGCCCTCGGGGCCGGTCACGACCTGCACGAGCTCCCAGCCCTCCGATCCCCAGGTGTTCAGGATCGCCGTGGTGTTGTGGATCATCAGCGGCGTGGTGACGTACTCCCAGCGGGGGACGGACATGGTTCTCCTCAGGGCAGGCTGCAGGGACAGGTGTTCACGGCCGGATGTTCAGAGCCGGGCGCGCAGTGCGCGGTCCGCGCGGCGGACGGGCCGCAGCGGCTCGTCCCGAGCGCGGCGACTACGCTGATTCTATGTCGGGGGCGCGCGGTACCAGGGTCGTCAAGTCGGTCGGAGGCGCGATCGGCGGACTCATCGGGATCGTCGCCATGAGCGTCGTCGCGGGGGTGCTCGTCGCGGCGTCGATCACTCCGGCGATCGCCCTCGGGGGCATGGCCGCGAACAACTCCGTCGAGATGTTCGACAACCTCCCCGAGTACCTCGAGATCGGCACTCTCGCTGAGAAGAGCAACGTCTACGCGAAGGATGCGAGCGGCGCCGACGTGCTCCTCGCCTCCTTCTACGCGCAGAACCGCGTCGAGGTGGGCTGGGACGACATCTCGCCGTTCGTGAAGGACGCTGTCGTCGCCTCCGAGGACCCGCGCTTCTACGAGCACGGCGGCATCGACCTGCTGGGCACGGTGCGAGCGGCGGCCACGACGGCACTCCGCGGGGACGTGCAGGGCGGATCCTCGATCACGCAGCAGTACGTGAAGAACGTGCTCGTGCAGAAGGCCGAGGCGCTGTCGGATCCGATCGAGCGCGACGCCGCCTACCGCGAGGCGACCGAGACGACTCCGGAGCGCAAGGTCGCCGAGATGCGCCTCGCCATCGGGCTCGAGAAGGAGTACCCGAAGAACGACATCCTGCTCGGCTACCTCAACATCGCGCTGTTCGGAGGCACGGTCTACGGCATCGAGGCGGCCGCGAAGTACTACTTCGGCATCAGTGCCCGCGATCTCTCGCTCGCCCAGTCGGCCGCGCTCATCGCCATCGTGAACAACCCCGAGAAGTTCCGCTTCGACCGGCCCGCCGACGAGGCGAACCCCGCCGCGGGGGGCTACCCGGTGACGCTCGACCGGCGCAACTACATCCTCGGCCGCATGGGCCTGGAGTCGAAGGCCACGCCAGAGCAGATCGCCGAGGCCGCGGCCACCCCCGTTCAGCCGGTCATCACCGAGCCGAGCACCGGCTGCCAGACCGCGGGCATCTCGGCGTTCTTCTGCGACTACGTCACCTGGGTGATCAAGAACGACGACGCGTTCGGCGCGAGCCAGGACGAGCGGGACGCCACCTTCAAGCGCGGTGGCTACCAGATCTACACGACGCTCGACAGCGAGCTGCAGACCGCCGCTGTCTCGGCGACCGACGCGTGGGTCCCGAAGTCGATGGCGAACGTCAACATCGGCAGCGCGAGCGTGTCGGTCGAGGTCGGCACCGGCCGCATCCTCGCGATGACGCAGAACAAGGACTACTCGAACGATCCCGATGTCACCGGCGCGAACTACACGAGCGTCAACTACAGCACCGACTTCGGCTACGGCGGATCCTCCGGATTCCAGGTCGGGTCGACCTACAAGGTGTTCACCCTCGCCGAGTGGCTCCAGGAGGGCCGTTCGCTCGGCGAGAGCGTCGACGGCACCCGTCGCGCCTACACGACCTTCCGCGACAGCTGCGAACCCGACGGCGTCTACTACGGCGAGTCCTGGAACCCCGGCAACGACGAGGGCGGCAACGGAGGCGTCACCACGGCGCTGCAGGCGACGACCGGCTCGATCAACACCTCCTTCGCGGCGATGGCGCAGCAGCTCGACCTCTGCGGCATCCGCAACACCGCCCTGGCCATGGGCGTGCATCGCGCGGACGGCAACGAGCTGCAGAAGTACGCACCGACGATCCTCGGCACGAATGAGATCGCACCCCTGACCATGGCGACGGCGTTCGCGGGCTTCGCCAACAAGGGCACCGTCTGCACGCCGATCGCGATCGATCGCATCGTCGACCGGAGCGGCGCGGACATCGCCCCTCCGGCCTCGGAGTGCAGCCAGGGCATGTCGGAGCAGGTCGCCGCGACCGCAGGCTTCGCCCTCCAGCAGGTGATGACGGGCGGAACAGGCGCGCCGTCGAACCCGAGGACCGGTATCCCGCACATCGGCAAGACGGGAACCACGGACAACGCTCTGCACACCTGGATGGTCGGCGCGAGCACCGAGGTGGCGACGGCGACCTGGGTCGGGAACGTCACCGGGTTCACGTCGATGCGCGGATTCCGCCTGAACGGGGTGAACGCCGGTCAGGTGCGTCACCAGATCTGGCCGCGGATCATGCGGGTCGCCGATGCGAAGTACGGCGGCAGCGCCTTCCCCGCTCCCGAGCGCTCACTCGTCGAGGCGCCACAGGAGGCGGTGCCGGAGGTCACCGGTCAGAGCCCGGCCGCGGCGACAGCCCGTCTGAAGGACCTCGGCTTCACGGTGACGATCGATCCGAACCGGATCCCCTCCGATCGTCCCGCCGGCTCGGTGGCGCAGACGAACCCGCCCGCTGGCTCGCGGGTCTCTCGGGGCTCCGCGATCACCCTGCAGATCAGCGCCGGCCCGTCCACACCGCCCCCCGGAGGCTGAGCCACCCGGTCCGCGCGGGGCCGTCCGTTCGGGGCCGTCCGTTCGGGGCCGTCCGTTCGGGGCCGTCCGGCAGAATGAAGGCCCGACCCCGTCGAGAGAAGGACACATGAGCCGACGCCCCCTCACCACCGCACTAGCGACAGTCGCCGCTGTCGGCAGTGCCGCCGCCGTCTGGGGCATCGGGATCGAGCGGACGCTCTTCACGGTCCGCCGGGTCTCGGCACCCGTCCTGCCAGTGGGCGCTCCCCCGCTGCGGATCCTGCACCTGTCCGATCTGCACATGGCTCCGTGGCAGTCGAAGAAGCAGGAGTGGATCCGCTCGCTCGTCGCCCTCGCTCCTGACCTCATCGTGGACACCGGCGACAACCTCGGGCACCGCGACGGGATCCTCGGGATCCGGCGGGCCCTGGAGCCGTTCGCCGGCATCCCCGGTGTCTTCGTGAACGGATCGAACGACTACTTCGGCCCGAGGGTCAAGAACCCCCTGCGCTACTTCCGCGGCCCGTCGCTCAATCCGAAGCCGAACCAGGCCGACCTCGACACCGACGCACTGACGGGGTACTTCACCGACTCGCTCGGCTGGACCGACCTCAACAACCGCGCCGAGAACCTCACGATCCGGGGCACCAGAGTCGAGTTCTTCGGTGTCGACGATCCGCACATCGGCCTGGACAGGATCGATGTCGTCGCAGGTGCCGTCGATGAGCTGCGGGCCGCGGAGGACGAGTCCGCCGAGATCAGCATCGGCGTCGCCCATGCCCCGTACCAGCGCATCCTCGACGACTTCGTGACCCGAGGGGCGGATCTCATCCTCGCCGGGCACACTCACGGCGGTCAGCTCTGCGTGCCCGGGTTCGGCGCCCTCGTGACCAACTGCGACATCCCCCGTGACAAGGTCGCGGGCTTCACCACCTGGCACCACGGGCGGCGGAGCGCGCGCCTCAACGTCTCCGCCGGGCTCGGCACCTCCATCTACGCGCCGATGCGCTTCGCCTGCCGGCCCGAGGCGACCCTCCTGACTCTCGAGCCGGTGAGCTGACCGGTCATGGGCGCGTGTGCGGCGGCTCCGAAGAAATCGGCTATCATTGTCGAGGCTCGTGAGCGGTACTGCCGCTCGAGTCCACCGGGGTGTGGCGCAGCTTGGTAGCGCGCCTCGTTCGGGACGAGGAGGTCGTGGGTTCGAATCCCGCTACCCCGACCGGTGAGGAACCCGGCTGGATCATCGATCCGGCCGGGTTCCGTCGTTAACGGCGGCCGGACGCGGCGCCGACAGTACGCGCCGATTCCGCTCGAGGCCCAGGGGCCGCACGGGTCCACGCGTCAGACTGGGTGTCGAGTCGTCGCCGACAGCCCTGCCCTCCTCGTCGCCCCCGCGACGCCCGCCGAGAGGAGCCGCCGTGCCCCGGTCGCTCACCCGCCTCATCGTGACCGTCGGCGCGCTCTACCTCGGCGCCCTGGCCTCGATCGCCTTCTGGCCCACCCCTGTCGACGCGCCCTTCGGCGGTCTGATCGCGCGCGCCCTCGGCTGGCTCGAGCGTCGGGGTCTGGGTTGGATCGACTACGGAGTGATCGAGTCCGGCGCGAACGTCCTGCTCTTCGTGCCGTTCGGCCTGCTCGGCGCTCTGCTGCTCCGTGCCCGCTGGACCGGCCTGGTGATCCTGCTCGGCGCGGCCGTGAGCACGGTGATCGAGACGGGGCAGCTGGTCCTGCTCTCGGATCGCTTCGCGAGCCTCCACGACGTGCTGACGAACACCATCGGGGCTGGAGTCGGAGCCGTCGTCGGAGTGCTCCTGCGCTGGTGGCTGACGGCACGAGAACGCCGGAGGGCGGCGGAGTCGGATCTCGCTTTCGCGCACATCCCGCTCCGCAGCACCTCCGGCGTCGTCGGCGATCGCTGACCGCCGTCGGCGGTCGGTCGGAGTCAGCGGCCGAGGCCGCGGTACTCCCAGCCGGCGGCCCGCCAGGCGGCCGGGTCGAGGCAGTTGCGCCCGTCGACGATGAAGCGCTGGGCGACCGCCGCGCCGACGGCGACCGGGTCGATCGCCCTGAACTGCTTCCACTCCGTCACGACGACGACGGCGTCCGCGCCGGCGAGGGCCTCGTCGACATCGGTCGTGTACGAGATGTCGGGGTACTTGCGCTGCGCGTTCGCAATCGCCTCGGGGTCGGTCGCGACGACGGTCGCACCGAGGTCGTGCAGGCGGGCGGCGACGTCGAGCGACGGCGAGTCGCGGATGTCGTCCGATTCGGGCTTGAACGCCAGCCCGAGGACGGCGATCTTCTTGCCGGACACGTCTCCACCGAGTCCCTCGCTGACGAGGTCGACGACGCGCTGGCGACGGCGGAGGTTGATGGCGTCGACCTCCTTGAGGAAGGCGACGGACTCCCCCACGCCCAGCTCGTCGGCGCGCGCGGCGAACGCGCGGATGTCCTTCGGGAGGCAGCCGCCTCCGAAGCCGATGCCGGCGTTGAGGAATCGACGGCCGATGCGCGCGTCGTAGCCGATGGCGTCGGCGAGCTGCGTCACGTCGGCTCCGGTCACCTCGGCGATCTCGGCGATCGCGTTGATGAACGAGATCTTGGTCGCGAGGAAGGCGTTGGCGGACACCTTGACGAGCTCGGCCGTGGCGTAGTCGGTGACGACGAGCGGCGTGTCCGCGGCGAGGGCGGTCGCGTAGACCTCGTCCAGAGTGGCCTTGGCGGCCTGGCCCGCTTCTCCGGCAGGCACGCCGTACACGAGGCGGTCCGGGCTGATGGTGTCCAGGACGGCGAAGCCCTCGCGGAGGAACTCCGGGTTCCAGGCCAGCGTCGCGCCGGTCGCGACGACCTTCTCCGCGAGGCGCGACGCGGTGCCGACCGGCACGGTCGACTTGCCGACCACGAGGGAGTCGGCGGTGAGGAACGGCAGCAGACCGTCGATCGCCGCGTCGACGTAGGTCATGTCGGCCGCGTTCTCGCCCTTCTTCTGCGGGGTCCCCACGGCGACGAAGTGCACCGAGGCGTCCGCGGCGTCGGCCGTGTTCGTCGAGAAGCGCAGGCGCCCGGAGGCGACGCCGGACGACAGCAGCTCGGGCAGGCCGGGCTCGAAGAAGGGAGCGGTGCCGGCGGCCAGTGCGTCGATCTTCGCCTGGTCGACGTCGATGCCGATGACGTCGTGACCGAGCTCGGCCATCGCGGCCGCGTGGACGGCTCCGAGGTAGCCGCAGCCAATGACAGAAAGCTTCACAGTGCTTCTCCAAGCTTCAAGGGGATTCTCCGAACGGGATGCGGGGAGGTGTCGCGTCAGCGACGGGAAGGGAAGAGGGGCTGGGTCGACCGGTCACGGCGAGCCGTGCTCGGCATCGTCACCGCGCCAATGCTCTCAGATCACGCGACACACTGGAGACGGCCGTGGCGATCTCCTCCGCCACCCGCGCGTGCGTGGCCTCGCTGCGGCCGATGGGGTCGTCGATGTCGTCACCGCGCTCGCCGGCCGGCGCGCGGCCCCTGTTGGCGGCTGCCAGGCGCACGACGGCGCGCAGTCGCACGGCGGGATCCTCGACCTCCGGGATCGGCACCTGCGCGGCGACGAACGGCAGGACCCGGGCGAATTCGAGGAGCGTGAAGCCCCGCAGCAGGATGGACGGGAACCGCCGGGCGGCGTCGATGAGGTGGTCGCGGGTCATGGTGAGCATCACGTCCGCCTCCCCGACGAGCGACTCCGTCAGTCGAGCGCTCGAGTGGCCGACCGGATCACCCCCGTACTGGGTGGACATCCGGGCAAAGTTCGGGTCCATCGCGTAGCCGTCCCGCGTCTCCACGCCGGCGCTCCGGAAGCCGAAGAGCGCTCCGCCGCGTGGTGAGAGGTCGGCGCCGAGTGCGCTGCGGAAGAGCTGCTCGGACAGCGGTGAGCGGCAGATGTTGCCCGTGCAGACCGAGAGGACGGTGAAGACCGGGGCGTCCGACGTGACGACGGCCTCCGACGGCCGCCACCCGCGGCGTGGACGACGGGTTCCTTCGTCTCCGGGGAAGGTCATCGCCCGCCGCTCAGACGGCGCTCGGCGCGGGCTCGGGCACCGTCTCGGCTCGGGCGCCGGAGCGCTCGGACCCGTAGTAGCTCGTGTAGTAGTAGCCGTAGCCCCGGCCGACCTGCCCACGGGGGGGCACGCGGTTGAGGATGACGCCGAGGGTGTGACCGCTGACCCGCTCGAGGTTCTGGATCGCCTTGCCCAGCTCGTCGGTCGTGGTCTTGCCGGCCGAGATCACGACGAGCGCGCCGTCGGTGCGGGCCGTGAGGATGGCGCCGTCGGTGACGGGCAGGAGCGGCGGTGCGTCGACGATCACGATGGCCTCGCGGGCGATCTCGTGCAGGAGGATGTCCATCCCGTTGGAGCCCAGCAGCTCGCTCGGGTTCGGCGGGATGGAGCCGGCACCGAGGATCCACAGGTTGCCCGAGGGACCCCAGGGCTGCAGGACGTCCTGGAGCTCGGCCTTGCCGATCAGCAGATCGGTCAGGCCGACACCCGGAACCAGCCCGAACGACTTGGCGACGGTGGGCTTGCGGAGGTCGCCGTCGACGACGACCGTGCGCTGACCGGACGCGGCGAGCGTCACGGCGAGGTTCGCCGTCACGGTCGACTTGCCGTCCGAGGGCAGCGGGCTCGTCACGACGATGATGCGGGGCGGGCTGTCGACGTTCATGAACTGCAGGTTGGTCCGCAGTTCGCGCAGCGCCTCGGCGAGCGCGTGCTTGCCGTCGGACTTCACGTAGTCCGTGGTGTCGGCCTCCGGGACGATGCGGTTCGTCTCGCTCAAGCGCTTGTCGACGGGCAGGGTGCCGACCACGGGGAGGTCGAACAGGCGCTCGACCATCTCGGCGGTGCGGATGCGCCGGTCGAGGGTGTTGCGCACGAACGCGTAGACCAGACCGAGGACGAGGCCCGCGAGGGCGCCGATCGCGAGGACGAGGCGCAGGTTCGGGTACGCCGGCGACGACGGGAGGGCTGCGGCCTGGACCACGGCGAGGCTGACGGTGTCGCCGGCTCCCGTCTCGGCGTTGATCTGCTGGATGCGCGTCGCGACGGCCGCCACCCAGGCGTCGGCGAGCTTCTGCGCGCCCTCGGCGGTCGATGCGCTGGCGGTGATGTTCATCACCGGCGCATCCGTCTCGGACTCGACCGTGATCGCCGAGATCAGCGCCGACGGGCTGACGTCGAGGCCGAGGTTCTCGATCGCGATCTCGGCGGTGTCACGGGACGTCGCGAGAGGGAGGTAGGTCTTGAGGCTCGAGTTGGCGACCGTCGCCGAGATCTGCCGGAGGTACACGGCCTGGCTCGGATCGCCCGAGCCGACGTCCACCGAGACGATGCCCTGCGAGTCGGCCACGTAGCGCGGCTTCTGCGTCAGGGACCAGCCGAAGGCGAGGAGAGTGCCCAGGAGGATTGCTGCGACGATCGCCAGCCAGTGATCGCGGAGAAGCCGGAGGACGTCTCTAAGTTCCACAGTGTCAAGTTCCTTCACTGGTTCGGAGCGGTGTACGGCCTTCGGGGGCGGATAGCTCTGGAATCATTGCACAGGCGTGTATCGGGCCTGTTTCCCGGCACGTCATGCGTGCACCCCATCGGGGGTGGGTGCGGATGCAGGCGTCCTCGTGATCACGCCGAGCGCCATCAGCTCGACCAGAGCGGCGCTGACCGCTGCCCGCGCATCGACGCCCTCGGGGGCGGGCCCGACCGACGTGACGACGGCCTCGACGAGCTCATCGGCGCTGATCGCCTCGCCCGTCAGGTGCCAGAGAGCCGGGCCGATGCCCTCGAGGCGCGCGAGTCTGTTGTCGCAGAACACGACCAGCTCTCCGCCGGCGAGGAGGATCGCGTCGTCGACCGGCGCGCGGACGAGGAGCCCGCCGACCGGCGCGTCGGGCGTCTCGAGCCCCAGCGACAGGATCTCGTTCCAGGCGTCCGGAGCATCGACGGCGACGGTGGCGAACGCCGCCTCGACGAGATCGAGGGCGCCGGTCGCCTCGGAGTAGACGAGGCGTGTCACGCCGCCGAGCCCGCGCAGCGTCTCGACCAGATCGGTGAGAGGCCGCGGACGCGCGGAGAGATAGGAGGTCTGCGGGACGAGCAGGTCGATCGCCTCGATCGGATCCACCGCCTCGAGGCGCGGCACCTCGACGTGCTCGCGGCGGTCGAGCAGGACGACGCCGGCCAGCACCAGCGGCGCCTTCGGAATCGGCCGGAGGCCGATCGAGTCCGGCGCCAGCTGGGCCTTCGGCGCCGAGCCGGTGAGCGGCTTCACCGAGAGCGGTTTGGGGTAGGGCAGCACGCGCCCGGTGGGAGTCACTCCGACCGTCTCGTCGGTGACGTATCCGAAGCGCGTGCCGAGGGCGCGCGCGATCGTCGTCTTGCCCGTGCCCGAGGCCGCGACGAAGGCGAGCACGCGACCGTCCTCGGCCGCCATGCCGCAGGCGTGCAGCATGAGCAGATCGTGCCGGCGGACGCCGATCGCCTCGACGGTGAGGGTCGACGTGAGCGACTCCTCGAGCTGTGCGACCGAGCGGGTGTGGACGCGGATCCCGGTGGACGGGCGAGAGGCGCCGTCGACGATCACGTCGGCGTGCACGACCAGTGCGGTGTCGTCGGGAGCGCCGGCGCAGGAGGACCAGCTCGCCGTGATCCGCTGGACGTCGGCCTCGTCGAGACCCGGTCCGAAGTCGACCCGGAAGGGGACCTCGAGGACGGCGATCGACATGCTCCTCGTGGAGTGGGCCGTGACAGCGGTGCCGATCAATACGCTCCGTCCCGCGCGAGGACGGCGCGTGCGGTCTTGAAGAGGATGATCAGGTCGCCCGTCATCGACCAGTTCTCGACGTAGTACAGATCGAGACGGACGGTGTCCTCCCACGAGAGGTTCGAGCGCCCGCTGACCTGCCAGAGACCGGTGATGCCCGGCTTCATCAGGAAGCGGCGGTGCACGTGCTCCTCGTACTGCTCGACCTCGCGCGCGAGCGGCGGGCGAGGACCGATCAGCGACATGTCGCCGCGGAAGACGTTCAGGAACTGCGGCAGCTCGTCGAGGCTGAAGCGGCGGAGCACCGTGCCGACCTTCGTGACGCGGGGGTCCTTCGCCATCTTGAAGAGGACCGAGTTGCCCTCGTCGCGCTGCTGCGCCGCGAGCGCCGCGAGACGGGCCTCGGCATCGACGACCATGGAGCGGAACTTCAGCATCTCGAAGGTCGCACCGTTCAGGCCGATGCGCTCCTGACGGAACAGGATCGGCCCCGGGCTCGTCGCCTTGACCAGGATCGCCACCACGACGAGGACGGGCGCACTGAGGATGATCAGCAGAGTCGACGCCGCGATGTCGAAGAGCCGCTTCGCGAAGCGCTGACGTCCGTCGAACCGCGGGGTCTCGACGTGGATCAGCGGGAGGCCCGCGACGGGGCGGGTGTGGATGCGGGGACCGCCGATGTCGGTGAGGCTCGGTGCGACGACGAGGTGCTCCCGGCCGGGCTCGAGGGTCCAGCTCAGCTCGCGGATGCGTTGCGGGGCGAGCTCGTCGGAGCTCGTGACGACGACCGTGTCGGCTCCCGTGGCGTCCATGACGGCGCGGACACCGTCGACGCCCGTGAAGCCGTGGAGCGTGAGGCCCGACAGCTCCTCCTCGGCGCCCAGCGCCTCCGCCCCGCCCGGCGACGTCGAGACGGCGCCGACCAGCTTGTAGCCGGCCTCGGTACCGCGACGGAGCTCGCGCGCGGTGTGGAGCACGCTCGCGCGGGAGCCGAGCAGGATGACCTGGTTCGCGAAGCGGCCGTCGCGGCGCTGGCGGGTGAGCCAGGAGCGCCAGCCCAGCCGGCCGACGCAGATGAGCAGGATCCCGAAGGGGAACGCGGTGATGATGTAGCCGCGGGCGAGCAGGATCTGCAGCAGGTAGGCGATGATCGCGACGATGCCGAACAGCCAGATCGAGGCGTCGACGATCCGGCGGTACTCGACGTAGCCGGTGCCGACGATGCGGCGGTCGCGCGTGTCGAAGACCTGCAGCGCGAGGAGCCAGGCGACCGAGAGGACGACCGAGACCCAGGTGTAGTTGATGGCGATGTCGACAGGGTTGTTGAACCCGACATCGGAGTTGAGGTTCAGATCGAACCAGACGAGCTGCGTGCCGAAGACCGAGACGACGATCGCGATGACGTCGGAGAGGAGGAGGCGTCGGCGGTAGTCCTGCTCCCACGACGGACGGCGCTTCGGCGTGATGCCCTGCGCCGTCATCGATCCCCCTGACCTCTTCTGCTGATCCGACCCCGCCTGCTGCTGCGAAAGGCGTACTTCCGTTTCCGGTGATGTCACGCCCGCAAGGCTACCCACATCCTCGTTTCGGAGGGGTGTCGCGGGATCGAGGGATCCTCGACACCCTACCCTCTCAGGCGGCCGCGGCTCTCCTGCAGATAGCACGAGCCGCACAGTGCTTCGTAGGTGACCTCGGCGCCGTCGATCGCGACCTGGTCGCCGTCGAAGACGAATCGGCCGTCGACGACGCGGCCGTTGAAGATCGCCTTGCGACCGCAGCGGCAGATCGTCTTGAGCTCCTCGAGGCTGTGCGCGATCTCGAGGAGCCGCCTGCTCCCGGGGAATGCGGCCGTTCTGAAGTCGGTGCGGATGCCGTAGGCGAGCACGGGCACGTTCTCGAGGATGGCGATCCTCAGCAGGTCGTCGACGTGGTCCTCGGGGAGGAACTGCGCCTCGTCGACGAGCAGCGCACTGACGTCGCGCGCGGACTCGGCGAGGACGCGGGCGCGCGCGCTCGTGAAGACGGCGACCGGATCCTCGCCGGGGTGGAACAGGATGTCCACCGGACGGGTCACGCCGAGCCGCGACACGATGAGCTCGTCGCCCTTCGTGTCGACCGCCGGCTTCGCCAGGAGGACCCGGTGCCCGCGCTCCTCGTAGTTGAAGGCGGCCTGCAGCAGGGAGGTGCTCTTGCCGCTGTTCATCGCTCCGTACCGGAAGTACAGCTTGGCCATCGGATCCCTCAGCTCTCTCGCACAGGTCGGAGCCGCACCCGGGTGGTCACTCGAGGAATCCGTCCTCGGCGGCGCGACGGATCAGCTCGGCCCGCCGACTCGCCGGACGTCCGATCTTGACGTACTTCTGGCGGACGCGGCGGAGGTAGGTCTTCGCGGTCTCGAACTGCACGTTCATCCTCGCCGCCACCTCCGGCGTGCTCGCGCCCGCGACGTAGAGGCGGAGCGCCTCGAGCTCGCCCGCACTCAGCCGGGGGCGCTGGTGAGCGGGGACACCGATCGGGAGGGGGCGCCACGGGGCGGGCGACCCCGCGACCGAGCGCATCTCCATCGCTGAGCGCGCGCTCTCCATCACCTCGCGCAGGGGCTGCGCCTTCGTGAGGTGGCGGGCGGCGCCGGCTCGGAGCGAGCGCTCCCTGACCTCGTCGTCCTCGCGCTCGGAGAGCACGACGACCGTGGCCCCCGCCGCCCGGCAGGTCCGGATCCGCGCTTCGATCGAGATCGGCTCACGCAGCTCGAAGTCCATGATCACGAGCTGCGTGGGGAACACTGTGCTGGTGACGAGCTCCATCCAGGTCCCGGCGCGGACGACGAGCTCGAAATCGGGTGCGTGGGCCTGGATCCAGCTGCTCATGCTGTCCAGAAGCAGTTCGTGGTCGTCGAGGAGGCCGAGGCGCACGGGGCGGGGGGCGTCGTCGTCGCTCCGGGCAGAGGAGCCGGACGAGGGCTCACCGGAGCGGGTGACCATGGGTCGATCCTAATCGCGGCCACGAAGGCGCGGCCGGCGCGGTGAGCATCGGGATCGAGCGTCAGAACAGCGTCGGCTGGCCCACGCCCGGCAGCATCGCGGCTCCAGCCGGCCCGAGCTCCTCGGCGAGGAGGCCGTCGTGCTGGAGCGAGCGCCGCTCTCCCCCGAGAGTCCGGAGCGTCCCCAGCGATCCCAGCGTGGAGGGGCGCAGCGCCGAGGAGCGCATCGAGCCGGTCGCCGGATCCTCCTCGCCGCGCTCGAGTCGATGGGCGCGCATCAGCGGACGGATCCGCTCGGACAGCCAGCGCCGGTACTCGACGGGCGCGTAGGCGGAGCGACCCGGATAGAGGGAGCGGTAGCGGTCGAGGAGCTCGGGGTGCTCGTGCGCCAGCCACTGCAGGAACCACTCCTTCACCCCGGGCTTGAGATAGAGCGCCGAGTACATGATCGAGCTGGCGCCGGCCGCCCGGCACGCTCGCAGCGAGGCGTCGAGGTGCGCCTTCGTGTCGGTGAGGAACGGCAGGATCGGCATGAGGAAGACCGAGCACTCGAAGCCCGCCTCGCGTGCGGCGGTGACCGTGGCCAGGCGCGCGGCGGCCGAGGGCGCACCGGGCTCGACGGAGTGCTGGAGCTCTTCGTCCCACACGGCGATCGAGAGGCCCAGATCGACCGGCACGTGCTCGGCCGCCTCGCGCAGGAGCGGGAGGTCGCGGCGCAGGAGCGATCCCTTGGTCAGGATCGAGAGCGGGGTCCCCGAGGCGGCGAGCGCGGCGATGATGCCTGGCATCAGCCGGTACCGGCCCTCCGCCCGCTGGTAGGGATCGGTGTTGGTGCCGAGCGCGACCGGGTGCCGCTCCCAGCTCGGCCTCGCCAGCTCACGGGTGAGCACCTCCGCGACGTTGACCTTGACGACGATCTGCGAGTCGAAGTCGCGGCCGCCGTCGAACTCGAGGTACTCGTGCGTGGGGCGCGCGAAGCAGTAGGTGCAGGCGTGGGTGCAGCCTCGCATCGGGTTGATGGTCCACCCGAAGGGCATCTTCGACGAGGTGTGCACCCGGTTGAGCGCCGACTTCGCGAGCACCTCGTAGAAGGTGATGCCGTCGAACTCGGGCGTCCGGACCGTACGCACCAGGTCCGAGATCCGGACCAGCCCGGGGAGCGCGCTGTCGTCGGCCGCCCCGACCGCCTGCCCGCTCCACCTCATGGAGCAATTAGAACATACGTTCGAACCATGGAGACGGAGCAGGCGCGATTCAGACCGAGGCGGTCAGCTCCAGGGCCTCGGAGGTCGCGCTGACGGTCCGCTCCGCGACCTCGGGGGCGTCGTTGAGCGTCGAGCCGTAGCTCGGCACCAGCGAGCGGATGCGCGGCTCCCAGGCCTTCATGCGGTCAGGGAAGCAGCGCTTGACGATGTCGAGCATGATCGGCACGGCGGTCGAGGCTCCCGGCGAGGCACCGAGCAGCCCGGCGATCGTGCCGTCGGCGCCCGTGATGACCTCGGTGCCGAACTGCAGCACGCCGCCCTTCTTCTCGTCCTTCTTCATCACCTGGACGCGCTGGCCGGCAGTGATCAGGTACCAGTCCTCCGAGCGGGCCGTCGGCAGGAACTCGCGCAGCGCCTTCAGCTTCTTCGACCTCCCGGCGAGCACCTCGCCGAGCAGGTACTTCATCAGGTCGAGGTTGTCGCGGGCGACCGCGAGCATCGGGCCGATGTTGTGAGGGCGGATCGAGAGCGGCAGGTCGAGCCAGGACCCGCGCTTGAGGAACTTGGGCGTGAAGCCGGCGTACGGGCCGAAGAGGAGGGAGGCCTGGCCGTCGACCATGCGGGTGTCGAGGTGGGGCACCGACATCGGGGGCGCACCGACGGCCGCCTTGCCGTAGACCTTCGCCTGGTGCTTGGCGACGAGCTCGGGGTCGTCGGTCCGGAGGAACTGCCCCGAGATCGGGAAGCCGCCGAAGCCCTTGATCTCCGGGATGCCCGACTTCTGCAGCAGGTGCAGGGCGCCGCCGCCCGCGCCGACGAAGACGAAGCGCGCAGTGACGCGCTTGGGCGTGCCTCCGACGACCTGCTTGAGGTCGAGGCGCCACGTGCCGTCCTTCTGGCGGGTGACGTTCGTGACCTCGTGACCGGTGTCGAGCGTGCCTCCGTGGGCCACGACGTGATCGAAGAGCTGGTGCGTCAGCGCGCCGAAGTCGACATCGGTCCCGGCCGGGATCCGCGTGGCGGCGTAGGGGCCGCCACCGGCGGGGCGCTGCTCCATCAGCAGGGGCGCCCACTCGTGGATGGTCTTGATGCTCTCGGTGAACTCCATGCCGGCGAAGAGCGGCTGGTCCTTCAGAGCCTCGTAGCGCTTGCGGAGGTACTCGACGTTGGCCTCGCCGTGCACGAAGGTCATGTGCGGCGTGGTGTTGATGAAGCTCGAGGGCTCGCGGATGTCACCGGCCTCGACGAGGCTCGACCAGAACTGGCGCGAGATCTGGAACTGCTCGTTGATCTGGATCGCCTTGGCGGGATCGACGGAGCCGTCGGCCGCCTCGGGCATGTAGTTCAGCTCGCAGAGAGCCGCGTGGCCCGTGCCCGCGTTGTTCCACGGGTTCGACGACTCCTGCGCGACGTCTCCGAGCCGCTCGTAGGCGGCGATGGTCCAGTCGGGCTGGAGCTTGGTGAGGAGGGCACCGAGCGTGGCGCTCATGATGCCGCCTCCGATGAGGGCGACGTCGACCGGTTCCGAGGAGTTCACGAGAGTCGAGTTTACCGTCGCTCCGCCCCGCGGAAGCGGGCCAGGGGCCGACCTGCCCATCAAATTCGCGGCTTTTCCACGAGCCACGGGCCGGCGCTTCGAAGCGCCGGCCCGCGAGGACTCAGGAGGCCGGCTGACGCGCCGAGATCAGCTCGGCGATCTGCACGGCGTTCAGCGCCGCGCCCTTGCGCAGGTTGTCGTTGCTGATGAAGAGCGCGAGACCGCGACCCTCCGGAGCGCCCTCGTCGGCGCGGATGCGACCGACGTAGCTCGGGTCGGTTCCGGCGGCCTCGAGCGGCGTCGGCACCTCGCGCAGCACCACTCCGGGGGCGTCCGCGAGCAGCTCGCGGGCGCGCTCGGGGCTGAGGGCGGACGCGAACTCCGCGTTGATCGACAGCGAGTGCCCGGTGAAGACGGGCACCCGTACGCAGGTCCCCGAGACCAGGAGCCCGGGGAGCTCGAGGATCTTCCGGCTCTCGTTGCGGAGCTTCTTCTCCTCGTCGGTCTCGTTGGAGCCGTCCTCGACCAGGTTGCCGGCGAAGGGGATCACGTCGAACGCGATCGGAGCGACGTACTTGTCGGGCGCCGGGAAGGTCACGGCGGAGCCGTCGTGCACGAGGTCGAGGAGGTGCTCGTCGGCGACCGCGGCGACGACCTGCTCCGCGAGCTCGTTGGCACCGGCGAGTCCGCTGCCCGAGACCGCCTGGTAGGTGCTGACGATGAGCCGGGTGAGCCCTGCCTCGCGGTCGAGGACCTTGAGGATCGGCATCGCGGCCATCGTGGTGCAGTTGGGGTTCGCGATGATCCCCTTCACGGCCTCGTCGATCGCGTGCGGGTTGACCTCGCTCACGACCAGCGGCACCTCGGGGTCCATCCGCCAGGCACTCGAGTTGTCGATCACGGTGACGCCCGCGGCGGCGAAGCGGGGGGCCTGCGCGCGCGACCCCGTCGCTCCGGCCGAGAAGAGGGCGATGTCGAGCCCCGACGGGTCGGCGGTCTCGACGTCCTCGACGACGACGTCCTCACCGCGGAACGACAGGGTCGTGCCGGCGGAGCGCGCGGTGGCGAAGAAGCGGATCGAGGCGAGGGGGAAGTCGCGCTCCTCGAGGAGGCGCCGCATCACCTTGCCGACCTGACCGGTCGCGCCGACGACGCCCACGTGGAGGGGGGTGCTGCTCATTCTGTGCTCTTTCGTCCGTGCGGCGCGGCGGCCGCTCTCACAGGGAAGGTGCCGGGCACCCCTCCTGCGGAGGCGCCACCGGCGGAAAAACGGGGGAGGCCGACTGTCAGCGACCGGTGCCGGCGTAGACGACCGCGTCGTCCTCGCCGTCGAGACCGAAAGCCGTGTGCACCACGCGGAGCGCCTCGTCGACGGTGTCGGCCCGGGTGACGACCGAGATGCGGATCTCGCTGGTGGAGATCATCTCGATGTTGATGCCGGCCTCGAAGAGAGAGCGGAAGAGCTTGGCGGAGACTCCGGCGTTGGTGCGCATGCCTGCGCCGACGAGGGCGAGCTTGGCGATCTGGTCGTCGTACTGCAGCGACTCGAAGCCCACCTCCTCCTTCTCGGCGTTGAGCGCCATGAGGACGGTCTGGCCGTCGGCCTTCGGGAGGGTGAACGAGATGTCGGTGCGACCCGTGGCCGCCGCCGAGACGTTCTGGACGATCATGTCGATGTTCGAGCCGGTCTTGGCGACGATCGTGAAGATCTGCGCGGCCTTCCCCGGGATGTCGGGCACGCCGACCACGGTGATCTTGGCCTCGTTGAGGTCGGCCGCGACTCCGGCGATGATCGGCTCTTCCACGGTCTGTCCATTCTTCTCGGTGCTCGATGCGTCGGCGCCCGGCGCGGCGTTGTAGACGATGGTGCCCTCGTTGGGGCTGAACGACGAGCGCACGTGCAGGGTGACGCCGTGGCGGCGGGCGAATTCGACGGCGCGGATGTGCAGGACTTTCGCCCCGGCGGCGGCGAGCTCGAGCATCTCCTCGCTCGAGATGCGGTCGAGCTTGCGGGCGCGCTTCACGACGCGGGGATCGGCGGTGAAGACACCGTCGACGTCGGTGTAGATCTCGCAGGTGTCGGCGCCGAGGCCCGCGGCGAGCGCGACGGCCGTGGTGTCGGAGCCGCCGCGGCCGAGGGTCGTGATGTCCTTCGTGTCGCGGTTGAAGCCCTGGAACCCGGCGACGATGACGACGGCGTTCTCGTCCAGTGCCTCGCGGAGGCGCACCGGCGTGATGTCGACGATGCGCGCGGCTCCGTGCCGGGCGTCGGTGATCATGCCGGCCTGGCTGCCGGTGAAGGAGCGCGCCTCGTAGCCCATGCTCTTGATCGCCATCGCCAGCAGGGCCATCGAGATCCGCTCGCCCGAGGAGAGCAGCATGTCGAGCTCGCGCGGTGCCGGCATCGGGGTGACCTGGTGGGCCAGCTCGAGCAGGTCGTCGGTCGTGTCGCCCATCGCCGAGACGGCGACGACGACGTCGTTGCCTGCCTGCTTCGTGGCGACGATGCGCTTCGCGACCCGCTTGATGCTCTCCGCGTCGGCGACGGAGGATCCGCCGAACTTCTGGACGATCAGGCTCACGCGCTACTCCCGGGTCAGTGGCTGAGGGGCCGTCGAGACCCGATGGAGGAGTCTACCAGCGGGCGCATGCGGGATCGGCGATGTGTCACGGGCCCTCGACCCGGTCGTCCGGCGCGGATCAGTTCTCGACGAGGCGACGACCCTCGAAGGCACGGCCGAGGGTGATCTCGTCGGCGTACTCGAGGTCTCCGCCGACCGGCAGGCCGGAGGCGAGGCGGGTGATCCGGATGCCGAGGGTGCTGAGCATCCGCGAGAGGTAGGTCGCGGTCGCCTCGCCCTCGAGGTTGGGGTCGGTGGCGATGATGACCTCCTGCACCTCACCGTCGGCGAGCCGCTGGAGCAGCTGGCGGATGCGGAGCTGATCGGGGCCGATGCCGTCGATCGGGCTGATCGCTCCGCCGAGCACGTGGTAGAGGCCGCGGAACTCGCGGGTGCGCTCGATCGCGGGGACGTCCTTCGCCTCCTCGACCACGCAGATGACGGCGCGGCTGCGGCGCGGATCGCGGCAGATCCCGCAGGTCGCCTCCTCGGCGACGTTTCCGCAGATGTCGCAGAAGTGCACGCGGCTGCGCAGCTCGAGGAGGATCTCGGCGAGACGGGTCACATCGAACGTCTCGGTCTGCAGGATGTGGAACGCGATGCGCTGAGCCGACTTGGGGCCGATGCCGGGGAGCCGGCCCAGCTCGTCGATCAGCTCCTGAACGATGCCTTCGTACATGCGGTCGCCTCCTCTCGGGAGGGCTCGGTGGTGCGGGTCATGCGCCGGTCACGCGGGGGCCGCGCGGGACGTGCGGCTGCTCCTCGATGAACTGGGCGCCGAGGATCTCGCGGACGACGGCCTCGCCGTAGCGCTGCCGCCCGTCGGCGGTGGCCGCACGGGTGGTGCGGGTCGCGGGGCGCTCGGCCGGCGCGCGGCGCTCGGGAGCGGGCGCCGAGGGTCGCACGGGCTCGGGGGCCGCGGCGGGCTCGCCCGGAGGCGCGACGGTCGCCCAGGAGTCGGGCATCGGCGGCTCGACCGGCGGCATGTCCTCCTCCGGCGGCTCCTCGTCGAGCGGAGGAGCGTCGGAGTCGGCCGGAGTCGGCGCGGTGGCCGGCCGGCGGACGGGCTCGGGCGCCGCCTCCGGAACCGCCGCGACGGAGTCGGCGTCGGCCGGATCGGGAGCGGCGATCGGATCGGCGGGGATCGCGACCGTCGCCCAGCCATCGGCTCCGGTGGACGCTTCCGGTGACGGCTGCTTCTGCGCGGCGGGAGCCGACGGCGCGGCCTCGACCGCGGAGCGCTCGGACTCGGGGGCGACGGCCGACGGCTCGACCCGCGCGATGTACTTCACCCGCAGCCCGAGCACCTGCTGGATCGCCTGACGGAGGTACTCGCTCACCCCGGGCTGCCCCGCCGTCCCCGGCATCTTGAAGGAGTCGACGTCGGTCTGGCTCGGGAAGGAGAGGGTGAGGACATCGTCCTTCAGCGCGCGGACCTGAGCGGTGTAGGCGACGAGCCAGGCCGTCATCCGCGCCTTCTGCACCACCTCGAGGATCTCGGGCCAGCTGTCCTTCATCCGCTGCAGGGTGACGCCGCCGGCCTCGTCGGCGGCGACCACCGGTGCGGCGGGGGCGGTCGACGAGGGCGTGGTGGGCGCGGCTGCGGTGGCCTCGGGCTTCGGGGCGACGTGCTTCGGCGCCACGGGCTCGGGGATCGGCGCGGACTCGGCCGGTGCGGACTCGGAGGGTTCGGTCGCGGCCTGCTCGGACGCGACCGGCTCGGACGCGGCGGCGGACGCGACCGGCGCCTCGGCGCGCGGCGCGGCGGCCAGCGACTCCGGCACGGAGGCGGGCGACGGCGCGCGCGAGGAGACGGGCGACTCCGCCGCGGCGGAGGAAGTGTGCGTGGACTCGGCGGGCCGGGGTGCGGCCGGCCGGGACTCGGCGGGCCGCGCCTGCGCGGAGTGCTGCTCGGGCGCACGGGCCTCGCGCACCGGCTGCCTCGGCGCCTCTCGGCTCGGGGCCGGCGCGATCGCACCCGGGGCGACGACCGCTCCCCCGGCCTGCACCAGGGTGCGCGCGATCATCAGCTCGAGGTGGAGGCGCGGCGACGTCGCCCCCGTCATCTCGGTGAGCGCGTCGTTGACGATGTCGGCGACCCGCGAGAGCTCGGCGAGACCGAGGGCGCGCGACTGCCCGGCCATGCGGTCGAGCTCGTCCTGCGAGATGCCGCGCAGGACCGCGGAGGCTGCGCCTCCGGTCGCCGCGACCACGATGAGGTCGCGCAGACGCTCGAGCAGATCCTCGACGAAGCGGCGTGGATCCTGACCCGTCTGGATGACGCGGTCGACGGCGCCGAACGCCTCCGCGGAGTCGCGCTCGGCGAGCGCGTCGATGACCTCGTCGAGGAGCGCGCCGTGCGTGTAGCCGAGCAGGGCGACGGCCCGCTCGTACTCGATCGACTCGGCCTCGGAGCCCGCCATCAGCTGATCGAGGAGCGACAGGGTGTCGCGGACGGAGCCACCACCGGCGCGCACGACGAGCGGCAGCACGCCGGCCGCGACGCCGACGCCCTCGCGCTCGCAGAGCTCCTGGGTGTAGTCGAGCATCTGCGCCGGGGGCACGAGCCGGAACGGGTAGTGGTGGGTGCGCGAGCGGATGGTGCCGATGACCTTGTCGGGCTCGGTCGTCGCGAAGATGAACTTCACGTGCTCCGGCGGCTCCTCGACGATCTTGAGCAGGGCGTTGAAGCCCTGCGGCGTGACCATGTGCGCCTCGTCGAGGATGAAGATCTTGAAGCGGTCGCGGGCCGGGGCGAAGATGGCGCGCTCGCGCAGGTCGCGCGCGTCGTCGACTCCGTTGTGGCTCGCCGCGTCGATCTCGACCACGTCGAGCGAGCCCTGGCCGTCGCGGCTGAGCTCGACGCAGCTGTCGCAGACACCGCACGGGGTGTCGGTCGGGCCGGCGGCGCAGTTGAGGCACCGCGCGAGGATGCGCGCCGACGTCGTCTTGCCGCAGCCGCGCGGACCGCTGAAGAGGTAGGCGTGGTTGACGCGGTTGGTGCGCAGGGCCGTCATGAGCGGATCGGTCACCTGCGACTGGCCGATCATCTCGGCGAACGTCTCGGGCCGGTACCGGCGATACAGGGCTGCTACCACCCGATAACAGTAGCCGCGACCTCCGACACCGGAGTCGGGTCCGCTCGCCGCGGAACCCCGTCCTACGATCGGGACCGTGACCGAGCAGACCACGGCGAGCGCCTTCGATGCGGTGATCCTCGCGGGAGGGCGCGCCCGCCGGCTCGACGGGATCCCCAAGCCGCTCCTGCTCCTCGACGGACGGACGCTGCTCGAGCGGGTGCTCGCGAGCACGGAGCGCGCCGCCACCGTGGTCGTCGTCGGTCCGCCGCTGCCGCACCGGCTCCTCGGGCGCGCCGTGGCGGTGCGCGAGGACCCTCCGTTCGGCGGTCCGGTCGCCGCCCTCGCGGCCGCGCTCCCCCTCCTGGAGCGGCCGTCGGCCCCCGAGTGGGTGCTGCTGCTGGCCGGCGATCTGGTCGACCCGGGACCGGCGGTCGAGTCGCTGCTGGTGGCGGCGGCAGAGGCGGAGGGATCGACAGCCTCGCTGCTCGCCGTCGACGCGGAGTCGCGCACGCAGCTCCTCCTCGGAGTGCACCGGACACGGGAGCTCGCCCGTGCGCTGCACCTGCTCGACCGGGCCGAGAACGCCTCCGTGCGCGATCTGCTCCGCCCGCTCACGCCAGTGCTCGTCGAGGTTCCGGCCGGCTCGACCGACGACGTCGACGACCCCGAAGACGCTCTCCTGCTCGGCATCGCACTGCCGCGTCCCCCCGGTCCTGACGCAGAATCGACGCATGACTGACACCGACACCACCCTCTCCGACTGGTGGCGCGAGCTGACCGACGCCCTCGGCCTGGGCGAGGTCCCGATCTCGTACGACGCACTGCTCTCGCTCGCCGGCGACGCCGCGCACGGGGTCGTCCGCCCCGCCGCTCCGCTCACGACCTTCCTCGTGGGCTACGCGGCGGGCCTCGACGGAGGCGGCGCCGACGCCCTCACCCGAGCCGTCTCGGCCGCGAGCGGAGCGATCGCGCAGCACGCCCGACCCGCCTGATCGACGCACCGCCCCGCGCATCGGACGTTCCGCGCGCAGTCACCGCTCCCTCACATCCGGCACCCGTACGGTGCGCTCGAGCCCCGACGCCGCGGCCTCTCTCCCGTGCGAGCGATCCGCTGTGACGCGACTCCCGCGGTCGCACGCGCGCCGCGGACATCCTCATCGAAGGAGAACCGCATGTCAGGCAACAGAGCCGTCGCCTACAAGTCCCCCGGAGTCGTCGAGGTCATCGACATCGACTACCCGACGTTCGAGCTGAAGGACGGGCCGGGCGTCAATCCCGCCAACATCGGGCGCAAGCTCCCCCACGGAGCGATCCTGAAGACCGTCTCGACGAACATCTGCGGATCGGACCAGCACATGGTCCGCGGGCGCACGACCGCCCCGTCCGATCTGGTCCTCGGTCACGAGATCACCGGAGAGGTCGTCGAGGTCGGCCCCGACGTCGAGTTCGTCAAGGTCGGCGACATCGTGTCGGTCCCGTTCAACATCGCCTGCGGTCGCTGTCGCAACTGCAAGGAGCGCAAGACCGGCATCTGCCTCAACGTGAACCCCGACCGCCCGGGCAGCGCCTACGGCTACGTGGACATGGGCGGCTGGGTCGGCGGACAGGCCGAGTACGTGATGGTCCCCTACGCCGACTGGAACCTCCTCGTCTTCCCCGACCGCGACCAGGCGCTCGAGAAGATCCTCGACCTCACGATGCTCTCCGACATCTTCCCGACCGGCTTCCACGGCGCGGTCACTGCGGGTGTCGGAGTCGGCTCGACGGTCTACGTCGCGGGCGCCGGCCCGGTGGGCCTCGCGGCCGCCGTGGGCGCGCAGCTGCTCGGCGCGGCCGTCGTGATCGTCGCCGACCTCAACGAGGAGCGGCTCGCGCAGGCGCGCTCGTTCGGCTGCGAGACCGTCGACGTCTCGAAGGGAGACCCGGCGGGGCAGATCGAGCAGATCCTCGGCGTGCCGGAGGTCGACTGCGGAGTCGACGCCGTCGGCTTCGAGGCGCACGGCAACGGGCCCGACTCGGGCAGTGAGGCACCCGCGACGGTCCTGAACTCGCTGATGTCGATCACCGCAGCCGGTGGCGCCCTCGGCATCCCCGGGCTCTACGTCACGGGTGACCCGGGCGGAGTGGACGACGCCGCGAAGGAGGGCTCGCTCTCGATCCGCCTCGGGCTCGGCTGGGCGAAGTCGCTGTCGTTCACGACGGGGCAGTGCCCGGTGATGAAGTACAACCGGTCGCTGATGATGGCGATCCTGCACGACAAGGTGCAGATCGCCAAGGCCGTGCAGGCCACGGCGATCTCGCTGGAGGACGCCCCGCAGGGATACGCCGACTTCGACAAGGGCGCGGCGAAGAAGTTCGTGCTCAACCCGAACGGCTACCTCGGCTGAGCAGGCGTCCGCGCACCCCTCAGAATGAGGGGATGAGCGGGCACCGGGCGACCGACTGGGGCCGCGCCCGCGCACTCGTGGCGCAGGGCGCGGCCCCGCTTCCCGTCGGCGACCGCCCACTCGCCGAAGCGGAGGGGTGCGTCACCGCTCAGGACGTCCGCGCGGTCCGCCCGCTCCCCCACTACGACTCGTCCGCCATGGACGGCTGGGCGGTGCGCGGCTCCGGACCGTGGTCGCTCGGGACGTCGGCGGAGCCGATCGTCACCGGTGCGCTCGTCCCCGCCTGGTGCGAGGCGATCGTGCCGTCGGAGGAGGGGACGTCTCGAGACGGCGTCCTCACGACTGCACAGCCTCCCGCCCCCGGCCGGCACATCCGCCGCGCGGGCGACGAAGCCGGTGAGGGTGCGGTGCTCGTCGAGGCCGGGACGCGCCTCCGCCCGCCGCACCTCGCCCTGCTCGCGGTCGCCGGATTCGACGCGGTCAGCGTGCGCCCGCGACCCGGAGTCGCACTCGTCTTCACCGGCGACGAGATCGACGCGTCGGGCATGCCCGAGCCCGGCCGCGTCCGCGACGCCTTCACGCCGCTCCTGCCGCCGCTCGTCCGAGCGCTCGGCGGTGCGATCCACTCGATCACGCGCCAGCGCGACGACGAGGCGGCGATCACCGCGCTGCTGGCAGACGCCGCGGCTCCGCTGATCGTCACGACCGGCGGTACGGGGCGCTCTCGAGCGGATGCGGTGCGACGCGCGATCATCGCGGCGGGCGGCCGCACCCTCGTCGACGGCGTCGCCATGCGACCCGGCCACCCCACCCTCGTCGCGGCACTGCCCGGAGACCGCCTGGTGATCGCGCTGCCCGGCAACCCGCTCGCGGCGGTGCTCGCGGCGCTGTCGTTCCTCGCTCCGGCGGTCGACGCGGTCAGCGGCGTCGCCGACCGCGCACTCGAGGTCGGCGTGCTCGCCGAGTCGCTCGGGCGGCCAGGCACGACGACCCTCGTGCCGGTGCGGCAGGACGAGGGGCGGTGGCGGGCGGCGGCGGGTATCCGCTCGCACATGCTGACCGGGCTCGCGGCATCGGGGGCCGTCGCGGTGGTGCCGCCCGAGGGCGGGCGAGCGGGCGACTCCGTGCCGCTGCTGCGCCTGCCCTGGTGACAGCTCAGGCGGCCGCTTCGAGCCGGATCACCACCGACTTCGACGTGGGCGTGTTGCTGACGCGCGCCGTCGAGTCGAGCGGCACGAGCACGTTGGTCTCGGGGTAGTAGGCCGCTGCGCAGCCCCGCGGAGTGTCGTACGCGACGACGCGGAACGCCTCCGCTCGGCGCTCGACGCCGTCCTCCCACTCGGACACGAGATCGACCATCGATCCGTCGGCGAAGCCGAGCGCGGCGATGTCGGCCGCGTGCACGAAGACCACCCTGCGCCCGTCGTGGACGCCGCGGTAGCGGTCGTCCTTGCCGTAGATCGTGGTGTTGAACTGGTCGTGCGAGCGGAGGGTCTGCAGCAGCAGGCGCCCCTCCGGCACGCGCGGGTAGTCGAGGGTGTTCGCGGTGAACTGGGCGCGACCCGACGCTGTGGCGAAGCGACGGGCGTCGCGCGGCGGATTCGGGAGCACGAAGCCGCCCGGCACGTCGATCCGTTGCTCGAACGCCGCGAAGCCGGGCACCACGTGCTCGATGTGCTTGCGGATCAGCCGGTAGTCGCCGCGCAGCGCCGGCCAGTCGACCGCGGGAGCGTTGTCGCGACCCTCGAGCAGCCGCTCGGCGATGCCGGTGAGGATCGCCACCTCCGAGCGCAGCGTCGGACTCGGCGGCTTCAGCCTGCCGCGCGACGCGTGCACCGCGCTCATCGAGTCCTCGACGGTGACGCGCTGCTCGCCGGTCGCCTGCACGTCGGAGTCGGTGCGGCCGAGCGTCGGCAGGATCAGCGCGCGGCGGCCGGTGACGACGTGCGAGCGGTTGAGCTTGGTCGAGATGTGCACGGTCAGCGCCAGCGAGCGCATCGCCGCCTCCGTGACACCGCTGTCGGGAGTCGCGCGGGCGAAGTTGCCGCCGAGGCCGACGAAGACGCGGGCCGTGCCGTCGCGCATCGAGCGGATCGCCGCGACGGTGTCGGTGCCGTGGTCGCGCGGCGACGCGAACGAGAACTCCCGGTCGAGGGCGTCGTGGAAGGAGTCGGGCATCCGCTCGAAGATGCCCATCGTGCGGTCGCCCTGCACGTTCGAGTGGCCGCGGACCGGGCAGACGCCCGCGCCCGGCTTGCCGATGTTGCCGGTGAGCAGCAGCACGTTCACGACGTCCTTGAGGGTGGCGACGGAGTGGCGGTGCTGAGTCAGCCCCATCGCCCAGCAGACGATCGTGCCCTCGGCCGCGGCGATCAGCTCGGCGATCGTGCGGATGCGGGTCTCGTCGATGCCGCTCCCCCGCTCGATCTCGGACCACGGGGTCGCGCGGAGCTCGTCGAGGTAGCCGTCGAGGCCGTCGGTGCTCTCGCGGATGAACGCGTGGTCGAAGACGTCGCCGCGCGCCTCCTCGAGCTCGAGCAGCGCCTTGCCGAATCCCTGGAACAGGGCCTGGTCGCCTCCGAGCCGGACCTGGAGGAAGTGGTCCGCGAGCGCCGTGCCGCCTCCGATCATCCCCTTGACGGTCTGCGGGTTCTCGAAGCGCAGCAGCCCTGCCTCGGGCAGCGGATTGACGGCCACGATCGTGCTGCCCGCCCGCTTCGCCCGCTCGAGCGCGGTGAGCATCCGCGGATGATTGGTGCCGGGGTTCTGGCCCGCGACGATGAGCAGCGGTGCGCGCTCGACGTCGCGGAGGCTGACCGTGCCCTTGCCGATCCCGATGGTCTCGGTCAGGGCGGAGCCGCTGGACTCGTGGCACATGTTGGAGCAGTCGGGGAGGTTGTTGGTACCGAAGCCGCGCACGAGCAGCTGGTAGACGAAGGCCGACTCGTTCGAGGTGCGGCCGGAGGTGTAGAAGATCGCCTGGTCGGGATCGTCGAGGGCGCGGAGCTCGTCGGCGACGATGTCGAGAGCCTCGTCCCAGCCGACGGGGCGGTAGTGCGTCGCTCCGGCCTCGAGCAGCATCGGCTCGGTGAGGCGGCCCTGCTGGCCGAGGGCGAAGTCGTCCCACTCCTCCAGCTCGGTGACCGGGTGCGCGGCGAAGAAGGCCGATGTGACGGTGCGGAGGGTCGCCTCCTCGGCCACCGCCTTCGCGCCGTTCTCGCAGAACTCGGCGACGTGGCGCTTGTCGGCCTCGGGCCAGGCGCAGCCGGGGCAGTCGAAGCCGGTCTTCTGGTTGACGCGGAGCAGCGTCTCGGCGCTGCGCACCGGGCCCATCTGCTTCAGCGAGATCTGCAGAGCGTGAGCGACGCCGGGGATGCCGACCGCCCTGCGCTTCGGGGCTCCGACCGTGAGGCGACTCTCGTCGATCGGACTCTCGCGGGGCTCGGCGTCATCGACCATTCCAGCATCGTACGTCGCGGGCTGCTCCGGGGTTGCGGTGCGAGGATGACTCCCACCCACGGAGGAGCCCCATGAGCCGCAATGTCGTCCGCACCCGCCTGACCGCCGTCCGCGCCCAGGCGCCGCCCCGCGTCCGCGAGGACGTGCTCGCGGTCGAGGAACCGCTCGAGATCCGGGTCGGCGGGCGGCGGTTCAGCGTCACGATGCGCACTCCGGGCGACGACTTCGACCTGGTCGCGGGGTTCCTGGTCTCGGAGGGGGTGCTCACGGCGACCGAGCAGCTCGCCGCCATGAGGTACTGCGCGAGCGGATCCGGTCCGGCCGAGAACACCTACAACGTGGTCGACGCGACCGTGCGCGGCGGACGCGAGGCGGTGCTGCTCGAGCGCGAGCGGTCGGTCTACACGACGAGCTCGTGCGGAGTGTGCGGGCTCGCCTCCCTCGACGCGGTGACGACGGACTCGGCGTGGACAGTGGCGGAGGACCCGCTGCGGGTCTCGCGCGAGCTGCTGATCGAGCTACCGGAGCGGCTCCGGGACGCGCAGGCGGTGTTCGAGCGGACGGGCGGAGTGCACGCGGCGGGTCTGTTCGACGCGGACGGATCGCTGCTGGTGCTGCGGGAGGACGTGGGCCGGCACAACGCTGTGGACAAGGTCGTGGGATGGGGGCTGCGGGAGGGGCGGCTGCCGCTGCGCGGGACGATGCTGCAGGTGTCGGGCCGGGCATCGTTCGAGCTGGTGCAGAAGGCGGTGATGGCCGGGATCCCTCTGCTGGCCGCTGTCGGTGCGCCGTCGTCGCTGTCCGTCGACCTGGCGCGCCGCTCGGGCCTGACCCTCCTCGGCTTCAGCCGCGCCTCCGGCTTCAACGTCTACGCGGGTGCGGAGCGCCTGCTGCCCTGACGCGGTCGCCTGGACGGAGTGTCGAGGCGAGGAAACCCCGGACCGTCGAGGAAGCCCGCCCTGGACGGCGGCCTCGATGGTCCAGTGTTCCCTCGCCGGCGGCGGTGGATCTCGAGACGCCCGCTCCGCGGGCTGTTGGCTCGATCAACAAGCCCGGGCGATCGGCGTCTCAGACCTGCCTCAAGACGGAGGAGGGCGCGATCGAGAAACGCGTGTCAGCGTTTCGAGACAGCGCGACGCAACCCGCTCTGCAGAACGCACCACGTGAACGGGCCGACCGCGCCGAGCCGCGCAGGGAGCGGCTCGGACATCGGCACCGCAGAGGGCGCGACCGGAAATCGCGTGCCAGCGATTTCCGGCAGCCCGACGCAACACGCTCTGCGAACCGCAATCACCTCTGGTAGCCGACCGCGAGTTGTTTAGCGGCGAGCCGCTAAACAACCGACAAGGACTGCCGGGCGATCTCGAGTTCTTCGTTGGTGGGGATGACGAGGACGGCGACGCGGGAGTCGTCGGTCGAGATGCGGCGGGCGCCGCGCTCGGGACTCGTGTTGCGGGCGGGGTCGAGTTCGATGCCGAGGCCCTCGAGTCCGCGGAGAGCGCCGGCGCGGACGGCGGCGACGTTCTCGCCGACTCCGGCCGTGAAGACGATCGCGTCGACGCGGCCGAGCTGCGCGTAGTAGGCGCCGATGTAGTGGCGGAGGCGGTGGTAGTAGACGTCGAGGGCGGCGCGGGCCTTCTCGTCGCCGGCCTCGGCCGCCTCCTGCACGTCGCGCATGTCGCCGCGACCCGAGAGGCCGAGGAGCCCGCTGCGCCGGTTGAGGACGGTGTCGAGCTCGTCGATCGAGAGGCCGGCCTTGCGGGCGAGGTGGAAGACCACCGCGGGGTCGAGATCGCCGGAGCGGGTGCCCATCACCAGGCCCTCGAGCGGGGTCATGCCCATCGAGGTCTCGACCGATTCGCCTCCGTCGACCGCGCAGGCCGAGGCGCCGTTGCCGAGGTGCAGCACGATCGTCTTGAGGTCGGAGCGGCGTCGGCCGAGGAACGCGGCGGCCGACTCCGAGACGAACTTGTGCGACGTGCCGTGGAATCCGTAGCGACGGATGCGGTGCTTGTCGGCGAGTTCGGCCGGGATGGCGTAGGCGGACGCCTCCGCCGGGATGGTGTGGTGGAAGGCGGTGTCGAAGACGGCGACGTGCGGCACCTCGGGGAACGCCTTCTGCGCGGCCTCGATGCCCTCGAGGTTCGCCGGGTTGTGCAGCGGAGCAAGATCGGAGAGGTCCTCGATGTTGATCTTGACCAGGTCGGTGATGAGCGTGGGCTCGTAGAAGCGCTTGCCGCCGTGGACCACGCGGTGACCGACCGCGACCGGAGGGAACTCGTCGAGGCTCGGTCCGTGCTCGGCGAAGGCGCGGATCATCGCGTCGAAGCCCGCGGTGTGGTCGGGGATCGGCGCCTCGAACTCGATGCTCTCGCCGTCGCGGGTGTGCTTCGTGCGCCCCGTCTCCTCCCCGATCCGCTCGACGAGGCCGCTGGCGAGCGTCTCCTCCGTGGTCATCTCGATGAGCTGGTACTTGAACGACGACGAACCGCTGTTGACGACGAGGACGACGGACACGATGGGACTCCTGGGGTGATCGGGGTCGGGAGGGGCGCGGCGGCGGGTGGCCGTCAGCGCACGGGCAGGGGGATGGCGGAGGTCGGCGGCACGATCGCCTGCGTCGCCGCCTGGATCGCGGTGATCGCGACGGTGTTGACGATGTCCTGGACGAGGGCGCCGCGCGAGAGGTCGTTGACCGGCTTGCGGAGGCCCTGGAGGACCGGGCCGATGGCGACCGCGCCGGCCGAGCGCTGGACCGCCTTGTAGGTGTTGTTGCCCGTGTTGAGGTCGGGGAAGATGAACACCGTCGCGCGCCCCGCGACCTGCGAACCGGGCATCTTGGAGGCGGCGACGGCCGCATCCGCTGCCGCGTCGTACTGGATGGGGCCCTCGACGAGCAGGTCGGGCCGGCGCTCGCGGACGAGCGCGGTGGCCTCGCGGACCTTCTCGACGTCGGCTCCCGCTCCGCTCTCGCCCGTGGAGTAGGAGAGCATCGCGATCCTCGGGTCGATGCCGAACTGCTGCGCGGTCTCGGCGGAGGAGATCGCGATGTCGGCGAGCTGCGTCGCGGTCGGGTCGGGGTTGACCGCGCAGTCGCCGTAGACGAGGACGCGGTCGGCGAGGGCCATCAGGAACACGCTCGACACGACCGAGACGCCCGGAGTGGTCTTGATGATCTCGAAGCCGGGGCGGATCGTGTGCGCCGTGGTGTGCGCGGCTCCCGAGACCATGCCGTCGGCGAGGCCGAGCTGCACCATCATCGTGCCGAAGTAGGAGACGTCGGTCACCGTGTCGTAGGCGTGGTCATAGGTGATGCCCTTGTGCGCGCGGATCTTCGCGTACTCGTCGGCGAAGCGCGCACGGTGCTCGGGGTCGTGGGTGCTGAGCACGCGGGCTCCGTCGATGTCGAGACCGAGCCCGGCGGCGCGACCGCGCACCTCCGCCTCCTCGCCGAGGATCGTCAGACGCGCGATGCCGCGCTTGAGCACGGTCGCGGCGGCGCGGAGGATGCGGTCGTCGCCACCCTCGGGCAGGACGATGTGGCGGTCGGCGATGCGGGCACGCTCGATCAGCCCGTACTCGAACATCAGCGGGGTCACGACCTCGGAGCGGCCGACGTCGAGGAGCGTGAGCAGCTCGACCGCGTCGATCGCCTCCTCGAACAGGGCGAGGGAGGTGTCGCGCTTGCGGGGCGAGTCGGCTGCGAGGCGACCGCGCGCCGCGGTGACGCGCACGGCGGTGTCGTAGGTGCCGAGCTCGGTCATCACGATCGGGAGCTTGTTGTCGACGCCCTCGATGAGGCGGACGATCGGCTCCTGCAGCTCGAATCCTCCGTTGAGGATGATGCCCGACACCGTCGGGAAGTTGCCGGAGGCGTGCGCCATGATCACGGCGAGCACGACCTCGGGGCGGTCGCCCGGGACGATCACGACGCCGCCCTCCATCAAGCGCGGCAGGACGTTGACCATCGACATGCCGGCGACGACGACGCCGAGCACCTCGCGACCGAGCAGCTCGGGGTCGCCGGCGACCACGACTCCGTCGACGACCTCGACGAGGCGCGAGAAGCTCGGAGCGACCAGGAACGGGTCTTCACGGATCGCCCACACCGGGACGGGGACGGGGAGAGCGGATCGGATCGCCTCGACCGCCGCCGGTGCCGTCTCGGGATCGGCGCGGTTCGCGATGACTCCGATCAGCGTCGCGTGTGCGGTGCGCAGCTCGACCGCGGCGAGCTCGGTGATCTGGCGCATCTCCTCCGGGGTCCGCGCGGGCGCCTGGCCGAGCTGCTCGCTGCGGGAGGGATCGCGGCCGGTGAGCACGAGGAGGACGGGCGCGCCGAGGTTGGCCGCGACGCGGGCGTTGTAGCCGAGCTCGGTCGGGCTGCCGACATCGGTGTAGTCGGAGCCGAGGATCACCACCGCGTCGCACTGCGCCTCGACGTGCTTGTAGCGCTCGACGATCCGCGAGAGCGCGGCCTCGCCGTCGGTGTGCACATCCTCGTAGGTGACGCCGATGCAGTCGTCGTAGGGCAGACCCGAATCGGAGTGGCCCAGCAGCATCTCGAGCACGTAGTCGGGCTCGGAGGCGGAGCGCGCGATGGGGCGGAAGACGCCCACCCGCTGCACCTGGCTGGTGAGCCGATCGAGGACGCCGAGGGCGACCGTGGACTTGCCGGAATGACCTTCGGCGGACGAGATGTAGATGCTCTGAACCATCGGGGCAGAGCCTACCGAGGGGGCCTCTGGTACGGCTGGGCGGGCACTCGGTATGGGAGAGCGTGCAGCTGGGGCGGCCTGTGGAGGAGAGCCCTGGAAACAGAGAAGACCCCCCGCGCACCCGCCAGAGCCCGGTTACCCTTGCTGCGTTTCCGCCCTGGGGGAGTTGGCCTGGATGGCGCCACGCGGGGAGCCGGGAAACAGTCTAACCCGATCCTGCGAGCCGCCGGACGCCCGTGGTCAGCGGTGCCGGTCGGTTTCAGGTAGTGTGCTTCAGGTCGCGATCACGGTCGCGCCTGGAGGATTCGCCTAGTGGCCTATGGCGCACGCTTGGAAAGCGTGTTGGGTGAAAGCCCTCGGGGGTTCGAATCCCCCATCCTCCGCCGAACGGCGTCGCACGCTCTCGCCAGCGCGCGGCGCCGTTTGCTGTTTCCGTGCGCTCGGTGCGGTCAGTGCCGTCAGTGCGCTCAGTGCGCGAGGCGGTCGAGCCACTCCTCGAGGAGCGCCTGCTCCCCCGCGCTCAGGGCGTCGATGGTCGGCAGGGCCGTGCGCAGGGCGACCGCGTGGGCGACGACGGCGCGGGCCGCAGGATCGGCGGGGCCCGCCTCCTGGGTCGTGATCGCGGCGAGGACCGCCTCTCGGGAGCGCGCCGAGAGCTCGTCGTCGCCGTCGGCGGTGAGCGTCAGGGTGCAGCCGAGAGCGGCGGACTGCAGCAGGCGCGCCGCTCGCTCGACGTCGACGGTCAGGCGGCCTGCTTCGGCGACGGCGTGGACGTGGGTCGCGAGGACGCCGCGGGCGTGGCGCGCCGCCTCCGACTCCTCCCCCGGGCGCGCGGTGAACATGAGCGCGTAGAGGTGGGGCTCGGCCAGGCCGAAGGCGACGTGGTGGTCCCAGGCGGCGCGCAGGGCGTCGACCGGGTCGGCCGGCGGGTCGACGCGGTCGAACTCGGCCTGGGCGGCCCCGAATCCGGCGGCGGCGACGGAGTCGAGGAGGCCGCGGAGGTCGCCGAAGGTGCGGTAGATCGTGGGGGCCTGGACGCCGGCGGCGGTGCTGATCGCGCGGGTCGAGACGGCGTCGCGCCCGCCCTCGGCGAGGAGCTCGGCGGTCGCCCGGAGGATGCGGTCGCGGGTGGTCGGGCTCTCGGGCATGTTGCCGACGCTAACACGCGGGCGTTAGCGGAATGCGCCGGTGGTCGGACCGGGCGGCTCGGCTGCTGACGGAGGTGGATCTCGGTACGCCCCCTGCAGGGATGCTCGATCAGCGGGCAGCGGGACGAAAGAACCCGTTGACCACTCTCCGCCGGCGCTGACGGAGGTCAGCTGCAAGGCGGAGGAAGGAGCGATACCGGCGGTATCGCGACCGACGACAACGCCGCAGATGGCCGCCGTCAGCGCCGGCGGGCCGTGCCGAAGATGCCGCGGACGACCTCGCGGAGAAGAGTCGTGCCGACCGAGGAGCCGAGGACCTGCTCGACGACGGTCTTGTCGCGGCGCGGGGTCCGGGTGGAGGTCGAGCGCGGGGCTGTGCGGCGGCGGGAGCGCTCCGCGGCCTCGTCGGCTCTGCGCTCGGCGGTGGCGCGCTCCTTGGCGCGGCGGACCTCCTCGCGGGCGCGCTCCTTCTCTGCGGCGGCCTCCTCCTCGGCGCGCACCTCGGCGGCGGTGCGGGCCTCCTCGGCCTCGGCGGCGGCGTCGAGGCGGCGGGTCAGGATCTCGCGAGCGGAGTCGCGGTCGAGAGCAGTGCCGTAGCGCGCGAGCAACGGGGACCGCTGGACGCTCGCCTCCCGCTCCGCCTCGGGTGTGGGCGACATCGAGCCCTGCGGGGCGCGCAGCCGCGTCCAGGCGACGGGGGTCGGAGCACCGCGCTCGTTCATCACGGTGACGACGGCCTCGCCGATCGGGAGGGCCTGCAGGATCTCGCCGAGGTCGTAGTCGGACTCGGGGTAGGTCGAGACGGTCGCCCGCAGCGCCTTGGCGTCGTCGGGCGTGTGGGCGCGCAGCTGGTGCTGCACGCGCGAGCCGAGCTGGGCGAGGACATCGCTCGGCACGTCCTTGGGCGTCTGGGTGACGAAGACGATGCCGACCCCCTTCGAGCGGATCAGCCGCACGGTCTGGGTGATCGCCGCGAGGAAGTCCTTCGACGCGTCGCGGAAGAGCAGGTGCGCCTCGTCGAAGAAGAACACCAACCTGGGGCGGTCGAGGTCGCCGACCTCGGGGAGGTCGTTGAAGAGGTCGGCGAGCAGCCACATCAGGAACGTCGAGAACAGCGCCGGCCGGTCGGCGACTCCTGGCACCTCGAGCAGGCTGACGACGCCGCGGCCGTCGGGCGTCGAGCGGAGGAACTCGGCCGTGTCGATCTCGGGCTCGCCGAAGAAGACGTCGGCGCCCTGGTCGGCGAAGGCGATCAACTCGCGCAGGATCACGCCCGCGGTCGCCTTCGACAGGCCGCCCAGCTCGGCGAGCTCGGCCTTGCCCTCGTCGCCGACGAGGTAGGTGAGGACGGCGCGGAGGTCGGACAGGTCGACGAGCGGCAGGCCCGCGGACTCGGCGTAGTGGAAGACGAGGCCGAGGCTCGACTCCTGCGTGTGGTTGAGACCGAGGACCTTCGAGAGCAGCAGGGGCCCGAAGCCGGTGACGGTCGCGCGGACGGGGACGCCCGTGCCGATGCCGCCGAGCGCGAAGTACTCGGCGGGCGCCGCCTCCGCGACCCAGCTCTGGCCGATGGTGCGGGTGCGCGCCAGGAGGGAGTCGCTCGCCGTGCCGGGCGTGGCGAGACCCGAGAGGTCGCCCTTGATGTCGGCGGCGAAGACCGGGACGCCGTGCGCCGAGAGCTGCTCTGCCATGACCTGCAGCGTCTTGGTCTTGCCGGTGCCGGTCGCCCCGACGACGAGTCCGTGCCGGTTGAGCATCCCGAGCGGGAGGCGGATCGGGACGTCGATGCGGGCGTCGCCGTTGACGAGAGCCCCGAGCTCGAGGGCGGGTCCGGCGAAGGCGTAGCCGGCGCGAACGGCTTCGACGGCGGACTCGGGGAGGGGGCCGGGCGCGGCGGGTGCGGGCGGAGCGGCGGCCGCCGACTTCTCCGGAACCGCCGCGACCAGCCGTACGTCGTCGACGACGGCCGCGGCCTCCTCGGGACCGCTCGCGGACTCGAGAGCCGCCGCTGCCGCCTCCGCACGCTCGAGTGCGGCCGCGGCCTGCGCCTGCAGTGCGCGAGCGGCCTCGAGGGCCGCGCGTGCCTCGTCCCTCGCCGAGGCGAGCCCGTCATCGATGCTCATGCGCCCAGCCTAGGTCGGCGCGGCGGTCAGTCCTCGCGGACGTGCCAGGTCTGGCCGTAGCCGCCGTCGGCGATCGGGCGGGCCATCAGCTCGAGGAACGGCTCGGCGTCGAAGGCCTCGGGGCCCAGCACTCCCGAGCCGGACCACGCGCCGGTCGCCAGCATCTCGAGTGCGACCACCGGGTTGAGCGCGGTCTGCCAGACGACGCACTGAGCGCCGTACTCGGCCATCGTCCACTCGTTGTCGCTGACGTGGTACAGGTACACCTCGCGGTGGGCGCCGTCCTTCGTGCCGCTCACCCACAGGCCGGCGCAGGTCTTGCCGGTCATCCGCGGGCCGATGCTGGCGGGGTCGGGCAGGCCGGCGGCGACCACGTCGCGCGGCGCCACCATCACGGGACCCTCGGAGGAGCGCACGCGGAGCGGCTCGGTGCGGTCGAGACCGAGCAGGTGGAGGGTGCGCAGCACGCCGATGAACTCCTCCCCCAGCCCGTACTTGAAGGTGACGCGCTTCGCGTCGAGCCACCGCGGCATCAGCAGCACCTCTTCGTGCTCGACGTTGACGCACTCGACCGGGCCGATGCCCTCGGGGAACTCGAACACCTCGGGCTCGGAGAAGGGCGGGGTGGTGAACCAGCCGCGCTCCTTCTCGTAGATCACCGGTGGGTTCAGGCACTCCTCGATGGTCGTCCAGATCGAGAAGGAGGGCGCGAAGATCTCGGCTCCGCTCTCGTCGCGGACGACGAGGTTCGCTCCGTCGCGCACCCCGAGCTCGTCGATCTGGTCGAAGAGGTGGTCGGAGGCGTAGCGCGCGAAGACGTCGGACAGGCCGGGCTCGACGCCCATGCCCACGAGCGCGAGGCGCCCCGCCGTCTCCCAGGTGCTCGAGGCGGCGAACTGCTCGTCGCCGAGCTTCAACCCGGTGAGCGAGTGCGGTTCGTCGGGGTGCGGCCTCGAGAGGCTCATGGCCATGTCGAGGTAGTCGGCGCCGGCGGCGAGTGCCCCGGCGAAGATGGTCGGCACGAACTTCGGCTCGACGGCGTTCATCACGTGGGTCGCCCCGTGCGCGCGGGCGACGGTCTCGACGCTCTCGGCGTCGGAGGCGTCGATCCGGGCGGCGACGAAGCAGTTCTCGACCCCGTCCTGGCCGTGCCGCTCCGCGATCCAGGCGACGGTCCGCTCGGCACGGTCGAGCTCGTAGTCGCAGACGATGATCTGCTCGAAGAAGGAGCGGCGCGCGGCGATCTTGGCGATGGCGTCGCCGACGCCGCCGGCGCCGACCAGGAGGATTCTCATGGGACCACCGTAGCGACGGATTCCATGGCACAGAAGCCCGAGGACAGAGGAGAACGAGGGCTGCGCCGCGCTGATGCCGCTGATTCCGTCACTCGACGGCAGCCTCGAGCAGGCGGATGAACCGCGACAGCCGCTCGAGCGCGACCATCGACGTCGGGGGCGAGGCGGCGAGTGCCGGTGAATGGACCAGGTAGGCCGCCCACTTCGCCCGCGAGATCGCGACGTTGAGCCGGTTGGGCATCAGGAGGAACTCGAGGCCCCTCGGGACGTCGGCGCCGGAGGACGCGGCGAGAGAGACGACGGCGACCACCGCCTCCCGGCCCTGGAACAGGTCGACGGTGCCGACCGCCGTCTCGGTGAGACCCGCGTCGTCGAGGGCGTCGCGGAGGAGCCCGCCCTGGGCGTTGTAGGGGGCGACCACGATCACATCGGCCGCGGTGAGACTCCGCCGGCCGTGCTCGTCGACCCACGAGCGGCCGATCATCGACAGGGCGATCTCGACGACGCGCCGCGCCTCGGCGACCGAGGAGGTGGTGTCTCCGTGGTGCTCGACCGGGACGGAGTGCAGGCCCGGCTCCACACCCGCGAGCAAGCGCTCGTCGGGGGCCCGCGAGCTGAGGGCGCCCTCGTAGGAGAGCTCGGACACGGCCGCGGTGAGTGCGGGGTGCATGCGGTGGGTCTGCGCGAGGAAGTAGCCGTACTCGGACGGCAGGACGTCGTGCCCGTCGGCGAGCCAGCCGAGCGCGGAGGTGTCGACCGGCTCGGGGTGTGACCCCTGGCTGACCTGCGGCAGCTGCTGCGGGTCTCCGAGCAGGAGGAGACGCTGGGCGGCGATCGAGGCGGCGATCGTCGGGGCCAGGGAGAACTGGCCCGCCTCGTCGATCACCAGCAGATCGAGGGAGCGGCGCGGGACCGTGCCCGCGTTGGCGAAGGTCCAGGCGGTGCCACCGATCACGCAGCCGCCGCCGGCCTCGGCCGCGGAGGCCAGCGCCGCTCCGTTCTTGACCGGTGTCCAGGAGGCCGCGGCGAGCGCCTCGGCCGTGGTTCCGGTCTTGGGGATCTTGAGCACCCGCGCCGGATCGACTCCGCGGCCGACGACGGCGGCCAGCACGTTCTCGACGACGGAGTGGGACTGCCCGACGACGCCGACACGCCAGCCGTGCTCGCGCACCAGGCGGGCGATGACGTGCGAGCCGACGTAGGTCTTGCCGGTGCCGGGCGGGCCCTGGACGGCGAGCGCCGCGTGATCGAGGGCGAGGAGCGACCCGACCACGGCGCCGACGACGTCACCGCCGGAGACGGGGACGATTCTCGCGGGGGGCGTGCGGCGGAGCACGTCGAACGCGGCGTCGGGCAGGAGCGCCGGCAGCGCATCGAGCACCTCGCCGCCCCACTCGGCGATCGCCTCGGGCTGCGGCGCGGCCCGCGGAGGCGGTGCGGGCGCCAGCGCGACCGGGACGTCGTCGTGCGGCTCCTCCCCCGCGGGGATGCTCTCTTTGAGCAGCAGCACGACGCGGTCGCCCTCGTCGTGGACCGCGAGGATCTCGCTCCGATCGGAGGCTCCGCGAAGACCCGGGCCGGGCGACGGGGCTCCGGGCGGCGCCGGCGACTCGTAGACCAGGAACGGCTTCGCGCCCACGCTCAGCCGACTGCCCGGCGCGAGGCGCCCGAGGAGCCGGAGCTCGCGGGAGAGCGTGCGCGCTCGCGGCATCGTCGACCAGTCGCGCACCACCTCGGCGCGGTCGACGACGACCACGTCGCGCGCGTCGGCCCAGTCGTCGAGCGGCTGGCGGAGGCGGTCGAAGTGCTCCTGCCAGAAGGTCTTCGCCTCGCGCCGGTGGTAGTCGATCGCGGCCGCGGCGAGGGCGAGAGCGGTCTGGTCGGGGGTGCGCTCGCGGGGCTCGACGCCCTCGATCTCGGCGAGGAGCGCGACCGCGACCGGATCGGGCTCGCGCGGGACCGGGAGGTCGACCTCGACCAGCGGCGGCAGGTCGTCGCGCTCGGGTGCGAGGGAGAGCAGCCAATCGCGGAGGCGGAGGGTCGACCGGCAGTCGTAGGCGTTGTACTCGGCGATCTCGGCGAGTCGGCGCTCGCCCTCCCCGGGGTCGTGGCCGCTGCGCAGCGCGATCGCCTCGACGTAGGCGGTGATGCTGTCGGCGGCGTTCGTGACCCCCTCGGAGTCGCGCAGGTCGTCGCCCATGTAGAGCGGCTCCAGCTTCTTGATGGAGTAGCTCGGCGAGCCCACCCGCAGGGCCCGGCGGACGACCGGGTAGAGGTCGACGAGGACGCCGTCGCGCAGGAGCGCGTCGACCTCCTCCTCTCCGACTCCGTGGCGCTGGGCGAGCGAGAGCAGGTGCGTGCGCTCGTAGGAGGCGTAGTGGTAGACGTGCAGACCGGGATTCGACGCGCGCCGCTCGCGCAGGTCTGCGAGGAAGTCGATCAGAGCCCGGCGCTCGGCGGCGAGGTCGTGCGCCCAGAAGGCCGTGAACCGCTCGTCGACGTCGACGAGACCGAAGAGGTAGTCGAGGCCCCACTGATGACCGTCCTCGGAGTACAGCGGGTCGCCCTCGAAGTCGAAGAACACATCTCCCGGGTCGGGGCGCGGGAGCGCGGCGAGGACGGAGGCGTCGAGCAGCTCGACGACGGGCGGACGACCCGGTGCCGCCTCGGAGGCGAGCTGGAGCCGGGCCTGGTCGCGCAGCGACTCGAGGGTACCCGCGCTGATGCCGGGGACACCGCCCGTTCCGGAGGCGAGTGCGTCGATCGTCGTGACTCCGGCGAAAGCGAGCTTCGCGCGCTGGTCGACCCGCATCCCCGCGACGAGGATCGGATCGCGGTGCGCGCGCACCTCGGGCGTGCAGAGGGCGCAGCGCCCGCAGGCGACGTAGCGCGGGTCTCCCCAGGCGAGCGGCTCGGAGGCGACCAGCCGCTCCTCGACGACCGCCCGCAGGCGCGCACGCTGGACGCGCTGCACCGGAGCGATCGTGGCGAGCTCGTGACTCGTGATCGAGCCGTCGCCGAGGACGAGGTGCACGCGCGGGCCGACGCGGATGCCGCGCGCCTCCATCTGCTCGGCGTAGGCGGCGAGCTGGAGCAGCGCGGGGATCTTGGCGTGGCGGGCGAGCTTGGTGTCGTAGACCTCGTACGCGCCGTCGTCGGTGCGGAGCAGGAAGTCGGAGAAGCCGATGAAGCTCCCGTCGAAGAACGTGGCCTGGTAGAGCACGTCGGCGCCCGCGCGCACGGCCTCGACGGCCGCGTCGGCCGCCGCGGCGTAGTCGGCGCGCTCGGGCCGCTCGAACTCGACGACGCGGTGCGACTCCTTCAGCTCGGCGAGGAACCGGCGCTCGTGCTCGTCGCCCAGGCGCGCGGTGCGGACGAGCATGTCGTCCTCGACGACGACGACCCGCGGGGACCGGCCGAGGGCGGCGTCGAGGCGCCGGAGGACGGCCCACTCGCAGGCCGACCAGTTCGACAGATCGGTGGGACTCGTGACGACACGGTCTCCTTCGACGAACATCCGACTCCCTCCGGCCGTCGAGCGACGACGCCCCCAGGCTAGGCGGACCCTCCGACATCGGAGCCGCGTGGGAGGCTGGCCGGGTGACCAGGCCGCGCTTCGAGATCATCCCCACCGACGACATCGGCGAGAAGACGGCCCGGGCGTTCGCGGATCCGTCGCGGGTGACCCTCACGGTCACGAGCCTCCCGAAGCACGGGACGGAGCGGACGATCTCGTGCGCCCTCGATCTCGCCGGGCGCGGCTTCCGCGTCGTCCCGCACCTCGCGGCGCGCAACATCGGCGGGCGCTCGGACCTCGAGCGCACGCTCGGCCGGCTGCTCGACGCCGGGATCGACGAGGCGTTCGTCATCTCGGGCGACGCGAGGACCGCGGCGGGCGCCTACACGACGAGCCTCGAGCTGATCCGCGACACCGTCGAGATCGCGCCGGGCATCGCGCTCGACATCGCGGGGTACCCGGAGGGGCATCCGCACCTCTCCGACGAGAGCATCGAGCGGCACCTGCGGGAGCGCGCCCCGTACGTCCGCAGCATCGTGACGCAGATGTGCTTCGACGTCGACGCGGTCGTGGGGTACGCCGACGGGCTGCGGGACCGCGGCATCACCGCCGGGGTGTGGGCAGGGGTGCCGGGTCCGGTCGAGCGCACGCGACTCCTGAGCCTCGGGGCGCGGATCGGGGTGGGCTCGTCGCTCGGGTTCCTGAAGCGCAGCTCGTCGGTGGCGGGCGGGCTGCTGCGCGGGCGGCGGTTCGACCCGACGGCGTTCGTCGGGCGGCTCGAGGCGGCAGCGGGCGACCGGCTCGAGGGGCTGCACGTGTACACGTTCAACGAGCTCGACGGGGTGGAGGCGTTCACGAGCTGACGGCCTCGGCTGCGGGAGCCTGGGGATCTCGATAGGCCTGCTGCGCGGGCTGCGGGCTCGATCAGCAGTCAGAGGCGGCTCAGCGGGCGGCGCGCACCCAGATCGGCGGGTGCGGCAGCTCGGCCTCGGTGCGCAGGCGGCCGGCCAGCGGCGCCCAGACGATGAGTGCGACACCGATGCCGAGCAGCAGCCCGCCGATGGTGTCGGTCAGCCAGTGCGCGCCGAGGTAGGTGCGGCTGGCCATCATCGCGATCGAGTAGAGGAAGCCCGCGATCCAGACCCAGAGCAGCGGGAAGACCAGGGCGAGCACCATCGCCGTGGTCGCCGCGTTCGCGGTGTGACCGGAGGGGAACGAGCCGTAGTCGCTGGTCACCAGCATGTCCTCGGGGCGGGCGCGTCCCACCAGCTCTTTGATCAGCTGCGTGAGACCGACGCTCGCGAGGGCGGCGACCGCGTAGTAGAGCGCGGCCCAGCGCCTCCGGAACACGAGCAGGACCACGACGATGCCCAGGGGGATGATCGCGGTGCCGGTGATGCCGGCGCCGACGGTGTTCATCACGAGGGCGGGGACGTCCCAGAAGGTCGAGCGGTGCTCGACGACCTCGTCCATCCACTCGACGTCGAACGAGAACGCCGAGGTGGGGCGGAAGGCGATGATCACCGCCAGCACGATCGTGACCAGCAGCGCGACCGTGGCGGAGATCAGCGGCCAACGGCGCGAGACGCGGTGCGCCGCCTCCGTGGTGAGGATCTTGGCGACGACGTCGTCGGAGGGGGTCTGCTCGTCGAGTCGCTGGCGCTGCACGGCGTCGGGACGGGCGATGCCGGGCTCGGTCGACAGGCGGTCGTCGCGGGGATCCATCCGGACATACTGCCGTCGCCCGCCGTTCACCGCAGGGGGTTGCATCGCGGCGGCGGGCCTGCCGGGCACGTTCGGCTCGCAGAATCCGGTTCGGCTCGCAGAAACCGACGGAATCAGCGAGCCGAACGCGATTCGACGAGCCGGAGGTCAGTCCTGCAGGTCGGGCACCGTCCGCGGCCGGACGATCAGCCAGAGCGCCAGGATCGACACGGCGGCGGTCGACATCATCACCAGGGCCATCGGCACGGCGGAGTCGGCGCCGAAGATGCCGGAGATCGGCGAGAGCAGGCCCGCGGTGCCGAAGTTGACGGCGCCGAGCAGCGATGCGGCGGTGCCCGCCTCCCGCCCGTGATTGACGAGACCGAGCACCTGCACGCACGGGAAGCTGAAGCCGCAGGACGCGATGAAGAGCCAGAGCGGCACGAGCGTGCCCCAGATGCCGAAGTCGAGCACGTCGAAGAGGGCGATGAGCCCCGCAGTGACGAAGAGCGAGATCGTCGTGATGGCGAGGATCCACTGCGGGCCGACCCGGCGGCTGAGGTACGAGGACGCCTGGACACCCGCGACCACGCCGAGCGAGTTGACCGCGAAGAGCAGTCCGTACTGCTGCGCGTCGAATCCGTAGAGCCCCTGGAAGAGGAACGCCGAACTCGAGAGGTAGGTGAACAGACCGGCGAAGGTCATGCCGCCGATCACGGCGACACCGAGGAACGTGCGATCGCTGAGCACGGCGCGGTAGCGCTGGACGAGCGTCCGGCCGTCGCTGTCTCGGCGCACCTCGCGCGGGCGGGTCTCGACGATCAGCAGCGCGACGGCGGTCATGACGAGCACGCCGTAGGCGGCGAGGAAGACGAAGATGCCGCGCCAGTCCATGACGAGCAGCAGCTGCGAGCCGATCACGGGTGCGAGCACCGGGGCGAGACCGGACACGAGGGCCAGGCGCGAGAGCATCTTGACGAGGGGACGACCGCCGAAGAGGTCGCGGACCATCGCCATCGCGACGACTCCGCCCGCTGCCGCGCCGGCACCCATCAGGAAGCGGAAGACGCCGAGCGAGACGATCTCGGGCGCGAAGGCCGCGCCGATGCAGGCGAGCACGTGCAGCGAGGTCGCGAGCAGGATCGGCAGCCGCCGGCCGACCACGTCGCTCCACGGTCCGACGACCAGCTGCCCGAGGGCGAAGCCGAGGGTGGTGCCGGTGAGGGTGAGCTGCACGGCCGCCTCCGAGACGTTCAGCTCGCTCTGCAGGGCGGGGAACGCGGGGAGGTAGAGGTCGATCGTGAACGGGCCGAGGGCGGTCAGCGCGCCCAGGACGATCACGTAGATCAGGCGCTGGCGGTTCGACAGCGCGTCGCCGGGGTGGCGGTGCACCGCGGTCGAGGGGGTGGAGGTCGAGGTCACGAGGGCCTTCCTGCGCGGAGGCAGTGCGGAGCGGTCGGAGGAGTCGCGGCCGACCCTCGGATCTGCACCGCTCCTCACAGAAAGCGACGCGGCGAACCGTCTATTCCCGATTCATCGAATCCATTCGACAACCCGTCCCTCCGGACTCAGGACGCCTGCGGGACCCGCGCCTCGACCCGGCGCTTGAGCGACTGGTTGAACGCCGCGTAGCCCCCGTCGCCGTGGTTCTTCGCGAAGAGACCCGTGAACGGCCCGGTGAGCGCTCCCGAGAACGTCTCGGTGTTGTGGACCCGGGTGCCGCCGTCGTCGGTGACACTGAGGACGAAGGAGTGCTCGCCGAGGAAGAGCCCCGCCGAGAGGAGCGTCGCCGACCACTGCAGCTCGCGGGCCTCGTCGACGGCGGTGACCGTCGAGGAGAACCAGAACCCGGGCATCCGCATCCGCATCCGCAGGGTGCTGCCGAGCTCTGCGGTTCCGTCGACACGGGAGAAGTTGCTCCACTCGCCGTACGCGGAGAAGTCGGAGAGCACCTCCCAGACCTCCTCAGGAGTGGCGATGATGTCGACCGTGGTGGCGAGGACGATGCTCATGGTGTCTTCCGTTCTTCGGGTGCGGCGGGTGGTGGAGTCAGCATGCTCCGCTGCGAAGCTATAGTCAATAGCCATCAGCTATTGCTTATAGGCCCCAAGGCGGCCATGCTCGAGACCATGAACTCGACGAGCGCCGGCCACCGTGCCTAGGGCCGGACTGACCAGGGACCGCGTGGCGGAGGAGGCAGCCGCGATGGCCGACGAGGTGGGCCTCGCCCGGCTCACGCTCTCGGCCCTCGCGGAGCGCCTCGGCGTCCGCCAGCCCTCCCTCTACAAGCACATCGACTCGATGGCGGGCCTGCACCGCGACATCGCCGTGCACGCCAAGCGCGCACTGGGCGGAGTCCTCGCGCGGTCCTCCGCCGGCCGCTCCGGCGCGGACGCGATCGCGGCGATGTCGCACGCCTACCGCGACTGGGCACGGGAGCACCCTGCCCGGTACGAGGCGGCGAACCTGATGCCGGCGCCCGGCGACGTCGACGACGAGGCCGTCTCGGTCGCCGCGATCCAGGTGATCGCCGACGTCCTCGCCGCCTACCGCCTCGAGGGCGACGACGCGGTGGACGCCGTCCGCGCCTTCCGCTCCACGCTGCACGGGTTCGTCTCGTACGAGACGGCAGGAGCGTTCCAATGGAGCGCCGACGTGGACCGGAGCTTCGAGCGGCTCGTCCAGGGCTTCATCGTCGCCCTCGACCACTGGCCCGAGACCGCTGCCTCGTCCCGCTAGATCCGACCCTCTCCTTGTGCCCATCGCGGGCGGACAGGTCGTCGAGGCCGGATCGACGCCTGATGACCCGGCTGCAGGTCGGCGCCGCGTGACCGACGCCGAGTCAGGCCGGGTGCAGCTCGGCCGTCAGCGGGTCGGCCAGCAGGTGCTCGAAGGCGAGCTCGGCGGCTCCGAGCATCAGCAGATCGCCGCCGAGCTCGGTCCGGGCGATGCGCACGGAGTCGAGCGCGACACGGAAGGGGCCGCCGCGCGCCAGCCGCGCCTCGAGGAACCCGGGTGCGACTCCGACGAGCGCGCCCAGGAACCCGCCGAGCACCACGAGCTGCGGGTTGAAGATGTTGATGACGTTGCGCAGCGCCACCGCGAGGTGCCCGAGCTGCCGCTCGACCTCGGTGCGCACGGCGGGGTCCTCGGAAGCGGCGAGCGCCTCCTCGAGCCGCTCGCTCTCCTCGAGCCCCAGCACCGTGAGCAGCTCGGCGCGCCCCACCTCGGTCTCGAGGCAGCCGATCGCGCCGCAGTGGCAGTCGACGCCCGCGCTGTTGACCAGGGTGTGGCCGATCTCGCCCGCGTAGCCGTCGATGCCGTGCAGCGGCGTGCCTCTGACGATGACGCCGGCGCCGATGCCGCTCGCGCCGCCGTTGAGGTAGACGAGGTGCGAGACGTCGCGGCCGGCGCCGAGGACGCTCTCGGCGAGCGCGCCGAGGTTCGCGTCGTTGGCCGACAGGACGGGGAGGCCAGTCGCCTCGGCGAGCATGCGCGAGAACGGCTCGTCGGACCAGCCGAGGTGCGGGCCGACCCTGACGAGTCCGTCGGCGTCGCGGACGAGGCCGGGGACGGCGACGCCGATCCCGACGGTGCGGACGTCCTCCGGCAGCTCGGCGAGGAGCTCGGCGACGGCGTCGGCCGCGAGGCGCGCGGCGGCCTCGGCGGTCGGCACGGAGGCGGTGCGGCGGATGCGGTGGCGCACCTCGGCGTCGAAGCCGACGACCGCGACGGTCACCGCGTCGATCTCGGGGTTCACGGCGAGGGCGACGATCCGCGGATCGGCCTCGACGATCGGGCTCGGGCGCCCCACCTGGTTCACCGTGTCGGGGTCGCGCTCGCGGACGATGCCGAGCTCGACGAGCTCGCCGACGAGAGCCGCGATCGTGGAGCGGTTGAGCCCGGTCGCCCGCGTGAGCTGCGAGCGGGATCGCGGGCCGCCGCGGTGGACGAGACGGAGGATCGCGGCGAGGTTGTGGCGCCGGACCCGGTCGAGGTTGTTGCCGCGCGTCGCGTGGTCGGGCATTCCGCGATCTCCTCTTCTGGCCGGAGCCAGCCTATCGGCGGGCGGGACGGCGCCCGCCGCGCATAACGTCAGCTGAGAAGAGTCGTCGCGCACGATGGTGCGCGAGAAGCCCTCTCAGCTGACGTTGCGCGACTCAGGCTCCGGCGCGGGTCCAGCTCCAGGAGCCGGCGGGCGCGTCGACGGCCACGTCGCCTCCCGAACGGGTCACGGTGAACACGGTCTCGGCTCCGGAGTCGTGCGCCACGACCCGCACTTCGGTCGCGCCGTCGCCGCCGGGGAAGACCCGGAGCTCGAGCCCGTCGAGGTAGTCGTACTCGGCGACGTCGCTGCGCGCGCCGACCGGGATCACCGCGCCCTCGCGGACGTAGAGCGGCAGCGAGTCGAAGCCGTGCACCTCGCGGCGCCACTCCCCCGTCGAGGCGATCGTCTCGCCGGTCCACCAGCTGGTCCAGAGGCCGCGGGGCAGGTAGAACTCGACCGAGCCGTCGGCGGTGAACACCGGAGCGACCAGCAGGTCGTGGCCGAGCATGTACTGCGTGTCGAGGTGCGCGGCGTTCCGGTCGTCCTCGAACTCGAGCGTCATCGGGCGCATGACGGGGGTGCCGACGCGCGCCGCCTCCGCTCCCGCAGCGAACAGGTAGGGCATCAGCGAGAGCTTGAGCCTCGTGAAGCGGCGGGTGACCTCGACCGCCTCCTCGTCGAACGCCCACGGCACGCGCACCGACGACGAGCCGTGCAGTCGCGAGTGCGACGAGAGCAGGCCGAAGGCGAGCCAGCGCTTGAACACGCCGGGATCGGGCGTGCCCTCGAAGCCGCCGATGTCGTGCGCCCAGAAGCCGAAGCCGCCGAGGGCGAGCGAGAGCCCGCCGCGCAGGGTCTCGGCCATCGACACGTACGAGGAGGTGTTGTCGCCGCCCCAGTGCACGGGCAGCGCCTGGCCGCCGACGGTGGCACTGCGGGCGAAGAGGGCCGCGCGACCCTCGCCGAGCTCCTCCTCGAGCACCTCGAACACGGCGCGGTTGTAGAGCTGGGTGTACCAGTTGTGCATCGCCTCGGGGTCGGTGCCGTCGTGCCAGACCACGCCCTCGGAGGGGATGCGCTCGCCGAAGTCGGTCTTGAACGAGTCGACTCCCTGGCGCACGAGGATGCGCAGCTTGTCCTGGAACCAGCGCGTCGCCTCCGGGTTGGTGAAGTCGATCAGCGCCATGCCGGCGACCCACAGGTCCCACTGCCAGACGTCGCCGGAGGCGGTGCGCAGCAGGTAGCCCTTCTCGCGGCCCTCCGCGAAGAGGGCGGAGGCCTGCGCGATGTAGGGGTTGATCCAGACGCAGGTGTGCAGGCCGCGCTCGTGCAGGCGGGCGAGGATCCCCTCGGGATCGGGGAAGGTGCGCGGGTCCCACTCGAGGTCGGTCCACTGGAACTCGCGCATCCAGAAGCAGTCGAAGTGGAAGGCCGAGAGCGGCAGCTCCCGCTCGGCGAAGCCGTCGATGAAGGAGGTGACCGTCTCCTCGTCGTAGCTCGTGGTGAAGCTGGTGGTGAGCCAGAGTCCGTAGGTCCAGGCGGGGACGACGGCCGGGCGGCCGGCGAGCCCGGTGTAGCGGCGCAGCACGTCCTTCTTCGTCGGGCCCTGGATCACCAGGTACTCCAGCGCCTCGCCACCGACCGAGAACTGCACGCGCTCGACCGCCTCCGAGCCGATCTCGAACGAGACCAGGCCCGGGTCGTTGACGAGCACGCCGTAGCCGCGGCTCGAGAGGTAGAACGGGACGTTCTTGTAGGCCTGCTCGGAGGAGGTGCCGCCGTCGGCGTTCCAGACGTCGACGGTCTGGCCGTTCTTGACGAAGGGGCCGAAGCGCTCGCCGAGGCCGTAGACGAGCTCCCCGACGCCGAGATCGAGCTGCTCGTGCAGGTAGGCCTCGCCGTCGGGACCCGTCAGGTAGCCCTGCGCCTTGTGCCCGGAGCCGGTGAGGCGGGTGCCGGTCGCGGTGTCCCAGAACTCGAGTGACCACGGTGCGCCCTGCGCCAAGCGGACCTCGAGATCGCCCGTGCGGAGCACGCCGCCCGCCTCCGTGACCCTCGCCTCGCCGACGGAGCCGTCGACCAGGTCGAACCCGGGGCGCGTCGCGGTGCCGCGCCAGTGCTCGATGCGCACCTTCGCGACGCCCTCGGCGGGGGACGAGACCGTGACGGTCAGCGTGGGGCGGTTGAGCACATCGCCGCGACCCTGGATCACCTTGGTCGGAGCGATCACCTCGAGCGTCGAACCGTCGGTGCGGATGTCGTACGCCTCCTGCGAGAAGAGGGGCGTGAATCCTGCCCTCGTCTGCCAGAACCCGTCGGTGAACTTCATGCGTGTGCCTTTCCGGGGCGGTGATCGCGCTCGTCGGAGCGCGCCGAAGAAGAGGAGCGCCACGGGGCGGCTCAGGAGGAGCCCGCCCCGCGGCGATAGTGGTGCTACTTGACCGCGCCGGCGGTGATGCCGCGGGTCAGCGTGCGCTGGAAGATCAGGAAGAAGATCAGCGTCGGCAGCAGGCCCAGAAGAGCGCTGGCGCTGGTCGTCGTGACGTCCATGATCTTGTCGCCCTGGAGGCTCGAGATCGCGATCGGCACGGTCTGCGTCGCATCGCTGACCAGGAACACCAGCGGGATGAGGAACTCGTTCCAGGTCCAGATGAAGAAGAAGATCATCAGCACCGAGAGGGTCGGCCGCGAGATCGGGACGATCACCCGGGTGAGCACCTGCCACTTCGAGGCGCCGTCGAGAGCCGCGGCCTCGAGGATCTCCTTGGGGAAGGTGCCGTAGACGCTCGAGAGCAGATAGGTGCCGAACGCCGACTGGATCACGGTGAAGATGATGATCACCGAGAGCTGGCTGTCGTAGATGCCGACCGCCTTGAACATGTAGTACAGCGGGTAGAGCAGCGCCTCCTGGGGCAGCATGTTCGCCAGCAGGAACAGGATGATGATCCAGCTCCGGCCGCGGACGCGTCCGATCCCGATCGCGTAGGCGTTCAGCACCGAGAGCACGACCGCGAGGATCGCGACGGAGCCGGAGATCAGGATCGAGTTGCCGAGCTTCTCGGGGAAGTTGACGCGCTCCCAGAAGGTCGAGAGTCCGTCGAACGAGAGGCCGGTCGGGATCGACAGCGGACCGTTCGCCGAGTAGTCGGTCGGGGACTTGAACGAGTTGAGCAGGATCAGCACGACGGGGCTGATGATCACGAGTCCGATCACGACCGCCACGAGCAGGATCATCCAGTCGCCGAGGGTGCGCTTGGTCGCGCCCTTCGACGCCTTGGGCGCCTTCTTGGGAGTGGTCAGGTCACTGTCCTCTGTGCCGGCCTGAGTGAGGGGCAGGGTCTCGATGGCCGACATCAGCGGACTCCTTCGCTGCGCTCGACGCGCTCCTGGGCGCGGATGAACAGGACGGCCAGGATCACGATGACGATCGTGAGAGCGGTCGCGATGGTCGCGCCGTAGCCCACCTGCTGCTTCTGGAAGAACTCGGTGTAGGAGTAGTAGCTGGGCACGATCGTCGAATCGCCCGGCCCGCCGCGGGTCAGCGCGTAGATCGGTCCGAAGACCTTCAGCGCCGCGATGGTGCAGGTCAGGGTGACCACGAAGACCTCGGGGCGGATGATCGAGATGGTGATCCAGCGGAAGCGCTGGAACCAGTTGGCGCCGTCGAGCTCGGCGGCCTCGTACAGCTCGGGATCGACGCGCTGCAGGGCGGCCATGAAGATGACGACCGGGTAGCCGAGCTGCACCCAGATCATCACGACCATGATCGAGAGCATCGCGGTGTCGGGCTTGCCGAGCCAGTCGTGCGCCAGCGAGCCGAGACCCACGGCCTCGAGGATCGAGTTGAGCGCGCCGTTGTCGGGGCGGAGGATCCAGCCGATCACGATCGCCGCGATGACCGTGGGGAGGATCTGCGGCAGGTAGTAGGTCGCCCGGAGGAAGCTGGCGAGCCTGCCGCCGAACTTCTTGCCGACCAGGTCGAACAGGATGGCGGCGAGCAGCAGGCCGAGGATCGTCGGGACGATCACCATCGCGATGATCATGTAGACGGAGTTGAGGAAGGACGTCCAGAACTGGTCGTCCCCCATCAGCTCGATCCAGTTGTCGAGGCCGATGAAGATGGGCGGCTTGATGCCGCGCCACGAGGTGAAGCTGATGTAGATGTTCCAGATCAGCGGGATGAGCACGATGAACGTGAACAGCACGAACCCGGGGATCAGGTAGAGCCAGTAGCCGCCGGCGCGCTTCTCGCGGGGGGCCTTCGCGGCCGGAGGCGGCGGTGCGCTCTCCGTGCGACGCGGGGCGGTCGTCGTCATGTCGTAGTCCTTCGTCCGGGGATGTGCTCGGGGGTGGGCGAGATGCCACTCGCGTACGCGACACGCCGAGTGGGGCGTGCGCGAGTGGCATCTCGCGAGGTGGGGATTCTGACGACCGTGGTGCGGCCCCTGTAGGGGCCGCCGTCACGATTCAGAGGCTGCCGCGGCTGTTCCGCGCCCGCGGGCGCGGGGCTGCCGCCTTTCGTCGCCGAATCAAGTGACGCGCAGCGTCACTTGATGTCGGCGACGCCGTCGTCGTACTTCTCCTGGAGCTCGGAGAGCATGTCGGTCTCGTCCTTCGAGCCGTTGATGAGCTCCTGGGTCGCCGCGACGAGGTCGTCGTAGAAGGTCGCGGTGGGCCAGTCGGGGTAGAAGGAGAGCTGGTCGCCGTCGACGACCGTCTTCCACTGCGAGAGCAGCTCCTTGCTCTTCTCGTCGGTGATCGCGGTCTCGTCGACGACCAGCGGGATTCCTCCGTTGTTGCCGATGAGGTTCTGGATCTCGGGGCGCATCGTGATGTCGATCCACTTGTAGGCGAGGTCCTTGTTCTTCGCCGTCTCGGGGATGACCCAGTGGTTGCCCGCGGAGCCCATCGTGAACTCTGCGCCGGGGAAGAGGAAGGTGTTCCACTCGAAGCCCGTGATCTCGGTCTTGAAGCGGCCGAACCACCACGAGCCCGAGAAGAAGATCGGGTACTCGCCCGAGATGAAGGCGGTACCCGCGTCCTCGGCCTTGAGCCCGGAGGCATCGGCCGAGAAGTAGCCCTTGTCGACGTAGGTCTTGAGCTGGTCGGCCGCGTAGCTCCACGCCGCGTCCTCGAAGTCGACCTCGCCGGTGTAGGTCTGGTAGTCGGTGATCCAGGAGCGATCGGCCTTCAGCAGCGCGAGCTGGTAGAAGAGCTGCTGCAGCGGATACTCGGCGCCGGCCTCGGCCAGCGGGGTGATGCCCTTGGCGACGAAGGCGTCGAGCACGGCGAGGAACTCGTCGTAGCTGGTCGGCACCTCGAGGCCGTTCGCGGCGAAGGCGTCCTCGTTGTAGTAGACGAAGGTGAACTCACCGTAGTTGGGGATGCCGTACCAGGAGCCGGAGCCCATGATGCCCTTGTCGTCGTACTTGGCGGTCGTCTGGAGCGCGCCCGGGATGAGCTTGTCCCAGCCGTAGAACTCGACCGCCTCGTCGAGGTTGGTGAGCAGTCCCTGGCTCGAGAGCAGTCCGCTGGTCGCGTTGCCCTTGTTGTACTCGACGACATCCGGAGCCGAGTTGGAGTTGAAGATCTGGCTGGCGCCGGTGCGGAGCTGCTCGAAGGCCTTGAACTCGTAGGCGATCTCGGCGCCGGTCTCCTTGGTGAAGATGTCGCGCGCGGCGAGCCAGGCGATGCCGCGGTCGCTGTCGGGGGTCTCGAAGTCCCACATGGTGAGGGTGCGGCCGGCGCCGTCGACGGTGGTGGAGAGGGCGTCGGAGCCGGCGTCGGAGCCGCCCCCCGAGCAGGCGGCCAGCGCGAACATCGCGCTGATGCCGACGCCGCCGGCGATCAGGCCGCGGCGGCTGAGGGCGCCGACCGAGGACGCGCTCGGACGGTGGAAGGCAGTGCTGGAACGAAGCGACATTGCGGGTGTTCTCCTTTGAATGGGTGCCGCAGGGCTGTGGCGGGATGGTGCAGGCGGCGTGGAGCGCTCTCTCAGTGGCCGAGGAGGCTTCGAAGCGTTTCGACGATGGGCGGACGGAGGTGGATCGGAGGACGGGAAGGATCAGGAGACGAGCGGAGCGAGCGCGCCACTCGGCGCGAGCGCGATGGAGCCGTGGTCGACGTAGTGGGGTGGGAGCAGCTCGACGCCGACGGTGCGACCGGAGTCGATCTGCTGGAGGGTCCGCGCGACGGCCGCGCGGCACATCGCCTCCAGTGGCAGCGGGATCGAGCTGACGGGGACCGGCAGCGTCGCGCCGTCGTAGCTCGCGCAGGCGGCGAGCACGGAGAGATCGCCCGGCACGCTCAGACCGCGCTCGAGGACGCGGTCGAGGACCGCCTCCGCCACGGGCTCGTTGCAGTGCAGCACGAGGGCGGTGGGCGCTGCCGCGAGGACCGCGTCGATCGCCGCGACGGCGCTGCCGCGGCCGAGGTGCGGGCGCTCCACGACGAGGTCGAGGCCGAGGGCCGTGCACTCGCTGCGGAACGCGTCGTCGTAGCGGCGCACGAAGCCGGCGTTGCGGTCGGTGTACGACTGCGGGTGCTCGATCAGGCCGATCGAGCGGTGGCCGTTCTCGGCGAGGGTGCGCACGCTCTGCCGCGCGGCCTCGGCGAAGTCGAGGTCGACGCAGGCGAGGTCGTGCGCGTCGGAGGGGACGCCGATGAAGGTCGCGGGAACACCCGCCTCGCGGATCAGCGTGGCCCGCTGGTCGTCGTCGTCGACACCCATCAGGACGATGCCGTCGACGAGGGAGGAGGACGAGACGCGGCCGATGCCACTGGACGCCTCGTCGGTGACGAGCAGCAGCACGTCGTAGTCGGACTCGCGGGCCCGCTCGAGCACCTCGGTCACGAAGCGCATGTGCGTGGGGAGGTGCAGCTCGCCGCGCATCGGCGCCGAGAGCGCGAGGATGTGGGTCCGCGCCCCGGCGAGCATCCGCGCCCCGGCGTGCGGCCGGTAGTCGAGCTGGCGGACCGCGTCCTCGACGCGCTGACGCGTCGTGGCGGCGATCGAGCGCTTGCCAGAGAGGGCGTACGAGACCGTGCTGATCGAGACCCCGGCGGCGCGGGCGACGTCGTGGATGGTCGCCATCGTTCCTCCTGCCGGACCTCGTCGTCGGTGCGATCGAGGCTTCGAAGCGCTTCGACCGATCGTGCTGCAGTGCACTGTACGCACAGTCGAAACGCTTCCGCAAGGAATTCGTTCGGCGGCACCACATATCGACGCGACGCGGCGCCCGCGCCATTGCGCCTCGTCCCCGCCCCCGATATGTTGGGCGCAACAACAATTCGGCGACGTCGCCGGAAAGGATCGGTTCCATGTCTCTGACCCCCACCCGCGAGGACAAGTTCTCCTTCGGCCTCTGGACCATCGGCTACAACGGGGCGGACCCGTTCGGCGGCCCGACCCGCCCGCCGCTCGACGTGGTGCATGCCGTCGAGAAGCTCAGCGAGCTCGGCGCCTACGGACTCACGTTCCACGACGACGACCTCTTCGCCTTCGGCTCGACCGACGCCGAGCGCCAGACCCAGATCGACCGCCTCAAGGGCGCCCTCGACTCGACCGGCCTCATCGTGCCGATGGTCACCACCAACCTCTTCAGCGCCCCGGTGTTCAAGGACGGCGGCTTCACGTCGAACGACCGCGCCGTCCGCCGCTTCGCGCTGCGCAAGGTGCTCCGCAACCTCGACCTCGCCGCCGAGCTCGGCGCCAAGACCTTCGTGATGTGGGGCGGCCGCGAGGGCGCCGAGTACGACTCCGCCAAGGACATCCGCTCGGCCCTCGAGCGCTACCGCGAGGCCGTCAACCTGCTCGGCGACTACGTCACCGACAAGGGCTACGACATCCGCTTCGCGATCGAGCCCAAGCCCAACGAGCCCCGCGGCGACATCCTGCTGCCGACGCTGGGCCACGCGATCGCCTTCATCGACTCGCTCGAGCGCCCCGAGCTCGTGGGTGTGAACCCCGAGACCGGCCACGAGCAGATGGCGGGCCTCAACTTCACCGCCGGCATCGCCCAGGCGCTGTACCACGGCAAGCTCTTCCACATCGACCTCAACGGCCAGCGCGGCATCAAGTACGACCAGGACCTCGTCTTCGGTCACGGCGACCTGCACAACGCGTTCTCGCTCGTCGACCTGCTCGAGAACGGCGGCCCGGGCGGCGTCCCCTCGTACGACGGCCCCCGCCACTTCGACTACAAGCCCTCGCGCACCGAGGACGAGACCGGAGTCTGGGACTCGGCCGCCGCCAACATGCGCACCTACCTGCTGCTCAAGGAGCGCGCCGCGGCCTTCCGCGCCGACCCCGAGGTGCAGGAGGCGCTCCAGGCCGCCAAGGTCCTCGAGCTCGCGCAGCCGACGCTGAACGAGGGCGAGTCGTACGACGACCTGCTCGCCGACTCCGCCTCGTACGAGGACTTCGACACCGACGCCTACCTGGGCGGCAAGGGCTTCGGCTTCGTGAAGCTCCAGCAGCTGGCCACCGAGCACCTGCTCGGCGCCCGCTGACCCACTCCCCCGGGGCCCCTCCGGCTCCGATACGGACGAGATCCCGCGCTCGACGCGGGGTCTCGTCCGTTCTCCTGTCTCCCGGCGGAGGCGACCCCTCCGCCCGTACGGAAAGGTGACGGCGATGACGCTCGTCGCAGGCATCGACTCCTCCACCCAGAGCTGCAAGGTGGTCGTCCGCGATCTCGAGAGCGGAGCCGTCGTCCGCACGGGCCGCGCCGCTCACCCCGACGGCACCGAGGTCGATCCGGCCGCGTGGTGGGAGGCGCTGCAGCTCGCGATCGCGGACGCCGGCGGCTTCGACGACGTCGCCGCGATCTCGGTCGGCGGGCAGCAGCACGGCATGGTCGTCCTGGACGCCGAGGGTCGCGTCATCCGCCCCGCGCTGCTCTGGAACGACACCCGCAGCGCCGGCGCCGCGCGCGACCTGATCGAGGAGCTGGGAGCGGACGCGTGGGCCCAGCGCACCGGCAGCGTGCCCGTCGCCTCCTTCACCGCCACGAAGCTCCGCTGGCTGCGCGACGCCGAGCCCGAGAACGCCGCGCGCGTCGCCGCCGTGGCGCTCCCCCACGACTGGCTGACCTGGCGCCTGCTCGGCTACGGTCCCGATGCGCCGCAGCTCGACGCGCTCACGACCGATCGCTCCGACGCCTCCGGCACCTCGTACTGGGGCGCCGACGGCTACGACCTCGAGCTGCTCGAGCGCTCGCTCGGCCATCGGCCGCTGCTGCCCCGGGTGCTCGGGCCGTCGGAGGCGGCGGGCACCACCCCGAGCGGCGTCGTCGTCGGCCCCGGCGCGGGCGACAACGCGGGCGCCGCCCTCGGGCTCGGCGCGGGCCCGGGCGACGTGGTCGTCAGCATCGGCACGAGCGGCACCGTGTTCGCGGTGACGGACTCGCCGGTGCGCGACGCCTCCGGGACCGTCGCGGGCTTCGCGGACGCGAGCGGCCGCTTCCTGCCGCTGGTGGCGACGCTGAACGCGGCGCGCGTGCTCGCCTCGACCGCGGCACTGCTCGGCAGCGGCTTCGACGACTTCGCGGCCCTGGCCCTCGAGGCCGAGCCCGGCTCCGGCGGCCTCGTGCTGGTCCCCTACTTCGAGGGCGAGCGGACGCCCAACCTGCCGGATGCGACCGCGAGCCTGCACGGCATGACGATCGCCTCGACGACCCGGCCGAACCTGGCGCGCGCCGCCATCGAGGGCATGCTCTGCGGGCTCGCCGACGGCCTCGACGCGGTGCGCGCGCAGGGCGTCGAGGCGCGGCGGATCCTGCTGATCGGCGGAGCGGCGCAGAATCGCGCCGTGCAGCTCGCGGCGTCGCAGGTGTTCGACGTGCCGGTCGTGGTGCCGACCCCGGGCGAGTACGTGGCCGACGGCGCCGCCGTGCAGGCGGCGTGGGCGCTGACGGGCGAACGGCCGACGTGGGAGGTCACGTCGCTCGCGGAGCCTGCGCCGGATCACCGCGCGGTCATCCGCGAGCAGTACGCGGCGGCCCGCGCCTGACGACGAGCCCCTCCGCTCGACGCGGAGGGGCGTCCGGGCTCAGTTAGTGAGGCCGTCGACGTACTCGCGGTTCTCGTCGATCCAGGAGGCGAGGGCCGCGTCCTGATCGGCGGCGCCGTCGTTGAAGAGGGCGTTCTCGAGCGAGTAGAGCGTGTCCGAGTCCATCCGGAAATCGCGCATCCACCTGGAGAGCGTCGGGAAATCGCCCTCGAACGCCGCGGAGCCGAACGAGTGCAGCCCCTCGGCGTCGCCGAGCAGGCCCAACGGGTCCTCGAGATCCTTGATCGGGAACGCGTCGTAGGCCCAGTGCGGGCGCCACAGCGTGACCGCGATGTTCTCGCCCGCCGCTGTCGCACTCGAGAGCTCCTGCAGCATCGCCGGGGTCGACGAGGTGAGGTACTCCATCCCCTCGAGGCCGTAGCCGGGGATGACCTCCTCGGAGGTGATCGTGTTCAACCCGGAGCCCGGCTCGATGCCGACGAGGCGGTTCCCGACCACGTCGGGGTTCGCCGCGAGCTCCTCGAGCGAGTCGATCGGAGCGTCGGCGTTGACCGCGATGGTCAGCTTCGCCTCGTCGTTCCACGCGCCCAGATCGACGATGTCGTCGCCGTAGCGCTCGACGTAGCTCGCGTGGGTGGTCGGCAGCCAGGTGTCGAGGGCGAGGTCGTAGTCGCCGCTCGCGAGCCCCGAGAAGCCGGGCGCGACATCCGCGCTCTGCAGCGTGACGTCGTAGCCCTGCTCCTCGAGCACCGACTCCCAGAGCGCCGAGACGGCGATCCCCTCGTCCCAGCCCTGGAACACGGCGATCGTCACGTCACCGCGGTCGCCGTTGTCGACGGAGGCGGTGCTCGCCGGAGCCGCCAGCGCCGAGGCGCCGAGGGAGGCGACGACCGCGACCGACACGGCGGCGATGGCCGCACGGGTCGCGACGACGGCGCGGCGACTGCCTGCTCGGGCGACGCGGGCCGGCGAGGGCGCGCCGAGAGCGCCGGTCATCCGGTCGAGGATGATCGCGAGGACCACCACGGCGATGCCCGCCTCGAAGCCGAGCGCCACGTCGATCCGGCCGATGCTCGCCACGACGTCGCCGCCGAGACCACCCGCGCCGACCATGCCCGCGATGACCACCATCGAGAGCGACAGTATGATCACCTGGTTGAGTCCCGCGAGGATCGACGGCAGCGCGAGCGGGAGCTGGATCTGGCGCAGGATCCGCCACTTCGACGAGCCGAACGACTCCCCCGCCTCGACCAGCTCGGGGTCGACGCCGCGGATCCCCAGCTCGGTCAGACGGACGCCGGGGGCCATCGCGAACACGATCGTCGCGACGATGCCGGGCACGACGCCGACGCGGAAGAGGATGAGCGCCGGGATCAGGTACACGAACGCCGGCATCGTCTGCATCAGGTCGAGCACGGGTCTGATGACGGCGGAGGCGCTGCGGTTGCGCGCCGCGAGCACGCCCAGCGGCACGCTCAGCGCGATGGCGATCACCGAGGCGACGAGGACGAGGGCGAGCGAGTCCATCGCGTTCTCCCACTGATCGACGCTCGCGATCAGGAGGAGTCCGGCCGCGGATCCGATCGCGAACACCCAGCCGCGCGCGGCATAGCCGAGGACCGCGATGAAGGCGACGATCACCCAGAACGGCGGAGTCGCGAGCACGAGGTCGACGCCGGAGTAGAGCGCGCTGAAGACGGTGCTGATCAGGTCGAACACCGGCTGGAAGGTCAGGGTGAGGAAGTCGACGGCGGATTCCGCCGCGTCGCCGAGGGGCAGGCGGATGCTCATCGCACACCTCCCTCGGTCACGAGCACGGCGTCGTCGACGGGGCCGCCCGTCGCGTGCAGGGTGGCGGTCACGATCTCGGTCGAGACCGTGGCCGGCGGTTCGATCACCGGCTGCTCCCCCGTGTGCGAGGTGATGTTGCCGAGTGCGGCGAGCAGAGTGACCCGCGGGATCGCGCCGAGGAGGCGCCCGTCGGCGTCGACCACGGCGACGGGGAGCGCCGACTCGACGGCCGGCTCGATGATCTCGCTGAGCGCGGTGTCGGGCGAGACGGTGACGACGTCCGAGACGACGACGGCCGAGAGGTCGACCTCGCTCCGGCGCACCTGCTCGATCACGTCGCGGTCGCGGACGGTGCCGATCAGGCGTCGACCGCTGCCGACGACGAACGCCGCCGAGGTCTGCAGATCGCGCATGCCGCGCAGCGCCGCCCGGGGGCCTGCCGCGAGCGTGACGACCGAGCGCGCGGGCTCCATGACGGCCGCGGCGGTGAGCACGCGGGCGCGGTCGACGTCCTGGACGAACTGCGCCACGTAGTCGTTGGCGGGATCGGTGAGGATCTCCTCCGGAGTGCCGATCTGCACGATGCGGCCGTCGCGCATGACCGCGATGCGGTCGCCGAGGAACATCGCCTCGTTGAGGTCGTGGGTGATGAAGACGATCGTCTTGCCGAGCTCGTGCTGCAGCTCGATCAGCTGCTCCTGCATCTCGCGGCGGATCAGCGGGTCGAGCGCCGAGAACGCCTCGTCCATCAGGACGATGTCGGTGTCGGCGGCGAGCGCGCGGGCGAGACCGACGCGCTGGCGCATGCCTCCCGAGAGCTCGTCGGGCATCTTCTCGTGCCAGCCCGCGAGGCCGGCGCGCTCCACCGCGACGAGGGCGCGCTCGCGCCGCTCGGCCGCGGGGACGCCCTGGATCTCGAGCGGGTAGGCGACGTTGTCGAGCACCGTGCGGTGCGGGAGCAGCGCGAAGTGCTGGAACACCATCGAGATCGACGAGCGGCGGACCCGCCGCAGCTCCGCCTCCGAGACCCCGGTGATCGAGGTGCCGTCGATCAGCACCTCGCCATCGGTGGGCTCCTGGAGGCCGTTGAGCATGCGGATCAGGGTCGACTTGCCGGAGCCGGAGAGCCCCATCACGACGAAGATCTCGCCGCGGCGAACCTCGAAGGAGGTGTCGATCACGGCCGCGGTGCCGAGCGCCGTGAGGGTGCCGCGGTCCGAGCCCGAGCGAAGGCGCTTCACGACCTCCTCGGGCCGTCGGCCGAAGACCTTGAACAGGCCCCGCGCCTCGAGGGCCGGAGCGGTGCTCACCCCGCTCGCGGGCTCGCTGGTGGACTGGTGGTTCTGCTGCACGTGCACTCCGTAGGCGTGCGGGGACGCATCCCTGCACTCTCATCTCGTGGTGCCGGGTCGGGAGCGTGGGACACGCCGTACGTCGAGCCTCCGCGGACCGCGTGGGCGGTGTCGTGCGGAGGCGATTCCGGTGTCCGAGAGGCGACCGCGGGGCCGCCTCCGCTCCCGTTGACCGTACGTTCGCGGCGCGTCCTGGTGGACGCCGCGCGAGCGCGGACCGATTCATCGGGGTCTCGAGGACCGCCGTCCACGGTAGCCGCGGAGCCGTGCCTGAGCAAACCTCCGCCGCGCGCTGTCGCGCCGTGAATCGATGCATAGATGAGCTATCAGCAAGAGAATCGCCGGTCAGGGTTGCTTTCGACACCGTTGCCCGATTGTTACCGCCCGCACCCGGGTCTGCCCGTCGTCGCAGAGCCACGACTCCTGCGGATCGGATGCAGGTGGGGACCGACGTCCGTGGTGACCCGGTACGCCGGCTGCGGCGGCTGCTCGAGCAGCAGGCTCGCGGCGACTGCGCGGGTGGGACCGCGGCCCCGAGAGCGCTCTCCCGCGCCTAGACTCGGCGCGCGGTCTCGACCGCAGGATCAGTCACCGAAGGAGGTGCACGGTCGTCACCGCGTCCGGATCGCTGCCCCTCTGGGCCGCCGCACTCGCCGTGCGCCGCTGGCGCACGCACGCGAGGCTGTTCGCCCTCGTCCTCGCGGTCGCGATCCTCGCCGGCTCCGTCCTCTGCGGCTCGCTCCTCCTGGTGCACTCGACCGAGCAGAGCGGCGTCAGCGGAACACTGACCGCGCTCGCGAGCGACCGGGTCGACGTGACCGTCAGGGTCCTCGCGCCCGCGAGCCCCGTCGTCGACGCGCGCTCGGCGGTCGACACCGCCACCCGCGAGGCGTACGGCGACGGGGTCGCCTGGGCGAGCAGCGGCTGGTCGACCTCGGAGTGGTCGAGCACCGGCGACGGAGTCTTCTCCTACCTCGCCGAACTGGACGATCCGGCGGCCGAGGCCACCCTGGTCGCCGGAGCCTGGCCGACCGCCGCCCCGGGCGTCGCGCTCCCCGACTCCGCCGCCCGCTCGCTCGGGCTCGCCGTCGGAGACACGCTCACCCTCGACGACGCCGGCGTCCCGCTGCGGATCGACGCCCTGTACTCCGCCGCGACCGGGCGGTTCTGGGAGAACGACCCCCTGCAGGCCCAGGGCGACGCCGACAACTTCCCCGAACCGGACCGCTCGTTCTACAACCCCGTCCACGCCGTGGGACCGCTGCTCACGCCACCCGGGGGCATCGACGCCTCCGGTATCACCCCCGCTCAGCTCGCCGCCGTGGAGCGGCCCGTGTTCTCGGCGACCGGCGTCGACGGGCTCACCGCGCTGCGCGCGTCGGCAGCAGAGGCGGAGACCGCGATCGCGCAGGCCGTCGCGCACCCCGACGGCGCTCTCTTCGTCGACACCGAGCTCCCGTCCGCCCTCGACGACGTCGCGGCCGGACTGGCGGTCGCCAGGGCGGCGGCGCTGGTCGTGGCGCTCCTGGTGATCGTCGTCCTCCTCGCCTCCGCCTCGGCCGTCGCCGGGCTGCTGACCCAGGCGCGGCGCGACGAGTTCGAGCGGCTGAGCGAGCGCGGGGCCACCCGCACCCAGCGGGCGGGGACGGTGGCGGTCGACGCCGCCGCGGTGGCGGTGCTGATCGCGGGGCTCAGCCCATGGGGAGGTGTCCTCCTGCACGCCCTGGTCGCCTCCGCTCCCCCGCTGAGCGCGGCGGAGCTCCCGCGCTGGGTGCTGCCCGACGCCTCCGCGTGGCTCTGCGCGGCCGGGGTCGCGGTGCTCGTCGGCGTCCTCGTCGCGCGCCAGGAGCGGAGCGGGCGCGGCTCGCCGATCGCCGCCTCCGCGCAGATCGCGGTGGTCGTGGTGGCCGCTGTGCTGGCGTGGCGTGCGGCGACCGGCGGGCTCGGCCGCTCCGACCTGCTCCTGACGCTCACGCCCGCCGTCGTGCTGACCGCCGCCGCCCTCGTCGGCGCACGCGTGACGGAGGCACTCGCCCACCCGCTCGCGGCACTCGCGGCACGCTCCCGAGGCGCCGTCGCTCCGCTCGCGGGCTGGTTCGCCGCCCGCGGGCGGGGGCGGTCGTCGGGGATCGTGCTCGTCGCCCTGACCGTCGGAGTGTCGGTGATCGCCCTCGGCACGAGTGCGACCTGGCAGCAGTCGGTGCGGGACGAGGCCACCGTCGCCGTCGGTCCACCGGCGCGCGCCACCACCGACGCGGCGCCGGACGGCGGGAGCCCCGTCCTGCGCCGTCAGAGCCTGGTGACGAAGCGGCTGCCCCCGGACGCCGAGCGCGACGTGGCGTCCTCCACCGCGCAGATCCTGGCGCTCGACGGCCCCGCGCGCCGCTCGCTGGGCGAGGGCGCCGACCTGGTCGCGAGCGCGGGCGGCGCCGCGATCCTCGGCGGCCTGCCCGCGGCCGACGTCGACGACTCCGGCCCGCTGCTGCCCGACGGCACGACCGCGGTGCAGGCGCTCGTCACCCTCGACGTGCCGGACGGGACCGAGGCTGCCGTCACCGCTGTGGTCGAGGACGACCTCGGTGGTCTCGCCCTCCTGCCGCTCGGGACCCTCACCGCCGCGGCAGGGTCGTCGGTCCTCTCGACGGGGATCGACGTCCGAGGACTCCGGCTCGTCGCCGTGACAGCGACGCTGCGGGGCGCGGAGTCGGCGAACCCCGCGGTCGTCCGGGTGACGATCTCCGACGTCTCGACGGTCGGCACGGACGGCGCGACGACGCCACTGCCGATGGCCGAGGCGGCGAGCTGGCAGGGGTCGAACGAGGACGATCCCGCGAGGCCGCCCGAGGTGACGGCGACCGGCACGGGGCTCGCGCTGTCGACGACGACGGTGCTGACGCAGGTGCCGATCACCCTCGGCGCCGTCGGCTGGGAGCCCGGCACGACGATCGGCGCGGTAGTGCCCCTCGGGCTCGCCGACGACCTCGACGTGGTCCCCGGAGCCGACCTCACCGGCTTCGTGGCCGGCACCCCGATCGTCCTGCGCATGGTCGGCGACACCAGCGGCGTGCCCGGCTCCGCGACCACCGACGACCTCGCCGCGCTCGCCGCCGGTCTGCCCTCCAGTGCCCGCTCCGACTCCACGATCGTCGTCGACGGCCGCGCGCTCGCGCACCGGCTCGCGGAGTCGGCCGCCGTCGGCCCGCTGGTCGACGAGTACTGGCTGCCGGACGACGCCGCACAGGGCACCCCGACGATCGATGCCGCCTCCCTCGGCGACCGCATGCTCGAGGCGCCCCTGCGGGCCGAGATCCCGGCCGCCGCCTCCGTCGCCGTGTGGGCGAGTCTGCTGCTCGCCCTCGCGGGGTTCGGCGCCCGTGCGGCCGCCGTCGACCGCTCCCGACGGCTCGAGGCGGCGCAGCTGCGCGCCGTCGGGCTCTCGCGGCGCGGGATGCTCACGGTGATGGCGTCCGACACGGTCGCGACAGCGCTCGCCGGAGTCGTCGTCGGGGTCTCGGCGGGCTGGGTCGTGCTCCTGCTCACCGGCACGCGGATCGCGGCGGACGGCGGCGGCGACACGGCTGCGCTCGTCGTCCCGTGGCAGGCGCTCGCGCTCGTCCCGCTCGCGCTGCTCGCCGGGCTCGGCGCCGTCTCGGTCGCCCTCGCCCGCGGACAGCGCCGCCTGCCCCTGCCCGAGCTGCTGCGCACGGGAGCCGACGGATGAGAGCCTTCGGCACCGCCCTCTTCCTCGTCCTCCGCCGCGCGCGCCGCGACCTCGTGGCCCTGCTCGCGCTGATCCTCCTCACCGCTCTCGCCTGCGCGATCGCCCTCGCGGTACCGCGCGAGATCGGCGCGACCCTCGACGCCGCCGCTCGGGAGGCGGTGACCGCGGCGGGGCGCGACTCCGATCTGCTGCTCCGCTCGAGCATCGCCGACGCCTCGGGAGAGAGCACGGCCACGGCCGAGCGCCTGGTCGCGTTCGCCGCCGAGGTGCCAGACCGCCTGCCGCCGGAGCTGGCCGCGCTCCGCCGCGGGGTCGACACCGGCATCCTCGGCCCCGAGGTCGAGGCGGTCGGGCCCAGCGGGGCGGTCGTCGTGCAGCTCGGGGTCCTCGCTCCCTCGTCCGCGGATGCCGTGCGCACGGTGGCGGGGCAGCTGCCGCAGGGCACGGCGGGAGGCGGAGCCGTCCCGGTCGTCGTGTCGTCCGCCGCCGCCGCCGCGGCGGGGCTCGGAGTGGGCGGCACGCTCTCGATCGAGGGCGCGACCCCCGAGACGACGGTGACCCTCCTCATCAGCGGCGTCATCGAGACCGACGACCCGGGAGACGTCCGCTGGGCCGATCTGCCCGGCGTGTGGGAGCCGACCGGATCGGGGTTCACCGCGCTCACCGACGCCGCCTCCTTCGACGGCGTCGCCGCGCGCTTCCCCGAGGCGTCGACCGGGACGGTGCGGGTCTCGTTCGACCCCGGCTCGTTCGACGCCGCCACGATCGCCTCCGCCGGTCGCGCGATCGACGCACTCGAGACCGAGAGCTGGACCCTCACGCAGGGCGCACCGGTGAGTGTCAGGGCGGTCTCGGGCTACGAGGAGGCGGTCGAGGGCTTCCCCGCGGCGATCTCCGCCGCGACCGCTCAGCTCTCGGCCCTCGCTGCGGGCCTGCTCGGGGTGGCCGTGCTCGTCGCGGTGCTGGCGGGCACCGCCCTGGCGCGGCGTCGGAGACCCGAGATCGCTCTCCTGCGCTCGCACGGCGCGTCCCTCGGCGTGATCGGCGCGCATGCCGCGGTCGAGTCCATCGTCGTGACGCTGATCGGAGTCGCTCTCGGCGCCGCCTGGCAGGGCTGGTCCGAGCCGGACCTGCTGGTTGGCGTCGCCGCGATCGTCGCGATGGCGCCCGTGATCGCCACCCTCCGCCCGCTGCTGCGGCCACTCGCGCCGGCCCGCGAGCGCACGGCTCGGCTCGGCGGCGCCGCCACCCTCGTCGCGGTCGCGGTCACGGCGGTGCTCGCGCTGCGAGCGGGAGGGACAACGGGTGCCGGAGTCGATCCGCTGGCGCTGGTCGCGCCGGTGCTGTGCGCGGCGGTGGTGGCACTGCTGCTCGCTCCGCTCCCCTCGGTCGTGGCGCGCCCGCTCGTGAGAGCCGCCGGTCGCGCCAGGGGCCCCTCGGCACTGCTCGCCGGTGCCGGTGCGCAGGAGGGGCGCTCGGTGCTGACGCTCGTCGCCGTCGTCCTCGCGGCGAGCGCCGCCGTCACCTCGCTCGTGCTGCTGCAGAGCGTGGCCGACGGTCAGGAGGCGCAGTCGTGGTGGATCGTCGGCGCCGACGCCCGGATCGACGGTGCGGCCGACGGTTCGGCGCTCGCCCGCGAGCTGTCGGTGCCCGGCACCGAGGCGGCCGCCGTGGCCGAGCTCGCCCGCATCGGCGTCGACGGCGCGACCCGCTCGACGACCGCCACCGTGCTGGCGGTCGACTCCGACTACGGGGCCCTGCTCGCCGCACTGCCCCACGACCAGCCGCGGTGGGCGGCGGCCGAGGCGGCCACCCGGATCGCAGCACCGGTGGCTCTCGGGCAGCCGCTCCCCGCCCTCGTCGACGAACGCCTCGCCGCGAGCGTTGGCACCGACGTCTTCACGCTCGAGGTCGGTGGCGCGAGCGTCCCCGCCGTCGCCACCGGGACCCCGCTGGCCGGCGACGAGGGCCTCGCCGTCGTGGGTCGCCCGGGCCTGCTCGCCGCTCTGCCCGCGACTCCCGAGGAGCAGCCGGCCGCAGCGCAGTTCTCGGCCGTCCTCGACCCGGCCACCGTGCTCGCGGTCGGTCCCGACCTCCGCGCGCGGACCGCGGAGGCCGGCGGCACGGTCGTCCTGCGCGAGGACGTCCTCGACGCTCAGCGCGACCTCGCCCTCGTCAGAGGGGCGGCCGAGGCGACGCGGCAGTCCCTCGGGGCGACCGCACTGCTGGCGGCGCTCGCCCTCCTCGTAACCACCGCGATCGGAGCGAGGAGGCGCGGTCGCACCCTCGCCCTCCTCAGCGCCCTCGGCGTCCCGGCGCGCACCCGGTACGCGCTCGCCGCCGGCGAGCTGACGCCGATCGTCGCGGGCGGAGTCGTCGGCGGGCTCGTGACCGCCGCCGTCGTCCTGGGAGCGGCCTGGCCGGCGTTCGGCGTCGACACCCTCGTGGGCGGCTCCGCCGTCGCGGCAGCACCGCCCTGGCTCGTGCCGGGCGTTCTCGCCGCCGCCGTGGCCGCGCTCGCCCTCGCTCTCGCGGTCGACGCCGCGCTCTCGCGGCGCATCCGCACATCCGACATCCTGCGATCCGGGGAGGAATCATGACGGTCACCAGTGCGCTCGCTCAGACGGGCGGCGGCGAGTTCGGGGCGGAGGCGCTCATCGTCTGCGATGCCCTCGTGCGCGTGTTCCGCGCCGGAGGAGTCGAGGTGCAGGCCCTGCAGGGGCTCGACCTGCTCGTCGAGGAGGGCGACGTGCTCGCGATCGTGGGCGCCTCCGGATCGGGCAAGTCGACCCTGCTCGGCATCCTCTCGGGCCTGGACACTCCGACGGCGGGGCGGGCGCGGCTCGCGGGCCACGATCTCGGCGCGATGCGCGGCGCCGAGCTCGTGCGCTACCGCCGCTCGAGTGTCGGCTTCGTCCGCCAGCAGGCCTCGCGGAACCTGCTGCCCGCGCTGTCGGCCGCTGAGAACGTGGCGCTCCCGCTCGCTCTGGCGGGCCGGGGCCGACGCGAGCGGGCGTCCAGGGCCGCCGAGCTGCTCGGGATGCTCGGACTCGCCGACCGGTCCGACCGCCGACCCACGCAGCTCTCCGGAGGCGAGCAGCAGCGCGTGTCCCTCGCCGTCGCTCTCGCCGGGTCGCCGCAGGTGCTGCTCGCCGACGAGCCGACCGGGCAGCTCGACGCCCGCACGGGTGACGAGGTCTTCGCCGCGCTGCGCGCCGTCAACGAGCAGCTCGGCTGCACGATCGTGATCGTCACGCACGATGCCGCAGTGGCGAGTCAGGTGCGGCGCACGGTCGCCATCCGCGACGGGCGCATCTCGTCCGAGACGCTGCGGCGGCAGGAGACGGGCGGGGCCACGCTGTCGGAGGAGGAGTTCGCGGTGCTCGACCGCGTCGGCCGGCTCCAGCTGCCCGCCGAGTACCGCGACGCTCTCGACCTGACCGACCGCGTGCGGCTGACCCTCGAAAGCGACCACGTCGGGGTCTGGCCGCAGCATCCGGCTCCCGCCCCGACCTCGGAGGAGACGCCGTGAGCGACGTGCTCGTCGTCGAGGGACTCACCCGCAGCTTCCGCACGCCGGCAGGCGAGGTGACGGCGCTCCACGACGTGTCGTTCCGGATCCCGCAGGGCGAGATCGTGGCCGTCGCGGGGCGGTCGGGCTCGGGCAAGACCACGCTGCTGAACTGCGTGAGCGGCCTCGACGTTCCCACCTCGGGCACCGTCGTGCTCGACGGCCGGCCCGTCACCGGCCTCGACGAGCCGGGGCGCACCCGGCTGCGGCGGGAGTCGATGGCCTTCGTGTTCCAGACGTTCGGGCTGCTGCCGCACCTGACGGTCGCCGAGAACGTCGGTCTCCCGCTTCGACTGCGCCGCGAGGAGCCCCGTGCCCGCGAGGACCGCGTCGTGCACCTCCTCGACCTGGTGGGTCTCGCGGGTCGCGGCGGCTCGCGGCCGGGCCAGCTCTCGGGCGGCCAGCAGCAGCGCGTCGCTATCGCCCGAGCGCTGGCCACCTCACCGCGGCTGCTGATCGCCGATGAGCCGACCGGTCAGCTCGACGCCGCGACCGGCGCGGCGATCGTCGACCTGATCCGCTCGGCCGTGCGCGCGGAGTCGGCGACGGCGCTGATCGCCACCCACGACGCCTCGGTGCAGGCCTCGGCCGACCGGGTGCTGCGCCTCGCGGAGGGGACCCTCGTGCGCGGGAGGCACGCCGCGGGGTGAGCGCGGGTCGTCGCCCGCGCGGGCCTCAGTCGGTGGTCTCGCCCGCCGGGCCCGAGGGAGCCTCCGCGCCGACGCCGCTCACCGGCTCGCCCTCCCACGACACCAGCTCCCACCTCGATCCCGAGCCCTCGACGACCACGACGCCCGTGTTGTCGAGCAGGTGGTCGGCGATGAAGCGCGCATCGAGCCCTGCGCAGCGCAGGCCCGCCCAGCAGCGGATGGCCGCACCGTGGCTGACCAGGGCGACGACCGGGTGGCCCGAGGCCTCCGCCTCGGCCACGACCGTGTCGTACCGGGCCGCGAACTCGTCGCCGGTCTCGCCGCCCGCCAGCCGGATCGAGGTCTCGCCACCCGCCCAGCGGAAGACCGTGTCCATGTACTCGGTCACCGCCTCCTCGTCGCCGTGCATCTCGAGCGCGGCCGCGGCGATCTCGCGGATACCGGCGCGCTCGATCGGCTCGAGCCCGAGGGCGGCGGCGAGGGGCGCGGCGGTCTCGTGGGTGCGCACCATCGTCGAGACCCACAGCGCGCCGATGTCCTCGCCCACGAGGGTCGCCGGGAGCGCCTCGGCCTGCTCCCGCCCGAGGTCCGTCAGACCCGGCCCGGGGATGCGGGTGTCCAGCAGTCCGGCGACGTTCGAGGGGGTCTGTCCGTGGCGGATCAGGAGGAGGCGCATCCGTCCACGCTACCCGCCGCGCCGCGCTACCCTGGTCCGCGACGAACGGAGATCCGCATGCTCCTCCGCCATCGCGGCGCCTCGCCCGTGGTCGATCCCGGCGCGTCGGTCGCCTCCACCGCCGTGCTGATCGGAGACGTCCGCATCGCCGCCGGCGCGCGGATCCTGCACGGCGCGGTGCTCAGCGCCGAGGACGGCGCGGTCGTCGTCGGCGAGGACACGGTCGTGATGGAGAACGCAGTCGTCCGCGGTCGCGCCGGGCACCCTGCGCTGATCGGATCAGCGGTGATGATCGGCCCGCACGCGCACCTCAACGGCACCACCGTCGGCGACGGCGCCTTCCTCGCGACCGGAGCAGCGCTCTTCCCCGGCAGCGTCGTCGGCGCCGGAGCGGAGGTCCGCATCCACGGCGTCGTCCAGGTGAACAGCACCCTCGCGCCGGGCGCCGTCGTCCCGATCGGCTGGGTCGCCGTCGGGTCCCCGGCGAGCATCCTGCCCCCCGATCGGCACGACGAGATCGGGGCGATCCAGCGCACGCTCGACTTCGTCGGCACCGTCTACGGAGCCGACGGGACCACCACGATGCGCGAGCTGATGCGCGGGCAGTCGGCCTTCTACGGCGCCCACGACGGCGACGAGGTCGTCGAGCCGTAGCGCCGGCCGATCCGGCGTCCTCGGGGCTCGCCGCCTGCGCGGGGACGTAAGGTGTGCTCACACGCGCCCCGCGAGCCAGCGGCCCCGCACTGCCGCGGGCCGCGACGGCCCCCGCTCGAGGCGCCGCCCGATCACAGGAAGCCGCGGTGCCCGATGCCGGAAGACAAGTCCGCGGCCCGCGCGCCCAACATCTACGACGTCGCGAAGGCCGCCGGAGTCTCGCACCAGACCGTCTCCCGGGTCCTCAACGACCACCCCAGCCTCCGCGCCGAGACCAAGAAGCGCGTGCTCGAGGTGATGGCCCGGCTCGACTACCGGCCCAACCTCGCCGCCCGCGCCCTGGTCACCAGCCGCACGCGCACCATCGGCGTGCTCTCGTCGCAGAGCCTCCAGTACGGCCCCGCGTCCAGCCTCCAGGCCATCGAGGTCGCGGCCCGCGAGGCGGGCTACCTGGTGGTGACGGCGAGCGTCGACGGCACCGACGGCGAGTCGATCCAGGCGGGGATCCGCCACCTGCTGAACCAGGCCGTCGAGGGCCTGGTGGTCCTCGCGCCCCAGATCCGCGTCTTCGACATCCTCTCGGGAGTCGCGCTGCGCATCCCGAACGTGACGCTGCAGACGAGCGACGACGAGCGCGACGACGCGCTCTACGTCGATCAGATGGCGGGGGCGCGGATGGCGACGGCGCACCTGATCGACCTGGGCCACACCGAGATCGTGCACCTCGCCGGCCCGCAGGACTGGATCGAGGCGGAGGCGCGCATGCGCGGCTACCTCGCCGAGCTCGACCACCGGAACATGCCGCTGCGCCCGCCGATCCTCGGCGACTGGAGTGCCGAGCGCGGTCACCGCGTGGGCCTCGAGCTCGCGCGCTTCCTCGACTTCACCGCCGTGTTCTCGGCCAACGACCAGATGGCGCTGGGGCTGATGAGCGCCTTCCACGAGCGGGGCGTCCGCGTGCCAGAGGACGTCAGCGTGATCGGCTTCGACGACATCCCCGAGGCCGCGTTCTACTGGCCGCCGCTGACGAGCGTCCGCCAGGACTTCGCCGAGCTCGGCCGGCGCTCCGTCGCGGCACTGCTCAGCCTGATCGAGGGCGAGCGGCCGGATCCGGGCGCGCCGATCGAGCCGCAGCTGTTCGTCCGCGGCTCGACGGCGGTGCCCCGCACCCAGACGGCAGCGGCGGCGCGCCGCTAGGAGCCCGGGAGCTCAGTCGCCGTGCGCGGCGATCGAGACGTCCTGCCACTGGTTCCAGGTCTTCAGGCGCGACTCGTAGTCGGCCGTGGCGATGCCGAGCGGGGCACGGCCGAAGAAGATCCGCAGCGGAGGCTCCTCCGCGTCGACCACCGCGAGGATCCCGATCCGCGACGCCGTCGGGTCGCCCTTGACGGAGGCGGTCGGCCGGCGGGAGGCCGCCTCGCGGACCGCGTCGTACGCCGCGATGGGCTCGCTCGTCGAGGCGGAGGCTCCCGACCAGTCGGTCGAGTACCCGCCCGGCTCGACGAGGGTGACGTGGATGCCGAACTCGGCTACCTCGGCGGCGAGGGACTGGCTGAAGCCCTCGAGCGCCCACTTGGACGCGTGGTACGCGCCGATCGACGGGAAGGCGCTGATGCCTCCGATGCTCGAGACCTGGATGATGTGCCCCGAGCGCTGCTCGCGCAGGATCGGGAGGGCCGCCTGGGTCACCCACAGCGCACCGAAGACGTTGGTCTCGAGCTGCGCCCTGACCTCCTCCTCGGTGAGCTCCTCGATCATGCCGAAGTGGCCGAAGCCGGCGTTGTTGATCACGACGTCGAGGCGCCCGAAGTGCTCGGCGGCCTGCTGCACGGCGGCGAAGTCGGCCGCCCGGTCGGTCACGTCGAGCCGGATCGGCAGGAACGTGTCGGGGTAGCGCTCGACGAGCGCGTCGAGCGTCTCGGGGCGGCGGGCCGTTCCCGCGACGCTGTCGCCGCGCTCCAGTGCCGCTTCGGCCCACTCGCGGCCGAAGCCCTTCGAGGCGCCGGTGATGAACCAGGTCTTCGTCATGTCTCTCGTCCTCTCGACAGTGACATCGACAACACCCGCGAGGGGCGCTCCCTTCCGGCCCGCCGGGGCTTGACAGCCGACGCCGGCAGGGGTGGCCCGGCCGGGTTCCGTCGTCGCGCGGCCGTTATCGAGTCGAGACACGGGCGTTGACACGAAACCCGCCCGCGGGGCTATATTGACGCAATGTGATCGCTCACATGGCCATCACATCGCCGCACACCCTGCTCACAGTGGCGAAGCATCCACTGCATTCAATGACGAAGGAATCACAGTGACCACAATGAAGCGCGCTCTCATCGCCGGCATCGCCGGTGGCGCGATGATCCTCTCCCTCGCAGCCTGCTCCAGCGGCTCCGGCGGCAGCGACTCGGGTTCCGGTTCGGGCGACGGCGGACTCGTCGGCGTCGCGATGCCGACCAAGTCCTCCGAGCGCTGGATCGCCGACGGCAACAACGTCAAGTCGCAGCTCGAGGAGGCCGGCTACCAGGTCGACCTGCAGTACGCCGAGGACGACATCCCCACCCAGGTCTCGCAGCTCGAGAACATGATCACCAAGGGCGCCAAGGCCCTGATCATCGCCTCGATCGACGGCACCACCCTCACGAGCGTGCTCGAGGAGGCGGCCGCGAACGACATCCCCGTCATCGCCTACGACCGCCTCATCCGCGACTCCGCGAACGTCGACTACTACGCGACGTTCGACAACTACAAGGTCGGCGTCCAGCAGGCCACCTCGCTCCTCGCCGGTCTCGGACTGACCGACCTCGAGGGCACGAAGGCGACCGACGCCCCCGCCGGCCCCTTCAACATCGAGCTCTTCGCCGGCAGCCCCGACGACAACAACGCGACGTTCTTCTTCAACGGCGCGATGGACACCCTCCAGCCCTACATCGACGACAAGACCCTCGTCGTCGCCAGCGGCGAGACCGAGTTCAACACCGTCGCCACGCTGCGCTGGGACCCCGAGGTCGCCCAGAGCCGCATGGAGGACATCATCACCAAGACGTACTCCGACGGCACCAAGATCCAGGGCGTCCTCTCGCCCTACGACGGCCTGAGCCGCGGCATCATCTCGGCCCTCACCGACGCCGGCTACACCGTGGGCACCGACTTCCCGATCATCACCGGTCAGGACGCCGAGCTCGACTCCGTCAAGGCGATCATCTCGGGTGAGCAGTACGCGACCATCTACAAGGACACCCGCGAGCTCGCCAAGGAGGCCGTGTCGATGGCACAGGCCGTCCTCGAGGGCACCGAGCCCGAGGTCAACGACACCGAGACCTACGACAACGGCGAGAAGGTCGTCCCGTCGTTCCTCCTCGAGCCGGTCATCGTGACCAAGGACGAGATCCAGTCCGTCCTCGTCGACGGTGGCTACTACACCGACGAAGAGGTCAACGGCTGAGTCCGACTCCGCACGACAGGTAAGGACAACGGGAGGGCGCCCAGCACGGGCGCCCTCCCCCACTACGAAGGAGTGAGGCGTACGTGACCACGAACATCCTCGAGATGCGCGGCATCACCAAGACGTTCCCGGGCGTGAAGGCGCTCCAGGACGTCACCCTCAACGCCGAGCGCGGCGAGGTGCACGCGATCTGCGGAGAGAACGGCGCCGGCAAGTCGACGCTGATGAAGGTGCTGTCGGGTGTCTACCCGCACGGCACGTACGAGGGCGACATCGTCTTCGAGGACGAGGTGATGCAGTTCGCCAGCATCCGCGACTCGGAGGCCAAGGGCATCGTCATCATCCACCAGGAGCTGGCCCTCAGCCCCTACCTCTCGATCGCCGAGAACATCTTCCTCGGCAACGAGGTCCGCGGATTCGCCGGCCTGATCGACTGGAACAAGACCAATCAGGAGGCGGCGGCGCTGCTCGCCCGCGTCGGCCTCCGCGAGAACCCGACCACCAAGATCCAGGACATCGGAGTCGGCAAGCAGCAGCTCGTCGAGATCGCCAAGGCGCTCTCCAAGCGGGTCAAGCTGCTCATCCTCGACGAGCCGACCGCGGCCCTCAACGACGAGGACTCGGACCACCTGCTCGATCTGATCCTGCACCTCAAGGAGCAGGGCATCACGTCGCTGATCATCAGCCACAAGTTGAACGAGATCAAGAAGATCGCCGACACCGTCACGGTCATCCGCGACGGCAAGACGATCGAGACGATCGCCCACGACGACGTCACGGAAGACCGGATCATCAAGGACATGGTCGGGCGCGATCTCGACCACCGCTACCCGGATCACACGCCGCACATCGGCGAGGAGATCCTCCGCGTCGTCGACTGGACCGCCCACCACCCGCAGGACCCCACCCGCGTGATGGTCGACAAGGTGAACCTCAACGTCCACCGCGGCGAGATCGTCGGCATCGCCGGGCTCATGGGAGCCGGTCGCACCGAGTTCGCGATGAGCCTCTTCGGCCGCTCGTACGGCAGCCGGATCTCGGGCCAGGTCTTCAAGGCGGGCAAGGAGATCAAGATGCGCAACGTGTCCGAGGCGATCGCGCACGGACTCGCGTACGCCACCGAGGACCGCAAGCACTACGGCCTCAACCTCATCGACGACATCAAGCGGAACATCTCGCTCGCCTCGCTCGACAAGGTGTCCAAGACCGGACTCGTCGACGACAACCGCGAGTTCGAGGTCGCCAACGAGTACCGCGGCAGCATGAACATCAAGTCGCCGACCGTGCTCGCCAAGACCGGCAAGCTCTCCGGCGGCAACCAGCAGAAGGTCGTCCTGTCGAAGTGGATCTACTCCGACCCCGACGTCCTCATCCTGGATGAGCCGACCCGCGGCATCGACGTGGGCGCCAAGTACGAGATCTACACGATCATCAACCGGCTCGCGGCGGCCGGGAAGGGGATCATCGTGATCTCCTCCGAGCTGCCCGAGCTGCTCGGCATCTGCGACCGCGTCTACGCGCTGTCGGAGGGCCGCATCACGGGCGAGCTGCCCATCGCCGAGGCCACGCCCGAGGCCGTCCTCACCCTCATGACTCAGGAGAAGCAACGATGACCGATCTGCAGAACGAACCGTCGACCGCGGCGGGCGCGCAGGTGAAGCCCGTCGAGAACGCGTTCACGGCGCGCATCAGCCACGTGCTCAGCGACCTCGGCAAGAACGGCATCTTCCTCGCGCTCATCGTCGTGGTGCTGCTGTTCCAGATCATGACCAACGGGATCCTCCTGCGCCCGCAGAACATCTCGAACCTGATCGTCCAGAACGGCTACATCCTGATCCTCGCCATCGGCATGGTGATGGTCATCGTGGCCGGGCACATCGACCTCTCGGTCGGCTCGATCGCCGCGTTCGTCGGAGCCATGTCGGGCGTCTTCGCCGTCAACATGGGCCTGCCGTGGTGGCTCTCGATCATCCTGTCGCTGCTCATCGGCGCGGCGGTCGGTGCGTGGCAGGGCTTCTGGATCGCGTTCGTGGGGATACCCGCGTTCATCGTGACCTTGGCGGGCATGCTGATCTTCCGAGGTCTCGCGCTCGTCGTCCTCGGCAACGCGAACATCGGCTCGTTCCCCGTCGAGTACCGCGCCCTGGGCAACGGCTTCCTCACCGACCTGTTCGGCGAGACCGAGCTCGACCCGCTGTCGCTCGGAGTCGGAGCGCTCGCGATCATCGCGTTCACCGTGCAGTCGATCCGCACCCGCCGCGGACGCCAGCAGTACAACCAGGGTGTCGAGCCCGGCGCCTGGTTCGTGACGAAGCTCGTCCTCGTCGCCCTCGTCATCGGCGCCTTCGCCTTCGCGCTGGCCTCGTTCAAGGGCATCCCGGTCACGCTGATCGTGCTGGCCGTGCTCGTGCTGGTCTACGGCGTCGTGATGAACCGCTCGGTCTTCGGCCGCCACGTCTACGCGATCGGCGGCAACCTGCACGCCGCTGAGCTGTCGGGCATCAAGACCCGCAACGTCACGTTCTGGCTGTTCGTCAACATGGGCGTCCTCGCGGCGCTGGCCGGCCTCGTCTTCACCGCGCGCCTCAACCTCGCGGGCCCGAAGGCCGGCGACGGCTTCGAGCTGGAGGCCATCTCGGCGGCCTTCATCGGCGGCGCGGCGGTCCAGGGCGGTGTCGGCACCATCGGAGGCGCGATCCTCGGTGGTCTCATCATCGGCGTCCTGAACAACGGCATGTCGATCATGGGCATCGGCATCGAGTGGCAGCAGGCGGTCAAGGGCCTCGTGCTCCTGCTCGCGGTCGCCTTCGACGTCTACAACAAGCGCCGCTCGGGCGGGCGCTAGGCTCCGTGCCCGACTGGTCGCGGTTCCTGCCGCTGAGCATCGGGCCCTCGGCCGACGAGTCGGGCGTCAGCAACGACTGGCGCCCCCTCGTCGCCGATCGGCTCGATCGGCTCGCCGTCCTGGCTGCTGCGACGCTGGCCGCCTCCCCCTCCCCCGCGGAGGGTGAGGCGGCCAGCGCCGTCTCACTGCTCGGAGATCTCGTCGTGCGGCTCTCGAGCAGCACCGGCCAGCGCCTCGCGACCCGCGTCGGCGCGCGCGAGGCCGCGTCCCCTCCTCCGCCCGGCGGGATCCCCTCGGCCCTCGCTGCTCTCTCCTCCGCCCGTCGCGCCGGCGGCGGCCCGAACGGTGTCGCCGAACTGGTCGAGGTCGTCCGCGTCGAGCTCGCCCTCTCCTCCGATCTCGAGCTGCCCTCGCGGTTGTCGGGTGCCGTCGCACTCGACCGGATGCAGCGCGCACCGCTGCCCATCCGAGCGGCGATCCGCGGCCGCTCGCTCGCCCCGACCGACGCCGAGTGGACGCTGGGCCTGGGCCCCGCGGTCCGCGCGCCGGCGGAGGAGATCCTGCGCTTCCTCCTCGGGCTCGGCCCCTTCCCGACCCAGCGGGACGCATAGCCCGCCGTAGCATCGGGGGATGACCGTCTCACTGCCGAGAAGCACCCCCTCCGCCACGTCCATCGACGCCGAGGGCGTCCTCGATCTGCTCGACGCCCTCGACGCCGCCGACGGGGTGGAGCTGCACGGACTCGTGATCGTGCACCACGCCCAGGTGATCGCCGAGGGCTGGTGGGCGCCGTACACCCCCGAGCGCCTGCACCTCTTCTACTCCCTCAGCAAGAGCTTCGCCTCGACCGCGGTGGGCCTCGCCGCGGCCGAGGGGCTGCTCGATCTCGACGACACCGTTCTCTCCTTCTTCCCCGAGCTCGACGCCGAGGTGACCGACCCTCGATCGCGCTCGATCCGCCTCCGCGACGTGCTGGCCATGGCGAGCGGCCACCGGGCCGAGACCATCGACCGCGCGCGCGAGGTCGATCCGGTCGACATGGTCCGCGGCTTCCTCCTCACTCCCCCCGAGGAGGAGCCGGGCAGCCTGTTCGCCTACAACCAGCCCTGCACCTTCGCGGCCGCCGCGGTCGTGCAGCGGGTGAGCGGCGGTTCGCTGCTCGAGTACCTGCGACCGAGGCTCCTCGATCCGCTCGGCATCGGCGAGGTCGCCTGGATCCGCGACGACTCGGGCCGCGAGATCGGCTACAGCGGACTGCACGCGACGACCGAGGACGCCGCGAAGCTCGGACTCCTCTATCTGCAGGAGGGTCGCTGGAACGGCGAGCAGCTGCTGAGCGCTGAGTGGGTGGCCGAGGCGTCGACCGCCCACGTCACCACCGCGGAGGCGGGCGGGCCCGACTGGCAGCAGGGCTACGGGTTCCAGTTCTGGCGGTCGCTGCACGGCTACCGCGCCGACGGCGCGTACGGCCAGTTCAGCCTGATCCTGCCCGAGCACGACCTCGTCGTCGCGATCACCGGGCAGACCAGCGATACCGAGACGCTCCTCTCGAGCGTGTGGGAGCACCTGCTGCCCGCGGTCGGGCGGCCCTCGACGGCGGACGCGGACGCTCGGCTGTCCGAGCGCCTGGGCTCGCTCGCGCTGCCTGCGCTCGAGGGGCTCGCGGAGTCGCCCGAGCCCGGCCGGTACTCCCCCGCCGACGACTCGCAGATCGCGTCGATCACCGCGGTCGAGGTCTCGGGAGGCGACTCCTGGACGATCTCGCTGATCGAAAGCGACGAGCGGCTCGTGCTCGCGCCGGGATCGGGCGAGTGGGTCACCCGCGACGCGCACTCGGCGAGCGCCGGCCGCGCGGCCGACGGCTCGCTGCTGGTCGACGTGATCTTCGTCGAGACGCCGCACCGCCTGCACGTGCGGGTCTCGCCCGAGACCGGCACGTTCGCGGCCCGCTGGCAGACCGGGCCGCTGCACGTCGACTCGCTCGCGACGGTGCGCGCGCCGCGCTGACGCCTCGCGGCTCGGGAGGGCGGTTCCTCCTGAGCCGCGGCCGCGGTTCTCCCTCGCGCGATGTTGACGTCACCATGTACGGTGAAGTCGGAATGTTTGCGTGAACATCCGCGCAGGTCCCGTGCAAAGGAGCACAGCATGACGTCTCGTACACGATCGGCCGGAGCGGCGGTGGCGGCTCTGCTGGTCGCGGCGCTTCTCGGAGTCGGAGCGCAGCCCGCGGCGGCCGCCGGGGTGGTGACGGATCCGAACGACGGAGTCCCCCGCACCAGCTCGCCGCCGACCTACACCGACTACCCCGCTGTCGCCGACCCCGGCCTCGGCGCGGCCGGCTACTTCCAGCCCTACTGGTACGACACCGACGGCCGCCACATCCAGGCGCACGGCGGGCAGATCGTCACGGTCGAGGAGGGCGGAGCGCAGGTCCAGTACTGGTACGGCGAGGACCGCACCAAGGGGTACTGGAACAGCCCCGGAGTCGCGGTCTACCGCTCGACCGACGGCCACAACTGGGAGAACCGGGGCACGGCGCTGCGCAGCGTCTCGACTCCCGACGACCTGACGGCGCCCTACTTCGACGCGCTCTACGACACGGTCGACGACGCCGGCCAGCCGCGCGCCGACCGCATCGCCGAGCTCGACTACCACCTCGACACCACCCAGTCCTCGCCCAACACCGCGATCTTCGAGCGGCCGAAGGTCCTCTTCAACGAGAAGACCGGCAAGTGGGTCATGTGGTGGCACTCCGACGGACGCACCACGCCGGGCGGCAGCACCTACGCGCGGTCGATGGCCGGAGTCGCGGTGTCGGACAGCCCGACTGGTCCGTTCACGCTCCAGGGCGTCTACCGGCTCTACAACCGCTCGAACTACCAGGCCTGCACGTCGTCGGCCGTGCCCGGTCAGGCCCGCGACATGACCGTGTTCCAGGACGAGGACGGCACCGCCTACATCTCCTACTCCTCCGAGGAGAACTACACGCTCTACGTCGCGAAGCTCGATGCGAGCTTCACCAACGTCGAGCGCACCACGTCGACGGACACTCTGAACGCCCACCAGTACTCGGCCGACGGGAAGTACCCCTCCGTCTTCGCCGACGGCAAGGCGGGCGCCCCCGTGCGCGGCACCGACTTCCAGATCGTGAAGGAGTGCGGTCACCTCGAGGCGCCGGCGATCTTCGCGAACGGCGGGACCTACTACACGATCGCCTCCGGAGCGACCGGCTGGGCGCCCAACCAGCAGACCTACTACACCGCCGATTCGATCCTCGGCCCGTGGATCCGCGGCGTCGAGAAGGCCGACGCGAACGAGAACGTCGCCTACAACGCGATCCCCGAGGGCGGCGACGGACGCCTGTCGATCGGAGACGCGCGGGGCACCACCTTCGGCTCGCAGTCGACCAACGTCCTGACGCTCGCGCCCGGGAAGTACGTCTACATGGGCGACCGCTGGAACGACGGCGCCTCCGACTCGACCTACGTCTGGCTGCCGATGACGGTCGGTGAGAACGGCCGGCTCGAGATGCGCAACCCCGCGGCCGAGGACCCGGCCCGCTGGGGTACCGGCTGGGACGCCTCCTACTGGGACGACAAGGGCGTCGGAACCGGCACCTGGTCGGTCGTCGACGACCGCCTTCCCGACACGGTGCGGAGGAACGCCGACGTCGCCGCCGTGCTGCCCGCGACGGTGTCGGTGACGACCGGCACCGGTACCCGCGACGTCGCCGTGACCTGGAAGCCGACCGGCCCCGCGGCACTCGGCATGCTGCAGGTCACCGGCGTCCTCGCCGCCGACTCCGAGTTCGCGACGGGACGCACCTTCACGCGCACCATCGAGGTCGCCGAGCCCGGCATCGCGAACCTGGCACCCGGAGCATCGCTGACGGTCTCGAGCCGCAGCGACCTGGCCCCCAAGCTGATCGACGGCGACACCGAGGCCAAGGGCTGGGACGACTGGTCGGGCTCCGGGTACCCGCGCGACAGCCGCCTCGCCTTCTCGTGGGGCTCGCCGCAGAACCTCGACTCGGTGACGGTGCACGCGTTCAAGGACGGCGCGACCGCCACGTGGCCCTCGCGCATCGAGGTCGAGTACCAGGTCAACGGTGCGTGGACGGCGAGCTCGGTCAGCGCGACGCTCTCGCAGACCGCGACCGACGCCGCTCCGACGGTGGTGCTCGATCTGTCGTCGCTCCCCGACACCACCGGGCTGCGCCTGCACCTGACGACCACCGCGAACACCTGGCAGTCGATCGCGGAGGTGCAGATCTGGGGTACCGCGCCCCCGGTGAACGTCTGCCGCGTGAAGGGCGCCGCCGTCTCGGCGTCGTTCAGCCAGACCAAGTGGGCGACGCTCCCCGCGGCCAACGCGTGCGACGGCAACGTCACCACCGCGTGGTCGACCTGGACCGACGGCACGTTCGCGGGCAGCGCCGACTTCACGCTGACGAACACCGAGGCGCACCGCGTCTCGGGTCTGACGTTCACCAACACCGAGGGCACGCTCGCCTCGGTGAGCGTCGCCTACCGCGCGGCCGACGGCACGTGGAAGCCGACCTCGGCCCAGAACGTGGCACCCGCCGCGAACGGGTCGCTGACGACGATCCCGTTCACCGCGGTCTCGGCGACCGGACTGAAGCTGACCTTCTCGACCCCGAACTCGTACCTCAAGATCACCGAGATCGTGGTCCCCGAGACAGCGGCACCGGCGCTGAAGGTCACCGCATCGGTCTCGTCGCGCTGCGTGGCCGGCAAGGCGATCCTCTCGGTGACGGCGGCCAACGGAGAGTCCGGCCCGCTCGGCATGACGTTCGGCTCGACCTACGGGCAGAAGTCGTTCTCGGGAGTCGCCGCCGGCTCGAACGCGACGCACGGCTTCAGCACGCGGCAGGCGACCATGCCGGCCGGTGAGGTCGTGGTGACCGCGAGCGGAGGCGGCTCCACCCTCGAGCAGACGGTGGCGTACCCGGCTCGCAGCTGCTGATCCGAGCGACGAGGAGGAGGGGCGGGCCGCGATCCGCCCTCCTCTTCGGCGTGCCCGCGCGGCGGTCGGCTCCACCCGGACGAGGGGTGCCCTCGGCGTCCGGGCGGCTGATAGGAATCACAGGTCGGTGCTCCTCCCGACCCGACGAACGGCAGAGCCTGTGATCCGCACCACCCGCGCCGCCCTCTCGGTGGTCGTCCCGACCGCTGCCCTGGCGCTGGCCGTCGTCTTCGCCTCGGCCGCGCTCGCTCCGGAGGCGGCGACCGCGCCCGAGCCGAGCGCCGAGGCGGTCGTCGCCGCGACTCCGACGCTCACGCCGACGGCCGAAAGCACGCCGATGCCCCGCGGCGACGACGACACCGCGCCCGGCATCCCGTGCTGCCCAGGCGCGGACGCGGGTGCGGAGGACTCGAGCGTCGGCGAAACGCCGGCTCCCCGCGCGACGGGCACCCCGGACGCGGAGTCTCCCGAGCGGATCGTCGACGGCGAGGACTCCGCGGAGAGCGACTCCGAGCCGAGGGACCCCGAGCCGAGAGACGCCGACGGCATCGACGTCGGGGTCGCGATCGACCCGCCGGCGGGCCCGGGCGCGCTGGCCATGACGGTCGCGAGCTCGGCGGCGCAGCTGCAGGAGGCGGAGGCGGGCGCGCAGCGGCGGGAGTTCCGCGGAGCGCTCCCCACGGTCACCGTGACCGACACCCGCGGGGCGGGCTCCGCGGGCTGGTACGTCCTGGCCTCGGCCGGTGACTTCGTGAGCGCGGCCGGCCGGTCGACGATCGGAGGCGATCACCTCGGCTGGACGCCGTCGCTCGTCGGCGAGCCCGCAGGGGGTCGCGCGGGCGAGCGGGTGCTGTCCGCGCTCGACGGAGGCGACGGGCTGCGCGACGCCGTCCTGCTCGCGGCGTCCGGCGGCCCGGTCACGGCGTCAGCGACGGCCGAGCTGCTCCTGGCGACCGAACGCTCGATCGCCGCTGGCGCCTACCGCTCGACGCTCACCCTCTCGCTCTTCGAGTGAGCGAGGCCCTCAGGCCTGCGCGACCGCGAGCGTGACGACGAGCGCGGAGTGCACGATCGGCTCCGAGACGGCGAAGTAGCGCTCGGACCCCTCGATCCACGCCTCCGTCGCGCCCTCGCGAGTGCGGAAGCGCACCGGCTCGTCGCTCGAGGCGCCCCGGCCGTCGGCCTTCGCGACCGCCTGCGCGCGCAGCTCGTGCAGGATCTGCTCCGCCGTCGCCTCGCCCGAGGCGACGCGGTCGCGGACCGTGCGCGTGCGAGCGGCGTCGATGCCGAGATCACGTCCGGTGGCGAGTGCAGCGACGACCGCACCGTCGCAGTGCGCGATGCTGATCCGCATCCGCTCGAGAGCCGGGTGCTCACCGCCGAGCACCGGGCGGCCGTGCGGCCCACCGCAGCGGTCGCAGCGGGCGTCCACGACGACCTCGAGCGGGTCGATGCCGAGCGTCTCGGCAGCCAGCTCGCGCACCAGGACGCGACCGAGGAGGAAGCTGTCGCGGGTCTCGCGACGCCCGGTCGCCTCGTAGCGGAGGCGCTCGGCGAGGGTCAGGAGGCGGAGCATCCGGTGCCGCGACGAGTCGAGCACCTCGGGACGGGCCCAGCGCAGCTGGACGTCGTCGGTGGCGAGGAGGGGGAGTCCGGTCATGCCCCGGACGCTACGGCTCCCCGTCGACATCCCCGTGACGCAGGGGTGACCGTCCGGTGCCGGAAGGCGTCTGGCCGGCCTCGCCGCCTTCCCGGTGAGGCCCAGGCAGCCCTCAGCCCCAGCCGGATCCTTCGCCTTCCGGAGGTCTCGGGTTAGTCTGTCGAGGTTGACCTGGCGCGGAACGTGCTAGGGCGTCGGTCTTGACGGCGCGAAACAGGGGGTATCCGAAGGAGAAGGTTTGGCGTCCGACAGTAGGTCCGTGGGCGGTGTCATCAAGGCGACCGTCGGCTTCCTGGCCATGAGCGTCGTGGCCGGAGTGCTGGTCACCGCCACCGTGACACCCGCCGTGGCGATCGCAGGGGTCGCCGCCAACCAGTCGATCGGCATCTTCGACGGCCTCCCCGAGTACCTCGAGGTCGACAAGCTCTCCGAGAAGAGCAACATCTTCGCGACCCGCTCCGACGGATCGACGCAGCTGCTCGCCTCCTTCTACGTCGAGAACCGCATCGAGGTGCCCCTCGACCAGATCTCGCAGTTCGCCAAGGACGCCGCCGTCTCGGGTGAGGACCCGCGCTTCTACGAGCACGGCGGAGTCGACCTCCCCGGCACCCTCCGCGCCGTCGCGCAGACCTACGTGCTCGGCAACGACGTCCAGGGCGGATCCTCGATCACGCAGCAGTACGTCAAGAACGTGCTCGTCGAGAAGGCAGTGCGCAACATCACCGACGAGGCCGAGCGCGCCGCTGCCATCGACAACGCCACCCGCACCTCCCCCGAGCGCAAGCTGCGCGAGATGAAGCTCGCCATCGGCCTCGAGAAGGAGTACACGAAGGACCAGATCCTTCAGGGCTACCTCAACATCGCGTTCTTCGGAGGCACCACCTACGGCCTCGAGACCGCCGCGAACTACTACTACAACACCACCGCCGCGAACCTCACGGTCGCTCAGGCCGCGAGCCTGATCGCGATCGTCAACAACCCGGCGGCGCTGCGCATCGACCAGCCGGACGACGCCGACAACGGTGTCGCGAACGGCTACCTGCGCAACAAGGACCGCCGCGACTACATCATCGACAAGATGCTGGAGGAGGGGAAGATCTCGCAGGAGGACCACGACGCCGCGATCGCGACGCCGGTCGAGCCGCAGATCACCGAGCCCAGCACCGGCTGCTCCACCGCGGGCAACGCGGGCTACTTCTGCGACTACGTCACGAACGTCCTCAAGAACAACGAGATCTTCGGCGCCGACGAGGACACCCGCTGGACGAACTTCCGCCGCGGCGGACAGGACGTGTACACGACGCTCGACGTCGACCTGCAGAACGCCGCGGTCGACGCCGTCAACGCCCAGGTCCCGCAGACCTGGAACTTCGACGTCGGGGCCGTCTCGGTCAGCGTCGAGGTCGGGACGGGACGCGTCCTCGCGATGACGCAGAACAAGAACTACTCGCAGGACCCGGACGTCCTGACGACCGACGCGTCCTACAGCGCCATCAACTTCAGCACCGACAAGGCCTATGGAGGCTCGTCCGGCATCCAGCCCGGCTCGACCTACAAGCTGTTCACGCTCGTCGAGTGGCTGAAGGAGGGGCACAGCATCAACGAGTCCGTCGACGGCACACGGAAGGCGACGTGGGGCACGTTCACCGACTCCTGCGAGGCGGGCGGCACGACGACCAGCTCCGACACCAGCGCGCGCAACGACGAGGGCGGCGGTGGCCAGGTCGGCACGCCGGTGACCTTCACCAAGACGTCGCTCAACACCGGCTTCGTCGGCATGGCCCGCGAGCTCGACCTCTGCGGGATCCGCGACACGGCCGCCGCGATGGGCGTCGTCCAGGGCAGCGACGGCGAGCTCGAGCGCTACCCCGCGACCATCCTGGGCACCAACTACGTCTCTCCCCTCTCGATGGCCGGCGCCTACGCGACCATCGCCTCCGGTGGGACGACCTGCGACCCGATCGCCATCGATCGCATCACCGACGCGACCGGAGCCGATCAGCCCGTGCCGCCGGCGAACTGCCGACAGTCGATCGACCGGAACGTCGCCGCGACCGCCGCGGTCGCGCTGCAGTCGACGTTCACGTCGGGCGGAACCGCTGTCGCCTCCCGCACACCCGACCGGATCCCTCTCATCGGCAAGACCGGCACCACCGACGACGCGGTCGCCACGTGGATGACCGGCGCCAGCACGAAGGTCGCGACCGCTGTCGGCGTGTTCAACGTGAAGGGCGACGCGAGCCTGCGCTCCTCGAGGTACGCCTTCGACTCCGGATCCGCGGCCACGGCCCGCCACCGCATCTGGCCCGTCGTGATGGCGGCGGCCAACGCGAAGTACGGCGGGACCGCCTTCCCTGAGGCCGACGGATCACTCCAGGTGGTTCCCAAGATCGGGATCCCGGATGTGACAGGCCTCGCCCTCGCCGACGCGAAGGCCAAGCTCGAGGCCGCCGGCTTCCGCGTGGTCGACGGCGGTGCGGAGGCGAGCGACGCCGCGATCGGCACCGTCACCCGGCAGGATCCCTCCGGCTCCGCTCAGGCGGGCACCGGGATCACCGTGTGGACCAGCAACGGCAACCAGAAGACGGTGCCCGACGTGGTTGGCCAGGAGCTGGAGGCGGCGAAGGCCGCGTTCGGCGCGGCCGGCTTCGCGAGCATCACGCTGTCGTGCACCGAGGATCCGAAGGCACCCGACACCGGCCAGGTGACAGGCCAGGATCCGGCGGGCGGCTCCTCCGTGGCCCCGGATGCGGCCCTGAAGGTCGCCGTCTCGGCCAAGAAGTGCCCGTAGGCAGCGCCTCCGGCTGCTGAGCACCTCCGGCTCGTGAAACAGCGTTCGGCTCGCAGGATCCTCGGATTCCTGCGAGCCGAACGCGTTTCTGCGAGCCGAGACCTACTGCCCGCGGCCGCGGATGGCGCCGACGATCGCGACCGTCGCGTAGTGCACGAAGAGGCCGAACAGGCCGAAGCACGCCAGCGCCCCGCTCGCGTCGGCGTAGGGGCGCTGCGCGTCGGTCATCGATCCGGGAGTCACGACATCGAGCGCGAAGAAGCCGATCGCGAGCCCGAAGCAGACCAGGCTCAGCCAGAGCAGCGCACGGATGGCTCGACCCACGGGATCGTAGTAGCGCGGATTCGACATCGGGCCTCCGGTTCTCGTGCCCTCCGTGTCTATCCGGCCGCGGCCTCCCCCGCAACGCATTGCGCTCGGGCGAGCTGAGGGGCAGGCAGAAGCCCCGACCCACTCCAGAGAGCAGGCCGGGGCTTCTCGTGCGCTACGCCGCCAGGGGCAGGCGCGCGGCCGAGGTGACCACCAGCTCGCCGCCGACCGCGTCGACGCGCACCGCGCCTCCGTCGGTCACGTCACCGCTCACGAAGAGATCGGCGATGCGGTCGTCGACCGAGCGCTGCACCAGGCGGCGCAGCGGACGCGCCCCGTACTGCGGCTCGTAGCCGTGCTCGGCCAGCCAGTCGATCGCCGATTCAGTGACCTCGAGCGACACCTCGCGGGGGGCGAGGCGGGCCCGGGTCGCGTCGAGCACGATGCTCACGATCTCGCGCAGCTGCTCGCGGCCGAGACGGCGGAACAGCACGATCTCGTCGATCCGGTTCAGGAACTCGGGCCGCATGGCCTCGCGGAGGCGTCCCATCACCCGGTCGCGCAGGTCCTTCTCCGAGGCGAAGCCCTCGGCCGCGTCGTCGCTGTGGGCGACGAAGCCGAGCGCTCCCGACCGCGACGCGAGGAACTCCGACCCCAGGTTCGAGGTCATGATGATCACGGTGTTGCGGAAGTCGACCGTGCGGCCCTGGCCGTCGGTCAGGCGTCCGTCGTCGAGCACCTGCAGCAGCAGGTTGAAGACGTCGGAGTGCGCCTTCTCGATCTCGTCGAACAGGATCACGGAGTACGGGTTCCGGCGGACGCGCTCGGTCAGCTGGCCGGCCTCGTCGTAGCCGACGTACCCGGGAGGGGCACCGACCAGACGCGAGACCGTGTGACGCTCGCCGAACTCGCTCATGTCGAAGCGGATCACCGACTGCTCGTCGGCGAAGAGCGAGCCCGCCAGCGTCCGCGCGAGCTCGGTCTTGCCCACTCCGGTCGGACCGAGGAAGAGGAACGACCCGACCGGACGCGTCGCGTCGCCCAGCCCGGTGCGGCTGCGGCGCACGGCGCGGGCGACCGCGGCGACCGCGTCGTCCTGGCCGATGACGCGCTGGTGCAGCTCGGTCTCGAGGTGCGCGAGGCGGTCGCGCTCCCCCTCCGTCAGCCGCGACACCGGGATGCCGGTGGCGCGGGCGACGACCGCGGCGATCTCGGTCTCGCCGACGATCGCCTCCGGAGCGACGTGGCCCGTCGCCGCGTCGAGCTCGGACTGCACCCCGGTGATCTCATCGCGCAGGCGCGACGCCTCCTCGTAGTGCTCGCCGGAGACGGCGGCGTTCTTGTCGGCCTCGAGCGTGGCCAGCTCGGTGAGCAGCGCAGCGGTGTCCACTCCCGTGCCGAGCGTCAGGCGGAGGCGCGCACCGGCCTGGTCGATCAGGTCGATCGCCTTGTCCGGCAGCACTCGATCGGTCAGGTAGCGGGCCGAGAGCTCGACGGAGGCGCGCAGGGCCTCATCGGTGAACGTGACGCGGTGGTGCTCCTCGTAAGCGGGGCGGAGGCCGTGCAGGATCGCGACGGAGTCTTCGATTCCGGGCTCGCCGACGCGCACCGGCTGGAAGCGCCGCTCGAGCGCCGGGTCCTTCTCGATCGTCCGGTACTCCTTGAGCGTGGTCGCACCGACGAGGTGCAGCTCGCCGCGGGCGAGACGGGGCTTGAGGATGTTCCCCGCGTCCATGCCGCCCTCGCCCGCGCCGCCGGCGCCGACGACGGTGTGGATCTCGTCGACGAAGACGATGAGCTCGCCCGCGTGGGCGGCGATCTCGTCCATCGTCGTGGTGAGGCGCTCCTCGAAGTCGCCGCGGTACCGGGTGCCCGCGAGCATCGCCGGCAGGTCGAGTGAGACGACGCGCTTGTCGCGCAGCTGCTCCGGGACCTCTCCCGCGACGATCGCGCGCGCCAGCCCCTCGACGATCGCGGTCTTGCCGACACCGGCCTCGCCGACCAGCACCGGGTTGTTCTTGGTGCGGCGACTGAGGATCTCGACGGTCTGCTCGATCTCGTCGGCGCGGCCGATCACGGGGTCGAGCTTGCCGTCGCGGGCGAGCTGGGTGAGGTCGGTGCCGAACTTGTCGAGCATCGGGGTCTCGGAGGCGGTGCCGGTCGGCTCCTCCTGGGAGACACCCGCCGACACCGTCTCGCGCATGCCCTGGGTGAGGGCCTCGGCGGTCACGCCGGCGCGGGCGAGCACCTGGCCGGCGGGCGCGTCCTGTCCGAGGACGAGCGCGAAGAAGACGTGCTCGGGATCGATGTAGGTCGAGCCGCTCGAGCGGGCCACCTGGTAGGCGTGGAAGAGGGCGCGCTGGGCGCTGTTCGTGATGGTCGCGGCGTTCTGCGAGGCTCCCGCCTCGGTCGCCTGCGGGAGGCGCGCCTCCGTGGCCGTCGCGATGGCGCCCGGGTCGACCCCGATGCGCTGGACGGCCTGAGCGACGGCCTCGTCGTCGACGAGGACCCGCAGCACGTGCAGGGCGTCGAGCTCGGTCTGGCCGCGCTCGAGGGCGAAGCGTCCTGCGGCCTGCAGGATGCTCTGAGTGCGAGCGGTGAGGAAGCGGCTGAGGTCGATCGACCGAGCCGCGCGAGCACGCTCGCCGTCGAGGTAGCGGGCGAGGAAGTCGTCGAACGAGCTCGCTCCGGCCTCATTGAAGTTGTCGGGCACCAGTCCTCCTGGAAGAGTTGAGTCGGTTACGCTCAAGTTCAACGCAGGGGGGCTCGTCCTATTCCCCGTATCCGCTGACGCCTGCCTGCGGGCTCCGCGAGATGCCACTTCAGTACGGCTTCTCCGGCGTGCCGCGTACTGAAGTGGCATCTCGCGGCACTCGTCAGGGGTCCTACGCTGAGGTCGTGGAGCTCGAGTTCGAGGGCGTCGTCGTGTTCTGGCGGGGGCCGGCGCCGTGGCACTTCGTCAGCGTGCCGGTCGAGCAGGCGGAGGCGATCGCCTCCGTCGCCGCGCATGTCACCTACGGCTGGGGCATGATCCCAGCGACGGTGACACTCGGCGGGAGCACCTGGACGACGTCGCTCTGGCCGAAGGACGGGAGCTTCCTCGTGCCGATCAAGACCTCGGTGCGCCGCGCGGAGGACGTCGACGTCGACTCCGTGGTGGGGCTGCGGCTCGTCCTCGCGACATGAGAAGGAGGCACGGACCCTCGCGGATCCGTGCCTCCCTGTGCGCCGACGCGCTTCTTCTCCGGGGTGGGAGCTCTAGGGGACGATGTGTCCTGCCGCGCGGAACAGCTCGTACCACTCCGGCCGCGTCAGCGGGATGTCGGAGCCGAGGGCCGCATCGCTCACGCGCTGCGCGTTCGTCGTGCCGAGCACGACCTGCATCTTCGCCGGGTGGCGGGTGATCCACGCCGTCGCGATCGCGATCGCGGGCACGTCGTACTGCTTCGCCAGGCGGTCGATCACCGCGTTGAGGTCGGCGTACTCGGGGTTGTCGAGGAAGACACCGCTGAAGAACCCGCTCTGGAACGGAGACCAGGCCTGCACGGTGATGTCGTTCAGGCGGCAGTAGTCGAGGATTCCCGCGTCGCGCATGGTCGACTGGTCCTCGGCGACCATGTTCGAGGCGACACCCTGCGCGATCATCGGCGAGTGCGTGATCGACAGCTGCAGCTGGTTGGCCACGATCGGCTGGTTCAGCGACTTCTTCAGCAGTTCGATCTGCAGCGGCGTCTGGTTCGAGACTCCGAAGTGCTTGACCTTGCCGGCCGCGTGCAGCTCGTCGAAGGCCCGCGCCACCTCGTCGGGTTCGACGAGGGCGTCGGGCCGGTGCAGGAGGAGCACGTCGATGTAATCGGTGCGCAGCGCCTTCAGCGAGCCCTCGACCGACTCGATCAGGTGCTCGTACGAGAAGTCGAAGTAGGGGCCGTCGCCGACGATGCCGGCCTTGGTCTGCAACACCATCTCGCTGCGCTCGCTCGGCGTGAGTGCGAGCGCCTCGGCGAAGCGCTCCTCGCACTGGTGCACCGAGTTGCCGTAGACGTCGGCGTGATCGAAGAAGTCGATGCCGGAGTCGCGGGCGGAGCGGACGAGGTCGCGGATGGCGTCGTCGGTCATGTCGGGGATGCGCATGACGCCGAGGACGACGTTCGGGGAGTCGAGGCCGGAGGCGCCGAGGGGGACGTGCTTCAAGGGAGTGCTCCTTCGTTGGATACCTCGTCCACGGTAGGCGTGCCGCCTGGGTGACGTCCAACAGCGGGTGCGGGTGCGATTCATGCGCGGGAGTGGTCAATCGGGTCGGGACGTTCACAACGTAGGAAGGATGCGGTCGGCCGACGCGTGTTCCGGGGAGGGGTGCGGGACCTCCGAATTCCTTCCTACGTTGTGAACGCCTTGTCGGGCGGGCCGGACGGTGGGAGGCTGCCGCCATGACGATCGAGGTGCGACCCGCCACCGACTTCGACGATCTCGCGATGATGAACGGCCCGAAGCGCCCCGACGCCAACTCGTGCTGGTGCCTCAGCTACCGCCTGCTCTCCTCCACCGAGAACAGTGCGCTCCGGGGGCCGGCCCGCGGAGAGCGGATGCGTGAGCTCGTCGCCCTGGATCCGCCGCCCGGCGTCCTCGCGTACGACGGCGACGAGGTGGCCGGCTGGGCCGCCGTGCATCCACGCGCCGACACGAGCTACGCGAAGAACCGCAGGATCCCGCACGTCGACGACCTCGACGTCTGGAGCGTCTGGTGCATCCGCGTCCGCCCCGGATTCCGCAAGCGCGGAATCTCGCACGCGCTGCTCGCCGGCGCCGTCGACTTCGCTCGCGCCCACGACGCCCCGGCGATCGAGGGCTACCCGGTCGACAACGGAGGCGCGAAGGTCGAGCAGACGATGGCCTACGTCGGCACGCGCGCCCTCTTCGAGCGCGCGGGCTTCACGTACGCGGCCGACACCACGTCGGTGCTGGCCGGCTTTCCCCGCATCGTGATGCGCCTGCCGCTCGACTGACGCCCGCGATATCACCTTGATCTCGTCGACCTATGCAGACAGACTCGCTCGACCCCGCCGCGGTGGTCCGTCGCGCCCGAGCGGACATCGGACTGTCGCAGGTGGCCCTCGCCCGGGCCGCAGGTCTGCAGCAGTCCGACCTCGCCGCGATCGAGACCGGCGCACGACGAGCGGCCCCGAGCTGCTCGAGCGGATCCTGCGGGCGGCGCGACTGCGGCCCTCGGTGGCTCTCGAGCTCCTCGCCGACCAGGTGCGAGAAGTGGCCGGCGAACACGGGCTCTCCGACGTGCGGGTGTTCGGTTCGACGGTCAGGGGCACCGATCACGAGCGGAGCGACGTCGATCTGCTCGTCAGAGCCGACGTCGCGGTCGACTATCTGGGGCTGGCGGCCTTTCGCGGACAGGCGGAGGAACTGCTCGGCTTCCCGGTGGACGTCGTCATCGACGACTCCGACGACGACATCGTCCGCGCCATCCGGCGAGAGGCGGTGCCGCTGTGAGCGGTTTCTCCGCCCGCCCGAGACGCAGCGGGGACGATGTCGAGAAGACGCGTCGCCTCATCGCCGAGGTCGATCACCTCTCGTCCCGCCTGGCAAGGTCCGCCCGCGACGGCCGGGAGGCGTTCCTCGCTGCGGAGTCCGACAGCCGCGACGTCGCCGCGCTCGCCCTGATCAACCTTGCGGACCTCGTGCATCGCAATCTGCCCGACGAGATCGTGTCGACGCTGCCCGCCCTCGACGTGACGGGCCTGCGCGCGACCAGGAACATCGCCGCGCGCAACTACGGCGCGCTCGACAGCGACCGACTCTGGACGACGGTCACCGCGCACGCGCCGACACTGCTGGCGACGATCCGCTCGGCCTTCACCCGCGTCTGATCCGCTCTCGCGTACGCGAAAGGCCCCTCGCCCATACGGGTCGAGGGGCCTTTCGCGGTGAGCGGGACTCTAGAAGTCCCAGTCCTCGTCCTCGGTGTTCACGGCCTTGCCGATCACGTAGGAGGAGCCGGAGCCCGAGAAGAAGTCGTGGTTCTCGTCGGCGTTGGGCGAGAGGGCCGACAGGATCGCGGGGTTCACGTCGGTGACCTGCTTGGGGAACATGGGCTCGTAGCCGAGGTTCATCAGCGCCTTGTTGGCGTTGTAGTGCAGGAACTTCTTGACGTCCTCGGTCAGGCCGAGCTGGTCGTAGAGGTCCTGCGTGTACTGCGCCTCGTTGTCGTAGAGCTCGTAGAGCAGCGAGAACGTGTAGTCCTTGATCTCGTCGCGCTTGGCCTGGTCGACCAGCTCGAGTCCCTTCTGGAACTTGTAGCCGATGTAGTAGCCGTGCACGGCCTCGTCGCGGATGATCAGGCGCACGAGGTCGGCCGTGTTGGTGAGCTTGGCGCGCGAGGACCAGTACATCGGCAGGTAGAAGCCCGAGTAGAAGAGGAACGACTCGAGCAGCGTCGAGGCGACCTTCCGCTTCAGCGGGTCGTCGCCTCGGTAGTAGTCCATGACGATGGACGCCTTCTTCTGCAGGTTCGGGTTCTCGACCGACCAGCGGAACGCCTCGTCGATGTCCTGCGTGTTCGAGAGCGTCGAGAACACGGACGAGTACGACTTCGCGTGCACCGACTCCATGAACGCGATGTTCGTGTAGACGGCCTCCTCGTGCGGCGTGAGCGCATCGGGGATCAGCGAGACCGCGCCGACCGTGCCCTGGATGGTGTCGAGCAGGGTCAGGCCCGTGAACACGCGCATCGTGAGCTGCTGCTCGTCGTGGGTGAGCGTGTTCCACGACTGGATGTCGTTGGACAGCGGCACCTTCTCGGGCAGCCAGAAGTTGCTCGTGAGGCGGTTCCAGACCTCCACGTCCTTGTCGTCCTGGATCTTGTTCCAGTTGATGGCGTTGACGTGGCTGACCAGCTTGAGCTTCTCAGGGGGAGTCATGATCTCTTCTTCGTGCAATGAGGGGTGCGAGTCGGGTGGGCTGTGGACGCTACAGCATGCAGCTGACGCAGCCGTCGACCTCCGTGCCCTCCAGCGCGAGCTGGCGGAGACGGATGTAGTAGATCGTCTTGATGCCCTTGCGCCAGGCGTAGATCTGCGCGCGGTTGATGTCGCGGGTGGTCGCGGTGTCCTTGAAGAACAGCGTGAGCGAGAGTCCCTGGTCGACGTGCTGCGTCGCCGCGGCGTAGGTGTCGATGATCTTCTCGTAGCCGATCTCGTACGCGTCCTGGTAGTACTCCAGGTTGTCGTTCGTCATGAACGGCGCCGGGTAGTAGACGCGGCCGAGCTTGCCCTCCTTGCGGATCTCGATCTTCGACGCGATCGGGTGGATCGAGGACGTCGAGTTGTTGATGTACGAGATCGAGCCGGTCGGCGGGACGGCCTGCAGGTTCTGGTTGTAGATGCCGTGCTCCATGACCGACGCCTTGAGCGCGCGCCAGTCGTCCTGCGTGGGGACGGCGATGCCGGCCTCGGCGAAGAGGCGGGCGACGCGCTCGGTCGAGGGTGCCCACTCCTTCTCGGTGTAGGTGTCGAAGAACTCGCCCGAGGCGTACTTCGAATCGGCGAAGCCCTCGAAGGTGGTGCCGCGCTCGATCGAGATCCGGTTGGAGGCGCGCAGGGCGTGGAAGACGACCGAGTAGAAGTAGATGTTCGTGAAGTCGATGCCCTCCTCGGATCCGTAGTGGATCCGCTCGCGGGCGAGGTAGCCGTGCAGGTTCATCTGGCCGAGGCCGATGGCGTGCGACTTGTCGTTGCCGTCCTCGATCGAGCGCACCGAGGTGATGTGCGACTGGTCGGACACCGAGGTGAGGCCGCGGATAGCGGTCTCGATGGTGCGGCCGAAGTCGGGCGAGTCCATCGTCAGCGCGATGTTGAGCGAGCCGAGGTTGCACGAGATGTCCTTGCCGATGGTGGCGTAGGACAGGTCCTCGTTGTAGGTCGTGGGGGTGTTGACCTGGAGGATCTCGGAGCAGAGGTTCGACATGTTGATGCGGCCCTTGATCGGGTTCGCCTTGTTCACCGTGTCCTCGAACACGATGTAGGGGTAGCCCGACTCGAACTGGATCTCGGCGATGGTCTGGAAGAACTCGCGCGCCGAGATCTTGGTCTTCTTGATGCGCGGGTCGTCGACCATCTCGCGGTACTTGTCCGAGATCGATACGTCGCCGAAGGGCACGCCGTAGACGCGCTCGACGTCGTACGGGGAGAAGAGGTACATGTCCTCGTTGTTCTTCGCGAGCTCGAACGTGATGTCGGGCACGACGACTCCGAGGGAGAGCGTCTTGATGCGGATCTTCTCGTCGGCGTTCTCGCGCTTGGTGTCGAGGAAGCGCAGGATGTCGGGGTGGTGCGCCGAGAGGTACACCGCTCCGGCGCCCTGGCGCGCGCCGAGCTGGTTCGCGTAGCTGAAGCTGTCCTCGAGGAGCTTCATCACGGGGATGATGCCCGAGGACTGGTTCTCGATCTGCTTGATCGGGGCGCCGGCCTCGCGGATGTTCGAGAGCGAGAGGGCGACTCCGCCGCCGCGCTTGGACAGCTGGAGGGCGGAGTTGATGCCGCGGGCGATCGACTCCATGTTGTCCTCGATGCGCAGGAGGAAGCACGAGACGAGCTCGCCGCGCTGGGCCTTGCCGGTGTTGAGGAAGGTCGGGGTGGCGGGCTGGAAGCGGCCGGCCACGATCTCCTCGACGAGGGCGATCGCGAGCTTCTCGTCGCCCTGGGCGAGGCCGAGGGCGGTCATCACGACGCGGTCCTCGAAGCGCTCGAGGTAGCGCTTCCCGTCGAACGTCTTCAGCGTGTACGAGGTGTAGTACTTGAAGGCGCCGAGGAAGGTCGCGAAACGGAACTTCTTCGAGTAGGCCAGGTCGTTGAGCTCCTGGATGAAGTCGAACGAGTACTGGTCGAGCACGGCCTGCTCGTAGTACTCCTTCTCGACCAGGTAGTCGAGGCGCTCCTTGAGCGTGTGGAAGAACACCGTGTTCTGGTTGACGTGCTGCAGGAAGTACTCGCGAGCCGCCTCGCGGTCCTTGTCGAACTGGATCTCTCCGCTCGGGCCGTAGAGGTTCAGCATCGCGTTGAGCGAGTGGTAGTCCATCTGTGCGGCGTCGCGGGGGGCGTCGATCACTGCTGCGTCCAAAACGTGTCCAATCCTTCGTCGACGGCGCGGACGTCGTCAGGGGTTCCGAATACTTCGAAGCGGTAGAGGTGCGGCACCGTGCACTTGCGCGCGATGATGTCGCCGGCGAGGCAGTAGGCCTCGCCGAAGTTCGTGTTGCCGGCGCCGATGACGCCGCGGAGCAGGGAGCGGTTGCGCGGTTCGTTCAGGAAGCGGATGACCTGCTTGGGGACCGCTCCCCCGTCGATGCCGCCGCCGTAGGTCGGGAGCACGAGCACGTAGGGCTCCTCGACGCGGAGCGTCTCGGCCTTGGCTCCGTCGCGGTGCGAGTGCAGCGGGATCCGCTGCGCAGGGCGCCCCAGCTTCTCGATGAAGCGGTGCGTGTTGCCCGAGCTGCTCGAGAAGTAGACGAGTGCACTCACGTCGCGCTCCTCCCCCGGGTGCCTGCTCGGCGTCGTGACGGTCGGTTCGGATCCTTCAGCCTTGCGACTCGGATCCTCCGCCGGCCCGGGGCAGAACCTGCCCACCCGGACCGACGGAGCATGGCGCCCGCACCGATGAGAGGCGCGGGCGGCGGAGCGATCAGGCTCCGAGCGTCGCGATCTTGTCGGGGCGGAAGCCGCTCCAGTGGTCGTCGTCGGTGATCACGACGGGGGCCTGCAGGTAGCCCAGCGCCTTGACGGCCTCGAGCGCCTTCTCGTCGACGGAGAGGTCGAACACCTCGTAGTCGATGCCCTTGTTGTCGAGAGCGCGGTACGTCGCGGTGCACTGCACGCAGGAGGGCTTGGTGTAGACCGTCACAGCCATGGGGTCGTCCTTTCCGGAGGAGGTGTCCCGGGGCCGCTCGCCTGCTCGGCACCGGAGGGCCGGGCGGGCGGGAGGCGGTCGTGGGGAGTGGATCGTGGGAGGCATCGGGTGCCGGCGGGGGTGCGCCCCGACCTGCTCAGCAATACTACATATAGGGGGGCGCCTGGCGGGAGCACACTAGGGCTAGTAGTTACATTCGTGTAGTTATCCACCGTTCCCCGCCCGTTCATCCACAGGGCGGCGGCGCGCGACCCGCGGATTCTCGCGGTTCGAAGGGAGTTATCCACCGCTGTGGACAGACGAAACGGGTTCCCTGGGTACAACGTCGACCGGCGTGTCGGCATGCCCGACATGCCGGGCTCCGAGGGCGCACCGACCACTACATCTAGCGGTCGACGCTCGCTCCGGGCCATGCTCCGACGCTACGCCCGACCACCGACACCGGGCGGGCGCGGGAGCCGCCTCCGCTCAGCTGCGGCGAGGCTCAGCTGCGACGAGGCTCAGCTGCGGCGAGCCAGCTCGCGCGCGGCGGCGCGCAGGTGAGGCAGCGGGTCGGCGATGGCCGCGGCGGCGGAACCGGCCGCCTCCGTCAGCGACACCGCCCCGGCGAACGCGGTCGTCGGCGCCTGGATCGCGCCGGCGACGAGCAGCGCCCGCGCGCCGGCCGCCTCAGCGAGTCCGAGCAGGTAGGAGGGCACCTTGCCCGCCATCGACTGCGCATCGAAGCGCCCCTCGCCCGTGATCACCACATCGGCGCCGCGGACCAGCGCCGGGAGCCCGAGCGCCTCTCCGACGGCCGCCGAGCCGGGGGCGAGCCGTGCGCCCCACGCGAGGAGCCCGAAGCCGGTCCCGCCCGCGGCGCCCGTGCCCGCCTCCTCCGGGTCGGCGTCGAGGTGGGCGGCCAGGTGGCGCAGCCCGTCATCGAGCCGCAGCACGTCGTCGAGGCTCGCGCCCTTCTGCGGGCCGAAGACGTGCGCGGCTCCGGAGTCGCCGAGCAGCGGGTTCGTGACGTCGCTCAGGATGCGCGCGCCGCCGCTCGGCACGGGCCGGAGCGCGTGGAGGTCGACCGCCGCGAGCTCGTGCAGCGCGCCGCCTCCGTCGCCGAGGTCGTGCCCCGCGACGGTGACGAAGCGGGCGCCGAGCTCGCGCAGGGCGCCGACGCCGCCGTCGGTCGACGAGCTGCCGCCGATGGCGAGCAGGAGGGAGCGCGCGCCGGCGTCGAGGGCCGCCGCGATCGCGCGCCCGAAGCCGCGGGTGTGGGCGGTGAGCGGTCGGAGCGGGTCGAGCAGCGTGATCCCGCTGGCCGAGGCGAGCTCGATCACCGCGGTGCCGTCGGGCAGCAGCAGCCACGCGGTCTCGACCGGACGGTCGTCGGGGCCGGTGACCGTGATCGTGCGGCGTCGCGCCTCCGGGACAGCGACCTCGAACGCGTCGACCGTGCCCTCGCCGCCGTCGGCCATCGGCGCGAGCACGAGCTCGTCGCCGGGCCTCACCTCGCGCCAGCCGGCGGCGAGCGCCTCCGCCACCTCGACGGCGGTCGCCGACCCCTTGAACGAGTCGGGGGCGATGACGATGCGGAGGGCTGCACTGCTCATGCGCCCCAGTGTGCCAGGGCGTGCAGCGGCCCGCCCGCCTCGGCGGTCGCCGCGAGCAGTGCGATGAATGGTCGCGGGTCGGGGTCCGCGCACGACCCAGAGCCCACATCGCGCCGCCTCGCGTGACGCCTGTGGAGAACCGGAACGGGAACGAGGGCCGATCGGGCAGGCTGGCGCGATGCCCCGGCCCGCACCTCTCCCTTCTGCACTCACGGGGCGGGCGTTCTCGGTGGCGGAGGCGACAGCAGCGGGCGTCAGCACCGAGCGGCTTCGCGCGAGCGACCTGGAAGCTCCCTTCCGAGGCGTACGTGTACCGAGAGGCCAGGCGGTGACCGTGGAGCAGCGCGCCCGCGCGTACGCGACCGTCATGCAGCGCTCGCTGTTCTGCGGAGTCACGGCCGCGAGACTCTGGCCGCTCGATCTGCCTGCAGGGCGTCCGGACGAGTCGCTCCACGTCGCAGTGAGGCCTCCTGCGCACGCCCCGCGAGGCCGGGGTGTCGCCGGTCACTCGATCGCCGATCCGGAGTTGCGCGGCGTCCGGCGGGGCGGTCTCCTCCTCGCCGACGGGGCGAGCGTGTTCGTGCAGCTCGCCTCCGTCCTCTCGCTGGAGGATCTCGTCGCAGTCGGCGATGCCCTCGTGCTCGCGCCGGTCCGTTCTCGAGCGGAGGATCCGCGCCCGTGGGTACCGCTGCGCGAGCTGCGGAGTCGGGTCGGCGCCCACGACGGGCGTGGCGCCCGCGTGGCTCGGCAGGCACTCGCCCTCGTCCGCGAGGGTGCGGAGTCGCGTCGAGAGACCCTCCTGCGTCTCGTCCTCCTGTCGGCCAGCCTCCCGGCACCGGAGCTGAACGTCGAGGTCGTCGACGCGGCCGGACTGATCGGGCGCATCGACCTCCTCTACCCACGGTGGAAGGTCGCCGTCGAGTACGAGGGCGACCACCACCGCACGGACCGTGCGCAGTGGGATCGCGACCTCCTCCGCTACGAGCGGCTGGTCGCGGCCGGGTGGACGCCGGTGAGGATCGCCGGCACCTCGTTCGACGGCGACCCGGTCGCCTGCGCGGACCGTGTCCGCCGGGCCCTTGTCGCGGGCGGCTGGCAGGCCTCCGCGTGACCGCCGGTGCGGCTTCCGCCCCATGACCCGAGTGGACCCGCGCAGAGCCTGGCCGCCGTATCGACGCCCATCGCGCGTCCACTCGCAGACCGGCTCTGCCGCGAACAGACGCCTGCCGGTGGGTGAATGCCCGGTACACCCCGTTCGACGTCCACTCGAGGCGATCCGGGGACCAGGGCCCCGCGCCCAGTCGGCGAACGGACGCCAACGGGGCCGAGCGCTCGCACCGCTCCCACTGAGCTGAGCGCGGGCAGCGGCTACGGAGTCGCGAGGCGGTAGCCGCGCTTGATGACGGTGGCGACGACGCGCGGTTCCGGCAGGGCCTGACGCAGGCGGCTGATGGCGACGTCGACGGCGTGGTCGTCGAGGGCTTCTGGGGCGGAGGCGGCGAGCACGTGTCGGGCGACGGTCGCGCCCTCGGCGGCGACGAGGGTGCGGAACAGCGCGAGGGCGACCGGGGTCAGGGCGACGCGGGTGCCGGCGAGGATCGCGTGACGGCCGCGGAGCTCGAGCGGACCGTGGACGGTGTCGATGCGGGGGGCGGACTGCTCGAGGTGCTCGCAGAGGAGGCGGATGAGGGCGCCCATCCGGAAGCGGTCGGGCACGATCGGCAGGATCTGCGCCTCGACGAGGGGGGCGGCCGTGACCGGGCCGACGGCGGCGGCGGCGACGACGGTCTCGCGGAAGGCGGCCTGGAGGGCGTCGAGCCGGCCGGCCGCCTCCGCGACGGTGAAGAGGGCGTCGACGGCGGGAGCGCTGGTGAAGGTGACGGCATCGATCCCGCCTCCGCAGACCGCGTCGATCAGGCGGAGGACGCGCGCGGAGTCCTCGTGCGCGGTCCAGCGGTAGGGGGCGACGGTCAGCACGGTCGCGCCCGCACGGGTCAGCCGCTCGAGCTGCGCAGGGTCGGTGAAACCGTGCAGCTGGACGGCGATCGTGCGGCCCTCGACGCCCTCGCGCAGGGCCAGGTCGACGAGGGAGGTGGTGGTCTCGCGCTCGCTCATGCCGTGGTCGTCCAGACCGGCGGCGCGGATCGCTCCGCGCGCCTTGGGTCCGCGGACGAGGATGCGCGCCGACGACAGGGCGTCGGTGAGCTCCAGGCCCGCGGCATCGGCCGCCTCGAGCCAGCGGCGGAGTCCGTAGGAGGTGGTGGCGAGCAGCACGTCGGGCCGGCCGGCGATGATCGCGCGGGTCTCGTCCTCGAGGACTCCCTCGGTGTCGACGGCGCGCATCCGGATCGTCGGGGCGTGGGTGACGTCGGCACCGCGGCGCTCGAAGGCCGCGATCAGGTCCTCGGAGCGGCGGTCGGACGTGACTCCGATGCGGAAGCCGTCGAGCTGGTCGGGGCGGAAGCCCGGGGAGGGGTCGAGGTCGGTCATCGTCGGCCCGCCTCCGGCTCTCACGTGGTCAGGGCATCGACCGCGCGGGCGATGCTCTCGGGATCCCCAGCATCATCGCACGCGGCCTGCCGTACGACCTCGCCGATGACGATGACCGCGGGCGAGCGCGGGGCGAGGTCGGGGAGCAGCCCGAGGACGCCTCCGACCGACGTGATCGTGGTGCGCTGGTCGCGCGACCAGCCGCGCTCGACGATCGCGAGCGGCATGTCGGCCGTCATCCCGGCGCGCTGCAGCCCCGCGACGAGGTGCGGGAGGGTGTTCACGCCCATCAGGACGACCAGCGTGCCGCCGAGGCCGGCCAGGTGGCCGAGCTCCTCCTCACTGAAGGGGGCGTGGCCCGAGACCACGGTGAAGGCACGGCTCACCTCGCGGTGGGTGACGGGGATGCCCGCGGCGGCCGGCACCGAGATCGCGCTGGTGACTCCCGGGACGATCGTGAACGGGACGCCGGCGGCCCGGCACGCGCGGACCTCCTCCGACCCGCGGCCGAAGACGAAGGGGTCGCCGCCCTTCAGCCGCACGACGTCGAGGCCGTCGAGGGCGCGCGCGACCATCAGCCGCTCGATCTCGTGCTGCGGGACCGCGTGGTGGCCGGGGGTCTTGCCCACGTCGATGAGCTCGGCGCCGGGGGCCCACTCGGCGAGTCCGTCGTGCGGGCCGAGGCGGTCGAAGAGCACGACGTCGGCCTCGCGGAGGGCGCGGTGCGCGGCGAGCGTCATCAGCTCGGGGTCGCCCGGCCCGCCGCCGACGATGCTGACGTGGCCGACGGACCGGTGCGCGGCGGGTGCCTCGTCGACGATCCAGATCCCGTGACGACCGACGAGAGCGCGGAGGGAGGCGGAGCCCTCGACCCACACCACCAGGTCCGGGCGCCAGGCGAGGTCCAGCCACTCCTGGGCCCGGGAGACGACGGCGCCCGCTGCGCGGTAGCGGGCCAGCACGCGGCGCGCTCCGGGGGCGGTGCCCACCACGAGGACGCGGCGGCCGGTGAGATCGAGTGAGAGCTGCATCACGCCTCCGTCACGGACACGGCGGGCGTGACGATGCTCAGCCCGCCCGGCCCGATCGGGATCGTCGTGCCCGCCACGAGCACCGGACCGTCGGGACGCTCGTCGCGCCCCGCCGGCCGCGACTGGCCGCGCTCGCGCACGGTCGCCACCCGCGGATCCGCGGTGTCGGGCGCGTTCACGAACGAGCGGAACCGCCGGAGCCGGTCGGGATCGGCGAGGGTCGCCGCCCACTCGTCGACGTAGGTGTCCACGTGCGTCGCCATGGCGGCCTCCAGTTCGGCGGCGATCCCGAGGGAGTCGGCGCAGACGACGTCGCGCACGTGCTCGAGCCCGCCGGGGAGCTCCTCCTGCCAGCGCGCGGTGCGCTGCAGGCGCTCGGCCGTGCGGACGTAGTACATCACGTAGCGGTCGATGTAGCGCACGAGCGTCTCATCGTCGAGATCCTGTGCGAGCAGCTGCGCGTGCGCGGGCTGATAGCCGCCGTTGCCGCCGACGTAGAGGTTCCAGCCGGCGTCGGAGGCGATCACGCCGATGTCCTTGCCGCGCGCCTCCGCGCACTCGCGGGCGCAGCCGCTGACTCCGAGCTTGAACTTGTGCGGCGAGCGCAGGCCCCGGTAGCGCTCCTCGAGGAACACCGCCATGCCGACCGCGTCCTGCACGCCGTACCGGCACCAGGTCGAGCCGACGCACGACTTCACCGTGCGCAGCGACTTGCCGTAGGCCTGCCCCGACTCGAAGCCGGCGTCCACGAGCAGCCGCCAGATCTCGGGGAGCTGCTCGAGGCGGGCGCCGAACATGTCGATCCGCTGGCCGCCCGTGATCTTGGTGTAGAGCCCGTACTGCTCGGCGACCTCGGCGATCACCTTGAGCTTCGCGGGCGTGATCTCACCTCCCGGGATGCGCGGGACGACCGAGTAGGTGCCGTCCTTCTGCATGTTCGCGAGGGCGCGGTCGTTGGTGTCCTGCAGCGGCGCCTGACCGGCGTCGAGGATGTAGGCGTTGGTCTGGGTCGCGAGCACGGAGGCGATCACGGGCTTGCAGACGTCGCAGCCGAGCCCGGAGCCGAAGCGCTCCATCACCTGCTCGGCCGAGTGGAGGCCGAGGATGCGGACCGACTCGAAGAGCTCGCTGCGGCTGAGCGCCACGTGCTCGCAGAGAGCGCGCGACACCTCCACCCCGGCGCGGGTCAACTCGGTGTCGAGCAGCTTCTTGACCAGCGGCACGCACGAGCCGCACTGGGTGCCGGCGCGGGTGCAGGCCTTGAGCGGGCCGAGCTCGGTGCAGCCCTCGCCGATCGCATGGCGGACATCGCCGACCGACACGTTGTTGCAGGAGCAGAGCTGGGCGTCGTCGGGCAGGTCGCCGGACGGCGCCTCGGCCCCGGCCGCCGCGAGATACGCGCTCGGCTCGGCGGGCAGCTCGCGACCGAGCAGCGGGCGCAGGGAGGAGTACGGACCTGCGTCGCCGACGAACATGCCTCCGAGCAGGGTGCGCGCATCGTCCGACACCACGATCTTCTGGTAGAGCCCGCGCGCCGGATCGGCGTAGACGACCTCGAGCGCGCCCCCGCCGGCCCCGAGGGCATCGCCGAAGCTCGCGACCTCGACGCCCGAGAGCTTGAGCTTCGTCGCGTCGTCGACGCCGGGGAAGGTCGCATCGCCGCCGAGGAGGCGGTCGGCCACGACCTCGGCCATCGCGTTGGCGGGCGCGACGAGTCCGACGGTGCGGCCGTCGATCGCCGCGACCTCGCCGATCGCCCAGACGTGCGGGCGGCTGGTGCGGCAGGCCTCGTCGACCACGACGCCTCCGCGGGGCGCGACCTCGATGCCGACCGCGCGGGCCAGCTCGTCGCGGGCGGTGATGCCGATCGAGAAGACGACGAGGTCGGCGCTGATGCTGCTGCCGTCGGTCATGGCGACTCCGAGCACCGTGCCGATCGGCGAGGTGAGCACGGCGGTGGGGCGGGTGCCGAGGTGCAGCGTGACGCCCTGCGCGGTGATGATGCGGCCGAGGGCCTGGCCCGCTCCCTCGTCGAGCTGCGCGCTCATCAGCCAGCGGCCGGAGTGGATGAGCGCCGTGCGCGCGCCGAGCCGGTGCGCGCCTCCCGCGGCCTCGAGCCCCAGGAGTCCGCCGCCGACCACGACCACGTTGGCCGGGCGGCCCCTGCGGAGGCGGAACGCGGCCAGGTCGGCGACGAGCGAGTCGACGTCCTCGAGAGTGCGGTAGACGCGGCCGTGCTCGGCGCCCTCGATCGGCGGCACGGTGGCGGAGGAGCCGGTGGCGAGCACGATCTCGTCGCCGTCGAACACCCGCCCGTCGGCGAGCTCGATGCGGATGGCCTCGGGGTCGATCGCGACGACGCGGGAGGAGGCGACCAGGCGGGCCGACTCCCACAGCGCCCCGTCGCCCAGAGTGAGGTCGACGGCGCCCTCGAGGCGCTTCGAGAGCGCGACGCGGTCGTAGGGGCGGTGCGCCTCCTCGCCGAAGACCGTGATGTCGAGCGGCTCGGCGGCCCGCGCGACGAGCGCGTCGACGAGGCGGTGCGCGGCGGGGCCTGCACCGACGACGAGCACGCGCCGGGGTGCTGCGGGGATCGCTCCTGGAGTCATGCACCCCACCGTAGGCACGGGCCGTTTCGAGGCCGTTGCCCCGACGTAACGCCGTGTGACCGGCGCCTCACGGTCGGCATCGGCCACCGTGAGAGGTTCGTTACGCAGGTGACACCGACGGCGTGCTCCCGCGAAACGTGGCGTCTCTACCGTGGCCTCACCGCCTCCGATCGGATGCGGGCACCCGACCCCCGAGAGGAGGCGCGACGATGACCGCACTCGTCCTCGCTCCGGTCACCACCTGGGCTCCGGTCTGCAACCGGCTCGAGCTCGAGCCGCTCTGGGGCGAGGCCGCCCTCGTCGGCGGCGTGCAGCTCGCGCTGTTCCTCCTCCCCGACGGCCGCGTCTTCGCCGTCTCGAACCTCGACCCCGCGACCGGAGCCGCTGTGCTCTCCCGCGGCATCGTCGGATCCCGCAGCGTCGACGGCGTGCAGCGGCCGACGATCGCGTCGCCGCTGCACAAGGACGTCTTCGACCTCGAGACGGGCCGCTGCTACACGAAGGAGCAGCTGCACCTCGCGACCTGGAGCGTCCGCGAGGTCGACGGAGTGATCGAGGTGGCCCAGCGCACCGCGCTCGTCGCCGCCTCGCACGGCACCTCGGACGACGACGGACGCGTCGCCGTGGCCGCTCTCGTCGAGGCCGTGCGCCGGGCGAATCCCGCCGTCGACGTCCTCGACTCGTTCGTCGACGTGCAGCAGCCGGACGTCCCCGCGACCCTGGGCACTCTCGAGCCCGGGCGCGCAGCGGTCGTCGTGCCGCTCCTGCTCTCGGCCGGCTATCACGTGCACGTCGACCTCGCCGAGGCGGCGTCGGAGGCCGAGCGGCCCGTCCGCGTCTCGGGTGCCCTCGGCCCCGACCCGCGGCTCGCCCGCGTCCTCGCCCGGCGCCTGCACGAGGCCGGCCTCGCCGACGGCGACCGCGTCGTGCTCGCCGCCGCCGGCTCGAGCGACGCCGGCGCCGTCGCCGACTGCTGGACCACGGGCCGCCTCCTCGCCGCCGAGCTCGGCCGCGACGTCAGCGTCTCGTTCATCTCCGCCGCCGACCCGCGGGTCCCGGAGGCGGTCGCCGCCGAGCGCGCCGCGCACCCGGGGTCCCGGGTCGTCGTCGCCACCTACCTGCTCGCGCCCGGATACTTCGCCGGCCTCGCGGCCGCGGCCGGCGCCGACCTGACCTCGGCACCCCTGCTCACCGCCGTCGACCCGCCGGCACGCGAGCTGGTCGACATCGTCTCGGAGCTGTTCGGCCGCAACGCCTGAGCCTCCTCCCGCACCACCACCGCACCACCTCCCCTTCTCGAGCGCGCCCTCGCGCGCGCCGCCCACTCTCCGGAGGAACACGATGACCGCTGCACCCCCCACCACCGCACCCGCACCGACCACCGACTCCGGCCTCACCCGCCGGCCCGGACGCTGGATCGACGGCTGGAACCCCGAGGACCCGGCGCAGTGGGAGGCGGAGGGGCGCTCGGTCGCCGGCCGCAACCTGCGCTGGTCGATCTTCGCCGAGTTCCTCGGCTTCGTCGTCTGGCAGCTCTGGTCGGTCGTGGTCGTCCAGCTGCCCGCGGCCGGCTTCGACTTCACCACCGGCGAGATCTTCTGGCTGATCTCGATGCCGAGCCTGGTCGGCGCGACGCTCCGGATCCCCTACACGTTCATGGTTCCCCGCTTCGGCGGGCGCAACTGGACGATCGTGTCGGCGGGCCTCCTGCTCATCCCGAGCATCGGCCTCGCGCTCGCGGTCGGCGACCCCGGGACGCCGTTCGGCGTGATGCTCGCCGTCGCGGCGCTCGCGGGCTTCGGCGGCGGCAACTTCGCCAGTTCGATGGCGAACATCACCTTCTTCTACCCTCATGCCCAGAAGGGCTACGCGCTGGGGCTCAACGCCGCCGGCGGCAACCTGGGCGCCTCCGTCGCACAGCTGATCGTGCCGATCGCGATCACCCTCGGTGCCGCCGCGACGCTCAACCTGCCGCTCGCGGGCTGGATCTGGGTGCCGCTGATCGTCGTCGCGATGATCGGCGCATATAAGCGGATGGACAACCTCTCGGCCGCGAAGGCCGACGTCGCCGCCTCCCTCGCCGCACTGCGCGAACCGCACCTGTGGCTGCTCGCCGTGCTCTACATCGGCACGTTCGGCTCGTTCATCGGCTTCGCGGGCGTGTTCCCGAAACTCATCGCCGACATCTTCCCCGAGTACTCGAGCTTCGCGGTCGGCTCGGCGACCCTGACCCTGGCGTTCCTCGGTGCGCTCGTCGGATCGCTCGCCCGGCCCTACGGCGGCCGGCTCGCCGATCGCTTCGGTGGTGCCCCCGTGACCATCGCGGCGTTCATCGCCATGGGCGCCGGCATCCTCGGCGTGATCGCGACGCTGCCGATGGCGAGCTTCTGGCTGTTCCTGCTCGGCTTCCTCGTGCTCTTCGCCGCGGCCGGCATCGGCAACGGCGCGACCTACCGGATGATCCCCACGGTGTTCGCCCTCCGTGCCCGCGAGAAGGGCGGCGACGGCGTCGGCGCCCAGCGCACCTCCGCCGCGGCTCTCGGTCTCATCTCGGCGATCGGCGCCTACGGCGGCTTCGTGATCCCTCAGCTGCTCGGCTACTCGAAGACGACCTTCGGCGACTACACGACGGCCCTGGGCTGGTTCGTCGGCGCCTACACGGTGATGCTCGCCATCACGGCGGGCGTCTACCTCCGCCTGGCCGCGAAGACGGGGACCCGGATCTGACGATGGTGAATGCGCCCGCCCCGACCGATTCCCACTGCCCGTACTGCGCCCTGCAGTGCGCGATGACGCTGACGCCGACCGACGGCGCGACTCCGGTGAGCATCGCGGGCCGGGAGTTCCCGACCAACCGGGGCGGGCTCTGCACCAAGGGCTGGACCGCCGCCGAGCTGCTCGCCAGTGGTCAGCGGCTCCGCGCGCCGCTGATGCGCGGAGCCGACGGCGGGTTCGTCGAGGTGTCGTGGGCGGCGGCGCTCGACGCGGTCGCGGAGGCGGTCCTCGGTACCCGCGAGCGGCACGGCGCCGACGCGGTCGCGGTGTTCGGTGGCGGCGGTCTGACCAACGAGAAGGCCTACCAGCTGGGCAAGTTCGCTCGGATCGCGCTCGGCACCTCGCGGATCGACTACAACGGCCGGTTCTGCATGTCGTCGGCCGCCGCTGCCGGCAACCGCGCCTTCGGAGTCGACCGCGGCCTGCCGTTCCCGGTCACCGACCTCGACGAGGCCGACACGATCCTCCTGCTCGGCTCGAACGTCGCCGCGACCATGCCGCCGTTCCTGGCGCACCTCGCCGGCGCGCGCTCTCGCGGCGGTCTCGTGGTCGTCGACCCGCGCCGCTCCGCGACCGCCCGGCTCGCAGAGGACGGCGCCGGCACTCACCTGCAGCCCGCCCCCGGCACCGACCTCGCGCTGCTGCTGGGGCTCACGCACCTGGTGCTCGCCGAGGGCCTCGCCGACACCGCCTACCTCGCCGAGCGAACGACCGGGTTCGACGCGGTGCGGCGCAGCGTCTCGTCGTGGTGGCCCGAGCGCACCTCCTCCGTCACCGGAGTGCCTGCCGAGCTGCTGCGGCGCACCGCGCGGCGACTGGCCGAGGGGCGCTCGTACGTGCTCACCGGCCGCGGCGTCGAGCAGCACGTCGACGGCACCGACACGGCGACGGCCGCGATCGATCTCGCCCTGATCCTGGGCCTCGTGGGCCGACCGGGATCCGGCTACGGAACCCTCACCGGCCAGGGCAACGGGCAGGGCGGGCGCGAGCACGGGCAGAAGGCCGACCAGCTGCCGGGCTACCGCTCGATCCGCGATCCGGAGGCGCGTCGCCACGTCGCGGAGGTCTGGGGCGTCGATCCCGCCGTGATCCCGGGCGCGGGGCTGCCCGCCGTCGCGCTGCTCGCCGAGCTCGGCCGCTCGGTGCGCTGCCTGCTCGTGCACGGCTCGAACGTGGTGGTCTCGGCGCCCGACGTCGACGCGGTGCGCGCGGGGCTCCGATCGCTCGACACGCTCGTCGTGTGCGACTTCTTCCTCTCGGAGACGGCGGCACTGGCCGACATCGTGCTGCCGGTGCCGCAGTGGGCGGAGGAGGAGGGGACGATGACCTCGCTCGAGGGGCGCGTGCTGCGCCGGCGGAAGGCTCTCGAGCCGCCCGCCGGCGTCCGCAGCGAGCTGTGGATCCTGAGCGAGCTGGCCCGGCGCCTCGAGGCGCCGGGCGTCTGGTCGACGGACCCCGCCGAGGTGTTCGACGAGCTCGCCCGCGCCTCCGAGGGCGGTACGGCCGACTACTCCGGCCTCTCGCACGCGCTGCTCGACACCGGAGTCGCGGCCTACTGGCCGTATCCGGCGGGAAGCACCGGCACTCCGCGGCTCTTCGGCGAGCGCTTCGGGCACCCGGACGGCCGGGCGCGGCTGGTGGCCGTGACTCCGCGCACCGCCCCGGTGACCGATCGCGGCGACGAGCTGACGCTGATCACCGGCCGCTACCTGCAGCAGTACCAGTCGGGCACGCAGACCCGCCGCGTCGCCGAGCTCGACGCCGCGCGACCCGAGGCCCGCCTCGAGATCCACCCCGCGACCGCCTCGCGTCTCGGCGTGGCCGACGGCTCGCGCGTCGCCGTCGGCAACGGCCGCGGAGTCGTGCGGGCGCGGGCCGCGGTGACGGCCGACATCCGCCACGACACGGTGTTCCTGCCGTTCCACTACGCGGGCGAGCAGTGCGCCAACCTGCTGACCGAGGCGGTCGTGGATCCGATCTCCTCGATGCCCGAGTTCAAGCGCACGCGCGTCTGGGTCCGCGCGGAGGAGACCACTGATGCCTGAGCCGCTCCGGATCGTCCTCCTCGGCTACGGACCGGTGGGCGCGCGTCTCGTCGAGGAGCTGCTGCCTGCCGTCCGCTCGGGCTCCGTCGCACTGACCGTCGTCGGTGCCGAGCGCGACGACGCCTACAACCGGGTGCTGCTCGCCGAGTACGCCGTCGGCCGCGCCTCCCGCGAGCGCCTCGACCTCGGCGACCGGGTCGCGGCGGAGGAGGCGGGCGTCGTCTTCCGACTCGGCACGGCCGCCGTCGGGCTCGACCGCGCGCGCCGCAGCGTGCGGCTGCACGACGACGAGCGCCTCGCCTACGACCGGCTCGTCTTCGCGACCGGCGCCCGCGCCAACGTGCCCACCCTGGCCGGGATGGAGCGGGCGCGGCGCGATCGTCGCGCGCGCTCCGCCTCCCCCGAGGTCCTCGACCGCGGCGAACGCGCGCTGCCCGAGCGCGTCGTCGCCCTCCGCGAGCTCGACGACGCGCACGTCGTCCGCGACGCCGTGCGCTCGGGGTCGCGCATCGTCGTGCTCGGCGCGGGCGTGCTCGGCATCGAGTTCGCGCTCGCCGCCGCCGAGCAGGGCGCCGACGTGGTCGTCGTCTATCACGGCGACATCCCGATGGGGCGCAACCTCGATCACGGGGGCGGGCGGATGCTCGCCGCGGCCGCGCGCGCCGCCGGCGTCGACATGGTGTCGCACGCCCGCTCCGAGAGCATCCTGCTGGCCCACGACGAGCTCGGACGCGCGCACTTCCAGGCGCTGGTCTGCGCCGACGGCAAGCAGATCGAGGGTGATCTGCTGGTGCTCTCGTGCGGGGTCGGCGCCCGGATCGAGCTCGCGGCGAGCGCCGACCTCGCGGTGTCGACCGGGATCCTCGTCGACGAGCACCAGCGCAGCTGGAGCGACCCCGACGTCTTCGCGATCGGAGATTGCGCTCACGTCGCTCCGCGCGGCTCGGCCCTCCCCGACGGCCGTGTGCCCGGCGGCCCCAGCGGCCTGATCGGCCCGGGCTGGCAGCAGGCCGACCGCCTGGCCGCGCGACTCCGGGCGGAGGCGGAGGGCCGCGCCGCGGACGACCGCGTGCCCGAGCAGCGCCGGGCCGTCGTGATGCTGAAGGCCGAGGGCGTCGACCTGGTCGCGGGGGGCGACGCCTCGGCCGAGCCGTGGGATGCGGTCCCGCACTCCTCCGGCTGTGCCGAGCACGCCGAGGTGACCGTCTGGGCCGACCCCGCGCGCGGAAGCTACGCCAAGCTCGTCACCGTCGGCGGCGTGCTGAGCGGCTTCGTCTCGGTCGGCCTGCCCCGCGCCGGAGCCGAGCTGACGCTCCTGTTCGAGCGCGGGTCCGAGCTGCCGGCCGATCGCTCGAGCCTGCTGCGTCTCGACGCACCCGACGCCGGAGCCGCGCCCACCGGCGATCCGCTCGCCCCCGACGCCACCGTCTGCTGGTGCAACGGCGTCTCCTCCGCCGCCATCACCGCCTCGATAGCCGACGGCGCCGAGACGGTCGCGTGCGTGGGTGCCGCGACCCGCGCCGGCACCGGCTGCGGGGGCTGCACCGGCCGCATCTCGGAGCTGCTGGCCCGGTCGGCCGTGCCCGCCTGAGGCGTTGTCAGGCGGGGTCGACGGCCTCCGCGAGCCGGCGGGTGACCGCGCGCAGCTCGAGCTCGGCCCCGCGGAGGCGCTCCTCCATCAGCTCGGCACGCTCGTCGGCCGCGGCGAAGAGGGGCGGAGTGGCGCCGAGCGCCTCCTCCGTCGACTCGCGCCACGAGGCGACCGCGTCGCGCAGCTCGCCCGTCGTCGCGCGGACGCCGTCGAGCTCCTCCCGCACCGCCGCGAGCTCCTCCCGCACCGCCGCGAGCTCGCCCCGCAGCGCCGCGGTCTCCGCCCGCACCGCCTCGGTGCGCAGCCGCGCCTGCTCGAAGTACGGCGCGATCAGCCGGTGCACCGCCTCGCGCAGTGCCGCACCGCCCCGGCCGAGGCGGGTCGGCACGGAGCCGGGTGCCTCGAGGTAGTCGTGATCACTGGTCATCGTCGTCGTCCCGTCCGGACAACCGGCGGTGGAGCAGATCCATCGCCCGGTGGTCCTTGTCCATGATGTCGGCCTCGATGCCGGTGTCGGCCGTGCGCTCGCCGAGCCCCGGCCGGCTCCTCCGCTCGAGGGAGCGCTCGAGGAGGTCGACGGAGTGCTCGAACGAGAGCGGACCACGCGCGGCGGCCCGTCCGCGCCTCCCGAGGCCCTCGAGGTCGACCGCTCCGGAGACCACGTCGCGCATCGCCGAGAGCAGCGACGCCGTCGAGCGGGTGATCTTGAGGCAGTCGACCCCGTCGATCAGGAACTCGGCGACGCCGCTGGACGCCGTCACGATCGGCACGCAGCCCGCGGCGGCCGCCTCGACCGGAGCGACTCCGAACGCCTCCCCCGCCCAGGTCGGGAAGAGGAACGCATCGGCCGTCTCGTGCGCCGCCAGCACCTGCTCGCGCGGCGTGGCCCCGTGGAACTCGACGAGGCCGTCGAGCCCCGCCTCCGAGGCCCGCGCGCGGTAGCCGTCGACGTCGCCGTCGCCGTAGAGGTCGACACGGAAGTCGCGGGTCTCCTCCGAGAGGAGCGCGGCCGCCTCCAGCACCAGTCCCACGCCCTTGTGCTCGCCGAGCGACGCCGCGAAGGTGAACCGCGTGATCCCGCCCTCGCGGTACCGGCGGGACTCACCGGAGTCGGGCGGCACCGTCACGCCGCGACCGATCACCTCGACCTCTCCCAGCTCGAGCCCGCCCGCCTCGATCGCGTCGACGAGGGAGCGGCTGACCGCCACGATCTCACCGCGGTCGAAGTGGTCGGGCGCATCGGCTCCGTAGACCTGCAGGACGCGCTCGGGGAGCCCGTCGACGAGGCCGTTCGGGATCCGGTCGCCCAGGTTCCACATCCACCCGGCGTCGACCGTGCGCAGCAGATCGATCAGGGCGAGCCCGCCGAGGCCCAGCAGGTTGAACGCCACCACGTGGGTCGGCGCGAAGTCCCGCAGCTCCTCGAGCAGGATGCGGGTGTTCTCGAACCGTGACACCGCGCTCTCGTGGTGCATCAGCTGCAGGAGCTCGCCGCCGGTCTGCGGCAGCGGGAAGTAGGTGCGCAGCCCCAGCGTCCGGTGCACCTCGACCGGCGACGCCTCGGGAGGCAGGTACGTCGGCGTGGTCAGGACCCGCACGGCGTGACCGCGCGCGGCCATCGCCTCGGCCACGCGGGCGCAGGTCATCTCGTAGCCACCCAGGACCTGGGGCGGGTAGAGGTTGCTGAGGAAGAGGAGTCGCATCGGAGCGGTCATGAGATCTCTCCTCGAGCGTCGGCGGCGATGCGCTCGGTGACGGCCGGGGTGTAGGTCGCGCCGGCCTGGCGGTCGTTGCCGCCGTCCCAGTAGTTGACGAGGTAGAGCCCTGACTGCTGCGTCCGGGGCACGAACGGGAACAGCTCCGCCTCCGGCTGGATCTGCGCGACCCGATAGCCCGCGTCGACGGCGCGCACGTGCAGCCAGATGTCGTCCGCGTCGGGGGCGACCTCGCGGAACGCGTCGCCGTGCGCGGCCACCGCCTCCATCAGCTCGCTCGGGAAGAGCTGGCCCGAGACCGAAGTGCCGAAGACGTCGAATCGCGCGCGGGTGTCGGCGACAGGGCGCCAGCTCGTGTACGGCGCGACGACCCCGTCGACGACCGCGACCCGGTGCGCCCGGTAGCAGAGCACCGTCTCGCGCGGGTACCGCGCCCGGGCGTCGAGCAGTCCGCGGAGCCAGTGCCGCGGGTAGACGATGTCGTCGTCGGAGGTGACCAGGTCGCGTTCGCCCGCCCGCCCCGACAGCAGATGCGGGTAGTACTTGGTGTGCACGCGGTGGCCCTCGACGAGGCGGATCTCGAGACCCCGGCGGCGGAGGCGCCGCAGACTCACGGGCAGTGCAGCGACGAGCGCCGGGTCGTCGAGCCAGAGGACCAGACGGGCCGGGCGGGCGGAACCGCGTGCGATCGACTCGAGGGCGACGTGCACGCGGTGGATGCGCTCGCCGTGCGTCGTCATCGTGACGACGACCTCGCCGTCGGGGTCGGTCACGGCTCGGCGCGAGAACCGGTTCGCGAGCTCGAGCATCAGCAGCTCACGGCGGAACGCGAGCGAGCCCGGGTGGTCGATCGGCCGAGCCGCGACGGCGGCGGCGCGCCGCTCGAGCAGACGGGACCGCAGAGCGAGGATCCGCGTCCGCGGGCGCACTCTCCGGCCGAGCGCGGCGAGCCGGGTGCGAGGCCGGAGACGGCGGCCGAGCGCGGCGAGGGCGGGATGCATCGATCCAGGATAGTCAGGACGCCCTGGACGCCCGGTGTCGCTCAGTCGGCGTCGACCGTCGCATACGCGCGCACCGGGAAGGTCCCGAACCCGCGCACCTTGGGCGGGACCGCCGTGAAGCGCGCGCCGGTGGGCGGCAGCCCCTCGAGCCCGGTCAGGTGCTCGACCACGTGCACTCCGGCGCCGAGGAGGAGGCTGTGCGCGGGCCGCGCGCCGCCCGCCTCGGTGTCGTCGATGTTGAGCGAGTCGATGCCGACGAGCACGGCGCCCGCCGACACGAGCGCCGCCGCCCCGTCCTCCGTCAGGTACGGGGCGCCGTGGCCGTAGGCCGGGGTCGCGAAGTGCGCGTCCCAGCCCGTCGAGAGCAGCACCGCGCAGCCGCGGACATCGAGCCCCGCGAACGCCTCCGCGCCGATCGCCCGGTCGCTCCGGCGCGCATCGACGACGACCGCCGGCAGGTCGACGAGCGTCTCCAGCTCGAGGTCGGCCAGATCACGACCGCCCTCGTAGCGGTGGTACGGGCTGTCGAGGTACGTGCCGGTGTTGCCGAGCATCTCGATGACGTCCATCGCGAACTCGGTGCCGGGCGCGTAGGCGGCGCGCGACGCCTGCCGGGTGAGATGCGGGCGGATGCGCGGCGCGGGCAGACCCGGGTAGGTCACCAGGCCGTCCGCGACGGTGTGGCTGAGATCGACGAGACGGCGCGCGGAGGAGGTCATGCCCCGATCCTGGCAGTGGCAGAATCACCGCGTCCCGCGAAGAACTGCCACATCGCGCCGGGATCAGGACACGCGCCTCCGCTACTTCTTCGGCAGCGCCGCCGCGAGGTCCGCGATCAGGTCGTCCGCGTCCTCGAGGCCGACCGACAGGCGCACCAGCGACTCCGACACCTCGAGCGGCGTGCCCTTCACCGAGGCGTGCGTCATCTCGCTCGGATACCCGATCAGCGACTCCACGCCGCCGAGCGACTCGGCGAGCTGGAACAGCTTCGTCGACTCCGCGAACCTGCGTGCCGCCCGCGGCGTCGCCAGCTCGACCGACAGCATCCCGCCGAAGCCCGACATCTGGCGCTTGGCCAGCTCGTGCCCCGGGTGGCTCGGCAGCCCCGGGTAGTAGACGGCCGTGACCGCCGGGTGCTCCACGAGGTACTCCGCGACCGCGAGGGCGTTCTTCGAGTGCCGCTCCATCCGCACCGAGAGGGTCTTGATACCGCGGACGGTCAGCCACGCGTCCATCGGCCCCGAGATCGCGCCGACGGCGAACTGGAGGAAGCCGATCTTCTCGGCCAGCTTCCCGGCCCGCAGCGCCAGCGCGCCGCCCACGACGTCGGAGTGCCCGCCCAGGTACTTGGTCGTCGAGTGCACGACCACGTCGGCGCCGAGCGCGAGCGGCTGCTGCAGAGCGGAGGAGGCGAAGGTGTTGTCGACGACCACGATCAGGTCGTGCGCGTGGGCCAGGTCGGCCAGCTCCGCGATGTCGCTGACGGTCATCAGCGGGTTCGACGGCGTCTCGACCCAGAGCATCTTGGTCTCGCCGGGGATGATCGCGTGCTGCACCTCGCGCAGGTTCGACATGTCGACGGCGGTGTTGCGGATCCCCCACGCCCCGTGGACGCGGTCGATCAGACGGTGGCTGCCGCCGTACGCGTCGTTGCCGAGCACGATGTGGTCGCCGGGAGCGAGCGCGGCGCGCAGCAGCGTGTCCTCGGCGGCGAGACCGGAGGAGAAGGAGTAGGCGACGTCGGCGCCCTCGAGCGAGGCGATCAGCTCCTGCAGCGAGTCGCGGGTCGGGTTCGCCGAGCGCGCGTACTCGTAGCCGCCGCGGAAACCGCCGATCCCGTCCTGGACGAACGTCGAGGTCATGTAGACGGGCGGGACGACCGCGCCGGTCGTCGGGTCGAACTCCTGACCGGCGTGGATGGCGCGGGTGTCGAAGTGCTGCTTCTTGGGCATGGCTGCGTGCTTTCCGGGTAGGGGGTGAGGAGGAAGGGCGCCGGTCAGGCGGAGGCGTACGAGAGCAGGTCCTGCCGGGTGATCACGGCGACCGGCTTGCCCTCGTCGGTGACGAGCAGGGCGCTGACCTCGGTGAGCGCCGTGCGCGCCGCCGAGATGCTCTCGCCGAGTCCGATCAGGGGCAGCGAGTCGCCCGAGGAGGCGCCGAGCGGATCGGTCATCGCCGCCTTCCCGCTGAACACGCGATCGAGCAGCTCGCGCTCGTCGACCGCTCCGACGACCTCGCCCATCACGACGGGCGGCTCGGCGCTCAGCACCGGCAGCTGCGAGACCCCGTACGTGGTCATGATCTCGATCGCGTCGCGCACGGTGTCGCTCGGGTGCGCGTGGACGAGCGCGGGCAGCTCGCCGATCTGCGGATTCGCGGCCCGCGCGCGGAGGACGTCGCGGACGGTGCCCTCCTCCGGCCGCTCGAGGAAGCCGTAGGAGCGCATCCACCGGTCGTTGAAGATCTTGCCGAGGTAGCCGCGCCCGCCGTCGGGCAGCAGCACGACGACGACGTCGTCAGGGCCCAGGTCGGCCGCCGCCTTGAGCGCGACCGAGACGGCCAGGCCGCTCGAGCCGCCGACGAGCAGCCCCTCCTCGCGGGCGAGCCGCCGGGTCATGGCGAACGACTCCGCGTCGCTGGAGGCGATGATGCGGTCGACGACACTCGGGTCGTAGGCGCTGGGCCAGAAGTCCTCGCCGACGCCCTCCGTCAGGTAGGGCCGGCCGCCACCGCCCGAGTAGACCGAGCCCTCGGGGTCGGCGCCGACGATCTGCACGCGGCCGTCCGAGACCTCCTTGAGGTAGCGCCCGACTCCGCTGATCGTTCCGCCGGTGCCGACGCCCGCGACGAAGTGGGTCAGGCGCCCGGCGGTGTCGCGCCAGATCTCGGGCCCCGTGGTCTCGTAGTGGCTGAGCGGACCGTTCAGGTTCGCGTACTGGTTGGGCTTGAACGCGCCGGGGATCTCGCGGGCGAGACGGTCCGAGACGGAGTAGTAGGAGTCCGGGTCGTCGGGGGCGACGGCCGTCGGCGTGACGACGATCTCGGCCCCGTAGGCCGTCAGCACATTGCGCTTGTCCTCGCCGACCTTGTCGGGCAGCACGAAGACGCAGCGGTAGCCGCGCTGCTGCGCGACGAGCGCGAGGCCGATGCCGGTGTTGCCGCTCGTGGGCTCGACGATCGTGCCGCCGGGCTTCAGCAGACCGTCGCGCTCGGCCGCGTCGATGATGCGGGTCGCGATGCGGTCCTTCGACGAGCCGCCGGGGTTGAGGTACTCCACTTTGACCAGGACGGTCGCCTGCACCCCCGAGGCGGTCGGTCCGAGCTTGACCAGCGGGGTGTCGCCGATCAGGTCGAGCACCGAATCGGCGTAGGCCATCCCGGTCTCCGGGCGTGCTGGCAGGGCGCGATCGAGGGTCATACGGCCAGGGTACCAACCGGTTCAGAGCGTATGACGGGAGCGCTGAGCACAGCTTCGGCCGGGTCCCGCGAGGTGCTGTCGCCGCGATCCTGAGTGCCCTATCGTGGGGGTCCGCGAGCGCTGCCGCTGAGAACGGAACGGACCCCGAATGACCTCACCGATCGCCGCACCGCCGCGGCGTCCGGCCGATGTGCACCTCCTGCGCCTGCTCGGCCCGGCGATGGTCGCCGGAGTCGCCTACCTCGATCCGGGCAACGTCGCCAGCAATATGACGGCGGGCGCCCGCTTCGGCTATCTGCTGGTCTGGGTGGTCGTCCTCGGCAACCTGATGGCGTGGCTGATCCAGTACCTCTCGGCCAAGCTCGGCCTGATGACGGGCAGGAGCCTGCCCGAGCTGCTCGGCGAGCGCCTCCGCGGCCGGTGGGGACGGCGGGCGTACTGGCTGCAGGCCGAGACCGTCGCGATGGCCACCGACCTCGCCGAGGTGATCGGCGGCGCGATCGCGCTCAACCTGCTCTTCGGCCTGCCGCTGCTCGTGGGCGGCCTCGTGACCGGGGCGGTGTCGCTCGCCCTCCTCCTCGTGCAGACCCGCGGAGGCGCGCAGCCGTTCGAGCGCGTCATCACACTGCTCATGGTCCTCATCGCCATCGGCTTCACCGTGGGCGTGGTCGTCGACCCGCCCGATGCCGGCTCCACCGTCGCCGGCCTCGTCCCGCGGTTCGAGGGCTCGGAGTCGGTGCTCCTCGCCGCGTCGATCCTCGGCGCGACCGTCATGCCGCACGCGATCTACGCGCACTCGGCCCTCGCCCGTGACCGGTTCGGCCGTATCGACGGCGTCGGGGCCCGGCGGAGGATCCTCGTCGCCACGCGGATCGACGTCACCATCGCGCTCGCGATCGCGGGCACCGTGAACCTCGCGATCCTCCTCCTCGCCGCGCACTCGCTCTCGGGTGTCGCGGGCACCGACAGCCTCGAGGGCGCGCACGCCGCGATCGGAGCCGCTCTCGGCCCCGTGGTGGCGACGCTGTTCGCGGTCGGCCTGCTCGCCTCCGGACTGGCTTCGACCTCGGTCGGCGCCTACGCCGGAGCCGAGATCATGCACGGGCTGCTGCACGTCCGGGTACCGCTGGTCGCGCGGCGCCTCGTCACGCTGATCCCGGCCCTCATCGTGCTGGCGATCGGCTTCGACCCGACGCGGGCGCTCGTGCTGAGCCAGGTCGTGCTGTCGTTCGGCATCCCGTTCGCGCTGGTGCCGCTGGTGATCCTCACCCGTGACCGCAGCCTGATGGGCGACCAGGCCAACCGCTGGTTCACCACCCTCGGCGCGACCCTCGCCGCCGCCTTCCTCATCGTCCTGAACGGCCTGCTCCTCTGGCTCACCTTCGCCCCCTGACCCCGGCGTCGGTCCGCTCGGGGCGGGCGTTGATCCGATCCGGAGGCTGTCTCGTTATCCTCTGAGAGCGCCTCTCAGGGCGCCTGCGCCGATCCCGGTGCGCCATCCGCGACCAGAACGAGAGACGCCGCGTGCCCAGAGACACGATGTCCGCCAAGAACCGCGCCCGCCAGGAGAAGCTCGAGGCCTACCGCCGGGAGCAGGAGAAGCGCAAGCGGAGCGGTCGCATCTGGATCTGGTCGCTCTCCGCCCTCGGCGTGCTGGCCGTCGGCGCGATCGTGGCCGTCACCGTCTTCGGCAACCAGCAGATCGTCGAGGCGCGGCAGATCGACGGCCTGCAGACCTTCGAGAACGATGCGACCCACGTCGCCGGCACGGTCGACTACCCGCAGACCCCGCCCGCGGGCGGCCCGCACAACTCCGTCTGGATGAACTGCGGCGTCTACGACCAGCCCGTCCCCAACGAGAACGCGGTGCACGACCTCGAGCACGGAGCCGTCTGGGCCACATACGACCCCTCGCTCCCGCAGGCCGAGGTCGACGCGCTGATCGCCGCGATGCCCGACACCTACGCCGTGGTCTCGCCCTACGAGGGTCTCGAGTCGCCGATCGTCCTCAGCGCCTGGGATGCGCAGGTCGCCATCGACTCCCCCGACGACCCCCGCATCGACGCTTTCATCGAGCGCTTCTGGCAGTCGTCCACCGCGCCCGAGCCCGGCGCGCCCTGCACCGGGGGCATCGACGCCCCCGGCAAGCAGTGATGGCCCCCGCGAGCAGCAGAGGTCGACTCCTCCTCGCGGCCGTCGCCGTCGTCGCCCTGCTCCTGGGCACGGCCGGCGGCTACGTCCTCGGCGCCATCGCCCCGTTCTCGCAGGCCGCGACCCCCTCGAGCACCAGCGCCGAAGCGGGCTTCGCGCGCGACATGCAGGTCCACCACCTGCAGGGCGCCCAGCTCGCGCTGATCGCGCACGAGCGCAGTGCCGACGACGAGGTGCTGACCGTCTCGAAGGACATCCTGCTCACCCAGCAGCAGCAATCGGGCCAGCTCTTCGGCTGGCTGACCTCGTGGGGCCTGCCGCAGGCCTCCCCGGAGCCGTCGATGACCTGGATGGGGCGCCCGACGCTCGCCGGCGCCGCCGATGAGCACTCGTCGATGGGCATGGGCACCGAGGACGGCGTCGTGCCGTCGAGCATGCCCGGCCTGGCGACACAGGATCAGATCGACGAGCTGACCGCCGCCTCCGGTCGCGACCTCGACCGCCTCTTCCTGCAGTTGATGATCACCCACCACCGCGGGGCGATCGACATGGCGGAGGCGCTCCTCGCCCGCAGCCGCGTCACCGTCGCCACGGACTTCGCCACCTCCGTCGTGAAGGCTCAGGAGGCCGAGATCTCCCTGATGGAGCAGATGCTCGCCGACCGCCCCGCCGCCTGACCTCTTCCAGGTAGAACCACCTCGCTCGAGCCGTCATCTGCGGTTCAGCTGTGCGCGGTGCTCCGCGATCGGACTGCTCCCCGATCTCGAGAGGCTTCCTCATGACCGACTCCACTGCTCGCGACTCCGTCGTCTGGCCGCCTCCGCTCCCCTCGACGCAGAGCGCCGGCGCGAAGAAGCGCCGCGTGGTTCCGCTGTGGATGCTCGTCGCGGCGTCCGCGACCGCGCTGGTGCTCGGCTCCGCGATGGGCACCGGCGCCGGCGCGTCCGGTACCGCCGAGGTGCAGGAGCAGCTCGACGCCGTGCAGACGGAGCTGGTTGCGTCGCAGGAGACGTTCGGCGCTCAGGCGGAGGCGGCCTACGAATCCGAGACGGCCCGACTCGCTGCCGAGAAGGACCTGGCCGCCGCCGAGGCGACCGTCGTCGCGCTGCAGTCGAAGGTCGACGCGCTCACTACTGACGCCTCGTCGTCCGCGACGACGATCGCCGCACGTGACGCGCGGATCTCGGAGCTCGAGGCGGCCGCCGCCACCCGTGCCGCGGCACCCGTGGCCGTCGCCGACGTCGCGCCTGCCGCCGCCGCTCCCGCTGCCGCAGCTCCGGCATCCTCCGCCTACTACGCGAACTGCGATGCGGTCCGCGCCGCAGGAGCGGCACCGATCACCACAGGAGATCCCGGCTACAGCCGCAAGCTCGACCGCGACGGCGACGGGGTCGGCTGCGAGTCCTGACCACTCAGGCGCCGACGGCTGTCTCGACCTGCTGGGCGTACAGCGAGGCGTAGAGTCCGGCCCGCTGCAGGAGCTCGGCGTGGGTGCCCGATTCGACGATGCGGCCGCCGTCGACGACGTGGATCACGTCGGCCGACACGACCGTCGAGAGGCGGTGCGCGATCGCGATGGTGGTGCGTCCGCGGGAGGCGTCGTCGAGCGCCGTCTGCACGATCCGCTCCGAGACCGTGTCGAGGGCGCTGGTCGCCTCGTCGAGGATGAGCACCGCCGGGTCCTTCAGCAGCACCCGTGCGATCGCGAGCCGCTGCTTCTCGCCGCCCGAGAGCCGGTAGCCGCGCTCGCCGACGAGGGTGTCGTAGCCCTCGGGGAACGAGGCGATCGTGTCGTGGATGTTGGCCGAGCGCGCCGCCGCCTCGAGCTCCTCCTGCGTCGCGTCGGGACGCGCGTAGCGGAGGTTGTCGGCGATCGAGGCGTGGAAGAGGTAGGTCTCCTGGCTGACGATGCCGATGTGCGACACGAGCGAGGCCTGCCGCAGCTCGCGCACGTCGGTCCCGGCGAACCGCACGGAGCCTCCTGTCACGTCGTAGAGACGCGGCACGAGGTACGAGATGGTCGTCTTCCCGGCGCCGGAGGGCCCGACGAAGGCGACGAACTGACCCGGCGCGATCGAGACCGAGACCCGGTCGAGGGTCGGCCGCGCCTCGTCGGTCTGGTCGGGGTAGCGGAACACGACCTCGTCGAGCTCGACCCGGCCGAGCTCGCCGCTGACGTCGCGCGCGCCGGCGCGGTCGGCGATCGCCGGACGCAGGTCGAGGTACTCGAAGATGCGCGCGAACAGGGCGCCGGCGGTCTGAAGGTCGAGCGCGACGCGCATCAGGCCGAGCAACGGCCACATCAGCCGCGCCTGGACCGTGGTGAACGCGACCACGGTGCCGGCCGTCACCGTGGTCCCGCCGAGGATGAGCCACGCCGCGACCAGGTAGACGACGACGGGGATCACCGAGAGGAAGATCTGCACCATCGCGAAGAACCACTGACCCGACATCTGCTGGCGCACCTGCAGGTCGATCTGGCGGCCGTTCTCGTCGGCGTAGCGGGTCACCTCCGACTCCTGCCGACCGAAGCTCTTGGCGAGGAGGATGCCCGAGACGCTCAGGGTCTCCTGCGTGATCGCCGTCATCTCGGACAGCGACTCCTGCGTCTTCGTCGCGATGCGGGCGCGCACCTGACCGACGCGGCGCTGCGCGATCACGAGGACGGGGGTGAGCACGAGAGCGACGATCGTCATCTGCCACGAGAGCAGCAGCATCGCCACGACGGCCGCGATCACCGTGACGGTGTTGCCGAGCACACTCGAGACGGTGTTCGTCAGCACGCTCGCCACGCCGCCGACGTCGTTCGCGAGGCGCGACTGGATGACTCCGGTGCGGGTGCGGGTGAAGAAGCCGAGCTCCATCGCCTGGAGGTGCCGGAACAGCCGGATGCGCAGCTCGCCCATCACCGTGTTGCCGACCGTCGCCGTGAGGTAGGTCTGCCAGACGCCGAGGACCGCCGAGAGCGCCCAGACGAGCACCATGATCCCGACGAGCTCGAGCAGCACGGGGAAGTTCGGCCGGCCCCCCGGAGGGAAGAGCCCCCGGTCGAAGGCGAGCTGGGTGAGGAGGGGCGGAACGACCGTCAGTGCCGCGCCGACGAGCACGAGCGCGACGGTCAGGGTCAGCTTGGAGCGGTGGTCGCGGAACAGCTCGGCGATCCGGCGGAACAGCCCGTCGATGCGCGGGGCGTCGGCGTTCATCTGCCGCTGACTCTCGGAGTCGCCGCCCGAGATCCTGCCGCGCCCCGCTCCGCCGCGCATCCCGCCGCCTGCCGCGACGTCACCCATCCTGCTCATCGCTCGACCCTAACCCCGCCCACCGACACCACCCGCGGCTTCCGCCCACGGCGAAGATGTGCTGGGGCGGGCGCCCGCAGAACGACGCCGGCCCGGTGATCCTGAGAGCAGGACCACCGGGCCGGAGAAGCGGATCTGACGACCGTCAGCCCTTGGTCGCGCCGGCCAGGAGGCCGCGGACGAAGAACCTCTGGAGGCTGAAGAAGACGATGAGCGGGACGATGATCGAGATGAACGCGCCGGCCGTGAGGAGCTCCCACGACTGCCCGTACGACCCCGAGAGGTCCTGCAGTGCCTTCGTGATCGGCAGCCCCTGCCCGGAGGTGAACACCGTCGCCACCAGCAGGTCGTTCCAGACCCAGAGGAACTGGAAGATGCCGAAGGACGCGATCGCCGGGACCGAGAGGGGCAGGACGATCCGGAAGAAGATCTGCCCGTGTCCGGCGCCGTCGACGCGGGCCGCCTCGATGACCTCTCCCGGGATCTCCGAGATGAAGTTGTGGAGCATGAAGATCGCGAGCGGCAGCGCGAAGATCGTGTGCGCGATCCACACCTTCGCGTACGAGCCGTCCAACCCGTTCACCCCCAGCCCCGGGAGGATGTAGAGGTTGCCGATGCGCAGGCCGTCCGAGAACAGCTGCAGCAGCGGCACGAGGGCCATCTGGATCGGCACGATCTGGAGCGAGAACACCAGGACGAAGAGCGTGTTGCGGCCCTTGAAGTCGATCCACGCGAAGGCGTACGCGGCGAGGCTCGCGATCGTGATCGGGATGAGCGCTGCGGGCAGCGTGATCACGAGCGAGTTCACGAACGCCTTGCCCAGGGTCAGGCTGTCGCCCGAGTTGAGGGCGTTGACGTAGTTGTCGAGAGTGAACCCGGGGTTCGCGAAGACCGTCCACCAGCCGGTGGTCTTGATGTCGTTCGCAGGACGGAACGACGAGATGAACAGGCCGAGCGTCGGAATGGTCCAGATGACCGCGATGATCAGCGCCGCGATCGTCGCTCCGCGAGAGGTGGTGGCCTTCTTGACCTTGCCGCTGGCGGCCTCGATCTTCGACTCGCCACGGGCCAGGCGACGCTCGGTGGTGCGGTCGACCGGGACCTGGATCGGGGTGGGTGTGGCGGTCATCGGATCTCCCTCTGCTTCGCGAGCTGGCGGGCGTTGTAGACGACGATCGGCAGGACCAGCAGGAACAGGATGACCGCGAGGGCCGCGCTGTAGCCGCTGCGGGCGCCGAGCTGGAACTGACGGACCATCTCGAACGCGAGGACCGTGGTGTCGGAGCGGCCGCCGGTCATCGCCGAGACGATGTCGAAGACCTTGAGCGACGCGATCGAGATCGTGGTCAGCACGACGACGATCGAGGAGCGGATGCCGGGGACCTGGACGTTCCAGAACGACTGCCAGGCGTTCGTGCCGTCGAGCGACGCCGCCTCCAGCTGCTCGGCCGGCACGCCCTTGAGCGCCGCCGACAGGACCGTCATGGCGAAGCCGGCCTGCGTCCAGATGAGCACGACCACGAGGAACAGCGTGTTCCAGGGCTCGAGCCCCAGCCAGTCGACCGGAGTGGCGCCGAACGCGGTCAGGATGCCGTTGAGGACACCGATCTGCTCGCCCTGGCGGACGTCGTAGAAGAACTTGAAGATGATCGACGCGCCGACGAACGAGATCGCCATCGGCATGAACACCAGCAGCTTGAAGAACTTCTCGCCGCGGCTCTTGTCGATGAACACCGCGTAGGCGAGGCCGATGGCCGTCGCCGTGATCGGCGCGAGCAGCACCCAGACCACGGTGTTGAGGAACGCGGTGACGCCGTCGGGGCTCGTGAACACCCAGACGAAGTTGTCGAGGCCCGCGAAGCCCGAGCCGTCGTTCTTCATGAACGCGTTGAACGCGGTCGTGATCGTCGGGTAGATCAGGCCGATGAGGATGAAGAACGCGGCGGGCGCCATGAAGGCGATCAGCTGCAGTGCGTACCCCGCGCCTTTGCGGGAGCGGAAGTCGAGCAGGAAGAGGATGCCGCCGAGGACGGCCGCGACGACCGCGACCCACATGACGGAGTTGTACAGGCCGAACGCGAAGAGCAGGGCGACCGGGATCACGACCGAGACCGCGAGGCGGAGGACCGTGTAGCCCGTCCCGCGACGCGGGGCGACCTCGACGAAGAAGAGGATGATCGCCACGACCGCCGCGAAGGCGATCAGGATGAGCGGGATCTGCGCGAGCGGGGGGATGCTCGCCAGCCACTGGAAGAATGCGGACATGGACGCCCTTTCGAGTGCGACTCTGAACTCAGGTGAAGCCTAGACCCGCGGTCCGCCGGGCGGACATCGGGAGCAGGACATCGGACGAGGGCCGCCGCCCAGTGAGCGGCGGCCCTCGTGCTCGTGGCTGCTAGGAGGTGTATCCGGCCTGGATCTCCTCGAGCACCTGGTCGGTGCTCGATCCGTCGATCCAGTCGACCATGCCCTTCCAGAAGCTGTCGGCGCCCACGGACTTCGGCATGAGGTCCGATCCGTCGAAGCGGAACGTGGTGTCCTCGCTCTGCAGGATGCCGATCGAGTCCTTCAGGATGTCGCTGCCGGCGTTCGCGGCGTCGAGGCCCTTGTTGGCCGAGATGACTCCACCGAGCTTGACGCGGCTGTTGGCCCAGTCAGCGCTGGCCAGGTACTCCTGGACCTTCGCGGTGTCCTCGTCGTTCGAGAAGGCGGCGACCATCTCGCCACCACCGGTGACGGCCTGGGGGTCGTCGGCGTTGGTCGGCGGGGTCAGGAAGGCCCAGACGTCGCCGTCCTCGGCCACCGTGGCGCCGGCCGAGATCAGGAAGCCCTCGAAGAAGGACGCCTGGTGGGTCAGCGCGCAGGTGCCGTTCGCCACGTTCTGCGCGACGTCGCCGAACGCCGTGGAGTTGATCGACGAGACGTCGCCGTAGCCGGCGTTGACCAGGGTCGGGTCGAGGAGGATCGAGCCGACGGAGTCGAACGCCTCCTTGATCTTCGGGTCGGTGAACTCGGTGTCACCCGCGACCCAGGAGTCGTAGACGTCGGGGCCGGCCTCGCGGAGGACGGCGTCCTCGATCCAGTCGGTGCCCGGCCAGCCGGACGCCTCACCGGAGTTGAAGCCCGCGCACCAGGACGGTCCGCCCGTCTTCTCGGCGATCGTCTTGCCGAGCGTTTCCATCTCGTCCCAGGTCTTGGGAACCGAGACGCCCCACTCGGCGAACTTCTTCGGCGAGTACCAGATGTAGCCCTTGACGCTCGCCATCAGCGGTGCGCCGTACTGGGTGCCGTCGACCTGGCCGTACTTCTGCCAGTCCTCGGACCAGTTGTCCTGGACGTTCTTGAGCGCGCCCTCGGGGAGCTCCTGCACCTTGCCGGAGGCGACGGTGTCGGCGAGCAGACCGGGCTGCGGGAAGATCGCGAGGTCGGGGGTGTCTCCACCCTGGACCTTGATGCCGATCTGCTTCTCGAACTCCTTGTCGCCGGTGTACTTGATGTCGATGCCCGACTCCTCCTCCCAGTCCGCCCAGGACTGCTCGAGAAGGGTGGCCTCATCGCCGTTGATGGTGCCGTAGACGTTGACGACGCCGTCGGCGGTGCCGACGGTCCCGGCTCCGCTGCCGCCGCCGGCGTTGGGGTCGTTGGGGTCACTGCTGCTCGAGCAGCCAGAGAGCGCGATTCCGGCGGCTGCCAGGACGGCGACCGGGACGGTGATACGGCGGTGCAGGGATGACCGCATACTTCCTCCTCATTGAGTGGTGGATCAGCTTCGATCCGCTGGCATCGCCGCGAGCGGCACCCATCCGGGTGACCGGAGGGCTGTGGCGGCTCGAAGCGGGTGTCGCGACGACTCGGATGCTGGTGATGGTGACGCCTGGAGGAACTCCGAGCGGATCACCGGTTTCGTGTGGGCGGGTTCCCACGGAGGGAAACCTTTCCACAAGATCGATGAAATCACAACGACTGCGATAGAGCGCTCTCTGAGATAACGATTCGGCGTCGAACCGCGCATCCAGCGGGTTCCGACACCGTGTGACCGGTCTCATCAGCGCGCCACCTCCCGCATTCGGGGTATAAATTCCTGGAACCGTTTCCAGCACCGACGCCGGACGGTCGGGAGGGTCACGACGTGCCGGGCATCGAAGAGGTCGCCGAACTCGCGGGAGTCTCGAAGGCGACGGTCTCGAGGGCGCTCAGCGGCCGCGGGTACGTCTCGGCGAGCACCAAGCAGCGGGTCGAGGGTGCAGCAGCGAGCCTCGGTTACGTCGTCTCGGCGAACGCCTCGAGCCTGGTCACCGGTCGCAGCAACAACATCGCCGTCGTCATCCCCATCATCAACCAGTGGTTCTTCGGCGGGATCATCGAGGGCATCGAGCACGCCCTGCTCGCGGCGGGCTACGACCTCCTGCTCTACAACATCGACAAGCAGCTCGACGCGCGCCGCAGCGTCTTCGAGTACTACCTCGTCCGCAAGCGCGTCGACGCCATCGTCGCGGTCACCCTCGAGATCTCACCCGACGAGACGGAGGCCCTGCTCGCGCTGGGCAAGCCCGTGGTCGGCATCGGCGGCGAGCTCCCCGGCATCCCCACCTTCAGCATCGACGACGTCGCCGCTGCGCGCCTGGCCACCGAGCACCTCCTCTCGCTCGGCCACGAGCGCATCGTGCACATCGGCGGTCTCGCGGAGGAGGAGATGGACTTCCACGTGCACACCAAGCGCCGCGACGGGTTCCGCGAGGCGATGGAGGCGGCCGGCCTCACCTCCGACCCGGCCTCGTTCGTGCCGACGCGGTTCGACATCCCCGGCGGCCACCGAGCCGGACGACAGGTGCTCGGCGACCCGAGGACTCGACCGACCGCGATCTTCGCCGCCTCGGACGAGATCGCGATCGGCATCATCCTCGCGGCGCGCGAGCTCGGCCTCTCCGTCCCCGAGGACGTCTCGGTCATCGGGATCGACGACCACCCGCTCGCCGAGCTGTTCGGGCTCAGCTCGATCCGGCAGGATCCGCGCCAGCAGGGCGAACTGGCGGTCCAGCTGGTCCTGGAGGCGCTGGCCGCGAGTGCGCGCGGAGAGACCCCTCCCCCGGCGTGCCACACCACCATCCCGGCCACGCTGGTGATCAGGACGAGCACGTCGACGCCGCGGGGAGTCAGAATCGGAGCATGACCGATCGAGAGACGCCCACCGTCCGCGACGACCAGGAGCGCTCGCGCTTCGAGATCGCGGTCGGAGGCGAGACGGCCGGCTTCGCGGCCTACCTGCGGCGCGGCGACGAGGTGGTCCTCACCCATACCGTGATCGACGACGGCTGGGAGGGCCGGGGCCTCGGCGGCATCCTCGCCCGCGCCGCGGTGCTCACCGTGACGGAGGCGGGGCTCACCGTGGTCCCGCGCTGCCCGTTCATCGCCGCATGGCTACGCAAGCACCCCGAGGTCGACGTGCGCGTCCGCTGGCCCGAGGACTGAGCGCGGACCTCAGGGGCGGGGGGCGACGACCAGGCGCTCGTGCATGATCTCGACCGCGCGCTCGAGGACTCGGCGGTCCTCCGGCGAGAGGTCGTCGAAGATCGGGGTCAGGGCGTCGCCGAGCTGGGAGCGCCAGGCCGTGAGGGCGTCGGCTCCGGCCGGGGCGAGGCGGATCTGCCAGGCGCGGGCGTCGATCGGATCGGCGATGCGGTCGAGCCAGCCCGACTCGACGAGGTTCTTCACGATCTTGGTCATCGTCGGCTGCGACACCCGGCTCTGCACCGCCAGCTCGCCGAGGCGCATCGGGCCCATCGACAGCAGCACCGACAGGGTGCGCCAGACGGCCTGCGACTCCTGGTTGTCGGTCGCCTGCGCGGCGAGGCGGGTGATGCGGTGCGTCACCGAGACGAAGTCGCTCAGCAGCTCGCTCAGCGAGACCTCGCTGGGCGGGACGTCACGGGCCGGCAGGCCGGCGAGCGGATCGGGAGCAGTCACGCCTCCGATCCTAGAGCCCGCGCGGCGGCGGGCCCGCGGCGAGGTCGACGGCCGGGAACGACGAAGGGCGCCGTCTCCGAGGAGACGACGCCCTGTGCCCACTGATGCGCCGCGAGGGGCGGAGCAGAGCAGACCGGCGTGAGCCGGAAGGGAACTGCTTACTTGACGGTGACGGTCGCGCCGGCAGCCTCGAGCTGAGCCTTGGCCTTCTCGGCGGTCTCCTTGTTGACGGCCTCGAGGACAGCCTTGGGGGCGCCATCGACAACGGCCTTCGCCTCGCCGAGGCCGAGGCTGGTGAGCGCGCGGACCTCCTTGATGACCTGGATCTTCTTCTCGCCGGCGGCCTCGAGCACGACGTCGAACTCGGTCTGCTCCTCGACCTCTTCGACGGGGGCGGCCGGACCGGCAGCGCCTGCAGCCGCGACGGGCGCGGCGGCGGTGACCTCGAAGACCTCTTCGAACTTCTTGACGAACTCAGAGAGCTCGATGAGCGTGAGCTCCTTGAAGGCCTCGATGAGCTCGTCCTGCGTGAGCTTTGCCATGATTTTTCTCCTAGTTTTTCTTGTCTACGAACCGCGTGCGCACCGTCTCCCGAGAGGGACGGATCAGCTCGCGGACTCCTGCTTCTCGCGCAGTGCCTCGACCGTGCGAACGGCCTTGGACAGCGGCGCCTGGAACAGATATGCGGCACCGAACAGCGAGGCCTTGAAGGCGCCGGCGAGCTTGCCGAGCAGAACTTCGCGGGACTCGAGGTCGGCGAGCTTGCCCACCTCTTCTGCGGTCAGAGGGTTACCGTCGAAGTAACCGCCCTTGACCACGAGCAGAGGGTTTGCCTTGGCGAAGGCACGCAGCGACTTGGCCACGGCGACGGGGTCGCCGTGCACGAACGCGATGGCCGAGGGGCCGGCGAGCTCGTCGTCGAATGACGTGATCCCGGCGTTGTTCGCCGCGATCTTGGTCAGCGTGTTCTTCACCACGGCGTAGGTCGCGTGCTCACTGATGTCCTTGCGCAGCGTCTTCAGCTGAGCAACAGTGAGACCGCGGTACTCGGTCAGCAGAACGGCGGTCGAGCTCTGGAACTTGTCCGTGAGCTCGGCGACCGAGGCTTCCTTGTTCGCCATGGTTACTCCTGTGAATTCTCGTGCCGGTAGCCCGAAGCAGGCAAAGAAAAAAGCTCCGGCGCAGGAGCGCGGGAGCTTCGGGGATCGCGATGAATCGCAGTACTGAATCTCTTGCACACCTGCGCGGGCCATTCGCTCTGCGAATCCTTCGTCCGGTGGCGGTTTCGCAGGGCCCAGGGCCTTGCTCGCGCGCACACCGGAAACCGGCGGTCTTTGGCTTCGGAAAGCGTACGACGTGCTGGGGGTGCGGCGCAAGTCGGAGTCGGCGCGCGGACGGAGGATCCTGGAGTCATGACCTCCACGCCGGCCAGCGACGCCGCCATCGCCTCGGTCGAGGGCGAGCTGAGCACCCTCCTCACCCGCGTCAGGGCGGCGATGCGCTCGTACGCCGAGCAGCTGCATCCCGAGCTGACCGCCCTGGGCTACCGGACGCTGTCGGCGCTGGACCGGCGCGGGCCCCTCCCCTCCGGCGCGCTGGCGGAGCTGCTCGAGCTCGACAAGTCGACACTCAGCCGGCAGATCACCGCGCTCGACCGGTTCGGGTTCCTCATCCGGGCGCCCGATCCCGGCGACGGACGCGTGACCATCCTCGCGGTCACGGAGGAGACGGCCGCCCGGCTCAGCGAGATCCGCAGCTCGAACCAGGCGCTGATGCACGAGGAGCTGCGCCGCTGGGAGCACGGCGACGTCGAGCTGTTCGCGAGGCTGCTGCACCGGATCAACGCACTCGACTTCGACGGCGGCAGGTCGTGACGGCGGCGCTACCACCGCGGGGCGAGTCGGGCAATCGGGGTCCCGCGGGGCGGACGACTGCGTAGCGTCGACCGGGATGGATGCCCGCGACCTCCCGCCCCTGCCCGACGACGTCGACGGCGCGCTCGCGCTGGCCCGCACGATCGCACGCGACGCGCCGCTGCCCGGCTCCGGCCGCACCGCAGAGCTGCTCGGCCTGCTGGAGCGCCTCGCGCGGCACGACCTCGGTGTCGCCCGCGCGATCGAGCCGCACCTGGATGCGCTGGCGATCCTCGCGGAGGCGGGGCTGGGCCCCTCCGACACCGGCATCGCCGTCGAGGCGACCTGGGGCGTGTTCGCCGCGGAGGGCGGTGACGAGCCGCTCGTCGCGCGACCCGACGGCGACGGCTGGCTGCTCGACGGAGTGAAGCCGTGGTGCTCGCTGGCCGACCGCCTCGACGCGGCGCTGGTCACCGCGCACGTGGGCGACGCCTCCGGTCAGCGCCGGCTCTTCTCCGTCGGCCTGGGCGACGGGCGGGCGACTCCGGAGGCGGGCGCCTGGCATCCGCGCGGCCTCATAGAGATCCCGAGTGGGCCGGTCCTGTTCCGCGCGGCCCGGGCCAGGGCGGTCGGCGAGGCCGGCTGGTACCTCTCACGGCCGGGCTTCGCCTGGGGCGGGATCGGGGTGGCGGCCTGCTGGTACGGCGGGGCGCTCGGAGTCGCGGCAGCGGTCGCACGCGCGGCCTCGCGGCGCGAGGATCCGCACCTGCTCGCGCACCTCGGCGCGATCGACACGGCGCTGTCGGCCGCCCGGCGCGCGCTCGACGAGGCCGCGCTCCTGATCGACGGCGGCCGAGCCCGGGGCGCCGCCGGATCCCTGCTCGCCAAGCGCGTCCGCGCGAGCGTCGCGGGGGCGGTGGAGGAGATCCTCCTGCGCGCCGGCCGAGCGCTCGGACCGGCGCCCCTCGCCCTCGACGCCGAGCACGCGAAGCGGGTCGCCGACCTCCTCCTCTACGTCCGTCAGCACCACGCCGAGCGCGACGACGAATCGCTCGGGCGCGCGGTGCTCTCCTCCGGGAGCGCAGAGCAGTGGTGAGCTTCGACGGCCACCTCGAGGGCACTCCCCTCGAACGGTGGCGGGACGACGGCCGGCTCGACCGGCTCCCCCTCCTCGAGCACGGACTGCTCGCGGCGCCCACGATCGACCGGGTCCTGGTCGTCGTCGCGCACGCGGACGACGAGACGCTCGGCTGCGGCGGCACGATCGCGCTCGCGCGGCGGCTCGGGACCCCGGTGGACGTCGTGATCGTGACCGACGGAGCCGCGGCGCACGGCGACGCCTCCGCCGATCTCGCCGCCGAGCGCAGGGTCGAGGCCGAGCAGGCGCTCGCGGAGCTCGGTGCGGGCATCGGGCTCGGCTTCCTCGAGGTGCCGGACTCGGCGACTCCCGAGCACCGCGACCGCATCGCCGACGAGGTGCGCTCGCGCGCCTCCGGGACGGCGGGGAGCGTGCTCCTGCTCTCGACCTGGGAGCGCGACGGGCACCGCGACCACCGCGTCGTCGGTGAGATCTGCGCCGAGATCGCCGCCGAGCTCGGCCACCCCGCGCTCGCCGCGCCGATCTGGCTCTGGCACTGGGCGGATCCGTCGCACGAAGAGGTGCCGTGGACCGCTCTCGTGCGCGTCGAGCTCGACGCCGAGGCGCGCGAGCGCAAGCGCAGCGCCCTCGAGCGCTACGGGAGCCAGACCTCTCCCGGCCCGGGCGGGACCGACGCCGTGCTCCACCCCCTCTTCCTCCGGAACTTCGCGGGAGACGACCGGCTGGTGCGGATCGCATGACGCCGACCTTCGAGCGCCTCGGCTCCGAGAGACTGGGGACGTGACGATGAGCTACTTCGACCAGCTGTACGAGCGGCACGAGGACCCCTGGGGCTACACGAGCCGCTGGTACGAGGAGCGCAAGCGCGCCCTGACGCTCGCGAGCCTGCCCGAGCGGCGCTACGGATCGGTGCTCGAGATCGGCGCCTCGATCGGCGTGCTCGCCGAGGCGCTCGCGGAGCGCGCCGACCGGCTGCTCGCGATCGACGTCTCGGCGGCCGCGGTCGACAGGGCGGCCCGGCGGCTGGCTCCGCTCGCGCACGTCCGCGTCGAGCACCACGACATCACCCGTGGCGTGCCGGAGGGGCCGTTCGACCTCGTCGTGCTCTCGGAGGTCGGCTACTACCTCGGGGCCGCGGCGCTCGAGGACGCGCTGGCGGGGATCCTCGGACGCCTCTCCCCCGGCGGCGAGCTGGTCACCGTCCACTGGCGGCACCCGATCGAGGGCGTCGAACTCGACGGCGACGCCGTGCAGCGCGCAGTCGGTCGGCTCGGCCTGCACAGGCTGGTGCGGCACGAGGAGGAGGACGTGCTCCTCGAGGTCCACACCCGCGACCACCGCTCGGTCGCGCGGCGGACGGGACTGCTGTGATCGACGACGCACTGAGGGAGCGCACCGTGACGGAACCCGGGCCGATCGAGGAGATCCTCGTCGTCGTGCCCGCGAATGACGAGGAGGAGCGGATCGGGCGCCTGGTGTCCTCCGTCCTCGCGAGCGCCGAGCACCTCGCGCGCTCGCACCCCTCCGTCTCGACGCGGCTCGTCGTCGCAGCCGACGGCTGCACCGACGCGACCGTCGAGCGCGCCCTGGCCGCCGGCGCCGAGGTGCTCGAGATCGAGCGCTGCGGAGTGGGTGCCGCCCGTTCGGCGGGGATCGAGCACGCTCTCGCCGGCGCGACCTCCCCCTCGGCCCGCCTCTGGCTGGCCAACACCGACGGCGACACCGTCGTGCCCCTCGACTGGCTGCGCGTGCACGTCGAGCACGCCCTCGAGCACGACGCCCTGCTGGGCACCGTTCGCCCCGAGCCCGCCGACCTCGACCCGGAGGCGTACGGCCGCTGGCGCGACACCCGCGCTCGCGAGGAGTCGATCGGCAGCATCCACGGGGCCAACCTCGGGGTGCGGGCCAGCTCGTACCTCGCTGCAGGCGGGTTCGGCGCGGAGGAGCTGCACGAGGACGTGAGGCTGGTCGAGCGGCTGCGTGCGCTCGGCGCCGTGATCGGCGCGACCGACCGGGGCGAGGTGGTCACCTCGGGCCGACGCGACAACCGGGTCACGGGCGGCTACGGCGCCTATCTGCACGAGCGGTTCTCGAGCGCCGCCCCGGCCTGCTCCTCCGTCTGACAGGGTCGGCGCGCACGCGTCGCACGACGACGGGGGTCGCTGTCAATGGTCGGGGACTGAATTGTCACGGATCCCCCCGGAGAGTCACAGTAGGTGTCGAGCACGACCCGGTGCTCCTCTGTCGGAAGGGTCACCGCATGAATCCCCGCCTCGTCCTGCTGGCGCTCGTCGCTCTCGCCGCCTACGTCTTCGGTGCTCGCGCCGGACGCGGACGCTACGAAGAGCTCCGTCATCTCGCACTCGGTGTGTGGAACGACCCCGCCACGAAGAAGACCCGCAAGAAGCTCAAGAAGTCCTCGAAGCGCGAGGCGAAGCACTTCGCCAAGGTCGCGGCCAAGGCCCGCGACAAGGTGCAGCGCTCGATCCGCTGACCGGCACCACTCGACTCACGACGCCCTCACGACAGGCGTCGCCCGCTCGCATCGGAACGGCCGATCGGGCACGGACACTAAGGAGAAAACATCATGGGAATCATCGGATGGATCGTTCTCGGCCTCATCGCCGGGGCACTCGCCAAGCTCATCCTCCCCGGCAAGCAGGGCGGTGGCTGGATCATCACCATCATCCTCGGCATCGTCGGCGCACTGCTCGGCGGATTCATCGGCGGAGCGCTCTTCGGGCGCGACGACCCGATGGGCTTCAACCTCGTCAGCATCATCCTCGCGGTGGTCGGCGCGATCATCGTGCTGCTGATCTACGGCGCGATCACCGGCCGCAAGTCGCGCGCGTAAGCACTCCCTCGAAGGCCCCCGGCATCCGTGCCGGGGGCCTTCGGCGTTCCCGGCTCCCGGTGTTCGCGGGCCGCGCAAGGCCTTGCAGCTGGGAGGGCCCGGGGCGTGAACTGGTCTTCGGCCGCCTGCATCACGACGCGGCCGACCCCCGACGAAAGGACGCTCGAGTATGAGCACGGACACCACCGTCCCCACGATCACCCTGAACAACGGAGTCGAGATCCCGCAGCTGGGATTCGGCGTGTTCCAGATCGACCCCGCCGAGACCAAGGACGCCACTCTGGCGGCCCTCGAGGTCGGCTACCGCCACATCGACACCGCCGAGATGTACGGCAACGAGGCCGGCGTGGGCGAGGCCGTGCGCGCCTCCGGGCTCGACCGCTCCGAGGTCTTCGTGACGAGCAAGCTGAACAACGGCTTCCACGCCCGCGAGGACGCTCTCGCCGCGATCGACGTCACCCTGGGCGAACTGCAGTTCGACTACGTCGACCTGTTCCTCATCCACTGGCCCCTGCCCAAGGTCGGCGACTACCTCGAGACCTGGAAGGCGATGGAGGAGATCTACCGCAGCGGCAAGGCGAAGGCGATCGGCGTCTCCAACTTCCAGACCAATCACCTCAACCGACTCCGCGCCGAGGCGACGATCGTCCCGGCCGTGAACCAGATCGAGGTGCACCCCTACCTGATCCAGGAGGAGCTGCGCGCGTACGGCACCGAGCACGGCATCGCCATCGAGGCGTGGTCGCCGATCGCGCAGGGTCTCGTCCTCGACGATGAGGCGATCGTGCGCATCGCGCACAGCGTCGACCGCTCCCCCGCCCAGGTCGTGCTGCGCTGGCACATCCAGCGCGGCGACATCGTGTTCCCCAAGTCGGTGACGCGCGCCCGCGTCGAGGAGAACTTCGCGCTCTTCGACTTCGAGCTCGACGACGAGTCGATGACGGCCATCACGGCGCTCGACCGCGGGCACCGCACGGGCCCCGACCCCGACACCTTCAACTACATCCCGGAGTGACACCCGGCCGGGTGATCCTCCGCTCGTGATACGACGTTCGGCTCGCAGAATCCACGGATTCCTGCGAGCCGAACGTGTTCGTGCGAGCCGAACGTGCTCGGGACGCGCGTCAGTTCTGCGAGTCGCGCCAAGAGTGCTCGGGGGCGTAGCCGAGGACCTCGCGGGCGTGGTCGATCGACAGCAGGGTGTCGTTCACTCCCAGGTCGCCGCGGGTCTCGACGCCGGGGAACACCTCGGCGACGAGCTCGGCGTTCGAGCGGGTCATCACGGTGTCGGCGGCCGCGATGATGAAGCGGTCGTAGCCGGTGGCGTCGAGCTCGAGGGCCTTCTCGACCGCCTGCGCGCCGTCGCGGCCGTCGATGTAGCCCCACAGGTTCCACTTGCGGGCCAGCGCGTCGGAGTCGAACGACGGGAACTCGGCGTAGTCGGCCTCGTCCATCACGTTCGAGAAGCGCAGGCCGATCATCTTGAGGTCGGGGTGCCAGCGGCACAGCTCGACGGCGAGCGCCTCCTCGAGCACCTTGGTCAGCGAGTACACCGACTCCGGGCGGGCCGGGTACTTCTCGTCGACGGGGATGTAGGGCGGCGCCTCGTCGAACGGCAGACCGAGGACGGTCTCGCTCGACGCGTGCACGATGGTGCGGATCCCCGCACGGATCGCCGCGTGGAAGACGTTGAAGGTCGACGTCATGTTGTTGTGGAAGGTGGCGATGTCGGGCGCCATGCCCGGCGCCGGGATGGCGGCGAGGTGCACGAGGGCGTCGATACCGTCGTACTGGTCGTTCACCGACTGCAGGGCGTCGACGACCTGGCCGTAGTCGGAGACGTCGATGCGGATGAAGCCCGCTCCGCGCTCCCCCGCACGATCGAGGTCGAACACGTCGTGGCCTGATGCGCGGAGGCGGGCGACGACGCTGCGGCCGAGCTTGCCGGATCCTCCGGTGACTGCGATTCTCATGCGTCGAACGCTAACGGTCCGACCCCGTCCGCGGGGAGGGGTGGCGGATCACTCGCGGGAGTGGAGGGAGATTCCGCCGCCGACCTCGGGGGTCGTCTCGTCGGCCACGAGCTCGGTCCAGCGCTTCAGCACGCTCGCGCCGGCCTCGTCGTTGACCAGGCCGTCGACCACGAGAATCGGGTAGGGCTTCTCGGGCACGCCCTCGGCCGGCCGCACGTCGACGTGGGCCACGTCGTAGGCGTGCTCGAACAGCCAGTCGGCCATCGCGTAGTCGCTCCGGGAGTCGCCGACGGTGCGCCAGCGCTGCGGGATCGCGCCGGTGGCGCCGAGCAGCTCGACGGCGCGCTGGGCGCCCAGGTCCTTGCCGAGACGGTTCGACTCGATGTCGGTCGAGATGACGGTGGGGTCGATGCGGTACTGGACCTTGCCGGCGTCGTCGGGGTAGCGGATGCCGCGGCGCTCGACTCCGAGGCCCGCTGCGGTCATGATCTGCAGCGCGTCGGCGTCGAACACGAGCTGGCGCTCGAGGTAGTCCTCGCTCGAGAGGTCGACGAGCTGCTCGGCCGACACCATCGCGCGCTTGGTCTCGTCGAAGAAGACCAGGTCGTCGTAGTCGGAGCGGATCATCCGCTCGAGATCGCGGGCCACCGCCTCCGGGATCGCGAGCGACTCGTCGACGATCGGCTCGGAGGTGCCGCGGTAGTCGACCGTGAACCACACGGCGCCCTTCTCGCAGACGCACACGATGCGGGCGTCGGCCGAGACGCCGCGCTCGAGGAGGGAGGGCAGCACCCGCTCGCGCAGGAACGCGTCGGAGCGGCCGGTGTTGAAGACGATCGGGATCCCCGCGTTCGCGAGCGTCACGAGGTCGTCGGCGATGGCCGGGATCGAGATCGTGCGGGTCACGGGGCTGGCGATGGGGCCGTCGACGTCGAGGAGGAGGCCGAGCGGAGGCGGTGTGGTTGTCATCCCCACCCATTCTGCCGTGCTAGCTCCTCCGACCTGCCCCGCGAGATGCCTCTTCGGTACGGGTTCGTCGGCGTGTCGCGTACCCGAGTGGCATCTCGCGGAGGAGACCGGGGCGTCACACGCACGAAACGCACCGCCCCTACGCTCGGGGCGTGATCCCCCTCGTCATCGACACCGACACCGCCGCGGACGACTGCTTCGCCCTGCTCATCGGCCTCCTCGACCCGCGCGCCGATCTGCGCGCGGTCACGATGGTCGCCGGCAACGTGGGCTTCGACCAGCAGCTGCACAACGCCTTCCTCACCATCGCACTGGCCGGTCGCGCCGGGGAGGTGCCGGTGCACCTCGGCGCCCGGACCCCGCTGCTGCGCCCCTGGGTGAGCGCGACCGACGTGCACGGCGACGGGGTCGGCGGGATCCGCCGCCCCGAGGACGGGCAGACTCCCGACGCCGAGCACGCCGTCGACGCGCTCATCCGGCTGGCCGCCGAGCACGCGGGCCGGCTGCGGATCGTCGCGATCGGCCCGCTGACCAACATCGCGCTCGCCGCGCGCAAGGACCCGTCCTTCGTCGGCAACGTGGAGCGGCTGACGGTGATGGCCGGGTCGATCAACGGCCGGGGCAACATCACTCCGGCCGCCGAGTTCAACGTCTACGTCGATCCGGAGGCGGCCGCGATCGTGACCGAGGCGGGCTTCGCGGATCTGCGGTTCGTCACCTGGGACCCTCTGACCCTCCGCGACGCCGTCTTCGACGCCGACCGCGTCGCAAGGATCGCCGAGGCGGGTACCCCGCTCTCGCAGTTCTTCGTGCGCGCCAACCGGGCGACCTTCGACTTCGACGTCCGGGTCGGCATCGACGGGTCGACTCATCCCGACTCGCTCTCGGTGCTGCTCAGCCTCGACGAGGACATCGTGCTGGCCGAGCGGCACTACTCCGTCGCTGTCGAGACCGATGGGCGCGCGACGCTCGGGGCGACGGTCTTCGACTGGAAGGCGACTCCCGAGATCGCGAATGCGACGGCGGTCGAGCGGATCGACGGGGAGCGGTTCTTCGAGTACCTCCGCGCGCTGCTCGCGACCGAGCCGGCGACTCCGGAGGCGGTGCGCGCCGCGATCAGCGCCTGACCGCTCACTCCTCGAGGGGCCGGCCCGCCGCCTGCACCCCGGCGACGATGGCCGCCGAGACCGCCTCGGGATCGAGATCGACGACCAGGCGCGTCGAGCCGGACGCGTCGGGCGTGAACGTCGTGAACCCGTCCTCCTCCGGATCGCCGCCGAGGCCGACGGTCACCGCCCCCGGCTCCGACAGCGCGACCAGCTCGGGGCGGAGGAGCGCCAGCACGGTCACCGGGTCGTGCGGCACGTTCCAGGTCTCGCTCCAGAACTCCCACCACTGCCGGATGTCGCGGTGCAGGGCCTCGCCGAGCGCGCCCGCCGCGCGGATCTCGTCGAGCTGCTCCGCCCGCATCGCGATGCGCTGAGTCACCTCGAGGCCCGCGATCACGGTCGGGATGCCGGCCGCGAAGACGGTGCGCGCCGCGTCGGCGTCGCTCCGGATGTTGTGCTCGGTCTCGCCCGTGCCGAACGCGCCGCCCATCAGCCACAGCCGGCGGACGGAGCCGGCGAAGCGGTCGTCGCGCCGGATCGCGGCGGCGATGTCGGTGAGCGGCCCGACGGCGATCACGTCGACGGTGCCGGGCTCCGCGGTGACGAGGCGGACGAGGGCGTCCACCCCCGACTCCGCCGAGACGCTCTCGCGCTCGAGCCCCTCGTGCAGAGTGCCCTCGTGCCCGGCCCACCAGACCTCGCGGCCCGAGTGCGTCGCCGACTCGCCGGCGTGCACGTCGAGGTGCCGCCCCGCGAGGCCCGCGTAGCGCTGCGCGAGGCGGGCGCGGAGGAGGGTGTCGCCGTAGACGGTCGTCACCGCCAGCAGGTCGATCGAGTCGGAGGCGCCGAGGAGCAGCGCGAGGGCGAGGGCGTCGTCGACGTCGGTGCCGAGATCGGTGTCGAACACGACGCGGGGGCGGGGTGCGGTCATGCGCACAGCGTGCCACGGATCGTCATACGGACGATACAAAACGTTTTGTACCCTGACAGCACGGCGATCGGAGCGGTGATGGAACTGAAGGCGCGAGCGCGGGGATCCCTGCTGGGACTCGCCTCCGGAGACGCGCTCGGCGCGCCCACCGAGGGCATGACGAGAGAGGCGATCGCCGAGTGCTGGGGCCGGGTCGACGGCTTCCTCGACCCCGATGCCGCGGGCACCGACGACACCGAGTACGCCGTGCTCTGCGCGCGCGGCGCCCTCCGCCACGGCCGCTCGCTCACCTCCTCCGACGTCGCCGACCTGTGGCTCGAGGCCCTCTCGGTGCAGGACGGCGGGTTCGCCGGCGCCGGGTTCTCGGAGATGGTCGCCCTCGACAACCTGCGCCGCGGGATCCGCCCGCCCGCCAGCGGGGAGCGCAACGACGAGTCCTGGAGCGACGGGGCGGCGATGCGGGCCGCACCGCTGGGCCTGCTCTGCGCGGGCGATCCCGCGGAGGCGGCGCGCCTCGCCTCCGTCGACGCCGCCGTCAGCCACGCGCGCGACGGCGTGTACGCGGCGGCCGCCATCGCCGCCTCCGTCGCCGTGGCAGCGGGCGGCGGCTCGTGGCAGGAGGCGCTCGATGCCGGTCTCGACGCCCTGCCCGCCGACAGCTGGACCCGCCGCACCGTCGACCGCGCCCTGCTCCTCGTCGCAGGAGCGCCCGAGACCGCGGCTGCCGAGACGGCGCTGGCCGAGCGCATCCCGCTGCTGCACTACCCCTGGGCCGACGCGGCACCGGAGGCGCTCGCGCTGGCGTTCGGGCTCGTCGCCGCCCACGAGGGCCGGCTCGTCGACACCGTGCTCGCCGGGGTGAACATCGGCCGCGACTCCGACACCATCGCCGCGATGGCGGGTGCGATCTGCGGCGCGATCCACGGTGAGGACGCGATCCCACCGCTCTGGCGCGACACGGTGCGATCCGTCTCGGGTCGCTGCATCACCGCGACGGCCGGGACCGACCTGATCGACCTGGCCGACGCACTCGCCGAGGCGGGGGCGCTCCGATGACCGCCGACCGCGCCCGCGGTGCCCTGCTCGGCCTCGCCGTGGGCGACGCGCTCGGGCATCCGGCCGACGCGCACCGCTCGATCCGGCACCCGTGGCCTCGCGGAGCCGTCCGCAGCGGTACGGCAGCGCTCGATGCCCAGCGGGTCAGCCGCCCGCTCCTCCCCTTCGCGCCGACGCTCGACGGCACGCGGGGCCTCGTCGCGACCGACGACGCCGAGACCGCGGCCGCCGCCGCGCTCGCCCTGCTCGCCTCGCCCGAGGATCATCGGGTCGAGGCGCTGCTGCCGCACTGGACCGCCCAGCACGTCCGCGACGACGCCTGGATGGGGATCGCCGCGCGCAGTGCCGAGCGGAACCTCGCGCTGGGCCTCGTGCCTCCCGCGACGGGAGACGACAACCCGGCGCGCGACGACGACACCGCACTGCCCGCGGCGGTCGCGATCGGCATCGCGGCGGCCGGGGACCCGGATCGTGCGGGCCGGATCGCCGCCGGGTACGCCTCGATCACGAACTCGGGCGACGGCGTCGCCGCGGCGGTGATCGTGGCCCGGGCGATCGCGGCGCTCGTCGGCGGCGCGGAGCTGCCGGGGGTCGTCGCGGAGGCGCTGGACGGGCCTCGCGAGGGTCGACTCGCCGCGGCGCTCGAGGACGCCCGCGATCTCGTGACCTGGGACGCCGCTCCCTTCGCGGTCCTGCCGGAGCTGATCGAGCGCCTCGTCCCCCGCAACTACTCGTACTCGAACGCGGCGGCGGTCACGCTCCCCGTCGCGCTGGTCGTCGTCGGGCTCGCCGGTGGCGACCCGGGGCGCGCGATCCCCCTCGCGCTGTCGGTCTCGCGTGCCGCCGACGGCATGCCGGCGATCGTCGGCGCGCTCTGCGGCGCTTCGTCCGGCACGGGCGCACTCGACGCCTACCGGTCGCTCGCCGCGCTCGAGGGGATCCTGCTCCCCGGGACCGCCGGCGTCGATCTGCTCGCGACGGCAGACGCCCTGCTGCGGCTGTCGAGAAGGGCCGGCGCGTGACGACCTGGGTCGACCCCGCCGATCCGCTCGCCGCGCTGGCGAAGGTGTCGCTGCACGACCACCTCGACGGCTCCGTGCGCCCCGCCACGCTCCTCGAGCTCGCGGCCGAGTCGGGCGCGCCGGTTCCCCGAGCGGAGGCGGACGCGCTGCAGCACTGGTTCACCCACTTCGTCGAGCTCGAGCCGGGTGCCGACTGGGAGCTGCTGTTCGGGCTGACCACCTCCGTGATGCAGACCGCGCCGCAGCTGCGCCGGATCGCGCGGGAGTACGTCGGCACGCTCGCCGCCGACGGCGTCGTCTACGCCGAGACGCGGTGGGCGCCCGAGAAGCACCTGGCCCGCGGTCTGTCGATGGACGAGGCGCTCGCCGCCGTGCAGAACGGACTCGACGCAGGCATGCGCGACGCGGCCCGCGACGGCCGGCCCGTGCTCGTGCGCCAGCTGCTGTCGATCATGCGCACGAGCGACCGCGGCTCCGAGGTGGTCGCCACGGCGCTGCGCAACCGCGACGCGGTCGTCGGCCTCGACCTCGCCGGCCACGAGGGCGGCCACCCGGCTCGGGAGCACGCGGAGTGGTTCCGCCTCGCCCGCGAGCACGGCCTGTCGCGCACGGTGCACGCCGGCGAGATGGCGGGGGCGCGGAGCATCGAGGACGCCCTCGACAGCTGCGCGGCGCAGCGCATCGGCCACGGCGCGCGCCTCGTCGAGGACATCGCGGTCGACGGTCGCCTGCATCCGGTCGACGAGGTCGTCGCCGCCTGGCAGCGCGCGGGCGGCGGGCGCGACTCCCTCCGCCTCGGCCCCCTCGCGCAGCGGATCGTCGACGAGGCGATCCCGCTCGAGCTGTGCCCGACCTCGAACTCGCAGCCGGGCGGAGTCGTCGACACGCTCGCCCAGCACCCGGTCGGGCTGCTCCACGCGGCCGGAGTCGCGGTGACCGTGCATCCCGACAACCGGCTGCTCTCGATGACCGGGGTCACGGGTGAGCTGCGGCTGATGGTCGACCGCTTCGGCTGGACGCTCGCCGACGTCGAGCGGGCGCAGCGGACGGCGCTGGCGGCGGGGTTCCTCGACGAGGAGCGGCGCGAGCGGCTGCTCGAGGAGCGCCTCGCGCCGTCGTTCGCGGCGGCGCGGAGGTGACCGGCTGCCGCCTCGTCAGGCGATCGTGACGACGACCTTGCCGCCGCCGTTCTCGGCCAGGGTGTGCGCCACGGCGATGTCGGCCAGCGCGAGCTCGTGGTCGACGCGGGGCTTATACAGCCCGTCGCGCCCCAGTGCCGCCGCGAACCGCAGAAGGGCCGAGTCGTTCCGAGCGTCGACCTTGACGACGCCGAGTCGCGCAGCACCCTCTCCGTCGACGACCGTCACCACTCGGGAGGGATCCCCGACGATGCGCAGCAGGTCCGGAAGCGAGGTGGACGGAGCGGAGTGCAGGGCCGCGTCCACACCGCCGGGCGCGAGGACGGCCACGCGCTCGGCCAGCCCCGGGCCGTAGGTCGTGGGGAGGACGCCGAGCGCCTCGAGGTGCGGGTGGTTGGCCTCGCGGCCCGTTCCGATGACGGTGGCGCCCGCGGCGAGAGCGAACGCCGCGGCAGCGCTGCCGACGGCACCGGTGGCGCCCTCGATGAGCAGCGTCCTCCCCGTCAGGTCGCCGAGCGCTTCGAGGGCGGCCGCGGCGGTGGCGGAGGCGAGTCCGGCCGCGCCCGCCTGCGCCGTCGACCACCCGGCGGGGACGGCGCTCCAGGCGGTGAGGACGGCGAACTCGGCCGTCGTGTCGCTGACTCCGCCGAGGCCGAACACCACGTCGCCGATCTGCGTGCCGGTCACTCCCGCGCCGACCTCGTCGACGACTCCGACGGCGTCGCGACCAGGGACAGCCGGCAGCGCCAGCGGCAGGAACTGCACGAGCCGCCCAGCGCGGAGCAGGACGTCGATCGGATTGACGCTCGTGGCCTGCACCTGGATGCGCACCGAGCCGTCACCGGCATGGGGGTCGGGCGCCTCCTCGATGACGAGGACGTCGGGGGCTCCGTAGGCGTGGAAGCGGGCAGCGCGCATGAGGTCGGCTCTCTGATCGGGGGCGTCGCAGCAGGTGCTTGCTGCGGAAAGGAACGCTATCCCGAATCCTTTTCCGCAGCAAGCAACGGTACGATCAGGAGCATGTCCGCAGCAGACCGCCTCTCGCCGCAGCAGGATCGGACCTGGTCGCTGCTGGTCGGCGTCATGATGTGGCTGCCCGCCGAACTGGACGCCCATCTCGAGCAGACCGCGGATCTCAGCCACGCCGAGTACGGCGTGCTGCGCTGCCTGTCGCCCGGCGAGGACCGCGAGGTCCACATGGGCCGCCTCGCCGCCACCGCGAGCGTCACGCCCTCGCACCTGTCGCGGATCGTCGGCCGACTCGAGAAGCGGCGCCTCCTCGAGCGCAACACGGACCCGGCGGACGCGCGCAGGACGCTCGCGAGACTGACTCCGTCGGGAGCCGACCTCCTGACAGAGGTGGAGCCCGGCTACGTCGCCGCGGTCCGCGCCCGGGTGTTCGAGCTCCTCGAGGACCAGCAGGTGGACCAGCTGGAGGACTTTGCCGAGGCCCTCCTCACCCCGCTCCGACCCGACTGCGTCAGCCTCCTGCCGCCGCGGTCGGCGCGCTAGACACGCGCTGGCGGCCCCGGCTGTGGTTTCGTGGCCGCATGATCTCTCCGCTACGGACGATGCAGCCCGGACCCGCCTCGTGATCGGCATCGGTCCGATCGGCATCACCTTCACCGCCCCCCTCGGCGTCCTGGTCAAGGGCGACCTCTGGCCGTGCGTCGAGGTCCCCGACTCGGTCGAGCTGTTCGGCACCGGCAAGACTGTGCGGGTCGTGGCGACCGTCGACGGAGAGCCGGTGACGGCCGGGCTCCTGCCGACCGGCTCCGGCGGCCACATGCTCTCGATCAGCGCGAAGCTGAGGAGGAAGCTGGGCAAGGAGCTGGGAGACGCGGTCACCGTGCACCTGTCTGAGCGAGTGACGTGACCTGACCCCCGCAGATCGTTATCGGATCCTGCGCCCGGTTCCTGCTCGCCGACCGGATGATGAGCGGAGGGGGCCGGTCCGAGCCCCGCTGTCTGCTTCCGGGGGTCCTTCACCATGCACATCCGTCACCGAATGCTCTCGAGCGTCGCCGCCGCGGCGGTCGTCGCCGCCGCTCTGACCGGCTGCGTACCCGCGACCGATCCCCCCACCGACCCGACGACGACAGGTGGAGAGGCGGCCCCGGCACCCGCCGCCTCCGCGAATCCGAGTGCGAGCGGTTCGAGCACGCCCGACGGGTCGGCGACGCCCGCGCCGGCGATGGCAGACGCGGCGAGCCTGCTGATCGGGCCGACGTCCTTCTCCCTCGTGGACGCCTCCGGAACCGAGCTGGGGACCTGGGACTACCGGAACGGAACGGGTGCGGTCGAGGCGCTCACCGAGGCGTTCGGCAGCGCGCCGACCGAGTCGGACGACGTGCCGTACGAGGGCTTCCGCAGCCGCGTCTCGGGGTGGCCCGGATTCGCCTTCAAGGACACCGAGGTGTACGACGCGGGCGGACCGGAGCTGACGTTCCCCGAGCCCGACTTCCTGGTCGAGGCGACGGCCCCCGCGGTCGGCGATGTCGCCATCAGCACCCTGGGCGGAGTCGCCGTGGGCGATGCGGCGCAGGACGTGCGCGCGGAGCACCCGGACGGCGTTCCGGCGGGCTCCGCGGACGGGTCGCTCGGACTGTTCCTGTTCGACGAGACGACAGTGGGGTCGCACAACGGCGGCGATCTGGTGAACTCCGTGATGGCGGTCGCGGAGGACGAGACCACGGTGTCGAGGATCGTCGCGCCCTCGGCGAACTGGGGCGTCTGACCGGACGGGGAGAGCCTAATGGCCGGCTCCGCCACTCTCTCCCGTGCGGGAACACTCACCCTCGATCGGCGCCGCTCGTACGCGGGTATCGCCTTCGGCGGGTATCTCTCGGCGAACGGCCCGTCGGCCTCCTCCGCGGTCGACGGAGACCCACCGGTGGGTCAGAACGGTGGTGGCGCGTCCTCGAAGCGCGGTCGAGGGGGTGGCGCGGGCGGCCCTCCGGGGAGCAGAGGCGGTCGGGTGGTGACACGGCGACCCGTCGGAGTGGTCCACTCGGCCGCTCCGTCGGGGTGGAGCCGGTAGGTCCAGCGGTCACCGTGGCGGACGTGGTGGTGGCTCGTGCAGAGCGAGGCCAGGTTGTGGAGCGCGGTCTCGCCTCCGTTGCGCCACTCGATCGTGTGGTCGGCCTCGCTGGTGGAGGCGGGGCGGGTGCAGCCGGGGAAGCGGCAGGTCTGATCGCGCAGCTGCAGGTGGAGTCGCATCTGCTGTGGCGGGACGCGGTGGGTGCGTCCGACGGAGGCGACGGCGCCGGTGTCCGGGTCGGTCAGGATCCGCGTGAACGACGCGCCGACTCCGACCAACTCGCGGGCGACGTCGGCGGGGATGAGGCCGTATCCGTCGAGGTCGGCGGGGGCGTCGTCGGCGTCGGTGGCGGTGCTCGCGGCCAGCGTCAGCCGCACCTCGGCGCGCACCCCCGGCACGAACGTCGGAGGGGCCGTCGGGCCGTCGCCGTGGGGTGTGGTGCCCGCGACGTCCCCGTCGCAGAGCAGGTCGGCGAGGGCGTCGGCGCGCAGCTGCGCGAGCGTGCGCTCGTCGCCGGAGCTCTCGCTCTCGGACCCATCGCCATTCCGGAGCGTGCGCGCGATGCGGTCCAGACGCTCGTACGCGCCCAGCGCGACCGGCGCCGGCATCAGCGCGCACAGAGTCGCCATCCCGTCGATCTCCGGCGAGATCCACACGGCGCGCTCCTGGCGGGCGCGCACGTGCCGCACGGCCAGAGGTTCGTCGTGCAGCTCGTCCCGCAGCCGCGCGACGGCCTTCCTCACTTGCGTCGGGTTCGCCGTGAACGCGACCTCGACGGCCTGCGCATCCAGCAGACCCCGCACCCCAGTCGGGAGCGACGCTGCCGCGTCGCAGATCGCCTCGACCGCCTCCCACAGCAGCCGCCCCTCTGCGACCGCCGCCCGGGTGAGCGGCAGGTGCTCGAACAGCAGCGTCGCCACCTCGAGGATCCGCTTCACCCTCGCCTCCGTCATCCTCTGCCCGATCGCCAGCTCAGCACGGATCGACCGCCCCACCAACTCCTCCGACTCACTGCGTGACGACCGGCCACCGCGCGCGAACGCCTCCGGGATCTCGCTCGCCATCCGGAACGCGAGGAAGAGCGCGGCCGCCCGCGTGAACTGGAACTGCGCCGACAGGAACCCCGCACTCGCCGCGAGAGCAGTCAGCTCCGCGACGGCGCCGAGCCGCGCCTTCACCGTCTCTGTCCCAGCTGGTCGATCCATACGAGCATCGAAACAGGGACGGGCGACGCCCGACCGGCCCGACCGCCGAAACGGGACGGTCCACCCACGACGAGCACCTGTGGAGGAGGCCCGCTGCTCGATCAGGCGATTCGAGGTCTCCGATCCGTGGTCTGGCGGGCGCGGACGCACGAGCACCAGGAACCAGGGCTGACGGCCGATCTGCTGCGCTCGATACACGTCTGCCGGCCTTCGGGGCTGCGGGCCCGACCAGCGGGCGGGAGCCTGCGCGTCAGCGGCGCCGGAACGCGCGGACCAGCGCGAAGACGACGCCCGCGCCTCCGATCCCCGCCGCGACCCAGCGCACCACGGAGTCGACGGACGTGCTGCTCGTGCAGACGCCCGGTGCGCTCACGTAGTCGGTGCAGCTGCCCGTGGAGACGTCGATCAGCACCAGGAGCACTCCGGCAGCGCACAGCATCGCGACGAGGATCCAGCCCCCTCGGACACCGTGCTCAGCCGACCCGCTCATGCAGCGACACTAGGCCCGCTCCGCTCCGCCGGGGAGATCGTCTTCGTCCGCACCGGCTGACGCGTCACGCGGCCGCGCGCACCCGCTCCATCAGCACGTCGTAGTCGCGCTGCCGCCCTTCGAGCGACGCCGCGAGATCGACCGTCTGCACGACTCCGTCGCGCTTCAGCCACCGACCGCTGGTCATCACGTGCGAGGTGTCGAAGCCCGAGGCCCCGTAGACCAGCGCCGAGTGCAGCGACTGCGCGCCGAGAGGGCCGCGGTGCAGGGCCGAGACGGGCAGTGCGATCAGGTCGGCCACCGCGCCCGGAGCCAGCGTGCCGTCCGCCGTCGCACCTCCGAGAGCCCGGTGGCCGCGCCAGGTCGCCATGCCGAGCAGCTCGCGCGACGTGATCGCGTTCGGGCGCCGCTCGGCGAAGGCGGCCAGCTTGCCGAGGGTCCGCAGCTCCTCGAAGAGGTCGGCGTTGTTGTTCCCGCAGAGGTTGTCGGTGCCGATCGCCACGTTCACTCCGGCGTCGAGGGCCTGGCGCACGGGCGGCGCGGCGGCTCCGCTGATCATCGCGACGGAGGCGGCGGTCACGAGGCTCGCGCGCGACCCCGCGAGCAGACCCAGCTCCTCCACCACGATCTCGTTCGAGTGGGCCAGGAGGAGCGGCACGTCGAACAGACCGAGCTCGCCCATCATCTCGAGGGCGCTGCGGCCGTAGCGCTCGCGGCAGGCCGCGTCCTCCTCTCCGGAGGTGCCGTAGTGGGTGTGCAGGCCGACGCCGAAGCGGTGGGCGAGCGCGACCTCGGCCTCGATCGCCTCGACCTGGTTGTCGACGAAGAAGGCGTGCGGGCCGACCCAGCCGCGCACGAGCGGGTGCTCCTGCGACGCGGCGACGAACGCCTCCGCCGCGGCGAGACCCGCGGCTCTGGCGTCGTCGTCGCCGAGCTCGACGATGCCGTAGGCGACCCGGGAGCGCAGGCCCGACGCCTCGACGGCCGGCAGGTACGCCTCGGCGAAGAGGTACTGGTCGGCGAAGAAGGTGGTGCCGCTGCCGATCATCTCGGCGCAGGCGACCGAGGCGGAGGCGGAGAGCAGATCGGGGGTCAGGTGCGCTTCCAGCGAGCGGATGGCGCCGAGCCAGCCCTCGAGGGTGAGCAGCGAGTACCCCTCGGACACCCCGCGGAACAGCATCATCGGCGCGTGCGCGTGGGCGTTGACGAGACCCGGCATCACGACGCTGGCGCCCAGGTCGACGACGTCCGGTCCGCTGGGCCGGACGCCCCGGAGGCGCTCGACCGAGAGCACGATCCCGTCCTCGATCGTGACCACGGCGGGGCCGAGCTCGTCGGCCTCCGCCTGCGCCAGCACGTGGTCGGCGACGACGAGGGTGCGCGTCATCGGCTCGGCACCGCCGGGCCGGAGCCGGCCATCAGCGCGCCGATCTCGGAGGTCTCGAGCGCCCCGCGCGGGAAGGGGCCCGCGAGACGGCCCTCGTAGAGGACGACGATGCGGTCCGAGAGGGAGAGGATCTCCTCGAGCTCGGCCGAGATCAGCAGCACGCCGGCGCCGCGGCTGCGCGCGGCGAGCAGCGCCCGGTGCACGAACTCGATGCTGCCGACGTCGAGGCCGCGGGTCGGCTGGTTCGCGATGATGACCGCGGGGTCGCCGTCGAGCTCGCGCCCGATCACGATCTTCTGCAGATTGCCGCCCGAGAGCGAGCCGATCAGGCGGCGGGCGGAGGCTCCGCGCACCACGTAGTCGGCGATGAGCTGCTGCGCGAAGCGGTGGATCGCACCGCGGCGGAGCAGGCCGGCGCGGTGGAAGCGGCTCGAGCGGTAGGCGACCGAGACGGCGTTCTCCTCGAGGGTCGCGCCGCGGTTGAGGCCGACGTGCATGCGGTCCTCCGCGATGTGCGCGAGGCCGGCGTCGCGGGCGGCGCGCGGACCGCGGCCGGTGGTGTCCTTCCCGGCGATCACGACCCGCCCCGACTGCACGCGGCGGAGGCCGGCGATCGCGTCGACGAGGGCGCCCTGTCCGTTGCCGCTGACGCCGGCGACTCCGAGGATCTCGCCCGCAGCGATCGCCAGCGACACGTCGTCGAGACCGGAGTCGCCCGCGCTGACCTGCGGCGTCGAGACCCCGGAGACCTCGAGCACGGTCTCACCCGGGGTGCCCGGCGGGATGTCGGCGGTGAGGAGCACCTCACGGCCGACCATCATGCGCGCGATCGTCGAGGGCGACGCCTCCGCGACGGTCATCTCGCCGACCATGTGCCCGCGGCGCATCACCACGATGCGGTCGGCGACCGCCATCACCTCGGGCAGCTTGTGGCTGATGAACACCACGGCGGTGCCGAGGGAGGCGAGGTGGCGGACCGCGCGGAGGAGGTCCTCCGCCTCGGCGGGCGTGAGGACGGCGGTGGGCTCGTCGAGGATCAGGAGCCGTGTGTCGCCCGCGAGCGCCTTGAGGATCTCGACCCGCTGCTGCAGCCCGATCGGGAGCGCGGCGACGAGCTTTCCGGGATCGATGGGGAAGCCGAGGCGGTCGGCGAGCGCCGCGACCTCGCGCTCGGCGGCGGCGTCGTCGACCCGGCCGTCGCGCGTGCGCGGCTCGCGCCCGAGCAGCACGTTCTGGGCGACGGTGAAGGAGGGGACGAGCGCGAAGTGCTGCTGCACCATGCCGATGCCGTGGTCGATCGCGTCCTGGGGGCCGCGGATCGCCACCTCCTCCCCCTCGATCTCGATGCGGCCCGCGTCGAGCGGGAACGCGCCGAAGAGGAGGTTCATCAGCGTGGTCTTGCCCGTCCCGTTCTCGCCGACGAGCGCGACGACCTCGCCGGCGGCCACGTCGAGCGAGACGTCGGCGACGGCGAGCACCCCGGACGAGGCGAAGTACTTGCGGAGGCCGACCAGCCTCAGGAACGTGCTCATGGTGCTGCCCTTCCGGACGGATGGTGGAGAGGAGGGTGCCGGCGCAGGAGCCGCCGCGGGGGGACGGCGGCTCCTGCGGTCGTGCGGCTAGCCGGCGTAGGGGGCGCAGGCTGCCGAGTCGGCGGCGTTCAGGGCGTCGCAGACCTCGAAGCTGCCGTCGAGGATCTGCGCCTTGTAGTCCTCGACCGACGCCTTCGCGGCGGCGATCGTCTCGGCGAGCTCGGGGTGCGCGTCCTCGAAGACCGTCGAGCCCTCGTCCCACGAGAGGCCGGTCGCCCCGTCGGCGAGGCCGACGTTGGTCGCTCCGGCGGTGAAGTCGCCGTCCTTCGCCGAGGTCACCATGTTGAGGACGTTCGCGTCGACGTGCTTCATCATCGAGGTGATGACCGTGCCGGGAGCGACCGAGTCCTGGTCGCTGTCGACGCCGATGGCGTAGAAGCCGCCCTCCTCCGCCGCCTCGATGACGCCCGTTCCCGAGCCTCCCGCGACCTGGAAGATGACGTCGACGCCGTCGCTGTGCATGTCGAGCGCGGTCGACTTGCCCAGCGCCGGGTCGTTGAAGGTGAAGTTGAGGTACGTCTTCTGCACGGTGCAGTCGGCGCAGGCGGTCTTCACGCCCTGCTCGTACGCCCAGCCGAACTGGTTCAGACCGGGCGAGTCGCCGCCCAGGACCGCGCCGACCTTCTTCGTGGTCGTCATCGTGCCCGCGACCAGACCCGCGAGGAACGAGCCCTCGTGGGTGTTGATCGTGTAGAGCTCGAGGTTGTCGGGGATCTCGGAGTCCTCGAGGCTCTGGTCGGGCATGCCGATCTTCTGGTCGGGGTACTGCTCGGCGATGGCGATGACGGTGTCCAGCGGCAGCGTGATGCTCAGCACGAGGTCGGGCGAGGTCTGGATCGCCGAGCGGAGCAGGGTCTCGCCCTGCGCCACGTCGGGCGCCTCGATGTGGGTGGTGGTGACGCCGAGGGTGTCCTTCGCCTCGGTGAGACCGGCGAGAGCGGAGTCGGTGTACGAGAGGTCGCCCGCCACTCCGCCGACCAGGGCGACCTTGTAGGCGTCGGGGTCCGCCGAGGAGGCCGAGGCGCCGCCGCCGCTGCTGCAGGCGGCGAGCGCGAGGGAGGAGGCGGCCAGGAGGGCCAGGGTGGCGATCTGCCGCGGACGGCGGCGGGTGAGGGCGGAGCTGCGGTGGGTCATGGTGTCCTTCGGTCTCGGGTGCGGGATCGGGGCTGGGGAGGGAGGGGTCAGCGCACGGCTGCGAGCTGCCGTCGGGCACGGCGCGGGAGGCCGAGGGTCTCCTTGGCGCGCAGGCCCCGGTAGCCGACGAACCCGAGGACGATCAGCGTCGCCGCCATCGGGATCAGCTGCACGAGCACCTGGGGCAGGTCGGTCGTGCTCTGGAGGCGGATCGCGAACGCGTCCGAGAATCCGAACAGGAGCGAGGCGGGAACCAGGAACACGGGCCGGTTCACGGCGAGCAGCGCGGCCGTGATCGCGATCCACCCGGCTCCGTCGGTCATGTTGCGGGCGAAGAGGCCGAGCTCGCCGACGGTGAGGAACGCACCGCCGAGGGCTGCGAGGGCGCCGGAGCCGATGAGGGCCAGCGTCTGCACCCTCGGCACCGAGATGCCCGCGGCACTCGCGGCGCCGGGAGCCTCGCCGACCGCGAGCAGGTGCCGCCCCGGGCGGTAGCGGAACAGCAGCCCGAAGGCGGCCGCGCAGGCGAAGGCCAGGTAGACGAGCCCGTTGTAGCCGCTGACGAGCGGCCCGATCACCGGGACGTCCTCGAGGAACGGCAGGGGGATGTCGGGCAGCGTCTCGACGTCCGGAGTCCAGACTCCGACACCGCCGAAGAACTGGCGCATGAGATAGATCGACAGCTCGAGGAGGAGCATGTTGAGGCCGATCGCGAAGACGATCAGGTCGACCCCGACACGGTGGGCGAGGGCCATCAGGCCGCCGGTGATCCCGCCGGCGACGGCCGCGATGATGATCGCCAGCAGCTGCGAGCCGGTGCCGTCCAGGGCGACGAGGCCGACGAAGGCGCCGACCAGCATCTTGGCCTCGATCGCCAGGTTGAGGACGCCGGCGCGCGAGCTGAGCGCCGCCGCGAGGGCGCCGAACAGGATCGGTGTCGTGAGCTGGATCCCGTTGTGGATCAGCTCGGGAGTGAGGAAGGCCGAGAGGAAGTCCATGCTCACTCCTCCCTCTCGCGGGTCGGGGCCTCGGACTCCGCGTGGGCGCGGACGAGGTCGGGGTCGGGGGGCGTGTCGACGGGCTCCGGAGGCGGCGGTGCAGCGGCCGCGCGCGCCGCGATCTCGCGCGCCCCGCGCCGCTTGCTGAGCCAGAGCTCGAGGCGGCCGGCGAGCGGGGTCTGGATGGCCACGAGCAGGATCATCAGCGAGAGGATCACCGCGCCGATCTCGCGCGGGATGCCCATCAGGATCTGGAGGCCGTTGATCGCACCGACCGTGATCGCCGAGAACAGGATCGCCGCGAGCGACCCGCCGATGACGGTGGTGCCTCCGAGGATCGCGGCGGTCAGCCCGTTGAACCCTGTGCCGTCGAGGAACCCGTCGATGACGCGGTAGTTCATCCCGATCACCTGGATGCCGCCCCCGATGCCCGCGAGCGCACCGCCGAGGGCCGCGGCCCGCAGCACGGCGGTGCGGGTGCGCATGCCGGAGTAGCGCGCGAAGACCGGGGCCTCCCCCGCCATCCGCTGCTCGTAGCCCCAGGTCGTGCGCGACTGGTAGACCGCGACCAGCGCGACGAACGCCAGCGCGATGACGAGGTTGCCCCCGAGCTTGGTGGCGACGTCGAAGATCGGCAGGCGCGCCGTCTCGTCGATCTGCGGTGTGTAGGAGGCGGTGCCTCCCGTGTCGCGCAGCGGGTAGTTGATGAGGAAGCTGAGCAGCAGAGCGACCATCGAGTTGACGATGATGCTCACGATCAGCTCGTTCGCGCCGAGGAAGACCCGGAACACCGCGGGCACGAGGCCGACGAGCGCCCCGGCGACGGCGGCCGCGGCGAGCGCCGCGATCGGGTGCAGGCCCCCCGGGAGGTGCACCTGGTAGCCGACGATCACGGCGGCGATGGCGCCGAGGCCGTACTGCCCCTCCTGGCCGATGCTGAAGAGCCCCGCGCGCAGCACCATGACGGCGCCGAGGGTGGTCATGATCAGCGGAGTCGCGGTGGTGAGCACTGTGCCGAAGTTGCAGTAGCCGGGGTCGCAGGTGAACGCCGCCTGCCCGATGGCCGCCATCGCGTCGCCCGGCGAGCGCCCCGAGACCGCGATCAGGATCGCGCCGATGACGAGGGCGAGCAGCACGGCGACGACGGGCACGGAGACGCGCTGGGCGGCGCGGGCGAGGTCGAGGTCTTTCACGGTCACCTGGGTTCCGGTCGTGTGCGCGGGGCGCAAAGCGTTTTGCATCCGTGAGGATTTCCCGAGCCTAGGGTCAGCGCGGCGCGGCCCGAGGGTCGTCCGGGGCTTCGTAACGTCCTTTTCTCCCGCGCGAAACGGGGTCGAAACGCGGCGCTTCCGGGGCGGGATTCTGCGCGGAGTCGCGAAATGACGACGCGCGCCCCTTCCGCTCCCCGGTGTGGTGAGATGAACTGGGGATGCAAAGCGCTTTGGATGCGGCCGAGCAGAGATCAGAGTGGGGGCGCCGGTGCCGGCGAGCAGACCGACGATGCAGCAGATCGCGCAGCTGGCGGGAGTCAGCGTGACGACGGTGTCGCACGTGCTCTCGGGCAAGCGCCCCGTGAACCCGCGGACGGCCGAGCGGATCCTCGCGATCATCCGCCAGTCGGGCTACGTGCCCGACTCCGCGGCTCGCACCCTGCAGTCGGGGCGCAGCCGCCTGCTCGCGGTCGCCGTGCCCGACATCACCACCTCGTACTTCAGCCGCATCGCGAAGGGCGTCGAGCTCGTCGCCGCGACCGTCGACTACGGCGTGATCCTCTGCAGCACCTCGATCGGCGGGCAGCGCAGCCGCCGCTACCTCGACCTGCTGCGCAACCGGACCGTCGAGGGGCTCGTCTACGTCGCCGGCGACTCCCCCGTCGACACGGAGGAGCTGCGGCCCTTCGCCGCCGACTACCCGCTGGTGCTCGCCGACGAGGAGCTGCCCTCGCTCGAGGACGTGACGGTGGTCACCTCCGACAACCGCCACGGCGGGCGCCTGGCGGGCGAGCACCTCGCCGCTCTCGGACACGAGCGGGTGCTGATCATCGCCGGGCCGCGCACGCAGGTGTCGACCCGCGATCGTGCCGCGGGACTGCGGGAGTCGTTCCCCGACGCGCTGATGCTCAACGGCGACTTCTCGACCGAGTCGGGTGCCGCCCTGGCCGATGAGGCGCTGCGCAGCGGCACTCCGTTCACCGCGATCGCCGCGGGCAACGACGAGCTCGCGATCGGAGCGATCGGCCGGCTGCGCGCCGCCGGCATCGACGTGCCCGGCGACGTCTCGGTCATCGGGTTCGACGACATCGAGGCGGCGTCGCTGATCGGGCTGACCTCGATCAGCCAGCCCGCTGTGGCCATCGGATCGCGGGCGGCGCGCCTCCTGCTCGATGCGCTCGTCGATCCGTCGGTCGCGCGGGTGCGCGAGTCGATGCCGGTCGAGCTGGTGGTGCGGGCGAGCACCGCGCGGGTGCGAGTGGTCGCGAGAGCCTGAGGCTCAGCCCCTCGCCGCTTCGACCGCCGCGATCGACGCCTCGACGACGGCGCCGAGGATCGCCTCCCCCTTGGCCGCGGTGGCGGACGTCGGGTCGCCGAACACCGCCGACTCCGAGAACGGGTGCAGCGGCATCTCGACGGTACCGAACTCGGGCGGGAACACCGGGTAGCAGACGACGTAGCGCTCGGGCAGGACCAGCTCGGGAGCGAGGGCGAGCACGAGGGAGGTCTCGAGCTCCTCGGCGTGCGCCAGCCCGGCCGCGGCGGGCCGCGACTCGCGGACCCGGAGCGCCGCCTCCTCGAACCCGGGGTAGTCGAGCTGGAGCGCGTCGATGCCCTCGGCGCGGAGAAGGTCGACGGCCGCCCGCAGCGGGGCGCGGTTGCCCCAGTCGCCGTTCACGATCACGAGCATCGTCCCGGAGGCGTCGAGCGCCCGGGCGATGTCGACCGTGATCGCGGTGACGGTGGGAGCCGAGAGCGACACGGTGCCGGGGTAGCCCGCGGTGCCGGCGGTGGCTCCGTAGGGGATCGCCGGGAGCAGGAGCGCGCCGAGCCGGCCGGCCATCCGCTCGGCCACGGCCTCGGCGACGAGCGTGTCGGTCGACAGCGGCAGGTGGAAGCCGTGCGCCTCGAGTGCCCCGAACGGCAGCAGCGCGACCGCGGGCCCCTCGTCGCGGATCCGGTCCCAGGGCAGGTCAGTGGCGCGGAGCATGCCGCCATCCTGCCGCCCGCCCGACCTGCCCGCGAGATGCCACTTCGGTACGCGTTCTTCGGCGTGTCGCCTACCGAAGTGGCATCTCGCGGAGGCGGCCGGAGAGCGCAGGGTCAGCGCAGGACGAGCGAGAGCAGGAGGGTCATGCCGAGCGCGATCACGGAGGCCAGCGAGACGCCGACCGTCACCGACTTGAGGGCGCCGCGGACGGACTGCCCGAGGAAGCTCTGCAGCAGCCAGAACGTGTTGGAGGTGACGTGGATGCAGAAGAGGGCGCCCGAGCCGGCGGCCAGCGCGACCAGCAGCGGATCGAGTCCGAGCGTCGCCGCGACCGGCGCCACGACTCCCGCCGCCGTGATCGCCGAGAGCGTCACCGAGCCGACGGCGATGTGCAGCACGGCCGCCATCAGCCAGACGAGCAGGAGCGGCGCGGTCGCCGACGCCGAGAAGTAGCCCTTGAGCAGCTCGCCGAGGTCTCCCTCCGCGATCACCGCCGCGAGGCTGCCGCCCACTCCGGTCAGCAGGAAGATCTGGCCGCCGTCCTGGAATCCCTTCGCGACCGCCTTCTCGATCCGCTTCGCTCCGACCACCGAGCGGCCGACGGCTCCGGTAGCGATCACGGCGATCAGCAGCGCGATCACGGGATCGCCGAGGAACTGCAGCACCGGCACCTCGGCTCCGGCGACGGTCAGCACGGCCTCGGAGGCGATCAGCAGCAGCGCGAGGAGCATCGGTGCGAAGAGGAGGAGGAGCGGGCGCTCGCGGGGAGCATCGGGGGCGCCAGCGCCGTCGGGAGCGGAACGGCCCGGGGAGGAGAAGTCGGGACTGGCCGGGCGCGGCTCTCCGTCCGACGCCGCGACGAGCACCGGTGCCTCGTCGCGCAGCAGGACCTGCTCGTCTCGCGCCGGGTCCCAGAAGCCCATCCGGAACGCGAGGGACATCAGGAGGATCGTCACCACGACCGTCGGCGCCACCACGGCGAAGCCGCCGAGCATCATCACGCCGAGCGGCACCCCGAGGAGCCCGGCGAGCGCGACCGCCGCGAAGCCCGGGACCATCATCACGATGCCCATCTCGAGGCCGACGGCGAAGGTCACCGCGATGATGCCGGTGCCGGCCCGCCCGAGCCGCGGCGCGATCTTCCGCGCGAGCGGGGCGGCGATCACGATCAGCGCGTCGACGAAGATCGTCTGCAGGTACGTGGCGAACGAGAGCCCGAGTGCGTAGGGGATCCCGCGGCGCCCGAAGATCCGCATCAGGCCCTCGACGAGGCGCACCACGGCGCCCATCTCGTTGAGCATCGCGCCGATCAGGACGCCCCAGCCGATCAGGAGGCCGGCCTCCATCATCACGTCGCCGAAGCCGCGGGTCATCGTCGAGACGGTGTCGACAGGGCCGAGCCCGGTCAGCAGCCCGATCGCGGCGGCGCCGACGGCGAGCACCAGCACCGGGTTCTGCCGGAAGCGCACGATCGCGACGACGACGAGCACGATCACCAGACCGACGACACCCAGGGTGTACCACTCGGGCATGGCTCCTCCTCCTGCCCGCTGCTCCGCGCGCGGGTCACACACTAGGGCGTCGCGACCGCCGCGAGAACGCAGGAGTCGTCGTACTCGAGCACCGAGAGCGACGACTCCTGGAGTCTCGATCCCTGGGCGGGCCGGGAGCGCGGGATAGCGTGGAGGAATGGCACTGACGCTCCCGGAACCTCGGCTCCCCTCCCTCCTCGACTCGCCCGTTCTGAAGTGGGGGGTCGTCGCCCCGGGCGGGATCGCCGGCAGCTTCGTCGGGGCCCTGCAGAAGCACACGCGACAGCGGGTCGTCGCCGTCGGCTCCCGCTCGCTCGAGCGCGCCGAGCGGTTCGCCCAGCGCTTCGGCATCGAGCGCGCCTCGGCCGGCTACGACGCGGTCGTGGACGATCCGGAGGTGGACGTCGTCTACATCGCGTCGCCCCACTCCGAGCACGCCCGCCAGGCGCTGCTCGCCATCGCCGCGGGCAAGCACATCCTGGTCGAGAAGCCGTTCGCGCCCACGCCCGGCGAGGCCGAGATGATCGTGCACGCGGCGCGCGACGCCGGGGTCTTCGCGATGGAGGCGATGTGGATGCGCTATCTGCCGCACATGGACGTGGTGCGGCAGCTCGTCGCCGACGGCGCCGTCGGCCCGCTCGCGCTGGTCTCCGCCGACTTCGGCGCGGCGTTCCCCTTCGACCCGGCGAGCCGCATCTTCGACCCGGCGCTCGCGGGCGGCGGCCTGCTCGACGTCGGCGTCTACGCCTCCTCGTTCGTCTCGATGGTCGCCGGCACCCCGCAGAGCACCGAGGTGTCGGGCGGTCTCGCCTCGACCGGGGTCGACGCCACCGCCACCATCGTCGGGCGCCACGCGCACGGCGTGCAGTCGATCGCGACGTCCACCGTGCTGGCCGACACTCCGCAGGCGGCGTGGGTAGCGGGCGGCGAGGGGCGGATCGACGTGCACCCGTCGTTCTGGAGCCCGGGCGGCGTGACGCTCACCCGCGACTCCGACAGCGGGACGTGGACCGACGATTCGGCGCTGCAGGGCGGCGAGGGTCTCGCCTGGGAGGCGCTGCACCTCGCGCAGTACGTGTCGGAGGGCCGCACCGAGTCGCCGCTGCACCCGCTCGACGAGGTCGTGCAGGTGGTGCGGACGCTCGACGACGCGCGCCGCCGCCTCGGCGTGTCGGTCTAGCGCCCGACGTCCCGACCGCGGGACGTGCGATCTGCAGGAGATGGTGCGATGTGCAGGAGCACCGAGCGAGAGAGCGCTTGCATCCGCATGCCAACCACAGGAGAGGTGGCATCGCCTGCAGATCGCACCACCGGGTCCACGTGCACGGCCTCCCGGCCGGCGTGCGATCTGCAGGAGTCGGTGCGATGTGCAGGAGATCCGGCTTGTCCGGAGGCGATCACGCGGCAGGATGCGGCACTTCGCTCGGATCACCTGCACACCGCACCAGCACCTGCACACCGCACCGGCACCCGCACGCCGCACCGGCGGCCTCAGCCGGCCGGCAGCTCCACGCGGAAGACCGTCCGGCCCGGCGCCGACTCGACCAGCACCCGCCCGCCGTGCGCGTCGACCACCGCCGCCACGATCGCCAGCCCGAGCCCGGTCGAGCCGGTCGTGCGAGCCCGCGACGAGTCACCACGCGCGAAGCGCTCGAACAGCACCGGCACCAGCGCCGGGTCGATCCCGGGCCCGGAGTCGGTGACGGTGACGACTGCGATCGGACGGCCGGCGGCGTCGTGGTCCTCGGCGAGCGCCGCGACGACGCGGGTGCCGGGCGGCGTGTGCACGGTCGCGTTCCGCAGCAGGTTCGCGACCACCTGGTGCAGCCGGAAGCCGTCGCCGCGGATCTCGACGGGCTCCTCCGGGAGCTCGAGATCCCACTCGTGGTCGGGCCCGGCGACGTGCGCGTCCGACACCGCCTCGATCAGCACCATCGTCAGATCCACCGGCTCCCTCTCGAGGTCGCGCCCCTCGTCGAGCCGCGCGAGCAGCAGGAGGTCCTCCACCAGCGAGGTCATCCGGGTCGCCGCCGATTCGATCCGGTCGAGCGAGTACGTCGCCGCCTCCGGCAGCTCGACGTCGCCTCGCCGCGGCAGCTCGGCGTAACCGCGGATCGCGGCGAGCGGGGTCCGCAGCTCGTGCGAGGCGTCGGCCACGAACTGGCGCACCTTGTTCTCGCTGGCCTGGCGTGCCTCCAGAGCGCCGCCCACGTGGTCGAGCATGAGGTTGAAGGCGGCACCCACCCGGCCCACCTCGGTACGGGTGTCGGCGTCCTCCTCCGCGACCCGCTCGACCAGCTCGACCTCGCCGCGCTCGAGGGGCAGCTCGGCGACCCGGGTCGCGGTGGCCTCGACCCGCTCGAGCGGACGCAGCGCCACGCGGATGATCGCGGTCGCGATCAGGGCGACCAGCAGCATCGCGGCGAGCACGACGATCACGACGACGACCGTGAGCGAGCGCAGCGTGGACTGCCCCTCGCTCAGCGGGACTCCGACGATGACGACCGCGCCGTCCACGACGGTCGACTGGGCGCGGTACTCCCCGAGCTGCCCACCGAGATCGACCGTCACCGCGTCGGAGGCGGCCGCGACCTGCGAGAGCACGGAGTCGGCCGGCTCGACGAACTCCTGGCAGTCGTCGTCGACGTCGACGTAGGTGCCGACGTAGGTGCCGTCGGAGCGCTGGAGCGCCGTGATCGTGTTGATGTTCTGGTTGGGTCCGCCGCCGAACGAGCCGGTCGGGCAGCTCGTCGCACGTTCGACGGCGCTCGCACCGGCGAACTGTCCGGGCCCGTCGAACTCGGTGAGCCGCCCCAGAGACTGGTCCAGCTGCTGATCCGCCCGATCGAGCAGGATCGTCTGCAGCGACAGCACGCTGACCGCCCCGACGATGCCGGCGGTGACCGCGATCATCGCGACCACCGCGACGACCATCCGGCGCCGCAGCGTCCACGGCACGCGCCGCCCCGCGCGGGAGCCGCGCAGAGCCGAGCGGGTGGCGAAGTCGCCCCAGGTCGGGCGCGGGCGCGCCACTACTCCGCGGGCTTCAGCATGTAGCCGGCGCCGCGCACCGTGTGGATCATCGGCGAGCGGCCGGCGTCGATCTTCTTGCGGAGGTAGGAGATGTAGATCTCGACCACGCTCGACTTGCCGCCGAAGTCGTACGACCAGACCCGGTCGAGGATCTGCGCCTTGCTCAGCACCCGGCGCGGGTTGCGCATCAGGAAGCGGAGCAGCTCGAACTCGGTGGCGGTGAGCTCGATGTCGGTGTCGCCGCGGCGCACCTCGTGGCTGTCCTCGTTGAGCACCAGGTCGCCGACGACGACCTCGGGGTCGTCGACGTCGTTCGCGAGCAGGGTCGAGCGGCGGATGAGGCCGCGCATCCGGGCGACGAGCTCCTCGAGGGAGAACGGCTTGGTGACGTAGTCGTCGCCGCCCGCGGTGAGGCCGGCGATGCGGTCGTCGAGCGCGTCCTTCGCCGTCAGGAAGAGCACCGGGGTCTCGCTGCCGTCGGCGCGGACGCGCTGCAGCACCTGCAGCCCGTCGATGTCGGGGAGCATCACGTCGAGAACGATGACATCCGGGCGGAACTCGCGGGTGATCGTGATCGCGGCACGACCCTCGGCCGCGGTGCGCACCTCCCAGCCCTCGTAGCGCAGCGCCATCTGCAGCAGATCGGTGAGGGTGCTCTCGTCGTCGACGACGAGGACGCGGATCGGGGATCCGTCCGCGCGCTTGAGGCGGGTGCGCTGCGCGGAGGCGACGTGCTTCGAGGGGGCCGGGATGCTCATGTCTCACAAGTATCGACAGATTCCTATGAGGAGGCTATGCGCGCCCGATGCCGTCCCTGTGTCCCGGGCACCGGCCGGAGGGTCAGCCCTCCTTCGTCGGATCGGCCGCCTCCATGTCCTCGACCTTCGCCGAGCGTGCGTAGCCGCGCACCCGCCGGTCGATGAACGTCGCGAACCACAGCAGCACGCCCGCCACCAGCAGCACCCCCGCGATCTCGTACTGCGCGATGTCGCGACCCGAGGTGATCGGCAGCACCAGGTAGAGGCACGCGACCGCACCCAGGATCGGCAGCACCGTCGGCGTCCGGAAGTGCCGATGGTCGACGGGCTGCCTGCGCAGCACGAGCACCGAGACGTTCACCACAGCGAAGACGGCGAGGAGCAGGAGCGACGTGGTGCCTCCCAGCAGCACCACGATCGGGTCGGACGGGTCGCGCGACACGTACGCGGTGAGCAGGAGCGCGATGACGGTCGTGAAGAGGATGGCCGCCCACGGCGTGCGCCGACCCGGGAGCACGTTGCGCAGGAACGGCGGGAGCACGCCCTGCTTGCTCATCCCGTAGAGCAGACGGCTGGCCATCATCATGTTGATCAGCGCGCTGTTCGCGACGGCGAAGAGCGAGATGAACGGCAGCAGCGTCGAGATCGGGAAGTCGGGCGCCGCGGTCTCGACGACCGTGACCAGCGGAGTGTCGTTGCCGGCCAGCTCGCCGACCGGCACGATCGCGACGGCGAGCGTCGAGACCAGCACGTAGACGACCGCGGTGATGCCGAGTCCGGTGAGCATCACCTTCGGGAAGATGCGGCTGGGCTCCTTGGTCTCCTCCGCCATGTTCACCGAGTCCTCGAAGCCGACCATCGCGAAGAAGGCGAGCGAGGTGGCGGTGCTCACCGCGAGCAGGAGCGACTTGTCCTCGGGGCTCTCGAAGGCGACGACCCGCGAGAAGTCGGCGTTGCCTCCGAAGACCGCGAAGAAGCAGACGAAGATCACCAGCAGCAGACCCGAGAGCTCGATCAGCGTCAGCACGACGTTCAGGCCCACGCTCTCGGCGACGCCGCGGAGGTTCACCAGCGCGATGCAGACCATGAAGACCAGCGCGATGCTCAGCCGCACGCCGGCGCCGTCGCCCAGGCCGAAGCCGAGGGCGAAGTTGCTCGCGAACGCTCCGGAGGCGGCGCTCGCCGAGGTGATCCCGCTCGCCATCACCGTGAAGCAGACCAGGAACGTGACGAAGTGGATCCCGAACGCCTTGTGCGCGTAGAGAGCGGCGCCCGCCGCCTGCGGGAACTTGGTGACCAGCTCGAGGTACGAGCAGGCGGTGAGCGTCGCGACGACGAAGGCGATCACGAACGGCAGCCAGGCGGCTCCGCCGACCTCGGCCGCGACCTGCCCGGTGAGGGCGTAGATGCCGGTGCCGAGGATGTCGCCGACGACGAACAGGAGCAGGAGCTTGGGGCCGAGGACCCGCTTCAGCTCGGGCGGGGCGGTCTTCGTGTCGCTGGTCGCAGTCATGATCGGCGCCTCCGTCGGCTCGTCCTGCGCCGGGATCGGCGCGTTCCGGTTGGGCGCGAGCCTACGACCGCCCGTGGACGGCGGGGAACCCCTCCCGGCCCGATCCGGGATGCAGGGGAGCGCGTCAGACGTCGTCGAGGTCGCCCGCCGCTCGGCGCAGACGCAGCAGGACCTGCAGCTCGAGCGAGCGGTCGCGCCACTCGCTGCCGAGCAGCCGGTCGAGGGTCGCGAGCCGCTGGTAGACGGTGTTGACGTGCACGCGGAGCGCCGTCGCCGTCGCGGTGGGCCGCCGTCCCTGCTCGAGGAACGCCTCCAGCGTCTCGATCAGCGGAACGCCGCGCGCCGCCTCCTCGGCGAGCACGGCGCCGAGCTCGCGGGCGGCCTGGTCGCGCAGCTCCTGCCGGCCCGTGCGGCTGAGCAGCACCGCGAAGACCCCCAGGTCGTCGGCGCGCGCGAGCACACCGGAGCGGCCGAGCGTCGTCATGACCCGTGCGGTGCGGCTCGCCTCGGCGTGCGCTGAGCGCAGCCCCGCCGGCTCGGTCACCGGCCCCGCCAGCCCGGCGGCGGGCGCGCCCTCTCCGCCCCAGAGCGCTTCGAGGTCGAGGGTCGCCGGCACCACGAGCACGAGCTGATCGCGGTGCACAGCCGATGCGATCCGCTCGCCGAGGGGCAGCCCGGTGATGTAGCGCCGGGCCCGGCCGGGATCGCCGCTCACGACGACCACGTGGTGCGGCCGTCGCGGGTCGAGGCCCGCGCCCCACCAGCGCCGGTTCTCGGCCGCCGGATCGTGCTCGGTGCGGCTGAGGAGGTCGATGGTCGCGATGTCGCGGCCGAGCTGCGCGGCTCGCGCGGTCGCCCGCGCGCCGACCAGGGTGAGCGCGATGAGCGGAGCCGCGCGCTCGACCAGCAGGACGGCGTCGATCGGGGTCGCACCGGAGTCGTGCGCGGCGGCCGCGGGACCGGTGCCGACGACCAGCGCCCCGAACAGAGTGCCCGCCGCCATCACGGGCTGCACCAGCTCGGTGCCCACCCGGAGGCTCTCCGTGCCGCCCGACTCGGCGGCACCCGCCAGCGCCGAGCCGATCGGGCCGGGGCCCGGGTGGTCGAACCAGCGCACGGAGGCCTCGGTCATCGCCTGCACGCGCTCCACGAGAGAGGCGGGATGTCCTCCCGCGAGCACCGCCCGGGTGAGCTCCGCGTCGAGCCGGAGCGTCGCCTCCAAGCCGTCCTTCGCGTCGCGCAGCTCGCGGGCCCGGCTCGCATTGTCGAGCGCGACCGCGGCGTGGGCCGCGAGGGCGGTGAGGACGCTGATCTCGTGCTCCCCGAAGCGGCGCTCCTCGCGCTTGGCCGCCAGCAGCACTCCGAGGATCTGGCCGCGCACCGTCATCGGCACCCCGAGCAGACCGCGGATCGACTCCGCGGCGGCGGCGCGGTCGGCGCCCTCCTCGTGCACGAGGTCGCCGTCGGCCGCGTAGTCCGAGGTCCACCGCGGAGATCCGGTGCCGAGGACGCTGCCGACGAGCCCGGCGGAGCGCGGCAGCCGGACCCCGACGAGGTGCGTCGAGCGATCACCGCTGGCGACGCGGATCTCGAGGTCGTCACCGTCGAGCAGCGCGACGTAGGTGAGGTCGACGCCGAGGAGCCTCCTGGCCTGGTCGACGACCTCGACCAGCAGCTCTCCCGGGTCGGCGACGGCGGCGAGGCGACCCGCGATGTCATTGAGGGCCGCGAGCTCGACGACGCGGTGCCGCCGCTCCTGCAGCAGCACGGCGATCCCGATCGCCGACCGCGCCTCGGCGTCGGCCTCCTCGGAGCCGGCGGCGGCGAGGGCTGCGCGGTGCGCCTCCAGCTCGGGCACGTCGGCCTGGTCGGCGAGGAGATCGAGCCACTGCCGTTGCGTCATGGACGGTTCCTCCATTGCCTCGCTCGAGTGTAGAAGCTCCGACCATTGTCGCCGAGAGGCGCCAGGGCTGAGAGTGGATCGTCCCCGAGCGGCACCGCCGCCCCCAGCTCAGGAGCCCTCATGAACAACGTCGTTCCCCGCCAGCCCGATCACGGCCTCTCGGCCTCCGACACCACCCCGCCCCCCGGCTCGACCGGCGCGACCGGCGTCGCCGAGAACCCGCCGCTCGTCACCGGCCCCCTCCGCCTCCGCCGCCTCTCGGTCGGGCTCGCGCTCGTCTACGTGGCGATCCTCGCCATCAACTCCGGCGGGCTCGGCATCCTCATCCCGAACCTCGTCTCGAACATCGACGCGGCGAACAAGATCGGCAACCTGGCGATCGTGACCACGGTCGCGTTCCTCGCGAACGTCATCGCACAGCCCCTCGCCGGCGCCCTGTCCGACGCGACGCGCTCGCGGTTCGGCCGCCGCTCCCCGTGGATGGTCGGCGGTGCGCTGCTCGCCGGCGGCTTCGTGCTCGGGCTCCCCCTGGCGAGCTCGGTGATCACGGTCGCGCTGATCTGGCTCGTCGTGCAGCTCGGCCTCAACGCCCTGCAGGCGGCCGCGACCGCTCTCGTTCCCGACCGGTTCCCGGCGGCCAAGCGCGGAGGCGTCTCGGGCCTCATCGGACTCGGCATCACCGTCGGCAATGCGGCCGGCGCCGTCATCGCCGGGTCGATGGCCGGCTCCGGCTCGCTTCCCTACATCGTGCTCGCCGTGCTCCTGCTGGTCATCGTCGCCGGCTTCGTGCTCGTCAACCCCGACCGCTCGAGCCGCGACGAGACAGCGGCGCCCCGCCCGTCGATGGGCGAGTTCCTCCGCGGCTTCTGGGTCGACCCTCGCAAGCACCCCGATTTCGCCTGGGCCTTCGCCGCCCGCTTCCTCATGGTCATCGGGTTCTACGGCGCCCAAACCTTCGGCCTCTACATCCTGCGCGACTACATCGGTCTGAGCGACGAGGAGTCCAACGGCTTCGCCGCCCAGATCGGCATCGTCCTGCTGCTCGGTGTGCTGATCTCGGCGCTGGCCAGCGGAGTGCTCTCCGACCGGCTGGGCCGCCGCAAGCCGTTCATCATCTGGGCCTCGGTCATCATGGCCATCGGGCTCGCCGTGCCGCTGGTCCTGCCGACCACGACCGGAATCCTGATCTACAGCTTCCTGCTCGGCCTGGGCTTCGGCGCCTACATCTCGATCGACCTCGCGCTGATGACCGAGGTGCTCCCCGTCTCGATGACCGCGGGTGCCAGCTCGGCCGGCCGCGACCTCGCCATCCTCGGACTCGCCACGACGCTGCCCCAGGCGCTCAGCCCCTCGATCGCGGCGGGACTGGTCGCGCTCACCGGCGGTTACCCCGTGCTGTTCGTCTCGGGCATCGTGTTCGTGGCGCTCGGCGCCCTGGCGGTCCTCCCCATCAAGTCGGTCCGCTGACTCCCCGGGCCCCGGAGACCGCGGCGGGTCTCCGGGGCCCTCCACTGCCACGCCGACGCTCTCGAGAAGGAACGGTGCCATGCGACTCAGCACGACGACGACCGGCGACGGCGAGCGCCACGTGGGCCTCGTGCACGGCCTCGGGGCCGACGGTGCGACCTGGGCGCCGCTCGTGGACCGACTGGTCGCGACCGGTGGGTTCACAGTGACGACCGTCGACCTGCGCGGGCACGGAGGAAGCGATCGCGCCTCCTCCTACCGCCTGCACGACTTCGCCGACGACCTCGCCGAGAGCCTGCCGGCGGACCTGCACGCCGTGGTCGGCCACTCGCTCGGCGGGTCGGTGCTCGTGCGGGCCGTCGCGCGCCTCCGCCCCGCTCGCGCCGTCTACCTCGACCCCGGCTTCGCGCTGGCACTGCCCACCACCGGCATGGCCGGGCGGCTGTTCTGGGCGGTGCCGCAGCTGACGATGGGCGCGGCGGGGCTCGTGCAGGCGCGCAAGGGCGCGCCGATCAGACGCGCCTATCCCCCGGCCGTCCGCACCTCGCTCGACGACGCCCGCCGGCGCTTCGACGGCGGGATGGCGATCGGCGTCTTCCGCGATGTCGCCTTCCACCCCGTCGAGGTCGGCGCCCCGGCGGTGCCGTCGACGATCGTGCTGTCGGACGACTCGCCCGCGGTGCTGCCCGATGCCCTCGCGACGCGGCTGGAGGCGCAGGGCTGGGCCGTGCGCCGCCTCCCCGGCGTGCACCACGACATGCACCTGGAGGCGCCCGAGCGGACGTTCCAGCTCGTCCGAAGCCTGCTGTAGCGGCTCATCGGCGACCCATAGGCGGCGGCGACGGTCCGCATAGAGCGCATTCCTAGGGTCGGGACGCCGGGTGGACGACACCGCTCGGTTCCCCCGACCGAAGGAACCCATGTTCGTCACCTATCTCAGGCGAGAGCTCACCAACCGGCGACGGCAGACCGTCATCGTCTCGGCCGGGACGGCCCTCGCCATCGCCCTGGTCATCCTCGTCAACGCCTTCTCGGCCGGCGTGCAGAACGCCCAGGCCTCGGTCCTCGAATCCGTCTACGGAGTCGGCACCGACATCACCGTGACCCAGGCCGCGACGGCTCCCGCCGAGGGAGACGGGCCGGGCCAGCAGTTCGACTTCGGCTCGGCGGACGGCACCACCGACGGCAGCACCACCTCGGTCAGCCAGTCGCGGCTCGAGGCCGACCGCGGCACGACGACGTTCGACGCCACCGCCGTCGACACCGTGCTCGGAGTCGAGAACGTGCAGAACGCCATCGGCGTGCTGTCGCTGACCGACACGACCTTCGACGGCGAGCTTCCCGACAGGAGCCAGGCGGGCACCGGCACCGCGCCCGACCAGTCCGCCACCGGCGAGGCGCCCACCGGCGGTCCCGACGGCGCCGGTGGATCCTCGTTCGACGTCGACTCCTTCTCGGTGCTCGGCCTCGACCCCGCCGGCTCCGCGATCGGCCCCCTGGCCGACGTGAGCCTCACCGATGGGCGCACCTTCACCGCCGACGACGCAGGGCAGAACGTGGTCCTGATCGACTCGTCCTACGCCACGACCGCCGAGCTCTCGGTCGGCTCGACCCTCGACATCGGCGGCACAGGGTTCAGCGTGATCGGCATCGTCACCTCCGACTCGACGGACGCCTCCACCGCCTCGGACACCTACATCCCGCTCGACGTCGCGCAGACGCTCTCGGGTGAGGACGGCATGATCTCCGCCGTCTACGTGCAGGCCGCGTCCTCCGAGGACATCGGCCGGATCCAGACCGACATCCGGACCGCGCTGCCCGACACCACCGTGTCGACGCAGTCCGACCTCGCCTCCTCGGTCTCGGGCTCGCTCTCGACCGCGGGTGACCTGGTCGCGAACCTCGGCACCTGGCTCTCGCTGCTGGTCCTCGCCGCCGCGTTCCTGATCGCGACGCTGTTCACCGTCTCGGGCGTCACCCGGCGCACCCGCGAGTTCGGCACCCTCAAGGCCATCGGCTGGACCAACGGCTCGATCGTCCGCCAGGTCGCCGGCGAATCCGTGGTGCAGGGGCTGATCGGAGGCGCCGCCGGCATCGTGCTCGGGCTCCTCGGCGTCGCGGTCGTCAACATGATCGCGCCGACGCTCTCGGGCAGCTCGGCTACGACGACGGCGGCCGCGGGCCCCGGCGGCGGCTTCGGAGGCGGACCCGGCGCCGCGCAGACGGCGGCCGCCACCGAGATCGCCCTCTCGCTCCCGATCACCGTCCCCGTGATCCTGCTCGCGGTCGGCCTCGCCGTCCTCGGCGGCCTGCTCGCCGGAGCCGTCGGAGGCTGGCGCGCCGCCCGCCTCCGCCCCGCCGCCGCCCTGCGCTCCGTCGGCTGAGCCGGCCCACCCCTCTCGGAAGGACATCGACATGTACACCCTCACGAACGTCAGCAAGAGCTACGCCGGAGCGAAGACGACGATCACGGCGCTGAAGAACGTCACGCTCACCATCCCCGACGGCCAGATGGTCGCCGTCCAGGGTCCGACCGGCGGCGGCAAGTCGACACTGCTGCAGATGCTCGGCGCCCTCGACCGGCCGACCTCGGGCACCGTCGTGCTCGGCGAGCACGAGATCTCCTCCGCCGGCGACGGCCGACTGGCGGCGGTCAGGGCGACGGAGGTGGGCATCGTCTTCCAGAGCTTCAACCTGATCCCGACGCTCACCGCGCTCGAGAATGTCGAGACGGCGCTCGCGCCGCAGAGGATCCGGCCGGCCGAGCGGGCGTCACGGGCGGAGGAGGCCCTCGCCTCCGTCGGGCTGGCCGACCGCCTCGACCACCTGCCGGCCGAGCTCTCGGGCGGTCAGCAGCAGCGCGTCGCCATCGCCCGGGCGCTGGTCAAGAACCCGAAGGTACTGCTGGCCGACGAGCCGACCGGCGCCCTCGACGAGGACACGCGCGACGACATCATGACGCTGCTCGAGACGCTCTGGAAGGACCTCGGCCTCACCCTGGTGATCGTGACCCACGACTCCGCGGTCGCCCGCCGCGCCCAGCGCCGCCTGCACATCACGGGCGGCACCGTGAAGGACGTCGCGTAGCGACTCATCGAGCGGTCACGAGATGCTCCCTCCGCGTCCTCGAGGGAGCCTCTCGTGACGAATCGATCGGTTCAGATCGCGTGGGCCCGCAGGAACTCGAGCGCACGCGGCCACGCATCGGTCGCCGCGGTCTCGTCGTACGTGCCGTCGTTGGAGTCGTTGAAGAACGCGTGCCCCGCACCCGGGTAGACGACCAGCTCGACGTCCTTCCCGGCTGTGGCCTCGCGGATCCGCGGAACCTGCGCCATCAGCGGCGCGTCCTGGTCGCCGTAGAAGGCGAGCACCGCGACCTCGAGTGCGGCGAGCTCCTCGTCGGAGGCGGTGCAGTGCCCGTAGAACGGCACGGCGGAGGCGAGGCGCGGCTCGGCCAGCGCCAGCGCGTAGCTGAACGTGCCGCCGTAGCAGAAGCCCGTGACCGAGACGCTCAGCACCCCCTCCTCGCTCAGCAGCCGGGTCACCAGCGCCTGGAGGATCGCGACCGAGCGCTTCGCGTGCTCGGGAGTGAAGACGGGCGCGAAGAACGTGCGCAGCTCGACCTGGCGGGGAAGCCTGCGCACCGGGTGGTCGTAGTCGGCGCGCTGCTCGGTGTCGAGCTGCTCGAGCAGCCCGCTCTCGGCCAGCAGCTCGGGCGCGACCACGCGGAACCCCTCGGCCGCGTACCGGTCGGCGACCGAGCGGATGTGCCCGTCCACTCCCCACACCTCGTGGATCACGATGAGGGCGTGCTCCCCGTCACCGCTGCGGTAGACGGGTACGTCGTGGTCGGCCAGGGTCCAGGTCTCATCGCTCGTAGGCATGACGCGAACCCTAGCCGCGACCCCCGACAGCGGCCTGCGCGCCGTCGCTCCGGCGTCTGGGCCGCCGCCCTGCCGGGGCCCGGAGACCCGGCAGGGCGGGCGGACGTCAGAGCGTCTGCGCGAACGGGTCGAAGTCGACCGGCACGGCCGGCACCGGCGCGGGGACGGAGCTGCCGATCGCGACGAACTCGCCGGTGCGCACCGACTCCTCCGCCGAGAGCATGACGTCGAGGACGTGGAAGCCCAGCTCGCCGGTGGCGACGTGCGGACGGTCCTCGGCGATGGCGCGGACCATGTCGAGCAGGCCGAGGCCGCGGCCCACGACCGTGCCCTTCTGCTCGATCTCGGTCCACTCCTGCTCGCCCCACTCGCCGTCGGCGATCGAGGTGCGGGCCTTCACGAAGGCGGTGCGGCCCGAGAACTGGTTCGGGTCGGGGATGACCAGCGACCCTTCCGTGCCGTGGATCTCGAAGACGCCGTGGCGCTCGAGCGCGGAGTCGAAGCTGAGCAGGCTCGACGCCTGCTGGCCCGCCGCGAACGAGGTCAGGACCTGCAGCGAGGTGGGCACCTCGACCGGGAACGCCGTCCCGGCGTCGGGGCCGCTCTGGATGACCCGCTCCTCGAGCTTCTTGCGGCCGAGTGCGGCGACGCGCTCGACCGAGCCGAAGAGGCTCACGAGGCCGGTGAAGTAGTACGGCCCCATGTCCAGCAGCGGGCCGGCGCCCTGCTCGAAGAGGAAGGCCGGGCTCGGGTGCCACAGATCCGGTCCGACGGTCTGGAAGGCCGTGGAGGCGAACATCGGCTCGCCGATGACGCCCTCGGCGATGGCGCGCTTGGCCGTCTGGAACCCCGGGCCGAGCACGGTGTCGGGCGCGGAGCCGACGCGGAGCCCGCGGGCGGCCGCGTCGCGCAGCAGTGCGGCGGCACCCTCGCGGTCGAGTCCGAGCGGCTTCTCGCTCCAGACGTGCTTGCCGGCGGCGATAGCGGCCGAGGACACCGCGATGTGCGCGGAGGGGACGGTCAGGTTGACGACGACCTGCACGTCGGGGTGCGCGAGCACGTCCTCCGCCGAGCCCCAGGCGGGCACGCCGTGCTTCTCGGCCTGGCTCTTCGCCCGGTCCAGCAGCAGATCGCCGACGACGAGGACCTCCACGTCCGGGAACGACTTCAGGTTCTCGAGGTAGGTGTCGCTGATGACGCCCACGCCGATGATGCCGACTCCGACGGACCCGCTCATGCGGCGTACCCGCCCTTCACGAGGAAGTCGTAGCTGGCCCGGATGTCGGCGAACACGTCTCCGGGGGCCTTGTCGTACTCGATGACGGCGTACTTGATCGCACCCTCTCCGGCCTGGAGCGCGGCGATGAGCGGCACGTCGCCCTCGCCGGGACGGCGCTGGTCGAGCGTGTCCGAGCCGAAGGCCGGGGCGCCGGGCGCGAAGGGGTTCTCTGCCGGCGCGATGCCGTCCTTCACGTGCACCGCGATCAGGCGCGAGCCCAGCTTCGACACGAGCGCGGCGCCGTCCTGGCCTCCGGTCAGCGCCCAGAACAGGTCGAGCTCGATGGCGACGCGCTCGTCGGTCGTGGCGACGAAGCGCTCGTAGGCGGTCTGGCCGTCGAAGGAGGCGATGAACTCCTGCGCGTGGTTGTGGTAGCCGACGGTGAGGCCGAAGGTCGCTGCGACCTCCGCGGCCTTGTTCAGGCGGTCCGCGATATCGGCGACGCCGTCCTCGGTGAGCCAGCGGTCCGCGGCGACGAAGGGGTCGATGACCGTGGTGATGCCGATCTCGGCGGCCGCCGCGAAGACGACCTCGGGGGCCGGCGTCGGGATGGAGCCGTCCGGCGTCCAGAGCTCGTCCGAGAGGAGAGGGGCGTGTCCGGTCGGGGAGGCGAGCCCGCTGGCGTCGAGGGCCGCGCGGATCTCGGTCGGACGGCCGACGAAGTCGAACGCCTCGACGTTCTTGAGGCCGATGGCGGCGAGCTTGTCGAGGGACCCGCTCGGGTCCTCCGTGAATTCCTTGGCCAGCGTGTAGAGCTGGACGGAGGCGACGGGAAGGGTCATGGTCGTTCTCGCTTTCGGTTGATCGGACGGAGGGAGGCTGTGCGGACGAGGAGGCGGGCGGAAGCATCGGGGCAGCACGTCCATCCTCTCCCGGAGGACTTCGACGGCCGGGACGGCGACGGCCGGGACGACGACGGCCGGGACGACGAGGGCCGTGGCGAGGCGGCCCGTGCCGGCCGAGGTCCTGATGCTCCGGCCGGTCCGGAGCCGGAGAGGCGGTGACGCTCGACGGCGTTATCGCTGCCGACGCGCTCACTCGCTGTCGTCACTGCGCCGTCCTCTCGTCATCGAGTACTGCCTGCCGCCGAGGGGAGTTAAAACCTACTACCACTCGGTAATCAGTATGCAGGCGCTCGCGAGCGCACGCAACAGGTCTCAGGCGGGAGACGCGATCAGGATGTCGTCCCACTCCTCGGCCCGCTCCCAGACGAACCCGTGGCGCTCGTACAGCCTGCGCGCAGGCGCTTCCTTGAGCACGTCGATGCGGAAGGGCCGGTCGGGCGCACCTCCTCGCGCATCACCCGCGCCAGCACGGCGCTGCCGATGCCCCGCCCCTGGACGGCGGTCGCGAGATAGAAGTGCTCGATCCACACCGCGTCGTCCTCGACCCGCGCGGCGATGGAGCCGACCGCTTCGCCGTCGAGCTCGATGATCCTGGTGTGCTCGGGCCGGTACCCGTCGAGGAATCGCCGCCGCACCCGCTGTGCGTCGTAGCGGCCCAGCCGCTCCAGATCGGGTCGCATGACGACGGCGCGCAGCTCTGCGATCCAGGCCGCGTCCGACAGGGCAGCCGGGCGCAGCGAGACCTCAGCGTCCACGGGGTTTGCGCGTCCGCCGCACGATCGCCTTCGGCGCACTGCTGCGAGCCGGCTTCTTCCTGCCGCCACCCGCCTTCTCGGCCGCCTCGCGCGCCTCCCGGGCCTTCGCCTTGGCCGCCTTGGCACGCGACTCGACCTTGGGCGTCGCCGCGGTGCCGCGCGTGGTGGTGGCGCTGCGGCCTCGGACCACGCCGATGAAGTCCTCGATGTCGTCGCTCTTCTCCTCCGTCAGCCAGGCGAGGCGGACCGAGGTCGGCGCGACTCCCTCGACCGGGACGGCCACCACGTCCTTACGGCTGTGCACCCGCGCGACCGACTGCGGGAGGATCAGGACACCCACGCCCGCCGCGACCTGCTCGACCGCGTCGTCGAGCGTGCGCAGCTCCGGCAGCGGCCGGCGCGAGCCGTCCGCGATCTCGGCGGCGAGCGCCGCCCACTCCGGCACCTGCGCGGGATCCTGCAGCAGGTGCTCGTCGGCCAGCAGCGCGACCTCGACGCCCTCGGCGTCGGCGAGCGCGTGCTCGCGCCAGAGCACCACGACGGGCTGCTCGTCGTACAGATGGATCGAGCTGACGTCGGCCGACCCGACGACGCCGCGGATGAAGGCGAGGGTCGCTCGGCCGTCGCGCAGCACCTCCTCCTGCTCGTGCTCGCCGATCACCGTGATGCGCAGCGGCAGCTCGGGACGGCGCTGACCCCAGACGCGCGTCCACTTGGTCGGCGTGACGCCGGGCACGAGGGACACGGTGAGCACCGGACCCGCGTCGATCGCGTCATCGGGCTCGGAGGCCGCCTCGTGATCGGGGGTCTCGGGCTCGTCGCTCATCGCACCAGGGTAGGCGGTCGGCCGGGCGCCGGTAGGGTTGCCGCATGGCCAAGGCGACACAGACGATGAAGGCTGCGACCGCGGCGAAGAAGCTGCAGATCTTCCTGCCGGCGACCCCCGAGGAGTTCCAGGAGTCGTCGATCACCCGCGAGCAGTACGACCAGCTCGTCGAGAACCCTCCGGCCTGGCTGACGGAGCTGCGCGAGAACGGGCCGCACCCGCGTCCGGTCATCGCCTCCCGGCTCAACGTCTCGATCTCGGGTCTCGCCCGCGGAGGCGTCACCGAGGCCCTCACGTCGACCGAGATCCAGGCGCTGCTCGACGAGGTGCCCGAGTGGCTGCGCGTCGAGCAGAACCGCTACGCGGAGGTGCGCCGCGAGCAGGCGCGCATCAAGGCCGAGCGCGCGGCCAAGGGCGCCGAGTAGCTCCCCCACATCGAGGGAACCCCGTCCCGTCGAGACGGCCTGCGCGTGCAGGCTCCCTCGACGGGGCGGGGTTCCCTCGTATCAGCGGCCGGGCACGGTGACCCAGGCGCCGGTCTCCGCCGCGTCCAGCACGGCCTCGGTGATCAGCGCCGCGCGCAGTCCGTCGTCGAACGTCGGCAGGCCCTCGACCTCCGCACCCGCGACGGCCGCGTAGGTGTCGCGGGCGAACGCGGTGAACGCGTCCTGATAGCCCATCGGATGCCCGCTCGGCACGATCGAGAGCCGCGCCGCGTCCGGAGCGAGGATGCCGCCGTCCCGTGGCACGAGCACCGCACTGTCGCGGCGCCCGACCCACAGCGTCTCGGGCAGCTCCTGCTCGAAGCGCAGCGACTCCTCGACCCCCGAGACCTCGAGCACGAGCTCGTTGCGGTGCCCGGCGGTCACCTGCGAGACCAGGAGCGTTCCGACGGCACCGCCGGCCAACCGCACGATCGCGCCGGCGACATCCTCCGTCTCGACCGGCCTGCCGCCCCGCTCGGCGTGGATCGTGCTCGTGACCGAGGCGAGCGACAGGATGCGCTCCCCCGTCACGAACTCGAGCAGGTCGACGAGGTGCGAGCCGATGTCGCCGAAGGCGCGCGAGCGTCCGCCCGCCGCGGGGTCGACGCGCCAGTTGTCGTCGGAGGCGCCCAGCAGCCAGTCCTGCAGGTAGCTGCCGCGCACCGTCACCAGCCGCCCGGTCTCGCCCGCCGCGACCCGGGCCCGCGCCTCCCGCACCATCGGGTGGAAGCGGTAGGCGAACGGCACCGTGGCGACGATCCCGGCGGCGGAGGCGGCCTGCGCGAGCGAGCGCGCCTCCTCGACCGTCGCGGCCAGCGGCTTCTCGCAGACGACGTGCTTGCCCGCCGCGATGACCGCGAGCGCGAGCTCGGCGTGCGACACGTTGGGCGTGCAGACGTGCACGAGGTCGATGTCGTCGTCCTCGATCAGCGCCCGGGCGTCGGCGAACGCCCGCTCGAAGCCGAGCTCGCTCGCCGCCCTCTCGCCCTTCGCGGGGCTGGAGGAGGCGATGCCCGCGAGCTCCGCACCGGCGCTGCGGGCCGCGCGGCTGTGCACGGCGGCCATGAAGCCTCCGCCGAGCACGCCGACGCGGAGGGCGGCAGCCATCAGACCAGGGTCGCTTCGGTCGGGTCCCAGCCCTCGGGCAGCGCGGGGCGGGGCACGACGGTGCTCTCGACGAGCACCTTCTCGCCGGTCTCGGCGGCCTCGAGGAGCGAGAGCATGACGTCGGTCACGTGGTAGGCCAGGTCGCCGGAGGCGGCCTCCGGCCGGTCGGCGCGGATCGCGCGCGCCAGCTCGAGCACGCCGGTGCCGCGCGAGGCGGTCGAGCCCGTGGCCTGGATGACCTCGGGCTCCTTCTGGCCGCGGCGGTAGAGGGTGATCTCGCCGTCGTGCATGTTGGGGTCGGGGAGGACGAGGGTCCCCTCGGAGCCGTTGATCTCGACGAAGCCCATCCGCAGCATGCTCGACTCGAAGCTCCAGACACCCTGCGCCGACGCCCCCGACTCGAAGCGGAGCAGTCCGCCGATGTGCGTGGGGATGGTCACCGGGAACTCGGTGCCCTCCCGGGGGCCGGAGCCGACGACGCGAGTCGCCCGCGCCTGCGACGAGACCGCGGTGACGCTCTCGACCGGTCCGAGGTTCTGCACGAGGGTCGTGATGTAGTACGGACCCATGTCGAGCAGCGGGCCGCCGCCCTCGGTGAAGAAGAACTCGGGGCTCGGGTGCCAGCCCTCGGGCCCCGGGCCCTGGAACAGGGTGATGGCCGAGAGCGGTGTGCCGATCGCTCCGCTCTCGATGACGCGCTGGGCGGTCTGCAGACCCGCGCCGAGGAAGGTATCGGGTGCCGTGGCGACGCGCAGTCCCTTCTCCTTCGCGAGGGCGAGCAGCTCGACTCCGCTGTCGCGGTCGAGCGAGAAGGGCTTCTCGGTCCAGACGTGCTTGCCGGCCTCGATGGCGCGGCGGGCGACCTCGACGTGTGCTGCCGGGATCGTCAGATTGACGACGATCTCGATGCCGGGGTGCGCGAGGAGCTCGTCGACCGAGCCCGACCCGGGGACTCCGAACGTCTCGGCCTGGGCCTTCGCGCGGTCGAGGTCGAGGTCGGCCACGAAGAGGACCTCGAGGTCGGGGAAGGTCGTGAGGTTGGTGAGGTACTGCGTGCTGATGTTGCCCGCACCGATGACGCCGACGCCGGCGCGGCCCGAGCCGGTCATGCGTCGATCCCGGTGACGTAGCGGAACCCGGTGGTGAGACCAGCGAAGATGTCGCCGGCGTACGCGTCGAACTCGAGCACGGGGAGCGCCTGAGGCGCCGCCGCGAGGATCGCGGGGATGTCCATCGCGCCCTCTCCCGCGGGGAGCTGCTCCTGCGTGTCGCTCGAGATCGGTCCGTCCTTGATGTGGAGGAAGCGGACCCGGTCACCGAGTCGGCCGAGCACCTCGACGGGGTCGTCCCCACCGACCGCGGCCCAGTAGGTGTCGAGCTCGAGGACGATGCGCGGGTCGACGAGGCTCGCGAGGTGCTCGAAGGCGCTGCGGCCCTCGACGCGGTTCTCGAACTCGAAGGCGTGGTTGTGGTAGCCGAGCACGAGCCCGCGCGCCGCGGCGGAGTCGACCAGGGCGTTGAGGTCGTCGGCGATCGCCTTGACGTCGTCGGCGCTCGTCCAGCGGGCCGGATCGACGTGCGGGTCGATGACCGTCTGCACGCCGAGCGAGGCGGCGATGTCGAGGATCTCGTCGACGGAGGTGCCCTCCTGCGGTCCGAGGAGGCGGGCGTGGGCGCTCGGTGCGGTGAGTCCGCTGGCGGGGAGGGCGGTGCGGTAGCCCTCGGCGAGGGTGACGAAGTCGAAGAGCTCGACCTTCGTGAGGCCGATGCCGGCGAGCCGGTCGAGCGTGGCGGGCAGGTCGGCGGCGAGGGGCTCGCGGACCGAGTAGAGCTGGACGGAGAGGTCTGTGGGTGTGGCCACCGGGAGTGCTCCTGATTCGACGTCGAAAGGATGGTGGTCCGACCCTACGGCGGCTTCTGTCGCGAGACAAGCAAAACCTGAGCGCCGCTTGGTTGTAAGTAGTGGAATGCCGAGCAGAAGCCCGGACGCTGTGGTTGACTCTCGCCATGCCACTCCGCCGCCGACCCGCCGTGAGCGCGGCCGGCGGGCTGCTGCTCCTCCTCTCCGACGGAGTCGCCCGCACCCGGGCCGACGTCGCCGCCGAGACCGGCGCCCACCGCGCCGCCGTCTCGGCGCAGCTCGACGCGCTCACCTCCTCCGGCCTCGTGGCACGCCGCGACGACGCCCCCTCCTCCGGCGGCCGCCCCGCCGCACGCGTCGCATTCGACGCGGCCGCCCGCCGACTCCTCGCGATCGACCTCGGCGCCGCGCACGCCACCATCGCCGTCACCGACCTCGACGGCCGCGTCCTCGGCGAGAGGCGCGAGGCGATCGCCATCGCCGATGGCCCGCTCCGCGTCCTCGGCCACGCCCTCGACGTCGCCGACGCTCTCCTCGCCGAGATCCCCGGAGGCGCACCGCTCGCGGGAGTGGGCGTCGGCGTCCCTGGCCCCGTCGAGCACGCGACCGGCCGGCCCGTGAAGCCGCCGATCATGCCGGGCTGGGACCGCTTCGACATCCCCGCCTTCGTCGGCGCGCGCCTCCCCGTGCCCGTCCTCGTCGACAACGACGTGAACCTGCTGGCCCTCGGCGAGCACGCCGACCACTACCGCGAGGTCGACGACCTGCTCTACGTGAAGGTGTCGACCGGCATCGGCGCCGGCATCGTCAGCGGAGGCGTCCTCCAGCGCGGCGCCCTCGGCGCGGCCGGCGACCTCGGCCACGTGCAGGTGCCGGGCGATCGCGGCGAGGCCGACCTCGAGGCGATCGCGAGCGGCTCCGCGATCGCGCGCCGCCTCGGCGTCTCGAGCACCTCGGATGTGGTCGCGCTGCTGCACGCGGGCGACGCCGCCGCGGTCGAGCTCACCCGCGCCGCCGGCCGCGACATCGGCGAGGTGCTCGCGACCTGCGTGAACCTGCTGAACCCCTCCGTCATCGTGATCGGCGGCAGCATCGCGGAGGCGAGCCACGAGGTCCTCGCCGGCATCCGCGAGGTGGTCTACCGCCGCTCCCTGCCCCTGGCGACCCGCTCCCTCGACATCCTCCCCTCCGCCCCGCGCGGCGCGCCAGGAGCCCGCGGCGCCGCGCTGATGGTGCGGCGCCACCTGCTCTCCCCCGCACAGGTCGACGCGCTCCTCGCGCCCTGAGCCCCGGCGCCTACGGCCGGGTGTAGTCGAACTGCAGGCGCATCCGGTCGCCGCGGAACACGATCGTCGAGTACTCGAACGCGACTCCGGCCCGGCTCGAGATCACGTCGGTGAGCTGCAGGGCAGGGTCCCCCCGGTGCAGCCCGAGCAGGGCGGCGTCCGCCTCCCCGACGGCCACGGCCTCGAGTCCCTCCGACACGTCGTGCATATCGAGCGCGAAGTGGTCCTCGAGCACCACGCAGAGCTGCTCCCCGACGACGTCGAGCCCGTCGAGCGTCGGCGCGAGGGCCGCCGGCACGAACGAGCGGTGCACGCTGAGCGGCTTGCCGTCGACCGAGCGGAGTCGCACGATCGCGAAGACCTCGTCGGTGGCCGTCAGCCCGAGGCGCTTCTGCACCCGGCCCGGAGCGACACCTCGCGCCAGCGAGACGAGCCGCGTCGAGATGGCGTAGCCGAGCACCTCGAGCTGCTCGCGGATGCCGCGGTACGCCGGTGAGACCGCGCTGATCTTCTCGGGGGCGACGAAGGTGCCCTTGCCCGGCACGCGCACGACGAGCCCGTCGGCGGCGAGCTTGTTCAGCACTCCGCGCACCGTCATGCGGCTGAGCCCGTACTCGCGGTTGAGCTCGTTCTCGGAGGGGATGCGCCCGCCGTCCAGCCATTCGCCGCTCGCGATCCGCGCCTGGAGGATGTCCTCGAGCTGCTGGTAGATCGGGACGGCGGAGTTCCGATCGATGACCTCGGCCATGCTCCGTCTCCTGTCGGTCGTTCCCCAGCCAGTCAACCGCAATCCTACTTGTATAGGGCGGTATAGGCAGGTATGGTCCGACGCAGACGCCGCGACGATGCGGTGCAGCACCACTCACGAGGAAGTGAGGAACGCCCCCGTGGACGTCTCCACCCGTACTCTCACCCGCACCGCCCGGAGCGGCGGCTACGCCGTTCCGGCCGTCAACGTCTTCGACGAGATCAGCATGCGAGCGGTCATCGCGGCCGCCGAGCGCACGAGCGCCCCGCTGATCGTGCAGATCTCGACCAAGACCGTCCGCACGGCGGGCTGCTCCTTCATCACCGCCCTGTTCGCCGCCCTCGCCCGCGACGCGACGGTGCCGATCGCCCTGCACCTCGACCACTGCCCCGACCGCGCGGTGATCGACGAGGTCGTCGCCGCGGGCTGGTCCTCCGTCCTCTTCGACGCCTCCGACCGGGGCTTCGACGACGCGGTGCGCGAGACGGAGGAGGTCGTCGAGCAGTCGCACGCCGCCGGGGTCGACGTCGAGTCCGAGATCGAGAACATCCTCGGAGTCGAGGACGGCGTCGGCAGCGACGATGCGCCGCACGCCTACTCCGTCGAGCAGCTGGCCGAGGTCGGCGACCGGACGGGTGCCGATCTGCTCGCCCCGCAGCTCGGCACCAGCCACGGGCTCTACAAGGCCGACCCCGAGATCCTCCCCGAGCGAGCCGCCGCTCTGGCGGCCCTGACCGACCGGCCGATCGTGCTTCACGGAGGAACGGGCCTCACCGAGAGCGACTTCCGCGCCTTCATCGACGCGGGCGTGTCGAAGATCAACATCTCGACCGCGGTCAAGCACGCCTACATGCAGGCGTCGCTCGCCCACCTCGAGCGAGCGCGCGACTCCGACTCCTGGGACCCACCCAAGCTCATCGCCGACATCTCGACCGCGGTGACGGACACCATCGCCGAGCACATCGCGTGGTTCGGCGCCGAGGGCCGGGCGCGATGACCCGCGCGCTGATCTTCGACTGCGACGGCGTCCTGGCCGACACCGAGCGGGACGGGCACCTGCCGGCCTTCAACGAGACCTTCGAGCACGCGGGCCTCCCCGTCAGGTGGAGCGAGAGCGACTACGCCGAGGTGCTCCGGATCGGCGGCGGGAAGGAGCGACTCGCCTCCCTCCTCACTCCCGAGTTCGTCGAGCGCGCCGGTCTGCCCGCGTCGGAGGAGGAGCAGCAGGCACTGATAAAGGAGTGGCACGCCGAGAAGACCCGGCGCTACACCGCGATGGTCCGCGCCGGACGGATGCCCGGCCGGCCGGGGATCGCGCGGATCGTCACCGAGGCGCTCGAGGCGGGCTGGCTCCTCGCCGTCGCCTCCACCTCGGCGGAGGCGTCGGTGCGCGCGGTGCTCGAGCACGCCGTCGGCACCGGGACGGCCTCGCGGTTCGCGGTGTTCGCGGGCGACGTCGTCCCCCGCAAGAAGCCCGCCCCCGACATCTACGAGCTCGCGCTCACCTCGCTCGGCGTGGATCCGGCCGACGCCGTCGTCATCGAGGACAGCGCCAACGGCCTGCGGGCGGCCGTCGCGGCCGGCCTCACCACCGTCGTCACGGTCAGCAGCTTCACCGCGGAGGAGGACTTCTCCGGCGCCGCGCTGGTCGTCGACAGCCTCGGCGACCCTCCGTCGCAGCCGGCCCGCGTGCTGGCGAACCCGAGCGGCCTCGAGGTCGGCGACCGCGTCGACCTCGCCATCCTGACCACCCTCCTCACCCGCTGAATACTCCGATACGAGGACCCTCCATGAGCACTGACACCGAGACCCGGCTCGAATCCACCGTCCGGCTGATCGCGCAGACCTGCGTCGACAACGAGAAGTACTTCTGCGACCTCGACGCCGTCGCCGGTGACGGCGACTTCGGCTACTCCCTCGCCCGCGGCTTCGAGAACGTGCTCGCCGAGTTCGACACCTTCGACCGCTCCGACCTCGGCGCCTTCCTCCAGAAGGTCGCCACGACAATGAGCGGCCGGATCGGCGGCACCTCCGGTCCGATCTGGGGCACCGCGTTCCTCCGCGCCGCGATCACGATCAAGGGCAGGCACGAACTCGAGCCGGCCGACGTCGTCGCCATGCTGCGCGCCGCGGTCGAGGGCATCAAGAAGCGCGGAGGCGCCGACCTCGGCGACAAGACCCTCCTCGACGCTCTGGTGCCGATGACCTACGCGATCGAGGCCGATGCCGCGGAGGGGAGGCCCCCCGCCGAGATCGCCCGCCACGCCGCCGACGTCGCTCGATCCGCCGCGGAGGCGACCTCGACCCTCCAGGCCCGCCGCGGCCGAGCCTCGTACACCGGCGAGCGCAGCATCGGCTCGCCCGACCCCGGTGCGATCGCGATGGCCGTGCTGGCCGAGCGCATCGCCGACACCTGGTGACCCGACCACCACTCCCGACTCCCCGACCCACGATGAAGTGAGGACCACCCATGAAGAAGTTCGTCAATGACCCGCAGGCGTTCGTCCCCGAGATGCTCAAGGGGCTCGCGCTCGCGAACCCGGACACTCTCGTCTACGACCCGAAGTACAACCTCGTGATCCGGGCCGATGCGCCGAACGACGCGAAGGTGTCGATCGTGCAGGGCTCCGGCTCGGGTCACGAGCCCGCCCACGTCATGGTGGTCGGCAGGGGGATGCTCGACGCGGCCTGTCCCGGCGACGTCTTCGCGGCGCCTCCGACCGACTACGTCACCGAGGCCGCACGCCGGGTGAACAGCGCGAAGGGCGTGCTGCTGCTCGTCAACAACTACACCGGCGACAAGATGGCCTTCGAGATGGCCGAGGAGATCGCCGACGCCGAGGGGATCAAGGTCAAGACGCTCTTCATCGACGACGACGTCGCGGTGAAGGACTCGACCTACACGATCGGCCGCCGCGGGGTCGCCGGCAACTTCTTCGTCATCAAGGCGGTCGGAGCGGCGTCCGAGGCGGGCGCCGAGCTCGACGAGGTCGTCCGCGTCGGCGAGAAGGTCAACTCGGTCACCCGCACGATGGGCGTCGCGCTCACCGCCTGCACCCCGCCGTCGAAGGGCTCGCCCCTGTTCGAGCTCGGCGACGACGAGATCGAGCTCGGAGTCGGCATCCACGGCGAGCCCGGTCGCGCCCGCCAGAAGATGGTGTCGGCGAACGAGATCGTCGACCTGCTCCTCGACCCGATCATCGCCGACCTGCCGTACTCCGACGGCGACGAGGTGGCCCTGATGATCAACGGCCTCGGCGGCACTCCGATCTCCGAGCTCTACCTCCTCTACGGCATCGCCCACGAGAAGCTCACCGCGCTCGGCATCCGGCCCGTCCGCAGCTACGTCGGTGAGTACTGCACCTCGCTCGACATGGCCGGTGCCTCGATCACGCTCGTCAAGCTCGACGACGAGATCAAGGAGCTGCTCGCAGCTCCCGCCGAGATCCCGATCCGCACGTTCTGAGCCGGGGAACGAGACCATGGGCAACAACGAGAAGATCGGCGACTCCCTCAGCCTCGAGGACGCCCGCCGCGTCATCGACGCCGCCCTCGCGAAGGCGGATGAGATCGGCCAGCCGCAGGACATCGCCGTCGTCGACGCCGGCGGGCACCTGAAGGCGCACGTGCGGATGGACACCGCGAACATCGGCAGCATCTCGATCTCGATCAACAAGGCCTACACCGCGATCGCGTTCCAGACGCAGACGCGGGATCTCACCGAGGCCACCCGTCCGACCGGGGACCTCTTCGGCCTGAACGACGCCCACGGCGGTCGGCTCGTCGTCTTCCCCGGCGGGATCCCGCTGGTGCGGGACGGCCGCATCGTCGGCGCGATCGGCGTCTCGACCGGTTCGATCGAGCAGGACCAGACGGTCGCCGAGGCGGGAGCGGCCGCGTTCTGACCGAGCGGGGGCCGTCTCCGGGCGGCCCCCGCCCAGCCGAGGGCGACAACCGGTCAGAGGCGCGCGAGCACGCCCTCGAGCTCCGAGGCGACCAGGTCCGGCCGCGACAGGAACGGGTGGTGCCCGGTCGGCAGCTCCACCGACCGTGTCGCGCGCGCAGCGTGCAGCCGCTGCAGCTCGACCGAGGTGCTCCGGTCCTCCGCGCAGACCAGGTAGGTCGACTCGACGCCGGACCTCCCCGCCGCGCTCGTCGGAGTCGTGAACGACTCGAGGTGCTGCGCCGTGACCCGCTCCCACCCGCCGCGCTGCGCCTCCGCATCCGCGTCCTGGAGGAATCGGGCCGCGAACGACTGCTCGTCGTACCCGGTCACCGCGATCGAGCCGGCGTCCGCCTCGCCGATCGAGACCGGGTCGGCCTCGCCGCTCATGATCGCGCCCTGCGACTGCCCGACCTCCGGCAGGTACGACGACACCAGCACGACGTGGGCGACGGCCGGGTGTGCGCCCACCTCGGCGATCACGGTGCCGCCATAGGAGTGGCCGACAACGATCGCGGAGTCCACCTCATCGAGCACGGCCCGCAGCGCCGCGGCGTCGGCCACCAGCCCGCGATCCTCCGAAGCGGCCTCGCCGCACGACGGCAGCGCCACGGAGCGACTCCCGATCCCGGTGCGCTCCTCGAGCAGCTCCGCCGTCCGCCGCCACCACCAGGCCCCGTCGCGCACCAGCGCTCCGTGCACGAAGATCACGTCCATCATCGACTCCCTCTTCCGATCCTCCGCCGACCCTAGGCCGGGTTCACCCGCCCCGCCCCTCCGGGACGGGTCCCGGATCTCGCGCGCAGCGAACACGGCGGCGCGGCGTGCCGATTCGGCTCGGCGGCGGATCGGGCGCAGACTTCTTCGGTGCCCGATCTGCAGCTCTCGTTCCCCTGGGAGACGCAGCCCGTCTTCGTGGAGGCAGAGCCGCCGCACCTGAAGCGGGTCGTCGCGAACTCGAACGACCGCGTCGCCTGGCTCCGGGCCCGCTCGCGGGGGATCACCGCGACCGACGTCGCCCGGCTCTCCTCCCCCGCCGCCATCGACAAGGCGGCGCTCGACAAGCTCTACGGCACGGGCTTCGGAGGCAACGCCTTCACCGATCACGGCCGGGCGCGCGAACCCGAGATCGCCGCCTGGGTCCGCCGAGAGCACGCCATCGAGCCGAGCAGCACCCTCTTCCACGCCAGTCAGGAGCGCCGCCACCTCGCCACCCCCGACGGCATCGGCCTCCGCGAGGACGGCCGCCTCGAGCTGTGCGAGATCAAGACCACCACCAAGCCGTGGAAGAGCATCCCGCGCCACTACCTGCGCCAGGTCTTCTGGCAGCAGTACGTGCTCGGCGCCGAGCGCACGCTCGTCGTCTGGGAGCAGCACCGCGACTTCGTCCCGCTCGACGCCGACCCCGAGTGCCGCTGGGTCGACCGGGACGAGGACGAGATCCACATGCTCGTCCGCCTCGCCGGCATGCTGATGGCCGAGCTGCACGAGAGAACCCGCGCGGGCAGGCGGTGACCGTCCTGCTCCTGCACGGCCTGGGCGGTGATCGCTCCCAGCCGCTCGGGCTCCTGCGCGCGGCGCTGCCGGCCGGGGTCGAGGTGATCGCTCCCGATGTCCGCGCGCACGGCGCCTCCGAGGAGCTCGGCTCGGCCGGCGACTTCTCGCTCGACTCCCTCGCCGACGAGGTCACCGAGCAGGTGGTCCGCGCCGGCGCCGCGCACAAGCCGCTCACCGTGCTCGGCATCTCGATGGGAGCCGCGATCGCTCTCCGGCTGGCCAGCCGCAAGGTGCTGCCGATCGACCGCGCCGTCTTCGTGCGCCCCGCCTTCACCGCCGAGCCGCTGCCCGAGAACCTGTCGGTGTTCCCGGTCATCGCGCAGCTCCTGCACGATCACGGCGCCAAGCGCGGCGAGCGGATGTTCCGGGCCTCCGGCCTGTTCCAGCGCGCCGCGGACGTCTCACCCGCCTCGGCGGAGGCGCTCGTCGCCCAGTTCCGCGCCCCGGATGCCGCGGAGCGCGCCGTCCGCCTCGCCGAGATCCCCCGCAACTCCGCCTACCGCGATTCGGGCGAGCTCGCCGGAGTGATCGCGCGCACCCTGGTGATCGCGGCCGACCGCGACCCCGTGCATCCCGTCGCCGTCGCGGAGCAGTGGGCTAGGGCTCTTCCGGACGCAGACCTCGAGCGGGTCCCTGCGCGGGACGCGGGTCTCGCGCAGCAGCAGGAGCTGATCCGCGGTCACGTCCGCGACTGGCTCGCGCGGCGCTGACCTCCTCGGCCGCCAGCACCAGACCCACGAACACCAGCCACAGCACCGCGATCACCGTCGCGACGAACTCCAGCGTGCCTCCGACGCCCATCCAGACCCGGAGGAGCGACAGGATCGCGCCCGCGCCGGCCACGAGCGCGACCGTGACGCCCGCCACGAGCGACAGCCGCGCGACTCCCGGCCTCTCGCGTGCCGTCGACAGCTGCAGCATGGCCACGCACGCCGCCGCGAAGCCGAGGACCGCCGCCGACGTGTGCACGAGGTCCTGCCAGCTGAAGCTCGGCCCGACGGGCAGCGGGCAGCCGGCCGTGCAGGTCACCTGCGAGGCGAGGGCGAAGCAGCCGGCGGCCAGGAGGATCGCCAGCGCGGGCCGGAGGCTCCGCAGCAGGCGCACCCGCACACTCCACGCGCCGGCCCCGGTCAGGGTGCCGCCGATCGCGACCAGGACGAGTGCGATCCGGAAGGTCCCGGCCGTCGCCATGTCGGGGGCGCCCATCTCGCTGACGTAGACCCAGCGGCTGGTCCCGATGCTCACCCGCGCGGCGAGGAGGAGCGCGAGGCCCGCCAGGACGAGGAACGAGCCGGCCACGAGCAGGACTCCCCGCGCGGACCGTTGCTGCATACCCTCATCGTGCCAGACGGCCGCCGAGCGACCGTCGTACCCTCCCTTCCGGGGGCCATCGCAGCAATCTTCTCCGGGGGGTGACACCGCCGAAACAGCCCGGACTCATTACCTCGATTGACTGAGCGCGGCACTCGGAAGCGGGGTCCGGGGGCGGGATTCCGCCGTCCCCTCCGCTCGAAGCATCACCGAGGCGCAACAGGAAGGGCGATGATGCACAACAGTGCGCTCGGGCACGGCCTCACGATCGGGGAGATCCCGGAGGAGGTCGTCCTGCCGGACACCATGACGGCGGCGGTCATCGATGCACCGGGCGACGCCGCCGTCCTCCACCTCGCGACGGTGCCCACACCGACGGCCATCAACGCCGAATTCACCGTCAAGGTGATCGCGGCGGGAGTGAACCCGCTCGACGCGAAGACGCGCGCGGGTCGCGGAGTCGCCTCGCAGATCGCCTCCTACCCTGCCGTGCTGGGCCACGACTTCTCGGGCGTCGTCGTCTCGAGCCCCTACCCCGCCCACTCCCTGCGGCCGGGTGACGAGGTCTACGGCTTCGTGATGGTGCCCCGCTACTCCGGCTCCTACGCCGAGTACGTGAGCGTGCCGAGCGTCTCGATCGCCCGGAAGCCCTCGACCCTCTCGCACGTCGAGGCCGCCGGCGTGCCGCTCGCGGCGCTGACCGCCTGGGGCATGGTCGTCGAGCTCGCCAAGGCGCACGAGGGGCAGCGGATCCTGATCCACGCCGGCTCCGGAGGCGTCGGCCACTTCGCGGTGCAGTTCGCCGCCTACTTCGGCGCCTCGGTCATCGCGACCGGATCCACGCGCAACCTGCAGTGGCTGCGCGAGCTCGGCGCCTCCCAGGTCATCGACCACACGAAGGAGCGCTTCGACGAGATGCTCTCGGGCGTCGACGTCGTGATCGACCTGGTCGGCAATGTGCACGACAGCACGGGCTCGCGCTCGCTGAAGGTCCTGCGCCCGGGCGGGCTGATCGTGAACGCACCGACGGGCAGCTGGCCCGAGTTCTTCCCCGAGGCGGCTGAGGCCGGAGTGCGCGCCTCGACCTACAAGGTGGCCCCCGACGGCGCCACGCTCGCCGTGATCTCGCGCCTGCTCGAGTCGGGCGACGTCCGCGTCTTCATCGACGGCATCTTCCCGCTCGCCCGCGCCTGCGAGGCCCACGAGCAGCTCGAGACCGGCCACACCCGCGGCAAGATCGTCCTCACCGTCGCCGAGGGCTGACCGCCTCGCGAGATGCCTCTTCGGTACGCGACACGCCGACGGAGGCGTACCGAAGAGGCATGTCGCGAACCACGCGTCAGGCGAGGGCGCGCTCGAGGACGAAGTCGTCCTCGTAGCGCCCGCCGACGAGGAAGCGCTTCGTGCCCACGACCGCGAAGCCGTGCTTCGCGTAGAAGCGGCGCGCCCGCTCGTTCTCCTGGTTCACGCCGAGCCACACGCCGCGTGCACCGCTCTCCCGCGCGTCGTCGAGACTGGCGCTCATCAGCAGCCCGGCGACGCCCGATCCGTGCCGGGCGGGCAGCGCGTAGCACTTGCTCACCTCGACCGTCGGCCGGTGGGTGATCGCGGAGGCGGCGTCCGCGTCCGAGGGTTCGCCGCGGATCAGCATGGTGTACCCGACCGCCCCGCTCTCGTCCTCGGCGACGAACAGCACCCGAGCCTCCTCGGCGAGGTACTCGCGGAACCGCTCGACCGAGAGCACCGTGCGGACGAAGTCGGCCTTCGCCTCCGCAGTGGTGTGCGGGGGGCAGGCGAGCGGGAACGTCGCGGCCGCCAGCTCGGCGAGGGCGACGGCGTCCGAGGCGACGGCGCGGCGGATCGCGGGGGTGCTCGTGTCGGGCATGCAGATCAGTATGACCGCACCCGGAGACGACGAAGGAGGGGGCCCGCCGAAGCGGACCCCCTCCTCGTCACTGCCGAGCCGAGGCTCAGGAGAGGACGTTCACGTCCAGCGGGATGCCGGGGCCGAACGTCGTCGAGACGGCGGCCTTCTGGATGTAGCGACCCTTCGAGGAGGACGGCTTGAGACGGTTGATCTCGTCGAGAGCCGTCTTGAAGTTCTCCTGGAGCTGCTCCTCGGTGAACGCGGCCTTGCCGACGACGAGGTGCACGTTGGCGTGCTTGTCGACGCGGAACTCGATCTTTCCGCCCTTGATCTCGGTCACGGCCTTGGCCACGTCCGGGGTCACGGTGCCGGTCTTCGGGTTGGGCATGAGGCCGCGGGGGCCGAGCACCTTTCCGAGACGACCGACCTGGCCCATGAGCTCCGGCGTCGAGACGGCGGAGTCGAACGACGTGTAGCCGCCCGCCACCTTCTCGATGAGCTCGGCGCCGCCGACCTCGTCGGCGCCCGCAGCGATCGCGGCCTCGGCCGCGGGGCCGGTCGCGAACACGATGACGCGGGCGGTCTTGCCCGTGCCGTGCGGGAGGATGACCGTGCCGCGGACCATCTGGTCGGCCTTGCGCGGGTCGACACCGAGCTTGAGGGCGACCTCGACGGTGCTGTTGAACTTGGCGGAACCGGTCTCGCGGGCGAGCGCGACCGCCTCGTCGGCGGTGTAGAACTTGCCCTCTTCGAGCTTGGCCGCGGCGGCCCGGTAGGCCTTCGACTTCTGTGCCATGTTGTTTCTCCTTGAAACGAGAATGTGGTTCTAGAGCCTGGCGGGCTCTCCCACGGGTGTTGAGTTCTGGAAGGGCGGAGGACTAGCCCTCTACCGTGATGCCCATCGAACGAGCAGTGCCGGCGATGATCTTCGACGCGGCCTCGATGTCGTTGGCGTTCAGGTCGGCCTGCTTCGCCTCGGCGATCTCGCGGACCTGCGCGCGGGTCAGCTTGGCGACCTTGACGGTGTGCGGGGTCGACGAGCCCTTGGCGACGCCGGCGGCCTTCTTGATGAGCTCCGCGGCGGGCGGGGTCTTGAGGATGAACGTGAACGAACGGTCCTCGTAGACGGTGATCTCGACGGGGATGACGTTGCCGCGCTGCGACTCGGTCTGCGCGTTGTACGCCTTGCAGAACTCCATGATGTTGACGCCGTGCTGACCGAGCGCCGGACCGATCGGGGGCGCGGGGTTCGCCGCGCCGGCCTTGATCTGGAGCTTGATCAGGCCGGTGACCTTCTTCTTGGGGGCCATTCAGGATTCCTTTTCTCAGGGTTCGAGTGGTCGGGGGTTCCCGGCCGCTCTCCCGCGCACCCGACGGAGTCGGATCGCGGTGGAGGAGGGTCGGCCGGCGCGCACGCAGTTGGGCGCCGACACGAAAACCCGTACGAGCTTACACGCTGCAGCCCGGTACCGACAGGGCGACTCCGGGGAGACCGCAACGCGGAACGCCCCCTCCGACGGTGCGGAGGAGGCGTTCGGGCGGGACGATGTGCGTCAGAGCTTGGTGACCTGGTCGAACGACAGCTCGACCGGGGTCTCGCGCTCGAAGAGCGACACCAGCACCGTGAGCTTGCCGCTCTCGGGCTTGATCTCGCTGATCGATCCGGGCAGACCCGCGAACGAGCCCTCCTTGATGGTGATGGTCTCGCCGATCTCGAAGTCGACCTCGGCCGGCAGGACGCGCTGCGCCTGCTTCTGGCCCTTGGCGCCGGGAGCCTTCGAGGGCGCGACCTCCTTGATCTCGACGAGGCTCTTCAGCATCGTGAAGGCCTCCTCGAAGCGCAGCGGGGTCGGGTTGTGGGCGTTGCCCACGAAGCCGGTCACGCCGGGGGTGTGGCGGACGACCGACCACGAGTCCTCGTTGAGGTCCATGCGCACCAGCACGTAGCCGGGGATCCGCACGCGGGTCACCATCTTGCGCTGGCCGTTCTTGATCTCGACCACGTCCTCCATCGGGACCTGGACCTCGAAGATGTAGTCCTCGGCCTCGAGCGAGACCTTGCGGTTCTCGATGTTCGACTTCACGCGCTTCTCGAAGCCGGCGTAGGAGTGGATGACGTACCACTTGCCCATCTTGCCGCGGAGCTCGGTGCGGAACGCCTCGTAGGGGTCGATGTCGGCGACGTCCTCGCCCTCGGCCTCCGCGTCCTCCGCGGCGACCTCGGCCTCGTCCTCGACGGCCTCGAGGGCCGCTTCGGCCTCCTCGACGGTGTCGATGTGCGCGGCCTCGTCCACGGCCTCGTCGGCCTCGGGGTCGTCGATCGAGCCGATGGCGTCAAGCGCGGCCTCCAGGTCGGAGGCGAGGTCGTCCTCGGACTCGTTCTCGTCGATGACGCTCAGCGCGCCCTCCTCGGCGGGCTCGATGGCGTCCTCAGCCTGGGCGAGGGTCCCGCCCTCCTGCGCCTCGTCGACCTCCGACGACTGCTCGGCAGCCGTCGCCCAGTCGACGTCGTCGCGGTTTCTGTCAGACACTCGTCACAACTCTCTCTCGTTCGATCCGGTGCGCACCCGTCGGGCCGCGCACCGCTGTCGCCGGCGTCCGCCGCTCTCGCGGTCGCGGACGCCTCCGGGCTCAGGTGGCGGGTGTGCCGAACACGTAGGTCACGGCCAGCGCGAACACCCAGTCGAGGAACGAGACCAGCGCCATCATGATGACGACGAAGATCAGCACCACCACGACGTAGTTGCCCAGCTCTTTGCGGGTCGGCGTGACGACCTTCTTCAGCTCGGCGATGACCTGCCGGATGAAGAGGGCGATTCTCGCGAACGGATTGCGCCGCGCGGCTCGCTGCTGATTCGCGATCGCGACGACGTCCTCGCTCGGCTCGTCGACTGCTTTCCCGGCCACCTGCACGCACCTTTCCCGCACCGGAACCTCCGGTGTGGCCGGCCGCCCATCGGGCGGCCCTGGACCGATGTCCGCTGCTTCGCGGGGACCGCGTGCGACGGGCATCGATGTGCAGGGCGGACAGGGCTCGAACCTGCAACCTGCGGTTTTGGAGACCGCTGCTCTACCAATTGAGCCACCGCCCTATGGATGCCGTTGCGAGCATCCGAGGAGGAATCGGACCCTGCTCCACCCCTCCGGCACCCTCTCGGGCGCAGTGAATCGGGGCAGAGTTCGACTACCTCGGACGAGTGTACGTGGCCCCGTGGGGCGTGTCCAGCCGAGCGCCGGGCCGCGGATGGAGGCTCCCGCGCGCAGAGGATACGCTGACGATCGTGTCCTCACCCACGCGCATCTCCGCCCGCATCTCCGCCATCGCCGAGTCCGCGACCCTCAAGGTCGACGCGAAGGCGAAGGCCCTCCAGGCGCAGGGGCGGCCCGTCATCTCGTACGCCGCGGGCGAGCCCGACTTCCGGACGCCGCAGCACATCGTCGAGGCCGCGTCGGCCGCGGTGCTCGACCCGAGGAACTACCGCTACACGCCGGCCGCGGGCCTCCCCGACCTCCGGCAGGCCATCGCCGACAAGACGGCGCGCGACTCCGGATGGGCCGTCGAGCCCTCGCAGGTCGTCGTGACGAACGGCGGCAAGCAGGCCGTGTACCAGGCGTTCCAGACCCTCCTCGACGACGGCGACGAGGTCCTCGTCCCCACTCCCTACTGGACCACGTACCCCGAGGCGATCAAGCTCGCCGGAGGCGTGCAGGTCGACGTCTTCGCGGGAGCCGACCAGGGCTACCTCGTCACGGTCGAGCAGCTGGAGGCGGCGCGCACCGAGCGCACCAAGGTCCTCCTCTTCGTGTCGCCGTCCAACCCCACCGGGGCCGTCTACTCCGCCGAGCAGACCGCGGCCATCGGCCGGTGGGCCGACGAGCACGGTCTCTGGGTCATCGCCGACGAGATCTACCAGAACCTCGTCTACGCGGCCGAGGGCCAGGACGACGCGGCGCCGCTCGAGAGCGCCACCTCGATCGTCGAGGCCGTGCCCGCACTGCGCGACCGCACCATCCTGGTCAACGGCGTCGCCAAGACCTACGCGATGACCGGCTGGCGCGTGGGGTGGATGGTGGGCCCGGCCGACGCGATCAAGGGCGCCTCGAACCTGCAGTCGCACCTCTCGAGCAACGTCTCGAACATCTCGCAGCGCGCGGCGATCGCCGCCCTCACCGGCCCGCAGCAGCCGGCGGAGGAGATGCGCCTCGCCTTCGACCGTCGTCGCCGCACCATCGTCGCCGAGCTGAACGCGATCGACGGGGTCGAGTGCCCGACCCCCGGCGGCGCGTTCTACGTGTACCCGGACGTCCGTGGCCTCCTCAACCGGGAGTGGCGCGGCGTCACTCCGACGACCTCGCTCGAGCTCGCCGACTTCATCCTCGAGCAGGCCGAGGTCGCCACAGTGCCCGGCGAGGCCTTCGGACCGAGCGGCTACCTCCGGCTGTCCTACGCCCTGGGCGACGACGCGCTGCTCGAAGGCGTGAAGCGCCTCCAGGCGCTGTTTTCCTAGCCTCTCTCCTCCTTCGTCGTCGATCGGCCGCAGTCGCGGTGTCCCTCGAGCTGATCTCCTCCTTCGTCGTCGATCAGCCGCAGTCGGCTTCCGAGGGGGTCGCGATCCAGAGAGCGGGTCGCGTTCGCGCACAACGATTCGCTGAGACGCGAATCGCCGGTTGCGCTCGAACGGGGTCGGGGGTCTGCAGGCGCTCGATCCGGACCGATGCACGACACCGGTCCGGATCGGTGGAAGCCATAGCAGTCGCGGGGTGTGGGCGCCTCTGCTAGGGGAAAAGGGGCGGATGGGGACTATTACTGTCGCTGAGGGCGGGGTTCGTGCACGCTGGTGGGATGAGCGATGAGCCCGCGGTCCGTGTCCGCGATCTGCGGAAGGACTACGGCGGTGCGCCGGCCGTCACCGGGATCTCGTTCGACATCCACCGCGGCGAGACCTTCGCGCTGCTCGGGCCCAACGGCGCCGGCAAGTCGACGACGATCGAGATCCTCGAGGGCTACCGCGACCGCTCAGGAGGCGAGGTGAGCGTGCTCGGGACCGACCCGCGGCACGGCGATCTCGCCTGGAAGTCGCGCCTGGGGATCGTGCTGCAGTCCAGCGGTGAATCCGGCAACGCGACGGTCCGCGAGCAGATCGCGCACTTCGCCGGCCTCTACCCGCATCCGCGCGACGTCGACGAGACGATCGAGGCGGTCGGGCTCACCGCCAAGGCGCGCTCGCGCATCGGCAAGCTCTCGGGCGGTCAGCGCCGCCGCGTCGACGTCGCCCTCGGCATCATCGGCCGTCCCGAGCTCGTGTTCCTCGACGAGCCCACCACGGGCTTCGATCCGGAGGCGCGCCACTCCTTCTGGGATCTCGTCGCGCTCCTCAAGAGCGAGGGCACGACGATCCTGCTGACCACCCACTACCTCGACGAGGCGGCTCGGCTCGGCGATCGCGCGGCCGTCATCGCCGGCGGCCGCCTGCTCGCGATCGGCCCGGTGAGCGAGATCGGCGGCGACGAGGCGCGTGTGCCGATCGTGCAGTGGGAGGAGGGCGGGCTGCTGCGGCGCGTGCGCTCCTCCGAGCCCGCGCGCACCGTCGCCGAGCTCAGCGATCGCCTGGGTGAGCCGACCGCCCTCGCGGTGGTGCGGCCGAGTCTCGAGGACATCTACCTCGACCTCATCCGCGACGACCGCGCGGGCGACTCCCTCGACCGCATCGGAGAGCCCGCATGAGCACCGTGACCCGGCAGCCGATCCGCTCGACGCCCCTCCGCTACGGCCCCGTCCGGACACTGCGCCTCGGCGCCGCGCGGGCGCGCTACGAGGTCCGGTCGTACTTCCGCGCGCCCGACCAGGTCTTCTTCACGTTCCTCTTCCCGGTGCTGCTGCTGACGATCTTCTCGGTCGCCTTCGGCGAGAACGCGATCATGCAGGCCGACCCGCAGGACCCGGGCATCACGATGGCCGAGTACTACGTGCCGGGGCTCGCTGCGGCGGGCATCCTGCTCTCGGGCGTGCAGAACCTCGGCGTCGATATCGCGGTCGAGCGCAGCGACGGCACCCTGAAGCGCCTCGCCGGGGCTCCCCTGCCCGTGCTGAGCTACTTCCTCGGCAAGTTCGGGCAGGTGCTCGTGACGAGCCTCGCGCAGACCGCGCTCCTCCTGATCGTGGCGGCGACCGTCTTCTCGGTCGAGCTGCCGAGCGACAGCGGGCGCTGGGCGACCTTCGCCTGGGTGTACCTGGGCGGAGTCGCCACCTCGGCGATCCTCGGCATCGCGGTCTCGGCGCTCCCTCGATCGGGCAAGAGCGCGACGGCCGTCATCGTGCCTCCGCTGCTGGTGCTGCAGTTCATCTCGGGGTCGTACCTGTCGTTCACCACGCTGCCCGACTGGCTGCAGAACGTCGCGAGCGTGTTCCCGCTGAAGTGGATCGCCCAGGGGATGCGCGCCGTGTTCCTGCCGTCGGACTTCGAGCAGCTCGAGGTCGACGGTTCGTGGGATCTCGGCGGAGTGGCCCTCGTCCTGGCCGTCTGGCTGGTCGTGGGCCTCGTCGCCTGCCGGCTCACGTTCCGCTGGATCCGGCGGGACTCCTGACCCGCACGGGTCAGACGGTGGTGCCGACCACGACCGGCTCGGGGTGCAGGAGGACGCCGAACTCGGCGAGGACCCTGCCCTGCACGTAGCGGGCGAGCTCGGCGATCTCCTCGGCCCGCGCTCCGCCCCGATTGGTGAGCGCGAGCGTGTGCTTGCTCGACACGGCGGCGCGCGAGCCGGGCAGCGCGAAGCCGCGTGAGACTCCGGAGTGCTCGATCAGCCAGGCGGCGCTGAGCTTGACCAGCTCGCCGGGTGCCGAGGGGGCGGGGACGCCGACCGGCTCGCCCGCCTCGACGGCCGAGAGCGGGGTGACGACCGCGGCCTCGTGCACCGGCTCGACCGGCCAGCGGGGTGCGGCGGGCGGCAGGCCGCCGGCGAACGCGGTCGTGACGATCGGGTTGGTGAAGAAGGAGCCGGCACTCGCGGTGTCGGGGTCGCGCGGATCGAGAACCATGCCCTTCGCGGCTCGAAGGCGCAGCACCGTCTCGCGCACCTCGGCGAGGGGCACCCGGTCGCCGAGCGCGACTCCGAGCGCCGAGGCGAGCTGGGCGTAGGCGACCGGAGCACCGGCCCCGCCCGCGCCCGCCTCCTCGAGGAGGAACTCGACCGCGAGGACCGCGCCGCGGCGACCCTGCTTGATGACGGAGGTGCGGTAGCCGAGACCGAGCTCGGCGGCGGTCAGCCTGACCGGCTCCGAAGCGTCCTCGTCGAGGAAGGACACCGCGACGAGAGTGTCCGAGAGCTCCTGCCCGTAGGCGCCGATGTTCTGCACCGGCGATGCGCCGACGGTGCCGGGGATCCCGCTGAGGGCCTCCAGCCCGGCCCAGCCGCGCTCGACAGCGGTGGCGACGAGGCCGTCCCACGATTCGCCCGCCTGCACACGGAGGTGCACGGCGCCCGGTCGCTCGGACTCGAGGCGCTCGACGCCGGTCGTGCGCACCAGGACGACCGTGCCCTCGACTCCGTCGTCACCGACGAGGAGGTTCGAGCCGCCGCCGACGAGCAGCCACGCCTCGTCCTCGGCCCACAGCTCGTGCAGCACCGAGACGAGCTCGTCCGCGGTCGCGGCCTCGAAGCAGCGCTCGGGAGCGCCGCCGACCCTCAGAGTCGTGAGGGAGGAGAGGGAGGGGGTGGTCATCGGGGACGGGTCAGACGAGCGAGACGCGCGCCTGGGCCTTCCCCAGCACGGCCTGGCCGGCGACGGTGACCGCCAGGTCGATCCGCGCGGCGCCGGCATCGGAGTCGATCTCGCCGACCTTCGCCACGACGTCGACCTCGGCGCCGTCCCGCGGGTCGACGACGATCGGGCGGGTGAAGCGGACCCGGTAGTCGACGACGAGGCCGGGGTCGCCGATCCAATCGACGACGACCTGGACGGCCGTGCCCATCGTGAGCATGCCATGGGCGAGGACGCCGGGGAGGCCCACCTCGGCCGCGACGTCGTCGCGGTAGTGGATGGCGTTGAAGTCGCCGGAGGCGGCGGCGTAGCGGACGAGGGTGTCGCGATCGAAGTGGAAACGGCGCTCGGCGATCACCTGGCCGACCTCGAGGTCGGAGAGGACGGGACGGCCGGCGGGAGCGTCGACGACGGCTCCGGCCGGGGTGGTGCGCTCGGCGCTCATTCGTCTCCCCTGACGACGAGAGTGGACACGGCGGTCACGACGTGCTCGCCGTTGTCGTCGGCGATGAAGGACTCGATCGTGATCATGGAGTGCGGACCGAGCCGCTTCACGCCCGCGATGGTCAGCTGCGCCGTCAGCTCGTCGCCGGCGACGATGGGGCGGCTGTAGGCGAACCGCTGGTCGCCGTGGACGACGCGGCTGAAGTCGATGTCGGCGTCGGGCTCGGCCAGCATCTGCGCGATGGTCAACTCCTGCATCACCACGGGGAAGGTCGACGGCGCGATCACGTCGGCGTATCCGGCGCTCCGGGCGGCCTCGGGGTCGTGGTGGAGGGGGGACATCGCGAAGACGGCGCGCGCGAACTCGCGCACCTTCTCACGACCCACCTGATAGGGCTCGGTGGGGGCGAAGGCGCGCCCGACGAGTTCGGTGTTCACTGGCACCCGGCCATCTTAGGCGGTGCGCGCCTACCCCCCGAATGACCGGTCACCGGCCCGCTCAGGCCACCCGAGTATGCCCACAGCGAATTTCCCATCTGCATATGGCTGACCGGGAGCCGAACATCTCGGAAGCTGGCCGGATGTCGACTCCCACCCCCGAACGCGACTGGGCCGCCTACGCGCGTGAGCTCGGCACCACCCTGCACCGCGCCCGCATCGCGAAGGGCGAGAGCCAGGAGCGCATCGCGCACGCGGCGGGGCTCGCCGGATACACCTACCAGAAGTTCGAGAAGGGCGAGTCGAAGCCGGGGTCGCCCGCCAACCCGACGCTGCGCACCCTGTTCGCCCTCTGCGAGGCGCTCGACATCGAGCTGATGGATCTGCTGCCGCCCAACCCGCCCCGCGCCTCACGAGGCGTGACCGAGTAGGCCGAGCACCGTCTCCACCCCCCTGGCGAGACGCGCCGCCGAGCTGAGGTCGAGATCGACCTCGCCGAGCTCGTCGGCCTCGAGTCGCAGTCGCTCCTCCCCCGCCGGACCCGGCCGGCACAGCGAGACGTGCACCGTCGCCGCGCTCGGCCCATCGACCTCCCGACTGCCCGCCCAGAGCACCACGGGCAGCGATCGCACGGCCGAGCGATGCAGCCGGTCGGCCACCGTCGAGACCTCGTCGTGCTCTCCCGCACACCACCGCGGACATCCGTCGCCGCGCCTGTCGTCCTTGCATCCATCCACGTTCCGCACCAATCGCTCGAGGTGCCCAGCCCATCAGGCGGCACCGACATCGAGGCCGGTCTCCCCCCGGATCCACCGTGGGATGTGGACAAGAACCCACCTCGCCCCCGCTGTGGAGGAGCGCGAACAGGATCCCATACCGGGATGGTCCGAGGAGCAGGCGGGCGGGACCGGGGTGGGCGCGCGACTCAGCGGTGCACGATCAACCAGGTCGCGATCGCGGTCCCGGTCCCGCGATTGACCATCCTGTGCGGGCGCTCGCACGGGAAGGTGATGGCGTCGCCCGCGGCCAGCACGACGATCTCGTCCTCGAACTCGACCGTCAGCTCGCCGAGCGTCACGGTCCCGACCTCGAAGCCGTCGTGGCGGAGGAACTGCCGGTGCGCCGTCGAGGTCGACCCCGGCGGATAGGTCGACTCGAAGAAGTCCACCGCGTCGATCGGCCCGGGTGCGAGCCGGCGGAAGAGCACGCCTCCGTCGAGGGTGACCGGCGCCACCTCGCCCGCGCGGACGACCGCGGTCTCGATCAGGGCGGGCGCGGGGGCCGACTCGTCGAAGACGGCCGACAGCGGGACACCCAGGGCTCCGACCATCGCGATCAAGCGGCCGACCGACGGCTGCATCGCCCCGCGCTCGATCTGCGACACGGCGCTGGCCGAGATCCCGAGGTCGCCGGCCAGGGCCCGCAGCGACATCCCCGACGCGAGGCGCAGATCGCGCAGCCGCGCTCCGAGCCGCTCGCGGTCGCCGACGGCCGCGGCGAGCGCCCGCTCCTCGGCGGCGTCCCGAGGTCCAGCGGTGCCGCCACCGTCGGCGGAGCTGTCGGAGAGCATCGCCCGTCGTCCTTCCTCAGTGATCGTCACGCACCCGTAACGGAGCCGAAACGATCCGCGGGGGGCCGAGTCGTAGGTTGACATCCGTGAAGCGATCACTTCACACGATGCCCACTGCTCCACGACCCTCGCGGTGGCGGCCGACCCGGTCGGCCCGCCGTCGCGACCACCCTGACACATCCCGTCCGTGCGCTCGCCGACGCACGACCGCCCGAGAGGTGGATCCACCATGACCGACCGCGCCACCGCCGCCCGCACCGACCCGCACTCCGCGGTGTCGATCGACGACGACCTCCCCGCCGGCGCCCCGCTGATCAAGCCGGGCTACGACGACCGCCTCGCCAACGACGACCTGGCTCCGCTCGCCAAGCAGCGCTGGTCGAGCTACAACATCTTCGCGTTCTGGATGTCGGACGTGCACAGCGTCGGCGGCTACGTCACCGCGGGCTCGCTGTTCGCGCTGGGCCTGGCCGGCTGGCAGGTGCTGGTCGCGCTCGTGGTCGGCATCGTGATCGTGCAGATCTTCTGCAACCTGGTCGCGAAGCCGAGCCAGGTCACCGGCGTCCCGTACCCGGTCATCAACCGCGCGATCTTCGGCATCCGCGGCGCGAACATCCCCGGCATCATCCGCGGCCTCATCGCGATCGCGTGGTACGGAGTGCAGACCTACCTCGCGGCGCAGTCGCTGAACATCGTGTTCCTCAAGTTCTTCCCCGACCTCGCCTCGTGGAACACCCCCGAGGCCTCGTTCCTCGGACTCTCGGCACTCGGCTACGTCTCCTACGCGATCCTCTGGGTCGCGCAGGCCGCCCTGTTCTGGCGGGGCATGGAGTCGATCCGCCGCTTCATCGACTGGGCCGGCCCCGCGGTCTACGTTGTGATGCTGATCCTCGCGATCTACCTCGTCTCGCAGGCGGGGTGGGAGAACATCTCGCTGAACCTCGGCTCGGGCGAGCCCCTCGACTTCGCCGCGTCGATCCCGGTCATGATCTCGGCCGTCGCCCTCGTGGTCGCCTACTTCTCGGGCCCGATGCTCAACTTCGGGGACTTCTCGCGTTACGCCCGCAGCTACAAGGCGGTCAAGAAGGGCAACCTCCTCGGACTCCCGATCAACTTCCTCTTCTTCTCGCTGCTCACGGTGATCACCGCCTCCGCGACGGTGCCCGTCTTCGGCGAGCTGATCACCGACCCGATCGAGACGGTCGAGCGGATCGACACCTGGTTCGCCGTCCTGCTGGGCGGGCTCACCTTCGTGATCGCCACGATCGGCATCAACATCGTCGCCAACTTCATCTCGCCCGCGTTCGACTTCTCGAACGTGAATCCGAAGAAGATCAGCTGGCGGATGGGCGGCATGATCGCCGCTGTCGGATCGGTGCTGCTCACCCCGTGGAACTGGTACTCGAACGACACCGCGATCCACTACACGCTCGGCATCCTCGGTGCCCTGATCGGCCCGCTGTTCGGCGTGCTCATCGCCGGCTACTACCTGATCAGCCGCCAGCGAGTCTGGGTCGACGACCTCTACTCGATGAGCGAGAAGGGCCGCTACTGGTTCTCGAAGGGGTTCAACCCCAACGCCGTCTGGGCGACCGCGATCGGCGGCGTCCCCTCCGTCCTCTCGGTCCTCGTGCCGCGCTGGATCGAGGAGGCGGGCGGCGCCTCCTTCACCTGGCTCGGCGACTACAGCTGGTTCATCGGCTGCGGGCTCGGTTTCGTCGCCATGGCGGTGCTCGAGCGCCGGTCGCCGCGCATCGGCCGGCTCGAGGACGACCTCGAGAACGTCAGCGACGGCGCGCTCGTCTGATCCCGGAGGGGCCCCTCCCCTCTCCTCCCCCACCCCGATCGAGGACACCGTGCTCATCACCGTCATCAATCCCAACACCAGCGCCTCGATGACCGAGACGATCGGGCGCGCCGCGCGCTCGGTCGCCTCGGTCGGGACGGAGATCGCCGCGGTGACGCCCCCGATGGGCCCGGCCTCGATCGAGAGCCACTACGACGAGGCCCTCGCGGTACCCGGCGTGCTGCACGAGATCGCGCGGGCGGAGGCGGCGGGGAGCGACGGCGCGGTCATCGCGTGCTTCGGCGACCCGGGCGTCGACGCCGCCCGCGAGGTCGCGAGCGGCCCGGTGATCGGCATCGCGGAGGCGGCGATGCACATGGCGACACTCGTCGGCCGAGGCTTCAGCGTGGTCACGACGCTCTCGCGCACCAGCGGTCGCGCCTGGGACATCGCGCGCCGGGCGGGATTCGGCGAGGCGTGCCGCGACGTGCACGCCTGCGACATCCCGGTGCTCGAGCTCGAGGACCCGCGCTCCGACGCGCGCCGCGTGATCCTCGAGGCCTGCCGCGACGCGCTCGCCGCCGACGGGTCGGACTCGATCGTGCTCGGCTGCGCCGGGATGGCCGACCTCTGCCGCGATCTCTCACGCGAGCTCGGCGTGCCCGTGATCGACGGCGTGGTCTCGGCCGTGCGGCTGGTCGAGGGCCTCGTGGCGATGGGAGTCACGACGTCGCGCCGCGACGAGTTCGCGATGCCGCGCACCAAGGCGATGAGCGGCCTGCTCGCCCCGTTCGAGCTCGCCTGAGCCGGGGCACGCGAGAGGCCCGGGAGGATCGACTCCCGGGCCTCTCGCGTGGAGCGACTAGCGCTGCTGTGCGGCTCGGCGGCGCGTCACGACGAGCGTGAGGAGTCCGAGCGCGAGCAGTGCCACCGCGCCGGAACCGACGCCCGCGGCCTCGACGCCCGTGGCGGCGAGGGCCGGGCCGCCACGCGTCCCGCTGCCCGTGGTGGAGACGGTGGTGGCATCACCGGGCCGCGGCACGTGCGCGCGGTACGTCACGTACTCGAGTCCGCCCTGAGCGGTCCCGAGGGTGCCCACCACCGTGACCATCGCGTCGATGTGGCCCGCGGCGACCGGGTAGCTGAAGGTACCGCCGCTGTAGTCGGCCGGGATCTCGATCCGGTCGAGCTCGTCCGCCACGAACGGGTGGTCCTCGGTCGGCCGGTCGTAGTCGGCCGCCCACACCACCAGGGTCACCGAGTCGAGGCAGTCGACAGTGCGGATCGCGGGGAGCACCACGGTCATCACGCCGTTCTTCGTGCTCGCCGTGACATCACCGGACTGGCTGACGATCACCTGCCCGTCGTTCGATGCGACGCACGCGCTGTAGTCGGCGGCGTCCGCCAGCGCCTGCTCCTCGCTCGACAGCGGGATGCTCGCGACGGAGACGGTCGCCGAGAAGACGCTCACCTTGGCCCAGACGTCACCGCCGGTCCGGCCGTAAGCCCACACGTCGACACCCCACTCCCCTGCGAAGGGGATGTCGACGACGACACTCGAGCTGTCGAGTCCGGCATCGGGCACCTCGAACGACTCGTCCGCCGCGACGATCCGCGGGTATTCCTTGCTGCTGACGGTGTACCCGAAGACCACGGAGTCGTAGCACCCGCGCTCGGTGACGCGCGGGAGATCGAGGACCAGAGCGCCGGGACGAGCCGACACGGACGGGACTCCGTCGAGGATCACTCCGACTCCGCCGTCGTGCTCCGCGCCGGGAGGGCCGTCGAAGCAGCCCACCTGCGGCGGCGTCGGCTCGGGAGTCGGAGTCGCGGTCGCGGTGGGAGTCGCGGTGGCCGTCGCGGTCGCGGTCGGAGTCGCGGTTGCGGTCGGAGTCGCGGTCGCGGTCGGAGTCGCGGTCGGAGTCGCGGTCGGCGCGGTCGTGGCCGTCGGAAGGGGAGACGCGGTCGGGACCGCGGTGGACGTGGGCTCGGGAGTGCTGGTACTCGCGGCCGCCCCCGGCGCGAGGACGCCGGCGGCGAGGCCGACGGCGAGAGTGAGGCACGCGAGACGCGAGCGCGAGCGGAGAGAGGTCCCCCGGAGAGACATGGATGTGTTCCTTCTCGAGAATGTGGAAGCGGGATCGACGCCGAAGCTGCCCCCGTGGCGCCTGGCTGATGTCTATCAGCCGGCTGAACGCACGCACATCCACCGTGCGACCACGTTCCGCATCGATCGGATAACGGGCGCGCAGCCCGGTCTCTGCGAGGATCGGGAGATGGCGATCCTCCGCGACCTGGCTCTCGGCGCACGGCTGTTCGGGCGGGGCTTCGGGACCTGGGTCCGATCGCCGCGGTCGATGCTCCTCGGGGCGATCCCGCCGCTGATCGTCGGCCTCGTCTTCGTCTGCGTCCTCGTCCTCGCGCTCACCCGCATCGACGAGGTCGTGAGCGCGCTGACCCCGTTCCTCGACGGCTGGGGCGAGGCGTGGGCGTCGACCGCGCGCCTCCTGCTCGCGATCGCGGCGGTCGGCGCGCTGGTCGCCCTGGGGGTCGTGCTCTTCGCCGCCGTCACCCTCCTGGTGGGCGATCCCTTCTACGAGCGGATCTGGCGCGGGGTCGAGGACGAGCTCGGCGGCGTGCCCGACGAGCACGAGACGGGGTTCTGGCGCGGGCTCGGCCGCAGCGTCCGCGACTCCGCTGTGCTGGTCGCCACCTCGCTCGCCATCGGCGTGGTCCTCGTGCTGCTCGGCTTCATCCCCGTCGTCGGGCAGATCGTGGGCCTGATCGCCGGCGCCCTCGTCGGCGGCCGGGCGCTCGCCCTCGAGCTCACCGGATTCGCCGGCGACGCCCGCGGGATGAGCCTCGGCGAGCGCCGGCGCCTGCTGGGCAGGCATCGCGCGGTGTCGCTCGGCTTCGGCATCGCGGTCTACCTCGCCTTCCTCGTTCCCGGAGGCGCGGTGGTCGCGACGCCCGCGGCGACGGCGGGCGCGACCCTCCTCCTCCGGCACCTGCGGGGCGAGTCGACCGAGCGGGTCGCGACCACCTTGGCCGCCTGAGGGCCGGTCCCCTAGACTCCCCCCATGCGCACGTCGACCCTCCGCCGCTCCTGGTGGCCCGCCTCCTAGGCAGGCCGACGCGCAGACTCCTCTCGCACACGACCGCCTCGACCGGGCGGTCGTTCTGCATGTCGGGGCCCGGGTGAGGGACACCCCGACCCAAGGACCACGATGACCTCGCTGCTCTCCCGCATCCTCGCCTCCGACGGCTCGCTGCCGTTCGCGGTCGTCCTCCGCCAGGGCCGCACCGAGGTCGACGTCTTCACCGGTGACGTGGTCGATGTCGACGGGCTCGCCGACATCCCGCTCGACGGCGACGAGGTGCTCACCCTGGTGCCCTACCGCCAGGTGCGCGAGCGCGGCTTCGCGGCGAAGGACGACGGGGCGCCGCTGCGGAACCTGATCGTGCGCGAGCGCGAGAGCGTCCCGCTGGCCGAGGTGCTCGCGCTGCTGCCCGAGCGCGAGATCCCCGTCGAGGAGCGCGGCTTCGACGTTCCCGACGAGGAGTACGCCGAGATCGTCCGCCGCGTGATCGACGACGAGATCGGCCGGGGCGAGGGCGCCAACTTCGTGATCAACCGAGCCTTCGTCGCGCAGACCGACGCCCCTGCCGTCGAGGCGGTGCTGGCCTGGTTCCGCCGGCTGCTCACCGACGAGTCGGGCGCCTACTGGACCTTCGCGATCCACACCCCGGGCACCGACGGTGCTCCGACGGTGACCGCGGTCGGGGCCACCCCTGAGCGGCACGTGTCGGTGCGCGACGGTGTGGCGATGATGAACCCGATCAGCGGCACCTTCCGCCACCCCGCCACCGGCCCCACGGGCGAGGGGGTGCTCGCGTTCCTCGCCGATGTGAAGGAGAGCGAGGAGCTCTTCATGGTGGTGGACGAGGAGATGAAGATGATGAGCGCGGTCTGCCCGAACGGCGGACGCATCCTCGGGCCCTTCCTCAAGCAGATGTCGCGGCTGAGCCACACCGAGTACCTGCTCGAGGGCCGCACCGACCTCGACGTGCGCGAGGTGCTGCGCCTGACGATGTTCGCGCCGACCGTCACCGGCTCGCCGATGGAGAACGCGTGCGCGGTGATCGCCGAGTACGAGAAGGAGCCGCGCGGCTACTACTCCGGCGTGCTCGCCCTGTTCGAGCCCGAGGAGCAGGGCTACACGGTCGACGCGCCGATCCTGATCCGCACCGCCTACCTCCGCGAGGACGGCCGGCTGACGGTGCCCGCAGGCGCCACGCTCGTGCGCCACTCGACCCCCGAGGGCGAGGTCGCCGAGACCCGGGCGAAGGCGTCGGGCGTGCTCTCGGCGCTCGGGCTCCTGCCGCACCGCGACGTCCCGCCCGCGATCGACCTCAACGCGCAGCCGGGGGTCCAGGAGGCGCTCGAGGCCCGCAACGAGCGGCTCGCCTCGTTCTGGCTCCGCCCCCAGGCCCCCGAGCACATCGAGGGTCTCGCCGGGCACACCGCCCTGATCGTCGACAACGAGGACCAGTTCACGACGATGCTCGCGCACCAGCTGCGCCACCTCGGCATGGACGCCCGGGTCGAGCGCTGGTCGAGCGTCGAGGACGTGCTCTCGGACGACCTCGTCGTGTTCGGTCCCGGCCCCGGCGACCCGCGGGACGACTCCGAACCGCGGATCGCGCGCCTGCGCGCCCTGATGACCGAGCGGCTCGACTCGGAGCGGCCGATGCTGGCCGTCTGCCTCAGCCACCAGATGCTCTCGCTGCTGGCGGGGCTGCCGGTCGAGCCGCTGCCCGCCCCGCGCCAGGGCGTGCGCCTGGCGGTCGACGTGTTCGGCGAGGACGCGGCGATCGGCTTCTACAACACCTTCTCCTCCGTCGCCGGTGCGGGCACGACGCGTACGCCGCTGCTCGACCTCGAGGTCTCGGGCGACGCGGCGACCGGAGTCGTCAACGCGCTCCGCGGCGAGGGGATCGCGTCGGTGCAGGGGCACCTCGAGTCGGTGCTCTCCTCGGACGGGCTGCGCACGCTCGAGCGCCTGGTGCGCACGGCGACCTCGCAGCCGGCGCGCGCGTGAGCGACGTCCGCCTGATCGCGTCGCCCTCGTACCCGCCCGAACTGCGGGAGGCGGTGGGCGAGAGCGTCAGAGCAGCGGCGGAGGCGGCGCGCGGCTGGTACGGCCGGGGTGACAAGCTCGCGGCCGATGCGGCGTCGGTCGTGGCGATGCGCGCGGTGCTCGCCGAGGCGCCGTTCGACGGCATCGTCGTCATCGGCGAGGGCGAGAAGGACGACGCACCCATGCTCGCGAACGGCGAGCGGCTCGGGCGGGCGAGTGCACCCTCCTGCGACGTCGCGGTCGATCCGCTCGACGGCACGCGGCTGACGGCGGAGGGGATCCCGGGCTCGGTCTGCGTCATCGCGCTCGCGCCGCGCGGCACGATGCTCGACCCGCGCGACGTCTTCTACATGGACAAGCTCGTCTGCTCGGCCGCGGGCGCCGGAGTCGTCTCGCTCGATCTCGCTCCGGCCGAGAACGCGCGGCGGCTGGCGGAGGCACTCGGCAAGCCTCTCGGCGAGCTCGTCGTCGTGGTGCTCGACAAGCCGCGGCACTCCGAGCTCGTCTCCGCACTCCGGGCCGCGGGCGTCTCGCTCGAGCTGCGCGGTGAGGGCGACGTGTCGGTCGCGATCGAGGCGGCCGACCCCGCGGGCCGCGTCGACCTGGTGCTCGGCATCGGCGGCACCCCGGAGGGAGTCGTCGCCGCCTGCGCGGTGCGCGCTCTCGGCGGCGTGATGGAAGGGCGGCTCGCCCCGCAGACCGCACTCGAGCGCGCGAACGCCCTCGCGGCCGGCCACGACCTCGACCGGCTGCTGACCCTCGACGACCTCGTCGCCTCCGACGACGTCCTCTTCGCGGGCTGCACCGTCTGACTCGAGTCTCCGCTCGGGTGCACAGCACCCCGCGTATCTCAGGACCGAGGGGAGACTCGCGACGGCCGCCCGTGACGGATGTCATGGCCCAGTCGTGACGGACGGGCGAGGTCCTCGCCGCGGTCCGCCGAGATGCTGGAGGCATGACACAGCCAGCGCACGCCTCCCCCGCGATCGATGCCTCCGCGATCACGAAGAGCTTCGGCTCCGTCACCGCGGTGGCCGGAGTCGACCTGACCGTCGCCCCCGGCGAGATCGTCGCGTTCCTCGGCCCGAACGGCGCGGGCAAGACGACCACGATCGACATGATCCTGGGGCTCTCCTCCCCCGACTCCGGTGCGGTCCGGGTCTTCGGCCACGAGCCCCGCACGGCGATCGCCCACGGACTGGTCTCGGCGGTGCTGCAGACCGGCGGGCTCCTCAAGGACCTCACGGTGCGCGAGACGCTGCAGCTCACGGCCAGCCTCTTCGCCGACGCCCGCCCGGTCGACGAGGTGCTCGAACGGGCCGGGATCACCGGCCTCGCCGCGCGCCGCGTCGGCGTCTGCTCCGGCGGCGAGCAGCAGCGCCTCCGCTTCGCCATGGCACTGCTGCCCGATCCGGGGCTGCTGATCCTCGACGAGCCGACGACCGGCATGGACGTCGAGGGGCGGCGCGCGTTCTGGAGCGCGATCCGCGCCGACGCCGCCCGCGGGCGCACCGTGCTCTTCGCGACGCACTACCTCGACGAGGCCGACGAGTACGCGGATCGCATCGTGCTGATGAGCCGCGGCCGCATCGTCGCCGACGGCGCGACCAGCCAGATCAAGAACCTGGTCTCGGGGCGGATCGTGCAGGCGACCCTGCCCGGCGCGGATCTCGATGGGCTGGCGTCCCTCCCCTCCGTCGACTCGGTGGAGGCGCGGGGCGACCGCGTCACGATCCACACCGGCGACTCCGACGCGGTCGCGCGCCACCTGCTCACCCGGACCAGCGCGCTCGACCTCGAGATCACGGCCCAGAACCTCGAGAGCGTGTTCCTCGCCCTCACCTCCGAAGGAGCCTCCGCATGACCGCCACCACGCCCGCCGACCGGGTGCGACTCGATCGCCGCGTCCCGCCGTTCGGCGGCTTCACGCTCACCTACCTCCGCATCGAGCTCGCACGCAAGCTCCGCAACCGGCGGACGCTGGTGTTCACGCTCGTCTTCCCCGTGATGATGTTCCTGATCATCGGCTACCCGCTCCGCGACGAGGCGCTGACCGCGACACCGGTCGCGCAGGGAGGGACCTCGGTCGCGGCGTTCATCATGGTGTCGATGGCGATGTACGGGGCGATGATGTCGGCGACGCAGACCGGCGCCTCCGTCGCCGTCGAGCGCGCCCAGGGCTGGAGCCGCCAGCTGCGGCTGACCCCGCTCGACCCGTTCGTCAACGTACTGATCAAGATGATCGCCGGGATGATGCTGGGCCTCGTCGCCGTCGTCGCGACCTACCTCGTGGGCGCTGTCAGCGGCGTGCAGCTCTCGACCGCGCAGTGGCTCTCGACCGGAGTCGCCGGCTGGCTGCTCGCGAGCGCCGTCTTCACCTCGCTCGGCCTGATGGTCGGCTACCTGGTGCCGGGCGAGAACGCCGCGCAGGCGACGAGCCTCGTGATCGTCCTGCTCGCGTTCCTCGGCGGACTGTTCTACCCGGTCAGCAGCATGCCCGACTTCATGCAGACGATCGCCTCGTTCACCCCGGTCTACGGGATCGCCGAGCTCGCCCGGGCGCCGCTGACCGGCGAGGGCTTCGACCTGGCGGCGCTGATCAACGCGATCGTCTGGCTGGCGGTGTTCCTCGGGGGCACCGTGGTCTTCTTCCGCCGCGACACGAAGCGTGTCTGACGCCCGGGGAGGCGGACCTAAGGTGGGCCGGTGAGCACGATGCGCGAGCAGCGGGACGCGGGCGGGCCCGGCTGGCCGATCCGCCCTGCGACGGCCGGTGCCGACAGCTCCGCCTCGCTGAGATCGGCGCTCTGGACCGGGCGCGCGACCCGCTGGTACGTCGGCGCCGCCTTCTCGCTCTTCTGGGCCTACTCGACCGTTCCCGACATCCTGCGTTCGGAGGGCTCCACCGCGTTCCGCGTCTCGGGCGTCGCCCTCATCGTGGTCTTCAGCCTCGCGTTCCTCATCGCGCCCCCGGTCGCCTGGATGCTCGCAGCACGCGGACGCGTCGTCGTCTGCGCAGCGATGCTCGCTCTCTCGTTCACCCTCCTGCCGTGGCTCGGCCGGGACGTCACCGGGCTCTGGACCTACGTCGGCGTGCTGGTCGGCATGTGCGTGTTCTCGTGGCGGATGACGCTGCTGATCGTCGGCGGCCTCACGCTCGTCACCCTCGCGGTCCGGGTCGACGCGGGCGGCTGGACAGAGACGGCGTTCATCGTTCCCGTCATCGTCCTGTCCATCTCACTGATGATGGCGACCTTCGCCCGCACGATCGCGACGGTCAACCAGCTGCGCGCCACGCAGGCCGAGCTCGAGCTGATGACCGCCGAGCGGGAGCGGAGCCGGGTGGCGCGGGACATCCACGACATCCTCGGGCACTCCCTGACCGTCATCACCGTCAAGTCCGAGCTGGCGGGGCGGCTGATCGACGCGGATCCGGTACGGGCGCGCGCCGAGATCGCCGACGTCGAATCGCTCGCCCGCGGAGCGCTCGCCGACGTGCGGGCCACCGTCTCCGGCTTCCGGGCGATGACCGCGAGTGGCGAGCTCGCCGCGGCGCGGGGCGCGCTCACCGCCGCCGGCGTCACTGCGGATCTGCCGTCGTCGACCGACGCCGTGCCGCCCGCGCACCGCGAGCTGGTCGGCTGGGTGATCCGCGAGGGAGTGACGAACGTCGTCCGCCACGCGGGCGCCTCCCGCTGCCGGATCCGCCTGAGCGGCTGCGAGGTCGAGATCGCCGACGACGGGGTCGGCCGGCGGGCGGAGTCGCCGATGTCGACGGGTCTCAGCGGACTGCGCGAACGGGTCGAGTCGGCGGGCGGTCGGCTCTCGACGGGCACGAGCGACCTGGGCGGCTTCAGTCTGCGGGCCTCGCTGCCGGAGGGTCCGCGATGAGCGGGCCGATCCTCCGCCTGCTGATCGCCGACGACCAGGCGCTGGTGCGCGGCGCGCTCGCGGCGCTGCTCTCGCTCGAGGACGACATCGAGGTGGTCGCCGAGGTCGGCCGGGGCGACGAGGTGCTCGCCGCGGCGCGGGCCAGCACTCCGGATGTGGCGCTGCTCGACATCGAGATGCCCGGGATGGACGGCATCACCGCCGCCGGCGAGCTCCGCGCCGCGCTGCCGCAGTGCCGGGTGCTGATCGTGACGACCTTCGGCCGCCCCGGGTACCTCAGCCGCGCGATGCACGCGGGCGCCTCGGGATTCGTCGTGAAGGACACCCCCTCGGCCCAGCTCGCCGACGCCGTCCGGCGCGTGGCGCAGGGGCTGCACGTCGTCGATCCCTCCCTCGCTGCGGAGTCGCTGGCCCAGGGCGGTACGCCGCTCACCGAGCGCGAGACCGACGTGCTCTCGGCCGCGCGCACCGGCGGCTCGATCGCCGACCTGGCGCGGATGCTGCACCTCTCGGAGGGGACGGTCCGCAATCACCTGTCGGCGGTCATCGGCAAGACCGGTGCGCGCAATCGCGCCGACGCCGCCCGCATCGCGGAGCGCAACGGCTGGCTGTGACGCGCGATCAGGGCGCCGCGACTCCGTGCCGCCAGTAGCCGGCGAAGGTGATGTCGCGCTTGTCGACACCCCGCTCGGCGACGAGGTGGCGACGAGCACCGGTGGCGAGAGCCGACTCGCCCACCGCGAAGACGGAGGGGCGACCGCCCGGCAGCTCGGCTCCACGGAGCACGTCGAGTGCGTGCTCGCCGGGCCGGGCGTGCGCCTCGGCACGCGGCAGCCAGTGCACCGTGACGGCCTCGGAGGCGGTGATCGGCTGATGGTCCTCGTCGCCGGGCACCTCGAGGAACACCTCCACGCGACGGGCGGCGGGCAGCGACTCCAGGATCCCTGCGACCGCGGGCAGTCCTGTCTCGTCGGCGACGAGGAGGCACCAGTCGGTGCCGTCCGCACGGCGGTAGCCGAAGCCCTGGTCGAGGATGCCGACCCGATCGCCTGCCGCGGCGGTGAGCGCGAAGGTCACCGCCGGTCCCGCCTCCCCCTCCTCACCGTGCACCACGAAGTCGACATCGAGCTCGGGACCGCCGTCGGCTCCCTCGGCGCGGTACCGGCGGACGGTGTAGTTGCGCACGAACGGGCGGCGGGCCCGGGGCATCGCGAGGTACTGGGCGTACCAGAGCGCACTCGCGCGGGTGGGGAGCCGCAGCTCCTCCTGCCCCGGGCGCGGGAGGAACAACCGGAACCACTGGTCGTGCCCGAGAGGATGCAGGAGCGCCACTCCCGGGCCGCCGAACGTGACGCGCTGCATGCTCGGCGTCACCCGCGCAGTCCGCACGACCTCGACGGCGATGACCTGGGGATCGGTGGGCCTGGTCGGGGTGAACGAGCGTGGCATGCGGGACCTCCGGACGGGCCGACGGATGCGGCGGGTTCGGTTAGCCTAGCCTTACCTCTCGGCCGCGTGCAGACCTCGGCGCGGAGCGACCGGCGTGCCGTGCTGACGCAGAAGAACCCCGCCGCGAGATGCGAGACGGGGTTCTTCCTGAACGTAGCGGGAGCGGGACTTGAACCCGCGACACCACGATTATGAGCCGTGTGCTCTAACCACCTGAGCTACCCCGCCGCGCGTCTCCGGAGGCTCGGCCTGCCGGGAACGGAGCCCCCTGTGGGAATCGGACCCACTACCTCTTCCTTACCAAGGAAGTGCTCTACCAATGAGCTAAGGGGGCGCACCTGCGGGTCTTCGTCGCCCCTCTCGAGGCGTGCCCGCGATTTGGCACCGTTAGACAATAGCACCCCGGAGGGGCGTCACCGACCGCGGTCGGGCGGGGTGCAGGACCGCTGCGCTGACCGGTCCCGGACCCTGCACGACCGGGCTTCTAGGAGCGGCTCGCCGTGTCGAGCGCCGTGAGCTCCGCGGCGTCCAGCTCCAGCGACGCCGAGGCGACGAGTGCGGGCAGCTGCTCCATCACGCGGGCGCTCGCGATCGGCGCGACGACGCCGGGCTGCGAGCGGAGCCACGCGAGCGCGACCGTCGCGACCTCGGCGGCGTGCGCCTCGGCCACCGCGTCGAGCGCGGCGAGCACCCGGCGCCCGCGGGCGTCGAGGTACTGCGCGGCTCCGGAGGCGCGGGGGCTGTCCGGCGTCGCTCCGTCGCGGTACTTGCCGGTCAGGAAGCCGGAGGCGAGCGCGTAGTACGGCACGACCGCGAGGCCCGCCTCGCGCGCGAGGGGCAGCAGGTCGGCCTCGATGCCGCGCTCGACCAGGTTGTAGTGCGGCTGGAGGGCGACCGGCGCGTGCAGCCCCTCCTCCGCCGCGATGCGCAGCCACCCCGAGACGCGCTCGGCGCTGAAGTTCGAGACGCCGATCGAGCGCACGAGCCCCTCGTCGACGAGCTCGGAGAAGACGCGCGCGATGTCCTCGAGGGGCACGGCGTCGTCGTCGAAGTGGGCGTAGTAGAGGTCGATGCGGTCGGTTCGCAGGCGCTCGAGCGACGCACGGGCCGCTGCGCGGACGTTCGCGGGAGCGAGGCCGGTGAACTGCGGGTGGCGGCTCACCTTGGTCGCGATGACGACGTCCTCGCGCGAGGTCCCGGGGCGGGTCAGCCACTCGCCGATGATGGTCTCGGACTCGCCGCCCCTGTTGCCGGGCACCCAGGCCGAGTAGGAGTCGGCGGTGTCGATGAAGTTCCCGCCCGCGGCCACGTAGCCGTCGAGCACGTCGAACGAGGTCTGCCGCCCCGAAGTCCAGCCGAAGACGTTGCCGCCGAGCGAGAGCGGGAACACCTCGATCCCGGAATCGCCGAGCGGTGCGCGGGTGGAGGAGTCGTGGGCCGGGGCTGCGCTGTCGATCGTCATCGTCCGATTCAACCCGCCGCCGCGCACCCGCGAGACCCCCTCCCCGTCATGTTCGGCAAGCACTCAGGGTGGGGCGTCAGTCGTCCATCGGATAGTCGGCGTAGGCGAAACGCGTCGAGTCGGGCGCCCAGCCCGCGACGTTGATCGTGCCCTGCCCGCCGACGAGGCGCTGCACGACACGGCCCGGCGCGGTGGCGGAGGGGAGGTCGATCAGCCGGAGCTCCACGGGCAGGTTCTCGGGGTGCCCGGCGGTGCCCGGGGGATACGCCAGGTAGAGCAGGTGCGCGCCGTCGGGTGACACGTGCGGGAACCAGTCGACGGTGTCCGACTCGACGACGTGCTCGGGCTCGGAGCCGTCCACGGACATCCGGAAGATCTGCGCCCCGGAGCCTGCGCGCTCGGAGTTGAAGTACACGCTCCGCCCGTCCGGTGCGAAGTCGACCCCGTCGTCGGGGTGCTCGTCGTCGGTGAGCGCCGTGAGCGGACCGCCGCCGGCGGGCATCGTGTACACGTTGGTCCGCCAGACCCCGGAGGCGTCCTCGCCGCCGCCGATCAGCGCGAGCAGCGTGCCGTCGGGCGAGACGCCGTGCAGATAGTGCTTGAAGCGGGCGCCCTCCGGCGGGGCGGTCAGGCGACGGGCCGGCGCCGATCCGTCGAGCGCGACCGCGTAGAGGTGCCCGTCGCGCGCGGAGACGTAGGCGGTGCCGCCCTCCGGAGCGAGGACGTGATCGTTGTTGAGCTCGTCGGGCACGCCGTCGAGCGCGATCGCCTCGAGCGATCCCGAGCCGTCCAGCGGGAGCCGGAAGAGGCCGCCGTCACCGTTGACCACGAGGAACGAGCCGTCGGGCGACCAGTTCGGCGCCTCGACGAGCAGGGTGTCCGACTCGAACACGGTGGTGGCGACTCCGGTCGCGACATCGTGCACTCGGAGTCGGCAGAGCTGACGGGGCAGGAGGGAACGGGCCATGGACCAAAAGTACGGTGACCCGTCAAGCCTGTCCGCACTCAGCTTCCCGCGCGGGGCCCTCCAGTACCCTTGAGGTACGACTGCGCTGGGTATGACTTGAGAGGAACATGTGATGCTCCTCATCCTCACGATCACCTTCGCTCTCGCCGTCGTCACTCCCTGGATCGTCGATCGTGTCGGCCCGAAGGCCTTCTACGGTCTGGCTCTCGTCCCGGCCGGCACCTTCGTCGCCACGGCCGCCTCGCTGCCGACCGTCCTCGCCGGCGGTGAGATCCGCGAGCGGGTGGAGTGGATCCCCTCCCTCGACATCGCCCTCTCCTTCCGGCTCGACGCTCTCTCGACGGTGCTCGCCCTCGTGGTCAGCGGAGTCGGCGCCCTCGTCCTCGCGTACTGCGCGAGCTACTTCCGCCGAGACGAGCCGTCGCTCGGGCGCTTCGCCGCCCTGCTGTTCGCCTTCGCCGGCGTGATGTACGGGCTGGTCACCGCCGACGACGTGATCATCCTCTTCGTCTTCTGGGAGGCGACGAGCGTTCTCTCCTACCTCCTGATCGGCCACTACAGCGGTCGCAAGGAGAGCCGCGGAGCAGGGCTCCAGGCCCTTCTCGTCACCACGCTCGGCGGACTGGCGATGCTCGTCGGCGTCGTGATCCTGATCGTGCAGGCGGGCACGACGAGCCTCGAGGGCATCGTCGCCGCCGCGCCGTCCGGCCCGATCGTGTCGGTCGCACTCGTGCTGGTGCTGCTCGGCGCGTTCTCGAAGTCGGCGCTGGTCCCGTTCCACTTCTGGCTCCCGGCCGCGATGGCCGCGCCCACTCCGGTCAGCGCGTATCTGCACGCCGCGGCGATGGTGAAGGCGGGCATCTACCTCGTCGCCCGCCTCGCGCCCGGCTTCGCCGACGACTCCGTCTGGCTGCCCGTGATCGTCTGCGTCGGGGTGTGGACGATGCTGGTCGGCGGCTGGCGCTCGCTGCGTCAGTACGACCTCAAGCTCGTACTCGCCTACGGCACCGTCAGCCAGCTCGGCTTCCTCACGGTCGCCGTCGGCTTCGGCTCGCGCGACTCCGCCCTCGCCGGCCTCACGCTCCTGATCGGCCACGCGCTCTTCAAGGCTCTGCTCTTCCTCGTCGTCGGCATCGTCGACCACCGCGCCGGCACCCGCGACCTGCGCAAGCTCAGCGGGCTCGGCCGGCAGGCGCCCGTGCTCGCCGCCGCCGCCCTGATCGGCGTGCTCTCGATGGCCGGCCTCCCGCCCCTGCTCGGCTTCGTCGCCAAGGAGGCCGTCTTCACGAGCCTTCTCGAGGCAGGCGAGCAGGGCTCGGTCTGGGCCTGGGTCGCGCTGATCGGGCTGATCCTGGGGTCGATCCTCACGGTCGCCTACTCGGCTCGCTTCTTCTGGGGCGCCTTCGCCCGCAAGAAGGGCCTCGAGGACACCGAGCTGCACGCCGAGTCGTGGACCTTCACCGCCGCCCCGGTCGTCCTCGCTGTCGCGAGCGTGGCCGGAGGCGTCGCCGCGTCGGCCATCGACCCGCTCGTCGCCGTCTACGCCGACACCCTGCCGCTCGCCGCAGCAGACGCCGACCCCGCGCTGGCGGCGGAGGCTCTCGCCGAGCACGGCACCTACCACCTGGCCCTCTGGCACGGCGTCGAGCCGGCGCTGGGCCTGAGCGCCCTGGTCATCGCGATCGGGCTCCTCCTCTTCTCGAAGCGGGTCGCCGTCGCGAGGGCGCAGTCGCTGCTGCCCAACCGCATCGACTCCGCTGAGGGCTACTGGGCGACGGTCCGCTGGCTCGACCGCGTCTCGAGCACGGTGACCGAGTTCGTGCAGCGCGGCTCGCTCCCCCGCTATCTCACCGTGATCTTCGCGGTCTTCTTCGTCGGAGCGGGCACCGCCTCGGCCCTCAACCGCACCTGGCCCGAGGAGCTCGTCTTCTGGGACAGCCCCGGTCAGCTGGCCGTCGCCGCGGTGATGATCGTCGCCGCGATCCTCTGCGCGATCGCCCGCAACCGCGTCGCCGCGGTGCTGCTCGCCGGCGCCACCGGCTACGGGATGGTCGCCCTCTTCGCCCTGCAGGGCGCCCCCGACCTCGCCCTCACCCAGGCCCTCATCGAGACGGTAACCCTGGTGGTCTTCGTGCTCGTGCTGCGCCGCCTCCCGACGCGGATCGCGCAGAAGCACCAGCCGATGCGCAAGCGCCTGCGCGCGGTCATCGGCATCTCGGTCGGCGCCGTGATGGCCGTCGTCGCGGCGATCGCGCTCGGCGCCCGCACCGCCGTGCCGATCTCGGCCGAGCTGCCCCGCCTCGCCTACGAGGAGGGCAAGGGCCGCAACATCGTCAACGTCCTGCTCGTCGACATCCGCGCCTGGGACACGATGGGCGAGATCTCGGTCCTCGTCGTCGTGGCCACGGGCGTCGCGAGCCTGATCTTCCTCTCGAGCAGGGCAGGAGGCGCGCCCCGCCTCGAGTCGCAGAGTGCGGCAGACCGCGCCGAGCGCGCCCTCGACCTCACCGCCCCCGCGAAGGACGCCGACCGCGGCTCCTGGCTCGTCGCCGGGCGCACGCTGCGCCCCGAGAACCGCTCGATCGTCCTCGAGGTGCTGGTGCGCCTCCTGTTCCACCCCGCGATGATCGTCTCGGTCTACCTGCTCTTCACCGGCCACAACACCCCGGGCGGAGGCTTCGCGGGCGGCCTGCTCGCCGGTCTCGCTCTCGTCGCGCGTTATCTCGCCGGAGGCCGCTTCGAGCTCGGCGAGGCCGCGCCGATCGACGCCGGCAAGGTGCTCGGCCTGGGGCTGCTCTTCGCGGTGGGCACCGCGGTGTCCTCGCTCGTCTTCGGGTTGCAGGTGCTCGAGTCGAGCTGGCTCGACCTCGAGGTGCCGATCCTCGGCGAGCTGCACCTGGGCACCTCCACCCTCTTCGACATCGGGGTCTACCTCATCGTGATCGGTCTGGCCCTCGACATCCTCCGCAGCCTCGGCGGCGAGGTCGACCGCCACGGCGAGGAGGCCGAGAGCGGTGCGGCCTCGGGCGACGGCGTCACCCACTCGACGGACAGCACGCCGGGACCGGGCGACGGCACGGTCGACGGGCTCGAGACGAAGCTCCCGACCGGCTCGACGGTCGTCGGCGGCCCCGGGCGGGGGGACGACGCGTGAGCATCACCCTCGTCCTCGTCGTCGTGATGGCGGTGCTGTACGCCGCGGGCGTCTACCAGATGCTCGAGCGCAGCCTCACCCGCATCCTGATCGGCTTCCTCCTGATCGGCAACGCGACCAACATCCTGATCCTGCTGATGGCGGGGCGGTCCGGAGTCGCTCCGTTCGTCACCGACGACGGCCGCTCCTACGAGCAGATCGCCGACGAGATGGCCGATCCGCTCCCCCAGGCCCTGATCCTCACGGCGATCGTGATCACGTTCGGAGTCTCGGCCTTCCTCCTCGCGATGATCTACCGGCGCTGGCGCCTCGCCAACGCCGACCAGGTCGAGGACGACGAGACCGACACCTCGGTCCGCGCCGATGCGGCCGGTATCTCGGCGCAGACCACGGCCGACGACCGCGCCCTCGACGTGCTGCTCGAGTCGAGCGACGAGGGCACGGCGGCCAAGCACGCCGAGAGCGCCATGACCGATGACAGGAAGGAGGACCGATGACCGCGCTGATCCCCCTCGTCGTCACCCTCCCCCTGCTGGGTGCTGCGCTCGCGCTGATCCTCGGCCGCCACCGTCGTGCGCAGATCCTCGTCAACATCGTGACGCTCTCGGCGGTCCTCGTGATCTCGTGCGTGATGCTCGTGATCGTGCTCGCGGGCGACGGAGGCGGCGACGCCGTCTACGTGGGCGGCTGGGAGCCGCCGTGGGGCATCGTGCTGGTCGTCGATCCGCTGGCCGCGCTGATGCTCGTGATCACGTCGATCACGCTGCTCGGCGTCCTGCTGTTCTCGGTGGGACAGGGTCTCGTCGACGGCAACCGCGAGACTCCGGTCACGATCTTCCACCCGACCTACCTGATCCTCTCGGCGGGCATCCTCAACGCCTTCGTCGCGGGCGACCTCTTCAACCTCTACGTCGGCTTCGAGATCCTCCTCGCAGCCAGCTACGTCCTGATCACCCTCGGCGGCACCGCGCCGCGCATCCGGGCGGGCACGACCTACGTGGTCGTGAGCCTGGTCTCGAGTGTCTTCTTCCTCTCGGCGATCGGCCTGCTGTACGGCGCGACCGGCACCGTCAACATGGCGCAGCTGTCGATCCGCATCGCCGAGCTGCCCGCCGACGTGCAGATGGTGCTGCACGTGATGCTCCTGCTGGGCTTCGGGATCAAGGCGGCGGTCTTCCCGCTGTCGTTCTGGCTGCCGGACTCGTACCCGACCGCCCCGGCCCCCGTCACGGCGGTGTTCGCAGGCCTGCTCACCAAGGTCGGCGTCTACGCGCTGATCCGCACCGAGACGCTGCTGTTCCCGGGAGGTGCGCTCAGCGAGGTCCTGCTGGTCGTCGCCCTGCTCACCCTGATCGTCGGCATCCTCGGCGCGGTCGCGCAGGCCGACATCAAGCGGATGCTCTCCTTCACGCTCGTCTCGCACATCGGCTACATGGTGTTCGGCATCGCGATCGGCACCCCGGCGGGCTACGCGGCGACGATCTTCTACGTGATCCACCACATCACCGTGCAGACGACGCTGTTCCTGGCCACGGGACTCATCGAGCGCGTCGGAGGGACGACCTCGATCCTCCGACTCGGCGGGCTGCTCAAGGCCTCGCCGCTGCTCGCGCTGCTGTACTTCATCCCCGCGATGAACCTGGGCGGCATCCCTCCCTTCACCGGGTTCCTGGGCAAGGTCGGCCTGTTCGTCGCCGGCACGGAGTCGGCCGTCGAGCAGCCGAACTGGCTGGTCTGGGCCGTCATCGGTGCCGGAGCGGTGACCTCGCTGCTCACCCTCTACGCCGTCGCGCGTGTCTGGAACATGGCGTTCTGGCGCCGCCAGGAGGAGGTGCCCGGCTACGAGTCGCCGCTGATCGACCAGCTGCAGGAGGATCCGCACGACACCGGCACCGTCCGCACCCGCCACTCGCCGCCGATGATGGTGCTCGCGACGGCCGGCATGGTGCTCGTCAGCGTCGTGCTGACGATCGGCGCCGGACCGCTCTACGAGGCGAGCGAGCGGGCCTCCGAGGCGATCGCCGACCCCTCCACCTACATCGCGACCGTCTACCGCGACTCGTCCTTCGGAGAGGAGGGGCCCCGATGAGCCCGCGCCGCCGTGTCGACTTCTGGAACCGCTTCGCGATGTTCGTCACCCTCGTCGGCATCTGGGTGCTGCTCTGGGACGACGTCTCGGTCCTCTCGATCGTCTCGGGATTCCTCGTCGCCCTCCTGATCACGCGGGTCTTCTACCTGCCGCCGGTCGAGTTCTCGAACCGGGTGAACCCCTGGTGCCTGCTGGTGTTCCTCCTCCGTCTGGCCGCCGACATCGCGATCGCCTCGGTCAAGGTCTCGTGGCAGATCCTCACGCTGCCGGTGCCGGTGCACAACGCGATCGTCGCCGTGCACCTGCGCAGCCGCTCCGAGGGGATGCTCGTCTGGACCACCGAGGCCGTCTCACTCGTCCCCGGCTCCCTCGTGATCGACGTCGACCCGCAGCAGAACGTGCTGTACCTGCACGTGCTGGGCGTCACCCACGACGAGGGTCACCGGATCGAGGAGGTGCGCCGCACCGTGCTGCAGACCGAGGCGCGCATCGTCCGCGCGATCGGCTCGCGCGAGGACGTCGCACGCGTCAACCAGCCGCTCGGCGAGGGAGCGGGGGCGCTGCGATGATCGACTGGCTCGCCTGGATCCTCGTCCCCCTGTTCGGAGCGGCGACCCTGCTCTCCCTGATCCGCATCCTCCGCGGACCCTCGATCCTCGACCGGGTCGTCGCCGCCGACGTGCTCGTCGCGACGATCATCTGCGGCCTGGGTGCCGAGATGGCGGTCAACCAGCACGCGACGACGCTGCCCGTCGCCCTCGGGCTCGCGCTGTTCGCGGTCTTCGGATCGATCAGCGTCGCGAAGTTCATGGCCAACCGCGAGGAGGACTGAGATGGACCTCTTCTGGGACATCGTCACGGGCGTGCTCGTCACCGCCGGCGCCGTGCTGTCGCTGGTCGCCGCGATCGGGCTGCTCCGTTTCGACGACCTGCTCTCGCGGATGCACGCCGGCACCAAGCCTCAGGTGCTTGGGCTGATCTGCGTGATGCTGGCCGTCGCCATCCGCAATCCCGGCTTCGCCGCAGCGGGCACCGTGGTGCTGGTCATCGGATTCCAGCTGCTGACCGTCCCCGTCTCGGCGCACATGGTCGGCCGCGCGGCCTATCGCGCCGAGGCGGTCTCGATGGGGTACCTCGTCGCCGACGAGCTCGCCGACGCGGTCAGCCGGGCCGACGAGCAGGCGCACTCGGGGCCGGAGTCGGGGCACGCCTCCGAGGAGGCCGCTGAACGCTCGACCGCGCCGCAGCCCGAGGACGAGGACGGGCCGGCCGCGAAGGCCTAGGGCCTAGGCCTGCTGCAGCTGCGCGATCGGCTGCGCGCCCGTCATGGAGCGCGCGGCGAAGCCTCCGATCGCCACGGTCACCGCGACGAGTCCGCCGATCAGCAGCACGAGCAGAGGGACGACCCAGAGCAGGGCCCTCCGGCGTCGGGCTCGGGCCTGGTCGGGGGTCTCATCGCTCACCCGTCGACCCTAGGGCCTCGACGCGCTGAGCTCGCGGGACAGGCTGCCGATACCCTTGATTCCATGACCCTGGACTCCGCTCTCTCCGGCGCGCCCGAGAACTCCTCCGACACCACGAGCCGCCCGGGCTCGGAGTGGTGGCGCACGGCGGTCATCTACCAGATCTACCCGCGCTCCTTCGCGGACTCGAACGGCGACGGCATCGGCGATCTGCTCGGCATCACCTCCCGACTCGACAGCCTCGCCGAGCTCGGAGTCGACGCGATCTGGCTCTCGCCGTTCATGACCTCTCCGCAGAGGGACGCCGGCTACGACGTCGCCGACTACTGCGACGTCGATCCGCTCTTCGGCACCCTCGCCGACTTCGACGCGATGCTCGCGCGGGCGCACGCCCTCGGCATCCGCATCATCGTCGACCTCGTCCCCAACCACTCCTCGAGTGCCCACCGGTGGTTCCAGGAGGCGCTCGCGGCCCCCGCGGGCAGCGCCGAGCGGGCGCGCTACCTCTTCCGCGACGGCCGCGGCACCTCGGGAGAGCTGCCCCCGAACAACTGGGAGTCGGTCTTCGGCGGCCCCGCCTGGACCCGCGTCACCGAGCCCGACGGCGCGGCCGGTCAGTGGTACCTGCACCTGTTCGACACCTCGCAGCCCGACTTCGACTGGACGAACGAGTGGGTGCGCGAGCGCTTCCGCGAGGTCCTGCGCTTCTGGCTCGACCGCGGCGTCGACGGCTTCCGCGTCGACGTGGCGCACGGCATGATCAAGGCCGACGGGCTGCCCGACTACACCCCGCCCGCCGACAGCGGCTCCATGGGAGGCGTCGCCCCGTCCGACGGCGAGGATCCGGTCACCGCGCCCTACTGGGCCCAGGACGGCGTGCACGAGATCTACCGCGACTGGCACGAGCTGCTCGCCGAGTACCCCGACGACCGCGTGCTCTGCGCGGAGGCGTGGGTGCAGCCGCTCTCGAAGCTCGCGCGCTGGGTCCGCCCCGACGAGATGCACCAGGCCTTCAACTTCGCCTACCTCGAGACGCCGTGGGCCGGGCCCGCTCTGCGCGACATCGTCGACGCCTCGCTCACCGCCTTCGCCCGGGTCGGCGCCCCGTCGACCTGGGTCCTCTCGAACCACGACGTCGTGCGTCACGCCAGCCGCCTGGCGCTGACGTCCGACAATCCGCAGGGCTACGGCATCGGACCGCGCACCCCCGGACTGCCCGACCCCGTGCTGGGGCTGCGGCGTGCCCGCGCCGCGACCGCGCTGATGCTGGCGCTCCCCGGTTCGGCTTACGTCTACCAGGGCGAGGAGCTCGGCCTGCCCGAGGCGATCGACCTGCCCGACGAGGCCCGCCAGGATCCGACCTGGTTCCGCACGCACGGCGAGCGCTACGGGCGCGACGGCTGCCGGGTGCCCCTGCCCTGGGAGGCGGCCGACCCCGCCTACGGCTTCAGCGGCTCCGGCGCCTCGTGGCTGCCGCAGCCGGGTGACTGGGCGCCGTTCGCGCGCGACGCCCAGCGCGGTGTCGAGGGGTCGACGCTCGAGCTCTACCGGTCGCTGCTCGCGGTGCGCGGTGCCGAGCGTCTCGGCGAAGGTGCCGTCGAGTGGCTCGAGGGCTTCCCGGAGGAGGTGGTCGCGTTCCGCAACGGCGCCGTCACCGTGATCGCGAACACGGGCTCCGACCCTGTCGAGCTGCCGGTGGGCACGGTGCTGGTCGCGTCGGAGGAGCTGCACGAGCCGGCACTACCGGGCGACACGACGGTCTGGCTCCGCGCCGACTGACAGGTGCGTGCTCCCGCGGGGCGCAGGTGCGGTCTGCAGGAGCACGTGCGATCTGCAGGAGGTGCGGGTGCGATCTGCAGGCGATCCCGGCCGTGCGAGTCGTTCGACACGGGTGGAAGCGCTCTCAGCGACTTATCACCTGCAGACCGCACTCCGACTCCTGCAGACGGCACGAACGCCTGCAGACCGCACTCGACCGACCGGATGTCAGGTCGCGCGGCGGCCGCGCGATCAGCGGTTCGCGTTCTCCTTGAGCCAGAGGTACGAGTCGACCTTCGTCGTCCCGTCGAGGCGGATCTCGAAGTGCAGGTGCGGCCCGGTCGACATGCCGGTCGTGCCGACGAGCCCGAGCAGCTGGCCGACCTTGACGGGGTCGCCCTCGCTGACCGCCGCCGAGCCGTGCTGCATGTGCGCGTACACGCTCGAGACCAGCTCGCCGTCGATCTCGTGGTCGATGATCACGTGCACGCCGAGCGAGCCCTCGCCGTCGATCACCGTGCGGACGACGCCGTCGGCGATCGCCTGGATCGGCGAGCCGTCGCCCGGGTTGAAGTCGGTGCCGCCGTGGTTCACGGAGCAGCCGGCGCAGTTGCGGTAGCCGAAGCGGTCGCCGACCGGGACGCCCACCGCGAACGGCCACTGGACCGAGGCGTTGGGATCGTTGGTGAACCCCGAGTCGGACGTCCGGCCGATCGCTGCGACGTTCGTCTGGGTCTTCCGCTCCTGCACGCCGAACCCGTCGCGCGCCACCGTCTCGGCGCTGACCTCGCCGGTGGTGAACGACTGCGAGTCGCGGGCCTCGTCCGAGGTGATCGATGCCATCCCCTGCGCCTGCACGTCCTCGGCCGTCAGCAGCGAGGTCGCCGGCACCGAGGTCGCCGCGATGATGGCCGCGGCGAACGAGACGGCGACGAGTCCACCGAGGCGGCGGCCACCGCGCACGGGGCGCAACGGCGCGACCCGGGGAGCGGCGACAGGGGCGGGCGGAGTCGTGCGCGACGCGGCGACGCGGCGCTCTGCGTCGCGCAGCTCGGCGGGGCTCGCCGAGACTCCCTCCGACGAGACCTCGGCGGCGAGTACCGCGGCACGCTCGCGCTCACGTGCCTCGCGCCGCGAGAGGGGTGGGGTCGATTCGCCGGGGGTCGATGCGGAGGCAGCGGTGGAGGGCGAATCGAGGCTCACGAAATCGGGATCTTCCGTCGGGGTCGGGGAGGGGGAGAGTGCTGCGTCAGGGGTCGAAGCGCTTCCCGGGCATCCGTGATCGCATCCTGTGCGATTATCACGAATTCATAAAGGATACCCACAGCGGCCCGATCCGACCAGAGCCGGCCCTCGTCACGCTCGATTCGAGCTCGACAGCACCGACGGGTGGCGCCTCCGTTGCGCGGGGATGCATGCGCCTGCATCAGTCGCGCGCAGGTCAGACGTCGTCCGCCCTCAACCGACGCAGCACCGCCTCGAGCTCGCCGAACAGCGGGTCGGGCGCCGCGATCAGCAGCTCCGAGCTCGCCGCGCGTCCGCCGAAGCCCTCGACGCGCACGCCCGCCTCCTGCGCGATCAGGGCGCCAGCCGCGAGGTCCCACGGGTTGAGCCCGCGCTCGAAGTACGCGTTCAGCTGTCCCGTCGCGACCGCGCAGAGATCGAGCGCCGCGGATCCGATCCGCCGGATATCGCGCACCTCTCCGAGCAGCTCCTGCACCACCGCGCCCTGACGCATCCGCCGGCCCGCGTCGTAGCCGAAGCCCGTCCCCACCAGCGCGAGCGAGAGGGAGGCCGGCGGTACCGCGCGCAGAGCGACTCCGTCGCGCTCGGCGCCCTCTCCCCCGGCGGCCGTCCACACCTCGCCGGTGGCACCGTTGACGACTGCTCCGGCGAGCGCCGTCCACGTCGCCGGGTCGGGCTCGCCCTCGACGACCGCGATGCTCACCGCGTACGAGGGGATGCCGTACAGGTAGTTGACCGTGCCGTCGATCGGATCGACGACCCACGTGAGCCCACTCGTCCCTCCTCCGCCGCCCGACTCCTCCCCGAGGAACGCGTCATCGGGCCGAGCCTCGGCGAGACGGCGCCGGATGAGCTGCTCGACCTCGCGGTCGGCGGCCGTGACCACGTCCTCGGGCGACGACTTCGACGCCGCGATCTCGACTCCGTCCTGCCGACGCTGCCGGGCGAGATGCGCAGCCTCCACGGCGATCGATCGGGCGATGGCGAGGAGGGACGCGTTGGCACTCATGCGCCCAGCCTAGGGACCGGCGCGCGGAGGATCATGGAGAGCATGAGCACTCAGCAGCCGATCGCCGTCACCGGAGTGACGGGAGCCGTGGGCGGCCGCGTCGCCCGCCTCCTCGCCGAGGAGGGCCTCCCCCTCCGTCTCCTCGCCCGCGACCCCTCGCGCGCGCCCGTGCTCCCCGGAGCCGAGACCAGGCGCGCCTCCTTCACCGACGTCGGCGACGCGCTCAGCGGCGTGCGACTGCTGCTGATGGTCTCGGCCGCGGAGCAGGAGGACCGCCTCTCGGAGCACCTCGCGCTGGTCGCCACCGCCGCGGAGGCCGGCGTCGAGCACATCGTCTACACCTCCTTCGTCGGCGCGTCCCCGACCGCGACCTTCACGCTCGCCCGCGATCACGCCGCGACGGAGGAGGCGATCCGCGCGTCGGGCATGGCCTGGACCTTCCTCCGCGACAACCTCTACCTCGACTTCATGTCGGAGATGCTCGGCGAGGACGGCGCGATCCGCGGACCGGCGGGTGAGGGCAGGGCGGCGATCGTCGCGCGTGCGGATGTCGCCCGCACGGCCGCCGCGATCCTCCGCTCTCCGGAGGAGCACCGGGGCGCCACCTACGAGCTCACCGGCCCCGAGGCCGTCACCTTCGCCGAGATCGCGGCGACCCTGACCGCGGCCGGCCGCCCCGCCGCCTTCATCGACGAGACCCTCGACGAGGCCTACGCATCGCGCGCCCGCTGGAACGCGCCGCCCTGGCAGCTCGATGCCTGGGTCAGCACCTACACGGCCGTCGCCGCCGGCGAGCTGGAGCAGGTGAGCGGAGACGTCGAGCGCCTGACCGGCCGCCCTCCCCTGTCGCTCGGGCAGTTCCTCGCCGTGGATCCGCCCGCCTCTCTCTGACCGCTGCCCGGCGGCGTCGTCGCGCGGATCCACAACTCAGGCTGGACGACCCGAATCGCGATGAAATCGGCGATTCGCAGCATCCAGCCTCAGTTGTGAGGCAGGTGCTCGGCACAGCACCACCGCCGGCACGGAAAAAGCCCCGCCGACCCCCTCCAGGAGGCGATCGCGGGGCTTCCGGAGCTCTGCACTCCGAGGGACGGTTCCGGCAGACGCTCCATCCGGGGACGAGGAGCTTCAGCACACGAAACACACCAGAATCGCTGGTTGTAGTGCGTGGAGTGGCGAGTGAGGGATTCGAACCCCCGAAGGCTACGCCGTCTGATTTACAGTCAGATCCCTTTGGCCGCTAGGGTAACTCGCCGTGGCGCACCCGGCCGCGAGGCTGGCTCTGACCGGAGGCGCTGGACAAGGATACCCACGCGGCCGGTGGATCGGAAATCGAGCGCGCCCGGTCACTCCGTCGCCGCCGCATAGCGCGAGGCCGCCTCGGCGACCTTGCCCGCGTAGCTCGCCGCGGGGTTGTAGGCCGCGATCGCCGCGCGCCAGCCCGACTCGGTCGAGAGGTCGCCGCCCGCCTCGCACAGGTAGCGCGCCGCGGTGACGGCCTGCTGATCGACGTTCTGCGGGTCCCAGCCGGTCGACGCCCACGCCATCCAGGTGGCCGGGATGATCTGCAGCGGTCCCATCGCGCGGTCGACCTCGGGGTCGCCGTCGAGCGCTCCGCCGTCGTTGTCCTCGACGAGGTCGAACTGCGTGCCGTCCAGGCGGGGGCCGTAGATCGGCTCGGAGGGGCGGCCGTCCTCGCCGAGGACACCGCCGAAGATCGTCCCGTGCCGGCTCTCGACGTAGCCGATGCCGGCGAGCGTCGCCCAGTCGAGCCGACAGCCGGGGTCGACGGAGGAGGTGAGGAGCGCGGCGCCCGCGTAGGCGGTGAGCGCTCGCTCGGGGATGCCGCTCCCCTCCGCCGCGCTCGACAGCCAGTCGGCGCGGGTGAGGAGCCGCACCGGCGTCGCCGCGGTCTCGTCCGCGTCCTCGAGCAGCGCGGGGTCGGCGGCGGCGGGGGCGCTCACCGTCGGCGGCACCGTGCTCACACCGGCCTCGTAGTCGACGGAGGAGGAGGGCGCCGAGGGAGCGCAGCCCGCGAGCAGCGCAGCGACGAGCGGCACGACGAGCAGGGATGGGAGGCGGCGCACCCTCCAGTGTTATCAGGCGTGCCTGCGCACCAGCACCAGCGGTGCCTGCGCATCGGCCCCGCAGCCCCCGAAAGCTAAGCTCGGAGGCATGGCAGATTCAACGTTCGACGTCGTCAGCAAGGTCGACAAGATGGAGGCGGACAACGCCCTGAACCAGGCCCACAAGGAGGTCGAGCAGCGCTACGACTTCAAGAACGTCGGCGCCTCGATCGCCTGGAGCGGCGAGAAGATCCTGATCAAGGCCAACACCGAGGAGCGCGCGAACGCCATCCTCGACGTGTTCCAGACGAAGCTGATCAAGCGCGGCATCAGCCTCAAGAGCCTCGACTCGGGCGAGCCCTTCGCCTCGGGCAAGGAGTACCGGATCGAGTCGACCCTCAAGGACGGCATCGATCAGGAGCACGCGAAGAAGATCAACAAGCTGATCCGCGACGAGGCGCCCAAGTCGGTCAAGTCGCAGATCCAGGGCGACGAGCTCCGCGTCTCCTCCAAGAGCCGCGACGACCTGCAGGCGACGATGGCGCTGCTGCGCGGGGCCGATCTCGACCTCGACCTCCAGTTCGTCAACTTCCGCTGAGGCATGTCGAACGCAACGGACATCTCGACTCCCGGCATCGACGTCCCCGATCGTCGAGGCCGCACCGGCCTCGACGGCGAGGGCTACGACCTCACCGGCAACCCGGATGTCGTGGTGAAGCAGGTGACCCTGCTCTCCAGCCACTGGTACATCCTCCGCACCACCGAGTTCGAGTACCGGCACCGCGACGGCCGCTGGACCACCGAGCACCGCGAGACGTACGACCGGGGCAACGGCGCGGCCGTGCTGCTCTTCGACCCCGACGCACGCACGGTCGTGCTGGTCCGCCAGTTCCGCTACCCCACCTACGTCAACGGCAACCTCGACGGCATGCTCCTCGAGGTGCCGGCCGGGCTCCTCGACGAGGACGGCCCGGAGGAGGGCGCCCGCCGCGAGGCGGAGGAGGAGACCGGCCTCGAGATCGGCCGCCTCGAGCACGTTTTCGACTCGTACATGAGCCCGGGCTCGATCACCGAGAAGCTGCACTTCTTCGCCGGCCGCTACCGCGCGGGCTCGCGCGAGGGCGCCTACGCGGGTCTCGCCGACGAGGGCGAGGACACCGAGCTGGTCGAGCTCTCGTTCGACGAGGCGCTCGCCCAGATCGGCGTGCAGATCGTCGACGCCAAGACGATCATGCTGCTGCAGTGGGCTGCCCTGAAGGGCCCCTTCGCGCGCTGACGCGGCGTCGGCGAGGGAACCCCGAACCGTCGAGGAGTCCCGGAACGGGCGGTGACGGTCCGGCGTTCCCTCGGTGCTCAGCCGACGTAGGCGCGCAGCGCCCGCGCGGTGAGGGTGTCGGCGTCGGCGACGAGTGCCGACGGCGTCCCCTCGAAGACGATCGAGCCGCCCTCGTGGCCGGCGCCGGGTCCCACGTCGATGATCCAGTCGGCGTGCGCCATCAGCGCCTGGTGGTGCTCGATCACGATCACCGAGTTGCCGGAGTCGACCAGCCGGTCGAGCAGGCCCAGCAGGTTGTCGACATCGGCCAGGTGCAGCCCGGTCGTCGGCTCGTCGAGGATGTAGACCGAGCCCTTCGAGGCCATGTTGATGGCCAGCTTCAGTCGCTGCCGCTCGCCGCCCGAGAGCGTGTTGAGCGGCTGCCCGAGGGTGATGTAGCCGAGGCCGACGTCGACCAGGCGGGCGAGGACCGTGTGCGCCGGCCCCGAGTCGAAGAAGCCGGCCGCCTCGAGGATCGGCATCGAGAGCACCTCGTGGATGTTCCTGCCGTCGAGCCGGTACTCGAGCACCTCGGCGGTGAAGCGCTTGCCCTCGCACTCCTCGCAGACCGAGGAGACCGTCGCGGCCGGGCCCAGCTCGGTGAAGATCAGCCCCGCGCCCTTGCAGACCGGGCAGGCGCCGGCGGAGTTGGCGCTGAACAGCGCGGGCTTGACCTTGTTGGCCTTCGCGAAGGCGGCGCGGATGGAGTCCAGCACGCCCGTGTAGGTGGCCGGATTGCTCCGCCGCGACCCGCGGATGGGCGACTGATCGGCGACGATCACCCCCTCGCGCTTCGCCAGCGAGCCGTGGATGAGCGAGGACTTGCCCGACCCCGCGACTCCCGTCACCACGGCCAGCACTCCCAGCGGCACGTCGACGTCGACACCGCGGAGGTTGTGGGTCGCGGCCCCGCGGATCTCGGCGACGCCGCGCGGAGAGCGGACGGCGGACTTGAGCGGCACCCGGTGCTCGAGGTGGCGCCCCGTCAGGGTGTCCGACCCGCGGAGCTCCTCGACCGACCCCTCGAAGCGGATCTCGCCGCCGTGCGCGCCGGCGCGGGGCCCCAGGTCGACGACGTGGTCGGCCATCCGGATGATCTCGGGCTTGTGCTCGACGACGAGCACCGTGTTGCCCTTGTCGCGGAGCCGGCGGAGCAGCTCGACCACCCGCGACACGTCGTGCGGATGCAGGCCCGCCGTCGGCTCGTCGAAGACGTAGGTGATGTCGGTCAGGCTCGAGCCGAGGTGCCGCACCATCTTGACCCGCTGCGCCTCGCCTCCCGAGAGGGTGCCCGACTCGCGATCGAGCGAGAGGTATCCCAGCCCGACCTGCACCAGCGAGTCGAGCGTGCCGAGCAGCGCGTCGACGATCGGAGCGACCGAGGCGTCCTCGACGGTGCGCAGCCACTCGGCCAGATCGGTCGCCTGCATCGACGAGCACTCCGCGATGTTCCGCCCGGCGATCAGGGAGGAGAGCGCCGCCCGCGTCAGCCGCGCTCCGCCGCACTCGGGGCAGTCGGCGAAGGTGGCCACCCGCTCGGCGAAGGCGCGGATGTGCGCCTGCGCCGCCTCCTTCGCGAGGTAGAGCCTGGTCACCTTGACCACGAGCCCCTCGTAGGTGAGGTTCATGCCCGCGATCGCCATCTTGGCGGACGGGTGGTACAGGAAGTCGTCGAGCTGCTGCGGGGTGAAGTCGGCGATCGGCACGTCGGCGGGGTACAGGCCCGATTCGGCGAGGCTCTTCCAGTACCAGCCGCCGACGACGAAGTTGGGGATCGCGTCGAGCGCTCCGCCGTCGAGCGACTTCGAGCGGTCGAAGAGCGCGTCGAGGTCGATGTCGGAGACGCGCCCCGTGCCCTCGCACCGCGGGCACATCCCCTCGGGCAGGTTGAACGAGAAGGCGCCGCTGGTGCCCACGTGGGGGTCGCCGATGCGACTGAAGAGGATGCGCAGCATCGTGTACGCATCGGTCGCGGTGCCGACCGTCGAGCGGGCGTTCGAGCCCATCCGCTCCTGATCGACCACGATCGTGGCCGAGAGCCCGTCGAGCGACTCGACATCGGGGCGGGCGGGCGAGCCCATGAACTGCTGGAGGAACGCGGAGTAGGTCTCGTTGATCAGTCGCTGCGACTCGGCCGCGATCGTGCCGAACACCAGGGACGACTTGCCCGAGCCCGAGACACCGGTGAAGACCGTGATGCGGCGCTTGGGGATGTCGACGTCGACCCCGCGCAGGTTGTTCTGCCGGGCGCCGCGCACCCGGATGACGTCGTGCGGGCCTTGCGTGCTCATGGCGTCCCCGTCCTCGTGGTTGCCCGAATGGTACGGGAGCCCACCGACATCCGCGCGACGACGGCGAAGGGCCCCCCGGATCGCTCCGGAGGGCCCTCGATCGAGCGGTGTCAGCGCGCGACGACCTCGGACCGCGAGATCGCGATCATGTCCTCGCGCGGCACGACCTTGACGCGCACGCGACCCTCGGGCGCACCGAGCGCCATCTCGTGCTCGTCGAGACGGTGCCAGCCGTCGAGGTCGGTGTACGGGACCTCGCGCTCCTCGAGGAGGGCGACGATCGCCGACTCCTCGGGGTGCGCCGGCGTCCACCACGAGGCCTGGTCGTTGAGCACGTGCCCGACGGTCTCCATCGCGTCGGACTTCGTGTGGCCGATGAGCCCGACCGGTCCGCGCTTGATCCAGCCGGTCGCGTAGACGCCGTGGACCGGCTGGTCCTCGTCGTCCAGGACCATTCCCTCACGGTTCGGGATCACTCCGCGGCGCTCGTCGAACGGCAGGCCGTCGAGAGGCGAGCCGAAGTAGCCGACAGCGCGGTAGACGGCCTGCACCGGCACCTCGCGGATCTCGCCCGTGCCGCGCACACCGCCCTCGCCGTCGGGCTCGGTGCGCTCGTAGCGGATCGCCGCGACGCGCCCCTCGCCGTCGTCGACGAACTCGAGCGGCTTGGCCCAGAAGTGCAGGTGGAGGCGGCGCGACGCGGCCCCGACCTCGCGGGTGCGCCACTGGTTCAGCACCCGGTTGATGACCATGACCTGCTTGTTGGTGTCGATGGCCGCCTGCGAGGCGGGGTCCATCACGAAGTCCTCGTCGGCGACGATCATGTCGACGTCGCGCAGCTCGCCGAGCTCGCGCAGCTCGAGCGGCGTGAACTTCACCTGCGCCGGCCCCCGGCGCCCGAACACGTGGACGTCGGTGACGGGCGAGGCCTTGAGGCCCTCGTAGACGTTCGGCGGAACCTCGGTGGGGAGGAGGTCGTCGGCGTGCTTCGCGAGCATCCGCGACACGTCGAGCGCGACGTTGCCGTTGCCGATCACGGCCACCGAGGACGCCTCGAGCGGCCACGTGCGCGGCACGTCGGGGTGGCCGTCGAACCAGCTGACGAAGTCGGCGGCGCCGTACGAGCCCTCGAGCTCGACGCCCGGGATCTCGAGCGGGGCGTCGCGGATCGCTCCGGTCGAGAAGATCACTGCGTGGTAGTGGCGCTTGAGATCCTCGAGCGTGATATCGGTGCCGAAGTGCACGTTGCCGAAGATCCGGATGTCGCCGCGGTCGAGGACCTCGCGGAGCGCCGTGATGATCCCCTTGATGCGCGGGTGGTCGGGGGCGACTCCGTAGCGCACCAGCCCGTAGGGCGCCGGGAGCTGCTCGAACAGATCGATCGAGACGTCGAACTTCTTCTCGGCCTTGATCATGAGGTCGGCGGCGTAGATGCCCGCGGGACCCGCGCCGACGATGGCCAGCCTGAGCTTGGTCATTGCGTTCCTCCTGCCGGGGCGCAGTGCCGCGCCTCCGGTCTCATAACTGCGGCGCGTGGTGCGCCGCGACGGTAAGGGTCAGCCGTTGCGGTCGACGACCGTGTCGGCGAAGCGCGTGAGCGCCTTGCGGACCGAGCCGTCGGGCAGCGGAGCGAGTGCGGCCACGGCCTCGTCGGCCCAGCGGTGGGCCTCGGCGAGCGTCTGGGTGGTGACGTCGTGGTCGCGCAGCTGGGCGATGGCGTCGGTGATGTCGGCGCTCTGCTCGTCGGTGTGCGCGATCGCATCGTGGGTGCGGCTCACGTAGCTCTCGATGCGCGCGAGCAGCAGGGCCGCCGTCCGATCGGAGGACGCGCGCTCGCGCAGTCGCAGGATGGGCAGCGTCGAGACTCCGGCGCGGATGTCGGTGCCCGGGTTCTTGCCCGTCTCCTCCGGCTGCGGCGAGAGATCGATGACGTCGTCGACGATCTGGAAGGCGACGCCGATCTTCTCGCCGAAGACGCGGACGGCCTCCTCGAACGGCGCGGGCGCCTCCGAGAAGACGACGCCGGTGCGGGCCGCCGCTGCGATCAGCGAGCCGGTCTTGTCGGCCAGGACGCCGAGGTAGTGCTCGACCGGGTCCTCGCCGTCGCTCGGGCCGACGGTCTCGTGCAGCTGCCCGAGGACGAGGCGTTCGAAGGTGTCGGTCTGGAGGCGGATCGCCCGCTCGCCCAGCTCGGTCATCAGCTGGTTGGCGCGCGCGAAGAGCAGGTCACCGGTGAGGATCGCGACGTTGTTGCCCCACACCGTCTGCGCCGACGGGACTCCGCGGCGCTTCTCGGCCTCGTCCATCACGTCGTCGTGGTAGAGCGAGCCGAGGTGGGTGATCTCGATCGCCTGCGCGGCGCTGAGCACCTCGGGGGTGTTGCCGCGGCCGAGCTGCGCGGTGAGCAGGGTCAGCATCGGCCGCACGCGCTTGCCGCCGGCCTCGAGGAGGTAGCGGGTCGAGACGTCGGCGACCGCGTCCGCGAAGGACAGCTGGTGGACCATCCCGGCCTCGACCTGCTCCAGTCCGTCATCGATCGTGCGGGCGAGCGCGCGGTCGGAGGCGGAGGAGAAGATGCGCTCGGAGAGGCCGAGCTGCGCCGTCAGAGACGGGCTGCGGCGGGCGACGGGCGCACTGGCGTTCACACTGAAACCCTAACGTCTCGCCCCGAGGGGGCCCCGGCGCTCATCGGCCGGCGGTGATCGGCTTGATGCCGCGGTGCAGCGCGACGATGCCCGCGGTGAGGTTGCGGTACGCGACGCGCTCGAAACCGGCGTCGCGGAGCCAGGAGGCGACGACCTTCTGCTCGGGCCAGGCCCGGATGGACTCGCCGAGGTAGTCGTAGGCGGGGTCGTTGGAGGAGGCGATCCGCACGATCGCGGGCATCACCTTCGAGAGGTAGAGGTCGTAGGCCGCGGCGAGGGGCTTCGCGGGCGGAGTCGAGAACTCGCAGATCACGATGCGCCCGCCGGGCTTCACCACGCGGAAGAACTCGGCGATCGCCGTGGTGGGCTCGGCGACGTTGCGCAGGCCGAACGAGATCGTGACGGCGTCGAACGAGTCGTCCTCGAACGGCAGGTCCATCGCGTCGGCGTGCACGAACTCGATGCGCTCGTCGTCGGCGTGACGGCGGCGGCCGACCGAGATCATCCCGCGCGAGAAGTCGGCGGCGACGACGCTCGCTCCGGAGCGGGCGAGCGAGGCGCTCGAGGTGCCCGTGCCCGCCGCGACGTCGAGGATCCGCTCACCGGCGGCCGGGTTCACGGCGCGCGTCGTGGCGATCCGCCACAGGTGGTCGTTGCCGACCGAGAGGACCGTGTTGGTCAGGTCGTAAGCGGGCGCCACCGTGTCGAACATGGCTGCGACCTCGTCGGGTCGCTTGGTGAGGTCTGCCTTAGTCACGATCATCGAGTCTAGAGCGGCGGGCGGCGGGGCGGCTGTGCATCCGCCCCGGTCGCACGCCTGTGCAGGGATCGAGAGGTGCCGGAAGCCCGGGGTGCCGGGACCGTCCTGCTCCGCCTAGCCCGACGGTCCCGGACCGGATCAGGCTAGCCCGGCCCTTTCGGCGCGGGCCGGGCGGGCGTGGGACGACCCGTCTTCTGGCGCGGGCGTACTCTGAAGGAGTGACGCTCATCGGCACCGGGGCTCCTCCTCTCCACGTGGACACGACGCCGCTGGACTCCCCGCTCGGGCTCGTGTCCCGCGTGGATCCGCGTCGTCCACTGCTCTGGCAGCGCGGCGGATCGGGTCTCGCGGGCTTCGGTGAGGCGCTGCGCCTCGAGTTCTCGGGGCCCGGCCGCCTGCGCGACGCGGCCGACGCGTGGCGCGCGCTGTCCGCCTCCGCCGTGGTCGCCGACCCAGTCGGGCTGCCCGGCACCGGGCTCGTCGCCTTCGGCGCGTTCGCGTTCTCGAGCCGGTCGTCGGCGCGCAGCGTCCTGATCGTGCCGCGCACCGTCGTCGGTACCCGCGGGGGGCGCTCCTGGGTGACGACCGTCTCGACGAGCGGAGGCGGCGCCGCCATCGAGGCGCCCGCGGCGGCTCCGCTCGGCCCGCGGTACCGCGTCGACCTCGAGCCCGGCGCGATGACGCCCGACGCGTATCGCGCCGCCGTGGCCTCTGCGGTCGCCACCATCCGCTCGGGGTCGCTCGAGAAGGTGGTGCTCGCGCGCGACCTCGTCGGCCGGCTCCCGCTCGACGCCGACCTGCGACACCTCCTGAGCGACTTCGCGACGGGCTACTCCGACTGCTGGACCTTCGCGGTGGACGGCTTCGTCGGAGCGAGTCCCGAGACCCTCGTCGGCGTCGACCACGGTGCGATCACCGCGCGCGTTCTCGCCGGCACCAGCGCCCGCGGAGGCGACGCCGCCGAGGACGCGCGCGTCGCGCAGGCGCTCCTCGACAGCCCGAAGGACCGTTCGGAGCACGCCTTCGCCATCGCGAGTCTGCTTCAGGAGCTGCGACCGCACACCCGCTCACTGACGGTGAGCGACGAGCCGTTCACGCTCGAACTGCCGAACGTCTGGCACCTCGCGACCGATGTCCGCGGCACGCTGGACGATTCCTCCACCGCGCTCGACCTCGTCGACGCCCTGCACCCGACGGCCGCCGTCGCGGGTACCCCGACCGACCGGGCTCTCGCACTGCTGGAGGAGCTGGAGCCCTTCGACCGCGGCCGCTACGCCGGCCCCGTCGGCTGGATCGACGGCAACGGCGACGGCGAGTGGGCCGTGGGCCTGCGCAGCGCCGAGATCGCCGAGGACGGCGGCGTCACGGCATGGGCGGGAGCGGGCATCGTCGCCGACAGCGACCCGGCGTCCGAGCTCGCCGAGACCCGGATGAAGTTCCGCCCGGTGCTCGACGCCCTCGGCGGTGCCGACGGGGCCTGAGCCCCCGCTGCTGCTCGAGTAGCCCCGCAGGGGCGGAACGAGACCCGCCGGCTCCCGCAGATCCGCCTTCTGATCCTGTCTTCCGACGCAGGTGGATCTCGATGCGCGGGCTGCTCGACCAGCAGGGAGCGCGCAGAGCCGAGCGAGGTGCGCCTCAGCGGGCCAGCGGGATCTCGACGATGCCCGGGCCGTCACCCGGCGACATGAGCGCCTGCTCGAGCTCACCGCGGGTCGCGACGCGACGGAAGCTCCAGCCGTAGGCGCGGGCGAGCGCCTCGAGGTCGACCGACTGCGGGGTGAACTGCACGCGGTCGAAGGCGTCGGGCGCCGAGCTCGACGCGACCTCGAGGCCGTCGAAGATCGTGCCGCCTCCGTCGTTGACGACGACGAGCTGCACGCGGGGGCGCCGCTCGCCGGGCGCGAGAAGGAGGCCGCCCGCCTCATGGAGCAGGGTCAGGTCGCCCAGGATCACGCGAGTGACGCCTCCGGAGCCGCGCTCGCCCGACTGCGACGCCGTCGCGATGCCGACGGCGGTCGAGACCGTGCCGTCGATGCCCGCGAGCCCGCGGTTCGCGTGCACCGTCACCTTCTTGCCGGGCAGGGTGCCGTCGGCCACGCGGATCAGGCGCGACGCTCCGAACAGCAGCCGGTCGTGCGGCCAGGTCACCCGCCAGACCGCCGAGACGACGAACTCGCGCGTCAGCGGTGCGCGCACTGCCGCGAGGGCGTTGCGGGCGTAGCCTCGGCGGTCCTCGACCGACATCGTGCCGCCGTCGGGGACCTCGTCGATCGCGTCGGGATCCGTCGCCTCGAGCAGCGCGCGGCTCGCGAAGACCCACGATCCCGTCCAGGCGCGCTCCGCCCGCTCGGGACGCGGCGATCCGGGGACCCGCGCCACGTCGACGGCGGCGACGCGACGCGCGCGTCGGCCGGGGTTGTAGAACTCGCGACGCCCGTGGTCGACCACGATCACCTCGACATCGTCGCGACGCAGCAGCTCGGGAACCTCGCGCGAGAGCGTCGGATGTCCGAGGACGACGGCGCGCCCGATCCGTCCGCCGAACTCGGGCTCGGCGAGGAGCGCCCGCCAGGCGACCACGAGCTGCGGGCCGAAGCGGGCACCGGAGGAGACCTCGGCGAGCAGGGGCCAGTCGCCGGCGCGGGCGATCGCCTCGGCCTCCGCGCCCGCCTTGTCGCCGGCGATCACGACGGTCAGCGGCTCGTCCGGGCCCGCGCAGACGGTCGTCGGCTCGGCCTCGAGAGCAGGCAGATCAGGAGCGCCGGGCACGGGATCAGCGAACGCGGGGAGGCGCGACGAGAGCGGATCGCGGAAGGCGAGGTTCAGGTGCACCGGACCGCCGGGTCGCAGGGCCGCCGCGATCGCGCGATCGGCCAGTGCGGTCGCGGTGTCAGGGGTGCTCTCCGCATCCGGCGCCGGGACGTCCTCGAAGAGGCGCACGGCGCGGCCGAAGAGCTCGCGCTGATCGGTCGTCTGGTTGGCGCGGATCCCGCGGAGCTCGTCCGGCCTGTCGGCCGTCATCACGATCATCGGCACGTCCGACGCGTCGGCCTCGAGCACGGCGGGGTGCAGGTTGACCGTCGCCGTTCCGGAGGTGGTCACGAGGACGGCCGGGCGGCCCGACTCGAGTGCGAGGCCGAGCGCGAGGAATCCTGCCGAGCGCTCGTCGACGCGCACGTGCAGCCGGATGCTCCCCCGCGTCTCGAGTTCGGCGGCGACGAGGGCGAGCGCCTGCGAGCGCGACCCGGGAGCGACGACGACGTCGGTGACTCCGAGCGCGACGAAACGGGTGAGGAGGTCGATCGCGAAACGGGTGGAGGGGGCGACCGGAAGGTGGTCAGGCATCCCGGCGACCGGAGCCGTCGGTCTCTCCCGGCTCGTCGAGGTCGGCGAGATCGCGCTCGAGCTGCGCGATGCGCTCGGCCTGCTCGCGCTCCTTCTCGGGGTCGCGCTCCTGGCGGAGGGTGCCGAGGAAGTCGGGGTCGTCGTCGGGGGCCGTGAAGCGGCGGGTCTCGGCCCGCTGCTTGCGCGGGCGTCCGATCCAGAACCAGAGGCCGGCCCCGATGAGAGGCAGGACGAGGACCACGATCAGCCACGACCACTTCGGGATGGCGCGCACCGCACGACGATCGCTCAGAGCGACGTCGATCACGGTGTAGACCGTGAAGACGGCGAGGGCCACGAGCAGGCCGATGACGAGGCGGATCATGGATTCAGTGTACGTCCGGCACACTCCCGAGAACCGGGCGCACGGTCGCTGGACAGGGAGCTCCCGGGGTGCATACGGGACCGCCTGCCGGGGTCGACGTACACTGAGCCGGTGAAACTGAGCCGCGCGGTCGTCGTCTACTCGCTCCTGCGCCTGGCGATGTTCGCCGCCGTCTTCGTGCTGGTGTACCTGCCGGCCCGCACGTTCCTCGACTCGGAGCTCACCGCCGCCGTCACCGCGGGCATCGTCGCCGCTGTCGCGAGCATGTCGCTGTCGTACATCCTGCTGCGCAAGCCCCGCGAGCGCATCGCCGAGGCGATCTACGAGCGCCGCAAGGACGTGCCGCGGAAGGCCACGGACGACGACATCGAGGACGCCGCGATCGACGCCTCCCGCGACGAGCGCTGACCTCCCGGCCAACTCGGCGCGGGTAGGCGCTGAGGGAACCCCTGACCGTCGAGGCCGCCCGGGACGACGGGCTCCTTCGACGGACCGGGGTTCCCCCGGCCAGGCCGCCGGGTCAGAACGCGAGCGCCGCGCCCAGGATCGCGGCGTAGGCGAGGCCGCCGAGGCTCGTCAGCTGCAGGGCGAGGATCAGCTCCTTGGCGGTGCGCGCGGTCAGGGTGATCAGGATCGCCGGGAGGATCGCCAGCAGCACGAAGAGCGTCAGCCACGCCAGCGGGTAGAACAGCGCGAGGATGACCGCGATCGCGAACGGCACCAGCACGAAGGCGCTGTAGATCGCGCGCGAGACCGTCGGGCCGGTGAGCACCGCGAGCGTCCGCTTGCCCGACAGCCGGTCGGTGGGGATGTCGCGGATGTTGTTGACCATCAGGACAGCGCAGGCGAAGAGGCCGGCCGCGACCGCGCCGAGCCACGACTCCTGATTGGTGCGGCCGATCTGCACGAACGTCGTGCCGACCGTGGCGACGAGCCCGAAGAACACGAACACGAAGACCTCGCCGAGGCCGAGGTAACCGTAGGGCCGGCGCCCGCCGGTGTAGAACCAGGCGGCGGCGATCGCGGCCGCGCCGACGATCAGGAGCCACCAGAACCCGGAGAGGACCGTCAGCGCGAGTCCCGCCAGACCCGCCAGGCCGAAGAAGACCAGGGCCACGGTGAGCACGGTCTTCGGCTTCGCGGCGCCCGAGCCGGTCAGCCGCGACGGGCCGACCCGGTTCGCGTCGGTCCCGCGGACTCCGTCGGAGTAGTCGTTGGCGTAGTTGACGCCGATCTGCAGGGCCAGCGCGACCGCGAGGCAGAGCAGGGCGCGCACCCAGTGCCAGCCCTCGTCCGTCACCTGCGTCGCGCCGGTGCCGATGAGGACGGGGGCGATGGCCAGCGGGAGGGTCCGGAGCCGGGCTCCGCCGATCCACTCGCGGACGCCGGCGGGCTTCACCTCGACCTTGCGGGGGTTGCCGCCGGGGCGACCGCTGCGCGGCTTCTTCTTGCGACTCGTACTCGACACGGAGGGAATCCTACCGAGTGGCCTCGATGCCCCCTGGGGCTGGGACGTGCGCGGGCCGAGCGGTCTCAGGAATCGCGGGACTCCTCCGCCAGCTGCTCGAGCGCCCGCCGGTCGGGCTTGCCGGAGGCGAGAAGGGGGATCTCGGGCACGCGGAGGATCGCCGCCGGTGCCGCGGCCCGCCCCAGCCGCTCGACGACGGCTTCACGCAGCTCGGCGAGCGCGGGAGCCGCCTCGGCCGTGATCACGACCGGTACCTCCCCCCAGCGCTCGTCCGGCCGGCGGACGGCGACCGCGTCGGCGATCCCCCCTTCGCGCAGCACCCGCTCGACGGCGTCGAGCGACACCTTCTCGCCGCCCGAGACCAGCACGCGGTCGAGCCGGCCGGTGACGCTCAGGCGGCCGTCGGCCAGCACTCCGGAGTCTCCGGTGCGGTACCAGCGCTGCCCGCCGAGCGAGACGAAGGCCGAGGCGGTGCGCTCGTCATCGGGGGCGCCTCCGGTGCCGAGGTAGCCCTCGGCGAGCGTCGGACCGCCGAGGAGCACCTGGCCGTCGTCGATGCGCACCTGCACGCCCTGCAGCGGGACGCCGTCGTAGACGCAGCCGCCGGCGGTCTCGCTCGACCCGTAGGTGAGCCGGATGCGCGCGCCGATCGCCGCCGCGCGCTCGCGCAGCGGCTGCGGGGTCGACTGCCCGCCGATCAGCAGGGCGTCGAACGACCGGAGGGTCTCGGCGTCGGCCGGATCGCCCTCGGCCCGGTCGAGCAGGCGCGCGAGCTGCACCGGCACGAGCGAGGAGTAGCGGCGCTCCCCCGCGGGCATCGTCCGAGCCGCCTCGAAGAAGGCCGCCGCGTCGAAGCCGCCGAGCGGGAGCAGCACCGGATCGGCGTCGGCGGTGAGCGAGCGCACCAGCACCTGCACACCGGCGACGTAGTGGGTCGGGAGGCAGAGCAGCCAGCGACCGGGCCCGCCCAGCTCGGCGAGCGCCGCGGAGGCGCTCGTGAGCAGCGCCGATGTCGCGAGCGCGACGCGCTTGGGCGGACCGGAGGATCCGGAGGTCTCGACCACGACGGCGACCCTCTGCGGGACCGTGCCGCTCGCGACCGCCGGCGCACCGGGCGCGGCGATGCGGACGGCGGGCCCGCTGCCGTCGAGCGCCGCGCGGAGGGCGATCAGCACCGCCTCCGGAGCCGGATCGACCTCGATCAGCGCGCGCGTCACCTCCGCGCCCCGCGACTCAGAACTGCCACGGGAACGGCGACCAGTCGGGCTCGCGCTTCTCGAGGAAGGAGTCGCGGCCCTCGACGGCCTCGTCGGTGCCGTAGGCGAGGCGCGTGGTCTCGCCCGCGAAGAGCTGCTGGCCGACCAGGCCGTCGTCGACGGCGTTGAAGGCGTACTTGAGCATCCGGATCGCGGTGGGCGACTTGGTCAGGATCGTCTCGGCCCACTCGATCGCGGTCGGCTCGAGCTCGGCGTGCGGGACGACCGCGTTGACGGCCCCCATCTCGTAGGCGCGCTGCGCCGAGTACTCGCGGGCGAGGAAGAAGACCTCGCGGGCGTTCTTCTGCCCGATCTGGCGGGCGAAGTACGCCGATCCGTAGCCCGCGTCGAACGAGCCGACGTCGGCGTCGGTCTGCTTGAAGCGCCCGTGCTCGGCCGAGGCGATCGTGAGGTCGCAGACCACGTGCAGGGAGTGACCGCCTCCGGCCGCCCAGCCGGGGACCGCGGCGATGACGACCTTCGGCATGAAGCGGATCAGACGCTGGACCTCGAGGATGTGCAGGCGCCCGTTGCGGGCGGAGTCGATCCCCTCGGCCGTCTCCCCGTCGGAGTAGCGGTAGCCGTCGCGTCCCCGGATGCGCTGGTCGCCTCCCGAGCAGAACGCCCAGCCGCCGTCGCGCGGGCTCGGGCCGTTCCCGGTCAGGATGACGACGCCGATGCGCGGGTTCGTCCGCGCGTCCTCGAGGGCGCGGAAGAGCTCGTCGACCGTCCGCGGGCGGAAGGCGTTGCGCACCTCCGGCCGGTCGAACGCGACGCGGGCGATGCGGCCGCTCGGGTCGTGGTGGTAGGTGATGTCCTCGAGACCGTCGAACCCGGCGACGGGCGCCCAGCGGCGCGCGTCGAACAGCTCGGAAACCTGCGTGCTCATGGCCTCGACCCTACTGGCGGGGGCTGCCCGTCAGCCCTGCACTCGCACCTCCGCGGGCGGCGGTCACGTGCTCGAGCCGGGTCGTGGTCGTGGCCGGATCGTCGGCGTCGGCGAGAGGGGCGCAGAGGGGGACGGATCGACGTGGTCCGCGGTGAACGCCGTCCGGCGGCCGAGGAGGGTGAGGACGAGGGCGACCGTGCCCAGCGCCGCCATCAGACCCGCGAGGGCGAGCGCGTCGACGCTCTCGAGCAGCACGGCGCCGACGACGCCCGCCGCGAAGATCGCGAGGTTGAACGCCACCGGGAGGAACGAGTTCGCGATGTCGGAGTTCTCGCGCCCCGCGCGGCTCAGCGCCGACTGGAGCTGTGCGGAGGAGCCTCCGAACGCGATGCCCCACAGCATGCTCGCGAACAGCACGGCGCCGGGGGCGGCACGGCCGACGAGGAGGACGAGACCGGCGACGACGAACAGACCGACGCTCCCGTGCAGCAGGGCCCGGGGGAAGCGGTCGATGAGCGCCGCCGTGAGCGCGACTCCGATGATCGAGGAGACGCCGTAGACGAGGAGCACGAGGTCGGGGCCGAGGCCCGAGCCGCCCTCGCGCAGGAACGGTGCGATGTAGGTGTAGATCGTGTTGTGCGCCAGCATCCACACGACGATCACCAGGCAGACCATCGCCACACCCGGCATGGCGAAAACGCGCGTCAGCGGGAGGCTCCCCGTGGCGCTCCTCGGCTGTCCGGGAGCGTCGGGGACGAGCAGGGCGATCAGGACGAACGTGATCAGGGCGATCAGGCTGAGCCCGCCGAACGACCAGCGCCAGTCGAAGGTCGTGCCGAGCCAGGCGCCGAGCGGAGTCCCGAGCGCGAAGCCGACCGGCGCTCCCACCGAGACGATCGAGAGCGCGAGTCCGGCGCGGCGGGGCGGGCTGATCCGGCGGCCGTACGCCGCGAGCATCCCCCAGATGATCCCGGTGAACGCTCCTGCGACGAATCTCGAGCCGAGCGACACGACGACATCGCTCGAGAGTGCGGTGACGGTGTTCGCGACGATCAGACCCGCGATGGCGACCAGGAGCAGGGGCTTCCGCCGGAATCCGCGGGTCAGGCTGATCGCCGGGATCGTGACGACCACGGTCCCGAGGGCCCACACGCTGATGAACTGCCCGACGGTCCCCTCGCTGATCCCCATCCCCTCGGCGATCACCGGGAGCAGGCCCGCGGGCATGGTCTCGGCGGCGACGAGGAGGAAGCCCATCGTCGCGAGCAGCGCCAGCGCGAGCCAGGGCATCGGAGGCTCAGTGGCGGCGGAGGCGGGCGCGGTGGAGGTCATGACGTCCTTCCGGACAGAGAGATCGGGAAGCAGAGGGGATCAGGTCGTGAGCCGCGCGATGTCCTCGGTCGCGGCCCACGTCGCGAGCAGCCGCAGCTTCTCGTCGGAGGCGCTGCCGGGGACCGCCGGGTAGACCGTCATCGAGTGGCCGGGGTCGTCCTGGAGCTCGGTCGCCTGGAAGGTCAGCTCGAGCAGGCCGACCGCGGGGTGGTCGAACTGCTTCAGGCCGGTGTAGTGCCGGCGCACGTTGTGCTCGGCCCACCGCGTGCGGAAGTCGTCGCTGCGCATCGAGAGCTCGCCGACCAGCTCGGCGAGCCGGCGGTCGTGCGGGTTGCGGCCGGCGTCGCGGCGGAGGATCGCGACGTTGACATCGGCCGCCCGCTCCCAGTCGGGGTAGAACGAGTGCGCTCGCGGGTCGAGGAAGATGAAGCGCGAGTGGTTGGCCGGTCGCGCGGCGCCCCGGTACATCTCGGAGTAGAGCGCGTAGCCGAGCGCGTTCGCGGCGACCAGGTCCATCCGGATGTTCGACACGAAGGCCGGAGCGCCGGTGATCGCGTCGAGCAGGTACTGCAGCTCGGGCCGGATCGTCGGCGCGACCGACGGCCGGGAGCGTGAGCGCACCCCGGCCTCGTCGGCCGTGCGGGCGAGATCGCAGAGGTGGTCGTGCTCGGCCCGGTCGAGGCCGAGGGCACGCGCGATCGCGTCGAGCACGGAGTCGGACACTCCTGCGAGGTTCCCGCGCTCGATCCGGGTGTAGTAGTCGACACTCATGCCGGCGAGGCGGGCCACCTCGTCGCGGCGGAGTCCGGGGACCCGGCGGCTGCCGCCGCTCGGCTCGATCCCCGCCTCGGCGGGGGTGAGGCGGCCGCGGCGCGACGCCAGGAATTCGCGTACCTCGGCCCGGTGATCCATGGCGGCAACGGTACGGACCGCCGCGGAGGCTGTGAAGGGTTCTGCCGGGGCCTGTCTCACCAGGGCACCCCCGCAGACGAAGAGGGACCCCGCACGTGGCGGGATCCCTCTTCGTCAGTGCCGTGCGGTTACTTCGCGGTGGAGGTGCGGCGGTTCTCGGCCGACACCATCCAGGCGTACTGCTCGAGGCTCTGGATGATCGCGTGGAGCAGGTCCGCGCTGGTCGGGTCCTCCTCGTCGACGCTGTCGTGCACCTCGCGCATGGTCGCCGCGGTGTTCTCGAGGCGGATGGTGACGAGGTCGACCGTCTCGGCGGTGTCGATCTCGCCGTGCGGGTACTCGGGCAGCGTCGTGGTCGCGGCGACGGTGTCGCTGCGCCCGTCCGGGATGCCGTGCAGCGCGCGCATCCGCTCGGCGACGTCGTCGCTGAACTCGCGGGCCGCTTCGATGATCTCGTCGAGCTGGAGGTGGAGGTCGCGGAAGTTCTTCCCCACGACGTTCCAGTGCGCCTGCTTGCCCTGGACGTGCAGCTCGATCAGGTCGACGAGCACGATCTGGAGGCTGTCGAGCAGCTCCTTGGAGGCCTTGAAGCCCTTCTCGGCGTTCTGGCGGCGGCTGGTCTTGGCGCCGGAGCCGGCGGGGGCTTCGGTGTGGCGTTCGAGGGTGGTGGTCATGGACCGATCCTTTCTCTTGCAGTGCCGGAGTGCGGATCTCCGACTCCGAGTGTGACGGGTGCTGCTGGGCGGCTCCCGGATGCGAGCGGTGCGGGGGCCGAGCGGCACGGCATCGCCGGGTACGTGCTCAGGCGATGGTTCCGGTCTACGCTCCCCCTCCGCGGCGCTCAAGCGGGTTGCGCAGAGCCCTCGCCGGGTCTAGCGATCGCCGAGCTTGTCGGGAGCGAGCTCCTCGATCGTGATCGCGGCGTTGATCAGCGCGAGGTGGCTGAGGCCCTGCGGGAGGTTGCCCCAGAACGCGAGGTCGTCGACGGCGACCATCTCGGACATGATCCCCACGTCGTTCGGGATCGTCTCGACCAGCTCGTCCATCAGCGCGATCGCCTCCTCGTGCCGGCCGACGCAGGCCAGCGCGGAGACGAGCCAGAAGGAGCAGGCGACGAACGGGTGCTCCTCGCCCTCCATCCCGGAGTAGCGGAACATCAGCGGGCCCCGGCCGAGCTCCGCGACCAGCGCGTCGATCGTCGAGATCATCCGCTCGCCGCGCTCGTACCCGCTCGTGGTGTGCAGCAGAACGGAGGCGTCGAGCTCCTCGGTGCCCGGGTACATCACGTAGGCGCCGAGCTCCTCCGACCAGCAGTTCTCCTCGATCCAGTCGCGGATGCGGTCGCGCTCGAAGCGCCAGCGCTCGGCGCTGCCCGGCACCTGGCCCAGCTCGGCGAGGTGCACGGCCGCGTCGAGGGCCTGCCAGCAGCCCATCTTCGAGGAGGTGTAGTGCTGCTCCTCCTCGAGCTCCCACATGCCCGCGTCACGGTTGCGCCAGAGATCGCACGTGCTGTCGGCGACCCGAGAGAGCAGCTGCCCCGTCTGGATGTCGAGGACGTTGCCCTCGTCGACGTAGATGCGGCAGATGTCGAAGAGATCGCCGAAGACGCCGAGCTGCAGCTGATCCTGGGCGCCGTTGCCCGAGACGACCGGGCCGATGCCCGACCAGCCCGGAACGTCGTACTCGGTGAGCCCGGTCGGCAACGAGCCGTCGAGTCCGTAGAAGATGTGCAGGTCGGGGCCGTGCTCCTTGATCGTGCGCAGGAGCCACGAGAGGGCCGCGTGCGTCTCCTCCCGCAGTCCGAATCGGACCAGCGCGTGCGCCGTGTAGGCGGCGTCGCGGATCCAGGCGAAGCGGTAGTCCCAGTTCTTGCCGCCGTTCGGCGACTCCGGGAGCGACGTGGTCGCGGCCGCCGCGATCGCTCCGGTGGGCGAGTAGATCAGCAGCTTGAGCGCGAGCGCGCTGCGCTGCACCGCGTCCGACCAGGGGCCGTCGTACGAGAACTCCTCCGACCAGTCCTGCCAGCTTCGGATCGTGCGGTCGATGCCCCGGTCGACGTTCGTCGCGTCGGGGAAGTGCAGCGGCTCGTCGTGGGTGGCCGAGACGACGAGCACGTGGCGGCCCTTGTCGGTCGTGACCGTGAACGATCCGGTCAGCTCGTCGCCGGCGCCCGAGGGGGCGTCGTCGCTGTCGGGGCCGTGGCCGTCGCCCGTCACGCCGATCGTGATGTTCCCGACGCGGATGAGCGAGCGGCCGTCGGCGTTCTGGATCCACGGCGACATGGTGCCGAGACCGGTGCCCGGCCGCACGGCCCAGCGCATCCGCACCTCGCCCGACACGCCGTCGACGCGCCGCGCGAGCTCGGCCCACGGGAGGCGGCCGGCGATCCCGGTGACGAGTGCGTCGGTGACGGTGACGGACCCGGACTCGGTGGTGAAGGTGGTCTGCAGCACGTTCGTGTCGCGGAGGTACTCGCGCGACACCTCCGCCGGCTCGACCGGACCGAGCTCGATGCAGCCGCCGGAGCGCCCGTCGATGATCGCCGCGAACGCGGGGACGGAGCCGAGATCGGGAACGGGCATCCAGTCGACGCTGCCGTCCCGGGCGATCAGGGCGACGGTCCTCCCATCGCCGATCGCCGCGTAGTCGCGCAGGGGTCTCGTCGCTCGGTGCTCGGCCATCCCCTCACGCTAGGCGGCCGGGGAGCGCTCGGCTCGGGCTTGCGGGGACCGGTGGATGCCGGTACCTCAGGTCGCGGCGACTCCGCCGAAGTCGGCCATCCGCTCGGTGAACTCCGCGCGGTCGCCCTCCTCGAGCAGGCTGTTCGCGTAGCCCGCGAGGAAGGCGCCGTTGTCGGGCGGAGTGATGCCGACATCGCCGAGCATCGCCGCGACCTCGCCCGTCGAGTCGGCGTCGAGGTCGACGAGTCCGAGCTCGATCGAGGGGACGGGCTGGGTGCTCGAGTAGGCCGTCACGATCCAGAGCGTCGCCGAGGCGTCCTCATCGGTGAGGTCGCCGTCGAGGTCGTAGCCGACCTCCGACCAGTCGGCCGGGGTGTCGGCGATGTCGACGGAGTCGAAGCCGAGAGGCGCGACCGCCGCGGTGAAGAGGTCGACGACGGCCTGCTTGTCGGCCTCGGTGCTCAGGTCGGCGTCGGCGTAGTCGGTGGCCGAGATGTAGTCGTACAGCAGCGACGGCCCGCCGTAGGCGTTGTCGGAGCGCTCGTAGTACTCGTCGTCGGCCGACTCCCAGCCGCCGATCGCGGCCGCCTCGACGGCGGAGACGGCCGCGGTCGAGGCGGCGACGGCCGCCTCCGCGGAGGGCTGGTCGAGGACGATCGCCGCGTCGCCGTCCTGGTAGCCGGGGTAGTCGTAGAACGGGTCGCCCGCGTCCCCGCCCGCGTCGGGCGCATCGGAGAAGCCGGGCACGTCGGTCGGCACGGCGTCGCCCGCCACGTCGACCGCGGCGGTGACGCTGAGCGCGAGCAGCGTGCCGAGGGTCCCGGTGTACAGCACCCCGAGGACGGCGCTCGAGGCGAGGGCGACCCAGCCGGCGGTGCCGAGCGGGCGACGGCCGGGAGCGGGCGGCGGACTCATCGGGGCCTGGGTCATCGCGTTCCTCCGGGGTCGAGCGGCAGCGCCGCCAGTCTCGCACGGTGGGCGAGCGCGCACGATCGTGGCCGGGAGGCGGCGACGGCTGGTCGGTTCTGCGCGCCGGCGCACCCGGAGGACAATGGCGGCATGGACGATGACGTGCCCGGCTCCCCCCTCCCCACCCTCGACGAGGTCGACGCGGGCCTGCGCGTCGTGTCCCTGCCGCTGCGGACGCGCTTCCGCGGGGTCGATCACCGCGAGATCGCGCTGGTGCGGGGGCCGGAGGGCTGGACCGAGTTCTCGCCGTTCCTCGAGTACGGTGCCGAGGAGTCCGCCGCGTGGCTGCGCGCCGCGCTCGACTACGGCTGGAACGAGCAGCCCATCGCGCTGCGCGACCGCATCCCCGTCAACGCGACCGTGCCCGCGGTCGACCCGGCCGAGGTCGCCGCGATCCTCGAGAGCTACCACGGCTGCCGCACGGCCAAGGTGAAGGTCGCCGAGCGCGGCCAGACCCTCGCCGACGACGTCGCGCGGGTCGAGGAAGTCCGCCGCGTCCTCGGGCCGGAGGGCCGCATCCGCATCGACGCGAACGGCGCCTGGAACGTCGACGAGGCCGAGCACGCCGTGCACGCGATGGCCGGAGTGGACCTCGAGTACCTCGAGCAGCCCTGCGCGAGCGTCGACGAGCTGGCCGAGCTGCGCTACCGGGTGAAGTACATGGGCATCCCGATCGCGGCCGACGAGAGCGTGCGCAAGGCCGTCGATCCGCTCGCCGTGGCCCGCGCAGGCGCGGCCGACCTGCTGGTCGTCAAGGCGCAGCCACTGGGCGGCGTGCGCCGAGCGCTCGCGATCACCGCGGAGGCGGGACTGCCCGCCGTGGTCTCGAGCGCGCTCGACAGCTCGGTCGGGCTCGCCATGGGCGCCGCCCTCGCCGCCGCCCTGCCCGAGCTGCCCTACGACTGCGGTCTCGGCACCGCGTCGCTCCTGGCGGCCGATGTCACCGAGCGACCGCTGCGCCCGGTCGACGGGACGATCGCCGTCGAGCGGGTCGAGGTGTCGGAGGATCTGCTCGCGCGCCACGCCGTCTCGCCGGAGCGGCTCGCGTGGTGGCGGGCGCGGCTGCGCGACTCCTACGCACTGCTCTGACGCTCGGCTCTGGCGTTCAGCTCTGCCGCTCAGCCGGGCGCGATCACCGAGATGACAGCGGAGTCGTCCGCGGCGGCCAGGCCCTGCGCGGCGCCGAGGAGGAAGAGCTGCTCCGCGGCGGCGGCGACCGGAGTCGCGAGACCCGCCCCGCGCGCGGCCGTCGTCACGATCCCCATGTCCTTGACGAAGATGTCGAGGCGGCTGAGCACCTCCGCTCCGCCCTCGTCGTCGGCCTGCAGCATCCGCGGGCCGCGGTTCGCGAGCATGAAGGAGCCCGCCGCGCCGGCCGACAGCGTCTCGAGGGTCGCCGCGGGGTCGAGTCCCAGCTTCGCCGCGAGCGCCAGGGCCTCTGCGCCGGCGGCGATGTGCACTCCGCAGAGCAGCTGGTTGACGGTCTTGAAGGCCTGACCGTCTCCGGGTCGATCGCCGATGACGCTCAGCGTCGACGCGAGCAGGTCGAGCACCGGCTGCGCCTTCTCGCGCGCGGCCGGAGTCGCGCCCACGACGATCAGCAGATCCCCCTGGCCCGCGCGGACGGGGCCGCCGCTGAGCGGCGCGTCGACCAGCTCGACACCGTGCTCGGCGAGCGCCGCCGCCACGTCGACGACGTCGGTGATGCCGACAGTGCTGGTCATGATGACGACGGAGCCGGGGACGAGCGCGGTGGCGATCCCCTCCGTCTCCGTGCCGCCGAAGAGCACCTCGCGCAGCTGGGCGCTGTTGCGCACGGCGAGGAGGGTGGCGTCGGCGCCGGCCACCGCCTCTCGAGCGGAGGCGAACGGGCGGATTCCCGCCTCGCGCGCCAGCTCGAGTCGCGGCTCGGCGATGTCGAAGCCGTGGACGGTGAGGGAGCCGGCGAGACGCGTGGCCATGGGGAGTCCCATGGCGCCGAGTCCGAGGACGGCGACGGTGTAGGCGGGCACGAGGGTCTCCTGAGGGGTCGAAGGGTCAGCGGGGTCGAGCGGGTCAGAGCGCAGGGGCGCTGAGGGTCGCGGCGACCCGCGCGAGCGAGTCGTCGTCGCCGACGTTGCCGGCGAACACGATGTAGGGGACGCCCGCGGCGGGGCCGTCGACGGGCTCCCACAGCGAGACGATCCCGGGGAGCATCGGGCCGCGCACGATCGCGCGGCGGACGGCGAGGCCCTTCGAGGCGACGTCGCTCGACGTGATGCCGCCCTTCGCGATCACGAACCGCGGACGCAGCTGCGCGAGCACGCCCTGCACCACCTCGACCACGGCGGCCGAGACGCGCCGCGAGATGTCGAGGCTCTCCTGCGGGTCGTCGGTCCGGCGCAGCGAGCGGCTGGTGTGCACCGCCACGTCACCGTCGCGGAGGGCGGTCACCGCCTCCTCGACGAGCGTGGCCAGATGCGCCGGGGCACGCGACGGGTCGACGGCCGCGTCGACGTCGATCTCGAGCACGGCCTGCAGCGTGCCGGTCGCCTCGAGACGCGCCAGCTGTCGCGAGGTGAGCCCGACGTGCGAGCCGACGACGACGAGACCGCCGCGAGCGGTGCCGGCGGGCGCCTCCTCCGGGAAGATCTCGGCGGCAGTGAGCGGTGCGTGCACCTCCTGGCCGATGCGGGCGCGCACGAACGGCGGACCGACGCGGTAGAGGAGGCGGGCGCCGGCCTCCTCCGCCGCGGCGAGCCCCAGGGCCAGGAGCCTCAGATCGTTCTCGGTGACGGCGTCGACCACCACGGGCACGCCGCCCTGCAGCGGAGCGAGGACGGCGGAGATCGCCTCGGCACCGGCGCGGATCGTGTGGAGGTCGAGCGAGACCACCTGCTCGGCCGTCCAGCGTCCGGCGGTCTTCTCCTCGACCCACTCGCGGAGATCCGAGTGGGCGTAGCCGAAGGTGGAGTCGCGGGCGAACTCGGTCTCGGCGACGGGCTGGAGCCCTTCTGCACCGCGCATGTAGTGCACCCCGCCGATCGTCACGCGGCCCGCGTCGGGGAACGCGGGGACGAGGATCACGGCGTCGACGGCACCGACCGCCGCCGCGATCTCGTCGGTCTCGAGCGGGAAGTGCCCGCGCAGTGTCGAGTCGCTACGGCTGACGAAGGTGACCGGGACCTCGAGAGCTCGGGAGGCGGCGAGGGTGCTCGCGACGATCTCGCGAGTGAGCGCGGTGGCCGTCTCGGGGGCGAGACTCCGGGTGTTCGTGAGCACGTAGACGGCGGGCGCGCCGGTCTGCAGGGCCCAGCGCAGGTCGTCCTCGCTCCAGGCGGTCAGAACGGGGAGGTCGGCGACCGACTGCGTCCCGGTGGGGTCGTCGTCGAGCACGATCAGGATCGGCGTGCGCTCGGTGCGGGTCCGGGCGACGGACTCGGCCGCGACCGGGACCTCCGCGGGGTGCTGCGCGAGCAGTGTGTCTTCCGAGATCACCGGTACTCCTTCGTCCTGGGTTGTCAGATATCATACAAGTTGCGGCTCGCCCGTCAAGGGCAGCCAGTAGCATCCCGGGCATGACCGTCCCGATCGAGGCCCGTCGCCACCTGCTCGAGGATCTGATCGAGCACTGCCGGATCGTCGACGTCGACATCGCGACGATGTTCGGCTCCCCCGCGATCCGCTTCCACGGGAAGATCGTGTGCTTCCTCAGCCACGACGCCCGGCTCATCGTGAAGCTGACGCGGCAGGACACTCTCGACCTGATCGCGGAGGGCCTCGCCGAGCCCGTCGTGATGGGCACCCGGACGCTCAAGGAGTGGGTGACGGTGCCGCGCCTCGACGACGACCGCGCAGCGATCGAGCTGTGGGGTCCACATGTCGTGACAGCGCTCGGCTACGCGCGGGCGAACGCCTCCTAGTCGCGCGGCGGCGGCAGCACGTAGCGGCGGAGGTCCTCGGCCGTCTGCGCAATGTGGTCGGCCATCGCCGCGCGCGAGGCATCCGCGTCCCCCGATCGGATCGCGTCGAGCACGGCGCGGTGCTTGACCAGTGCGTTCTCCTGGATCCGCACCAGCGCCGACGTCTGCTCGCGCTTCGCCCGCATGACCTTGGCGAGCGGGGCAAAGACCGCGGCGACGAACACATTGCCGGTCGCGGCGAGGATCACGTCGTGGAAGGCGATGTCGGCGGCCACGAAGCCCGCCAGGTCGCCCTCGTCGTGTGCGGCGCGCATCCGCTCGAGCTCCGCCTCCATCCGCTCGAGGTCGGCCTCGGAGCGGCGGACGGCGGCGAGGGCGGACGCGCCGGTCTCGATCATCTCGCGCACCTCGATCAGGTGCAGTGACGCCGCCGCCGAGTCGACACCGGAGGCTGTGGCCCGGAGGATCGGCTCGAGGTCGGTCCAGCGCTCGACGGGATTCACGGCCCCCCGCTTGCCCCGCCGCGCGTCGATCACATTGAGACCCTGCAGACGCCCGAGCGCCTCGCGCATCGTCGCGCGGCTCACGTCGTGAGAGAGCGCCAGCTCGGCCTCGCTCGGCAGCTCGGAGCCGATCGGGATGCGGCCCGCCACGATGTCGTCGAGCAGTGCGTCGGCGACGGTCGAGACGAGCGAGGGACGCGGCACCGGTCCTCCTCTGCTGTCGGCGGACGGGCGACCGCGCACAGCCAGGCTACCGGCGGCGTGGTGAACCGAATGGTGCAGACGGACCAGAATGGAGGCGCTCGGCCGCCGTCGCCCGTCGCGTCCCCCACCCCCTCTGATCGGAGACCCGTGCCCGCCGTTCCCGTCTTCCTCGATTGCGACACCGGCATCGACGACTCGCTCGCCCTCGCCTACCTCCTGCGCTCCCCGCTCGCCGACCTCGTCGGCATCAGCACCGTGAGCGGCAACACCGACGCGCGCCAGGCCGCGGTGAACAGCCTCGGCCTGCTCGCGCTCGCCGGCCGCACCGACATCCCCGTCGCGATCGGGGCGCACGACTTCCTCGAGGAGGCGTACGCCGGCGGTGCCCCCTACGTGCACGGCGACAACGGCATCGGAGACGTCGACCTGCCCGTCGGCGCCGAGCCGGTCGACGAGGACCCGGCCGATCTCCTCCTCCGCCTCGCCCGCGAGCACGCCGGCGAGCTGCGCCTCGTCGCGATCGGCCCGCTGACGAACATCGCGCTGGCGCTCCGCAAGCACCCCGAGCTGCCGTCGCTGCTGCACTCGGTCACGGTGATGGGCGGGGCGGCGCTCGTGCCCGGCAACATCAGCGCGGTGGCGGAGGCGAACATCTGGCACGACCCCGCAGCGGCCGCCGAGGTGGTCGCCGCCGACTGGGATCTGACCCTCGTCCCGCTCGACGTGACCATGCGGCACCTGATGACGGAGGAGCACCGCGCGGTGCTGCTCGCCTCTGCCGACCCGCTCGCCGCGACGATCGGCCGCGCGCTCGATTTCTACTTCGACTTCTACGTGGGCCACTTCGGCGTCCGGACCGCAGCCCTGCACGACCCGATGGCCGCCGCGATCGCCGTCGAGGCGCTGAGCCTCGCCTCCGCCCCGCGCGTCCCGGTCGAGGTCGACGCGACCACCGGACCCGGCCGCGGCCAGACCCTGCCCGACCTCCGCGGCATCTACCGCGACGTGCACCCCGAGGGCTCCCGCACCCGCTACGTGCTCGCGCTCGACGCCCCCTTCGCCCCCCACCTGATCGACGTGATCAGGGGCGGCGCCGCCGTGCCCGCCGAGTAGCAGGTCGCGGACAGCAGACCCGCCGGATCATCGGCGGGCGATCGATCCGGCGCGAACGGCTCCCTGAAGCGAGTCGGACGCGCCATCCGTGACGGATCGAACACCGCAGGCGCGTGCGGTTCTCGAAAGCGCACCCCCTGAATCGGCGGGTCCTGGTGGGGTCGATCGCAAGGCGGAGGCGTCGGCCGTAGCGACGCTACGGTCGTCGCCGACAACGCCGCGAGCGGCCCCGCCAGGGCCCGCCGATCACATGCCGGTGTCGAGGCCGGAGTAGGCGTGGAGCCCCTTGAAGAAGACGTTCACGACGCCGAAGTTGAACATGACGGCTGCGAAGCCGATGATCGCGAGCCAGGCCGAGGGGGTGCCGCGCCAGCCGCGGGTCGCGCGGGCGTGGATGTAGCCGGCGTAGATGGTCCAGATGATGAACGTCCAGACCTCCTTGGTGTCCCAGCCCCAGTAGCGGCCCCAGGCCTTCTCGGCCCAGACCGCGCCCGCGATGAGCGTGAAGGTCCAGAGGATGAAGCCGATGATCGTGACGCGGTAGGCGAGGTTCTCGAGCGTGAGCGCGCTGGGCAGCGTGCGCAGGAACCGCAGGAGCGAGCGCGGCGACTCGCCCTCCGCCTCCCTCCGCGACTGGAGGAGCTGGGTGACCGACAGCGCGAAGCCGAGGGCGAAGAACGCCGTGCCGAGGATGGCGACGAGCACGTGGATCACGAGCCAGTACGACTGCAGTGCCGGTGGCAGTGGCACGACGTCCACGTAGTAGTTGACGGTCGCGACTCCGAGCAGCACCAGGACGAGGCCGGTGATGAACGCGCCGAGGAAGCGCAGGTCCCAGCGCAGCTGCACGCCGAGGAACACGCCGATGATGATGAGGGTGCCCGTGATCGAGAACTCGTACATGTTGGCCCACGGCACGCGGCCGGCCGCGACTCCGCGGAGCACGGTCGCACCGAGGTGCAGCACGAAGGCGAGCAGGGTGAGCGAGAAGCCGATGCGCATCGCCTTCGAGCGGGCCGGCGCGTTGTAGACCTCGTCCTCGACGCGGCTGCCCAGGCGCGAGAGGGTCGCGGTCGTGCGACCCGAACCTGCGGCCACCGTCGCCCTGCCGCTCGCCGCACGGTCGGCGGCGGCCGCCGACGCGAGGCGCTCCGCCTCCTGCACGACCTCGATCGACTCGCCGTCGGCGACCGAGGCGCGGCGGGCGAGGTCGACCGCGAAGAAGATGAACGCCAGCGCATAGATGCCCATGGCGGAGTAGAGGCACAGCACGGAGTACTGCGAAAGGGTCTCGATCACTCCTTCAGGGTAATCGCTGCGGCCCGAGCCCGCCCCTGCGCGAACGCACAGGTTAGGGCGTCCTTCCTCCTCTGCGGTGCGGTCGGGGCGCGGTGGCCCGGGAGGCAGCGCTCAGGGCACGCCGTCAGGAGGCGTCGAGCGGCGCGTGCCGGTCGGCGACCTCGCGCACCGCGCGGACCAGCTGCGGATCCTCACCGCGGGCCAGGCCCGCGTACTCGAGCGTCAGAGCGCCGTCCGATCCCGTCGTCGCCTTCACCCACACGCGCCGGCGCGGCACGAACAGCGACGTCAGCAGCCCCGCGAGCACCAGGATCGCGAACAGCAGCACCCAGCCCTGCGTGGCGTCGTGGTGGATGTCGAACGAGGCGAACCGCTTGACGCTGTCGGTCCCGACGACGGAGGGGTCGGCTCCGACGTTCTCGAACGTCACCGTCCCGAGTCCGTTCGGGAGGTCGGCCGTCTGCCCGGGCTTGAGCGCGATCGAGGCGACCCCGGTCGTGCCACCGGTGAGCCGGGTGAGCTTGTCGACGTTGAGCACGTAGACGGAGGTGGGGACGCCGGCGTCGAGGCCGAGGTCGCCCGAGAAGACGTTCAGCGAGAGCACGGGGTACTGCAGGTCGGGGAAGACCGAGGTCGAGGCGCCCGAGGCGAGCTCGTCCTGCGTCGGGTAGAAGAACCCCGTCATGCCGATCTGCTCCGCGAGACCGTCGGGCACCTTCACGACGCCGACCGAGGTCAGGTTCGCGTCCTGCGGGAGGAACGGCACCGCATCCGTGAAGATCGCCGTCCCCGACGGATCGCGCACCGTGATCGTCGGCGCGTAGCCGTTGCCGAGCAGATAGACGTTGGTGCCGCCGATCGCGAGCGGCTCGTTGACCTTGATCGTGCGGTCCTCGGTGCCGCCTCCGCGCTCGGTGGTGGTCACGTTCGCGGTGAAGTCGACGGGCTGCCCCAGCGCCTTCTGGTTCTGCTCCTCGTACTTCACGTCGAGGCTGTCGAGCGTCAGCTGATACGGGTCGAGCTGGCTGCTGTCGAAGAAGCGGCCCGGGTTGAACGAGTCGTAGGCGGCGAGGTTGTTCGCGAAGCCCTGCCCGCCCTCGACGAGCACGCGCTGGCCGCTGTAGCCGAATCCGCCGCCGACTCCGACCGCGACGAGGATCCCGACCAGCGCGGAGTGGAACACGAGGTTGCCGGTCTCGCGGAGGTAGCCGCGCTCGGCCGACACGCTCGTCCAGCGCCCGCGGGGGTCGTCGTACCGCTCGACGCGGTAGCCCGCGCGACGCAGCACGGCGTGGGCGGAGTCGATCGCCTCGGCCTCGCTCGCGCCGCCGACCTCGCGCACGGTGTACCCGGCGAGACGCTGCAGGCGCGCGGGGGTGCGCGGCGGCCGCGAGCGCATGGCCTCGAAGTGGTGCTTCGTGCGCGGGATGATGCAGCCGATCAGCGAGATGAACAGCAGCAGGTAGATGCTCGAGAACCAGGCCGAGGTGTAGGTGTCGAACGCCTGCACCTTGTCGAGCAGCGGCGCCAGATCGGGGTTGTCGACGAAGTACTGGGTGACGCCGTTCGGGTCGGAGGAGCGCTGCGGCACGAGCGAGCCGGGCACCGCCGCGATCGCCAGCAGTAGCAGGAGGAACAGCGCCGTGCGCATGCTCGTGAGCTGCCGCCACATCCAGCGCAGCCAGCCGGTGAGGCCCAGCTTGGGCTGCGTGATCGCGTCGGCGTCGGAGTCGAAGTGGTCGGCGGGGCGGAAGGTCGCGTCGGCACGCTTCTGCGCGGCGTCGCCGTCGACCGACGTGCCGGGGTCGGATCGCGCCCCGGGCTCAGATCGCGGGCTGGAAGCCATTGATCACCCCTGCGAGGGATCCGTAGACGAGGGTGTTCCAGATCCCGGTCACCATGAGCACTCCGATCAGGACGAGGGCGACGCCTCCGGCGATGTTGATCGCGCGGATGTGCCGCTTCACGACGGCGAGGGCGGTGGTGACCCAGCTGAAGCCGAACGCCACGAGCAGGAACGGCAGCCCGAGGCCGAGGCAGTACATCAGCGCGAGGAGAGCGCCCCGCCACGGTGAGCCGGCTCCGAGCCCCAGCGCGAGGATCGAGCTGAGCGTCGGGCCGAGGCACGGCGTCCAGCCGATGCCGAAGACGATTCCCAGCAGCGGCGCTCCGATGAGCCCGGTCGCGGGACGGATGCTCGGGCGCAGCGTCCGCTGGAGGAACGAGAACTGCCCGATGAAGACGAGCCCCATCGCGATGACGACCACGCCGAGCACGCGCGTGATGACGTCGCTGTAGCGCTGCATCCAGAAGCCGATCGAGCCGGCCGCGGTCCCGTAGAGCACGAACACGAGTGAGAAGCCGAGTACGAAGAGCAGCACGCCGAGCACCACCCGGCGGCGGCCACGCGCCGCGCGCTCGTCGGCGTCGGTGAAGCCGCCCACGTAGGCGAGGTAGCCGGGCACGAGCGGGAGCACGCACGGCGACGCGAACGACACCAGTCCGGCGAGGAGCGCGATCGGCACCGCGAGGAGCAGCTGTCCGCTGATGACGATGTCGCCCACGCGGCTACTCCGGTTCCGCGAGCGTGTCGCCCACGAGCGTCGAGAGGATCGACGCCTCCTGGATCTGGCCGAGGATGCGCGAGGCGACGCGCCCCTCCTTGTCGAGGACGAGGGTGGTCGGAACCGCGTTCGGCGGCACCTTGCCCGAGAAGGCGAGCTGGGTGGATCCGTCGACGTCGACGATCGAGGGGTAGGTGAGCTCGTAGGTCTCGGCGAAGGCGGCCGCGGTCGGCGCCTGGTCGCGCACGTTGACGCCGACGAACGAGACGTCCTGGCCGGCGAACTCCGTGTTCACCGACTCGAGGTCCGCCGCCTCGGCACGGCACGGGGCGCAGCTGGCATACCAGAAGTTGACGACCACGACGCGGCCGGCGAGGTCGGCGGAGTCGATGCTCTCGCCGTTCTCGTCGGTCCCGGAGAAGACGATCGGCTCGTCGCGATCGGCCGAGGCGATCTCGGTGACGGTCCCGTCTCCGGAGATGTAGCCCTTGTTGTCGCCGACTCGGTACTGCGTCGCGAGCTTGTCCTCGGTGCAGCCCGAGAGCACGAGAGCGGCCGCGAGAGCCAGCACTGCCGCCGCGCGGAGCCGCGCCATCAGACGGCTCCGACGTCGGTCGCGAGACCCTGGAGCCCGCCCGCGGGGTCGGAGTAGCCGACCTCGACGAAGCGGTCGCCGCTGCGCTCGAACGTGGTGATGCTCGAGAGCGCGCAACGGCGCTTGCGGGGGTCGTGGAAGAGCCGCTCGCCGGCGATGGCGCGGTGGGCTGTCCAGATCGGGAGCTGGTGGCTGACGAGGGCGACGTCACCCTCGACGGTCGACTCCCAGGCCGACTCCATCGCGGCGTACATCCGCGCCGAGATCGAGAGGTAGGGCTCACCCCAGCTGGGCTCGAAGGGGTTGCGGAGCCACGGCCAGCTGCGCGGGTTCCGCAGCGCCGAGGCGCGCGCCTCCATGCGCTTGCCCTCGAAGCGGTTGGAGGGCTCGATGATCCGCTCGTCGATGCCCACCTCGAGCTCGAACGCCTGCGAGATCGGCTGCGCCGACTCCCGCGTGCGCTGCAGCGGGGAGGCGATCAGCGCGGTCACGTGTCGACGCCGCTCGAGCAGGTCGTCGGCCGCCGCGCGGGCCATCCGGTGGCCGAGCTCGGAGAGCCGGAAGTTCGGGAGTCGCCCGTAGAGGACCCGGTCGGGGTTGAACACCTCGCCGTGCCGCACGAGATGGATCTGATCGGCAACCACGAGCGTCAAGTGTACGGAACGCGGCGTGGGCGAACGCCGGGAAAGGGACGCCTGAGCCGGAGCCGCACTCAGGGTCGGCGACGCGCCCGGTGGCGCGGTCAGCGCCTCGCGAGGACCGCCGACGAGATGCGGCGGACCAGCGCGTCGGGCAGGTGCCTCGCGACCGCGACCGGCACCCCGAACCGCCACGACGGCACCGACACCACGCTGCCTCGCGCGACGTCGCGGAGGAACTCCTCGACCACCTCATCGGCGTCGAGCCACAGCGCCTCCGGAATGGAGGAGGTGTCCATCGCCGCGCGCTCGTGGAACTCGGTGCGCACCCATCCGGGACAGAGCGCCGCCGCCCGGACGCCCGTGCCGCGCAGCTCGACGGCCAGCGACTGCGTGAACGCCGTCGCCCAGGCCTTCACCGCCGAGTAGGGGCCGAGGTGCACGAAGCCGGCGACGCTCGACACGGTGAGGATCGCGCCCTGCCCACGCGCGGTCATCGCCTCCGCCGCCGCTCCCGAGAGCACCGCGACGGAGCGGACCATCACCTCGAACGCCTCGTCCTGCGCCTCCATGTCGGGCTCGGAGAAGCTGCCGTCGATGCCGAAGCCGGCGTTGTTGACGAGGACCCGGATCGGGTTCTCACGGTCGGCCACCCGAGCGCGCACCCGCTCGACGTGCTCGCGATCACTGAGGTCGGCCGCGAGGACCTCGACGTGGGGAGCGCCGAGCGCCTCGAAGGCGCGCGCCGCCTCCTGGAGCCGCTGCTCGCCGCGGGCGACCAGCACGAGGCTCCACCCCCTCTCGGCGAACGCGCGGGCGAAGGCGGCGCCGATGCCGCTGGACGCTCCGGTGATCAGTGCGGTGCTCATGCGGGGATGGTAGCTGGAGGACCGCTCCGCGAACCCTCGCGAGTAGACTCCCCTACCGTGACCGACGCGACCCGCCTCCCCCGAACCACCGTCAAGAAGCTCGCCGCCCTCGAAGACGGGCCGGTGCGCGTCTCCGGCTGGGTCGAGACCGTGCGCGATCAGAAGAAGGTGCAGTTCGTCGTCCTCCGCGACGAGTCGGGCGCCGTGCAGCTGGTGAACCCCGCGATCCGCGAGGCGGTCGAAGGCGATGACGCCTCCGCAGCCAGGCTCGCGATCACCGAGACCATCTCCGGCCTCGCGCAGGGCTCGTTCATCACGGTCACCGGCGCGCTCAAGCACGACGAGCGCGTCAAGCTCGGCGGCATCGAGGTCAAGCTCGAGACGCTCGAGATCGTGTCCGAGTCGATTCCGGAGGCTCCCATCGCCCCCGATTCCGGCATCGACAAGCGCATGGACTGGCGCTTCCTCGACCTGCGCCGCCCCGAGCAGAACCTGATCGCCCGCGTGCAGACCACGTTCGAGCACGCCCTGCGCACCTACTGGGTCGACAACGACTTCATCGAGATCCACACCCCGAAGCTGATGGCGAGCGCCTCGGAGTCGCGCGCCGAGCTCTTCGAGGTCGAGTACTTCGAGACCAAGGCCTACCTCGCGCAGAGCCCGCAGTTCTTCAAGCAGATGGCGCAGCCCGCGGGCTTCGGCAAGGTGTTCGAGGTCGGGCCCGCGTTCCGGGCCGACCCGAGCTTCACCTCGCGGCACGCGACCGAGTTCACGAGCGTCGACTCCGAGGTCTCGTGGATCGACTCGCACGAGGACGTCATGGAGCTGCACGAGCAGCTCATCGTCGCGGGGCTCACCGCCGTCGTCGCCAAGCACGGCGCCGAGGTGAAGGCGCTCTTCGACATCGATCTCACGGTGCCGACCACGCCGTTCCCGCGCATCCCGCTCGCCGAGGCCAAGCGCATCGTCGCCGAGCGCGGCTACGAGGTGCCGCGCGCCGACGACGACATGGACCCCGAGGGCGAGCGCCGCATCGCGGCGTACGTGCAGGAGGAGTTCGGTCACGACTTCGTGTTCCTGACCGACTACGCCTCGAGCATCCGGCCGTTCTACCACATGCGCCGCGAGGGCGACGGGACGATCACCAACAGCTACGACCTCATCTACAACGGAGTCGAGATCTCGACCGGCGCCCAGCGCGAGCACCGCATCGACGTCCTCGTCGAGCAGGCGCGCGAGAAGGGCCTCGACCCCGAGGAGCTCGGCTTCTACCTCGACTTCTTCCGCTACGGCGTGCCGCCGCACGGCGGCTTCGGCATGGGCCTGTCGCGCGTCATCATGCTGATGCTTCAGCAGGCCAACCTCCGCGAGGTCACCTACCTCTTCCGCGGTCCGACGCGCCTCCTGCCCTGATCCCCGTGCCGCCGGCACGATCGATCCGTCACGAACGGCTCCTCACACCGAGTCGGACGAGCCGTTCGTGACGGATCGGCCGGGTGGGACCTGCGGCGGCGCCGGCAGGATCACCAGGTCGAGGTAGTCGGCCAGGCACGCCACCATGTCGACCGCGTCGTGGTCGAGCAGCCACTGCAGCTGGATGCCGTCCCACAGAGCGATGATCGACGCTGCGACCCGCTCGGGGTCCGCGCCCTCGCGCAGCCGCCCCGCGTCGCGCAGTGCGAGCAGCTCCGAGGTGTACTCGGCGCGGAGCCTCCCGAAGCGTCGAGCGAAGAACTCGCGCCCCGGATGCTCGTCGGTCGTCGACTCGCCGCACAGCACCGCGTAGAGCTCGATCACTCCGGGCGCGGTCTCGTTGTAGCGGGTCTGGCGCAGGATCCCCGCGACGAGCCCTTCCTGGGGGTCGGGCGGCGACGAGCCGTCGCCCGTGATCAGGTCGCGGTGCTCGAGCACGGCGAGCAGCAGCTCGTTCTTCGTCGGGAAGTAGTGCAGCAGGCTGGTCTGGCTGAGGCCGACCCGGTCGGCGACGTCCTGCAGCGAGCCGCGGGCGTAGCCGCGTGCCGCGAAGACGGCGTGCGCCGCCGCGATGATGCTGCGCCTCCGCTCGGCCGACTTGGCGTACGGGCCGCGGCGCGCACTCCGCGTGGGGACCGCCTCCGTCATCGCTGCTCCTCGCGCCCCGGGAGGCCGTCTACCCCTCGGACCGCTCAGCGTAGCGCGCGTTCCACGCCTCGGGACGCGGTCGCCAAACGAATTTCGAGTGGCTACTCGACTTTGTGATAGCGTCCGAAGCATCCGCGGCGCAGCGTCGCGGAACTCCACCACGATGAAGTGAGGGACAGTGACACCGTTCACACGGAGACAGCTCATCGCCGCCGGACTCGGCACCGCGGCACTCGGCGGGCTCACGGCCTGCGCCACCCCCGGCACCGTCTCGGTCAACACCGCGGCGGCGATCCCCGCCGCGAGCGGACCGATCCGCCTGCAGTACTGGGCGTGGCTCAAGGATCTGCAGAAGGTCTGCGACGTCTGGAACGCCTCGAACCCGAACGTGCAGGTCGACGCGGTCTGGATCCCCGGCGGCAACGCCGGCGGGTACCAGAAGCTCTACTCGGCCCTCGCCGCCGGTGGCGGCCCCGACATCGGCCAGGTCGAGATGCGCTCGCTGCCCGAGTTCATGCTCGTCAACGGACTCGTCGACCTCAACCGCTACGGTGCCGAGCAGTACGCCGACCGGTACGACCCCACGCTCTGGGGCCAGGTCAGCTACACCGGAGGCGTCTACGGGATCCCGCAGGACAGCGGCCCCATGGCGTTCTTCTACCAGCCCGAGATCCTCGACAAGGTCGGCGCGGCCGCCCCCGCGACCTGGGACGAGTGGGCCGCGGTCGCCACCGAGCTGCGCGGCGTCGACTCCTACATCGACTGCTTCCCGCTCGCCGACGCCTCCGTCTTCGCCGCCTTCGCGACGCAGGCCGGGGCGCAGTGGCTGAAGGCGGAGGACGACGGCTGGGTCATCGACATGACCGACGACGCGACGACGCAGGTCGCGCAGTTCTTCGACACCGCCATCGACCAGGACCTCGTGCAGACCGGCTACGGCGCCTACTCCCCCGCCTGGTTCGCGGCGGCCGCGAGCGGTGGGATCGCCTCGTGCACCACCGGCAGCTGGGGCGACGCCCTCATCCAGGGTGTCAGCGGCGGCTCGGGCAAGTGGAAGGTGGCGCCGATGCCGACCTGGGGCGACACGGGCTTCGGCTCGAGCTTCCTCGGCGGGTCGACCGCGGCGGTCTTCGCGAGCAGCAAGCACCCGCAGGAGGCTCTCGAGTTCGCCGTCTGGATGACCACCTCGCAGGAGGGCATCGACGCGATGATCGCCAACAGCGGCATCGGCTGGTCGCCCGCCGTCGGCGAGATCGGCACCACCCGGCAGGAGCCGAGCGAGTTCTTCAGCGGCGAGAACTACAACGAGGACGTCATGGTGCCCGCCTCGAAGGAGCAGAACCCCGACTGGTCGTGGTGGCCCGTCACCCAGCAGTCGTTCAACATCCTCAGCGACGGCTTCCGCAAGAAGGCGTCCGGCACGTCGCTCGTCGACGCGGTCGCCGAGGCCGAGAACCAGATCATCACGGTCTTCGAGAACAAGGGCCTCAGCATCAGGAAGGCATCGGCATGACGACCACGACGTCCCCCGCAGCCGCCGCCGTCGCGGCCACCTCGGGCAGACCGACCACGCGCAGTCGCGCCGTCGGCCGCGCTCCGTGGATCCTCCTGGCGCCCTTCCTGGCGCTCTTCGTCCTCACCTTCATCATCCCGATCGTCGTCGCGATCGGCTCGAGCTTCACCAAGGTGACCCGCTCGGGCCTGTTCGGCGAGGCCGGAGTGACGAGCGGGTTCGCGGGCTTCGACAACTACGCGCAGGCCCTCGCCGACGGCAACTTCATCGCCTCCATCGGCCGGATGTTCCTCTTCGGCATCGTCCAGGTGCCGATCATGATCGCGCTCTGCACGGTGCTCGCGCTGATGCTCGAGTCGGCCTCCGCCCGGATGCCCGGCTTCTTCCGCGCGGCGTACTTCCTGCCCTACGGGGTCCCCGGAGTCATCGCCACGATCCTCTGGTCGTTCCTCTACGTGCCGGGGCTGAGCCCGATCATCGACGCGGCGAACGTCGTCGGGCTCGAGCCCGACTTCCTCGGAGCGAACTCGGTGCTGTGGTCGATCGCGAACATCTCGCTCTGGAGCTACACCGGCTACAACATGCTGATCATCGTCGCCCAGCTGAAGGCGATCCCGGTCGAGCTCTACGAGGCCGCGAAGGTCGACGGAGCCTCCACCTGGCGCGTCGCGCGCAGCATCCAGCTGCCGCTCATCCGCCCCGCCCTCGTGCTCACGACGATCTTCTCGATCATCGGCACGCTGCAGCTCTTCGCCGAGGCGCAGGTGCTCAAGACCGTGGCTCCCGCGATCGACAGCCAGTACACGCCCAACCTCAGCGCCTATACGACCGCCTTCGCCTACAACGACTACAACGTCGCCGCCGCGCAGGCCGTCCTGATCGCGCTGGTCGCGTTCATCCTCTCGTTCACGTTCCTCTCGATCTCGAACAGGAAGTCCTCATGAGCACGGTCGAGCGCACCGAGCAGCCCACGACGACGACCGGAGTGGTCACCGCCGACCGCCCCGTGCGTCCCGCCCGCGGCCCCGACCGATCGGCGGGCCGCAACCGCGCCTCGACGATCATCGTCACCGCGATCCTCGTCATCGTCGCCGTCTACTTCCTGGTCCCCGTCTACTGGGTCGTCGTCGCGGCGACCAAGACCACCGAGGACCTCTTCGCCACCTACGGCTTCTGGTTCGCGCCGACCTTCGCGCTCTGGGACAACCTCCGCCAGGTGCTGACCTACGACGGCGGCATCTTCGTCCGCTGGTTCCTCAACTCGGTGCTCTACGCCGGAGTCGGCGCACTGCTCGCGACGTACCTCGCGGCGGCGGGCGGCTACGCGTTGGCGAAGTACGAGTTCAAGGGCAGCAAGCTCGTCTTCGGCACCATCCTCGCGGGCGTCCTGGTCCCGGGGACCGCGACGGCGCTGCCCCTGTTCCTCCTCTTCAGCCAGATGGGGATCGCGAACACCTACTGGAGCGTGCTGATCCCCTCGCTGGTCTCTCCGTTCGGCCTCTTCCTCTGCCGCATCTACGCGCAGGCGACGGTCGACACGGCGATCATCGAGGCGGCTCGGATCGACGGCGCGAGCGAGTTGCGCATCTTCCACACGCTGGGCCTGCGCATCCTGACCCCGGCGCTGGTGACCGTGTTCCTCTTCCAGCTCGTCGGGATCTGGAACAACTACTTCCTGCCGCTCGTGATGCTCTCGGACACGAACCTGTTCCCCATCACACTCGGTCTCAACAACTGGCTCAGTCAGGTCGATCGCCTGCCCGAGTTCTACGAGCTGACGACCGGCGGCGTGCTGCTGTCGATCATCCCGCTCGCCATCGCCATGATCGTGCTGCAGCGCTTCTGGCGCGGCGGCCTGACGGAAGGCTCCGTGAAGTGACGACTCCCCCGACGACCGCCCACTACCTCACCGATACCGGTCCCGGATCCGGCCTCCGCCGGCCCGCCCGGTCGTGGCTGCACACCGATGCTCCTGCGCTCACCCTCGACGGGGAGTGGCGCTTCCGCCTGCTCCCCGCCGCTCCGGGGACGCTCGGGGGTCTCGGCGTGCTGCCCGACGGCGAGGGAGTGGACGACGTCGGGGGCGAGTCCTTCGACGACTCCGGTTGGGAGCTGCTGACGGTCCCCGCGCACTGGGTCCTCGAGGGCGACGGCCGATACGGCCGCCCCGCCTACACGAACGTGCAGTTCCCCTTCGCGACCGAGCCGCCGTTCGTCCCCGATGAGAATCCGACCGGCGACTACCGGCGCTCGTTCCAGGTGCCGGAGTCGTGGAGCGACGCCGCCGCGATCGTCCTGCGGTTCGACGGGGTCGAGTCGCGCTACCGGGTCTGGGTCAACGGCGTCGAGATCGGCATCGGCTCCGGCAGCCGTCTCGCGCAGGAGTTCGATGTGACCGGGGCGGTGCGGCCGGGCGAGAACCTGGTCGTCGTCCGGGTGCATCAGTGGTCGGCGTCGAGCTACGTCGAGGATCAGGACCAGTGGTGGCTGCCGGGGATCTTCCGCTCGGTGCACCTGCTCGCGCGTCCCACCGGCGGGATCGAGGACGCCTGGGTGCGCGCCTCCTACTCGGAGGGCGCCGGCCGGCTCGAGACCGAGATCAGGGCCGAGGCGGAGGCGTTCCCCGTCACGCTGCGCGTCCCCGAGCTCGGCATCGAGACGGTCTGGGCCACGGCCGACGACGTCACTCCGATCGAGGTGCCCGCCGTCGAGCCGTGGTCGGCGGAGGTGCCGCGTCTGTACGACGCCGAGCTCGCCTCCGCGGGCGAGACCGTCTCGCTCCGTCTGGGCTTCCGCACGGTCGAGATCCGCGGCGACCGGTTCCTCGTGAACGGCTCCCGAGTCGTCTTCCACGGCGTCAACCGCCACGAGACGCACCCCGACCGCGGTCGCGTCTTCGACGAGGACTTCGCCCGCGCCGACCTCGCGATGATGAAGCGGTTCAACGTCAACGCGATCCGCACCAGCCACTACCCGCCGCACCCGCGCCTGCTCGACCTCGCCGACGAGCTGGGCTTCTGGGTGATCCTCGAGTGCGACCTCGAGACCCACGGCTTCGCGCGCTACGACTGGGCGGGCAACCCGAGCGACGACCCCGCCTGGCGCGAAGCGTACCTCGACCGGGTCGAGCGCACGCTCGAGCGCGACAAGAACCACCCGAGCATCGTGATCTGGTCGCTCGGCAACGAGGCCGGCACGGGATCGAACCTCGCCGCGATGTCGGCCTGGGTGCACGGCCGCGATCCCGAGCGCCCCGTGCACTACGAGGGCGACTACACCGGTGCCTACACCGACGTGTACTCGCGGATGTACTCCTCGATCCCCGAGACCGAGCGGATCGGCCGCGACGACTCGCGCTCGATCCTCCTGGGCTGCACCGCGGGCGAGTCGGCGCGTCAGCGCACCAAGCCGTTCCTGCTCTGCGAGTACGTCCACGCGATGGGCAACGGCCCGGGCGCGATCGACCAGTACGAGGACCTCGTCGACCGCTACCCGCGCCTGCACGGCGGCTTCGTCTGGGAGTGGCGCGACCACGGCCTCCGCGCCACGACTGCCGATGGCGTCGAGTACTACGCGTACGGCGGCGACTTCGGCGAGGTCGTGCACGACGGCAACTTCGTGATGGACGGCATGGTGCTCTCGGACAGCACGCCGAGCCCCGGCCTCTTCGAGTGGAAGCAGATCGTCTCGCCGGTGCGCGTGAGCGTCGGCGAGGACGCCGTGCTCGTCGAGAACCGCCGGCACACCGCCTCCACCGCCGACCTGCGCTTCGCCTGGCGGCTCGAGCTCGACGGGCGCGTGACGGCGGAGGGGACCCTCGACGCCCCCGCGATCGCGGCGGGCGACTCCGCGCGGCTCGTGCCGCCTCCGCTCGACGTGCCGTCCGGAGGAGAGGCCTGGCTCACGGTCGACGTCGTTCTCGCGTCGGCGACCGCCTGGGCCGAGGAGGGGCACGTGCTCGCGACCGGGCAGCGCCGGCTCTCGGCTCCCGCGGCGACTCCCTACTGGGCGCGGTCGCGGCGCGGAGGAGCGCTCGACGGATCAGGCACGCTCGGCCCCGCCGCCTTCCGGCACGGGCGGCTCGTCTCGCTCGCCGGGCTCGCGGTCGACGGCCCGCGCGCCGAGCTGTGGCGAGCACCGACCGACAACGACGAGGGCGCCGGCTTCCCGGGCTACGTCGACGAGGACCCGTGGGCCGGCGACGGACGCGGCACGGTGGCGCCCTCCTCCGCCTCTCTCTGGCGGGAGGCCGGCCTCGACCGCCTGATCGGCCGCATCGAGGAGCTCGACACCTCCGACGGAGTCCGACGCCGCACCCGCTGGTCGGCCGCCGACCTCGACGCGGCACTGCTGGTCGAGGAGCGCTGGAGCACCGACGGCGACGCCGTCGTCCTGCGGGTCGACCTCGCGCCGACCCGCGGCTGGGGCTCCGTCTGGCCCCGGCTCGGCATCCGGCTCGACCTCCCGGCGTCCGTCGACGCGGCGGAGTGGTTCGGCACCGGCCCTCGCGAGTCGTACCCCGACAGCCTGCGCGCCGCCCGCGTCGGCCGCTTCTCGTCCGGCATCGACGAGCTCGCGACCACCTACGCGCGCCCGCAGGAGAACGGGCACCGGAGTGCGCTGCGCGAGCTGATCCTGCATTCCGGAGGCTCGCCGCGCCTCCGGATCGAAGCCGCCGCCGACCTGCACGGACGGCTCCCCGGCTTCACGCTCGCCCGCCACACCGCGCACGAGCTGACCGCCGCGGGTCATCCGCACGAGCTCCCGGAGTCGAGCCGCTCGGTCCTCACCATCGACGCGGCCCAGCACGGTCTCGGCTCGCGCGCCTGCGGTCCCGACGTGTGGCCCGACTTCCAGCTGCGCCCCGAGGCCCGCACGATCCTCCTGCGCTTCACCGCCCTCGGCTGACGCTCCGCGACGGAACGCCCGCGGGACATCATCGTCCCGCGGGCGTTCCGCGTGCTCCCGCTCGATCGAGCGGCGTGCCCTACTCCTCGGTGGGGTGGGGCAGGGGGCCGCCGATGAGGAGGTCGTCGTTCTCACGGCGGCGGCGGAGCACCACGGCGGTGACGAGGCCTGCGACGAGTGCGGCGACCAGCACGCCCGCGCCGATGGTGAGGCCGACTCCCGCCGAGAGACCGCCGGTCCCCTCGGTGCTGCCGGCGGCCGTCGAGCCGAGCCCGGTCTTCGCGGCGGTGATGGCGATGCCGCAGACCTGCGACGCCTCGGGGACCTCGGCGGCCGAATCGCCCTCGGGGTAGGCCACGGTCACCGCGGCGGTGCGGCCAGAGATCGAGCCCACGGCGACGATGCAGTAGAGCGCGGCCGTCGGGTCCTCCACGACGGAGTCGCCGAGCGCGAGATCGGACCAGCCGAGCGCATCGACGCGCACCGCCAGGTCGCCGGCCGCGAGATCGGCGCGCTTGCCCGCCGTGGTGTACGCCGCGACGGCGACGCTCTCGACCGGGCCGAAGCCCCAGACCGCGCCGCGGGGCGCCTCCGCCTGCTCGCCGCCCGCCTCGCGGGGCTCGACGAGGACGCCGGGTCCGGAGGAGGCGATCAGCGCGAAGGTCGTCTCGGCGCGGGACCCGCGGTCGCCGGTCGTGGTCACGGTGTAGCTGCCGATCGACGTGAGCGCCACGGCGGGCACGGTGGCCGAGCCGGTGCTGAAGGCCGCGCCGTCCTGCCGGTCGGCGACGCTGAGCGCGGTCTCGGTGCCCGCCGGCGCGCGGAGCACGGCCGTGGCGACCTCCTCGCGCTGGAAGCCGGCGTAGGCGACGCCCACTCCGTAGAACCGGGCGAGGTCGACGGTGAGCGCGCCCGGGTCGACTCCCGCGTCGCGGGTCAGGTAGACGGAGACGGCGGGGGTGCTCGCCTCGGTGGCGGGCTGGCCCTCGGAGGCGGGAGCGGGAGCGGCAGCCGGATCGGCGGCCGAGGTCGAGAGGAGCGTGCGTCCGGGTGCCGACGAGCGCGGCGCGGCCGAGCCCGCCTCCGTCGTCGCGGTGCCGCCGTTCGAACCGCCACCGCTCGAGCCGCCGCCGCTGCCGCCGGAGCTGCCGCCGGAGGACGATCCGGGCGCCGGCTGAGCGGGCTGCGCCGGCTGAGCGGGCTGCTGCGGCTGGCTGGGCTGCTGCGGCTGAGTCGGCTGCTGCGGCTGGGACGGCTCGTTCGGCTGCGAGGGCTCACTCGGCTGCTCGGGCTCGGTCGGCACCTCGGGGACACCGGGCACCTCCGGCTCCGGTTCGGGAACCGGCACCTCGGGCACGCCCGGCACCTCCGGCTCGGGGTCGGTGGTCGGCTCCGTCGGCACCTCGGGGATCGTCGGGATCTCCGGCTCGGCCGGCACCTCCGGGATCGAGGGCAGTTCGGGCTCGGTCACGACCGAGGTCGCAGGGTCGGTCGGCACGGTCTCTGTCGCGTGCGCGGCGGTGGGCAGCGCGAGAGTCGCGACGAGCACCGCGACGGCGGCGAACCCTGAGGCCGCGCTGCGGCGACGCTGACGTGACATGGATGTTCCTCCCCCGCCGGGGCGGCGTGCACCCCGGAAACGGGGAGCGGCCCTCCCCGTGAAGAGACTATGCGGCTTCAACCACGGGTTGAAGGAATTCCGGTCCCCCATGCGAGGGCGCTCTACAACGTTCCGATCACGGCCGCTCCGCACCCGCACCGTCAGCGACGACGCGACGCCCGCAGGCCCTCACCAAAACGACGCGACGCCCGCAGGCCCTCACCAGAACGACGCGACAGCTGCAGCCCTCACCAGAACGACGCGACGGCCGCAGGCCATGCCATGAGCTCAGACCTCGAAGTCGACGCAGGCCCGCTCGCGCACCAGGGGTCGGATGAACCCGGCCACTCGTCGGTGATCGGGGTGCTCGACGTAGGCGTTCAGCGCGTCGGCGTCGGCGTAGTCGGCGACGAGCACCATGTCGAAGTTGTCCTTCGGGAACATCGCGTTCCTGCCGATCGTCATCGACTCGATCTCGGGGATGATCGGCAGCAGGCTCCGCAGGGCGTCCGAGATCTGCTCCGTGTGCTCCGAGCGCTGCGCAGGATCGTCGGCGTTCAGCTTCCAGGCGACGACGTGGCGGATGGTCATGCGTGCTCCAGGAGGGCTCGGCGGAGGCGCACGGGGTCGACGCGCCAGTAGGTGTGGACGCGCCCGTCGATCAGGAGGACGGGGATCTCCTCGACGTACTGCTCGTGGAGCTCCGCGTCGTCGAGGATCGACAGCTCCGACAGCATGACGACCGGCGCCGTGGCGTCGTCACCGAGGTCGGAGAGGACCCCCTGGATCACCGCGCGGGCGTCGTCGCAGAGATGGCAGCCGGGCTTCCCCACGAGAGTCAGCTGCACGTCCGCCATCCGGTCAGTGTAGAGGGAGGCCGGGACGCACCGAGCGGAGGCGCGTAGCGACCGGCAGGCCCCGTGACGCCGAGGAGTGCTGTGACGCAGAGGAGTGCTGTAACGCAGACGAGCGCCCTACCCCGTGAGGGGCGGACGCTCGAGTGGGAAGAGGCGCGAGCCTACTTCTTGTTGCGACGCTGGTGACGAGTCTTGCGAAGCAGCTTGCGGTGCTTCTTCTTCGCCATACGCTTGCGACGCTTCTTGATGACAGAACCCACGAAGACCTCACAACGTTCAGGGGGTCGACCGCCCGACGGACGGCCGCTTACGAAAAACTGGCTCCCGCGAGCTTACACGACACGGAGCACCGGGGCGGACGGCCGGTCACTTGCGGATGCGCAGCACCTCGGCCACCTTCGTGGCGCCCTCGCTCACTCCGCGCTGGATGTCCTGCACCACCGTGCTGACCTGGTGCGTCCGGTCGGCGAGCGCCCGCCCGAGCGACTCGGCGCGCGCCGCGGTCGGTGCGTCGAGCACGCCGGGCTCCTCGTCGAGGTCGTCGGCGGCCAGGAACGGGAGGAGCCAGTCCTCCAGCTCCTCGAGCGGCGTGTACTGCAGCGCGTAGTAGCGGTGCTGCCCGCTCTCGCGGACGGTGACCAGCCCCGCCTCGCGCAGGACCTTGAGGTGCTTCGACACCGTCGGCTGGCTCAGCTCGAGCCGCGCGACGATCCGCGAGACGCTCATGCCCCCCGCGACGGTCGTCCCCTCGGCCCGCTGCTCGAGCAGGATCGAGAGGATGTCGCGGCGCGTGCCGTCCGCGATCACCGCGAAGATGTCAGCCATGTCGCCCAGGGTAGTCAGCGCGGCTCCCGGCCGACCAGGGTGGCGCCTGCGCGTATGCCGTGCCGTGCATGCCGGGTCCGCGACGCGGGCCGGGTAGCATGGCCGCGATCGAGTGGAGGATCGCCGTGGTGGTTCGGCAGCAGTTCCGCAGCCCCGTCGGCGTCTCGCCGATCTCGCCCTGGTCCGGTTTCGAGCGGGCCCGCGATCTGATCGACGACTTCGCCGGCCGCTCGCCCTCGCGCTTCGCGATCCTGATCTTCTCGGCGCTGATCCTCGTCTTCACGCTCCTCTTCTCTCTGCCGATCTCGAGCACGACCGGCACCGTCACTCCGCTGCACGACGCATTCTTCACCGCGATGTCGGTCATCTGCGTCACCGGCCTCGCGACCGTCGACATGGCCACGTACTGGTCGGCGTTCGGCCACTCGATCATCTTCGTCGGCGTGAACATCGGCGCGCTCGGCGTGCTGACCCTCGCGTCGATCATGGGGCTGGCCGTCTCACGCCGACTCGGCCTCCGCGCGAAGCTGATGGTCGCGAGCGACTCGAACCCCCTGCGGATCCACTCCGGCCCCGTCGCCGAGGGCCAGGCGGTCCGGCTCGGCGAGATCGGCGGGCTGCTGACCACGGTGGCCGTCAGCGCCGCCGCGATCGAGGTCGTCGTCGCTCTGCTGCTGTTCCCGCGGATGCTGATCGACGGCATCCCGATCGGCGAGGCGGTCTGGCACTCCTTCTACTACTCGGCGATGGCGTTCACGAACACCGGGTTCGCGCCGAACGCCGCGGGCCTCACCCCGTTCGAGGACGACTACTGGTTCCTCAGCATCCTGATGATCGGCGTGTTCCTCGGCTCGATCGGGTTCCCGGTGATCTACGCCCTCTCGCGGGGCTGGCGCCGCCCGAGCAAGTGGTCGGTGCACGTCAAGCTGACGCTGCTCACCTCGGTGATCCTGCTGGTCGCCGGGGCGGTGCTCTACATCGTGCTCGAGTTCGACAATCCGAAGACCTTCGGGGTGCTCGATGCGGGCGACACGGTGTTCCAGTCGTTCTTCCTGTCGACGATGACGCGCTCCGGCGGCTTCTCGACGATCACGATCCCCGATCTCAACGGCTCGAGCCTGCTCGTCACCGACATGCTGATGTTCATCGGCGGAGGCTCGGCCTCGACCGCGGGCGGCATCAAGGTCACGACGCTGGCGATCCTGTTCCTCGCCGCGTTCGCCGAGGCCCGCGGTGTGAACGACATGGAGGCGTTCGGCCGGCGGATCCCCAACGACGTGCTGCGCCTGGGCGTCTCGGTCGTGCTGTGGGGAGCCACGACCGTCGCGGTCTCGTCGGTGATCATCCTGCAGATCACGAAGGCCTCCCTCGACTACGTGCTGTTCGACGTGATCTCGGCCTTCGCCACCTCCGGGCTCTCGACAGGGCTCACCGCCGAGCTGCCCCCCTCCGGTGTCTACGTGCTGGCGCTGACGATGTTCATGGGCCGCGTTGGTACCGTGACACTCGCCGCCGCGCTCGCCGCCAGCCAGCGCCGGCAGCTGTTCAGACGACCCGAAGAGAGGCCCATCGTTGGTTGACCGCATCAGGTACGACGCCCCGGTGCTGGTGATCGGCCTGGGGCGCTTCGGCGCCGCCACCGCCGGCCAGCTCGACCGACTCGACCGCGAGGTGCTCGCCGTCGACGCCGACGCGGGCCTCGTGCAGAAGTGGTCGGAGCGGGTGACCCACGCGGTGCAGGCCGACGCTCGCTCGCTCGACGCCCTCGCGCAGATCGGCGCGCAGGACTTCCAGGTCGCCGTCGTCGCCGTCGGCTCCTCGATCGAGGCCTCGGTGCTGATCACCGCGAACCTGGTCGACCTCAAGATCCCGCAGATCTGGGCCAAGGCGATCTCGCGCTCGCACGGCAAGATCCTCGAGCGGATCGGCGCCAACCACGTCATCTACCCCGAGGCCGAGGCCGGCGAGCGCGTCGCGCACCTCGTCTCGGGCCGCATGCTCGACTTCATCGAGTTCGACGACGACTTCGTGCTGGCCAAGATGTACCCGCCGAAGCCCATCCGCGGCCTCACCCTCACCGAGTCGGGGGTGCGCCGCAAGCACCGGGTGACGGTCGTCGGAGTGAAGAGCCCCGGCAAGCCGTTCACCTACGCCACCGAGCAGACCGTCGTCTCGAACCACGACCTGATCGTGGTCAGCGGCACCCCCAGCGACATCGAGCGCTTCGCGGCCCTCGGCTCCTGAGCACGGGCGTCAGGAGGCGGCGAGCTCGCGGGCGCGGGCCAGGGCCGCGTCGGTCGCGCGGGCGAAGAGCGCGGCGAGGTCCGCCTCCTGCAGCACCGCGATCGCCCGCTCGGTGGTGCCGTTCGGGCTCGTCACCCGGCGGCGCAGCTCGGCCGGGTCCTCTCCGGAGTCGACGAGGAGCTCGGCCGCCCCGAGGAACGTGCCGTTCACCATGGTCGCCGCCTGCTCGGGCGTGAAGCCCTTCGCGATCGCCGCCGCCGTCAGCTGCTCGATCAGCAGGAAGACGTAGGCCGGGCCGGAACCGGAGATCGTCGAGAGCGCGTCGAGCTGCGACTCCGGCACCTCGACCACCTCGCCCACCGTCTCGAACAGACGGCGCACCAGCGCGAGGTCCTCGGCGCTCGACCGCGTACCCGCGCTGAGCCCGGTGACGGCGCGCCCCACGACGGCGGGGGTGTTGGGCATCGAGCGCAGCACGGCGACCGACTCGGGCAGGTGGCGCTCGAACGTCTCGACCGTGACTCCCGCAGCGACGCTCACCACGACCGCGCCCGGAGCGAGCGCCTCGGCGATCTCGTCGAGCAGCGCCGGCACCATGTGCGGCTTGACGGCCACGAGTACGACGGAGGCGCCCTCGACGGCCCGGCGGTTCGCCTCCGGATCATCGCTGGTCGCGAACGCGGTGACGACCGGGTGGTCGTGCCAGAGCGCCGCCTTCGCGGCGTCGCGGTTGGTCACGCGGACCCCGCCCTCGACCTGCACGCCCGGAGCGAGGAGCCCCGAGAGGATCGCTCCGCCCATCGAGCCGAGGCCCAGGACGGCGATGGACGGGAGCTGCACGGGAGCATCGGTCATCCGCACATCCTACGAAGGGCGGACAGCGGCTCCACCGCCGGGGCGCGGACTCCCTAGGATGGCCCGACCGCCCCACCCGCATTCGGATCCTCGAGGAGACCACGTGAGCGCATCCGGAGGAAGCAGGGCCATCGTCGCGGCGCTGTCCGCGAATCTCGGCATCGCTCTGACGAAGTTCGTCGCCTGGTTCTTCTCGGGGTCGGCCTCGATGCTCGCCGAGGGCGTGCACTCGCTCGCGGACTCGGGCAACCAGCTGCTCCTCCTGCTCGGCGGCCGCAAGTCGCGCAAGGCCGCCGACGACGAGCACCCCTTCGGCTACGGCCGCGAGCGGTACGTCTACGCCTTCGTCGTCGCGATCATCCTGTTCTCGGTCGGAGGCGTCTTCTCGCTCTACGAGGGCATCGACAAGATCACGCACCCGCACGAGCTCGAGAACGTCTGGCTGCCGATCGTCGTGCTCCTGGTGTCGATCGGGCTCGAGAGCTACTCGCTGCGCACCGCGGTGAAGGAGTCGAACCCCGCGCGCGGCGCGCAGTCGTGGCTGCAGTTCATCCGCCGGGCGAAGGCGCCGGAGCTGCCGGTCGTGCTGCTCGAGGACGTCGCGGCACTGACCGGTCTGACCTTCGCGTTCCTCGGAGTCGTGCTCTCGGTGATCACCGGGAACTCGGTCTTCGACGCGATCGGCACGATCATGATCGGCACGCTGCTGATCATCGTCGCGATCGTCCTCGGCGTCGAGACCAAGAGCCTCCTCGTCGGCGAGGGCGCGACCCCGGCCGACACGGCGGCGATCCGCTCGGCGATCGAGTCGGGCGACGACGTCGACCGCATCATCCACATGAGGACCCTCTACCTCGGTCCGGACGAGATCCTCGTCGCCGCGAAGCTCGCCTTCCCGGCGGCCGAGACCGTCGCGGAGCTGGCCGCGGGCATCGATGCGACCGAGCAGCGGATCCGCGACGCCGTTCCTGCCGCTCGCGTCATCTACCTCGAGCCCGACGTCGACCGCGCCGACCCCGATACGGCGGTGTGACGTGCGGCACGCACTGGCGATCGTCAACGAGCGGGGCGCCGGCCTCGGCGTCCTCGACCCGATCCTGCGCGGTCTGGGCTTCGAGGTGGAGGCGGTGGCCGGCACCGATCTCGGCTCCGTCGACATCGTCGATCCCGATCTGGTCGTCACGCTCGGATCGAGCGCCGGCGTCTACGAGACCGTCCACCACCCCTTCATCACCCCCGAGATCGCGCTGCTGCAGGATCGACTGCACTCCCGCCGTCCCACGCTCGGCGTCTGCTTCGGCGCACAGCTGATCGCGGCGGCGCTCGGCGAGCGCGTCTACGCGGGCCCGACGCGTGAAGTCGGCTTCCGGACGATCGAGCCCACGGAGGCGGGGCTGCGGTCGCCGCTGCGCCACTTCGCGGGCGTGCCGGTGATGCAGTGGCACGGCGACACCTTCGACCTGCCGCCGAGCGCGACAGTGCTGGCCACCTCGGAGGAGTACCCCGTCGAGGCCTTCGGCATCGGCGACTGGCTGCTCGGCGTGCAGTTCCACCCCGAGCTCACGGGCGAGATGGCCGGGCGGTGGCTCGAGGGCGACGCGGCGTACGCCGCTGAGGCGGGCTACTGCTCAGGCACTCTCGAGGCCGACGTCGACGCCGGACGCTTCGCCCGCATGCTCACAGCGACCGAGCTCGCGTTGACCGAGTGGCTGGGGGCCTGACTCGGGCTCAGCGCCGGGCGGCGAAGAAGTCGACGAGCAGCCGCGTGCTCTCGTCGGCGCGCACTCCCGGGTAGACCTCGACCACGTGGTTGTGCCGGCGGTCGCGGAGGAGGTCGTGCAGCGATCCCGCCGCGCCCGCCTTCTCGTCCCAGGCGCCGAAGACCACGCGCTCGATCCGGGAGGCGAGGATCGCGCCGGCGCACATCGCGCACGGCTCGAGGGTGACCACGAGGGTGCAGCCGGTCAACTGCCAGTCCCGGCGGGCCTTCGCGGCCTCGCGCAGGGCGACGACCTCGGCGTGCGCGGTCGGATCCGTGCGCAGCTCCTTCTCGTTGCGCCCGCGGCCGATGACGGCACCGTCGGCGTCGACGACCACCGCGCCGACCGGCACGTCACCCCAGCCGGAGGCCCGCCTCGCCTCGCCGAGCGCCAGCGCCATCCAGCCGTCCGAGCCGGGGGGCGGGCGCAGGTCGCTCTCGCGCATCACGCCACTCCTCCCGGCTCCGGCGGCCCACGGCCGCCAAGTAGATTGAGCTTATGCGCGTCCACGTAGCCGACCACCCGCTGATCACGCACAAGCTCACCGTGCTGCGCGACAAGCGCACCCCCTCCCCCACCTTCCGGCAGCTGGCCGAGGAGCTGATGACGCTCCTCGCCTACGAGGCGACCCGCGGCGTCCGCACCCGCTCGGTCACCATCGAGACGCCGGTCACGACGACCACGGGCCTCGCGCTCAGCGACCCGCAGCCGCTGGTGGTCCCGATCCTCCGCGCGGGCCTCGGGATGCTCGAGGGCATGGTGAAGCTCATCCCCACCGCCGAGGTCGGGTTCCTCGGCATGGCGCGCAACGAGGAGACCCTCGAGCCCACCACCTACGCCGAGCGCCTCCCCGAGGACCTCTCCAACCGGCAGTGCTTCGTGCTCGATCCGATGCTGGCCACCGGAGGCTCGCTCATCGCGGCGATCCAGTTCCTGTTCGACCGCGGTGCCGTCGACGTCACGGCCGTGTGCCTGCTGGCCGCCCCCGAGGGGCTCGCCGCCGTCGAGAAGGCGTTCGGCGACCGCGACGTGACGATCGTCCTCGGCTCGCTCGACGAGCGCCTCAACGAGCTGGGCTACATCGTGCCCGGGCTCGGCGACGCGGGCGACCGCCTGTACGGCCTGGCGGGCTGACCGGTCGTGGGCGCCCCCGTCCCAGGGGCGGGCGCCCACGCATTCCGCGCGACCCGCGGAGATCTGTTGACGCACGGCGTCATCGTCCGCTTTACTTCTGAACATGACTGACAACGCGCACGCCCTGACCTCCTTCGAGGCCTCCGGGAATGCCGGCATGATGATGGCCGGGGGCCTCGTCATGTGTTGTCGAATGTGTGCGTGAGGCACTGACCTCGCCGGATCCCCGCACAGCCTCCGCCCCCCGATCCTCCTGATCGGGCCGATCACCTCGATCGGACGGGCGTCGCAGGCGCGGTGGGTCCCCCGGATGCCCGCATCCGTCTCTGCCGGCCGCGTCACGCGGACGGCGCCGCAGCGCACACCCGGATCCGCTCCTCATACACTCGTCCCGGATCCGAACACCCCCAAGGATTCGTCATGACCCTCCTCCACGCCCGTACCGCCGCCAGCACCGAGACCCCCCGCCTCCAGGCCGTCACCGAGAGCACCCCCACTGCCCCGCGCCTGCGCGCCGTGCCCCAGGGCACCGAGGCCCGCGGCTTCGCCCTCTACGTCGGCATCGACGAGGCGAAGGCCCGTGCGGCCGGAGTCGACCTCGGCCGCCTCGTCGAGGAACTCAAGCGCGTCACCGCACTCCTCGCCCCGGACGCCGAGACCTACGCCTCCGTCGCCCTCGCCCCGCAGGGCGCCGGCGGACGCGACGTCGACGTCGTGCGCCTCGCCCTGCAGGACCCGGCGGCCGTCGCCCGCCGCCGCGCCGACGCCGAGCCCGACCTCGACCGCGCCCCCGGAGGAGTCGTCATCGACATCTCCCGCAAGCGCGTCATCCTCGACGACGAGACCACCGCTCTCACCTACAAGGAGTTCGAGCTGCTGCAGTACCTCGTGCTGCGCGAGGGCCGCACCATCGAGCGCGCCGAGCTGATCGCCTCCCTCTGGGGTGCCGCCGACGACGACGCCCCCAACGAGCGCACCATCGACGTGCACGTCCGCCGCCTCCGCGCCAAGCTCGGCCGCTACGAGGACATCGTCCGCACGGTCCGCGGCGTCGGCTACCGCTTCGACCGCCACGCCGACGTCGCCATCCGCTACGCCTCGACGCCCTCGCCCGACCTGTTCTGAGTCGGATCGCTGCGCGAGCGCGCAGCGCTCGCTCCGCCGCGGTCGGCTCCCAGGGTGGTTGCGTCCCGCAGAGCGTGCTGCGTCCGGCTCGTTGAGAACGCTGGCACGCGTTCTCAACCGGACGCCTCGAGCATGGCGGCCGGTCGTCGCACTCGCCGAGGGGGCCGTGCGGCTGCGCCGGCACCGTCAGGAGGCGTGATCGACAGTGCAGCAGTCCGGTACTCCGGCCGCCCCGGGACGCCGAGGGTGAGAGGTCGAGGGAGCCCGAGCTGACGGGCGGTCTCGACGATCCGTGGTTCCTCGACCGCCGGTGTCGGCGTCAGGGCGACGGGCGGGAGAAGAGGTTCACGAGGGTGCCGTCGGGGTCGCGGAAGAGGGTCGAGCGGTTGCCCCACGGCATCGTGGTGGGCTCGAGCACGACGTCCTCGAGCACGTCGCGGAGTCGAGCGAACTCCGCGTCGACATCGGCGACGAGGAACTCGATGATCGCCGAGTCGTTGCGGCCGGGCGTCGGCGCGCGCTCGCCGAGCATCGCGACGGTGGCCGTGCTCGCGATCGCGAGGAGCCCGCTGGGCGTCCTCAGCTCGGCGAAGACCGGAGCGGGCCGGGTGGCGACCACTCCCGTCACCACCTCGTAGAAGCGGGCGAGGCGATCGACGTCGTGCGTGATGATGCGGATCGAGACGAGGTCCACGGTGTCCTTCCCGTCGGGCCACCCGGCCCGACGACTCCACCCTGGGCCACGTCGGCGACACCGTCCTGTCGGTGTTCACGGAGACTTCCCGCCCGCACCGACCCTGCGCAGCTCCCCGTCGATGATGCCGAGGTCCTCCCCGCGGAGGGGACGGCGCGGCGGTCGCTCGGCCTGCGGCTCGGCCGCGGTGATGCGGTCGCCGCGGAACGCCCGGAGACCGTCGCGCAGGCGGCACCAGGCGATCAGATACCAGTCACTGCCCTTGCCGACGAAGCCCAGGGGTTCGACGTCCCGCTGTGTGGAGACGCCGTGGCTGTCGGTGTAGTCGATCCGCAGGACGCGTCCGCTCGTCAACGCATCGGCCAGCGCGGGCGGATTCCCGCCGGGTCGGTGCACGCCGAGCAGGTGGATGCGGGCGGCCAGGGCCGCAGACTCCGCGAGACTGCTGTCGTCAGCGACGGCCACGACCTTGCGGAGCGCCGACGCCGCCGCGTCACGGAACGGGCTGGTCGTGAGCGCGCCCAGACCGATCATCACCGCGAGAGCCTCGTCGACCGTCATGTTCAGGGGCGCCAGGGTGTGCGCCGGATCGAGGCAGTAGCCCCCGTTGCGCCCGGGCTCCGCCCAGATCGGGACTCCGCTCTGCTGCAGGGCCGAGAGGTCTCGCTCGATCGTGCGGGCGCTGACCTCGAATCTCCCCGCCAGCCAGCGGGCGCTCCTCGGCCGCGGTGCGACGGCGCGCAGCTCCTCCACGAGGGCGTAGAGGCGGTCGGTGCGAGTCATCCCTCGACCCTAGAGGTGGGCTCCGGAGGCACCCAGCGAGGTCTCAGCAAATCAGGTCTTGCGGCGTTATCGATCCGTAATATAGTTCAAGAGCGTTAGTCGTTTGCTGTGGCGGCGAAGCGCGAATGTGATTGCAGGACACTCTTGGTGCAAGGGAATGAAGGCCGGCCGCTCGCCTCAGCGGCCGGCCTTCTGTCGTTCCCGGACCGACGCGATGGCGATCCCGGTCCGGGCTCCGCGACTGTTCCGGACGGGTCAGCACGGCGTGCCTCCTGAGCGTGGACACGCCGTATCCTGAGAACGACAGAGGAGGCCGCGTGGCATCGAGACGCGCTGTGGCGGCATGGGAGTCGCTCTTCCGAGCCCAGGTCCACGTGATGCGGACACTGAGCACGGAGTTCCCGTCGAAGGAGATCTCGCTCAACGAGTACGACGTCCTCTTCAACCTGACTCGCCAGCCGGAGCGCCGAGCGCGTCTGCGCGATCTCAATCGTCACGTGCTGCTCACGCAGCCCAGCGTCAGCCGCCTCATCGACCGGCTCGTCAGCCGCGGCCTCGTGACCAAGAGCGAGGATCCGACCGACGCCCGCGGAACGGTCATCGCGATCACGGACCAGGGCTACGACCTGTTCCGCCGCGTCGCCATGACCCATATGGAGACCATCTCGGACCAGGTGGGATCCGCCCTCGACGACGACGAGCTGGCGCAGCTGATCGCGCTGTGCGACAAGCTGCGCGAAAGCGTCGACTCCGCGTGACGCGCCTGCGCTGACGACACTCCGCTGACACACGGGGCCGTTAGCACGCACCGGCGTGCGCGGCCAGGTCTTCGCTCCGGGCGACGACCTCGCCGATCATGGTCAGATCATGAGCTCCTCCTCTCCGACCCTCGTCTGGCTCCGCGACGACCTGCGTCTCGCGGACAACCCCGCCCTGCGCGCAGCGGTCGATCGCGACGCCCCGGTCGTCGTCCTCTACGTGCTCGACGACGAGTCGTCGGGGATCCGTCCGCTCGGCGGCGCCGCGCGCTGGTGGCTGCACGGGAGCCTCGTCTCGCTGGCGTCCGACCTCGACGAGCACGGCGCGTCGCTCGTGCTGCGGCGCGGCCCGGCGGAGGCCGTGGTCCTGCAGCTCGCCGAGGAGGTCGGCGCGGGCGCGGTGCACTGGAACCGCCGCTACGGAGGAGCCGAGCGCGCCGTCGACACGGCGGTCAAGGAGAGCCTGCGCTCGCGCGGCATCGAGGCCGAGAGCCACCAGGGTTCGCTGCTGTTCGAACCGTGGACGGTGCAGACCGGCGGCGGCGGTCCCTACTCCGTCTACACCCCCTTCGCCCGGGCCTGCCGCAACCGCGACACCCCTCGCGCCCCGCTCGCCCGACCGCGCTCGATCGACGGCTTCCGTGGGCGGATCGCCTCCGACACCCTCGACGACTGGGAGCTGCTGCCGACCCGCCCCGACTGGGCCGAGGGCCTGCGGCAGCGCTGGGAGCCGGGCGAGAAGGCCGCGGCGAAGCGCCTCCGGGCCTTCATCGCCGAGCAGCTCGACGAGTACGCCGACGGGCGCGACAAGCCGGCGCAGGATGCGACCTCGAACCTCTCGGCGCACCTGCGCTGGGGCGAGATCAGCCCGTTCCAGGTATGGCACGCGGTCGAGGAGGCGCACCGCGACGGCACGCACCGCGGGCAGGGCGGCGAGCGCTTCGCGTCGGAGGTGCTCTGGCGAGAGTTCTGCTACCACCTGCTCTTCCACTGGCCCGATCTCGCGACCGCGAACTTCGACACGCGCTTCGACTCCTTCCCCTGGGGCGAGCCGCACGACGACGAGATCCAGGCGTGGCACCAGGGGCGCACGGGCTACCCGCTCGTCGACGCCGGGATGCGCGAGCTATGGAACACGGGGTACATGCACAACCGGGTCCGGATGGTCACCGCCTCGTTCCTGATCAAGAACATGCTCGTCGACTGGCGGGTGGGCGAGAGCTGGTTCTGGGACACGCTCGTCGACGCCGACCCGGCGAGCAACGCGGCCAACTGGCAGTGGGTCGCGGGCTCGGGTGCCGACGCGTCGCCCTACTTCCGCGTCTTCAACCCGGTGACGCAGTCGAAGAAGTTCGACCCCGACGGCGACTACATCCGCGAGAACGTGCCCGAGCTCGCGTCGGTGGGCGGCTCGGCGGTGCACGAGCCGTGGACGCTCGGCGACACCCTCACCCAGGACGGCGAGGACTACCCCGCGCCGATCCTCGACCTGAAGGAGACCCGGGCGCACGCGCTCGACGCGTTCGCGACGATCAAGGGCGCTCCGCGGAGGATCGCGCACGGCTCCTAGACCCGGGCCACCGACTCCGGGTGGACCTCCGGCTCGCGAGATCGCGTTCGGCTCGCAGGAATACGCGGTACTCGCGAGCCGAAGGTGGTGTCACGAGCCGAAGGGTGTCGAGGGGGGCGGAGTGACGGGCCGAGCCGCGCAGGCGCCTCCCGCCCGGCGCGCGGCTAGATGTAGATCGCGGGATCGACGAAGAAGCCGGAGTCGGCGGGGGCGTCGTCGGCGCGGCCCATCGCCCGAAGGTCGCGCGCGGGGATGCCCACCAGCACGGCACCGTCCGGGGCGTCCTTCACCACGACCGCGTTGGCGCCGACGCTGACATCGGAGCCCAGGGTGATCGGGCCGAGCACGACGGAGCCGGCACCGAGCACCACCCGGTCGCCGATGCTCGGGTGGCGGCGCTCGCGCCGAGCCGACTTCCCGCCCAGCGTGACCCCGTGGTACAGCATGCAGTCGTCGCCGATGCGAGCCGTCTCGCCGATCACGACTCCCATCCCGTGGTCGATGAAGAGGCGACGGCCGATGACCGCGCCCGGGTGGATCTCGACTCCGGTGACGGCACGCGCCGCCTGCGCGAGCAGACGCGCGGGGAGGCGGAGGCCGCGCCGCCACCAGGAGTGGGCGACGCGGTGGACCCACACGGCGTGGAGTCCGGGGTAGGCGAGGACGACCTCGACGGCGCTGCGGGCCGCGGGGTCGCGCTCGCGCGCCGTCCGGACGTCCTCGATCAGACGTCGGAGCGCGCCGGGCTGCTGGGTTCCGGCCGAGATCGTGCCTGCTCGACCGGAACCTGGCGTCCCGCTCAGCTGCGGAGGTCCTCGTAGAGGACGGTCGAGATGTAGCGCTCGCCGAAGTCGCAGACGATCGCGACGATCGTCTTGCCGGCGTTCTCGGGGCGCTTGGCGACCTCGAGGGCGGCCCACATGATCGAACCGGAGGAGATGCCTCCCAGGATGCCCTCCTGCGCGGCCAGGTCGCGCGCCACGCGCACGGAGTCGGCGAGGGTCACGTCGATGATCTCGTCGTAGACCTCGCGGTCGAGGATCGCGGGCACGAAGTTCGCACCGATGCCCTGGATCTTGTGCGGACCGGCGGTGCCCTGGGTGAGCAGCGGCGAATCGATCGGCTCGACGCCGATGATCTGCACGCCGGGCTTGCGCTCCTTGAGCACCTGGCCGACTCCGGTGATGGTGCCGCCCGTGCCGATGCCGGCGACGAAGACGTCGACCTCGCCGTCGGTGTCGTTCCAGATCTCCTCGGCGGTGGTGCGGCGGTGCACCTCGGGGTTCGCGGCGTTCTCGAACTGGCGGGCGAGGATCGCACCGGGGGTCTCGGCGACGATCGCCTGCGCCTTCTCGACCGCGCCGCGCATGCCCTCGCCGCCGGGGGTCAGCACGATCTCGGCTCCGTAGGCGCGCAGCAGCACGCGGCGCTCGACCGACATCGTCTCGGGCATGGTCAGCACGACCTTGTAGCCGCGGGCCGCGCCGACGAGAGCGAGGGCGATGCCCGTGTTGCCGCTGGTGCCCTCCACGATGGTCCCGCCGGGAGGCAGCTCTCCCGAGGCCTCCGCCGCGTCGACGATGGCGACGCCGATGCGGTCCTTCACGCTGTTCGCGGGGTTGTAGAACTCGAGCTTGGCGAGCACGGTCGCGCTGCCGGAGCCCTCGAGGCGGTTGATGCGGACGAGAGGGGTGTTGCCGACGAGCTGCGTCACGTCGTCGTAGATGCGTGCCATGGTGGTGTGCTTTCTGCCGGATCCGACCGTCCCGGGGCCCCGGGACCGGCGCATGGTGCGGGTGCGTCGCCGCTGCGTCCTGCGCGAGGGACGCAGGGTCAACGATACGGAGGCATCGCGCCCGACGGGCGCCTGTTACGGCCTTCGCACAGCCCCGCGGGGGTCCCCTCGAGCGACTGCCGCCGCGAAGGCTGAGAGACGACCTGTGCATCCTCGCCACCGCGCATGTCGTTCTGCGGAGGGACGCGCCCCTGTCGGATGCGTCACGTACGATTCACCTCGGGGGACGCATGTTCGACGCGAGGCTCTCGCCCCTCTCCCCTTCTGCACTGCCACGGCTCCGCCGTGCCGAAAGGACGACCGCTCCATGGCTCTCCCCACCGCATCCCGACGCTCCGCCAAGCCGCTCGGGATGTCGCTGCGGGCGATCGTGGGATTCATCGGGATGAGCGTCGTCGCCGGCGTCCTCATCACCGTCGGGGTGACCCCGGCGCTCGCGTTGACCGGGCTCGCGACGAGCAACACGATCGGCCTGTTCCAGAACCTCCCGGGCTACCTCGACGTCGGCCAGCTGATGCAGCGCACCAACATCTACGCCGGCGACGGCACCACCCTGCTCGCCTCGGTCTACGACCAGAACCGGGTCGAGGTCGGCTGGGACGACGTCGCGCAGACCGCGAAGGACGCGGCCGTCGCGGGCGAGGACCCGCGCTTCTACGAGCACGGCGGCATCGACCTCCAGGGCACGCTGCGCGCCGTCTCGCAGACCTACCTCCTCGGCAACGACTCGGGCGGTGGCTCCTCGATCACCCAGCAGTACGTCAAGAACGTGCTCGTGCAGAAGGCCGAGTCGATCACCGACGAGGCCGAGCGCGACGCGGCCTACAAGGAGGCGATCGACCCCACTCCCGAGCGCAAGCTGAAGGAGATGCGCCTCGCGATCGGCCTCGAGAAGGAGTCGTCGAAGGACGACATCCTCCTCGGGTATCTCAACATCGCCCTCTTCGGAGGCACGGTCTACGGCATCGAGGCGGCCGCCAACTACTACTACGGCATTCCCGCGAGCCAGCTGTCGACCTCGCAGGCGGCGTCGCTGATCGCGATCGTGAACAACCCCGAGAAGTTCCGCTTCGACGACCCCGCCGACGAGGCGAACGGTGCCGCCAACGGCTACGCCGAGACGAAGGAGCGCCGCGACTACATCCTCGCGGAGGAGCTGAAGTACGCGAAGATCAGCCAGGAGCAGTACGACGCCGCGGTCGCCGAGCCGATCACCCCGAACATCACCCAGCCCTCGACGGGTTGCGCGACGGCCGGCAACGCCGCCTACTTCTGCGACTACGTGCTCAACGTGCTGCGCAACGACGAGGTCTTCGGTGCGACCGACGACGAGCGCTACCAGCGCATCCGCCAGGGCGGGTTCGACGTCGTGACGACGCTCGACCTCGACATCCAGAGCTCCTCGCAGGTCGCCCTGAGCTCCTACATCCCCGCCACCGACCCGCGCTTCGATCTCGGAGCGACCGCCGCCACCGTGCAGCCCGGCACCGGGCGGGTGCTGTCGATGGTGCAGAACACGAACTACAGCCAGGACGAGGAGTTCCTCGCCGCGAACCCCGGCTACACCGCCATCAACCTCAACGTCGACCTCGCCATGGGCGGCGGGTCCGGTGTCCAGACCGGCTCCACCTACAAGGTGTTCACCCTCGCACGCTGGCTGATGTCGGGGCACACGATCAACGAGTCGTTCGCCTCGCCGACCTCGGGCTTCAGCACGTACCCGCAGAAGTGCAACCTCGACGGAGACGGGTACTACGACGGCGCCCGCTTCGCTCCGAAGAACGACGACTCCTCCGAGGACGCGGGCTCGATGACGGCGCTCCAGGCCACCACGAACTCGATCAACACCGGGTTCATGGGGATGGCGCACGAGCTCGACGTCTGCGACGTGCGCACCACCGCCGAGTCCTTCGGCGTGCACCGGGCCGACGGCAGAGAGCTCCAGAGCGGCCCCGCCTCGGTCCTCGGCACGAACGAGATCGCGCCGCTGACCATCGCGACGGCCTACGCGGGCATCGCCAACGACGGCACCACCTGCTCGGCCATCGTGATCGACCGGATCACCGACGCCTCCGGAGCGCCCGTCGCCGCGCCCGCCTCGACCTGCACGCCCTCGGTCACCGCCGAGGTCGCACACGGCATGCAGTACGCGATGCAGCGCGTGATGACCTCGGGCACCGGCTACGCCTCCGACCCGAGGGACGGCATCGAGCACATCGGCAAGACCGGCACCACGGACGACGCCGCCGACGTGTGGACCGCGGGGGCCAGCAAGTCGGCCGCCCTGGCCGTCTGGGTGGGCAGCATCAACGGGTTCGACGACGGCACCAAGATCAACCTCCGCAACATCAGGCTCACCGGCACGGAGGGGATCCCGACCCAGGCCGCCCAGACCCGGCACGCGATCTTCAAGCCGATCATGACCGCGCTCGACCAGAAGTACGGCGGAGACGACTTCATCGATCCGCCGACCTCGATGCTCGCCTCCTCCGCGCGGAGCTCGACCACGACAGAGGTCCCCGACGTCACCGGCTCGACGGTCGCCGAGGCGACGGCGACCCTCACCGCGGCGGGCTTCACGATCGGCATCACCGAGCCCGTCGACTCCGCGAGCGTCTCCCAGGGCTCCGTCGCGTCCACGACTCCGAGTGCCGGCGAGACCGTGCTGCGCGGGGCCGTCGTGCCGCTCCAGGTCAGCACCGGGAAGGCGCCGGTCAACACGGGCGACATCGCCGACGTCAACGGCACACTGCTCGACTGACGCGGCCGGAGTGCCCTGCGGTCGTGCACGCGTCGACCGGACCCGGTCGAGGCTGGCGCGCCTGATCGATCATGTCGGAGGCCGCGCCTAAGGTGCTGATGCAGCGAGAGGATCCATCCTGAAGCGACCGAACGTCCCCGTCTTCCAGCCCCGTCGAACCGTCCACGGAGCTCTCGGCGCGCTGTTCGGATTCGTGATCGTCAGCGTGATCGCCGGCCTGCTCGCCACGGTGGTCGTCGCTCCGGCCGTCGCCCTCACCACGGCGGCCACCTCGGGCACGATCTCGGTGTTCGAATCGCTCCCGAGCTACCTCGAGGTCGGCGAGCTGATGCAGAAGACCGACGTCTACGCGGGCGACCCCGACGACCCGACGCTGCTCGCCTCCTTCTACGACCAGAACCGCATCGAGGTGTCGGGCGACCAGATCGCCGACTCGGTGAAGGACGCGCTCGTGGCGAGCGAGGATCCGCGGTTCTACGACCACGGTGGCATCGACCTGCAGGGGACGCTGCGCGCGATCGCGAGCACCTACCTCCTCGACAGCGAGACCCAGGGCGGCTCGTCGATCACCCAGCAGTACGTCAAGAACGTCCTCGTGCAGAAGGCCGAGTCGATCTCGGACGAGACCGAGCGCGACGCGGCCTACGCCGAGGCGACGGCGACCACTCCCGAGCGCAAGCTGAAGGAGATGCGCCTGGCGATCGGTCTCGAGAAGGAGTACTCGAAGGACGACATCCTGCTCGGCTACCTCAACATCGCGCTGTTCGGAGGCACGGTCTACGGCATCGAGGCGGCAGCGGAGTACTACTTCGGCACCTCGGCGGCGGACCTCTCGATCGCGCAGTCCGCGGCGCTGCTGGCCATCGTCAACAACCCCGAGAAGTTCCGCTTCGACCGGCCCGACGACGCGGCCAACGGAGAGGCGAACGGGTACGCCCAGACGACCTCGCGCCGCGACTACATCCTCGACCGGATGCTCGAGTACGGCAAGATCGACGCCGCCGCGCACGACGCCGCCGTCGCCGAGGCCCTCGTACCCGACATCACGCCGCCCTCCACCGGCTGCCAGACCGCGGGGAGCGCCGCCTACTTCTGCGACTACGTCTCGCACGTGCTGCGCAACGACCCGGCACTGGGTGCCACCGACGATGAGCGGTACGCGGCGTTGAAGCGCGGCGGGCTCAAGGTCTACACGACGATCGACCTCGGGATGCAGGAGACCTCGGCGCAGGTGATGACCGAGCAGGTTCCCGCCTCGGACCCCCGCTTCGACGTCGGCGCGGCGGCGGTCGGGGTCGAGACCGGCACCGGACGGATCCTGAGCATGGTGCAGAACAAGGAGTACAGCCAGGACCCGGAGCAGATCGCCTCGGCGGAGGGGGCCGACTACTCCGCCATCAACCTCAACGTGGACGCCGCGTACGGCGGCGGCAACGGCTTCCAGCCCGGCTCGACCTACAAGGTGTTCACGCTGATGCAGTGGCTGAAGGACGGCCACTCGCTCCTGGAGCAGTTCGATGCGAAGAACAAGAACTGGACGGGCTTCGCGGACAGCTGCGACGGAACGCAGAACTACGCCTCGTTCAACCCGCAGAACAACGGCGGGCAGATCTTCCCCGATTCGCTCAACGCCCTCGAATCGACGATCGACTCGATCAACACCGGGTTCATCGGGATGGCGCACCTGCTCGATCTCTGCGAGATCCGCGACACGGCCGAATCCTTCCTGGTGCATCGAGCCGACGGCACGGACCTCCTCAAGACTCCTGCGACCGTGCTGGGCACGAACGAGATCGCTCCGCTGACGATGGCGATCGCCTACGCGGGCATCGCCGACGACGGTCTCACCTGCTCGGCCGTGGCGATCGACTCGATCGTCGGCCCGGAGGGCCAGGACATCGCCGCACCCGAGTCGACCTGCACGCAGTCGACCAGCAAGGCGGTCGCCCGAGCGACGCAGTACGCACTGCTCGAGGTCACCTCGCAGGGCACCGGTCGGGCCGCGAGCCCCGGCGACGGCATCGAGCACATCACGAAGACGGGAACGACCGACGGCGCGGCCGACGGCTGGACGCTCGGCGCCTCCTCCGAGGTGGCGCTCGCGGTGTGGGTGGGCAGCATCTCGGCACTCGACGCCTCGGGCAGGCGGATGGCGCTCGACTCGATCGACCTCGACAGCGGTCCGGCGATCCTGGCGCGGCACCGCATCTGGAACCCGGTGATGGCCGCGTTCGACCGCGAGTACGGAGGGTCGGACTTCACTCCTCCGGACGCCCAGTACGTCACGGCGCCGATGGTCACCGTGCCCGACGTCGCCGGGCGCAGCATCGACGCCGCGACGAGCGCGCTCACGGCGGCCGGGCTGATGGTCGGCGCAGCGACCCAGGTCGATTCGACCGTGCCGACCGGTCAGGTCGCCTCCACGGATCCGGCGGCGGGCACCTCCGTCGTACGCGGGTCCGAGGTGAGGCTGCAGCTCAGCACGGGGAGCGCCGCGACCGCTCCGCCGCAGCCGAGCGTCTGACCCGGCGGATCAGAGCTGCACGGCGGCCTCGGGCAGCAGGCCGTACTCGACCAGCTCCGCATCGGTCAGGAGGCGGCTGCGGATCATGAAGCGCTTGCCCTCGGGTGCCTCGACGCTGAAACCGCTCCCTCGCCCGGTGACGAGGTCGACGGTGAGGTGGGTGTGCTTCCAGTACTCGAACTGGGAGCGCGACATGAAGAACTCGATCGGCTCGAGACCGTCGATGCGCAGGGTCTCCAGCAGCACGTCGGAGGCGCCGGTGCGGAACATCCCGACCGGGAAGCACATCGGTGAGCTGCCGTCGCAGCAGCCTCCCGACTGGTGGAACATCAGGGGCCCGTGCAGCTCGGTCATCGCGCGGAGCATGTCCGCCGCCTCCGGTGTCACATCGACACGCGTGCTCGTCATGGAGTGTCCCTTCTTCGGTGGTGCGACTCGTCACGGGTGGTCGTGTCGGCTGTTGCGTGGGAGCCGCTCGTGACGAATCGGCTCGGCAGGTCGTGGAAGCGCCGCGCAAGGGGAAGCGCCGAACGGCCGATTCGCGTGCCAGCGAATCGCCCTAGGCGCGGACGCTCCCCGCTCGTCCCACCGCAACCACCTCGGAGTGCCGACTGCGGCACCGGCGACGAGGAACGAGGAGCCGGTGCAGACAAGCACCGAACGATTGATTCGCGTCCCAGCGAATCGATCTCGGCGCGAACGCTCCCCGCTCCTCCCACCGCAACCCCCTCGGAAAGCCGACCGCGGCGAGGGCGACGAGGAACGAGGAGCCCTCGCACAACAACTCAGAAGAAGCCCATCGGCCCTTCCGCGTAGGACACCAGGAGGTTCTTCGTCTGCTGGTAGTGGTCGAGCATCACCTTGTGGTTCTCGCGTCCGATGCCCGACTGCTTGTAGCCGCCGAACGCCGCGTGCGCGGGGTACTGGTGGTAGGTGTTCGACCAGACACGGCCCGCTTCGATGGCGCGGCCGGCGCGGTAGAGCTGGGCGCCGTTGCGGCTCCAGACTCCGGCGCCGAGGCCGTAGAGCGTGTCGTTCGCGATGCCGATGGCGTCGTCGAAGTCGTCGAACGAGGTCAGGGCGAGGACAGGTCCGAAGATCTCCTCCTGGAAGATGCGCATCGAGTTGCGCCCCTCGAAGACCGTCGGGTTGACGTAGTAGCCGCCGCTGAGCTCACCGCCGAGGTCGGCGCGGTCGCCGCCGATGAGCAGCTTCGCGCCCTCCTGCTTGCCGATGTCCATGTACGACAGGATCTTCTCGAGCTGGTCGTTGGACGCCTGGGCGCCGATCATCGTGGAGAGGTCGAGCGGGTTGCCCTGCTTGATGCGGCGGACCCTCTCGATCCCGTCGCCGACGAAGTCGTCGTAGATCGACTTCTGCACCAGCGCGCGCGACGGGCAGGTGCAGACCTCGCCCTGGTTGAGGGCGAAGAACGAGAAGCCCTCGAGCGCCTTGTCGTAGAACGAGTCGCGTTCGGCGGCCACGTCGGCGAAGAAGACGTTCGGGCTCTTGCCGCCGAGCTCGAGCGTGACCGGGATGAGGTTCTCGCTCGCGTACTGCATGATCAGGCGACCGGTGGTCGTCTCTCCGGTGAAGGCGATCTTGCGGATGCGCGGGTGCGAGGCGAGGGGCGCGCCGGCCTCGATGCCGAACCCGTTGACCACGTTGAGCACGCCGGCGGGGATCAGGTCAGAGATCAGGTCGAGCAGCACGTGGATCGACGCGGGAGTCTGCTCGGCCGGCTTCAGCACCACGCAATTGCCCGCGGCGAGCGCCGGAGCGAGCTTCCACACCGCCATCAGGATCGGGAAGTTCCAGGGGATGATCTGCCCGACCACTCCGAGCGGCTCGTGGAAGTGGTAGGCGATGGTGTCGTGGTCGATCTCGGAGACGCCGCCCTCCTGCGCGCGGATGGCTCCGGCGAAGTAGCGGAAGTGATCGATCGCAAGCGGGATGTCGGCGGCGAGGGTCTCGCGCACCGGCTTGCCGTTCTCCCAGGTCTCGGCGACCGCGAGGAGCTCGAGGTTCGCCTCCATCCGGTCGGCGATCTTCAGCAACATGTTCGAGCGCTCGGTCGGGCTGGTCTTGCCCCAGCTCGCGAACGCCTTCCAGCCCGCCTCGACCGCCCGGTCGACGTCGGCCGCGGTGCCGCGGGCGATCTCGCAGAACGGCTTGCCCGTGATCGGAGTGATGTTCTCGAAGTACTGGCCCTTCGCGGGGGCGACGTACTCGCCTCCGATGAAGTGGTCGTAGCGCGAGCGGAACGAGGCGACGGATCCTTCCGTGCCCGGGTTGGCGTAGACCGTGGATTCCGGCTCCTTCGGTGCCTGCTCGGCTACCGGATCGGCGTACAGCGTCATGGGGACCTCCATCGACATCGTTGTCGGGCGGGCGCGGGGTGAGCGCCCGGTCCGACGCTACGTCGCGGGGGGTTGCACGACGTTGCACGGCCCTCAGTCGCGCTCGAGGGCCTCGAGATGGGCGACCACGCCGGCCCTGCGCGGCGAGCGGCGCGGGAGGAGGCGCAGCAGCTCGGTCCAGACCTCGGTGTCGTCCGAGCCGTCGGGGCCGTTGGCGTAGGCGAGCAGAGTCTCGACGGCGGCGCTCGTCAGCACGCTCTCGCGGACCCTCGCTCGGAGGTCGTCGGCGATCGCGCGGATGCCGGGCGCCTCCGATCCGGGCAGCGGTGGACCCGCGTAGGCGTCGAGCGCGAGGCGGTGTGACCCGCGGTCGAGGAGCCCGAGCACCTGCCTCGCATCGAGGTCGACCGGGCTGCCGAGCCGGTACGGGCGCGAGAGCGGCACGAGGCGCGGCAGCGAGGTCTCGAGGATCTTGCGCAGGCGCACCATCTCGGCGCGGACCGTGACCACGGCCTCCTCGCGACCGTGCACGTGCAGCGCGAGCTGCTCGGCCGAGAGTCCCGCGCGATGCCAGGCGAGCAGGGTGAGGATCTCGGCGTGGCGCGCGCTCAGCTCGAGCGCGACTCCGTCGGCGGTGACGAGGCCGGTCTCGCGCCCGAGGACGCGCAGGCTCGGTGCCCGGGCGGCCGCCGGTCTCGCGCGCCGCGGATGCCGCGGCCGGCGGAGCCTCTGGATGAGGAGCTCGCTCTCGACGGCCGCCGCGGTTGCCTCCATCAGGGGCAGGGTCTGCGGGGCGACGACCTCCGCTCCCCCCGTGATGTCGATGACTCCGAGGATCTCGTGCGTCTCGGGGTCGTGGATGGGCACGGCGGTGCAGCTCCAGGGATGCACCAGCGAGGCGAAGTGCTCGGCCCCGTGGATCTGCACGCCGTGATCGAGCACCAGCGCGGTGCCCGGGGCCGACGTGCCGACATCGGGCTCGGCCCACGCCGCGCCCTCGACGAACGACATGCCCTCGGCGAGGCCCTTCAGGCGCTGGTCGCCGTCGATCCAGAGCAGGCGGCCCAGGGCGTCGCCGACCGCGACGAGCACCCCGCTGTCCTCGTCGGCGTCCCGCACGAGGAGTCGCCGGATCACCGGGAGGACGGAGGCGAGCGGGTGCCCCATCCGGTAGTCGCGCAGGTCGGCGCTTGAGAAGGTGAGCGGAGCGGTGAGGCGCTCCGGATCGAGGCGATGGCCCCTCGCGCGCTCCCACGAGGCCTCGACGAGCGGGCGGCGACGACCGCTCCCGGGCAGAGCGAGCCAGGGGTTGGTCATGCGCTCCGCCCCTCGTCGTCGATCGGTGAGGCGCCAGGGCGCCGCGGCACGAGCGAGGCTACTCCGCGAGGCTCGACGCCGCCTGCCGATCGGTGCGCCTCGCGGGGAGGGCGAGGAGGAGGACTGCGGCGACGAGCACGGCGACGCCGGCGACCGCCTCCGGGGTCAGCCGCTCGCCGAGCACGGCGACGCCCAGGAGGGTCGCGGTGGCGGGCTCGACGAGCGTGAGGGTCGAGACGGTCGCTGCGGGGAGGAGACGGAGGCCGCGGGCGAAGAAGGTGTAGGCGAGTGCCACCGTGACCACTCCGAGCCAGAGGACGGCCGGCAGGGCGCCGACGAGCTGCTGCGGAGCGCTCGCGAGGAGGAGCGGCAGGGCGAGCACCGCCGCGACTCCGAACTGCGCGCCCATCGCGGCGGCCGGGGTGAGACCGCGCTCGAGCAGCAGCTTTCCGCAGACGGCGTAGAGGGCGTAGGAGGCGCCCGCGCCGGCAGAGGCCGCGAGACCGAGGAGAGACACGCCTCCGCTCGCGCCGCCCGTCACGAGGCCGGCGAGCAGCACGACACCCACGGCGGCGAGGGCCGTGGAGGTGAACCAGCGCAGGCTCGGCGCGGTGCGCAGCACCAGCCACTCGAGCAGGCCGGTGAAGGCGGGGGCGGAGCCGAGCGCGACGATCGTGCCGACCGCGACTCCGTTCTCGGCGGTGCCGGTGAAGAAGGCGGGCTGGTAGGCGACGACGCCGACCGCGCCGAGGAGGACGAGGAGGACCGTCGAGCGCCGCGCGCGCTGCGGGGTGCGCCGTGTGCCGCGGCCCGCCTCGAGGCCGAGCAGCGCGGCGAGGAGCGCGCCTCCGAGCACGATGCGGGCAGCGCCCAGGAGCAGCGGATCGACCGCCGCGGCGCCGAGGGACTGCGCCGTGCCTGTGGTGCCGAAGCAGACGGCGGCGAAGACCACCGCGCCGATCGCCGAGCCCCGATGGGTCATGCCGCCCCCCTCGTCGCGCCGGGCGGCGCTCGGCTCCCAGTGTGGCAGGGGCGCGAGTTCGGGCTCTCGCTGCGCAGGAGCGCGAGAGGAGCGGTACGGTCGAACCGAAGGGCGGACAGCATGGGCATCGCGGAACCGTTCGACGTCGAGAGCTACACGCGGAGTGCGCACGGGAGCCTCCGCGACCGCTTCTCGCTCCGGGAGTTCGAGGACACTCCGCTCGATCGCGAGGCGATCGTCGCGACCGCCTACCTACGCGCCGTCGAGCACGCGGTGATCGCGCGAGTGCTGCCGATCGTGCGCGTGCACCCCGACCCCCGAGTGCGGGCGTTCGCGCCCGCCTGGGCGGCCGACCGCCACCGCATCGCCGACGCGCTGGGCGAGGTGCTCGCGGCGTCGCCGCAGATCCGCGGCGTCGACACCAGGCCACCCGAGCAGGCCGCCGTCCCCCGCGCGCTGCGCGACCGGGCCGCGGGGCTGGTCGCGGGGCCTCTGGCGCTCGCACTGGCCGTCGACGCGCACATCGCGATCCACGCCTACCGGCGGTTGGCGCGGCTGTCGCTGCACCCCGAGATGGAGCGGGTGGCAGAGGCGGCGATCGCGATCCTGGAGCGGCAGGCGGACTTCTTCGGCGAGCTCGCCGCCGGTGCGATCGGGCGGCCCCTCGCGGGGCGCATCGCGGCCGCGGCAGTGCTCGCGGTGCTGCGGCTGCCGCTCGGCGAGACGATGCTGCCGGATCCGCTGGCGCGGGAGGGCCGCGAGCTCGTGCACGGCCGCGACGACGGCGGGCTCGAGGGGATCGACGCGGGGGTGACGGGCGCGTTCGCCCTCCCCTGCACGGCGGCGCGGCGGCTGCTGCACCCGCACCGGTCGGTGGCGGTGCGGCTCGCCCGGCGGGCCGGACGGCTCGGCGCTGACGTCGAGGCGGGAGTGCGGGGGCTGCTGGGCTGACGAGGCCCGACGGAAGATCTGCTGACGCTGGTGGGTCTCGAGACGCCGCCTGCGGCGGCTGGTCGACCGGCAGGCAGGGGACGGCGGACGACACATCGGCGTCACACGGCTGCGGTACCGTGACCGCCGGGGATCGGAGGCTGCATGCGGGTATCGCTGCGCTCGGCGCGCCGGGCCGCCGTCGGGGCGCTGGTCGCGCTCGTCGTGCTGGTGGCCGTCGGCGTCCCCGTCTACGTTCTCCCGGCGACGGACGACGTGCCCGCGCACGTCGACGCCGTGCTGGTGCTCGGGCCGGCCACTCGGGCCCGCACGGAGCTCGGCCGCGAGCTGGTCGAGGAGGGCGTGGCCGACACGCTCCTGATCTCGGTCTGGCAGTCGGAGCTCGCGGCAGGACCCGAGGAGAGCGACGTGGTCGCCTGCGACGAGCCGGACATGGTCGTGGTCTGCTTCACCGCGGTGCCGGGGACGACCCGGGGTGAGGCGCGATCCCTCCGCGACTACGCGGAGTCGAACGGGTGGGACTCGGTCGCCGTCATCACGCAGACGCCGCACATCACGCGGGCGCGCATCCTGATGGAGCGCTGCTGGGACGGGCAGGTGCTGATGGTCTCCTCCGGAGAGCCGAGCAGCATCGGCGCGTGGGCCTACGAGTACGTCTACCAGACGGGCGCCTTCGCGAAGGTGCTGGCCGAGCAGGGCTGCTGAGCGATCGGCCCGGCAGCACGATCAGCCCAGCAGCTCGATCAGCCCAGCAGCTCCCGCACGTCCTCCGCTGTGATGCCGCCGGTGGCCGCCGCGCCGTCGTCGGACATGACGGCCGCGAAGAGGGCGGCCTTCGCCTCCTTGAGGGCCATGACCTTCTCCTCGATCGTGTCCTTCGCGACGAGGCGGTAGACCATCACCGAGCGCGTCTGACCGATGCGGTGCGCGCGGTCGACGGCCTGCGACTCCGTCGCCGGGTTCCACCACGGGTCGAGCAGGATGCAGTAGTCGGCCTCGGTGAGGTTGAGCCCGAAGCCGCCCGCCTTCAGCGAGATCAGGAACACGCCCGCGTCGCCCGAGCGGAACCGCTCGATGACCTCGTCGCGCTTCTTGGTCGCTCCGTCGAGATAGGCGTACTCGACGCCCGCCGCATCGAGGCGCCCGCGCACGCGACCGAGGAAGCGCGTGAACTGGCTGAACACCAGAACCCGGTGCCCCTCGGCCAGCGCGTCGGCGAGCAGCTCGTCGAGCAGGTCGAGCTTGGTCGAGGGGACCGTCGCGTGCGCTTCGTCGACGAGCGCCGCGTCGAGCGCCACCTGCCGCAGCACCGTGAGGGCGCGGAAGATCGCGAAGCGGTTCTTCTCGAAGTCGCCGATGAGCCCGAGCACCCTTTGTCGCTCGCGGGCGAGGTAGGTGTCGTAGACCTTGCGCTGACGCGGGCCGAGCTCGACCTGGAGGGTCTGCTCCTGCTTGGGCGGCAGCTCCGTCGCGACGAGCTCCTTCGTCCGCCGCAGCATCAGCGGGCGGATGCGGCGGCGCAGCTGGCTGAGCTTCTCGGTGTCGGCGTCGCGCTCGATCGGCTTCTGGTAGAACTCGGCGAACCCGACCGGCGACGGGAACAGGCCCGGCGCGACGATCGAGAGGAGCGACCACAGCTCCATCACGTTGTTCTCCATCGGAGTGCCCGTGATCGCGAGCTTGAAGGGCACGTCGAGCCGGCGCGCGAGCTGGTGGGTGGCCGACTGCCGGTTCTTGACGAACTGCGCCTCGTCGAGCATGAAGCCCGCCCAGCGGATGCCCGCGTACGACTCGTAGTCGAGGCGGAACAGGGCGTAGGAGGTGACCACCAGCTCGGCCTCGCCGATCACGGACGAGAGCGCTCTGCGCTTCTTCTTGGACGTCTCGTCGATGCCGACGACCTTCAGGCCCGGGGCGAAGCGCTTGGCCTCACCGACCCAGTTGGGCACGACGCTCGTGGGCGCCACTACGAGGAACGGGCGCGGCGAGGTGCCCGCGTCTCCGATCTCGACGCGCTGCTCCTGCATCGCGCGGGCGACGAGCGCCAGCGACTGCACGGTCTTGCCCAGGCCCATGTCGTCGGCGAGGACTCCGCCGAGCTGGTTGTCGTAGAGGAACGAGAGCCAGTCGTAACCGAGCTGCTGGTACGGGCGCAGCTCCACCGAGAAGCCGTCAGGGAGCGGGCGCGACTCGAGGGCCCCCGTGGCCGTGAATCCGGAGAGCCCCTCGACCGCCCGGCGCCACGCCGCGGCCTGCGCCTCGACGACGCCGAGCTCGACGAGCTCGTCCCACAGTGACGACTGGAAGCGGCTGATGCGCAGGGTCTCGCCCTGGTCGTCCGAGAGCTCGCGCGCCTCGGCGATCAGCTCGCGGAGGCGGCCGAAGCGCTCGTCGTCGAGCGCGAAGTAGACGCCGCTCGGCAGCACCATGTACTCGTCGCCGCGCGCGAGGGCGAGGAAGATCTCGGCGAGCGGGACCGCCTCGTCGTTGACCGTGACCGAGATCTCGAGGTTGAACCAGTCGCGGCTGTCGGGCTGAGCGACGGTCTGCACGGCGACGACCGGGGCGACCGCGGCCTCGCGGTACTCGACGCGCTCGCCGATCTCCTCGATCTCGACCGTGCCGAGCTCGCGGAGGCGCTCGACCTCTCCGGTGAGGAACCCGACGGTCTGCATGCCGCGCAGATCGAACGCGGGCCGCAAGCGCCGGCTCGAGCGGGAGACCAGCGCGGGGGTCGACTCCGGATCGATGCCTGCACCGGTGAGCGAGTCGAGGATGCGCTGCTCGGCCTCGGCGTCACGGTAGCCGGACTCGTCGTCGAGCCGCAGCGGGAGGCGCTCGGCCTCGACTCCGCGCGCGCCCTCGACGCCATAGCGCCACCACCAGGAGCCGCGGAGGCCGGCGCCCTCGGTGTGCTCGAGGGTGAGACCCAGGCGCGGCTCGGGCACCGGGGGCGCCTCGAAGGAGCCGTCGCGCGACACGATCGCGAACAGGCGGTGCAGGCGCTGGTAGTGCTCGGTGAGGAACGCCGACTCCTCCTGCTCGGGGATGCGGATCGCCTCGCGGCTCCAGAGGAAGGTGCGGGCGGAGGAGACCAGCGGCGCCGCGAACGGCACGAGCGTCACGGGGCGGGCGCGCAGCTCGTCGCCGGGCTCCCAGGTGTAGAGGCCGACGGCGGGGTCGCCGATGAAGCCGAACTCCTCGGGCGCGGGATGCTCGCCGATCGCGACCAGCGAGCGCAGCTCGAGGCCGCTCGCGGTGCGGGTGACGTCGATGGAGGCGGTCGCCGTGGTGTCGAGGATCCGCAGCGGAGTCTGGTCGCGGTCGCCCATGACCAGGCCGATCCCCGCGCGGACGGCGCCGTGCAGCGCTGCCCAGATGGCCTCGCTCCGGCACTGGTCGAGGTAGAGCCAGGTGTCGGGCGAGTAGTAGCTCGAGGCGCTGTGGCCCGAGAGGATGCCCTGCATCTCGCGGACGACGTCGATCTGGCGCTCGTCGTAGTCGTGGCTGTAGTGCAGGTAGCCGAGGTCGCGCCAGCTGGTGCCGGTGCGCACCCAGCGGTCGCGGTCGCCCATCCGGACCGGCCGGATGCCCAGGCGGGGGCGGGGCTCGGGCGGCGGACGGTAGCTGTTGTAGCGGCCGGGCGGTCGTCGGACCGGCTCGCCGGGGAGGAGCTCGAACTGGAGGCCGAGCGGGATGCCGGAGTGCGAGCGCTCGGCGCCCGCGAGCAGCGGAGCGAGTGCGCTGCGCCACTCCGGAACCGCGTCGACCCCCGCGGTGGGACCGGTGAGACCGCCCTCGCGCTCGCGACGGAGAGCCTCGATGAGGACCGCCGCGACGTGCTTGCACTCGTGCTTGACGGGGCAGCTGCAGGCGCCGCCGAGCAGGATCGAGCGACCGGCGTCCTCGCGGAGCTGCACGCTGACGGCGTACGGCGAGCGGCCGGAGCCCTGCACCTGACCGAAGAGCCGGGTGCGGCCGCCGAACCACTGCAGCTCGCCGACACGCCTCTCGTCGGCGTAGGCGGTGCCCTTCTCGAAGGCGGCGGTGCCGACCAGTGCGCGGATGTCCTGCTCGGAGAACGGCTCGTTCGTCCCGAGCGCCACCGACTCCGGCGCTGGTGCGGGGGGACTCTGGCGGGCCATGGACCTCTTGCTCTCCGCGGCCCGAACGGAACGCATCCGTCCATTCAACCCGATTACGGGAGCCGTGCGAGCCGCGGGCCGGGATCCGTGCCCCTCCTACGATGGAGGGATGCCTCGCCTGTCGGTCGTCTCGGCGCACACCTCTCCGCTCGAGCAGCCCTCGACGGGCGATGCGGGCGGCATGAACGTGTACCTCGCGGCGGTGCTGCCCGAGCTCGCCGTGCTGGGCTGGGAGGTCACGGTGCTGACCCGCGGCTCCGGGACGCTGCCGCTCGCGCCGGGCGTCGAGGTGGTCGGGGTGCCGGTGCCCGAGGGCGACAAGTACGCGCTCGCCGCCGCAGCGCCCGTCTTCGCCCATGCCGCAGCCGGTGCCGACGTGGTGCACTCGCACTACTGGGTGTCCGGGCTCGCCGGGATGCTGACCGGGGCGCCGCACGTGCACTCGATGCACTCGAACTCGCTCGCGAAGAACGTGCGGCTCGTGCCCGGCGACGCTCGCGAACCCGAGGAGCGGATCCGGTCGGAGCACTCGGTGCTCGCCTCCGCCGACGCCGTCGTGGTCGCGGGGACGGCGGAGTACGACGACGTCGTGCGCGGGTACGGCGTCGATGCGGGCAAGGTGACGATCGTGGCGCCCGGAGTCGACCCGCGGTTCCGTCCCGGGACGGCCGAGCGCCCGCGCGAGATCGTGCTGGTCGGCCGGATGCAGCCGCTCAAGGGGCAGCTTCTCGCGGTGCAGGCTCTCGCGCGGATCCCGGCCGGCGAGCGGCCGGTGCTGCGGCTCGTCGGCGGGCCGGCGCCGGGCCGCGAGGGCTACCTCGACCAGGTCGCGGAGGCGGTGCGCACGCTCGGCGTGGCCGACTCGGTGCGCTTCGACGGGGTGGCCGATCGCGACGAGACCGCCGTGCGCCTCCGGAGTGCCCGCCTCGCCCTGGTGCCGTCGGCGGCCGAGACCTTCGGGCTGATCGCGCTCGAGGCCGCGGCGAGCGGCACGCCGGTGCTCGCGCGGCGGACCACGGGGCTCGTCGACGCCGTGAGCGAGGGACGGAGCGGGGTGCTGATCGACTCCGACGACCCCGGGGTCTGGGCGGCCGAGATCCGGCGGCTGCTGGCGGACTCCGTGGAGCGCGAGCGACTCGGGCGCGGCGGCGTGGAGTGGGCGGCGGCGCACTCGTGGGCGTCGACCGCGGCGCGGCTGGACGCGGTGTACCGGGGGCTGCTGGCGGGCTGACGGTCAGTCGGCGATGGCGGGGGTTCCGGGGTCGAGGCAGGCACCGCTCGTGGAGCGGTGCCAGGGCGCGAGGCGGTCGGGCGAGACTGCGACCATCGCGGCGCCCGTGAATCCGGCGTCGTTGCCGAAGCGGGCCGGGACGATCTCGGTGCCGATGTCGAGGAATCGCGCGAACTCGTCGAAGACGTGCGCCGCGGCGCCTCCGATCACGAACAGCTGCGGCGAGAGCAGCATCTCGAGGTGGCGGTAGTAGACGCTCAGGCGGCCGGCCCACTCCTCGAGGGTGATGCGCTCGCGGCGCACGGCCGAGAAGCCGACCTGCGGCTCGAAGTCGGGGCCGTCGATGTGCACGTGACCGAGCTCGGAGTTGGGGATCACGACTCCGTCGTAGACGAGCGCCGTGCCGATTCCGGTGCCGAGCGTCGTGAGGAGGCACAGGCCGTCGCGGTCCCTCATCGCGCCGAACTCGCGCTCGGCGACTCCGGCAGCGTCGGCGTCGTTGACCACGACGACGTCGACTCCGGTCGCCTCCGAGAGCATGGCCTGCGCGTCGAGGCCGACCCAGCGCTGCGAGACGTGCGTGGTCTGGCGGACGACTCCGCCGCGGACGATGCCGGGGAACCCGACTCCGACCGGCGTGCCCGCGATGGGCGACACGTCGCGGACGATCCCGGCGATCGCGGCGGCGAAGTCCTCCGGCTCCTTGCCGAGCGGATTGGCGACGGCGAAGCGGCGCGCGGCGCGCTCGCCGGTGGTGACGTCGACCAGGGAGGCCTTGATCGAGGTCCCGCCGATGTCGACGCCCACGGCGAAGCGCGGGAGGAGGCCGTCCTGGGGCTGAGTCACGGATGCTCCGTCTGGGAGGGGGTGGCGAGGGAGGACCTCGGGCTCGCGGGAACGCGTTCGGCTCGCCGGATCCACGGATCCTGACGAGCCGAGAACGATACTACGAGCCGGAACTGCTCACCCGCTCGGAGTGGACAGCGAGGGCGTCGAGGACGTAGTCGATCACGGGCTCGTACAGGTGCACCGCGAGACCGTCGTCGAGCGGGACGACCACCTCGATCGAGCCCTGCGCCTCGGCGACGAAGACCGCCGGGTCGTTGCAGTCGGCGATGGCGATCGTGCGGAGCCCGCGACGGCCCGAGGCACCGGCCCAGCCGTGGTCGGCGATCACGAGATCGGGGCGGAGGCCGAGGGCGTCGAGCTCGTCGAGGAGCGCGTTCATGGGCTCGGGAGCATGGGTGTGCACGAGGCTGCCGCCGCGGTAGGCGCAGGTGACGCCTCCGGTCGACCACAGCCGGAGGTGCTGGTCGGCCACCGCGAGGGGGATGCCGTCGGGGCGCGCGAACGGCAGCGCGTTGACGTCGAGGACGCGGGCGCCCGCCTCCGCGGCCGCCGCCGCGAACCGCCGGTAGACGTCCATCAGGGTGGCGGGGTGCGCGGTCGCGAAGAGGAGGAGGCCGCCGTCGCGGACCGCCTCCGCGAACCGCAGGCGGTAGGCGTCGAGGCCGGCGACCGCGAGTGCTGCGTCGATGCGGTCCTGGCCGTGCTCGAACGAGGGGTCGGTGCTGATGCCGACCCGCTCCCCCATCAGGGCGAGGAGGCTCTCGACGCTCCAGTGCTCGGCGACGTCGACGCCGTAGAGGTGGGCCGGCTCGCGGGCGGCGAGGCGGCGGAGGTTGCCGAGGTTGCTGGAGCGGTCGGTGAGGACGGCGCCGGTGAGGAGCGTCTCGTCGAGGACGGCGGCGAGCGCATCGGAGGAGAGCGGGGGCATGCGAGCCTCTCGGTTCGGTGGGCGGGGTCAGCGTAGCGATCTTCCGTTTCCTCTTGACTCGGTGAACAGTACCGATATATCGTTACTGCATCGCCGACAGATCGAAGAGCATTCGCTCGAGACGGGCGAACGGATCCGATCGAAAGGGATCCTCCACCGACAGAAACGGAAAACCCATGAACTCCCACGACTTCTTCTCAGATCGCACCTCGTCCGACCGCGACGCCCGCCGAGGGCACGGACACGACCACCCCGGCCAGCGCGAGCGTCGCGGCCCCGGCGGCCACGGACGCGGATTCGGCCCGGGCTTCGGCTTCGGCGGCCCCGGATTCGGTGGCGGCCCCGGCTTCGGCGGACCCGGCTTCGGCCGCGGTGGCGGACGCGCCCGCCGCGGTGACGTCCGCGCCGCCCTCCTCTCCCTCCTCGCCGAGACCTCCTCGAACGGCTACGGCCTGATCAAGGCCATCGCCGAGAAGACCAACGGCTCGTGGCGTCCCAGCCCCGGCTCGGTCTACCCCACCCTCCAGCAGCTCGTCGACGAGGGCCTCATCACGGCCGTCGGCGAGGGCCGCGGCACCGAGTACCAGCTGACGGACGCGGGCGGCACCTACGTCCGCGAGCACGCCGACGAGCTCGCCGCCGCCTGGGAGGCGACTCCCGGAGCGAGCGACGCCGACCGCGCCTTCATGGAGAACGTCGGCAAGCTGATGGCGGCCGTGCACCAGTTCCGCGGGGCGACACCGGAGCAGCGGGCCGCCGCGTCCGCGAAGCTCGACGAGACCCGGCGCGCGCTGTACCTGATCCTCGCCGACTGAGCACGAACGGCTGATCACGGCCGGCTGACGACCCCCTCCTGAAACGGACGGGACGCCCTCCTCGGGTGTCCCGTCCGTTTCGTCGTGTCCACGAGGTGGGGACACCGCGCAACGTCAGCTGAGACGCCCTCTCGCGCACCATCGTGCGCGACGGCCACTCTCAGCTGATGCTGTGCGCGGGTCTCAGCGGGCGTAGGAGGCGGCGAGGCGCGCGAGGCCCTCGTCGAGCGTGACCGAGGGGGTCCACTGCAGGTCGGCGCGGGTGCGGCGCTGATCGAACCAGTGCGCCGTCGAGAGCTGCTCGGCGAGGAACCGCGTCATCGGCGGCTCGTCCTGGCCCGGACGCACGGCCCAGACGCGCTCGACGAGCGAGCCGGCGGCGCGGGCGACGGAGGCGGGCACCGACCAGCGCGGCGGCTCCACGCCCGCGGCGCGGCAGATTCCGGCGAGCAGCTCGGCCACCGGCCGCGGCTCGCCGTTGGTGACCACGTGGGCCTGCCCGTGCACGTCCTCGGCCCGGCGGAGGGCGGCGGCGATGGCCGATGCCGCGTTGTCGATGTACGTCGAGTCGATCAGCGCCTGCCCGTCGCCGAGCAGCGGGAGGCGACCCGCGCGCGCCCGCTCGACGATCCGCGCGACGAGCTGCGTGTCTCCGGGGCCCCAGACCAGGTGCGGACGCACCGCGACCACCGCGAAGCCGGGGGCATCGGCCGCGAGGGCGAGAAGCTCGCTGCGCGCCTTCGTGCGCGCGTAGTCGCCGCGGGCCCGATCGGGATCGGCCGGTTCGGCGTCGGAGCCCGCGATCGACGAGCCGGCGTGCGCGACCGACGGCGACGAGACCTGCACGAAGCGCGAGACGCCCGCTCGCGCGGCGGCGGCCAGCAGGCGGCGCGTGCCGTCGACGTTCACACGGTCGAAGTCGCCCGGGTCCCCCGCGAGCGAGACCTTGGCGGCGAGGTGAACGACGGCGTCGGAGCCGGTGACCGCCTCCTCCACCGCCCGCGGATCGGTCAGCGAGCCGCGCGCGTCCGTCGCGCCGGCCACACCCGACTCGCGACGCTGGAAGGTGCGCACCTCGTGGCCCTCGGCGACGAGACCGGAGGCGACCGCGCCGCCGAGCAGACCGCTCGCGCCGGTCACCAGGACCTTCACGGCGCGACCATCCGTCCGCCCGCGAGGATCCCCTCGGCCCAGCGGGAGAGTGCGGCTCGGTCGATCTTGGAGTTGTGCCGGATGTCGGTCGGCAGCGCAGGCACGACGAGCACCGCGGCGACCGGGGCTCCGACGGCGGCGCGGATCTCGTCGGCGAGCCCGGCCGGAGCGAGCGCGGTGCGGTGCACCGCATGACGCATCTCGACGACGGCGACGAGCTGAGACACCCCGCGGGGCCCGACCCCGACGACGGCCGCACGGGCGACGGGGGCGACGCGCGCCTCGATCCGCTGCTCCGGACCGACCGGTGTGACGACCCCCTCCGGAGTCACGACCACGTGCGGCAGGCGCCCCTCGACCCACAGCCGGCCCTCGGAGTCGACGCGGCCGACGTCACCCGTGCGGTGCCAGCGCTCGCCCGCGACCGCGCCGATGCGGGCGGCACGGTCGGTGAGCCAGAGCCGCTCGTAGTGGTCCTCGACGTGGCCGGCCGAGACGACGATCTCGCCCGTGACTCCGACGACCTCTCTCGGCTCGGTGGCGGGGACCCCGTCGGCGTCGAGCGGGGCGAGGCGCAGCCGGACGCCGGCGGCGGGGGTGCCGACGCAGACACCTCCGCGCGGGTCGTCGTCGAGCCCCGCCTCGCGGATGCCGTCGAGCGACGCATCGGTCAGCAGCAGCGCCTCGGTCATGCCGTAGGGGGTGTGCGCTGAGGAGTCCGGCATCAGCGCCTGCGCCTCGGCGAGCAGTGCCTGAGGAACGGGGGCGCCGGCCGAGAGGAAGGTGCGAACGCCTCCGAGCGCGCGATGGTGGTCGGCGTCGAGGGCGCCGGAGGTGGCGACCACGTTCGCGAGCGCGGCCGGCGACAGGAAGAGGACGGTCGCATCGACCTGCGCGGCCGCTGCGGCGACGGCCCTCGCGGTGAGCGTGCGGGGCGACGTGACGTCCATGTCCGGAGTGACGGAGCGCGCGCCGAGAGCGGGGCCCAGCAGCGCGAATGGAGCGAAGCCTGCGACGAGTCCCGTCCCCTCGCCGATGCCGTACTGGCGGGCGAGGGTGTCGCGGACGCCGGCCAGCTGGCGGTGCGTGTAGACGACTCCCTTGGCGGGGCCGGTGGACCCGGACGTGAAGAGGATCGCCGCGACCGTGTCGGGCGACGGCGGCTCGCCCAGCGCCCAGGCGTTCGCGGCGAGTTCGGCGCGGCCCAGCTCGATCAGCTGACCGAGCGAGGTGCCGACGCCGAGGGCCTTCGCGGAGGCTCGCGGCAGCGTCTGCGTCGAGATGCGGCCGCCGGGCCAGCCGAGGGCACGGGCGACGGTCAGCCCGGGCAGGGCGCCGACCACGAGGTCGGGCCAGGTGCCGCGGACGGCGCGGGTGAGCCCGCGGAGCCCGAGGCCCGCGTCCGCGACGACCACGACGGCGCCGATGCGGAGGCACGCGTAGAGCAGGGCGGTGAGGTCGGCTCCCGGCGGCACCAGAAGCGAGACGCGGTCACCGCGCTGCACGCCCGAGGCGCGCAGGCCCGCGGCGAGTTCGCGGACCCGTCGCGAGAGCAGGCGCCACGACACCGTCCGCGGCCCGCCGCCTCCGGGGGGCGCCATCTCGACCAGGGCGACGCCGTCGTCGTCGGAGTTCGCCTCGAGGTGACGCCAGAGCGACTCGACCGGCACGGTCGGCCGCCGGACATCGGGAGCGGGACCGCGCTCGGAGGTCGCGTCGCCCAGCCACGTGAGCACCGCGGAGGCGTAGTCGACGTCCTCCGCCAGCAGATGGCCGGCGCCCTCGAAGCGGTGGATCTGAGCGTGCGGGAGGCGGTCGGCGAGGTCGTCGAGGTAGCGGTCCGAGAAGATCGGGTCGAGCGGACCCCAGAGCATCAGCACGGGGACGGCGAGCTCTCGCACGCCCTCGGCGATCCGGACGAGCTCGTGGTGGCTCGGGTGGCCGGAGTCGACGGGGATGTCGGCGACGAACCCGCCGATCCCGCCGCGCCGGGCGGCTCCGGAGTAGGGCGCGCGATAGCCGTCCTTCACCGCGGTGGGCAGCGCGGGATGGCCGAGCGCGAGCGTGGTCTCGAGGAACGCCGGAGTGCCGACGGTCGAGACTCCGAGGACTCCCGAGGCCAGTGCCAGGCGCAGCGGCGCCGGGATGGGCGAGTCGGCGGGCTGGTGCACGGCGGTGTTCAGCAGCATCGCGCCGCGCAGCTCGGCGGGGTGGTCCACGGCCCAGCCGAGCGAGACGACTCCGCCCCAGTCGTGACCGAGGGTGACGACATCGGTGAGCCCGAGCACGTCGGTGAGGTTCGAGAGCTCGCGGACGCGATCGGCGAGCGTGTGCAGCGTGCCGGTGCGCTCCGAGAAGCCCATCTCGAGCTGATCGACGGCGACGACGCGCCAGGCCGGCTCGCCGCGACGGGCTGCCTCGAGGGACGCGCGGGCGAGATCGCGCCAGAGGTAGGACCAGGTGGGGTTGCCGTGCACGCAGAGGATCGTGCCGACGGGCTCGGTGCCGAGCGCCTCCCCCGTGTCGAGCAGATGCCAGCTGCGGCTGAGGCCCCCGGCGTCGGGCGCCTCGACGAGTCGCGACCACGCGGGGTCGAGCCCGTCGAGCCCGACGGGCGGCACCTGGGCCGGGGCGCTCGAGCCGAGCGCGGCGCGGATCCTCGACGCCGGGTGCGCGCCGGTGCTCACCAGGCGATCTCGAGCATCGCGGTGTTGATGCCGGATCCGACTCCCATCAGCAGGACGCGGTCGCCCTGCTTGAGGGTCGGCGCCTCCTGGGCGAGCGTGATCGGGATCGACGCGGGACCGACGTTGCCGAGAGTGCCGAAGGTCGTGGGGACGCGGGTCTTGTCGAGGCCGACCGCCTTGACGAGGCCGTTCGTGTGCACGGAGGAGACCTGGTGGGTGATGTAGCGGTCCATCTTGCCCCAGTTCCAGTCGCGCTTCGCCTCCTTCCAGGCGGAGACGACGAGCTCCATCCCGCCCTTGAGGAGCGCCTTCGCGTCGGTGAACATGCCGTCGACGCTGCCGACGCAGAGCTCGTTGAACTGCGTGGCCGCGCGGGTGATGCCGCCGAGGAGGCGGTGGCCCTGCGGGTGCGCATCCGCCGGGCCGAGGATGGCCGCGGCCGCCCCGGAGCCGAGGGTGAGGCTGGCGAACTCGCTCATGAAGTCGGTGCGGCTCATACCCTCGCGCTTGAGGCGCTCGATCGTGTTGACCTGGATCTCGTCCGCGTCCTCGCCGTCGATGATCATCGCGTACTGGATCTGGCCGGCGTCGATGAGCTGGGCAGCGAGAGTCATGCCGTTGACGAAGCCGAGGCACGCGTTCGCGATGTCGAAGTTGATGGCGGAGGAGGGCAGCCCGAGCCCGTGGTGCAGGCGGACGGCGACCGAGGGCTCGAGGTGCTTGCGGGTGACCGACGTGTTGATGATCAGCCCGATCTGGTCGGGCCGGATCCCCGCCTCGGCCAGGGCGCGCTTGCCCGCCTCGATGGCGGCACCGTCGAAGTCCTGCTCCGAGTCCCAGTTGCGCCGCTCGTACACACCGGCGACACGCTGGAGGAGTCCGGTGGGCAGGCGCAGGCGCTTGAGCGCGGGCGCGAGTCGCGCATCGATCTCGTCCGACGTGGTCACGCGCGGGGCCATCGTGGTCGCGACGGACAGCAACGCGACGTTGCGGTGCGTGGTCGTTGCGTTTCCGTCCAACGGAACTCCCTGTCGAGTTGTCGATCCTGGCAAGTGCCCCGGTGATTTTACGCTGTCGTTGACCCGATGCTCCCTGAATGAACGCTGGACGCTTCGGGTGACCTGTTGTGGCCCGCATCGGCGGGGCGTCAGGGGGGCCGCCACACAGCCTCTGCTCTGTCAACCACCCCCCGCCCGGCACGTAGGCTCGACCGGTGGACATCTACGACGTGCCCGTCGAGACGGCGGACGGAACCCCGACGACCCTGAGCGAGTACCGCGACGACCTGCTGCTGATCGTGAACGTCGCGAGCCGCTGCGGGCTCACTCCGCAGTACGGCGAGCTGCAGGAGCTGTCGACGCGGTACGAGGGACTCTCGATCGTGGGCTTCCCCTGCAACCAGTTCAACGGGCAGGAGCCGGGGACGAACGACGAGATCCAGGCGTTCTGCTCGGCGACCTACGGCGTCGACTTCCCCGTGCTGGCCAAGACCGAGGTGAACGGCCCCGAGCGCCATCCCCTCTACTCGATGCTGACGGAGGCGGTGGACGCGTCGGGAGCCGCCGGTGACGTGCAGTGGAACTTCGAGAAGTTCCTGGTGCGCGACGGCCGGGTCGTGGCGCGGGTGCGACCGCGCGAGTCGCCGGCGACTCCGGAGTTCGCAGCGCTGGTCGAGGAGCACCTGCCGCGCTGAGCCCCTCATCCGCCCCCGCGAGATGCCGGGGCTAGGTCCCCATCGCCCAGGGCTCGCGGTCGCCGCGGAGGCGCGCGGCGAGCGCCATCGCCTGCTCATCGGTGAGCGTGGCGACGTAGTCGACGATCCCGCGCGCACGGCCCAGGCGCTCGAGCGACTGCGGGTCGGCGCGCGGTCGGCCGCGCTCCCCCGCCGGCAGCCACTCCGGGCGGTCGGCGCGCAGGCGGAAGTAGCCGTCTGTCGCGAGCTCGATCAGATCGAGCAGCTTCTGCGGGGCGCGGGCGTTGTCGCGCGGGTCGGCCAGCCAGTCGTCGAGATGCGTGACCAGCGTCTCGAGCACCTGCGACTGCCCGCGCTGGTAGGTCGCGAAATCGGGACGGTCGATCACGAAGCGCGTGTGCACGAACTTCAGCACCGCCACGTCGTGCCACGCGTCCGGGAGGAGCGACACGTGCCCCGAGCGGACGTTCGGGTCGGCGAGCACCAGCACCGAGCGCTGCAGTCGCCCGATCCACGACGACACGAACGACTCGATCGCCCGCTCCGTGCGGGTCGAGCCGTCGAACGGCAGTGCGAGCAGCCCTTCGACCAACTCGGTCGACACCCGCTCGACCGAGGCGCGGAACAGCTCGTCGCCGGCGATCCACGGGTCGCGGGCGACCAGCCTGCGCCGCAGCATCTCGAGAGAGTGCCCCGGCGCCCGGCCCCACAGCTCGCCGGCGTCGAGCGAGGCGAGCGCGTGCTGCTCGCGGAGGAACGCGCGGAACTCGACCGCGACGGCCGCCTGCTGCAGCACTCCCGCCCGGTAGAAGTCGTCGAGGTCGTGCAGCGAGTAGGCGATGTCGTCGGCGACGTCCATCACCGAGCACTCGAGCGTCTGCTGCCACGGCGCGATGGCCTCAAAGCCCGCGCGGGCGTCGAGCAGATCATCGAGATCGAGCGTGTAGGCCGAGAACTTGGGCGGCGCGGTCTCCCAGCGGCTGGCCGTCGAGCCGCGCGGCAGCTCCGTCGGGTCGGTGGAGTCGATGCCCGGGCGGCAGACGACGCGCCCCCAGGGGTACTTGAGCACGGCAGCACGGGAGGCCGCCGTGAGGTTCAGCCCCGCCTCGACCGTCTCGCAGACATCGAGCTCGGAGAGGATGCGGAACGACTGCGCGTTGCCCTCGAAGCCCTCCTCGAGCCCGAGCTTCTCGCGGGCGAGGCGGTCGAGCGCCTGCTCGCCGAGGTGGCCGAACGGAGGGTGCCCCAGGTCGTGGGCGCTGGCCGCGGCCTGCACGACCACGGGATCGCAGCCGCCGAGGCGCTCGACGAGCTCGCGCTGGGCGCGGTCGGTCGTGGTGAGCTGCATGGCGATCGCACGGGCGACCGCGGTGACCTTGATCGAGTGGGTGAGGCGGTTGTGGACGACCTGGCCGACTCCGCTGGGCGAGATGACCTGCGTGACGGCCGAGAGCCGCGCGAAGTAGGGCGAGAAGCGGATCCGCTCGAGATCGACCCGGTACTCGGGGAACTCCTCGCCGGTCGAGAAGCGGTCGACCGGCTCGGGCACGCGGCGATCGCGTCGGCGGTCGCGCGGGCGACGGAGGGCGTCGCGGTGCGCTGTCGGCACGCCGCCGGTGTCGCCGCCCAGCGGGTCGGCGCGAGCTGCTGAGCCGGGTACCTCATCCATGGGGCCACACTACGGGCGCGGTGCGGGCTCCTCCGCGTCCCCCCGCGGCCCCACCGCGATCAGCACCGCCGCCGCCACGACTGCGCCGAGGACGTAGGCGGCGATGTCGAGCCACGAGAACGTGCTGCCGACCACGAGCGCCAGCGGCGGCCACAGCTCGACGAGGCGCGCCGCGGCTCCGATCGCCTGCAGCTGCTCCATGGCGATCGACCAGGCGAGCGCGATGCCCGCCGCCGTCACGGGTGACAGCCGCGGCAGCACCACGCACGCCAGCACCGCGACCAGCACGACGTAGAGGACACTGCCCGCCACGTCGGCGAACAGCCCGGTCAGCAGGAAGCGCAGGGCGAGCCCGAGGCCCAGGGCGCCGAGGGCAGCGAGCACGAAGGGCAGTCGCGCCCTCATCGCGCGGCCCCCTCGTGCGCGGTCCGGAGGCGGTCGAGGGCGAACAGGAAGGCGCGGTCGTCCGCGACGACCCAGCCGAGCGGGCCCGGGGAGGCGACCACGAGCGGCACGAGCACCGTCCGGCGGCGGCGCGCGGCTCGGGAGGCGCGCGCCAGCCCCCGGAAGCCCTCGGCGACGGGCGGGAGCGGCGCCAGCACCGACAGCACGGCGGCCCGGACGCGGTGCGCCCCGTGGGCGACGGTGCCGACCTCGACTCCGGAGACGTCGCTCCACGCCGCGATCGCGAGGGAGTCGGCGCGCTCCGCGGCGAGCGCCGGCCCGCCTCCGCCGAGCGTGACGACCACGGCTCCGCGGCTCGTGGCGGCGGAGGCGGGGGCCCCCAGGCGCTCGAGGGCGCGGTCGAACTCGCGCGTCCGGAGGACGACGACTCCCTCGCCGATCTCGGCCAGCTCGGCGAGGCGCCTCTGCCGCTCGGGGGACGCCTGGCGCAGCCGCGAGTCCAGCGCGGAGCGGAGGCGCCGCGCGTGCAGCGGGGTCGTCACGAGGGTCGTCGGCTCGAAGCGGGTGCGGGGCGGCAGGGGGACCCGCGGGCCGGTCGGCGTGCCCGGTGCACCCCAGGGCGGCGGCGGGGTCTGGGTCATGACCGTCCTCCTGTCGATGGCGTGGCTGCCTCCGATTCTCGTGCCTCCGCCTCCCACCTCGCCGGGAGCGCCTTGCCGGGAGGGCCCAGCCGACCTAGGATGGAGGTACCCCCCGGGGGTATCAACTCCCCTCCCGGAACCCACGCAAGGAGACGCGCATGAGCAGCACCCGCCTCGATCTCGGACTCACGGCCAAGGGCGGCGCGGCGAGCACCGGCGGCGGCTGCGGCTCGGGGGACGCCTGCGCGTGCGGCGGCCACGGCGAGTCCCACGGATCCGCCGCCGCCGCCTCGAGCGCCTCCTCCGTCAGCTTCGGCGTCGCGGGCATGACCTGTGAGCACTGCGTGAACAGCGTCACGGAGGAGCTCGCCGCCTATCCCGAGGTCGAGAGCGTCGACATCTCCCTGGCTCCCGACGGCGTGTCGCGGGTGACGGTCGGCTCGACCCGCCCGCTCGGCCGGGAGGAGATCGCCGGCGCGATCGCCGACGCCGGCTACCGGCTCGCTCCCCTGTCCTGACGGCGGAGAAGACTGATCCGATGGCCGGCACGACGCTCGAGCTCGAGATCGGCGGGATGACCTGCGCCTCCTGCGTGGCGAGGGTCGAGCGGAGGCTGGACGCGCTCCCCGGAGTGACGTCAAGCGTCAACCTGGCACTCGAGCGCGCGACGCTCACCCTGCCGGAGGGGACGACCGCGGCAGAGGCGATCGCCGCGGTCGAGGCGGCCGGCTACACGGCCACCGTGCCGCAGACCTCGGCCCCCGAGGCCGGCCGGGAGGTCGAGCCCGGAGACGACGAGCGACGGATACTGCGCACGCGACTGCTGATCTCCGCCCTGCTGGCCGCGCCGGTCGTGCTGCTCTCGATGATCCCTCCGCTGCAGTTCGCGAACTGGCAGTGGCTCACCCTCACTCTCGCCGCTCCGGTGGCGGTCTGGGGCGCCTGGCCGTTCCACCGGAATGCCTGGCGGGCGGCCCGACACGGCTCGACCACGATGGACACCCTGATCAGCCTCGGCGTCAGCGCCGCGTTCCTCTGGTCGGTGTACGCCCTGTTCCTCGGCGACGCAGGGCGGATCGGCATGAGCATGCCGTTCGAGCTGCTCGGCTCGCGCTCGGGCCACGACGAGATCTACCTCGAGGTCGCGGCGGCCGTGCCCGTTCTGGTGCTCGCCGGCCGCTACCTCGAGGCCCGATCGAAGCGGGACGCGGGCGCGGCCCTGCGAGCGCTCCTCCACCTCGGCGCGAAGGACGCGGCACGCCTCACGACCGACGGCGGCGAAGAGCGCGTGACCGCCACTGCGCTCGCGGTCGGCGACCGGATCCGCGTGCGGCCCGGTGAGGTCGTCGCGGCCGACGGCACCGTGCTCGACGGCTCGAGCGCGGTCGATGCGAGCCTGCTCACCGGCGAGAGCGTGCCGGTCGAGGTGGGCCCCGGATCTTCCGTCACCGGCGGCGTGCTCAATGCGCACGGCGTCCTGACCGTCCGGGTCGACCGCGTCGGATCCGCGACCACGCTCGCCAGGATGGGCCGTCTCGTCTCGGAGGCCCAGGCCGGCAAGGCCCGGGTTCAGCGCCTCGCCGACCGCGTCTCCTCCGTCTTCGTGCCCGTCGTGGTGGTTCTCGCGCTCGCGACGCTCGCCGGCTGGCTCCTCTCGGGAGCGGACCTCGCGGCCGCCGTCTCGCCCGCCGTCGCCGTGCTGGTCGTGGCGTGCCCCTGCGCGCTCGGTCTCGCGACACCGACCGCCGTGCTGGTCGGCACCGGACGCGGATCGCAGCTGGGCATCCTGATCCGCGGACCCGAGGTGCTCGAGAGCAGCCGTCGTGTCGACACGGTCGTCTTCGACAAGACGGGCACGCTCACGACGGGCGCCTTCGAGCTGGTCTCGACCGCCGACGACGAGGCGCTGCGGATGCTCGCCGCCGTCGAGCGCGGATCGGAGCATCCGCTCGCGGCCGCGATCGTGCGCGGAGCCCAGGCGCGAGGACTCGACGCGCCGGAGGCGACCGGCTTCCGCGCGAGCGCCGGCGTCGGCGTGCGCGCCCGGGTCGGCGAGCGCCTCGTCGTCGCGGGGCGGCTCGGCTGGCTCGAGGAGCAGTGGGGGTACGACTCCGAAGCCCTGGCCGGCGAGGTCTCGCGAGCCGCCGAGTCGGGCGGCACGGTCGTCGGAGTCGGCTGGGAGGGCGAGCTGCGCGGCATCGTGGTGCTGCGCGACCAGCCCCGAGCCGACGCCGCGACCGCCGTGGCGTCCCTCCGCGGGCGCGGGCTGCGCGTGCTCGTCCTCACCGGCGACACCACCCGGGCGGCCGCGTCTCTCGCGGCGGCGGTCGGCATCGACGAGATGATCGCCGAGGTCCTCCCCGAGGGCAAGCTCGCCGTGATCGAGCGGTTGAAGGCGGAGGGGCGCAGCGTCGCCTTCGTCGGCGACGGCGTCAACGATGCGGCTGCCCTGGCAGCGGCCGACGTCGGGATCGCGATGGGAGCCGGCTCGGACGCGGCCATCGAGGCGAGCGACATCACGCTCGTGGGCGACGACCTCTCGCGCGTGCCCGACGCCCTGAGGCTCGGCCGCCGGACGCTGGGCGTCATCCGCGGCAATCTCTTCTGGGCCTTCGCCTACAACGTCGCCGCGATCCCCCTGGCGATGGCAGGGCTGCTCGGCCCGCTGGTCGCCGGTGCCGCGATGGCGTTCTCGAGCGTGTTCGTCGTGCTGAACAGCCTCCGCCTGCGCTCGTTCCGCGCGGGCGGCTGAGCGACGGCCGGAGCGACGTGGTTGGCTGAGAGGATGCGAACCGAGACCCGTCAGGGCGTCCCCCTCCTCCTCGTCGACGACGAGGGCGCCGCACTGTCCACCCCCGAGGACGCGCTCGCGCTGGTGGCCGAGACCTACGGCGGCGACGTCGAGACGATCGTCGTGCCCGTCGGCCGCCTCGACCCGGAGTTCTTCCGCCTCCGCTCCGGCATCGCCGGCGAGTTCGTGCAGAAGCTCGTCAACTACCGCAAGCGCCTCGTGATCCTCGGTGACATCACCGCGCACGTGTCGGCCTCGAGCGCGCTGCACGACTTCGTGGTCGAGTCGAACCGGGGTGACCACCTCTGGTTCGTGCCGGGTGTCGACGCGCTCGACGACCGCCTCCGCGGCTCGGCGACCGCCGACGAGCCGGGAGCCGACGGCGGGGTGGAGCCGACGCCCGGCCCCGCCCACTGATGCCTCTCGAGCTCGGCGGCCCGGTTCGGCTGCTGCTCCTCGCCGACACGCACCTGCCCAAGCGGGCGAAGGCGCTCCCGGACGAGGTCTGGGGCGCCGTCGACGACGCCGACCTCGTCGTGCACGCGGGCGACTGGGTCGACGAGGAGACGCTCGACGCCCTCGAGGCGCGCTCGCGGCACCTCCTGGCGGTCTGGGGCAACAACGACCCCGCGGGGCTGCGCGCCCGGCTGCCGGAGGTCGCGCACGCGACCGTCGGTGGCCTGCGCGTCGGCGTCGTGCACGAGACCGGAGCCGCCACGGGGCGAGAGGCACGGGCCGATGCCGCGCATCCCGACACCGATCTCCTGGTCTTCGGGCACAGCCACATCCCCTGGGACTCGGTCTCGCCCCGCGGCATGAGGCTGCTGAATCCGGGCTCGCCGACCGATCGCCGGCGCCAGCCCGCCTGCACCTACCTGACGGCGACGGCCGACGCGGGCGTGCTGAGCGAGGTGCGGCTCACGAGCCTGCCTCCGCGCCGGCTCACCACCGCCTGAGGGCGCTCTCGCGACGAGGGCGACCCCTTCCGGGCCCCTGGCGCAAGGGGGTCACAGAGAAATGAGGTCGGCCTAAGCTCACGGAGATGACTCGCTCAGCCGACAGACCCGATTCCGCGCACCTGCGTCCGGAGGGTCTCGACAGCGCCACGGTGGCGGCGCTGGGCAAGCTGTCGGAGGCGCTCGAGACCGTCGAGCACGCACGCGGCCTGCTCTACGGATTCCACCGGCTCACCGGATCGGCGGACCTCGCCCTCGGTGAGGCGGTCGAGGCGTTCCGGGCCGCAGGGCACGACGACATCGCCGATTCTCTCGAAGCCGACCTCGTCGGGCGCAACGTGATCGAGGGCCGCTGGACGTTCCAGATCGTCGAGGACTACGACGACACCTACTACCGCGAGTTCCGCGAGCAGGAGCAGGCCGCGCGGGACAGCCTCGCCGGGGGGCGCCGCCACCTCTTCGAGTCGGAGATGAAGGAGGACCGCCGGACGAGCGGTCGCCGCCACCACGAGTCCCGACCGAGTGCCGGATGAACGCCGTCATCCGGATGAACTCGTCGGCGATGCGCGTCAAGGCGGTCACGCCGGGACGCGGAGGCGAGCCTCCCGAAGCGGCGACGGTGAAGCGCACGACCCTCAGCATCGACGGGCGCCGATTCCTCCTGCCGATCGAGGCCGACACCGAGACACTCGAGAAGCGCCTGGTCGAGGCGGTCCGCGCGCACGGCGACATGGTCAACTTCATGGTCGCCGGCGATCGCGAGGTCTGCGTCCTGGTGTCGCCGGGAGTCGCGGTGATCCTCGAGCACGAGGAGATCCCGGTCGAGGACACCGAGGCGGAGGACTCCCCGCTGCTGTACGACGACGTCGAGTACCTGAGCTGATCGGCGTCCGAGCAGCTCGCCTCGTGAGCTGACGGACGTTCGCGCTGATCGGTGCCGGACCGGTTCAGACCGCTCCCGTCGACGCCCACAGCCAGAAGGCGGCGTGCGCGCGGTGCGGACGCCATGACAGCGACCGCGTCTCGGCCGCCGCGGTCGTGATGCCGCCGAGCGCGCGACGCAGGACGAGATCGCCGGCCGGGAACGCGTCGGGATCGCCGAGGAGGCGCAGCCGCAGGTAGTCGGCCGTCCAGGGTCCGATCCCGGGGATCGCGAGCAGGAGACGGCGCTGCTCGACGAGGTCGCCGTCGCGGTCGAGCGCGAGGCCGCCGGCGAAGGCCGCGGCCACCGCCCGGACCGTCCTCGCGCGGGCGTTCGTGATGCCGATCGCCGAGCGCAGCACCTCCGGATCGGGCGCGAGGAGCGCCTCCGGGGTCGGGAAGCGGGCGAGACCCTGCGCACCCACGGCACCGAAGGCCGCCACCGCGCGCCCGCCGAACGTGCGGGCGGCGGCGACGGAGACCTGCTGGCCGAGCACCGCCATCACCGCGGACTCGAACGGCTCGGGGTACTGCACGGCGCGCAGACCCGGTCGCGCGGCGATGACCGGCGCCAGGACCGGGTCGAGGGAGAGCTCGCGGCCGATCGCCGCGAGGTCGGAGTCGAGGTCGAACCAGGCGCGCACGCGTCGGGCGGCCTCGGCGGCGATAGCGGCGGCGGTCTCGAGGCGGACCCCCGTCGCGGTCAGCTCGAGCGCGATCAGGTGCGGGGTGCCGTCGAGGGAGAGGAGCCGCTCGAGGCGGGTGCCGTCGCCCGCGACCCGGTCGACTCCCGGAAGGGAGTGCGCGCGGAGGAGGCTCGCCGCGCCCTCGCGGTCGAACGGGCCGTTCGCCTCCAGGTCGAGGACGACCGGTGCAGGCGCGGTCAGGGGAGAAGCACCACCTTGCCGCCGGCGCGTCCGGAGGCGACCAGCTCGATCGCCTCCGCGGCCTCGCGCAGCGGGAACGAGGGGCCGAGGACCACCTCGAGCTCGCCGCGGCCGGCACTCTCGAGCAAGGGGGCCCGCGCGGCGCTGCGGAGCGCGGTGCCGGGGTCGGCTCCGTCGCCGCCGCCGAGCAGGAGGACACCACCGAGCCGGGCGGCGTGCTCGAACCCGGCGATCGTGGCGATGCGCGAGCGGTCGGCGACGAGGGCGACCGACACGTCGAGGGCCTCGTCGGTGCCGGCGGTGTCGAGGGCGACGTCGATGCCGCCGGGCGCGAGCGCGCGGACCCGCTGCTCGAGGCCGTCGCCGTAGCGGACGGGCTCGCCGCCGAAGCGACGCACGAGCGCCTCGCCGCGCTCCCCCGCCGTGCCGATCACCCGGGCACCCCTGGCCCGGGCCAGCTGCACGAGAAGCGAGCCGACCGATCCGCTCGCGCCGTGCACGAGCACGGTGTCACCGCCCGTGACGTGCGTCGCCTCGAGCAGGTGCGCGGCGGTCGTGCCGGTCAGCAGCAGCCCTGCCGCCGCCGCCCAGCCGAGCCCCGCAGGCTTGGGCAGGACCGACCCGGCGGGGACGACGATCTCCTCCGCGAACCCGCCCACGACCCGGAACCCGACGACCTCGTCGCCGACGGCCATCGCGCCGAGCGGACCGATCGCGTCGGCACCCACCGCCGTGACCACTCCCGAGACCTCCCCGCCGGGACGCACCGGGGTGCGCCCTCCGAAGACCCCCCTCAGCTGCTTGGCATCGGAGGGGTTCACCCCGGCCGCGCGCACCCGGAGCCGGACGCGTCCCGGGCCGGGCTCACCGGGGTCGACCTCGACCGCGTGGAGGGCCGCCGGCCCCCCGAAGTCGTCCGCCTGCATCGCCAGGACCATCTGCTCCACCTCTCCTCGATGCGGCGACGCTAGCAGCGACGTCCGACACCGGAGCGTCTGCGCTGCCGCCTGCCGAGAACGCCCGTTCCCGGAGCGCCTACCATGGGGGGATGGCCCCCACTCTCGAGCGCGCCCCCCGCGAGGCGATCCTCGCCGCCGCCGATCGGCTCTACTACGAGCGCGGCATCCAGTCGGTCGGGATGGACGAGCTCCGGACGGCCGCCGGGGTCTCGCTCAAGCGCCTGTACTCCGAGTTCCCGAGCAAGGAGGCGGTCGTCGTCGCGGTGCTGCAGGGCCGCCACGAGCACTGGTCGGAGGGTGTCACGGCCCGCGTCGACTCCGCATCGGGCGCCCGCGAGAAGCTCCTGGCCATCTACGACTTCCTCTTCGACTGGTTCTCCGAGGACTCCTTCCGAGGCTGCGGCTTCATCAACGCCTTCGGCGAGCTCGGCTCCTCGAACCCCTCCGTCGCCCGGCTCGCCCGCGAGCACAAGGAGTCGTTCCAGCAGTTCCTCGGGACCCTCGCCGAGGAGGCGGGTGGCGGCGCCGAGCTCGCGGCACAGCTGGCGATCCTGGCCGAGGGCGCGCAGACCACCGCGGCGATCGCGGGCACTCCGGAGTCGGCCCTGCACGCCCGCCGCGCGGCCGAGATCCTGATCGACGTCGAGACGAGGTAGCGCCCGACGCCGCCCGGCACGGTCCCCCGCCTGCTGGTCGAGCCCGCAGCCCGGCAGGGACGTCTCGAGACCCGTCGGCGTCCGCAGATCGGCCTCCTGATCCGGCCTTCCGATACTGGTGGATCTCGATGCGCCCGCTGCGCGGGCTGCGGGCTCGATCAGCGGGCAGGACGTCCGAGAGGCGCCGCACCCCACCACTCGAGCGGGCACGCGCGTAGCCTCGCGGGCATGTCCGACATCACGGCGATCATCGGCGGCGCCGACGCCCGCCTCGCGCTCACCACCGCTCCCGGCACCTCCGCGTACACGATGCATCGCGACGGCGAGACCCTCGTCTGCACGGTCGGCTCGACGACGCTCACCTACCAGCTGCGCGCCGTCACCGATCTGCATGCCTGGCTGCTCCAGCAGGGCGGGTGGGTCCCCCTGGGCGGCGCCGACGAGAGCAAGCCCGCGCCCGCCGGCAGCGTCGAGGCGTTCGGACGCGACGAGGCGAATCCGGTCGGCGGCTGGTACGGACTCCGCCGCGGCTACCGCGGGCGCTTCGGCGTCTACCTGCCGCCGCTCCTCGAGCACCTCGGCCTGGTCGAGCTCGAGCACGCCGCCCGCAACAACCGCGTCCGCGCGAAGGTCTAGCTCAGGCCGCGCCGCCCCCGGGCGGGCCGACGACCAGCAGCGCGCCGAACACCGCGGCGACCGCCGCCAGCACCACGGCGCCCGCGAGGACGGGACGACCGAGCGCCCAGCGGAGCAGCCGGCTGAGGATCCCCCGGTCTCGCGGGTCGGATCCGGCCTCGCGCCGCCACGGACCCTCGAGCATCCCGCGGCGCTCGAAGCCGCGCTCGAGCGGGACCGTCGCGTAGGGGACGACCGCGCTGGCCACCGCGAGCAGCGTCGCGCCCGCGGACCAGCGCTGATTGACCGCGAGGACGAGGGCGGCGGCTCCGTAGGCGAGGAACGCGAAGCCGTGGATCGGCCCGGCGACGCTCACCGGCCAGTCGCCCGCGCGCACGACGTACTTGAGCAGCATTCCCGCGATCAGCAGGGTCCAGGTCACGGCCTCGACGATCGACAGGAGGCGGAAGAGGCGGCGCGGGCTCATGGGATCGGCTCCGTTCGAGGCCCGCGTCGGCGGGCGGTCGGGGTCGGTCGAGGGACGCTCGGAAGCGTACTCAGACCGCCTCGACGGCGCCTGCGAGCCCGGTCAGGCCGGCCAGCCCGCCACGGCGAGGGTCGACAAGGCTCCGACGGCGAGCGCCGCGAGCGTGGCGAGGGCCCCCTGCAGACGCATCCGTTCCGGTTCGACCGGCGGCGCGCCGTGCACCTCCGCCCACAGACGCCGGGCGACCTCGCGAGCGGAGGGGCGTGCGGCGGGGTCCAGGGCCGTCATGGCCGCGATCAGAGAACGCCAGTGCTGCGGGACCGAGGCGGGGATCACCGGTGCGTGGTGCATCCGCTGCAGCGAGATCTCGAGCGTCGTGCCGCTGTAGGCGCGGGCGCCCGAGAGCGCTTCGAGCAGCACCAGACCGAGGGAGTACACGTCCGAAGCGGGTCCGACGTCACCGGAGCCGAGACTCTCGGGGCTCAGGTAGGCGGCTGTGCCCACGAGGACGTCGGAGCGGGTCAGCCGGGCATCCTCGAGCGACCGGGCGATGCCGAAGTCGCTGAGCTTCGCCTCGCAGAGCGCGGTACCGGAGGGGACCGGGCGCGAGCGGACGAGGACGTTCTCGGGCTTCACATCGCGGTGCACGACGCCCTGCTCGTGCAGGTGCGCGAGCGCATCGGCGATCTGAGCGCCGACCTCAGCGAGGAGCCGCGCGTCGCCCGAGGTGAACCACCGCGCTGCGGGATCGGCGGCGGCGAAGTACTCGAGCACGAGGAACGACGACTCCCCCGCCTCGCCCTGGTCGAGGACATCGACGATGGACGGGTGCCGTGAGTCGATCTGGAGGCGCGTCTCGCGCTCGCGACGGGAGCGCTCGTCCGGGGTGTCGGCGGCCGAGCGGTGCACCTTCACCGCGACGGCCCGAGCGAGACGGAGGTCGCGGGCGCGGTACACGACGCCACTGCCACCCGCCCCGATGCGCTCGAGCAGGAGGTAGCGGTCGAGCAGGGTCGCCCCGAGGAGGTGGTCGACGAGTTCCGCTGCTGCGGGCATCTCGATCCTCCTTCTCGACAGCGACAGGGTCGGAGGCGCAGACCCGGTTCATCATAATCGCTAGCTTGTCTAACTAGCTATCTGAGTTGTACCCCGCGCACCGACCCGAAGCAAGTGCCAGCGCGGGGATATGCATAACTAGACGTTCTTGCTACGTGTCTGTCTAAACTGATCGGCATGGACGACGCCTCGACGAATCGATCCGGGGCCTTCTGGTACCCCGGAGCGACGAGCGAGCCCGGTGCGGTCGAGGTGCTGGCGTCGATGAGGGCCTTCCGGACCGCCGAGTCGGCGATGCGCCGCCGCACGCGCGGATCGATGGGCATGGGCGAGAACGACCTCATGGCCGTGCAGTTCCTGATGCGTCGACAGCAGTCGGGTCAGCACGTGAGCCCGAAGGACCTGGCCGCCTACCTCGGCATCTCCTCCGCCTCGACGACGGTGCTCATCGACCGCCTGGTCAAGAGCGGCCACGTAGAGCGCCAGCCGCATCCGAGCGACCGCCGCGCCATCCGCATCGTCGCGACTCCCACGTCGCACCGCGAGGTCCGCGAGACGCTCGACGAGATGCACCGCCGCATGCTCGAGGCCGCCGAACAGCTCACGGGGGCCGAGGCCGCCACCGTGATCCGATTCCTCGAGACCATGCGCGAGATCGTCGAGAAGCCGGCGCAGGCCGCGGGCGTCGACTCGGCCGACACCGCAGCGGACGACTCGGAGCTCGACCTCGTCGACCTCGAGTTCCAGCGCCGCCGAGCCTGACGTCGGTCGACTCCTGAGCGGCTCGATCCGTTCATCGCACCCGCGTGCAGTCGGCCACGGGACGTTCCGTCGATCTCCGACTCGAACTAACTAGCTTGACTAGTAGGAAGCCTGTCTAGCGATAGGGTGTTCCCGCACCCGCTACTCGTCTGATCGGAGAAGACCATGGGCAACATCCTGTACGGAACGCCTCCCGCCGCCATCGAGGTCGAGGATCGGGCGCTCGCCCACCTCCAGATCGTCATCATCAACAAGTTCCGCCGGGACGAGCGCTTCCTGCTCACCCTCGACGCCAGCCCGCAGTCGGGAACCGGCCGTCGCGGGGTGTGGATGCACCCCACCATCCCGATCCAGTTCGAGTTCAAGGGCAGCCGCCAGCCCACGATCAACCCGGAATGGGTCGAGGCCCTGATGGAGCGCGCGAACAGCGGAGCGGGACTGCGCATCGTCGCGGAGCCCGCTAGCACCGCCGTGCCGATGCGCCGGACCGAGACCGCGGCCTGACCTCAGGAGTCGGACCGCTCCCGATCGAGCGGCCGCCCCATCTGAAGCCCGTCTCCCGAGGGAGGCGGGCCTCTCCTCTTTCCAACGGTGAGCTCTGCATTCGAAGCAGCTCGCAAGTGCTTGACATTTTGCGCCACCCCCGATCTGTCCGCCCTACACTTCGAGGGCGACGCAAAGGACGTTTCGGCGGGCTCGTCCCCTCGAGTCGCACTCATGACCGACCGTCGAGCGCCGAGCCCCCTCACGCGTCCGGCGGTCGGACACGACGCCCACTCCCCGAAGCACCACCGTGAGGTCCGCCCTGTCAGGAGTCGGCGCGATGACCATCGAGATGTCCCGAGAACCGCAGACCACCACTCAGGGCGCCCTGGGCAGCGAGTCCGAGCACGACGTCGCTCCCGGCGACGTCTTCACGGCCGTCGTCTCCGACGGCTTCGAGCACTGGAGCGTCGTGGCCGTCCTCGGCATCCGCGTGCTCGCCGAGCGGATCGGAGGCGCCGAGCGCCGCAGCTTCACCCTCCGCTTCGTCCGGCACCGCCTGTGGCTCCTCGCTCAGGCCGCGCCGGACGAACGTCCCCTCGTCTGACCTCGGGCCTAGAGCGCGTGCTCGGCCCGCACCGGGCGTGGGACCCGCGCGAACAAGCGGTCGAACACGGTGCGGCGGTCGAACTGCAGGGCGTAGTCGCGGGCGGCGAGCGCACGGTGAGCCCTCTCCTCCGCTGACAGATCGAGGATCACGTGGTCGAGGAGAGCCGCGATCGTCGCGGGATCGTCGACGGGCGTGATGAAGGCGTGCTCGCCGATCGCCTCGCCGATGCCGCCGGTGAGGGTCGTGATGACGGGGCCGCCTCCGGCCAGCATCTTCTCGGCGAGGGCGATCCCGAAGGTCTCGACGAACTCGGGGCGCGGCTTCGACGGCAGCACGAACGCGGAGCAGCCTGCCATCAGGTAGGGCTTCTCGGCGTCGCCGACGTCATCGAGGAAGCGGATGCGGTGCGCGAGAGGTGACGCGGCCGCGAGACGGCGCAGCTCCGCCTCCTGAGGGCCGCGCCCCGCGATGACGAGCTCGTGGTCGGCGTGAACGCGGCTGCGCTCGAAGCCGCCGATGAGATCCTCGACGCCCTTCGCCTCGGTGAGGCGCGAGAGGAAGAGGACGTAGCCGTCGCTGCGCAGACCCCGCGCGCGGACGACCTCGTCGACGACGGCGGGATCGAGGTGCGTGTAGGCATCGGAGTCGATCGCCGGGTACGAGATCTCGATGCGGGCGCGGCACTGCTCGGCGAAGCGGGTGCCGTGCGCGGCGTCGATCCGCTCGGCCTCCTCGACGATGAGGTCGCGGGTGTACTCCGAGACGGCGACGCAGTGGTCCTGCGAGAGGTACGAGGCGAAGATGTGGGCGGCGGCGCCGAGGCGTCCCTCCTCCACCGCGCGGCGGACCACGTTGGTGACGTCGGACCCGACCGCCTCGGCGACCGTGGTGACGTCGACGGGGAGTCCCGTGCTCCAGGCGGCGCGGAGGGCGTCCGACACCGCGATGGTGTGGGGGCTGAGGTAGAGCGACAGGCAGACCGTGGGCACACCGTCGGTGAACAGCTCGACCAGGCGGCCGACCATGCCGGCGAGGAACCGGCCGTCGGGCACCTTGTAGTCGCCGACCGGCTCGGGGCGCTCGACGATGATGCCGTCGCTGTACGGCAGCACCGCGTCGAGCGGCTTGAGCGGGAGGCCCGCAGCCTGGAGGCGCTCGATCGGCCAGGTGACGATGCGCACCTCGTCGAAGCCGCGCTCGAGGGCGGTCTCGGCGAGGTTGCGGGCCTCGACCGAGTGTCCGCAGATCACCGGATCCGCGCGGACCACGATGACGAGTCGGTTCTGCACGGTCTGGTCGTGCGTGCTCTGGTCCATGGGTCTCCTTCGGGGCGATCGGGGTCAGGGGGGTGGTGGTCAGGTGGTCGGCGCAGGGGTGACAGCGCAGTGCGTCGGCGCAGCGGCGTCAGCGGAGCGGGAACGAGGGCGGCCGGTGGGCGACCGCGCTCCCCCAGCCGACGGGCTCGGCCCCGAGGTGCAGCGTCAGCTCGCCGCCGCGATGCAGGTCGGCGGCGCTGATGACACTCGCCTCGAGGGGCTCGCCGTTCAGCTCGGCCGACTGCACGTACTGGACCGGTCCGCCGGGCACGGGCTCGACGAATCCGGTGGTGCGGATCTCGAAGTCGCCACCGCCGACCGCGAGCGAGGCCCGCGCGAACGCCGGCGCGTTGACCAGCAGCAGGCCCTGGCCGGCGACCGGGAAGAGCCCGAGGCTCGCCCAGACGTACCAGGAGCTGAGTCCGCCGGAGTCGTCGTTGCCCGGCAGGCCGCCGCGACCCGTCGCGAAGCGCTGGTGCACGACCGCGTGCACGATCTCGGCCGTGCGATCGGGGCGGCCCGCGTAGTGGTACGCCCAGGGCGCCTCCATGTCGGGCTCGTTGTTCAGCCCCTCGAAGCGCCCGAGGGCCGCGCCCGCGAGCATCTCGGCGCGGTCGGGGCGCAGGCCCGGCTGCACGACCGCCTCGGCGCCGTAGCCGAAGAATTCGTCGAGCTGGGCGACGAACGCGTCGTCGCCTCCGCTCAGCGCGATGCGGCCGGCCATGTCGTGCAGCAGCCGGAACGAGTAGTTGTGCCGGGTGCCCTCGTAGTAGGTCGAGTCCTTGAGCAGCCCCGATCGCAGGTCGTAGGCGTTCACCCACTGCGCCGCCTTCTCCTCGAGCTGCTCGGCGAGCACGCGGTCGCCGACGTGCCGCGCGACGACCGCGGTGCACCAGTAGCCGTGCGCGAGATCGAGGGTGTGGCTGATCGGATGCGCCTCGCCCACGGCGAGGAACTCCTCGCCGTAGGTGCGCTTGAGGTCCTCGCTCATGTGCACGAGCGCCGCCTCCCAGTCGATGCCCGACAGCCCGAGGCGGCAGAGATCGGCGAGGAAGGTGTGCGCGAGGGCGCTGCCCTGGCGCGAGAAGCGGTCGCTGCCCTTGGCCATCCGGTAGCCGATCGGGAAGTTGCCCTCCTCCTCGCAGATGGTGAGCAGCGCCGCTCCGATCTCGATCGCGCGGTCGGGGACGAGCGCGGTGAGCAGCGGGAGCTGGGTGCGGTAGATGTCCCACATCGTGCTGATGTCGAAGACGAAGGGGCCCTCGCTGGGCCAGAAGGGGCTCTCGTCGGGCGCCAGGCAGGGCTTGATCAGCGAGTGGTAGAGCGCCGTGGCGAACACCGTCTCGCGCTCGGCAGACGGGGTGTCGACCGCGATCGAGCGCAGGCGCTTGCGCCAGGTCTTGCGGGTGCGATCGCGGCGCTGGTCGAAGCCGGTGCCGGCGGGCGGCACGTCGCGGTGCAGGTTCTCGCGGGCGCGATCGGTCCCGCGGAGCGAGAAGCCCATCCGCAGCTCGACGGTCTGCCCGGCCGCGCTCGGGCCGGCCCACATCAGCCCGAACGGGCGGAGCGTCGTCGGGCGGATGTGGTCGAAATCGAGCCGGGTGCCGCCGGGCATCAGCCGACGGTCGTACCAGAGCATCTGCCGCCAGCGCAGGGCGTCGCACTCGAGGTGGACGGCGAGGGGTGCCCCCTCCATCACGACCTCGCCCGCGGCGACACCCGGCGAGATCGAGTGCAGGTGCGAGCGGAGGGGCACGGTCGCGCCCGACGGGATCGCGAGGCCGCCCAGCGAGAGGTCGACGACGACGCGGGCGCTGCGGTGCTCGGGGAACGTGTAGCGGTGCACGACCGAGGAGGGTCCGACGGTGAGCTCGGCGCGGATGCCGGAGGAGAGGGTCGCGGCGTAGTAGCCCGGCTCGGCGACCTCGTCCTCGAGCTCCCAGCTGCGCCCGAGGTCGTCGAGCGGCTCGAGCATGGGCGTGACGCGGAGGTAGTTGTAGTACTTCCGGATCGCGCCGGTGCCCGATTGCTGGAAGTGCGTGAATCCGGAGGCGACGAGGCCGTCGTGGATCGTCGGCGGCACGCCCTCGAGTGCCAGGTCGTACCGGCCGTAGCCGGTCGGGTACGCGCCGGAGTAGGAGCACGCCGAGACCATCCCGAGCGGGAAGGTCGCCCCCGGATGCGTGTTGCCGATCTGCGGCTTGGGCGACCACCAGGTCGCCGCGAGCCCCGTCGGCTCCGGCAGGAGGGTCGCCTCGGTGCCGAGGAACGGGTCCACCCGCTCGATCACCTGGTGCTCACCGCCTCCGCCATGCCGTGACGTTAGGCAGCGCCGGGAGACGCGGGGTGGCGCCCGGGTGTCCGGCGGGCGTCGAGCGGGCGACCGGATGGGGGTGGCGGGTATTAGGGGATCAGGCGCTCCGCGCGGTAGCGGTCGAAGAGGGCCGTGAACGAGTCGACCGTGCGGTGGTGCACCGTGAAGCCGGCCAGGCGCGACTTGCTGATGTCGGTGACGACCTCGATGCGGCGGCCGAGATCGGCATCGGTGTGCCACCACGAGGCGACGCGCTCGAGGTCGGGCTCGACGAGGTCGTGCTCGCGGACGAGCCGCTGCCAGATCCGGCCGGCGTCGGCCATCTGCTGCTCGAGCGGCTGCGGCTCCTCCCCCGGGCCGACGGGCTCGACTCCGAAGTGCTCGGCGATCCGCGACCACATCCAGCGCCAGCGGAACACGTCGCCGTTGACCACGTTGAAGGCCTGATCGCGGCCCGCCTCGGACGTCGCCGCCCAGAGCATCTGCTCGGCGAGGACGCTCGAGTCGGTCATGTCGGTCAGGCCGTTCCACTGCGTGAGCGAACCGGGGAAGACGAAGGGGGTGCCCTGCGCGCGGTGGATCGACGCCGCGACGGCGAGTGTGAGCCCCATGTTCATCGCGTTGCCGACGGCGTGGCCGATCACGGTGTGCGAGCGGTGCACCGACCAGGTGAACGAGTCGCGCTCGGCGGCGGCGAAGAGCTCGTCCTCCTGCGCGTAGTAGAAGTTGGGGGCGTCGAGCCGCGCCTCCTCCTCGTGGAACGGGGTGTCGGGCATCGCGCCCTGCCCGTACGCCTCGAACGGGCCGAGGTAGTGCTTGAGCCCGGTGACCAGGGCGACGTGCTCGAGCGGTGCGTGCGAGAGCGCGGCGAGCAGATCGCGGACCATGCCGCCGTTGACGGCGATGTTCTCCTCCTCGGTCGCCTGGCGCGACCACGCGGTGAAGAAGACGTGCGTCGGCCGCTCGTCGGCGAGCACGCGGGCGAGGTCGTCGGCCGAGCGCAGGTCGGCCGAGAGCGGAGTGACGCCGGGCCGCTCGGCGATCGGTCTGCGCGAGAGGGCGGTGACGGGCCAGCCGCGCTCGGTGAGCAGATCGACGAGGGCGGAGCCTCCGATCCCGGTGGCGCCGACCACGAGGGCGCGGTGAGCGGAGGAGGGGGACTGGTCTGCTGCGGAAGTCATCCCTGAGGACAACCCCTCGAGGGCCGTGGCATTCCTCACCGGCCGGGGGTGGACAGGGAACGACGGCGCACGCCTAGGCTCGGAGAGGGGGCTCGGGATCGGCCGCGTCCCTGAACGAGGGGGCTCACCGTGGGACGGACGACGTCAGGACCGAGGCTGGGAGCGGCGGCGATTCTGCTCGCGCTGACGGGAGGCGCCCTGGCGGGATGCACCTCGGCGACGCCCACGCCCACCGCGGCCCCGACCACCGCGAGCGCCACTCCGACCGCATCGACTCCGCCCGCCGCGGACACTCCGCTGCCGACCGCCACGGCCGCTGCACTCACCGTGTGCGACCAGCTGCTGACCCCGGAGGAGGTCGCCTCTCTGACCGAGGACGGGCTCACGCTCGCCGCCGAGGCCACCGCGTTCGACTTCGACTACCCGATCGTGCAGGAGATCGCCGCCGACGGCGTCCTCTGCCGGTGGACCGGCCAGGGCGACGTCTCGGTCGTGGTCGGCCAGCTGGCCGTCGACGACGACGAGTGGGCCGAGCGCCGGACCGCGCTGCTCGCCGAGGGATTCGTCGCCGACGACGCGTCCGCCGCGGGATTCCTCAACGGCCCCGACGGCACGGACGACAGCTACCCGGGCCGCGGAGTCGTGCACGAGGACGACGTCCTCTACTACGTGAGCTACCCGGGGATCCTCGCGTCGATCGAGCCGCTCGCCGACTGACCGCACCGCGCGGTCGTCCACGAGCGAGCAGGGAGGCCTTCCGCAAGGGCCTGCTGACGGTGGCGGGGGACCTCGGAGGACGGGGTAGCGTCGATGGGTGCGTTCTCCGTGGAAGTCCCGTGACGAGGCGGAGCGACTCCCCCGCGAGGTGAAGGTGCTCGGGATCGTCGCGTTCTTCGTGATGCTCGGGTTCGGCGTGGTCGTGCCGGTGCTGCCCGTCTTCGTGCGGAGCTTCGGGGTCGGCTACGTCGAGGTGGGCGCGGTCGTGTCGGCGTTCGCGCTGATGCGGCTGGTCGCCACTCCGTTCGTCGGGCCGCTCGTCGATCGCCTCGGCGAGCGCGTGGTGCTCGCGACCGGCATCGGCATCGTCGCCGTGTCGAGCGCGCTGGTCGGCCTGGCGGGCGACTACGCGCACCTCCTCCTGCTGCGCGGCGCCGGAGGCGTGGGCTCGGCGATGTTCTCGGTCGCCGCGATGACCCTCCTCCTGCGCACGGCCGCTCCGGAGCGGCGCGGGCGCGCGATCGGCTTCTACCAGGGCGGGTTCCTGCTCGGCGGCATGGCGGGTCCGGCGATCGGAGGCGTGCTCAGCGCGATCTCGCTGACCGCTCCCTTCTTCTTCTACGCGGGCACCCTCGCCGTCGCCGGTCTGGTCGGCCTGGTGCTGCTGCGTCGGCCCGATCGGGAGGCGGCGGCAGCGGCTCCGGCGATCGTCAGGCCCCTGCGCGAGGTCGCCCGCGACCGGCGCTACCAGAGCGCCGTCCTCGCGAACTTCGCGCTCGGCTGGTCGGCGATGGGCGTGCGGGCGACCCTGGTGCCCGTGCTCGTCGTCGAGGGGCTCGGCGGCGACCCCGCCTGGACCGGCATCGCCTTCGCGATCGCGGCCGTGGTGCAGACCCTCGCGCTCGCCCCCGCCGGCCGCTTCGTCGACACGGTCGGCCGGCGGCCCGCGCTGATCGGAGGCTTCGCGGTCGCGGCCGTCGCGATGCTGGCGATGCCGCTGGTCGGCGAGCTGTGGCTGCTGGTCGTGCTGCTCTGCGCCTACGGAGCGGCGGCCGCCTTCATGGGCACCGCTCCCGGCGCGCTCGTGGGCGATGCGGCCGGCGAGCGCGGCGGCCGCCCGGTGTCGGTGTTCCAGGCCGCCTCCGACCTCGGCGGTGTGATCGGACCGCTGCTCGCGGGCCTGCTCGCCGACGCCGCCTCGCCGACCGCGGCGTTCGCCTCCGCCTTCGTTCTGCTCGGGCTCAGCTCGCTGGTCGGCCTGCGGATCCCGCGGCGCGCGCCGGCCTGACGCTCAGGTGTTGCGGCCCCGGGCGTCGACGGGCCAGGAGGCGACGCCTCCGTCGACGAGGAGCACGCGGTACTCGTCGGCGAGGTTCACCGCGGTGCAGACGTGGTTCGGGGCGATGCGGATCCGCGTGCCGAGCGGCAGATCGACACCCGTGATCGTCGCGTGGTGCTCCGACAGCACGGTGATGCGCGCCTCCGGGAACGCGGGCAGCCGCCCGAAGCCGGTGGAGGCGGCGCCGCGATCGGAGGAGAGCACCTTGCTCCCGGCGTCGGCGATGAGGTGGTCGCCGCGGCGCGAGACGATCGTCGAGAGAACGGTGACAGCGATCGACTCGACGCCCGTGGTGCCGATCTCCCACTGCTGAGCGTCGCCGAGCGCGGAGACACCGGGGCGCAGCTCGGTCAGGACCCCCGCATCGGCGAAGGCGGCGGAGGGGGTCGAGCCGCCGCTCACCACCCGCGCGCTCACCCCTGCGACGGCGAGGGAGTCGACGGCGGCGGCGAGCGCCCCGGCCTCGTCGCGAGCCGCAGCGGCGCGCTGGTCGAGGCCGTAGCTGTGGCCGGGGAAGGTGAAGACCCCCGCGACGTCGAGGCCCGCGGCGACGGCCGCGCCGGCGACGGCTCCGGCCTCGGCGGGCAGCACGCCGCTGCGGTGGTGACCCGAGTCGATCTCGACGACGACCTCGAGGGCCGAGCGCTCCTCCTCCGGGATCGCGGCGACGAGACGCGCGGCCGACTCGGCGGAGTCGACCCCCACCCGGATCCGGGCGACCGCGAGCACCCGTCGGAGGCGCGCGGCGCGCTCGGCGTCGAGCCAGAGCGGGTAGGCGATGAAGAGGTCGCGCACACCACCCGCTGCGAAGACCTCCGCCTCCGACACCGTCGCGACGGTGAGTCCGACGGCTCCAGCCGCGAGCTGCCTCCGGCCGATCTCGACCGACTTGTGCGTCTTGGCGTGCGGGCGCAGCGCCAGCCCGCGCTCGCGGGCCGAGGCCGCCGTCGCGGCGATGTTGCGGTCGAGAACCGCCTCGTCGAGCAGGAGCGCCGGGGTGGGCAGTGGCGAGAGAGCGTGGTCTGCAGTCACGGGGCGAGCCTAGGCGCGGCAGGAGGCGCGGTGACAGACAGGAGCGCCGCGGCGTCCTCGAGCCGGTCGCTCGATCGTCGCACTGCGCACGGCCCGACTCCGGCCGCAGAACGCACTCGGGCACGCCTCGGAGGTCGGGAGTCGCCTGAGTACCCCTAACGTGGGGTCCGAGAGCCCCGGAGGAAACCCGCATGCAGGAGCGCGACGCACGACAGCACCTCGCCGACGCCCACGCCCGGACGGCGACCTTCGGGCGCGGAATGCTGTCGGCGACGTACGCGATCCGCCACCTTCGCGGACTCGACCTCGTGTTCCTGCTCGACGGGGCGGGCCCCGACTTCCAGATCGGGATGGGCGCGGCCTCGGCCGACTTCGGATCGGTCCTGTCGGTCGGCGTCGATCGCCAGGGCGACCGGCTGCGCGCCTGGGCCACCCACACGGTCGACGGTCGGCGCAGGAGCGTGCCCGTGCGTGTCGTGCACCGCTCACCGTCGGTCATCGCCGTGGAGGCCAGCCCGCTGCCGCTGCAGGAGCGGCCCGCATCGCTGAAGTGCTGGTCGTTCGTGCGCGGCGGAGACGTCGAGCACTACTCCGACGTGATCGGCCTCGTGTCGCCGACGCTGGCCGATCTGCCGGCCGTCCCGCTCAAGACCCGGCCGCGCTAGCCGCAGTCGGGCCGGCCCGCGAGCGGCGCGATCGGCACACCCTCGACCACGCTCACGCGGCCGTCGAAGGCCGACCCCCGGACGACGCGGGCCTCGCCGAGCAGGGCCCGGAACCTTCGGGCCTGCTCCGAGACCACTGCCGCGAGACCCGCGTCGATGGCGCCCGGGACGCTCAGCGCGGCGAGGAGCCCGACGAGCGCCTCCTCCGTCACGGAGTCGTCATCGAGGACGTCGGCTCGGAGGGGGCGGGGCGGGCGCCGCTCGAGAACCTGAGCGGTCGTGATACTCCGTGAGCGCGACATCGGCCTTCCCCTGATCGATCGCCTACGACGTCGGCAACAGGGTCAGGGCCGCCGAGCGACACGTTAGACCAGAGGTTCGCCGAGGTCCAGACCTCGAGATCCCGCCGCCGATCGCCCCTCACGGCCGCGAACCCGCGAGCGTGCCGAGACCGCCCCGCGGGGGGGGGGCGTCGCGAGCGGGTAGAATTCTCGACAGCGTGCGCGCCGTGAGACCGCGGAGATACGTCATCGAGCGATGATCGAGGTTTCTCCCCATGCCAGCACCGCATCTTCGCTACCGTCTCTTCTCGTGATCGGCGAACTCACCGCGGCGCACGGCGACGGGCAGGACCGCGACCTCGGCTCTCTGCTGACGTCCTTCGTGACGCTGCTGCCGGTGGACGACGCTGCCGCCTCCGCTCTCGGACACCCGTTCGATGTCGAGACGCTCGTGGCGAGCAGCTCCCGGGCGGCGGACCTCGACGGCGCGCAGATCGATCTGGGCGAGGGTCCGGGCTGGAACGCCTACCGCAACCTCCGGCCCGTCAGCATGCAGGTGGACCACGATCGCGAGATCTGGCCCTTCTTCGCCGCGACGCTGACCCGGGTGGGCGTCTGCTCCGTGCTCGCCGTCCCCCTCCTCGTGGGCACGCTGAGCATCGGCGCCGTCTCGCTCTACAGCGACTCGGCCGAGCCTCTGGAGGCCGAGCAGCTGCGTCTCGCGACGAACCTCTCGACCCTGCTCGCCCGCTCCGTCGTCTCCCGCGCGCTCGATGAGGCCGACAGCGGAGTGGTCGTCCGCGACCCCGCGCTCTCGCGCCGCGAGGTGCACCAGGCGACCGGCATGGTGATCGCCCAGACGGGATCGACCCCGGACGAGGCGCTGCTCACCATCCGCGTCTACGCCTTCACCGCGGGACTGAGCGTGCGCGAGGTCGCCGCTCGGATCGTGGACAGACAACTCGACTTCTCGCCCGGCCACGGCGACGACCCCGAAAGAAGGATGGACCGATGACTGGTTCGGTGCGCGAGCAGCTGCTCCTCGAGACCCTGACGACCGTCGCCGACACTCTGGTCGACGACTTCGACGTCGTCGACTTCCTGCACGATCTGGTCGACCGGTGCGCGATGATCTTCGACGCCGTCGACGTGGGCATCGTCCTCGCCGACGGCCACGGCCAGCTGGTGGTGATGGCGTCGACGAGCGAGCGGATCCGCCTCATCGAGGTGCTGCAGCTCTCGACCGGCGACGGGCCGTGCGTCGAGTCGTACGAGCACGGGTCGGTCGTGACGGCCGGCTCGCTCGACGAGATCGTGAGGCGGTGGCCGGCGTTCGCCCACGGTGTGCGCGACTCCGGCTACCAGTCGGTGCACGCGGTGCCGCTGCGCCTGCGTCGCGAGACGATCGGATCGCTCAACTTCTTCCTAGACACGCCAGGGGCACTCGCGGAGTCGGACGTCCGCGCCGCGCAGACGATCGCCGATGTCGCGACCATCGGCCTCGTGCAGGAGCGCACCGTGCGCGAGGCGTCGCTCGCCCGCGACCAGCTGCAGCGCGCGCTCGACGCGCGAGTGCTGATCGAGCAGGCGAAGGGCGTCATCTCCCACAGCCTGAACGTCGACATGGAGGCGGCGTGGGTGATCCTGCGCCAGCGCGCCCGCTCGCGACAGGCCCGCGTCACCGACATCGCTCAGGGAGTGATCGACGGAGTCATCGTGCTCTGAGGCCGTCACGTGGCGATGTTCTCGACGTGCGGCTCGGGGACGCCCGCGTCGAGGCAGACCCGGTCGATCTGCGACTCGGCGATCGACTCGGCCTCGCCGTAGGGCACGTCCGACTCGATGCCGTCGAGCGCGTTCGCGACGTTCGTGAGCTGCCCGGCGAGGAACTCGTCGGCGTCGGGGATGATGTCGCGCAGATCGTCAGCCGGCTCGGCGGTGTCCGACCAGCTCTCGTCGGCGTCGTAGAACGCGAGGCAGGCGGCATCGTTCACGATCGTCGCGACGGTGATGGTGGGTGACGGTGTCGGCGCTGGCGGGTGGCCCTCGGGGGGCGAGCAGCCGCTCAGCGCCAGGAGCAGTGTGACGGCGAGCGTCGCGGAACGGTGGACACGGTCCCTGCCTCCTGTCAGCGGCGACCTGCGCCACCTCGAGTGAGAACTGCGTCAGGCACTGCCGGCCGGAGCGAGACCCGGGCGCGATCAGATGCCTGCTCACGGCGCGAGATGCCCTACTCCCCCGTGTGCGGGAAAACCAGGAGCGTCGACGTGGCCGTCGCGACCACGCGGTCCTGCGCGTCGACGAGGCGCGCCTCCGCGAAGGCGACGCGGCGCCCCGGCTTCACGACGGTGCCGATCGCGCGGAGCTCGCCACCGCCGGCGTGCACACCGCGCAGGTAGCTGACGGTGAGGTCGAGCGAGGTGTACCCGACTCCGGCGGGCAGCGTCGATTGCACGGCGCAGCCCGCCGCCGAGTCGAGGGCGGTGCAGGCGAAGCCGCCGTGCACGCGCCCGATCGGGTTGTAGTGCGACTCGTCGGGCTCGCAGGCGAACTCGACCCGCCCCTGCTCGACGCGCTCGAGCCGCATGTTCATCAGCGCCACGATCGGCGGCGGCGGGATGCTGCCGTCGAGCATCGCCCGGAGGTACTCCAGCCCGCTCATCGTCTGCGCGGCCGCTGCCCCGAGCATCGGGTCCTGCCACGTGACGGTCCGGATCCGCTGGGCGTCGTCATCGGTCATCGTGGCTCCTCGCCGTCGCGATCGCCCCCGAGCCCGGGGGTCCTCGCATTCTCGCGGAGGATCGCGCTCAGCGGACCGCCGACCGCGCCGACCCCGCAGCGACCGCACCGGGGCGCTTGCCGCGTGCTCGCCTCCGGACGAGAGTGGGGCGCATGACCGACGATCGCACCGGCCGCCTGCTCGCCGTGAACGGAGTAGAGCTCTGGGTCCGCGAGTTCGGAGCGTCCGGTGATCCGGGGGTCGTGCTGGTCCCGGGCGCCTCGTCCCCCTCCGACTGGTGGGACGTCGAGCTCTGCGAGGCGATCGCCGCCGGTGGCTACCGCGTGCTGCGCTACGACCTGCGCGACACCGGGCAGTCGACGACGCGTCCGCCCGGCGAGGCCGACTACACCGGTGACGACCTGGTCGACGACCTGGCCGGAGTGATCACCGGGGCGGGCCTCTCGCCCGCGCACGTGATCGGCATCTCCCTCGGAGGCGGACTCGCGCAGCAGCTCGCGATCGCGCGGCCCGAGCTGATCCGCTCGCTGACCCTGCTCTCGACGAGCCCCGGCGGTCCCGGCTCCGAGGGACTGCCCGAGATGTCGCCCGCACTGGCGGCCTCGTTCGAGCACGAGCAGCCGCCGACCGACTGGACCGACCGCGACGCCGTCTTCCGGCGGACTCTCGCCGACGAAGTGCTGTTCGGCGGCTCGATCCCCGTCGACGAGGCGCGGGTGCGGCGGATCAGCGACACCGCCTTCGACCGCTCGATCGACCTCTCTGCCGGATCGAACCACTGGGCGATCCCGTCGGCGAGCGGCACCCGCGAGGAGCTCGGGAGGATCACCGCGCCCACGCTCGTCGTCCACGGGACCGAGGATCCGCTGTTCCCCCTCGGGCACGGTGAGGCCCTGGCCCGAGAGATCACGGGTGCGCGCCTCCTGCCCGTCGCCGGGCTCGGTCACCAGTTCCCCCCGCCCGAGACCTGGTCGCTGCTCGTGCCAGCGCTGCTCGAGCACCTCCGGGCGGCGGACGGGCGGAACTGAGGACGACCGGAAGCGATCAGGCCGGCGCTATCCGCTCGATGACCGCCGTGAGGCGCGACTGCAGCTCGAGCAGCTCGTCGAGGTCGACGCCGAGCGCGTCGACGACCTGCGGAGGCACCTGCTCGGCCCGGAGCCGCAGCTCCCGCCCCGCCGTGGTCAGGCGGACGGCGAGCAGCCGCTCATCGCGGGGATCGCGGGCACGGGTCGCGAGGCCGGCCGCCTCCAGCCGCTTGATCAGCGGCGAGAGGGTCGCGGGCTCGAGGCGGAGCACCTCGGCGATGTCCGAGAGCGAGCGCGGCTCCCGCTCCCAGAGCGCGAGCATGACGAGGTACTGCGGGTGCGTCAGCCCGAGCGGCTCGAGGATCGGCTTGTAGGCGCCGATCACCGTGCGGGAGGCGACGGCCAGCGCGAAGCAGAGCTGGCGGTCGAGGGCGAGTGGATCCACGGCCGGAGGAGAGGTCGTCACGATTACTTAGTATACTAAGGGTTATGACACGAAGGACGCCGAACCCGATGAACCCGTTCGACGGGAAGCCCGGCTTCTACAACAAGTTCAACCGGATCATCTACAGCTTCACCGGCCCCGCGCACATCGGCACCGGCTCCCCGGAGGCGCCGTTCGTGCCGACCGCCGACCCGCGCTGCCCACTCTGCGGCAAGCCGATGGACCTGCACGACATCGACCGCTCCGGCGAGCGCACACAGCTGCACTGCCCGGCCTGAAGGAGGACGATGGCGGCACAGCCCCCGTCCCTCAGGAGATGACATGTCCCTCGTCCGCGTGCACAACTTCTCGGTCTCCCTCGACGGCTACGGCGCCGGTGAGGGGCAGAGCCTCGACTCCCCCTTCGGCCACGCCGGCCACCGGCTCGTCGAGTGGGCCGTCGGGACGCGGACCTTCCGCGAGATGGGCATGCCCGGCGAGACTCCGGGCTCCGTCGGCGTCGACGACGCTCTCGCCTCCGGCTGGAGGCACGGGATCGGCGCCGAGATCATGGGCCGCAACAAGTTCGGACCCCAGCGCGGCCCGTGGGAGGACGAGGACTGGCGCGGCTGGTGGGGCGAGGACCCCGTCTTCCACACGCCCGTCGTCGTCCTGACCCACCACCCGCGCCCGATGCTCCGGATGGAGGGCGGGACGAGCTTCCACTTCGTCGACGCCGAGCCCGCCGCTGCCCTCGAGCAGGCGAGAGCCCTCGCAGACGGGCGCGACATCCGGATCGGAGGCGGTGTCGCCACCGTGCGGCAGTTCCTCGAGGCCGATCTGATCGACCACCTCCACCTCGTCCTCGTCCCGATCGTCCTCGGCCGCGGCGAGCGCCTCTGGGACGGACTCGAGGGCCTCGAGGAGCGCTTCTCGATCGAGGCGACGCCCTCGCCGAGCGGAGTCGTGCACCTGGTGCTCACACGGCGCTGAACGGTGTCGTCGGTCGGGCGTAGCCTCCGCCCATGAGACTCCGACAGATCGTGCTCGACACCGAGGACACGCGTGCCCTCTCCGCTTTCTACTGCTCACTGGTGGGCGGGCGGTACCGCCCGGGCGACGAGCCACCGGCCGACGGCTCGGACGACTCCGCCGAGTGGGTCGCGATCCGCACCCCGGAGGGCGACCGCCTCGCCTTCCAGAGGGTGGCCGACCTCCCCGCGGTGACCTGGCCCGAGGGTCCGGTGCGCCAGCAGCTGCACCTCGACTTCATGGTGCGCGACGCCGCCGAGCTCGAGCGGAAGCGGGAACTCGCCGTGTCGCTGGGAGCCGTCGTGATCGACGACCAGAGTGGCGACCCCGCCGAGGCCCTGTATGTGCTCGCCGACCCCTCCGGTCATCCGTTCTGCATCTTCGTGGGGTCCGACATCGATGAGGACCCGCTCGACTGGAACTAGGGCCGTCTGCACCCCCTGTTTTGGGGTGCCCAGCGGTGCATCCGTCTCGCCGGCGCCTCCGAATCATGCGTACACATATTCCTGACCACCGGAGTCCGCATGCTCACGACCGCGCCACCCGCCCTCCTGTCCGCCCAGATCGTCCCCGCGCCGACCGCACCCGCTCCTTCCCTGGGCTCGGCGGTGGTCGCGCTCGCTCCGGCGCTGGTCGCCGCCACCCGGAGGACACTCCGCCCGCCCGTCCCGGCGCTCGACCCGGACTCCGATCGCGTCCTCGTCATCCGGGCCGCCTCCGGCGACGGCGAGGCGTTCGCCGTGATCGTGCGGCGCTACACGGGACTGCTGCAGGCCACCGCACGCCGTACCCTCGGCGGGTCACACGCCGACGTCGACGACGTGGTGCAGGACACCTTCCTCGCCGCCTGGAGCCACGCTGACAGCGTGATCGATGGCGACACCATCGCCGGCTGGCTCGTCACCACCGTCCGCCGCAAGAGCTACGACCGCCTGCGCTCGAGTGCCCTGCGCACCCGCGCCGAGCTCGATGACGAACTGCCGGCCTCGCCGCACGACGCCCCGGACGCCCTGGCCGGCCGAGCCTCCCTCGCCGCCGACGCCCGCCGCGTCCTGGCCGCGATGCCGACACTGCAGCGCCGTTGCTGGGAACTGCGCCTCGACGGCGTCAGCTACCTCGACATCGGCCGCGAGCTCGGCCTGCCGCTGACGACCGTGCGCGGCATGCTCGCGCGGGCCCGGGCCACACTGGCGAACGAACTGGCGCACTGGCGCTGACGACGCTCCTCCACAGGGCGATCGCTCCGGTGAGTCGTCGATCGGAACGGATCCCGCGGTTCCGGCGCCGGCTCCGACCGTTTGACTCTCTGCATGGCAGCGACAGAACAGGCAAGGGCGGCGCTCGACGAAGCCCGCAGACACGGGGACCGTGCGGGTGAGCTCGCGCGCGCCGCCGCGCCGATCCTCCTCGCCTCCGCGGAGCAGCTGTACGCGGGGTACCGCACCGCGATCGCCTCTCCGGAGTCGTTCGCGAAGGGGACGTCGGCCGGCGAGTCGAAGGAGCTGGCCGAGCGGTCGATCCGCGCGGAGTTCGCGGTCGCGATGGGCGTCTCCGAACGGGTGGCGTCGAACGAGCTCGAGCAGGCGCGACTGCTGGTCGACGATCTGCCACGGACCCGGGCCGCCCTCGCCGGCGCGCTCCTCCGGTGGGAGGCGGGTCGGGTGATCTGCGCGGCTGCGGCGACCCTGCCCGTCGAGTCCCGCGCCGAATTCGACGAAGGCGCTGCGGCGCTGGCCGTCTCGCTGACGCCGGGCCAGCTGCGTCGCGCTGTCGCGCAGCTGAGAGAGGAGCTGCACGAGCAGCCCCTCTCCGAGAGGCACGAACTCGCGCGTCAGGAGCGCTCGGTGTGGGTGTCGGCCGGGATCGACGGGATGGCCACACTCTGCGCGCTGCTGCCGGCGCCGGTCGCAGTCGGAGCACTCCACCGCCTCGACAGGATGGCCCGCACCCTGCGCGCTGCCGCGGAGGAGTCGGGCGACGCGCGGACGCTCGCGCAGCTGCGCGCCGACGCACTGGCCGATCTGGTCTGCAAGGGCGACATCGCCGGAACCACTCCGCTCGAGAGTGACGGCCCGGTGTCGACCTTCGTGCCGGGTATCCGCGCCGAGATCCGAGTCACGCTCCCCGCCACCACGGCCGTCGGTCTCGACGACCATGGCGGCCATCTCGACGGCTACGGACCGATCCCGGCCGATATCGCCCGAGAGCTCGTCGGCGTGGGCGCGACCTTCACGCGGGTGCTGACCGACCCGGCAACGGGGATGATCGCCTCCGTCGGACGCACCCTCCGTGTCCCGCCGCCGCAGATGCGACTGGCCCTGCAGTTGCGTGACCAGACCTGCCGTTTCCCGGGCTGCACCCGCCCTGCCGCCACCAGCGAGGCCGACCACAGCGTCGAGTGGCGGAACGGCGGCGACACCGCGCTCCACAACCTCGTCTCGCTCTGCACGGGGCACCACCACGTCCGGCACGGCGATCGCTGGAACTACACCCTCCTCCCCGACGGCACCGCCGAGTGGACCACGCCCACCGGGCGGCGGGTCACGACCCGGCCACCGGTACTGCCCGGGGGCCCGCCACCTGCGCTCTCCCCCGGGACTGCATCCGTGCTCTTCGCCGACTCGCCGCCACCATCCGCCGAGCCGCCGCCGTCCTGACGCGCCGCAGTAGAGGGCGAGATCCTCCCCCGCTCGTAGACTCGGCGCGATCGAACCGGAGGTGCGCCGTGCGCGAGCTGACCTACTTCGTCGCGACCAGTCTCGACGGACTCATCGCCGCGCCCGACGGCGACTGGAGCGCGTTCCCGGCCGAAGGCGACCACTTCGCGGCGATCCTCGCCGACTACAGCGACACGCTCCCGGTCCACGCCCAGCAGGCACTCGGAGTCGCGGCCGACGGCTCCCGCTTCGACACCGTGATCATGGGGTGGCGCACCTACACGCCCGCGCTCGACGCCGGTATCGACAGCCCGTATCCGCACCTGCGGCAGATCGTCGCGACCCGGGGCGGCCGCGAGGTTCCGGAAGCTGTCGAGACCACCGCGGACCCGGTCGCCACGATCCGCGAGCTGCGCGCAGCGGACGGCGGCGGTCTCTGGCTCGCCGGCGGCGGTGCGCTCGCTGGCGCCCTGATCGACGAGATCGACACGCTGATCCTCAAGGTGAACCCGGTCGTGCTCGGCGACGGAGTCCCGCTCTTCGGGGGCGCGGCCTACGCGGCCCGCCGGTTCGACCGCGCCGAGTCGCGGCAGTTCGAGTCCGGAGTCAGCATCGTCACCCACCGCCGAGTGCCCTGACGCAGCGATCGCGTGATCGCAGCCCGGCCCGGCCGCCCATTAGGGTGAGCATCAGACCGGCCCGCCGCCGGTCCCCGTGCCCAGCGGAAGGCCGAGCACCATGCAGAAGACCGACACCGTCGGCGCCGTCGTCGCCGTGATGCGCACCGAGGGGGCGATCTACGGCACGGTCCTCGCGATCACGCTCATCGCCGTCGGCTGGGACAAGGACACCGACCTCGAGGTGCTCCTCTTCCTCCTCGGGTCGGTGACGGTGTTCTGGGTCGCGCACGTCTACGCGGGGACCATCGCGCGCCTGCCGACCACCGAGCCCACCGCACGCACCGTGGTCGCAGCGATCGGCGACACCGTGCGGCACTCGATCGGCATGATCGCCGCGATGATCGTGCCCGCCCTGTTCCTCGCGCTCGGACCGCTCGAGCTCGTCGAGGAGTACACGGCCTACTACCTCGCGCTCGGCTCGGGCGTCGTGATCCTCGCCGTGCTCGGCTACGTGATGTCCGCGCGACGCGGCAGCTCGCTCGGGCGGCGCCTCCTGAGCACGCTGACCACCACGCTGCTCGGCTTCGTCGTCGTGTGGCTGAGCACGCTCGTGCACTGAGCACGCTCGTGCACTGAGCCCCGATCACTGCAAGGCTGACGGCATGACATCGCAGTCCAGCCTCCGTCCCTTCGGCCCGTCCGGCGCCTCCGTCACCCGTCTCACCCTCGGCACCTCGTGGAGGCCCGAGCGCGTCCGCGACCTCGACCGGGTTCCGGCCCTCGAGCGGGTGCTCGAGACGACGGGAGATCGCGCCGTCTCGGTGATCGACACCTCGAACGAGTACGCCCTCGGGCACAGCGAGCGCCTGATCGGCGAGGCGCTGCGGGCACGTGGCGGAGTTCCGGAGGGGATCACCGTGGTCACCAAGCTCGATCGGGACCCCGAGACCGGCAGCTTCTCGGCCGAGCGGATGCGGCGCAGCCTCGACGAGAGCCGCGAGCGCCTCGGGATGGACGTGCTGCCCCTCCTGTACCTGCACGACCCCGAGCGCATCTCGTACGAGGAGGCATTCGCCGACGACGGCCCCGTGAAGGCGCTGGTCGCCATGAAGGAGGCGGGGGTCGCACTGTCCATCGGCATCTCGGGCGGTCCGGCGCCGATGCTGCTGCACTACATCGACACCGGGTTGTTCGACGCGGTGATCACTCACAACCGGTTCACCCTCGTCGATCGCTCCTCGGAGGAGTTGCTGGACGCCTCCGTCGACCGCGGCGTCATCGTGGTCAACGCGGCGGTGTACGGCGGAGGTGCGCTCGCCCGCTGGCCCGAGCCGGTGCGCAGCTACGCCTACCAGACGGCGCCCGCCGAGATCGTGGAGGCGGTCGCGGCGATGGGGGCCGCCTGCGAGCGCGCCGGAGTGCCGCTCGCCGCGGCGGCGCTGCAGTTCTCGACGCGGGACCCGCGGGTGACGACGACGGTGGTCGGCGCGACGACGGCCGAGCACGTCGACGCCTTCGTCGCCGACGACGCCCTCGACATCCCCGATGCGCTGTTCGACGAGCTCGACGAGCTCGCGCCGTCGAGCGACGTCTGGCAGGACGCGCCCGGGTCGACCTGGCCACGCTGAGGCGGGCACGGAGCCGATCGGGCATAGCCGGGCGCTGTTCCCGGTTACTCCTCTCCATGACTGACGACGCTCCCGGGCCGGCCCTCTTCCGGCCGCTCACCCTCCGCTCCCGCACCGCCCGAAATCGACTGTGGGCGGCGCCGATGTGCCAGTACTCGGTCGAGGCGCAGGACGGCGCACCCACCTCCTGGCATCTCGTGCACCTCGGCTCGATCGCCCGTGGCGGTGTGGGGGTGGTGATCGCGGAGGCGACGGCCGTCGTGCCTGAGGGGCGCATCAGCCCCTGGGACACCGGCCTGTGGAACGACGCCCAGCGCGACGCGTGGGCGCCGATCGTCGACTTCGTGCACTCGCAGGGTGCGCTCGCCGGGGTTCAGCTGGCGCACGCCGGCCGCAAGGCGTCGACCTATCGGGAGTGGAGCGGCCGTGGCACCGTGCCCGCCGCGGAGGGCGGCTGGGACACGGTCGCGCCTTCGGCGGTCGCGTTCGACGGCTACGCGGCTCCGCGGGCGCTCGACGTCGAGGAGCTGCCGGCGCTCGTCGCGGCGTTCCGCGACTCCGCCCGCCGCGCGGTCGAGGCGGGCTTCGACGTGATCGAGTTGCACGCCGCCCACGGCTACCTGCTGCATCAGTTCCTGTCGCCGCTGTCGAACCGGCGCGGCGACTCCTACGGCGGGTCGCTCGAGAACCGGGCGCGCCTCCTGCTCGAGGTCGTGCGGGCGGTGCGCGCCGAGATCGGCGAGCTCCCCCTGCTGGTGCGCTTCTCGGCCACCGACTGGGCCGAGGGCGGCTGGACGCTCGAGGAGACGATCCGCGTGTCCGAGTGGGCGCGCGACGCCGGAGTCGACCTGTTCGACGTGTCGACGGGCGGCCTGGTCGGCGGCACCGACATCCCCGTCGCGCCGCTCTACCAGGTGCCGTTCGCTCGCGAGCTGCGGCGGGCGACCGGCGCCCCGGTCGGCGCAGTGGGTCTGATCACGACGGCGGAGCAGGCCGAGGGCGTGATCGCGGCGGGCGATGCCGACGTGGTGCTGATGGCGCGGGAGCTGCTCCGCGACCCGCACGCCGCGACGCGCATGGCACACGAGCTGGGCGCAGCGATCGCGCCTCCGCAGTACGCCCGCGCCTGGCGCTGAGCCGGCGCTACGGCGAACGACGAAGGGCCCGGCGGATCAGTCCGCCGGGCCCTTCGTGGATGTCACTTCTCGTCGTCCTCGTGGGGCGCGTCCTCTTCGGGATTGAAGTGGGAGTCGCCCGACACGGTCAGGGCGATGCCGTCCTCGGAATCCGGGATCGTGCCCTCGGTGCCCAGGCCGTCCGCTTCCTTGTTGTCGCTCATGTCTCAGGCCTTGACGTCGCCGCGCCAGGCGCCGTCCGGCGAGCCCTTGGACTCGATGTACTCCTTGAAGTTCTGGAGGTCCTTCTTGACGGCGTGGCTGCCTGCGCCGACGAGGGAGCCGAGCGTCTCGAGGAAGCCCTTGGGCTCCCAGTCGAGCTGCACGGTGACGCGGGTCTCGGCCTCGGCGAGCTTGTGGAAGGTGACGACTCCGGCGTGGTCGGTCTCGCCGCCGGTGCTGTTCCAGGCGACGCGCTCGTCGGGGTGCTGCTCGGTGATGTTGGCCTCGAACTCGCGCTCGACGGGGCCGACCTTCACCTTCCAGACGGTCAGGGTGTCGGTGACCTGCTGGATCGACTCGACCTCGTCGAGGAACTTCGGGAACTCCTCGAACTGGGTCCACTGGTTGTACGCGACGGACACGGGGACGTTGACGTCGACGGTCTCGATGATCTGCGGCACGGTGGTGCTCCTTGCTGTCTTCGATGGCGGCGATCCGCAGCTGCGGTCGTCTTCCTCGACGGTATTCGGGAGCCGCCTGGGAGTGCACCGGGTTGCGGGCTCTCCCAAACGTGGTAAACGGCGCTGCTAGTCGTCCGTGCCGGTGTAGCGGTACGCCGAGAACGCGGGCGCGCCCGTCGCGGCGTAGAGGCCGAGCACGCGGCCGGTGAACGAGGTCGCGGTCTCGGAGGTGAGGTAGCGGCCGTCGACGCGGGCGAGTGTTCGCGAGACTCCGCCCGCCTCGGCGCGCAGCACGACGAAGTCGCTGGTCATCTGGCCGGGTCCGAAGCCGATGCCGCCGTCGCGCTCAGATTCGAGCACCAGCGTCACCGGTCCTTCGGGCAGCTCGGCGGTCCACTCCTGCTCGAAGGAGGGGATCACCGCGCGGGCGGTCACCCGCGTCCCCGAGCCGGTCGACTCGGCCTCGATCGCGTAGAACGAGTCCTCGTCGTAGCGCACAGCCAGCCCGCCGGTGCCTCCGCTCACATCGACCACGACCGACGCCTGCATCGTCTGCGTGAGCTGCCGGCGGCCCACGAACGTCGGCTGGGGGTGCCGGAGCGTCCGCCCCTCCCCCGCGATCACGAGCGCGCCATCCTTGATCGTCGAGATCGCGGAGGGCAGGCGGCGCACGCCGATCCAGCCGGAGTCGAGCGGCCCCGAGAAATCGACGTCGTCGCGGAGCGGTCCGCGGGGTGCGAGCTCCACGGGCTCGGCCACGGGCCAGCCGTCGACCCAGTCGACGCGGGTCACGAACGTCTCGCGCCCGAGCGCCGAGAACGAGCGGGTCGCCCCGCGCGGGCGCACGCCGAGCACGACCAGCAGCGTGGAGCCGTCGGGTCCCTCGACGAGGTCGCCGTGCCCGGTGTTCTGGACGGGCCGCGTCGTGCCGCGCGCGGTGAGGAACGGGTTCGTCGGAGCCGTCTCGAACGGGCCGATCGGCGCGTCGCCGCGAGCGATCGAGACTCCGTGGCCGCGCTCGGTACCGCCCTCGGCGATGAGCAGGTACCAGGTGGACCCGCGCTGGTACAGGTGGGGCGCCTCCGGGAAGCCGCCGCCCGTGCCCGACCACAGCGAGCGCGGCTCCTCGAGGATCGCGCCGCTGGAGAGATCGACGCGCACCTGCTGGATCCCGAGGTGCTGCCCGGCGTCGGGCCCGTCGAGGATCAGACCCGAGTAGGTGACGTACGCGGTGCCGTCCTCGTCCCAGGCGAGGTCGGGGTCGATGCCCTGGAGGCCCGCCCCGTTCTCGGAGCGCAGGACGAGACCGTCGCTCCAGGGCCCAGCGGGGTCCTCCGCCGTGAACACCACGCCACCACGCCCTGCGGGGACGACCACGATCACGTGGAAGAGCCCGTCGCGGTAGCGGATGGTCGGCGCCCAGACTCCGAGTCCCGTCGGCACCTCGTCGACGGCGATCTGCTCGGCGCGCGTCGCGATGTTGCCGATCCGCTCCCAGGTCTCGAAATCGGTGCTGCGGTAGACGGGCAGGCCCGGCAGGTACTCGAAGCTCGAGGTGACGAGGTGGTAGACGCCGTCGACGAGCACGACGCTCGGGTCGGGGTTGAACCCGGGGATCAGCGGGTTCGGGAACGGCGCCCCGACAGGACCCGCCACCGTGGCGCTCATGCCAGCAGCTCGAGTTCGGTCGTCAGCGGGACGTCCTCGAGCGAGGTGCCGACCCGCACGGTGAAGGCGCCGGCCTCGTACTCCCAGCCGTCGTTCCAGGTGGCGAGGAGGCGCGTCGGCACGGTCACCGCGATCTGCGCGGTCGCTCCGGCCTCGAGGATCGCGCTGTCGAAGCCGACCAACCAGCGCACGGGGCGCTCGACGGCGGAGTCGCGGCGCTCGGCGTAGGCCTGCAGCACGACCTTGCCCGCGCGCTCGCCGGTGTTGACGACGTCGACGAGGAGGACCGCGTCCTCGCCCGCCGTCGCGGGGGCGGGTGTCGCCACCGCGAGCAGCTCGAACGACGTGTAGCCGAGGCCGTGACCGAAGCCGTAGGCGGGCTCGACCTCACTGCGCAGCCAGGCGCGGTAGCCGATGTGGATGCCCTCGTCGTAGTGCAGCTCGCCGTCGGTGGGCAGCGTCGAGAGCACGGGGACGTCCTCGATCGCGGCAGGCCAGGTGGTGGGCAGGCGTCCGCCGGGCTCGACGCGGCCGAGGAGGATGTCGGCGACGGCGTCGCCCATCTCCTGCCCGCCGAAGTAGCCGACGAGCACGGCCGCGACCTCGTCGCGCCACGGCAGCAGGACGGGGGCTCCGGCGTTGACGACGACGACGGTGCGCGGGTTGACGGCGGCGACGGCGCGCACGAGCGCGTCCTGCTGGCCGGGAAGGTCGAGCGAGCTGCGGTCGTAGCCCTCCGACTCGACGGCGGAGTTGGTGCCGACGACCACGAGAGCGACGTCGGCGTCGCGGGCGAGCGCTACCGCCTCCGCGATGAGCTCGTCGGCCGGGGTGTCGTCGGGCTCGAGGCCGTAGGTGAAGCCGAGCGCGCCGTCGAGGTCGCCCTCGGCGTGCACGATGTCGTACTCGATGCGGATGTCGACCGGCGTGCCCTCGGTGACGGTGAGCGGAGCCGAGACCGACGGCGGCGCGAGGAGCGAGGCGCCGAGGTCGTTGCCGACCGGCGAGAGGGTCTCCTCGAGGAACAGCTCGCCGTCGACGAAGACGCGGGCGGTGCCGGCGACCGCGAAGCCGAGGCGCACGGTGGCGTCGGCCGCGGGCGTCAGGATCGTCGAGAACTCGACGCGGGCCGACGCGGCGATGGGCGCCGTTCCGCCGAACCAGACGAGGGAGGTGGCGCGGCGATCCTCGACGAAGAGCTCGGCGCCGGAGGAGTCGAGGAAGCGCACGCGCTGCCCCGGCTCGCCGGTGACCGGGTTGGTGATCGTCTCGAGGACGAGCGGGGCGACTCCGTCCTGCACGACCGCGCCGAGAGCGTAGTCGACCCGGGCGTGAGGCAGCGCCGCGCGGACGCCGTCGAGCGGAGTGACGACCTTCTCGGGGAGGACCGTGGCGGATCCGCCGCCCTGGGTGCGGGCCTCGCGGGCGTTGTGGCCGATCACGGCGACGGAGGAGAGCGACGAGGCGTCCCACGGCAGCTCGCCGGTGTTGCGCAGCAGGACGCTGCCGGCCGCGGCGGCCTCGCGGGCGAAGGCACGGCCGTCCTCGACGAGCACGGGCTCGGCGACGGCGGGCTCGAAGCCCTCCAGGGCGCCGACCCGCGCGGCGAGGCGGAGGATGCGGCGGACCTTGCGGTCGATGACCGACTCCTCGATCTCTCCGGCGCGGACGGCGGCGACCAGCGCCGCGCCCCACGGGCCGTCGGGGCCGGGCATGACGAGGTCCTGCGCGGCACGGGCGCTGTCGACCGAGCGCACGGCGGTCCAGTCGCTGATGACGACTCCGTCGAAGCCCCACTCGCTGTTCAGCGGAGTCTCGAGCAGGTCGTTCTCGGTCGCGGTCACGCCGTTGATCGAGTTGTACGAGCTCATCACGAGCCAGGCGCGGGTCTCGACGATCGCGCGCTCGAAGGCGAGCAGGTAGAGCTCGCGCAGGGCGCGGTCGCCGACGCGCACGTCGACGGTGAAGCGGTCGGTCTCGGAGTCGTTGGCGATGTAGTGCTTCGGGGTCGCGCCGACGCCGTTCTCCTGCACACCGCTCACGTAGGCGGCAGCGAGGTCGGCGGTGAGCACCGGGTCCTCGCTGAAGCCCTCGAAGTGGCGGCCGCCGAGCGGCGAGCGGTGCAGGTTGATGGTCGGGCCGAGCACGACGTCGACGTCCTTGCGGCGGGCCTCGACGGCGGCGGCGGCTCCGTAGCGCTTCGCGATCGAGCGGTCCCAGGAGGAGGAGAGCGCGGTCGCCGAGGGCAGGTTGAGCGAGGGCGAGCGCTCGTCCCAGACCTCGCCGCGCACCCCGGAGGGGCCGTCGGAGACGAGCATGCGGCGCAGTCCGATCTTCTCGATCGGCCAGGTGGTCCAGAAGTCGCGGCCGGTGAGCAGCTGCACCTTCTCCTCGAGGTCGAGGCGGCCGAGGAGCTCGGTGAGCAGGGCATCGGCGTCGGGTCCCTCAGCCGGGATGCGGGGAGCGGTGGAGGTGTCGGTCACAGTGACTCTCTCTCTAGGAGCGACGGCATCGTCACTCAAAACCTAGCAGTAGTTGGTTTCTGACGGCAGAGGGTGCCGACCCCCTTCGCGAGGATCGGCACTCCGTCAGGAGTGCGCGGCGACGAACGCGCGGCGCTCCTCGCGACGCGCCTCCTGGCGCACGGGGTCGGCCACGGGGGCCGCCAGGAACAGTCGCTGCGTGTAGGCGTGCTCCGGCCGCGCGGTGACCTGGTCGCCGTCGCCCCACTCCACGATCTCGCCGTGGTACATCACGGCGACCCGGTGCGAGAGGTGCCGCACGACCGCGAGGTCGTGCGAGACGAAGAGGTACGCCACTCCGGTGCGCTCCTGGATCTCGGTGAAGAGATCGAGTACGCGCGCCTGGGTCGAGAGATCCAGCGCCGAGACCGGCTCGTCGCAGACGATCAGGCGCGGCTCGAGGGCGAGCGCCCGGGCGATCGCGATCCGCTGCCGCTGACCGCCCGAGAACTCGCGCGGCAGGCGGTCGGCCGCCGACTGCGGCAGGCCCACCTGGTCGAGCAGCTCGCGCACGCGCTTGGAGGCGACCTTGCCGTCGACCTTCCGCACCGTGAGCGGCTCGACCAGGATCTGCTCGATCGTCAGCGACGGGTTGAGCGAGGTGTACGGATCCTGGAACACGACCTGGATCTCGGAGGAGAGCCCTCGGCGCTCGCGCCGGTTCAGGTGCGCGATGTCGCGGCCGTTGTAGACGATCTCGCCTCCGGTCACCGGGGCGAGCCCCAGCACCGCGCGGCCGAGCGTCGTCTTGCCCGAGCCCGACTCCCCGACGAGACCCACGGTCTCGCCGGGGCGGATGTCGAGCGAGACGCCCTTCAGAGCCTTGAACGACGGGGCGCGGAAGCCCTTGCCCGGGTATTCGACGACGACGTCCTTGATGTCCAGCAGGCTGGATTCAGTGAGAGAGCTGGCGCTCATCGCGAGGCCTCCTTCACGGCGGTGGTGGCGACGAGCGGTCCGCGGGCGGGCCCCTCCTCGAGGATCGCGTCGAACAGGGCGCGGGTGTAGGGGTGGCGGGGGTCGGCGAAGATCGAGCGCACCGGCCCGGTCTCGACGATCCGCCCGTCGCGCATGACCGAGACGCGGTCGCACAGGTCGGCGACCACGCCGAAGTTGTGCGTGACGAGGATCATGCCCATGTCGAGCTCGGACTGCAGCTCGCGGAGCAGGTCGAGCACCTCGGCCTGCACCGTCACGTCGAGCGCGGTGGTCGGCTCGTCCGCGATCAGCAGGTCGGGGTCGCACGAGACGGCACCGGCGATCAGCACGCGCTGCGCCATGCCGCCCGAGACCTCGTGCGGGTAGGCGTCGAAGGTCCGCTGCGGGTTGGGGATGCCCACTCGGGCGAGCAGCGCGAGCGCGCGCTCCTTCGCGTCCGCCTTCGAGAGGCCCAGGCACACGCGCATCGGCTGCACGAGCTGGGTGCCGATGGTGAACGAGGGGTCGAGGTTCGACATCGGCTCCTGGGGGATGTACGCGATGCGCTTGCCGCGCAGCTTCGTCATCTCCTTCTCGGAGAGGTGAGCGAGGTCGGATCCGTCGAAGACGATGGAGCCGCCGGTGATGCGGCCGCCCTCGGGCAGCAGGCGCAGGACCGACCAGGCGGTCTGCGTCTTGCCCGAGCCCGACTCGCCGATGAGCCCGTGGATCTCGCCGCGGCGGACCGTGAGCGAGACGTCGTGGACGACGGTCTTCGTCGATCCGTCGCCCTGGCCGTAGCCGACCGAGAGGTTCGTGACGCGGAGCACCTCGGCGGCACTGCCGGAGGCGGACGTCTCCTCGTGCACGACGGTCTGCGGCCGGGCCGCGTCCTCGTCGAGCATGGTCTGGATGCCGATCGTCGAGAGGCTGGTCGGCACGGTGGCCGGCGCCGAGGCCGCCTTGCGCTTCTTCGAGCGCTTCGACCCGGAGGCGCTGCGCTCGAGCTCATCCCGCATCGCATTGCCCAGCAGGGTCAGCGCGATCGAGGTGAGACCGATCGCGAGGCTCGGCCAGAGCATCAGGATCGGAGCGTTGAACACGTTCGAGAAGCCGTCGTTGAGCATCGAGCCCCAGGTCGGGATCGACAGGTCTCCGAGGCCGAGGAACTCGAGTCCGGCCTGGATCGCGATGGCGATGCCCGCGATGAGCGCCGCCTGGATGATGACGGGAGCTCGGACGACGGTGAGGATGTGCCGGGCGATGATGCGGCCGTTGCTGAGCCCCGAGACGCGGGCGGCGTCGACGAACAGCTCACCGCGCACCGCGGTGACGGAGGCGTAGACCAGCCGGTGGAACGCGGGCGACAGCAGGACGCCGAAGATGGCCATCGACAGCCACATCGACGGGCCGATGACGGCGCGGGCGGCGAGGAGCACCACGATGCCGGGGAGCGCCATCAGGAGGCCGGTCGTCCAGGCCGACACCGAGTCGAACCAGCCGCCGAAGTAGCCGGCGAGCAGACCGCTCGTCACTCCGATGATCATCGCGACGAGGAGGGCGACCAGGGCGCCAGCGAGGCTGAACTGCGTGGCGAAGAGCAGGCGGGAGAGCACGTCGCGGCCGGCACTGTCGGCGCCGAGCAGGTGCGCGGCACCGGGCGCCGCGAGCACGTCCTGCAGCGACGCCTTGTTCGGGTCGGCCGGCGCGAGCAGCGGCGCGAGGATCGCCGAGAGCACGACGAGGGCGAGGAAGACGAGCGAGACGAGCCCGATCGGGTTGTGCAGGAGGCGGCGGAAGAGGTGCGTGCGTGCGGCTCGCTCCTCCATGCCCACGGTGAGGGACGGGTCGGGCAGCGGGGCGGTGGAGGTCATGAGAGTCGCACCTTCGGGTTGAGCCAGCCCTGGAGCAGGTCGATGAGCAGGTTGACGATGACGACGATGATCGCCGTGATGAGCACGAGGCCCATGACCAGCGGGATGTCCCCCTGGGTGGTCGCCGTGACCGCGACCTGGCCGAGGCCGGGGATCGCGAAGATCTGCTCGACGATCACCGCGCCGCCGAGGAGGCCGATGAACTGCACTGCGAGGACCGCGAGTGCGGGGCCGCCCGCATTGCGGAGCACGTGCTGGAAGACCACGCGGGAGGCGGGGAGGCCGCGCGAGCGCAGCGTCCGCACGTAGTCCTGGCGGAGGGCATCGATGACCGAGCCGCGGACCTGCTGGGCGACACCGGCGATGCCTCCGATCGCGAGGGCGATGATCGGCAGGGTGACGGTGGCGACCCAGCCCGAGAACGAATCGGTGAGGTTGACGTAGCCGGTCGGCTTGAACAGGCGGAGGTTGATCGCGAAGACCGTCACCAGCCCCAGCGCGATGAGGAAGCCGGGGATCGCGAACCCGAGGATCGAGACCACCTGCACGAGCTTGTCGGCCCAGCCGCGGCGGACCGCGGCCCACACGCCGAGGACGACGGCGATGACCGCCGAGATGAGAGTGGCGCCGATGACCAGCGAGAGGGTGACGCTGACCCGGGTGCTGATGGCGGTCGTGACGGCCTGGCCGGTGAACCACGAGTTGCCGAGGTCGCCGGTGACGGCGTGGCCGAGCCAGCCGACGTACTGCGACCAGATGGGCTGGTCGAGGCCGAGCTGCGCGGCCCGCTGGGCCACCGCCTCCGGCGTCGCGTTCTGTCCGAGGATGCGGCGGGCGATGTCGCCGCCGCCGAGGTAGAGGAGGGCGTACGCGACGACGGAGATCAGCACCACGAGGATGATCCCCGAGATGACGCGTCGCAGGATGAACCTGGTCATCAGTGGTTCCTTCGATCAAGGAGAGACAGCGCCCGAGCGCCGAGAAGGGGAGGGGCCGACCCGAGGGCCGGCCCCTTCACCACCGGATCAGGCCGGGGTGATGTTCCAGAGGTACGGGTAGGCGTTGCCCGTCTGGGTCTCGACCTTGGTGTTCGCATCCGTCACGAAGCTCGACTGCTGGCGGTACCAGGGGGCGAACCAGGCGTTGTCGACCGTGTACTTGTTGACGGCCTGGACGGCTGCGGCGTAGTCCGCCTCCGGGGCGGTGCGCACGGCCTCGATGAGGGTCTCGAGCTCGGGGTCGGCGTTCTTGAAGGGGTTGAAGATCGCGTTCGGGCTGAGCTCGAAGTTGATCAGGGCCCAGTCGGGGTCCTGCTGCAGCGTGAGCCAGGTGGCGGCGTACTTCGGAGCGAGCACGTCGGCGATGAAGTTGTTGCCGGCGTCGGTGTAGGTCACGGTGATGCCGACCTCGGAGAGCTGCTGCTGGATGAGCGTGAAGGTCGCGGAGCCGACCAGCGAGGAGCTGGGCATGTTCAGCTCGAAGCCGTCGGGGTAGCCGGCCTCGGCGAGCAGCTCCTTGGCCTTCTCGGGGTCGTAGGGGTAGTCGTCGTCGAGCGACTCGTCGTATCCCTCGGACGAGGTCGGGAAGATCTGCGTGGTCGGGGTGCCGTAGCCCTGGCCGATGGCCGTGAGCAGCGACTCCTTGTCGAACGCGTAGTTGATCGCCTGGCGGACGCGGACGTCCTTGAGGGCGGGAGCGATCGTGCCGTCGCGGTCGAGCAGGAGCAGGCCCGTCCAGTTGAGCTCGAAGGCGTTGACGGTGAAGCCCGACGCCTCGATCTCCTTCAGGTCGTTGTTGTCGACGGTGTTGGCCGCGTTGACCTGTCCGCCCTTGATCGCGTTCACCAGAGCGGTGGAGTCGCTGTAGACGTTGATCACGAGATCGTCGTAGTGGACCGACTCCTCGTCCCAGTAGCCGTCGCGCTTGGTGAAGGCGTAGGAGGTGCCGATGACGGTCTTCGCCGCGTCGAGCTCGTAGGGACCGGATCCGACCGGCGTGGTCTGGATGTCGGCCGACTCGAACGCCGACGGAGCCTCGACGAGGCCGGCGTTCTGCGTCAGGTAGAAGAGGAAGGTCGGGTTGGCCTGCTTGAGCGTGACGGTGACGGTCGAGGCGTCGGTCGCGACGGCGTCGGCGAGGTCGGCCATCTTGTTCGTGTCGGGCGAGTTGCCGTCGCGGAAGCGGATCAGGTTCTGGGCGACCGCGTCGGCGTCGAGCGTCGAGCCGTCCGAGAAGGTGACTCCATCGCGGATCGTCAGCGTGAGGACGGTGCTGTCCTCGTTGTACTCCCACGCGGAGGCGAGGCCCTCGGTGATCGTGCCGTCGGGCTCGGCGCGGAGGACCGTGTCGTAGACGGCCTGCATGTAGGGCGACTCGTTGGCCCAGTACGAGTCCGCGGCGGCGAACGTCGACAGGGTCTGGATCGCACCGAGAGTGAGGGTGCCGCCCGAGCCGTCGGAGGATCCTCCTCCCGAGTCGGCAGCGCAGCTGGTCAAGCCGACCATCGTGGTGATGGCGATCGCAGCGGCCGCCAGCCTCTTCCATCGGAACATCTTCGGTCTCCAGGTTCTCCCGGCTCGTCCATGAGCCGGTGCCGAGGAAGCTAACACGAAAAACAGATGACCCCTAGGTTTTCATCAAAAAAACTTCGCGGCGTTAGGTTTTCGTGATTTTCGTGACCGGTCACAGGATTCGGGGGTGCCCCTATCTGCGCGCTGACGGGGAGAAACCCAAAAGCCTAATCGACGCCAGGTTTTTGACTCGGAAACCTCGAGGGGCTAGGTTTCTCGCACCGGCGGCATCCCAGCCCGCCCACAGAGCTCCGCACCACCACCTCGCAACGATGCGCCAGGAGGCACTTCATGGCACTCCCCACCTCACCCCCGCGGCGCCCGCGCGGGCAGTACGCCAAGACAGCGGCCCGGCGCGCCGAGATCGTCAGCGCGGGCCTCGAGGTGTTCTCGGCGAGCGGGTACCACGCCGCCTCCCTCCGCGAGATCGCCGAGAAGGTCGGATTGAGCCAGGCCGGCGTGCTGCACCACTTCGCCAACAAGTGGGAGCTGCTCTCGGCCGTGCTCACCCTCCGCGACGACCACTCGATCACGCGCGTGCCGAGCGGCGAGGCCGTCCCCGGGCTCGAGACCGTGCGCGCCCTCGTCGAGCTGGTCGCCTACAACGCGAAGATCCCCGGCCTCGTCGAGCTGCAGTGCGTGCTCTCGGCCGAGGCGACGCATGCCGACCACCCGGCGCACGAGTACTTCGCCAACCGCTACCGCTACGTCGTCGACCTGTTCACCGACGCGTTCGGCGACATGCTCACCCGCGGCCAGCTCGTGCCCGGCGTCGATCCGCGCAGCGCCGCCATCCGCACGGTCGCCACCATGGACGGCCTGCAGGTGCAGTGGCTGCTGCAGCGCGACGCGCTCGACATGCAGGCCGAGTTCCGCCGCTCCGTCCAGACCCTGACCACCGTGGAGGTGTGACCGTGGCGTTCACCCGCGACTCGACCCTCGGCACGGTGCTCGATCACGCCGACGCCGCCGTCGTCGTCCGCCGATTCGCCCCCGGAGTCGTCAACTCGCCGCTGCTCGTGCAGCTGCGCTCGGCGCCGCTGGGCCTGGTCATCGGCATGGACCCGCTGCTGAAGACCGACCCGGCCCGTGAGGCGTCGTTCTGGAGCGCTCTCGGCGCGGTCGACGACTCCGGAGTCGCGGCCCCGCGGCCCGAGCGCGTCGCCGTCGTGCCGCGCGACGACTACGACGACGCTCCCCGCGCCTCTGCGCGGCTGCGCGCCGCTGCTCCGGGCACCGTGCAGGCGGTCTGCGAGATCGTCGTCGACGGACCCTCGCACGGCAACCCGTTCGTCGACGTCGAGTTCTCGGCCGAGTTCCGGCTCGGCGATCTCGCCGTGCGCACCGGCGGCTTCTACGACGGCGACGGCGTCTACCGCGCCCGCTTCCTGCCCCGCGAGGCGGGTGTCTGGAGCGTGACGGTGTCCTCCTCCGCCCGCTCGCTCGACGGCCTGAGCGGCACGGTCGTCGTCGAGGCGGCGCTCCCGGAGGCGCACGGGCCGGTCCGCGTCGCCGACACCTTCCACTTCGCGCACGAGGACGGCACCCGGCACGTGCCGCTCGGTACCACCGCCTACGCCTGGACGCACCAGGGCGAGGCCCTCGAGGAGGCGACCCTCGCGACGCTCGCGGAGTCGCCCTTCACCAAGGTGCGGATGTGCGTGTTCCCCAAGGCGTACCTGTACAACACGAACGAGCCCGAGCTGTACCCGTTCTCGCGCGGTGCCGACGGGGAGTGGGACGTCGACCGCCCCGAGCCGGCGTTCTTCCGCCACCTCGAGGAGCGCGTCGCCGATCTCGCCGCCCTCGGGATCCAGGCCGACCTGATCCTCTTCCACGCCTACGACCGCTGGGGCTTCTCGGACATGGGGCGGGCCGCCGACGACCTGTTCACGCGGTACGTCGTGCGCCGCCTGGCCGCGCACCCGAACGTCTGGTGGTCGCTGGCCAACGAGTACGACCTGCTCTGGTCGAAGTCGGTGGACGACTGGGAGCGGCTCGCCGCGATCGTCGTCGCCGAGGACCCGGTCGGGCACCTGCTCTCGATCCACAACTGCTTCGGCTTCTACGACTACACGCGCCCGTGGATCACGCACGCGAGCGTGCAGCGGATCGACGTCTACCGCACCGCCGAGAACACCGACGCGTGGCGCGAGGAGTGGGGCAAGCCCGTCGTCATCGACGAGTGCGCCTACGAGGGCGACATCGACCAGGGCTGGGGCAACATCACCGGCGAGGAGATGACCCGCCGCTTCTGGGAGGGCGCCGTCCGCGGCGGCTACGTCGGCCACGGCGAGACGTACCTCAACGACCGCGAGGAGCTGTGGTGGTCGAAGGGCGGCGAGCTCATCGGCGACTCCCCCGCGCGGATCGCGTTCCTCCGCCGCCTCACCGCAGAGATGCCCGGCGGCCGCATCGATCCGCTGCCCTCGGACTGGGACGCCCCCTGGGGCGGATCGGGCAGTGTGCAGCTGGTCTACTTCGGCTTCAACCGGCCGAGCTTCCGCACGATCGTGCGCGATCCCGCCGACGAGTGGATCGTCGATGTCGTGGACACCTGGGGCATGACGGTCTCCCGAGTGCCCGGAACCTTCTCGGGGTCGTTCCGCGTGGAGTTGCCGGCGCGGCAGTTCATGGCGATCCGTCTGACGAAGGTGCTGTCATGAGCGGCGCACGGGTCCGGGTGATCTCGGACAACGACTACTCCGGCGACCCCGACGGCCTGGTGCAGCTGGCGCAGCACGCGCTGTCGCCCTCCGTCGAGCTCGGGCTCGTGATCGGCTCGCACTTGCGGCCCGACGACCCCTTCGACCCCTCTGGCCGGTCGGCCGACAACGCGGCATCGGCGGCGCGCGAGGTGCTCGCCCTGTGCGGTCGCTCCGACGTGCCGGTGATCGCGGGGTCGAACCTCGCGCTGGCTGCTGCTCCGGAGGCGTCGCCCGCCGCCCGCGCGATCGTCGCGGAGGCGCTCCGCGAGGATCCGCGACCGCTCTACCTCTGCGCCGGGGCCGGCCTCACCGAGGTCGCCGCGGCGCTCCGCCTCGAGCCGGCGATCGCCTCGAGAATGACGCTGGTCTGGATCGGCGGACCCGAGCACCCGGGGCTCGCGTCGCCTCCGCCCGGCGCCATGCCGATCGAGTACAACCTGCTGATCGACGTGCCCGCCGCGGCCGAGGTCTTCGCCTCGGAGCTTCCGATCGAGCAGTTCGCGCGCGACTCGTACCGCCAGGTGCTCGCCTCGACGGCCGAGCTGCGCGTGCGGATGCACGGCGCAGGCGCCCTCGGCCGGCACCTCTTCGACGCCCTCGACGCCGTCTCGGTGATGGGGGCGACGCACGGCATGAGCTTCGGCGAGACCTACGCGCTCGGCGACAGCCCGCTCGTGCTCGCGACGGCCCTGCTCTCGGCGTTCGAGCCCGACACCTCGTCGAGCCGCAGCGTGCGGGTGCCGCGGCCCGGGATCTCGGAGGCGGGGCAGTACGTTCCGGGGAACGGCGGGCCGGACGTGCGCGTCTACACGGCCGTCGACACGCGCCTGCTGCTCGAGGACCTGTACGCGAAGCTCTCGCTGGCGGGGCTCAGCGCGCCCTGAGCGTACGCGGGACGAGTCCTGCTTCCGCCAGCATCCGCGCCGCCGCGAGCGTCGACAGGTCGTGCCCGTGTGCCCCGATCAGCTGCGCGGCGACCGGCAGGCCCGAGGACGAGCCCAGCGCGATCGGAAGGACGGTCGACGGGCCCATCGCGAGGTTCGCCAGGGTGCTCCAGCGGCTGATCGCGCGCTCGTCCTCCGGCGCGACGGGAGCGGCGGGGGCCGCGAACGGCACGGTCGGGGCGAGCACCACGTCGACGTCGGCGATCATGTCGTGCCAGCGGTCACGGAGTTCGAGCTGCGCGTCCCAGTCGGCCCAGACCTGCGCCGCCGGGGCTCCCGCGGTGGGGTCGCCGACGGTGTCGAATCCGGCCGCCGTGCCGTCGAGCGCCGCTCCGTAGGCGATCTCGTGCTGCACCAGCCGGTCGAAGAGGCGCTCGGCGTCGGGGGTCGCGAGGACGGAGTCGCGGACCGGGCGGACGGTGACGCCCGCGGTGGCGAGGCGGTCGGCGAGCGCGTCGAGCGCCTCCGCCGTCTCGTCGTCGACCGGGGCCGACGCCTCCGACAGCCACAGCCCGACCCTCAGCTCGCCGAGCGCCGCGAAGCGCGGAGCCGGCAGGGCGAGCCGCCAGGGACCGGGCGAGGCCGTTCCCGCGAGCGCCTCGAAGAGCGCCGCGGCGTCGTCCGCGCTGCGGGCGATCGGGCCCGCGACGGAGCAGGAGGGCTCGAGCCGCGTGCTCGTCCGCCACGGAAGGTGGCCGCGCTTCGAGATCACCCCGTTGCTGGGGCGGTGCCCGCAGACCCCGTTCCACGCGGCGGGCACCCGGATCGAGCCGACCAGGTCGCTGCCCAGATCGCCCCACGACAGCCCGGAGGCGACGGCCGCCGCGGACCCGCCCGAGGAGCCGCCGGCCGAGAGGCCGGTGCCCCACGGATTGGCCGTGCGACCGTAGACGTCGTTGACCGTGTCGAGCGAGGCGAGGAACGCCGGGACGTTGGTCTTTCCGAGGATGACGGCGTCGGCCGCCCGCAGCGCCGCGACCGCGGGAGCGTCGTTCTGCGACAGATGCACGCTCTCGGCCGTGCCGACGCTGCCGACGAGCCCCTCGACCTCGAACGCGTCCTTGACCGTGATCGGCACCCCGGCGAGCGGGCCGAGGGGCTCACCGCGCCGCCTCCGCTCGTCGACGGACGCCGCTGCGCGCAGCACCGCCTCGGGGTCGTGCGCCACCAGGGTGCTCGGGTGCCCGGCGACGGCGGCGAGGCGGCCTTCCGCGACCTCGACCGCCGACACCTCCTTCGCGGCGAGCGCCGCCCGCAGCTCCGCGATGCTCGAGAACGGATCGATGCCGGTCATGTGCGCCTCTTCCTCATCGGATCGGTACTCACTGCTCGAAGGGGGCCGTGGCCGTGGGACGAGAATCGCCCCTGCGACGACTTCAGAACGGCGGAAAGTGTCGAACAGCGCCGCGGCCAGCGCCGCCGGTGGACGAGATCCGCCCTTCTGAGGAGCTCAGAACGGCGAGAAGTGTCCAACGGCGCCGCCCCTAGCGGTCCTGCGCGTCGCCGCCCAGCTGGCCGATCACGGGCAGGGGCCCGCCGTCGTCCGCGCCGGTGCGGCGCCAGCGGGCGACCGCGTTGCCCAGGTGGTAGATCACCAGGGCCGCCGCGGCGCCCAGCACGATGCCGCCGAGCTCGAAGCCGCCGGACGAGAACGCGAAGCCCGCGATCGCGATCACGAGCGAGACCGCGGCCGTGTACTGATTGACCGGGCGGGAGAAGTCGACGCGGTTGTCGATCCAGATCTTGATGCCGATCACACCGATGAGTCCGTAGAGCGCGGTGGTCGCGCCTCCGAGGACCCCGGCCGGGATCGAGTTGAAGACGGCGCCGACCTTGGGCGAGAGGCTGAGCAGCACGGCCGTGATGCCCGCGACCCAGTAGGCGGCGGTCGAGTAGACGCGGGTCGCGGCCATCACGCCGATGTTCTCGCCGTAGGTGGTGGTGCCCGAGCCGCCGAAGGCGCCCGAGACGGTGGTCGCGAGGCCGTCGGCGATCAGCGCGCGGCCGGTGTGCGCGTTGACGGAGGAGTCGGTCATCGTCGCGACACCGCGCACGTGACCGACGTTCTCGGCGATCAGCACGAGCACGACGGGGAGGAACATCGCGATGCCCGACCACGTCGATCCGCTCGCGAAGTCGGGGAACGTGAACGGAGGCAGCCCCACCCAGGCCGCGTCGGAGACGGCGGAGTAGTCGATCTCGTTGCGCAGCAGAGCGACGAAGTAGCCGATCACGACTCCGACGAAGATCGAGATGCGGCCGAGGAAGCCGCGGAAGAACACGCTGCCGAGCACGATCGCGGCGAGGGTGACGGTGCCCGTCACGGGCGCCTGCTGGAACGAGAGCCACGCCGTCGGCGCGAGGTTGAAGCCGATCAGGGCGACGATCGCGCCCGACACGACCGGAGGCATCAGCCGGTCGATCCAGCCGAGGCCCGCGAACTGCACCACGAAGCCGACCGCCGCGAGCAGGACGCCGACGGCCACGACTCCGGCGAGCGCCGACCCCGTGCCGCCGACCGCGGTCGCCGCGGTGACCGGAGCGATGAACGCGAAGCTCGACCCGAGGTAGCTGGGCAGCTTGTTGCGCGTGATCACCAGGAACAGCAGCGTGCCGACCCCTGAGAACAGCAGCGTCGTGGCGACCGGGAAGCCGGTGAGCACGGGCACGAGGAAGGTCGCGCCGAACATGGCGACGACGTGCTGGATGCCGATCGCGATCGTGGCGGGCCAGCTCAGCCGCTCGCCGGGGGCGACGACGGCGCCGGGTGCGACGGTGCGGCCGTCGCCGTGCAGGGTCCAGATGGGCATGGGGCTCCTCGGCGGAAGGGCGGGTGGGGGCGGTCCAGAGTAGCGAGCCGGGCCCACTCCTCCGCAGGCCGCGGTGCACGCCCTGTGCCGCGGTGCACGCTCGTTCACCGGAATCGGCGTGCACGGCAGCAGCGGACGCGCACCAGCCGACCTCCGGCTCGCAGGAACACGCAGATCCCACGAGCCGAACCGGATTCGACGAGCAGGGCATCAGCGCAGCCTGCGACGCTCCTCCGAGCCGCTCGCCGCGCCGGGTGAAAGCAGGGCGCGCCTCCCGGACACAGGGGAGCATGAGGAACATGCCAGCTCCCCTCGCGGGCCCCGACCGGTTCGCCGCGGTCGCCGCCGCGGTCGCCGATCCGGTCCGCCGCTACCTCTGGCGCCGCACCGACGAGGCGACGGCCGACGACGTGCTCGCCGCGACGCTCTCGGTGCTCTGGCGCCGCCCCGACGACATCCCCGACGACCCGGTGCCCTGGGCGATCGGAGTCGCGCGTCTGCAGCTGCAGAACGCGCGCCGCACTCAGCGCCGCCAGGTGCTCCTGGCGCAGCGCATCGCCGTTGTCGACCCGCCGCAGGTGCAAGTCGACGCCGAGCAGGGGCCGTCGGAGTCGGACGAGACCGTCCGCCTCGTCCTCGCCCGCCTCCGCGAGTCCGACGCCGAGCTGCTGCGCCTCTGGGCGTGGGAGGAGCTCGACTCCCGCGCGATCGCGGAGGTGCTCGGCATCACCGCGAACGCCGCGTCGATCCGGCTGCACCGCGCCCGGCGGCGCTTCGCCGAGCTGTTCGAGCAGACCAGAGCAGGAGGATCCCGATGACCGGAATCGACGACGACGAGGTCCGCTGGCGGATGCGCTCCGCCGACCCCGCGCGCGGCCTCGCTCCGCTGACCGCCGAGGAGCTCGGCGCGCACCTCGCGGCGGCGACCGGAGACGACACCCCCCGGCACACGCCCACCCGCCGCTCGCGCTGGATGATCGCCGGCGTCGGCGCCCTGAGCGCGGGAGCCGCCGCGTCGCTCCTGCTGCCGCTCGCCTTCGGGGTCGGCGGCGGAGCAGCCTCCACCCTCCAGCTCCCCTCCACCGGGGGCCCGATGGACATGTGCTCCCCTGTGGATGCGGCGGCGCTCGAACCCGCCGAGGTCGCGTTCCGCGCCGAGGCGACCGGCATCGACCAGGGAGTCGTCACCCTCCGCGTCGTCGACCGCTACGCCGGGCAGGTCGCCGACACCCTCGAGGTGACGCAGTCGCCCGAGTCGGCGGTCGACGGCGCCCCGATCACCTTCGAGCCGGGCGTCGACTACCTCGTCGCGGCGTCCGGAGGCGTCATTCTCACCTGCGGCCTGAGCGGCCCCGACTCCCCCGAGCTCGAGAGCGTCTACCGGGAGGCGTTCGCCCTGCGCTAGGCGACGAGCGGCGCTAAGCGAGGAGCGTCAGCAGGCTCCCGAGCAGCTGCGGGACGACCCCCACCGCGAGCGCGCCCAGCCCGAGCACCACGCCCGCGAAGCTCGCACGGCTGCCGCGGAGGGTCTCGTCGGCGCGCAGCCTCCGCCGGGCGCCGAGCCCGAGCACGATCGCGACGACGGCGAGCACCGCACCCACCGCGGGCACGGACATCGACAGCACGGCCGCGACTCCGATCACAGCGGAGGCGAGGGCTCGGGTGTCGTAGGGCCGCATCGCTCCAGCCTGCCACGCCGTTCCCGGCACCCGCGGTGCACACCCGACCCTCCGTGGCAAGCCTCTTAGCAAGCGCCCGGAGCACGACGGACGCTGGAGATTCCCGATCCTTTCTGGAGGCAATGGTGTTCTTCCACGTGCAGCGACTCATCAGCGACATCGAGCAGGACGAGCCGGATCCGGCCGCCGCGAACGCGCTCCAGGAGGGGCTCGGCGGTCAGTTCGGCGAGATGCGCACGATGATGCAGTACCTCTTCCAGGCGATGAACTTCCGCGGCGCCGACGCGAAGCCCTACCGCGACCTCATCCAGGGCATCGGCACGGAGGAGATCAGCCACGTCGAGCTGATCGGCACCACCATCTCGCGCCTGCTCGACGGCTCGCCGCAGTACCAGGGCAAGCCGACCGATCCGCTCGACAAGCCGGGTTCGGGCGGCGCGACTCCGCTGAACATCGCCCTCGACACGGGCAACATCCACCACTACCTCGTCGGCGCGCAGGGCGCCCTGCCGGTCGACTCGGTGGGCAACCCGTGGAGCGGCAGCTACGTCTACAACTCCGGCAACCTCGTGCTCGACCTGCTCTACAACCTCATGCTCGAGTCGACCGGGCGTCTGCAGAAGTCGCGCATCTACGAGATGACCGCCAACAAGACGGCCCGCTCGACGATCGCCTATCTGATCGTCCGCGACCAGGCGCACGAGAACGCCTACGCGAAGGCGCTCGAGACCCTCGGGATCGACTGGAAGAAGACCCTGCCGATCCCGAAGACCAACGCCGAGAAGTTCCCCGAGGTCAAGAAGCTCCTCGACCTGGGGCTGCAGAGCAAGCAGTACACCTTCGACCTCGAGGGCGCGTCGGAGGCGGGGAAGATCTTCCGCGGGGCCTCGCCGTCGAACGACGGCACCGATTTGGAGTCGAAGGAGCAGGCGCCCGAGGGCGTTCCCTCGGTCATCGCTCCCGAGCGCTTCGAGGAGTACGCACCGGGCCTCGACCCCGATCTGCTGAAGCTCATCCAGACGACGGCCGAGATGGAGCTCGACGAGATCAGCTCGTTCTACGGGCCGACCGCGAAGTAGCGGATGCCGGTCTTCCGGCTCCTCGAGCCGAGCCACTGCAGAGGGGCTCGGCTCGAAGAGCTCGCCGCGGCCGTCGGGCTCGGGCTCGACGGCCGCGGCGACGTCGTGGTGACGAGCGTCACCGTGTCGCACCGCGAGGTGCGGGCGGGGGCGCTCTTCGCCGCGCTCCCGGGCCGCCGATCGCACGGTGCGGAGTTCGCCGCACAGGCGGCCGCGGCGGGAGCCGTCGCCGTGCTGACCGATGAGGCCGGGATGACCGCGGCGCGCGCCTCCGAACTGCCCGTGCTCGTGAGCCCCGACCCGCGCACCGCACTGGGCGCCGTCGCCGCCCGCGTCTACGGCACCGACCGGCTGCGACCGACGCTCCTCGGCGTGACGGGCACCAACGGCAAGACCAGCACGGTGCACCTCCTCGACGCGGTGCTGCGGCAGCTCGGAGCGACCTCGGGGATCAGCTCGACGGCCGAGCGGCGCAGCGGCGACCACGTGGTCGCGAGCCGGCTGACCTCTCCGGAGGCGTCGGAGCTGCACGCGCTCCTCGCGCGGATGAACGAGGACGGAGTCGAGTCCGCCGCGATCGAGGTCAGCGCGCAGGCTCTCGTCCGCTCGCGCGTCGAGGGGCTCGTCTTCGACGTCGCCGGCTTCACCAACCTCAGCCACGACCACCTCGACGACTTCGGCGACCTGGGCACCTACCTCCGGGCGAAGCAGCGGCTCTTCCGTCCCGATCGGAGTCGCCGCGGAGTCGTCGTCGTCGACTCGGAGTCGGGTCGCACCGTCGCCGCGGAGGCGGAGGTGCCCGTGGTCACGGTCGGCACCGTCGACGCGGACTGGACCGTGGACGTCCTCGCGTCGTCCGCGACCGGGACGCGCTTCAGGCTCGTGGCCCCCGACGGCTGGTCGATGACCACCTCCGTCCCCCTGATCGGCCGCCACATGGCGTCGAACGCCGCGCTGGCCGTCGTGATGCTGGTGGAGGCGGGCCACGCGCGGTCCGCGATCGCCGCGGCACTCGCCTCCGGGATCGTCGTCTCGGTGCCCGGCCGGACCCTGCTCGTCTCGGGCGCCGAGGGCCCGCGCCTCTACGTCGACTTCTCGCACACCCCCGACTCGGTCGCGCGCACCGTCGACGCCCTGTGCGAGGTGACCCCGGGCCGCGTGCTCGTCATCCTCGGCGCCGACGGCGACCGCGACCCGAGCAAGCGCGCGCCGATGGGCCGCGCCGCCGCCGACCGGGCCGACCTCGTGATCGTCACCGACCACCACCCGCGCTTCGAGGACCCGGCGCGGATCCGCCGCGCCCTGCTCGACGGCGCCCTCGGTCGCGGCTGCGAGGTGCGCGAGGTCCCCGAGCCGGCCCTCGCCGTGCGGGCCGCGCTGGGCGACGCGCGCGCCGACGACTCCATCCTCTGGGTCGGCCCGGGCGACACCGACTACCGCGTGGTGCTCGACACCGACCTGCCGTACTCGCCCCGCGCCGACGCGGCGCTCGCGCTGGCGGAGGCGGGCTGGGCGGTGTGACGGCGCGGGGCCACACGAGTAAGGCTGGATCAGGCGAAACGTCGCATATTCGGGCATCGAGGTCGTTCAGCCTTGGTTGTGAGGCTGTTCCGCCGGTCACCGGCACGCGGGGGCGCTCAGCCCGGCCTGCGGGAACAGCATCCCCGGATGCGCGGGCCTGATCACGGTGGCCAGGTGATCGAAGGCGGCCCGCGTGGTCGCACCCCCGCCCGGAGGCGCCGCGCAGTCGGTGCTCGCCGCTGCGAAGTCGTCGACGACCCGCCCCGAGCCGTCCGCCGCCTCCGCGTCGACGACTCCGCCGATGCCGTAGCCGCTCCCCCGGTCCGTCATCGCCGTCATCGTGCCGAGCACCGACGACCAGAGGGCGGAGTCGGTCAGAGGGCGCCCCGCGCCATCGCCGCCTTTCACGGTGAAGCTCAGCACCGTGGCACCGAGCTGCATCGACGTCGCGCCGGTGAAGGCCCCCTCGATCTCCCGCGCGAGGCGGAGCAGCTCCTCCGCGGGCCGCTCGTGAACGACGACCGCGGAGGCGGGGAGCCCGCCGCCCGCCGGCCGGGTGATGGTCCACTCCGGGATCCCCCGCGAGATCGCCGTGCCGCCCGCGAGGAACCTCTCGAGCACCCCCATCGCCGTGTCGGGGCTCCCCGCGGCGAGCCCGACCTCGATCGCGGAGTCGCCCGCGAACGTCCGCACCGCGACGCCGCCGTCGACGTCGCGGCGCAGCGCATCCCAGCCCTCGAGCGCGGCGACGACCGCGCGCGGATCGACGTGGACGTCGGCGATCGCGAACACGTCGTCGCCGACGCGCTGGGTGTACTCGCTCGAGGTGAGCCAGGCGGGGACGCCGTCGAGCGCCTCCACCGCGGCCTCGGCCACCGTCATCGCGGTCGCGGTCAGCTGCTCGAGCGTGCACTCCTCCGACGCGGTCACGCCGACGTCGAACACCGCGGGGGTGTCCCGCGAGAGGAACGGGCGCGGGCGCGAGTCCGTGGTGCTCTCGAGCACGCACTGGTCCACCGACAGCGCCGCGTCGAGCGCCCGCCCGTGGTCCGCCGAGCAGCCGGTCAGTGCTCCGGTGAGCAGGGCACCGGCGAGCAGAGCCGCGCCGAGGAGTCGTCGATACCGCGCCATCGTGCCACCCGTCCCCGGAGGCGCCTTGCCGCCGGTCTCGAGAGGTGACAGTATCGATAAACAATACGAACCGCACGTTATTCGATACAGGAGCTGATGATGCCCCGAACCGTCCTCGTCGCGCTCCGCGCGCTGCTCGTCCTGCTGCTGCTCGGCTCCGTGCTGGCCCAGCTCAGCGTCGGCTCGGTCGCGCTCACCGCCCTCGACGGCGGGCCGGTCGACGGCGTCCTGGTCGCCGTGGTCGTCGCCGGAGTGCTGTGCATCGAGGTGGTGCTGGTGTCGATCTGGCGCCTGCTCAGCCTCGTCCGCGACGACGCGCTGTTCGCCGGCGACCGCCGCTCCGACCTCTGGGTCGACCTCGCGATCGGCGCCTTCGTCGCGGGCTCGGTCCTCGCGACGGTCGGCGCGATCGCCGTCTTCGCCGCGGTCCCAGCCCCGCTCCCCGCATTCGCCTTCGCGCTGGTGGCCGTCGCGAGCGCCGCCCTGGCCCTGCTCGTGGTCGTGATGCGCCGCCTCCTGCACCTCGCCGTCGAGCAGCGCAGCGAGCTCGCCGAGGTCGTCTGATGGCCATCGTCATCAACCTCGACGTCGAGCTGGCCAAGCGCAAGATGTCGGTCACCGACCTCGCCGCGGCCGTCGGCATCACCACCGCCAACATCTCGATCCTCAAGAACGGCCGCGCCAAGGCCGTCCGCTTCTCGACCCTCGACGCCATCTGCGAGGTCCTCGGCTGCCAGCCGGGCGACATCCTCACCCACGTGCCGGAGGGGGCGGTGGCGCCTACCCGTTGAAGGGTGACACGCGGGTGCGCTCGATCGACCCGGGACGGAAACAGAGCGGCAACACGGCCCCTCGAAACTGGGGAGGTTCCAAGCCCCCTCTCACTCGATCCGAAGGTTCCCGCTTGTCTCTCTCCCCCGCCCGGAGGGTCGCCCGACTCTCCGCCGCCACCGCCCTCTGCTCCGGCCTCGCCCTCAGCGCCGCCCTCGCCGCCCCCTCGGCGTTCGGCGCGACCACCGCCCCCGCCGTCACCGCCCCCGCGGTCGTCGACCTCAGCATCACGGACGCGCTCGCGCTGCTCGAGTCGGGAGCGACCACCTCCGTCGCGCTCACCCAGCGGTACCTCGACCGCATCGCCGCGTACGACGACCCCTACGGCGACCAGCCCGGCCTCGCGGCGGTGATCCTCGCCAACCCGGAGGCGCTCGCCACCGCGGCCGAGCTCGACGCCGAGCGCGCGGCCGGCACGATCCGCGGCCCGCTGCACGGCATCCCGATCGTGGTGAAGGACAACTACGCCACGTTCGACATGCCGACGACCGCCGGCAGCGCCTCCCTGCACACCTACCAGACCAAGCTCGACTCGACAGCGGTGGAGCGCCTGCGCGCGGCCGGCGCGATCATCCTCGCGAAGACCAACATGGCCGAGTTCGCCTGGCACGGCACGTACACGCTCAGCTCCGAGCGCGGCCGCACCCACAACCCCTACAACCAGGCCAACAGCGCCAGCGGCTCGAGCGGAGGCACCGGCGCGGCCGTCGCCGCCGGCTACGCCCCCGCGGGCCTCGGCACCGACACCTGCGGCTCGATCGTCGGCCCGAGCGCGCACCAGAGCCTCGTCGGCTACCGCCCGACCATGGGCCTGACCAGCGTCACCGGCATCGTCCCGCTCTCGCCCCGCCAGGACGTCTCGGGCCCGATGACCACGACCGTGACCGACGCGGCCCTGCTGATGGAGGTGCTGGCCGGCTTCGACCCGACCGACCCGCTGACCGTCATCGCCGACGACCAGGACAGCTCGACCTACGTCGAGGGGCTCAGCGACACCGCCCTCGAGGGCAAGCGCATCGGCTACGTCCGCTGGGACTACGAGGAGGACCCGGCCCGCCCCGGCCTCGCCGAGACCACGGCGCTCATCGACCAGGCCGTCGCCGACCTGGCCGCGCAGGGAGCCGAGATCGTCGAGGTGCCGACCTTCACCCGCGAGTTCGTCTCGGGCACGCTCGTCAGCGGCGGCTACCTCGACATGCGCCCGGGCATCGACTCGTTCTTCGCCACCACCGAGGCGACCTGGCCCGAGGGCCTCGCCGCCCTCACCGAGCCGGCCGACGCGCTGACCTTCTCGGACGTCATCGCCGACGGCAAGACCTCGCTGCTGCCGGACGACGTCGCCTTCTTCGAGAGCAACGCCGACATCCCGAACCCCGCCTACGACGCGGCGATCGCCGCTCAGGACGCGGGCAAGGCGGCGATGGACCAGTTCTTCGTCGACAACGACCTCGACGCCCTGGCGATGCCGACCAGCGCGACCTCGGCGACTCCCGACTGGGCGGGCACGACGTTCTGCGACGTCGGCGCGAACACCGGAGTCCCGACGGTCTCGCTGCCGGCCGGATTCACCTCGACCGGAGCCGCAGCGGGCCTCGAGCTGGCCGCCCCGCGCAGCCAGGACGCGGCGCTGCTCGCGATGTCGTACGACTACGAGCAGGCGACGCTGCACCGCGTGGCGCCGGCCTCGACTCCGGAGCTGGCGGCGACCGTGCCGACGCCGGAGCCGACGGTGACGCCGGAGCCGACCGTGTCGCCTGAGCCGACCGTGTCGCCTGAGCCGACTGCGGCGCCGACTGCGACGGCCGCGCCGGTCGTCCCGGTGCCGTCCGCGACTCCGACCGCGACCGCTACTGGTAAGCCCGCCGCTGCCCTCGCGCACACCGGCACCGAGGGGACGACCGGGCTCGCCGCCCTGGCGTTCGCGCTCGTGGCCGGAGGCGCGGGTGCGCTGGCGCTGACCGCGACGCGCAGGCGGACCGCCCAGAAGTAGTCAGTGCAGCGGAAGCGGGGTCGGCGGTTCGTCCGCCGGCCCCGCTTCTGCGCGCGCAACGTCAGCTGAGAGTGGCGCTCGTGCACCATCGCGCGCGAGAGGCGATCCTGGCTGACGTTGTGCGCACGTCAGGCGACCGCCGCGCTCTCGACCGGCCTGGACTGCACGCGCGGAGCCCAGCCGAGTGCGATCGCTGCCCCCGCGAGCGCGAGCTGACCCACCGAAGGGAGCACCGCCGAGACGATCGACCCGTCGCCGCCGTTCGTGGAGAAGGAGTCGGCGATCGACATGCCGATCCCGAAGCCGGTGAAGAAGCGGCAGAAGATCGCGGCGCCGACCAGCGAGAGCATCACGATCACGAGGCGTCGCGGAGTGAGGTTCGCTCCCGCGCGGTGCACGGCGAGCCCCGCCACGAGCAGCGCGGGCACGCTCCAGAAGACCGCCCAGATCGCCGTCGCGACGAGGGTCCCCGTGAGGGAGAACCCGTCGCGCTCGGCCATCAGCGCGTAGATGGTCGCGAGATCGGTGCCCGGTACCTTCGACAGCGGGTTCCAGACGATCAGGTCGATCCCACCGACCACGATCACGGCGACCACGAGCACGGCACTACCGACGGCGACGGGCACACGCTGCCGCCGAGGCGCCGTCCGATGCTCGACGGCGATCGGACGCGTCCCGCCCGTGACCGCGATCCCGGTGGCGAGCCCGGCGAACACGACGGTGAAGCCCAGCAGCGGCAGCCACCACGGAGCTCCGGGCACCAGGACCCCGACGACGACCATGGCGGGTCCGGCGATGGCCGCGAGCAGCGAGATCCGGGCCGTGCGCGTCGCGGCCGCGCGGGCCGCGCCGGCGAGGTAGGCGGCTCCGACGAGCGCGGTCACGATCGCCAGCACGGTGAGGGTCCTGCCGGTCGCCTGCAGCGCGGCGAGCACGCCCTCCGAGGCGCCCTCGGGAACGATGCCCCCGCCGGTGAGGTAGATGCCGATCAGCACCACGGCCGCCGCGGTCAGCAGCCCCAGGCCCCGCCGGGCGAGGCGGCGCGGCCGGAGGAACCGCGGCTCGCCCGAATGCGCGGGCAGTCCCCGGTCGAGGGTGGCACTGAGCACGAGCGCGCCCAGGAGGACGTCGCGGCGGTGCTCGGGCGCGCCGGCGATATCGGCGCGCCACTCCTCGAGGTAGCGGTCGCGCGCGAGCGGAGGAAGGAGGCAGGCCAGGAGGCGCAGCAGCAGGTCGATCATGCGGTCGCCCCCGCGATGCGGACGGCCCGTGTCGGGGCGGCGACACGCGCGATCGCGGCGGGTGCCGCCTCCGCCCCCTCGCCCGTGAGCTCGTAGAGCCGCCGGCGCGGGCCGCTGCGCTCGGTGTCCGACTCCCACGCCGAGGTCACCCAGCCGGCGCCCTCGAGCCGCTCGAGGATCGGGTAGACGCTGCCCGCGGGGCGGCCGGTCGCCTTGATGACGAGCATCCCCCAGGTGGGTCCGTCGGAGTCGAGAAGGGTGCGCAGCACGTCCGCGGTGGCGGCGGTGACGCGGGAGAGCGGAGTCATGCCGCGAGGCTACCTATGTAGAGATAGCGGCGTCAATCGCGCTCGGGGGCCGCCCGCCTGGGAGGATCGCCCCATGACCCAGTTCAACCCCGCCGTGTTCTCCGATTCCGGCAGCGGTCCGGCGCCCGCTCCCGCCAAGACGGGCAACGGCCTCGGCCTCGCGTCCCTCATCATCGGCATCCTCGCCCTCGTCGGCGCCGTGATCCCGATCGTCAACTACGTCTCGGGCTTCCTCGCCTTCATCGGCCTCGTGCTGGGCATCGTCGCGCTGTTCCTCAAGAACCGCACCCGCGGCACCGCGATCGCCGGAGTGATCCTGAACGCGGTCGCGCTGGTCCTGTCGATCGTCCTGGCCATCGTCTACACCGCCGGCTTCGCGACCGGCGTCTCGAACGCCATCCAGACCGCCCAGGCGAACGCCACCGACGGCCCCACCGTGCCGCTCGTCTACGAGGTCACCGGCACGGGCACCTCTGCCACCGTCGTCTACGCGACCTTCGACGACGCGGACCCCGGCGTCGAGCAGGCCACCGACGTCGCGCTCCCCTTCACCGAGGAACTTCAGGCGCAGACCGGTGCCGCCTTCCAGGCCTTCACCCTCACCGCGACCAACGGCGCCGACGACGAGGGCGACATCACCTGCCGCATCACCCTCGACGGCACGGTGATCGCGGAGGAGACGAGCACCGGCGCGTTCGCGACGGCCCTCTGCACGGCGACGCCGTAGGGGTTGCATCGTCAAGCGGAGGACGGTTGACGGCTCCGTCCTCAGTTCGCATGCGACGGCAGAATTGGAACCCGCGTCAGCGGTGTTGCAGACCGCTCACTGGCCGCTCGGGCACGCCGCGCTGACCCCGGCCTTCGGGGTCGAGGCTCGGCCCGCAACTCTATGACTGCCGGTTGCCGATCATGTCCGCGAATGACGCCGAGGCAGCCTCCCCCTGTTCACAACGAAGGATGGATTGCGTCTGATCGTCATCGAGGCCCCGCAACGACGCGGACCTCGCGAAAGTCTTCCTACGTTGTGAACCTCGCGACGATGATCTTCTACTTGCGGAACATCCGCGCCGTGGTCTCGAACAGGCCCTTCACCGGGCGCTGCTGCTCGCCCTGCTGGGCGCCGAGGATGATGATGACGGCGGTGAGCACGGGGATCGCCCACTGCGTCACCTTCTGCACGCGCAGCGCGGTGGTCAGCTCGGGCGAGTTGTTCGACGACTCCTCCGTGACGCCCTTCGCGCCCTCGTCGGCGTGCTTCGCCTGAGTCGCGCCGGCGATGGCGGCGGTGACGGACGCGGCGCCGGCGAGGCCGGTTACGACAGTCTTGATGATCGTGTTGGTGCGGCTCTCCTGCTGGTTGGCGAGGCGCGTCTTGTTGCCCAGGATGAGGCCGATGCCTCCGACGCCGTGTGCGGCGATCGCGGCGAGCTGCACCGGAGTCCAGCGCGCCCAGCCGTTCGCGGCGAGACGGAGGCGCTCCGACGGGTCGGAGGACGTGGATGCGGCGCCGTTGAGGCCGACGGCGCCCATGAGGGAGCCTCCGAACCAGGCGGCGGCACCGAGGTCGTGGAGGCTGCGGACGAGCGTGTTGCGTGAGGGCATGACTGCCTCTTCTCTGCTGGGGGTCACGCGGGATGCGGACGTCTTCGACGCTACGTCGGCGGCTGCGCGAGGGCATGGGGCTTGACCTCTCGGCGACGGGACGCTCGAGTGGAGGCGTACCCCATGCCGGGGGCGTGAGCAGAGCAGGGCCGACGATGACGACAGACGACGAGAAGCACACGATCCGCGACGAGTTCCACGACGCTGTGAACATGACCGCGAAGCAGATCGAGGACTGGCTCAAGAAGGACGAGTCGAAAGAGGTGGGCCAGAAACCCGCGAGCGGAGGCGAGTCCACCGGCCACGAGAGCGGCCGCCGCATCGTCGAGATCCTCGGCACCAAGCAGGCCGACCTCACGGATGACGACTACGCGCACATGAAGAAGGTCACGGCGTACGTCGCGCGGCACTCGAAGCAGCGGCCGTCGGGGGATGTGACCGAGACGAAGTGGCGGTACTCGCTGATGAACTGGGGGAACGACCCGCTGAAGAAGTGAGGCTCCGTGTCGAGTGAAGCGCGGCCGCACTCGCGACGAATCCGCCGTGCACCAGGGAAGATCGTCAGGTGAATTCTCTCGACGTCGTCGCCGCCATCATCCGGGATGGCGACCACGTGCTCGCCTGCCGCCGACGCGAGGGAAAAGCGTCGGCTGGCTTCTGGGAGTTCCCCGGCGGCAAGATCGAGACCGCGGAAACGCCCGAGCAGGCGCTGCAGCGCGAGATCGTGGAGGAGTTGGGCGTCAGCATTCTGGTCGGTGAGGTGGCCACAGTCGACACCACGACGACCCCATCAGCAGTCATTCGCCTGCACTGCTATTTCGCGACGCTGTGGGGCGAACGACCGACCTCGAGCACCGACCATGACGAGCTCCGGTGGCTGCTACCGTCCGACCTTTCATCACTGATCTGGGCGACCCCAGATCTTCCTGCCGTTCGCCTGCTGGGCAGCGCGACCTAGGGGTCGATGAGCTGGAAGCCGTCGTCCGTCCGGATAGCAGTGATGATCGAGAGACTCCGGATCAAATCGACCATATCCTCATCCGGCCTACCTGGAAGAAGAATGAGTGGGGCTGCCGGGTACCCTTGACGTCTTGCAACGTGCGCGTAGTCCAGCACCTGACCAATTGCCATTCTGACAAGGGATCGCGCGGTCGACTTCTTCGCCTCGACAATCCAACCGCGGGACTCAACATAGAGATCTGGCTGAATCGGAGAAGAGCCGGGGGAGAGCGACAAGAGACTCGGCGGAGTTCCCTGCTGAATGAGCCAATGCCCAAAGTCTCTCTGAAGCTCAAACTCAACCCTGGTCACAACCCGATCACCCGCGAGAGCCTCATCTCCGCCGGAGATCACAATGTCTGAGACGTTTGGAGCGACCCAGTCCCGCGGCCCAGGTTTTGCACCCGACGAATCGACTGGAACGGACAGCATTCGAAGGTCGGCGTCTAGCGGTAGAAGATTGAAAATGATTCCACGACGCTCGCTCTCGTAGGCGCTTCGAATGGTTCGATACACATAGTTTGGAGTGCCGTTTGTGAAAACGCCGATATATGTCACTCTTGGACCATTAGCTTTGAACAGGCGAATGGCTTTCCCATTCTGCGCTGCGTCTCTTAGCGCAGCATTCGATGATCCGAAGCTCTGATCACCGCGTTGGCCGTCTCCCGTATAAGCGTATGAGCCATCCGCTCGGACGCCTTCGAACTGGTCGTAGCCGAAGCGAGCGCCGGTTTTCGGGTTTGTAAAAGCGAATATCTCAGGCAGCGAAGCTGACGGCGCGATCCCGTTCTGCCAAGAGCCACCGAGAGCTCGAAGTAGCGAGCGCCGACGGATCTCTTTGCCGATAGGGAGATCAAATCGGCGGCCCGCTTGCGGCGGTGGCGGGAAATCCTCTTGCAATTTGGCCGCCTGGCCTTCCGTGAGAAGCCAGCCTTCCGGTCGGCCGTTCCCCACACCGAACCGATCCTCAAGTATCCGGCTCGCCTCCTCCGAGGTTCTATCGAGTTCATAGGCGAAATCTGACGCGTAGATCTGAACCGGCATAGAAGCAGGCTAAATAACCCGCTCGATACAATGGGTGAGGTTCGCTCGTGTTATCGGCAGCTGTCGAAAACTCGATCCTCTCGCCCTATAGAGCGATGATTAGCAATTGGCTAGCACTGCCTTCGCCGCTTTCCGATCCAGCTCGGTCACCTCGAGCCCGTACGCGCTCACTACCGCTACAAATTGCTCGATGTAGCCGCACTGCAGCTCCCGCGCGGGCGGCAGCCACTCCCCCGGCCCCGCATCGCTCTTCGCCTGGTTCGTCTCCTCCGAGGCCGCGACGAGGTTCGCCGGGTCGTTAGCGAAGGCGAGGCGCTGCTCGTCGCTCCATGCCCAGGCGCCGTGGTGCCAGGCCCAGCCGAGGGCGACGACGTGGTCGATCTGCACCAGGCGAGAGGTGTTCGATCCGGAGACGAAGGAGACGGCGGTGCCGTCGTAGGGATCGATCAGCAGGCCCGCGAGGACTTTGCAGTCGCGAGTACCGGGCTTGAACACGGGATCCATCAGATCGCGACCGAGGATGTCGTTGCGGGTGTCGCAGCCGTTGCGGTCGACGTCGGACCAGGCCTGGCCGAAGAGGTCGCGGTCGTAGGGGAGGTCGGCGAAGCCATCGACGGTCGGGATTGCCGCGAGGGCGGCGAGGGCTTCGGCGGCGGGGCCGACAGCAGCAGTGGACGGCGAAGCGGCAGTCGTGGCGGTCGGCGAAACAGCAGGCGAAGCGACAGGCGAAGCGGGCGCAGAAGCAACAGCCGCGGAGGGAGATGCCGATGTCGTCCCAATGGCACCCGGCGCGCCGACCGTCTCCCCCACTCCGACCACAGCGAAGGCGACAGCCGCAGCAGCCACAGCGGCGACTACGAACGCCCACCACGGCGTCCGCCGGCGCACGACGCGCGCAGGGACGGCACCGCGAAGCACCGGAGGCGCCACCCGCCGCGACGCTTCCGGGCGAGGCGGCGGAGGCGCTCCCACCACTAGATGCCCGTGTCCACGTCTCTCGGCGCCACGGTGGGCTCGGAGTCGGCGCGCACCGCCCCGTCCCACAGCCGGATCGCCGCGCGCGGCACCGGCCCGACGACATCCACGCGCCACACCAGATCCACCGGCGCACCCGTCGCCCCCTCGTACGGCACCACGTGGATCGGCGCGGCGGGATCGAACCGCAGCCGCTCCTGCAGTCGCGACGGCGCGACGAGGAAGCTCGTCACCCGCTCGTGGTACCGCTCCCCCACCTGCAGCTCGGTCAGCACCGTGGCGCTCACCGGGGTCATCGGGTCGGCGCGCGTCAGCGACTCCAGCAGGAAGTCGTCCCACGGCACGTCGAGCTCGATGCCCTCGTAGTCCTCGGGGCGGCGCAGGGCGTTCAGGGGGTTCGAGCCCATGGGGCGCACGCGTGGGCGGGCGATCGACTCCTCGTCGCGCTGGACGGAGGCGACGATGTCGGCGAGGCGCGGGGCGGCGATCCGCGTGAGCAGGGACTCGTCGTCGAGGGCGCGGAGCAGCATCCGCCGGGTGTGGTTCGACGAGTGCGGGAGGTCCTCGTCGAGCGCCGAGAGGCCGAAGCCCTGGCCGGCTCCGTAGTCGGCGGCCATCTCCTGCACGAGGGCCTCGAAGGCCTCGTGGCGCCAGCCGCGGCGGACCAGCTTGGACGTCATCGCGGCGCGCATGCGGGCGACGGCGGCGGTCTCCTCGCCGCTGACGGTGGCGAGGCGCACGGCGAAGGGCATGGCGCCGCGCTCGACGTCGAAGGTCTCGTGCTGGGTCCACACCGGAGGCACGTGCCACGGCCGGTGGATGGCCTTCGACAGCAGCACCAGCCAGTCCACGGCCTGCCGGTGCACCGAGCGGAGGCGGGCGGCCTCCTCCCGGGCCCGCCTGGCACTCGCTCCGTAGTGGGCGAGGCGGGTGCGCTCGACCTCGATGCGGCGCTCGAAGCGCGACCAGCCGGCGTGGTAGCGCACGAGCGAGACGAGGGTGATGAGCAGCGCGGCGCCGCCGAGGCCGACGAGCGTCCACGAGAGCAGCGAGGTCAGGATGCGCGGATCGAACGAATCGGTGCGCGCGGCGTAGTCGTTGACGAACCAGATGCCGACGCCCACGGCGAGCGCCAGGGCGAGCACGGTGATCCAGCCGACGAGCATCGAGCGGTGGAAGTCGCGGCGCAGCGCCAGCAGCTCACCCGGGCGCTGGGGCCGGATCGCGTCGATCTCGCCCACGAGGTAGGCCACCTCGTCCTCGGCGCGGCGTCGCTCGGAGCCGATCCGGTCGAGGAAGCGCCAGACGAACGACGAGCTCTGCGCGCCGGCCCAGAGGTCGTACTCGGCGAGCGCCTGCATGCGGCCGGAGCGGCGCGTCTCGGGGTCAACAGAAGGCGCGACGGAGACGACCGGCGCGACGGGCTCCTCCGCAGGGACCTCGATCTGCACCACGGGTCGCGCGGGCTCGGCGGAGTCGGTGCTCGCGGCCTCCTCCTCGACGAGGGTCTCCTGCGCGGGCGGGGCGAACGACGCTTCCGCGACGTCCGGCACCTCCGCAGCCGCCGACGCCTCCGCCGCCGTCACCCAGTTCTCCAGCTGCCTCCGCGGATCCGACAGCGCGAGCGCGTACCAGTCCACCCGCGCCGGGAACCCCGGCGGCACGTCGTGCGTGCCCGACTCCCACGGCCCGTCGGGCAGCGCGAGCACGTCGCCCACCCGCCCGAACACGGGCACCGCGCCCTCGACGGGCACGAAGCCCGCGTCGCGCAGGTCGGCGCTGCCGTCGAGCGCGCCGAACACCAGCTCGCGGAGCCCGGCCCACAGCTGAGGCGTCGTGCGCACGTGCGCCATCGCAGCAGGGGCTCCGGCCTCGACGCGGGCGCGGCCCTCGTCGTCGCGCAGGCGCTCGAGGTCGGCGAGCAGCAGGCGGTCGCGCACATCCAGCACCTCGTCGAACGAGGAGCCGACGACCGCCGAGCCCTCGGCGGTGTGCAGCGCGCGGGTCATCGAGCGGTTGGCGCTCGACGACAGCCAGCGGGCGCTCCAGCGCGGCATCTGCACGAGCTTGCCCGCCGAGAAGGCGAAGAAGCGCCCGATCTGCGCGAAGAAGCCGATCCGAGAGGGCTCCGGAACGTCCAGCGCGCCCGCGGAGTCGTAGGTGAGCGCGCCGCCGTCGAGCCGCAGAGCGCCCTCGACCATGCCGTCGACGTAGCCGGCGATCTGGCCGTCCTCGATGAAGGCGGTGCCGGGCGGTGGCGGGCTGACGCTGGGGTCGATCAGCAGGGAGTCGGGGCGGGCCGCGTTCTCGAGCACGCCGGCGGCGACGCGACGGCCGAGCGACTCCGTCAGCACCGCGTTCATGAACACGCGCGAGATCCAGACGGAGTCGCCGCCGTCGGTCTCGCGGCTCATCAGCTCGACGCTGCCGTCGGTGATGCCGTTCCAGAGCCCGGCGACGCTCGCCAGATGGGTCAGGGTGAAGCCGGTGAAGCGCTCGTCGTCGCGCACGAAGGCGTCGCCCGACCAGGGGCTCGAGCGGTCCTCGGGCGACGCGATGACGATGAAGCCGTGCTCGTGCGCCTCGACCCGCTCGCGCAGCTGGAACGCGGTGGGCGCGCAGATCAGCGTCACCCGGCGCAGCTCGGTGGTCTGGTCGACGAGCGTGGCGGAGGGGTTCGGCAGCGGCATCGAGGTGCGCACCCACCGGCTGACCAGGTCGGCGACCGCGTCCTGCGCGGCGTCGGTCTGGCGCTCGGGCAGGGCCGAGCGGAGGGTGACCAGCCGGACCAGGCCGAGCGGCTCCTCCGCCAGCGCCTCGAAGAGGTCGACCGAGATCGCGACCGATTCGAGGTCGGCGCCCACCCCGAGTACCACGGCCTCGATCTGCGGAGGCGCGTACTCGGACGTCTTCACGTGCTCGGGCAGCACCCAGAGCGCCTGGCCGAGGAGTCCGGTCTTGGTCCACTGCGCGGCGAGCTCGAGCAGGGTCTCGCCCTGCGCACCGCTGGGCAGCAGGACGATCGCCGCCTTGCCGTCGGGCCAGAAACCATCGGGCCGCGAACCGTCGGACATGCTCAAACTCCGGTGTCCCGGGGTCCGGTCGAGACCACCGACGAGACGAGCGCGCGGATCGCGTCCACGAACTGCTCCCGCATCTCCCACGTCACCGGGTAGTCGTAGACCGACACCATCTCGTCCTGCTGCACGATCTCGCTGTCGAAGCGGGCGAGCTCGTTCGAGAGGTAGGCCTGAACGGCGGCGCGACGCGACGCGAGGTCGCCGTCGGCGGAACCGGCGCGGGACGCCTCCGGAACCGGCGCGCCCGTGGGCAGAGCGGCGCTCTGCAGCCACTCGGACAGGTCGGTGTCCTCATCGCGCCGGCCCAGCGAGATCAGCACGCGGTAGGCGGCCAGCGGAGCGAGGGTGCCCTCGACGTTGCAGAGCGCCATCGCGATCGCGAGCGACTGCAGCACGACGCCGGGGAAGTCGGCGGGGCGGGCGTTGCGCTCGCTGAGCAGCGGGTGCGGGAAGTCGGCGTAGGAGCGCGTCGACGGGTCCCAGACCGAGAGCTTGGGCCCCTTCTCGCCCTGCGACGAGTCGACGGCCAGGCGGCCGAGTGCCTTGGCGACGTACCAGCCGCGGATCATCGACTCGATGGCGCGGGGGTCGGCGGGGATGCTCTCGCCGAGCAGGCGCGCGCGCTTGAACTTCCAGAACGCCTCGCGGCTGTCCTGCGTGTTCGACTGCGCGAGCCAGCCGCGGGCGATCGGCTCCATCACCGAGTCCATGACGATCGGCTGATAGGGGAAGCCCGACATCGCGAAGACCTCGATGCCGTCGACCTTCTGATCCTGGAACCACGACTCGCTCGTCGCGTCGTCCCAGACGCCCATCTGCGCGAGCACGCCCTTGGTGACCTCGTACATCTCGGTGCCCGCACGGAACGGGATCGAGCTGAACACGAGCGAGGTGTCCTGGTTGATCGCCTTGCCGTGCACGGCGCGCAGCAGCGCCGGGTTGAGCTTGACCAGCGGCTCGCTGGCGCCGAGCGCGGCCTGCAGCTGCTCGCGGTAGCGGTCGCGGCGGGCGGCGAACACGTCGGGCGGCAGCACCTCGCGGTCGAAGAAGCCGAGCAGATCCTCGCCGATGTAGGCGGCGAACGGGGTGCCGTCGCGCTTCATCCAGGCGCGGGCCCGGGCGACGTAGGTCTCGGGGTCGCTCGCGAGCTCGAAGGAGGCGCGCTGGGCGGCGTTCGCGACGGCCGGGTCGGCGGTCACGGTGGGGCGCCAGGTGCGCGGGTTGCCGACGAGCGACCAGGCGCCCGCCTCCCCCTCGGTGTCGGGGCTGATCCCGACGAGCTGGTCGGTCAGGACCCGCAGCACGGCGTCCTGGTACTTCGCGTCACCCTCGACCGAGGCGCGGACCAGCTTCTGGAACTCGCCCGGGTACTTCTCGGGCTCGATGAGCATCCGCTCGTTGGGCGCCGGGGTGTACTTGCGCGGCACGGTCTCGTCGACACGGCGCGGCCAGAACTCGTAGGCGTTCTCGCGGTCGTCGCTGGTCTTGCGCGAGTGCACGCGCTGCAGCAGCGCGGTGCGGGAGCCGTCGAGGTAGTCGGCGAGCGGGCCGAGGAAGGTCTCGCGCAGCTCGGCGAGCAGGGCCCATGCGGAGTCGCGCAGCGACGCCTCCGAGGACCACTCGAGCGCCTGCCCGAGCCGCTGGATCGCGAACTGCACCGCCTCCTGATCGGGGCGGATCGACTGCTGGTTCGCCGAGGTGCGCAGCTCGTCGGAGACGAGCGAGCTCAGGGTGCCCACCCACTCCTCGTGCTGGCGGGCCTCGACGCGCAGCGCGTCGACGGTGCCCTTGAGGCCGCGCTCGAGGCGGCGGAGCATCGCCACGACGACCGGCAGGCCGTCCTGCGCGACGTAGCGCGAGACGGTCTCGAGGATGTGGCCGGGCATGGTGCGCGTCCACTCGTCGAGGCGCTGCTGGCGCGCCTCGCGATCGCGCTGCAGGAGGCGGGGGTTGGCCCGCGTGTACTCGTTGACCAGGCGGTCGGTCCAGGTGGTGATGTCGGTGCCGCCCTGGCGGTCGAGCGACTCCGGGCGGCTCAGCTCGTCGTCGGCGGTGCGCTGCAGCTCGGCCTTGATCAGGTCGAGCACGGAGGTGTCGCGCAGCGCGTCGGTGACGTCGTTGTGCTCGGCGGTCTCCTCGTTCAGCCGCAGCTCGCGGAGGAAGCGCTGGTACTCGCTGTCGGCCGACTTCTCGATGTACTCGCGCTCGGTCATCCGCTCGAACTGCGGGTCCTCCTCGGCATGCGCGAAGAGCATCCGGTCGATCGCCGAGCGGGCGAAGCGCTCGGCCGAGTACTCGAGGAAGCGCTCGCGGCCGAGCGTGACGCGGCCGAAGCCGATCGAGGAGAAGGGCGGCGAGTGGTGCGCCGGGCTCATCAGCCCGGAGTTGTCGGGCAGCACGTTGGCGGCCGAGCGGGCCTGCCAGTTGCCCGAGGAGTAGGCGATCATGTCGTCCTGCACGCGCTCGTCGATCATCCACGCGGTGAGGCTGGTGGCGACGGCGTCGTAGACGGCGTTCTGATCCTCGAAGGTGACCTTGCTGTTGCTGCGGCCGACGATGAACGGGTACGCGGCGCCGACGCGGTCCATCGCGGCTCCGTACGAGGGGGCGACGCCCTTGGTGCGCAGGAGTTCGAGGGTCGCGGGCGACGGAGTGTCGGTCCAGAAGCCGTTCATGGTCTCGGAGATCGAGGCGAGCGCGTTGCCGGGCATGCCGGCGGTCACGTTCAGCTGATCGAACACGTCGGGCGCGTAGAGCATGCTGAAGAACTGGTTCGACCACGGGTACTGCTTGGCGGTCGACTTCACGATCTCGATCACGTCGAGGAACTGGCCCGCTCCCGAGCCGCCGGCGACCGACGAGATGACGATGACGATCGGGCTGCCGTCTCCGCCGTCGTCGCGGGCGCGCAGACGCTGACCGAGGGTCTGCAGCTCGGCGAGCGCCTCGGCGTCGTTCATCTTCGCGATCGCGATGCGCGCGGCCTGCGCGATCTCCTTCGTGGCCGCGAGCGCGACGGCGCGGCCGACGGCGCGGTACTGGCCGGCGCCCTTCGTGACGTCGACCTTCACCAGGCGCGGGTCGGGCAGCTGGCGCTCGATGTCGTGGCGCATCGCGTTGTTGGTGGCGTGCGCGCTCGTGATCGAGCCGTGCACGATGTCGAACGTCGCCGCGGTGCTGACGAGTCCGCGGTAGTCCTGCCGGGGCAGGAACGGCGCCTGGTACTCCATGCCGTCCTGGACGGTCGGGGTGTCGAAGTGCAGGAAGCGCCAGGCGGCGGGGATGCCGCCCTCCCAGCCGAGCTGCTGGAGCTTGAGCTCGAGCTGGTACTTGATGCCGCGGAGGGTCTTGCCGCCGGAGCCGCCGACTCCGATGAGGAGGAAGGGTTTGAGCATGGCTGTCTGCTTTCGTCGTATCGCAGGAGGTCGCTGTCACGCGACCGAGGGCGGAGGGTCGCTGTCAGCGACCGCGGGGCGGAGGGGTTCGGGGGCTGGAGCGGCCGGGCGGCGGGGGCGGTGTGCTGCCGCCGCCGGGGCGGGGTGGGGGCGGGGAGCTCGGCCGGCCGGGAGCGCCTCCTGAGCGTGGCGGCGGGGTGCCGGGGCGCGGGGGCGAGACCGGCCGGGAGGGGACGCTGCTGCGCGCGGGGGCGCCGTCGCGCGGTGCGGCGGGTCTCGGCGGGTCCTGGGCCTCGGGGCGCTTCGCCGCCCGCTCGCGGCGGAGGGCGTCGACGGTGACCCAGGCGGGGGCGCCGGAGTCGCGGAGCAGGTCGTCGAGGCGGCGGTCGTACTGCCCCTCGTCGTCGCGGTCGACGCGGTGGTAGAGCACGGCGGTCGCGCGGACCGGCTCCTCGCTGCGCGGCCGGTCGAGCTCCTGCTCCGGGACGACGATCGCCCAGAAGGCGTCGAGCGGGAGGGAGGTGAAGGCGACTCCGCCGTCGGCGAGCGGCCGGCCCGCCGAGGTGCTGCGGGTGCCCGTGCGGGAGGCGATGACGACTCCGTTCGCGGGCGGGCCCACCCGGTAGCTCGGCGCCTTGAGCGGCCACCACGGCACGTGCGCGCGCAGGCGCCCCAGCTCGGGATCGGCGAGCTCGCGCACGCCGGTCTCGCTGCGGAGGTAGCGGAAGCGCTCGTCGAGGCGCGTCGCGGTCGGCGCGGCGCGGACGCCCTCGGGCGTGATCTCGACCGGGATCGTGCCGCGCTGGAACGAGCCCACCATCGCGATCCGCGTGTTGCGGCGGTTGAAGAGCCACAGCAGCAGAAGCGGGAGGAGCACCCCGAGCAGGAGCAGCACCAGCGAGACGAGACCGATCGCGGCCGCGTTCACCGGGAAGGTCGAGGGGAACGACAGCGCGATCGTCTGCGGCGCGCTGCTGCCGGCGGCGGTGCGGATGTCGAGCGGGAGGGTCGCGGTGACGGAGGAGTCGGCGGCCACGGGGTTCTCGGCGGTGACCGCGAGGGTGGCGGAGGCACCCTGCGCGACGGTGATGCAGGCACTGGGCGCGAGGGCCGCACCCGAGGCGTCGGTGAAGGTCCACGCCCAGCTGTCGGCGCGGTCGGCGTTGTCGCTCGTGACGGTGGGCGGGTCCGTCAGGCAGACCTGGCCGTCGCCGCCGGCGGTCGGCCCCTGGATCGCGAGGGTCCCCTCCGCGCGGCCCTCGGCGCCGGCGAGCTCGGAGAGCACGACGGGCGACGAGACGCTCGGGAACGCGGCGGGCAGCACCGTGGTGACGGTCTGCTGAGTGGTGACCGGCGCGAGCGCGACCTGGTGCGCCGCGGTGATCAGCGGGTCGACGGAGGCGGTCACGAGGATCTCGGAGGCCGTCACGTCGGCGGGCAGCGGCAGGGTGATGACTCCGGTCGCCGCGTCGATGCGGGCGTCGGGCAGCGCCGTCGTGATGCCGTCGGCGGTGGCGGTCGCGGTGAAGGCGGCCTGACCGTAGACGGAGAGGTCGACCGGGGAGCCGTCGGCGTGCTCGACGCGGGCGGTGAGGCTGGCCGCGAGCGAGCCGTCGTCGGCGCGCTCGACCTGGTTGGCGTCGTCGAAGACGATCCGGAGGTCGGAGAAGGAGAAGACGCTGTCGGCGCCGGTCAGGGTCCACTGGCCCTGCAGCTCGGGGCGGTCGACGGTGAGCTGCACGAGCTGGGCGCCGGACGAGCCGCTCACCTGCAGCTCGGGCGACGTCGCCGACAGGATTCCGAGGCCGGAGCTCGCGGGCGGCGTGAGAGTCCAGGCGGGATCGGTGACCACAGCCTGGATGCGCGAGATCCCTGCGTCGATCCAGAAGGTGCCGTCGGCCGCGAGGGCCTGCTGCGCCCCGCCGGCGATGCGGGCGCCGAGCTCGAGGAACACCGAGGCGAGGGCGGTGGGATCGGAGGCGTCGACCACGGCGCCGCGGACGGAGCCCTCGGGGGCCGTCGCGGGTCCGCACGTGGCGGTGCCGCCTCCGTAAGCCCCGCTGCCCTCGACCAGCGGCCACATCACGCGGGCCTCCTCGCGCTGATCGCCGTCGGCGAGGAGGGTGCCGATCACGACGACTCCGGCCTGGCGGAGAGCGGCGAGGACGCCGAAGCCACTGGGCTCGGCGCCGTCGGGGTCGATGCGGGCGCCGCAGAGGGCGTTGGTCGCGTCGGCGGTCGCCTGAGAGGAGCCGAGGTCGATCTCGCCGTCGGTCAGCCAGACGACGAGCTGGCAGGCCGAGCCGGCGCTCGGCTGGCTCTGCAGCGCCGACTGCACACCCTGCAGGCCGGCCAGCCAGTTGGTGCCGCCGCCCGGGGTCTTGGCGCGGATGGTGTCGGCGAGCGCGGCCGGGCTGTCGCCCGTCCACTGCTGCCAGTCGACGGCGGGCTCGAAGGCGCGGCTGAAGAAGGCGGCGCCCCAGTTGACGGTGAGGTCGTCGCGCAGGCCACCGAGCTCGGCCAGGCTGCCCGCGAGGATGTCGGCGCGGGCGACATCGGGGTCGGAGCCGCGATCGTCGTCGCCCCCGGTGTTCAGCGATCCGGAGTTGTCGACGAGGTAGTAGACGTTGAGGACGTCGGAGGAGGAGAGGCAGGTGCGGAGGTCCTCGATGGCGCCGCGGCCGATGTCGGTGAGCGAGGCGGAGGAGGGTGCGGTGGTCTGCGCCTGCGCCGCGGCTCCGAAGCCCAGCACGAGCAGGAGCGCGGTGACGACCACCGCGAGCGCCCGCCGGATCACAGGCCGAGCCACTCGGACACCGGGACGCTGATGTTGAGGATGTGCCAGGCACCGAGGAGCAGCGCGGCTCCCGAGAGCCACAGCAGCCAGCGCGTCAGCCGCGGGTCGGGGGCGAAGTGCCGGGCGTCGCGGAGGCTGTTCGCTCGCTGGGAGGAGAGGTCCCACCCGGCCGCGAGGAACACGAGCAGCGGAGTCAGCAGGTAGCCGACGACGCTCATCCACACCGCGCCGCCGCGCACGAGCGGCAGCGGGACGCCGAGGACCCGCACCGGTGCGGCGGCCGTCGAGGCGGCCAGGATCGCCAGCGCCAGGCTCACCACAAGACCCGCCACGCCCAGCCAGAGAGGCAGGGGGCTGGCGGTCCGGCGGGCGGCGAGGGCCCGGTTGCGCACGGTCGACACCGCTCCACCCTCCGCTGTCGCAGCTGAACGCTCCCTGTTGGGGGCGGCTGCCCCAGTATGCAGAACCCTCCGCGACGGGCCAAACCCCCGGAGTGGGAGTCCCCGCCTCTGGAGCAGCGCGCCCGCGGTGATCGACGCACGGCGCTCAGCCGGCCAGCAGTCCGTCTCGGACGACGGCGGCGAGTGCGAGGCGCCGGCGGACGTGCTGCTCCTCGGGCTCCTCGGACGACGCGACCGCGGTGATCGAGCTCTGCGCCCAGGTCGCGGCCGTGGCGATCAGGATCGACCAGACGTCCTGCGGCTCGAGATCACGACGCACCCTGCCCGCCTTCTGCGCGTCGGAGATGCGGGCGACGTGCGCCGCATCGTGCGCCTCGTGGCCGGCGAAGAGATAGCCGGTCTCGATGCGCTCGAGCCGCTTCCACATCACGAGGCGCAGCAGGGCCGGATCGGCGAGGTAGTCGTTGTAGAGCCGGACCGCGTAGCCCGGCAGGTCCTCGACGTCGAAGGGCACCCGGTCGCTGTTCGCCACGACGTGCGTCTCGAAGACCGCATCGAAGAGCCCCTCTTTCGAGGAGAAGTACGTGTAGATCATCGGCTTGCTCATGCCCGAGCGCTGCGCCACCCGGTCGACCCGTGCTCCGGCGATGCCGTGGCGCGCGAACTCCTCGGTGGCGGCGGCGAGGATCCGCAGGCGGGTGTCACGGGCGTCGGTCATGAGGTCGAGCCTAGCCACCTACCGACTAGTAGGTAGACTCGGGCCATGGACACGATCGCCCTCCTCTCCCCGCGCCCCGGCTCCCCCCTCGCCCCCACCGCCGTCCGTCGTCGCCCCCTCCGACCCGACGATGTCGAGATCCGGGTGACGCACTGCGGCGTCTGCCACACGGATCTGCACGCGCTCGACTCGACCGACGACGCAGGATTCCCCCTCGTGCCCGGCCACGAGTTCGTCGGCGAGGTCGTCGCGATCGGCGACGCCGTGACGGATCTGCGCGCGGGCGACGCGGTCGCCGTGGGCAACATCGTCGACTCCTGCGGCACGTGCCGCCTCTGCAGGGCGGGGCAGGAGAACTTCTGCGAGGAGTTCCCCACCCTCACCTACGGCGGCCGCGACCGCCTCGACGGGTCGCCCACCCTCGGCGCCTTCGCCACGACGTACGTGGCCCGCGAGCGATTCGTCTACCGGCGCCCCGAGTCGCTCGACCCCGCGGCCGTCGCCCCGCTGATGTGCGCCGGGGTCACGGTCTGGGAACCCCTCCGTGCCGCCGGAGTGGGGGCCGGCACCCGACTCGGAGTGGTCGGCCTCGGTGGCCTCGGCCACCTCGCCGTCCGGCTCGGGCGCGCCCTCGGCGCCGAGGTCACCGTGATCACGACCTCGCCGGCCAAGTCCGACGATGCGCGTGAGCTGGGCGCCTCCCGTGTCGTCGTGTCGAGCACGGAGGAGCAGATGCGCGCGGCGCGCGGGACGCTCGACGTGATCCTCGACACCGTCGCGGTCGAGCACGCCCTCGCTCCGCTCCTCGGCCTCCTCGACCTCGACGGAACGCTCTACTCGCTCGGCCACCTCGGTCCGATCGCGATCGAGACGATGGACCTCCTCGTCGGGCGCAAGCGCCTCTCGTCGGGGGGCAGCGCGGGACGACGCTCGACGCAGGAGCTCCTCGACTTCTGCGGCGAGCACGGGATCGTCGCCGACGTCGAGGTCGTCGGGGCCGACGACATCGAGGACGCCCTGGCGCGACTGCGCCGGAACGACGTCCGCTACCGCTTCGTCCTCGACACAGCGACCCTGGGCGCAGCGATCTAGCGGCGCACCGCCTGGTTGACTGGGCGGATGGAGTTCATCGTCGCCCTCGTCGGCCTGCTCGGCGGCCTGCTCGTCGCGATCGCGGCGGTCGTCGTCGTAGTGGTCGGGCGGCGGCGCGCGACGCCCGCCTCGCTGATCGACGTCGAGGTGCGCCTCTCGCACGCGGGCGACGACTGGTGGCGGGTGTCGGCGACCGTGCGCAACCTCGGCCGGTTCGACCTCGACCCCTCGGCCTTCGTCGACGGGCGTCCGATCTCGATCACGCTCGGCGGTGCGCAGGCGGCCGAGTGGTACGGCACCGATCACCGGGTCGCCGAGTGGTCCCTCGCCTCCGAGGACACGCTGCTGCTCGCCCCCTGCTCGCTCCCCCGGACGGTCGGGGTCGGCGCGACGGTGGTCGTCCGCGGCCGACCCGAGGTGCGGATCGATGCGCCGCTGCGCTACATCCCCGTGCGCGAGAACGTCGTCGAGACGCAGGGAGCGGGTCCCGGCCCGAGTGCGGCGGCCTCCGCCCGCCCTCCCGCCCCGCACCGCGTGGTCGATGCGCCGCTCGAGCCCCGGCCCGAGCAGGAGAGTGTCGTGCGCGGCGGCTTCGGGATGTTCGCGGCGATGGGCGCCGGAGTGCTCGGAGCCGTCCTCGTGGCCGTCGGCCTGGTCCTCTCTCTGGCCGGCTCCGGGGTCACGGGGATCGGCGAGGCGGGCATCGTCCTCATCGGCACCGCTCTGGTCGGGCTGGTCGGGACGCTGACCCTCCGCCTCTTCCGGCGCGCGTTCGAGCCTCCCGCCCTCTGGCGCACACCGCGTCAGCGACTGATGCGGCCGGGGACGATCATCGTGCTCGTCCTCACGTACACCGGTCTCGCGCTGTTCTGCCTCGAGTTCCTGATCCAGGGCGTCGCGGGTGAGACCACCTGGGTCGCCGGTCTCGGCGTGGTGCTGCTGTTCGCGGCGCTGGTCGGCACGGGCCTGGTCGGCTTCCTCCGCCTGGTCGTGCTGATCGGCGTGCGCCGGGCGTCGAGGGCCTGAGCTCAGCCGCGGGGCGGCGCGGTCGACTCGCGCAGGACCAGCGTCGTCGCGAGCTCGATGCGGTGCGAGATCGGGGCGATGCCGTCGTGCATCCGCAGCAGGGTGTCCACGGCGAGGCGCCCGATGTCGTGCATCGGGGTCCGCACGGTCGAGAGCAGGGGCGCGGTGGGCAGCGCGGAGAAGGTGTCGTCGTACCCCATCACGCTGACGTCCCCGGGGACGGTGAGCCCGGCACCGATCACCGCGCGGATCGAGTGCAGACCGTCTCCGTCGTTCGTGGCGACGATCGCGGTGGGCGGGTCGGCGAGGGCGAGCATCCCGGGGACGATGCGCTCCGCGCTCGCCATGCCGTGCTCCGACACCAGGGCCGGATCCTCGGTGATGCCGGCCGCGGCGAGCGCCTCTCGATAGCCGCCGTAGCGGGCGCGCAGACCCGGGTTGCGGGCGTCGCCGCCGACGAAGGCGATCCGGCGGTGCCCGAGCGAGACGAGGTGCTCGGTCGACTGCTGCCCGCCGACCCAGTGGTTCGAACCGATGCTGACGACGGAGGGGTCGAGCGGATTCGGCGCGTCGACCGCGACGAGCGGGAGCGACGCCTCCGCGCACGCCGCGACGAGGCGGGCGTCGATGGCGGTCGTGACGGCGAGGATGCCGAGGTGCCCCTTCGCGGCGACCGAGCGGACGAAGGCCCGGTCGAACCGCAGCCCCTCCTCCGCGGAGTCGCTCGGCGCGAGGACGCCGGTCGTGACGTCGACGTGTTCGTGCTGGGCGCCTCCGACGATGCCCTCGAGCACGCGCAGCGAGTAGAGGCTGAGCAGCGTGTCGAAGACGACGGTGATGCCGCCGCCGAGACGCGACGCCCGGGGCGTGGGCGTGTAGCCCAGGTCGCGCAGAGCCTGCTCGACCCGCGCGCGGGTGGTCGGCGAGGCGCCGGGGCGGCCGTTGAGGACCTTCGAGGCCGTGGCCTTCGAGACTCCCGCCCGCGCGGCGACCGCGTCGAGGGTGACGCGCGTATCGGGAGTGCGGGCCACGGGGGCCTTTCGGTCGGGGGTGTTCCTCGACACTATCCGAAACTGTTTCCCCTGGTCCCGATTCGCTCGCCGCTGCGGCGCACGCGAACCCGGCCGAGGTGGGGCTCACCGCTCGACGAGCACCGCCTCGGCCCACTCGTCGTCGCCCTCCTGCGCCTCGTCGGCCGCGGGTGCCGAGGGCGTCCGCAGCGCGACGGCGACGACGATCAGCGCCGACGTGAGGACGAGTGCCGCCGTGAGCAGAGGCGGCGAGACGGAGTAGAGCGCCTGCCGCACGATCAGCTCGGGCGGCGGCTGGGGGTCGCTGCCCTGCCACTGATCGGGCAGGAGCAGGATGATCGCGGGGACGGCCAGGACGGCCGCCCAGAGCACGACGGCGAGCAGGATCGCCGCCGCCCACCAGAGGCGCGGGTGCGTCACCGCCGCACCGCCCGCACGAGCGGGACGAGGACCGAGAAGCACAGGGCGACGAGCCCGACCGTGAGGCACGGCCCCGTCAGGGTGTTCGTGAGCTCGCGGAGGTACTGCTCGACGCCGAACGTGTTCTGGATCGGAGAGGAGGAGTACCAGCTCTGCGCGCTCCGCCACAGGGTGAGGAGGCCGACTGCGATCAGGACGGTGCCGACCGCGGCCAGCGTCAACGAGACGCGGCGGGTGGCGAACAGCGCGGCCGTCGGTGCAGGTCCGGGCACCGGCGGGACGTCGGGGTCGACCGGCGTTCCGGCGAGCAGTGGTCGCGCCTGGTCGGCGAGGGGCGACGGCGTCTGATCGGCGACGAACGACAGCGCCGCGAAGGGCGACTCCCGCTCGGGACGTGCCTCCGGAGGCTGCGGGACGACGGGCTCCGCGACCGATCGGGCCGCCCCGCCGCCGTCACGTCGTGGCCGCCGGAACCGCTCCTCGGCCCGCGTGAGCCGCTCGGGCTCGGGGCCGTCGTAGCCGCGCTGATAGGCCGCGTGGTACCGCGGATCCGTCTCGGTGCTCTCGGCCATGCCGCCCCCGCTTCGTGCGCTCGAGTCCCCATCCTGGCGCACGTCTTCGTGCGGTGGCGCGTTCGATCCGTCACGAACGGCTGCCTCCGCTGACCCGACACAGCCGTTCTCGACCAGTCAGCCGGCGGAGGCGACCCGAGCCCGCGAGGGCAGGCTCGCGATGCCCGCACCCACGAGCAGCGCGGCGATCATCACGGCGGTCAGGGCGCCCCAGCCGCCGACGCCGATGACGAGCCCGAGCAGCCAGCCGCCCACTCCTGAACCCGCGTAGAAGGCGATCGTGTAGACGGCGCCCGCGTGGCCGCGCAGCTCGGAGGGGGCTCGCGCGCCGGTCCACGCCGCTCCGGTCGCATGCACCGCGAAGAAGCCGGCCGAGAACACGACCAGCCCGGCGATCACGACGGCGACGACGTCGGCCAGCATCACGACGAGGCCGATGATCATCGCGGCGATCCCGATCCGCATCATGGTGCGCGGCCCGAGTCGTGGCGCCCACACGCCGGCGACGCGGGACGAGACGGTGCCCGCGAGGTAGGTGACGAAGAGGAGCGAGACGAGCGCCGGCGGCAGCGCGAACGGCGCCGCCTCGAGCCGGAACGCGAGGTAGTTGTACACCGCGACGAACACGCCGACGACGAAGAACGTCTGCAGCGCGATCGCGACGAGAACCGGATCGCGGAGGACCCGGCCGGTCTTCATCCGCCAGCCCGACGCCTCCGGAACCTGCCGCGCGCCCCCGCGCGGTGCGAGCAGCACGAACGCGAGGGCCGCCGCCGCGCACACCAGCGTCACGACCAGCAGCGCCGCACGCCAGCCGACGACGGAGGCGAGCGGCCCGGCGATCAGGCGCCCCGCGGCGCCGCCCAGCGTCGTCCCCGAGACATAGGCGGCCGAGGCCGCGGTGGCCGCCGCGCCTCCCACCCGGTCGTGGATGGCCGCCACGGCGAGCGCCGGCACCGCTCCGAGCGCCGCCCCGCCGAGGAACCGCAGCACCAGCAGCGCCTCGAACGACGGCGCGACGCAGGCGAGCAGCGCGAGGACGACCGAGGAGAGCACGGCGATCCGCATCGACTCGAGCCGCCCGATCCGCTCGGCGATCGACGCCCACGGCAGCACCATCAGCGCGAGGCCGAGCGTGGCGGCCGAGACCGTGAGGGCGGCGTCGGAGGGGGTCAGCCGCCACTCGCGCGCCAGCTGCGGCAGCACGCTCTGCACGGCGTAGAGCTCGGCGAACGTGGCGAGGCCCGCGGCGAGCAGAGCGATGATCAGGCGGCGCTGGGAGGCGGGCGGAGCCTCCGTCGAGCGCTCGCGGAGGGTCATGACACGAGGCTAGGCCTGCACCTCAGCGCATGACCAATGCCGGTTTCCACTCGACCCATACGCTGAGAGCATGAGTGACGACGCCGAATGGCCCGCGATCCTGCGCCTCCTGCCCGTCCTCGTCGCCGTGGGGCAGACGGGGAGCGTGACCGCCGCGGCCGCCGAGCTCGGCGTACCTCAGCCGACCGCCAGCCGCTCGGTCGCCCGCCTCACCGAGCTCGTCGGCACCCCGCTCACGCGGCGGGAGGGCCGCGGAGTCGTCCTCACCGAGGCGGGCACGCGTCTCGCGGATGCCGCACAGGACGGCATGGCGCTGATCCGGGCCGGTCTCGCGGAGGTGCGCCAGGCGGGCGACCTCGAGAACGGACGGATCTCGATCGCCTTCCAGACGCTGCTCGGCGAGAGCTACGTGCCCGATGTGATCCGCCGGTTCCGCCGGCGCTGGCCCCGTGTCGGCTTCGGGCTGCGCCACGGCTCGCGCGCGCTCTGCCTCCGGGCGGTCGCTGACGGGGAGGCGGAGCTCGCGATCATCGCCGACCCGCCGACCCTCCCGGGCACCACCACGACCACCCTCTACACGGAGCCCCTGCTGGCGGTCGTGCACCGTCGGCATCCGCTCGCCACCCGCCGCTCGGTGACGGTGGAGGACCTGCGCGGGCTCGACCTGATCATGCTCTCGCCGGGCTACGGGCTGCACGAGTCGGCCCGCCGCCTGCTGGCGATCGACGGCCGTGACCCCGTGCCCGCCTTCGAGGTCGGCGACTACCGCGCCGCGCGGGGCCTCGCCGCCGCGGGGCTGGGGATCACGATCCTCCCGCCGAGCCCCTCCTCCATCGACGACGGCGTGCGCGAGATCCCGATCGACGACCCGCGCGCGAGCCGTGAGATCGGCGTGCTGGTGCGCTCGAGTCCGAATCCGGTGGTGCCGGAGTTCGTGCGAGCGCTGCGGGCGGCGGCCGGCGCTCGGGGCCGCGTCGTCGACTGACGCGAAACGACGGATCGCGCCTCTGATGTCAAGTGCGGGACACGGAGGCCGTCCGTACAGGAAGCTTCGAGAGGATCCACGCACACACTCCCCCGCCGCACCCCCACGCCTCGAGAACGGCACGGCCATGATCCTGCTCCGCACCCACTCCAACCGCTGGATCGCGCGCGCCCGCCGCGCCGGCGTGGCGCTCGGCCTGATCACCTTCGCCGCCGATCTGGCGCGGCCGGTCTACAAGACCGTGCGACTCGACGTCGAGAGCGGCGAGCGCGTGCTGCTGCGCGACTCCGACTCGCTGGAGGAGGCGTTCGCGGTGCTGATCGCGGGCGTCGAGCGGGCACGCCTCGCCGCCGAGCTCGTGCCGCTGGACGAGCCGACCGACCCCCTCGAGGACGACCCGCTCGAGGACGAGATCGCCGCCTGACGCCTCGCCCCTCCGCGAGTCTCGCCCCGGACACCTCCCCGCGAGATGCCTCTTCGGTACGCGACACGCCGACGCGGAAGTACTGAAGTGGCATCTCGCGGAGTCGATCACGGGAGTCGGCGTCAGGGCGTGCGGAGGCCCCCGGTCGCGTCAGCGGCGTCCTCGCGAGACGGGTGCTCCGGCTCCTCGCGCGACAGCCGCTCCGCCTCCTCGCCGCCGACGGCCTCGCCGCGGGCGACCATGCCGGCCTGGTCCGACAGCGGGATCTGCCTGAGGAAGATCGCGAGCACCAGCGCGATCAGGATGAACGGGATCAGGTACCAGAAGACCGGCGCGAGCGACTCCGCATAGGCGGCGACGACTCCGTCCTGCACCGACTGCGGCAGGGTCGCGAGGGTCTGCGGGTCGAGCGTGGCGGCCGCGGCGGAGGCGTCACCCGAGCCCGCGAACACGGCCGTCAGCTTCTCGGTCAGCGAGTTGGTGAAGATCGTGCCGAAGATCGCGACGCCCAGCGCCGCTCCCACCTCGCGGAAGTAGTTGTTCGAGCTGGTCGCCGTGCCGATCTGCTCGGCGGGAACCGCGTTCTGCACGACGAGTACGACGACCTGCATGATCAGGCCTAGCCCTGCGCCGAAGAAGAAGAGGTAGACGCAGATCAGCCAGATCGGAGTGTCGGCCGCGAGCGTCGTCATCGCCGTCATCGCGAGCGCGGTGAGGATCGTGCCGATGATCGGGTAGAGCTTGTACTTGCCGGTGCGGGTGATCAGGATGCCGGAGGCGATCGAGGTGCCCATCAGACCCGCCATCATCGGCAGCATCAGGAGCCCCGAGACGGCGGCGGAGGTGCCCGATGCCATCTGCAGGAACGTGGGGATGAAGGCGATCGCCGAGAACATGCCGAGGCCGAGCGTGAGGCCGATGGCCGTCGCGTTCACGAAGATCGGGTTGCGGAACAGGCTCAGCGGGATGATCGGATCCTCGGCCCGCGACTCCACGCGGATGAACCCCGCGACGGCGAGCACGAAGCCGGCACCGAAGAGCCAGGTGAGGGAGTCGCCCCAGCCGTGAGCGGCGTCGCCGCCGAAGTCGGTGAAGAAGATGAGGAGCGTCGTCGCGGCCGAGAGCAGGACGACTCCGGGGATGTCGATCCTCTTCTGCGCCTTCTTGCTCGGCAGGGTCAGCGCGAACCAGGCGATCGCGAAGGCCGCGATGCCGACCGGGATGTTGATGTAGAACGCCCACTGCCAGGTCAGGTGGTCGACGAACAGGCCTCCGAGCAGCGGCCCCGCGATGGCCGAGAGGCCGAAGACGGCGCCGATCGGGCCGAGGTACTTGCCGCGCTGGTTGGCCGGCACGATGTCGGCGATGATCGCCTGCGAGAGGATCATCAGCCCGCCGCCGCCGAGACCCTGCAGGGCGCGGAACACGACGAAGCTCCAGAAGTCGCCCGCGAACGCGCAGCCGACGGAGGCGATCGTGAACAGGGCGATCGCGACCAGGAACAGGTTGCGCCGGCCGAGCACGTCGCCGAACTTGCCGTAGATCGGCATGACGATGGTGGTCGCGAGCAGGTAGGCGGTCGTGATCCAGGCCTGGTGCTCGACTCCGCCGAGCTGGCCGACGATGGTGGGCATCGCGGTCGAGACGATCGTCTGGTCGAGGCTCGAGAGCAGCATCCCGGCGATCAGCGCCGAGAAGATGATCCAGATCCTGCGCTGCGTGAGCAGCAGCGGCTTCGGGGCGGCGGTGGTGGTCATCGGTCCTTCTCGGGGTCGGGTGTGCTTGTCAGGAGTGTGCGGGCGAGATCGAGGCGGGCGCGCAGGAGCACCTCGAACGGCGGGCCGTCGGCGTGGGAGAGCGACTCCTCGACGGCGTGGCGGGCGAGGGTGCCGACGAGCTGCACGGCGAGGCGGAGGCGCGGGTCGTCGGGCGCGACGCCCTCCCGCTCGGCGGAGAAGCGCTCGAGCAGCCGGTCGCGGTCGCTGCCCGCCTGCATCAGCGCGGTGAAGAGCTTGGGTTCGCGCTCGAGCAGGGCGACGAGTTCGTGAGCGCCGTCGGGGGTGAGTCCGATGCCCTCGAAGTGCTCGACCGCGAGGTCGACCAGAGCATCGAGGAGCGTCGGCGACAGCGTGCCGGGATCGCCGCCTCCCGCGAGGAACCGCTCGAGCGCCTCCCCCTCGAGGCCCTCCTCGGGGCGGCCGAGGACGGCCTGCTCCTTCGTCGGGAAGTAGTTGAAGAAGGTGCGCCGAGAGACGCCGACGTCCTCGCAGAGCTCGTCGATCGTGAAGCCGCTGAGGCCGCGCTCGACGGCGAGCTCGCGGGCCCGTGCGCCGAGCTGGGCGCGCCGCTCCCGCATCCTCTGCGTTGCACTATCAGTCACGGAGTGCATTCTTGCACGAACTGCACCTTATTCGCGCCCCTGTGCCGCCATGGCGGCGCTCGTTCGCCGGATCAGGACGAATCGATCGGATGAAACCTTGAGAACAGAGAGGTTCGTCCGGTTTCAGCCTGCGGAGGTGCCAGCGGCTACACGCCGAGTCCGGGCGACCACGATGGCTCGGGTGAACGCGAGATCGATGTCCTCGTGCCGTCTCTCACTGCAGATTCGAGCGCACGGAGCACGGCGGGCGCGGGTTCGACAGCGCACCGGGCCTGGACCTCGCTCTGCGCGGAACGCTCGAGCTCGACGTGACGGTGGTCATGCTCGACGGGACACCGCTCGCGTTCTCCACGCGCGTCCCCGGGGTCGAGCGAGCGCTGATCGTCAGGCGCTCGCCTACGAGTCGCGGCGAGCAGCGAAGGATCTGCTCGACATCGTCAACCTGATGCTGATCAGGAACGCGCACAGCGCTGACGAGATCGGCGGATGGCGGATCGGCGGTGACGTCGGCACCGGGGCACGGGGCGACGCCGCCTCGGTGCTCCGCCGTATCGCTGGAGCACCAGGACTCCGACTGATGCTCCGCGAGACCGGCGCTCCGCCCGGCCCGTTCGGCTCGCTCCTGCGCAGCTACATCAGCGCGTACTGACCGGCTCCCTCGACGAGAGGCGGGCCCGACGCCTCGACAGCGCCGGGCCCGCTCCACTCAGAGCGTCAGCGTGTGCTGCCCCGCCGCGAGCTCGCGGTCGGGGGCGCCGGCCGCGCGGACGACGGCGGTCGCACCCGCGGGCACCGTGACGGCGAGCGAGACGTCGGAGCCGTCGCGGTCCCAGCGCACGCTCGCGAGGCCGTGCGGGGTCTCGAGGGTCGACTCCGCCCAGGTCAGGTCGCCGCCGGGCTGCGGGGCGATCAGGAGGCGCGAGTAGCCGGGATCGAGCGGCGCGAGGCCGCCGACCACGCGGTGCAGCCAGTCGGCGACGGCTCCGAGCGCGTAGTGGTTGAAGCTCGTCATCTCGCCCGGGTTGATGGTGCCGTCGGGCAGCATCGAGTCCCAGCGCTCCCAGATCGTGGTCGCGCCCATCGTCACCGGGTACAGCCACGACGGGCACTCGCGCTGCAGGAGCAGGCGGTAGGCCTCGTCGATGTGCCCGGTCGACGAGAGCGCGTCGGTGATGAACGGGGTGCCCGCGAAGCCGGTCGAGATCGTGTATCCGCTCTCGGCGACGAGCTCGGCGAGGCGGTCGCCGGCCCAGCCCAGCTCGGAGTCGTCGAGCAGGCCGAAGACGATCGCGAGCGAGTATACGGTCGTGCAGTCGCTGAAGACGCGCTGGTCGGCGACGTACTTCGCGCGGAACGCCTCGCGCAGCTCCGACGCCATCTGCGAGAACTCCTGCGCCTCCTCGTCGCGGCCGAGCACTGCGGCGGTGTCGGCGACGATGCGGGCGGTGCGGTACGCGCAGGCCGTGGCGACGACTCCGGTGTCGGCCTTCGCGTCGGCCGGCTTGTCGGGGGCCGCGTCGGGGTCGAGCCAGTCGCCGAACTGGAAGCCGGTGTCCCAGACCCCCGAGTCGGACAGCTTCGAGCGGACGCGGCGGGCGTGCGAGGCCATCGAGTCGAACGACTCCTCGAGCACCGTCGGGTCACCGTACGCCTGCCAGACGGCCCACGGCACCCAGGCTGCCGCGTCGCTCCACAGGGCGGTCGAGTCCATCGGAGGGAAGCTGGTCTCGGCCGCGCGGCGCTTGAGCACGTCGGGCACGACGAACGGCACGGCGCCGTCGTGGTGCGCCTGTTCGAGCGCGAGGTCGCGCAGCCAGTCGCGGAGGAAGTCCTCGGCGTCGGCGAGGTACACGGCGGTGGGCGCGAACGCGGCGATGTCGCCCGTCCAGCCGAGGCGCTCGTCGCGCTGCGGGCAGTCGGTGGGCACGTCGAGGAAGTTGCCGCGCATACCGCGGAAGACGTTGTCGTGCAGCGTGTCGAGCAGCGGCTCGGAGCTGCGGAAGGTGCCGATGCGCCGCAGGTCGCTGCTGACGACGACCGCGGTGAGAGCTCCGGACTCGATGTCGCCCGGCCACCCCTCGACCTCGGCGTAGCGGAATCCGTGGAAGGTGAGGGTCGGCTCGAAGACGTCCGCGCCTCCGGACAGGGTGAAACGGTCGGTCGCCTTCGCCTCGCGCAGCGGACGCACACCCAGCTCGTCGTCCTCGAGGACCTCGGCGTGGCGCAGGGTGATGACGCTCCCCTCCGGCCCGGTGACCGCGACGCGGATCCAGCCGACGAGGTTCTCGCCGAAGTCGACGAGGGTGCGGCCCGAGGGGCTGGTCCAGATCTTCTGCGGCGCGATCTCGGCGAGGCGGCGCACGGGAGGTGCGATGTAGGGCTCGAGCATCGCCGGGTCGACCTCGACCTCGTGCACGCCGGCCCAGGCGGAGTCGTCGAATCCGGCGCCCTTCCAGCCGTGCGGCTCGCGGCGGGCGTCGATGTCCTGGCCGTCGTAGATGCTGTCGGCGGTGGTCGCGCTCGCGCCGGCGCGCCAGCTGTCGTCGGTGACGATCAGCTGCTCGTGGCCGTCGGCGAAGCGGATCCGCAGCTCGGCGGCACCGGCGATCTCGCTCCCGTAGGGCGCGGCGCCCTCGCCCCAGGTCAGGCGTCCGCGGTACCAGCCGTCGCCGAGAGCCAGGCCGAGGGTCACGCTCTCGCCGCCGATCAGGGCGGTCACGTCGTGCTCGGAGTAGCGCAGGCGCCACTCGTAGCTCGTCCACCCGGGGGTGAACAGCTCGTCCGAGGCGGGCTCGCCGTCGAGGAACGCCTCGACGATGCCCAGCGCCGAGAGGCGGAGGGTCGCCGAGGCGACCTCCCCGTGGCCGGTCTCGAGGGGGGTCTCGCGGCGGAGGAGGGGGGCGGCACCGCCGAGGTCGTCATCGGGGGCCAGGAAGCGGGCGGTCCAGTCGGTCATCGTCGTCCTTCTGCGTGGTGGTGGTGTGCGGTCAGTCGTATCGGTCAGTGGAGAGCAGGGCCCGAGGAGGCGCGGACCCGCAGGATCGGGTCGCGCTGGAAGTGGACCGCCTCCGTGCGCCCGTCGAGGCGCTCGAGCAGCAGGCGCACGGCGCGGTCGCCGAGCTCTTCTCCGTGCTGGTCGACGGTGGTCAGCGAGATGCCGGGGTGCCCCGCGACCTCGATGTCGTCGTAGCCGACGATCGCGACGTCGGCGGCGGTGAGTCCGGCGTCGTCGCGGGCCCACAGGGCGTCGAGGGCGAGCGAGTCGTTCCCGGCGAAGAGCGCGGTCGGCCGGTCGGGCGAGAGGAAGACCTCGAGCGAGCGAGCGCGGGCGTTGTCCACGACGGGGTCGAGGTGGATCACCTGCAGTTCCTCGGTGAGGCCGGCCTCGCGCATCCGCTGCTCGTAGCGCACGAGCCGGACGGAGTGCGGGGCGCCCGCCACCCGGTCGGTGATCTGCTCGCTCACGGTGAGGTGCGCGATGCGCCGGTGGCCGAGGGCGAGGAGGTGGTCCATCACGGAGTCGGTGCCCGCGACGTCGTCGTTGGTCACGGTGTCGTAGCCGGTCGAGTCGTCGTGGCGGCCGAGCATCACGACCGGCGTGCGGAGGGCGAGGCGCTCGAGCCAGGCGGGCTCGACCATGGGCGAGACGGCGATCAGACCGTCCACCTGGCGGTCGACGAGCGCCTCGATGGCACGGAATCCCTCGCCGAGATCGCTCTGGGCGGGCGCGACGATGAGCTGGTAGCGGCTGCCCTCGAGCGCGGCGCTGGCTCCGGTGACGATGCGGTTGAAGAAGGCGTTGCCCAGGTGCGGGACCTCGACGCCGATGGTGAAGCTCGAGCCGCGCATCGCCCGCGCCGCGACGCTCGGGCGGTAGTCGAGCTCGACGATCGCCGCCGTCACGCGCTCGCGCATCGAGGCGCTGACTCCGTAGGCGTTGCGGATCACCTTCGAGACGGCGGCGCGCGAGACGCCGGCGTGCAGGGCGACGTCCTGGATGGTCGCGTGGCCGCGAACGCTGTCGATCGAGCTCATCACGGCCTCCCCTGCGCCTCGTCGAACATGCCCGGATGCGGCTCGCCGATGGAAGCCGCGAACGCCACTGTAACGGTTCATTCACGATCCTGTAGATCGGTCCACAAATTTTCGTAGATCGATTGACACGTTTCACGGAGCAGACGTATGTTCTCCCTGCGCCGCTTCTCGAGGCCCTCATCGGGCGGATCGGATCGGCGCCTCGGGCACCCCCCGCAACAGCGAAGTTGTCGATACATGGAGGTATTGGATGTCGTTCCGACAGAACCGGCGAGCCCTGCTCGCCCTCGGCGCAGGAGGAGCGGCTCTCGCTCTCGCGCTCACCGGCTGCAGCACCGGAGGCGGTGGCGGTGGCGATTCCGCCGACGGATCCACGCTCAGCGTGCTCATCGACAACCAGACGGCGACCGTCGAGCTCTGGGACGCGCTCAAGGCGAAGTTCGAGGAGGAGAACCCGGACATCGCCCTCGACATCGAGACCCGCCCCCAGGGCAGCGAGGGTGACAACCTGATCAAGACGCGCCTCGCGACCGGCGAGATGAACGACGTCTTCGCCTACAACTCGGGCTCGCTCTTCCAGGCACTCAACCCCGACCAGAACCTCGCTCCCCTCTCGGACGAGGCCTGGGTCGACTCGCTCGACGAGGGCTTCCGCACGGTCGTCTCGACCGACTCTGATCTCTACGGCATCCCGCTCGGCCAGGCGATGGGCGGTGCGGTGCTCTACAACAAGGACGTCTACAGCTCGCTCGGCCTCTCCGTGCCGAAGACCTGGGACGACTTCATCGCGAACAGCGAGAAGATCAAGGCCGCCGGCGACGTCGCGCCGATCATCCAGACCTACGGCGACACCTGGACCTCGCAGCTCTTCGTGCTCGGCGACTTCGCGAACGTGCTCGAGAAGGACCCGGAGTGGGCGACCGACTACACGGCCAACAAGGCCAAGTACGTCGACGAGCCGGCGCTCGCGGGCTTCGACCACCTCCAGCAGGTGGCCGAGTCGGGTCTCACCAACGAGGACTACGCCTCGGCGACCTACGACGACGGCGTCCGCATGGTCGCGACCGGCGAGGGTGCTCAGTACCCGATGCTGACCTTCGCGGCCGGCCCGCTGATCCAGAACTACCCCGACTCGCTCGACAAGGTCGGCCTCTTCCCGCTCCCCGGCGACTCCGCCGACTCGAACCCGCTGACGGTATGGCAGCCCAACGCGGTCTACATCCCCAAGTCGACCGAGGGCGCCAAGCTCGAGAGCGCGAAGAAGCTGATGGCGTTCCTCGTGACCCCCGAGAGCTGCGACATCCAGAGCGAGGTCGCGGCGCCCCAGGGTCCGTTCGTGATCGACGGCTGCACGCTGCCGGACGACGTGCCGGCGCTCGTGTCGGACATGCAGCCGTACTTCGACAGCGGTGACACCGGTCTCGCTCTCGAGTTCCTCTCGCCGATCAAGGGGCCGGCGCTCGAGCAGATCACGGTCGCGGTGGGCTCGGGCATCACTCCCGCGGCGGAGGGTGCCAAGCAGTACGACGACGACGTCACCAAGCAGGCCCAGCAGCTCGGCCTCGAAGGCTGGTGAGCACCGCGGTGCGGTGAGCGGCGGAGGATCCTCCCCGCTCACCGCACCGACGGGGCGCAGCCCCACCCCTCCCGCGCATCCCGATCGACGGAGATCCCATGACGACACTCACGGAGGAGCGCCCCGCGCCCACCCGCACCGCGGAGCCGCCCAAGCGCCGCCGGGCCATGAAGAGCCCGTACCCGACCTGGTTCTACCTCCCCGCAGGCGTCTTCTACGTGGTGCTCTTCCTCGTACCGACCGCCGCCTCGCTCTACTTCTCTCTGACGCGCTGGACGCTGTTCGACTCGACCTTCATCGGGTTCGACAACTTCGTCGCCTTCTTCCAGGACCCGGCGCTCTCGACCGGCTTCGTGAACACCTTCATCTACGCCGCGATCACCTCTGGCATGAAGATCGTGCTCGGGATGGCCCTGGGACTGCTGCTCAGCTCGCAGATCATCGGGCGCGGATTCCTCCGCAGCGTCGTCTTCTTCCCGGTGCTGGTGTCGACGATCGGCATCGGCATCACCTTCAAGGTGCTGCTCGATCCCTTCGACGGCATCGTCAACCAGGGTCTCGCCGCGATCGGCGTCGCGGGTCCCGGCTGGCTGACGGATCCGCAGTGGGCGCTGTTCTCGGTCGCCCTCGTCGACGTCTGGAAGGGCGTCGGGCTCGCGACCCTGATCTACATCGCGGGCATCGTCGCGATCCCCCAGGACTACTTCGAGGCCGCCCGCGTCGACGGCGCCGGCGCCTGGCACAACTTCCGGCACATCACCCTGCCGCTCCTGCGCCCCGCGACCGTGACGGTGGTGCTCCTCTCTCTCATCGGCGGTCTGCGCTCGTTCGACCTGATCTGGGCGATGACGAAGGGCGGGCCGGGCTTCACGAGCGACGTGGTCGCCTCCGTCATCTACAAGCAGTACCAGGCGGGCTTCTACGGTCTCTCGACCGCGGGCAACGTCATCCTCTTCCTCGTCGTGGCGGCGATCATCTTCCCGCTGTCGGCCTGGCTCAACCGGAAGGACAACGAGCAGTGACCACTACCCCGCTCACCCCGTCCCCGCTCTCGAAGGCCCCCCTCGACGCCGATCCCCTCCGGTCCAAGGTCAAGCAGCGCGGCGTCGGCCGCGGCTCGCGCGCCTGGCGCTACGGAGGCGGCATCGCCGCGATCGTGCTCTCGCTGATCGTCTTCATCGTCCCCTTCGCCTTCATCGTCCTCACCGCGTCGAAGACGCAGCAGGAGTCGTCCCTGCTCGGCTTCTCGTTCCCCACCCAGTGGCAGTTCTTCGAGAACCTGCAGGCCGTGATCGAGGCGCGGAACTTCCTGCTGCTGCGCGCCTTCGTGAACAGCGCGGTCCTGACGATCGTCTCGGTGACGGTGATGGTGGTCCTCGCCGCGATGGTCGGCTACGTGCTGCAGCGCCGCCGGTCGAAGTGGAACCCGCTCGTCAACGGCTTCGTCCTCGCCGGCCTGATCATCCCGCCGGCCGTGGTGCCGACGATCTGGGTGCTGCAGGGCCTCGAGCTCTTCAAGACCCTCCCCGGTCTGATCGCAGTGCACGTGGCGTTCGGTCTGTCGTTCTGCATCCTCCTGTTCCGCGCCTTCGTCTCGACGATTCCGCGCGAGCTCGACGAGGCCGCCGTCATCGACGGAGCCGGCCCGTTCCGGCTGTTCTTCACCGTGGTGCTGCCGCTGCTGAAGCCGGTGATCGTGACCGTGATCGTGGTGCAGGCCGTCGCGGTGTTCAACGACTTCACCTACGCGCTGTACTTCCTCCCGGGCGACGACAACGCCACCGTGCAGCTGACGCTCTACAACTTCTCGTCGCAGTCGCAGTCGTCGTGGAACCTCCTCTTCATGGACGTGCTGCTCATCACGATCCCGCCGCTGGTGATGTACATCTTCTTCAACCGCCAGATCGTCGCCGGCATGACGTCCGGGGCCGTCAAGGGCTGACGCGGCTCAGCCGATCCCTCCGGGGCGCTCGGTCCACCGCGCCGCCCCGACCGGAGGATCCGTCTGCGGGAGATCGGCCGGGCCGACGAGGCGTCGGAGCCACGCCGGTCGCCGCGACCGGGCGAGGGCCCGATGCCATCGCGGGTCGGCCAGCGCCTCGTGCGCCGGATCGAGGAGGTGCCGCACGCCGGCCTCCCAGACCTCGATCCGCACCAGCGGCGGCGAGGCGAGGTGCAGGCGGCGCGCGGGTTCGCGCTCGGGGTGGGCGTGACCGGCGCGGGTCCGCAGCTGCTGCTCGAGCTGCTCCGGGTCGGCCGCCGACCAGGTGCTGACGCCGACGCTCCCGTCGGGCAGGGGGAAGCGCTCGGTGACCCGCAGCGGCAGTTCGTCGTGGGAGGGGGACATCGTGCGGTGCCTTCCGGTGTCGGCGCCGCAGGGCGCCTCGGGTCGTGGTGGGAGGGGGGCTCCGGGTCCGGAGCCCCCCTCGTTCGGTGTCGGTGCTCGATCGGGCGGTGTCAGCACCCGTTCGGGCGGAGTCAGTGCGCGATCGGGCGGAGTGCGCGCCTCCGGCGACCGGCGAGCAGCCCGCCGCCGGCGAGCAGGAGCAGCGCCCCGCCCGCCGTCAGCGGTCCGGCGGCCGCGCCGGTCGAGGCGAGGGCGGTCGGGACGAGCCCGATCGCCGGAACCACCACCTGCGCGCAGGACGCGGACGCGTCGTCCGAGCAGGGACTGCGGACGAGCGTGGGCTCGAACCCGGCGGGCAGGTCATCGATCCGCGCCCGGTTCGGGATCGTCCACGCATCGACCCCGTCGCCGACGAGGCCGCTCACCGTGAAGGTCGTCGTCGCCCCGGGAGCGAGATCGAGCCCCTCGATCGACAGATCGGAGGAGGCCGGCCCGCCGTCGCGGGAGATCGTCACCGCGGAGAGGTGCGCGAGCGTCGGCAGGTCGGTGAGGGTGACTCCCTCGGCCGGCCGGTCGCCGATGTTCGAGACCTCGATCTCGAAGCCCGCCCGGTCGCCGTGCGTGACCGAGGCGCGGAGCGCCGTCTTCTCGATCTCGAGCCGGCCGCCCGCGGGCGGCACGGGGATCTCGGCGCACGAGAAGGCAGCGTCGTCGGCGCAGGGGTTCTGCACCGTCGGCGGAGTGAACCCGTCGGGCTGATCGGAGATCGTCGCGCGGTTCGGGATCGTCAGGGCGTCGACGCCGTCGGCGACCCGTCCGGTCACGTGCAGGGCGATCTGCCCGCCCGCCGGGATCCGCAGCCCGGTGACCGGCTCCGTCGCCGGCTGGACGCCGCCGTGCCCGTTCTCGATGGTCGCGTCGGAGAGGTGCTCGAGGGTCGGGACGTCGGTCACCGTGACGTCGGTCGCCTCGACCGTGCCCGCATTGCCGACCACGACGTCGAACCCGGCCTGCCCGCCGTGCCCGGCGGACGGCTGGGACGCCGTCTTCTGCAGCCACAGCCGGCCCTCGCCGATGGTGTGCGGCACGGTCGCGCACGGGTTCGCATCTGTTCCGGTCCCCGTGTCGGACGGGACGAACGGAGCGCCCGCGACGCATGCCGTGTTCACCAGCGCCCCGTCTCCGCCGGCGCGGACGACGACCTCGAACGTCAGCTCCGCGACCGTCCCGACCGGGAGAGTCCCGGCGGCCCAGTCGATCCGCCCCGTGACGGGATCGATCGTGGCCGCGCCGTGCGAGGTGCGGATCGACTCCGCGTCGAGGTCGGCGTCGTCGAGCACGCCCTCGTCGAGGAAGTCGACGACCGCGGCGTCGGCGTAGTCGCCGGATCCGTCAGAGGTCAGGGTCACCCGGTAGGGCACTCGCGCTCCGGGGAGCAGCGGCACGTCCGAGGGCGAGGTCGAGCTCTTCGCGATCGTGACGTGCGGGGCCAGCGCGTCCAGGCCGGCGGTCGCGACCGCCCCGTCGGAGCCGAAGGCGTAGTCGTCGATCGCGCGCAGGTCGCCGTACGACCCGTGGACGGAGTCGTTCGCGTTCGGAGCGCGCCCCTGCCCGGAGTCGTCCGCCTCCCAGCGGTGCACCCCGGCAGCGGAGTCGGCCCCGCCGTCTCCCGAGGTCTCGTGCGCAGTGACCGAGTAGCGCTGCCCGTTGGAGCCGGAGAGGAGGGAGTCGTCCCAGTGGATCTCGGACGGGCCGGTCCCGCCTCCGGTGGACCGCACGATCGAGATGCCCCCCGATGACGACTCGGCGTCGACGCGGGTGAAGTGGAACTCGTTGGTGCGGCCGATCGATGCACGGAACCCGACATCGGGGTCGGCCGTATCGACCCCCGCGCCCTGTGCGTCGAGTCCGTCCCAGTCGACCGAGAACGGCCCCGGATCGGCGACGATCTCGGTGAGCCGGACGTCGCGCGCCCCCTCGTAGTCACCGTCTCCGTCGGCATCGATGTCGACCGTGACCGTCCCCGGCTGCGTGCCGAGCGTGCCCGTGAGCGAACCCGCGTTCGACGCGGATCCCGCCCGTCGGTAGGCCAGGCCCTCGATCGTCGGCGCGAGGTAGTCGGGCGAGATCGACGGAGGGAGATCATCGGAGGGTGGATCCAGGAACAGCTTGTAGCTCTGCAGCCCGGCGATGCCGGAGCGCCCGGAGGCCTGCACGTACTGCGCGCCGACTCCGCCCGCCTCGCTCGACTGCGGCATCGGCACCGAGAGGTAGGACGGATCGGAGGACCCGACCCGGACGTTGCCCTTGTTGGTCGCCTGGAGCGTCGACGCGACTCCGTCGTAGCCGCGCAGCGACATGTCGTAGCGCGCGCCGGTCTCGGTGACGGCGTAGAGCGTGAACGAGGAGCTGCGCTCCCCCGGCGTCGCGTAGCTCGCCTTCGCGCCCGACTGGACGGCGTACGAGTCGGACCACACCCGGCCCGCGATCGCCGCGCCCGAGCCGTCGGCGACGCCGATGCTCCACACCAGGTTGACGGGCGCCGTCACGTCGTCGTCGCTCACGCTGATGCGGAACACGCCCGTCTCGCCGGCGACGAAGGACCCTCCGGCCGCGTCGGTCGGCGGAGCGCCGCGCGGGAAGGCCTGCGCGTCGAGCACGGAGCCGTCGGGCGCGGTGATCGCGGCGGTGCCGCCGCCGCTCTCGCCCTCTCCCGATCCCGACCCGCCCTTGAGCGGATGGAGGTCGACGTGCAGTGTCTCGCCCTTCTGCACCCACGCCGACACCGTCGTCACTCCGGCGTTCGTCGCCCCGCCGTGCAGGAGCGTGTTCTCGATCGTCGTGTGCGGTGCGTCGGCGGCCGCGGCGGGTGTCACCGCCACCCCACCGCCCAGCAGCCCGCCGACGAGCGCGCAGCCCGCCGTCGTCCCCGCGAACGCGCGGACGGCTCCCGCCTCCCGCCTCCGACGGCCAGCCGGCCCCGACCGTTCCGTTCGACTCATCCGATGTCCTCTCCTCAGCCGCTCGGTGCTCGGCACCGGCGACGGTTCACGTCAGCCCCGTGCCAGGAGAGTAATGCTCACTTTCATGTGACCGCGGGGCCGCTCGGCCGATCTGTGGACAACCGAGGGGAGACCGTCCTGAGGAGGAGCCCGCGAGGGCACGTTTCGACCGTGTGAACACTCGCGCGCTCAGGCGCGGCCGCCGGAGGAGTCCGGATAGGGTCCGACAGAGCTCACGACCGAGGAGCCCCCTGAGGAGTCGACCACCGTGCCCGCATCCGCGCCCCTCCGCCGCCTCAGCGGCGCCTGGCGTCTGGGCACCTGGCGGCTGTCGAACTCGCGAGCCCCCGCCGCTCGCTGAGCCCGGCCGTTCCCTCTTCTCCCGCGCGCGACGCCCTCGCGCGCCTCCTCATCGCGTCGACCCTCGACGCCCGCACCTCTCGAAAGCGAGACCACCATGCCCGTGCACTACTCCGAAGACCCCTGGACCCGCGTCACCTCGGCCCGCGGCTACGCCGCCGACGAGCTCATCTCGACCCTGCAGAAGTCGATCCGACGCGGAGACACGCAACTCGCGCTGCTCGTCGGCCGCGAGATGTACGAGTCGAGCGCCGACCTCGAGGAGATGATGTGGGCGCGCCTGAACGTCATCTCGTGCGAGGACGTCGGAGACGGCAGCTACTCCGAGCCGGTCGTCGTGAACAGCCTCTACCAGATGCACGAGCGCCTCGATCGGACGTTCGGCGACCGCTGGCTGTTCGCGACCCACGCGATCCGCTTCCTCTCGGAGCGGACGAAGGACCGCACCTCCGACGAGCTCGCGAACCTCACCCTGCACCTCATCAACGCCTCCGAGAAGCCGTTCGAGATCCCGGAGTACGCGCTCGACGTGCACACGCGGCGCGGACAGCTCGCGGGCAGCTCCGTCGACGACTTCTGGGGCGAGGGCGGCGGCTCGACGCTCGAGAACGAGCTGCCGGGCCGCACGAGCGAGCTGAAGGACGAGATCCAGCGCCTCCGTGCCGCCGGGGAGTGGAAGGCCTGACGCGAGCGAGGGAACCGGTTCCCGCCCGGACACCGCGCAGAACGCGGCGCCCCGGCCGGAACCGGTTCCCTCGACGCAGGGCTCCCGGAGGAGTCCCTACTTGTACACCGCCCACACCGACTGGTCGAGGTAGCGCGTCTCGCCGTCGGCGCTGACCTCCCAGCCCTGGGCGGTGGTGCCGAGGTAGCGGCCGTGCAGGATCTCGGGGAACCAGCGGTCCCTCGTGCGGACCCAGCGGATGAAGCGGGCCGGACGACCGGCGTTCAGGGTCTGGCTGCTGCCGGATTCACTCATGGATCCAGTCTCACGGCTCGGCGGATTCGGACTGGGGGCATTGACTTCCCAGGAAAGCGGAGGCAGTCGTTCACAGTCGCCGCACATATCGCTGAGTATCGTTCGCAGAAACGGGAGGTCATCATGAACAGTTCGTCATCGACCGGTGCTTTCGGCTCCGGCAACCCCATCGAGGGCATCTGGCAGGCCATGGAGCAGGTCCGCTCCAACTTCGAGAAGCGCGTCGGCACGCGGGTCGGCCGCGGCGACGTCCGCGCGGCGGTGCTCGCGCTCCTCGCCGAGCAGCCCATGCACGGCTACCAGATCATCCACGAGATCGAGGAGCGCAGCGGTGGCAGCTGGAAGCCGAGCCCCGGCTCCGTCTACCCGACCCTCCAGCTGCTGGCCGACGAGGGACTCATCGCCGCCGACGAGTCGAACGGCCGCAAGACCTACTCGCTGACCGAGGCGGGTCGCGCTCAGGTCGCCGCCTCCGGAACCTCGGCCCCCTTCGCCGGCGAGCCCGAGCCCGTCGACTTCGGCGCCCTGCCGAAGGCGGGCGTCGAGCTCGCGCAGGCCGCCGCTCAGGTCGGTCGCTCCGGCACTCCGGACCAGATCCGCAAGGCCATCACGGAACTCGAGGACTCGCGCCGCAGGCTGTACGCGATCCTCGCGCAGGACTGACCCGGGTGGCGCCGGTACGCCCGGGCCCTGAGGGCCCGGGCCGTCGCCGCGCGCGCAGCGACCAGCGGCGCTACCGCCGCATCCTGCGCTTCGCCTCCTGGCACCTCGCGGTGACCTGGTTCTTCGATCTGCTGCTGCCCCGCGTCGGGCTGTCGTCGATCGCCCTGCGCACCCGGCCCGCCCGGATGCGCCGCTTCGCGCGCAGCTTCCACGTGCTCGCCGTCGAGCTCGGCGGCCTGATGATCAAGGTCGGGCAGTTCATGTCGTCGCGCCTCGACGTGCTGCCCCCCGAGATCACCCGTGAGCTCGAGGGGCTGCAGGACGAGGTGCCGGCCGTCCCCTTCCCCCGGATCCGCGCGCTCGCGGAGTCCGAGCTGGGTCTGCCGCTCGAGCGCGCCTATGCGGGCATCGACGAGACCCCGGTCGCCGCCGCCTCGCTCGGACAGGCCCATCGCGCCAGGCTCTCCCCCTCCGACGCCGCCGACACCGGCCACTCGACCGCGATCATCAAGGTCCAGCGGCCGGGGATCGACGCGATCGTCGACGTCGACCTCGCGGCACTGCGCCGCGTGGGCGGCTGGCTGACGCACGTGCGTCTCGTCTCCGATCGCGTCGACGCGCCCGCGCTCGTGGAGGAGTTCGCGGTCACCTCCCTGGAGGAGATCGACTACCTGCAGGAGGCGGCCAACTCGGTCCGCTTCGCCGCCGACTTCGCGGGCGATGCGCGCGTCGGCGTCCCGGACGTCGTCTGGGAGCGCTCGACCCGCAAAGTGCTGACCCTCCAGGACGTCACCGCCATCAAGATCACGGACGCCGACGCTCTCCGCGCCGCCGGCATCGACCCGGCCGAGGTCGCTCCGGTCTTCGCGGCGGTCATGTTCGACCAGCTCTTCACGAACGGCTACTTCCACGCCGATCCGCACCCCGGCAACGTCTTCGTCACCCCGACCCCGGGCTCCGAGCTGCCGTGGAAGCTGACGTTCATCGACTTCGGGATGATGGGCGAGGTGCCGCCGACCACGCGGGCGGGCCTGCGCGCGATGCTGATCGCCGCCGCCTCGCGCGACGGCAAGGGTCTCGTCGATGCGGCGCGCAAGGTCGGGGTGCTGCTCCCCTCCGCCGACTCTCGCGAGCTCGAGCGCGCGATGACCCAGCTGTTCGCCCGCTTCGGCGGCATGGGATTCGCGGAGCTGCGGGAGGTCGACCCGCGGGAGTTCCGCGACTTCGCGGTGCAGTTCGGCGACGTCGTGCGCTCGCTGCCGTTCCAGCTGCCCGAGAACTTCCTGCTCATCGTCCGGGCGATGTCGCTCACCTCCGGCGTCGCCAGTGCGCTCGACCCGGCCTTCAACCTGTGGGACTCGGTCGAGCCGTACGCGCAGCAGCTGATCCGCGAGGAGCGCGGCAACGTCGCGCAGGACGTCGGCAGGCAGGCGCTCGACACCCTCGGCCTGGTCTGGCGCCTCCCCCGCCGGCTCGACGAGCTGGCCACCACTCTCGAGGACGGCACGCTGGCCGTGACCGTCCCGTCGGTCGAGCGACGGCTGACCGTGCTCGAGGGCATGGTGCGCCGCGTCGTCTCGGCGGTGCTGTTCGCGGGCCTGCTGATCGCGGGCGCGATCGTGCGCCCCGACGACGGAGCGTTCGGGACGGTCCTCCTCGTGGCGTCGGTGCTGCCGCTGCTGCACGCGCTGTTCGCGGGCCGGCGGGGCTGACCCGCACGGGGAGGATCGATCCGGCGCGCGGTCGCCCTTGCCCGGGCACCGCAAGCGCGCGACCCTGTCGGCATGGCTCCTCTCAAGCGGTTCGACCACATCGGCGTGACGGTGCGCGATCTGGAGGCGGCGACCGCCTTCTTCGTCGCCCTCGGTCTCGAGATCGACGGCCGGGCGGAGGTGCAGGGCGAGTTCATCGACACGGTCATCGGCATCCCCGGCTCGCACACCGGGATCGTCATGCTGACGACCCCGGGCGGAGGCACCTCGGTCGAGCTCTCGCGCTTCGTCCACCCCGATCCCGAGGCCGTCCCCGAGCCGGCGCCCGCCACCGCTCTCGGCCTCCGCAGCCTCGCCTTCGAGGTCGACGACCTGCACGCAGAGGTCGACCGGCTCGCCGCCGAGGGCTTCGGACTGGTCGGCGGCATCGGCCGCTTCGAGGACGTCTGGCTGATGGCCTACGTCCGCGGACCGGAGGGGATCATCGTCGCGCTCGCGGAGCGGCTGGACTGAGGGCGCCCGCACCCCGTGAGACAGTGGGAGGGTGCCGACGGACCTCACGCCGCGCCGCCTCCCGGGCTCCCGGATCCGGCGGTTCCGACGGCTCGCCAGGCTCGGCTTCGCAGTCAACGGCCTGCTGCACCTCGTCATCGGCGCGATCGCGATCCGACTCGCCTTCGGTGACACCTCGGTGGTGGAGGCCGATGCATCCGGAGCGATCGCCCGCCTCACGAGCGCACCGCTCGGCCGGTTCGCGATCTGGGCCGCGTTCGCCGCCGTGCTCGCGCTCGGCCTCTGGCAGCTGTCGCTCGGCGGCTCCTCCGACAGCCCCCGGCGCGCGACCCGCTGGGGGCGCCGTGTGGTCGAGGCGGGGAAGGGGCTCGCCTCTCTGGCCCTCGCCGGCACGGCCCTCGTCTTCGCCCTCGGCGGCTCGACGAGCTCGTCGACGACCATCAGGACCATCAACCAGGAGCTCGTCGCCACGACGACGGGGCTCGTGATCCTGGCCCTCACCGGCGCGATCGTGCTCGGCAGCGGGATCGGCTTCATCGCGATCGGCGTGCGCCGCGGCTTCCGCAAGCTGATCCGCGTCCCGTCCGGCCGGCGTGGTCGAGTCGTGTCGGCTCTCGGCACGTCCGGCTACATCGCGAAGGGAGTCGCCGTCGGCCTGGCCGGCGCGATCTTCCTCGTCGCGGCGGCGACCGGTGACGCCGATCGGGCGACGGGGCTCGACGGCGCGTTCCGCTTCCTCGCGCTGCCGCCCTACGGAACGGCGGTCCTGGTCGTCGTCGGCCTCGGAGTCGTGCAGTACGGCGTGTTCCTGATGGCGCGGACGACGCTCGCCCGGCTCTGACTCAGTGCGCCGCGTCGTACGCGGCCTGCACCTCGGCAGGGATGCGGCCCGACGGCGGCACCTCGTGGCCGTGGCGCTTCGCCCAGTGCCGGATCGCGGCCAGCATCTCGGGGCTCTTGCGTCCGGCGCTCGCGGCGACGGTCGTGATCCGCGGTGCCGAGCCTCCGGGCGAGAGCAGCCGGGCGGAGTCGACGTAGCGGGCGAGCGCGAGGTGCAGCCTGCCGATGTTCGCGGCCGTCAGGTCGATCTCGTACGCGTCGTCGTCGATCGAGAAGCTGACGGTGCCGCCCCGGCCATCGGCGATGGGGGCGCCGGTCAGGTCGTCGACCAGGCTGGTGCGCAGGGCCATGCAGCGGACCCCTCGGGGTCGGGCGGAGCGCCGCGATCACGTCGCTCCTGCCTCCAGGGTAACGACACCGCGCCGGGCCTCAGGCGACCGGGGATCTCAGAGCAGGTCGAAGTAGGAGTCGACGTCCGCGGTGGCGGCGGCGTCCCGGCGCGCCTCCTCCTCGGTCGCCATGACGGCGTTCTGCGGGGCGTTCAGGGCGGCGGTCCTGACGTCGAGGTCGTCCCCGGACTCGACTCCGTCGGACGCCCCGACGTCACCGCACGCGGCGCGGACCGAGAGTGCGACCCCCATGCCGACGACGAGGAGCACCTGCGCGTGCGGTGCCGGAGTGCCGGCGTCCTCGAGCGTGACGGTGCTCATCTCGCGGTGACCGGCGAGGGCCATCGAGTACCGGACCACGGCCGATGCGGTGTCGTCCTCGAGCAGGAGAGAGCCGCCGGTGTGGGAGAGAGTCATCATGATGTCGTCCTTCGGTTGCGAGCCCCCCGAACGACGTTCAGGGCACCGGGGACCGGGATGCGATCCTCCGACCCTACGTCGCGCTCCTCCACGGGGACCCAGGCGGCGCACATCGGGCCCGCGGCGACTACGCGCTCTCGCGCAGCGCGCGGATCATCCCGCGGAGGATCCGCGCGGCGTCGGCCTGCTGCTCCGCCGTGCTGCCGGCCAGCATCCGGAGCTCGACGCCCCGGATCGCGACGGTCGCGGCCTCGAGGCGGCGCCGACCGTGCGGAGTCAGTTGCGTCGGGAGAACCTTGCCCACGCGCGCCTCCGCGGGGCGGATCACGTCTCCCTCGCGCTCGAGGGCCTGCAGCAGCACGTTCATCGACTGCCTGGTCACGAAGGCGCCGCGAGCCAGCTCGGAGTTCGAGAGCCCGGGCCGCTGGGCCAGGAGCTCGAGGCAGGAGTAGTGGGTCACGGTCATCCCGAGCGGGCGCAGCTCCGCCTCCATGGCGGTGCGGAGGGCGCTCGACGCCTCTTTCAGCAGGTAGCCGAGGGAGGTGGGGAGGTCGATCCCGTCTTGACTCATGTCAGTAGTCTGACATAGAGTCGTCGATGTCAGTCAACTGACACGAACCGACAGGAGCACCCCATGGCCGTCACCGGACCCGACTTCGTCTCGCTGCAGACCCGCGACCTCGCGGCATCCCAGGCGTTCTACGAGCAGTACCTCGGCCTCGTCCGATCGCCCACCGGCCCGCCGCACGCCGTCGTCTTCGACACGAGCCCGATCGCCTTCGCGCTGCGCGACATCGCCCCCGGCACCGATCTCACCGGAGTCGACCGGCCCGGGATCGGCGCGGCGATCTGGCTGCACGCCACCGATGTACAGGACATCCACGACGCCCTCGTCGCCGACGGCCACCCGATCGTCTCGGCTCCGATCGACGGCCCCTTCGGCCGCACCTTCACCTTCGCCGACCCCGACGGCTACCACGTCACCCTCCACGACCGCGCCTGAGTGCCGTCGCCTCGAGCGCTCGCCGACCGGTCCTAGACCGGCTCGGCGGTGAGGACCATGTCGCGGCTCAGCGTCGGCCCGAGCAGCTCGCGCAGCCACGCGCGGTTCAGCAGGTCGGCGTGGTGCCCGTCGAAGCGGTACTCGAGCACCGAACCGGGGTGCACCAGGATCGCCTGCGACCGGTAGCCGCCGTCGCCGGCAGTGCTCCAGGTCAGCCGGAAGGACGCACCGCGCTCCATCCGCGTCCGGAGCGCGACGCGCAGGTGCGTCAGGGTGCGGTCGTCGAACACGATCCGCCGCCGCCACGCACCGAAGATCAATTCACCCATCGGGGTCTCCCTCATCGTCGTCGAAGAGCTCGCGAACGAGCGGGAGCGGCGGGCTCAGAGGCTCCGCAGGGCCGGATCCGCTCGCGAGCGGGACCACCGGTCATGTGCCGAGGAGAGTGCAGCGCGAAGACTCACGCTGGTCCCGACGCTATACCCGATCAGGGCACTGGAGCGCCGGTGGGGCGGCTCGCACATCCGTCGATTCGCGACGGGCGGTGGATCATCGGTCCTGCGCGGTCGCGCATCCGGAGGGATGTCACCCGTTCGGAGCACAACGGGTCCGGGCTGCGTGTCCGGCGGGCTCCGCTGTGCGCGGCCCCGGATCCGTCAGAGCGACCGGAGCCGATCGCGGAGGATGGGGCGGTGACCACTCCTCGCCGCCTCCGCACGATCGCGGGCCTGCTCTGGATCGTCGGGCCTCTCGTCTACCTCGGCGCGGAGGCGGTCGCGGCCTCGGCCTTCCCCGGCTACAGCTACGCCGAGAACTACATCAGCGACCTCGGCGTGCCCGAGGTCGGCGCCTACGAGGGCCGCGCGATCGACTCGCCCCTGCACGCGGTGATGAACGCCGGCTTCGTCATCGAGGGAGTGCTGTTCCTCGCTGCCGCGCTGACGACGGTGCGCGCGAGCTCCGGAGGCCCGCGGTGGGCCTTCCTCGCTCTCGCCGCGGCCCACTCCGTCGGCATCGCCCTGGTCGGCCTCGTGCACGGCAGCCGGCAGAGCCTCGAGAACGGCACCGCGGGGATCCACGTCCTGGGCGCCGCCCTGGCGATCATCGGCGGGAACCTGGCCGCGATCACCGCGGGAGTCACCGTGCTGCGGTCGCGCACGCGCTGGGCGCCCGGGACGGTCGGCATCGTCCTCGGCACTGTCGGGCTGCTCGGGCTGGTGCTGCTGCGGGTCGACTCCGGGAGCACCGCCCTCGATCTGCTGCCCGACGGCGTCTGGGAGCGCGTCGCCGTCTACACGGTGACAGCCTGGCAGCTCGTGACCGGGACCCTGCTACTGGCCGGCGGGCCGAGCCCGTCGCCGCGCTGACGCGGCGGTACTCGCGTCAGCGGATCAGGGTCTTCCCCGATGCCCCCCGCCTCCCACCTGGCGAGAATCGACTCATGCCTCCTGCCGTGCCCCGCCCGCGTCTGCTGCGCGCCCTCGTCGTCGCCCTGATCGGCGGCCTGATCCTCGGCGGGCTGACCAGCCTGCTGCAGGGCTCGCTCCCGGCATCGCTCAGCTCGTTCGCCAACTCCTCCGGCGGCTGGTCGATGCTCGTGTTCGCGCTGGTGCGGATGGGCGGCGCCCGCCCGGTGCCGGCGGCGCTGCTCGGGCTGCTGACGTTCTGGGCGCTGCTCGAGGGCTACGACCTCGTCACCGCGGCGCGCGGCTTCGGCTACTCGCCTCCGTTCACCGACGTGTTCTGGCTGCTCGCCGTCCCCGCCGGTCCGATCCTCGGAGCCGCCGCCGCGCTGACCCTGCACGGGACGACGCCCTGGCGCGTGCTGGCGGTCGCGCCGCTCTCGGGCGTGCTGATCGGCGAGGGCCTGTGGGCGCTCGGCGCGATCATCGACTCGACCAGCCCCGTCTACTGGTGGCTCCAGATCATCCTGGGAGCCGGGTTCCTCGTCCTCGCGATCGTGCGGAGGCGTCCGCGCGTGATCGTCGCGGTCGCGGCACTCGCGGTCACCGCCGCGGCGGCCGGCGTCTTCCTCCTCGTCTACTCGGCGCTGTGAGGGGCCGCCCGCCGGGTGCCGCCGCTCGGCCCCTCCTCCTCGTCGCGGCCGTCCTCGTGCTCGCCGGCTGCACCTCGCCCGGCGCGCCGGCCGCATCGTCGCCCCCGTCGACCGCCGCCGCACCGCCCGCGTCCTCGGCGCCGATCGACGTCTCCGCCGAGCTCGCGGCGCTCGAGAGCGAGTTCGACGCGCGGATCGGCGTCAGTGCCGTCGACACCGCCTCCGATCGACTCGTCTCGCACCGCCAGGACGAGCGCTTCGGCTACGCGTCGAGCATCAAAGTGCTCGCCGCGGCCCAGTTCCTCCGCGCCGTTCCCGCCGCGGAGCGCGACGAGATCGTCACCTGGACCGCCGCCGACGTCGAGGCGGCCGGCTACTCGCCCGTCACGAGCGAGAGCATCGGCGAGGGACTCCCGCTCTCCGAGCTCGCGGAGGCGGCGGTGCGCAGGAGCGACAACACCGCCCTGAACCTGGTGCTCGCCCGCCTGGGCGGGCCGTCCGCCCTCGACAGGGGTCTGGAGGACCTCGGCGACACGACGACCGAGGTCGTCGACGACGAGCCCGCGCTGAACACGATCGAGCCGGGCAGCACCGCGAACACCACCACTCCGGCCGCCTTCACCGCTGCGCTGCGCGCCGTCACCCTCGGCACCGCCCTGCCCGGCGAGGACCGGGCGCTCCTCCTGGACTGGATGAGCGGCAACGCGACGGGCGATGCGCTCGTCCGCGCCGGCGCGCCGAGCGGATGGGTCGTCGCCGACAAGTCGGGCGGGGCGGGCGGGATCCGCAACGACGTCGCGGTGGTCACGCCTCCGGGCCGCGATCCGATCGTCCTGTCGATCCTCACAGCGCGCAACGACCCCGACGCGGCCTACGACGACGCGCTCGTCGCCCGTTCGGCGGCCGTCGTCCTCGGCGCTCTCGACTAGCCGCGTCGTCGGAAGCGGTCCGTCGGTCGCGGATCGGAGTTCCCGTCCGGGTGTTGACGTCGCTTCTAACGCGCGTTAGCTTTACTTCTGGCGCGCGACAGGGAGGTTGCCCAATGGCTCGGAGAGCAATCACCATGAGCGACGTGGCGCGCCACATCGGCGTCTCGCGCTCGGCCGTCTCGTTCGCCTTCAACGACGAGAAGCAGGTCTCGAGCGAGACCAGGGCCCGGGTCCTCGCCGCCGCAGCGGAGCTCGGCTACCGCCCCAATGCGGGAGCCCGTGCCCTCGCGGGCCGGACGAGCGATCTCTTCGGCCTCGTCACGGACATCGTCTCGACCCCCTTCGCGGGCGAGCTCATCGCCGGTGCTCAGGAGTGGTTCTGGGAGCACGGCAAGTCGCTCATCATCGTCGGCACTCCGACTCCCGACCACCCCGATCGCCGGTCGGTCGAGATGATGCTCGAGCACCGGGTCGGTGGCGTCATGATCGCGACGACCTTCAACCGCGCGATCGAGATCCCCCGCGCCCTCGACGACATCGACGTCGTCCTCGTGCACTGCTACGACGAGGCCGGCACGCATCCGTCGATCGTGCCCGACGAGCAGCACGGCGGCTACACGGCCACCCGGCTGCTGATCGAGCGCGGACGCCGCAGGATCGCGCTCGTCAGCATCGACGAGCACCTCGACGCGGCGCGCGGCCGGCTCGCCGGCTACCGGCAGGCCCTCGACGAGGCCGGGATCCCGGTCGATCCCGAGCTGATCGTGATCGGCGGCGCGGACGCGAAGACCGGCTACGAGGCCACGAGCGCGCTCCTCTCGCGGGCACGGCCCGACGGCCTCTTCTGCGGCAACGACCGCATCGCGATGGGCGCCTACGACGCGGCCCGCGAGCACGGCCTCAGCATCCCCTCCGACCTCTCGATCGTCGGCTTCGACAACCACGAGGTCATCGCCGAGTACCTGCGCCCCTCCCTCACGAGCATCGCCCTGCCCTTCCACGAGATGGGGCGGCTCGGAGCCGAGCTCCTCGTCCGCGACCCCGCCGATCGCGGCACCGGACGATTCACGGTCCGCTGCCCCCCGATCCTCCGCGACTCCGTCTGACCGACCCACCGACCTCCTCCGCCGTCTCGCGGAGGCGCACCACGTGGCGAGACCCCCAGCCCCTGGACCTCGCCCGTTCCATTCACAGTCGAAAGGAAAAACAATGTCCCGATCTTCTGCGCGACGCTTCTGGCGCGCGTTAGTAGTTCCCGCGGCTCTCGCCGCAACGGTGGCGCTCGGCGCTGCCGGGTGCACCGCCGCCCCCAGCGCGAGCACCGGCGACACCCTGCGCATCGCCTCCATCGGCAACGCCTCCTTCACCCGCAACTTCAACCCGTTCTCACCGACAGCGCTCAAGATCACCAACCGGTCGATCTACGAGTCGCTGATGGTCACGAACCTCGCGAAGGGCGAGATCGACCCCTGGCTCGCCAGCGGCTACCAGTGGAGCGACGACGGCCTGCAGCTCACCTTCACTCTGAACGACGGCCTGACCTGGTCGGACGGAGAGGCCCTCACCGCGCAGGACGTCGCCTACACCTTCGGTCTCGTGCGCGAGGTCCTCGGCGACGCGACCTACGACTACGTCGACTCGGTCGCGGCGACGGACGACAAGACGGTCACTTACACCTTCAACCGCCCGTACACCCCCGGGCTCTACGAGCTCGGCGTCCAGGTGGTCGTCCCCGAGCACATCTGGAAGGACGTCGACGACCCGGCCACCTTCCAGAACCCCGACCCGGTGGGGTCAGGGCCCTTCACCCAGGTGCAGAGCTTCTCGGCGCAGTCCTTCGATCTGCTCCGCAACCCCGACTACTGGCAGAAGGACAAGGCCGACTACTCCGGGATCCGCGTCATCGCCTACGGCGGCAACGACGCGGCGAACATCGCGGCGATCAACGGTGACATCGACTTCGGCCTCGGCTTCATCCAGGACATCCAGAAGACCTACGTCGATCCCGATCCCGAGCACCGCGGCTACTGGTTCCCCTCGGTCGGCAACACCATCTCGCTCACGCTGAACACCACCCAGGCGCCGTTCGACGATGTGGAGCTGCGCAAGGCGATCAGCATGGGCATCGATCGCGACAAGGTCGCCTCGACCGGGATGAGCGGGTACACCCACGCCGCCGACTGCACCGGTCTGAGCGACGCCTACGACTCCTGGCGCGACGCGAGCATCGTCTCGCAGTGCGACTGGACCACCTACGACGTCGACGCGGCGAACGCGAAGCTCGACGCCGCGGGCTACACCAAGGGCTCGGACGGCATGCGGGTCTCCCCCGACGGCACTCCGGTCTCGTTCACGATCGGCGTCGGCTCGGCGTCGACCGACTGGATCGCGGTCGCGCAGGTGATCTCGGACGACATGAAGGCGATCGGGATCGACGCTCCGCTGAAGGTGCAGGACTGGTCGCAGATCAACCAGGCGCTCTTCGGCGGCACCTACCAGGGCAACATCGCCTGGAGCCAGACCGGCGTCACGCCCTACGAGTTCTACCGGGGCATGCTCTCCTGCCGCACCGTCCAGCCCGCGGGCGAGCAGGCCACGCAGAACTTCCAGCGCTTCTGCGACCCGCAGGCCGACGTCCTGCTCGACCAGTTCGCTGCGGCCACCAGCGAGGACGAGCAGCGCTCCGTGATGAACCAGCTGCAGGCCCTCTACTCCGAGAAGGCCCCGACGATCCCGCTGTTCCCCGGCCCGGAGTGGGGCGCCTACAACAGCACCACCTTCGTGGGCTGGCCCAGCGAGGACGACCCGTACGCGACCCTCTCCCCCGAGGCGTCGAGCACGGTCAAGGTCCTGACGACGATCCACCCGCGCTAGTCCCTCCGGCGGTGGGGCCCTCGGGCCCCACCGCCCCCTCTCTCCTGTGAAGGCGACTCCTGTGACCCTGTTCTACAAGCCCGAGCGCGCTCGCCTGGGCGACACCATCCCCTACTTCGCCGACGGCGTGTTCCACGTCTTCTACCTCAAGCGCTACGCGGATGACACCCACGATCGCGTCGAGACCGACTGGTGGCACATCTCGACCACCGACTTCGTCGAGTTCGAGGAGCACGGCCCGGCCGTGCGCCGCGGGGGCCTCCGCGACGCCGACGCCTCCGCTGCGACCGGCAGCGTCGTCCGCATCGGCGACCGCTACTACGCCTACTACACCGGCTTCGGCGAGTGGCAGAAGGAGCACGGCGGCCGCCACCAGACGGTCCTGCGGGCCACCAGCACCGACCTCGTGACCTGGGAGAAGGACACGGAGTTCGCGCTCGTCTCGGACGCCGGACTCTACGACGCTCACGAGTGGCGCGACCCGTTCGTCTTCGAGGACGAGAACGGCGGCTACCGGATGCTGATCGCCGGCCAGAGCCTCGAGGGGCCGGAGCTGCGCCGAGGCGTCACCGCGACCGCCACCTCGCCCGACGGTCTGACCTGGACCGTCGGCGAGCCGCTCTGGGCTCCCGGCCTCTTCTCGATGCACGAGTGCCCCGATCTGTTCCGGGTGGGCGACCGCTGGTACCTCGTGTACTCCACGCTCACCGACCGCACGGTCACCCGCTACCGCACCGCCACCTCGCTCGACGGCCCGTGGACCGCGCCCGACGACGACGAGCTCGATGGTCTCGGGCTCTACGCCGCCAAGACGGTCTCGGACGGCGAGCGCCGCTACCTCGTCGGCTGGTGCCCGAACTACGCCGTCGGCCAGGACGGCGCGCCCTGGCTGTGGGGCGGCAACCTCGTCGTCCACGAGCTGCTGCAGAACGACGACGGCACGCTGCGCGTCGTCGAGGCCGCTCTCACCCGCCGGACGCTCGAGCAGACGCGCGCGGCGGCTCCGGTCGCTCTCGAGGCGAGCACCATCGGGTCGGAGCACGGCTTCGAGCGCCGGGTGCTGACGCGGATGCCGCACACCGGCCTCGTCGACCTCGTGCTCACTCCCGGGCCGGGCACCAAGGCGTTCGGCGTCGAGCTGCGGACCGACGAGACCGGCCGCCCCGGCTACTCCGTCACCCTCGAACCCGGGAAGCACCGGGTGCGGATCGACCGCCTCGACCGTTTCGGGTCGGACGCGCCGTTCGATGTGCGCCCGTTCGAGACGCCTCAGGGCGACGTGACGATGACGATCGTGTTCGACGGCGAGATCTCGGTCGTCTACCTCGGCGGCACCGCCGCCTTCACCTTCCGCGGCTACGACCAGCGGGGCGACTCGCTCGCGGTCTTCGCTCAGGAGGGTCGTGTCGAGGTCTCCGGCGAGCTCCGGAGCATCCAGGACGAGAAGGAGGAGGACCGATGAGCAGCGACTGGCTCACCCGCGCCAACGCGGCGCTGACTGCCGGCGACCGGTCGAGGGCCGTCACGGCCGAGAACCCGACCGGAGCGCCGGGAGAGGGCGGCCGCGCCTCCTCGATCCTCGGCCCCGGCCGGAAGGGCGCCCCCTGCATCACCCTGCCCGCCGGCGAGACGACCACGCTCGCCGACCTCTCGGGCGCCGGCGAGATCCGGCACCTCTGGTTCACGGTGTCCACGCACACCGAGGCGGTCGGCTTCGTGCTGCGCGACCTGGTGCTGCGGATGTACTGGGACGGCTCCGAGACGCCCGCCGTCGAGGCGCCGCTGGGCGACTTCTTCTGCAACGGGAACGGGCAGCGCAGCCTGGTCACCTCGAGCCTGGTGCTCGTCGCGCCGACCGGGGGGATGAACGCGTACTTCACGATGCCCTTCGCCGACGGGGCGCGGATCACCCTCGAGAACCAGCACCCCGTCGACGTGGGCGGGCTGTTCTACCAGATCGACTACCTCGAGAAGAAGGACACGTCGGAGATCGGACCGCTCCGCTTCCACGCGGAGTACCGGCGCGAGAACCCCACGACCCGAGGCGTGGACTACACGGTCCTCGACGGCGTCGAGGGCTCGGGAGTGCTCGTCGGCACCTCGCTGACGATCGTCCAGCTCGAGCGGTACTGGTGGGGCGAGGGCGAGATGAAGTTCTTCCTCGACGGCGACACCGACCACCCGACGATCTGCGGCACCGGGACCGAGGACTACTACGGCGGCGCCTGGGCGTTCCAGGACCGCCTGTCGAAGGAGTTCGAGCCGCAGGTGCTCACCTACAGCGCCCCGTACGTCGGCTACCCCCAGTACTCGACCCGGGACGAGTCCCAGCAGGCGGTGTACGCGACAGCGATGGCGCCCGTCCACGGTATGTACCGGTGGCACGAGCCCGACCCGGTCTACTTCCACGAGAGCCTGCGGGTGACCCTGCAGCAGATCGGGCAGGTCGGCCCGGACCTCGTCGAGCGCTCCGACGACGTGTCCTCGGTCGCCTACTGGTACCAGGACTCCCCGAGCCGCCCGGCTCGGCCCTTCCCGTCGCGAGCGGACCGTGTCCCCCGCTGACTCCGTCCTGCCCGGCGCGCGCCGGGCGGGACGCCCTTCCTTCTTCCCCAACACCTCAGGAGGACCACTCTCATGACCTTCGTGCTCCGTCGGCTCGGCTTCTACCTCATCGCGTTCTGGGCGTCGCTGACGATCAACTTCCTGCTCCCCCGCCTCATCCCCGGCGATCCCGTCGGCCGGATGATCGGCACGATGCAGGGCTCGCTCACCGATGAGCAGATCGACCAGTTCCGCCACCTGTTCGGGCTCGACGACCGACCGCTGCCGCTGCAGTACGTGCAGTACCTCGGCGACGTGTTCACCGGGCAGCTGGGCATGTCGATCTCGCAGTTCCCGACGCCGGTCACCCAGGTGATCGGCACACAGCTCGGCTGGACCCTGCTGCTGGGCGGCTCCGCGCTGATCGTCGCTGTGATCCTCGGCAACCTGCTCGGCATCGTGGTCGCCTGGCGCCGCAACGGCGTCCTCGACCGCATCCTCCCGCCCCTGCTCGTCTTCGTCGGCTCGTTCCCCTACTTCTTCATCGCGATGGGCGCGCTGTTCCTCTTCGCCGTGACGCTGAGGTGGTTCCCGATCGGGCAGGCCTTCACGCTCGGCTCGCAGCCGTCCTTCTCACCCCAGTTCCTCGGCGACGTGCTCACCCACCTGTTCCTGCCCGCGGTGACGATCGTCGCCGTCTCGATCGGCGGCTGGATGCTCGGGATGCGCAACACGATGATCGCGACCTCGGCCGAGGACTACATCACGATGGCCCGCGCCAAGGGCCTGCGGGAGGGGCGCATCATGTTCCGCTACGCCGCCCGCAACGCCATGCTCCCCTCGATCACCTCGTTCGGCATGTCGATCGGCTTCGTCGTCGGCGGCGCTCTGCTGACCGAGGTCGTCTTCGCCTACCCGGGGATCGGGTACCAGCTGCTGCGCGCTGTGCAGGCGCTCGACTATCCGCTGATGCAGGGGATCTTCCTGACCCTGACCGCAGCCGTCCTGATCGCCAACTTCCTGATCGACATCGTCTACGTGCGGCTCGACCCGCGCGTGCGAGTGAGGTAGCCATGTCCCTCCAGAACCCCCTCCCCGCCACCGCGATCGACGACCCGCTGAGCGCGACGCCCGCGCCCACCCGCGCCGTGCGCAGCCACTTCCTCGCGCGGATCCTCAAGGACCGCCGCGCCGTCGTCGGCGTCGCGATCCTCGCCCTCTTCGTCCTCCTCTCGCTGGCCGCTCCCCTGCTCTCCCCCGGCGATCCGAACACCGCCGTGGTCGCCGGCTCCGAAGCGCCCTCGCTCGCCCACCTGCTCGGCACGACGGCGAAGGGCGAGGACGTCCTCGCCCTCCTGCTCTGGGGGTCGCGCAGCTCGCTCTCGATCGGATTCGCGGTCGGCATCGCGGCCACGGTCGTCGGACTAATCGTCGGCCTCGCCTCGGCGTACTTCGGGCGGGTCGTCGACGACGTGCTCTCCGTCGTGACCAACGTGTTCCTGCTGATCCCCGGACTGCCGCTGCTGATCATCCTCGCCGCGTTCCTGCCGCCCGGGCCGGGCACGATCATCCTGGTGCTCGTCGCCACGGGCTGGGCGGGCTCGGCCCGCGTCATCCGCTCGCAGGCGCTGTCGCTGCGCGGCAAGGACTTCATCGACGCCTCCGTCGTCACCGGCGAGCGCTCGCTGCACATCATGCTGCGCGAGATGCTCCCCAACATGGCGTCCGTCGTGATGAGCACCTTCCTCGCGTGCGTCATCTTCGGCATCGGCGCTCAGGCGGGCCTGGAGTTCCTGGGCCTGGGCGACGTCTCGTCGGTCAGCTGGGGCACGAACCTCTACTGGTCGAGCATCGAGGGCTCCCTGATCCGGGCGACCTGGTGGACCTTCGTCCCCTCCGGCGTCGCGATCGCGCTCGTCGCCTTCTCGCTCGCGCTCATCAACTACGCGGTCGACGAGATCACCAATCCGCGCCTCATCCGCGCGAAGAAGAAGGGCCTCCGGAAATGAGCACCTCCTCCCCCTCGACCGACGACGTCGTCCTCGACGTCCGCAACCTCTCGATCGAGTACGAGACCGGGGCCGGCACCGTCCGCGCCGTCGACGACGTGTCCTTCACGATCCGCCGCGGCGAGACGTTCGGCCTCGCGGGCGAGTCCGGCAGTGGCAAGTCGACGATCGCCACGGCGATCCTCCGGCTCCTCGGCGCCAACGGCCGCGTCGTCTCGGGCTCCATCCACTGCGACGGCGTCGACGTCACCTCCCTCGACGACGAGGAGCTGCGCCGCTTCCGCTGGAGCCGCGTCTCGATGGTCTTCCAGAGCGCGATGAACGCGCTCAATCCGGTGATGACCGTCGGCGACCAGATCGTCGACGTCCTCGCCACCCACCGCGGCGACAGCCGTCGGGCCGCCAGGGCCCGAGCGGCCGAGCTGCTCGAGCTCGTCGGGATCGACCGCGATCGGATCGACGCCTACCCGCACCAGCTCTCGGGCGGCATGCGGCAGCGCGCCGTCATCGCGATCGCGCTCGCGCTCGAACCGCCGATGCTGATCATGGACGAGCCGACCACGGCCCTCGACGTGGTCGTGCAGCAGGAGATCATCCACGAGATCAAGGAGCTGCAGCAGCGCCTGGGCTTCGCGATCCTCTTCATCACGCACGACCTCTCCCTCATGGTCGAGATCTCGCAGCGGCTCGGCGTGATGCGGCACGGCCGCCTCCTCGAGAGCGGAGTGTCGCGCGAGGTGTACGCGAACCCCCAGAGCGACTACACGCGCAAGCTGATCGCGGCGTTCCCGCCGATCCAGCGGAGCACCGGCGGCGAGGCGGCCCCGGTCGAGAAGGCCGACGAGCGCGAGGTCGTCGTCTCGCTCAGCGGGCTGACCAAGGAGTTCCGCACCGGCGGGCTCTTCTCGAAGAAGTCCACGGTCGCCGTCGACCACGCCGACCTCGAGCTGCACGCGGGCGAGATCATGGCCCTCGTCGGCGAGTCCGGCAGTGGCAAGAGCACCATCGCGCGGATGCTCGCGCGCCTCGTCGAGCCGACCTCCGGCCGCATGGTCGTCGACGGTGTCGACGTCCTGCAGAAGGAGCCCCGCCGAGCGTCGCGGAACTACCGCCGAACGGTGCAGATGGTCTTCCAGGACCCCTTCGGATCGCTGAACCCGACGAAGAAGGTCCGCCACTTCCTCGAGCGGCCCCTGGTCCTGCACGCTCCCGAGCTGAACGCCCGCGAGCGCGTCGCGCGCGCCCAGGAGCTGATGGAGTCGGTCGAGCTCGACCCCGGGTTCCTCGACCGGTACCCGCACGAGCTCTCCGGAGGCCAGCGCCAGCGGGTCGCCGTCGCGCGCGCCCTCGCCGCCGACCCGAAGGTGATCCTCGCCGACGAGCCGACCTCGATGCTCGACGTCTCGGTGCGGATGGGGGTCCTCCAGCTCCTGCGCCGCCTGCGAGACGAGCGGGGGATCTCGATCCTCTACATCACCCACGACCTCGCCTCGGCCCGCTTCCTCGCCGACACCACGAGCGTGATGCTCCAGGGCGTCCTCGTCGAGGGCGGCAGCAGCGCCGAGGTCATGGACTCGCCCCGCCACCCCTACACGCGACTCCTGATCTCGGCCGCGCCCGATCCGCACCGGACCGAGGCCTTCGACCGCGCCGACCGAGCGCAGGCGCGAGCCGAGATCGCCGGCATCACCTCCCGCCGCAGCGCGGGCGCCGACCGCGGGGCCGTGCAGTGGATCACCGGCACGCACTGGGTGAACCGCGACGGCATCGACGACGCCGACCGGCCCGTCGTCGGCGCCCTCGGAGGCACTCCCCCCGTCGGCACCCCCGACACCACCCTGCTCACGCACCCCGAGAGGACCCCTCGATGACCACCACCGCCCTCTCCGTGAGGCCGGCCGTGCACTTCGCACCGGCCCGCCACTGGATGAACGACCCGAACGGCCTGATCCACCACGGCGGCCGCTACCACCTCTACTTCCAGCACAACCCGAGCGGAGACGACTGGGGGAACATGAGCTGGGGCCACGCCTCCAGCGCCGACCTGCTCACCTGGACCGAGCACCCCGTCGCACTGCTGCACGATGAGCACGAGGGCGTCTTCTCCGGCTCGATCGTCTTCGACGCGACGAACTCCTCCGGGCTCGGCACCGCGGAGGAGCCTCCGCTCGTGGCGCTCTACACCTCCGATCGCGAGGGCAGCCAGTCGCAGGCCCTCGCCTCGAGCACGGACGGCGGCGAGACCTGGACGAAGCACGGGGTGGTCCTGGACCGCGGCACCGCCGACTTCCGCGATCCCAAGGTGTTCCGCTACCAGGACCACTGGGTGATGGCGACCGTGGAGGCGCTGGATCACCAGGTCCACCTCTTCCGCTCCGACGACCTGCGCTCGTGGACGCCGCTGTCGGTGTTCGGCCCGGCGGGCGCGACGGACGGGGTGTGGGAGTGTCCCGACCTCTTCCCGCTCGACGGCCGCTGGGTGCTGCTGGTCTCGCTGAACCCCGGCAACCCGGCGGGCGGCTCGGGCATGCAGTACTTCGTCGGCGACTTCGACGGCACCTCCTTCACCGCGACGTCGTGGGACTGGCTCGACCGCGGGCGCGACTTCTACGCGGGAGTGACGGTGTCCGACTCCCCCGCGCCCACGATGATCGGGTGGATGAGCAACTGGGACTACGCCCACACGGTCCCGACCTCGCCGTGGCGCGGATCCGCCGCTCTGCCCCGCCTGCTCTCGCTCGAGGGCGAGCGGCTGGTGCAGCGTCCGGCCCTTCCTGCGACCGGGGAGCCCGACTTCTCCTCCGACGACCCGTCGCCGAGCGCCGGGCTCTTCGCGGTCCCGGAGAGCGCGCACGGCCGGGCGCTCCGGATCCGCCTCCGCTGCCGGCCCGCCGCGGCACCTCTCGAGCTGGTCGTGCGCGCCTCGGCCGACGGCACGCGCGGCACCGTCGTCCGCATCGAGGAGGGCCGCCTGAGCATCGACCGCCGGGAGTCCGGCGACACGAGCTTCTCGCCCGCCTTCGCGAGTGTCTCGACGGCCGCAGTCCCCTCGCGAGAGGGCGGCGTCGAGCTCGACGTGTGGGTCGACGTCTCCTCGATCGAGGTGTTCGCCGACGACGGCCGCATCGTCCTCACCGACCAGATCTTCCCCGCCGACGACGACATCGCCGTGCTGCTGCGCTCCGAGTCCGCGGTGCTCGCGGACGTCTCCCTCGACGTCACCGTGCTCGATGGCCGGTGAGCACGAGAGGGCCGTCCGGCCGGCGGTCCTCGTCCTCGGTGACGTGCTGATCGACGAGCTGCGGACGCCCGAGGGGTCGATCGATGTCGCGGGAGGCTCCGCGCTGAACGTCGCGGTGGGATTCGCGGTGCTCGGCGTCCCGGCCGTGCTCGCCGGCATGGTCGGCGACGATCCGGCCGGCGCGCTGCTCCGCGGGCACCTCGAGGCGCACGGCGTCGCGCTGCTGGCGACCGAGGCTCCGCTCGGCACCGGGCGCGCCGTCTCCGACCGCTCGGCGGGCGAGCCGCGCTACTCCTTCTCCGAGGCGACGCGCCGGCGGACGCTCGTGCCGACGGAGGCGCTGCGGCAGGCGGCCGCCCGGGCCGACGTGATCGTCGTCAGCGGGTTCCCGTTCGACGATCCCGCCGAGGTGCGGACCCTGGAGGCGCTCCTCCCTCCCTCCGCCCGGCTGGCGCTCGACCCGAACCCGCGGCACGGCCTGCTGCGCGATCGGACCGCCTTCGCCGAGGGCCTGCTGAGACTGGCGGCCCGCGCCGATCTGGTGAAGGTCGGCGCCGACGACGCCGAGCTCGTCTTCGGCGCCGGCCTGCCCGACGCCACCGAGCGGCTGCTCGCGGCGGGCGCCGGGGTGGTCCTCGAGACGGCGGGGCCCGACGGAGCAGCCCTCGTGGGCCGCTCGCAGCGCACCGAGGCGCCCATCGCGTCGGCGCCGGGCGCGATCATCGACACGATGGGTGCCGGTGACGCGACCTTCACCACCGTCGTCGCCGGGCTCGTCCTCGGCGACCAGGATCCGATCCTCGCCCTCACCCGAGCGATGGCGATCGCTGCGGCGACGATCCGCTCGCCGGGCGGGCTCCTCCGGCGTCCCGTCTAGGGCCCCCACACCCGGCCCCGGTGCGCCTCCGCGCCCGGGGCCTTCGTCGCGCTCGAGCCGTCGTCGCGACCGGGCCGACTCGAGCCGAATTCGCGTGATTAAACGGTTGATCAATGACTCGAGAAGCGGTTATGGTGTGCGTAACCGATTAACCACACGATGGAGTGACATGAGTCAGCGCGGCTTCCACCGCCCCGAGAACGCCTGGGTCGGGGATCTCATCCCCTGGCAGGACGATGACGGGTTCCACCTCTTCCACCTGCACGAGACGCGGGCGACGCCGAAGGAGGGCATGCCCTGGCGGCGCGTGATCACGCGGAACCTGATCGACTTCGAGGACGCGGGGGTCGCCCTCGACTCCGGCGGCCCCCACTCGGACGACTTCAACGTCTACACGGGCAGCGTCGTCCAGGACGCCGAGGGCGTCCACCACGTCTTCTACACCGGCCAGAACCCCGAGCACCGCGGTCCCGACGGCCTCCCCCTGCAGCTCGTCCTGCACGCGACCAGCCACGACGGCATGCGCACCTGGCAGCGCCGCCCCGCGGACACCTTCGGCGCGACCCCCGGCTACGAGACGGCCGACTGGCGCGATCCCTTCGTCTTCCGCGACGAGGAGGCGGGCCTCTGGCGCATGCTCATCACGGCCCGCCACATCGACGGCCCCTCACGACGGCGCGGCGTGATCGCGCAGTGCACCTCCACCGACCTGGCTGTCTGGCAGCCGGCCGAGCCGTTCTGGGACCCGCGGCGCTACCTCGCCCACGAGTGCCCGGAGGTCTTCCGCTGGGGCGGCTGGTGGTACCTCGTCTGGTCGGAGTTCAGCGACTCCTTCGCCACCCGCTACCGGATGTCGCGCGATCTGCACGGGCCCTGGCTCGTGCCCGAGCACGACACGATCGACGGCCGGGCCTTCTACGCGGCCAAGTCGGCCCAGCGGGACGGCCGCCGCTTCTTCTTCGGCTGGATCGCCTCCCGCGAGGACTCGAGCGACGACGGCGCCTGGCAGTGGGCGGGCACCCTCTCGGTGCTCGAGGCCGAGCAGCGGGCCGACGGCACCCTCGCCTTCCACCCGACGGACGAGCTGCGCGAGAGCTTCGAGGAGCCGCGCCCGCTGCCCCCCGAGGGGAGCGTCCTCGACGCCCCCGACGGCTACGCGCAGCTGCTGACCGGGGCGGAGGCGCCCACCGCCTTCCGCCTGGTCGCCACCCTCGACATCGGCGCCGGCACCACCGAGTGCGGCGTGCTCCTCCGGGCGAGCGCCGACGGCGACGAGAGCTACGTCCTGCGCCTCGAACCGCGTCGCCACCGCCTCGTCATCGACCGGTGGCCCCGCCGGGCGACCGGGACCGAGCAGTGGCAGATCTCGGGCGACGTCCCCTTCGCCGTGGAGCTCGAGCGGCCGGTCCGCCTCGAACCCGGCCGCCACGAGCTCGAGGTCGTCGTCGACGGCGACCTTTGCATCGCCACGGTCGACGACGCCGTCGTGCTCAGCACGCGCCTGTACGACCGCCCCGCCGGCGAGGTCGGCGTCTTCGTCGGAGAGGGCCGGGTCGAGATCGTCGGCTTCGCCCTCGCCGAACGCCGACCGGCGACCGACTCCGACGAGGCGCGCCTGCTCGTCTCCGCCGACGCCTGACCCCGTCGACTCCCCACCCCGCACGCCCACCACCCACACCGATCAATGGAGATTCCGATCATGCCCGCCATCACGCGCAGAGGCTCGTTCCTCGCCGCAGCCTCGACCGCCCTCGTCCTGCTCCTCTCCGGCTGCGCCGGAGGCTCGTCCGGTGCAGCCCCCACCGACGTGAACCCCGAGGGCGAGATCGTCCCGCGCCCGATCTCGTGGCTGCTCTCGCGCCCCGCCGACGGAGGCGTCATCACGGCGATGCAGCAGATCGCCGACGAGTACGCGGCCGACCACCCCGGCTTCGAGCTCGATCTGATCACGACCCCCGACCGCCCCTCGTACGTCCAGAAGTACGAGACGCTCGCCGCCGCGAACAAGCTGCCCGAGCTCTTCGACACCGACGCCACCCCGTTCGCGCAGAAGCTCGCCGGGCAGGGCCGGATGATGGACGTCGACGCCCTGCTCGAGGACCTCGGCCTGGCCGACGAGTACCGGGAGGCCGCCCTCGACTACCAGCGCTTCGACGACGGATCGCTGTACATGGTCCCGTTCGAGTTCCAGCTGGAGTTCTTCTGGTACAACAAGGCGCTCCTGCAGAAGGCCGGAGTCACCGTCCCCGCGACCCTCGACGACTTCCCCGCGATGTGCGAGGCGCTGCGGGCCCAGGGCGTCACGCCGATCGCCCTGGACGGCCAGGACCAGTGGCCGCTCGAGCGCTACATGGCCTATTACCCGTTCCGCACGGCGGGTCCGCAGTACGTGCAGGACCTCAAGAACGGTGAGGCCTCCTTCTCGGACGCGCCCGGTCGCGCCGCGGCCGAGTGGCTCTCGTCGCTCGGCGAGGCGGGCTGCTTCCAGGAGGGCTTCTCGTCGACGGGCTACGCCGATGCGCAGGCGCTCTTCACCTCGGGGAAGGCCGCGGTCTACAACATCGGCACCTGGGAGCTGGGCAACCTCGCGACCGAGGCGCTCGACCCCGCGGTCCGCGACTCCGTCGACTACTTCACCCTGCCGAGCGTCGAGGGAGCCGTGACCGCCGACGACGAGTACGTCACCCCGTCCGGCATCGGCATGGCCGTCAACTCCCAGACCTACGACCCGCTGGTGCGCGACTTCCTCGCCTTCGCCCTGAAGCGCTACCCCGAGGTCTACGCCGCCACCGGCGCCCTCTCGCCCACCACCACGGCCACCACGGCCGTCCCCGCCGACGCCACGCCCCTGTACACCCGCGCCGTCGAGCAGGCCGACAGCGTCGGCTCCGCCATCGCGATGCCCTGGGACACCCAGCTCGACCCCGCCACCAACACCCGCCTGCAGCAGGAGCTGACCCTGCTCGTCCAGGGCGACACCACTCCCGACCAGTTCGTCGAGACGATGGATGCGGCCCTCGCGGAGAACAGCGATGACTGAGCTCGCTCCCGCGCCGACGAGGCGACGCGCGCGGCCCGCCGTCGCCTCGATGCTCCCCCGCCGCTCCCGCCTCTCGGTCCTCGTCTTCCTCCTGCCACCGCTCGTGGTCTACGGGCTGGCCGTGCTGCTCCCGATCGTGCAGTCGCTCGTCCTGAGCTTCTTCCGCTGGGACGGCATCACCGACATGGCCTTCGTCGGCCTCGACAACTACGTCAAGATGCTGACCCGCGACGACGTCTTCTGGACCTCGTTCGGCAATGCCCTCGGCTACCTGGCGATCTGCCTCGTGCTCCAGCTCGGCGGCGCGCTCATCGTCGCGAGCCTGCTCACCGCCCTCCCGCGGGCCCGCGAGCTGGTCAAGACGCTCTACCTCCTGCCCGCCGTCATCTCGACCGTGGCGATCGCCATCCTGTTCCAGCGGATCTACTCGCTGGAGCCGCTGGGACTGCTCAACCAGGCTCTCGGCTGGATCGGGCTCGACGGCCTGCAGACGGCCTGGCTCTCGAACGTGTCGACGGTGCTGGCCGCCGTGTCGATCCCGGAGGGCTGGCGCTTCACCGGGCTGTACATGCTGATCATCTACGCCGCCCTGCTGGCCGTCCCGCGCGAGCTCGAGGAGGCGGCCCGGCTGGACGGCGCGACCTGGTGGCAGCTGTTCTGGCGAGTGCGCTTCCCGTACATCCGCCCGGTCTGGATCACCACGACGATCATGGCCACCACCTTCGCCCTGCGCGGGTTCGACATCCCCTACCTACTCACGAACGGCGGGCCGGGCCAGTCGTCCGAGCTCCTGACGACCTACATGTACAAGACGGCCTTCGTGCACACCGACTACGGCTACGCCAGCGCGATCTCGGTCTTCATCGTGATCGAGTGCCTGATCGCGGTCGGCATCATCCTCCTGCTCCTGCGTCGAAGGGACGACTCATGACCACGCCCGTGCTCACCCGGCCGACAGCGGCCGCTCTCCCGACCACCCCGGCACCGCGCCCGCGCCGGCCGCACCGGTCCCCGCGGCTGCGGGCGCAGCGGATCCTGCTCACCGTGACCGTCGTCGCGATCGTCCTCGTGCAGGTGTACCCCCTGGCCTGGCTGTTCCTGACCAGCTTCCGCACCGCCGCCGACTTCGCCGGCGGCAACCCGTTCGCCCTGCCCGCCGAGGTCACGCTCGAGAACTACTCCCGCGCCTTCGGGAGCGGGAACCTCGGGCTGAACATCGTCAACAGCCTGATCGTCACCCTCGGCGCCAGCGCCGTGATCGTCGTGGCCGGGATGATGGCGGCCTTCGCCCTGCAGGTCCTCGGATTCCGAGGGAGCAGGGTCGTGCGCTCGCTGTTCCTCCTGGGCATCATCGTGCCGGTGCAGATCGCCCTCGTCCCGCTGTTCATCGACTACTCGCGGGTCGGACTCCTCGACACGCACCTGTCGATGATCATCCCGCTCGCCGCATTCGCCCTGCCGATGGCGGTGTACCTGTTCTCGTCGTTCTACGAGTACATCCCCGCCGAGATGTACGAGGCGGCCTCGCTCGACGGAGCGGGTCCGTTCCGGATCTTCCTGAGGATCACGTCGCCGCTGTCGGTGAACACGATCATCACGGTCGTGCTGGTGAACAGCATCTTCATCTGGAACGACTTCATCTTCGCCAACACCTTCGTCCTCTCGGACGGGTTGAAGACGATCCCGCTCGGCCTGCAGAACTACATCGGCGCGATGGGGAACACTGACTGGACGGCCACCTTCGCGGCGGTCTGCGTGACGGTGACGCCGCTTCTGCTGGTCTTCCTCGTCTTGAACAAGGCCATGATCCAGGGCCTCGAGAGCGGAGCGACCAAGGGATGAGCACGACGGACCACGGGCGCAACGGACCGGTCGTCACCATGAGAGACGTGGCGAAGGCGGCCGGCGTGTCCGTGGCGACCGTCTCCCACGTCGTCAACGACAAGCCGGGGGCCCGGATCGGCGAGGGTGCGCGGCTCCGGGTCCAGGAGGCGGTGGCCCGCCTCGGCTACCGCCCCAACGCCCTCGCGAAGACGCTCCGGCACGGGAGCTCCCGCTTCATCGGGCTCGTGGCCGACGCGATCGCGACCACTCCCTTCGCCGGCCAGATCATCCACGGCGCTCAGGACGAGGCCTGGAGACAGGGCTACGTGCTCCTGATCGCGAACTCCGACGGCAACCGCGCGGCCGAGGACGAGGCGATCGCGATGATGCTCGAGCACCAGGTGCACGGCATCCTCTACTCCACCTGGTACCACCGCGAGATCGTCGTGCCGGAGATGCTGCAGGAGACCGACACCGTGCTGGTGAACTGCTTCGCCCCGGGCAGCGGCCTGCCTGCGGTGGTGCCGGACGAGGAGCAGGGCGGCCGGACGGCGACCGAGGAGCTGCTGGCCGCGGGCCACCGCCGCATCGCCTTCATCAACACGACCACGGTCTCCCCCGCTCGCAGCGGCCGGCTCGCGGGCTACCGCTCCGCTCTCGACGCGGCCGGCCTGCCCTTCGACGAGGACCTGGTCGTCGAGGCCTCGCCCGAGCAGGAGGGCGGGTACCTCGCGACCGAGCGGATCCTGGCCTCGCGCGCCGGCGCCGTGTTCTGCCACAACGACCGTGTCGCGATGGGGCTCTACGACGGGCTGCGCGAGCACGGCCTGCGGATCCCCGAGGACGTCGCCGTGATCGGCTTCGACAATCAGGACGTGATCGCGGCCCACCTCCGGCCTCCGCTGACGACCGTCGCCCTGCCCCACTACGAGCTCGGCGCAGCGGGCGTCAGGCTCCTCCTGAGCAGGGGTGCCACTGCCGCCGAGCACCCGCAGCTCGTCGCGTGCCCGCCGGTGAGGCGCGACTCCGTCTGAGCAGGCCGTCGCCGGGCCGTTCGTCGAAGGCCTTCTCCGCTAGTTTCTTCCGCTATCGGCCAACCGGTCGAAGAACAGTGCGTGACGAATTCCGGCGCGACCGCGCTCGTGCGTTACGGTCCTCACCAGGTGACGGCCGCCCCGTTCCGTGGGCCGCCCTCCGCGACGGGACCGGGGTTCTCATGGCACACGACCACATCGATGTCGATCGACGGACCGTTGTGCGGGCGGGAGCCTGGAGCGCTCCCGTCATCGCGGCCGCTCTCAGTGCGCCCCGTGCGTCGGCCAGCACAGGAGGCGAGCTGCACTGGCGCAGCTGGACGTTCGCCGTCACCGGCGCGCCGTTCTACAAGCCGGGCGTGCAGCTGGAGGTCGTCGGGGGGACCTCTCCCGTCACCACCGCATCGGTGCAGCTGCTCTTCGCCCCGGCCGAGGAGACGGGAATCTGCTACGGCCTCTCGAACGGAGCGCAGGCGGGGTGGACACTGGGCGACTACGGAGACGGGAACATCGTCACCGCCTTCTGGTCAGGATCGATCGCTCCCGGCGAGGCGCTGCCTCCGGTCGCCTTCGACATGCGCTTCGACATCACGCCGGAGTCCTTCACCGCCGCTGCGCAGAGTCCTCAGGCGACGTCCCCCGAACCCCTCACTGTCGAGGCTGCGACCTCCTGACGGCAGCCGTTCACCCGCCGCAGAGCACCCGTTCACCTGCAGAAGAGGAGGGTCTGGACAAACGTAGGAACATCGACGACGACCCCGCGCAGCGCGAATACCCGCCGTTATCGTGGAGCCACTCTGGACTCCCAGAGACGACGACCACTTCGAATTCGACCCGGGCAGGGCTCGGGATCGACCTGAGCACGGAGGTTTCGATCATGCCGTTTGTGACCACGGACGATGGCTTAGAGATCTACTACAAAGACTGGGGAAGCGTCGACGCGCAGCCCATCGTGTTCCACCACGGATGGCCGCTGTCCTCGGACGACTGGGACGCGCAGATGCTGTTCTTCCACTCCCACGGCTACCGCGTGATCGCGAGCGACCGTCGCGGTCACGGCCGCTCGACCCAGGTGGGCACCGGTCACGACATGGACCACTACGCCAGCGACGTCAACGCCGTGGTCGAGCACCTCGACCTCCGCAACGCCGTCCACATCGGCCACTCCACGGGCGGCGGCCAGGTCGCGCGCTACGTGGCGAAGTACGGCGAGCCCCAGGGCCGTGTGGCGAAGGCGGTCCTCGTCTCGTCGGTGCCCCCGCTGATGGTGCAGACCGAGGCGAACCCCGACGGGACGCCGATCTCCGTCTTCGACGGCTTCCGCGAGGCACTCGCGGCCAACCGCGCCGAGTTCTTCCAGGCCGTCGCCTCCGGCCCGTTCTACGGGTTCAACCGCCCCGGCGCGGCGGTCTCGCAGCCGGTGATCGACAACTGGTGGCGTCAGGGCATGACCGGATCGGCGCTCGCGCACTACGAGGGCATCGCCGCGTTCTCCGAGACCGACCAGACCGCGGACCTCGAGGCCATCACCGTCCCGGTCCTCGTCACGCAGGGCGACGACGACCAGGTCGTGCCCTACAAGGACGCCGCGCTGAAGCAGCACGAGCTGCTGCAGAACTCGACCCTCAAGATCTACGAGGGCTACCCGCACGGCATGCTGACGGTCCACGCCGACGTCATCAACCCCGACCTGCTGGCGTTCATCCAGGCGTAGCACCGGGGCGGCACCGGCAGTCGTGACGCGCAGGTGCACCCCGGGACGTTGCGGGGTGCATCTGCGCGTCTCTGGCCGGAGACGGTGATCACGGAGGATCACCGCTCGGGACGGAGCGGCTCCTCCTGGACTGCCGCGTGGTCGCGCTGATCGCCCTCCGGCGCGGCGGAACCCCGGGTACCTCTACTCCCACTCCGCTCAGCCGCTCGGAGCCCGGTCGTCGTCAGACCGCTCGAGAAGGAGAGAGAGCCAGGCGACCCCCTCCGCCGCGCGGTCCGGCCGCGCCGGCCCGACCCGCCGACACCGGCCTGAGCGGCTGGTGTCGGCACGTCTCGCGCGCGTGTCGGCCCTCGCCGCTCCGGGGTCGACGAGTTCGCGAGCCGAACCGTTCGTCGACCGCAAGAACGGTGGAGGTGCGGACGATCGAGCGGGAGTTCCGTCATTTGATGAATCTTTTCCCCGGCCGACCGGCCCATCATCGTCGGAAGGCAGTGATGACAACATCACGCTGCGAGGAAAGGAATCGTGCCCTCATGCCCACCGTCGCCGAAGTCATCGTCGCCACTCTCCGTGAGAACGACGTCCGCCGCATCTACGGTCTGCCCGGTGACACCCTCAACGGATTCACCGACGCGTTGCGGAAGGACGGCACCGTCAGCTGGGTGCACGTCCGTCACGAGGAGGCCGCCGCGTTCGCCGCTGCCGCCTCCGCAGAACTCACCGGAGACCTGGCCGTGTGTGCGGGGGGCTGCGGCCCGGGCAACCTGCATCTCATCAACGGTCTCTACGACGCGAACAGATCGCGTGTCCCGGTCCTCGCCATCGCGGCCCACATCCCGACGAAGGAGATCGGCACCGGCTACTTCCAGGAGACCCACCCGCAGGAGCTCTTCCGTGAGTGCTCTGTCTACGTCGAGTACGTCGCTGACGCGAAGCAGATGCCGCGGCTGCTCGAGATCGCGATGCGCGCCGCGGTGGAGAAGCGCGGTGTCGCGGTGCTCGTCATCCCCGGCGATGTCCTGGTCGCCGAAGCCTGGCACCACCGCACGGTCCGGGTGGAGCAGGCAAGGCCCCGCATCATCCCGTCCGAAGGAGAGCTTCAGCGAACCGCGGACATGCTCAACCACGCGAGCAGGGTGACGATCCTCGCGGGCGCAGGCGTGCAGGGAGCCCACGACGAGGTGATCGCCCTCGCCGAACGTCTGCAGGCGCCGATAGTGCATGCACTTCGTGGCAAAGAGCACATCGAGTGGGACAACCCCTACGACGTCGGCATGACCGGGCTTCTCGGATTCACCTCCGGCTACCGGGCCATGGAGGACGCGGACGTCGTCCTCATGCTCGGAACAGACTTCCCCTACGAGCAGTTCTATCCCGCGGGAGCGAAGCACATCCAGGTCGACATCCGCGGCGAACAGCTCGGCAAGCGGCACCCGGTCGACATCGGACTGGTCGGGACCGTGAGAGACACGGCCCTCGCCCTCCTGCCGCTGCTGAACGGTTCACGACACAGTCACCACCTCGACGAGGCTCGGAAGCACTACGCCAGGACCCGCGAGAAACTGGACGACCTGGCCGTACCGGCCGGGCACCAGAAGCCCCTGCATCCGCAGTACATCGCTCGAGTGCTCGACCGTCTCGCAGACGAGGACGCCGTCTTCATCCCCGATGTCGGATCTCCCGTCATCTGGGCGGCGCGCTATGTGAGGACGAACGGGAAGCGACGCGTGATCGGGTCCTTCGTCCATGGATCCATGGCGAACGCGGTCTCGCACGCCATCGGCGCCCAGACCGCCTTCCCCGACCGGCAGATCATCGCGATGGCCGGCGACGGCGGCTTGGCGATGCTGCTCGGCGAGCTGATCACCATCGTGCAGAACAACCTGCCGGTGAAGATCGTGGTGTTCGACAACTCGTCGTTGAACTTCGTCGAGCTGGAGATGAAAGCATCCGGATTCGTCTCTTTCGGTACGGATCTGAAGAATCCCGATTTCGCGGCGGTCGCCGAAGCGATCGGGATCGCCGGGTTCCGTGTGGACGACTCCGACGAGCTCGAGGAGGCGATGACGAGAGCCCTGGCACACGACGGCCCCGCCTTGATCTCAGTGCGCTCGGATCGACAGGAGCTCTCGATGCCGCCGAACGTGACACTGGAGCAGGCGAAGGGCTTCACGCTCTACGCCATCCGCACAGTACTGAGCGGGCGCGGAGACGAACTGCTCGACTTGGCATCGACCAACTTCCGCCAGTTCCTCTGACCCTTCCCGGTGCCATCGACACCTTCAGATCCGGCTGGACAGTGAGAGGAGAACACCATGATCGACTCGGATGAGGGCACTGCTGCCCTGCATTTCGCGACCGACATCACACCGCTCTTCCGGGACTTCGACCGGAACAGCATGGTCACGGCGTTCGACTTGTGGGACTACTCCGATGTCGTCGCTCACCAGGACGCGATCCTCTCTGCCGTGGAGAGCGGCGCGATGCCCTGCGATGGCGCCTGGCCCTCCGCCCGAGTCGCCGTCCTCAAGCGCTGGATAGCGGAAGGGTCGAAGCCGTGACCGGGCTGCACACCCCTGCGAAGCTGTCGGATCTCGAGCGTCGAGTCGGGTCGCCACGCGACCGTCCCCCTTCACGGAGCGGCACAGCTCTCGGCGGGTGTCCGGGCGGCGGGAGACACGGTCACGGCGGCGGAGGATCCGGACGCTTCTGGGTGACCTCGCCAGGGTCTGGTTCAGCCCGGGTCACGCTCATAGGTTCTGACAGAGCCGCAGCACTCAACCGGAGAAGGAGTCCCCGTGTCGGACGAGGTGTCAGTCAGTCCCAACATCCAGTACGGCCTGGTCGGGTCGGTTCCTCTGCTGCTCGACGTGTACAGCAGGACGGTGTCCGCGGCGGCGGACAGTGCTCGAGCCGCCATCGTCCTCATCCACGGCGGTGGGTGGTTCAGGGGAGACAAGAGCAAGGAGCCGGCGCTGGCGACGAAGCTGGTCGACGCCGGCTACATCGTGTTCGCAGCGAACTACCGCGAGGCCCCGGAGGCGACCTTCCCGGCCAGCAGGGAGGACGTCCTCGCTGCGGCGCAGTGGGCCGTCTCGTCCGACTGGGCATTCGATAGGAGCAGGCTGGCGTTCTTCGGCGGCTCGGCAGGCGGCAACCTGGTGGTCGAGGCCAGCATCGCCAGCGGCCGGCCTGCGGTCAGCTGGTCGGGCATGTTCGACCTCCTGCAGATCGTCGAAGCGACGGACGGCCTTCCGGCCCTCCCCACGTCGCAGGACCTCGACGCGATGAAGAGCGCCGACATCAATCAGACCGGTCGCAACGACGCCTTCCTGCGCTGGACGATCCTCAACGAGGTCGGAGGCGACCGCAGCCTGCTCGCCGCGGCCTCCACCCCTCGTCACGCCTCGCCGACCGGCGGGCCGGTGTTCCTCGCCAACTCGCTCGCCGAGTTCGTCCCGGTCAGCGATGCGCAGGCCATGCAGGCGGCGCTGTCGGCGGTCGGCGTCGCGAGCACGCTGCAGCTGATCCCGGGCACTCATCACGCCGAGGGGTACCTGGAGGCGGCCATCGGCCCGTCTCTCGCTTTCCTTCGCGACGCGCTCTCGGTGGCGTGAGGATGGCGCCCGCGGAGTTCGCCGGGATCGGCAACGTGTTCTACTTCGTCGACGACCTCGACGCGGCGGTCGCCTGGTACTCGGCACGCCTTCAGCGCGATCCCGTCGTCCGCGGAGGGGCGCTCGTGGCCTTCGACCTGAACGGAACGCGCCTGACCCTGCACGAGCGGGACGAGCTGAACCGGCCCGGACCTGCCGGAACCAGTCCCTATTGGACAGTCCCCGACGTCGACGCCTTCATCGCCGACTGGATCGCCCACGGTGCCCTCGCGCACCGCGGTCCGAAGACGGTGTTCACCGGGGAGCGGCTCTGCCAGTTGCTGGACCCGTTCGGCAACCTCTTCTCGGTGCGGCAGGCACCCCCCGGTGACTGACGACGCTGCGCGAGAGGGAGGGATGCGCTCGCCTTCATCCTCTGCCCCGCCACCGGCGCCGCCGTCGGCATGGGCACCGATGGCGATCACCGCGTTCCGGGTGCTGTGGTTCGCCCAGCTGGGCAGCAACATCGGCACCTGGATGCAGACCGTCGGAGCCCAGTGGTACCTGGTCGAGGCTGCCGCGGGTGCGGCGGTCATCGCCCTGGTGCAGACGGCGAGCCTGGCGCCCTCACTCCTCGTCGCCCTCCCCGCGGGCGTCCTGGCCGACTCCCTCGACCGACGACGGCTGCTGATCTGGGGCTCATCGGCCAGCGCCCTGCTGGCGGCCGCCCTGACGGTCGTGGCGGCCGTCGGCGCTCTGACGCCGTGGACGATCCTGGCCTTCACCTTCCTGCTCGGCATCACCTCCACCCTGACCTCGCCGGCCTGGCAGGCGATCCAGCCGGAGCTCGTGCCGCGCGAGCTGATCGCCGCGTCCTCCGCTCTCGGCGGTGTGACGGTGAACGGCGCCCGAGCGGTCGGCCCCGCTCTGGCAGGAGTCGTGCTGTCGGCGTTCGGGGCTCCCGTCGTCTTCGGCATCAACGCGCTGAGCTTCATCGGGGCGGTGCTGGCCCTCCTCTGGTGGAAGCGGCCCACTCAGACCGGCCTCGACGATCGCGAGCAGTTCGGCGCCGCGTTGAAGGCCGGGATCCGGTACGTCGCCTCGGCGCACCTCGTCCGCCGGATCCTGCTGAGGTCCGCGCTCTTCGCCCTCCCCGCCAGCGCCCTCTGGGCTCTCCTGCCGCTCACCGCGAAACGGCTCCAGCTCGACTCGAGCGGATACGGCTTCCTCCTCGGTGCTCTCGGCGTCGGCGCCGTGCTCGGCATCTTCGCCCTGCCTCTCGCTCGACACCGCTTCCCCGACAACCTCGTCATCGCAGCGAGCTCGGTGCTCTTCGCGGCGGGGTCGCTCGCAGCGGCGTTCCTCCCCTTCGTGCCGACGCTGATCCTCCTGGTCCTCGCGGGGCTGGCGTGGATCGGGACCCTGACGGTGCTGAACGCGGCCCTGCAGCTCACCCTGCCCCAGTGGGTGCGGTCCCGCGGGGCCTCGATCTACATCTTCGTCTTCATGGGGGTCATGGCCATCGGTTCGATCGGCTGGGGTCTGGTGGCGCAGGCCCTCGGCACCTCGCTCGCCTACGCGGTGTCGGCCGCCCTGCTGCTCGTCGTGGCGGCCAGCGTGCGGGCGCTCCCTCTGCTCCCGGGAACGAGCACCGTCGATCGCAGCATCTCGATGTCGTGGCCCACACCCACGCTGGTGTTCGAGCCGCAGCCCGCGGACGGGCCGGTGCTCGTGCAGATCTCCTACACGGTCGACGCCGGCGCCCTCGCCGCGTTCCGATCCGCTATGCGCCTCGTGGAAGGTTCTCGACGCCGGACCGGGGCCTCGAGATGGGCCCTCTACCGGAGCGGCGAAGAGGCCGACGTGCAGCTCGAGACGTTCATGGTGCCGTCGTGGGGCGAGTTCCGACGGCAGGAGACTCAACGTCTCACGGGTCGCGATCGCGAGATCCGCGCGGCTGCGCTGGCTCACGTCCACGGCGAACCCCTCGAACGCCACTTCTTCCCCAGCAGGACGTCCTCCCCGGGCTGAGCGGAGGATCCACCCGACGCGGCTCGTCCTGAATCTCCACTCGCGAAGAAGGGGGTTGCCCAGCGACCGTGCGAGCGACTGCGCGGGCCGAGTGGCGCCTCCGTCGTGAGAGCGCGATCATTGATCGACATGTGTCGTCGTCCCTCACCGGGCGGCGAGCACGGCACCGCCAGATGACCCGACGGAGTCCGACGATGAGCAGCCCCAGCCCCCTCGCGGGCTTCCTCCGCGCCAGGCGTGCGGCGCTGCGACCGGAGCAGGTCGGCCTGACCACCGCCGGCACGAGGCGCAGGGTCCCCGGTCTCCGGCGGGAGGAGGTCGCCGACCGCGCGAGGATCAGCCGCGACTACTACCTCCGCGTCGAGCAGGGTCACGACATCACCCCCTCGGATCAGGTACTCCGAGCGCTCGCTCACGCGCTCGACCTCGACGAGCACGAGCGCGCCTACCTGTTCCGTCTCGCTCGTCCGCTTCCTCCCCCGGGCGATCGGGCGCCGTCGACCACGGCGCCATCGATGGAGGCGCTGCTGGAGCACTGGCCGATGACCCCGGCCTTCGCGTTCGACCGGAACCTCGATGTCCTCGGGACGAACGACCTCCTCCGGCGCATCGCCCCGGAGAAGGGAGTGCCAGGCGCGAACCTCCTGCTCTCGGTCGCGGAGGGGTACGTCCACGCTCGTGAGGACGGCATCCCGGCCGACCAGCTCGAGGTCTGGGACAGCATCTTCCGCGAACTGATCGCCGCCCTGAGGTTCTACAGCGATCCCGACGACCCGCGTCTTCAGGAGATCGTCGGCGAGTGCTCGGTGCGGTACCGGCAGTTCCGCTCGGTCTGGGCCGAGTACGAGGTCCGCCCGATCACCCAGAGAGCGCTGCGGATCGACGTGGCTCCGTTCGGTTGGCTCGACTTCGACATGCAGACGTTCGAATCGGCCGTGGCACCGGGCCACTTCGTGGTGACGTACCTCGCCCGACCGGGGACTCCCGCCGCCGCGGCGATCGACCACTTGGCCTCGCTCCGCCCCGCTGCTCGGCAGACGGTGTCCGACGTCATGGCGAACGCGGAGCCGGCGGCTCCCGAACGGTGAGAGCGAGACGCCCGAGCGCATCGCGCGCCGCCGCGTCGGCGGGCTCGAACACGAGCAGCGTGTGCTCGTCGTCCAGCCGGGTCACGCGGTAGCCCAACGGAACGGTGCCGACGGCGGTGTCGAGGAAGCGGACCGACCCGCTCCCGGCGGCACGGGCGCCGACGGCCCAGGTGGTGGCGAAGCGCGGGCTCCTGGCCGATAGCTCTCCCACGACGCTCCGGAACCCGCGGTCCCCCTCGTGCCGATCGAGCGAGTCGCTCAGCAGAGCAGTGATCTCGTCCGCCGCGTTCCGCCAGCAGGCCCTGTCCTGCTGGGCCTGCGGGTCGAGGAACGTGAAGCGGGCGATGTTCACGCCCTCGACGAGAGCGGGCGAGAGGGCCCGCGCGAGAGGAGTCGCGGAGAGCACCTCGAGGTGCCGGTCGAGCAGCACGGCGGGCCGCTGCGCCCAGGGCGTCAGCAGCGCCCGCCCTCGAGCGGGATCCGGCGGCACGTCCGCTCCGTCGTCGTCCACGACCGTCACGGTAATCCGACGTCCGCGCCCGAGCGTGGCCATCGGAGGGCCAGGGAAGCGCCGTCCTGCTCGGAGTGTCCTCCGACGCCCACCGGGACGCCCTCGTCCGTGATGGACTGATCCGCATGATGGATTCTCTGCACACGACCGGGCACGACACGAAGGCCGGCGCCTGATGGCCGAGGAGCGCGCGATCCTCGCCGGCGGGTGCTTCTGGGGGCTCCAGGAGCTCATCCGCGACATGCCGGGTGTCTTCAGCACCCGTGCCGGGTACGCCGGCGGCAGCACTCCGAACGCGACCTACCGCCACCACGGCGACCACGCGGAGGCGGTCGAGATCGAGTTCGATCCCGAGCAGCTCTCCTACCGCGATCTGCTCGAGTTCTTCTTCCAGGTGCACGATCCCACCACGAAGAACCGGCAGGGCAACGACATCGGCACCGCCTACCGCTCCGTCATCCTCTTCCTCGGCCCCGAGCAGGAGCGGGTCGCCCGCGAGACGATCGCCGACATCGACGCGTCGGGACGGTGGCCCGGCCCGGTCGTCACCGAGGTCGAGCCGGCGGGCGAGTTCTGGGACGCCGAGGAGGAGCACCAGGACTACCTGCGCAAGCACCCCGGCGGCTACACCTGCCACTGGGTCCGCCCGAAGTGGGCGCTCGACGCCTGATCCGGGTCCGCCGCCCCGGCACCGGTAAGGGGGGCCTGCGAGGGGCACGCTAGCGGGGCGGACCCTCCACGAGGATCGGCCCATGAGCCCCCACCCGGACATCCGCCGATGAACCTGCAGAACGTGGTCGACGAGCTCGCCGGAGCACTCGGACGGCCCGTGGCGATCGAGGATCCCCGCAGCTGCGTGCTCGCCTCGAGCACGGGAGGCGCCATCGGGCAGCGCGCGACGCTGCGCTTCCCCGAGGAGCCCGCCCGCAGCGCCGCTCCGGACGCGCACCGACGCTGCCTCTTCCCTGTCGGTGACCTCCGCGGCCGCCTCGCGGTCCTCCGCGTCGGGCACGACCAGCTGCCGCCGCTGGCATCGGAGCACTACTCCCTCATCGAGGCGGCGGTCGACTCCGTCCGCCGCATCCTCAGCCCGTCGGCCCCGCTCGCCGACAGCTCCCGGCGAGCCGAGGTCCTCTCGGGGCTGCTGGCCTCCGATCCGGCGAGGCGCCGCTCCTCGTTCGCCGAGGCCGTCGAGCGCCACTGGCTGCGGCGCGACCAGCACACCGTCGTCCGCGCGGTGCTCCTCGACCGCGCGGGCGGGGCGCTGCAGAGGGCGTCGCTCGCGCGTCGCCTCGACGCGTCCCCCTCCTCGGGTCTCGTGCTCCTCGCCGATGAGGGCGGGATGCTGCTCTTCGTCAGCTTGGAGGCCCCGGGATCCACCCTCGGCGACGAGGCGGACGCGGTCGTCCGCGCGGAGGCGCGCAGCCGCGGCACGAGCGTCCTCGCCATCGGGTCCGCCCGTCACCGACGGGAGGACGACGACCTCCGCTCGACCGCCGATCACGCCTCCCTCGCGGCGAGCATCGTCAGCTCGCTGCCCGACGGCCGCGATCGCGGAGACATCGCCGATCTCGGCGCGTGGGTGCTCCTCTCCTCCGTCGCCGCCGACAGCTCTCAACTCGCGATGCTCTCGCCCGCGGCGGCGACGCTGCTCGAGAAGGGCGACGACATCCAGCGGCAGACCGTCGAGGTCTACCTCGACGTGCGAGGCAGCGTGCGCGAGGCGTGCGCGATCCTGCACATCCACCGCACCACGCTCTACTACCGGCTCGAGAACCTGCCGGCCGGGGTCAGGGCCGCGCTCGACGACGGACTCGCGCGGAGTGCGCTGCACCTGTGCCTTAAGCTGATGCGCTTCCGCGGCGGACTCGAGGCGCGGAGGGCGTCGTGACCGCGCGATCGCCCCGCGAGCCCGAGCTCCCGCAGGTCCGCCTGTACGGGCGGCGCGAGAGCCGCGACGCCTGGGAGATCCGCGACTTCCTCTCGCGCAGCGTGGTCTCGTTCTCGTGGACACCGCTCGACACCGACGAGCAGTGCGTCGCGGTCGCCGGCCGACCGCTCGCCGAAGCCGCCCTCCCCCTCGTCGTCTTCCCCGACGGGACCCGGGCATCGGATCCGAGCATCGCCGAGGTCGCCACCCGGCTCGGCTGGATCAGCTCCCCGCGGCTCGCCGAGTACGACCTCTCGATCTACGGCGCCGGGCCGGCCGGTCTCTCGGCCGCCGTCTACGCCGCCTCTGAGGGGCTGCGCGTGGTCGTCCTGGAGCGGTCCGCGATCGGCGGGCAGGCCGGCTACAGCAGCCTGATCGAGAACTACCTCGGCTTCCCGCACGGCATCGCGGGCGCGAGCCTCGCGGAGCGCGCCCGGCAGCAGGCCGTCGACTTCGGCGCCGAGCTGCTGATGATGCGCGAGGGGATCAGGGCCCGGTTCGCCGACGACCGGATCCACGCGCGGCTCGCCGACGGGACGACCATCGTCGCGCGGGCCAACATCTGCGCCACCGGCATCGAGTGGCGCCGGCTCGGCCTCGAGCGCGAGGACGAGCTGCTCGGTGTCGGCGTCTACTACGGAGCGGGCACCAGCGAGGCGCCGCTCTGCGAGGGGCAGGACGTCGTGGTCGTCGGAGGCGGGAACTCGGCCGGCCAGGCGGTGATGAACCTCGCCGCCCACGCGCGGCACGTGACCATGCTCGTGCGTGGTCCCGATCTGGCCGACAGCCTCTCGTCCTACCTCGCCGACAGGGTCGTCCGGCAGCCGAACGTGACGATCATGCTCGACTCGAGGGTTACCGGCCTGCACGGCGTCGAAGCGCTCGAGTCGATCGACGTCGAGAACACCGCGACGGGGGTGCACGGCGCGATCGGGACCTCGCACCTCTTCGTCTGCATCGGCGGCGCGCCCGACACCTCCTGGGCCGAGGGCACCGCCATCGTCCGCGACGCCTCCGGGTACCTCGTGACGGGCCCCGACCTCACGGGCGAGCACGCGGCACCCGGTTGGCCCCTGGAGCGCGCGCCGTTCTACCTCGAGACGAGCGTCCCGGGTTCCTTCGCCGCGGGAGACGTGCGCCGCAGCTCCGTCAAGCGGGTCGCCTCGGCCGTCGGCGAGGGCGCCATGGCCGTGACCTTCGCCCACCGCTACCTGCAGGAGACGTCCTCGTGACCCGGACGCACGGGAGCCCCTGGTGAACCCCGAGCCGAGCGACCGCCTCGACGAGGAGGAGGCGCCGCGCCCGGACGCGCTGCCCGTGGCCTCCGTGTCGGCCGCCTCGCTCCCCGACCGGCCCGCGGCGTTCCTCAACGCCCTGCTGACCGAGCACTTCGTCCTCGAGTCGGCACGGGGCATCACCGTCACCGAGTCGAGCAGCAGGTCGTCCCTCTACCTGACGATGCTGTCGAGCTCGCTCGTGGCGTTCGGCTTCCTCGCACCCACCCCGTACGCGATGGGGTTCCTGGCGGTGATCATCCCGGTCGTCGTCCTGCTCGGCGTGTTCACCTACGAGCGACTCGTGCAGACCTCGATGGAGGACATCGCCGCACTCACCGCCATCCAGCGCATCCGGCGCTACTACGGCACCCTGCTGCCCGGCGCCGGCAGCTACTTCACGATGCCGCGCGGCCCGCACGCTCCGAACGAGATGCTCGAGATCGGCCGGAGGCGCAGCTGGCGCGGCATCTTCTTCACCATGTCCTCGGCGATCGCCGTCGTGAATTCGATCGTCGCCGGAGCCGGAGTCACGCTGGCGCTCACGCAGAGCGGTGCCGCCGAGCTCCCGTCGATCGCCGCGGGCATCACCGCCGCCGCGGCCCTCGCGGTGCTGCACGGCGTCTACCAGTTCCACCGCTACCGGCAGATGCGCCTGCGCATCGCCGAGGCGGAGGCGCTGGACGGCTTCGAGGAGGCATGAGCGCAGGGCCGCTCTGGCGTGCTCCGCTCAGCGCTCGGCGAGGAGGATCTGCCAGTCGCGGGGCACCCGATCCGCCGGTCCGGGCGTCGTCTGACCCGCCGGGTGGCTCTGCGGGTCGGCGAGACGCGGGCCTTCGGTGTAGTCGTCGGCAGCGAAGTCCCAGAACCAGTCCTCGCCGGGCTCGAAGCTCTGCATCACGGTGTGGCCGGTGGCCCGCCAGTGCGCGGTCGCGTGCCGGTTGAGGGAGTCGTCGCAGCAGCCGACGTGCCCGCAGCGCGCGCAGCGGCGCAGATGCAGCCACCATGAGCCCGACTGCTCGCACTCGACGCAGCCGGGGCCGCTCGGAGGGACGGAGGGATCGATCATCTGCGACGTCATGCATACAGAGTGCCGCGAGACGGCGGGCCTGCACCAGGGCACGCGTGCAGTCAGGCAGCCAGGCGCCCGGCCGCATCCACGCGGAGCTCCGCCAGGCGGTCGCGCGTCGCCACGAGCTCCTCGATCTGCGCGTCGAGCCGCGACTGCTCGTCCTCGAGCAGCGTGAGCATCGCGGGTGTGGTCGTGCCCGAGTAGATGCAGGGCAGGAGCAGCACCACGTCGGCGCTCCCGAGACCCGCTCGGAACAGCTGCTGCACCAGCAGGACCCGGTCCACGGTGTCGGCTTCGAAGAGGCGCTGGCCACCGTCCGTCCGGCGGGAGGTGATGAGCTGCCGCGCTTCGTAGTACCGGAGCGACCGCACGCTGACTCCGGTGCGCCGCGCCACTTCGCCGATCTTCATCCCGTTTCCCCCGGCCTCTTGAAGCTGACACTGATGTCAGATCCTACGGTGACGACATGGACATCACAGGAGCGACCGCACTCGTCACCGGCGCCGGCAGAGGACTGGGAAGGCACTTCGTCGAGGAGCTGCTCGAGCGCGGAGCGCGCCGCGTGTACGCGACGGCCCGCAGCCTCCCGAGTCTCGAGGGACTGCGGGACGATCCGCGAGTCGAGACGATCCGGCTCGACATCACGGATCCGGAGCAGGTCGCAGACGCCGCAGCCCGGGCAGGCGATGTCGACCTGCTCATCAACAACGCGGGGATCGCGACCCTGCAGAACCTGGTGACGGGCGACCTCGATGCGATCCGGGCCGAGATGGACACGCACTTCTTCGGCACCCTCGCGATGACCCGCGCGTTCGCCCCCGTCCTCGAGCGGAACGGCGGCGGCGCGATCGTGAACGTCATGTCGCTGCTCTCCTTCCGCGTCCACCCGGGCAACGGGGCGTACGCGGCGGCGAAGGCCGCCGAGTGGCAGCTGACCAACAGCACCAGGCTCGAGCTGGCGAGCCAGGGCACCCGGGTCGTCGGCGTGCACCTGTCCTCGACGGACACGGACATGATGGCCGGCTGGGACATCCCGAAGAACCATCCCCGCGCCGCCGTCGCACTCGCGCTCGACGCGCTCGCGGCCGGACGCGCCGAGGCGCTCGACGGCGAGACCGCCGAGGTCAAGGCGCAGCTCCACCGCGCACCGGAGGAGCTCTACGCGCCCTTCCGATCGCCGTCGGCTCCCTGAGCCTCGAGAGAGTGCGCAGGATCGCGCTCCTTGCGCGCAGGATCGCGACAGCGCGGCAGCTGCACCCGATCGAGAGTGGGAGGGACCCGTTCTCCCCACGAAAGGACCACCATGTCGAGAACTGTGATCGTGTCGGGCGCCTCGAGCGGATTCGGGGCCATGACCGTGCGCGAGCTCGCTCTCGCGGGCCACCGCGTCTACGCGGGGATGCGGGCGATGGACGGGCGGAACGCTCCCGCCGCCGAGGAGGCCCGAGCCTTCGCCGTCGAGCACGGCGTCGATCTGCGCCCGATCGAGCTCGACGTCTCCGACCAGGCGTCCGTCGACGACGCCGTCGCGCGGATCGCCCAGGAGAGCGAGCGCATCGACGTCGTCGTGCACAACGCCGGTCACATGGTCCTCGGGCCGACCGAGGCGTTCACCGTGGAGCAGCTGGCCGAGGTCTACGACGTCAACGTCCTCTCGACGCAGAGGCTCAACCACGCGGTGCTGCCGATCCTCCGGGCGCAGGAGGACGGCCTGCTCGTCTGGGTGGGCTCGTCGAGCTCGCGCGGCGGCACCCCGCCCTACCTCGGGCCCTACTTCGCGGCCAAGGCGGCCGAGGATGCGCTCGCCGTCGGCTACGCGGCCGAGGTCGCGCGCTTCGGCATCGACACCGTGATCGTCGTGCCCGGCTCCTACACGACGGGGACGAACCACTTCGCGCACGCGGGGCGGGCAGCACGCGCCGAGATCGCCGCCGCCTACGACGACCGTTACCCGGGGCTGATGGACGACGTCTCGGCGCGCCTCGCCGAACTCGCACCGAGCGATGCCGATCCGCGGGAGATCGCGGTCGAGATCGCGCGCGTGGTCGGCCTGCCCCGCGGTGAGCGGCCCTTCCGGGTCGTCATCGACCCGGCCGACGACGGCGCCGCCCGCGTCTTCGAGCTCGGCGACGCCGTGCGCCGCGAGTTCTACGAGCGGATCCGGATGCAGGATCTCCTCGCCCCCACCGACACCGACGCCCCCGCACGGACCACAGCTCAGGGAGAGAACCGATGACCGCACAGGACCAGGCCCGCACCGCCCTCGTGACCGGCGGCTCCGGAGGGATCGGCCGCGCCGTCGTGGAGCGGCTCGCCCGCGACGGCATCGCGGTCGCCGTCCACTACGCCGGGAACCGCGGCCGCGCGGAGGAGGTCGCCGAGGGGGTCCGCGCGCACGGCGTCGAGGCCGTCGTCGTCGGCGGAGACATCGCGGACGAGACCGCGATGGCCGCGGCCTTCACCGAGGCGGAGGAGGCGCTCGGCGGCCTCGACGTCGTGGTGAACACGGCCGGCATCATGATTCTCGGCCCCGTCGCGACCTTCGATCTCGCCGATCTGGATCGGATGCACCGCACCAACATCCGCGGACCCTTCGTGATCGCGCAGCTCGCCGCGACGAGACTGCGACCCGGAGGCGCGCTGATCACCTTCTCGACCAGCGTCACTCGCACCTCGTTCGCCACCTACGCGCCGTACGCGGCGTCGAAGGCGGCCGTCGAGGCACTCACGCTCGTGCTCGCCCGGGAGCTGCGCGGCAGGGACATCACCGTCAACGCCGTCGCTCCCGGACCGACCGCCACTCCCCTCTTCCTCGACGGCAAGACGGAGGAGGAGATCGGCCGCCTGGCCGGCGCGGTGCCGCTCGAGCGGCTCGGTCAGCCGGAGGACATCGCCGAGACCGTCGCGTTCCTGGCCGGCCCGGGCCGCTGGGTCAACGGGCAGGTGGTCTTCGTCAACGGCGGCCTCGCCTGAGACGCTCCCGCGACCTGACCGGCCCCTAGCCCCGGTCGGAGGCGCTCGCCGCCGCGATCTCGGCCGCGACCGCGTGCAGCGCGGAGCGGACGACCCGAGCCGCGTCGCCGACCGGTCCGACCCACGCGATCCGGAGCGAGCGTGCCGCCCAGCGCGGCCCCTCGACGGGAACGGGGACCACCCCGCGCGGCAGGCCGGCGATCGCGAGGGCGGGCACGGTCGTGACGCCCAGGCCCGCGGCGACGAAGCCGAGACGGCTGCTCCAGCCGTCGATCTCCGCGACCACCCTGGGCGTCGTGAGGGCCGGCCACGCTCCGAACTGCGGCTCGCCCCGCGCGCCCCGCCCGATCACCCAGTCGGCGTCGGCGAGATCCTCGAGGCTCAGCGAGCGGGCGTGCGCCCAGGGGTGCCGCTCGCTCACCGCGACGTGCAGGGCGCCGGCGGGCAGCGGCTCGGAGTCGATGCCGGCGAGGTCGTACTCGTGGGGCTCCGAGCCGATGGCCACGACAGCGAGGTCGAGGCGCCCGGCGCGCAGCCGCCGGAGCTGCACCGGGGTCGAGGACTCGAGGAGCGCGACATCGATCGAGGGGTGCGCGCGCGTCACGCGGGCGATCGCCTCCGGCGCGAGGTGCATCGCGGCGGTCGCGAATGAGCCGAGGGTGACCCTGCCGAGCGGCGTCCGGCCGAGGTCCGCGACCTCGCGGGCCGCGGCGTCGAGGTGATCCAGGACCGCCGCGGCGTGCCGGGCGACCCCGAGAGCGGCCGGAGTGGGGACGACGCCCCGCGGTCCGCGCTGGAAGAGCGACGCGCCGACGGCATCCTCGAGCGCGGCGATCTGCTTCGAGACGGCCGACTGGGTGAACCCGGTCTCCTCCGACGCCCCCGTGAAGGAGCCTGTGCGCAGCACCGCCACCAGTGCTCGGAGAAGCTGCGGATGCACGTCGAGCGTCATCGTCCCAGTATGCGCGCAACATTCCAGTGAGGACTGTTGACGGTGACGAGCATTCGCTTCCGGAAGAACTCCGATGAGCGGAGACTCGCAGCATGACGACTTCGAGAACCTGGTTCCTCACCGGCACGTCGAGCGGATTCGGACGCCTCTGGGCCGAGGCTGCACTCGAGCGCGGCGACCGCGTCGCGGCCACAGCTCGCGACATCGACAGCCTCACCGACCTCGCCGCTCGATTCCCCGAGCGCCTGCTCCCGCTCGCGCTCGACGTGACCGACCGCACGGAAGTGCTCACCGCAGTCGATCGCGTGGAGCAGCACTTCGGCGGCATCGACATCGTGGTGAACAACGCCGGCTACGGGCACTTCGGCATGGTCGAGGAGCTGACCGAGCGCGAGATCCGCGAGCAGATGGAGACGAACTTCTTCGGCGCCCTCTGGGTGACCCAGGCGGCGCTCCCCTCGCTCCGCCGTTCGCGCGGCCGGCTGCTCCAGGTCACCAGCGAGGGCGGCGTCCGCGCCTTCCCCGGCATCGGCGCCTACCACGCGTCGAAGTGGGCACTGGAAGGACTGAGCGAGTCGCTCCGGCAGGAGGTGGCGGCCTTCGGAGTGCGCGTCACGTGCGTGGAGCCGGGCCCGTACGCCACCGACTGGCTCTCGCGAGGCTCCCGCCGGAGCGCCGAGCTGCCGGACTACGCGGCGGTGCACGCGGACGGGCCGGAGTTCGGCGTCGGAGACCCCGCGGCGACGAGCGCGGCGATCCTGGAGCTCGTCGACGCGGAGGATCCGCCCGCCCGCCTCATCCTCGGCACGGTCCTGCCCGCCATCGAGGCCCTCTACGCCGAACGGCTGCAGACCTGGCGCGAGTGGCAGGACGTCTCGGTGCGGGCGTTCGGCTCGGTGCGGTGAGCACGCTGCCGGACCGCGATTCTGCGCCGCTCACCGGCCCCGTCGCGGGGTGGACCGACGTCGCCGTGCGAGAGGTCGTCGATCCGCACGACCACGAGGTGTCCGCGCCCGCGACGGAGGCTCTCCAGCTGATCCTGGTGACCGCCGGCTCCTATCTCATCGAGAGCGCCCGACCGCACGGACGGTGGGCGCGAGGGCTCGCGTCCCCGGGGCGGTCCGCCGCGACGGCGCCCGGCCGCGAGATCCGCGCGTCCTGGCGCAGCCCGAGCGACGAGACGTTCCGCTCGCTGCATGTCACGATCGACGCGCCGCTGGTATCCGGAGTCCTCGAGGCGCTTCCCGGGGCGTCGTCCGACCGCCTCGACTTCCTCGCCGTCGGAGACGACTTCGTGCGCTCCGCGATGCTCGAACTGGCTCGCGCTGCGCGGGCCGGGGCGCCGCCGCTGCTGGCGGACGCGGTCAGCACCTCGCTCGTGACCCACCTGCTGTCCCTCCCGGAGTCGGACCGGCCCGCGAACGGACCGCGCCTGTCTCGGGCGCAGCTCGACCTCGTGACCGGGCACCTCGCCGCACACCTCGCCGACCCGGTCACGGTGGACGAGCTCGCCTCCCTCGTGCACCTCAGCCCCTTCCACTTCCTCCGCTGCTTCTCGGCCACGACCGGCTCGACTCCGATGCGGCACCTGACCGCTCTGAGGATGGAGCACGCTCGCGAGCTGCTGCGCGGCTCCGACCTCCCTGTCGCGTCGATCGCCGCCTCCTGCGGATACGGCACGCCCGCCGCCTTCGCCGCCGCCTACCGTCGCCGGTACGGCGTCAGCCCGCGGGAGCAGCGCGGGACGCAGATCTGATCGACCAGGACGTCCTGCACCCCGAGCTCGACGGGTCACTCGTGGCGAGGGGCGCGCTGGTCACGATCGTCCTGCCGCGCGGAGGCCGCGGTCGATGAAGTCGACCATCCAGGCGGAGCTCTCCTCGACGTCGGGGCTCATCGGGAATCCGTTCGAGGTCTCGAGAGCGGCGAAGCCGTGCAGAGTGCTGCGGAGCATGCGGATCGCGTGGATCTGCTGGCCGGGGTCGAGGTCGTATCCGTGCAGGACGGCGGCGAAGGAGCGCAGGGCGTGCTCCCGTGCTGAGGTCAGGGAGTCGTCGGGGCGGGTCGGGGTGGCTCCGATGGTGGCGGCGTAGCGGCCCGGGTGCTCCCTGACGTAGGTGCGGACCGTCCGGGCCGCAGCCGCGAGGGCGTCGCCGCCGGATCGACCCTGCATCGCGTCGCGGAGCGCATCGCCGAGTTCGGTGGCTCCTAGGACGGCGACCCGGTGGGTGAGGTCGGCGAGCCCGTCGACGTGCTTGTACAGCGAGGGAGCCCTCACGCCCAGACGGTCGGCCACGACGCTCATGCTCAGGTGCGCCGGGCTGAGCTCGTCGGCCAGGTCCGCAGCCACCCGGATGACGGTCGCGGGCGCCGGACCAGCTCTAGGCATCGCTCGAGGTCGGGAGGAGAGTCGTCGCGAGGAACGGGAGGAGGAGGGCGAGGACGGCGGCGGGGGTCTCCGTGTGCGGGTAGTGCCCCGCTCCGTCGATGACCTCGACGGTACCCAGGCCCGCGCGGAGATCGCCGACGATGCGCATCCCCTCTGCGCGCGGATCGGCCCAGTCCGGGTCGGCGCTGCCCTCGATGATCAGCACCGGGCACCGGACCGCTGCCAGGTGCTCGCCCGCGTCGGCCGGCGAGGTCTTCGTCATGGCGTGCAGAACCGCCATCCGCTCGGGCCGACTCATCGACGTCTCGATGCGAGCCCGTTCGAGCGTCCAATCGGCCGGCTTGGCGGGGATCGCGATGTCGAGGTACTTCATCCACCCCGCGAGGCTGCTGCCCATCATGACTCGAGTGAGCTGGGTCATCCCGGCGCGGACGTGCTTGTGCCGGAGGACGCCGACGAGGTCGAAGGACTGCTTGCGGGTGAAGGGGGCCAGCTCGACGATCCCGGCGATCACGTCGGGTGCCGTCGCTGCGGCGATGGTCGCCGCGCCCCCGCTGATGGACTGGCCGACGATGACCGCGGGGCCGCCCAGGTGTCGCACGACGGCGACCAGGTCGCCGGCGATGGCCGTCCGGTCGTAGGAGGACCAGCCGGTGCTGGATTCTCCGCAGCCGCGGATGTCCACGTTCGCCACCCGGAACCCGGCGGCGACGAGCTCGGGGACGAGGAACCGGTACGAGTGCCGGCTGTCGCCCATCCCGTGCGCCAGGACGACGAGAGGTCCGGTCCCGGCGATGTCGTAGGCGATGGTTCCCTCGTCGGTGATCAGGTGTTCGAGCATTTCGGCCTCCAGGCTAGTGGGTATAGGCAGAAGCTATAACTAATAGCCACCGGGTGTCAAGCGAGCAGTGGGGCGAGCCCTGACCGCGAGCACCCGGCAGGACGCTGGAGCCGCCGGAGAGGCGGTGCGGGTTCAGACGGTGACGAGGACCTTGAGGGCCTCGCGGGCGTCCATGGCGGTGTAGCCGGTGGGGACGTCGGTGAGGGTGACGGTCCGGTCGAAGACGCGGCCGGGGTCGATGGTGCCGTCGAGGACCAGCGGGATCGCCTGCTCGAGGTACGCGCGGACCGGTGCGGGTCCTCCCGTGAGGGTGATGTTCGTGCCGAACAAGGATCCGAAGCCGACCGGGGCGTCCTCGTACTGGGGCACTCCGACGCGGGAGATGACGCCTCCGGGCCGGACGACCCCGTAGGCCTGCTCGTAGGCCGGCATGTGGCCGACGGCCTCGAGGACCACGTGGCTGCCTTCGCCGCCGGTGATCTCCCTCACCTCCGCGATGCCCTCTTCGCCGCGCGCGGCGACGACGTGGGTGGCGCCGAAGTCGCGGCCGAGGTCGGTGCGCGCGGTGTGGCGGCCCATCAGGATGATCGTCTCGGCGCCGAGCTGCTTCGCCGCGAGGACGGCGGAGAGGCCCACGGCGCCGTCACCGATGACGGTGACGGTCTTCCCCGGTTCGACGCGACCCATGTGGGCGGCGTGGTGTCCGGTGAGGTAGACGTCCGAGAGGGTCAGCAGGCTCGGGAACAGCGCGCTGTCGTTCTCGGTGACGCCCGGAACGACGACGAGGCTGCCGTCGGCGAGCGGGATGCGGGAGAGCTCGGCCTGCAGGCCGCCGACCTCGGGGGTGCCGTAGAAGCCGCCGTGCTTGCAGGCGGTGTGGAATCCGTCGCGGCAGAAGGAGCAGGTGTTGTCGCTGAAGGAGAAGGGGACGATGACGAAGTCGCCCTTCTTCACGGTGGAGACGGCCGAGCCGGTCTCCTCGACGATCCCGATGAGCTCGTGGCCCATCGGGGTGCCCTGCTCCGAGGCGGGGAGGGAGTGGTACGGGTGCAGGTCGGAGCCGCAGATGCAGGAGCGGACCGTGCGCACGATGGCATCGGTGGGGTGCTGGATCTCGGGATCGGGGACGTTCTCGATGCGCACGTCGCCGGCGCCGAACATGAAGGCTGCTCTCATGGGTTCTTCCGGTTCCTTCTTCTGTCGTGAGGTGGGGTTCGGGAGCGGGCGGTCAGTCGGTGAGGACGCGCTTCGCGACGGTCATCGCGCCCATGCCCTTGGGCCAGCCGGCGTAAAAGGCGACATGGGTGATCGCCTCGATCAGCTCGTCCCGGGTGAGACCGTTCTCCACTCCGCGGCCGAGGTGGAACTCGAGCTGGTCGAGGTCGCCGCCGGCGGCGAGGACGGCGACGGTGAGGAGGCTGCGGTCTCGGGGCGAGAGCTCCGGGCGGTTCCAGACGTCCTCGAAGAGCACGTCGTCGGTGAGAGCGGCGAGCTTCGCGGCGAAATCGCCCAGGCTGCGGCGGCCTCCGCCGACCTGGTGGGGAGTGGGATCGGTCATCGTCTTCTTCTCTCGATCGGGGGTCGGGTCGTCGCGGGCGCAGTTCGAGGGTCGTCTCGTGGGCGGTCGGCGCCGGAACCGCGTCCTCCTGTGCCGGGAACGAGTCCACTCCGGTTCCCTCCTGGGCGGGAGGGACCGGTTGTGTACGTACTCGCAGGGCATGTCTGGATCGGCGGGGGCGACCTAGCGTGGACGTCATGGACAACAGCAACGAGGTCCGCGGGTTCCTCACCTCCCGGCGGGCGCGTCTGCGTCCCGAGGACGTCGGCCTGCCGGACTTCGGTGGACGCCGCCGCGTTCAGGGACTGCGTCGAGAAGAGGTGGCCATGCTCGCCGGCGTCTCGACCGAGTACTACTCGCGCCTCGAACGCGGGCAGATCTCCGGCGTGTCCGAGCAGGTCCTCGATGCTCTCTCGAACGTGCTGAGGCTCGATGACGCGGAACGCGAGTACCTCGGCAACCTCGCCCGGGGAGCTCAGGCCACGGCGCGAGTCAGGACACGGCGGCCCTCGTTTCAGGGAGTGCGTCCCGGGATCCTCGCCGCTCTCGCGGCCATCACCGGAGCGCCTGCCTTCGTCCGCAACGGCGCCATGGACATCCTCGCCGCCAACGACCTCGGCCGTGCCTTCTACTCGCCGATCTACACCAAGCGACTGGCGAGACCGAACCTGGCCACCTTCAACGTCTTCGATCCGGCCGCGCAGACCTTCTATCCCGACTGGATCGCCGCCGTCGACGCGACCGTCGCGGTCCTCCGCCGCGAAGCAGGCCGGGATCCCTTCGACAAGCGCATCACCGAGGTCATCGGCGAGCTCTCCACTCGGAGCGAGCCGTTCCGCGACCGCTGGGCGAACGCGAACGTGCGCCGCCACGACGCCGTCGCGAAGATCGCGAACCACCCCGTGGTCGGGTCCATCACCCTCGAGCTGGTCGGAACCGAGCTGCTCGCCGATCCCGGTCTGTCGCTGATGATCTACGCCGCCACCCCCGGCAGCGCTGCGGAGGACCAGCTGCGCCTTCTCGGCACCTGGGCCGCCACCCACCTGCAGGACGTCGCCGGGGCGACCCGCGCCGACTCCTGACCTTGCGTCGGCAATGCCGACCGTCGAGACAGCCGCCCCGAACCGGAGGAACACCGTGAACATCGAACCCCGCACACCGACCGTCGAGAACCCGCCCGAGCAGTTCGCCGGACACGTCTGGCTCGACCCGATCGTCGCTCCCCACGACGCCGACCAGCGCACCGTCGTCGGCCGCGTCCGCTTCGCGCCCGGCGCGCGCACCGCCTGGCACTCGCACGCCCGCGGCCAGTACCTCCACGTCACCGCCGGAATCGGACGCTTCGGCACCCGGGACGGCAGCATCGTCGAGGTGCACGCCGGTCAGACGCTCTACACCCCGCCCCGGGAGGAGCACTGGCACGCCTCCGCGCCCGGCGTGTTCATGGAGCACCTCGCGATCCTCGAGAACGCCGACGACCCCGCGACCACCACCACCTGGGCAGAGCACATCACCGACGACGAGTACGAAGGCCGCTGACCGGCCCGAGAACCGCCCACCCCGCCGTCGGACGACGCACGGCATCCGCCGGTTCGGACCCTCCACCGGCCGATCAGAACTGAACGAAGGAGAACCGACATGCACCTGCGCACACTGGGACAGGGACTCGAGGTGTCGGCGATCGGTCTGGGCTGCATGGGCATGTCCCAGAGCTACGGCCCGAATCCCGGCACCCGCGACGACATGATCGCCGTGCTCCGCTCGGCCGTCGACCGCGGCGTCACCTTCTTCGACACCGCAGAGGTGTACGGGCCGTTCGTCAACGAGGAGCTGGTCGGCGAGGCCCTCGAGCCGCTCCGCGGCGAGGTCGTCCTCGCCACCAAGTTCGGCTGGGACATCCGGAACGGGACGAGCGTGGGGCTCGACAGCCGTCCTGACCGCATCCGTACTGTCGCCGAGGAGTCGCTGCGCCGCCTCCGCACCGACGTGATCGACCTGTTCTACCAGCACCGCGTCGATCCCGACGTGCCGATCGAGGACGTCGCCGGAGCAGTCGGCGAGCTCGTCGCCGAGGGGAAGGTCCGCCACTTCGGACTGTCGGAAGCCGCCGCGGGAACGATCCGTCGCGCGCACAGCGTGTTCCCCGTGACCGCCGTTCAGAGCGAGTACTCGCTGTGGACCCGTGATCCGGAGGCGGAGGTGCTGCCCACCCTCGCGGAACTCGGGATCGGCTTCGTGCCCTTCAGCCCACTCGGCAAGGGATTCCTGACCGGCACCGTCGACACGTCGACGACGTTCGCGGACGGCGACGTCCGCGCCGGCATCCCCCGCTTCACCGAGGACAACCGGACCGCCAACCAGGCCCTCGTCGACCACGTGACCGACCTGGCCGCGCGCAGGAACGCGGCTCCGGGCCAGATCGCCCTGGCCTGGCTCCTCGCGCAGCAGCCGTGGATCGTCCCGATCCCGGGCACGCGTCGCACCTCCCGCATCGAGGAGAACGCCGGCGCCATGACGGTGGCCCTCTCCGCGGACGAGGTCGCCGACCTCACCGGACTCGCGCAGCGCATCGGCGTGCACGGCGACCGGTACAACGACCAGCACATGGGCTACGTCAACCGATGACCGGCGCCGCACTCCCCTCCCCCCTCGACGCGAGAGGAGCACCCGTGAAGATCGCTGCACTCGGGACCGGAAGGGTACCGGGCGGGCTCGACCGCCTCGACAGGGACGTCCGCGTCGCAGCATGCGGGATCGGTAGTTCCTCGCGTGGCGCGAAACGTCCGCTCGCGGAGCCATTAACGAAGAACGGCCCGCCGAAGCGGGCCGTTCAGCACTCTCGCGAGTGGCACTGTCTCAACCAGTACTCGGTGGCTCCGAGGCCGGTGAGGGCCTGGATTCCGAGTGCGCCCGGAGGGATTCGAACCCCCAACCTTCTGATCCGTAGTCAGATGCTCTATCCGTTGAGCTACGGGCGCAGTCCATCGCGCGGCCCGAGGGGCGCACGCAACGAGGTACGACTATACATGGCGGACGTCCCCTCCGCGAATCGGCAGCGGCCCCGGTGAGGGAACCAGTTCTCGCCGGGACACCGCGAGAACCGGCTCCCTCGGCGAGATCTGGATCCCCCGCCGACACCGGACGGGGCGGCCGCGTAGCGTGGCACCCATGGAGGCCGCCGCGATCGAGCTCGTGCGCTTCGTCGTCTCTCCCCTGCACCGCTTCGAGGGCCGCCCCGCCGACGGCCCGATCCCCTCCGAGGGCAACGAGCAGCCCGAGCGGATCGAGATCCGCGCAGGCCTGGGCATCGTCGGCGACCGCTACTTCGCGCAGCGGGCGCACCGGACCGCCGCCGTCACCCTCTTCGCGATCGAGTCGCTCGAGCACGTCGCCGCCGAGCTGGGCGCGCCTCCCTTCGATCCGGCCGACACCCGCCGCAACATCGTCGTCCGAGGCGCCGACATCGACGCCCTCGCGGGCCGCACGTTCGCCCTCGAGCAGGCCGGCGAGCGGATCGAGTTCCAGGGCGGCCGGCCCGCCAACCCCTGCGCCTGGATGAACGTTTCGCTCGCGCCCGGGGCGCACAAGGCGATGCGGAGGCGCGGCGGGATCCGCAGCACGCCCCTCACCAACGGCGTCCTCCACCTCGGCCCGGCCCGCCTCGTTCTCCACCGTTCGGAGGAGATGCTGATCTGAGCGCGTCGACGCGGCTCTAGGCTCGCTCCCGACCGAATCCCCCGCCGAGATCAGAGGAGGCGCCCATGCCCCGACCAGGCCGACCCCTCCGCACCCTCGCCGCGAGCCTGCGCAACGGAGCGCGCGACGTCTTCGCGACCACGCGCTCGCGGCGGCGCGATCCGAGACGACGCCTCACGCTCACCGACGTCTCGGTGCAGCGGGTGCACCACGGCCGCGTCTGGGCGCGCGTGAGCACCGTCGGTCGCAGAGGTGAGCGCACCTTCGTGCTCGTACCCGGGATCGGAGTCGCTGCCACCTACTTCGAGCGCCTCGCCCCCGCGCTCAACGAGTTCGGTCCGGTGCACGCCCTCGACCTGCCGGGCTTCGGCGGGGTGCCGCATCCGCCGCATGCCGAGCGGATGAGCATCGCCGACTACGCCGAGCTCGTCGGCGCGGTCATCGACGAGCTCGGGCTGGTCGACCCCGTCGTGCTCGGGCACTCGATGGGCACCCAGGTCGTCGCCGAGCTCGCGGCGCGCCGGCCCGAGCTCACCACGATCGTGCTGCTGGGGCCGGTCATGAACCGCCACGAGCGCCGGCTTCCGATCGCCGCGCTCCGCTTCGCGCAGTCGAGCGTCCGCGAGCCGCCGAAGCTCGCGATCCTCGCGGCGGCCGCCTACCTCCTCTGCGGCCCGCGCTGGTTCTCGCGGGTGCTGCCCGAGATGATGCGCTACCCGATCGAGCAGACGGTTCCGCGGATCCGCGCCTCGACCCTCGTCATCCGGGGCGAGCACGACCGGCTCGTGCCGCGGGAGTGGGTCGAGGAGATCGCCGAGGCCATCCCGCACGCCCGCTCGTGGGAGATCCCCGACGCCGCCCACTCCGTGATGCACGGGCACGCCGAAGAGGTCGCACGCCTCTGCGTGGAGCACGCCCGCGCCCCCCAGCCCGACCGGAGCGAGGCCGAGCTGCAGCGCTTCCCCGACGACGAGATCGACCGATCGCAGGAGGACGCTCCCATCGCCGATCCGCTCGGCGCGGTCCGCGGGCGCGTGACCGAGCTCGCCGGCGTCCTCCTCGACGACGACTCGCTGATCGCCGAGGGCAAGACGCAGCACGCCGAGGCCACCGACCCCGCCGCGCTGCACGACGACGCAGAGACGTCCTGACCCGTCAGGACTCCTCGCCCACGATCTCCTCGCGGATGCGCCGCAGGTCCTCGGCGAGCGCCCCCATCAGGATCCAGTGCTCAGGGTGGGGGGTCGCGATCACCAGCGGTGCGGTGAGCGCGGGAAGCTCGTCCGTGATCGGCTCCGGCTCGGGCACCGCGACCGACGACTGCACGAGCAGTCTCAGATCGTGCGCCGCCCGGTGCAGCTGCACCGCGATGTCCGCGATCGTCGGCTCGCCCACCAGGTCCACGTCGTACAGGTCGTGCACCGTGCGGGTCATCCCGCGCACCCGCGTCACGATGCGGGCGAGGCGGGGCGTGACCTCGTCGAGGGCCACGAGCCGGTCGCGATGGGCCGAGCGGCGCGGGTTCAGCCGCAGCGACTCCTCGCCGGTCGCGATCGCCTCCTCCGCCTTCTGCTGCATGGTCTGCAGCAGCCGCGCGTTGATCAGCAGCTCGTCGAGACGGGCCCGTGCGACCGGCGCCTGCAGAGCGTCGGCCAGATCGTCGAGGGCCGCCGCGACCTGCGTGGTCAGATCGCCCACCGCCCGCTCGGCCGGCGCGAGCGTGACCGGCGGCACGATCGCTCCGTTGATCACGACTCCGATGACCGCCCCGATCAGCGTCTCGATGATGCGGTCGAACGCGTAGTTCGGCGTGACCGAGCCCACCGAGAGCACGAGCATCGCGCTGATCGGGATCTGCACTGCGGAGGCGGGAGTCAGCCGGATCGCCCAGCCCACCGCGATCGCAGCCACGATCGCGAGGAGCACGATCGTGCTGTCGGCCCCGAAGAGCGTGCCGATCAGCGAGCCGACGACGACGCCCACGATCACGCCGACGCTGCGCTCGATCGCCTTCGAGAACGACTGGTTCACGCTCGGCGCCACGACCAGGAGGGCCGCGATCGCGCCGAACACCGGCAGCGTCTCGGGGAAGATCAGTCCCGCGACGATCCAGGTCACCACCGTGGCGGCCGCCGTCTTCACCAGCTGCAGGAGCGGCGGTCGCGTGGCCACGGTGAAGCTCGAGGTCAGGCGCATGAGTCCACGGTAGCCGCGGCCGTCACGGCGTCGAGGCCGCCTCCACGCTCGCGAGCACGGCGCGGAGGGAGCGCGCCGCCTCCTCGTGAGCGCCCGGCTCGACCGCGGCGAGCAGCGTGCGCTCTACCGCCAGAACCTCCGGGAACGCGAGATCGATGAGGGAGGCGCCCGCCGGGGTCAGCGCGATCAGCGCCCCGCGTCCGTCGGCCGGATTCGCCGACCGCGCGACCAGCCCGCGCTTCTCGAGCGCGTGCACGCGCTTGGTGATCGCGGGGGCGGAGGCGAGCCCGATCGTGCGGAGGACGGTCGGCGACTGCGGTTCTCCCGCCCTGCGGAGCGTCGTCAGCACGTCGAACTCACCGCGCGTGAGCCCGAACGCGGCGAGCCGCTCCTCCGTCGCCCTGACGATCAGGGCGGAGGCGCGCATCAGTCGCCCGACGACGTCGACCGGGCTCGTGTCGAGCTCGGGGCGCAGGACCGCCCATCCCGCCCGGATGTCGTCGACGGCGTCGCGCTTCTGATCATTCACGGGTAAAGTATAAGTGCTTCACGCGTGAAGCATCCTGCCGACCGCCGCCGCTCGGATCCCACGACCCGAGGATCTCGATGCCCGTCTCCACCGCCCTGCCCCACCCCCGTGAGCTGATCGCCTTCGGCCCGCACGCCGGCGCCCACCGCGTCGCCCTCCGTGCCGGTGTCTCCATCGCTATCCCGCTCCTCCTGCTCTGGGCGATCGGCCGCACCGACCTCGCCCTGTATGCGACCTTCGGCTCCTTCACCGCCCTGTACGGCCGTCAGCACACCCACCGCCCGCGGCTCGCGATGCAGCTCTCGGCAGCGGCCTACCTCGTCGCGATGGTGACGATCGGCACCGCCGTCGCCCTCTCTCCGCAGCGCGAGTGGCTGATCATCCCGGTGGTCACGATCGTCGCGGCCGGAGGCGCCTACCTCAGCGATGCCCTGCACTGGCACCCACCCGGCCCGCTCTTCCCCGTCTTCGCCGTCACCGCGTGCGCCTCCGTCCCCGTCGCGCCGTCGCGGATCCCGGAGGCGTTCGCCCTGGCCGCCGGCGCCGCCGCCTTCGCGCTGCTCGTCGGAGTCAGCGGCGTCGCGTCGCCCCGCGCCCGTCGCCTGGCACCGACCCCGTGGCGCACGTCGTTCCGCGCGGTGGCGGCCCGGCCGGCGACCCGCGCCGCGATGCTCCGCTTCGGCGCGGTCGTGCTGATCGCCGGCGCCGTCCCCACCGCGACGGGCCTCGGCCACCCCTACTGGGCGATGGTGTCGGCCGTCGCCGCGGTCTCGGGAGTCGACGCGACCGCGCGCCTCGTCCGGGCCGGCCACCGGATGCTCGGCACGATCGTCGGAGTCGCGATCGCCGCCGCCCTCCTCGCCCTGCCGCTGTCTCCGCTCGGCACGATCGTCGTCGTGGTGCTCCTCCAGATGACCGCCGAGCTCGTCGTCGGCCGCAACTACGGGCTGACCCTCGCCTTCGTGACTCCGCTCGCCATCCTCATGGTCGAGCTGGCGCACAGCACCGACGAGCTCGTCCTCCTCCGCGACCGCGCCCTCGAGACCGCGATCGGCGTCGCCGTCGGAGTCGCCGCGACGCTGCTCGCGCACGCGGCGTCCACCCGGCGACCAGCGAACTCGCTGCCCTGGTGGCCGAATAATGGCGGGCAGAGTCGCCACAAGGCTCGATAAGGGCTACTTTGGTCGTCATAGCCGAGAGGAGCCGAGATGGCCAGTGAACTGCCGTCCGTGATCCGCCGGTCGGCGCGCGACATCGGCGACGACTTCGCCGGCTGGCGGAGGATCCTCGGTCTCACCGCCGAACAGGTCGCCGATCGGGCCGACATCACCCGGGACACCCTCCGCAAGCTCGAGCACGGCGACCCGACGGTCAGCTTCTCCGCCGTGCTCCGCGTCGCCCGTGCGCTCGGCGTTCTCGGCACCCTGACGGAGGCGCTCGACCCGCTCAGCACCGACCTCGGCCGGGCACGCGCCGATCTCCTGCTCCGCAAGCGCGTGCGATGAGCGGCCACGACGCACTCGACGTCCACGTCGAGCTGAACGGCCGAACAGCGCTCGTCGGCCGGGCCCACTTCCACCGACCCCGTGGAACCCTCACCTCGACGACGTTCCAGTACGACGCCGACTACCTGGGCGACCCCGACGCCTACGCGATCGATCCAGCCCTACGGCTCGTCTCGGGATCACAGCAGACCTCCGGCCTGCCCGGAGCGTTCGCCGACTCCGCACCGGACCGGTGGGGTCGGAACCTCATCGCGAAGCAGGAACGCGGTCGTGCCCGCGAGCAGACCCGCCGTGCCCGGACTCTCGACGATGTCGACTTCCTCGTCGGGGTCAGCGACGTCACCCGCCAGGGCGCACTGCGGTTCCGCGCCGATCCCCGTGGCCCGTTCCTCGACCCCGACCACGAGGTCCCGCGGTTGATCAGCCTGCCGATGCTCCTCCGCGCGGCCGACTCGGCCGTCAGCGATCCCGTCGATGGAGATCTCGAGGCCGTGAAGATCCTGCTCGCCGCGGGCACAGGGTCTCTGGGCGGCGCCAGGCCGAAGGCGTCCGTTCTGGACGAGGACGGGCATCCGCTCATCGTAAAGTTCCCGCACCACTCCGACGAATGGGACCTCATGGCCTGGGAGGCGACGGCCCTCGACCTCGCCGCCGCATCGGGCGTCCGCGTTCCCTCGCGCAGGCTCTCCCGCATCGACGGCCGCCATGTCCTGCTGCTCGATCGATTCGACCGGAGCGGATCGCGGCCGACCGTCCGCATCGGGTACACGAGCGCCATGACCATGCTCGAGCGGCACGACGGAGAGACCGCCGACTACGCCGATATCGCCGAGCAGCTCCCCGAAGTGAGCGCCAGCGCGACCGACGATGCGCACGAGCTGTTCCGTCGCGCGGCTCTTAGCGTCGGCCTCAACAACACCGACGACCATCTGCGGAATCATGGCTTCCTCCGCGCACGAGGAGGTTGGCGATTAAGCCCAGCGTTCGACATCAACCCGAACCCCGAGGCGACCGCCCGGCAGACGACGATCGGCGGCGCGGAGGTGTCCGCCCAGGAGAACGACGGGCTGCTGGTGCTCGCAGCCGACTGCAGGCTATCGATCGCCGACGCTCGGGTCGAGCTCACTCGAGTTGCAGACGCACTCGAGCGATGGCGTGATATCGCTCGAACGAATGGCATCCCGCACTTCGAACTCGGACGGTTCGAGGACTCGTTCCGATCCGGCCTCGGCACACTGCGAGAGGCCGCGCGAAGCCCCCTCTGAAGGGCGTCGGTCCCTCGGCGTCCTGAAGGCGGGACGTCATGCGAAAGGCCCCCGCGGCCTCAGGTGACTGAGGTGCGGGGGCCTTCTCGTGGCGGTACCGGTGGGATTTGAACCCACGGTGGACGCAAGCCCACACATGTTTTCGAGACATGCTCCTTCGGCCGCTCGGACACGGTACCGGGAAAGAGTGTACGCGACGGCCGGGAGCGGCGCCAATCGGGACCCTCAGGCGTTGCCGGGGAGCAGGAAGTCGAGCACTCGTCCCCACTCGGAGACGGCGAGCAGGTGCCCGCGCTCGGGGACGACCTCGAGGCGCGAATCGGTGAGGCGGGCGGCGTACCACTCGCCGTGCACGCGGCCGACGGTGGCATCCTCGGCGCCGTAGAGGAGCAGTGCGGGCGACGACACTCCTTCGACGGCGAAGCCCCACTCCTGGAGCGTGTAGCCGACGATGTCGGCGGCCGAGCCGAGGTTGCCCTGCGCCGCGGCGCGCTCGAGCATCCGCAGCAGACGGTCGCGGACGCCGGGCGCCTCGAGGACCGGCGCGTCCGCCTCGGAGGCGCCGAGCATCCCGAGCATGGCCGCCGGGTCGGGAGCCGGGCCGAAGGCGCCGTCGAGCATCGCGGTGAGCGAGCGGACGGCCTCGGCGAGAGGCAGCTCGCGCCAGGCCTCGAGCATCGCGCGGTTGTCGTCGCCGACCCACGGCACCTGGTCGTCGGGGGCCGGAGTCGCGATGACGGCGACGCGCTCGACGAGGCCCGGGTAGTTGGCCGACAGCGCGAGCGCGACGCGACCGCCGGCCGACCAGCCCGCGACGACGACGGAGGCGACGCCGATGGTCGCGAGGTACTCGGCGATGTCGGCGGCCGCCTGCTCGGGACTCGCACCGACGCCGGCGCCGGCGGGGTCGAGGTCGATGAGGAGGGAGGAGGCGCCGTAGCCGGGGCGGTCGAACGAGAGGAGACGGACGTCGTGCCGCGCGGTCGCCTCGGGATCGGGGTCGAAGTCGGCCGCACCGGGCGCGGGATGCGCGAGGACGACCACGTGCTCGGCGCTCTCGGAGCCGGACCAGGAGACCCCGAGCGAGCGGCCGGACTTGAGGAGGTGCACTGTCGACGCCATGCGGTCAGTCTCCCGCAGACCACCGACACCGCCGGGCCGCCGCTCGGGGAGCGGGAGAACTCCACAGACGCCGACTCCCCGTCGTTCTCCCCAGCACCGGGCGCGGCGCCTCCGCGTGTCGGTACTCGACGGTACTGTCGAAGACACGTTCGAATCCCGGTCGATGTCGGAGGCTGCACCTAGCCTCACTCCACCGGCTCGCCGTTCGCCGATCACCTCTCCATCCCGCTCCCCGCACCCCGCTCCCGAAAGGACCCTCATGGCCTCCTCGAAGACGCGCACCGCCGCCTTCCGCTGCTCGGAGTGCGGCTGGACCGCCGCCAAGTGGGCGGGCCGCTGCGGCGAGTGCCAGCAGTGGGGCACGGTCGTCGAGAGCACCGAGCGCACCGGCCTCGTCCGAGCCGTCGCCGCGGTGGCGCCGACCGCCGCTCGGGTGGCGCGGCCGATCACGCAGATCCCGACCACGTCGGGCGCCCACCACCGGCCGACCGGGGTGGGCGAGCTCGACCGAGTGCTCGGTGGCGGGATCGTCGCCGGAGCCGTCGTGCTGCTCTCGGGCGAGCCGGGTGTCGGCAAGTCCACGCTCCTTCTCGAGGTCGCCTCGCGGGCCGCCGCCGAGGGCCAGCGGGTCCTCTACGTCAGCGCGGAGGAGTCGGCCGCGCAGGTCCGCATGCGGGCGGAGCGTACCGGGGCGATGCACGACAGCCTCTACCTCGCCGCCGAGACCGATCTCGCGACCGTTCTCGGCCAGATCGACGAGGTGCGGCCTGATCTCCTGATCGTCGACTCGGTGCAGACCGTCGCGAGCGACACCGTCGACGGGCTTCCGGGCGGCCCCAGCCAGGTGCGCGAGGTGGCGGCCACCCTCATCCGGGTCTGCAAGTCGCGGGCGCTCCCCCTCGTCCTGGTCGGTCACGTGACGAAGGACGGCTCGATCGCCGGCCCGCGCCTGCTCGAGCACCTGGTCGACGTCGTCTGCCACTTCGAGGGCGACCGGCAGACGGCGCTCCGCTTCGTCCGCTCGCTCAAGAACCGCTTCGGCCCGACCGACGAGGTCGGCTGCTTCGAGATGACCGCCGAGGGCATCGCCGAGATCCCCGACCCGAGCGGCCTCTTCCTCAGCCGCACCCGCTTCCCCACCCCCGGCATCTGCGTCACCGTCGCGATGGAGGGGCGCCGCGCGCTTCCGGTCGAGATCCAGGCGCTCGTCATCGCCAACGACGGCGACCACCCCCGCCGGGTGACCAACGGAGTCGACGCCTCCCGGGTCGCGATGATCCTCGCGGTCCTCGAGCGCCAGGCCGGGATCCCCCTGCGCCGCTGCGACGTCTACGTCTCGACCGTCGGCGGCGTGAAGCTGATGGAGCCGGCGGCCGACCTCGCCATCGCGGTCGCCATCGCCTCCGCCCACGCCTACACGCCGTTGCGCCCCGGTATCGCCGCGTTCGGTGAGATCAGCCTGTCGGGCGACATCCGCCCGGCCTCCGGCGCCAAGCAGCGCGCGAACGAGGCCACCCGCCTCGGGCACTCCTCGCACCTCGACTCGAGCGCCTTCACCCTGTCGAGTGCGATCACGCATGCCCTGGTGCCCGTCCCCGAGCGGATCCCCGCCGGAGCCCGCGGCTGACGGCCGGGAGCGCAGCCGCCCGTCGACGGCATACCACCGTGATCGGGCTCCGCGGCCGACGGCGCCGGTCGACCCACCCCTAGGCTGACGCCGTGGGCAGGGAGAACGACAGCACCGGAGCGGGCGAGCCGCCCCCGCGGCGCCGTCGATCCCCCCTCCCCGCGCTCCTCGACCAGGTGTTCTTCGTCCTCGGCGGGGTGGCCGCGGTGCTGCTCGCGGTCGTCCTCGTCACCGACGGACTCAGCTCCGGCTGGGCCCAGATCGGCTTCTACGTCGCGGTCTGGGTGCTCGTCGCCTACCTCGCGCTCCCGCGCCTGCACCGGATCCTCACCCACCTCTACGTCCCCGACTACTTCATCGGCCGTGCCCGCACGAGCGACGGCCTCCTGGGTGACCCCGTCAACCTCGCTCTCCTGGGCAGCGACACCCAACTCGTGCACACGATGACCTCCGCCGGCTGGACCCGCGCCGACGAGGTGACCCTCGCCACGAGCCGGCGGATCATCACCTCGACCCTCACCCGGCGCAGCTACCTGCAGGCCCCCGTCTCGCCGCTGTTCGTCTTCGGTCGCCAGCAGGACGTCGCGTTCCAGCAGGAGGTCGCCGGCAACCCGGCGAAACGCCACCACGTCCGCTTCTGGCGCTGCCCCGAGGGCTGGCTGCTGCCCGGCGGGTTCCCGGCGGAGTGGATCGCCGCGGGGACGTTCGACCGCAGCGTCGGCCTCTCGCTCTTCACCCTGCAGGTCACCCACAAGATCTCGCCCGACACCGATCGGGAGCGCGACCACATCGTCACGAGCATCCGCACCCACCAGCCCGAGGTCACGGTCGACGTCATCCGCGACTTCTCGACCGGCTATCACTCCCGCAATGGCGGCGGCGACTCGATCGTCACCGACGGCGACCTCCCCGTCGTCGATCTGCGCCCGGTGACCGTCCCCGCCGGCTCCCCTGCTCTCGCGGCCGACGCGGCCGTCGTCTCCGCGGAGGCGGTCCTCGCGGGGGGCACTGACAGCGCCGCGAGCCTCCGCCGCCCGGCCACGACCCGCGTCGGTGCGCTCATGCTCGTCGCGCGAGGTCTGGCCTACGCGCTGCAGGCGGCACTGCTCCTCGCCGGGGCCGCGTCACTCGACGATCTGACCTGGCTCGACGGCGGCACGGCCACCGCGGGAGGCTCCACCCTCGACGAGGCCTCGACGCGCGGCATCGCCGTCGCCGCCCTGCTGGCCGCGATGCTGCTCTGGCTGGTCCTCGGGGCCCTCGTCCTCCGCGGATCCGGCACCGCCCGCGGCCTCGCGCTCACCTCGAGCCTGCTCAGCACGATCACCGCCTTCACCGCCGTCCTCCAGGGCGGCGCCGCGATCAGCCTGCAGACCAATCTCGGCAGCGTGGCGTTCGACGTGCTCGTGCTCCTCGCCCTGTCGAGCCGGAGCTCGCGCGACTACGCCGCCGCTCGGAGCCTGCAGCGTGCTGACGCGAGGACCCGCAGAAAGCGCCTGAAGCCCTAGACCCCGCCTCCGCCTCCTCCGCCGCCGCCCCCGCCCGAGCTGCCGCCGCCACCGGCGCCGCCGCTCGACGAGCTCGTCGACGACCCGACGAAGCTCGACGCCGACGACGAGAACGACGAGACACTGCCCGCGAAGGCCGCGGCCTGGAAGCCGCCGGTCCCCGAGTACCAGACCGGATCGGCACCGGACCGCTCGTAGGCCAGGGCGAGCGCCTCGGCCCAGCGCGACTCGAGCCCGAGCAGCACCGCCCACGGCAGCAGGCGCTCCGTCACCTCGACGACGTCGACCTCACCGTCCCTGCGGCGGTCCGCCCCCGTCGGCGACTGCAGCATCTCGAGTCGGTCCTTCTCGGCCAGCCGGATGTACAGCTCGAGGCCCTTCAGGTGGTCGCGCAGCTCGGCCCCGGCCGCCGTCAGCGGAACCTTCGACACGAGCACCGTCGAGACGACCCCTGCGACGAGCGAGAGCAGCAGCAGGATCAGCGGGAGCACACCGCCGAGCGCCTGGTCCAGGAGGATCGCGCCACCCACCACCGCAGCCATCAGCCCGAGCAGCGCCGCGCCGATCACGAGAACCGAGCCGGGGACGGTCCCCGCCCGGCGCAGCCCCGCCTCCGTCGCGCGGGCGGGAAGCGTGGTCAGGAGCGCCGACACCTCCTTGCCGAAGACCTTGTCCTTCCCGGACAGGTCGCGGACAGTGCCCGGCCGGGGAGACACTCCGAAGGCGATGTCGAGGAAGCGCTGATCGTCCTCGGCCGGTGGAGGCGAGGGCCGACGTGGGCGCGGCGCCGCCGCGTCCTCGACGCGCAGCACGAAGGACGGCCGGCTCTTCGTGCCCTCCACTTCCTCGATCCGCACCAGTCCGCGGACAGCGGCGTCGACGAACACTGCCGCCGGCGCCTTGGACGCCTTGCCTCTCAGTGCTGCCGAGAGGAGGATCCCGTCGGCCGGCGGCTCGTACTCGGCGATCACCGTCGGCCGTCCCGGGGCGTCTCTGAGCACCGTCCTGCGCCGGACGACGGCGGCGACGAGTGCTCCGAGCGACAGCAGCACGCCCGCGATCTGGAGCCAGGCCCAGCCGGAGGCGACGTACGAGTCGTCGCGCGGGGTGAACGTGCCGGGCGCGAAGCCGACCGCCACCGTGACGTTCTCGCCCGCCGCCAGATCGGCGCCGGACGCGAGGACGATGCCCCCGTCCTCGGTGACGGAGCAGCCGTCGGTCGATCCCGCCGCGCCGCGGTAGCAGCTCGCCGCCCCCGTCGCGGCGCCGGCGAGCCCGTCTTCGAGTTCGACCTGGATGAGGTAGCGATCGAACGGCTGCCGCCACTGCGTTCCATTGGTGTCCCAGTAGAACTCGTCCTCTCCGCTGTCCGTCCCGGAGGCGGGCAGCGTGACGTTCCGCTGGGTGTAGGTGAAGACGTACGTCTGGCTCCCGCGAACGAAGTCGTCGCCGGCGCTCGTGACGAGGAGGATGCCGTCCTCGCTCTCGGTCTCGACCGGTCGCGGGGCGCCGTCGCCGTCCGTGACCGAGACCAGCTCGACGTCGGTCGGATGTCCCTCGTACTCGAGCGGGATCGCGCGCTGCATCCCGCGGTTCTGATCGGCGTCGGGGAACTCTGCGACGAAGGTCTCGGTCGTCGTCAGCGTCGAGCGCCCGTCGTCATCGCGACCGAGGCGGAACACGGCCGAGTAGTCCGAGAACCGGAAGTCGTCGACTCCGGCGTGCAGCGCGGTGGCGGGCGCCGCTGCGGCAGCAGTCGCGCCGAGCAACCCGGCTACGGCTCCGAGCACGATCCCCGAGCGGATCCGCGACCACCGCCCGGAGATCGTCGCAGTCAGGATCCCGGCGAGCGTCCGCGTCATGGCAGCGATGCTACGCGCGGCGTCGAACGATCACGTCCCCCCGGCGGGCTACCCGGCTACTGCAGCAGGAACTGCGTCGTCGATCCCGAGGGGATCCCGGCCACCGACACCGACAGGTTGTACGCCGCTCCGCCTGCCGCCACGGCCTCGCGCCCACCTGTGCACGTGTCGGGAGAAGAGCGCGTGCGGTCCCACGTGAGCGAGCTCCCGGTCACCGACTGGCCCGCCTTCAGCAGCACGTCGAGGTCTGCTGCTCCAGTCTGGCAGTCGGTCGACGTCCAGATCGGATCGGCGCCGCTCGTGATGGTGAACACCTGCTGGCTCGTACCCGCGTTGATGACGCAGTCGGCACTCGAGATGTTCGCGAGAGAGAGCGAGAGCTGCGGATCCGCGCCCGCGGCGTAGCTGGTCGCATCCGTCACCGCGGTCACCGCGACCGACGCGGCGGTGCAGGCGGGAGCGGCGGCGGGCGTCGCCCCGGGGTTCGTCGACGGGTAGAGGGTCGGCAGCGGCGACGCCGACGGACTCTCACTCCCGCCGCCCGATCCGGCGGCCGCCCAGGGCTGCAACGACAGGATCACCGCGAGCCCGGCGACGATCACGACCAGCGCGAGCAGTACCCCGGCCCTGCGCCTCCGGTAGACCCGGGAGGGCAGGCGGCGGGGTGGCGGAGTCACCAGGACAGGCTACGACGCACGAGTCGTCAGAGCGTCTTCAGCATGCGGGTGTTGCCGAGCGTGTTCGGCTTGACGCGCGCGAGGTCGAGGAACTCGGCCACGCCCTCGTCGGGAGAGCGGAGGAGCTCGGCGTAGACCTCGGGATCGACGACCTTCTCTCCGATCGGCGAGTAGCCGTGCCGGGCGAAGAAGTCGACCTCGAAGGTGAGGCAGAACAGGCGCGACAGCCCGAGCTCGCGCGCGTCGTTCTCGAGCCGCTCGAGGATGTGGTGCCCCACGCCCCTGCCGAGCCAGTCCTGGGCGACGGCGAGAGTGCGCACCTCCGCGATGTCGTCCCACATCACGTGCAGCGCGCCGCAGCCGATCCGCTCGCCGTCGCCGTTCTCGGCGATCCGGAACTCCTGCACCGCCCCGTAGAGCACCACGCGGTCCTTGCCCAGCAGGACGCGGTTGTTGACGAGCGGCTCGCTCAGCTCCTGGATGAAGGGGACGTCGCTCGTGCGGGCCCGGCGCACCGGGTACTTCCAATCGGACATCCGTCCAGCCTAGAGCCGCGACCGGACGCCCACCCGCGAAGGGCACGACGAAGGCCCGCCCCTCCGAGGAGGAACGGGCCTTCGAGAGATCGGATCAGGCCATCAGGTCGGGCGTCGCAGAGCCGGCGGTCGCCGCACCCGTCGTCGCACCGGCGCTGATCGAGATCAACCGCGGAGTCGTCGTGAAGACGAACGCGTTGTCGACGAAGTCCACGTGGATGTGGTCTCCCGACCCGAGCCCGCCCTGCAGGATGCGCTCGGACAGCTGGTCCTCGATCTCGCGCTGGATCGCGCGGCGCAGCGGGCGGGCGCCGAGGGCAGGATCGAACCCGACCTCGATCAGCCGCTCCTTGGCGGGCTGCGTCAGCTCGACCGTCATGTCGCGGTCGAGCAGGCGGTCGCCCAGACGCTTGATGAACAGGTCGACGATCTGGAGCAGCTCGGGCTTCGACAGCTGCGGGAAGACGATGACGTCGTCCACGCGGTTGAGGAACTCGGGCTTGAAGTGCTTCTTCAGCTCCTCGTTGACCTTGCCCTTCATGCGGTCGTAGCCGGTGGCGTTGTCGCCCTCGATCTGGAACCCGACGGGACCACCGGCGATGTCACGCGCACCGAGGTTGGTGGTCATGATGATGACGGTGTTCTTGAAGTCGACGACTCGTCCCTGGCCGTCGGTCAGACGACCCTCCTCGAGGATCTGGAGGAGCGAGTTGAAGATGTCGGGGTGGGCCTTCTCGATCTCGTCGAAGAGGACCACGCTGAAGGGCTTGCGGCGCACCTTCTCGGTGAGCTGCCCGCCCTCCTCGAAGCCGACGAATCCGGGAGGGGCGCCGAACAGCCGCGAGACCGTGTGCTTCTCGCCGTACTCCGACATGTCGAGCGAGATCATCGCGTTCTCGTCGTCGAAGAGGAACTCGGCGAGCGCCTTGGCCAGCTCGGTCTTTCCCACACCGGTGGGCCCGGCGAAGATGAACGATCCGGAGGGGCGCTTGGGGTCCTTCAGACCCGCGCGGGTGCGGCGGATGGTGCGCGAGAGGGCCGCGATGGCCTCCTCCTGACCGATGACGCGCTGGTGCAGCGCCTTCTCCATGAAGACGAGTCGCGACGACTCCTCCTCGGTCAGCTTGAACACCGGGATGCCGGTCGCCTGCGCGAGGACCTCGGCGATCAGGCCCTCGTCGACGACACCGGTCGCCTTGACGTCGCCCGACTTCCACTGCTTCTCGAGGCGCAGGCGCTCACCGAGCAGCTGCTTCTCCTCGTCGCGGAGCGACGCGGCCTTCTCGAAGTCCTGATCCTCGATCGCGGCCTCTTTCGCGGCGCGGACGACGGCGATGCGGTCGTCGAAGTCGCGCAGCTCGGGCGGTGCCGAGAGGATCGAGAGGCGCAGACGCGCGCCGGCCTCGTCGATCAGGTCGATCGCCTTGTCGGGGAGGAAGCGGTCGCTGATGTAGCGGTCGGCCAGGTTGGCGGCCGAGACGATCGCGCCGTCGGTGATGGACACCTTGTGGTGCGCCTCGTAGCGGTCGCGCAGGCCCTTGAGGATGTTGATCGTGTGGGGCAGCGACGGCTCCGCGACCTGGATCGGCTGGAAGCGGCGCTCGAGCGCGGCGTCCTTCTCGAAGTGCTTGCGGTACTCGTCCAGCGTGGTCGCGCCGATGGTCTGCAGCTCGCCGCGGGCGAGCAGCGGCTTGAGGATCGAGGCGGCGTCGATCGCGCCCTCTGCGGCCCCTGCGCCGACGAGGGTGTGGATCTCGTCGATGAAGGTGATGATGTCGCCGCGGGTGCGGATCTCCTTCGTCACCTTCTTGAGGCGCTCCTCGAAGTCTCCGCGGTAGCGGGAACCGGCGATGAGCGAGCCGAGGTCGAGCGTGTAGAGCTGCTTGTCCTTCAGCGTCTCGGGGACGTCGCCGCGGACGATCGCCTGGGCGAGGCCCTCGACGACGGCGGTCTTGCCGACGCCGGGCTCGCCGATCAGCACGGGGTTGTTCTTCGAGCGGCGCGAGAGGATCTGCATGACCCGCTCGATCTCCTTCTCGCGCCCGATGACCGGGTCGAGCTTGTTGTCGCGCGCGGCCTGCGTGAGGTTGCGTCCGAACTGATCGAGGATCTGCGAGCCGCCCTGGGGCTGCTGCTGCTCACCACCCACGGCGACCTGCTCCTTGCCCTGGTAGCCCGAGAGGAGCTGGATGACCTGCTGGCGCACCCGGTTGAGGTCGGCGCCCAGCTTGACGAGCACCTGTGCGGCGACACCCTCGCCCTCGCGGATGAGGCCGAGCAGGATGTGCTCGGTCCCGATGTAGTTGTGGCCGAGCTGCAGCGCTTCACGCAGCGACAGCTCGAGGACCTTCTTCGCACGCGGCGTGAAGGGGATGTGGCCGGTCGGCTGCTGCTGCCCCTGGCCGATGATGTCCTGGACCTGCTCGCGCACCGCGTCGAGCGAGATGCCGAGGGATTCGAGCGCCTTGGCGGCGACTCCTTCGCCCTCGTGGATCAGCCCGAGCAGGATGTGCTCCGTGCCGATGTAGTTGTGATTGAGCATCTTGGCCTCTTCCTGGGCCAGGACGACGACGCGCCGTGCGCGATCGGTGAATCTCTCGAACATGCTGTCACTCCCTACAGAACCCGCAGGGGTGGGCTCCGATAGATCGACTGTAACCAGCGGTCCTCCCGGTCGGACCCCCTGTTCGCCCTGGGCGTGAGGGCGTTCGGTCCCCGTCCCTCCGGCTCGCACCGGCGACTGCTCCATGCGTCGTCATACACTTTCCGGATGAGCAACCTGGAGCGGCATCCGGACGAGCATCCGGTCGCCTCCGAGCCCGCCGCGGGCGGCGCCCCGGTCGAGATCCTGGAGGCGCGCCTCGTCCCGCTCGGCGGGCCGCGGGCCATCGAGGTGCGCCGCACCCTGCCCCAGCGCTCGCGCTCGACCATCGGCGCCTGGTGCTTCGCGGACCACTACGGTCCGGTGCGCCTCGGCCACGAGGCCGGCATGGACGTGCCGCCGCACCCGCACACCGGCCTGCAGACCGTCAGCTGGCTCTTCGAGGGCGAGATCGACCACCGCGACAGCGTCGGCAGCCACCAGCTGGTGCGTCCGGGAGAGCTGAACCTGATGACGGCGGGTCGCGGGATCTCGCACTCCGAGGTGTCGACGGGTGCGCAGCCCGTGCTCCACGGGGTGCAGCTCTGGGTCGCGCTGCCCGAGGAGGCGCGGCTCGTCGATCCGTTCTTCGAGCACCACCGCGGAGTGCGGGTCGACCTTCCGGGCGCGATCGTCCGGGTGTTCGTCGGCGGGATGCTCAGCGCCTCCGTGCCCGCGAGCACCTTCACGCCCCTGGTCGCCGCGCAGATCGACCTCGAGCCGGGCGCCCGGGTCGAGCTGCCGGTCGACCCGGCGTGGGAGCACGGCGTGCTCGTCGACTCCGGCCCTGTCGCGGTCGAGGGCGTCGACGTCGAGCGCTCAGACCTCGCCTACGTCGCACCCGGGCACGACGTCCTCGCGCTGACGGCCGGCGATGCGGGCGGCCGCGTCGTGCTGATCGGCGGCGAGCCCTTCGCCGAGGAGCTGGTGATGTGGTGGAACTTCGTCGGCCGCAGCCACGACGACGTCGCGGCCGCACGCGAACGCTGGCAGTCGGACGTGATCGCCGGAGGCGCCTCCGACGGCCCCTTCGGCACGGTCGAGGGCTACGACGGCCGAGCCCTGCCCGCGCCGACGCTGCCGACCGTGAGGCTCAAACCGCGCCGAGCCTGACGCGGGACGCAGCCGGCTCAGGACTTCTCGGGCGCCGCCTTCTCGGCAGCCTTCTCGGCAGCGGCCCGGTCGGTGGCCTCCGCGCTCTCTCGGAAAGCGCGCCGGGGGTCCTGCATCGCGCTCATCGGCGAGAGGTCGCGCGGAGTGACCGCGTCGGCGATCCAGCCCGAGATCACGCGCCACTTGCGATCGAGGGTGGGCATCGCCGCCCCGTGGTAGGCGCGGTGGGCGAGCCAGGCGAGCGGACCCCGGAGCTTGACGCCCTTGATGACCCCCGCGCCCTTGCCGAGCCCGTATTCGGCGACCGTGCCGACCGAGACGTGCCGGTACTCCTCGACGACCCCGCCGGTGAGGTCGGCCACGATGTTCTGCGCGAGGAGCTTCGCCTGCCGCACCGCGTTCTGCGCGTTCGGCGGGTAGTACGCCGGCTGCTTCTCGGCGGTCAGATCGGGGATCTGCGCTCCGTCGCCGGCGGCCCAGACTCCGGGGATCGGCTCGCCGTCGTCCGTGATCACGCGCAGGCGCGCGTCGGCCGAGACGTGTCCCTTCGGCCCGCGCGGCGCATCGGTCGCGTCGAGGATCGGATGGGGCTTCACTCCGGCCGTCCAGACGATGGTCGCCGTCGGGATCCGCTCGCCGCTCGAGAGCTCGACCACGCCGTCCTCGCACGAGGGCATCGTCGTCTTCAGGTGCACGTGCACGCCACGCGAGCGGAGGTGGTCGAGCGTCCAGGCCGAGAGCTCCGGGCCCACCTCGGGAGCGATCCGGTCGAGGGCCTCGACGAGATGCCAGGTGACGTCGCCCATCGAGAGCGACGGCTGTGCGGCGAGCGTGCGGCGACTGAGATCGAGCAGCTCGCTCAGCGCCTCGACGCCCGTGTAGCCTCCGCCGACGAAGACGAACGTGAGCAGCCGGCGGCGCTCGGCGGAGTCGGTGGTCAGCGCCGCCTGCGCGATGTTCTCGATGACGCGGTCGCGCAGGTGCGCCGCCTCCTCGACCGTCTTGAAGCCGATGGCATGCTCAGCGAGGCCGGGCGTGGGGAATGTGCGGGTGACCGCACCGAGGGCGAAGACGACCTGGTCGAACGGCAGCGTGCGGGTCGAGCCGTCGAGCGCAGCGACCGTCGCGACGTGGTCGGCCAGGCTGACACCCGTGATCGCCCCGCGGATGACGCGGGTGTGCTTGAGCGCCGAGACCAGGGGCACTGTGACGTGGCGCGGCTGCACATGACCGCCCGCGACCTCGGGCAGGAGCGGCTGGTAGGTCATGTAGGGGTTGGGCTCGACCACGGTGACGTCGATCGGCGTGACCCCGCGCCGCTTCTCGAGCCCCCACGCGGTGTAGAGGCCGACGTACCCGCCGCCGAGGATGAGGATGCGCGTCGTTCCGGATGCCGTCATGTCCGTTCCCTTCTCGACCCCGCGCCGGGCATCGCGGAAGGACGGAGCCGCGTGCACCGGAACGCCGGGAGTTTCCGACGCTACGCCGCGATCCTCGACCGGGCCAGGGGATTGCGCGGCGGTCGGCCGGCCGTCAACCGGCGACGCGCTCCTCGAGACGCAGGCGCCTCCGGTACTCGCTCGGCGAGAGCCCCGTCTCGGTCGTGATCGCCCGTCGCAGGCGCTCGGGCGACGAGAAGCCGGAGCGTCGCGCGATGTCGCTGAGAGGCAGCCCCGCCGCCTCCGCCGTGCCCACGAGCCGGAGTGCGTTCTCGGTGCGGATCGCCGAGATCAGCTCGCGCAGCGTGGTGCCGCGCTCGTCGGCCACAGCGCGCTGGAGGGTGCGCAGGCTCACCCGGCAGCGGCGCGCGACCGTCCCCGGGTCGAGCAGCGGGTCGCTGTAGTCGGTCCGGATGACCTGGATCGCGGCGTCGACCATGTCGTGCAGCCCGAGCCGCTCGGTCTCCTCCTCCTCGCGTTCGGCCCCGAGGATGCGGGCGAGCCGCAGCACGGTGCCCTGCAGGTACTCGGCCTGCACCGCGTGGTCGACGTCGAGGTCGGTGAGGAACGCGCGCAGCATCGTCCGCGCGGATGCCGTCAGCGGCGACTCGGGCAGGGTGCGCGCGGGTTCGACCCTGCGCGAGCGATCGGAGGCGGAGCCGTCGGTGCAGAGCACGAGGAATCGGACGGCGCGGTGAGCGCGGAGGATCGCCGGGGAGTCGGCCGAGAGGACCAGGGCGCCGTCGTCGACCGCGACGTGCCCGCCGGCCGACTCCATGCCGAGCGTCCCCTCCACCGGCAGCACGAACGCCGAGGCGTCGTCGGATGCGGACGGAGCGGGCCAGCGGGCCGCGAACGACGTCGAGACGACGTGCAGGACGCGGAGCCGCTCGACGGCGCCGATGGCGAGGTCCATCCGGAACCGCGCGGGGAGATCGACGCCGACCTCGAGGGTGCGGCGCAGCGCCGCCACGCCGTCGCCCCCTCGCAGTCGGACGGCTCTGCCGCCCGGGCCGAGAGGCACGCTCAGCGGATTGATCAAGGTGGGACGAGGGACCACGGTGGCGACTCCGATCGTGACGACGACCGTTCGGAGAGCGTTCGTCCTCCGGGAGCCTACAAGACGTGAGACATCCTCGCCTCAGCCCCATCCGGGGGTGTCACTGCAGAGCGGAGGTGAGCCTGGACAGATTGTCGAGGATCGTCGAGCGCAGCGGCTGCTGCCGCCACTCGCGCAGGGTCAGCTCGCGGGAGTGCTCGCGGTAGTCCTGCTGCACCTGGCGCAGATCCTCGACGAATTCGGACCCGCGGACCATCAGCGACACCTCGAGGTTGAGGCTGAACGAGCGCATGTCCATGTTGCTCGAGCCGATCACCGCCACGTCGTCGTCGATCGTGAAGTGCTTGGCGTGCAGGATCGTCGGCTTGCGGTACATCCAGATCCGCACGCCCGAGGTCAGCAGCGTCTCGTAGTAGGAGCGCTGCGCGTGGTAGACCACGGCCTGATCGCCGATCTCGGAGACGAACAGCTCGACGTGCACGCCGCGCCGGGTCGCCGTCGTGATCGCGTACAGCATCGCCTCGTCCGGGACGAAGTACGGGCTCGTGATGATGATCGACTTCTGCGCCGAGTAGAGCAGCGCGAGGAACAGGCGGAGGTTGTTCTCGCCGTCGAAGCCGGGGCCGCTCGGCACGACCTGGCAGTCGATGGTGTCGCGTCTCTGCAGCGCCTCCATCGGCTCCGACTCGCGCAGCAGCAGCTCGTCGGTCTCGCTGTACCAGTCGGTGATGAAGATGGCGTTGATGCCCTGCACCACCGGACCCTCGAGGCGCACCATCAGGTCGTGCCAGTGCAGACCGCGGCGGATGTTGCCGCGCTTGTTGTAGCTCGAGTCGACGACGTTCTGCGACCCCATGAAGGCCGCGTTGCCGTCCACGATCAGCAGCTTGCGGTGGTTGCGGAGGTCGGGCCGCTGGTACTGCATCCGCCACGGGCGCACGGGCAGCATGTACGACCACTTCGCGCCGGCCTTCTCGAGCGCGCGGAGGCGTCGGCGGGTTCCCGTGAAGTAGCCCGGCACGCGGATGGAGGCGATGTGGTCGAGGAGGATCCGGACCGTCACTCCGCGCGCCACGGCGCGGTCGAGTGCGGCGAAGAACGGAGCCGTCGTCGAGTCGGCCGCGAGGATGTAGAACTCGCAGTGCACGTAGCGGCGGGCGCGGTCGATCTCGTCGGCCATCGCCCGGATGGTCTCCTCGTACCCGCCCTGGAGACTGGCGTCATTGCCTCCGACCAGCGGCATGGCCCCGAGGTTGCGGTTCAGGGTGACCACCGACTCGAGCCACTGCGGCCACGGGTGGTTGCGCGCGACACGGTCGATGCCGTCGGTCGACTCGAGGATGAAGCGGTTGATCTCCTCCTGCTTGCGCCGGCGCTTGCGCGGCAGCTTGTAGCTCCCGATGAACAGGAACAGCAGGATGCCGACGTAGGGGATCAGGAAGATCGCCATCAGCCAGGCGAGGCCGGTCGTCGGGCGGCGGTTGCGCGGGACGACGATCACGGCGACGACCCGGACGACGAGTTCGACGACGATCGCCCCCACGGCGAGCACCAGCGACCAGTCGGGTCCCGTCACCGCGTCTCCTCGCCGGTCGTGCGTGTCAGTGGGCCGGCCGCGGCGCGCACCTGCGGTCGTGCCCGGTTCAGGAGGCGTCGCGCTGCGGGAGGCCCCGGCGCGTGCGCTCCTCGGCCTCGATGCGGTCGTAGGCGCGCCGCTCGTTGCGGTCGGAGCGAATCACGGAGCGCATGATGAACCAGAAGAGGACTCCGACGCTCAGCGTCGGTACGAGCGCCCACAGCCCCTGATTCCAGATCTCCCAGTCCATGGGGCGATCCTACCGGGCCTCGCGGGGAGGGGCTCGGGAGTGGCCGGTCAGCGCGACGGGGGCGCTGCCGTGCGCGCGACCGTGCGGTCTGCGAGAGGCGGTGCTACCGGCTCTCGATCGACTGGTTGAGGGCGGAGGCGTCCGCGTTCAGCCCCTCGAGCTCGGAGCGCAGACCGTCGTAGACCGCGATGTCGGCGTCGATCGTGTCGCGTGTCGCGTCGATCGCGTCGCCCCGTTCGAGCAGGTCGGCTCGCTCGGCCTCGAACTCGGCCGTCGAGGCGAAGTCCCCGCTGTCGGCCCTGGCGTTGAAGTCGTCGATCTCGGCGTTCAGCGCGTCGTACTCGGCGTTGTTCGCGTCGACCCGCGCCGTGAGGTCGGCGTACATCGCGTCGATGCGGGCGACCAGGTCGGTGATGCGGTTCTCGAGGTCGGTGAAGACAGCCTCGTAGCGCGCGTTCAGCCCGACCACGACGGAGCGGTCGGCGAAGTAGGCGGCGTAGTGGGCCTCGAGCGCGGGCGGCAGGTCCGCCACCTCGGTGCCCAGGATCGAGTGCAGCTCGTTGACGCGCTCGCCGAGACCACCGGTGCGGTAGAGCTCCAGCCGCTCGGCGATCGGCCCGTCCTGCGGCAGCGCCGCGTACGCCGCCTCGAGCTCGGCGCCGAGCTCCGCCTGCTCGGCGGCGTCGAGGCGGACCCACGCCGCGTGCAGCATCTCGTGAGCGGCGGTGACGTCGCGGATCCCGTCGAGATCGGGGTTCTCGACGTCGGAGATGTAGATGTCGGAGCCGGTGTAGCAGCCGAGCACGATGTCGTCGGAGGCGCCGTAGCCGCAGAGGGTGTTGAAGCCCGCGGTCGGCTCGACCGACGGGCTCGAGGCGTAGTAGAGGGCGCGGCCGCGCGTGGACATGGCCGTGCGGTCCGCGAATCCGCTGATCGTGTCGTCGGGCACGAACGCCTCGGCCGCGCGCTGGTCGGCGAGGGCCGTGCCGAGGTCGGAGGAGTCGACGAGTACGGACGTCGCGACGGCCGCCCCCACCCCGAACTGCGCGAGGGTGAGGACGCCGGCGAGCGCCGTCGCGACGATGCTGGATGCGCGGACCACGCGGCCTACTTGACCAGGGGGAACAGGATCGTCTCGCGGATCCCGAGGCCCGTGATCGCCATGAGGAGCCGGTCGATGCCCATCCCCATCCCCCCGGTCGGCGGCATGCCGTGCTCGAGCGCGCGGAGGAAGTCCTCGTCGAGGCGCATCGCCTCGTCGTCGCCCGCGGCCGCCTGGCGCGCCTGCTCGACGAAGCGCTCGCGCTGCACGACAGGGTCGACCAGCTCGGAGTAGCCGGTCGCGAGCTCGAAGCCGCGGACGTAGAGGTCCCACTTCTCGACGACGCCCGGGATGCTGCGGTGCGCGCGCACGAGCGGCGAGGTGTCGACCGGGAAGTCCATCACGAAGGTGGGCCGCGTGAGGCCGCCCTTCACGAAGTGCTCCCACAGCTCCTCGACGTACTTGCCGTGCGTGGGCACGTGCACCTCGACGCCCTCGCGCTCGGCGAGCGTCTCGAGCTCGACCAGCGCGGTCGACGGAGTGATCTCGATGCCGGCCGCGAGCGAGAGGCTCTCGTACATCGAGATCCGCTCCCACTCGCCGCCGAGGTCGTACTCGGTGCCGTCGGCCCAGGTGACCACGTGCGATCCGGCGACGGCGAGCGCCGCGTTCTGGATCAGCTCCTGCGTCAGGTCGGCGATCGACGTGTAGTCGCCGTACGCCTGGTAGGCCTCGAGCATCGCGAACTCGGGCGAGTGCGTCGAGTCGGCGCCCTCGTTGCGGAAGTTGCGGTTGATCTCGAACACCCGCTCGATCCCTCCGACGACCGCGCGCTTGAGGTACAGCTCGGGCGCGATGCGGAGGAAGAGCTCGGTGTCGAACGCGTTCGAGTGCGTGGCGAACGGTCGGGCGGAGGCGCCTCCGTGCATCACCTGCAGCATCGGGGTCTCGACCTCGAGGAAGTCGTGGCCCACGAAGGTGCTGCGGAGCGAGGCGTTGACCGTGGCGCGGGTCACGACGGTGTCGCGGGCCTGCGGGCGCACGATCAGGTCGAGGTAGCGCTGGCGCATCCGCGTCTCGTCGCCGAGCTCGTTGTGCAGGTTCGGCAGCGGGAGGATCGCCTTGGCGGCGATGGTCCACTCGGACACCCAGATGCTCAGCTCGCCGCGCTTGCTCGAGATCACCTCGCCCTCGACGAAGAGGTGGTCGCCGAGGTCGACGAGCTCCTTCCAGGCGGCGAGAGACTCGTCGCCGACGTCGCCGAGCGAGACCATCGCCTGGATGCGCGCGCCGTCACCGGACTGCAGCGTCGCGAAGCAGAGCTTGCCGGTGTTGCGCTGGAAGACGACGCGGCCGGCCACGCCCACGCGCTCGCCTGTCTTGACGTCGGGCTCGATGCCCTCGTGGCGCGCGCGGACCGCCGCGATCGAGTCGGTGACGCCGACGGCGACCGGGTACGCGCCGCCGCCGAGGTCGTCGCCGGCCCGCTCGAGCAGGCGCTCGCGCTTGGCCAGGCGCACGGCCTTCTGCTCGGAGGCCTCCTCGGCGGAGAGCTCGTCGGGGGTGTCGGGGGTGTCGGCCATGGTGGGACGGTGCTTTCGATCGGAGGCGGCGGGCGCGATCAGGCGAGCAGGATCGGGCCGTTGTCGAGGAGGCGGGTGGAGCCGACGACCGCGGCGACGAGCACGAGGGCCGGGCCGCGGTGGTCGTCGTCGACCGGGAGGAGCGTCGTCGGGTCGGCGACGACGAGGTAGTCCAGTTTAACCAGCGGCTCGCCCATCGCGGCCGACTGCGCGGCGGCGATGACGGAGTCGACGCCGCGGTCGGCGGCCGACGCGGCGGCCTCGAGCACCAGCGGTACTGTGCGGGCTGCGCGGCGCTCGCGCGGGTCGAGATAGCGGTTGCGGCTCGAGAGCGCGAGTCCGTCCTCCTCGCGGACCGTCTCCACGGCCTCGATCACGACGGGGAGGTCGAGGTCGCGCACCATCCGGCGCACGAGGAACAGCTGCTGCGCGTCCTTCTGGCCGAAGAGAGCGGCGTCGGGCCGGACGATGTTCAGGAGCTTCGACACGACGGTGAGCATCCCGTCGAAGTGCCCCGGGCGCGAGCGACCCTCGTAGAGGGTGCCCACCCTGCCCGCCACGACGCGCGTCGAGGTCGGGCCGTCGGGGTACATCTCGGCGACGGTCGGTGCGAAGACGTACTCGACCCCCTCCCGCTCGAGAAGGGTCAGGTCGGACTCGAGATCGCGCGGATACCGGTCGAGGTCCTCGGAGGGGCCGAACTGCAGCGGATTGACGAAGATCGACACGACCACGACGTCCGCGATCTCGCGGGCCCGCTCCACGAGCGCGAGGTGACCGTCGTGCAGGGCGCCCATGGTCGGGACGAGGGCGATGCTCCGACCGGCGCGACGCTCCTCCTGCAGCCGCTCGCGGAGGGCGTCGATGCGTTCGATGGTGCTGATCACCCGAGAACCCTACCGGCGGGGGCGAGCGCGCTCCTCCCGGGAGAAGCCTGCGGCTCGAGTGGTCGGCTCGCGAGCGAGTGAGGCAGGCGGGCGGTGGTCAGCCCGCCGCGCGGCGCAGGGCATCGTCGACGGAGGAGCGGACGAGGCTCGAGAGGAAGAAACCCGGCTTCTCGACGCCGATGCCGGCGAGCAGTCCCGCGGCCTGATCGACGATCGCGGTCGAGAAGGTGGTCGCGGTCGAGACGGCCTCCGCGTATGCCGCACGATCCGCCTCCGCGACCGTGACCGGCTCGCCGCCCATCTCGACGACCAGCGCCTGCGCGATGGGCAGCACCGGGCCGGGCGCGGTCACCGCGAAGTACGTCTCGGAGAGGCGGGCGAGATCGAGGCTCGTCCCGCTGAAGGCCATCGCGGGGTGGACCGCGAGCGGGATCACTCCGGAGGCGAGTGCCGGCGCCAGCACGCCGAAGCCGTGCTCGGGCGCCGTGTGCAGCACGAGCTGCCCGGGCTGCCATGCTCCGGTCGCGGCGAGGCCCGCGACCAGAGCCGCGATCTCGCCTCCGGGGACGGCGATGATGACGAGCTCGCTGCGCTCGACCAGGTCGGGCACGGCCAGCACCGGCACACCGGGGAGGAGCGCATCCGCCCGTTCGCGGCCGCTCTCGCTGGTCGTCGCGATGCCGATCACGGCGTGGCCGGCGCCCGCGAGGGCGGCACCGAGCACGGGGCCGACCCGGCCGGCTCCGATGACGCCGACGCCGAGGCGTCCGTCCCGGCGGGTGTCAGGCATGCGGTGGTCCCTCCGGCGCCGGCCAGGCGGCGCGCTCGAGCGGGGCGGGCCGGGCGGCGGGCGCCACGGCCGGCGCGGAGGCGGCGCGCCTCCCCCACTGGTGGCTCTCGTCGCGCCCGGCCGCGGCGACCCCGGCACGCGCGAGCTCGTCGAAGAACACGCGCCCGTCGGCGACGCTCATCACCGGCACCATCGGCGTCACCGGGCCCGCGACCGTGTGCACCCGCGCCGAGGCGAGCCCGAGCAGCCGCTGCAGCGGCCCCTGCTGCACGCCGACGCTCTGCATCCGCGCGAGCGGCACGACCGCGACCCGTCGCCAGACCGCCCCGCTCCTGATCACGACGACGTCGTCGGTGAGCCGGTAGCCGGTACGGCGCCACGAGAACGGCCGGAGCCAGGCCGCGGCGAGCGGCGCGCGGGTGTAGCCGGGGGCGTCGCGCAGGCGCAGGGCGTCGCCGACCGGGGTCGCCTCCGCTCCCTCGGCAGCACCCGGGAGCAGCAGCCCGAGCACGCGCTCGACGGCGACCAGATCGCCGACGGGCAGGATCGTCGTGTTCGGCTCGCCGTTCGCTCCCCGCGAGGCCCCGTGCCCGGCGCGGTCGATCTTGACCTGCCACCAGCCGAACGGGCGCCAGAGCAGCGGCTGCGTGATCTCGACGGCGTGGATGCGTCCGGGGGGAATGGTGTCGCTGCTCGTCGAGAGGACGCCGTAGCCGACGCGGACGCCGTCGGGTGTGCCCGCGATCGAGTAGCGCAGCGAGCGCACGAACTGGCGGACGTAGTAGCTGCCGGAGCCGATCAGGCCGGGCAGGATCGCGATCAGCACGTACGGCGACCCGTAGACGGCGACGAGGACCACGACGACCACCGAGACCGCCAGGAACACCGTGAAGCCGCTGAAGACGAGCGAGCCGAACAGCCGGCCGGGCGGGATCGACACGACCGACTCCGGAGGCGTCCCGTCGTCCTCGAGATCGACGAACTCCTCGATCCGGCGCGAGAGGAAGCCGCCGGCGGGGGCGTCGCCCGCCGCCACCGCCTCGCGCTCGCGCACCCCGGAGGCGAGGCGGAGGATGTCGCGGCGGAGCGCGTCGACCAGCCGCGAGCCGAGGTACGAGAGCTGCACGTTGGCGTCCTGACCGGCGACGCTCACCTCGAGCTTGGCCGCTCCGAAGAGGCGGGCGAAGAGCGGACGCTGCACCGCGATCCCCTGGATGCGGTCGAGTCGCGCCCGCCGGTTGGTGCGGAAGAGGACGCCGGAGCGCACCTCGACCACCTCGTCCGTGATCCGGAAGGTGTGCATCCGCCACGAGAGCCAGAACGCGAACACGGCGACGGCGAGCCCGACGGCGACCGCGAGCAGCGCCCAGCCGACGAGTCCGCGGCGCAGCAGCTCGTCGACGGGGTCGCCGCTCTCGAATCCGCCGGGGCCTGGCAGGAAGAGCTCGACGAGACGCTCGCGGAGGTTCGTGACGACGATGCCGATGACGACCAGCAGGCCGATCCCGCCCTTGAGCACCGGCGTCGCGGGGTGCAGGCGGTGCCACTCCCCGTCGGCGAGGTCGGTCTCGATCCCGCGGACGGGAGCTGCGGAGGCCCCGCTCACAGCCCGGCCCGGCGCGACTCGGCTAGAGCGACGAGTCGGTCGCGCAGCTCCTCCGCCTCGCCGGCGACGAGACCCGGGATGCTGACTCCCGTCGCGGCGGCCGCCGTGACGAAGCGCAGGTCGGCGAGCCCGAGCGCCCGGGCGAGCGGACCGCGGTTGACGTCGATGAGCTGCATCCGGCCGTAGGGCACCGACACGAAGCGCTGGAACATGATGCCGCGGCGGAAGAGCAGGTCGTCGTCGCGCAGGAGGTAGCCGTAGGCCCGGGCGCGCCGGGGCGCGACGATCAGCAGCGTGACCGCGAGCGCGGCGGCGGCCACCAGGAGGAGCCAGGCCCACTCGACACCCACCAGCCAGAGCACGGTCGGCACCGCGAGCAGGACCACACTCGAGATCACCGCCGACACGACCTCGACCGCGACGTACTTGGGCGACACCCGCCGCCACTGACCGGCGACCTCGAGGCGTCGGCCGTCGAGCGCGACCGCCTCGCGACGGCTCCGGCGCCCCTCGGCCACGGGGCGCGCCTCCGGCTCGTCGGTCATGACGTCCTCCCTGCCCGCGCCCGACAGGGGTCGGCGTCAGGCGTGGTTCACCTCGCCGACGGCGGAATCGTCGTCGTCACTCGGCGGAATGGTGCACAGGTGCTCGGCGATCAGGCCGGCCACCAGCAGGACGACGGAGCCCACGATGGTGGCGACGTCCTGCCACACGGAGCCTAGCGAAGGGATGACCGCCCGGCTGAGCAGGTAGACCAGGATGCCGCCGGAGGCCCCGAGCAGCAGCGCGCCCACGTGGCTCGAGGCCTTCGCGAGGACCACGACCCGCATCGCCCGGAACGGGTCGATCGGGCGGCGCAGCGTCCCCCTGGTCGCCCGGTGGATCGGGATCGCGAAGCCGACCACGAGCGCGGCGACCGCCACGAGGGTGAGCGGCACCGTCAGCGGCGGGATCAGGACCGGCCGCCCGGCGGAGGCGATCGCCAGGTCGAGGAGGAAGCCGGCCACGGCACCGGCCAGGCCGAGGCCGAGGAGGGTGCTGATGCGGGTGCGGGTCACGGAGTGCTGCTCTCGGGATCGGGTCTTCCGGGGGCGGTGCTCGTCGGGGCGCTCGCGGGGGAACCGCCGCTCGTCCACGCTAGCGTCTCGGGCCGGTCGGCGACCCGGTCGGTCGCGCGGAGCCGCAGCTCGGCGATCGGGCCCGCGCCGGGGAGCACCGCCGAGGGCTCCAGATCGAGCCAGGGCTCGAGGACGAAGGCCCGCTCGTGGGCGCGGGGATGGGGCAGCGTGAGGTGCTGGTCGTCGCGAGCGACGCCTCCCATCGCGATGATGTCGATGTCGAGGGTGCGGTCGCCCCAGCGCTGCTCGCCCGCGCCGCGGAGGCGCCCGCCCGCGAGCTCGATCGCGGAGGTCGCCGCGAGCAGGTCGTCGGGCTCGAGGGTCGTCGACGCCGTGACGACCGCGTTGAAGTAGGCGGGGGCGTCGTGGTCGACTCCGTCGAGCTTCCAGGCGGGCGACTCGACCACCTTCGACACCGCCAGCACGCGCAGTCCCGGGGTCGTCGCGAGCGCGCGCACGGCGTCGGAGAGGTGTGCCAGCCGATCGCCGAGGTTGCTCCCCAGCGCGAGGACGACATGGCGCTCCGGGCGGATCCGCTGGGCCCTCATGCTCGGCTCCTCGTGATCTGCACCGCGACGTCGTCGAACGGCAGCGGGATCGGCGCATCCGGCTTGTGCACCGTGATGCGCACCACTTCGGCCGCCGCGAAACCGAGGGCGACCCGCGCGAGGCGCTCGGCGACCGTCTCTATCAGGTCGACTGGATCGCGCGTCACGGCGTCGGCGAGGGCGATCGCGAGCTCGCCGTAGTGCACCGTCTCGGCGAGCGCGTCGCCGTCGGCCGCAGGGGCGGTGTCGAGCCAGACGGTCGCGTCGATCACGAAGTCCTGCCCGTTCTCGCGCTCGAAGTCGAAGACGCCGTGGTGCGCGCGCACGCGGAGGCCCGTCAGCGTGATCGAGTCGCGGACGGCGAGGGCGGCGGGGTCGATCACGGTGTCTCCCGGTCGAGGCGAGCGGCGAGGGCGAGGGCGTGAGCACTCGAGCGGACGTCGTGCACGCGCACTCCCCATGCGCCGCGCTCGGCCGCCACGAGGCTGAGCATCGCCGTCGCCTCGTCGCGGTCGGCGGCGGGCGCCCCGGGGGCGGCGAACGGAGCGAGGAAGCGCTTGCGGGAGTGCCCGACGAGCACCGGGTACCCGAGCGAGGTCATCGCATCGAGGTGCGCCAGCAGCGCCCAGTCGTGTTCGGCGTTCTTGGCGAAGCCGAGACCCGGATCGAGGATCAGTCGATCACCGGCGATCCCGGCCCCGTGCGCGGCGTCGACCCGGCGCGCGAGCTCGCTGCGCACCTCCGCGACCACATCGTCGTAGGTCGCGAGCGAGGTCATGCCGGCACTGTGACCGCGCCAGTGCATCGCGATGTAGACCGCGCCGCGCTCGGCGACGAGGGGCAGCATCGCCGGATCGGCGAGCCCGCCCGAGACGTCGTTGACGACCACGGCACCCGCGTCGAGCGCCGCGGCGGCCGTCGCGGCGCTCATCGTGTCGATGCTGACCCGCACACCCGCGGAGGCGAGCGCGCGGATCACCGGCAGGACCCGCGCCTGCTCGGAGTCGGCATCCACCCGCGGGGCTCCCGGGCGGGTGGACTCGCCTCCGACGTCGACGAGGTCGGCGCCGAACGATCCGGGGCCCGCTCCGGCGGAGGCGGTCATCGCCAGGCCGTGCCGGACGGCGTCGTCGACCGAGAGCCAGCGGCCCCCGTCGCTGAACGAGTCGGGGGTGACGTTGAGGATCCCGAGGAGCGCCGCACGGCCGCCGGGAGCGAGATCCGCTGCGGAGGGGAGCACGTCACTCCCCCCGGGCGACGCCGATCAGCGCGATGATCTCGGCACGGGCGGCGGGCTCGGCGAGGGTGCCGCGGGCGGCGACGGTGACGGTCGAGCTCGCGGTCTGGCGCGCGCCGCGCATCCGCACGCAGCCGTGCTCCGCATCGACGACCACCAGCACGCCCTCCGGATTCAGACCCGAGTCGATCACCTCGGCCACCTGCTCGGTGAGCCGCTCCTGCAACTGAGGGCGCGATGCGACCGTCTCGACGATCCGCGGGAGCTTGCCCAGCCCGATCACGCGGTCCCCCGCCCGGTAGGCGATGTGGGCGACGCCGACGAACGGCAGGAGGTGGTGCTCGCAGACCGAGCGGAACGACAGGTCGCGCACGATCACGGTCTGCTGCTCGGCCCGCCCGCCCTCGACGACCGCGAAGGTCTCGTCGAGGTGCGAGGCCGGGTCGAGCTCGAACTCGCCGAAGAACTCGGCGTACGCCTCGGCGAACCGCTTCGGCGTCGACGTGAGCCCCTCGCGCCCCGGGTCCTCCCCGATGGCCGCGAGGAGCTCGACGACGGCCGCCTCGATGCGCGCCTTGTCGACGGGCACCGGAATCAGGCCGTCGCGGGGCGCGGCGTGATCAGCGGCGGACGCTGGGGGGCGATCTCGCCGGCGTCGGAGGTGACGCCTCCGTCGGTGACGCCCGCGTCGATCGGGGCTTTCGCTACCGGCACCGCGATGGGCGGCAGGTCGGAGAGCGGACGCTTGTCGCTCGAGAGCCACTGCGGGCGCTCGTCGATCTTGCGCACGTCCTTGAAGATCTCGGCCAGCTGGTCGTGGTCGAGGGTCTCCTTCTCGAGGAGCTCGGTCGCGAGGCGGTCCAGGATGTCGCGGTTGGCGTTGATGACCTGCCACGCCTCGTCGTGCGCCTGCTCGATCAGCTGGCGGGTCTCGGCGTCGACCTTCTCGGCGATCTGCTCGGAGTAGTCGCGCTGGTGGCCCATGTCGCGGCCGAGGAACATCTCGCCCGAGGACGACCCGAGCTTGACCGAGCCGATGTCGGAGGACATGCCGTACTCGGTGACCATCTTGCGGGCGATGGCGGTCGCCTTCTCGATGTCGTTCGACGCTCCGGTGGTCGGGTCGTGGAAGACGATCTCCTCTGCGACACGGCCGCCCATGGCGTAGGCGAGCTGGTCGAGCAGCTCGTTGCGCGTCGTCGAGTACTTGTCCTCGAGCGGGAGCACCATCGTGTAGCCGAGGGCGCGGCCGCGCGGGAGGATCGTGACCTTGGTCACGGGGTCGGTGTGCCGCATCGCCGCCGCAGCGAGGGCGTGGCCGCCCTCGTGGTAGGCGGTGATCAGCTTCTCCTTGTCGCGCATGACGCGGGTACGGCGCTGCGGACCGGCGATGACGCGGTCGATGGCCTCGTCGAGCGCGCGGTTGTCGATCAGCTGCGCGTTGGAGCGAGCGGTCAGCAGCGCGGCCTCGTTGAGGACGTTGGCGAGATCGGCGCCGGTGAAGCCGGGCGTCTTGCGGGCGACGACCTCGAGGTCGACGCCTCCCGCGAGCGGCTTGCCCCGGCCGTGCACCTCGAGGATGCGCTTGCGGCCGAGCAGGTCAGGGGCGTCGACGCCGATCTGGCGGTCGAAGCGACCCGGGCGCAGCAGCGCGGGATCGAGGATGTCGGGGCGGTTCGTCGCGGCGATCAAGATGACGTTCGTCTTGACGTCGAAGCCGTCCATCTCGACCAGGAGCTGGTTGAGCGTCTGCTCGCGCTCGTCGTGTCCGCCGCCCATGCCGGCACCGCGGTGGCGGCCGACGGCGTCGATCTCGTCGACGAAGATGATGGCCGGCGAGTTCTCCTTGGCCTGCTGGAACAGGTCGCGGACACGGCTCGCACCGACACCCACGAACATCTCGACGAAGTCGGATCCGGAGATCGAGTAGAAGGGGACGCCCGCCTCACCCGCGACGGCGCGGGCCAGCAGCGTCTTGCCGGTGCCGGGAGGGCCGTAGAGGAGGACGCCCTTAGGGATGCGCGCGCCCACGGCCTGGAACTTCGCGGGCTCCTTGAGGAACTCCTTGATCTCGTGCAGCTCCTCGATCGCCTCGTCGGCGCCGGCGACATCGCCGAACGTGACCTTGGGCGACTCCTTCGAGACCAGCTTCGCCTTCGACTTGCCGAACTGCATGACGCGGTTGCCGCCGCCCTGCATGCCCGAGAGCATCAGCCAGAAGAACGCGCCGATCAGAAGGACCGGGAGGAGGAAGCCGAGCGCCGACAGGAACCAGTTGGTCTGCGGCACCTCGTCGTCGTAGCCGTCGGCGAGAGTCGCGGACGTGACGGCGTCGACGACCTCGGCGCCGCGCGGGGCCACGTAGTAGAACTGCACCTGAGTGCCGTTGTCCCCGTCGGCCTGGCTCAGAGTCAGGTCGACGCGCTGCTCTCCGTCGACGATCTTCGCCGAGGCGACCTTGCCGTCCTGGAGGAGCCCGAGGCCCTCCTGCGTGCTGACCTGCCGGAAGCCGGACATCGTGATCAGCGAGGAGCCGATCCAGACCGCCACGATCGCGAGGACGACGTAGAGAATGGGACCCCGGAAGATGCGCTTGACGTTCATGAATGTTGCGGGTGCGACACCCGGCACCTTTCTGACGAGAAATGTGAGTGCCAGGCTACCTCCCGGACTCTGGACGCCGGCCACGCGTTCGCCATGGGCCGAACGCTGTGCCCATCGTGTTCATCAGCTCTGACGCGGCTGCGCTGCATCAGAGCTCGCAGTCGGCTTCCCGAGAGGGTCGCGATCCGCAGAGCGTGGAGCGCGAGAGTCCAAGAGTTGTCGTACTGGGCCGTCGAGTACGACAACTCTTGGAGGGTCGATCCGGCGGAGCCGCGACGGGGCGACCTACGCAGTCTCGCGGAGCGGCTCCGGGTCGGCGAGCACGGGGGTGAGGCCGCGGCGGCGGCGAGCCGCGGCCAGCACGGTCACGGACAGGGCGGCGAGGAGCCAGAGGGAGAGGACGAGGACCGCGTTCGCGACTCCGATGGTGCCGCCGGCGATCAGGGAGCGGAACGCCTCGACCGTGTAGGTCAGCGGCAGCACTCCGTGGATCGCCTGGAAGAAGGCGGGCGCGGTCTCGACCGGGTAGGTGCCGCCCGCGGAGGAGAGCTGCAGGACCATCAGGAGCAGGGCGACGAAGCGACCGGGAGCGTCCAGGAGCGAGATCAGCGCCTGGTTGATGGCGACGAACGTCAGGCTCGTGAGCACCGCGATCCCGATCAGACCGGGCAGGTTCGAGGCCTCGATGCCGACTCCGAAGCGCAGGACCAGCGCTGCGAGCACACCCTGCGCGACCGCCATCAGCGCACCGGGCAGGTAGCTGCGCAGCGCGATCACCCAGGCGGGGCGGCGGGCGGCGAGCAGGCGCTCGCTCAACGGTGCGCTCATGAGATAGAAGGCCAGCGCACCGACCCAGAGCGCGAGCGCCAGGAAGTACGGCGCGAGCCCGTACCCGTACTGCGGCACCTCGTTCAGGCGCTCCTTGTCGAGCGCCACGGGAGCGGCGGCGACAGCGCTGAGCGACTCCGCCTGGCTGTCGGTGTAGGTCGGCACCTGGTCGGCGCCGTCGGTGAGCTTGTCGGTGAGGGTCTGCGAGCCGTCGGCGAGGGAGTCGATGCCTGAGTCGAGCGACTCCGAGCCGGCGGCGGCGGTGGCGGTGCCGTCGGCCGCGGAGGCGGCTCCGGCGGCGAGCGAGTCGGCGCCTGTCGCGAGGGAGGCGGCTCCCGAGGCGAGGGCGTTCGCGCCCGTCGAGGCGTCGGCGATGCCCGTCGTGAGCGGGCCGACGCTCCCGGCGAGGGTCCCGACTCCGCCGGCGAGCTGAGCGGCGCCGGTATCGAGGGAGGCGGCTCCCGACGCGACGGTCCGCGCGCCGGTCGAGAGCGCCTGGGCGCCGGAGTCGATCTGCGCGGCTCCGTCCGAGAGCTTCTGCGTGCCGGCGGCGAGGTCGGTCGCACCGGTCGAGACGGTGGCGGCACCCGTGGAGAGCGCGGTCAGCCCTGTCTCGGAGTCGCCGACGAGTGCGGTCGCTCCGGAGGACAGCTCCTGCGCCCCCTGATCGGCGTCGGCCGCGCCGGTCGAGACCGACGCCGCGCCGGCCTCGAGCCGGGTGAGCAGAGCGAGGCGCTCCGCGTCGGAGAGGGCTCCGTACTGCGCGATCAGCGACTGCAGGCCGGAGTCGAGGGTCGCCGCACCGGAGGCGAGCGCGGGCGTTCCCGACGCGAGCGTCGATGCACCTGCGGCGAGCACTCCGGCTCCGGTCAGAGCCTTCGCCGTCCCGTCGGAGACCGTGGCGGCCCCGGCCTGCAGCGCCTGCGCGCCGGCCGCGGCGTCGGTCGCACCCGCCGCGAGCGACGGAGTCGACCCCGCGAGCGTCGTCGCGCCGGTCGCCAGATCCGCCGCTCCCGTGTCGAGCTTCTGCGCACCGGCGGCGACCGAGGTCGCTCCGTCGTTCAGAGCCGCGGCCCGAGTGGGCAGCTGCGCCGTGCCGCCGGCGAGCTGCTGCAGCCCGGAGGCGAGGGTCGCTGCCCCCGACGACGCCGAGTCGGCGCCCGACGCGAGGGTCCCCGCGCCGGACGCGAGCTGCGCGGTCCCGTCCTCGAGCTGCGTGAGACCGACGACCAGCTCCGAGGAGCCGTCGGCGGCCCGGGCGGAGCCGTCGGCCAGCTGCGACGCTCCGTCGGCCGCCTGCGCGAGGCTGTCGTGGACGTCGGTGAAGCCGAGGTAGATGTTCTTCAGGTAGGTCTCGCCGACCTCCTCCTCGACGGTGGCGGTGACGGTCGAGCCGATCGTGGAGGCGATGGTGCCCACGATGAGGTTGGCGCCGTCGTCCGTCTCGATCGAGAGCTTCGCGACGGTCGCCGCTGCCGGGTCGTCGCCTCCGACCGAGGCCACGTCGGCCGAGAACCCCGCAGGGATGGTCAGCACTGCGTAGACGTCACCCGAGGCGAGCTCGCTCGCCGCCTCGTCGGCGTCGAGCCGCGTCCACGCGAAGTTCGAGGGGGAGGAGCTCGACAGGAGCGCGTCCGTCACCGAGTCGCCGAGCGCGAGCGACGAGCCGTCGGAGGCGGTGGCGCCCGTGTCCTCGTCGACGACGGCGGCGGGGACGGTGTCGAGGTGGTGCGTGGGATCGAGGTTCGCCGAGGTCAGCAGTCCCGCGTAGATCAGCGGGATGAGGGCGATCGCGGCGAAGACGACGACGAGGCGGGGCTGGACGCGCCCGAGGGCGCGGCGGAGAGCGGAGGTGGGCATGGTCCTTCTACTTCGCGGAGGTGGAGTGGAGAGCGGCGAGCCGCTGCGACGCGACTCCGGTGACGAGGAGCTCGGCGATGTCGGACGCGGCATCGGCGACCGGGCGGCGCCCGTCGCCCTCGAGCAGCCAGCCGACGACGAGCCAGGTGGTGCCCGCGGCGAGGAAGGTGGCGAAGCGCTCGACGCGGCCGTGATCGCCGGCGTCGGGCTCGCGCGCGGCGAGCGGCGAGAACGTGAGCAGCCGGCGCGCGAGGAACGCGACGACCGACTCCTGGACCGCGCGGGCGGTGCCCCCGGTCAGTACGCGGCGGTAGAAGTCGTCGTGCACGAGCAGCCCGTCGAGCAGGCCGTGGACGACGCGCGGCACGGTCGGCTCCCACTCGTCGGCCGACGAGACGGGGGCGACCGCTCCGAAGAGCGCGTGCATCCGCTCGTCCGCGGCCGCCTCGATGAGCGACGGGACGTCTCCGAAGTGCTGGTAGAAGGTGGGCCGGCTGACTCCGGCTGCGGCGCACAGCTCGGTGATCGAGGGCTGCGCGTCGCCCGGGCGGTCGAGAGCCGTGGTGATCGCCGCGGTCAGCAGCTCGCGCGAACGGGTGAGCCGGGGATCGGTCACGGGCGTCCTCTTCTCCTCGGGAGTCGAGGCAGCGCCCCATCTCTTACGTTCGTAAATAACTTACAACCGTAAAAGACATCATCGCAAGCGTCAGGCGCGCTCCTCGTCCGGAACGATCGTCGCGATCGAGGTGGTGTCGACGATCACCGAGTCGTGTGGAGTGAGACCCGGGCTCTTCGGAGTCGGCACCGGCAGCCGTACGACCAGCGCGCCAGGGTCGACGCCGAAGCGGCCCGCCGTGGTGCGCCCGACCGGGTCACCGTCGAGCTCGGCCAGCACCGGCTGATCGAGCTCGAACCCGAACTCGCGGCCCGGCCACTGCAGGAGCGAGGCGAGCCCGTTGCGATTGCCGGTCGCGACATCGAGCGCCAGACCGAACCGGCGCCGCAGCAGGACGAGCTCGAGATCGCCGTCGTCGAGCACCGCACCGGCCGCGAGCTCGATGTTGGCCACGACCGAGCTGCAGTTGCACGCGAGCACCATCAGGCAGCGGGTCGACGGCTCCGGTGCCCCGTCGATCGTGATCGTCGCCTCGAAGCCCGCCTTGAACATCGCCGGCGCCCCCGCCGCGACGTACGCGCCCCAGCCGACCTTCTTCTTCAGCTCGTCGTCCGTCTTGTCCATGATCTCGGCGTCGAGCCCGACCCCGCCCATCACCATGAAGACGCGCTCCTCGCCGTCGTCGAACACCGCGGTGCCGACGTCGATGGGGCGGTCCTGCCCGAGGAGGGCGATCTCGACCGCCTCGGCCAGCGAGCCGAGCGGGAGGCCGAGGTTGCGGGCGAGCAGGTTGCCGGTGCCGCTGGGCAGGAGGCCGTAGGGCACCCCCGTTCCGCGCAGGACGGAGGCGACCGCGCGGACCGTGCCGTCGCCTCCCATCGCGCAGACCACGTCCGCGCCTGCGTCGAGTGCCGCGCGGGCGGCCGAGGCTCCGGAGTCGTCGACACTCGTCTCGAACCAGAGCGGCTCGTCCCAGCCGAGACGGCGGGCGACGGTGGCGACCAGGTCCTCGGCGGCCCCGACGTCGTCGAACTTGCTCGGATTGATGACGACGGCGACCGTGCGCCCGGGTCGTGCTCTCTCGGCTCTCACGCCCCCAGTCTGGCGTGCGCCGCGCGAGCGCTCCGCGTCGAGCGGGAGGAGCATCTGGCTGCGCGCCTGCTCGTCGAGCAGCCCTGCAGGGGCGAATCGAGACCCACCCCGTCGGCAGCGCGGCCGTCCGGCCCCGACTCCTGACACACGCGGATCCTGCGGCGCGGGCTACTCGATCGGCAGGGACCGCGCGGCGAGGGCGGCGGCGGCCTCCGTGGCCAGCACCGCGCCGAGCTGGGCCGACAGCGTCGCGGGGAGGCGCGCAGGCACGTCCCAGCACGGGCCCGCGAGCAGCAGGCCTCCGCGCTCGCTCACGCTCCAGAGGGTGTCGACGCTGCCGCTGACGAAGCGGCGGATGCGGTCGGCGGTCGCGGGAGCGACTCCGTCGGTCGTGGCCAGGTCGACCAGGTGGCGGTAGGCGACGCCTCCGAACAGAGCACCGTCCCCCGTCCCCTGGTCGACGAACACCCCGCCCGGAGCGAGCCGGGTGAGCAGGTCATCGGCTGTCAGGGAGGCGTGCGCGACGAGCCGTGCGTCGGGTCGCAGCCGGTGCAGGGCGAGCGCCGCTCCGATGTAGACGCCGTGGTTGTAGCTGAAGGCCCAGTCGTCGCGCGCCGAGCCGCCCTCGCGGCCGATGCCGTCGGCGACGAATCCGGTGCCGGCGTCTCGCAGGCGCACGTGGATCCAGTCGAAGGCCGCACGCGCGAGCTCCTCGCGGCCCGCGGGGCGGAGGCGCTCCAGCCGGGCACCGAGGATCGCGAACGGCCCGTTCGCCGGCGCGTTCTTGTAGTCGAGCTGCCGTCGGCGCCAGGCCAGGCTCGCTCCGTGGCGGAGGTTCCAGCCGCGGTCGACCGCGAAGCGCCAGAGCCGGTCGGCGCGGTCGAGCCATCTCGGCTCCCCCGTCGCCTCGCCGAGCCGTGCGAGTGCTCCTCCGAGCCACATCATGTCGTCGAAGTAGCCGTTGACGAGCCTGCCCCCGTTGCGGAGGCGGATCGCGCGGTGCACGCGCTCGGCTCGCTCGAGATGCGCGGCGTCTCCCGTGCGCTCGAACGCGTCGACCTGAGCGTCGATGGCGTGCGCGAGCCACCAGTAGTTGAACTCGGCGTCGGCCCGCAGGGAGGTCGGGTAGCTCATGTGGTACCCGAGCACCGGCACGCCGAAGAGCCGCTCGAGGCTCCGCTGAGCGGTGTCGGCGCGGCGGCTACTCGTAGACGTGGGGAGCGAGGATCGCGACATCGCGGAGGTTGCGGTAGCGCTCGGCGTAGTCCAGGCCGTAGCCGATCACGAAGTCATTGGGAATGTCGAAGCCGACGTACGCCACGTCGACCTCGACCTTCGCCGCGCGCGGCTTGCGGAACAGAGCGCAGATCTCGACGGACTCGGCGCCGCGGCTGCGCAGGTTGCCCTGCAGCCACGAGAGCGTGAGACCGGAGTCGATGATGTCCTCGACGATCAGCACCTTGCGGTCGGTGATGTCGGTGTCGAGGTCCTTCAGGATCCGCACCACACCGGAGGACTTCGTGCTGCTGCCGTAGGAGGAGACGGCCATCCAGTCCATCACGATGTCGAGCTTGAGCTCGCGCGCGAGGTCGGCCATGACCATCACGGCGCCGCGCAGTACCCCGACGATGAGGAGGTTCTCGCCGGCGTAGTCGCGCTCGATCGCGCGGGCGAGGCCGCGGATCCGCTCATGGATCTCGGCCTCGGTGAAGAGGACCTCGGTGATGTCATCGGCGATGTCGGCTGCTTCCACCCGGCCACTCTACGGGGCGGCTCGGGGGGAGCGGATCCCGCTCCGCGCGCTGCTCGATCAGCGAGGGCCGGCGGGGGCGAAGACGAGGCTCGGACCCACGCGGGTGGCGAGGACGCCCGGGAGGTCGACGCCCTTCTGGCCGTGCCAGTCGGTGACCAGGGCAGCGACCGCGAGGGTCTGCGCACGCGAGAGCGAGACTCCGAACTCGTTGGAGACGACCAGCCGGATGATGCGCTGCCGCAGCGCCGGCGGGTCGGCGGCCAGGCCGCGGGCGTCGACGGTGACGTGGCCCTCGTCGTTCTGGCCGACGAGCTCGAGCGCCCAGTCGAGGGCCATCGCGTCGAGTGCGTCGCCGTCCTCGCGCAGCTGCTCGGCTGTGCGGGCGAGGGCCTCCGCGATGCCGGGCCCGAGCTCGTCCTCGAGCACGGGCAGCACGCTGCGGCGCACACGGACGCGCGAGTAGCGGGGGTCGTCGTTGTGCGGGTCGTCCCAGAACTCGAGCCCGGCATCGGCGCACGCCGCGCGAGTGGCCTCGCGGCGGAGGCCGAGGAGCGGCCTCCGCAGAGGACCGCTGACCACCGCCATCCCGTGCAGGCTCGCCGCACCTGCTCCCCGCGCGAGACCGAGCAGCACCGTCTCGGCCTGGTCGTCGAGGGTGTGGCCCAGGAGGATCGCCGCGGCGCCGGTGGCGACCAGCGCGTCGTCGAAGGCGCGGTACCGCGCGGTGCGCGCCGCCGCCTCCGGACCCCCCTCGCCCGAAGCGGCCGCCACCGACACCACCTCGCGGAGCACCGGCGAGAGCCCGAGCGAGTGCGCCTGCTCGGCCGCCCGCCCCGCGATCGCGGCCGACGCCTCCTGCAGCCCGTGATCGACGATGACGGCGCCGGCCCGGCGACCGCCGCGGGGCGCCTCGAAGGCGACGGCGGAGGCGAGCGCGAGCGAGTCCGCTCCCCCGCTCAGAGCGACCAGCACGAGCACCCCGGGGTCGAGCTCGTCGAGGCTCGCGCGCACGGCGCGGCGGATGTCGGCGACGGCAGGAGTCAGGCGGGGGCGATCGGGCACATCAAGTAACGTAATGCCAGCGATCCGGCCCCCGAGTGAGTGCTCGGGAGGCGGGTCCGATCCGCCGATGCGCCGCTCACGGCGCCACCGACTCAAGGAGCGAACATGGCCGCATACGACGTCGTCGTAGAGATCCCCAAGGGCAGCCGCAACAAGTACGAGGTCGACCACGAGACCGGTCGCGTCTACCTCGACCGCGTGCTGTTCACCTCCTTCGTCTACCCGACGGACTACGGCTACTTCGAGAACACCCTCGGCCTCGACGGCGACCCCGTCGACGCGCTGGTGCTGCTCGAGTACCCCGTGTTCCCCGGCGTCGGCGTCTCGGTGCGCCCGGTCGGCGTCCTCAACATGAGCGACGAGGCGGGCTCCGACGCCAAGGTCGTCGTTGTCCCCGCGAAGGACCCGCGCTGGCAGCACATCCAGGACATCGGGGACGTGCCGGAGCAGACCAAGAACGAGATCAAGCACTTCTTCGAGCGCTACAAGGACCTCGAGCCCAACAAGTGGGTCAAGGTCGAGGGCTGGGGCGACGCCGCCGAGGCCGAGCAGATCATCCAGGACGGCATCAAGAAGCTGGCCGAAGAGGGTCACTGACCCCGGGCCTCCTGCAACGAGGGAAGCCGCTCCCGTCGAGGGATCCAGCACGAGCTGGACGTCTCGGCGGGAGCGGCTTCCCTCGTTCTGCGACCGGGTCTAGGACGCCGGGCGGCCGACCATGCCGGTCGGGGTGCCCCAGGTGGGCCAGACGCGAACGGGCTTGCCGTAGTCGGCGGCCTCGATGATCTGGCCGTTCCCGAGGTAGATCGCGACGTGGTAGTAGTCGCCGCTCCCGCCCCAGAAGATCAGGTCGCCGCGCTGGCGCTGGCTGTAGGGGACGAGCTTGCCCTCGGCGGCCATCTGGTTGTACTGGTTGGTCGCCGAGTGGGTGCCGATGTACTCGCCGGCGGAGGCGTACGACGCCTTGGTCAGTCCCGAGCAGTCCCACTGGTCGGGACCCATGCCGCCGAGCACGTACTCCTCGCCGAGCTGGGCCATCGCGTAGCTGATCGCGGTCTCGACGCTGTTCGTGTTCGAGACGGGGGCAGGAGCGGGGGCGGGCGCCGGTGCCGCGGGGGCCGGAGCGGGAGCCGGCTGCTGGGCGACAGGAGCAGCGGGCGCGGCCGGAGCAGCGGGCGCGGGAGGAGCAGCGGGCTGCGGCGCCGCGGGCTGCTGAGCCGCGGGAGCCGGCTGCTGCGCGGGAGCGGCGGGCGCAGCGGCGGCCGGTGCGGCCTGAGCCGGCTGCGCCGCCTCCCGAGCGGCCTCGGCCTCGGCCTGCGCCTGCGCGGCGGCCTCGGCGGCAGCCGCCCGACGCTGCTGCTCGCCCTCGAGGTAGGCGGTCTCGATCTCGACCGTCGAGTCCTTGAGGAGCGCGAGCTGGGCGATCAGCTCCGACGACTTCGCCTCCTGAGCGGCGAGGGAGGCCCGTGCCGAGGCGTTGGCCGCATCGGCGGCCGAGCGCGCCTCATCGGCGGCGTCCGAGAGCTTCTGATGCTCGGCGACGGCCACATCGGCCTGCTCGCCGAGCGATTCGGCGTTCTGCTTGTCGGCGAGCGCGTCACCGTAGACCTTCTGCGACTGCTCGGTCAGCTGCGACATCGCGCCGAGCTGGTAGAGCAGATCACCGGCGTCCTCGCCGCTCGCGACGAGGCTCATCGAGAGGTCGCCACCGGCGGCGCGCGAGAGGTGCGCGGCCAGCAGGCCCGCGCGCATCCGGGAAGTCTGGGCCTTGGTCGACGCGGCGGTGGCCTGCGCCTCGAGCTCGTCGACGGTCTGGGCGGCGGCGTCGAGCGACTCCTTGGCCTGGCGCCACGCCTCGGCCTTCTTCATCGCGGTGATCGAGGCCTCGTCGACCGAGGTCTGCAGGCCGGCGATCAGGCTGGTGATCGAGTCGATCTCGGCCTGCTTCGTCGCCTCGTCGGTCTTCGCGTTCTGCACGTCGTCCCACGAGGGGTAGCTCGGGTCGTCGGCGGAGGCGGGCGTGAGCCCGAGGGAGGCGGTCACCGCGGTCACCGCGAAGGCGGCCGAGACGGCCAGCGGCAGCCTGCCCTTCCAGGCCCGCTCGCGCGGTGCCGGGGTGAAGCTGCGGGCGGTCGTCTTCGTGTCAACCAAGTGTGACTCCTCGTGCTGCCATGAAGGGCTGAGCGTCGACGGCGACGCCGTTGACGCGGGTCTCGAAGTGCAGGTGGCACCCGGTGGAGGCGCCCGTCGAGCCGACGGCCGCGATCTGCTGACCGGCCTCGACGCGCTGGCCGACACTGACGTAGATGCCGCCCGCGACGATGTGGGCGTAACCGGTGCTGATGCCGTCGCCGTGCTCGAGCAGGATCCAGTTGCCGTAGGTGCCGTTGGGGCCCGCGTACGAGACCGTTCCGCTGTGCGCCGCGTAGATCGGGATGCCGCAGCCGCCGGCGATGTCGGTGCCGCGGTGCGAGCTGCTGGTGGAGCCGCCGCCGGTCGAGATCGTGCCGCGCGGACCGAAGGTCCCGGTGATGCGGCCCGCGGCGGGGCGGACCCAGCCGGAGTCGTTCACTGCGGTGGAACCGCCGCCCGCGGAGGGCGCGGGGGCGCTGTAGTTGCTGCCGGAGCTCGGGCGAGCAGCCGCGGCGGCGGCCTGCGCCTGGCGGTAGGCCTCGGCGGCCGCGACCCGTGCGGCCTCCTCCTCGGCGAGCTTGCGCTGGCGCTCGGCCTCGCGCGCGGCGACACCCGCCTGGTACTCGGCGACGGTGCGGGACTCCGTGTCCTGCAGCGCCGCGAGCTGCTCCTCGAGCACGATGCTCTGCTGCTGCTGCTCGGCGAGGGCCGACTCCGAGGCCGCCTGTGCCGACGTCGCCTCGGCCAGCGCGCTCTCGGCCGCGATCCGCAGGGTCTCGCGGGCCGTCTGCGCGACCTTCGCCTGGTCGGTGAGGGAGGCGGCGGTGTTGCGCGAGGTGCTCGCCTGCTCGTAGATCGCGTTCGAGCGCTCGACGAGCTTGGACATGTTGCCGATCTTCGACAGCAGGTCGTCGGCCTCGCCGCCCTGGCCGTCGAGGAAGATGTTGACCGAGAGATCGGTACCGGTCGTGCGGTAGAGCTGGGCGGCGAGCAGGCCCGCCTGCTGCGAGGCCGCATCGGCCTCGTCGGCGCTGGCTGTGGCCTTCGCCTCGAGCTGGGTGGCGCGATCGGCGGCCTCGTCGAACGCCTCCTGCGCCGAGAAGTACTCCTGGCCGCGCTGCTGAGCGAGTTCCTGCGCCGCCTGCACCTGGTCCTGCAGGCCGGCGATGAGGGACGTGATGTTCTCGACCTGGGCGGCGGCTGCTGCGGTGTCGCCCTTGGCGGCCTCGACGTCCTCCCACGACGGGTACTCGACCGCCTGGGCGGGCGAGGCGACGAGGAGGCCGGCGACGAGCGCCAGGACGGCCGAGGCCAGCGCGGTGCTGCGGAATCGACCGAGCCGCGGCGCGCCGGAGGACCGGGCAGGACGAAGGCGGCGCGGCGAATGGAGCATGGTACCTCAGGCGTGTCGGTGGAGCCCTCTCGCTCGACGGTGCGGCTCCGTCGCGCGAGGGTGGCAATTCCTACCAACCCTAGCCAAGGCCCTACCGGTGTGCCTAGAGCTGTGCCACCCCGGACGGGGTTCTTCACACGCTCGAAACCTTCGATTTTGCATATCCGCTCCGGTGTCCCTATGCTTGCGTGTCGGTAGTCATGGGGGGTCGGCCGCAGGGTCGCCCCGCGAGCTCCCGGCCCCATCGTTTAGTGGCCTAGGACACCGCCCTTTCACGGCGGCAGCACGGGTTCGAATCCCGTTGGGGTCACGGATGGGCCGAGAGGACTACCTGCAAGTGCACCGGACCGCGAGGGCCGGGGCGTGAAAATCGAACAGCCTCGAAGGCAGTATGCTTGTCTTCGCAACGAGGCCCTGTAGCGCAGCTGGTTAGCGTGCCGCCCTGTCACGGCGGAGGTCGCGGGTTCAAGTCCCGTCAGGGTCGCAGAGAGGCCCTTCCGAGAGGAAGGGCCTTTTTACGAAGACGTCAAGGTCTTCAGCGGCGATACGTCGCACGGCTCTGTAGCTCAGTTGGTAGAGCGCACGACTGAAAATCGTGAGGTCACGGGATCGACGCCCGTCGGAGCCACGGAAACCCTCGCCTAGCTTCTACATGGCGGGGGTTTCTCTCGTTCTCCGGGACGGTCCCTCTGCACCGGGCCTCTTCGCCCAGGTCGCGTGCGTAGGCTGATCCGGCCATGGACTCCGCCGCCTTCCCGCCGCCCGACCCGTCGACGATCGCCCTCGATCCTCCGGATCCCGCACCGCGCGGCTGGGCGCCCCCGACCGGATCGATGCTGCCGGGAGCACCCGCCTCGTACGACGGCTGGCTGAGCGCCGAACCGCAGCCCTCGGTCGGAGCGCCCTACTCCTCCCTCCTCTACCTGCCCGATCCGCGGGTGCGCTGGGGGCTCCCCACCGCGGTACTGACGATCGTGGGGATCGTGCTTCCGCTGGCGGCGCTCATCCTGCTGTTCGGGTTCGGTGTGCTGCCCTACTCCCCCGGGCTGCTCTTCGCAGGGGCGTTCGGCAGCTACCTGATCGGGCTGATCGTCCCGATCGCGGCCTCGCGGCTGCGCGGCCTGGGCTCGCTCGCGGCCGACTACGGGCTGCGGTTCCGCTGGGTCGATATCCCGATCGGCATCGGGCTCGGGATCGGCGTCAGGCTGGCGATCGTCGCCGTGCTGCTCGCGTTCTCGCCGTCGCTGCAGGACGCGCAGTCGAATCTCGACCTGGCGCCGGATCCGCTCTGGTTCGTGCTGAGCTCGGTGTTCATCCCCGTCGTCGTCGCGCCGGTCGTCGAGGAGATCCTGTGCCGCGGCGTCGTGATGCGCGCCGTGCGCAACCGGATGCTGCGCCGGAGCGTGGCCGCGGCTGCTCCGACCCGCGGACGCCGGATCTGGGCGGCGGTCTTCAGCGTGATCGCCTCGACGCTGGTGTTCGCGCTGCTGCACGGGCACCAGATGGTGAATCCGGCGACCGTCGTGACGCTCGGCGCGACGACCGTGATCGCGGGGCTCGCGCACGGCTGGATCTCGACGGTGACCGGCCGTCTCGGGGCGGCGATCATCTCGCACGCGACCCTCAACGGATCCGCCGTGCTGCTGCTCGTGCTGGTGACGGCGCTGGGCTGAGGCCGGCGTCAGACGTCGACCACGCGGGGCGCCGGAGCGCTCTGAAGGGGGAGCTCGCCGCGGACCTGGCGGTGCAGGCGCTCCATGTCGGAGTCGAGGCTCGCGGCGGTCCGCGCGGCGTCGGCCAGACCGTCGAGCAGCTCCTGCGGGACCTGGCGGTCGTACTTGTAGTAGATCTTGTGCTCGAGGCTCGCCCAGAAGTCCATCGCGATGGTGCGGAACTGGACCTCGACGCAGACGTCCACCGACCCTCCGGAGAGGAACACCGGCACCTCGACGATCGCGTGCAGGCTCTTGTAGCCGTTCTCCTTCGGCTCGGCGATGTAGTCCTTCACCTCGAGGACGGTCACGTCGGACTGCGAGGTGAGCAGATCGAAGACGCGGTAGACGTCCGAGACGAAGCTGCAGGTGATCCGCACACCGGCGATGTCGGTGATGGCGCCCGCGATGCCCTCGAAGGTGGTCTCGCAGCCCTTGCGCTCGATCTTCTCGATGAGGCTGTCGGCCGACTTGAGGCGGCTCGTCACGTGCTCGATCGGGTTGTACTCCTGCAGCTCGCGGAACTCCTCCTGCAGGATCGACACCTTCGTGACGATCTCGTCCATGCCGAACTTGTACTGGAGCATGAAGCGCGCGAAGTCGTCGCGGAGGGCACGGATCTCGGCGACGGTCGTCGCGTCGAGCGCCTGGGCGACCGCGTCGGTCAGCGGAGGCACGGCGACGTCTGACGAGCGGGGATCCACAGTCGGACACCCTACGCGCGGTGCCTTAAGCGCCGGATGTGAGTGCTGCGGCTCGTCGCCGCCCATCGCTCTCCTCAGGTGCACCGCGCAGAAGACCGCCGCCGTGGGACGACATCCGCCGCCCTCCTCGCAGGGGACGGGCGCGAAGTGCCGAACGGCGCAGGGACGGCGCGCGCACGGCCGGCAGGCGATACTGGGCGCGTGAGCACAGCCGCCCCGGGAGCCGCGACCGGCTCGTTCCCGCCGCCCGATCCCGCGACCCTCTCTCCCGGCCGACCGCCTCGGCGCCCTCTGTCGCGCGGGGCGCGCCTCGGCGTCGCGGCGGGTGTGGTGCTGGCCCTGGCGATCGGCGGAACGGTCACGACCGTGGTCGTCCGCGGCGGGATCGCCGAGCAGCGCTTCGAGGAGGCGAGCACCCGGCTCGTCGACACCGCCGAGGACCACGACGACGCGGTCGCGGAGTGGGACGCGCTCGAGGCCGCCGTGGTGTCCGAGACGAGCGGCATCCGGGCCGCCGTCGCCGAGGCCGACCCGGTGGCCGTCGACGCGGCGGACCGCGACGAGTACCTGGGCGCGATCGACGCGGTCGTGGACGCGGCCGACGACGTGCCCGTCGGCGAGCGGGCGGCGCTGCGGCCTCCCGCCGATCCGCAGGAGACCGAGGAGCGCTTCGAGGCCGCCGACGAGCTGGACGCCCGATCGGACGAGCTCGAGGCGGACGCCGCGCAGCAGCGGGAGCAGACCGCGCGGGTCCGGCCGATGCTCGGGGCGGCGCGCACCGCCTCCGCCGACTTCGCCGACTCGACGGCCGCGGTCGGCACCGCCCTCGCCGAGGCGAGCACCGCGGCGACGCACGAGACGCGCTGGCTCCTGGAGCGCGCGCTGTACGGCTACGGCGACTCCGACGAGCCGGTCGACCTCGGGCAGGCCGCGCTCTTCCGCGCGTACCTCGCCCGGGTGGCCGATCTTCAGCGGTCGCAGGCCGAGGGTCTCGCCGACCGCGCCGCCGCCGACTGGCCGCAGAAGCAGCAGGTGCTCGACTTCGCCGACTCGCTCGCGGGCGGAGTACCCCTCGACGTGACGTGGGAGGAGAGCATCGAGATCGACGGAGTGGCGTACGGCGAGCTCGACAGCGGCGCCGGACTCGCGACGTGGACGCTCGAGGAGGGCGCTCCGGCGATGATCCAGCTGACCGAGAGCATCCAGCGCAACTGGGACGCCGACTGGACGCGGGGTCTGGTCGCCCACGAGGTCGGCCACGCCATCACGTCGAAGGACGGCTGCTACGAGCTGTACCGCGCGGCTCCGTTCGAGGGCGACGACGAGAAGTGGGCGACGGCCTGGGCGCTGTCGCTCGGCTACGAGGACGGGTCGGGCACAGAGCCGTACGGCGAGCCGGGCGCGGACGCGGTGGCGATCGCCTCCGCCTGCCGCTGACCGGCCCTCAGCGCACCGCGCGCCGATAGAAGGTGACGCCGTGCATCGGCACGCCGTCGAAGCGCTCCAGCTGGGCGCGCGCGGCGACCCCGTCGCGGGCGATGTAGGGGACCCTCAGCCGGCGGTAGCCGCGCTCCGCGAGGTGCGCCTGCAGGTCGCGACCGAGCAGGGTGCCGACTCCGCGGCCCTGATCGACGGGATCGGTGCACTGCATCTGCAGCACCGCCTCCTGACGGAACCGGGTGCGGGTCACCACCGCCTGCAGCTGGTCGAGCACGCCGACCCGGCCGCGCGTGCTCTGGAGGAAGCGGGTGTAGTCGGGCACGGCCAGCGCGAAGCCGACCAGCCGACCGGTCGCCTCGTCGCTGGCGAGGCGCAGGATGTGGGGGTCGAGGAGGGCGGCGAGCGCCGCGACGCCGACGGAGCCCCGGTCGAGCTCGCCGGCGGTCACCTCGGTCGCGAACGGCGACGACGCTCCCGCGCGGTTGAGCACCCCGAGCATCTCGGTGCGGATGGCGTCGGTGCGCGCCGCGGTGAGACGACGGGGGCGCAGGCCCGCCGCCGCCCACTCCTCGGGCGCGACCGGGCCGAGCGGGTCGCCGGCACGGCGCGGCACGGTCTGCACGCTCCAGGTGTCGCCCTCCCAGATCCGCTCGAAACCCGCGTCCTCGTAGATGCCGGGGTAGCTCGGCGGGTTCCAGAGCACGCGGAGGAAGCCGCGCTGCGAGAAGTCGCTCGTGATCACTCCGCCGCCCTCGTTGGGCAGGAGCGACACGGGACCGAGGATCTGCTCGTGCCCGCTCGCCCGCTCGGCGACGGCGTCGAACAGCGCAGCGGCCGCTGCGGCGTCGGCGAAATCGGTCGCGCCGAACAGGAGGGTGCGCGCGCCCAGCCGCGCGTCGAGCCGCGGATCGGAGTGGACCGTCGTGCGGCCCACCACCCGGCCGCCTCGATCGCGGACCAGGAGCAGCTCGACCCCGGCCGTGCGCACGCGCGAACCGCGCCACCACGACTGGAGCACGGCGTCGGGCAGTGGGACGGTGAGCGAGCGCGGGTGCAGGCGTCCGGGCAGGAGGCGGAAGTCGTCGTACTGCGCGCGCGTCGTGACCTGCTCGACCTGCATCGCGCCTCCGCTCCCCGGCGACGGCGCGCCCTGTGCCCAGAGTAGGAGCGCGCGAGCGGGCGGCGCGACTCGGCGGGGGGCGCTTCGGCTCGCAGAAACCGGTTCGGCTCGTCGGAATCCGTGGATTCCACGAGCCGGAGGCGATTCCACGAGCCGGAGGTGCCGCCGAGCCGCCGTACGGTCCGCCGGGCGGGGGACGACCTCGGCGGCGAGGCGTCAGTAGGGTCGGACGATGGTGACCGGATTCAACTTCGTCTTCGTCCTCTACGTCGTCTTCCTCGTCGTGATCGCGGTGGTCGTGATCGTGCTGGCGGTGCTGCTCTGCCGGCTCGCGATCGCCGCGCGCGAGAACCAGCTGACGACGGCGCGGCTCCGCGAGCTGCAGATCGAGCGGATGCTCGCCGAGGACGACGAGTAGGGCGCACAACGTCAGCTGAGAACGGGTGTCGCGCACCATCGTGGCTGCGACCCGATCTCAGCTGACGTTGTGCGCGGAGCCGGCCGGTCAGGGCAGCGCGGGGCGCGCCTCCGGCCGCGAGACCTTCGGGATCAGCAGGCCGAGCACGACGGCGACGACCGCGCCGACGGCGCCGATCACGAACGTGGTGCGGAAGCCGTCGGAGCTCGGGACGTCGATCGCGCCGACCGAGACCGTCAGCTGGGCGAGCACCGCGGCTGTGACGGCGGAGGAGAGGGTCGTGCCGAGGGTGCGCATCAGCGAGTTGAGGCCGTTGGCGGCCGCGGTCTCGGAGGCCGGCACGGCGTGCATGATCAGCGTGGGCATCGCGGCGTAGGCGAGGCCGAGACCGACTCCGATCAGGGCGTTGATCACGAGGATCTGCCAGACCTCGGTCCCGAACGGGAGCACCAGCAGGTAGGACACAGCGATCAGCGCGGCGCCCGAGATCAGGACGATCCGTGGCCCCGACCTGGCCGAGAGGCGCGCCGCGACAGGCGACGTCGCCATCATCGCGAGGCCCGAGGGAGCGAGGACGAGGCTCGCGACGATCAGGCTGAGGCCGAAGCCGGCTCCCGAGGCGAGGGGCAGCTCCAGCATCTGCGGGAGTGTGATCTGCGCGCCGAAGAACGCGAAGCCGACGGCCACGGAGGCGAGGTTCGTGAACAGCACGGCGGGCCGCGCGGCCACTCGGAGATCGACGAGCGGGCTCGACTGCCGCAGCTCGTACCAGCCCCAGACGAGCAGCACGGCGATGCCGCCGAGGCCGGAGGCGAGGATCGCCGGGCTCCCCCAGCCCGCGTCGTTGCCGCGCGAGACGGCGATCAGGATGCCGCTCAGACCGATCGCGAGCCCGATGGTGCCGACGACGTCGAAGCTGCCGGGCGCGCGCAGTGTCGACACGGGCACGACGAGCAGGACGAGGACGATGTCGAGCACACCGAGGGCCGCCGACATCCAGAACAGGACGTGCCAATCGAGGTTCTGGGCCACGAGGGCACTCAGCGGCAGCCCGAGCGCGCCGCCGATGCCGAGGGTGGCGCTGACGAGGGCGATCGCCCCCGGGAGACGATCGCGGTGCAGGGTGTCGCGGAGGATCGAGATGCCGAGCGGGATGACGCCCATCACGGCGCCCTGCAGAGCGCGGCCGACGACGAGGGTCCAGACGTCACCCGCGAAGGCGCAGACGACGGAGCCGATCACGAGCACCACCAGCGCCGCGACCGCCATCCGCCGCTTGCCGTAGAGGTCGCCGAGCCGGCCGGACACGGGCGTGAGGATGCACGCGCTGAGAAGGGTGGCGGTGATCACCCAGGCGGTCTCGCTGCGGTCGGCGCCGAGAAGGGTCGGCAGCTCGGACTGGATCGGCACGACCAAGGTCTGCATGAAGGAGGCGCTCATGCCGGCGAAGGCGAGGACGGCGGTGATCAGTCGCGGATCGGGAGAACGGGTGAGGGAGCGGCGGTCGGGCACAGAGGTCCTTCGGTTGCGAGTCGTATTGCCCAGCTTTGCATCGGGCGGCCCCGGTATCGAACCGGATGGAGGTCGGGATCCTTCCCGCGCTCACGCTTCCTCCGTGGGTCGAGCAGGCGGAGGATGGGCGGATGATCGACATCGAGAGCTGGATCGCCGCCTACGAGAAGGCCTGGGCGAGCGACGACCCGAACGACATCGCGCAGCTGTTCACCGAGGACGCCGAGTACTTCACGGCGCCGTACAGCGACGCGATCACTCCGCGCGACGCCATCGTCGAGTGGTGGCGGGCGGAGGAGGAGCCGAGCGACCCGACCTTCGCGTGGGGTCTCGTCGCCCTGACCGACGAGACCGCAGTGGTGGAGGCTCGGACCATCTACCCGGGCGACACGACCTACCTGAATCTGTGGGTCATCCGGTTCGCGGCGGACGGGCGGGCGCGCTCGTTCACCGAGTGGTACATGGCCGAGCCGGCCGACTCGGTCTCGTGAGGCGGCGTCAGAGCTGGTGATCGTGCGGTTCGCAGGTGTCGGCGCGATTCGCAGGTGACCGTACGGTTCGCAGGTGACCGTACGATTCGCAGGAGACCGGGACCTCTCACCGCCTACTGACGCGGTGAGGAGCGCTATCCACGAGGCTGATCCTGCAGATCGCACCGACTCCTGCAGATCGCACGACAGCCTGCAGATCGCGCGGCGGCCGGCAAGGTCGGCGCGGCGTCAGAGCTGAGCGGCCGCGAAGGTGTCGCAGCTGGTCGCGTCGCCCTCGAAACCGGCCTGGAACCAGCGCTGACGCTGCTCGGCCGAGCCGTGCGTCCAGCCCTCGGGGTCGACGGTGCCGGTCGCCTGCTCCTGGATGCGGTCGTCGCCGACCGCCGCCGCCGCGCCGAGCGCGTCCTGGTACTCCTGCTGCGTCACCGGCTTGAGATAGGGCGTGCCCGTCTCGTCGGGCACGGTCGACGCGTCGCCGACCCATGCACCGGCGAAGCAGTCGGCCTGCAGTTCGAGGCGCACCGAGTCGGAGTCGGGGCCGGTCCCCGAGCGGTCGGCGGACTCCATCGCCCCGGTCAGGTTCTGGATGTGGTGGCCCCACTCGTGGGCCAGGATGTACATCTGCGCGAGCGATCCCCCCGACGTGTCGAAACGGGTCCGCAGCTCGTCGAAGAAGTCGGTGTCGAGGTAGATCGTCTGGTCGGGCGGGCAGTAGAAGGGGCCGACCGCGGCGGTCGCGCCTCCACAGCCGGTCTGGGTCTGATCCTCGAAGAGATCGACGCCGGCCGGAGTCGTGTACGCGACGCCGAGTGCGCCCGTCGCGGTTCCCCAGTAGCGGTCCAGCGACTCCGCGGCGCCCTCGAGCCGGCAGTCGACCTGAGCGTTGGCGTCGGCGCCGCTGTCGCAGGCGACCGCGGTGCTGGTCACGCCCTCCGGTGAGGCGCCGCCGCCTCCGAGGACATCGCCGAGACCCGAGAGGTTCACGCCGAGCAGCTGCGAGAGGAGCGCGAGGACGATGACCACGCCGGCGCCGCCTCCGACGGCGATGCCCGTCGTGCGGCCGCGCCGCCGCACCTTGCCGCCGCTGAGTCGGGAGTCGTCGTTGAAGGTCATGCGGTCACGGTAGCGGCGACGGCACGACCGGCGAGGGGGCTTGCGGAGGGGGTCAGCCCCAGCGGGACTCGCTCGCGTCGCGGATGATGTCGAGCAGCGCCTCGCGCAGCGGGCCGTGCTCGAGGCTGCCCGGGAACATGTCGACCTCGAGGCGGTGGGCGAGACCCCACGCCTCGGAGCCCTTCGCGGTCAGCGAGACGAGCTGGCGACGGCGGTCGGCCGGATCGCTGGTGCGCGAGACGTGACCCTCGCGTTCGAGGCGCTCGATGGTGCGCGACATGGTCTGCACCTCGACGTGCGCGGCGGCGGCCAGCTCTTTCTGGGCGGTCGGGCCGGCCTGGAGGAAGTGCAGGACGATCAGGCCGGCATGCGTCAGGCCGATCTCGGCCAGCGCACCGTGCCAGGCGTGCTCGACCATGCGGGACGCCGTCGAGAGCAGGCGGCCGGTGGGCCAGGTGGCCATCTCGGCGTCGGCATCGGCAGGCATCTGCTCAGGGTAGTCGCGACGGCCGGCGGCGGCCGGCCGGGCGCGGATCGCGGCGTGCGGGTCAGCAGGCGAAGCGGTCGGTGGCCTCGATCAGGGCGTCGAGGATGCCGGGCTCGTCGAAGGCGTGACCGGCGTCGGGGATGAGGCGGAAGTCGGCCTCGGGCCAGGCGGTGTGCAGGTCCCAGGCGGTGAAGGCGGGGGTGCACATGTCGTAGCGGCCCTGGACGATGACGGCGGGCAGGTGGCGGAGCACGCCGGCGTCGCGGATCAGCTGCCCCTCCTCGAGCCAGCCGTGGTGGACGAAGAAGTGGTTCTCGATCCGCGCGAAGGCCAGCGCGTAGGCGGGATCGGACCAGGCCTCGACCATCTCGGGGCGCTGCAGGAGCGAGATGGTGGACGCCTCCCAGGTGGTCCAGGCGACACCGGCCGGGCCGTGCACCGCCGGATCCTCGTCGTGCAGCAGGCGGTAGTAGGCCTCGATGAAGCTGCCGCGCTCCGAGGCGGGGACGACCGCGGTGTACGCCTCCCACAGGTCGGGGTAGACCGCTGCAGCGCCGCCCTCGTAGAACCACTCGAGCTCGGCCCGGCGCAGGGTGAAGATGCCGCGCAGGATGATCTCGGTGACTCGCTCCGGGTGCGTCTCGGCGTAGGCGAGCGCGAGGGTCGAGCCCCACGAGCCGCCGAAGACCTGCCAGCGGTCGATGTCGAGGTGCTCGCGCAGCTTCTCGAGGTCGGCGACCAGGTACCAGGTGGTGTTGGTGGAGAGGTCGGCGCCGGGCTCGCTGGCGTGAGGCGTGGAGCGACCGCACATCCGCTGGTCGACGAGCACGATGCGGTACTTCTCGGGATCGAAGAGGCGGCGGTGCTCGGGCGAGGTGCCGGCGCCGGGGCCGCCGTGCAGGAAGACGACGGGCTTGCCCTCGGGATTGCCCGACGCCTCCCAGTAGAGCTCGTGGCCGTCGCCGACGTCGAGCATCCCGGTGTGGAAGGGCTCGATCTCGGGGTACAGAGTGCGCATAGGCCGCACCCTACTGACCTTCAGGCGCTCGGCTCGCGATTTCATCGGCCCGCCCGCGGATGAACGGGGCGGACGCGCTGTGCGGCCTTGCGATCGGGGGTCGACCCTGATGGACTCGAACCGCAGCGACGATCGGGGGATCGCATGGCGTACACGGCACTGACGACTCTGTTCTGGATCGCGGTCGCGCTCGGCTTCCTCGTCCGCGGATCGCGGCGGCGCGGCCTCCGGCACGCGGCGCAGCCGGCGGGCGCCGCGGCGAGCGTCCTGCGCGACGTCTACTCCGGACGCGGCACCGAGGCCGCGCACTCCCCGGAGTTCGACACCGCACCGACGACGTCCGTCGAGCTCGGCGGCCCCGACCCGTTGCTCGCCTTCGGGGTGGGCGAGTCGGCCGGGCGACCGGACGAGAAGCGCCGATCGTGACGGGTCGGCTCGGCAGGATCCTCCTGCGCGTCCTCTCCCTTCTCGCACGCGGCCTCGTCATCGCGGTCTCCGCCGGGGCGACGGCACTCGGCGGAGGCAGCGCAGCCCCGTCGGACGTGCTGCCGACTCCCGAGCGCCGGGACCGCTGACGCCCCTGGGGAGGACGCTCGGGGTCGACCCTGGGGCGTCAGACCACGCCCGACGTGCCCAGCAGCGACCCGATGGCGAAGGTGGCGGCGAGCGCCAGCGCGCCTCCGACGACGACGCGGATCGTCTGCCTCGCGGGCGGGCTGCCGCCGATGCGGGCGCTGAGGTAGCCGGTGATCGCGAGCGCGATCAGCACGACGGCGAAAGTGATCGGGACGCGGATCGACGCGGGAGGCAGCAGGATCGCCAGCAGCGGCAGCAGCGCGCCCACGGTGAACGCGAGGGCCGAGGCTCCGGCGGCGGCGAGCGGGCTCGCGACATCGTCCTCGCGGAGGCCGAGCTCGGTCTCGAGGTGGGCGGCGAGCGCATCGTGCGCCGTCAGCTCGGAGGCGACCCTGCGCGCCGTCTCGGGAGTGAGGCCCTTCGCCTCGTACAGTCCCGCGAGCTCGGCGAGCTCCTCCTCCGGCTCGTTCGCGAGCTCTCGGCGCTCCTTCGCGATCAGCGCGCGCTGACTGTCGCTCTGGCTGCTGACCGAGACGTACTCGCCGAGCGCCATCGAGATCGCGCCGCCGATGAGGCCCGCGGCACCGGCGGTCAGGATCGCGGGCGTCGCCGCGGTCGCCCCCGCGACTCCCACGACGAGGGAGGCGACCGAGACGATGCCGTCGTTGGCGCCGAGCACGCCGGCGCGCAGCCAGTTGAGGCGGCCCGAGAGGGAGGTGTCGTGCGGCTCGCCGGGGTGGGCCCCTGGCGGTGGTGCGGACACGGAGGTCATGGCGCCATGCAAGCACTGCACGAGAGGCAGCGCCAGCGAGGAGAGGCTGGCCTGGTCACAGCACCCGGTCGGTACTGTGGAGCGGATCCCCGCACCACCCGCCCCGCCGAAGGAGCCCCCATGCCCACCACTGTGAGCGGCGTCATCGCCCGGTCGAAGGGGGCTCCCGTCGAGCTCGTCGACATCGTCGTCCCCGATCCAGGGCCCGGCGAGGCCGTGGTCGACATCGAGACGTGCGGCGTGTGCCACACCGACTTCCACTACCGCGAGGGCGGGATCAGCGACGACTTCCCGTTCCTCCTCGGCCACGAGGCCGCCGGGAAGGTCAGCGCCGTCGGCGAGGGCGTGACGAACGTCGCGGTCGGCGACTTCGTCGTGCTCAACTGGCGCGCCGTCTGCGGCGAGTGCCGCGCGTGTGTGCGCGCGGAGCCCTGGTACTGCTTCAACACCTTCAACGCGACCCAGAGGATGACCCTGGTCGACGGCACCGAGCTCAGCCCGGCGCTGGGCATCGGCGCCTTCGCCGAGAAGACCCTCGTGCACGCCAAGCAGTGCACCAAGGTCGATCCGGAGGCGGACCCGGCCGCGGTGGGCCTGCTCGGCTGCGGCATCATGGCCGGCCTGGGCGCCGCGATGAACACCGGGAACGTCGGTCGCGGCGACTCCGTCGCGGTCATCGGCTGCGGAGGCGTCGGCACAGCCGCCGTCGTCGGGTCGGCGCTCGCCGGAGCGAGCACCGTCATCGCCATCGACCGCGACCCCAAGAAGCTCGTCGCGGCGAAGAGGCTCGGCGCGACCCACGTCATCGACTCGAGCGGCCTCGACGAGGCGGGTGTCGTCTCCGCGGTGCAGGAGCTCACGAACGGCGTCGGCGCGGACGTCGTCATCGACGCCGTCGGCCGGCCCGAGACCTGGCGCCAGGCGTTCTACGCCCGCGACCTCGCCGGGACCGTGGTGCTCGTCGGTGTGCCGACTCCCGAGATGACGCTCGAGATCCCGCTGCTCGACGTCTTCGGCCGCGGCGGCTCGCTCAAGTCGAGCTGGTACGGCGACTGCCTGCCCGAGCGGGACTTCCCGATGCTCACCGACCTCTACCTGCAGGGCCGGCTGCCGCTCGACGAGTTCGTGACCGAGCGGATCGGCATCGCCGACGTCGAGCAGGCCTTCGCCACGATGGCCGGGGGCGACGTGCTGCGCTCGGTGGTGGTGCTCTGATGGCCGCCCGCGTCGAGAACCTGGTCACCAGCGGCACCTTCAGCCTCGACGGAGGCACCTGGGACGTCGACAACAACGTCTGGATCGTCGGCGACGACTCCGAGTGCGTGGTCATCGACGCCGCCCACGACGCCGACGCGATCCTCGCGGCCGTCGGCGACCGCGCGCTCCGGGCCGTGCTGCTGACCCACGCGCACGACGACCACATCGACGCGGCCGCCGCGGTGCGGGCGGCGACCGGCGCGCCCGTGCTGCTGCACGACGGCGACCGGATGCTCTGGGACGCGGTCTACCCGGACACCGCGCCGACCGGCGGGCTCGTCGACGGACAGGTCGTGTCCGTCGCCGACATCGATCTCGAGGTGCGGCACACCCCCGGCCACTCCCCCGGCGCCGTCTGCTTCGTCGCCGCCGACCTCGGCACCGTCTTCACCGGCGACACCCTCTTCCAGGGCGGGCCGGGCGCCACGGGCCGCTCCTTCAGCGACTTCCCGACGATCATCGAGTCGATCACCGAGCGACTGCTCACCCTGCCCGCGGAGACCGTCGTCCTCACGGGCCACGGCGACTCCACGACGATCGGGGCGGAGGCACCGCACCGCGAGGAGTGGATCGCGCGCGGTCACTGACTCCTCGGGTCGGTGTCCGCACCCGACGCGCCTTAACGGGGGGCGTGCGCCCTGATCCTCGGGCTGGGAGCCTGCACCGTGAACCGAACGCGTCCCCGCCTCCCGAGACCGTCCGCCTCCCTCCTGTCGGGCGCGCTGATCCTCGGCCTGATGGCCGCGGTCGCGCTCGCTCCCTCGGCTCAGGCGGACGAGCCGACGGCCGACGTCAACGCGCTGTGCGCGACGGCAGTCGTCGACATCCCGTCCGGCGTGCACTACGCGCGGATGCTCGTGATCGGTCAGAAGGGTCAGCCGGGAGTCGCCATCGACCGCAGACCCGCCCCCGGATCGGCAGGCGCCGCGGGCGTCACCGAGGCCGTCGTGCAGGTCCTCCCCGGTCAGCGCCTCTGGCTGGCCGGCGGGTCGACGCTCCTCCCGGGCGGCGCCCGGACCTACTCGGGGAGCGGAGGAAACGGGTCGTTCGTCTCGACGATCGACCCCGCTCCCTACTGCCCCGGTGGCGGCAGTCCCGCCTCCGCCTTCCCGAAGGACGCCTTCCTGGCGGTCGCCGGCGGAGGGGGCGGCGGCGGCGACGCCGGGTACTGGACGTCCGGATCGACCGGCGGCTCCGGTGGCGCACCGGGGTCGAAGGGCGGCGACGGAGGCGCGAACGACGCCCGTGACGGAGCCGGCGGCAACCCCGGCACCACGTCCGGCGGCGGCGCGGGCGGGGCCGCCGGATACAGCGGGTTCTTCAACGAGGGCAGCGCCGGCACTCCGGGCACGTACCTCACGGGGGGACGCGCGGGCATCTCCGACTCCGGCGGCGAGTACGCGGGTGGCGGCGGGGGCGGCCTCTTCGGTGGCGGAGGAGGCGGCGGCGGCACGAGCGGCGGCTCCGGTGGTGGCGGCGGCGGGGCGAACCACCTCCCGCCGTACATCTCGCCGAACCCGCCGACCGACCAGCAGCGCTCGGGCACTCTGCGCAACGGCAGCACCGATCAGGACGGCCCGAACGTGCAGGTCTTCCCGCTCTACCCGACGGTCACGACGGTGACGATCGCCCCGTCCCCCGCCTACGTCTCCGACGAGCTGATCGCCTCCGTGCGGGTGGCCGGAGTGGACGACGGCCCCGTGCCCGTCGGCGCGGTCGAGCTCCGCACGGGCGGCGAGGTCCTGACCGGGACCCTCTCGAACGGAGCGGTCGACATCCCCCTCGGCGTCCGGCCCGCCGGCGAGCTGACCGTGCAGGTGCGCTATCCGGGCGCGGACTCCGAGCGCGTCGGGTTCCTCTCGAGCAGCGCCTCCACCTCCCTGCCGGTCGAGGCCGCGGCGGTCGTGCCGACGACCACGGTGATCGAGGCCTCTCCGTCGACTCCCTACGTCGGCGACGACGTCGCCCTGAGCGCCACGGTGACCCGGGGCGACGGACGCACGGTCGACGCGGGCGAGCTGACGTTCACGAGCGCGCCGAACGACGGGTCGGAGGCGCCGACGACGATCGCCCGGGTGCCGGTCGTCGACGGCCGCGCCACCGCGGCGGCGAGCTTCCCGGTCACCGGCGTCGTCCGCGTCACCGCCGCGTACTCCGGCGTCTCGTCGCGCACCGAGGACGTCCGATCGAGTGAGGGAACGGTTTCCGTCGTCGTGCGCCCGGCGGGCGGCCCGGTCTTCACCACCCAACCGGAGTCGTCCGCCCTCACTTACGGGGACACCCCGGCCGCCCTCTCGGTCGAGATCGCCGACGGACCCCGCACCTCCCTCCGGTGGCAGCGGTCGGCGGGAGCCGGCTCGCCCTTCGAGGACATCCCCGGGGCCACCGGCTCCCGCTACCAGCCGTCGGCGCGCACCGACACGGGCACCCGGTTCCGTGTCGTCGCCGTGAGCGTCTCCGGGGAGAGCTCCTCCGACACCGCCGAGCTCACCGTGCTCCCGGCTCCCCTCACCGTGACCGCCCGTGACGTGCGGATGGCCTACGGCACCGACGCCCCGGCGTTCGAGGCCGACTACGGGACGGGCGACGAGGGCTTCCGGCTCGGGGACGGCCCCGACGACCTCAGCGGCGATCTGCGCTGCGGCTCCCGTCCCCCGGCCGATCGCGAGCTGCCGCCCGGCGCGTACCCCGTCGAGTGCTCCGGTCAGAGCTCGCCGCGCTACGACATCGGCTACCGCGCCGCCACCCTCACCGTCGACGCGGTGACCCAGGAGATCCGCTTCGAGTCGGACCCGCCGACCCCGGGACGAGTGGGCGAGGCGTACGACGTCGACGCCTCCGGAGGCGCGTCGGGCGAGCCCGTCGTGTTCTCCACCGACCCGGTCAGCCCGTGGTGCACCGTGAGCGAGGACGGCCGGGTGGAGTTCACCGCGACCATCGACCTCCCCTTCGCCGGCGAGTGCGTCGTCCACGCCGACCAGGCCGGACGAGCGTTCTTCCCACCGGCCGAGCGCGAGTCGCAGATCATCAGCGTCGAGAAGGTCTCGCCGAGGGTCGAGGTGAACTGGGGAGGCACGACCACCGTCACCGCGGGCTCCTACCGGACTCTGAACGTCACCGCGAGCGGCACACCCGATGTGCGCTACCAGTGGTACTCCTCGACCGACAACAGGACCTTCACCGCCCTGCCGCTCGCGCAGTCGCCGACCTACCGGCTGAACACCCGCGTCAGCAACGACGGAGTCTTCTACCGGGTCCTCGTCTACAACGCGTCGGGTGAGACTCCCTCCGAGGGGCGCTACGTCTCGCGGAGCACGAGGCTGCAGGTCGACCCGGCGTACGTCGAGGTGGTCGCCCCCGACGTGGAGATGATCGCGGGATCGGAGCCGCCCGTCGTCCTGCCCGAGTACTCGCCGCTCATCGACTCCGACACCCCCGCATCGCTGGGACTCGAACCGACGTGCACGGTCGACGTCACGCCCGAGACGCCGCCGGGGGTCTACCCGGGGGCGGTGAAGTGCCAGGGCTTCGAGCACCCCGACTACGAGCCGTACTACGTGGGCGGCACGCTGACGGTCCTCGCCGATGACGGCCTGCCCTTCGGGAGCGGGACGGGCGCCGGACCCGCCTCCGGGATCCCTGACGGGAGCGCGGACGGCTCCTCCACGGGCGCGGGCGGGAGCTCGGCGACGGGCGGCGGTCTCGCGGCCACCGGGGTGGACGGCCTTCCCGGTCTCGCGCTGCTCGGTGCTCTCACGCTCACAGGCGGGCTGTGGCTACGAGTCGCCGGGCGCCGGAGGCGCAGCCCTGGTCGCTCCTCCTGAGACGGCCTCGCCGGAGGAGTGACCCCCCCGCTCTGCACAGCGCTCCGATATTGACACGAGTAAACCGGCGTGGTTTCCTGTCTGAGCGAGGGCGTAGACCGTCGCGGACTCGAGGAGAACCAGATGACCTTCACTCTCGGAATCGTCGGCGCCGGCCAGTTCAGCCGCCACTTCGCCGACCTCTTCCACCGCCACCCCGGAGTCGGCTCGATCACGGTGACCGACGTCATCGAGGGTCGTGCAGAGACGCTCGTCGACGCGGAGGGGCTGGCCGGGACGCACGACAGCTTCGAGGCGATGCTCGCCGATCCGTCGGTCGATGCGGTCGCCCTGTTCACCCAGCGGTGGACGCACGGCCCCCTGGTCGCCCGAGCCCTCCGCGCGGGCAAGCACGTCTACTCCGCCGTGCCGATGGCGAGCGACGCCGACGAGATCGCCGAGATCATCGACCTGGTCTCCGCGACCGGTCTGACCTACATGATGGGCGAGACGAGCCAGTACAACCCGGCGACGGTCTTCGCGCGGCGCAAGTTCGCCGAGGGCGCTTTCGGTCGCGTCTTCTACCTGGAGGGCGACTACCTCCACGACATGGACCACGGCTTCTACGACGCCTACCGCTACAGCGGCGGCGAGGACTGGAAGGCCACCGCGAGCTACCCGCCGATGTGGTACCCGACGCACTCCATCGGGGGCGTGCTGGGTGCCGTCCCGATGCACGCGACGAGCGTGAGCTGCACGGGCGTCCGCGACCAGCTGGACGACGGCGTCTTCGACACCTCCGTCAGCATGTTCGACAACGACTTCTCGAACATGACCGCGCTCTTCGAGCTCGACGGCGGCGGTTCGATGCGGATCAACGAGTTCCGCCGAGTGGGGTACCCCTCGTTCCTGCGCGAGAGCCGCTTCCGCTTCTTCGGAACGGCCGGAGTCTTCGAGCAGCTGGTGCAGACCAGCGTGTGGCAGACCGGCGACGGTGTCGAGGACGTCACCGAGCAGCTCGCCACGACGGCGACGATGGCCGACGACGACCCGCGCCTCGAGAACGTCTCCCCCGCCCTCCGCGCGGCCTTCGTCAGCGGGCACGCCCCGGTCCACGAGGAGGAGGCCTCGCGCCTTCCGGCCCAGCTCGAGGGCGCCCCGAACGGGCACGAGGGCTCGCACCACCTCCTGGTCGACGACTTCGTGCGCGCCGTGACGACCGGGACGCTGCCGACGGTCAACGCCTGGGTCGCCGCCCGCTACACGCTGCCGGGGCTCGTCGCCATGGAGTCCGCACGCCGGGACGGCGCGCGACTGCCCATCCCGGACCACGGCGACGCGCCGGTCGCGGTCGGTGAGCCCCTGCCGCGAAGCGGCCGATGACCCCGCCTCGGCGGGGATCCGGCGTCGATCTCGGTAGATTCGCCGGATGACGCCACCCCGCCGTGTGACCAGACGCGACGTCGCTCGGCTCGCCGGAGTGAGCGATGCGGTGGTGTCGTACACGCTGAACGGCCGAGCGCCTGTCGCCGAGGCCACTGCGGCACGGGTGCGAGCGGCGATCGCCGAGCTGGGCTACCAGCCCAACGCCGCGGCGGCAGCGCTGCGATCGGGCACGTCGCGGACGATCGCCCTCCTCGCGCCGATCGGCGGACGTCGCGTCTTCAGCAATCCGTTCTTCACGGAGCTGGCGAGCGCCGTCGAGGACGCGGCCCGCGCGCGGGAGCTCGATCTCCTGGTCGTCACGTCGGTACCGGACGTCGACGCCCTGCGGGCCCGCCTCCGGGATCTGGCCGCCCGGCAGGTCGCCGGTGTGCTCGTGCTCGCCGGCGGTCGGATCGACAGGGAGCCGCTCGACTCCGCCGGCGTCCCCTGGCTGTCGCTGAACGACAGCGACGAGACGGATCCGACCGGGGTGGGAGTCGACCTGTTCGCCGGCGCTGTGACGGCGACGACCCACCTCGTCGAGCTCGGACGCCGCCGCATCGCCTTCGTCGGCGAGACGGCTCCCGACGCCCACGGTCGTCTCGAGGCCCGCCGGCGGGGCTGGGAGGAGACGTGCCTCACGGCGGGACTGCGACCGGGCGCGCAGATCGAGTCCCCGTACTCCCGCGAGGGCGGGCTCGCCGCGGGGCAGGCGCTGCTCGAAGTGTCGCCGAGACCCGACGCCGTCTTCGCCGCCTCCGACCTCATCGGCATCGGTCTGCTCCGGGCGCTCCGGGACGAGGCGGTCCGCGTCCCGGAGGACATCGCCGTCGTCGGCTTCGACGGAACCTGGGAGGGCGAGTACAGCGCTCCCCCGCTGACCTCGCTCCGCCAGCCGATCGAGGCCATGGCCGACGCGGCGCTCGACCGGCTCGTCGGCGGCGTCACCGGACCCGCCCTCCTGCGCGGCTCCCTCGTCGTGCGGGAGTCCTCCGGTGCGGCGAGGAGCGCGACGTCGTCGTAGCCCGGCTTCGAGATCGCACGCGGGAGCGCCCCCGACCCCGGAGGGTCGAGGGCGCTCCTGCGGTTCAGCGGGTCAGCTGCAGGGGCGTGCCGCGTAGGGTGCGCTCACCTCCGTCGAGACGGGCGAGCCGTCGATCGTCGCGGTGGCGCCGACCGCGACCGAGCCGGCGGGCAGATCCACCTGGCGCGTCGTGAAGGCGTGCGACACGGTCTTGCCGGCGGCGACCGAGGCGAACGTCTTGGTGCCGTAGGCGGTGGTCATCGTCACCGAGGCGGTCGCCCCGGAGTCGTTGGTCGCCTGCGCCGTGATGATCGCCTTGCCCGCGATGCAGCGGGTGGTGGCGGTCGCGGTGATGTCGAGTGCCGGAGCGGCCTCGCCCTCGGTGAAGGCGAACGTGTCGAGCTCGAACAGGTCACCGGTGGGTCCGGAGTAGCTGAAGTACACGTCGTGCACTCCCGTCGCTCCGGTCAGCGCGGCGCTGACGTCGGCCCATTCGCCGGTGGCGCCGTTCACCGCGACCGTGCCCGCGACGGGGCCGGTCTCGGAGTCGAGGCGGACCGTGATGGTGCCGCCGGCCTGCAGCGCCTTCGCACGCGCCGAGAACGTCGCCGCTCCCGTGTCGCCGAAGTCGACCGACGACAGGGCCGTCCAGTCGCCGTTGTCGAGGTCGCGCAGAACCAGGTTCTGCGTCGCGCCCGCCGCCGGGGTGCCCAGAGGCGCCGTCGCGATGCCCTTGCTCCAGCCGATGGTCTCGGCCGGGAAGGTGCGGAACGGCTCGAAGTCCTTCACCTGGTCCACTCCGGCGTAGTCGCCGACGACCTGCTGCACGGTGCCGTCAGCGTTGAACTGCAGCTCCTGGATGTGCGGGCTGCGGTAGCCCTGCGTGGTGTCGCCGTTGATCCTCTTGTTGAGGGTCGGCGCGTGATAGGTGAAGTAGTACTTCCCGCCGAGCTCGAAGACCGACTGGTGGTTGTTCCCGCCGGTGCCGTTCCCGAAGAAGCGGCTCTGGTTGGGGAACATCACGCCGGCGTAGGCCTCCTTGGGCCACGACATCGGGTCGTCCGAGATCATGTAGCCGATCTCGCCGCCGCCCGGGTAGCCGGGAACGCGGGTCTGGTTGCCGCCGAAGTCGTTGCCGCCGAAGTGCGACGAGTACGAGAGGTAGTACTTGCCCTCGCGCTCGAACACCTGGGCCGCCTCGAAGGCCACCGGAGCGTCGACCACAGCGGCCGTGCCCTCGGTCGAGATCATGTCGTCGCCGAGCTCGATCACGCGGATGTTCTTCGGGTTGTTGAAGCGCTCGGCCGCAGGCAGCGCGGTCGAGGCGGGACCGCCTCCGAAGAACAGGTAGCCCTGGCCGTCGTCGTCGATCAGCGGTGCCGGGTCGAACTTCCACGAGACGTTCGCGCCGGGGGTCGAGTCGTTGATGAGCGTGCTGGTGCGCTGGCTCGTCCACGGGCCGACCGGCGAGTCACCGGTGATCACATTGCTCGATCCGCCGCCGTTCGCGTAGTAGAGGAAGTACTTGTCCACTCCGTTCACGGTCTTCTTGGCCATGCCGGGAGCCCAGGAGTTACCCGTGAAGGGGGCGACGCCCGCGGAGCCCGCGACCTGGATCTCGCCGTGGTCGGTCCAGTTGACCAGGTCGTCGGAGGAGATCACCGTGATCTGGTTGATCTTGCCGTAGTCGATCCCGGGCGAGACGCCCGTCACCGAGTCGGGCGCGTAGCCCTGGGTGTCGTTCGTCATGTACATGTACACGCGGCCGTCCTCGACGAAGCCGAAGCCGTCGGCCCCGAACTTCCAGCCGATGAGCGGGTTGTGGTCTCCCGGCAGCTTGCCGACGACCTCGATGGTCTTCGACGGTGCCGCCGGCGGGGCAGCGCCGACGAGAGACACGTCGTCGAGCTTGTAGTCCATGAGGTGGGTGTCGGGCGCCGTCGACGGAGTCGCGGTCCACGGCGTCTCGAAGAAGAGGCGGGTGGTCGCGACGCTCTGGCCCGCGGGGACGGTGAAGGAGCCGCTGATCGAGGCCCACTGGCCCTTCGTCGCCGTGACGCTCGCCAGGTTCGTGTAGCTGCCGCCTCCGTAGTGCATCGTCGCGAAGAACTGCTTGGTCGCGGGCCCTGCCCCGTTCTCGTACTTGATCTGGGCCTTCACCTGGTACGTCTGCCCGGCGACGATCTTGCCGCTCAGATCCTGCATCGCTCCCGCGCCGGTCGTCGTGCGGCCGGTGACGATCGCGGCGCTCGCGCCGGTCTTCGCGTCGGTCGTCGTGGCGAGCGCGCCGGCGTCTGCGGCGTTGCCGTTGTTGACGAACCAGTTCGCGACTCCGTTCTCGAAGCCGCCGTTGACGATGAGCTCCTGCTCGGCGGCGGACGAGGACTGGGCGGCGAACGGGGCCACCAGTAGTGCTGTCAGTGCTGCTGTGGCCAGCAGCCTGAGGCGCAGCCGACCTCTCGGTGCGGCGTCTTGTTGCGTTCTCACGAATCCTCCTTGATCGCGTCTTGCTGTGGTGCGTCGGGGGCGACGGGCGCCCGCGACGGGTTCAGGGGCGGGCGGCCGATCTCCGGCCGCCCGCTCGGCGTCATCCGCAGGTGGCCGCCGGGTGGGCGGCGCGGACGGTGCTCGCGGCGGTGGCGCCGTCGACCGTGGCCGTCGCGGTGACGGCCACCTCACCGGCGGGCACGCTGGTCGCCCGCGTGGTGAACGCGTGGGTCGCGCTCTTCCCGGCGGCGACGGAGGCGAAGGACTTCGTGCCGTGGCTGCCCGCGAGCTCGAGCGCCACCGGGACGTCGCTGCCGTTACGCGCCGTGACGGTCACGACGACCTTCCCGGCGATGCACCGGGTGCTCGCGGAGGCGACGATCTCGAGCGAGGGTGCCGCGGCCTTCAGGGTCCCCAGGCGCGCCAGCTGGTAGCTGAGGGCGCGCTCGGGGGCGTCGAGCTGGTTCTGCGTCCCGGCGGTCGTGACGGCCTGCGCCTTCACGAGGACGGCGCGCATGCCGGCCCACGCCTCGGCGGGGTAGTCGGCCTCGCGGAGGGTCGCGGCGTGCGCGATCGCCGCGTCCAGCTGCGAGCGGTCGAGCGCCTTCCCCTCGGAGGAGAGCGTGTCGCTGAGCAGGAACTCGTCGACATCGACGTGGCCGCCGGTCGAGGCGGTCGCGTAGCTGAACAGCCCGATGCGGTGGCCCATGAAGTGCGTGAGCGTCCCGTCGAGGGTCTGCGGGCCGACGCGGGAGCCCAGCTTCGTCCAGGTCAGCCCGTCGAGGCTGTACGAGAACGTGCTCCAGAGCTGTCCGTTCGGGGCGTTGAGCTCGAGATCGGCCTTCACGTGCACCTCGGTCGCCGCTCCGAGCGCCGCCGTGGTTCCCGGGAGGAACGCCTCGACGGCCGCCTGGTCGAAGGTCTGCGCGAACGGCTGGCTGCGGTTCACGACTCCGATCGTGTTCACTCCGTCGACGCGCTTCACCGCGACGTACGAGAAGCCGCGGTTGTAGGCCGCGAGGCCCGCGACATCGCCGTCCTTCATCCCCGAGACGTCGAGCGTCGCCTCAGCCGACTGCTTCGGGGCGACGATGCGCTGCGAGAGCGTGTTGCGCGCCTCCTCGAGCCAGGCCAACTCGGGCGAGTTCGAGAGCTTCGTGTGCTGGTACCCACCCGTGACGACCTTGCCGTTGGTCAGCCGCAGCCAGCCCTCGCGGTCGGTCAGCGACCAGTAGCGGTTGTCGGGCGCGTGGTTCCACTGCCAGGCGGGGTCGAGGCGGGAGCCGTTGGGCTCGATCTCGGCGGCGCTCGGCAGCTCGGTGGTCGGCGGGGAGCCGATCATCGAGACGTCGTCGAGCAGGTACTCGACGCTCGAGGACGCGGGCTGCGGGTTGCCCCACGGTGTCTCGACCGCGATCTTGACGCTCGAGACGTTCGCGTTCTGCGGCACGGTGTAGGTGCCCGTGATCGTGGTCCACTGGCCCTGCGGGACGGTGGCGAAGGCCATGGTCTGCGGGCCTGCACCGAAGTCGGCGCAGAGGTTGAAGCGCACGGAGGCGGGGCCGGAGGTGTACTTCACCTTCGCCGAGACCGTGTACGTCACCCCCGGCTGCAGCCTGTTCGCGAGCACCTGCTGCGGACCGGAGCCGTTGAGCGTCCGGCTCGAGACCCGCAGCGCGGCGCTTCCGGACGCGGCATCGCTCGTGTCGGCCGTGACGACGGCACCGAACTGGCCCGACCAGGGTGCGGTCCCCGCCTCCGCCCCGGGGTTCTGCAGCAGCTCGACCCCGATCAGCGACGGGTCGATGCTCGGAGCGGGCGGGATCGTCCACTCCTCGTCCTGGTACGCCTTGGCGGCGGCGTCGTTGTCGAAGTCGTCCGAGACGACGAGGCTCTTCTGCCGCTCGAAGAGCTCCTCCTCGGGGCTCAGCCGGATCGGCTTCGGGAAGCCGCCGCCCACCGGGACCGAGCCGTTCGTGCCGAAGGTCGGCCAGCCGTCCTTCCACGTCGCCGGGATGAGCCCGGGGATGCGGCCGGTCGGGAAGCTGTCGCGGAAGAACATGCCGTGCCAGTCGGTCGTACCGTCCTCTCGGGCGATCGGCACGAGGCTCCCCTGCGCGAAGCCGTTGGAGTTCAGCACTCCGCGGCCCTCGTAGGGGTTGCTGCCGTCGGCGGTCGCGTAGCGGCCGAGCAGATCCGAGGAGCGGAACAGGGCGACCTGCCTCCCCTGCCCCGAGGGCCAGGTGATGATCACGATGTAGTACTGCCCGTCGATGTACTGCACCTGCGCACCCTCGAAGAGGCCGCCGAGGTAGGAGGCGCCCGGGTAGTCGGCGGTGCGGAGGATGTTCGGGTACTCGGCGACGACGCTGGTGAGGTCCTCGCTCAGCTTCACCGCGCTGGTCGAGCCGGACCCGTAGAAGATGTAGGGCGTGCCTCCGTCGGCGTCGTCGAAGAAGAGCGACGGATCGTGGAACGCGCGCCCGAGGGCGGTCCTGGTCCATGCTCCGTCGTCGATGTCGTCGGTCGAGTAGAGGTACGACCCGCCGAGGTTGTTGGTGTTGAAGACCGCGTAGTAGCGGCCGTCGTGGTACCGCAGCGACGACGCCCACTGGCCGTTGCCGTAGGAGCTCTGGCCGTTGCGGAGCGAGAAGCGGTCGCCGATCTCGAGCCGGTCGAAGACGTAGTTGACGATCTCCCAGTTGACGAGGTCGTACGACTTCATGATCGGTGCGCCGGGGCTGAGGTGCATCGTCGTCGAGATCATGTAGTAGAGGTCGCGGCCCTCGTCGTTCTCGGCGGCCGGCACCCGCTCGACGCTGACGTCGGGGACGTCGGCGTTGAGCAGCGGCACGGAGTAGGTGCCGTCGCCCCGGTCGGTCGAGGTGTACGAGGGGCGGGGCGACCACGGCTCGGCCGCGACGGCAGGCGCCGCCTGGGCGATCAGCCCGGCCGAGAGCAGTGCGCCGACGGCGGTCACGGCGAGCGCCCTCACTCCGGCGCCACGGGTCGTCGTCGTCATTCGAAGAGCGAGAGCGTCAGCACGGAGGAGTAGGCGCCGGGAGCGACGTCGGCCTCGGTCTTCAGGGTCAGGTCGGCCTTGACGGTCCACGAGCCCTCCTCGGCGATCGCCTCGGAGTCGAGTGCGAGCGCCAGCAGCTCCTGGTCGACGAGACCGACGGCGTCGGGCCCCTCGTCGAGGACGGTGTCGACCTGGTCGCCCTCGGCCACGAGGCCGGAGTCTCCGCCGTCGACGAGCTCGGGCGTCCAGCCGAGGTGGTCGGCGCCGATCGGGTCCTGACCTGCGTCACCGGTGAAGTCGGTCGCGGAGCCGAGGACGTACCAGCCGGCTCCGTCGGGGATCTCCTCGGCCGTGCGCGTGTCGGTCACGGTGACCGCGGGGAGTTCGCCGGTGAACTGCCGGACCGTGTCGGTCGAGCCGTTCTCGGTGAGCGCCGCGGAGGTGCCCCCGACGGTCATCGCGAGCACGCCGGGCTCGTCGATCTGCGCGATGTCGACGGTCACGTCGACGCCCTCGTCGCCGTACTCGGTGTCGGCCGCCGCGGCGGCGGCCGCGACTCCGCTGAGCACGAGGCAGCCCGCGAGGGCGGCTCCCGTGCGGACGAGCCAGGGGGCAGGAGTGCGTGTGGTCGCTGAGTGCGTGTTCATCAGAGAGAGACCTCCTCGATCGGCGCCGTCGCCGATCAGATCGAGTGCCGAACGGCACCCGGGAGGGCGCGTTCTCGACACTGCGGGATGGGTGCGCGGAGGCGTGCCGGAAGGGGCCTGCCGCGAGTTGACTCGAAAGGCGCGCGGGTGACGACGAGAGGCGTCCGCGCAACCGCTTCCACAGCGTGCTGTCGCTCACCACAGCTCTCGATCCCCGTCAGCATTGAGGAGAGGGAGGCTGTTCCGTCACGTACCGCGCTCGACTGCTGAGGAGAAACTCAGTTAGTCTTGCCGCAATGTTACCGGGAACATTCCTGATTGCAAGGTCGCGTCTCGATTCCCGGACGCAGGGCGGAGCGGCCCTTCCGAGCGCTTCCCACGCCCTGCCGGATCACCGAGCGGGAGCGTCCCGGCTCGCGGGAGAAGGGTGGTCGGACTCCGCATGGCTCCACGAGCGAAGGTCCGCGACGACGCGGCCGCCGACACGGCGACACTCGAGCGGCCCGGCCTCATCGGCGTCCTGATCTGCGAGTTCGAGCCGTTCAGCGCCGAGGTGCTCAAAGGAGTCGCTGCAGCCCTCCGCGGCACCCGCTTCGACCTGATCGCGAGCACCGGGGCACGCCATCAGGACACGATCGGCTGGGAGCACGACTCCCTGCAGCGCTTCCGCGACGCCCGCGTCGAGGGCGTGATCGCGGTGACACCGTCCTCCGTGATCTCCTCGCCCGATCTGCCTCTCGTCGTCATCGGGCCGCTCATCGCCCAGACCGAGCTGCCGTCGGTCGGCGCCGACGAGTTCGGAGGCGCGGTGCTCGCGGTCACGCACCTCGTCGAGCTCGGTCATCGCAGGATCGCCCTGCTCGGCGGGCGGCCCGACCTGCAGTCGGCGCACCTGCGCGAGGCCGGCTACCGCCGCGCGCTCGCCGACGCCGGGATCCCGTTCGACCCGGACCTCGTCGCCGTCGGCCACTACCGCCACGACGCGTCGCTCGAGCCCGTCCGCCGGTTCCTCGCGCTGCCCGAGCCGCCGACCGCGGTGTTCGCGGCCAACGACGCCTCCGCCATCGCCGTCGTGGAGGTGGCGCGCGAGCTCGGCGTGGCCGTGCCCGAGCGGCTGTCGGTCATCGGCTTCGACGACGTACCCGACGCCTCGCGGATCGTGCCGCCGCTGACGACGGTGCGGCAGCCGCTGCACCGTGTCGGCCGCTCGGCCGCGCGTGCCGTGATGACGCTGATCGACGGCGGGACGCTCGGCGCCGAGCACCAGCTCCTGCGGAACCGGCTGGTGCTGCGCGCATCGACCGCGCCACCCGACTCCGATCGGGCGTGCAGGCCTGCGGATTAGGGTCGGCGCCATGAGCAGTCAGCAGCGCCCACCGGTCACCGTCACCGTCACGGGAGCAGGAGGCGCGATCGGCTACGCGCTGCTGTTCCGGATCGCCTCGGGTCAGCTGCTCGGGCCGGAGGTGCCGGTGCGGCTCAACCTCCTCGAGATCCCCGCGGGCCTCCGCTCGGCCGAGGGCACCGCGCTGGAACTGCAGGACGGCGCGTTCCGCCTGCTCCGCGGGACCGAGGTGACCGACGACCCGGCCGCCGCCTTCGACGGAACGAGTGTCGCGCTGCTGGTCGGCGCCCGCCCGCGCAGCGCCGGGATGGAGCGTGCCGACCTCCTCGCCGCGAACGCCGGCATCTTCGGCCCCCAGGGGGCGGCGCTGAACGCGCACGCCGCCGACGACGTCCGCGTGCTCGTGGTGGGCAACCCGGCCAACACCAACGCCTGGATCGCGCGCGAGAGCGCCCCCGACATCCCGTCCGGCCGCTTCACCGCGATGACCCGGCTCGACCACAACCGCGCCGTCGCGCAGCTCGCGGCGAAGCTCGACGCCTCCGTCGACTCGATCGCCGGAGTGAGCATCTGGGGCAACCACTCGGCCTCGCAGTACCCGGACGTCACGCACGCGACCGTCGACGGGACGCCCGCGACCGAGCTCGTCGACGCCGAGTGGCTGCACCGCGAGTTCGAGCCCCGCGTCGCGAAGCGCGGCGCCGAGATCATCGAGGTGCGCGGCGCGTCCTCGGCCGCGTCCGCCGCCTCGGCCGCGATCGACCATGTGCACGACTGGGTCACGGGCACCGGGTGGACCTCGGCCGCCGTGGAGTCGGACGGCTCCTACGGAGTCGAGGAGGGGCTGATCTCGTCGTTCCCCGTCCGCTCGGTCGACGGCGAGTGGCGCATCATCGAGGGGCTCGAGATCGACGCCCACTCGCGCGCGAAGATCGACGAGTCGGTGCTCGAGCTGCGCGCCGAGCGCGACGCCGCCCGGGAGTACCTGGGGCGCTGACCCCCCGTCGCGAGATGCCTCTTCGGTACGCGCTCACCGGCGTGTCGCGTACCGAAGAGGCATGCCGCGAGTCGGATCAGTGGCGCGGGGCCTTCTCCGGGGTCGGGAGGGTGCCGGCCGCGCGAGCCGCCTCGAAGTACGCGTGCGCCTCCTCCTGCCGGGTCGCCTCGGCACCGGTCGCGATCGCCGCACGGATGTGCTCGGGACGGTAGCCGAACGCGGCGACCAGGTCGCCGGCGTGCGGCCGGATCCGTGCCAGCAGCCGGTCGATGTAGGACGTGACGGCCAGCGCGCGCTGCGACGACAGGCGCCCGTGGATGAGATACCAGTCGAGGTGCTTCTCGATCAGGCCGAGGCCGAAGAGATCGCGGAGCCAGGTGAGCACCGTACGGGTCCCCTCGTCCTCGATCGCGGCGAGACCCTCCGTGAACGCCTCCCACTGCAGCAGCTCGGCGTGTGCCCGCGCGGCCTCGATCAGCTCGCTCTGGTGCGCGTTGAAGAGCCGCGCGGCCTCGTCGGCCGGCAGCTTCGAGGCCGAGCGCAGGCGCGAGGCGATCCCCGACACCATGCTCTCGACGCGGTCGGTCAGCAGCTCGCGCTGCTCCTCGCGGAGCTGGCCCACCGAGCGCGCGGTCGATCCGCGATCCGAGACCACCTGCGCGAGCCGGCGCAGCCCCGAGTTGTTGACGGTCGCCTCCGCCACCTGCTCGACGGCGTAGCGGGCGAGCACCCCGGGCTGGGCGTTCTTGAAGCGCCGGCCGACATCGGTGAGCAGGCGCTTCGCGACGAGCTGGAGGAGCACGGTGTTGTCGCCCTCGAAGGTGGCGTAGACGTCGAGGTCGGCGCGGAGCTGGGTGAGGCGGTTCTCGGCGAGGAAGCCGGCGCCACCGCAGGCCTCACGCGCCTCCTGGAGCGTGTCGAGCGCGTGCCAGGTGGAGAGCGCCTTGAGGCCCGCGGCGAGGGTCTCGAGATCCTGCCGCGACTCGTCGGTGTCGTTCTTGCCCGAGAAGACGTCGTCGAAGGCGCTCAGCAGCTTGTCGTGCGCGAAGCCCGCGGCGTAGGTGGTCGCGAGGCGCGGCAGCAGGCGGCGCTGGTGGCGCTGATAGTCGAGGAGCACCTCCTCGCGCTCCCCGCCCCCGGTGAACTGGCGGCGCTGGTCGCCGTAGGTCACGGCGATGGTCAGCGCGATGCGGGCCGCCGCGACGGAGGCGCCGTCGAGCGACACGCGCCCCTGCACCAGCGTCCCCAGCATGGTGAAGAAGCGGCGGCCGGGGCTCGCGATCGGCGAGGAGTAGGTGCCGTCGGCGGCGACGTCGCCGTAGCGGTTGAGCAGGTTCTCGCGCGGCACGCGGAGCCGGTCGAAGTGCAGGCGGCCGTTGTCGATGCCGTTGAGACCGCCCTTGAGACCGTCGTCCTCGCCTCCGACACCCGGGAGGAACGCACCGTCGGCGTCGCGGAGCGGCACGAAGAAGGCGTGCACGCCGTGGTTGACGCCGCGCGTGACGAGCTGGGCGAAGACCACGGCGGCGCGGCCGTCGACGGCGGCGTTGCCGAGGTAGTCCTTCCACGCCGCGCGGAACGGGGTGTGCAGGACGAAGTCGCCCGCGGCCTCGTCGAAGGTCGCGGTGGTCGCGATCGAGGCGACATCGGAGCCGTGACCTGTCTCGGTCATCGCGAACGCACCCGGGATCTCGAGGCTCATGATGCCGGGCAGGAACTTCTCGTGGTGCGGCCGGGTTCCGAGGTGCAGCACAGCGGCGCCGAAGAGGCCCCACTGCACCCCCGACTTGATCTGCAGCGACGGATCGGCGGTGACCAGCTCCTCGAAGCCGGCGATGTTGCCGCCGTGGTCGGCCTCGCCGCCGAGGTCCTTCGGGAACGCGCGGAGCACGCCGCGCTCCTTCGCGAGGACGTGCATCTGGCGGGTGACGCTCGCGCGGTGCTCCGCCATCGTCAGCCCGTCGACGCGGTGCAGCTCCTCGCGGGCGGTGAGGGCGCGCGAGGCGAGGCGCTGCTCGCGCCACGCTCCGAGGAGCACCTCGCCGAGTGCGGCGACGTCGACCGAGGGCGCGCCGTCCTCGTCGAGGCGGGCGTCGACCTCGGTGCCGAGGGAGTCGACCGGAGGGGTCGGGGCGATCGCGCCGGTCTTCGAGCGTCGCGCGCGGGTGCGACCGGTCGCCGCCTTGTCGGCGGCGTCGGTGGCGGAGCGGGGGCGGGGAGCGGTGGTGACCATGAGCGGAGGATCCCTTCGACCGTCGTCGGTTCGGCCCGCTCGCGAGTCGCCGGCGGCGTCGGATCGAGCGGGTCGATCCCTGGCCGACGATCGTCGGGAGGCGGTGCTCTGCACGGTAGATCGGCTTCCCGGAACGCGGAAACGATCCGTCGCGGGGCGACAAAGACGGCCGGGCGGAGTCGTCGGCCGGTTGTCGGATACGGCCAGGCGGGGAGGCGGGCGCGTGATTAGGCTCGGGACATGAGCGAGCCGCCGCTGCCTCCGCCCCCTCCCCCGCGCTCCGAGCCTCCGGAGGGCGGGGCACCGCGATACGCGCCGCCCTCCGGCTCTCCTGCGGCCTACGGCTCCCCCGCGCCCGTCGTGCAGAGCGCGGTGGCGGCAGGCCGGCAGCCGTCCGGCCCCGGCACACCCTGGACGGCGGCTCGGGCTCGGCGCCCTGTGCGGGTCTGGGACCTCGTGCTGACGATCGTTCTGCTGCTCGGGACGGGCGGCTGCACGCTGCTGCTGTCGTACTTCGGGCTGTTCCTCGCCATGGCGAGCGACGCCTGCATGGGAGGCAACGACTGCAACGCCGATCTGATCGGCTGGGGCGTGATCGTGGCGGCCGGCGGGGTCTGGATCCCGTACCTCGCGGCGGTGGTGGTCTCGATCGTGCTGCTGGTCGTGCGGCGGATCGCGTTCTGGGTGCCGATCGCGGGGATCGTGCTGTCGTTCGGCTTCACCGTGCTCGGGATGTGGCTCGCCACCACCGGCTCGGGGACCTGAGGCCGGGACGGCTCACCCGTCTCAGCGACCCCGTCGGCTCAGCGGCCGTCGGCTCAGTAGCTGTCCCAGCCCGGCTCCCAGTCGGGCTCGTCCGGCGGCACCCAGTCGTCGTCGGGGGCGCCCGACGTGACGGGCGGGCCGGCCTTGTCGGCGCCGAACGAGGGACGAGCGGAGGCGGCGGGCCGGTTCGCGCTCGACCGTGACGGTGCCGCGCGGCGCGGTGCGGGCGCCTCCTGGTTCGCGTCGGGCTCGGCGATCTCGGGCGTCTCGCCCGCGACGACGGCGAGCACCGCGTCACCGTAGGTGATCAGCTTCTTCTGACCGACACCGCCGATGATGCTCAGCGCGTCCATCGTGGCGGGCTCGGCGGTCGCGATCTCGCGGAGGGTCGCGTCGTTGAAGACGATGTAGGCCGGCACCGACTGGGCGCGGGCCTGGGCGGCCCGCCACTCGCGCAGGCGCTCGAACAGCGGCTGCGCTTCGGTGGAGAGCTCCGACACCGTCGAGCGGCCGGATCTCGACCCGCCGCTCGAACGAGCCGGCTTCTCCGGCTCCTGCCGCAGCTCGACCGTGCGCTCGCCGCTCAGCACCGACGCCGATGCGGGAGTGATCACGAGGGTGCCGAATCCGTCGTCGTTGACGCCGAGCAGGCCCTGCGCGAGCAGCTGACGCGCGACTCCGCGCCACTGGGTGTCGCTGAGGTCGACGCCGATGCCCCAGGTCGAGAGGCCGTCGTGCTTGTGCTGGGTGGTGCGCGGCGTGGTCTTGCCCCGCAGGATGTCGATGATGTGGCCCGCACCGAACTGCTGATTGCGCTCGCGCTTCAGGCGCACGACCGTCGAGAGGAACTTCTGCGCGGCGACCGTGCCGTCCCAGCTGGCGGGCGGCTCGAGGCAGGTGTCGCAGTTGCCGCAGGCGGTGCTCTCCTGGCCGAAGTAGGCGAGCAGGTTCACCCGGCGGCACTGGACGGTCTCGGAGAGCGCCAGCATCGCATCGAGGTGGGCCGACATCCGCCGGCGGTGCGCGAGATCGCCCGGCGACTCGTCGATCATGCGGCGCTGCTGCACGACGTCCTGCAGTCCGTAGGCGAGCCAGGCGGTGGAGGGCAGGCCGTCGCGGCCGGCGCGCCCCGTCTCCTGGTAGTAGCCCTCGACCGACTTGGGGAGGTCGATGTGCGCCACGAAGCGGACGTCGGGCTTGTCGATGCCCATGCCGAAGGCGATCGTGGCGCAGACGATGACGCCCTCCTCGCGGAGGAAGCGCGACTGCGCGGCGGCCCGCACCCGGGAGTCGAGGCCGGCGTGGTACGCCACCGCATCGAAGCCGGCGGTGCGGAGGGCCTCGGCCGTCGCCTCCACGCTCTTGCGCGAGAGCGCGTAGACGATGCCCGCGTCGTGCGCGTGCTCGCGGCGGAGGAAGTCGATGAGCTGCTTGCGCGGCTCGACCTTGTTGACGATGCGGTACTGGATGTTCGGCCGGTCGAAGCTCGAGACGAAGTGCCGGGCCGCCCCCATGTGCAGGCGCGTCGTGATCTCGCGGTGGGTGGCCTCGGTGGCCGTCGCGGTGAGGGCGATGCGCGGCACATCCGGCCAGCGCTCGGCCAGCTCGCCGAGGGCGAGGTAGTCGGGGCGGAAGTCGTGGCCCCACTGGCTCACGCAGTGCGCCTCGTCGATGGCGAAGAGCGCAATGCGGCCGCGGGCGAGGAACTGCTTCATGCCCTCGTTGCCGAGGCGCTCGGGAGCGACGTAGAGCAGGTCGAGCTCGCCGTCGAGATAGGCGCGCTCGACGCGGGCACGCTCGCCCGAGTCCTGCGTGGAGTTGAGGAACTCGGCGGCGACGCCGTTCGCGCGGAGGGCGTCGACCTGGTCCTGCATGAGGGCGATCAGCGGAGAGACGACGATGCCGGTGCCGGGCCGCACGATCGAGGGGATCTGGTAGCAGAGCGACTTGCCACCGCCGGTGGGCATGAGGACGACCGCGTCGCCTCCGCCGATGACCTGCTCGACGATGGCCTGCTGCTCGCCGCGGAACGAGCCGTAGCCGAAGACCTTCTCGAGGATCGCCTGCGCCTCGGACGATCCGGCCTCGCTCGACACTCCGCCGGCTCCGGCCTCGGCTGCCCCGGTCGGGAGGGTCGCGTCGATGGTCGGAAGGGTTGTCGCGGTCGGCTCGGTCACCTGGGGAACTCTACCGGCCGCCTCCGACGCGGCTTCGGGAGCCGCCCGTTCTGTGGACGGACGCTCAGGGCGCCGGGCTGGGGAGGAAGCGGTGCTCAGAGCTCGGTGATGGTCTTCGAGTCGCCGTCCCAGAAGCGCACGCTCGAGAAGCCGATGGCGAACGGCTCGCCGAGCAGCGGCACGGCCTCGGCGAGCAGCTCGGGGCGGAGGCGGCGCGAGACGCTCACGTGCGGGGCCCACGCCTCCGGGAGCGAGGTGGGAACACCGCCGGGAACGAGGCGGGTGGCGCGGGCGTGCAGGGCGTCGAGCGCGGGCGACCGGGTGACGCCCCAGGCCAGCACGTAGCGGCCGGCGTGCGGGAAGAGGAGGACGGCGGCGAGGTCGACGCTCGCGGGCAGCGGGCCCAGTGCGCCGGCCTCGGGGGCGACCAGCTCGGGCCCGGCGACGAGGGTGACGTGCGGCCGGTTGCTGGCTGACGTGTGCAGCGAGAGGCTCGGGAGGCCGGCCGCCTCGAGGGCCTCCCACTGCGCCCGGATCCGCGCCTCCGACTCCGCATCCAGGAGGAGTTCGACGCTGCGCATGCCCCCATCCTCCGCGAGAACGCAGGCGAGCGAGAACGCGAGAGTTGTCGCACTCGACGTCCAGTGCGACGACTCCTGCGTTCTCGGCGGAGGAAGAGGGAGAACGGGCCCGGCGTCAGCCGACCTTGACGAGGGCGGCGAAGAGCTCGGGCGCGCGGCGGTCGACGATGCGGCCGCCGACCCGGATGCCGATCAGCGAGAAGACCGAGCCGAGCACGACCGCCGCGACCAGCGACCACACTCCGAACTCCGTGCTCCCGACGACGAGCGAGACCAGTCCGAGCACGAGCGACGGCAGAGACAGCGCCACGGTCGCAGCCATGCAGGCGAGCATCACCACGCTCGAGATCATCCCCGAGCCCGGCGGTGTCTTGAGCGGGCTGTCCCCCGGCGCGGGCACCGGGTAGACGATGAGGGCGGAGGCGACGCTCGAGACCCCGAACCCGCTCAGCACGAGGGCGAGCGACATCCCGAGCACCGCAGGGATCAGCTCGGGCTCGCGCACGTAGAGGCAGGTGCCGATGCCGACGATCAGCACTGCGGGCACCCCGACGATCGCGGCGGCGATGACGCGGCCGGCGCGGTCGGCCGCCCCCGTGACTCCGGAGCTCACATGAGCCGCCCACGCGGTGCCGTCGTACGACACGTCGGCGCAGAGTGTCACGCCGAAGATCAGGCCGATGAAGAGGGAGGAGAGGACGACGAGGGTGTCGCCGCCTCCGCCGATCGCGCTGTAGAAGACGGCCAGCACGACGATCGCGGGGATGATCAGCAGCCCGCGGCTGTAGCGGGGATCGCGCCACCAGTAGCCCAGCGCTCGGGCGGCGACCGCGCCGGTGGGTGTGCCGGGGAAGCGCCCGAACAGGCCGATGCCCACCGATCCGGAGGCGGCGCGCGAGGTCGTCGCGGCCGGCTCCGACAGGGCGTGGCGCAGCGCCCGCGACCAGGCCCAGGTGACCACGGCGAGCGTGGCGACTCCGATCGCGAAGCGCGCGAGCGCGGCGAGCCAGTCGCCCGCGACGATCGAGCCGGGCACCGCCCAGATCGCTCCGAGCGGCGACCAGCCGAGGGCCGAGGCGATCACGGGGAGCACGTCGAGGCCCTCGCTCACCACTCCGGTGATCCCGATCATCAGGGGCCCGAGCAGGATCAGCACGACGAGCACGACGCCGCCGATCACCTCGCGGTAGCGGCGGCTCGAGCCGAGGCCCGTGGTCAGCGCGCCGATCAGCCGGGAGGCGACCACGCAGGTCGTGACGCCGATCACGGCGCAGACCAGCCCCGGGACGATGCCGATCGGGTTGCTCCACCAGGCCGCTGCCGAGGCGAGTGCGCCGAGCGAGGTGACGATCCCGGGGATCCCGGCGACCCCTGCCGCGGCCAGGCCCAGCATCAGGGTGCGCAGCGGGATCGGGAAGGTGGCGAGCGTCGCGAGGTCGAGGCTCTGGTCGGACCCGGACACGAAGATCGGCCCGAGCACCCAGCCCAGCAGCAGCACCGAGCCGCCGAGGGTCAGCGCGACGCTCGCGAACGCGGGGTCGGAGGCGCCGAGCGAGACGAGCGCCACCACCACGAGCCCGAGCGCCACGACCGCGTACAGCGCACCGAAGACGACGCCGACCAGCTGCCAGACGTTGCGGGTGAGGACGTTGCGCAGCAGCAGGAGTCGGAGGGTCAGGAGATGCGCAACCATGCCGGGCCCTCCTGGTGGGTGCGGCCGCCGACGAGCTCGACGAAGCGCTCCTCGAGGCTCGATCCGGCGCGGACCTCCTCGAGAGTCCCGGAGGCGACGACCCGCCCGTCCGCGATGACGGCGACGCGGTCGCACATCCGCTCGACGAGATCCATCGAGTGGCTCGAGACGATGACGGTGCCGCCCGACGCGACGTAGCCGGTGAGGATGTCGCGGATGTTCGCCGCCGAGACCGGGTCGACCGACTCGAACGGCTCGTCGAGCACCAGGAGGCGCGGGGCGCGCACCAGAGCGCAGGCCAGCGCGATCTTCTTCGTCATGCCCGCGGAGTAGTCGACGACCAGGGTGCGGTCGGTCGGCTCGAGGCCGAGCAGCGCCAGCAGATCGTGCGCGCGCTCGAGCACGGTCGGCCGCGCGATCCCGCAGAGCAGGCCGTAGTAGGTGATCAGCTGGAGCCCGGTGAGACGGTCGAAGAGCTTCACGCCGTCGGCCAGCACGCCGATCAGCCGCTTGGCCTCGAGGGTGTCCTTCCAGACGTCGACGTCGTGGATGGTGACGGTGCCCTCGTCGGGCCGGAGGAGCGCGGTGGCCATCGAGAGGGTCGTGGTCTTGCCGGCGCCGTTGGGTCCGACCAGGCCGAAGAAGGAGCCGGCGGGCACGTCGAGGTCGATGCCTCCGACGGCCTCCTTGTCGCCGAAGCGCTTGCGCAGGCCGCGGATGCGGAGGGCGATCTCGTTCTGGCGACCCGTCGCCTCCGGAGCGGCCCACTCGAGCGAGGTGGCGGCGGGAGAGCCGTGCGGGGTGCCGGCGGGCGCGGCCGAGCCGGTGTGCGTCTCCGGGCCGCTCGGCGTCTCGGCGCCGTTCGGGGTCTCGGCGCCGTTCGGCGTCTCCGGGCCGGGAAGCGTCGCATCCATGGGTGTCCCTCCGTGTGCAGACGGTCGTGCACGTGATGGGGCCGCGGTGGGCAGCCGCCCTCTCCACGGTAGGCGGCGGGGCCCGCGAGGGCATCCACCCTCGGGAGGAGGTGCGCTGTCTAGGCTGGGGCGATGCCCACCCTCCTCCTCGTCCGGCACGGGCGCACCACGGCCAACACCGCCGGGATCCTCGCGGGACGCACCGCCGGAGTCCGGCTCGACGACGTCGGTCGGCAGCAGGCGGCGCGGACGGGCGAGCGGCTCGCGGCCGTCCCGCTGGCCTCGGTCGTGTCCAGCCCGCTCGAGCGCTGCCGGCAGACGACGCGCTTCGTCCTCGACCGGCAGACCGGGTCGCCGGCGACGTCGATGGAGAAGGGCATCACCGAGTGCGACTACGGCGAGTGGCAGGGCAGGGCGCTGCGCGACCTGTCGAAGGAGCCGCTCTGGTCGGTCGTGCAGAACCAGCCGTCGGCCGTCGTGTTCCCCGGAGGCGAGGGGCTGGCCGCGATGCAGGCCCGCGCGGTCGGCGCGATCCGGCGCCACGACGCAGCGGTCGCGGCCGAGCACGGACCGGGAGCGGTCTGGGCGGCGGTCAGCCACGGCGACACGATCAAGGCGATCCTCGCCGACGCCCTGGGCATGCACCTCGACCTCTTCCAGAGGATCACGGTGGGGCCGGCGTCGGTGTCGATCATCCGCTACGGCGACGGGCGACCCGAGGTCGTGGCGACGAACACGGAGGCGGGCGACCTGTCGTGGCTGCGCGCGGCGGCACCCACGGTCGACGCGCCCGTCGGCGGAGGCGCGGGGCACGAGTAGCGCGACGTCTCGATCCATCGGCCCGCGCGCTGACGTGGGCGGATCCCGACGGGCACCCGGGCGGGTGCCAGCCGACGCCTCGTAGACTGGAGGCATGCCTCCGATCGTCCACGGGTTCGACTGGCCCGACCGCGTCGTCGTCGGAACCGTCGGCTCCCCCGGCTCGCGCTCCTTCTACCTCCAGGCCAAGACCGGGCCCCGCGTCGTCAGCGTCGGGCTCGAGAAGCAGCAGTCGGCCCTGCTCGCCGAGAAGATCGACGAGATCCTCGACCAGCTGATGGCCGCCGAGGGCAACCCGGTCAGCGTGCCCGCGGGGACGCCTCCGGAGCTCGTCGACAACGACCCGCTCGATCAGCCCGTCGAGCCCGAGTTCCGCGTCGGCGGCATCAGCCTCGGCTGGGACCCGGCGACCGCGCAGATCCTCATCGAGGCGTACCCGATCGACGACGCCGCGGACGATGACGAGGAGACGGAGCCGACCGAGGTGCTGCAGGTGCGGATCCCCGTCGGCACGGCTCGCGCCTTCGCGAAGCGGACCCTCGAGGTCGTCGGCGCCGGCCGCCCGCTCTGCCCGCGCTGCGGCGACCCGATGGACCCCGACGGACACGACTGCCCGCTCGCATGAAGCCGAGCGCTCGCACGTCCGCTCTCCCGAGCACGACCGCGCTCTCCGGCACGACCGCGCGACCATGAGCGACGACTCCGAGCTGCTCGACGGCGAGCTGGAGCTCACCGGGCGGATCACGACCGCCTCGAACGCGACCTTCCTCGCGCAGATCGGCGACACCTCCGTCGTCTACAAGCCGGTCGCCGGCGAGAAGCCGCTCTGGGACTTCCCGGACGGCGAGCTGGCCGGGCGGGAGCGGGCCGCGTACCTCGCCTCCGAGGCCCTGGGCTGGAACGTGGTGCCCCGCACCTGGCTGCGCGAGGGACCGCTCGGCAGGGGCATGGTGCAGCTGTGGCAGGACATCGACCCGGATCAGGATGCGATCGACCTGGTGCCCGCCGCCGCGGTGCCCGAGGGCTGGCGGCACGTGCTCGACGGCAGCGACGAGAACGACCGCGACATCTCGCTCGTGCACGAGGACTCCGCGGCGCTGCGGCGGATGGCCGTCTTCGACGTGGTCGTGAACAACGCCGACCGCAAGGGCGGGCACGTGCTCGAGATGCCGGGCGGTCACCGCTTCGGAGTCGATCACGGGCTGACGTTCCACGCGGAGCACAAGCTGCGGACGGTGCTGTGGGGCTGGATCGGCGAGCCGCTGACGGCCGACGAGCTCGCTGCGCTGAGCCGCCTCCGCGCCGAGATCGACGGCCCGCTGGGTGCCTCCCTCTGCGAGCTGCTGACGGAGGAGGAGATCGCCGCGTTCGCGAAGCGGTGCGACCGCCTCCGCTCCTCGGCCCGGTTCCCGGCGCCCCGCGGCAGCATGCCCGCGGTACCCTGGCCGCTGTTCTGAGGCGGCTCGCGCCGCCCACGGAACCGGTTCTCGGCGAGACATCGCGTTGAGAGGCCGCCTCGGCGAGAACCGGTTCCCTCGCTGAGGGGTCAGAAGCTCCAGCCGCGGCCGAAGAGCTCGTCGCCGAGTGGGCCGCTGCCCGGGGTGGCCCCGCGCGCGCCGAGGTAGGACGAGACGACGGCCGCGCCGAGGTCGTCCGACTCGGGATTCACCACCGAGCCGCCGATGCGGCGGGCCAGGGAGTCGATGAAGCGCGCGAGACCCGGATCGTCGCCGAGGCGGAAGAACGTGGTGTGGGCGCCGAGGCGGACGGACGCGTCGAGCTCGCGGACCGAGACGGCGATCGTCACCGGGTCGGGCGGGTAGTCGAAGAAGATGCCGCCGTCTGGTTCGAGGTGCGCGGTCGGCTCGCCGTCGGTGACGATCAGCAGGATCGGCTGCGCGTTCGGGTGCTTGCGGAAGTGCCGGTTCGCGAGCAGCAGGGCGTGGTGCAGGTTGGTGCCCTTCTCCCACTCGGCGTCGAGGCCGACGAGCCGCTCGACGTCCATCACCTCGGCCTGGCGCCCGAAGGCGATGAGCTGCAGGTCGTCGCCGCGGAACCGGCTCGAGATCAGGGTGTGCAGGGCGAGAGCCGTCCGCTTCATCGGCACCCAGCGGCCGTCCATCGCCATCGAGAACGAGGTGTCGACGAGCAGCGCGACGCTGGCCTGCGTGCGCGCCTCCGTCTCCTGCACCTCGACGTCGCCGATCTCGATGCGGACGCCGGAGCCGGTCGGGCGACCGTCGCCGGCGGTGCGGGTGAGCGCGTTCGTGACCGTCCTGGTGACGTCCCACGCCTCGGTGTCGCCGAACTCCCACGCGCGGGTGGCGCCGGAGCGATCGCCCGCAGCGCCTGCTCGGCGCAGGTCGCGGGCACCCTGGCGGCCCGACATCGTGTCGGCGATGTCGCGCAGCAGTGCCCTGCCGAGCTGACGCATCGCCTTGGGGGTCAGGGTGAGCCGACCGTCGGAGCCGCGGCGCAGGGTGCCGGAGTCACGCAGCGCCTTCTCGAGCCGCTTCAGCGTCTGCGCGTCGACCGCGGCGTCGTCACCGAGGCGGCGGGCCAGCAGATCGAGATCGAGGTCGTCGAGGCTCGAGCGCTCGTACGGCTGCGCGAGCTGGTCGGCGAGAGCGTCGAGGTCGGCCAGCTCCTGGAACACCCCGGTGCCGTCGCCCAGGCCGAGGCCCTGCTCGCCGTCCATCCGCTCGGAGCCGCCCCAGTCCTCGCCGGGACGCAGACCCCGGAGCGTCTCGTCGAGGCGGCCGAGTGACTGCATCAGCTCGGGGGTGCCGAAGGCCTGCTGCGCGAGGGCGTCGAGCTCGTCGCGCTGCTCCTGCGTCAGGGAATTGCGCATCCGCTGCGCCGCCGCGGCGCGGGCCGCGAGGGCGTCGATGAGCTCGTCGACCGACTCCGGAGCCTCGGGGAAGTACTCGCCGTGCTGCGCCATGAAGGCGTCAAACTGCTCGGGGGTGTCGTCGCCGCGGGCGTGCGCCTCGAGCAGCTCGTTGAGATCGTGCAGCATCGCATCGATGGCGGCACGGTCGGCGTCGCTCGCGTTCTCGAGGGCCTGCTTCATGCCCTCGAAGCGCTGGTCGAGCAGCTCGCGGCCGAGCAGCTCGCGGATCTTCTCGAAGTCGGCGCGCGCCTCGGGGCTCTGCCAGCGGTACTCGGACAGCTCCGAGACGGCGGCCGCCGGACTGGGCGGGAGGCTGTCGAGCTGCAGCTCGGCGAGCGTGCGATCGGCGTCGTCCATCTGCGTGTCGCGGGCGAGCTGCTTGCGCTCGGCCAGGACGGCGCGGTCGAGCAGCTCGCGGATCTCGCGGAGCGTTCCGTCGAGGTTGTGCTTCTGCGCGAGCTCTCGGCGGCGCTCCGCGACGCGGGCGGCGAGGTCGTCGAGACCCTGACCGTCGCGGGAGCCACGGCGGAGGAACTCGCGCATCGCCCGCTCGGGCGAGGTGCCTGCCATGACGTCCTGGCCGATCGCGTCGAGCGCCTCGGCGAGGTCGACGGGCGGCGCCAGCGGATCGGGACCGCCCGCGTACTTGGCGTACCGCGCGTCGCGGTGCAGCCTCCGGTTGCCCCTAGCCACGACGGCCCCACTCGGAGTCGCGGATGTCAGCCATAGACGGCCTCGCCCCCGCCCGTCTCCTTGCTGAGGCGGCGCGAGAGGTAGAGGCCCTCGAGCGCGAGCTCGATCGCTCCGGCGATGCGGCCGTCTCCCGTGGCGTCGAGGCGCTCGGCGATCTCGTCGTAGACGGTCGCCTCGCCGAGCATCGGCAGACCCGCGAGGAACTCGCGCGCCGTCACCTGCTCGCCGGTCGTGATCATCGTGCCGTTCTCGACGGCCTCGACGAGCGGGCCGAGGTCGATGCCGCGCAGGTGCGCGCGCACCGTCTCGGCGGTGGCCTGGCGGAGGAGGTGGTCGAGGATCTCCTCCTCCCGGCCCTCCTCGCCGGACTCGAACTCGATCTTGCCGCCGAGCACGTCGACCGCGGTCTCGAGGTCGATCGGGCGGGCGACCGCCTCGTCCTCACCGCGGCGGGTGGCGCGGTGCAGGGCGGCGGCGGCGATGGTCTCGGCGCCGGCGATGGCGAAGCGGGCGCTCACTCCGCTGCGCTGATCGACCGAGCTCGACTCGCGCAGCGCCCTCGTGAAGCGGGCGAGGATCTCGATGAGCGCGTCGGGCACGATCGCCACGAGCTCGGCCTCCTGGCGGATGACCGCGATCTCGTCGGCGAGCGCCGCCGGGTAGTGCGTGCGGATCTCGGCGCCGAAGCGGTCCTTGAGCGGGGTGATGATCCGGCCGCGGTTCGTGTAGTCCTCGGGGTTCGCGCTGGCGACGACGAGGACGTCGAGCGGGAGGCGGAGGACGTAGCCGCGGATCTGGATGTCGCGCTCCTCCATCACGTTGAGCATCGCGACCTGGATGCGCTCGGCGAGGTCGGGCAGCTCGTTGATCGCCACGATGCCGCGGTGGCTGCGCGGGATGAGGCCGAAGTGGATCGTCTCGGGGTCGCCGAGGCTGCGGCCCTCGGCCACCTTCATCGGGTCGACGTCGCCGATGAGGTCGGCGACGCTCGTGTCGGGGGTGGCCAGCTTCTCGACGTAACGCTCCTCGCGGCTGCGCCAGGCCACGGGCAGCTCGTCGCCCAGCTCCTCCGCGCGACGGCGGCTGATGGAGGTGATGGGCTCGTAGGGGTGCTCGCCGAGCTCGGAGCCGTCGATGACGGGCGTCCACTCGTCGAGCAGGCCGTTGAGCGTGCGCAGGAGGCGGGTCTTGCCCTGGCCGCGCTCGCCCAGCAGGACGATGTCGTGGCCGGCGATGACCGCGCGCTCGACCTGCGGGATCACGGTCTCGGCGAAGCCGTGCAGGCCGGGCCAGGGGTCGCGCCCCTCGCGCAGGGCGTCGAGCAGGTTCTCGCGGATCTCGGTGCGGAGGCTCTTCTGCACGTGCCCGGAGGCGCGCAGCTGGCCGAGGGTGTTGATCGCTGGACTCGTCACCTCCGCAACGCTACGCCGCACCTCCGACACGCGGTGGAGGTCGGGGGAACTCGGAGGCGGGAGCGCTCGGGGCGGGGCGCTCGGGCCCGCAGGAGCGTCGATCCATCAGGCGGGCGGTGACCGTCGAGGCGGGCGGCGGAGGACCCCGCCGCAGGCTCGTTCGACGAAGTGGAGACGATGCGTTGCGTCAACGATTTTGACGACCTAGCGTCGCGGTCAAGCGTTTGACGAAGGCCGTCCGACAGCCCGAGGAGTCAGCGTTGCTCACCTTGCGAGACGTAGCGGAACAGGCGGGAGTCTCCGTCTCGACCGTCTCCCTCGTGCTCAACGGGCGCGACAAGGGGAGGGTCCGGCCGGAGGTCGGCGCCCGGGTGCGCGATCTCGCCGAACGCCTCGGCTACCTCCCTGATCTGCAGGCTCGGGGCTTCCGCACCCGTCGCACCCACACCATCGGCCTCCTCTCGGATCAGGTCGCGAGCGTGCCCTTCTCGGGCGAGATGCTGGGAGGTGCTCAGCACGTCGCCGGGGAGGAGGGCTACCTCCTGCTGCTGATCGACACCGACGGCGATCGCCGGCTCGAGCGGGACGCGGTCGACAGCCTGGTGCAGCGCAACGTCGACGGGCTCATCTACGCCTCCGCCTACCACCGCCTGGTCGACCTGCCCGTCGTTCCGCCGCGGATACCCCTCGCGGTGCTCGACGGACGTCCGAGCGACGACGCGGTCCGCGCCGACTCCGTCGTTCCGGACGAGCGGGGCGGCGCGCGCGACGCGGTCAGCGCTCTCGTGCGGGCGGGACACCGCCGCATCGCGTTCTGCACCGTGAGCGATGACATCCCCGCGACCCGCGAACGACGCGCGGGCTACGAGGACGCCCTGCGAGCGGGCGGTATCGACATCGACGACGCCCTCACCGGCGTCGCCTCCGACAGCACCACCGAAGCGGCCCGTCCCGTCGCGTGGTCGCTCCTCGATGCGGCCGACCCGCCGACGGCGGTCTTCTGCTTCGGCGACCAGCTCGCGTTCGGGTTCTACCAGGTGGCCGCGCACCTGGGCCTGAGCATCCCCGAGGACCTCTCGATCGTCGGCTTCGACAACCAGCACTACGTCGCCGACGCGCTCGATCCCGGGCTCACCACCGTCCAGCTCCCCCATCGCGCGATGGGCGAGCGGATCGCCGGGGCCGTCATCGATCGGCTGCGCACGCCTCGAGCGGAGTGGGGTCCGCACGGGACCGAGCTCATCCCGTGCCGACTCGTGGAACGGCAGTCCGTGGCTCCCCCGCGCAGCAGCCGCTCCGCCCGCCGCCTCCGCGCGGTCTGACACCGCCCGCCGCACCCGCACTCCTCCCCTCTTCCGCTCCGACGCCCGTCCGAGCGGTCCCCGTCGCGCCTCGACGCCCCCGGTCGTCGGCGTGCGCGCACTCCACAACGCAGTGAAAGCAGGAACCCATGTCCCACCCCCGCGCGGTGCCGCTGCGCCGTCTGGCCACCGCAGCGGTCGCCGTCCTCGTCTCGGCGTCCGCTCTGATCGGCTGCTCCGCCTCAGGCGGATCGGACGACGACACCTTCACGATCCTCCAGTACGAGGGCAAGACCTCGGCCCAGTACCTCGCCTGGCAGAAGGCGGTGGACATCTTCCAGGAGGCGCACCCCGACGTCACGATCGACTTCACCTCGACCAGCTTCGACACGATGCAGAAGAACGGGAAGCTGCTGCTGAGCGGCAACAACGTCCCCGACGTCGTCGAGGTCAACAAAGGCAACTCCGATGCGGGTCAGCTGGCCGCGCAGGGTCTCATCGACCCGCTCGACGACCAGGCCGCCGAGTACGGCTGGGATCAGGACGTGACCGGCGCCATGACCGCGCTGGCCCGCTACGACGAGGAGGGGAAGGCCGGCTCGGGCAGCTGGTACGGCGTCCCCAACATCGGCGAGTTCATCGTCTGGTACTACAACAAGGACATGTTCGCCCAGGCGGGCATCGACACCCCGCCCACGACCATGGCCGAGCTCGAGTCGATCATGCAGACGTTCAGCGACGAGGGCGTCACCCCGGTCGCCAGCGGCGCCAGCGGGTTCGGTGCGCTCTGGACGTGGTACGGCCTGGTCTCGGCGGGGGCGGACCGCACGCTCATCGACGACTTCATGTTCCTCCAGGGCGATCCCGTCCTCGACCAGGGGCCCTTCGCGGAGGGCACCGCGAGATTCGCCGACTGGATCGGCAAGGGCTACCTCGGCTCGCAGATCGCCGCGGTGACCGGCGACCAGATGAACGCCGCCTTCCTCTCCGGAGCCAGCCCGATGATCGTCGAGAACTCCGCCGCCTTCGCGAACATCACCACCCAGGCCTCGTTCGACTGGGGCACGTTCCTGCTCCCCGAGGCGGCCCTGAACCCGGGCTCGTCCGGCCACCTCTGGGCGGTCCCCGCGAAGTCCGGGAACAAGGACCTCGCCTACGACTGGATCGAGACGACCCTCAGCCCCGAGGTCCAGAACGCCATCAGCGAGAACAACGGCCTCCCCCTCGTCGGCGATCCGGCGACGATCACCGAACCGCGGGCGAAGGCGCTGAACGAGCAGTTCCAGCAGGTCCTCGCCACGGACGGCATCTCGTTCTTCCCGGACTACCCGGTCCCGGGGCTGCTCGACTTCCAGCAGAGCGGCATGCAGTCGCTGGTCAACGAGACGACGACGGCCCAGGACTTCGTCGACGGGATGCAGACCTTCTACGACGAGGGCAGGGCGCGCGTCGACGGCTGACCGCCGGAGGGGAGGGTCCGCTCGATCTCCGCGGACCCTCCCTCCCGATCCCCGTGCTCTCCCCTCGACCGTTCGATCAGAAGGATCGCCATGACCACCACGCGGCCACGCCCGCTCCCGCTCCCCGTCGTCCCGCCCGCCGATCGCGGCTCACCACGACGATCGCGCCGTCGACACGAGTCCGCCGGCTACTGGTGGTACCTGCTCCCGATCGGGATCGGATTCGCCGCGATCGTGCTGATCCCCTTCATCGCCAACGTCTACACGAGCCTCTTCCAGTGGAAGGGCGGGCTCGCGCCGATGCGGTGGTACGGCCTCGGCAACTACGTCGACCTCCTGGGTGACGAGCTGTTCTGGTCGTCGTTCCGCAACACGGTCGTGGTGATCGCGGCGCTGGTCGTCGTCCCCACCGCGATCGGCCTGGTCCTCGCCGCGTTCCTGTTCGACTACATCGGCCGCCGCTTCGGCACGCGGTCGGCGAGCTTCCTCCGCGCGACCTTCTACCTCCCCCAGATCGTTCCGATCGCCGTCGCCGGCGTCATCTGGAGCTGGGTGCTGAACGCTCGAGAGGGCGCGATCAACACCTTCCTGGGCGCCGTCGGAGTCAGTCCGGGTCCCGACTGGCTCGGCGATCCGAAGCTGGCGATGTACTCGCTCTCGCTCGTCCTGGTCTGGGGGCAGATCGGGTACCCGGTCGTCATCTTCATGTCGGCGCTGCAGCGCATCGATCCGGAGCTGCACGAGGCGGCGGAGGTCGACGGAGCGAACTGGTGGCACCGCTTCCGGGCCATCAGCGTTCCGCAGATCCGGCCCGAGGTGTTCATCGTCGTCCTGACGGCGACCGTCGGCGCCCTCAAGGTCTTCGCACCCGTGCTGATCCTGACCAACGGCGGACCCGAGAGCTCGACCTACGTCCCGTCCTACTACTCGTACCTCAACTTCTTCCAGCTCTCACGGGTCGGCTACGGCTCGGCCCTCGCGACCGTGCTGACCGTGATCATCTTCATCCTCGCCTCCGTGCTGCTCTGGTGGCAGCGGCGGAGCGTCACCCGACTGGAGGGCTGAGCGATGTCCGCTCCCACCGTTCCCCCTGTGCTCGACCCCGCCGCCCAGGAGCGCACCGGGCCCGCTGCCCTGCGTCCCGCCGGCGGTCGGGAGAAGCGCGGCCTCACCCGCTGGCTCCTGCTCGCCGCGGTGTCCCTGGTCGCACTGCTGATGTCGGCGCCGTTCCTGGTGCTCCTGCTGAACGCGTTCCGCTCGCAGGCCGACTACGCGACCAACGGCCCGTTCAGCCTCCCCGACGCCCTCACCCTGTCGGCGTTCGAGCGCTATCTCGGCGATGTGGACTACCCGCTCGCGCTGGCGAACTCCTTCGTGATCTCGCTCCTCGTCGCGATCCTCGGTGTCGCCCTCTCGCTCTTCGCGTCCTACGCCATCGGCATCGGGCGCATCCGAGGGGCCGGAGTCGTGACCGCGGTCCTGCTCTTCGCGACGATGCTGCCGCAGGAGGCGACCATCTACCCGCTCTTCTACGGGGCTCAGGCGCTCGGGCTGCGCGACACCATCTGGTCGGTCGTCCTCATCTTCTCGGTGCTGCAGGCCGCCTTCGGCACCTACCTGCTCGGCAGCGTCCTCAGCACCTTCCCACCGTCCCTCCTCGAGGCCGCCCGGCTCGACGGCGCCTCCCGGTGGCAGATCCTCTGGCGGATCGTCTTCCCCGTGCTCCGGCCCACCCTGTCGGTCCTGGTGATCTTCTTCTTCATCTGGACCTGGAACGAGTTCTACATCCCGACGGTGATGCTCACGGACGCCTCTGTGCAGACAGTGCCGATCGCGCTCTCGACGATCCGCGGCGAGCTCTCGACCGACATCACCGAGCTCAACGCGGGATCGCTGCTCTCACTCCTGCCGACGCTGATCTTCTTCCTCCTCTTCCAACGCACCCTGACCCGCGGCATCACCGCGGGCGCGGTCAAGTAATCAGACAGGACACCACCATGACTCCCGACTGGGACGCCATCCTCCACAACCGCGGCCGCGTGCGCAGCCGCTCCATCAACGCCGAGAACCCCGACGGCTCGCCCGGAGGCGCCGCCACCACGGCCTCCGACCTCGGCCCCGGCCGCAAGGGCCGAGCGTTCCTGCCGCTTCCGGCCGGTGAGCGGCTCGAACTCGCCGACATCGAGGGGCCGGGGACGATCCGGCACATCTGGATCACCGTCCCGGACACGACCGAGGGCGGGCCGTTCGTGCTCCGCGACCTCGTCCTGAGGATCTACTGGGACGACGACGAGGCACCCGCCGTCGAGAGCCCGCTCGGCGACTTCTTCTGCAACGGCTTCGCCACCCGCGCGCTCGTCACCTCGATGCCCATCGTGGTCGCACCGACCGGAGGCATGAACTCCTACTTCCCGATGCCGTTCCGCTCGCGCGCCCGCATCGTCCTCGACAGCGAGCATCCTGCCGACGTCGGGGCCGTGTTCTTCCAGATCGACTACACGATCGACGACGACGTCAGCGACGACACCGGCTACTTCCACGCGCAGTGGCGGCGCACCGACGGAACCGCTGAGCGCGCCACCGACCACGTGATCCTCGACGGGGTGGAGGGGGCGGGGGCCTACGTGGGGACCTACATCGCCCTCACCTCGCTCGAGCGCTACTGGTGGGGCGAGGGCGAGGTGAAGTTCTACCTCGACTCCGATGTCGAGCACCCCACCCAGTGCAGCACCGGCCTCGAGGACTACGCCGGCGGCGCGTGGGCGTTCCAGGACCAGCTGTCGAACGACCCGCCCGGAGTGCCCCTTCCCTTCAGCGCGCCCTACTTCGGCTACCCGCACGCGGGCTCGCAGGACACCACCCGCGCCTCCCCGTTCTCGACGTGGATGCCGCCCACCCACGGGATGTACCGGTGGCACCTGCCCGACCCCGTCCTCTTCACCGAGCGGGTGCGCGTCACGCTGCAGCAGATCGGCGCCTGGGACCACGGGCTCTTCGAGCGCAGCGACGACATCGCCACTGTCGCCTACTGGTACCAGACCGGGACGTCCACCGCGCCGCGCCTCCCCGCTGCCGCCGAGCGCCGTCCGCGGTAGACGACGCGGGCCGCCTCGCCGGGAGAAGGGGCGCGACTTCTCCCGGCAGGACCGAGCACGGGGTGGCTCGATCTCATTGCGCCGTCTGCCTGAGAGGGCTCGAAGATTCGGGTGGAAGGCTCGGAGGCCATCTCCGATCGGAGGGACATCCGATGAACCGCACCATCACCCGCGGCGGACTCGTGGCCGCGGCGCTCGCACTCGGCGGCCTGCTCGCCTCCTGCACCGCAGCACCACCACCGCCGAGCAGTCTGCTCGCAGAGGGCGACGGCGAGGTCCGCACCGTCGCGCAGGACCTCGAGGCGCCGTGGTCGGTCGCCTTCATCGACGGCACGGCCGTGATCAGCGAGCGCGACAGCGGGCGCATCCTCGAGGTCGCCGGCGACGGCGCGACGCGGGAGATCGGCACCGTGGAGGGAGTGGTCGCCGAGGGCGAGAGCGGACTCCTCGGCCTCGCCGTCGACGACCGCACCCTCTTCGCCTACTCGACCGGGCCGGACGGCAACCGCATCCAGCGCTTCGATGTCTCGGGAGATCCCGGGTCACTCGAGCTCGGCGACGCCGACACGATCCTCGACGGCATCCCCGCCGCGCGGAACCACGACGGCGGCCGCCTCGCGATCGGGCCCGACGGGATGCTCTACGCCACCGTCGGCGACGCCGGGCAGCGCGACGCCGCACAGGACCTCGACTCCCTCTCGGGCAAGATCCTCCGGATGACCCTCGACGGACAAGCGCCGGACGACAACCCGTACCCCGGATCGCTCGTCTACAGCTCGGGGCACCGCAACCCGCAGGGTCTCGCCTGGACCTCGGACGGCACCCTGTTCGCGAGCGAGTTCGGGCAGGACACCTGGGACGAGCTGAACGTCATCACTCCGGGAGCGGACTACGGCTGGCCCGTCGTCGAGGGGATCGCCTCGCGTGACGGGTTCGTCGACCCGGTGCAGCAGTGGAATCCGGATGCGGCCAGCCCGAGCGGGATGGTCGCGATCGACGATGTCCTCTACCTCGCGAACCTCCGCGGTCAGGTGCTGCGTGCGGTGCCGGCCGCGGACCCGTCGAGTCAGAGCGACTACGCGATCGGCGAGTACGGGCGCCTGCGCGATGCGGTCGCGGCTCCGGACGGCACCCTCTGGATCGTGACGAGCAACACCGACGGCCGGGGCGAGCCGGGCGGTGAGGACGACCGCGTGCTGGCGGTGGAGCCGCCGGGAGTGCAGTGACGCCTCCGCTCGCGAGAGGACCGGTTCTGCGCCGAGACACCGCCGAGAACGCGGAGTCTCGGCGAGAACTGGGTCCCTCGGCGGGGAAGAACAACGCCGGACCGTTCGACAGGTGCCTCGCGACTGCCGTCAGCGCGTTCGCGCGATACCTCGGATCAGGCGGGCGACAGCCCGTCGACCTTGCGCGACCGACGTGAATCCGGACCGGAGGCGGAGCCGGGGCGCGGTCCTCAGCCCGAGTGCGTCGCGCTCTCGAGCAGCTCGCGGAGGCCGCGGACCACGAGGTCGTGGTCGTCCATCGAGGCGAGGCCCGAGACGGTGGCGGCGGCCACGACTCCGACGCCCCGCACCCTGAGAGGGAAGGAGCCGCCGGTGAGGGCGTAGTCGGGACCGAGCCAGCCGCCCGTCGACGGGTCTCCGCCGTGCGCGGCGAAGCGCGCGGCGGCGAGGGCGCTGCTCGACTCCAGGCGCAGCACCACGGCCGACTTGCGGGCGAGCCACGACTCCTGATCGGGAGTGCTGCCGGGCAGTGCTGCGCGGAACAGGACGAGCCCGGGCCGGCGGATGTCGACGGCCACGGCGGACCCGCGGGCGAGCTCGGTGATGCGGGAGCCGAGCTCCCAGGCGGTGTCGTGGTCGAAGGAGTCGAGCACGAGCTCGCGCTCCTGCTGCTCGAGCTCGTGGATGGCGTCGGCATCGGTCACGGGGGCCTCCTGGGGGTCGGGCGGGACTGTCTCCCCTGAGGGAACCACGTCGGGGGGACGCGCGTGCTCCGGGTGGTCGGTGCGGAGAGGCAGACGCGAGGGCGGCAGACTGGGAGGCGCGGTGCGGGCAGCGCCGCGCGGACTCGAGGACGAGGGCGGACACGATGACCGACGAGACACTGCTGCACGGCGACGGGGCGCTCGAGAGGCTGGCCACGGGTGCCGTCTGGAGCGAGGGCCCGCTCTGGATCCCCGCCGAGGGGCGCCTGCGCTGGAGCGACATCCCGAACGACCGGATCCTGCAGTGGGACGACGCCACCGGGGAGACGTCGGTGCACCGCGAGGGCGTCGAGTTCACCAACGGACGCCTCCTCGACGCCGACGGGAGCGTCGTCCAGTGCTCGCACGGGCGCCGCAGGCTGGAGCGCGAGCGGACGGACGGCACTCTCGAGGAGCTCGTGTCGAGCTGGGACGGCGGACGGCTGAACTCGCCCAACGACGTCGCACTCGCGCCCGACGGCTCCTACTGGTTCACGGATCCGGACTACGGCATCAGCCAGCCGCGCGAAGGGCATCCGGGCGAGCTCGAGTACGGGGCCCGCTGGGTCTTCCGCTGGTCCGCCGAGGACGGCCTCTCGCCCGTCATCACCGACATCGAGCAGCCGAACGGCATCGCCTTCTCGCCCGACGGCGGGACCGTCTACGTGACCGACACCGCGCGCGCCATGGACGACGGCCCCGGCCACTGGATCCGCGCCTACGAGGTCGTGGAGCGCGGAGCCACCGCGCGCGGCGGCCGGCTCTTCGCCGAGATCGAGCACGGCGTCCCCGATGGCATCACGGTCGACGAGGCCGGGCGCCTCTGGTCGTCGGCCGGGGACGGCGTGCACGTCTTCTCCCCCGCCGGAGCCGAGATCCTGTTCGCGCCCGTGCCCGAGGTCGTGGCCAATGTCTGCTTCGGCGGTCCGGACGGGACCGACCTGTTCATCGCCGCGACCACGAGCCTGTACCGCCTGCGGACCCGGACGCGGGCGGCCGGAGCGTAGCGCGGCTCCTTCGCTGGGGGCCGAGAGCTCGACCTCGCCGGGGGAACCAGTTCTCGCCGAGGTGCCGCGTTCGGCGCGGTGTCTGGGCGAGAACAGGTTCCCTCGGCGCTACGGTCTCAGGATGAGCGAGACGTTCCTCGAGATCCACGTGCCCCTGACCCGCGACCCCGGAGCGCCGGAGCAGGCCGACGACGACGAGTACCTGTTCCCGTGGATCGACGAGATCGAGACTCTGCTCTCCGACCTCGAGGGGCCCGTCGAGGAGTACGACAGCGGCGAGGAGTGGGCGAACGCCGACGGCGAGCCCGAGTACCTCTTCTTCGTCACGGGCGGCACCGAGTCGGAGCTCGCGGCGGTCGCGCGCTCCGTCGCGCTGCTGCCGAACGTCCCGACCGGGGTCTACGCGACGATGAACGACTCCGCCGGCGAGATGGGCGAGGGCACGCCGGTCGACATCGGGCTCTAGGGCCTCATCGGCCTGGAGGGCCTCAGGAGGCGCCGGGCGCCAGCAGGCCGCTCTCGTACGCCAGGATCACCAGCTGCGCGCGATCGTGCGCTCCGAGCTTGGTCATCGTGCGGTTCACGTGCGTCTTCGCGGTGTGCGGTGAGATGAACAGCTCCTGCGCGATCTCCTGGTTCGAGCGGCCGCGCGCCACGAGCAGCAGCACTTCGCGCTCGCGCTCGGTCAGGTGCTCGAACTCGGGCGGCACGATCATCGTCGTCGCCGGCGCGAGGACGTAGCGGGTGATCAGGCTGCGGGTCGCCGCGGGCGAGAGCAGGCTGTCGCCCGCGTGGACGGCGCGGACGGCCGCGGCGATCTCCTCGGGCTCGGCGCCTTTGCCGAGGAAGCCGCTGGCGCCGGAGCGGAGGGCCGACACGAGGTACTCGTCCTCCTCGAAGGTCGTCAGGATCAGGACCCGCGTGCCGACGAGCGCGGGGTCGGCGCAGATCTCGGCCGTGGCGCCGATGCCGTCGAGCTCGGGCATGCGGATGTCCATCAGCACGACATCGGGACGGAGGCTTCGCGCCAGCTCCACGGCGACACGCCCGTTCCTGGCCTCGCCGACCACCTCGATGTCGGAGGTGCCTCCGAGGATGTCCGACACGGCCTGGCGGATGAGCGCCTGGTCGTCGACGACGAGAACGGTGGTCATGCGTGGTCCGTTCCGGCGTCGTTCGTGCGGGGTTCGTTCGTGCGGGAGGAGGGAGACGAGGGATGAGGATGCACGGGTGGGTCGGGAACGCGATCCGCGAGTGGCTGCGGGAGCGGCAGCGCCGCCGCGAGGCGGTATCCGCCGGGCGCCGGGCCGGTCGTGACCGAGCCTCTGACGGAGGCGACCCGCTCGCGCAGTCCCAGCAGACCGTGACCGGCTCCCCGGGGCGCGGGTGGCGCCTCCGCCGGGACCGGGTTCGTCACGACGATCTCGACCCGCTCGTCGGAGACGTCGAGGAGGACGTGCGCTCGGCGCTCGGCGCCGTGCTTGTGAGCGTTGGTGAGCGCCTCCTGCACCACGCGGTAGGCGACGAGATCGACCGCGCCGGTGACCGCTCCGGTGTCGCCGTCGGTGCGGAGGGTGATCTGCAGGCCGTCGGCCTCGAAGCGGCCGACCAGCTCGTCGAGGCGCTCCAGGCCGGGCTGCGGGCCGGCCGACTCGGCGAGCCGCTCGTCGCTGCGCAGCACCTCCAGCAGGTCGCCGATCTCGCCGAGCACCGAGCGCGCGGCGGTGCGGATCGTGCCGAGCGCCTCCCTCGCCCTGTCGGGCCGGGTCTCGAGAGCCGAGGAGGCGACTCCGGCGTTGAGGCTGATCACCGAGATCTGGTGGGCGACGGCGTCGTGCAGGTCGCGGGCGATACGGAGGCGCTCCTCCGTCACTCGCCGGCGCGCCTCGGACTCGCGGGTCTGCTCGGCCCGCTCGGCCCGCTCGGTGACGGCCACGATGTACTCGCGGCGCGAACGGGTCGCGTCGCCCGCGGCACCCGCGAAGGCGATGATCACTGCGAACTGGATGACGCGGGCGTCGAGGGCGCCGACCGTCGCCGCCAGGAGGCTGAGCAGGAGGATCGAGGCGGCCGTCGCGACCATCACGATCACGCTCAGCCGCCGCGGGCGCCGGTTCGCGACCGCGAACATCGCGACGGCCGCCGCGATGACGATGCCGGGCGAGAGGGTTCCGGTGAGGGCCGCCGCTCCGTAGAGCGCGACCGTGCCGCCGAGCACGGCGACCGGCCAGCGCCTCCGCAGCGGGAGGAGCAGGATCGGCGTGAGCGTCAGCCCGAGCGCGAGACCGCTCGTCGCCCGGTACTCGCGGCCCGGGAACGGCGCCAGGGCCAGCACAGCGATCACGACCGCCGCGATCAGGTCGCCGACCCAGCCCGGGGGTCTGCGGTGCCCGGGGACGTGCCCGGGCTCGATCGTGGCCATGCCTCATTGTCGCGGGCGCCATCAGCGGCGCGAGTCCCCCGGACGCGGCGCGGCGACTACCACGACCGCGGTACACGGACGACGCGGGTGGGGGACGCGCCCGGGCAGCGGGTGATCGAGCCTGGTGGAGGCGCACCGGACGGCCCGGACCGCGCCGCGAGGGAGACCCATGAGCACGCCCATCATCTCTGTGAGAGATGTCCACCGGTCCTACGGGAAGGGCCAGAACCGCTTCGACGCGCTCAAGGGCGTGAGCTTCGACATCCGCGAGGGCGAGAGCGTCGCGATCGTCGGCAAGAGCGGGTCGGGCAAGTCGACGCTGATGCACGTGCTGGCGCTGCTCGACGCGCCGACGTCGGGAGTGGTCGAGCTCGAGGGCGTCGACACGAGCACTCTCAAGGGGCGCCGACTCAACACCACGCGCAACCGCACCTTCGGCTTCGTGTTCCAGCAGTTCTTCCTGACGGCGAACGCCTCGGTGCTCGACAACGTCGTGCTGCCGATGAAGATCGCCGGAGTCGGCCGGGCCGAGCGCAAGCGCCGCGGCCTCGCCGCGCTCGAGCAGCTCGAGCTCGACGGCAAGGCGAGGAGCAAGGCGGTGGACCTCTCGGGCGGGCAGAAGCAGCGGACCGTGATCGCGCGGGCGCTGGTCAACAACCCGCGGATCATCTTCGCCGATGAGCCCACGGGCAACCTCGACACGGCGACCGGAGGCGTGGTGGAGGACATCCTGTTCGCGCTGAACCGCGAGAACGGCATCACGCTGATCGTGGTGACCCACGACGAGGAGCTGGCGGCCCGCTGCGACCGGCGCATCCTCATCCGCGACGGCGTGCTCGTCGAGGACTCGGCGGCGGTGGCCGCATGAGGACCGTCGACCTGATCGGGACCGCGATCTCGAACACCTTCCGCTCGAAGACCCGCACGCTGCTGACGATCCTCGCGATCTTCGTCGGCGCCTTCACCCTCACCCTCACCAACGGCCTCGGCACGGGCATCAACGCCTACATCGACGACACGGTCAGCGGCGTCGGCGCCTCCGACGTGATGACCGTCACGAAGACCTCCGACGAGGCGGCCGGGCTCGACTCCGGCCCCACCGAGTACGACCCCGACTCGATCGCGAGCGGCGGAGTCGGCGCGCCGGGACAGACCGTCGTGGCCCTCACCCCGGGCGACCTCGACACGCTCGCCGGCATCGACGGCGTGCTCGACGTGAACGCCGTGAAGTCGATCTCGGCCGACTACGTCGCGCAGGGCGACGGCACGAAGTACGTCGCGAGCGTCGGCAGCCTCGTCGAGGGGCAGACCATCCAGCTGACGGCGGGCGAGGACCCCGACGACAGCTCCTCCGAGCTGCAGGTCGTGCTGCCGACGTCGTTCGTCGAGCCGCTCGGCTTCGCCGACGATGCGGCCGCGGTCGGGCAGACGCTCTCGATCGGCATCACGGACGCCCAGCGGACGCAGCACGTGATCGAGGCGACGGTCGTCGGCGTCGCAGAGGCGAGCGTCGCCTCGCCCGCCGGGGCGAGCATCGTCCCGAACGACGCCCTCACCGACGAGCTCTTCACCACGCAGAACATCGGAGTGCCGGCCGATCAGGTCGACCGCTACGCGCAGGCCAGCGTGCGGTTCGCCTCCGATGCGACCGACGAGCAGGTCACCGCGCTGAAGGACCGCCTCTCCGACGCCGGCTACACCGGCAGCACGGTCGCCGACCAGCTCGGCACGATCAAGACGGTCGTCGACGGCATCGTGCTCGTGCTCAACGCCTTCGCGATCATCGCCCTGCTCGCGGCGAGCTTCGGCATCGTCAACACGCTGCTGATGAGCGTGCAGGAGCGCACCCGCGAGATCGGCCTGATGAAGGCGATGGGCATGGGCAGCGGACGGGTGTTCACCCTGTTCAGCATCGAGGCGGCCTTCATCGGCTTCCTCGGCAGCGCGATCGGCGCCCTGCTCGCCGTCGCGGCGGGCACGGCGATCAGCGGGGTGCTCTCGGGCTCGCTGCTGGCGGATCTTCCGGGGCTGAACCTGATCGCGTTCGACCCGGTGTCGATCCTGCTGGTGGTGCTCGTGGTGATGCTGATCGCGTTCCTCGCCGGGACGCTGCCGGCGGCCCGCGCGGCGCGCGCCGACCCGGTCACGTCGCTCCGGTACGAGTGACGCGGGGGAACCGGTTCTCGCCGAGGTGCCGCGTTCTACGCGGTGTCCCGCGCAGAACCGGTTCCCTCGGCGACAGAGGCGGAGGCGACGGAGGCGGCCTCCCGGGTCGCCCACCAGCTCGCGAGCAGCGACAGCGCGTCGGCGCTCGGCGAGCCGGGCTCGGCGCTGTAGATCAGGAAGTTCAGCCCCGGGTCGTTCATCGGCTCGAGCGCCTCGTAGACCAGGTGGAGATCGCCGACGACGGGGTGATGGAAGAACTTGCTCCCGCTCGCGTGGTGCCGCACGTCGTGAGCGCCCCAGCGGCGCCGGAACTCGTCGCTCCGGGTCGAGAGCTCGCCGATCAGCGTCTGCAGGGCGACATCGCCGGGATCCCGACCCGCCTCGGTGCGGAGGATCCCGACGCTGATGTCGGCCGCCGCCTCCCAGTCGGAATGGAAGCGCTCGGAGAGCTCGCGCTGCAGGAACGTGAAGCGGGCGAGATTGACCGGGCGCTCCGGGCGCTCGTAGAGATCGCCGTAGAGCGCGCGGAACAGGGCGTTCTCGGCCAGGACGTCGAGGCGCCCGTTGCGCATGAAGGCCGGCCCCGCCGTGATCGAGTCGAGCGCGAGCTGCAGCCCCGGGCGCACGTCGACCGGCCGGCGGGCTCGGCGGCGCACCGGGGAGCCTCCCGCGGCCCTGGCGAGATCGAGCAGATGCGCGCGCTCGGCCTCGTCGAGCCGCAGTGCCCGCGCGAGGGCGTCGAGAACCCCCTCGGAGGCGCCGCGCAGGTCTCCGCGCTCGAGCCGCGAGTAGTACTCGATGCTCACCCCGGCGAGCTGGGCCACCTCGCTGCGGCGGAGGCCGGGAACGCGGCGAGCGCCGCCTCCGAGGGGCAGATCGACCTGCTCGGGGGTGAGCCGGGCGCGGCGGGAGACCAGGAAATCGCGGGCCTCGGGGTCGTTGACGCTCATGGGTCTCACGCTACGACGCCCCCGCGGCGCGAAGGGTTCCTTGCCAGGACACGTCTGGACAGTGACTCCCCCGCACCCCCGGGGACGGCTTCCCTGGTCGTGCGGCACCGTCCGCTCACGAGAGGATCCCCATGCCCGACCTCACCCCCGGCCCTCCCCGCGCCACGATCGGCGAGGCCGCGCCGCAGGTCGTCGACCTGACCGAGAAGGTCCTCGACGTCCGGGAGCGCCCGGAGCCCGCCCCGCGCGACCGCAGCCTCGTCACGATCGCCTCCCTCGTCACCGGTGGGAGTGTCGTGCAGCTCGAATCGCACGTCAGGATGGGACGTGTGAACGGACTGATCGAGGAGGAGACCGTGGAGATCGTCACCCGCCTCGCCTTCCGCGCCGGCCGGCCGAAGGCCCTGTCGGCCATCGACGTGGCGCAGCGCGTGTTCGCGGAGGACACCGCCGCGTGACGACCCGCACCTCGGCCCGCACCTCGCCCGACATGCCGCCCGGCCTCACGCTCCTCTTCGCGATCGCCGGCGGCGCAGCCGTCGGCAACCTCTACTGGGCCCAGCCCCTGCTCGGCGTCATCGCCGGCTCCTTCGGCGTGACGACGAGCGCGGCGGGACTGCTGGTCACCGTCACACAGGTCGGCTACGCCCTCGGCGTCTTCTTCCTCGTTCCGCTCGGCGACACGCTGAACCGCCGGCGGATGATCCCCGCGCTGATGGTCCTGGCGGCGGTGTTCCTCGCCGCGACGGCCCTCGCGCCGGCGTTCCCCGTGCTGCTCACGACCCTCGCGATGATCGGCGTGACGACCGTCGCCGGGCAGCTGCTCACTCCGCTCGCCGGCGACCTCGCGAGTGACGAGCAGCGCGGCCGCGTGCTCGGCACGGTCGCCTCCGGCCTCATGCTGGGGCTTCTGATCTCGCGGGCGATCAGCGGGATCGTCGCCGACCTGCTCGGCTGGCGCGCCGTCTTCGCGGGAGCCGCGGTGCTGATGCTCGTGCTTGCTCTCGTCATGGCGCGGCGCCTGCCGAGCCTGCCCCCGCGGGAGCGCGTGCGCTACTCGACGCTGCTCGGCTCGGTGCTGCGGACCGTCGCCGGAAGCCGCGCGGTGCGGGTGACGGTGCTGCTCGGCGGCTCGGCGATGTGCGCGTTCACCCTGTTCTGGACGGGTCTGACCTTCCTCCTCAGCAGCGCCCCCTACTCCTACTCGGCGACGGCGATCGGGCTGGTGAGCCTGGTCGGCATCGCCGGTGCGATCTCGGCGCAGCGGGTCGGGCGCCTGTTCGACCGGGGGCTCTCGCTGCCGGCGCTCGGAATCGGCCTGGCGGTGGCACTGCTCGGACTCGTGATCGCCGGCATCGGTGCCGCGTCGATCGTGGTCGTGCTGGTGGCGGTCGGCGTCTTCTCGATCGGGCTGCAGGCCGTGCAGGTGCTCGCGCAGACGCGGATGCTGTCGATCGATCCTGCGGCGCGCAGCCGCCTCAACACGGTCTACATCGTGGGCAACTTCGCCGGCGGCGCGCTCGGGTCGGCGCTCGCGGGCGTGCTCTGGCAGTCGGGCGGCTGGACGGCGCTGCTCGTCGTGGCCGCGAGCGTGCTGGGCTTCGCGCTCACGGTCTGGGCGGTGCAGCGGACGCGGGCTCTCGCGGGCTGAGCCCCGCCCGGATCAGGCGCTCGCCGATCGTCGCGAGGGCGGCGCGCAGGTCCTCGCCCTCGAGCACGTCGAAGTCGATGCCCGCCGTGCCGATGTAGAGCGCGAACTGCTCCGGGGACGCGGCCCCCGCCTCCAGCTCGCACGAGCCCTCGTCGACCGCCGTCACCCGCGCCACCGCGGGCCCGAACAGCGCCGAGACCCGGGCGGCCGGCGCGTGCATCCGGACCCGGTAGCGGTGCGGATAGGGCGCGACCGAGATGCTGCGCGACGCGAAGTCGCGGACGGCCTCGTCGGGGACGGCCTGCGGGGTGAACGGCTCGGCGAGCGGGAGGCGCGGCACGAGCCGGTCGAGACGCAGCGTGCGCCAGGCGTCGCGGTCGGCGTCGCGCGCGACCACGTACCAGCGCGAGCCCGTGTGCACGATGCGGTGCGGCTGGATCGTGCGGCGCACCTCCTCGCCGTCATGCCGGGTGTAGTCGATCCGGAGGCTGCGCGCATCACGGATCGCGCGGGCGATCGTCACCACGGTGTCGAGGTCGACCGGCTCGACCGAGCCGCCCAGGGTCAGCACGGCGCGCTCCACCGCGGTGATCCGCTCGCGGGTCCCGGCCGACAGCGACTGCTCGAGCTTGACCAGGGCGCGCGCGGCGGCGTCCTCGATGCCGGTGACCGTGGTGCTCGCCGCGGCCCGCAGCCCGACCGCGATCGCGACCGCCTCCTCCGTCGACAGCACCAGCGGAGGGACGGACGCGCCGATCCCGAGGCGGTACCCGCCGCCGACACCCGGCACCGAGTCGATGCCGTAGCCGAGGCCGCGCAGATCGTCGACGTCGCGGCGGAGGGTGCGTGCGCTCACACCGAGCCGTCCGCACAGCTCGGCACCGCTCCAGTCGCGGCGCGTCTGCAGCAGGCCGAGCAGCTCCAGGGTGCGTCCGGTGGTGCGCGACATGATCCATCATGACATCGCGGCCGTATTGTGACCGCAATGGCGCACAGGGTGGAGACATGAGCGAAGCAGCGAGCATCCACCCCTTCCGCGTCGACATCGCGGCGAGCGCCGTCGACGACCTGCGCGCGCGACTGCGCAGCACGCGCCTCCCCGAGCCCCTGCCCGGTGACGACTGGGCCACCGGAGTGCCGACCGGCTACCTCCGCGGGCTCGTGGACGCCTGGGCCGACTTCGACTGGCCCGGCTACCAGGAGCAGCTGAACGAGGCGCCGCAGTTCACCACCGTCATCGACGGGCAGACGATCCATTTCGTGCACGTGCGGTCGGAGGCGCCCGGCGCCGTCCCGCTGCTGCTCACGCACGGCTGGCCCGGCTCCTACCTCGAGCTGCTCGGGCTGATCGAGCCGCTGACCGGGGCCGGATTCGATGTGGTGATCCCCTCCCTCCCCGGCTTCGGATTCTCGTCGCCGCTCACTTCCGGAGGCTGGACGACGCGGCGGATCGCCGAGACCTGGGCGGAGCTGATGACCAGGCTCGGCTACGACCGGTTCGCCGTGCAGGGCGGTGACCTCGGGGCCGGAGTCGCGCCCGAGGTCGCGCGGGTCGCACCCGACCGCGTGATCGGCGTGCACGTGAACGGGACCCTCGGCTTCACGCCCGAGGTCGACGACGAGACCGCCGCCTCGCTCACTCCGCTCGAGCAGGACCGGCTGCGGAGGATCGGCGAGTTCATGCGGAACGAGTTCGGCTACATCGCGATCCAGTCGACCCGGCCGGGGCTCGTCGGCGAGCTGCTCAGCGATTCCCCCGCCGCGCAGCTCGCGTGGCAGATCGACAAGTTCCGAGCGTGGACTCATCCGCTCGAGGCCGCCGCGGAGGACGTCGTCGGGCTGGAGTTCCTGCTCGCGAACGCGTCGCTGTACTGGTTCACCGCGACCGCGGGCTCGGCCGCCTACGTCGGCTACGCACAGGAGGCGGAGTGGGGCGCGGTTCCCGAGGATTCGGGCGTGCCGACGGCGGTGATCTGCTTCGCGCACGACATCGGCATCCGCCGCTTCGTCGAGGATGCGCACACGATCGTGCGGTGGACCGACGTGCCCGAGCGCGGCGGCCATTTCGCGGCGCTCGAGGAGCCGGAGCTCCTGGTGGCCGACATCCGCGAGTTCGTGGACGGCCTGCGGGGCTGACGGAGCCGATCGATCCGTTCGAGGCCGCCGTGCCGGCCGAGAGCCGGCTGTCGCCCCGCCCGACGGGCTGAAAGGACTGGCAGCAACCCCTCCCGTGGCGCCTGTCGGAGAGGAGCATGCTCGGATCACGCGACGTGCCGAGGTGGCCGCCGGCAGAGTCGAGGAGTACTGATGGACGACAGGATCGTGATCGGAGCGGCGACCACACGGGAAGGACGTCAGGCCGTGGAGTGGGCGCGGAGCCGAGCGGGTCGCCTGGGTCTCGACGCCTCCGCGCTGCAGATCGTCGAGAGCACCGCCACGAAGCCCGCCGACACCGTCCACCGGCTCGTCGAGGAGTCCCGGACCGCGCGGATGATCGTGGTGGGAGCGCATTCCCGTGAGGACGCGTCGCACGAGTTCCGCCACTCTCCCGCCTTCGCGGTCGCGCCCCGCGCGCACTGTCCGGTCGCGATCGTCCCCCTGGTCGTGCCCGGCACGCGCTCCGGAGTCGTCGTCGGTGTCGGCGACGCCGATCGCGAGGCCGTGCTGTTCGCCGCGTCGGAGGCGGACGCGCTCGGCGAGGAACTCGTGATCGTCCACGCGGTGTCGCCGGTCAACATGTGGGATCCGGCGCTGATGTCGGCCGAGACGCACGCCGAGCGCGTCGCCTCCGCGGGCCGCAGCCTCGTCGAGAGCGCGACAGCGGCGGCCCGGCTGGCGCATCCCGCGCTCACCGTGCGGAGCGTGGTCACCGAGGGCTTCCCGGCCGCGGTTCTGGATCGGGCGGCCCGGCACGCGAGTCTCCTGGTGATCGGCGGTGGCCGGCACGGCCGTGCTGCCGTCGCGCACGAGCTCCTGACCGCGCCTCCGTGCCCGGCCGTCGTGCTGCCGGTGGGCAAGGAGCCCGGATCTCGCCGAGACGCCGCCTAGCAGGGCCGGTCAGCCGCGCGCCGTCCTCAGCTCCGCGACGACAGCAGCGTCCGCAGCGGCGGCGCGATCGACTCGCGGCGCAGCAGCGACGTGGCCAGCAGGAGCAGCAGCAGCACGGAGCCGCGGACCAGACCCTGCCAGTAGAACGAGACGCCGAGCAGCACGAGTCCGTTGTTGATCAGGCCGAAGATCAGCACGCCGATCGCGGTGCCCAGCACGTTCGGCCGCCCGTGCGCGGAGAGGGTCGCTCCGATGAACACCGCCCCGATCGCGTCGAGCACGTAGAGCTGGCCGCTCGCCGGCGAGAAGCCGTAGCTGCGCGAGGCGAGCACGATCCCGGCCAGCGCACCGATCAGCGCCGCGACGATGAAGGCGGAGGCGAGCGAGATCCCCACGCGCCGCCCGGCGATCCGCGTCGCTCCCGGCTGCTCCCCCGCGGCGGTCAGCACGCGGCCCCAGCGGGTGTGGTCGAGCAGCAGCCAGACCACGACGGCGACGGCGACGGCCAGCAGCACCGGCGTTCCGATGCCCAGAACGGTCGCGTTGCCCCAGGCGGCGAACGCGTCGGGCGTCTCCTGGCGGCGCAGGTAGATCGGCGCGCCGCCGCCGGTGAGCAGCTGCTGCGCGCTGGTGCCGATGAACCAGACCGAGAGAGTGGCGAGGAACGCGCGGATGCGGAAGACGATCACCAGCACCGCGTTCACGACGCCCGCGAGCATCCCGAAGCCGAGCCCGAGCAGGACCGCGAACCAGGTGACGTAGCCGTCGGCGATCAGCGCCGTCGCGGCCAGCGCGGCCAGGTCGATCGCGATGCCGATCGAGAGGTCGATGCCGCCCGCGCGGACCACGAGGGTCATCGCGCAGGCCGCCATCAGCAGGAGGGCGCCGGCGCTCGCCACGTTGAGCAGGTTGGTCGGCGCGAAGTAGCCGGGGACGCCGGCGCCGAAGACGGCGAGGAGGACCACGACGGTCGCGGGGGCGAGCAGGCGGACGGCGAGGGCGCGGCGCGACTCTCCGACGGGCAGGACGGCGAGCGCGGTCACGAGCGGACCCCTCTCTCTCGCAGTGCCGCGAGGCCGAGGACGAGCAGGATGAGAAGCCCCTTGATCGCGCCGACCCACTGGCTGTCGACTCCGATCAGGGTGAAGCCGTTGCCGAGCGCGGCGACGAAGACCGCGGCGAGCAGCGTGCCTCCGATGGTCACCACGAAGCGGCGCGAGAACACGACCGAGAGGTAGGCGGTGACGATGATGTCGAGCAGGATCTGGTTGCCGATCCCGGGTACCGCGGCGGCGAGGCGGGCGGCGAGCAGCAGGCCCGCGATCCCCGCCAGCAGCCCCGACAGCAGATAGCTGGTGAAGACGTAGCGCCAGACGGGCACGCCCGCGACGCTCGCCGCCGTCGGGTTCTGCCCGACCGCGTAGCTGCGGGTCCCCCACGGCGTCCGCCCGACGGCGAGCGCGGTCACCACGGTGACCACCGCGAGCACCACGACCGGCGCGGGAACGCCGAGCACCGCACCGCCCCGCAGCCAGTCGAACAGCGGATCGGCGACCGGCACCTTCACATTGTCGGTGGCGAGGAAGACCACGGAGCCGACGATGCCGGACACGGCGAGCGTGGCCAGCAGCGGGCGGAGCCCGAGGGTGACGGCGGTGCCGCTGATCGCTCCGAAGCCCACCGAGACCAGCAGGGCGAGCAGCACGGCCGGGATCGCTCCGAGACCGGCGGTCAGCGCGACGGCCGCGACGACCCCCGAGAGGCCGACGATCGGGCCGGAGGCGAGGTCGATGCCTCCGCGGACCACGTCGTCGCCGCCCGTGATCACCACGATCGCCAGGCCGAAGCCCGCGATCGCGGGCACGACCGCCTGGATCAGGATCGTCGAGACGTTGCCGCCCGTCGCGAAGACCGGCGAGGCCACGCTGAACAGCACGATCTCGACGAGGACGACGAGGTAGCCGATCAGGGCGAGCGCTCCGATGCCGCGGCGACGTGCGCGCGGCGCGGCATCAGCCTCCGTCTGCGGGGGCGTGGCGGTGAGGGTCATGATGCGGCCTCCAGTGATCCCGGCAGAAGAGCGCCGGAGGCGATCGCGAGCACCCGGTCGATGCTGAGCTCGGCGCGCGGCAGCTCGGCGCGCACCTCGCCGCGGTGCAGCACCACGACGCGGTCGGCGAGGCCCACGAGCTCCTCGAGGTCGAGCGAGACGAGCAGGATGCCGGCGCCCTCGTCGACGAGGCGGTTGACCAGGGCGTAGATCGCGGCGCGGCTACCGACGTCGACACCGGCGGTGGGCTGATCGAGCACGAACACCCGCGACTCGGCGGCGAGCCACTTGCCGATGGCGACCTTCTGCTGGTTGCCGCCCGAGAGCGTGCCGACAACGGCCTCCGGGTTCGCGGGCCGCACGTCCAGCGCGGCGATCTGCTCGACGGCCAGAGCCCGGTCGCGTCGACGGCTGGGCAGGACGCCCCACCGGCTGATCCGCGAGAGGGAGGCGATCGAGAGGTTCTCCCTGATCGTGTGCGCCACCAGCACGCCGTCGCGGCGCCGGTCGCTGGGCACGTAGCCGCCACCCGCGGCGACGAAGGCGCGAGCAGTCGCGGTCGCGGAGCCGGCCACGCGCACGCGGCCCCCGCGGCGGGTCAGGCCGACCACGGCATCCGCCAGCACGTCGACACCGGAGCCGACCAGGCCGGTCACGCCGACGATCTCGCCGGGCCGCACGACCAGGTCGAGCGCGGCGAGCGCACCGGGCACGGTGAGCGCCTCGAGCTCGAGCAGGGGGGCGACATCGGAGGCGACCACCCGGTCGGAGCGGATCGCGAACTCCTCGACATCGCGGCCGAGCATCAGCTCGACGATCCGGGCGCCCTGCTCGGCGTCGCCGTCGATCAGGTCGATGCTGCCCACAGTGGCTCCGTTGCGCAGCACGACCACACGACTCGCGATGCGCTGCACCTCCTGCAGGTAGTGCGAGATGTAGATCACCGAGACGCCGCGCGCCTGGAGCCTGCGGATCGACGCGAACAGCGCCTCCACCTCCGCGGCGGCCAGCGGCGCGGTCGGCTCGTCGAGCACGAGGATGCGCGGCTCGACGAGCAGCGCCCGCGCGATCTGCAGCTGCTGCTGCTCGGCGACGGTGAGGTCGTCGACCAGGGTGTCGCCGCGGACCGAGAGCCCGACGAGCTCGCCGAGCACCGCCTCCGCCGACGTGCCTCTGCGGCGCAGCCCCTCGTGACCGAGGTAGAGCTGCTCGGCGACGGTGAGCCGGCCGGCGAGGTGGCGATCCTGGTGCACGACCCGGATCCCGGCCCGCTCGGCGTCGCGCGGCGCCGTGATCGCGACCGGCGCTCCGTCGATCGCGATCGATCCGGCGTCGGCCGAGTACAGACCCGTGAGGATCTTGATCAGCGTCGACTTGCCGGCGCCGTTCTCACCCACGAGCGCGACGACCTCGCCGCGGCCGAGGGTGAGCCCGACGCCGCGCAGCACCGGCACTCCGGCGAAGGACTTGGTGACGCCCTCCATCACGAGGGCCGGCGCCGCGCTACTCACTGAGACCGAGCTCCGCGGTCTTCTCGGCGATGTTCGCCTTGTCGATCAGCACCGGAGCGAAGTAGGTCGTCGGGGTGACCGAGTCGGCCTCCCCACCGAGGAACTTGGCGACGTTGTCGGCCGAGCCGGCGCCGATGGCGACGTTCTGCTGCGCGACGGTCGCGGTGTAGGAGGAGGCGGGGTCGGCGATCAGATCGAGCGCACCCTGGTCGGCGTCGACTCCGTAGATCTTGATCTCGTCACGGCCCGCCGCGTCGACGGCCTGGGCCGCGCCGATCTGCGGGGTGTCCCAGCACGACCAGATCGCCGCGATCTCGCCCTTCGGGTAGCGCGAGAGGGCGTCGCCGATCTGCTGCTTCGCGTCCTCGATCGTGCCCTCGTACTTGTCCTGCAGCTCGGGCTGGATGATCTGGATGTCCGGGTAGTCCTCGAGCACGAGCTTGAGCTCGTTGTAGCGGATGCGGCACGGAGCGACGCCGGGGAAGCCGTTGAAGACCAGGATCTGGCCGGAGCCGCCGATGTCCTCGGCGATGGTGCGGGCGAGGGTCGAGCCGATCTGCCAGTTGTCGCTGGTGACGTTGTTCTCGGAGTACTCGGACACGTTGTCGATGGTGAACAGCGGGATGCCCGCGTCGTGCACCTCCTTCAGCGCCGGCGCGAGAGTCGTCGCGTCGCCGAGGATCACGATGATCGCGTCGGGCTTCTGCGAGACGAGGTTCTCGATGTCCGAGACGTGCTTGTCGTCCTTCGCCTCGGCCTGCGTGGCGACGACGGTGCCGCCGAGCTCCTTCACGCGGTCCTGCACCGACTGGTACACGATGCGGGAGAAGTCGTGGACGATGTCCTTCGCCGCGATGCCGACCGTCTTGCCCTCGAGGCTCGGGATGTCGGCGAGGGAGGTCGTCGACGCCGCGGCGTTCGCCGAGGACTCGGAGGAGCTGCTTGAGGACTCCTCCTTCAGGGAGCAGCCGGTGAGGACCAGCGTCGCGGCGGCGAGGAGCGCCACCGCGGAGGTGAGGGTGCGGAATCGCATGAGTGCCTGCTTCGGGGAGTCGGGGATGCTGTGACGGCGCCGTCGATCCGGAGGACTCTGTCGCCGCGTCACATCGTGGCTGTGGACCTCGACCGAGTCCTACCCACCCGGTCATCGAGCGCAACGGAGCGTCACGCGACGCAACACGGCGGCGGGGCGCGGCGGTTCTGCTAGGGCGGGACGCTTCGTTACGCCGGGTTGCACCGCGATCCGACGGCCGTCCGCCCGCTCGCCTAACGTCCGATCCGGAGCACTCGCGAACCGAACGGATACACACATGGCGTCCCGCATCGTCCTCAACGCCTTCGACATGACCTGTGTCGGACATCAGGCACCCGGCCTCTGGCGGCACCCCGACTCGCAGGCCGACCGCTACAACGACCTCGAGTACTGGGTCGACCTGGCGAAGACGCTCGAGCGCGGCACCTTCGACGCCCTGTTCCTCGCCGACGTGCTCGGCGTGTACGACGTGTACCGCGGCTCCGTCGGCCCCGCGCTGATCGACTCGGCGCAGGTGCCGGTCAACGACCCGCTGCTGCAGATCCCGGCGATGGCCGCGGCCACGAAGAACCTCGGCTTCGGCGTCACGATCTCGCCCACCTACGAGCAGCCCTACTCCCTCGCGCGCCGGCTCTCGACCCTCGACCACCTCACCAAGGGCCGCATCGGCTGGAACGTGGTCACCTCCTACCTCGAGTCCGCCGCGCAGAACCTCGGACTCGAGCGGCAGATCCCGCACGACGAGCGCTACGAGATCGCGGAGGAGTTCCTCGACGTCGCCTACAAGCTCTGGGAGGGCTCGTGGGAGGAGGGCGCCGTGCTGCGCGATCGCGAGCGCGGTGTGTTCACCGACCCGCGCAAGGTGCACCCGATCGGGCACGTCGGCACGCACTACCGCGTGCCGGGCATCCACCTCTCGGAGCCGTCGCCGCAGCGCACGCCCGTGATCTTCCAGGCCGGCGCCTCGCCGCGCGGCATCGACTTCTCGGCGAAGCACGGCGAGGCCGTCTTCATCAACGCCCTCCAGCCCGAGCTGACCCGGCGCACCACCGATGCGATCCGCGACCGCGCCGAGGCGCACGGACGGAAGCGCACGGATCCGAAGATCCTCATCCTCGCGACGGTGATCGTGGCCGAGACCGACGCCGAGGCGCAGGCCAAGTACGCCGACTACAAGACCTACTCGTCCCGCGAGGGAGCCATGGCGTTCTACGGCGGCTGGTCGGGCCTGGACCTCTCGCAGTTCCCCGCTGACGAGCCGCTCAGCTACGTCGACACGGATGCGGTGCGCAGCGCCCTCTCGATCTTCACCAAGGCCGACCCCGACCGCGCCTGGACCCCGAACGACATCGCGGAGTACCTCGGCATCGGCGGGATCGGCCCGGTGATCGTCGGCTCGCCGAGCACCGTCGCCGACGAGCTCGAGCGCTGGGTCGACGTCGCCGGCATCGACGGCTTCAACCTCGCCTACGTGGTCACCCCCGGCACCTTCGAGGACTTCGTCGACCTCGCTGTGCCGGAGCTGCGCCGTCGCGGCCGGGTCTGGGACGAGTACGAGGGCTCGACCCTGCGCGAGTACCTCAGCGGCCCCGGCCAGGTCCGCGTGCCGGAGTCGCACCCCGCCGCCGCCTACCGCGGCGCCTACGCCGGCGGCCCCAGCGCGGCCGACGGCCTGCCCGACAGCGTCCTCCGCCTCCTCCCCGATCTCGAACCGGAGCCCGCACGATGACCGAGCCGCGTTCCCACTGGAACCACACCGCCACCCCCGCCGAGCACGAGCACTGGGACGCGATCGCGTACCGGGTCGCCGAGACCCTGGCCGAGGACGTCCTCGCCCGCGACCGCGGCAACCTCGACCCGACCGCCGAGCTCGAGCCGCTGCGCTCCTCCGGCCTGGTGAATCTGCTCGACCCGGCCGAGTTCGGCGGCGGCGGCGCGGTCTGGAGCACGGCGTTCCGGGTGATCCGCATCCTCGCCTCCGCGGACGCGTCGCTCGCGCAGATCCTGCTGTACCACTACGTCAACTCGTCGAACATCGCATTCTCGGCCCAGCCCTCCGAGCGCGAGCGCTTCTTCCGCGCGACGATCGAGGGCCAGTGGCTCTGGGGCGACTCGGTGAACCCGGTCGATCCGGATCTGGAGCTGACTCCGCGGGGCGACGGCTTCGAGCTGAACGGCCTCAAGCGCTTCTCGACCGGTGTCTCCTCGGGCGACGCGGTGCTGGTGAACGCGGTGATCGCCTCCGGAGACCGCGCCGGCGAGACGCTGACCTTCGTGATCCCGCGCGACCGCGAGGGGATCGAGCCGCTCGGCGACTGGGACTACCTGGGGCAGCGGCAGAGCGCCTCCGGATCGGTGCGCTTCACGGGAGTGCGCGTCGACGCGTCGGAGGTGCTCGGCGCGCTGGTCGACGAGCCGTTCGCGACACTCGTCACGCCGTCGATCCAGCTCGGCTTCGGCAACCTCTACCTCGGCATCGCGCAGGGCGCTCTCGCCAAGGGGCGCGGGCTGACGCTGGCGCGCAAGAACTCGTGGTTCCTCTCGGGCGTCGAGACGTACGCGCAGGATCCTTTCGTGCGCCGGCTCTACGGCGAGCTGGTCGCTCAGACCGCGGCCGCGGAGGCGCTGGCCGACCGCGCGGGCGCGCTGCACGACGCCGAGATCGCCCGCGGCTGGGACGTCACGGCCGAGTCGCGCGCCGCCCAGGCGATCGAGATCGCGAAGGTGAAGATCGTGACGGATGCGCTCGCTCTCGACGTGACGACGCGCATCTACGAGGCGACCGGCTCCTCCTCCGCGAAGAGCTCGGTGGGCCTGGACCTGTACTGGCGCAACGTGCGCACCCACTCGCTGCACGACCCCGTGGACTACAAGAAGCTCGAGGTCGGCGCGAACTACCTGACCGGCGACGTGCAGCCGCTGTCGCTGTACACGTGAGCGCCAGGGAGGCGCGGGCCGCGTTCCGGCCGGTCTTCGACGAGATCGCCGCGGGTGCCGTCCGGCGCGAGCTCGACCGGGAGCTGCCGTTCGAGCCGATCGCCCGACTGCGGGAGGCGCGCTTCGGCGGCCTCCGGGTGCCTGCGCAGTTCGGCGGCTGGGGGCTCACCCTGCGCGAGACCGCGTCGCTCCTGATCGAGCTGGCGACAGCGGACTCGAACGTCGCTCAGGCGCTGCGCGGTCACTTCGCCTTCGTCGAGGACCAGCTGTCCTTCCCTCCGTCGACCGTGCGCGACGGCTGGCTGCGCCGGCTGGCCGCGGGCGAGCTCGTCGGCAACGCCTGGAGCGAGATCGGCACGGCTGCGGTCGGCGTCACGCAGACCGCGCTCACCAGGAGGGGCGGCGAGCTGCTCGTCAACGGCACGAAGTACTACTCCACCGGCACGATCTTCGCCGACTGGACCGACGTCACGGTGCGCCGCGAAGACGGCACCGACACCGCTGTCGTGATCCGGGTCGACCAGCCCGGGGTCGTCGCGACGGACGACTGGTCGGGCTTCGGCCAGCGGCTCTCGGGCAGCGGCACGACCGTCTTCACCGACGCGCGCGTCGAGCCGGAGCACGTCTTCGACTCGATCCTGCGGGCACCGCACCAGACTCCGTTCTTCCAGCTCGAGCTGCTCGCCGTGCTGGCGGGCATCGCCGCCGCGGTCGAGCGGGATGCGGTCGCCGCGGTGCGCACCCGCTCGCGCGTGTACAGCCACGGCCTGGCCGACCACGGTCGCGACGACGCGCAGATCCAGGAGGTCGTCGGCGAGGTCTCGGCGATCGCCTTCGGGGCGCGGGCCGCGGTGCTGATCGCGGCGGAGGCGGTGGGCGATGCGGCGGCGGATCCCGCACTCGTGCCCGCGGCCGGCGCCGAGGTGTACCGGGCGCAGGTGCTGCTCACCGAGTCGGTGCCGCGGGCCGCGACCCTCCTCTTCGACGCGCTCGGATCCTCCGGAGTCGCCGCGGGCGCCGCGCTCGACCGGCACTGGCGCAACGCGCGCACCGTCGGCGCGCACAACCCGGTGATCTACAAGCAGCGGATCGTGGGCGACTGGGCGCTGAACGGCACGCCGCCGCCGCTCGCCTGGTCGATCGGCGTCGGGCGGCCGCCGGGCTGACGGCCCTCCGCCGAGGCGGGAGTGGGATCCGGGGTCAGAGGCGCGGGGCGTCGGCCAGCAGGCGGCGCGTGTAGTCCTCGCGCGGGGCGGCGAGGAGGGACGCGGCCGGGCCCGTCTCGACGAGGCGGCCGTCGCGCATCACGGCGATGCGGTCGCTCATGTGCGCGATCACGCCGAGGTCGTGCGAGATCAGCAGCAGCGCCAGTCCGAAGCGTTGCTGCAGATCGTCGAGCAGGTCGAGGATCTGCGCCTGCACCGAGACGTCGAGCGCCGACACCGGCTCGTCGCAGATCAGCACGTCGGGGCGCGAGGCGAGCGCGCGGGCGATCGACACCCGCTGCCGCTGCCCGCCCGAGAGGGTCCGCGGCGAGCGCCGCTCCAGCGCCGGTGAGAGGCCGACGCTCGTCAGCAGCTCGGGCACGGAGGCGTGCGGCCCGTCGCCGCGTCCGCCGGCGTCGCGCAGGAGGCGGCCCACGCTCCAGCGCGGGTCGAACGACGACAGGCTGTCCTGGTAGATCGCGCCGATGCGGGGACGGAGCGGGCGGCGATCGCGCTCGCGCGCCTGGGACCACGCCTCGCCCGCGAACTCGACCGACCCCGCATCGGGACGCCGCAGCGCCAGCAGCAGACGCGCGACCGTGCTCTTGCCCGAGCCCGACTCGCCGACCAGCCCGAGCGTCTCGCCCCGCCGCAGCTCGAGGTCCACGCCGTCGACCGCGGTCCGGGAGCCGAAGCGGGCGACGAGCCCGGAGGCGCGCAGCACGACGTCTCCGGGCGGCGCGGGCGCGACCGCGGGCGCGTCGGGGTCGGTCAGCCGCGACCCGCGCGGGCGCCCGGCCGGTACGGCGGCGACGAGGGCCCGAGCCTCGGCGCTGACCGGCGCGCGCAGCACCTGCTCGGCGGTCCCCTCCTCGACGACGCGGCCGTCGGCGAGCACCAGGATGCGATCGGCGAGCCCCGCCACGACGGCGAGGTCGTGCGACACGAGCAGCAGTGCGCGGCCGCGCGCCTTCTGCTCGGCGAACAGCTCGAGCACGCGCGCCTGCACGGTGACGTCGAGCGCGGTCGTCGGCTCGTCGGCGACGAGCAGCGGCGGGTCGAGCACGATCGCGGAGGCGAGCAGCGCCCGCTGACGCAGACCACCGGACAGCTCACCCGACCGGTCCCGCATCCGCTCGACGGGATCGGGCATGCCGACGCTCGCGAGCGCCTCCGCGACCCGGCGCGACGCCTCCGCCGCCGGGAGCCGCCCGTGCAGGCGCAGCACGTCGCCGATCTCGCGGCCGATCGGGCGCAGCGGGTCGAGCGACTGCAGCGCGTCCTGCGGCACGAAGCCGACGGCGGCCCCGCGGCGGCGCCGCAGCACCCGCTCGCTCGCGCCGACCACCTCCTGATCGCCGACCCGGATACTGCCCGACACCGCGCCTCCGCCGAGCCCGAGCAGCGCCCGGGCGGTGACGCTCTTGCCCGAGCCGGACTCGCCGACGATCGCGACGCACTCGCCGGGCTCGACGCGGAACGAGACGCCGTGCACGACCTCGACGCCGTCGAACGCGACCCGCAGGCCCTCGACGACGACCGCGGAGGCGCCGCCGACCGCCGCGCTCACCGCGCACCCCGCAGTCGCCCGCCGAGCACCGTCGTCGCGATCGTCGTCAGCACGATCACGAGCCCCGGGAACACCGTCAGCCACCATGCGCTCGCGAGGTACGTGCGCCCGGCCGACAGCATCGCGCCCCACTCCGGAGCCGGCGGCTCGGCGCCGAGACCGAGGTAGCTGAGCGCCGACGCCCAGACGATCGCCTGGCCGACCCCGAGCGTCGCGAGCACGGCGAGGGGACCGAAGGTGTTCGGCAGCACGGTGCCGACCAGGATGCTCAACGGCGGGTGGCCGAGCACGCGCGCGGCCTCGACGTAGCCGGAGTCGCGGATGCCCAGCAGCTGCGTGCGCAGGATGCGGGCGTAGCCGGGCGCGGTCGAGAGGCCGACCGCGATCGTCGCGGGCACGACTCCGGGGCCCGTGACCACGATCACCAGCAGCGCGAGCAGCAGAGCGGGGAACGCGAACAGCACCTCGAGGATCCGCCCGATCACGCCGTCGACGAAGCGGCCGCCGAACGCCGCGACCACCCCGAGCACCGCGCCGAGTGCGAGCCCGATGGCCGTCGCGCTCGCTCCGATCAGGAGGGAGGCGCCGGCGCCGGCGATCAGGCGGCTGAGGACGTCGCGTCCCGACTCGTCGGTGCCGAGCAGGTGCGCGAGCGACGGTGGGCTGAACGCCTCCGTCGGCGCGACCGCGAGGGGGTCGGCGGGCGCGAGCAGGCCGGGGGCGAGGGCCGCGAGCAGCAGCAGGGCGACGAAGACGAGGGCGAGCAGGTCGCCGGGGCGGAGGCGGCCGGCGCGGGTGCGGGGGACGCGCAGCTCGAGCTCGCTCATGCGCGCACCAGCCGCGGATCGATGAGGCGCGTCACGACGTCGGTCGCGAGGGTCACGACGATGTAGGCGAGGGCGGTGACGAGCACGACTCCCGTGACGACGGGCACGTCGCGGACGGTCACCGCCGAGAGCAGCGTGCGGCCGAGACCCGGCCTCGCGAAGATCGTCTCGACGACGACCGCGCCGCCGATCAGGTAGCCGAACGCCCAGCCCGAGAGCGAGACACCCGGCAGCACCGCGTGGCGCAGGGCGTGACGGAGGCGGATCCCGAGCTCGCCCTCGCCGCGCGCGCGGGCGGCCAGCACGAACGGCGACTCGAGAGCGTCGAGCAGGGAGCGGCGCATCACCTGCCCGAGGAAGCCGGCGAGCGGGATCGCGAGGGTGAGGGCGGGCAGCACGAGCCCGTTCGGAGAGTTCGTGCTCACGGGAGGGAGCCAGCGGAGCGCGGTCGCGAAGACCGCGATCAGCACGGTCGCCAGCCAGAAGTGCGGCAGCGCGGCGGCCGTCAGCTCGAGGCCGGCGCCGATGGCGGCGGCGACGCGGCCGCCGCGGGTCGACCAGAGGGCGGTCGCGAGCGCGAGGATCCACGCGAGCGTCAGGGCGAGAGCGGCGAGGAGGAGTGTGCCGGGCAGCTGCTGCCCGAGCAGGTCGACGACCGGAGTGCGCAGGGAGTAGGAGGTGCCGAGGTCACCGCTCGCGAGGCGGCCGAGCTGCGTCAGGTACTGCGCGAGGAGGGGCTGGTCGAGGCCGTACTCCGCGCGGACGGCGGAGAGCGCCTCCGGAGACGCCTGCGAGCCGGGCCCGCCGAGGATCGCCTGCGCCGGGTCGCCGGGGATCAGCCGGATGAGGAAGAACACCGCCGTCGCGACGGCCCACAGCACGACGAGCGCGCCGCCGAGGCGTGCGAGCACGCGTCGGATCATGCGGTGCCTCCTCTCCGTCCCGTGCTGATCGGGGTCCACCTGCCCCCGGTCGAGCGTGCCTGCTGACCGCCCCTTCGAACCTCCAGGAGTTGTCGTACTCGACCGCCGAGTACGACAACTTTGGCGGACTCGAAGCGGCGCGGCTCCTCCACATGGTGGGGAAGGCGGCGATCCGTCCACAGAGCTGACGCCGGTGGGTCTCGATACGCCGCGTGCAGCGGCTACTCGACCAGCGTGCTGGCACGGTGCGCTCAGTGAAGCATCAGCTCGCTGGTCGAGCCCGCAGCCCGCGCAGCGGGCGTCTCGAGATCCCCGTGCTTCAGCGCGCTACGAGACCCAGGCGTCCGCGAACCACGGGGTCGAGACGGTCGCCAGGGCGGCGACGCCCTGCACGGCCGAACGGTGCAGGTAGTGGTTCTGCTGGTCGTAGAGCGGCAGGATCCAGTAGCCGTCGAGCACGATCTTCTGCGCCTGCTGGTACAGGTCGGCACGCTCGGCCTCGTCGGTCGTCGCGCTCGCCTGCTCGAGCAGGGCGTCGAGCGCCGGATCGGACACCTGGGCGTGGTTCGCGAAGTAGCCGCTCGGCGCCGGCGTGATGCCCGAGGACGAGTACAGGATGCGCAGGACGTCCGGGCCGACCTTCGTGTATGGCGCGCTGACCAGCTCGTACTCGTTCGCCGCGAGCGCCGCATACCAGCTCGAGAGGTCGAGCAGGCTGATCTGCACGTCGAAGCCGGCTGTCTTGGCCGAGGCCTGGATCTGCTCGAACAGCGACTGCTCGGCCGGGATGGACTGGTTGGTGCTCACGGGCAGGCGGAGCGTGAGCGGCGTCCCGTCCTTCTCGCGGATGCCGTCGCCGTCGGAGTCGACCCAGCCGGCCGCCTCGAGGAGGTCCTCGGCCGCCGCGACCTCGTCGTCGGAGCCGGCGTCCTCGAACAGAGACGGCTCGGAGTAGGCCGTCGCCTCGCTGCTCGACAGCGGCGAGTACGAGCGCGCGGCGGTGCCGAAGAAGAGGGAGTCGATCGCGTCGTTGACACCCACCGCGCGGATGAACGCCTCTCGGACGCTCGGGTCGTCGAACGGCGACTGGCCTGAGTTGAGCTCGAGGCGGTTGACCGAGCCGGGGCGCGGGGCGTCGATCTCGACCAGGTCGGAGGCGTCGGTCGCCGCCGCGAGCGTGTCGGGCTGGGCGTTGTCGATCACGTCGACCTCGCCGGCCTGCAGCGCGGCGTAGCGAGTGGCGGAGTCGGGGATGAAGCGCCAGGTGATGCTCGAGAGGTAGGCGGGGCCGTCGTGACCGTCGCCGGTCGGGCCGGCCTGGGCGTCGTAGGCGTCGTTGCGGGTCAGGGTCACGTGGTCCTGCTTGACCCACTCCGTCACGGTGAACGGGCCGGTGCCGACGGGCGCCTCGCAGTTCGCCTCCTCGCCGCGGGCGATGCCGGTGGGCGACTCGATCGCGGTCCACGGCTGCGCGAGCGACTCGAGCAGCGCACTGTCGGGCGCGCTGAGCGTGAAGCGCGCGACGGTCGGCGAGACGGCGGTGACGGTGGCGACCTTCGCGACGGCGAGGTAGCCGGTGGACGACTTGGTCGCCGGGTCCTGGAGGTGCGCGATGTTCGCGGCGACCGCCTCCGCATCGAGCGGCGTGCCGTCGGTGAAGGTGAGCCCCTCGCGCAGCGTGAAGTCGTAGCTGAGCGCGTCGTCCGAGACGGTCCACGACTCGGCGAGCCAGGGGGTGATCGCTCCGGTGTCGTCGCGCGAGACCAGCGACTCGAGCACCTGCGTGGCGAGCAGCGCCTGCGGGTAGTTGCCGCCGACGTGCGGGTCGAGGCAGGTGGGCTCGGCGTCGCCGGACGCGTAGGTGAGCGTGCCGTCGGCGACCGGGGTGGAGGAGCCTCCGGCATCGTCGGAGGCGGCGGTGCAGCCGCTCAGCAGGAGGGCGGACGCCGCGAGGGCGGCGACGGGGAGGAGAGAGCGCAGTGACATGACGACTTCCGACGGGGTGGCTCCGGATATCTGCACCCGGCCCATAAACGCTACCAGCCGCCGTGCGCCCCCGGTGGAGGTCCGCGAGTCTCCGCTCGGGCGAGCGACACGCCACGACGCAGTTCGCCCGACTCGCGGAGCAGACCGGGGGGCGGGGTCAGCCGGAGGTGGAGGCGCGGATCACGAGCTCGGGCTGGAAGACGACCTGGCGCGGCTCCGGATCGAGCAGCAGCTCGACCGCGGTCGCTCCGATCAGCGCGCTCGGCTGCCGGATGCTCGACAGGGGCACGACGGTCGCCGTCGCGAAGGCGATGTCGTCGTAGCCGATCAGCGCCACATCCTCCGGCACCCTGATCTCGCCGAGCAGCACCAGCGCCTGCAGCACGCCCACCGCGAGCAGGTCGTTGGCGCAGAAGATCGCATCGGGGCGAGCGGAGGCGTCGCGCTCGGCGATCGCGCGCCCCGCCTCGCGCCCCGCGAGCACCGAGAGCGCGTCGGTCGGGATCTCCTCGAGAGTCGCACCCTCGAGGGCCGCGACCGCCTGCCGCGCGCCCGCGACGCGGTCGGCGACCTGGCGCACCGACTCCGGACCGCCGACCACCGCGATGCGGCGGCGCCCGAGCTGCAGCAGGTGCTCGACGGCCAGGCGACCACCGGCGATGTCGTCGACCGCCACGGACGAGAACGCGGGATCGCTCGACTCGCGGTCGACGAGCACGCAGGGGATGCCGTGCGAGCGGAGGCGGGCGAGGCGCGCCGACTCCTCCCCCTGCGGCGAGATGAGGACGCCGCTGACGCGCTGCTCCTCGAAGAGGTCGAGGTAGGAGTCCTCGCGGGCGGCGTCGGAGTCGGTGCTCGCGAGCAGCACCGAGAGTCCCGCCTCCGCCGCCCTGGCCTGGGCGCCGCGCGCGACCTCGGAGAAGAAGGGGTTGCCGGCGTCGAGCACGACGAGCCCGACGCTGCGGCTGCGGCCGGCCCTGAGCTGCCGCGCCGCGTCGTTGCGGACGAAGCCGAGCTCGGCGATCGCCTCCTGCACGCGCTGGACCGACTCGCCGCCGACCTTCTCGGGACGGTTGAGCACGTTCGACACAGTGCCCACCGACACCCCGGCTCGGGCGGCGACGTCGCGGATGCTCACGGACGGCACGGCTCCTCCTCGGGGATCTGGGCGTCCCGGAAGTATGACATCGGGATCGGGAGCACCTGCGTTCCCGGCTTTGACAGGCCTCTGCGGCGCGCGCTACGCTCCGGGTGAAACGATTCATAGCGGGATTCATCCCACCTCTGCACTGAAGGAGCCGCTCGATGACGAGTGACACCCCCCTCACGCGGGCCTGCTTCCAGCTCCGCGTGAAGCCCGAGCGGCTCGCCGAGTACCGCGAACGCCACGCCGCGGTCTGGCCCGACATGCTCCGGGCGCTCAAAGCCTCCGGCTGGAACAACTACTCGCTCTTCGTCAGCGACGACGGCCTCCTGATCGGCTACGTCGAGACGCCGTCCCTCGCCGCCGCGCAGGCGGCCATGGCCGAGACCGAGGTGAACGCCCGCTGGCAGGCCGAGATGGCCGAGTTCTTCGTCGATCTCGACGGCGCGCCCGACGAGGGCTTCCTCCCGCTCACCGAGGTGTTCCACCTCGAGGACCAGCTCGCCGCCCTCACCGACACCGCAGACACCGCAGACACCGAAGGAACCGCACGATGACCGATCTCAGCCCCGACATCCTCAGCCAGCTCGAGCAGCAGGCGATCGAGCTGCCCTCCTGGGCCTTCGGCAACTCCGGGACCCGCTTCAAGGTCTTCTCGACGCCCGGCACGCCGCGCACCATCGAGGAGAAGATCGCCGACGCGGCGAAGGTCAACGAGCTCACCGGCCTCGCCCCCAGCGTCGCGCTGCACATCCCGTGGGACAAGGTCGACGACTACGCCGCCCTGGGCGAGTACGCGTCCTCGCTCGGAGTGAGCCTCGGCACGATCAACTCCAACACGTTCCAGGACGACGACTACAAGTTCGGGTCGCTCACGCACTCCGACCCGGTGATCCGCCAGAAGGCGATCGACCACCACCTCGCGTGCATCGACATCATGGACGCGACCGGCTCGCGCGACCTCAAGATCTGGCTCGCCGACGGCTCGAACTACCCGGGCCAGCAGGACATCCGCGGCCGGCAGGACCGCCTCGCCGACTCGCTCGCCGCGATCTACGAGCGCCTCGGCACGACTCAGCGCCTCGTGCTCGAGTACAAGTTCTTCGAGCCCGCCTTCTACCACACGGATGTGCCGGACTGGGGCACCTCGTACGCCCACGTCGCCGCACTCGGCGACCGCGCACTGGTCTGCCTGGACACCGGCCACCACGCCCCCGGCACCAACATCGAGTTCATCGTCGCCCAGCTGCTGCGCCTCGGGAAGCTCGGCTCGTTCGACTTCAACTCGCGCTTCTACGCCGACGACGACCTCATCGTCGGCGCGGCCGACCCGTTCCAGCTGTTCCGCATCCTCTTCGAGGTGGTCCGCGGAGGCGGCTACGGCCCGGACTCGCCGGTCGCCTTCATGCTCGACCAGTGCCACAACGTCGAGGACAAGATCCCCGGCCAGATCCGCTCGGTCCTCAACGTGCAGGAGATGACGGCGCGCGCGCTGCTCGTCGACCGTGCCGCCCTCGAGGAGGCGCAGCTCGCCGGCGACGTGCTCGGCGCGAACGGTCTCTTCATGGACGCGTTCTACTCGGACGTCCGCCCGGCCCTCGCGGCCTGGCGCTCGGACCGCGGGCTGCCGGCCGACCCGATGGCCACCTACGCCGCCTCCGGACACGCGCAGGTGCTCGCCGACGAGCGCGCCGGCGGCACTCAGTCGAGCTGGGGCGCCTGAGGCGGGGAGATCTGCCTGCTGGTCGAGCCCGCAGCCCGTGCTGCCTGCTGATCGAGTAGCCCGCGGAGCGGGGCCTTCCTCTCTCTCTCCACGAGACGCGCAGCGATACGCCAGGATCGACGGATGAACCTGGACGACCTCGGCGAGCGGGTCTGCATCATCGGCCCCTCGAACAGCGGCAAGTCGACGCTCGCCGTTGCGATCGGCCGTGCCCGCGGGATTCCGATCGTGCACCTCGACCAGTACTGGCACCTGCCGGGGACGCACTGGGTCGAGCGAGGAGCCGACGAGTTCGCCCTGCTGCACGCCGCGGCCGTCGCCGGCGACCGCTGGGTGATCGAGGGCAACTACTCTCGCTGGCTGCCCGAGCGCCTCGACCGGGCCACGGGCCTCATCGCGCTCGAGTCGACGACGACCGCGACGGTGTTCCGCTACCTCCGTCGCACCTGGAGCCGACAGGAGCGCATCGGCGGCCTGGAGGGGACTCGCGACCGGGTGAGCCTCGCGATGCTGCGGTTCCTCCTCGGGCCCTCGCGCCGGAGCAGAGATCGCTACCGGCGACTGCACGACGAGGCCACCGTCCCCTCCGTGCTCCTCTCGGACCGCGCGGCGCTGGACGACTTCACCCGCAGGAACGGGCTCCGCTGATTCGCGCTCGTCCGCGCGCACCGGAATCCACGTCGTGCAGGGAGCACCCGCACAACGAAGGCTGAACGTCCTGAAGCGTCGAGAGATCGGGGATTCGCGGCGTTCAGCCTTCGTTGTGCGGGCGCAGCGCCGCCACCACGTCCTGCTGGGCCGCGCGGCCGGCGCGCGTGGGCAGCAGCGGGTACACGTGCAGCTGACCGACCGCCTCGTGCAGCGTCAGCGCCACTCCCGCCTCCGCGGCCTTCGCCGCGAGCACGTGCGCGTCGGGATTCAGCACGTCGCGGGTGCCGGTGAACACCGTCAGCGGGCCGAGGCCGGCGAGGTCGCCGAAGAGCGGGCTCACGACCGGGTCGGTCAGCTCGAGTGCGCCGCGCCAGCGGTCGGCGAGCACCCGCCCGCCGGGGGTGCCGAGCCACGGGTCCGTCGGCTGCACGAGCGGGATCCGCGGATTGCTCCAGGTGAGGTCGAGCGCGGGCGAGATCAGGACGGTCCCGGGCAGGACGACGCCCTCGTCGCGCAGGGCGAGCGCGGTCGACAGCGCGATCTGCCCGCCGGCCGAGTCGCCCGCCAACGAGGTGGTCCCGTGGCGCTCGATACTCCTCCGCACGAGACCCAGCACGCCGTCGCGCGCCTCGAGCGCGGTGCCGAACGGCACGAGCGGGTAGATCGGGAGGGTCACCACCACCGATGCCTCGTCCGCGATCCGCGCCGCCAGCCGCCAGTGCTGCGGCGCGATCTCGGTGACCCAGCCGCCTCCGTGCGCGTACACCACGCCTCCGACGGGGCGCCGCGGACGGATCGTGTAGACCGGCCAGCCGCCGACCTGCTCGACGTCGACCCGGACGCCGGGACGCAGACGCGACGGCGGACCGGACGCCGCCGGGCGCAGCGCGTTCTCGCGGATGCGGCGGCGGGCGCCGTCGGCCGTGACGAAGGTGCGGTTCGCACGGATCAGCCGCAGCGCGAGCGGAACGAGGGCGTCGGGCACGGCGGGGGTCATCCCCCGAGCATCGAGCACCGCGCTGTGACGCGCCTCAGTCCTCCTCGAGCACCATGCCGACGGAGGTGGCGCACGCGTCGCCGCGCCACGCCTCCACTCCCTCGCGCAGCGCGAAGACGACGATCACGAGGCCCGCGACCGGATCCGCCCACCACCAGCCGAGCAGGCCGTCGAGCACCAGCCCGATCAGCACCGCGGCCGAGAGCCAGGTGCAGACCAGGGTCTGCTTCGAGTCGGCCACGACGCTCGCCGACCCGAGCTCTCGGCCGGTGCGGCGCTCGGCGAAGGAGAGGAACGGCATCACGATCACGCTCAGCGCGGTGATGACGAGACCGAGCGGGCTGTGCTCCGCCTCCCGAGCACCCGCGAGTGCCAGCACCGACGAGACGGCGACGTAGGCGGCCAGCGCGAAGAAGGCGACCGCGATCACCCGCAGCGTGCCTTTCTCGTAGCGCTCGGGGTCCTTCCGCGTGAACTGCCAGGCGACCGCGGCGGCCGAGAGCACCTCGATGCCGGAGTCGAGCCCGAAGCCGATCAGCGCGGTCGACGTCGCGGCGGCGCCGGCGCTCAGGGCGACGATCGTCTCGACGAGGTTGTAGCCGATCGTCGCGGCGACGAGGAGACGGACCCTGCGGCGGAGCAGCGTGCGGCGGTCGTCCGTCAGCGTGGTCATGAGCACGTGCACCCCTCGCCCTCGCAGCAGTCGGGATCGACGTACAGCACCACTCGCAGCAGGTCGTCGAGCGCGGGAGCGAGGTGCGGGTCGGCGAGGCGGTACCAGGTGCGCCGCCCCTCCGGGATCGCCGCGACCAGGCCGCAGCCGCGCAGGCACGCGAGGTGGTTCGACATCACCTGGCGCGAGACGTCGAGCGCGTCGGCGAGGTCGGAGGGGAACGCCGGCGCCTCCCGCAGCATCAGCAGGATGCTCGCGCGGGTCGGGTCCGAGAGCGCCGAGCCGAGGCGGGCGAGCGCGGCGGTGTGGGTGAGCGTCGCGGTGACGGGGAGGGTGGCGGGCACGCCTCCGATAGTACAGCCGCTGCTGTATCGACGCCCTAGGCTGGTCCGGTGGACGAGGACATGCGCGCTGCGACCGTCGTCGTGGTCGGGGCGGGGCAGGCGGGACTCTCGGCCGGCTACCACCTCGCGCGCCGCGGTTTCTCGAGTGCCCTCACCGATCCCTCCGGCGCCCGCACCGTCGTGATGCTCGACGCGAACCCGGCACCCGGAGGCGCGTGGCAGCACCGCTGGGAGTCGCTGCGGATGGCGACGGTCAACGGGATCTTCGATCTGCCCGGCTTCCCGGTGCCTCCGATCGACCCGGACGAGCCGTCGAGGGTCGCGGTGCCGCGGTACTTCGCGCAGTTCGAGGCGGCGACCGGGCTGCCGATCCTCCGCCCCGTGACCGTGCGCAGCGTCGAGGCCGTCGACGACGATCCGGAGGGGGACCTCGTCGTCACGACAGACGCGGGCGCCTGGATCACCCGCGCCGTGATCAACGCCACCGGCACCTGGAACAACCCGCTCCTCCCCCGGTACCCCGGGCAGGAGTCGTTCCGCGGGCGCCGGCTGCACACCCGCGACTACGTCCGCGCCGAGGACTTCGCCGGCCGGCGCGTGGCCGTCGTCGGCGGCGGCATCTCGGCCGTTCAGCAGCTCGAGGAGATATCCCGCGGCGCGACCACGTTCTGGTACACCCGCCGCGAGCCGGTCTTCCTCTCGTCCTTCACGCCCGAGACCGAGGGTCGCGACGTCATCGCCCGCGTCACCGCCGACGTCGAGGCGGGAAATCCTGCCGGCAGCGTCGTGTCGTACACCGGACTCGCCTGGACGCCCTACGCGATCGCCGCCCGCGACCGGGGCGCGCTGGTGCGCCGGCCGATGTTCACCTCGATCGAGCCCGACGCCGTCCGCGAGGCCGACGGGACGCTCACGCCGGTCGACACCATCCTCTGGGCCACCGGCTTCCGCGGCGACCTGGCCCACCTCGATCCGCTCGCGCTGCGCAACGACCGCGGCGGGATCACGATGACCGGTACCCGGGTGGACGCCGACCCGCGGGTGCACCTGATCGGGTTCGGCCCGTCGCAGTCGACGGTCGGAGCGAATCGGGCCGGGCGGGACGCGGCGCGCGTCCTCTCGCGGTACCTCGACTCCGGCGGGTGAGCAGCGGGGCCGCCGACCCGCTGACGGCCGCGCTCACGCGACGACCCGCTCCGGGCGGGGCTCGGCCGGCGCCGGTCGCGGCCAGACCGTGTAGCCGACGGCGGTGACGATCCCGATCGCGACGACGAGGAGCAGGATCGGGAAGACGCCGTCGAGCGCCGCGGTCCGCGCGGGGTCGCCGGCGATCCAGCCGAGCAGGAGGACTGCGGCGGCCGCGATGGCGGCGGCGAGAGTCGTGCGGCCGAGGTCCTTCCAGCACCATCGCGCATAGGCGGCGCCGTAGAGCTTCTGGGGGGCGGGGCCTCCGGCGAAGCGGTGGGCGAACCGCAGGTCGGCGGCACGGACGAGCGCGTGGCCGTAGGCGATCGAGAAGCCGAGGTAGACGGCCGAGAGCGAATGGGCGAAGGAGGCCGTCGCTCCGTTCCGCAGATCGATCGCGGTCGCGACGAGCAGGACCACGTCGACCACGGGGGTCATGGCGAGCAGGACGGCGCCGGTGCGCTTCCAGCGGAGGGCGTAGCGCGCGAGCAGACCCAGGGCGATGACCACCCAGAATCCGATCTCGCACGCGATGACGATGGCCAGGATCATGGTTCCCCCGCTGCTCCGCTCGATCGATCAGCACGACTGTGCTAATCGATGTCGAACGCTAGCACGCCCGTGCTAATCTTGCGGAGTGCCCCTCGATCGCGACGCCCGCAAGGCCCAGCTGGCCGAGGCGGTCTGGCGCGTGGTGCGCGAGCGCGGTATCGGCGCTGTCTCGGTGCGCACAGTCGCGGAGGAGGCGGGCGTCGTCGTCGGATCGCTCCGGCACGTGTTCCCCACCCGCACCGAGCTCGTGGCCTTCTCGGCCGAGCTGATGGTGACGCGGGCGACCGAGCGGATCCTCGCCACCCCGCGCACGGGCGACGCGCTCGCCGACGCGGTGGCCATGCTGCGCCACCTGCTGCCGCTCGAGCCCGACAGCCGCGCCGAGCTCGAGGTGAACATCGCGCTGATCGCCGAGACCCCGGCCCTGCCCGAGCTGCGCGGGATCCGCGACGAGGCGCACCGGGGGCTCGCCGAGATGTGCGTGCTGCTCTGCGCCGCCGTGGCCCGCCGGACCCCCGACGCCGAGCTGCTCGACGCCGCGCGCCGACTGCACGCGCTGGTCGACGGGCTCGCCGTGCACCTGCTCCTGCGCGAGGGCGAGGGCGAGTGGGCGGTCGGGGTGCTGCGGGCCGAGCTGGAGCGGCTCGTGGGCTGAGGGCTGCGAGCGGGCCGAGGGGGACGCACTCGCACGAGGCCGGGAGGCGACCCGACCGGTGGCGCTTCAGGGTGCGGCCGAGACCGGCGCCCCTCGCCCGCCGCGCAGCGACCCCCTCCCCCTCGGGCCGGGTGCGCGTCGCCTCAGTCGGCCGTCGCCGCCGCGGCGACCAGTGCCGTGTCGACGAACTGCTCGAAGCGCACGATGAGCCCGCCGCGCACCACGAAATGGTGGGCGACCCGAGCGTCGAGCGCCTTGCCCGTGCTGCGGTGCGTCGCGGTGTAGCGCGCAAGCACGACGACGTTCTCGCCCTCGACGACGTAGTGGTCGTCGTGCGCGGCCCAGCCCTCCCAGTCGCGGCCGAGGATCTCCATCACGTTCGAGGTGACGCCCTCGGGCGTGCGGTAGGTGCCGGCGAGCGGGAAGCCCGCCATCTCGGTCCACTCGACGTCGGGGGCCATGGTGGCCCGCAGCGCGTCGAGGTCACCGGCGGCGGAGGCGAGGTACTGACGGCGGACGACGTCGCGCGGTGCGGTGCTCACGATCTCGGTTCCTCCGGTGCTCCCGTTCAGCCCCACGTCATCTCCCCCTTGGCGACCTTGGGCCCGATCTGGGCCGCGATCATCATCCCCGAGTCGGGGTACTTCTGCGCCAGAAGCGCGGTCGCGGCAGCGCCGTCCGCGGCCTCGGCCAGCACGTTCTCGAACTGCACCAGATACGCGCGGGTGTACTGCAGCGCGCTCGCATCGGTCGCGGTCTCGGGCAGGCGGTGGCCGGGGACGACGAGGTCGGGGTCGAGCGCGAGCATCTCGTCGAGCAGCTCGACCCACGCCGAGCGCTGCTCGGGAGTCGCGGTGTCAGCGGTCCAGACGTGCTCCTGCTGGAAGACGAGGACGCCCCCGAGGATCGCGCGCTGCTCCGGGTACCAGAGGTAGTGGCGGTCGGGCAGCGCCTCGGAGCCGCCGCGGAGCTCGAGTACCTCGCCGTCGATCTCGATCGAGTCGGAGGTGAGCGGCGAGATCTCGACGAGGCGCGTGGGCAGGTTCGCGCCGAGCGCGGCCCAGGCCGTCAGCTTGCCCTCGAACGAGGCGTGGATGTGCTCGATGACGATCGGAGTGGCGACGATCGCCGCCTCCGGGAACGCGTCGGCGACGACCTCGAGGCCGAAGTAGAAGTCGGGGTCGGCGTGGCTGACGAACACCGTCGTCAGAGTCTTCCCGGAGTCGAGGACCGCCGCGACGAGGCGGTGGCCGTCGGCGCGGGTGAAGCCGGCGTCGACGAGCACGGCCTCCGTCGGGCCGGACACGAGGACTGCGGACTTGTTCGGGGATCCGACCGGGAAGTCGAGATCGAAGACGTCGAAGGAGAGGGTCATGCTGAGCGGTCGCTTTCTCGAGCGCGCGGCGCGGATCGCCGTGCCTCCGAGACAACTTAGCTGCGCAGTCAGCTATTCCCGATCCGACCTGGAGAGTCAGGGCATGACGGGCAGCGCCCGCGCGGCGCCCTTGCTGAGCGCCTCCACCGCTACCGCGAAGCCCTCCCGCTGCTCCTCGGGGAGCACGGCGAGCATCGTCCGCTCGATGTTCGCGGCGTGCACCGCAGTGGCGCGCAGCAGCATCCGCTCCCCCTCCGCGGTGAGCTCGATCAGCTGCACGCGGGCGTCGTCGGAGGAGGGCCGGCGCCCGACGAGGCCGCGCTGCACCCCGCGCTGCACCAGTCTCGTCGCGCCACCCGAGGTGAGCACCCGTGCCTGCGCGATGTCGCGCACAGCGATCCCTCCCGCTCCCGCCCGCCCGACGACGACCAGCAGCTCGAACAGGGTGTGGTCGAGCCCCGTCTCCTCCTCGAGCGCCTTGGCGAGGACGTGCTCCCAGCCGTTCGCCGCGCCGAGCAGACGACCGAAGACGAGGATCCGCGGGTCGCCCACCGCCGCGCGCACGCTGGACATGGCCGGTTCCGAACTCATGCGCTCACCCTAGACAGCGGTGGCGGCGCGCACCTCCCGCACGCTCACCTCATCGAGCAGCCGTCACGTCGGCGCCGACGAGCACATCGCCCATCCCGCCCTCGCGCCACTCGCGCAGGAGACGGTGGAACGCGATCGGTCCGGGGCTGTAGGAGGCGCCTCCGATCGAGCGGGTGCCCTCGCCGTTGTAGTAGCCGGGCGTGCACTCGGCCTGGAACGCACGGGTGTCGGCGGCGGTCTCGTGAACGGTGCGCACCCACGCCTCCTCCGCCTCGGCGCTCGGCTCCAGGTAGCGGGCGCCGACCGCGCGGCCCCGGGCGATGACCGCGGCGATGTGCTCGGCCTGCTCGAGCAGGATGTGCGCGAAGTTCACCGAGTTGGCGTTCTGGATGCCGCTGAGGTGGAACAGGTTCGGGAAGCCGTGCGACGAGAAGCCGTGCAGGGTGCGCGGGCCGCGACCCCACGCCTCCAGGAGCGTGCGGCCGTCGCGGCCGGTCACGGGCAGCGTGCCCGACATCACGCCCGAGATCCCGACCTCGAAACCGGTCGCGAAGATCAGGCAGTCGACCTCGTACTCGGTGTCGCCGACGACCACCGACGTCTCGGTGACGCGTGTGATCCCGCCCGCGTCGGCCGTGTCGACGAGCCGCACGTTCGGGCGATTGAAGGTCGGCAGGTAGGTGTCGCTGAAGCCCGGGCGCTTGCACATGTAGCGGTACCAGGGCTTCAGGGCCTCGGCGGTCGCCGGGTCGTCGACGACCTCGTCGATCCGGGCGCGGAGGCGGTTCATCGTGTCGAGATCGTCGAGCTCGTCGCGTCGCTCGCGCTCCTCCGGGGTGAGGGTCTCGTCGACCGCTCCCGAGAGGATCTGCCGCTGCAGGGCGGTCGTCGCGGTCCAGCCGTCCTGCACGAGGCTCTCGTCGACGGGCTCGCCGGCGAGCACGGCGAGGAAGTTCTCCATCCGCTCGCGCTGCCAGCCGGGCCGGAGCGAGGCCGCCCATCGCGGATCGGTCGGCCTGTTGTCGCGGACGTCGACCGTCGACGGCGTGCGCTGGAAGACGACCAGCTCCTGCGCATCGGCGCCGACGTGGGGCACGACCTGGAGGCCGGTCGCTCCGGTGCCCACCACCGCGACCCGCTTGTCGGCGAGACCCGTCAGGCCGCCGTCGGCCGAGCCTCCGGTGTAGCCGTAGTCCCAGCGGCTGGTGTGGAAGGTGTGGCCGCGGAAGGTCTCGATCCCGGGGATGCCGGGGAGCTTGGCCTGGGTCATCGTGCCGGAGGAGGTGACGACGAAGCGGGCGCGGAAGCGGTCGCCGCGATCGGTGCCGACGACCCACTCGTCCGACTCCTCGTCCCAGTCGAGCGAGGTCGCCCGGGTCTGGAACAGCGCGTCGCGGTACAGCCCGTAGTGCTCGGCGATCGCGACAGCGTGCCGGCGGATCTCGTCGCCGGGCGCGTAGCGCTCGCTCGGCATCGTGCCGACCTCCTCCAGCAGCGGCATGTACACGAACGACTCGATGTCGCAGCGGACCCCCGGGTAGCGGTTCCAGTACCAGGTGCCGCCGACATCGCCCGCCTCGTCCATCAGGCGGATCGACTCGACTCCGGCCTCGCGCAGTCGGGAGGCCGTGAGCAGGCCGCCGAAGCCGGCTCCGATCACGAGGACCTCGACACGGTCGGCCACGGGCTCGCGCTCGACGCGCTCGGTGTACGGGTCCTTCGCGTAGTAGCCGAACTCGCCGGCGGCGCGGCGGTACTGCGTCGCTCCGTCCGGGCGGAGGCGGCGGTCGCGCTCGCGGCGGTACTTCTCGCGCGCGGCGTCGAGGTCGAGGGGATCGGTCGGGGCGGTCATCTGCGTCTCGCTTTCGTCGCGCCGCGCGGCGCGTCGACCGCGGGAGACCGGGCCGTCTGCGAGGAGCGGACCGCTCCCGACCTGACGCGCCGACACGACTCCGGATCGGTTCACTTGCTGATGCTCAGAAGGTTAGCCTCGAGCTAACCATTTGTGCTGGACGTCACCTGGGACCTACGGTGAGCGCATGCCCACCGACGACGCCCGCGCCCGAGCGATGGCAGGCATCGAGGCGCTGTCGATCGCGATCACCGTCCGCTCGATCCCTCGAGTGCTCGAGCCGCTGATGACGACGGACCTCACGATCCAGCAGCTCAAGGCGCTGAGCGTCGTGGTGACGACCGAGGAGGGGGCGACCGGCGCCGGCCTCGCCGAGCGCTTCGGCGTCTCGATGCCGTCGATGTCGAAGCTCGTCGACCGACTCGCCGCCGCCGAGCTCGTCACCCGCTCCGGCGATCGGCTCGATCACCGCGTGCGGCGGATCCACGCGACGCCCCTCGGTCGGGCGGTCGTCCGCGAGCTGATGGCGGCCCGCCCGGAGCTCGGCGAGGACGTGCTGTCGCGGCTCAGCCAGGACGAACTCGAGGCCCTCGAGACCGGGCTCCGGGCGATCAGTCGCGAGCTGCGCGCCCCGCGGGCCTGACGCGGGCCGCCGCCGGAGCCGCCTCGGGCTCGTCGAAGCCGGTCCGGCCCGCGGAATCCGCCGGTTCTCAGGAGCCGAACGCGAATCCGCGAGCCGAAGGCACCGCGCGCTACTGCACCGACCAGCCGCCGTCGGAGGCGAGCACGATCCCGTTCACGTTCGCGGAGTCGTCGCTCAGCAGCCAGGTGATCGAGGCGGCCATCGTGTCGGCCGAGACGACCGCCGGGATGAGCGCCATGAACGGCGAGAGCCGCTCGCGCCCGAACTCCGACGCCATCGTGCCCTCGATCGCCGTGGCCGTCGGGCCGGGGGCGACCGCGTTGGTGCGGATGCCGGAGGGCCCGTAGAGGAACGCCGCCGACTTCGTGATGCCCACGACCGCGTGCTTCGAGGCCGTGTAGGCGGTGCCGGCCGCGTTGCCGCGCAGCGACGCCTCCGAGGCGATGTTGACGACGGAGCCGCGGCCCTGCGCGAGCATGGCGGGCAGCACCGCGCGGCTGAGCGCGAACGTGCCGTCGACGTTGACCGAGAAGACGCGGCGCCAGAGGGAGTCGTCGACCTCGTGGAGAGGCATCATGCCGTCCATGATCCCGGCGATGTTGGCGAGCCCGTCGATCCTCTCCCCCGCCGCGGCGACGATGGCCGCGACTCCGTCGGCCGAGGTGATGTCGGCGGTCACGGTCACGACCGAGCCGTCGACGGAGGCGGCGGCCAGCTCGTCGATGCCCTTCGGCGCCACGTCGACCGCGATCACCCGGGCGCCCTCGCGCACGAGCCGGCGCGCGGTGGCCCGGCCGATGCCCGAGCCTGCGCCGGTGACGATGACGGTCCGATCCGCGAAGCGGGCCTGAGTCGCCGGCTCGGCCTCCTCTTCCGGGATCACGCCGCCGTTCACCTGCCTCACGAGCGTGTCGACGAGCTCCTGCGGGAACCGGCCGCCGCCGAGCTCGACGAGGGTCTGCAGGCTGAGACCGGCGGCCGGCGCGAGGTCGTCGGCCGACTGGCCGCCCTGGGCGAGGATCCCGCGGAGGATCGGGCCGCCGACGGAGTCGTCGAGCCACTCCTGGACGGTGTTCGTGGACGTGAGCATGCGGTTTCTCCTTGTGAGCAGCGGGATCAGAGGGCCGGGAGCAGGGCGAGCACGTCGCTCGTCGTGCCCGTCTCGCCGAGCACGGGCAGCACGCGGGCGACGCTGTTCTCGTGCGAGGCGAGCTGGAGGTCGGTGACGGCGTCGGTCGCGACGACCACCGAGTAGCCGAGGTCGTAGGCGGCGCGCGCGGTGGACTCGATGCCGAAGCCGGTGGTGAGTCCGGCGAGCACGACCTGGGTGACGCCGCGCTCGGCCAGAGCCTCGTGTAGCCCGGTCCCGCCGAAGGCGCTCCACGCACTCTTCACCATGACGATGTCGCCGCGGCCGAGAGCGGGCAGCGGAGCGATCGCCTCGGGAGGCAGGGCCGGCGCCGATCGGCCGCGGCCCACCTCCGTGCGCCCGGGATTCGGGTGGCCGAGGTCGGCCGTGATGAGCGCGACCGGCAGCCCGCGTCGGCGGAACCTCTCGGCGAGCGCGGCGGCCCGAGCGATGACGTCGCCGATGGGGTGGACCAGCGGATTCGCGATCGTCGCGGGCTGCAGGTCGACGACGACCAGCGCGGTCACGGAGTCGAGGGTGCTGATCGTCATCGCGCGTCGCTCCCGAAGGTGACGACGACCTTGTCGGCGGCGCCAGGAGTCGAGGCGGTGACGAAGGCCCGATCGACCTCGGAGAAGTCGACGACGTCGCTGACGATCACCGCGTACTTCTCCCAGTTCGCGACCAGATCCTCCGTCACCTCGAAGATCTCGGTCGGATATCCCATCGAGAGCACGATGGTCAGCTCGGTGCCGAGGATCGCGCCGAAGTCGACCTCGACCGGCTTCTTGTGCACGGCCACGATTCCGAGGGTCGCACCGTGCTTCGCCGCGCCGAGGATCGTCTGCACCACGATCGGCGCACCGGCCGCGTCGAGGAACACGTCGGTCGCGGGCTTGCGCTGCCCGCGACGCGCGGGCGCCTCGCCCTGCAGCTCGATCAGGCGCTCGACGACGCCCTCGCGCGCGGAGTCGACGACCGCGTCGGCGCCGACCGCGAGCGCCTTCTCGAGACGGGAGGGGATCACATCGACGACGGTGACGTGACCGGCGCCGAGCGCGCGGTAGGCGAGCACCGCGCCGAGGCCGATGGGGCCGGCTCCGAAGACCACGACGGCGTCGCCCGGCTTCGGCTGCGTGCGGTTGACGGCGTGGCGCGCGACGGCCATCGGCTCGTTGAGTGCCGCGACCTCGAAGGGGATGTGGTCCGGCACGATCTGCAGGCTCCGCCCGAGTTCTGCGTTCTCGATCAGGAGGAACTCGGCCATGCCTCCGCTCGTGCCGCCCGAGCCGATGATGCCGGTGGGCGCTGCCATCGGGTTGATGACGACGCGGGCGCCGATCGGGATGCCCTCGACGTCGGCGCCGACCGCCACGACCTCGCCGGCCGGCTCGTGGCCGAGCGGCGTGCGTCCCTCGATCCCGGGCAGTCCGCCGAGGGCGATGTACAGCGCATCGGAGCCGCATATGCCGCACGCGCGCACCCGCACCAGCACGTCGGCCGGTCCCGGAGTCGGGGTGTCGACCTCGACCGTCGTCGTCGTTCCGGGGGCCGTGACCATCGAGAGCTTCATCCGCTCGTCTCCTGTTCGTCGTGATCTGCCGCAAAGCTAGCCGATCGGCTAGCTTTCGACAACGCGCGCCTAGGATCGTCAGCGAACGAGGAGGAGCGATGGCCCGACCGGTCGGCAAGCGCGGCGAATCGCGGGCGCGCCTCCTGCAGACGGCGCTCCGGCTCTTCGGCGAGCGCGGGGTCAACGGCACGTCGCTGCAGAACATCGCCGACGAGCTCGGAGTGACCAAGGCCGCCGTCTACCACCAGTTCGCGTCGAAGGACGAGATCGTGCTCGCAGTCGTTCAGCCGGCCTTCGCGCGGATGGCCGAGCTGGTGCGCGAGGCCGATGCGACGCCTCCCGCGCGCGCGTTCGACGTCACGCTCGAAGGGCTGGTCGGGCTCGCGGTCGAGCACCGCGAGTTCGCCGCCGCGATCCAGCGCGACCCGGCGGTCGTGCAGCTGCTCTGGCGCGACCCCGCCTTCGTCGAGGCGACGACGGGCATCAACCGTCACCTGATCGGCTCCGATCCGTCGGCGGAGGCGCGCATCGCCCTCGCGGTCGCGGGCGGCGGCCTCATGATCGCCGGCATGGACCCGTCGCTCCGCTCGGCCGACCGCGACGTGCTGGCGCGCGTCCTCCTCGAGTCGGCGCGCACGGTGCTGGCGCCGTACCGCGCGGTGCCCGCGGAGTAGCGCGCCCGCTGATCGAGCAGCCCCGCAGGGGCGAATCGAGACCCACCACCCTCGGCAGGGCGATCAGCGGGCAGCCGGCGGGCGGCAGGCGCCGCCCGCAGGGGATAATCGGCGCACCTCCCCGACACGACCCGAGCAGGACGGTGCCCCATGGCCTGGCGCATGCCCGCGGAGACCGCTCCGCACGACCGCACCTGGATGACCTTCCCGGTCCCCGGGCCCTCCCTCGGCGACACCGCCGCCGAGCGCGAGGAGTGCTACGCCGCGTGGAGCGCCGTCGCCCTCGCCGTGGCCGAGTTCGAGCCGGTCTCGATGGTCGTCGACCCGAGCGAGACCGGGCGCGCGCGGCGGATGCTCGGCGCGGGAGCGGAGCTCCTCGAGGCCCCGGTCGACGAGTTCTGGATGCGCGACTTCGGCCCGACGTTCGTCGTCGACGACGAGCGGCCCGGCGTGCTCGGCGCCGTCGACTGGACCTTCAACGGCTGGGGCGACCCCGGCTGGTCCGAGTGGCGCAAGTCGGCCGAGATCGCCCGGTTCGCGAGTTCGGTCGCCGGCAGCGAGCTGGTCAGCTCGACCATGGTGAACGAGGGCGGGGGCATCCACGTCGACGGCGAGGGAACCGTCCTCGTCACCGAGACGGTGCAGCTCGATCCGCGCCGGAACCCCTACCTCGACCGCGCCCGTGTCGAGGCCGAGCTCGAGCGCACGATCGGAGCGACCCACGCGGTCTGGCTCCCCCGCGGGCTCACTCGCGACTACGACGACTTCGGCACGAACGGCCACGTCGACATCGTCGCGACGATCCCCTCGCCCGGGCGCCTCCTCCTGCACCGGCAGAACGACGGAGCCCACCCCGACCACGCCGTGATGCGCGGCATCCGCGCCCTGCTCGAGACGCAGACCGATGCCGCGGGGCGCCCGTTCGAGATCGTCGACGTCCCGGCGCCCGAGACGCTCCGCGACGCGGAGGGCTTCGTCGACTGGAGCTACCTCAACCACCTGGTCGTCAACGGCGGCGTGATCGCCTGCTCGTTCGGCGAGGCGCGCGCCGACGCGGTGGCGCAGGAGATCCTGGCCGAGGCGTACCCGGGTCGCCGCGTCGTCGCGGTCGATGCGCGGGCGATCTTCGCGCGCGGCGGAGGCGTGCACTGCATCACCCAGCAGCAGCCGAGCGTCGGGGCGGCCTCGTGATCGACGTCGTCGAGGCGTCGATCGACGACCTCGCCTCGGCACTCGCGAGCGGAGCCGTGACCGCCGTCGAGCTGGTCACCGCCTACCTCGCGCGCATCGCCGCCTACGACGCCCCCGGTACCGCGACGGCGCTGAACTCGGTCGTGGTCCGCAACCCGCGCGCGCTCGAGGAGGCGGCCGCCTCCGACACCCGCCGCGCCGCCGGCACCGCACGGGGCCCGCTCGACGGGATCCCCTATACCGCGAAGGACAGCTACCTCGTCGAGGGCCTGACCACCGCTGCCGGCAGCCCCGCCTTCGCCGACCTCGTCGCCCAGCGCGACGCGTTCAGCATCGAGCGCCTGCGCGCGGCCGGCGCGATCTGCCTCGGGCTGACGAACATGCCTCCGATGGCCAACGGCGGCATGCAGCGCGGGCTCTACGGCCGCGCCGAGAGCCCGTACAACGCGGGCTTCCTGGCCGCGCCGTTCGCCTCCGGCTCGTCTAACGGGTCGGGTACCGCGACGGCGGCGAGCTTCGCCGCGTTCGGCCTCGGCGAGGAGACCTGGTCGAGCGGCCGCGGCCCCGCCTCGAACAGCGGACTCTGCGCCTACACGCCCTCGCGCGGCGTGATCTCGGTGCGCGGCAACTGGCCGCTGGTGCCGACGATGGACGTCGTCGTGCCGCACACCCGAACGATGGCCGACCTGCTGGCCGTGCTCGACGTGCTCGTGGCCGACGACCCCGAGAGCCGCGGCGACTTCTGGCGGGTGCAGCCGTGGATCCCGCTGCCGCGGGCGTCCCAGGTGCGCCCGGCGTCGTACCGCGCGCTCGAGGGCGCCTCGCTCCAGGGCCTGCGGCTCGGCGTGCCGCGCCTGTATCTCGGCACCGATCCGGAGGCGGGGACCGCGGCGGAGCCGGGCATCGGCGGCCCGACCGGTCGCGCGATCACGCCCCGGGAGTCGGTGCTCGCGCTGTGGGAGGCGGCCCGCCGCGATCTCGAGGCGGCCGGCGCGGCCGTCGTCGAGGCGGACTTCCCGGTGGTGTCGAACTACGAGGGCGACCGGCCGGGGGCGCCGACGATCGCGACGCGCGGACTGGTGTCGCCCGAGTACCTCCGCCGCGAGATCGTCGACCTGGCGGCATGGGCCTGGGACGACTTCCTCGAGGCCAACGGCGACCCGGAGCTGCGGACCCTCGCCGACGTCGACGGGGCGCGCATCTTCCCCGCGCCGGTAGGGGCGCTGCCGGACCGGTACACGGGGTTCGAGGACGACATCGCCGACTACCCGGAGCAGGTGCGGCGGCATCCGGTCGCGGGCGTGACCGACATCCCGGAGCTGGCGGACGGACTTCGCGGGCTGGAGGAGACGCGTCGCGTCGACCTCGAGGAGTGGATGGCCGGCCTCTGGCTGGACGCCGTCGTATTCCCTGCGGTGGCGGATGTGGGCGCTGCCGACATGGATGTGGACGAAGCGTCGGCCGAGTCGGGGTGGCGGAACGGCGTGTGGGTGGCGAACGGGAATCTGGCGATCCGGCACCTCGGCATCCCGACGGTCACGGTGCCGATGGGCGTCGCGGCCGACATCGGGATGCCGGTGGGGCTGACGTTCGCGGGGGCCGCCTACGACGACTCGCGCCTCCTGGCGATCGCCGCCGCCTTCGAGGCGACCGGCCGCCGCCGCGCCGAGCCGCCGCGCACCCCGCGGCTGCCGAGCGACCCGCGGATCGAGCAGCCCGCGCAGCGGGGCTCCTCGACCAGCGGGCCGGCAGGCGATGGGCTCAGCGGCGCGCGGCCGAGCGGCCCGCGAAGCGGGTGTAGATCAGCAGCACGATGATCGCGCCGATGACCGAGCCGATGATGCCGGCCGGCTGGAGGAATCCGTCCATGGCGTCACGCTGGAACAGCAGGAAGCCGAGGAAGCCGCCGACGAACGAGCCGATGATGCCGAGCACGATCGTCATGAGGATGCTGATGTTCTGGCGTCCGGGGACGATCAGACGGGCGAGTGCCCCGGCGATGAGGCCGACGACGATGAGACTGATGATGAGACCGATCACGGTGGTCACCTTCCTGTAGCGCAGGGCTGGCCTGCAGTTCTCGACCCGGCGGGTGCGGGGCCGATGACCACGGAACCACCCCGGGGGCAGCGCCGGTACACCCCTGGGGGTGTAGCTCCGACTCTGGGAACTGGGGTAGCGTCCGACCATGCCCCGACCCGCGCCCCTCACCGTGGCGCTCGTCGACGACTACGACGTCGTCCTCACCGGGCTCGCGCACATGTTCGACCACTACCGCGACCGCATCCTGATCGCCGAGATCGACGCGAACGCCACTCTCTCGGACACGATCGACATCGTGCTCTACGACTCGTTCGCGCAGCCGGAGTCGGACCACCACGAGCTCGCGGAGCTGGTGCGCAACGAGCGCGCCCGGCACGTCGTCGTCTACACCTGGAACTTCCAGCCCGCGCTGATCGCCGACGCGCTCGAGCAGGGCGTGCACGGCTACCTCTCCAAGACGCTGCCCGCGCGGGAGCTCGTGGCGGCGCTGGAGCGCGTCGGCAGTGGCGAGATCGTCGTCAGCGACCCGCCCCGCCGCGCCGGCACCGCGCCCGGTCTCGACTGGCCCGGCCGGCACGAGGGCATCACCGACCGCGAGTCCGAGATCCTCGCGCTGATCACGCAGGGCAAGAGCAACGCCGAGGTGGCGTCACTCACCTATCTGAGCCCGAACACGGTGAAGTCCTACATCCGCAGCGTCTACGGCAAGATCGGCGCCGAGAGCCGCACCCAGGCCGTGCTCTGGGGAGTCGACCACGGCTTCACCCCCGACCACCACCGCATCGACCACTGGCTCGGCGGCCCCTAGCGCCTGGCGCGGGTCAGTCCCCGCCGCCGCCTCCGCCGCCGCCATCGCCACCGCCGCCATCGCCACCTCCGCCGTCGCCACCTCCGCCGTCGCCCCCGCCGCCGTCGCCCCCGGAGGAGTCGCCGCTCGAGCCGCTGTCGGAGGACCCCTGATCGTCGCCGCCGCGGTCGTCCCGCCCGCCGCCCGACGACGACCCGCCGTCGCCGGTCGCGGTGCCGGAGTCGCCGCGACGTCGCGGGGAGTCTGCTGTCGGCGCACCGGCGCGGGCGCGGAGGATCATCGCGACGACGGATCCGATGATCGCGATACCGACGACGATGGCCACGAGGATCGCGATCTGCTGGTTCTCCATGGTCGACTCCCGTCTGCGTGAGTGGATTCTCAGGACCACCGTACGACGACCGCGCGCAAGACGCCGGGCGCGCACCGCTACGGTGACCAGATGCCGAGACAGCCGACCATCCGCGACGTGGCGGTCAAGGCGGGCGTCTCGTACCAGACCGTCTCGCGTGTGCTCAACGACAGCCCGCAGCTGCGCCCGCGCACCCGGGAGCGCGTGCTCGCGGCGATCGACGAGCTCGGGTTCCGCCCCAGCGCCGCCGCTCGGGCGCTCGCGACCAGCCGCTCCGGACTCATCGGCATCCTCGCCGCCGAGAGCCACAGCTTCTACGGCACCGCCACCGCGATGGCCGCGATCGAGCAGGCGGCGCGCGACGCCGGCTACCGGGTGCCGGTGGTCAACGCCGCGCCCGATGCCGAGTCGCTGGCCGACGGTCTCGCACACCTCCAGCGAGAGTCGGTCGAGGCGATCGTGGTGCTCGCCCCGCAGGAGCGGGCGCTCGAGGCGATCGACAGCCTCGCGATCGGAGTCCCGTTCGTGACCCTCGGCGCGACCGGTCGCGGCGCCGACCCGCGCCTCCTGGTCGACCAGGCGGCGGGCGCCCGGCTCGCCACCGAGCACCTGCTCGCGCACGGCCACACCCGCATCGCGCACATCGCCGGCCCGCAGCACTGGGTCGAGGCGCACGCCCGCCTCGACGGCTTCACCGCGCGGATGAGCGAGGCGGGTCTCGCTCCCGCCGCCGTGATCGCGGGTGACTGGAGCGCCGAGTCGGGCTACCGCGCCGGTCTCCGCCTCCTCGACGAGGTGCCGGAGGTGACGGCCGTCGTCGCCGGGAACGATCAGATGGCCCTCGGGCTGCTGCACGCGTGCGCCGACCGCCGGGTCCGCGTACCCCGGGATCTCAGCGTCGTCGGCTTCGACGACGTGCCGGAGGCCGCGCACTACCAGCCGCCGCTGACGACCATCCGCCAGGACTTCGCCGAGGTGGGACGGCGCACGATCGGCGTCGTGCTCGCCGAGCTGCGAGGAGAGACGGCCGCCGTCGACGAGCCGGTGCCTCCGGAGCTGGTCGAGCGCGCGTCGACGACGCGGCACGACGCCGGCTGAGAGCCCGCGAGCGAGGCCTCGCCTACGGGGTGCGGGAGCGGCGCGGGATCGCCGCGATGTCGACTCCGAGGACGCCCCTGAGGTGCGAGGCGAAGCGGCGTTCGAGCTCGGCGCACTCGGGATCGCCCTCCGGCCAGATCCGCGCGGCCGTACAGGCCGCCGCGAGTCGCTCGGGACTCGCATCCGACCACCATTCGGGCTCGGCTGCGGCCGCCAGCAGGGCGCGCGCCTCCTCGACCTCCCGCCGCAGGCGGCCGAGCAGCCGGCGCATCAGATCGGGATCGGACTTGGCGGCCCAGAGGTCGTCGATGTACGAATCGAGGGTGGCGTCACCGAGGCGGCAGGCCTCGACGACGACCTCGCGAGCGAGCGCCGGCGAGAGGGCAGGGGACTGCGTCATGGGGGTCCTTCGGCGGTGCGGGGGCTGCGTACCGCTCGTCGATGACGTTATCTGAACGGTTCCTCAGGAGGCAGGTGTTGACAGGACCCCTGTGCGCGTCCAGTCGGTGGCCGAGAGTTCCGTCGCACCGCGCATTGCCGACCGCGAGGCGTTTCGCCTAGGCTGACCCGGGGCTTTGTGAACGGTCACATCGCCCGAGCGAGGAGCACCATGGACCAGCGACGGCCCGCCCCCGCCGAGGCGATCTCGAGTGGCGCGACAGCCCTCGGCATCGAGCTCGGCTCCACCCGGATCAAGGCGTGCCTCGTCGATGCCGCCGATCCCTCGATCGTGCTCGCGGTCGGCAGCCACGAGTGGGAGAACCAGCTCGTCGACCGGCGCTGGACCTACTCGCTCGACGCCGTGCACGCGGGGCTCCAGGCCGCCTACGCCGACCTCGTCGCCGACGCGCAGCAGCGCCACGGCGCGACCCTCACGACCGTCGGCGCCCTCGGAGTCTCGGCGATGATGCACGGCTACCTCGCGTTCGACGCGGCCGGCGAGCTGCTCGTGCCGTTCCGCACCTGGCGCAACACCAGCACCGGCCCCGCCTCGGCCGAGCTCACCGAGCTCTTCGGCGCCAACATCCCGCTGCGCTGGTCGCTCGCGCACCTGCATCAGGCGGTCCTCGACTCCGAGCCGCACGTCGAGCGGATCGACTTCCTCACGACCCTCGCCGGCTACGTGCACTGGCAGCTGACCGGCGAGAAGGTCCTCGGAGTCGGCGACGCCTCCGGCATGGTCCCGACCGACCCTGCGACCCGCGACTACGACGAGACCGTCCTCGAGCGCTACGACGCCCGCGTGGCCGGCGCCCTGCCTCCGCTGCGCGACCTGCTGCCCGCCGTCCTCCCCGCCGGCGCCGCCGCCGGCGAGCTGACCACCGAGGGCGCGCTGCTGCTCGATCCGACCGGCGCCCTGCAGCCCGGTGCGCCGTTCTGCCCGCCCGAGGGCGACGCCGGCACCGGCATGGTCGCCACCAACTCCGTGGCCCCGCGCACCGGCAACGTCAGCGCGGGCACCAGCATCTTCGCGATGGTCGTGCTCGAGCGCCCCCTCGAGAGCGTCCACCACGAGCTCGACCTGGTCGCGACTCCGGCCGGCGACCTCGTCGCGATGGTGCACTGCAACAACGGCGCCAGCGAGCTCGCGACCTGGGTGAGCCTCTTCTCGCGGTTCGCCGAGGCGCAGGGCGGCCCCTCCGACAGCGACGCCGTCTACGGCACCCTCTTCGCCGAGGCGCTCGAGGGCGAGGCCGACGCGGGCGGACTGCTCGCCTACAACCACCTCGCGGGCGAGCCGATCGCGGGCCTCGTCGAGGGCCGCCCGCTCGTCGTGCGCACCCCCGACTCGCGCCTCACCCTCGCGAACTTCATGCGCGCCCAGCTCTACGGCGTGTTCGGCACCCTCGCCCTCGGCATGCGCGTGCTCGCCGGTGAGGGCGTGCGCATCGACGAGATGTTCGCGCACGGTGGCATGTTCCGCACGGCCGGAGTCGCGCAGCGCTTCCTCGCCGGTGCGCTCGACGCGCCGGTGTCGGTCGCCGCGACCGCCTCCGAGGGCGGACCGTGGGGCATGGCCGTGCTCGCCGCCTACCGCCTCACCGACGGCGTGACCCTCGACGCCTACCTGACCGAGACGGTGTTCGGCGACGGGGAGTTCGAGACCGTCGCGCCCTCCCCCGACGACGTCGCCGGATTCACCGCCTACCTCGAGCGCTACCGCGCCGGCCTCGCCGTCGAGCAGACGGCCGTCGACACCCTCACCACGCAAGGAGACACCGCATGAGTTCCGAGAGCACGGGCTTCGGCCCCGACATCGAGGAGGCGATCACGCGCGTCCGAGAGGACGTCGCCCGCCTCCACGCCGAGCTGGTCCGCTACGGCCTCGTCATCTGGACGGGCGGCAACATCTCGGGCCGCGTGCCCGGTGCCGACCTGTTCGTGATCAAGCCGAGCGGAGTCTCCTACGACGACCTCGCGCCCGAGAACATGATCCTCTGCGACCTCGACGGAGTCGTCGTGCCCGGCAGCCTCGGCAGCGAGCGCGGCCCCTCGAGCGACACCGCGGCACACGCCTACGTGTACCGCGAGATGCCCGAGGTCGGCGGAGTCGTGCACACGCACTCCACCTACGCGACCGCCTGGGCCGCCCGCGCCGAGGCGATCCCCTGCGTGATCACCGCGATGGCCGACGAGTTCGGCGGCGAGATCCCCATCGGCCCGTTCGCGATCATCGGCGACGACTCCATCGGAGTCGGCATCGTCGCGACGCTGACCGGCCACCGCTCGCGCGCGGTCCTGATGCAGAACCACGGAGTCTTCACCATCGGCAAGGACGCGAAGGACGCCGTGAAGGCGGCCGTCATGGCCGAGGACGTCGCCCGCACCGTGCACCTCGCGCGCCAGGGCGGCGAGCTCGTGCCGATCCCGCAGGAGTCGATCGACGCCCTGTTCGACCGCTACCAGAACGTCTACGGACAGAACCCCACCGGAGCACTCGCATGACCCGCAGCATCATCCCGAACCTCGCCGAGCGCACCGTCTGGTTCCTGACCGGCAGCCAGGACCTCTACGGCGAGGACACCCTCCGCCAGGTCGCCGAGCAGTCGCAGGCCGTCGTCGCGCAGCTGAACGAGTCGTCGTCGATCCCCGTCACCATCAAGTGGAAGCCGGTGCTGAAGAGCTCCGACGCGATCCGCCGCACGATGATCGAGGCCAACTCCGACGACTCCGTCGTGGGCGTGATCACCTGGATGCACACCTTCAGCCCCTCGAAGATGTGGATCCACGGCTTCGACGCGCTCGCCAAGCCGCTGCTGCACTTCCACACCCAGGCCAACGTGGCCCTGCCGTGGCAGGACATCGACTTCGACTTCATGAACCTCAACCAGGCCGCGCACGGCGACCGCGAGCACGGCTACATCCTCAGCCGGATGAGCGTGCCGCGGAAGACGGTCGTCGGCCACGCCAGCGACCCGAAGGTGACCTCGTCGATCGGCGTCTGGTCGCGCGCGGCCGCCGGCTGGTCGGCGTCGCAGGGCATGAAGGTCGCGCGCTTCGGCGACAACATGCGCAACGTCGCGGTCACCGAGGGCGACAAGACCGAGGCCGAGATCCGTCTCGGCGTCAGCGTCAACACCTGGGGCGTCAACGAGCTCGTCGAGCGCGTCGACGCGGCGACCTCCGAGCAGATCGACGCCCTCGTCGCCGAGTACGTCGAGAGCTACGACGTGGTTCCCGAGCTGCTCCCCGGCGGCGAGCGCCACGAGTCGCTCCGCTACGGCGCCGCGATCGAGATCGGCCTGCGCTCGTTCCTGGAGGAGGGCGGCTTCGAGGCGTTCACCGACTCCTTCGAGGACCTCGGCGGGCTCCGCCAGCTCCCCGGCCTCGCCGTGCAGCGCCTGATGGCCGATGGCTACGGCTTCGGCGGCGAGGGCGACTGGAAGACCGCCGTCCTCATCCGCATCGCCGCCGTCATGGGCGCCGGGCTCCCCGGCGGCACCAGCCTGATGGAGGACTACACCTACGACATGACGCCCGGCGAGGAGCTCATCCTCGGCGCGCACATGCTCGAGGTGTCGCCGTCGCTGTCGTCGAAGCGCGCCACGCTCGAGATCCACCCGCTGGGCATCGGCGGCCGCGAGGACCCGGTGCGCCTGGTCTTCACCGCCGACGCCGGCGATGCGGTCGTCGTCGCACTGAGCGACGTGCGCGAGCGCTTCCGCCTGGTGGCGAACAAGGTGACCACCGTCGTGCCGCCGCAGACGCTGCCCCACCTCCCGGTCGGCCGCGCCGTCTGGCAGCCCGCCCCCGACTTCGGCACCAGCGCCGCCGCGTGGATCACCGCGGGCGCCGCGCACCACACGGTGATGACGACGCAGATCGGCCTGGAGGCGTGGGAGGACTTCGCCCGCATCGCCGGCGTCGAGCTGCTGATCATCGACGAGTCGACGACCCTCCGCGGCTTCGAGGCCGACATCCGCTCGAACGCCGCGTACTACCGCCTCGCTCAGGGCCTGTAGGCCGCTGCAGCACTGAACGGCCGGCTCCCCGGAGGGGCCGGCCGTTCTGTGTACTCGCCCGCGGACCACCACATCTACGTGCTAACGTCCAGATAATCGTTCAGCCCGCCCGGATAGCTCCGGTGCGGGCTGGATTTCTTTCGGGGCTCGAGGGGATCGAGACCGTGGCCGGAAACCCGAAGAACTTCACGACGATCCCGCAACAGGCTGCCATCCTCACAAGTCGCGGCATGATCCTCGACATCGATGCAGAGCAGTGGCTCCGTTCGGTCAATTACTACAGGCTCAGCGGCTACTGGTTCGTCTACCGGAAGCTGGAGACCGTAGGCGGGCAGCTCCGACGAGGGGACGATTTCCACGCGGGTACGCGATTCTCCGAGGTCGCCGCGCTCTACGAATTCGACCGGCAGCTGCGCACCCTCGTTCACGACGGCGTCGAACGATTCGAGATCGCTCTTCGCCGCGCCGTGACCGATGTCATAGCTCGTCACGATCCGCTCGGCCATCGGAATTCAGCGCTCTTCCGATCCGACTTCGACCATGCGGGCTGGCTCGCGAAGTCACAGGATCGCGTAGCCCGAGCAGCGCGACGCTCGGACTCCATCAGACACCACCAGGACAAGCTCGGAGGGACGATTCCCCTCTGGGTACTGGTGGAGGTACTCGACTTCGCTGACGTCTCCCTCCTGGTCGAAGGGATGACCGCGACGGATCAGTGGTCGATTGCTTCCGAACTGGGCCTGATCCCAGACCTCACGCTTCTCAGTGGAAACCAGCTCACGAAGGCGAAGAGACGCCATCCCATCGTCAACTGGCTGGAACAGCTATCGCTCGTGCGCAACATCTGCGCTCACCACGGTCGGCTGTGGAATCGAACCGTCATCCCAGCGGGCACAGCCTTGATGCGCGCGGTCCCGAGGCTCTCCTCACTACCCGTCGGGCAGAGTGAGAGCACTTACGGATCATTGGCGCTTCTGGCGAAGACCATGGAGGCGACTTTGCCGGGCTCTTCGTGGCGAGAGAAACTCGTGAGACTCGTGACGAGGAGACTCGAAGGAGAGACCGGTCGATCTGCCGCCGAGATGGGTTTTCCCACCGGTTGGGCCGAAGACGATCTCTGGACTTAGACCGATACGCAGGCAGGGCCGCGGGGGCTGAGAACTCGGAGCCGCGCTGACGCGATAGCCGAGCTCTCAGCCCTCGACGTCCTGTCAGCGCGAGGTCGAGAACGCCGCGTCGAACGCGTCCGCCGGCGGCGTGATCGCGTTGAGCTTCCGCACGAAGGCGAGTGCCTCGGGCGCCCCGGCGAGGCGGTCCATGCCCGCGTCCTCCCACTCCACGCTCGTCGGCCCGGTGTAGCCGATCGCGTTCAGCGCGCGGAACACCGGCTCCCACGGCACGCTGCCGTGCCCGGTCGAGACGAACGTCCAGCCGCGACGCGGGTTCGCCCAGGGCAGATGCGAGCCGAGCACACCGTTGCGGCCATCGAGATTGGTCACCGACTCCTTCACGTGAACGTGGAAGATGTGCTCCGCGAAATCGAGGACGAACGCGACGCTGTCGAGCTGCTGCCAGACGAAGTGCGACGGGTCGAAGTTGAAGCCGAACGACGCCCGATGCCCGATCGCCTCGAGAGTGCGCTTCGCGGTCCAGTAGTCGTACGCGATCTCGCTCGGGTGCACCTCGAGAGCGAACCGCACACCCACCTCCTCGAACACGTCCAGGATCGGGTGGAAGCGGTCCGCGAAGTCCTGATACCCGGCGGCGACCCACTCGTCGGAGGCGGGCGGGAACATCGCCACGCCCCGCCAGATCGAGGATCCCGAGAAGCCATTGACCTGCTTCACGCCGAGCGCCGCGGCGAAGCGCGCCGTGTCCTTCAGGTCCTGCGCGGCACGCTGCCGAACGCCCTCGGGGTCACCGTCGCCCCAGACACGGTCGCTGAGGATGTCACGGTGCCGCGAGTCGATCGGGTCATCGCAGACGGCCTGGCCGGTGAGGTGGTTCGAGATCGCCCACACCTTCAGGCCGTTGGCGGCGAGGATGTCCTTCCGGCTCTGCACGTACTCCGCGTCGTCCCAGCGGGCGACGTCGATGTGGTCGCCCCAGCAGGCGATCTCGAGGCCGTCGTAGCCCCACTCGCCCGCGAGCCGCGCCACCTCCTCGAACGGGAGGTCGGCCCACTGGCCCGTGAACAGGGTGATCGGTCGCGTCATCGCGGTTCCTCACTCTCGGCTCCCCGCGCGCTCGAGGCCCGCGAGGGGAAATTTGAAGTTACTCGCAACATATCAGGGCCGTCTGCTCGGAGGGAGCCGACGCTCCCGGTTTCTCGCGCGGCTGGCACACGCAGCGCCCGACGCGCTCCGCCGAACGCCCGGCCTCGCCGTCCCGGGCGCGAAAGTCAACCCTCGTGACGGCCGGGCGGGGACGTCGTCCACTGGTCAGGAGGCATTGAGGGAAGGACGCACGGTGAGGTGGACTGCAACGGCGGAGGACACCGGTAGAGGGGGGACCGATCCGGTCGATACGGCCCACCGCTACCGCATCCCGTCGTGGATCAGCACTGCGAGGAAGGACCCGGGAACCGGCTTCATCGGCGCGAGCGAGCTCCTCGTCGGAAGCCCCGGTCCGAACGACGCGGGCCGCCTGTTGACGGTCTGGGTCGACGGCGAGGCCAAGGGCGACGTCGTGGCGACCACTCCCCCGACCCTCGTCTGCAGGACGAGCGGGGACGAGTCGACTCCGCTGGTGGTCGAGTCGATGGAGGAGCTGCTCGCCCTCCTCGACCACCTCCGTCAGAGTGGCGGAGCCGGCAGGCGCGGCCGGTAGTTCCTCGTCACGGCCGACAGCGGCGTCGTCGGCTCGCGCTTCACGACGATCAACCGCTGCACGAGGGCCGGGACGGTCGGAGTCGTCTCGATCCGGCACTCGAGCTCGCCGGCGCGACCGGGCACCGTGAAGGCGACGTGCGCCGCCGACAGGCACCAGAGCAGGCGGTCGGCGAGGGGGGCGGGCTCCTCCGCGAGACCGCCCACCCCGGTGATCGCGTCCTCGAGTCGGCGGGCGCGGACCTCGGCCGGGACGTCGCTGAGCAGGTTCGGGCTGAACAGAGCCGACGCCTCCATGAGATCGCCGGAGACGATCGCCGCCTCGATCGCCCGGGCGGCCTCGACGGTCGACGGGAGCAGCGTGATCTCGCGGGCGGGAGGCTGCAGCTCCTCCAGCGCCGTGCGCAGCAGAGCGGCCGCCGTGGGAGCGAGCTTCGCGCCGTCGGCGTTCGCGAACACGACGACTCCGAGCCCCGACGCGACGTGCCAGCGCATGTTCGACGACCAGCCCGGCAGCCCGCCGGAGTGCTGCGCGATCGCACCGAACCGCACGTCCTGCTCGACGACGAGGCCCATCCCGTAGGCGGTCCCCTCGGTCACGGGCTCGGCGGCCCGATCGAGGATCGACGGCATGACCGTCGCCCCGCGCTGCATCTCGCGCCGCGACGCCCGGCTGAGCACCGCGTCGCCGGAGGCGGCATCGAACGCGCTCGAGAGCCAGGCGCTCCAGCGGGCGATGTCGCCGACCGTGCTGAACAGGCTCGCCGCGCACGCCCCCGCTCCCGAACCGACGACGGGGCGCTCGGCCCAGGTCGCGCCCTCGTCGTAGCTGCTGAACCCGCGCGCGATCTCGGCGTCGTCGCCGTAGTCGGTGACCGCATAGCGCGTGTGCTCGAGCCCGAGCGGATCGAGCAGCGCGCGGGTCGCGAACTCGGCGAAGGTCTCGCCCGTGAGGTTCTCGACGACGACCCCGAGAAGCCACCAGCCGATGTTCGAGTACTGGTAGACGGCTCCCGGCCGCTCGGTGAAGGCCAGGCCCCGCGCGATGACGGCGAGGAACTCCTCACGGCTCATTCCCATGACGTGGTCGGCCCAGCCGTTGTCCTCCGGCAGCCCGGAGCAGTTGGTCAGGAGCATCCGGAGCGTGACAGGAAGGGCGGAGCCGTCGACGACCGGGCCGGCGAACTCGGGCACATGCGCCGACACGAGGTCGTCGAGGTCGAGCAGCCCGCGGTCGCGCAGCACCAGCACCGCCGCCGCTTCGACGCTCTTCGACATCGACGCGATGCGGTAGACCGTTCCGAACGTCGGCACCCGCCCGTCGAGGCTGTGCTCGCCGATGCCGTGCTGGAGGAGGACCCCGGTCCGGTCGAAGAGCGCGAACGTCGTCGACGGCGCGATCGGCGGGGCGGCGGCGAGGCGTTGCACGAGCGCGTCGGCGAGCGAGGGGGGCAGGGTGGGTGCGGCGACCCTCACTTCCGTGGTCCGAGGGCCGTCGGTTCCCGCGTGCGCTGTCATCCGACCAGTCTTCCGCACACGTGCGCGCTCGCGTCGAGGGCGGGCCGGCCGACGCGCGGGGCGGGCGGCAGGGCGGCGGATCGCGGATCCCTCACGCCTGCACGCGGAGTTCAGGACCCGGGAACGGCCTTCTCGGCTTCGGCTTCGCTCACCAGGACCATGCCCCGGTCGCTGTGCGAGCTCTCGAGCATCGCGAGCACCCACGCACGGTTGATCGCGGGCTGTCTGCTGCCGGAGAACCGGAACTGCAACGGGACCACCGGCGCGATCCACAGAGACGTGCGACCCGACCCCTGGTCCACCGGGACCGGCCACGACAGCAGGAAGCTCTCCTGCCGACGCAGTTTGGCGGTGAGCGCCACCTTCACATGCGCGAGCGTGCGATCGTCGATCTCTTAGACGGTCCCCGGTCCATAGATGAGCTGCCCCACAGATGTAGTTTTCCACATCTTGTACCCGGCCGATGCCCCGAGGTCAACACGGTCGCACCCTCATCGAGCGGTCCGTACCGTTGCCGGAGTCGATCACACCTCGAGACCGGAGGGCGAGAACATGCTGCAGATCACGATCCAGGAGAAGACCTACCTCCTCGCCGCGGACGCGACGATCGACCAGACCAAACAGGCGGTCCTCGACGCGATGAACGCCACCCCGGCGTTCCATCGTCCTCGAGCAGCACGACGAAGCACCCCTCCCCACCATGCTCCGGGAGAGCTCCGCAGAACCCGATTTCGACGACCTGTACGGCTTGGACTACATCTGACCCCGCGTCACAGCGACCGCCCGGCGAACCCTCCCCGGCATCGAGCCCCTGGCCCGGCCACTCCGAGGCAGCTGACTCGGGGAGAGGGCGTCCGAGTCACCGAGAGACTTCTGACTTCGACTCGGACGAACCCCGCTGGTACAAGAAGACGGTCAGGACGACGGAGGAGCCGGTCTGGAGGAACTCGCTCCCGTCCTCGCCGCGCTCCTCGCCGCCGTGATCCTCGGGTTCGAGAACCGGCGTGCCGCTCGGCGCACCTCCCGCTGACGCCACCCTGCCCGGTTCGGTCGCGAGGGGGAGGCGCACGCCGTGAGCTGCACCTACCGTGGATCCATGGCCTCTCACGAGAATCCCCCCGCGCCGGTCGCGGTCTGGTACTTCGTCGGAGCGACGTTCGTCGCCGCCCTGCCGATGATCATGTTCCCGGACCTGCCCTGGCCGGCGCGCGTCGGCACCCTCGCCCTCGCCCTCGCCTTGATCGCGGCCGGCGGCTGGCAGCTCCGTCGCGAGACGCGCGCTTCCGGCCGCCGAGCGGACCAGCCCCCACAGGAACAGCCCTGACAGCGGTGACCTCCCTCGAGGACGTGACGGCGGCGCTCGGCGATGCGCGCCCCGCCGAGCATAGGGAGGCCTGACGCTTGACTCGACTCGAGACCGTTCACGAGATCGTCGGGCCCTGGTCGCTCGCCACCACCAAACGGTTCTGGGAGGGCTTCACGCCTAACAGGCTCGTCTCCCCGCCGCAGGGCACAGGCATCCACGCCGCCATCCTCTGCGACACCGACTGGCAGCGCGTGGACGCCCTCATCACCCAGGACGGACCGTCGGTCCGCATCGTGGTCGAGGGACCCGGCGACTTGGACGCTGCGACTGAACAGGTCCGGCGGCTGCTGTCGATCGACATCGAGGAGCGTCGAAGATCGGCATCAGGTGCAGNATCCTCTGCGACACCGACTGGCAGCGCGTGGACGCCCTCATCACCCAGGACGGACCGTCGGTCCGCATCGTGGTCGAGGGACCCGGCGACTTGGACGCTGCGACTGAACAGGTCCGGCGGCTGCTGTCGATCGACATCGACGGGCGCGGCTGGCCCGACGTCGCGGCCCGCGACGGCGTCATCGCGGACGCACAGGCCCGACTCCCCGGATTCCGGCCGTGCGGCTTCTTCTCCCCCTACGAGGCGGCCGTRTGGACGGTCCTGTCACGACGCCTGCAGATCCGACAGGCGGCGGCGATCAAGACACGACTCACGCAGCAACTCGGCGACGACGGAGCCTTCCCGTCACCGGCTGCCCTGCGTGCGGCGTCACTCGATCTGCCCGACCGCAAGGCGGAGTACCTGCACGCGATCGCCGAGGCCGCTCTCGACGGACAGCTCTCCGGCTCCCACCTGCGCACGCTCCAGCCGGCCGAGGCCTTCGTCCAGGTGCAGAGCATCCTNGCACGCGATCGCCGAGGCCGCTCTCGACGGACAGCTCTCCGGCTCCCACCTGCGCACGCTCCAGCCGGCCGAGGCCTTCGTCCAGGTGCAGAGCATCCTCGGGATGGGGCCGTTCTCGGCCGAACTCGTCGTGATCCGCGGAGCGAACTTCCCCGATGTGCTGCCGCGCAACGAAGGCAAGCTCAGCGATGAAGTCATGAAGCGCTACGGCGCCGATCGCTCGATCGACGAGATCGCCGAGACGTGGAAGCCGTTCCGCTCGTGGGCCGCCGTGCACCTGCGCGCGCTGAGGGCACTCGAGGAGTAGCGGGTCGACTCCGCTGCGGCGGCAGGTGTCGCGACAGCGATGTCGTGCCCTGGCTGCAGGCGGGCAGCGACGACGGAGGCGGGTCCTCACGGCCGCACGCTCGACGCGCCCGGGCGGCATCCCCTCACGGCACAGCGGTGGGATGACCCATCGACGAGAGGGTCCCCCCGTCCTGCGGCCATGAGCAAGGGCAGCGCTCGAGTCGCTGCTGGACCTCCGGCCGACGAACCGCGGAGCAGCGCGCACCGCGATCCTCACCGCTCCTTGACCTCGTTCCGGCGACCCGCCATACTCGTCAAAACGAACTTTCAGTTCATCTAGTGAACTTCAACTCCCTCAACGACGAGCGGAAGGAACACCCCATGGGGTTGGCTGTCTGGGCCCTCATCGCGTACATCGCGATCATCGTGATCTGGAGCGTCGCGCTCAAACGCGGCATCGGCGAGGCCATGGTGGTCGGCTTCCTCGTCGTCTGCGCCTTCGGCGGCGGCGACTTCCTCCGCCTGGTCCTGGTCGGCATGCAGGCCGCCTTCGACCAGGAGATCGTCTTCGCCGCGCTGGCCTTCACGTTCATCGGCTTCCTGCTCGCCTCGACCGGCGTCATCGATCGGCAGGTCGACCTGCTGAACTCGCTGCTCGGCCGCCTGCGCGGCGGAGCAGGCTACGTCGCGACCGTCGGCTCGGCGCTGTTCGGGGCGGTCGCGCACTCGGGCTCCGCCAACGCGGCCACCATGGGCTCGGTCGCGATCCCGTGGATGAAGCGCTCGAACTGGCCCCCGCACGTCGCAGCGACGCTGATCGCCGGGAACGCGGGCAACGGCACCGTGATCCCGCCGAGCGCCTCGTTCTTCATCCTGATCGGCACGGCCACGGTCGCGCCGTACATCTCGATCGACCAGCTGCTGCTGGCGATGTTCGCCGCCGCCGCCTGGTGCATCCTCTGGCGCCTGGTCGTCGTCTTCTACTTCGTCCGCAAGTACAAGATCGGCCGCGTCGCCGCCGCGGACATCCTCCCCTTCGCGAAGTCGTTCCGACGCGGCTGGACCTCGCTGCTGGTCTTCCTCGGCATCATCATCCCCGTCGCCGTCACGCTCGGCCCCACGGGCGAAGCACTGACCGGGGTCCTCGGCGTCGACGTCATGGACACCATCAGCATCATCGTCTGGATCCCGGTGCTGCTCGGCCTCTTCGCCGCCGCCCTGGGCTGGCGCGGCCTGCCCACGTCGGGCAGGGAGTGGTACGGCTTCGTCGCGAAGACGGCGCCCCGCTACCGCGACATCGGCGCGACGCTGGTCTTCGCCTTCGCCGGTGGCGCGGTGCTCACCGAGCTCGGCCTCGCCGAGCAGCTCTCGAGCGTGCTGAACGGCCTGAACGCCTCCCCCGTCGTGATGTCGGTGATCGTCGCCGTGATGGTCGTCCTGGTCGCCGGGCCCCTCAGCTCGACCGCGACCATCGCGACCATCGGCGGCATCGGATTCAGCGTCCTCGTCGCCTCGGGCGTCGATCCCGTGCTGGCCGCATGCGTCGTCCTCGTCGCCGCCTCCACCGAGGGCGCCTCCCCGCCCGGCGCGTCCGCGATCTACATCGCGACCGGCATCGCGCAGGTGAATCCGGTGAAGACGTTCGTCCCGCTGATCATGCTCTACGTCCTCCCGATCCTGGCCATCGCCGCCCTCATCGGGCCGGGCTGGCTGCCGGTGCCGCACTGATGGCCCTCCGCCCCACCGCCCTCCCGCCCTCGACCTGGAGCCTCTGATGTCCGAAGAAACCGCCCCCCGCGACAGCCCCCACGGCCCGGGTCGACAGCGCCTCATCTCCGTGATGACCGCGGTCTTCGTGGTCCTCCTCGTCACGATGCTCGTGCTCGGCACGATCCTCGTCCTGCTGCAGATCCTCGGCCTCATCGTCGTGAACGGCGACCTGATCTCCGCCGTCGCCGCCGCGCTCAACCCGTGGACGTTCGGCGTCGCGGGCGTGCTCGGCATCTGGACGCTCCTCCTCTCCTATGCCCACGGCTGGAAGCCCGCCGACTAGGCGGTCGCTCGACACGGAACGAGACCGATATGACCCAGAACGAGAAGACACCGAACGAGAAGACCCTGCTCGAGCGCTTCGCCGCCCTCCCCGTCGCCAACGTCGGCGACTCCATGGACCGCCTCGGCGTCGTCGACGCCGCCGTCCGGCCGGTCTGGCGCGGCGCCCGCCTCGCCGGCCCCGCCTTCACGGTGGAGGTCGCCGGCGGAGACAACGCCGGCATCCACGAGGCGATCGGCCGGCTCAGCCCAGGCGACGTCCTCGTCGTCAACGGCCACGGCGTCCAGGACCGCGCACTCGTCGGCGAGCTGATCGGGGAGCGGCTGCGGAAGGTCGGCTGTGTCGGGATCGTGATCGACGGGGCCCTCCGCGACGTCGACGATCTGGAGGAGATGGGCTTCCCCGCGTTCGCGCGCGCGGTCAGCCCCGCCGGTCCCTACAAGAACGGGCCCTTCCGCCTCGGCGTTCCCGTCGCGATCGGCTCGGTCGTCGTCTCGCCCGGTGACCTCGTCCTCGGCGATTCCGACGGCCTCGCGATCGTCCCGCGCGGCGAGGCGGAGGCCGTGCTGGAGCGGGCGGAGGCCAAGCACGCCACCGAGACCGCCACCCGGAAGAGCATCCTGGCGGGGCCGTGACCGCCGCCCCGGACAATAGAGGCCATGGCCCAGACTTCCGCGGACGCGTCCGCCTCCACCGTGCGCAGCGTCGACCGTGCGCTCGACCTGCTCGAGCTCCTCGAGCGCAGCGACTCGCCACTGCGCCTCGTGGAGTTGAGCCGGGGCTCCGGCCTGCAGAACGCCACCGTGCTGCGGATCCTCGGCTCGCTGCAGCACCGGAGCCTCGTCGCCTCCGAGAACGGTCTGTACCGCCTCGGGCCGGCCGCGCTCGGGATGGGGCACAGCTATCTCGCCGCCGATCCGCTGGGCGCCCGGGCCAGGCCGGTGCTGCAGCAGCTGGCCGGGAGCACGGGCCTGACCGCCTCGCTCTACGTGCGGATCGGCGACTCCCGGATCCTGACGGTCCGCGTCGACGGGCAGGATCCGCTGCGCTACCAGCTGCCGCTCGGCCGACGACTGCCGCTGCACGTCGGCGCGGGGAAGAACATCCTCGCCGCCCTGCCGACCGTCGAGCGCGACCGGATCCTCGAGGAGCTCGGCGACACCGACACCGCGGCCGGCGAGCGGATCACGGCCCAGGAGCTCCTGGAGCAGCTCGAGAAGGTCCGCCGGGACGGCTTCCACATCTCGATCAACGAACGCGAGACCGGCGTCGCCGCCGTGAGCGTGCCCCTGCCGGGCGCCTCCGGTGACGTGATCGCCGCGATCTCGGCCTCGGGCCCCCTCGAGACCACCCCCCGCGCCCACCTCGAGGCGCAGGTACCAGAACTGCGCCGAGCGGCGAACGCCCTCCTGCGCTGATCAGCCGGAGCGCACGAGCGTCCGGCGAAGGAAGGACGCGCGATGCGCATCGGATTCATCGGGCTCGGCGAAGCCGGAGCCCTCTACGCGGCGGCCGCCGCCGCCCACGGCGACACCGTCTCGGGCTTCGACCCCGCAGCACCCACCACGCCCGACGGGGTGGAGCGGACGCCCGACGCCGCGACCGCCGTCGCCACGGCCGACCTGGTGATCGTGCTGACCGCCGCCTCCCTCAGCGAGCGGATCGCGGTCGACACCGCGCCGCATCTGCGCGAAGGCGCCGTCTACGCCGACTTCACCACGGCCTCCCCCGCCACGATGGAGGCCGTCGAGCGCATCGTCTCGGATGCCGGCGGGCGCTTCGCCGATGTCGCCATCCTCGGGCCGGTCCCGACCAAGGGTGCACGGACCGAGACCATCGTCAGCGGAGCCGCGGCGGCCGACGTCGAGGCGTACCTCACCTCGCTCGGCGCAGAGGTCGAGCGGATCGACGGCCCGGCCGGCGTCGCCACCTCCCGCAAGCTCCTCCGCAGCGTCCTGATGAAGAGCCTCGCCGCCGTGGTCGTCGAAGCGGTCACCGCTGGGCGCGCGGCCGGCTGCGAGCCGTGGATCCGCGAGCAGATCGCCGCTCAGCTCTCGGGTGACGTCGAGGCCACGATCGAGCGCTACGAGACCGGCAGTCGCAAGCACGCCGTCCGGCGCGGACACGAGATGGCGGCGGTGGTCGAGTACCTCGACTCGCTCGACGTCCCGTCCGAGATGTCCGCCGCCTCCGAGCGCTTCCTCGAGCGACTCGCGAAGGAGAACGGGTAGAGAGTCGCTCGACGATCCCCTCACAGCTCGCGGACCGGCATCGCCGCACTCAGTCGGGTGTCGCCCGGTGCGGTTCGGCGACGGGCTTCGACTCCGCCGAGCCTCGCTGCCGGAGGTACACGGAGGCTCCGACGATGCAGGCCACAGCGAGGAACTCGCTCTGCCAGTTCTGGAACGACTCGAACCAGAACTGAGCGGTGCCGAAGTACTGCAACGCCGACACGGTCGCTCCTCCGTGCTCGATCTGCTCGGAGTTGTACGCCGACGCGCCGCCCAGCCCGTGCAGCACGAACGAGCCCGCGAACAGCATGAGGAAGAACAGAGCCAGAGAGTTCTCGTACAGGGTCAGCACCCATCCGCCGCGTCGAACAGGCCAGGGACGCTCCGCAGTCGGCGCGACAGTGCGCGGATCCTCGTCCTCAGGAGACGGCCCGTCGGGTGACTTCGACTCGGACGAACCCCGCTGGAACAAGAACACGGTCAGGACGACGTAGGAGCCCATCTGGAGGAACTCGCTCTCCCAGTTCTCGAACGTCGCCTCCACGAAGTCTCCCGACGCCAGGTACTCCGAGAGGGCCGCGGGCGGCGAGCCGTGCTCGGCGTTCTCGTCGTTGTAGACCTGGAAGCCGTTCACGACCATGCCCACGAAGAACACGACGAACAGCAGCAGGTTGGCCGAGAAGAGACCGTGATCGCGGAGCCAGCGCTTCATGACGTCGATTCTCGCCTCACGCGATCGGGAAGCGAAGAGCCTTGCATCCACGATGCGCGTGCCGTGATCGCCGACGCCGCGCTACTCGTCCGAGGCGAGGCCCTCGACGAGAGCCGGCCAGAAGAGAGTCGCGGGAGAGTGATCGTCTGCCCGAGACGGGCGCGGTTCGCAACCCTCTTGAGGGTTTCCTGACGCGCGAGGAAACCTGATGGCATGCGAAAGCTGCACTACTCAAGCGGACATCTGCTCGTCGGAGATCTCACCTGCAAGGCGGTCCTCCGCTACTCCAGAGCCCTCGCAGACGTGGGGAAATCGGACGTCATCTCCGTCCCGGTCCTCACCGAGGGCGGCGGCCGGGCGTACGCCCATCTGCTGATCGGTCCGGCGAGTCAGCTGTGGTCGGTGCCGATCGACAGCAGTGAGGTCGAGGAGCCGGACGACGCGGAGGCGATCGCTCACATCGAGCAGGAGACGCGCCGCATGCAGCCTGCGCGGCCGTCCTGGAACGACGAGATGACCGACATCCCTCCCCTCGACTTCCTGGACTACACGGACACCGCGGACCTCGAGGCAGCTCAGCAGGATCCCTCCGACTGACACGGGCCGGGCACCGGGACCGAGGACCGGACGAGACGGATCAATCGGCTTCGCACCCGCCGGCAGGAGATCAGCATCGCCGCGAACGATGCGCGGGACAGTCGGGTCTACTCGCCGTCGGGGCGGTCCCGGTTCTGGTCGTCGAAGTCGTTGGTGATGATGGTCAGCGCGGTGAAGGGAGTGATCAGGATGCGCGCTGCGTTCGCGCGACCCTCGCCGTGATTGACCGTGAGCCACTGCGGCACGGGCGCCGCGAGCGCCGCGTCCACCTCGGCCTGGAATTCCTCCACGGTGCGGTTGCTCACCGTGAAGGCGGTGCCGTTGTAGACGATGTCGACGCGCTTCACAGGTGGGCCTCCCCGTCAGCGTGCCGGACGGACTCGGCCGGCTCCGGGGTGATGGAGAGCCCGCTCGCGGAGTTCGCGAGAACGGTCAGCTCGGCGATCCAGGTGGGGTTGATGCGGGGCATGCGTCCGCCGAAATACTTGTAGCGCAGCGCATGGGAGGGGTGGAGCCAGATCGCGCTGCGGCCGTCGCCCATGCTGTGGTCATCGCGCCAGCTGAGCAGGAACGACTCGTCGCGCCGCAGCTTGACAGTGATCACGATCTGCAGGTGAGCGAGTACGCGGTCCTCGAAGTCGATCTCGACGGTCCCGTCGTAGTACAGCCTCCCCATCGACATCTCCGGCCTGTAGCCACGCAGGCGGGCGCCCGCCGGACTCCGACGACTCCCGACCTCCGCCCGGAAAGCAACCGGGTCTGGCGCTGCGGTGCGCGCTCTGAGCCGTCGGGGACCGACGAGGGCGTTCGCGAGAACCTCTGGACCAATCACTTGCCGAACAGGAAAACGACATGTAGTTTTCCCTCATGGAAAACGATCGAGCTCTCGACGCATCCTCCGCCCTCGACGGCCTCCAGTCCGACCGTGAGGCCCTCGTCGCCCGCATCTCCGAACCGCGCCGGCACCTCGCCGGGTTCGGCGCGCTCGCCCTCCTCTGGGTGGCGCAGGCAGCCGCGCTCTCGCCGGGCGCCGACTACGAGCCGCCCACCACCTCGTGGCTGGTGATCGCCGCGGCGGTCGCGCTCCTGGTGCTCCTGCGGCGCGCCACGGGCATCCGGTTCCGGCGGATCGGGCTGGAGGCGGTCCTGCTCGTCGGCGCAGCCCTCGCCTCGTGCCTCGTCCTGTTCTCGGTCTCGCTCGGGCTCGTCGCGCAGGGACTCGGCTGGGCCGTGGCGATCACCGCGGTCGCCGCGTTCCTCCTCGTCACACGGCTGTCGACGCTCGCGTTCCGCGCGGCGGTCCGCGAGATCGCACGCCGTGGCTGAGGCCGCCTTCGACGAGCTGATCCACGCTCCCGCCCGCCTGCGCATCTGCGGGATCCTGCGCCGCGTCGATCAGATCGATTTCACCGTGCTCCGCGACACCCTCGGCATCGCGGACGCGAGCCTCTCCAAGCACCTCAGGGCACTCGCCGACACCGGCTACGTGTCCTCCCGCAAGGCCTCGTCGGCAGGACGGACCGACCGCCGTCAGCTGACCTGGCTCACGCTCACCCCGACCGGACGGCGCGCGTTCGACGGGCACGTGGCGGCCCTCGCAGAGATCGCCGGCGAAGCGAGCCCTCAGGGTGAGGCACCCACTGGGGCGAGCATCTCGGCCGGGCCGGTGCCGTGATCCACGGTGCCGCAGTCGTGCACGCTCACGAGAGGGGCGGCTCACCAGGACGCTCCGCGTGCGGAGCGCGGCAGCGACCTCCCGCGAGTCGGCGCCGGGAGGCATTAACGGGGGGACGCGCGGATGCGGGACGACCGACACGCTGTGTGGTGCGTCTTCTCGACCTCACTGATCGGATCCGCCCGTCCCGGGGGAAGTCGCCGCCGTCCGCGGCGCAACCTTTGGAGCACAGATGCCCGACGATTGCCTCGCTGCCACCGGTAGCGGAACTCTGCCGCTCCTCGTCGTCGGAGCAGTCCTCCTCGTTCTTGGCGCCGCAGCCCTGGTCGCGACGCGGCGGCGACGAGGCAGGGCCGGATCGACAGCAGCCCTGCTGGCCGTCGTGCTCGTCGGGGGGCTCGCGATCGGTGCGGGCCCGGGGTCCTCCAGCCCCGCCAACGCGGCGAGCTGCTCTCCCTCGCACGCGCCGATGACGAGCTCCGCGACACCGACGATCGTGCCTGCTCCGAGCGCTTCGCCGACCGTCGTCGCGCCGAGCACCGCTCCGACTCAGGCTCCCACGTCCGCGCCGACCACCGATCCGACCCCGACTCCGGCACCCACGTCCGCGCCGACCACCGCTCCGACCACGGCGCCGACGTCGTGGCCCACATCCGAGCCGACGGCCACCCCTACAGCCGGTCCGACCGGAGTGCCGACCGAGACGCCGACGCCGCCCCCTGGTGGACGGATCCCCCTCTACATGAAGTTCGTCGTGCGGGACGTCCCCTCGAACGGTCGAGTCGAGACACGACGTGTCTGGGACGACTACAACAACTGCGTGCGAGAGTCCTACCCTCTGGACGACCAGCGGACCTGGTTGCCCGCGTTCCAGAGCTCGGTGATCGACGGCAGCCTGTACTGGGAGAGCACGGACTGCTCCGACGAATCGAGCCGCCTGCACTGGGCCCTCGACTTCTACGTCGATGACGTCAAGGTCGATACGTGGCTCGTCAACTCGACGTACAAGAGAGGACCGTTCGGAGGCCAGACCGTCGCCTGCTACGGTCCGTACGACTCGGCGACGACGCCTGTCTCGCACGTCTCGTGCTCCACGGCCGGCGAACTCCGTGACCGCAGCGAGACCCTCGCGTTCAGCTACGGCGCTGCAGGCGCACCGGCAGCGTCGACGACGACGTGGCAGCGCGATCCGGCGCAGAACGACTCGCTCATCCAGGTGAACTTCCGCGTCATCGACACGCCCTCCACCATGGAGGTGCGCGCCCAACGGATCTGGGACTCCGAGAACAACTGCGTCTACGAGAGCACCCCACTCTCGGACATCCGAACTTTCGTGCCGACACGGGAGGATTCCCACATCATCAACGGGAGTCTCCCTCTCTACGTCAATGGCACGGGGAGCTGCGCCTTCGAGTTCTCGGTGCTGCGGTGGAGGCTGGACTTCTACAATCTCGGCGACGAACGCATCGCCACCTACATCGTCCGGTTCGAGGAGACCGTGCCCTCCATCGCCTTCGCTCAGTACTACTCGGAGTCGGTCGGTCCGCTCGACTCGCCCGACCGGTACCTGCAGGTCACCAACCCGACCGGCGGCCAGCGCGTCCACGTGGACCGCCCCGACGACTTCCAGCTGTACCAGGTCTCCCGCCGGTTCTGATCGTCCGTCGGTTCCTCACGGGCGGAGGACGCCCGATCAGCGTCGCCCGAGCCGAAGGAGCCCCGCCCGGGGCGACGCGAAGGAATCGGAGGGCGCCCGGTGACCGATCGGCGGGTGTGACAGGAGGCGTCGCGTCAGGACCAGGAGCGGCATCTGTCACGGCGCATCAGGGAGGAAGGCTGCTGCGCGGTCGGCCGGGACGCCGAGCAGTAGCAGACTCGACGTCGTCGCGGCGTGCGCGTCGAGCCCACCGGGGGACGGACCGTGGTCGGCGATCGTGAAGACAGCCGACCAGGCGACCTGAGCGAGCACATCGGCTACGGACTCGCCGGCGGGGCAGGCGACCTGGATCTGGGACAAGTACGAGTCCAAGACCGACAACGCCGGACGCGCCGAGGACGCTGTCGACATCGACCGCATGCTCGACACGATCGCGATCTCCTGGTTCACGAACAGCGCGGCGTCATCGGCTCGCCTCTACTGGGAGAACCGCACAGCGACGATGGCGGGCCCGCACCTCGATCTCCCCGTCGCCGTCCGCCCCCGATCGCCCTCCCCCTCGACGGCATCGACTACGCGCTGTTCACTCGCAGCCTCCCCGAGGGATTCGTCGCGCATGCCGACCTCGGCTGGGCCACCGTCGCCATGTGGAGCCGCGGCCCCCTGCACGAGGGTCCGTTCCGGTTGGCGGACGTCGACCCGACCGCCGCTTCGACCGTCCGCTGATCGATCTCCTGGCGGGAGGCGGTGGTGGACGTCGTGCACCGCCCGACCACGCTGGCCCCATGGGGACCGGATCGCTTCGCCTCGACGAGTCGGCAGGCACGAGGGATGCCGCGCTCTCTCCTGCTGGCAGCGGATCGTGCTGGGACCGTTTCTTCTTCTGGTACGGCTGGTCTTCGGAGCGCCGGCTCGCGAGCGGCGGCGGCAACCCGTCGGAGTGGTCCGGCGTCGTTCGAGACTTCTGGCCTCGTGCGTGGCGGTGGACGGCGATGACACTGGGGAGCCGGCCCTCCTCGATCCGAACGGACGATCATGCTCACGGGACTCAGCGTCTTCCCCCTCACTCCCCTTCGCGACGACGCGGTGGACGAGCCCGCATTCGCGGGCCTGGTGGAACGTCTGGCCGCCGCCGAGGTCGACTCGATCACTGCTCTGGGATCGACCGGCTCCTACCTGTACCTCGGCCGTGACGAGCGCCGCCGCGTGGCCGCGTCCGCCGTGCAGCACGCCGGCACGGTCCCGGTGATCGTGGGGATCGGCGCGTTGCGCACCTCGCAGGTGCTCGCCCTCGCGGAGGACGCGCAGAACGCGGGCGCGAGCGCCGTCCTCCTGGCTCCCGTCACCTACCAGCCGCTGACCGACGACGACGTGTTCGGCCTGTTCGAGGACGTGACCGCGAATCTCTCCGTGCCGCTCGTGGTCTACGACAACCCCGGCACCACCCACGTCACCTTCACCGACGACCTCTACGCCTCGATCGCCCGCCTCCCGAACGTCGCCTCCATCAAGATCCCCGGCGTCCCCGCCGACCCCGACGCAGCGACAGAGCGCGTGCGGACCATCCGCGAGCACCTGCGCGAAGACGTCACGATCGGGGTCTCCGGGGACGCCTTCGGGGCCCTGGGACTCATCGGCGGCTGCGACGCCTGGTACTCCGCCATCGGCGGCACCCTCCCCGGCCCCGCGCTGACGATCACCCGTGCAGCGCAGACCGGCGACCGCGCGGCCGCGACCACGGAGTCCGATCGCCTGCAGCCGCTCTGGGACCTGTTCGCGGAGCACGGTGGCAGCTACCGTGTCGTCGCCGCGATCGCGGAGCATCTCGGCCTCGCCGCACCGAACTGCCTCCCTCGCCCCGTGCGCGGCCTGAGCGCGCACGCGCGCACGCGGGTCGCGGAGGTGGTGGCCGCGCTCGAGCTCGGCGGGTAGGCGACGCGCCCGCGGCTCCGCGCCTGTTCGGCCCAGTGCTCGCCCGCCTCGACGTCGCCGTCGGTGGTCGAAGCGTCATGACCGGCACCTGCGCCGATGTCGGGGATCGCCAGCCGGGGGACGTGGCGGAGGGTCCCGCAGCTCGAGGAGGTCCTGCGCATCGCCGGGATGATCGTGGGAAGTGGCGTCAGGCGGCTCCCGCGAGACCGATGACGGTGCCCTCGGGATCCGCGAACTGCGCGATCACAACCGCTCCGCCCGAGCGGACGGACGGCTCTCTCCTCCGCCGATGCCGACCGGAACAGCACCGGCGGCTGGACCTGGCGGAGTGAACGAAGAGACGTCCGAGTCCGAGACAGCCGCGGGGGCGACCGGATCCGCAGACCAGCCGAAGAGCGCCGAGTAGAACTCGCGCAGGCGATCGGGCATTCGTCCGGTGATCTCGACGTGCACGACCGGTCCGGCACAGCGCCCCCCTCATTCGAATCGCACCTGACGATGAGTCAGGTCTCTGTCGAGCCGGACCGGAAGGTCCTGCGTCTGCGCGGAGCCTCGGCGCCGATGATCCCGCTCGCGACGGCAGCCGTCATCGATAGCGGCGGAGGAACACCACCCCTTGCCGCGCGTCTCGTCCGGTGCGATCCTGACCGGATGACTGAGGACACGTCGGCAGCGGAACTCCGGGCTCTCATCGGCGAGCGGGTGCGGGCGATCGCGTCGCGTGATGCGCAGTACCTCGCCGACGCGCAGGACCCCGAGGTCCTCGCCTTCAACGTCCTGCCTCCCCTGCGACTTCGCGGATCAGATCAGGTGGCGGAGCAGACTCGGGCCTGGTTCGACGGATACGCCGACGGGCCCGGCTACGACGTGCACGACCTCCGGATCGACGTTGACGGGAGCGTCGGTTCGACGGCGTTCCTCTACCACGTCACCGGAACCCTGCACTCGGGCGACGAGGTCTCGATGTGGGTGCGCGCCACGTTGGTCTGGAAGAGGATCGACGGTCGGTGGCGGATCGTCCACGACCACGAGTCCATCCCCTGGGATCCGAGCACCGGGCAGGGCCTCGCCTCTCTCGAACCCTGACCGGCCGAGTCGTCTCCGCGAGATCCCGTCGATCCGCGCCTGAATAGCCCGCCCGGTTCAGCTCTCGGAGGAACCGGTGACAGCGGAGGGGGCGGGTTCCGTGTACTCGTCGTGCCGACGCATCCAGAACGCGTGCGGCGCCTGCGGCCACCCTTCGGGAACGTCCTCTCCCTCCATCTGACTCCCGTAGGGCGTGAGCGAGAGGAGGCTGTTGACGCTGCCGATGCCGCCGACGACCGTTCCGTTCTGGAGGAAGTACGTGCGGTAGACCTTGTCGCCGTCGCGGAGGAACACGTTGAGCGCGAACCACTCCGTCGCCCCGAAGTCGCTCGTGAAGGAGGGTGTCCTGATCGTGTACCAGGGCAGGTCGTCCCAGCCCATTCGCGTCTTGTAGGCCACGAGCTGCGGCTGCTCGGCGGGGGATGCCATGGCGAAGGTGACGTCGTGCGCGTGGACGAGCCCGAGGTCGCCGACGCCGTCTGCCCAGGACGAGCAGCCCGCGCACCCCGCGTCGGGCCAGCCCGCGACTCCCTCCTCGAAGAAGAAGCGGTAGAGGATCAGCTGGCTGCGCCCCTCGAACAGATCAATCAGCCGGACGACGCCTTCCGGGCCCTCGAACAGGTACTCGTCCTCGACGAGGACCATCGGCATCCGCTTGCGCGCCGCTGCGGTCTCCTCGAGCACGGCGGCCAGACGCTCCTCCTGCTCTCTGAGGGCGGCGAGGGAGGACTCCCACTCGGACGCGGAGACGACAGGAGGCTTCGCGATGCTCATGCCCGCATCGTAGGCACTCGTGACGTCCGCGATCCAGGGGTCGGTATCAGGACTCCGCCCCGGATGCCGCCAGCGTCTTGCGCAGCTTCACCTCGACGTAGTGACGGCCGTGGATCTCGCCGCTGTGCCGCTCCCCCGTCGGTGTGTACCCGGCGGAGGCGTACACGTGCTGAGCGCGGGTGTCGGCGTCGTGGGTCCACAGGAACACCTCGTCCCGGCCGCGAGCGCGCAGGTCCGCCTCCGCTGCCTCGAGCAGCCGCCGCCCGATCCCCCGGCCGCCGACAGCGGGATCGACGAAGAGGACGTACAGCTCGCCCGCCTCACCGTGGGTGCCGCTGTATCCGACGACACGGCCGTCGAGCTCGGCCACGAGCAGCACGTCCGACGGTCCGGTCCCGGTCACCGCCTCGACCCAGAACTCCGGAGGGAAGATCGGCACGATCTCCTCGATGCGCTCGAGATGTGTCCACCCCTCGAGCACCGCCGCATCGAAGACCCCACCCAGCCGCGGCGCATCGCTCGCGACCGCCTTCCTCACCACTACCCCGTCGTCGACACCCATGGACCGACGCTAGGACGTATCCCGAATCGAGCGCCACCTGTCCGAGCGACGCCGACGTTGATCACGACGAGAGCGCTGGGCATCCTGAAGTCATGAGTGAACTCCACGACCTTCTCGACCGGTTCACCGGCACGTGGCGATCCGAGGGCCGGATCGTGGACGGGGGCGAGCACGACGGCGAGCGCTGGCACGGCTGGGACGTCTACGAGTGGTTCCCGGGCGAGCACCACCTGGTGCACCGCGTCGACGTCGAGATCCTCGGCGCCCGCAGGGAGGCGCTCGAGATCTTCACTCCTCGCCCCGGAGCGCCGCGTACCTTCGACCAGACCTCGTTCGATGCGGACGGGAGCATCGAGCACGCGCTCGGCCGGTTCGAGGAGGACGGGACGTACCGCAGCGGGAACGAGAGCGCTCGAGCGACCCTGACCTTCGGCGCTCCCGACGCGATGACGGCGCGGTGGGAGTCCCTCAGGGAGGACGGCAGTTGGGGCGAGTGGATGACGGTCGCCTTCACCAGGCTCGGCGAACCGCGCATCCAGGTGCGCTCCACGCGCGAGCACGGAGGCTGATCCGGACACTGGAACCGGGCGGGGCGTACTCGCTAGCGTCGGGTCATGAGCAGACTCGTCGTCTCCGTCCTCACCTCCCTCGACGGTTACTACGAGGGTCCCGATCACGACCTCTCGACCCTCCCGTTCGAGGACGCCTTCAACGACCACAACCTCGAACTGCTGAGACGTGCGGGCACCCTGGTCTACGGGAGCCGCTGGTTCCGGGACAACTGGGACACCTGGAGCGGCGTCGTTGCCGACGACTCCGCGAACGACCGCGACCGCGAGACCGCCCGCCTCGTCACGACCCTCGACGCCGTCGTCATCAGCGACTCCCTCACCCTCGATCCCGACGCCCCCTGGGCCGCCACCACCCGGATCGTCCCGCGCGAGGACGCCGTCGCCGAGATCCGCGCACTCAAGGCGGCCGGCGACGGCGACCTCCTGATGTTCGGCAGCGGAACGACCTGGAACCCGCTGCTCGAGGAGGGCCTCGTCGACGAGCTGATCGTTCTCGTCGGAGCCGGGCTTGCCGGCGCCGGATCCCCTCTCTACTCCGGACCACCCCACCCCGGCCTCAGGCTCGTCGACGCTGTCGTGCTCCCCGGATCCGAACTCGTGCGGCTCCGCTACGACGCAAGCAGCAGGTGACAGCCGCCTGAAGCAGGGACGTCTCTGTACCCTCGGCCGCTTACGGCCCGGCCGCTCACGGCCCCGCGCTTGACACCCTCGCCGGCCGCTCATCAAGATCGAGTCACGCCCGGCGGCGGCGGGTCGCCGGCACCCCGGATGAAAGGGCGCCCCCATGCCCACCACGATCTTCGTCAACCTGGCCGTCGCCGATCCGGCACGCTCTCGGGCATTCTTCGAATCGCTCGGATACTCCATCAACGAGGGGTTCAGCGACGAGAACGCCGTCAGCGTGGTGATCAGCGACACGATCACCGCGATGCTGCTCACGCGGGAGTTCTTCGCCGAGTTCACCAGCAAGTCGATCATCGACGCCACCACCTCGACCGAGGTGCAGCTCGCCCTCAGCGCCGAGAGCAGGGAGGAGGTCGACGCCGTCCACGAGAAGGCCCTGGCAGCAGGTGCGACGCCGGCCGGCGTGCAGGACCACGGCTTCATGTACTCGAAGAGCTTCGACGACCTGGACGGCCACCACTGGGACTTCGTCTGGATGGACCCGGCCGCGGCGGCCGGCGGCGCACCGGAGCTGAGCGTCGAGGAGATCCGCGCGAACACCACCCACAGCTGAGTCATCGCTCGCGGCCGCCCATCGCGACCACCGCCCGGGTGCGTCCCACCGAGGAGCGGGCCCCTCGCCGGCGTCCGGGCGACCAGCGCTTGCACCTGCCGCAGCGTCATGTGGTCTGCTCGAAGCACGTCCCGTTCCGCTCCGAGAGGTCCGCCATGCACCCGTTCCCGACCCCGCCCCGCCAGGTCCTGATCGGCGACGCCGCGGCGTTCGTCGGCATCACTCCGCGCACCATCCGCCACTACCACCAGGTCGGCCTGCTGCCCGAGCGCGACCGCGGCAGCGACGGCCGCCGCCGCTACGGCCACGCGGAGATCATCCGGCTGCTCTGGATCCGCCGCATGGCCGACGCCGGTATCGCTCTGGACGACATCCGCGACGCTGTCGTCGGCGCCGAACCGGCCGACGACGAGGACGACATCGCCGACGTCCTCGCCCGGCTCGAGGACACCCTCGCCGCTCAGGAGGCCGAGCTGCAGCGCAAGCGCGCCTCGGTGCAGCGGATGCGCGCCCTCGGCAGCCGAGTGGGACTGCTCGATGATCTCGTCTCCGGCCGCCTCGAGGGCGCTCCCGCGGGCTCGCTGCGGCAGGACGACCTGGACGTCCTGCTGGTGACCGAGCGGATCTTCGGTCCGCTCGGCGCCGCCGTCCAGGCGGGCCGCTTCCTCGCCCTGGCCGCGGATCCGGCGCTGCGAGCCCAGTCCGACCTCGTCGAGGCCGCCGAGGAGGCGCTCGACGACACGGTCGCGGTCGACGACCCCCGGGTGGCGCAGGTGGCGGCCGCGCGGCACGCCTTCGAGACCGCGCTGATGCGCGTCATCGAGGAGTCCGGTCAGCCGGAGGAGGACGACGCTCTCTTCGACGCCTGGGACGAACTGCACCCGCCCGAGGACGCCGCCGCGCCCGATCCTGCAGGGGGCTCCCGCGCCAGGAGTGCCGCGGAGATCATCCGGAGCATGCCCTACGACTTCTCCCCGGCGCGCCTGCGCAGCATGGAGCTGGCGGCGCGACTCGGCGCGGCGGAGGCTGCGGCACTCTGAGCGGCCGGCGGACCGGAGCCCTGATTCTCTCGTCGCGTCGTCAGTCGGGGGGCCTGCCGGACATGTACGGAGTGAAGGCCACTCGACAGCCCGGGAGCAGATCATGACCATCGAACCGCACGACGTGCCCACCGACCGGGCGATGAACGCCCTCCTCGACGGATCGGCTCCGCGGAGCCCGCTGGCGGACGCGGTCCCCGACGCCGTCCTCCGCGAGATGGTCCGCGGCGCGGAGTGGGAGGCGCGCCGCGTCCGACGGCGGACGACGCCTCGAGCGATCGTGATCGGCACAGTCGTCGCGCTCACCCTCGGCGGGGCCGGCGCGGCCGCGGCGGCGACGCTGTCGGGGTGGGAGCCCTGGGTCGAGAACCCGGACTCGGTCGTGCACGTCACTCTGCCCAGCGGCATCGAGTGCGAGTTCCGGACCGTCGTCCGGCAGGGGGATCCCGCCGACGTCGAGGCGGCGCAGGACGTGCTCCGGGACATCGACACGCTCGCGGCCGCGGACATCGACCGCGAGCTGGCTCGGGTGAGCGCCCGCGAGGTGACCGTCCGCGGTGAGAACGCCGACACCGTCGCCTCCCCGACCGAGCTGCACTCCGAGGACGAGCTGTACCGCCAGGCCGTCACCGAAGCGATCATCAACGACGCCTGGGACGAGCTCGAGGCGCGCGGAGTCGTCGACTCCGTCACCGGCTCGGACCTCTCTCTCGGGGCCCAGTCCGACTGCGCAGACCTCCCCCGGTGAGCCGCCGCGACGCACGAGCCGACCGGGTGGTCGTGATCCTCGACGCGACAGCCCGCGACCTGCTGCGCTACCTCGAGCGCCGGGTCGGCGCCGACGACGCTCCCGACGCGCTCTCCGAGACGATGACGATCGCCTGGCGCCGCTCCTCGGCCATGCCCCGCCACGACGACGAGGCGCGCCTGTGGCTGTTCGGAGTAGCGCGGAACGTGGTCCTCACCACCAGCAGGACCCGGCGGCGCCGGGACCTCCTCGCGGAGAGGCTCCGCGGCACCATCGACCCCGCCTCCGTGATCGAGCAGCCCTCCGACCTCGTCCTCGACGTCCGCGCAGCGCTGGACAGGCTCGCTCCCGAACTCGCCGAGCTCGTGCGACTCGTGCACTGGGACGGCTTCTCCCTCGCTGAAGCGGCCGTGATCGTCGGCGTCCCACCGTCGACAGCGAGGAGCCGGTACGCGAGGGCCAAACGCGACCTCGGCGAGCTGCTCTCACCACTGGCGCCGGAGGGAGCGCTCGGAACGGCAGAGCGCCGCTGACCGGACCATCGCTGTTGAGCGGCCGAGTGCACTAGGTGTTGCCAGGCCTTGCGATGCAAGGCATAGTGTTCCGCATGGCGACGGACACCGAGAAGATCCTCACGAACCTCCGGAAGGGCGTTCTGGAGTTCTGCGTCCTCGCGGCGATCTCGGGCGAGCCGAAGTACGGCCGCGACCTCGCGATCACGCTCAGCGAGAAGGGTCTGCTCGCGGGCGAAGGCACTCTCTACCCTCTCCTCTCGCGCCTCCGCGACACCGGACTCGTCTCGACGGAGCTCACCGACCCGAGCGTGGGACGCCAGCGGCGCTACTACTCCCTCGCTCCAGCGGGCCGCACTCGGCTCGAGGAGTTCCGGTCGGCCTGGGCGCCGTTCCGATCCACCGTCGACGACCTCCTGGAGACGCACTGATGACGACGACACACACCCCCGACGCGACACGCCAGAGCTACACGGCTCGGCTGCGGCGCGAGCTGGCAGTGCTCCCGCGCCGATCGCGCCGGGACCTGCTCGAGCACGCCGCCGAGCACGCCGCCGACGAGCCGGAGTCCACCAGCTCCTTCGGCGATCCCGTCGCGATCGCCCGGGCCGCACTCGAGCAGCACGACGTCGGTTCACGCCGCCCGCTGCGCCTCAGCCCGCTCCTGCCCTCGAAGCTCCTGCAGATCGGCGCCGCCGTCGTCACGAGCCCGTTCGCGCTGGTCGCGCTGATCGACCTCCTCACCACCGGCTCCACCCTCGGCCTGCCGAGGATGGCGCTGTGGATGCTCATCGCGCTGCCACCCCTCCTCGCCCGCTGGACGAGGTGGTGGCGCGTCTCCCTCGTCTGCACGATCCTCCAGACCTGCTATCTCGCCGCCGCCCTCGTGGTCACCCTCGGAGGAGGAAGCGTGCCGAGCGCAGGAGTCGTCCTCCTCGTCACCGGGCCGCTCGCGGTCGCTCAGGTGCTCGCCCTGACGCTGTCGGTCATCGCTCTCGTTCGAGCACCGAGCGTCCTCCGCACCGTCTGACGTCCTCTGCAGCGAGACCGCCTCGACGACGGAGCGACCACCGGCGCCGGGCCCCTCATCGGGAACAGCGCCGCTTCCTCGAGAAGAGCGACGGAGCCACCCGATCGCCCGTTTCCGGACGTGGCCGCTACAGGGCATTGCCACCGCGACCGGACACCTGTCACTGTCGCAGAGCGACCGACGACGGTCCACCGACTCGAAGGACCGGAGTCCGCTCATGAACGATTCCCCATCGACCGACCACGGCACGAGCGAGATGACGCCCGAGGTGCTGGCGGCGTTCAGCGACGCCTGGAGTCGCCACGACCTCGAGGCGCTGATGAGCCACGTCACCGACGACTGCGTCTACAGTGCGTCCGTCGGCCCCGAGCCCGGCCGGACCTGGTCCGGGAAGGAGCAGGTGCGAGAGGGCTTCGCACTGATGCTCGCCTTCGACACCGGCCAGGAGCGGCACGAAGAGGGGCAGCCCCTCATCGCCGGGTCCCGCGGCGCGGCCACCTGGTCCTTCACCGGAACCGGGCCCGACGGAGCACCGCTGGTCACGCGAGGCTGCGACATCTACGAGTTCCGCGGCGGACGGATCGCCCGCAAGGACGCGTTCCGGAAGGTGTACCAGGCTGCACAGGATGAGTGAGCACTCGTCGATCGTCGGCACCGCCTCGTGAACGAGGCTCCGCGCACCCGCTCCTGGCTGCTCGTCGCGCCCTCGCTCATCGTCCTCGGCTGGGGTGGCAACCACTTCCTGCCGCTGATGCAGTACTACCGGCAGGTCGAGGGCTTCTCGCAGGTGCAGGTGAACATCCTGCTCGGCGCGTACGTCTTCGGGATCGTCCCCGGGTTCGCCCTGTCGGGTGCGTGGTCGGACCGGTTCGGGCGGCGACCGGTGCTGATGGCGGGTCTCGTCCTCGGCGTGATCGGGAGTGTCGTGCTCGCGAGCTCCAGCTCGAGCTTCGCCGGGCTCTGCATCGGGCGGTTCATCTGCGGCCTCAGTGTCGCGGCCGGGATGGTGGTCGGCACCTCCTGGATCAAGGAGCTCTCGATCGCGGAGGGACGCTCCACGGCCGGCGCCCGGCGCGCGGCGGGCATGCTCACGATCGGCTTCGGAGGCGGCGCCGGCGTGGGCGGGGCCCTGGCCCAGTGGGCTCCGTGGCCGGCTGTGCTGCCGTACCTCGTGCAGATCGCCGCCTGCGTGATCGCCCTGATCGTCCTGCTGCGGGCATCCGAGACCCGGCGATCCGACCCCGGCGCGGCGAGGCTGCTCGGCGATCTCCGCGTTCCGCCCCGAGCCGGACCGACCTTCCTCCGGGTCATCCTCCCGCTCGCGCCCTGGGTGTTCGCGGCGCCCGCCCTCTCGTTCGCCGTGGGTCCGAGCCTGGTGAGCGATCGCCTCCCCGGGTTCACCGTCGGCTTCGCCACCCTCGTTACGGTCATCACTCTCGGAGTCGGCTGGGTGACACAGTTCTTCTCGGGCCACCTGGCGACGTACCTGCGCGGACGCATGGGGCTGGTGGGCGGATCGCTCATCGCCGCGGGGGCGCTTCTGCTGATCCCCGCCGCCGCCACGCACCAGGTGTGGATCGTGCTCGTCGCCGCGCCCGTCTTCGGAGCCGGCTACGGGCTCGCGATGGTCTCCGGGCTCACCACGGCCCAGAGCCTGGCGACACCTCAGGATCTCGCGGGGATCACAGCGGTGTACTACTCGCTGACGTACGTGGGGTTCCTCCTGCCTGCGATCCTCGCGGCTCTGGCCTCGTTCGCGCCGATGTGGATCCTCCTCGGAGTGACGGCGGCCGCGTGTGCTCTGTGCACGGCAGTCGCGGCCCGCAGCATGCGGCGCGCGCTCGTCTCCGCCCCCTGAGCCCGTCACCGGCACCCCGGGATCGGTGCGTGGCGATCCGACGCACCGAGCAGGAGCGCCGACCGCACCAGACCGGCCCGCCGGTGGACCTGTCACCGAGAGCCGCAGTCCTGTCTCGAGCCCGAGGCACCCTGACGGTCTCCCAGCGGCCCCTCCCCTGATCGCCCTGCCCTCCGGAGACCGGCGGCCGCGATCCACCGGTCAACGGCGGTGAAGCCTGGGGGGGATCGCCATCACTGCCCGCTACGTGATCCCACGTCGGGTGCTGACGGTGGCGTAGGCGAGCGCGCCGAGCACGAGGGCGGCGCCGAGCGCCTGGCCCGGGGTGAAGCCCTGCGCGAGGACCAGCCAGCCGAGGAGCGTCGCGACGAGGGGGCTGAGCAGGCCGAGGAAGGAGCTCGTGACGGTGGGGAGCCGTCGGAGTCCGGCGAACCAGAGGGCGTAGGCGACGGCGCCGCCGATGATGCCGAGGTAGGCGAAGCCGACGATGTTCCGCCCCGTCAACTCCGTCGGCAGGCCTTCCACGACGAGGAGGACGGGGACGATGAGCAGCCCGCCCCAGACGAGCTGCCAGGCGGTCGAGGTGAGCGGAGAGACCGTCGTCGACCAGCGCTTGCCGAGGACGATCCCGAAGGCCATCGAGCAGGTGCCGCCGAGCGCCGCCGCGATTCCGACCGGATCGAGCTGCGCCCCCGCCTGGAGGACGAGCAGGGCGACCCCGACGAGCCCGACCACGCCCGCGACCACGGCTCCGGGGCGCAGGCGCTCACCGACGAGGCGGACCGCGATGGTCTGCACGATCAGCGGCTGCACGGCACCGAGGGTCGCCGCCACACCGCCGGGGAGGCGGTAGGCCGCCAGGAACAGAAGAGGGAAGAAGACCCCGATGTTCAGGGCGCCCAGGATCAGCGACCGCCACCACCACGAGCCGTGCGGGAGCGTCCGGGTGATGAGGAGGAGCAGCAGACCCGCCGGCAGCGCCCGGAGGGCACCCGCGAGCAGTGGGGTATCGGCGGGGAGGAGCACGGACGTGACGAGGTAGGTCGTTCCCCACAGCGCCGGAGCGATCGCGGTCCGCGGAATCATCCAATTACTAAGCACTTAGGTACTTTACCTAAGTGCTTAGCGACCGTCTACGATGGGTTCATGATCGCGATCGATGACATCCTCTCGGCATGGGCTCGGGAGCGGCCGGACCTGGATGCTTCGCCGATGGGGACCGTGGGCCGACTCTCGCGGGTCGCAGCGCAACTGGACTCCGTCCTCGCCGACGACTACGCCCGGTGGGGCCTGGATGCCGGCTCGTTCGACGTCCTCTTCACCCTGGTCCGGTCGGGTGCGCCGTACGCGCTGTCGCCGACGGAGCTGGCCGCCTCGAGCATGGTGAGCACCGCGGCCGTCGCTCAGCGACTCAACCGCCTCGACACCGCGGGGCTGGTGCGCCGCGAGCCGAACCCGGGCGACGGCCGAGGCCGGATCGTCACCCTGACCCCCGAGGGCAAGGCGATCGCGGATCGCGCCCTGCCCTCGCATCTCGCAGCCGAGGAGGGCTTCCTCGCCGCACTCGACCCGGCCCAGCGAACCCAGCTCAACGGCCTGCTCGACCGACTGCTCGGCACCGGTCAGGAGCGCCCGCCGCGTCCCCGAGGTGCGACCACCCTCCAGTAGTCGTCCACCGAGCGGGCGATGAATCACGGAACGAGAGGCCCCGCTCGGACTCGCAGGACTGATCCGAGGGGATCAGCCGCGGACGAGTTGCTGCAGGATCTGCACCGTCGGAGTCCCCCTCCTCAGCACCGTCCTGGTCGGCGTGGAGAACGACAGGTCAGGAGACGGTCGTCACGACCCCGAGCGGCGCCTGGTCGAGGTCGGTGCCCGCTCCCCCGATGCGGAGGCGTCGAAGGCGTGCCGGTTGCCGAGGATGGTGCGCTGGTGCTCGCTCACCCAGTCCCCGAGGCTGAGCGCCACCTGCTTCAGCGATCCGCCGAGGGCGGTGAGCTCGTACTCCACCCGCGGCGGCACCTCGGCGTAGACGGTCCGGGCCACGAGGCCGTCCCGCTCGAGCGCACGCAGGGTGACGGTGAGCATGCGACGCGAGATGCCGGGGATGATCTGCGAGAGCTCGGTGAACCTCCGCCGATCCTCACCGAGGACCCCGATCACCAGCAGGGTCCACTTGTCGCCGATGCGGGAGAGCAGCGACCGGAACAGGTCCGGATCATCGCTCGTGCAGAGCTCGGCCATCGTCGGCATCGACTGGCTGAGCCGTTCGTGCAGGTCGAGGTCGATCTCGTGCGGGGACATCCGACTCCTTCGGTTACCGCCGGGTAACGGGACCTCGTTTGCGGTAACGGAGACCCGCCGTGTTGAGTTACCGATCGTAACCATAGCTCGACCGACCTGGTCGAGCCCCACCGAAGGAGCGCCATGTCCCTGTTCCGCCTGGATGGCAGCATCCGCACCGAAGGTTCCACGAGTCGCGCCCTGGGCGACCTCGTGGAGGCCGAGTGGAGCGCCGCCCACCCCGACTCCGCGATCACCAGACGACACATCGGGGTCGAGCCGATCGCCGCCACCACCTGGTCCGACGCCGTGACCGCGTCGACGACACCCGAGCTCGAGCGCACGCCCGGCCAGACCGCTGCCGTCGCGCTGGCGGCCGAACTGACCGATGAGCTGGCCGCCGCCGACGCCCTGCTGTTCGCCGTGCCGCTGTACAACTTCGGTGTCTCGCAGCACTTCAAGTCCTACGTCGACCTCGTGGTGACGGATCCGCGGATGGCGCCCGGTGCGGCACCGGTGACCGCCGGAAAGCCCGCCGTGCTGGTGACGGTGCAGGGGGGCAACTACGCCGCCGGCACCCCGAGGGAGGGCTGGGACCACGCGACCGCGTGGATGCGGCGCATCCTCGAGGACGTCTGGCAGCTCGACCTCGAGATCGTGACGCGCGAGTTCACGCTCGTCGGGGTGAACCCCGCGCTCGATCAGTTCACCGAGATCGCCGACGAGCTGAAGCGACTCGCCGAGAGCCGCGCGACCCAGCACGGGCGCGCGCTCGCCGGTCTGCGGCGAGCCGCCTGAGCGGGAGGCGGAGGAGTCGGCCCGCTCGTCGCACGCTGCGGCGGGCCGGGTCGAGCGCTGTCAGCCTCCGCGCCGCGGCGAGACGGATGATGGGGCGATGTTCATCCCGACCAGAGCCGCCGGTCTCGAGGCGCTCGACGATTTCGTCGCCCGCGCCGGCTCCGCCTATGCTCGCGACCGCAACCACGACCTCGGGCCCTCCCGGGACAACGTGTCCGGCCTCTCCCCGTACCTCCGCCATCGACTCGTGACCGAGCGGGAGGTCGTCGCCGCGGTCCTCGCGCGTCACCGGATCTCCGCAGCCGAGAAGTTCGTCCAGGAGGTGTTCTGGCGCACCTACTGGAAGGGCTGGCTCGAGCAGAACCCGGAGGTGTGGCGCCGCTACCGCCGTGACGTGAGCGACGTCGCCGCGGGTGATCTCCCGACGGAGTTCCTCGAGGCGATCGGCGGGCGGAGCGGCATCGAGGCGATGGACGCGTGGGTGCGCGAGCTCGTCGAGACCGGCTACCTGCACAATCACACGCGCATGTGGTTCGCGAGCATCTGGATCTTCACCCTCGGCCTGCCCTGGCAGCTCGGCGCCGACTTCTTCTACCGGCACCTACTCGACGGCGACGCCGCCTCCAACACCCTGTCGTGGCGGTGGGTCGCCGGCCTGCAGACCCCGGGGAAGACCTACCTGGCCTCCGCGTCCAACATCGCGCGGTACACCGAGGGGCGCTTCTCTCCCGACGGCCTCGCCACCACGGCGCCCGCTCTCACCGAGCAGCCCTTCCCGCCCCGGGAGCCGATCGAGCCGGACGACGTCGTCGGGACCATCGGGGCCCGCGCCGGCCTCCTTCTGCACGAGGAGGATCTCGACGCGAGCAGCCTCCTCGCCGAGCAGCCCGGCCTGGCGGACCGGCTCGTCTCGAGCGCCGTGTTCGGCGACGCGGCCGAGCGCTCGCCCTTGGCGGTGTCCGATGCGGTGCACGCCTTCACGGCGGCGGCCCTCGCCGACGCCGCGGAACGCGCGCAGGACACGAGCGGTCGGTCGGCGCGAGTGCTGGCCGACGCGCGACCCGAGACCGTCGTCGACTGGGCGAGGTCCGAGCGGCTCGACACCGTGGTCGTTCCCTACGCGCCGGTCGGCCCCGTCCACGAGCGACTCGAGGCACTCCGCTCCGTCCTCGCTGACGAAGGAGTCGCGCTCGTGACGATCCGCCGCCGGTGGGACAGCACGGCGTGGCCCTCGGCATCGCGCGGGTTCTTCCCGTTCCGGAAGCGGATCCCGGCGCTGGTGCGCGACCTGGAGGAGCACTCCGATGCGGTCCGCCTGTTCTGAGACCCTCTCCCGCGCCGCTGCGCCCGAAAAGAATTCCGCAGCCGGATGAACGCCCGCGCCTGACTGGCGGTACACCTCTGCGAGTCGCCGAACCCCGGCGACCGGCAGTGTCGAGGAGTACACGATGAACAGGACCTTCAAGACAGGCATCGCCGCGGTCGCCGTGGCCGGTGTGATGGCGGTGGCACCGGTGATGGCCGGCGCGAGCAGCGTTGCTCCCGCCGCGGCGACCAGCGACTCCAGCAGCGCGTCGGTCACCGCGGCCGCCAAGAATCTGATCAGCGCCGCCCGCTCGGTGGCGGGCACGCTGCGCGTCGTAGGCCTGGCCGACGGTGGGGACAAGCTCGTCCAGTTCAACCCCCTCAAGCCCGGGAAGATCACGGGCAGCGTCGCCGTGACCGGCCTCACCGGAGGCGACACCGCGCTCGTCGGTATCGACTACCGGGTCCAGGACGGGAACCTCTACGGCGTCGGTGACAACCCGGCGAGCGCCGGCGTCTACTCCGTCAACGCGAGCACCGGAGTGGCCACCCAGGTCACGCGACTCAGCGTGGCACTGAGCGGGACCACCTTCGGCGTCGACTTCAACCCCGCCGCCAACGCCCTCCGCGTGGTCAGCGACACCGGGCAGAACCTCCGTCAGCCGTTCGCCACCCCGGGCGCGGCGACGGTGGCCGACGGCGCGCTGAGCTACGCGGCGCCGGCGGTGGCGACCGGCGTGAACGGGGCGGCGTACACCAACAACGATCTCGACCCGAACACGGCGACCACCCTGTTCGTCCTCGACACGGCTCTCGACCAGGTCGCCATCCAGTCCCCCGCCAACGCGGGGTCGCTGGCGCCGACCGGGAAGCTCGGCGTCGATGCCGCGGGTGCCACCGGCTTCGACATCTACTCCGTCCTCCGCAACGGCAGCCCCATCGGCTCGATCGGCCTCGCCGCCGTCAACGGGTCTCTCTACGAGGTCGGCCTGCTCACCGGCACCGCGACCTCGCTCGGTGCCATCGGCGCCGACGTCACCGATATCGCGATTCCGCTCGTCCAGCGCTGACCCGTCGCTTCACCACGACGCACCACCGCCGACCGGCGCTCCCACGGGAGTGCCGGTCGGCTTTCTCGTGGGGGTCCCGCGCCGAGGCCCTGCACAGACCTCAGGATTCCGGTAGCGGCTCATCGCGGAGTGACGCCCCCCTAAGTTGGGACGGGTCTCCACGGAAGGAACCGCAATGAGCATGGAAGGCGTCGCCTGGAGCTCGCTCTACAAGATCTCGACCGCCCAGGACGGCAAGCACAGCATCTCCCGCGCATCCGTGCGCCGGATCCTGACGTTCGCGGTCCCCTACCGCTCCATGCTGCTGATCTTCATCACCCTCTCCATCGCGGGAGCGTTCCTCGCGGTCGCGACGCCGGTGCTCGCGGGCCAGGTGATCGACGTCATCGTCGCCCGGGGCGCGGTCAGCACGATCGTCTGGCTCGCCGTCGTCATCGCCCTCGTGGCCGTGGCCGACGCCGCCGTGTCGCTCATCACCCGCTGGTACTCGGCGCGGATCGGCGAGGGCGTGATCCTCGACCTCCGCACCGCCGTCTTCAACCACGTGCAGAAGATGCCGATCGCGTTCTTCACCCGCACCCGGACCGGCGCCCTCGTGAGCCGTCTCAACAACGACGTGATCGGTGCCCAGCAGGCCTTCAGCGGCACGCTGTCCGGAGTGGTCACGAACCTCGTGGCGCTCATCCTCACCCTGATCGTGATGCTCAGCACGTCCTGGCTCGTCACGGTCCTCGCCGTGATCATGCTCCCGATCTTCCTGATCCCCGCACGCCGGATGGGCGGCCGCCTCGCCGCACTGCGCCGCGAGGCCGCCGACCACAACTCCGCCATGAGCACGCAGATGACCGAGCGCTTCTCGGCGCCCGGCGCCACCCTCGTCAAGCTGTTCGGCAGGCCCGATGAGGAGGCGGAGGAGTTCCGCACCCGCGCCGCCCGCGTCCGCGACATCGGGGTCCGGAGCACGATGCTGCAGTTCGTCTTCTTCACCGCGCTGATGCTCGTCTCCGCTCTCGCCCTCGCGCTCGTGTACGGGCTCGGCGGCGCCCTCGCGCTCGGCCGCCAGCTGGACACCGGTGAGGTGGTCACCCTGGCGCTCCTGCTCACCCGGCTCTACGCACCGCTGACCAGCCTCGCGAACGCCCGCGTCGAGATCATGAGTGCGGTGGTCAGCTTCGAGCGCGTCTTCGAGGTGCTCGATCTCGAACCGCTGATCCAGGAGAAGCCCGACGCCGTCGTCGTTCCCGACGGCCCGGTGTCCGTCGAGTTCGATGACGTGCGCTTCGCGTACCCGTCCGCCGACAAGGTGTCCCTCGCCTCCCTCGAGGAGGTCTCGACGCTCGACACCCGCGGCGGCGAGGAGGTGCTGCACGGCGTGTCCTTCAGGATCGAGCCGGGGCAGACCGTCGCGCTCGTCGGCACGTCGGGTGCCGGCAAGTCCACGATCGCGCAACTCCTCTCGCGCCTGTACGACGTCGACAGCGGCGCCGTGCGCCTCGCGGGGACGGATGTCCGCGATGTGACGTTCGCCTCGATGCGGCACACCCTGGGCATGGTGACGCAGGACGGCCACCTGTTCCACGAGACGATCCTCTCCAACCTGCGCCTCGCGAGGCCGGAGGCGACCGACGACGAGGTGTGGGACGCCGTCCGCCGCGCGCGGCTCGAGCCGCTCATCCGCTCCCTGCCCGATCAGCTGGACACCATGGTCGGCGAGCGCGGCTACCGGCTGTCAGGGGGTGAGCGCCAGCGGATGACCATCGCGAGGCTCCTGCTCGCCCAGCCGCGCGTCGTCATCCTCGACGAGGCGACGGCGGCGCTGGACTCGACGTCGGAGGCCGCCGTGCAGGCGGCGCTCAGCGAGGCGCTCGAGGGACGGACGGCGATGGTGATCGCCCACCGCCTCTCGACCATCCGCAGCGCCGACCTGATCCTCGTGGTCGAGGACGGCTCGATCGTGGAGCGCGGGACGCACGAGGAGCTGCTGGCCGCGGCCGGGCGGTACGAGGAGCTGCACCGGACCCAGTTCGCGGTGCAGAAGAACGTCGCGGCCGAGGAGGAGGCGCTGAGCGGGATCTGATCGCCGAGCTCGGCGCCCCCGCCTGGCGCGAACGCTGCTCCAGCGCCCACTCGGATCTGCGCGCCGGCCTCCACCCTCGAACCCTCGTCCGAGAGCGCTTCAGGGGCGGCTCGCTCGGACTCAGCCGGGCTCGACCGTTCATCGCGTCGATGCTGCCGAGCGTTGGTCTCCGCGAGAGCCTGCAGCCCCGGCCGCGGGTCCGCGATACGGCATCGCGACGCGGAGCATCAGTGCTCCTCCGATTGCCAGGAACACCGCGCCGATCAGACCGAGCCCCGGCGGGTTGTCGGCCGAGGTGTAGCCCCCGTTGATCGCCGGAGTGAAGACGAGGTCGATCAGGATGCTCGATGCCAGCACCGCGACAAGCGCCAAGCCGGCGGTACCGAGACGTCTCCCGCGGCGACGGAAGCGCCGATGACCACCATGGCGAGCAGCACCTCCGCGAACCAGACCCATAGAGGAGCGAGCCACGCGGGCGGCGGCGCCTCGTACTGCAGGGAGGAGCACGCAGCGCTCTCGTACCCCTCCGACCAGCAGGGCCACCAGAACGTCGCCGCCCCGATCCCCTGCGCCGCCGCATGCCCCAGCAGCAGGAGCCCGATCATCACCGAGAGCACAGTGAGGACGATCGACGCCTTCCGCCCGGTGAGTCCCATGAGGACGACGGTAGAAGCGCTCGGTGAACAGCCGGGAGTCGTCCGCGCCTAGGACCACGACCGTCGAGGACTCGGGAACGCGGCGGAATGTCGTCCGCGACGGCGCACGTAGCCTGTGCGCATGCGGCCGCTGAGGAGACGACTGCCCGGCTGGGCGCTCCTGCTCGTGTCTGTACCGCTCGGTCTCGCCTCGATCGCAGTCGGCTGGGCGTTCAACGGACTGGATCCGCTGGATGTCCAGTGCGCGCGAGGACCGTTCCCCGACGCCGGCGGTCCCTTCTTCGAGCCGACTCGCGTGACGGGAGAACCCACTCTCCTGCCCGTCGGGGTGTCCTGCACGTACGACGTCGACGGCGACGACGTCGGCGCACAGACGATCCGCCACGACAACCTCTCCGCGACGGTCGGCCTCATCGTGAGCACCCTCGCCTTCGGCGGCGGCGGGGTGCTCGTCCTCGTCCGTGACTAGCGGGGACATGTCCCTCGGGCTGGTCGACTTCGCGTCGAGGCGCGCTCGATCACCTCGGCCGCGATCACGTGTGGCCTGGTGACGGCGATCCCCGAGGGGAACGGTGCAGCGCTATCGTTCGGGCATGATCCTCCCCGAGCACTTCCTGACGTTCGTCCTGGCGTCGGTCGCTCTGATCGTGGTTCCGGGGCCGAGCGTCCTCTTCACCATCAGCCGGTCGATCGCCTTCGGTCGCCGCGCCGGCGTGCTGAGCGTGATCGGGAACGCGCTCGGAGTCACACCGGCGGTCCTGGCGGTCGCGTTCGGCGTGGGTGCCGTCGTGGCGTCGTCGATCCTCACCTTCACGGTCCTCAAGCTCGCGGGGGCCGCCTACCTCGTCTGGCTCGGGATCCAGGCGATCCGCCACCGCCACGCGCACACGGCCGCATCACCTGTCGCTCCCGCATCCTCGTGGACGCTCCTGCGCCAGGGGGTCGTCGTCGGGCTGACGAATCCGAAGACGATCGCCTTCTTCGTCGCCGTCCTGCCGCAGTTCGTGGACCCGGCCGCGGGCCCCGTCTGGGCGCAGCTGCTCCTCCTCGGCCTCACCTTCCAGGCTCTCGCACTGCTCTGCGACAGCGTGTGGGCCCTCGCGGCGGGCACAGCGCGCGCCTGGTTCGCCTCCTCCCCCCGGCGGATGTCCACCCTCACCGGCACCGGCGGCGTCGTGATGATCGGCCTCGGCGGCACACTCGCCCTCGCCGGCTCGAAGAGCTGATTCGGGAGCGAGCGGAGCCTGCACGTCCCTGCAGCGGACGCCTGCCGGCCAGCGGGCGCTCCTGGACCGAGTGCCTCCCTCGGGGTCATGGAGTCCGCCCGAGCGGGGCGACAGGAGTCCCCCCTCTGCTTCGCGTCGTCTACCGGCTTCCTCACTGTCATCTCGGTGGATCTGGGGCGGTTGCAGGCTTCCCGAGGTTGCTGAGCGCAGATTCCGTGAGCGGCCGAGCAGGCCCGCGCTAGGGAAGTCGCGGTGGCGCGATCAGTTCGAGGAAGCCGCCGAGCGCACCCTCGAGGTAGACGATGCGCGTACCCGCTCGGGCGCCGCTGGTCATCCGGTGGGGCGGACCGACCGGCCGCCAACCGTGCCCCGCACACAGGCCCAGCACCCGGTCGAGGTCCGAGACCGTCAGCGCGATGTGCACCGTGCCGATGTCCGCGGGTGAGCCGGCTGCTCGAGCCGACCGAGGGGGGTCGTACTGCAGCAGCTCGACTCGGTGGTCTCCGAGCGTCACCACCGCTCCCCGGATCGTCGTTCCGTCGACGCCCGTGGTCGCGACCGTGATGTCCGCATCGAGCGTGAAGGTGCGTTCGAGTGTGAAGCCGAGACCGGAGCACCACAGTTCCACCGAGTCGTCGAGATCGGTCACGGTGAGGCCGGAGTGAGCGACGGCCGAGACGAGTGGTGATGTCATCCCTTGAGTATCCGGCTCGACTCGGCGGTCCCTCGAGAACGGGGAGCGGGGGTACAGCCATCGACGCATTGAGCAACATACCGCCGATAGTTGATATTATGTCGGTTGATCTGACGAAGTTGCTCGATGTGCACCCGTGCCTCCTGCCGGCGCCCGGCCCCTCAGTACCGAGTGGTTGGCATGTCGCAGGATGTTCTGATCTTTTCCCACGGTTCGCAGGCGACCTGAGCTTGTCAAGGACTCGGCCTCCTCGAGACCCATTCTTCAGCCGAAGAAAATTACTTTGACGTGAGAAATGAGCGGGCTGCTAGATGCGATGTCAAGAAGCATAGACGCTCCATCTAGGCCGTCACCAACATCAAGAACAAGACGCGAATGTGGTCGTCGTCTTCTCATTTCCGTCTCGAAGTTCATTCGTACAGTAGGGGCCCTGAATATCCCACCGAGAGTGCAGACGAGGGATTCTGCATCGAGACTGATGTTGACTCTGTCCAGCGCGGTTGCAGCGGAGAGGGCGAGTTCCACCGCTCCTCTCTTACAGATGTCGGCAGCTACTGGATCGCCGTCACTCTCTGCTTCTGTCACCCATCTGGAGAAGGATGCGACTCGTCGAACGCGGGCTTGGTCGGCTTGCAGTGCGATATAGGCTTCCTCGACGTCAGCGAATTCGTCTCGAAGTCGATCGAGTAGAACCGTGTCAGGACCGCGCCCGTCGTAGGCGCGCATGGCCGCGTCGAGGGCTGCGCGCCCGAACCAGTAGCCGCTACCCGCGTCTCCCATGATGTGGCCCCAGCCATCGACCCTCACCACTGCGTCCGCTCCGACGGCGAGCGTGACGACTCCGGTCCCTGCGGCGACGACAGCGCCCTGTTGCTCGCCGAGAGCTCCGAGGTAAGAAGTGATCGAGTCGTGGGCTATCAGAACCTTTTGCACGCCGAGGTCCCTTAGCGCTTCGAGTCCGAGCAGGTTCTCGTTCCCAGTGAAACCAGTAGACCCTACGGCTATCTCCTCCACCTGACCGATCTGACCAATGATCGAGGTCGCTACCGCTTCTAGTTCGTTACCGAGGTGTACGTCGGTGCGGATCCCGTGATGGCTCGACGTATCCAGCTCATATACCCCGCCATTGCCGCCAAAGACCCGGACTCGGATGCCACTCTGGCCGGCATCGATCGCAACCGAGCTGCCCATCAGGCGGCACGAGATGACGAAGGAGCAGCCGGATCAGTCGATGGTGAGTTCATAGATCCGTGCGGAAACACCGGGGGTAGGCGGGGTGAGAGCGATCCGGCCGTTCCCGTTTCCGGAGATCGTCCAGGCCGTCGCGGACACCGGATAGATCTGCCGGAGCGAGGTCGGCGTCTTGTTCGCGCCGAGGTCGAGCTCGAGGGTCTCGGTGGTCGATTCGCTCCGATGCCACACGTAGAGCAGCGACCGGCCGGAGCATCGGAGCCGCAGCGAGAGTGCGGGTGCCTCCCAGTCCGGGTAGCCGCTCGGCCACTCGGGAACGGCGTCCGCGATGTCGGAACGCACTGCGGTGAACACTCGGACCGCCTCTTCGACGAGGGCGAACTGCTCCTCGTTCATCCGGTTCAGGAAACCGGACAGGTAGAGACGGCCGGACAAGCCCGTCACCATGGTGAACGCGATCTCGTCCTGGCTCATCCACGGCTGCGGGTACGCCCAGCTGGCCGCCTGCTCCGGGAGCATTTGCATCGGTGCGGCGGCGGCAATGGGCGGGTACAGCCGGAAGTCCTGCTGGTCCGACGTCGACTGCAGGTCGAAGACCTCCATCATCCCGAAGTCGGAGCGCATGGCGCCCGAGCTGCAGTTCTCGAACACCACGTCCGGATGCCGAGCTCGGAGCGCGGCGAACCAGCTCAGGTGCGCGCGGTTGTGCGCGAGGAGCCCCGCCCCGGCCGAGAAGGCGTCGAGGTCCGTCCCCGCGCCGGGAGTGACGTTGTAGTCGAGTTTGAAGAAGCGCACGCCGAAGTCGGCGATGAGTCGATCGAAGGTCCGATCGAGGTGCTCTCGGGCGGCCTCGTTGCGCAGATCGAGGAAGTAGCGGTCGTGTTCGCGGACCCGGATCCCGTGTCGCTGGAGGAAAGCCTCGGCCGGGAGTGCGTCGGCGAGGGGGCTGCGGACGCCGATGACCTCGGGCTCGACCCAGATGCCCACCTTCATTCCGTGGGAACGGATCTCGTCAGTGACTCGAGCCAGTCCGCCACCGGGGAACCGTCGTGTCGACGGGAGCCATTCGCCGACGCTCGGCCACCAGTCCCCCTCCTCGCTGTCGTCGTACCAGCCGGCGTCGATGCAGAAGCACTCCGCCCCGACCGCGGCGGCAGCCGCGATGAGGGGGAGCAGCCGCTCGGTCGTCGGATCGCCGAGGATCGTGTTCATGAAGTCGTTGAAGACGAGGAGCGAGGAACTGTCCGCTCGCTGCGCTCGTCGGAGCCAGCGACGGTGCCGTGTCAGCTCGGCGACTGCGCTCGCTGCGCCGGCGCTGCCGACTGTGAACGATGCGGGGACGGACTCGAAGCTCGCTCCGGGGACGAGTTCCTCGGCCCAGTGATGATGGAGGTCCGTCGGACCGAGCAGGACGAGAGCCAGCGCGTCCTCGCCTTCGCGCTGGTTGTCGATCTCCCAGCGCCAGCCGCCGTTGTGCTCGATCTGCCAGGCGATCGCGCGACCGGATCGGGGGTGCTCGAGTACCCCCGTGGGCAGCGCGCGAGCCGTCGTCCAGGTCGAGGTCCCTGTCGCTGCGGTGTATCCGCGTCCGGGCTGATGGTTGGTCCCGGAGTGGAAATCGCCGAGCCCTGCCTGCGACCAGGCTTTCGTCACCACCCACCGGTTCTCAGCGAGCTGCTCACCCGATCCCGAGTGCAGCAGCGCGTCGTGCGGATCGTCTCCGTGACTGACCAGCGCACCGATCGCAACCGTGGACAGCGCCTCCAGTACGACCGGCGTCGGACCCTCGTTGCGGACCGAGGTCCTGACACGGGCACCCGCGATGTCGGGAGACGCCGTGAAGGCCACCGTCACGACGAGACCCGTCCGAGCATCGCGCTGATCGATCTCGAGGTGCGCGACGCCGTCGATCGTCGATTCTCGGACGTCGACGAGACGAAGGCGCGCTCCTACGCCGGTATGCGTGAACCGAGTCGTGTTCCGAGCGCGGCCGTCGCCGGTGACGATGGCCTCGACGAGTGGCTGCGTCGCTTCGGTGACCACCTGCTCCGGTCCGGCGTTCACGCCCACGATCCGGACCGGGTGCTCCCCCGAGCCGAAGGACACCGTCAGGGCCCCGGCTCGCCAGACGAAGATCTCCTCGGTGGGTGTGACGACATCCGCCACGGAGGACGGCTCCTGAGTGGCTCGGACGGTTTTCGCGCTCCTTTGTGGCTCCGCTGCACGCATCATGCGCCCCCCACGCTCCCCCGGCCCGAGAGGCGCTCCACTCCGAGGAGCAGGGCGGAGTGGTCGAGCCCGCCGTCGCCGTTCGCGACCATCGACGCCATGAGCTGACCGAGCAGCGCTCCGACGGGGACGACCACTCCTGCTTCCCGGGCGGCGGCGAGCACGATGCCGAGGTCCTTGTGGTGCAGTTCGATGCGGAACCCCGGCGCGAAGGAGTGCGCGATCATCCCGGCCGCCTTGCGATCGAGGATGCGGTTTCCGGCGAGGCCTCCGGCGAGCACGCTCACGGCGGCCTCGAGGTCGGCGTCGTGGGCGTCGAGGAAGGTGAGGGCCTCGGCGACCAGCTGGATCGTGCCGGCGACGATGAGCTGGTTCGCGGCTTTGACTGTCTGGCCCGACCCGCTGGGGCCGACGTGCACGATCGTGCTCCCCATCGCGGCGAAGACGTCGCGCGCGGCCTCGAAGTCCTCGGCCGCACCGCCGACCATGATCGAGAGCGCGCCGTCGATGGCGCCCTGCTCGCCTCCGCTGACCGGGGCGTCCAGCGCCCGCACTCCGACGGCTGCGGCCGCGTCCGCTACTCGGCGGGCCGTCGCGGGGGCGATCGAGCTCGCGTCGATGAGCAGGGCGCCGCTCTTCGCCGAGTCCAGCACTCCGCCCTCTCCGAGTACCACCTCCTCGACGTCGGGGGAATCGGGCAGCATGGTGATGACGACGTCGGCACCGTCCACGGCCTCGGCGACGCTGCCGGCTCGCCGCCCGCCGTGCTCGACGAGAGCGTCGAGGTTGGCGCTGGAGCGGTTGAAGCCGGTGACGTGGAAGCGGGCGTCGACGAGGTTCTTCGCCATGGGCAGTCCCATGATCCCGAGTCCGATGAAGGCGATCTTCTGCATGAGGTTCCTGGATCTGTGTGTGGGTGAGACGGGATGGGAGAAGGAGTCAGGCCGGCTGTGCGGTCCGGCGCGCCGCGACGGAGCCGACCACGAAGCGAGCGCGCTCGCGCAGCTCATCGAGGCTGCCGTCGTTGAAGGCGTCGCGAACGAGATCCCTGCTCAGGCCGATGATCGAAGCACCGGTGTCGAGGTAGTCCGCCGCCTGGCTGATCAGGACGCCGCCGGTGGGGAACAGGGCGATCTCGGGGAGGGGCCCGATGAGCTCTGCGAGATAGTCGAGGCCGCCGACCGGCCCGATGGGCGACACCTTGACCGCTTCGACCCCGAGCTCCCACGCATGGACGATCTCCGTCGGGGTGAGGGCACCGGGGATGAAGGGCACTCCGCGCGCCGCCGCAGCGGCGACGAGCTCGGGCGAGGTGATCTGACTGACAAGGAACTGCGCCCCGGCGTCGATCGCGCCGTCGACCTGAGCGAGCGTGCGAACCGTGCCGGCGCCGACCACCGCGTCGGCGGGCATCCGTCTGCGGATGTCCGCGATGACCTGCAGGGCTCCGGGCGTCGTCATCGTGATCTCGACAGCCGGGAAGCCCTCGTCGAACAGCACATCGCAGACGGGGATGAAGGCGGTCGACTCGGAGGCGCGCAGCACGGCCACGATCGGTCGGTCGCCGAGTCGACGGGTCAGCTCAGTCATGGGAGGGCTCCTTCGAGAGGGGTGACGGCGCAGTGGGGGTCCGGGTGGAGTCGGTAGCCTCGACCTGGTCGAGCGCCGCTTCGAGCAGGCCGAGCCGAGCATCCGAGGCCAGACCGGCGTGGTACAGGTGCAGCTCGGTGGCGCCGGCCTCGAGGAGGGCGGACCAGTGCCGGACGGTCTGCTGGACATCGATCGGGGTGGGGGGCAGGACCGTGCAGTACGCCCCGATGGCGAGCGAGGGATGCGCTGCTCCGGCGAGTCGTGAGACCTCGGCGACGCTCTCCGACCCCTGCGCCCAGGCGGCGGCGACGACACCGTCCAGGTCGCGCGCGTCGTCGAGAAGAGCGCCGAACGGCCCCGTCGCCCAGACCTCGCTCGAGCAGTGCAGGGTCACCCTCGACGCGCCGGCTGATCGAGCCGCGTCGAGCACGGCTGTCCGGAGCTCGAGTGAGGCCGACCGCCGGGTCTCGAGCAGCACGTCGGCGGTCGTGTCGCCGAGAGCGCCCCGCAGGCCGTCGTCGAGCGTCGCTGAGGTGTCGGGTGCGCGGGAGAGCGCCTCGCGGACCGACTGCCGCAGAGCATCCGCCCCGCCCCGTTCGTCGTAGGCCGAGCAGCATGCCGCGCAGAAGCACACCGACAGGAGTGCCTCTTCGAGAGGGCCGTAGTCGGCCCCCGCGGTCTTCTCGTGCGCGCTCAGATGGCCGAAGCCCATCGGGCCCACGGCCTCGAGGATCACGCTGTCGACGCCCGCCAGTGCGACGCACTCGGAGGTCAGCGTGGCGGCGTACTGCCGGACCTCTTCGCTCGAGGGGCAGAGAGAGTAGATGTAGACGTCGCCGAACGCGTTCGTCGTGCACAGGTCGGGCGCGACCGGTGACGACGTACCACCCGCTGCGATTCCGTCGGCGTGCGTCAGCGCGAGCCAGGCCTGGCTGGCGAGACCCGCCTGGGCGAGTGCATCGCGAGCCCTGGCGAACGAGTCGTGTCCGGCCCATGCCGCACCGTCGCCGGGTGTGAGGCGCTGACCCGCCCACGCGCGCTCCCGCACGGGGACGTACAGCGCGGCGGTGCGGGCCTCGACGACGCGATGCCCGGGATGACGTGGCGTCGCCGCCCGAACGGAGTGGTACGCGGCGGCCAGGGTGACGCTCGAGACACCCGACCGCGCGATGCGCCGAGCGGCAGCGGGGTCGCCCACGACGTCCCACGGGTAGAAGTAGGCCGTTGAATCGAAGGAGGACCCGGTCTGGAACGAGCCCATCAGAATCGGGGCAGCGTCGGGTCGTAGTCGGGGTCGATGGAGCGCATGTAGACCGTGTCCTCCCGGGTGGTGCGGCCCGACTCCACGTAGACGCGGTGCTGGCGTTCGAGGGCCTCGAGGTCGAGTTCCACTCCGAGGCCCGGGCCGGTGGGCACGGCGACCGAGCCGTCCCGTATCGCCAGGACGCCGGGCTTCACGATCTCGTCGGTGTGGTTCCACGGGTAGTGCGTGTCGCACGCGTAGGTGAGTGTCGGTGATGCCGCAGCGACGTGCGTCATCGCGGCGAGCGAGATGCCGAGGTGCGAGTTCGAGTGCATCGACAGACCGATGCCGAGCGTGTCGCAGATGGCGCCGAGCTCCCGGGTGTGCCGGAGACCGCCCCAGTAGTGGTGGTCGCTCAGGATGATCTGCACGGCGTTCTTCTCGAGCGCCTCCTTGATCTGCTCGAAGGCGACCACGCACATGTTGGTGGCGAGCGGGATTCCGGCCGACTCCGCGACGGCCGACATGCCGTCGAGGGTGAGCGTCGGGTCCTCGAGGTACTGCAGCACGTCCCGGAGCTCGTCAGCGACCATGAGCGAGGTCTCGACGGTCCAGGCGCCGTTCGGGTCGATGCGCAGCGGCAGATCGGGGAACGCCTGCGCGAGTGCGCGGATGGCCGCGATCTCCTGCTCGGGCGGGAAGACGCCGGCCTTGAGCTTGATCGACCCGAATCCGTACTCGTCGATCAGCTGCCGGGCCTGCTTCACGATGCCTGCGGGGTCGAGGGCCGCACCCCATTCGTCGTCGGCCGTGCTGCCGTCGGCCGCCGGATGCCCGGCCCACTTGTAGAAGAGGTACGCGCTGTACGGAACCTCCGTGCGGACGGCGCCGCCGAGCAGTTCGCTGACGGGAACTCCGATGATCCTGCCCTGGGCGTCGTGGCAGGCGACATCGATGATCGAGTAGACGACGCGGCGCTGGATGCGTGTCAGTCCGCCGTCGTCGCCGCCGAGTGCCGTGTTGATCGCCGCTTCGATCCCGTTGAGGTCGAAGACGCTGAGCCCGAGGACGGCGGGCCTGACGACCTCGAGCCGGTCGAGGACCTCGCGCTCGCCCGAGCCCTCGCCGAGGCCGATGACGCTGCCGTCGGCGACGACCAGCTGGACGATCGTGCGGAGAGCGAGTGGTTCGTGGACGCCGATGGAGTTCAGCAGCGCGGGGTCGCGGAAGGCGATCGGCGTGATGACGAGGTCCGTGATGCGGTGCTCCGGCTTGCCGGTGGAATCGAGCTCGACCGGCTGCCCGTCGGGGGTCGAGGGGGTGGGAGTGAGGATCGTCATGGTCGTCAGCCTTTCGTTGCGCCGGACGTGATGCCGCGGATGAGCGACTTCTGCATGAGCAGGTACACGATGAGGCTGGGGATGAGAGCGAGCAGAGCGCCGAAGAGCAGCACGCCCGGGCCTGTCTGGGCGTCGGTGCGCAGCACGCTCAGGGCCACCGTGAGGGTGTAGTCGCTCGGATCGTTCGCGGCGATCAGAGGCAGCAGGTACTGGTCCCAGATCATCATGAATCCGAAGATCGTCACGACGCCGAGCACCGGCTTGCACAGCGGCAGGATGATCGACCACAGCATCCGGAGCTCGCCGACGCCGTCGAGGCGGGCCGCCTCCTCGATCTCGTGAGGGATGTCCTTCATGAACTCGGTCATGATGAGGATCGAGAACCCCCAGACCGCGACAGGCAGGATCACGCCGAACACGGTGCCGCGGAGACTGATGCCGAGCACGGGGATGTTGCCGATGACCTGCGAGAGCGGGATCGCGATGACCTCTTCGGGCAGCATCATCGTCAGCAGGAAGAGCAGCAGGACGATCGACTGTCCGCGGAAGCGGTGCCTGGCCAGCGCATAGGCGGTCAGGATCGAGATCGCGATCTGCAGCAGGAGCCCGCCGCCGACGATGATCAGCGAGTTGGCGAAGTACCCCCAGATGCCCTTGTCGGCGGCGACCTGGGCGGGCAGGAGCGAGGGATTGTTGGGGAAGAGGCTGACCCTCGTCGAGTCGGTGCTGGCGTCGAAGGCGCCCGAGATGATGGTGATGAAGGGAGCGGCGAAGACGAAGAGCACCACGGCGCAGATCAGGATGCGCACGAGGGTGGCGACACCGAACCCGGGCCGCCAGCCCAGCGCCGTGTCGAACTGCGTGTTCGCGCGGGTGGCCTTGTCCTTCGCCGGCCGCAGAGCGGCGACCGCCGTGTCGGGTGCGGCCGGAGAAGTGGGGATCATGCGGCGGCCTTTCTGGAGGAGAGGATGCGGACCCCGAGGGTGAGCACCAGGGTGGCGACCAGCAGCAGCACGGACGCGGCCGAGGCCACCCCGAGGTTGTTGTTCTGGAAGCCGAGCGAGTAGACCCGGGTCATCCACACCTCGGTCGAGCCGGCGGGACCACCACCGGTCAGCACGTACACCTCGGTGAAGGTCCGGAGACTCCGGATCGCCGCGAGGGTCAGCACGACCGAGACCGCTGAGCGCAGTCCCGGCAGGACGATGTAGCGCATGCGCTGCCACACGGAGACTCCGTCGACGGCCGCGGCTTCGTAGAGCGTGCGGTCGATGCCGGCGAGCCCCGCGAGGATGATCACCATGTTGTAGGGCGCGCCCGTCCAGATCCCGACGACCATGACGTAGAAGAGAGCCGAATTCGGGTCGCTCAGGAACTCCTGGGCGGGCAGGCCGAAGACGCCGAGGATCGAGTTGATGAACCCGGTCTCGGTGGGGAAGTACAGGATGCGCCAGATCTCGCCGACCACCGCGAGGGCGGTGACGACGGGGAGGAAGACCGCCGTGCGCACCAGGAACAGGCTCCGCGACTGGCCCTCGAGCAGGAGCGCGAGGAGGAAGCCCAGGAGGAGGGCTCCGATGGTCTGTCCCACTCCCAGCACGACCGTGTGCCCGAGCGAATCCAGGAAGCGCTGGTCGGTGAGCACTGCGCTGTAGTTCTCGAAGCCCACGAAGACGTCGCCGAGGAAGGGCTGCACCTTGAAGGCGCTCAAGCGGAAGCCCTCGATCATCGGGATGAACTTGAACACCAGCGCGAAGACCAGGCCGGGCAGCAGGAACATCCACGGGATCAGCGAACGCAGGGTGAAGCGGGGCCTCCTGGTGCGGCCGGCGCCAGCGCTGCGGACCGTGGGGGGAATCGGCCGTGAAGGGGCGAGGCCGACACCCCCCGAGGTGATCGGTCGTTCCGTGGGCTTCGAGGTCACTTCAGCAGATCCTGGTTCTTCAGTTCAGTGGTGATGGTGCTGTCGATCGATGCCAGGCCGGCCGGGATGTCGCTGTTGCAGTCCGCCATCATGGCGTTCATGCCGTCGGCGAGGGCCTGGCGGATGGGGTTGTAGTTGATCGACCAGGTGAACGTCTTGGCGTCGTCGTCGTAGGAGTCCGCGACGACCTGCCAGCGCTCGTCTCCGAGCACGTCGGCGACGTCGACGTTCTTGTTCACCGAGAGACGCACGACCGGCTGGCTCACCGTCGTCGAATCGGCGGGCTGGACATCCATGGCGAGCTCTTGGGCCTCGGGAGAGATCAGGTACTCGGCCAGAGCCTTCTGCTGCTCCGCCTTCGTCGAGCTCGCGCCGAAGTAGATGTTCTCGCCCTCGGCGAAGGTCGTCGTGCTGGCAGGCCCTGCGGGCATCGGCACAACCTCGACGTTCTCCTTCCCGACGGCGCGGTCGAAGTTCGGGATGTTGTAGGGCCCGGTCAGGTAGATGCCCGCGGTGCCCTCCGCGAAGAAGGGTGAGTCGCCGGTGGTGAGGTTCAACGACCCCGGGACGACGTTGCCCGGCGTGCAGAACTGCGTGCGGATGAACGTCATCGCCTCGGCGGTCTCGGGGGAATCGATGACCGACTTGTAGGTGCCCTCACCGTCGCTCTCGATGATGTCGCCGCCCGCCTGCCAGATGTACGGCACGCCCCAGCGGGCGATGTAGGCGCTCTTCGCGGTTCCGGGAACGACCATTCCGTAGGTGTCCGCCTGACCGTCGCCGTCGGGATCCTGGGTGGCGAAGGCCGTGGCCATCGCCGTGAGATCGTCCCAGGTCTTCGGCTGGGCGAGGCCGAGCTTCTCGCGCCAGTCTTTGCGCACCATCAGCACGTTCGTCTGCCGGGAGAACGGGACGCCGTAGATCGTGCCGTCGAGTCCCTTGTTCTGGTCCCAGGTTGTCTGGCTGATGTCGGCCTCGCCCTCGATGCTCGACTGGTCGACCGGCAGGAGGAACCCCTGCGAGGCGTAGTTGCCGAGGGATGCTGCGTCATTGATCATGACGTCGGGAAGGTCCTTCTCCGAGGCGCGCGCGGCGAGCTGGGTGTCGAACTCCTCCACGGCCTGGTAGTTGATCTCGATGCCGGTCTTCTCGGTGAAGTCGGCGAACACCTTCTCGTAGGTCTTGGCCGCATCGGCACTGGAACGGGTCCAGACCTCGAGAGGCTCACCGTCGTCGCTGCTGGACGAGCTGGCGCCGCCCGTCGAGCAGGCGCTCACCGAGCCCACCAGCGCGAGCGCTGAGACCACGGCGAGAGTCCTGCCGGCCAGAGAGAACTTCTTCATTGATGTTTCTCCATTCACATATGTAAATACGTTCCATCTTTGTGAACGTGTGCGCTAAGCTACATACCAGATCCGGTGCCGTCAACAAGGGAGTGTGTGCAATGGTGCGACGTCTGCTGATGACCGGCGGTTCGGGGGTGGTCGCTTCGCTCATCCGGCCGATCCTGGCCGATGCGGGATGGTCGGTCACACTCCTCGACCTCGTCGAGCCGCGCGAAGCGCTGCGCACTTCCGAGACGTTCGTCAACGGCTCGATCACCGATCAGCACGTCGTGACTACGGCCTGCCAGGGCATCGACGTCGTCGTCCATCTGGGCGGCTTCGCTCAGGAGCGACCGTGGCCCGACATCCTCTCGACGAACATCGACGGAACTCGGACGGTCCTCGAAGCGGCACGATCGGCCGGCGTCATGAAGCTCCTGCTGGCGAGTTCGATTCATGCCGTCGGTTACGCCACGGCGGCCGAGACGCTGTCGGCCGCCGAGCTCGCCCCGTGCCCCGACTCCTACTACGGCGTCAGTAAAGCGGCGATGGAGGCTCTCGGGCGCTTGTACGCCGACCGCTTCGGCATGACCGTCGTGTCTGCGCGCTTCGGCACCACAGAAGCGCTGCCCTCCAACCCCCGTTCGCTCTCGGTCTGGCTGTCGCCGGGTGACCTCTGCCGACTGATCGAGGCGACGGCAACCACCGCGCATCAGGGTGGCCACGTCGTCTGGGGCACGTCGGCCAACACCCGAGGGTGGCTGAACCGCGAAGCCGGACAGCGGATCGGATATCGTCCACAGGACGATGCTGAACAGTGGGCGGCCTCCCTGGGGAGCCCCGACCCGCTCCCGTCGACCGTCCGGGTCGGCGGTGGGGTCATCGACAATGCGCTCGGGGAGGCGTGGTGAAGAGAATGATCGAGGTCGATGCGGGGCCACGCGAACTGAAGGTCGCCCCCGACACTGCCGACCTCGGTGCGGGTCCGGTGCGCACGGTGAAATCGGCCGAGCGCACCCTGACGATTCTCGAGACCCTCGGGAAGGCCCGCGCGCCGATCTCCGTCACCGACCTGCACCGTCAGACGGGCTACCCCCGGTCGAGCCTGCACCAGCTGCTGCACACCATGGCCGACGCGGGCTGGATCCAGTTCACCGATGACGGCTCGGGTGTCGAGATCGGATACCGGGCGCTGGTCGTCGGCACCTCCTACCTCGACCGCGACGGAGCGGTTCAGCGGGCGTCGAGAACCCTCGAGCTCATCCGGGACGCATCGGGGTACACCGCGCACTACGCGCGGTTGCAGGGTCCCAATGTCATCTACCTCGCCACCCGCGAGGCGAGCGAATCGCACCGCCTGACCTCGCGCGTCGGCCGCCAGCTACCCGCCCATGCCACCGCGCTTGGGAAGGCGCTGCTCGCCGAGCTCAGCCCGGACGAGGTCTCAGGTGTGCTGCCCCCCGGCCGACTGCCCGCCCTGACAGCCAATACGGTGACCGATGCCGTCCACCTGGCGGAGCAGCTGGAGGAGACCCGGGCTCGCGGATACTCGATCGAGCGCGAGGAGAACACCCTCGGAGTGTCGTGCATCAGCGCCGTGGTCCCCTACCGCATCCCCGCGACGGACGCGATCAGCTGCTCGATCCCTCTGGCAGAGGCCAGCGCCACCGAGCTCGACCGCGTCGCGGCTATCGTGCGACAGCACGCCTGGGGCCTGGCCGACGACCTGCGCCGGGCGGGTATCCGCTGACGTCGTGGTGCCGTTCGTCGTCTACCGGATCGTGCCGCGGCTGCGCCTTCTGGGCGGCCGGACCGTCGCCTTCCGTGGACGCCGCCGAGCGGGCCCTGGCTGAAGTCGGACGCTGACGGCTCCGGGTGCTGGGGGCTCGAGGTCTCTCCTAGTCGAGCGAGGTCTCGGCGAGCCAGTCGTGGGCGATGGTCGCGGCCGGCACCTGCTCGGTGACGCTGCGGGTGTTGAGCTGGAGGAGCCCTTCGGGGGTGAGTGTGGCACTGATCGAGTCGATGATCGCGGCGGCGTCCGCGTCGACCTTCTCGCTCGCCACGGGGACGACGTGGGAGGAGAGCAGGAGGCCGGCGGGGTCGTCGAGTTGCACGAGGGTGTCGTCGGCGACGGTGGGTGAGGCGGTGTAGAGGACGGCGAGGTCGATCGTTCCGTTCTGCAGGGCGTCGACGGTGACGGGACCGCCGCCGTCCTCGATGACGGTGTAGTCGACGTCGATGCCGTAGGTGTCGCGGAGTCCGGTGGGTCCGTTGGGGCGGATCTGGCCTTCGGCGGGTCCGCCGAGGGTGACGGGGGTGGGTGCCTTCGCGAGGTCGCCGACGGAGGTGATGCCGTACTCGTCGGAGTACGTCTTCGTCACGACGTAGGTGTCCTGGTCGGTGGCCGGTGAGGCGTCGAGCACGCGGAGTCCCTCGGGTGTCGCGGCCTGGAGGGCTGGATAGACGTCGTCTTCGAGCCGGGCCGTGGTCCGAGGGTCCCAGTAGGTGAGGAGTGGGCCGGTGTACTCGGGGAGGAGGTCGATCGTTCCGTCCTCGATCTCGGCGACGTACACCTCGCGCTGACCGATCCGGAACTGCCGGTCGACGGTGTAGTCGGCGGCCTCGAGGGCCTGGGCGTAGATCTCGGCGATGATCTCGTTGGAGTAGTAGTCCTGCGATCCGATGACGATGGTGTCGCCGCCGGCGTCGGTGTCCGCGGGGTCCGCGAGGGGGTCGGCGGTGGAGGTGCAGCCGGCGAGGACGAGCAGAGCGGCGGCCGCAGCGGCGAGGCGCGCGGCGTGGCGGGTGGGGACGGGCATGGCGAAGCCTCCGTGATCGGCGGGTCGGGTGAGTGGTCGGTGGGGGCGGTCAGCGGGTGGTGACGACGAGCTTCCCTGTGACGGTGCCGGTCTCCATGGCGCGGTGGGCGTCCGCGATGTCCTCGAGGGCGTAGATCGCGCCGATCGGGACGGTCGCGGTACCGGCCTGCACGGCGTCGATGAACTCCTGCAGCACGGCGGCGGGCAGATCGCTCGCCTCGCCGGAGTAGGCGGTGAGGCGCACGCCGTTGAGAAGGAAGTCGATCGGGTAGAAGTCGGGGACGGTCCAGACGTCGGAGAGCATGCCGGTGAAGCAGACCGTGCCGTGCACGCGGGTCGCGCGCAGGGTGTCGCGGAGGGTGTCCGTGCCGACGAGCTCCACGGCGCCGTCGACTCCCCCGGGTGCCGCGGCCCGCACGTCGTCGGCGACGGCGCCCGCATCGAGGAAGACGCGGTCGACGCCGACCTGCTCGAGCGCGGCGGCTTTCGCGGCCGAGCGGGTCGTCGAGAAGACGGTCATGCCGCGCTGCTTCGCGAGGACCGCGAGGGCCAGTCCGACGGAGGAGGTGCCGCCGCGGATGAGGATCGTGTCGCCGGGCCGGGCGTCGATGCCGGTGGTGAGGGATCCGTGGGCGGTCTGCAGCATCTCGGGGATCGCGCCGAGGGTCGCCCAGTCGAGGGTGCTGGTGAAGGGGACGACGCTGGTCGCCGGGACGAGGGTGTATTGGGCGTAGCCGCCGTCGATGGTGCGACCCATCCCGCCCATGAGCGCTGCAACCTGCTGCCCCGGCTCGAACTCGCCGCCGGGAGCCTGGACCACCGTGCCGGTCGCCTCGATCCCCGGGATGCGCGGTAGGGAGCCGAACGAGCCCATCCCGCGCCGGAAGTACAGCTCGGAGCGGTTCAGGCCGAACGCCTCGACCCGGACCAGCACCTGGCCGATGACCGGGACCGGGATCGACACGTCTCGCACCTGCAGGACTTCGGGTCCGCCGAACTGCTCGAGAACGATGGCGCGCATCGTGGTGGTCATCGTGAAGCCTCCTTCTCGTCGGACGCCGCCGGGAGCAGAGCGGCGACAGTCGCGAGAGCCGCTGCGCCGTCGGCGCCGAGGATGCCCTCGAGGGCGTCGTCGATCGCGGGTGTCGTGATCGCGAGCGCACGCCGGCCGGCTTCGGTGGGCAGGAGGATCGATCCGCGCCGATCACTCGGATGCGGGGTGCGCTCGACGAGGCCGTCAGCTTCGAGCCGGTCGATCAGCCTGCTGGCGGCGCCGACGGTGATGAGGAGGTCGTCGGAGACGTCCTGCACGCGCGTCGTCGCCCTGTCGGTGGCGGCGAGCTCGAGGATGCGGTGACGACCGAGCGACACGGCCCCGTCCACAGCCCGCAATCGCCGCTCCACCTGGTTCCATACGTCCGTCTCGAACTGCACGAGAGCCCTGAAGTCCGCAGCGATCGATCCCATAGGATGAATATGCCATAGAATTTATTGCCATGTAATACTCAGTGGCATGACCGACACCATCCAGTCCCGCATGCAGACGTTCGTCGAGTACATCAACAGCGACGATCCCGCGATCGGCGCGTCGATCATCTCGCCGGAAGCGCTGTTCCACGTCCCCTTCAGCGACAGCGCCCTGCAGGGGCTCGCCGGGTACGAGCAGGTCCTCGGAATGATGCGCGGCGGCTTCTCCGACATCCAGTGGACCCTCGAGGAGACGATCGTCGAGGGCGACGCCGTCGCCGCACGCTTCACGCTGCGCGGCACCCACGACGGACCGTTCTTCGGCGTGCCGGCGACCGGCACCGCCGTCGTCGCCACGGCCGTGAACCTCTACCGCTTCCACGACGGCCTGGTCGTCGGCGAACGGGGCATGCCCGACCTGCTGGCGATCCTCACGCAGATCGGAGCGGTGCCGGACCCGGCAGCGAGCTAGCCGCGGTCCGAGCGCCGGCGCTCAGCTCGAACCGCGTCGGTCCGCGGGCCCACTGCAGCCCCGCGAGAGCAATCTTTCTTGTGGCAGAGGAACCACCCGTGGCCATTGCAGAATCGGGGCCCCATCTCGGGGTGACATGCGTTTCGTTGAAGTCTTGGCAGGCGGCTCAATGCTCGGTCTCAGCTACGCGGAAAATCTTCGCCGCAACGCGACCACTGATGTACTTTCGTCATGTACTGGACACCTGTTAATGAACCGTTCTGCTTCTCGGTACGGCTATGGCAGGTGATGCGAACAGTCGGAGGTCAACGAGATGCCGGGCAAGATCGATGTTCACCAGCACCTGCTTCCGCCTCGGTACTTCGAGGCGTTGGCGGCTGCGGGAAGTCTGATGTCGGGGCAATCACAGGCCGTCGCCGGTGGGACGGCGCAGTGGAATCCGTGGGATCTGAGCGGCGGGACGGCGGCGCGGCAGGGTCCGCGAACCGTCGGCGGCTGGCTGATGCCGGAGTGGGATCCTGGAGCGGCGATCGCGATGATGGACGAGGCCGGTATCGAGACGGGAATGCTGTCGGTGAGCGCGCCGGGCGTCCACTTCGGCGACGATGCTGCGGCCCGTGAGCTCGCGCGAGAATTGAACGACTACCAGGCCGAGCTCGTCAGGGAGCGGCCGGACCGCTTTGGTCACTTCGCGGTACTTCCCCTGCCTGATTTCGACGGGGCCGTCGCGGAAGCGGTGCGAGCGCTCGACGAGCTCCACGCCGACGGCGTGCTCCTGTTCTCGAACGCGCACGGACACTACCTCGGCGATCCCGCATACGAACCGTTGTGGACGGAGCTCGCCGCGCGCTCTGCCGTCGTGTTCGTGCATCCGACCGCACCGCCGATCGCGCAACTCCCCGGACTACCCACTGCGCTGCTGGACTTCCCGTTCGACACCACGCGCACGGCCGTCGACCTCGTCGCACACGGGGTGTTCGACAGGCACCCGGACCTGCGGGTGATCCTCTCCCATGCCGGCGGTTTCCTGCCCTACGCTGCGAGCCGGTTCGGCGCAGCAGCGATGTTCAACCCCGGCACCACGCCCGAGAGCATTCAGGCGGGCTTGCGCAGGTTCTACTTCGACACCGCCCTGTCCTCGTCCCCCACCTCGTTGCCGTCGCTCCTGGCGTTCGCGGAGCCGGGCCACGTCTTCTACGGCAGCGATTTCCCGTATGCGCACCCGGAGTGGCGAGCTCGTTTCGACCACTGGCTGGCGACCTACGACGGCCCTGACGCGGACCGGCTGGGAGAGATAGACCGCTCCGCCGCGGAAGAGCTCTTCCCCCGCTTGGTGGAATAGGACGGAACGCACCGGGAAGAGGCGCCGCGGGGAGCCGCGGCGCCTCCGCTGATCCTGGGCACCATTGAACGGCCGCCCCACCACTCACGGACGCGACGTGGTCCAGGCTCCGGCGAGGCTGCGGTCGAGGACACGGCGCCAGCCCGGCGGCGCATGGGGCTCGCGGCTGGTCGTACCGGCCATCCAGAGGATGGCCATGAGGTCGTCATGGGTGAAGTCCGTCGAGAGTGAGCCGTCGCGGTGTGCGGCCTTGACGAGGTCGCGGCCGAGTTCGATGGAGCCGGTGCAGGCGTTGATGAGTGCGGTCGCGTCGGGGAAGCGGCGCAGCATCGCGTCGTTCAGTGCCGGGTCCTCCAGCTGGAGGTCGATCATCCCCGACACGAATCGCTCCAGACGCTCGCGCGAGGAGTGCTCCGCGAGGGCGCGCTGGGTGAGATCCTTCAGCTTGGCGCCGGCGACCGCAGGGATCACGGAGTCGATGAGGGCCTCGCGGGAGCCGATGCGGTTGTAGAGGGTGCCGATGCTCACGCCCGCGCGGCGGGCGATGTCCTCGAGCGGCGCGTCGAGGCCGCGGGCGCTGAAGATCTCGAGGGCGGCGGTGTGCAGCTTCTCGATGTTCTCGCGCGCATCCCGTCGAAGGGCCTTCTGCTCGACCATGCGGTTCTCCCGTGTTTCTTGAGCCATGCCTCAACTTAGGTCTACGGTGATTGTGAGGCCGCACTCAACTTAGCGGCCACCGCCTGCGCACCAGCGCACCCGACGTCAGGATCACTCATGCCACTCCTCACCATCATCGGCGCCGGCCCCGGCCTGGGCCTCGAGATCGCCCGCGTCTTCGGCCGCACCGGCTTCACGGTCGCCCTCCTCTCCCGCAACCAGGAGAAGCTCGACGGCCTGGCGGCTCTCCTCGCCGACGAGGGGATCCGCGCGAAGGGATACGCCGCCGACATCGCCCGGCCCGAGACGGTGACCGCGGCACTCCAGGCGGTGAAGGCCGAGCTCGGCCCGATCGACGTGCTCGAGTTCTCCCCCGCCGACGTCTCGCTCGCCCCGGCCGCCGTCCTCGAGGTCACGTCCGAGAACCTGCAGCCGCAGATCGACTTCTACCTCGGCGGGGCTCTCCGCGCCATCGGCGAGGTCCTCCCGGATATGATCGCCGCCGGCAGCGGCACGATCCTCGTCACCACCGGCGGCGGCTCCATCACCCCCAATGCGGCCTACGCGAACATCGGCATCGCCGCCGCGGGCCTGCGGAACTGGACACTCAACCTCCACGACGCACTCGAGTCCCAGGGCGTCCACGTCGCCCACGTCGCGATCTCCGCCCTCATCAACGGCGGCCACCCCGACGCCGCGGCCGATGTCATCGCGAAGTCCTACCTCGATCTCTACAGCGAGCGCGACCGGGCCGAGCTGCACTACGTCGCCTACAACGCCTGATCCGCGGTTCCCGGACTCGGGCGAGCGAGGATCATTCACGTCCTCGCGGGCCCTAGCCCGCACGTCAGCCCGCGACCGGCTCCGTCAGAACGTCGCCCGCCCCGCCGTGACGTGCAGCGGGTCCTGCGAGTGCAGCCTGCGGAGTCGCCCTCGCGACCTGCGGGTCGATCTGCGCGAAGTGCTGGGCTGCGGGAGTCGAGCGGTGGCTCCTCGAGGCTTTCGCCTCGCGGCGGCTCCGCAGGAGCATGGCGGCCAGGGTCAGGAGGATGCCGCACGTCGCCCACACCGCGAGGCGGGCGACGGGCCCGGCCACCGCTGCGCCGTCGAAGTACTGGATCGAGCGGATGATCTCGAGACCGTCACCCTGGGGGAAGACGTAGTACAGGGACTGGTAGAAGTCGTTGAGGAGGTGGATCCCGAGCGGTCCGCCCGTGGACGGATTCCCGAGGACGACGAGCAGGACGGTGACGGCCAGCGCCGCGATGGTCCCGCCGACGGCGGCGACTCCGGTGACCGCTCCGCCCACCGCGAGCGCGGTGAGGGTCAAGGTCGCCATGACCGCCCACGGGTCGACGGTGACGCCTTCCAGGCCCTTCGCGATCCAGAGGGTCACGAGGCCCGCGAGGGCGGCGCTGTAGGCGACGAGCACGATGCTGCGCTCGACGAAGCGGGTCGCCGTGTCGACCGTTCCCAGGATGCGGCCGAAGAGGGTCGAGCCCAGTGACGCCCCGAGGGTGACGAAGAGGACGGCGTAGAACTCGAGGGTTCCCCCCGGATCCTTCTCGGGAAGCGGGGCGAGATCGGTCGTCGTGTCCGTGGCACCGAGGTTCTGCGCGATGGTCGTGCCTGCGGCGGCGATCGCCAGCGCCTGACTCCGCCCGCTGCCACTGGCGATGTACGTCGTGACGGTGCCGCCCTGACCCGCGGCGGGCAGGACGACTGCGCCGTCCACTTCCCGATCCCGCACCAGCTGCTGCGCATCTGCATCGGACGCCACGATGGTGAGCTCGAATGCCGCTTGCTGCTCGAGCGCCACGATCGACGAGGCGTCCCCGGCCACGGCCAACTCGACATTGTTCAACTGCGGCTGGGAGAAGGCACCGGAGTAGCCCATCAGCATGGCCATCGCGAGCAGCAGCACTCCGACCGCACCGAGGACGAGGCTGCGGTACCGGTGGACGGACCCTGGCCCCTCCGACGTCAGCGGCCCACCCGCTACCGTCTCGGCGAGGCGCGCGTGGTCGGGACGGGATGCGGACTGCGGGCCGGCACCGTCGAATTCAGTCATCTCAACTCCTTTACATATGGTGTGTTGTTGACGACTGTACACAATAGAGCAGAGTCTGCGAGGATGGGGTCATGACTCCGACGAAGGACGCGCCGACGACTCCTGAGCCGCGGCGATCCGCTCGCACCGATCCCCGGGTCCTCCGCACCCGCGCCGCTCTGATCGACGCGATGACCCAGCTGGTCTGGGAGGCGGAGGAGGGCGAGGTCATCACGATGAGCGCCGTCGCCGCCCGCGCAGGTCTCAGTCGGCAGGTGCTGCACAATCACTACCGGGACGTCGGTGCGCTCATGATCGACGTCATCTACCACCGACTCCTGGAGGGCGTCCGACCCGCCGGCTCACCGGTGATGGACAACGGAGAGCAGGAGCTCATCGCCGTAGTCGCCGAGCGCGGGATCGAACCGTTCCTGGCGCGGATGCACGAGGACCGCCTGTTCTTCCGGAAGCTGCGCTCACTCCCACGTACCGATCGATTCGCCCTCGTCCTCGCAGCAGCCTTCTCCTCGTGGATGCGCCACGGAGCCTTCACGGAGACCAGCAGCATCCCCTTCTCCTCTACGGATGACGGTGTCGTCTTCACGATGGGCGGCATGATCGCCCTCGCCACGTCGTGGCAGGAATCCGCCTCGCCACCACCGGCCAGCGAGCAGGCCCGTCGGCTGGAATCATTCGCGCGGTCCGTCGCCTTCGTCCGTCCCGGCTGGCCGAGCCAAGAGGACGGTGAAGAAAGAGGTACCGATGATCGGATTTAGCCGGGGCCCAGAGGACATCCCAGAGCAGGCGCGTCGCGGAGTCATGCGAGCAGGGTCGTCTCCCTGCGGCAGGCGATGACCGCCGAATCTTGCGACTCCGATCACCCGGCCTCGGAGTTCTTCCGCGACCACGACCGCCTCCCGATCGAGTACTGAACCAGAGAGACCCGTCGCCACCAGCGGAACGGTCCTGTCGTGGTGGACGCCGCAGCGGAGACTGCCGCCCAGCTGCTGAGGGCGGCCTGTGGCGGGCTGCTGGCGGAAACACTTCATCGCGTCCTATGGGTCGAGGCCGCCAAGCTCGCTCTGTGCATTCCGCTTCTGGCATTCCCCGATAACCGACGTCATGTCAGTTCATCGGGAGGGGCGCTCTCGGCTGCCGGCCGCAGCCGCTTCTCGAAGAACCGGGCGTCGGGCTCGTCGCTCCAGTAGCCGAAGCCCGGGATCGGGGCGTAGCCGGAGCTGCTGTAGAGCGCCATCGCCTCGGGCTGCTCTGTGCCGGTGACCAGGCGCAGCACCTCCACTCCGTCTCGCCGAGCCAGGTTCTCGACCCCGGTGAGGAGGACGCGGCTGAGACCGCGTCCCCGAGCCGGCTCGGCGACGAACATCCGCTTGATCTCGGCGACCCGGCCATCGATCGACAGGGCGACGCAGCCGACCGGCTCGCCGCCGACGCGGAGCAGGAGGGTCGGCGCGTCCGGGGGCGGCCTGTGCCCGGTGTCCTCTCCCCCGTAGCGCCGCAGGAGTTCCGCCTCCTGGAGGGCGAACAGCGTCGTGGCCCGCGCGTCTCCGGCGGTGGTCTCGATCAGGCAGGGCTCGTCGTGCACAGCAGCGATGCTACGTCCGCGTCGTCTCTGCCGAGTTCGCCGAGCGCTCCTCGGAGGTCGCCGCGACCGTCAGCGACGCAGCTGGAGGAGCCGGTCGCGCAGCTGCACGGAGATGCTCCGATCGCCGCGCACCTAACGGCCGAGCAGACGGGACACTCGCGCACGAGCGTCGCGGAGCGAGAACCGGTGCCCGATCGACACAGGGCGGTGCGCGACTGTCTAGCGGAGTCGCGCCGCGAGCTCACCCGGGACCGTCAGCTCTCCGCGCTCGAGCATGACCAGGACGGCCTCGAGGACGGCCGCCTCGGGTTCGTAGCGCGGCGCGTATCCCAGGAGCGTCACGGCCTTCTCGATGGAGAAGTACTGGCTGCGGTGGAGATGGCCCCAGCTCGCGGCGGCGTGATCATCGCTCGTGCCTCGGCGGAACTCCTCCCACCCGACGCTCTCGAGCACGGCCTCCTGCCCGAACCAGCCCGCGGCGATCTGCGCGAACCCCCGGACCGTGAGAGCGGAGGGGGCGACGACGTGGAAGTCCTCCCCCGCCGCGGCGTCCCGCCGAGCCGTCGCGAGCTCGAACGCCTGCGCGACGTCGTCGGCGTGCACGTGATGCATCGACTCGGCGCCGGATCCGGGGATGCGCAGCGTCTCCCCGACGGACAGGGCGCTCCAGACGGCGGGGTCGAGATTGCCGAGCGGTCCGATCGGTGCCCAGCCGGGTCCGCTGATGTGACCGGGGTGCAGCGTCGTGGTGCTGAGCCCTCCCGCGGCCGTCTCAGCCTTGAGGTAGAGGGCGATCGCCTCCTTCTGCGTGCCGTAGTCGTCGATCGCGGGCGTCCCCTCGCCCTCCCGGATCGGGAGCTTCAGTGTCGGTCCGTACCGCCAGACCGATCCGCAGCTGATCAGGTGGCCGACGTGCCCGCGGAGGCCCTCGACGAGTGCTCGAGCCGAGTCGAGGGTGAAGCACACCAGGTCGATGACGGTGTCCGGTCGGAGGTCGCGGACGCGGGCCGCGAAGATCCCGTCCTCGTCCTCCTGCTCCCGGTCGGCGATGACCCGGCGCACCTGATCCCACTCCGGACCGGCGGTGTAAGCGGTGCTGGTGCCTCGGGTGATGGTCGTGACCTCGTGTCCGGCGCGGACGAGGCGGGGGATCAGGAAGGAGCCGATGTGGCCGCTTCCGCCGATGACGACGACGTGCATGGTGACTCCTCGTGACTTCGTGCGCGGCGGCTCCGCTGCACCCCACGAGGCTACGGGGCGCCCTGCAGACGGCGCTCAGGAGATCGGTGAGCCGCCTTCTTCGTCGTCGGCCTTGGTGCGGTCAGTGGAAACGCTCTCACCGGCTCGGAGCCTTGACCGATACTTGTCCAATGGTTGTCGGGTGGGTCGATGTCGTGGACACGCATTTCCAGCCCATCGTGGATCTCGCGTCGGGCCGGGTCGTGGCGCACGAGGCGCTCTCGCGCTTCGCGAATGCTGCCGGCCCGGTCTCCCCCGACTCCGCATTCGAGGACGCCTACCGTCGTGGGGCCGTCGAGACCGTGGACGACCAGTGCATCACCCGCGCGGTCAGGGCCGCGGACGGCCTCGGCGGCCGGGACGCGCACGAGCTGTTCGTCAACGTGGAGCCGCCGACGCTCTGGCGCGAGCGGTTGCCCTCCGGTCTCACGAGCGGGCTGCCGCTCACGATCGAGATCACCGAGCGGGCGCTCGCGCAGGACACCGGCCGGCTGCTCTCCGCCGTCGAGCGGCTGCGCGAGCACGGACACGCCATCGCCGTCGACGACCTCGGCGCGGAGCCCGCGACGCTCGCGCTGCTGCCGCTGATCGCTCCCGATGTGATCAAGCTCGACATGGGCCTCATCCGCCAGCGGCCGGACGTGCACGCCGCCCGCATCATGACGGCGGTCGCCGACTACGCCGGCCGCAACGAGACCGTCGTGCTCGCCGAGGGCATCGAGACCGAGCGGCACGAGCTGACCGCGCGCGCCCTCGGCGCCACCCTCGGGCAGGGCTGGCACTACGGCCGTCCCGGGTCGGCGGAGGCGGCCTCGCGGGTCGACACCAGCCCCGCTGAACGACTCGAGTGGCGGGCCCGGATCGCGCGCTCGGCGGCGGCGTCCTCCGCTCGCGCGGCGACCCCGTTCGAGATCGTCAGCGCAGCCCTCCCGGCCCGGCGAGGGGATCGCGCACTCCTGCTGCAGGTGAGCACCTTCCTCGAGGAGCGCGCCCACTCGGGCGGCGACAGCGCCGTGCTCCTCGCGACGTTCCAGCACGACTCGAACGTGACGCCGGCGACGCGGCGGCGCTACGAGCGCCTCGCCGACAGCGGCTGCCTGCTCACCGTGTTCACGGTCGGCGGCACTCCGGGCCTGCCTGCCCGAGCGCTCCATCGGAGGATCGACCGCGACGACCGGCTCGCAGCCGAGTGGGACGTGATCGTGTTCACCGCCGACCATGCCGCGGCCCTCACCGCCCGCGAGGTCGACGCCGACAGGCATGCAGAAGGCGCGTACGACTTCGCCCTCACCACCGACCGCGAGCTGGTCACCCACGCGGCACGGGCCCTCCTCGCCCACCGCTGAGACGGAACAGCTCACCGCCTCCCGTGTCATCCGGCGGGATCGACCTCCGCCGCCGCTCGGAGGAGCGCGCTCCAGTAGGCGGAGAGCTCCGCATCGACGACGTCGACCAGGAGCACGTCGTCGGCCGAGGCGAGCCACGTGCCGAAGCCCTCGTAGTAGGCGCGCATGCCGGTGTCGGCGAGCAGGCCGGCCAGGCGGGGGTCGCCGAGGCGGACGGCGAGCGCCTCCTGCAGCGCCCGCGTGAGGGTCGAGCGCTTGGTGCCGGCCCGCTCGCGCAGCTCGGCGCTGGTGCCGAGGATCGGCTCGAGCGCGCGGCCGATCTCCTGCTGCGGACCGGTCTCGGGGTCGCAGAGCGCTTGGAGCCCCGCCCGGAGGATGTCGAACGCGGCCGCGTCGACCGGAGCGTGCGCGACACCCTCCGTCGCCAGGGCGGCCAGCTTCTCCTCGCCCTGGAAGACGATCTCGCGCTTGTCGGCGAAGTACCGGAAGAGCGTCGTCTTGGTGAGGCCGGCGCGCTCGGCGATCTGCGCAGCGGTCGTGGCGTCGTAGCCGCGTTCGGCGAAGAGCTCGATGGCGGCGCGCAGGAGCCGGCCGCGCGCATCCGGTTCCCATCGACCCATGTCGTCAGCCTAAGTGATGTGACCGTGTCCCATCAGAGGTATGGTGATGTTACTCAGTCACATCACCTGTCGAAGGGACCACACCATGCGCGTCTTCATCACCGGAGCATCCGGCTGGATCGGAACGGCCCTCTCCCGGGAGCTCCTCGCGGCCGGTCACGAGGTGCGAGGCCTCGTCCGCTCCGACACGTCGGCCCAGAAGGTCCGCGCGATCGGGGTCACTCCCGTCAGGGGCGACATGTCCGACCACACCCTGCTGGTCTCGGAGGCCCTGCGCGCCGACGCGACCGCTCACCTCGCGTTCACCCTCGACTTCGCGGCGTTCGACGAGACGGTCGAGAACGAGGTGCGCCTGATCGAGGCGATCGGCGCGGCGCTGGAGGGGACCGGCACAGCGTTCTTCGCCGCCTCCGGAACCCCCACCGACCTCGGCGGGACGGCGACCGAGCAGGACGAGCTCGACCCGGAGGGACCCGCCGGGGTGCGCTCCCGAACGGCCGCGGCCGTGCTGGCGCTCTCGACCAGAGGCATCCGCTCCGGTCTCGTGCGGATGCCTCGCACGGTCCACGGGCAGCACGACAGGAACGGCCTCATCACGATGCTCGTCGACCTGGACCGTCGGCTCGGCACCGCGGCGTACGTCGGCGACGGGCAGAACCGCTGGCCCGCCGTGCACCTCAGCGACGCCGCCCGCCTCGTCCGCCTCGCCCTCGAGAAGGCTCCTGCGGGATCGGTGCTGCACGCCGTCGGCGAGGAGGGCGTCGCGCTGCGCGCGGTCGCCGAGGTCATCGCGCGGAAGACCGGGCTGCCCGCCGCCTCCGTCGACCCGGAGCGACTCGGCGTGTTCGGCGCACTGCTCGGCGGCGACCAGCCCGCCTCGAGCACCGCCACCCGTCGCCTCCTCGACTGGACCCCGACCGGCCCCACCCTGCTCGAGGACCTCGAAGCCGGGTACTACACCGCGTCCTGATCCTCGGCAGCGGCACGATGCCGAACCGAGCCGAGCCGAGCCGAGCCGAGAGGAGAATGGAACGGTGGACATGCAGCTCGTCGAGGTACTGAAGGCGCTCGGCAATCCCACCCGACTGCAGATCATGGAGTGGCTGCGCTCCCCCGAGGCCTCCTTCAGCGAGTACGAGCCCATCGCGGACCGCTCCGAGTTCGGGGTCTGCGTCACCCACCTCGCCGCGAAGACGGGGCTCGCGCAGTCGACCATCTCGGCCTACATGGGATCGCTGGAGCGTGCAGGCCTCGTGTGCTCCACGCGAGTGGGGAAGTACACGCACTACCGGCGCAACGACTCCGACGTCGACGCACTGCTGAAGCGCCTCCAGTCGACGATCTAGCTACATATCGCAAAATCTCGATATGATTGGCGGATGACCGACACCTGCCTCCGCGCTGCCCCGCGCCGTGCTCTGATCGTCCACGCCCACCCCGAACCGGCCTCCTTCTCCTCGGCCCAGGCGAACGCCGTCGAAGAGCAGCTGCATCGCGACGGGCTCGAGGTCCAGCGGATCGACCTCTACGCCGACGGCTGGGATCCGGTACTGCACCGCGACCAGTTCGGCACCTCCGGCTACTTCAAGCCGCAGGCCGAGCAGCGGGACGCCGTGATCGGCAGGACGCTCGGTAACCCCGTCCAGGCGCACCTCGACCTGCTGCTGCGAGCAGACCTGCTGGTGCTCTCGTTCCCGCTCTGGTGGTTCTCGATGCCGGCGATCCTGAAGGGCTGGATCGACCGCGTCTTCGTGATGGGCGCGGCCTTCGGCGGCGAGCACGGCGTCTTCGCCGACGGCGGCCTGCGCGGCAAGCAGGCGATGCTGCTCCTCACCACCGGAGGAGGCGAGCCCGCTTTCTCCCCCGGCGCAGCCGAGGGCTACGGCGACATGCAGACGTTCCTCTTCCACATCCACCGCGGGATGCTCGAGTTCGTCGGGTACGACGTCCTGCCGCCCGTCATCACGTACGGCCCGGCCCGACTCGAGCCGGCAGAACGCGACGACGCGCTCCGGCGCGTGCGAGCGCAGGCCTCCGCGTCCGCGGTGCCGACGCGCTGAGGCGCGACCCCGCTCGCCGATCAGGTCGCGGGCAGCTCGGCGTAGGCGCGCTTGACGCCGTTGTACCAGTCGAGGGACTTCTTGGGTGCCTCCAGCGCCCCTTCATGTCCTCGCGCGCGGGGATGTGCGCCTCATCGCCGGCCTTGACCGCCTCTCGCAGATGCCGGTCCTGGGCCTTGATGACGTCGTCGGCGCTCGCAGATGCCGGTCCTGGGCCTTGATGACGTCGTCGGCGCTCGCGCCCTGGAGCTCGAGGCCGCAGGGGCCCCCGAGATCGCGGCAGGTCATGGTCTTCACGGTGTCCTCGTTCCCGCCGTCGCAGGCGCGGCGGCTCTGACGTCGCCGACGCCCGGACCGGCTCGCGGCCTCGATGCTGTCGGCGGTACCGGTAGGTGATCGTCTGCTGCGGGGGCGCAGGGCGGGGAGCGGGAGAGCGCGTCCGGGCCATGAGTGCCGTGGTCGAGTGGTGGCGAGACTACGCCCTCTTGTGGAGAGGCCACCTCCGCAGTCCTGCCGATCGAGCGCACAGCACCCGATCCCGGCCGATCCGGTCTCGAGCGCCCACGGAGGCGTACAGTCCGGACATGGGTGCACTCATCAGCACGACCCCTGCTCCAGCCAGGGGGAGAGCCCGCAGCGGCGCGACGACGCCGTTCCCGATCTCCGCGACATCCGGCCAGCTCACACTCCTCCACGAGGAGACCGCTCGCGAGACCCGGTTCTGGCAGTCCTACGACACCGACCCCACCTCGACGACGGCGTGGGCCGACGCCGCCACCACCGCCTGGCGGAGCCCGGCCGCGGCTGCGCGGGCCGAGAAGGACATCGACCGGTGGAACGACGAGGGCGGATCCGACCCCTTCTGACCGGTCGGGGCCGGCGGCGAGGCGCTCAGCCGGGGGATCCGTCGGCTGAGAGCCACCTCGCGACGCGGGCGGCGAACCACTCCGGGCGCTGCAGAGGGATGCCGTGGCCGCCGCCATCGATGATCTCGAGGATGCTGCCCGGCAGCGCCTCGTGGATCGCGGCGGCCGATCTCCTCATCACGGAGCGCTCCCTGCTACCGGCCATGACGAGCGCGTCGCCGGTGACGTCCGACCATCCGGCCGGGATCTCGAAGCGGAGGTTCTCCCCCACGGCCTCGAGCAGCGTGCGCCTTGAGATACGGGCGCTCGTCCGGATGTAGTCCTCCATCGACTCGTCGGGGATGAAGAGCTCGCGAGCCTGGAGCCGGGCGAACCAGCGGCGGCGTGACAGCGGCGCCGCGAGCCCGAGCAGGAGCAGGGTCGCTCGTGCGAAGGGGAGGGGGCGCGCCTGGGCGCTGACGATCATGACGCGTCCGACGAGATCCGGGTGTTCCGACGCGAGCCGCATCGCCAGCTGAGCACCCAGCGAGAAGCCGATCACGGCGGCCGGACCTCGGGCGCTGCGGCGCAGCACGGTGGCGAGGACGTCCACCGTGGACGAGTGCGAACGGTAGTCCTCATCGGCACTCCCGCCGTGTCCGGGCAGATCCGGGACGAGGACCAGGTGGTCCGCCTCGAGGACCTTCCGCAGCTCCGTCCACATCCAGCCGGCCACTCCCCCACCGTGCAGGAGCAGCACCGGAGCACCGTCTCGGTCGCCGGACTCGGAGAGATGCATGTGCGCCATGATCCCATCGAGCCGGGACCGGGTGAGCCGGCGGACACGCCTCCGCCGACCGCGATGGCAGCCCTCCCGTCACTCCGCGGTCGGTCGCTCGTCCCAGACTCCGGAGTATGGAGTGATCGTCTGGAGGAAGTCGGCGCTCCCCCACGCGGGAGTTCCGGGACGGAGCACGAGGGTCGCCTCGTCCCGCAGCATCGGATCGCCGTCCGGGTAGGGCGCGCCTGTCGTGCAGCTCGCGGGAGTCGACACCACATCGAGCACGTCGCCGACCGCCGCGTCGCCTCGGAAGACTTCGGTGACGGTCGCACGATGGAGCGAGGCCGGCTCGCCGTGCATCGTCACCGTCGTGTCGGTCGGCTCGAGCTCGGCGCGCACGACGAGCTCGGCTCCGTCGGCCGCCTCGTCGACCGAGTCGTACGGGACCCAGTCCGCACACGCGACCTCGCTGTTCTCGGCGGCGAAGGTGGGCGCGCATCCGGACAGCATGATCATCACCGCCAGCACGGCTGAACCGCGCAGAACAGAAGCATTCATCGGTCCCCCTCTGACGCTGCCATCTTGCCGGTTCGGAGCCCGTCGGGACGGCTTGTCGTCGCCGGGCGCGTCTGCTCGACTGATCCCATGACGACGACCACGTTCCAGCCCTCCCGCATCGACGCCATCGTCTTCGATGTCATCGGGACTCTCGTGGACGAGGACTCCGCCTGGGCGAGCGCGGCAGCCCGCCTCTCGGCGTCGGCGGGCATCCGCGACTCCGCGGCGCTGCACCGGACGTGGGCGGGCCTGCTCGAGGAGCGCATGGGCGCCGTCGTCGACGGCCGTGCACCGTGGCAGCCGCACCGGCGACTCGTGGTCGAGGCGGCGCGCGACGCGGTCACGGGGTCGGGCGGGATCCCGACGCCCGAGGTGCTGGCCGAGGTGTCGCTCCTGGAGCGGACCTACCCGGCCTGGCCCGACGTCGCCGAGGCGACGGCGGCCCTGCGCTCGGATCGCCTCGTCGCAGGAGTGAGCAACGGCGATCTCGACTCCCTCGCGCGGCTCTCGCAGCGCAACGCCATCAGCTGGGACGTCGCGCTCTCGACGGCCGCCGTGCAGACCTTCAAACCGGCGCCGGCCGCGTACCGGCACGCGATCGACGCCCTCGACCTGGATCCCGGTCGCACACTGTTCGTCGCGGCGCATCCCTGGGACCTGCGAGCCGCCGCCGAGCACGGATTCCGCACCGCCTACGTCGCCCGCCCGGGGGCCGAGCATCCTTCCCCACACGACAGCTTCGATCTCGCGGTAGACGACCTCTCGACCCTGTCCGACCGACTGCGATGACGGCACGGCCGGTGTCGCCCGGAGCACGCAGCCGACGCACCCGACGCCCTTCCCGCTGGCACGCGGCACCGATGCCCCCCTAGGTTGGGGGAACCGCACCGCCCGCTGCACCGAGTTCCGACGGAGGAACGCCATGGCCCCGACATCCGGACTCCGACGGATCGCGCTCGCGCTGGTCGCGGTCGTCTCTCTGACAGCGGCGGGGGCTGCGCCCGCCGCCGCTCTCGACAGGCCGATCCCCGGGTTCCCGAACCTCTCGCCCGCGGACATCCGCAGTGCGCTCGGCGGCCCGGTCGTCTCACCCTCGACTTCTGTCGGATACGGCGGCGCAGTCTCGTCGGTCGACGCCTATGCGAGCCGAGTGGGCCTCGAGGTGCTGAAGCGCGGAGGCAACGCCGCGGACGCCGCGATCGCGACCGCCTCCGCTCTCGGCGTGACCGAGCCCTACAGCGCCGGCATCGGCGGCGGCGGGTACTTCGTCTACTTCGACGCCGCCACCGGCGAGGTGAGCACCATCGACGGGCGCGAGACAGCCCCCGCCGGCATCACCTCCGACGCGTTCATCGACCCGGCGACGGGTGCGCCGTATCCGTTCACCCCCGATCTCGTGTCGTCGGGTGTCGCGGTCGGGGTCCCCGGCACGGTCGCGACCTGGGATGCGGCGGTCGACCGCTTCGGCACCCTGCCGCTCGGAGTCGTGCTGGCACCGTCCATCGCACTCGCCGCGGCGGGCTTCCCGGTCGACGAGACCTTCCGCAACCAGACGCTCGACAATCTCGAGCGGTTCCAGGCGTTCCCCGACACGGCCGAGCTGTTCCTCCCCGGCGGTGACGCCCCCCGGGTCGGCAGCACGTTCCGCAACCCCGATCTCGCGAAGACGCTGGCCGGCATCGCGCTCCACGGACCGAGCGCGTTCTACGACGGCCCTCTGGCCGCCGAGATCGCCGACACGGTGCAGAACCCGCGGATCGTCGCCGACTCGGACCTCCCCGCTCCGGCCGGCTCGCTCACCGAGGCCGACCTCGCCGCCTACTCGGTGCTCGAGCAGGCGCCCACCCACGTCTCGTACCGCGGACTCGACGTCTACGGCATGGCGCCCTCCTCCTCGGGCGGGATCGCGGTCGGCGAGGCGCTGAACATCCTCGAGAACCACGACCTCGCTGCGGAGGGGACCGGCAGCGCCCTGCACCTCTACCTCGAGGCGTCCGCCCGCGCCTTCGCCGATCGGGGCGCCTACGTCGGCGACCCGGCCTTCGTCGACGTGCCCACCGAGACGCTCCTCAGCCAGGAGTTCGCGGACTCGCGGGACTGCACGATCGACCCGACGACGGCGTCCGTGCGACCGGTCGCCGCCGGGGCGCTCGACGGATCCGGATGCTCGACCGCCGTCCGGGAGGAGCAGCCCGACACCGAGAACATCTCGACCACCCACCTCTCCGTCGTCGACAAGTGGGGCAACGCCGCCTCCTACACGCTGACGATCGAGCAGACAGGAGGCTCGGCGATGACCGTCCCCGGGCGCGGATTCCTGCTCAACAACGAGCTCACCGACTTCTCGGCCGAGTACGTCGACACCGACCCGAACCGGATCGAGCCCGGCAAGCGCCCGCGGTCGTCGATGTCGCCGACGATCGTGCTCGAGGACGGCGAGGTGAAGTTCGTCGTCGGTTCGCCGGGAGGCGCGACGATCATCACGACGGTGCTGCAGACCCTGGTCAACCGCATCGACCTCGGCATGACGCTGCCGGAGGCGGTGGCCGCGCCCCGCGCCTCCCAGCGCAACACCGCGTCGACCTCGGCCGAGCCCGGGTTCATCGACGCCTACGCCGACGACCTCGCCCCCTTCGGGCAGGAGCTGACGCCCTCCGGCGACACCTTCACCTCGGCCGCCGAGATCGGGGCGGTGGCCGCGATCGAGGTCGACCCGTCCGGGCTCATGACCGCTGTCGCCGAGCCCGTTCGGCGCGGCGGCGGCGTCGGGCTCGTGGTCGATCCGGAGGAGTGACGCCGGGGGCCTCTGCAGAAGTCCGGGAGCGGTTTCGAGTCCCCGACGCCGGATCGTGGATGTGCAGACCGTGCAGCTGGCCTTCAGCCGATGGTCCCTTCGTTCGAGGGTGAGGGGCCGTCGGTTCGAGCGGACGGCGGAGACAGCCGGCCGGTCCTGGACGGTGTCCGTCACAGGACCGGTCAGCGAGGAGGAGGACTCGCCCACCCCTCTGCCGTTGCGGGCTCGATGGCGCTCAGCGCCATGAGCTGCTCGAGGGCGTCCTGGGGGAAAGCGCCGCCGGTGAAGGCGAGGAACTGCTGCATGGGCATCGATTCGACCATCTTCAGATCGTTCGGGTTCTCCTGCGCGTGCTGACGCTGATCCTCGCTCATGCCGGCCGAGAGGCCCTCCATCAGCGCCGGTCCGACGGTCGGGTGACCGAACCAGTCGCCGACGGTCGAGTCCATCGTGAGCGGGCGGAGGAGGACGTCGCCGGTGAGAGCGATGGTCGCCTCGGTGCTGATGCTCGCGACGGAGTCGCCGATCTGCACGGTGTAGTCGCCGGCCGGGACGACCCACTGGGAGAGCTCGATGTCCCAGTAGGCGAAGGCGCGACGCTCGAGCGTGAACTGGACGGTCTGCGACTCTCCCGGCTCGAGTGCGATCTTCGTGAAGGCGCGCAGCTCGCGCGAGGGTCGGCGGACGGGACCGGCGGCGGTGGCGACGTAGAGCTGGACGACGTGCTTCCCGAAGACCTCTCCCGTGTTCGTCACGGTCAGGCGCACCGAGGCGGTGTCGGCGCCGGTCGCAGCGACCTGCAGGTCGGACGCGGCGAAGCTGGTGTAGCTGAGTCCGTGGCCGAAGGGGTAGCGGACGGGGGTGTGGGCGGTCTCGTAGTGGCGGTAGCCGACCATGACGCCTTCGCCGTAGCGGACGTGTCCCTGCTCGCCCGGGAAGTTGTTCCAGCTCGGGTTGTCCTGCAGCCGCAGCGGGATGGTCTCGGCGAGGTGGCCGGACGGGTTGACGATCCCGAAGAGGATGTCCGCCAGAGCGGATCCTCCGGCTTGCCCGAGCAGCCAGCCCTCGAGGATCGCCTCGACCTCGTCGTGCCAGCCCTCGAGCGAGACGACTCCGCCGTTGGAGAGGACGACGACCGTTCGGGGCGCGACCTCCGCGACCTCCCTGATCACCGCGAGTTGCGGTTCGGGGAGGGAGAGCGTGTCCCGATCGAAGCCCTCGGACTCCTCACGGTCGCCGAGCCCGACGAAGACGATCGCGGCGTCGCAGCGGCCGGCGACGTCGACGGCGAGCGAGCGCCGGGCTGCGGCATCGGGGTCCTCCGTCACGAGGAAGCCCTCGGCGTGCTCGACGGTGATTCCGCGCTCGAGAGCGAGATGACGGATGCTGTCGAGCGGGGCATCGGTGCGGGTGGGAGTGATGTGGGAGCTGCCGCCGCCCTGGAAGCGGGGCGTGGTGGCGAAGGAGCCGATGACCGCGAGCCGGGACGGGCCTGCCAGCGGGAGCAGGTCGCCGTCGTTCTTGAGGAGGACGACCGAGTCCGCGGCGAGGGTGCGTGCGAGGGCGTGGTGCGCGTCGACGTCGATATCGCCGGTGGCGGTCTGCGGGAGGTCGGTGAGAGCGAGTACTCGGGCGACGGACGCGTCGACGAGGCTCTCGTCGAGCTCGCCGCTGCGGACGGCATCGATGATCTGCTGCTCGGTGACTCCTGCGCTGCCGGGCATCTCGAGGTCCATTCCGGCCTCGACGCCGGCGACGCGGTCGCTGACCGCTCCCCAGTCGGAGACGACAGCGCCCTGGAACCCCCACTCGTCGCGGAGCACCTCGGTGAGGAGCCATCGGTTGTGGGAGGCGTAGACCCCGTTGATCTTGTTGTAGGAGCACATGACGGTGGCGGGCGCGGCTTCGGTGACGACTCGTTCGAACGCGGGGAGGTAGATCTCGCGGAGGGTGCGCTCGTCGACGTCGGCGCTGATGCGCATCCGCTCGTGCTCCTGGTTGTTCGCGGCGAAGTGCTTCACGGAGGCGCCGGGCCCGACGTCCTGCATGGCCTTCACGTGGGCCGCGCCGAGGACGCCGGAGAGCAGGGGGTCCTCGGAGTAGTACTCGAAGTTGCGCCCGCACAGCGGTGAGCGCTTGATGTTCACCCCGGGGCCGAGCACGACGGCGACACCCAGAGCGAGCGCCTCACGGCCGACGGCGGCGCCCACCTGCGCCGCGATCTCCGGGTCCCAGCTGGAGCCGACGGCGACGGCCGGCGGGAAGCACGTCGATGGCAGAGCGTCGTTGATACCGAGGTGGTCGGCGTCGCCTGCTTGACGGCGGATGCCGTGCGGGCCGTCGGTGAGGACGAGCGAGGGGATGCCGGCGTCCTCGATCGCGGTCGTCGACCAGAAGTCGTGGCCGGAGAGGAGCGAGGCCTTCTGCTCGAGGGTCAGGGTGCTGATGTCGATGTTCATGCGGGGGCTCCGGTGGATGCGGCGGTGAGGGCGGTGACGAGGTCGGTGCGGAACTCGTTGGACACTCCGGGGATGTACTCGAGCATCGTGGCGACGGACATCGCGGCAGCCTCGGGGGCGGCGCCGTCCAGCGGCACTCCGGGGTAGTAGCTGCCGAACACGTCGGTGAACAGGCGCCAGGCGTTCGGATCGGCGGCCAGGGTTCCGAGAGTGGAGCCGAGATCGTAGACCGCGGCGCTCGCGGACACTTCGATCTCGTAGCTCCAGTCGTGCTCGCCGGCGTCGACGGTGATCGTCAGCGCGTCGGGGTGCTTCGGCAGGACGACTTCGGCGGTCGTTCCCTCCGGGATGCTCACGGAGACGTCGACCTGGGATCCGGTGATGCTCCAGCGCACGTGCACGTCTCCGTGGACGGTCGTGTGCCGCAGGGAGGCGCTGGTGAGCTTCTTCCCGGGCTGGGGGGCGATGCGCATGGAACGGTAGCCGGCGTCGAGGGCGGAGAGTCCGCCGATCGTGCGGTGCATCCAGTCGACGACCGCGCCGAGCGCGTAGTGGTTGAGCGAGGTCATTCCGGAGGGGTTGATGCTCCCGTCGGGTCGGACGGAGTCCCACCGTTCCCAGATCGTCGTGGCTCCCATCGTGACGGGATAGAGGAAGGACGGGCAGCCGGTCTCGAGGAGCATCAGATACGCCTCGTCGAGGTGCCCGGTGGAGGAGAGGGCGTCGCTCACGAGCGGTGTGCCGGCGAATCCGGTGGAGATGTGGAAGCCGGCCTTCGCGACGATGGTGGCGAGCCGGTCACCGGCGTGCTGCTTCTGCGCCTCATCGAGGATGTCGAAGGTGATCGCGAGGGCGTAGGCGGTCGCTGTCTCGTTGACCACGCGTCCACGGGGCGTGACGTACTCGTCGAGGAACGCGGCTCTCACGCGGCGCGCGAGGGCGTCGAATTCGGCGAGGTCGTCGAAACGGTCCAGGAGGCGAGCGGTGTCGGCCATCTCGCGGGTGGTGCGGCAGAGGTAGGCGGCCGCGACGAGGTGCCGATCGGTCTTGCCGCCGGCGGGGTTGTCGTCGGGAGCGTCGGGGTCGAGCCAGTCTCCGTACTGGAAGCCGGTGCTCCAGAGCCCGCGCTCGTCGAGGAGCTCGGCGACCTGGCGGATGAACGCCGTCATCGAGTCGTAGGCGTTGGCGAGGATGCCGGTGTCTCCGTATTCGCGGTAGAGCGCCCAGGGGAGGCTGACGGCCACGTCGCTCCAGAGCGCGGTCGGCGAGGACGGAGTGGAGAGCACGTCCGGCACGACCCACGGTACGAAGCCCTTCTCCTTCTGCTCGGCGGCGAGGTCGCGCAGCCAGGAGCCGAGCACGCCGCGGACGTCGAAGAGGAACGCGGCGGTGGGGGCGAAGGCGTTGATGTCGCCGGTCCAGCCCAGGCGCTCGTCGCGCTGGGGGCAGTCGGTGGGCACTCCGACGAAGTTGTCGCGCATCGACCAGACCGCGTTGGAGTGCAGCTGGTTCAGCAGTGGCTCCGAGGTCTCGAGCCAGCCGGTGCGCGGCATGTCCGAGTGGACGACGATCGCCCGGACCGCGTCCGGGGTCAGCTGCCCTGGCCACCCGTCGATCTCGACGTAGCGGAAGCCATGAAACGTGAAGCGCGGCTCCCACGTCTCCGTGCCTGCTCCGCGGAGGGTGTACCGGTCGGTTCCCGCTGCGGTCCGGAGGGTTTCGAGGTCGATCTCTCCCCCGGTCATCACCTCCGCGTGCCGGAGGGTGATGGTCGCCCCTGGCTGCCCGGAGACGGTCAGCCGCACCCAGCCGGAGAGGTTCTGGCCGAAGTCCACGACCGTCTTGCCGGCGGGGGTGGTCAGGATCTCGACCGGAGCGACTTCCTCGGTGCGCCGGATGGGCGGAGCGATCGGTTCGACCAGCGCATCCCGTGGCCAGTCGAACGTCTCGACCTCTCCCCAGCCGGAGTCGTCGAAGCCGGGACGGTCCCATCCGGTGGGTTCGAGTCGAGCGTCGAAGACCTCGCCGTCGTAGATGCTGTTCGCGAGCACGCCACCGCGGCCGGCCCGGAAGCCGTCGCTGCCATCGATCACGTGGACGGAGCCGTCGGTGTTCTCGAGCTCGAGCTGCACCCATGCGGCGGGGCGGTCCGAGTAGTGGTTGCGCTTGTCCTCCCAGCCCAGGCGTCCGAGCGCCCAGCCCTCTCCGAGGGCGAGCCCGATCGTGTTCGCTCCGATGGTGAGGCGGTCGGTCACGTCGTGGCTGCTCACGACGAGTCGGTGACGGTAGGACGTCCACCCCGGCGCGAGCACCTCGTCTCCGATGACCTCACCGTTGAGGTGGGGTTCGATCAGGCCGATCGCCGAGACCCGCAGTGTCGCGCGGACCGGCGCCTGCTCGATCGCGAACTCGCGTCGAAGGTAGGAGGCGGGCTCGTCCGTGGCGCCGTGCGAGGCGACAGGGGTGATGAACGGGGCGGTCCAGGCTGCGGGCATGGCGAAGAGCTCCAGAAGTCGAGGAGAACGAGGGAACCGAGAAGCGGTCGGATCGCTAGCGGACGGACTTGACCCGCATGACGACCAGACCGCCGATGATCGTGAAAGCGCCGGCGATGAGGTACAGCAGCGTGTAGTTCTTGTCCCCGGCAACGGAGGCGCCGACGGCGAGGAACACCGGGGCGATGAAGGGTGCGGCGGCCTGCGGGATCGAGACGGCGAAGCCGATGATGCCCAGGTAGCGGCCGGCGCTGGTCTCCTTCTCGGGGAGCACATCGAGCATCAGCGCCTGATCGACGGCCGCGAACACGCCGATGCCGACCGAGGTGAGCAGCGAGCCGATGTAGAGCTGGGGCACGGCGGTCGCGAAGGCGGCGACTGCCGCGCCTCCCGCGAAGAGCACCGAGCCGAGGAGGACGAAGGTGCGGCGGCGGCGGAGGCGGTCCGAGAGGAACCCACCGCCGATCGCACCCACCGTCGTCGCGATGATGCCGAACAGACCCAGGGTCGCGATGAGCGGTGCGACATCGACCACTTCCACGCCCAGGCGAGAGGCGAAGAAGAACGCGGTGAAGGTCGTGTTGAGGGTGAGACCGAAGTAGAAGAGGAAGCGGCCGAGCCAGACCCAGGAGAAGTCCGGGTACTGGCGCGGGTTGAAGATGTACTTGCTGAAGATCGTCTTGGGCGAGAGGCGCTCCTCGAACACGTTGCCGCGGCTGTCCTGCTCCTTGATGAACAGGACGAACAGCGCGACGAAGAGCACTCCGACCGCTCCGGGAAGCAGGAAGAGCAGCAGCGAGTCGCTCGCGAACCCTCCGGCGATGACGACACCGAACACCGGCGCGACCTGAGTGGCGAAGCCGGTGAGTCCTGCGACCTTCCCGCGCTGGCTCTCCGGGAGCCTGTCGGCCATCGAGATCTGCAGATTCGCCAGGACCTGACCCCAGCCCAGCTGAGCGAGGATCCATCCGGCGCCGAGCACGAGAGGGTTCGGCGCGAGTGCCATGACGATCAGGGACACGATTCCCAGCAGGGTGCCCACGATCAGGAACGGGCGACGCCGACCGAGACGCGTCCGGGTCCGGTCGCTGAGCGTTCCGAGCAGCGGCCCCGTCAGCATCACGACGAGAGCGCCCGAACCGGTGATGTAGCCGAGGTACTCCTCCCGGCCCGGGGCGAGCTCGGCGAGGCGGATGGAGAGCGAGATCGCGATCGGCGTGATGAACGCGATGAAGACACCGAACTGGCCCAGAACCTGCAACCAGATGTAGAGAGCGCTGACCTTCTGCTCCGCAGGCGGAGTCTGCTCGGTCGCGATCGTCTCCTCCTGGGCAGCAGGTGCCGAAGGGATCGGGAACGGAGCAGGAGCTCCAGAGGGTGGGACGTCGCGCGCGGGCGTGGCCATGTAGGACTCCATTGTCAGATACCGATCGAAAACTAGAGCGAGCTAGTGGCGCGAGACTAGCGCCTTTGAGCTAGCGCGTGCAAGTGGTCTGGCGAGGAGGCCTGCAGGCTCAGCTAGCGCGGTCAAGCGATAGGCTCCGATGGGAGGGTTCGATGACGCATACGACGGCCGATCGACGAGTCACCGCTGCCGACATCGCGCGCGAGGTCGGTGTCTCGCGGGCCACTGTCGGGTTCGTGCTGAACTCGACCCCCGGACAGACGATCTCCGAGATGACGAAGAGCAGAGTCATCGCCGCCGCGCAGCGCCTCGGTTACCGGCCCCATCTGGCAGCGAAGGCTCTCGCCAGCGGACGGAGCAAGATCGTCCTCCTGGTACTGCCCGATTGGCCGATGGAGTACTCCATGAGTCGGCACATCGATCAAGCATCGACAGCGCTGGACGAAGCCGGTTACTCCCTCGTCACGATGACGCCTCACGTGGGCGGCAGAGCACGTCCACTCTGGGAGACGTTGCAACCGGACGTCGTCCTCGGCATGGTCCCCTTCACCCGCGAGCAGGCCGACATGATCCGCGCTGCAGGAGTGACAGCGGTGATCCCGGGTCCGGATCAGCCGCTGAGCGCCGAAGGCTTCTCCTGGGGAGACGGCCCACGCCTCCAGGTGAACCACCTGGCTGAGCAGGGGCGGCGGCGACTGGCGTTCGCAGCCCCGACGGATGTCCGGCTCTCCGAGATCTCCACAGCCCGCCACCGCATCGCGTCGGCAGCCTGCGACGCTCTCGGAAGGGGCGCGCTCGCCAGCGTGCGCATCGATGCGGAGACCGCGCGTGACGCGGTGTCCGATTGGCGAGTGAACGGCGTGGACGGCATCGTCGCGTACAACGATGAGATCGCTGCGATCGTCGTCGGGGCAGCCCTGCGCCTGGGGATCTCCGTACCGGAGCAGCTCGCAGTCGTGGGTCACGACGACGCCCCGCTCGCACGACTCTTCGTCCCCTCGCTCTCGAGCGTCTTCATCGACGACGAGGGCCTCGGAAGACACGTCGCACAACTGGCGCTCAGCGCCGCGCTCGGTGAGGCCCCTCCGACCGGGCATGTTCCCCGAGCGCGGCTCATCCCGCGCGAATCGACAGCGATCCGGATCGGCCTGCGCTCGGACTCGTGACGGGATCACGTGTCTCTGCGCAGAGATCTTCGCCGTGGATCCGGAGCAGGTTCTCGGTGACGGTCGGGCGGACGGAGTGTGGTGCCGACTCGGAGAGCCGCTGACGGTCGCGCAGATCGCGCGCGGCGGGCCTGCCTGGCCGGCGCTGGATGCGCAGCACGGAGCCTTCGATGCCGGGGGGGGCTCGGCATGATAGGACGATGGGACGCATCCGGTTCGACAGCGCGGGTCCGGACGAGCACTCCGACGAAGAAGCGCCGGTCGTGGCCGGACGAGGACGGCCCTCCCGCGAGCGGGGCGCGCGCTTCACGGCGATCGCACTCACCAGCCTGTCCGTCGTCCCGGCCGCACTGCTCACCGTCGCGTTCTTCCTCGTGCGGCTCCCACCACTGGACCGCGACGACTACCCGGACTGGACCGCGCCGAGTGCCGTGACCCTGGCACCGTGGCTCCTGCTGTTCCTCCTCCCGCCGATCGTCACGGGAGCGCTCAGCCGACTCGTGGGAGGGCCTGGATCCTTCTCGGGTTTCCGGCACTACGGCACGATCTGCTTCCTCGTGATGGTGCCGTTCATCGGGCTCTCGGCGCTGTCGCTGCTCGGCTGAGCACCCGCGCCCCTCGACGCGAGCTCGTTCCGGTCCGTCATCGGCGTGCTCGGCGGCAGGCTGTCGGCACACGACGCCGACTCAGCCGGCCGGCGCGCACGCTCGATGTCGCGGTGCACGCCCGATCCGGCGATCGGGCGTGCACGCCGACAGCCGCAGTGCGGGGGGCTCAGCCGACCTTCCCGTAGGTGTCGTAGATGCGGTTCCGCGCCGCGCGCTCCTCCGCGGGCAGGCGCTGCGCCTCCGCGATCTCGTAGACGCCGAAGGTGTCGAACAGGCGCGACGACGGGTCGACCTCGACGAAGGTGCACCACGGCAGCCAGTGGTAGTGGCTCTGCAGGGTCTGGCTCGCGAAGTCGCCGCTCTCGTGGCCGAGGCCGGGCATCGCGTAGCCGATGCTGCCGTCGACGTCGGTCGACTGCCGCGTGTTGTTGTGGAGGAACTCGGCGACGTCGAGGTAGTGCTCGTCGCCGGTGATCAGGTGCAGCCGGTAGTACGAGTAGGAGCACGCGGCCATGTACACGTCGGCGCCTCCACCGATCGTGATGATGCTCTGGCCGCTGATCGAGTAGCGGTTGAAGGGGTGCTTCGGCCACGGACTGCGCACCGGGAACGACCAGGCGTACGTCCACGTCTCGGTGTAGTCGGCGGCGCGCGTCGCGCCCTCGAGCCAGCGGTCCTCGCCGGTCAGGTCGTAGAGGGCGAGGAAGCCGAAGAGGGCGTAGATGCCCGCCTCCTTGTCCTGGACATCGGCGTTGTCGCACGTGCCGCCGCGGTACTCGAGGGTGCGGTGGCTGTTCTCGTACGTCCATTCGCCGGCGCGGATCGCCGCCTCCCGATACGTCGGGTCGCCGGAGACGAGGTGGAACTGCACCAGGAACCGGATCACGCTCGGGGTGTTCGAGCGCGAGTCCATCCGGACCGAGCTGTCGGAGTGGTACGCCCGGTGGAAGCTGCCGTCGTCGTTCTGCACGCGCACCAGCCAGTCGGCCGCACGCCGGCAGAACTCGAGCCAGCCTGCGCGCTCGTCGCCCTTCGCGCGGAGGTGGAGGTAGGCGTCGAGCACCGCCTCCACGCCGTCCGCGAGCATCCTGAGGTAGTGCGGGTAGGGCTCGAAGCCGCCGAGCGTCGGGTTCCAGCACATCTGCGGCAGGCCCGAGGCGGTCAGGGCCTCGCGCGCCCAGAAGTCGATCACGCCGACGCCCTTCTCGAACGCCTCCGGCACGCCCTCGCGGTCTCCGTAGCGGATCAGCTGATAGCCGATCCCCGGCTGCTGACCCACGAAGCCGAACTGGAAAGAGACGCTCGAGACGTCCATGTCGGGCAGCTGGCAGGCGAAGGGCAGCCCCCACGAGTCTCCGTACTGCCGGGTGTACCGGTTCAGGATCTCCATCCCGTGGCGGTAGTGGCGCTCGTTGTCGACCTCGAACAGGGTGTCGCGCAGGCGCGCGTACGCCTCGCGCCAGACCTCGCGCATCATCGAGGCGAAGCCGTCGTAGCGGCCGAAGGTGAGCGCGACCGAGTACCTCTGCACGAAGCCGGCGGTCACGGGGTGATTCATCCGCTGGAACCGCTTCGGCGCCTCGTCGTAGTCGAGGCCCGCGTACGGGTTGTCGAGCGGCAGCTCCCCGTCGGCGGCCGGGTAGACGTAGTCGATCGAGAGCCCCGCCGGAGCGACGTCGAGCGGCCTGCGCACGCCGAAGCCGTAGTAGAGGTAGTTCAGGGTCCGGCTCTGCGGCCGGCTCATGCCGATCGCCCCGACGGTGCAGAGCGGGTCGGTGAAGTTCTCGGACCACACGACGTCGGGGGTCGGCAGCGTCACGTCGGCCGCCCAGCGCGCGAGCGTCGCCGTCTCTCCCGACGCCCTGTTCTGCATCGCGAAGAGCGGGAGAGCGGAGCGCGTCTCGCGCCGCCAGAAGTACTCGGCGTCGAGATCCTCGCCCGGCGCGTACTCGTTCTGCCGGTAGCGGACCCCCGGCGCGAAGCAGTCGTAGTCGCGGACGGCGTCGGACTCGAGCATCGACAGGGAGACCTTGGTCGAGAAGCCGAGGTCGTCCCCCTCCTCGAGCACCTCGACCTCGCGGCTCACCCGCACGCCCTCGCCGATCGCCTCGTAGACGTCGGTGAAGGCGAAGACCGATCCCGACGGCACGGTCATCGTGCCGCGGGCCTCGATCGCTCCTCCGGTCTCGACCACCTCGGAGTACGCGCCGTCCGAGAACTCGCTGACCGCGAAGGCCGTCTTGACCGTCACGAACATCGGCCGGGGGTTGGCGTAGAGGATCCGGCCGTCCGCCTCGACCTCGATCCCGCCCGCTCGGACGTGCAGGGTGTAGCCGCCGCAGTGCAGTGCCAGGGAGTCCATGTCAGCCTCTCTCATCGTCGAGTCGTGTGCCACCGGAGTCGAAGTGCCGCGATCCGGGGCGGAACAGCAGTGCCACGGTGCCCTCCACCAGAGCCGCGACGACCAGGAGGATCGCGAACGGCAGGAGCGACACCTCGGCGTACGCACCCATCACCGGCATCACCAGCCCGGCGGCGGTGAAGCTGACCGTGCCGAGGATCGCCGTGACGCTCCCCGCCTCGCTCGACGGGCCCTGCAGCGACAGGTACTGCACCGGCGCGAATCCGAGCGAGCGGCCGGCGAGGGCGAAGGTGAGCCCGCCGACCACGACGTAGAGCGGTGGAGTGCCGGCGAGGGCGAGCGCCGCGACGATGACGGCACCGAGGGCGGTCACGATCGCGGAGGCGATCATCGCGAACCGCGGGCCGAACCGCGGCACGATCACGCGGCCCGTCGTCTGCCCGACCGCGATCGTCACGAGCGAGGTGGCGAGGAACAGCAGCCCGTAGAGGTCGGGGCCGACCTCGTAGACGTTCGTGTAGAGGAACGGTGCGGTCGCGAGGTAGGCGAAGCCGATCGACCATCCGGCGGCCGAGGCGGCGGCGAGCGCGATCACGCGCGGCCGTCGGAGCATCCCGAAGGAGTTGCGCAGCGACGGCGCGAGTCCGCCCTGGTGCCGTCGTTCGGGAGGCAGGGTCTCGGGCAGCACGACCAGCGCGATCACGGTCGCGACCGCTCCCCAGACGGCGACGGCGAGGAACGAGCCGCGCCAGTCGATGATCTTGGTCAGCTGCGCCCCGACCGACGGGACGAGGATCGGGAAGACCGACACGATCACCGCGAGGTTCGCGAGCATCGTCACGAGCCGCTTGCCGCTGTAGAGGTCGCGGACGATCGCCGTGACGACGACTCCGGCCGCCGTGCACGCCGCCCCCTGCACGAAGCGCGCCGAGAGCAGCACCGCGGTGTCGGAGGTCGTCGCGGCGACAAGGCTCGCCACGATGTGCAGCGCGGCCGAGACTCCGAGCGGCCACTTTCGACCGACCGCATCGCTCAGCGGGCCCGACACGAGCTGGCCCGCGGCGAAGCCGAACGTCGCGCCGGTCACGACCAGCTGCGCGGTCGCGACCGAGACGCCGAGATCGGTCTGCAGCGTCGGGAGGAAGGGCAGGACGAGGTCGATCGTCAGCGGCCCGAAGCCGACGAGCATCGCGAAGATCGGGAGCAGGAACCGCGAGCGGGGGATCGCGAGGGCGGGAGCGCCGGTCGCGGGCGCGTCGGAGGTCATGGGGGTCCTGATTGTCAGCTCCCGGTCGAGACCGGGAAGTAGAGCGAGAAGGGTTCGTCGACGACCTCGTGCAGCGGCCGGAAGCGGATCGAGGACGGCTGGCCGGTGGTCCGGTGGCCGCGGAGCCACTGCGTCCACTGCCGCTCGTTGTCGGGGGCGAGCAGCGACGCGGCCGTCGACGGCTCGCCGACCAAGGTCACCTCGCGGTCGACGAGACCGGCGAGCACCACCGGGCCCTCGACGAACGCGACCGTGCCCGGCTCGTCGGGGATCGGCACCGCGCGCACCTCGAGGCCGAAGCCGAGGTCGACGCTCGTGCGCCCGCCGGTGTGCTCGATCACTAGCGCCCCGTCGGCGAGCGCCGCGTCTCCCGCGACCGTCGGCTCGCCGACCGTCCACGAGGGCACGCGCACCCGCACGCGTTGCGCGACCCCCTCCGCCGACTCGATCTCGACCCGCAGCCGCGACACGGAGGGGCGGTGCGCGTCGCCCGCGTCGCCCGCGTTCGCGTCGGGGCCGACGTAGCCCGCGTTGTCGAGCACCTCGACCCGCACGCTCACCTCGCCGAGCGGGGTCTCGACGCGGGCCCGCGCGCCGAGGTGTTGGGCGATCACCAGCTCGCCGTCCTCGGCGAGGTAGAACACGAGGCCGGAGTGGCGCGTGTGCGCCTGCACCAGCGTGCCGTGGCAGCACCAGAAGTCCTCGGTGGGGGTGCCCCAGTCCTTCCGCGCTCCGCCCTCGAGCGGGAGGAAGTACGCGACCATCCCCGTCCGCGGATTCTGCTGGGCGAGGATCCCGTTGACCAGGTTGAGCTCGATGTAGTCGGCGTAGGCGAGGTCGCCCGTCCAGCGCAGCAGCACGTCGGCGAGCCGGATCATGTTGTAGACGCTGCAGTGCTCCTGCGTCTTCTCGCCGCGGCGGGCGGCGAACTCGAACGGGGGCGTCCAGATCTCACCCGAGGTCTGGCCGCCGGTGCAGAACGTGCCGCGCAGGGTGACCGCCTGCTCCCAGTAGGCCTCGACGATCCTCCGCCAGCGCTCGTCACCCGTGACCTCGTAGGCGCGTGCGGCGCCGAGCACCTCGGGGATCGTCGTGTTCGCGTGCTTGTTCGTCAGCATGTCGCGGCCGGCGAGCAGCCCGTCGAAGAAGTCGCGGCGGTAGTAGCGCTCGAGCAGCTCCGCGTAGACGGGGTCGCCGGTCGCCTCGAGGAGGTCGGCCCAGACCTCGAGCATCCCGCCGGTCTCGACATCGAGGATCACCTGGAACGCGTCGTCGTCGAAACCGCGCACCCACTCGAGCAGCGGAGCGGTCGCGGCGACGGCCATCCGCAGCGCCCGCTCGTCGCCGAGGTCTCGGTGCACGTCGACGAGACCCATCAGCGTCTTGTGCATGTCGTACTGCGGCGCCCAGATCGGGCGGCCGGCGGCGAGGCGGTCGAGGAACGTGCGCGGGATCGCCCAGATCCAGCCTCCGCCGTTCGCCTCCTGGCAGCGCTCGAGCCCGTCGAGCACGGAGTCGAGCCGCGCGCGGAGCAGGGCGTCGCCCGTCACCGCGACCTCGCGGGCCACGGCCGAGAGCCAGTGCCCGAGGAAGTGGCCGCGCAGCTGCGAGCCGGGCGTCTCCCAGCCCCAGTGGCGGTCGAGACCGCGAGCCTCCCGGCTGTCCTGCGAGGGGTGCAGGTGCCAGCCCTGATCACCGATGCCGGCCTCGATCAGGAAGTTCTGCAGCAGCGCGTCGTCCTCGAGCGAGAGCAGGTAGGCCCGGTTCAGGCGGCGGCGCTGGTCGAACGTCCCGCCCGCGAGACGGGTGTCGGCGGGGGCCAGCTGCGACAGCGGCATGGGAGCTCCTCTTCGTTGATCGAGATCGATCTCTCACTGTACTCAGGTCAGGATCGACGGTATGAATGTCCGTATGCAATCCCCCCGGGTGATCCATTTCGTCACTGATGACGTCTCCGTCCTCCTCACCCAGTCGGGAGAGGATCTGCCCGTCCTCGCGCACTGGGGTGCGCCGATCCGCGCGAGCGACGACGAGCTCCTCGACTACACCGGAACTCCCCTGCGGCCGGGGATCGACGGGGATTCCGACATGCCCTACGAGCCCACGGTGCTGCCCGAGCACACCTACGGCTGGAGTGGCCTGCCCGGTCTGCGCACCCACCGGGCGGGGGCGGCCTGGTCTCCGCGACTGCGGGTCGCCTCCGTCTCGGTGGCAGGCGAGACCCTTGCCGAGGGCGGTGTCGTACAGCGCGAGTCGGGCCTCGCGCGCATCGAGGCGAGGGACGAGTGGGCCGGAGTCGGCGTCCTGCTAGAGATCGATCTCTCGCCGCAGGGACTCCTCCGGACCCGGGTGACGGTGACCAACGAGAGCGACTCCGCAGAGCCCCTCGAGGTCATCGGAGTCGATCCCGCCCTCCGCATCACCACCGACGCGCGCGAGATCCTCGACTTCTCCGGCCGCTGGAGCACCGAGAAGATCCCGCAGCGCCACCCCGTCGTCGTCGGCACCCACTCACGCTCGTCGCGACGCGGGCGCACCGGGCTCGACGCGACCACCGTCGTCGCGATCGGCACGCCCGGCTTCGACGCCGACTCCGGGCGGGTCTGGCTCTGCCACGTCGGCATCGGCGGCGACCACGAGCACGCGGTCGAGCGGAGCGACGGGCACCTGGCGTTCCGCGGCGGCGAGCTGCTGCTGCCCGGCGAAGTCCGGCTCGCGAGCGGCGAGAGCTACGAGTCGCCCTGGGTCTACGGCTCGTTCGGCGTCGGCCTCGACACCGCGGCCGCCCGCTTCCACGGCTTCCTCCGCGAGCGCTCGCGCTCCTCCCGGCGCCCGCGCCCCGTGACCCTCAACGTGTGGGAGGCGGTCTACTTCGAGCAGGACCTCGCCACCCTCTCCGACCTCGCCACCCGCGCCGCGGCCCTCGGAGTCGAGCGCTGCGTACTCGACGACGGCTGGTTCCTCGGCCGCCACGACGACACCAGAGGACTCGGCGACTGGACGCCCGACCCCCTCTCCTGGCCCGACGGTCTCGGCCCGCTCGCCGAGCACGTCCGCGGACTCGGGATGGAGTTCGGCCTCTGGGTCGAGCCCGAGATGATCAACGAGGACTCGGACCTCGCCCGCGCCCACCCCGACTGGATCCTGCGCGCCCGCCCCGAGCTCCCGCCGCGCTTCCGCCACCAGCAGGTCCTCGACCTGACCAACCCGGAGGCGTTCGCGCACCTCCTGGGCGTCCTCGACGGACTGATCGTCGACCTCGATGTGGCCTACCTCAAGTGGGACCACAACCGCGATCTGATCGACGCCGGCCACCCCGCCACGGGAGCCGCCGCCGTGCACGAGCAGACGCTCGCCGTCTACCGCCTGCTCGACGCGCTGCGCGAGCGGCACCCCGAGCTCGAGATCGAGAGCTGCGCCTCCGGAGGCGGCCGCGTCGACCTCGGGATCCTCGAGCGCACCGACCGCGTGCACACCTCCGACAACCAGGACCCGCTCGACCGCTCGCGGATGCTGCGCTGGACCGGCCTCCTCGTGCCTCCCGAGATGCTCGGCTCGCATGTCGCGTCGCCGGTCAACTCCATCACCGGGCGCACGAGCGATCTGCACACCCGCTGCGCGGTCGCGTTCCTCGCGCACTTCGGCATCGAGTGGGACATCCGCGAGCTGACCGGCGAGGAGGAGGCGGTGCTCGCCTCCTGGATCGCGTCGTTCAAGGAGCACCGCGGCCTGATCTCGACCGGTCGCGTCGTCGGCAGCGGCGACTTCGACGACGACGCCCCGTCGCTGCGCGGTGTCGTCGCGCAGGACGGCTCGGAGGCGCTCTACACGGTCGTGACCCCGTCCCTGTCCGCGGACTCCCGGCGCCGCCTCCGCCTCCCGGGCCTGCTGCCCGGGGTGCGCTACCGCCTCGAGGCCGCCCGGCCCGGATCGCTCGGGCCGGGGTGGCTGAGCCCGCGCTGGCTCGAGGGCACCGTCCCCCTCGACAGCGATGCCGACGCGCCCTCGTACTCGGGGAGCCTCCTCCGCGAGGCGGGCCTCGAGCTGCCCACCTTCCACGGCGACCGGGCCCTGGTGCTGCGCGCCGTCCGCGTCGACGCCTGACCTGCACCTCGGCCGCGCACCGCGCCGCGGCCGGCCCTCCCCCACGATCACACTGGAGTCCTTCGTGAACACCACCGTCACCGTCGACCTCGACCGCCCCGGCGCCACGATCAGCAAGCACCTGTACGGCCACTTCGCCGAGCACCTCGGCCGCTGCATCTACGACGGCTTCTGGGTCGGTGAGGACTCGACGGTGCCGAACGTCGGCGGCATCCGTCTCGACGTCGTCGAGGCGCTGAAGGCCCTCGACATCCCCAACCTCCGCTGGCCGGGCGGCTGCTTCGCCGACCGCTACCACTGGACCAACGGCATCGGCCCGCGAGACCAGCGCCCCGGCCTCATCAACACGCTGTGGGGCGGAGTCGCCGAGGACAACTCGTTCGGCACCCACGAGTTCATGGCGCTCTGCGAGCTGCTCGGCGCCGACGCCTACGTCTCGGGCAACATCGGCTCGGGCACGGTGCAGGAGATGGCCGACTGGGTCGAGTACCTCACCGGCGCGGGGAAGTCCCCGATGGCCGACCTCCGCCGCGCGAACGGTCGCGAGGAGCCCTGGACCGTGCGCTACTGGGGTCTGGGCAACGAGACCTGGGGCTGCGGCGGCAACATGCGCGCCGGCGCCTACGCCGACCTCGCGCGGCAGTTCGGCACCTTCTGCCAGAGCGGCAACGACACTCCGCTGCACCGCATCGCCGCGGGGGCCGACGGAGCCGACACGTCGTGGACCGAGACGCTGATGCAGGTGATCCCCGAGATCGGCGGGCACCCCTTCTCGTCCGTGCCGTGGGAGTCGATCTCGGTGCACTACTACACGATCGGCGGCAGCTGGTCGGCGAAGGGCAGCGCGACCGAGTTCGACGCCGACACCTACTGGAGCACGATCGTCGCCGCGCAGGGCATCGAGGAGCTCCTCCGTTCGCACGCCGCGGTGATGGACGTGTACGACCCCGAGAAGCAGTACGGCATGGTGCTCGACGAGTGGGGCACCTGGTGGGACGTCGAGCCGGGTACGCACCCTGGCTTCCTCTTCCAGCAGAACACGATCCGCGACGCGATGGTGGCGGCCTGGCACTTCGACGTCTTCCACTCCTTCGCCGACCGGCTCTCGATGGCCAACATCGCGCAGACCGTGAACGTGCTGCAGGCGATGCTGCTGACCGACCCCGACGGAGGCGAGATGGTGCGCACGCCCACCTATCACGTCTTCGAGATGAACAAGGGGCACCACGAGGCGACGGTGCTGCCGACGACGCTCGCCGGGCCGACCCACGAGGTCGACGGCCGTGAGATCCCCGTCGCGTCCGCCTCCGCGAGCACGAAGGACGGACGGGTGCTCGTCTCGCTCACCAACGTCGACCTCGACGCGCCGCTCGAGATCGCGCTCGACTTCCGTGGCGGCTCGGTCGCCGACGCGACCGGGCGCCTCCTGAGCGCCGACCGGCCCGAGGCGCACAACCGCCCGGGTGCAGCCGATGACGTGAGCCCGGTTCCGTTCGACGCCGTCGAGGCGACCGCGACGGGGCTGCGGGTGACGCTGCCGCCGCACTCGTTCGCGACGATCTCGCTGAGGCTGGTGTGAGCGACCTGCGGATCACCGTCGGCGCTCCGACCGGCCGCGAGGTCAGCCCCGACCTCTGGGGGCTGTTCCTCGAGGACATCAACTTCGCGCTCGACGGCGGGCTCAACGCCGACCTCGTGCAGAACGGCGACGTCGAGGCCGGGCCCGCCGACCGGCCGGGCTGGAGTCCGCTGACAGGGTGGTCGGTGGAGTCGGGCGAGGCGCGCGTCCGCAGCGCCGACGGCGTGAGCTCGGCCAACGCCACGCACCTGCGGCTCGTCGACGCCGTGCTCGTGAACCGCGGCTACAACGACGACGGAATGCCCGTGCCGTCGCCCACACTGCGCCTGCGTCTGTGGGCCCGGGCGGCGGAGGCGGAGGGCCGGCTGTCCGCGAGGCTCGACGGCGCGGGGACGGTCGATCTGCCCCTCACCGCCGAGTGGCGCGTGATCGAGACCGACCTGCCGGCCCCCGACGCCCACCGCACGCGCCTCGTGCTCGAGGGCACCGGAGTCGACGTCGACCTCGTCGAGCTGCGACCGCTCGACGCGGCCGGCGAGCCGATCCTCTTCCGCCCCGACCTCGTCGAGGCGCTGCGCGCGCTGGAGCCCGCGTTCGTCCGCTTTCCCGGCGGCTGCCTCGTCCACGGCTTCGGGCTCGACAACATGTACCACTGGAAGACCACGGTCGGCCCCCGCGAGCAGCGCCGCCCGCTGCCCAACACGTGGGGCTACCACCAGTCGATGGCGATCGGCTATCACGAGTACTTCCTGCTCTGCGAGGCGCTCGGCGCGACTCCGCTGCCGATCGTCGCCGCCGGGGTCAGCTGCCAGAACACACCGGGCGGCGCGCAGGCGATCCCGATCGGGCGCATGCCGCAGTACGTGCAGGACGTGCTCGACCTCGTCGAGTACGCGAACGGCGACGTCGACTCGCGCTGGGGCGCCGTGCGCGCGGCGGCGGGGCACCCGGCTCCCTTCGGCCTGCGGATGCTCGGCGTCGGCAACGAGGACACCGTCGACGCGCAGTTCACCGAGCGCTTCGAGCTGATCGCGCAGGCACTCCAGGAGGCGCATCCCGAGGTCGCGCTGATCGGCACGGCCGGTCCGTGGCCGTTCGGCCGCGACTTCGAGGCGGGCTGGGAGCTCGCGCGGCGCCTCGACATCGACCTCGTCGACGAGCACGGCTACCGCTCGCCGCGCTGGCACTGGCAGAACCACGAGCGCTACGACTCCGCCGACCGCACCGGCCCGGCCGTGTACCTCGGCGAGTGGGCGGCGCGCGGCTCGACGGTGCGCTCGGCGGTCGCCGAGGCGGCGTACATGATCGGCCTCGAGCGCAACTCCGACGTGGTGCGGATGGCGTCGTACGCGCCGCTGCTCGCCCGCGTCGTCGAGACCCAGTGGACGCCCGACCTGATCTACTTCACCGACGACGAGGTGATCGGCTCGGCGGCCTACGACGTGCACGCCCTCTTCGCGGCGCACCGCGGCGACCGCGTACTGCCGGTCACCGTCTCGGGGGACGTGCGGCGCGAGCAGCCCGAGCCGCGCCTGGGCCCCGCACTGCTGCGGTCGCCCGGCGCGCGCACCTCGTTCACCGGCATCGTCGCCGACGGCGCGGCCCTGCCCGACGTCGTCGTCGACGACGAGCACCCGGAGGCGCCCCTCGCGATCCCGGCCGGCACCCGCTCCCTCGCGTTCACGGCCACACGGCTCGACGGCGTCGAGGGCTTCGACGTGGTCCTCGGCGACCCCGACTCCGGCACCACGCACGAGGTGATCGTGGGCAGCTGGCGCAACCGATCGCTGATCCTGTCGCGCCGCGATGAGGGCTTCGGCGACGAGGTCGACGGCCCGTACATCTTCGGGGGCGTGCAGACCGGCGTGCCGCGGCGCGTCGAGATCGAGCGCGACGGCTCGCGGATCACCGTGCGGCACGACGGCGTGCTCGTGCACGACCACGTCGACGACCGCCGGCCGTACCGCGAGGTGGCGGTGGGGGCGACCTCCCGCGGTGCCGAGACCGTCGTGACGATCGTGAACGGAGGCGACGCCGCGGTGTCCGCACGCGTCGCCGTCGACGGGGCCGTCGTCGCCGACTCCGTTCTGCTCGAGGGCGGCGACCCCCTCGCGGGCGCGGCCTTCGAGCCCTCGCCGCTGCGCCGGGTCGAGACGACTCTGCACGGGGTCGACGAGGTGCTGGCCGAGGTGCCTGCCTGGTCGATCACGTCGCTCAGGATCCGGGCGGCCACCGGAGAAACGACCTTCGACGAAAGAGCTTCCGCATGACACCCGATCGCCTGCGCACCGCGCTCCGCCCGCCGATGGGCTGGAACAGCTGGGACTGCTTCGGCGCCTCCGTCACCGAGGCGGAGGTGCTGGCCAACGCCGAGTACCTGGCCGAGCACCTGCTGCCGCACGGCTGGGACACCGTCGTCGTCGACATCCAGTGGTACGAGCCGAACCCGGGCACGAGCGACTACCAGGAGGTGTCGGAGCCGGTGCTCGACGCGTGGGGGCGGCCGCAGCCCGCGGTCGGCCGCTTCCCGTCGGCGGCCGAGGGCGGCTTCACCGCGCTCGCCGCCCGCGTGCACGCGCTCGGCCTGCGCTTCGGGGTGCACCTGATGCGGGGCGTGCCGCGGCGTGCTGCCCAGGAGCGGCTCCCGATCCTCGGCTCGGAGGCGACCTGCGCCGACATCGCCGACCGATCGAACGTCTGCCCCTGGAACCCCGACAACTACGGCGTCGACATGAGCGCGCCCGGAGCGCAGGAGTACTACGACTCGGTGCTCGCGCAGCTGGCCACCTGGGGTGTCGACTTCGTCAAGCTCGACGACGTGCTCTACCCGCCGATCCAGGCCGACGAGATCGCCGCGATCTCCCGCGCGATCGACGCCTCCGGCCGGCCGATGACGCTGAGCCTCTCGCCCGGCAAGCAGCTCTCGCTCGAGAACCTCGAGGTGCTGCGCGCGAACGCCCAGCTCTGGCGGATCTCGGACGACTTCTGGGACGACTGGTCGGCGCTCCACGAGCAGTTCCAGAGGGCCGCGCGGTGGGCTCCGCACCAGCGGCTCGGGGCGTGGGCGGACGCCGACATGCTGCCGCTGGGCCGCATCGGGATCCGCGCGCACGTGGGCGAGGACCGGCTCTCGCGCTTCACCGCGGCCGAGCAGCGCACGCTGATGACGCTCTGGTGCCTGATGCGCTCACCGCTGATGTTCGGCGGGCACCTGCCCGACACTCCGGACGAGACCCTCGCGCTGCTCACGAACGACGACGTGCTCGCCCTGCTCGGCAGCGACTCCAGCCGCGAGATCGTGCGCGACGGCGAGCTCGTCGTCTGGGCCGCCTCGCGCGGCGCGACGCAGTGGCGCGCGGTGTTCTGGCTGGGCGAGGCCGGAACCTCGCTGAGGGTGCATCTCGCCGATCTCGGCGTGGCCGGTACGCCGGTCGACGTCTGGAGCGGCGCACCCCTCGAGCCGGTCGACGGCGCCGTGCCCCTGCGCGTCGACCCCCACGGCGTGCGCCTCCTGCGCTTCGACTCCTGACCAGGGGCGGCAGGCGCTGAGAACGCAGTAGTTGTCGTACTCGACTACCGAGTACGACAACTACTGCGGAGTGGAGCCGCGCTCAGGACTCCGTGTCGACGAGGGCGTCGAGGGCCGCGAGGTCCTCGGGCGAGATCGTGAAGTCGACGTCGGCGTTCTCGCGGATGCGCGAGGGCGTCGTCGACTTCGGCAGCGGCAGCACGTCCTTCTCGAGCAGGTAGCGGATGCACAGCTGCGCGACCGACTTCCCGTAGCCGTCGGCGATCGCCGCGATGTCGGAGTTCTCGAGCAGGCCGCCGGTCGCGAGCGGCGAGTAGCCCTCGACGAGGATCCCGGCCTCGCGGCAGTACGCCGTCGTCTCGTCCTGCGTGTTGCCGACGAACCAGCGGATCTGGTTCGCGTGCGGCACGACGTCGGTCGCCGCGATCAGCGACTCGAGGTCGGCGACGGCGAAGTTCGAGACGCCGATCGCGCGCGAGCGCTCCGCCGCGTAGATCTCCTGCATCGCCGTCCAGGCCGCGATGTTGCCGTCGCGGTGGTCCGAGCCCATGTCCGACCAGGGCCACGGAGCGTGGATGAGGTACAGGTCGACGTAGTCGAGTTCGAGCGCGGCCATCGTCGTCTCGAAGCTGGCCTTCGCGCCCTCGTAGTCCTTGACCTCGGCGGGCAGCTTCGTCGTGATGAAGACCTCGTCGCGGGGCACGCCGCTGTCGCGCAGGGCGCGGGCGACGCTGGCCTCGTTGCCGTAGCCGCGGGCCGTGTCGAGGTGGCGGTAGCCGGCCGCGAGAGCCGTGGTCACCGCGTCATAGGCGTCGGGCCCGTCCTCGATCTGCCAGGTGCCGAATCCGATCTTCGGGATCGTGACTCCGTTGGACAGGGTGAAGGTGTCGGTCAGTGCGGGCATGTCTCTCCTCAGGATGGTCCCCGCCGGAGCGAGGTGATTCTCACGCTAGGTCAGCGCGCCCGGCCGCACAGGGGCCTTGCGATACGGCCGGGTCGCGCTACGGGAGGCGCGGCACCCGCACAGGGCACCGCACTTCCAGAGCCCCTCCCCCGAGGGCGCCGTGTCAGTCCGCTCCGGTCCCCGCGGAGACGACCGACCACGGAGTGCGCAGCGCGCGTTCCGCGAGCACGCGGCGTTCGCCGACGATCCGCACATCGGCCGTGACGGCGGCGTCGGCGGCCGACGCTCCCGCCACGAGGCGCAGCGGGCCCGGCTCGACGGCGAGCGCGCCGTCCTCCCCCGTCGCCGCCAGTCGTGCGGCGTCGACATGGAAGTGCACCGTCAGCCGCTCGCCCGCGCCGAGCGGCACCCGCGCATAGCCCAACAGCTGGACGACCGGGCGCACGATCGGCGCCGACGGGAACGACATGTACAGCTGCACGACCTCGACCGTCGCCTCTCCGTCGTTGCGGAGCGACACGGCCGCGTCGAGGGTCCCCTCGGTGCTGAGCGTCGTCGCCGCGTCGAGCGACTCGTAGACGACCTCGCCGCGGGTGATCCCGAACCCGAACGGGTGGAGCGGAGTGGAGTCGAGCGCCGAGATCCCCGGATTCGTGCGCCCGAGCGCCGGCTGCAGGTAAGTGGTCGACGAGGACGGGTGCCGCGGGATCTGCACCGGCAGCCTCCCGGTCGGCGCGACCCGGCCCGACAGCACGCCGGCGACCGCCGCGGCTCCGTCGGCCCCCGGGAAGAACGCCTGCACGACTCCGCGCGCCGCGTCGAACGCTCCCAGCGCATAGGGCCGTCCCGACAGCACGACCAGGATCGTCGGCACCCCGGTCTCGAGCACGGCCGCGACCAGCGCCTCCTGCGAGCCGGGCAGCCGCAGGTCGGTCGCGTCGCAGCCCTCGCCCGAAGTGCCGTCGCCGAACAGTCCGGCGATGTCGCCGACCACGACCACGGCGACGTCACTGCCCTGCACCGCGGACACGGCCTCGGGCAGAGCGGAGGCGTCGTCGGAGGTGATCGCGCCGCCGACCGCGAAGCGCACCCGCTCCTCGCCGAGCTCGTCGCGCAGTGCCGTGAGCAGGGTCGGGATCTCGATCCCGAGGTCGTGCCCGGGGTGCTTGGCGAGCACGTGGTTGGGGAACGCGTAGCAGCCGATCAGGCTCCTGAACTGGTCCGCTGCGGGCCCGACCACCGCGACGGTCCCGGAGGCGAGCAGCGCCAGAGCATCGTCGTCGCGCAGCAGCACCACCGACTCCTCGGCCAGCCGCGCTGAGATCGCCCGGTTGCGCGCGCTGTCGAGGTCGACGCTCTCGGCGCCCGGGGGCACGAGCGGCGCGTCGTCGAAGAGCCCTGCCTCGAACTTGTGGCGGAGGTGGCGCTCGACCGAGCGATCGAGGTCGCGCTCGTCGACGACTCCCTCGCGGATGAGGCGGGGCAGCTGAGCGTAGGCGGCCGTCGTCGGCAGCTCGACGTCGAGGCCCGCCCGCAGTGCCAGGCGTCCGGCGTCCGCGGTATCGACGGCGACGTGGTGCATCGCGTGCAGGAACGGCACGGCCCAGTAGTCGGCCACCACGGTGCCCTCGAAGCCCCACTGCTCGCGCAGGATCCCGGTCAGCAGGTGCCGGTTCGAGCTGCTCGGCACGCCGTCGACATCCGTGTACGACGTCATGACGCTCCGCGCGCCTCCGTGCCGCAGCGCCGCCTCGAACGGAGGCAGCACCGTGTCGGCGAGCTCCCGCGCGCCCATGCTCACAGGGGCGTGGTTGCGGGCGCCGCGCGAGGCGGCGTAGCCGGCGAAGTGCTTCAGCGTCGAGATCACTCCGGCACCCTCGAGCCCGGCCACGTAGGCCGCGCCGAGCTGCGACACCAGATACGGATCCTCGCCGAGCGTCTCCTCGACGCGGCCCCAGCGGTAGTCCTTCACCACGTCGACGACGGGCGCGAGCCCCTGGTGGATACCGAGGGCGCGCATGTCCGATCCGATCGCCCCCGCCATCTCGCCGACGAGGTCCTCGTCGAACGTCGCGGCCCAGGCCAGCGGAGTCGGGAACGCGGTGGCCCCGTACGCCGCGAGGCCGGTGAGGCACTCCTCGTGGGCGATAGCGGGGATCCCGAGCCGGTTCGAGCGGACGACCCGCTCCTGCAGCTCACGCAGGCGGCGGACCCCCTCGGCGACCGTGACCGGCTCAGTGCCGAAGACCCGGGTGAGCTGGCCCAGGCCGCCGTCGAACGGATCGGCGGCCGTCTCCGGCCCGCCCTCGAGCGTGGGGGCGAAGTCGTCGGCCGCATCGGTGAGCCAGATCGACCCGAGCTGGGCGGCCTTCTCCTCGAGCGTCAGCTCGAGGGTCAGGAGGCGGGCGCGCTCGACCGGAGGCAGAGTGCTGTCCCGCCACCCCAGCCCCGGTGGACTGCTCGCGGGCGGCGTGGTGGTGGCGTCGTGGAGCATCAGCCCTTGAACGCCCCGTCCATGATCCCCGACACCATGCGGCGGCCGACGAAGAAGAAGGCGATCAGCAGCGGCAGCGTGGCCATGAACGATCCGCCCATCGCCAGGGCGACGTCGATCGAGCGGTTGGCCTGGAGCTGCTTCAGCGCGATCTGCACCGTGAAGAGCTCCGGCGACTTCAGCACGATGAAGGGCCACATGAAGTCGTTCCACACGGCCGTGAAGGTGATCAGCCCGAGCACGAACGCGGCCGGCCGGACGACCGGGAACGCGATCCGCCAGAACAGCTGCCACGAGTTCGCACCGTCGATGCGGGCCGCCTGGATCAGCTCGTCGCTGACCGTCGTCGACATGTGCTGGCGCATCCAGAAGATGCCGAAGGCGCTCGCGAGCCCGGGCACGATGATGGCCTGCAGCGTGTCGACCCAGCCGAGCCACGACACGATCAGGTACTGCGGGATCACGCTGAGCTGGGCGGGCACGGTCATCGTCAGAAGGACGATGAGGAACAGGACGTTGCGCCCCGGGAACTGCAGCTTGGCGAACGCGAAGCCCGCCATCGCGCAGAGGATCGCCGAGAGCACCGCGACCGTCAGCGAGACGAACGCGCTGTTGATCAGGGAGGCGACGAACGGAACCGTGTCGAAGACCTTCTCGGCGACGGCCATGAAGTTGAAGCCGGGGTAGAGGCGCGGCGGGATCGACGTGACGGCCGTGGCTCCCACGGACGCGACCACGAACATGTAGTAGAGCGGGAACACCGAGACGATCACGGCGACGACGAGGAACACGTACGTCGGCCAGCCGACTCCGCCTCCCTTGCCGCGGCGCTTGGGCAGCGCCGCCGTCTTCGCCGTCGGCGCGAGGGCCTGGGGAACGGCCTGATCGATCACATCGGACATCAGACAGCCGCCTTCCGGGTGCGCGTGGAGAGGTAGAAGTTGAGCAGCGAGACGACGACCACGATCACGAACAGCACGACGCCGATCGCCGATCCGTAGCCGAACTTGAACTGGCTGAAGCCCTGCTCGTAGAGGAACAGCGCGAGGGTCTGGCACTGCCGCCCGGCGCCGCAGGTGAGGCCCGATTCGGGAGCGGCGAGCAACGGCTCCGTGAAGATCTGCAGACCGCCGATGGTCGACATGATCACGGTGAAGACGATGATCGGACGCAGCGCCGGGATCGTGAGGTGGCGGAACTGCTGCCAGCTCGATGCTCCGTCGACCGAGGCGGCCTCGAACATCTCGCGCGGCAGCGACTGCAGACCGGCCAGGTAGAGCAGCGTGTTGTAGCCGAACCAGCGCCAGAACACCATCGTCGAGATCAGGATCCACGAGCCGTAGTTCGTCGCGAGGAAGTTCACCGATGGCAGCCCGACCAGGCCGAGGACCCAGTTGATGAGTCCGAAGTTCTTGTCGAAGATCTGCGCGAAGACGATCGCGGTCGCGGCGACGGAGGTGATGTACGGCACCAGCAGCGCCATGCGGAAGAAGTTCGCCCAGCGCAGGCGCGCGTGGTTGAGCAGGTGCGCGAGGAACAGTGCGAAGAGCAGCTGCGGGATCGTCGAGATCAGGAAGATGCCGAAGGTGTTCAGCAGGGCGTTCCAGAAGCGGCCGTCCTGGAAGAGCATCTCGAAGTTCTTGAAGCCGACGAACACCTGCTCGCCGATCGGGTTCCAGTCGAACAGCGACACGTAGAACGTGAAGAGGAGGGGGAAGAGCCCGAAGACGATGAAGATGAGGAAGAAGGGCGCGATGTACGCGTAGGGCGCGATCTGCTCCGAGAGCGAGTTGCGGATCCGCATCGCCTTCTGGACCGGGGCTGCGGGCTGCTTGCGCTGCCCGGGGGGAACTGTGGCTGTCGCCGTTGACATGGGGGAACCTCCGTCGAAGAGGTGGCCCGGCGCTCATCGCGCCGGGCCACTCGGGTGGGTGGGGCTGTCAGCCGCCGATGGCCTGCTTGGCCGTGTCGAGGGCGGTCGTCCACGCCTTGTCGGAGGTGACGTTGCCCGACTCCAGCTCAACGAGCGTGTTGAGCAGCGCGCCGTTGATGGCGGTCGTGTCGGGGCCGTTGTAGAAGGAGGGGAACTGCTCGACCGAGGTGGCCATGACCTCGCCGATCTTCGAGTCGCCGAAGAACGGGTCGGTGTACGCGGCGACCTCGGGGCTCGACACCGCGTCGACGGCCGCCGGGAAGGTGCCCGACTGCTCGAAGTGGTCGGTCTGGCCCTCGGCCGACATCATCGTCTTGATGTACTGCCAGGCGGCCTCGGGGTTCGCGGCGCGAGCCGGGATGGCGATGACGCTGCCGCCCCAGTTGCCACCGACTCCGGGGACACTCGCGATGCGCCAGTTCCCGGCGGTGTCCGGGGCGTCGGTCTTGATGCCCGAGAGGATCCACGACGGGGCGATGGTCACGGCGAAGGCGCCGTTGGCGCGGCCGGGGGCCCAGCCGGAGGACCAGGCGGCGATGCCGGCGCTGATGCCCGCGTCGTAGGTGTCGACGGCGACCTTGAAGGCCTCCTCGACCTGCGGGTTGGAGTCGTAGACGACCTCGCCGTCGGGCGAGTAGTACTTCTCGGAGACCTGGTTCACCGTCGAGAAGAAGACGCTGGTCTCGATGTTGTCGATGAAGGGCTTCCCGGTCGCGGCCGTGTACTTCTCGCCCATGGCGATGAACGCGTCCCAGTCGCTCCACATCGCCGCGACCTCGGTCGGATCGGTCGGCAGTCCGGCCTGCTCGAACAGGTCGGCGCGGTAGGCGAAGCCGAGCCCGCCGACGTCGGTCGGGATGCCGACGACCGAGCCGTCCTCCCCGGTCGCGGCGGAGGCGGCCCACGGCAGGTAGGCGGAGGCGACGTCGTCGCCGCCCAGGGTGCGGAGGTCGAGGAAGTTGCCCGGGTTGGCGACGAACTGGGGCAGGTCGTCGTTCTGGATCATGACCAGGTCGGGGACCTTGCCTCCGGCCAGCGCGGCGGTGAGGGCGGTCGCCGTCTCGACCGTGCTGCCGACCTCGGTCAGCTTGACCTTCGCGTCGGGCATCTTCGCGAGGTACTCGCCGACGCTGTCCTTCGCGTTGATGCCGGTGAACGACCAGAACGCGACCTCGGCGTTCGGGTCGTCGCTCGTCGAGCCGCCGCCGCTCGAGCAGGCGGCGAGGGTCGCGACGGCGAGCGTGCCGCCGGCGACCGAGATGAAGCCGCGGCGCGAGAAGGCCGAGCGCTGGAAGATGTTCGTTTGCGTCACTGCAATGTCTCCTTGATGTATCGGAAGGTGCGGCCCCGCTCAGCGGTGAGGGGGAAGCGGTGAGGGAAGGACGAGGTGCGGGTCGATCGACGGATCGACGAGGAGGGCCTCGGAGCCGGGAGCGGTGGTCCCGACCGGGGAGGTCGCAGAGGCGGTGCGGGTTCGCGCCGACTCCGCGGTGGGTCAGAGGTCGGGCGCCGCGTGCAGGAGCGGCGGTGCGCTCCGGGGAGCCGCTGCGGCCGTCGGGCTTCGTGTCACGACAAGTCCTCTTCATCGGGGATCTGCTGGAATGTCTCGGAACCGGAGCTCCTAGAGAACGATCTCTTGGGCGCCACCGTAGCCGCCCCGCGAGCGGTATGCAAGCGACATCCGACACTCGTTACCGCGCCGTGAGATATCGATCTCCCCTAGTATTCAAGGGAACTTTCGCAAACCGGACGTGATCAGCCCACGGGGTGTCCTCCCCGTGGGAATCTGGAGATCGAAACCAGGGGTGCCCCCGGCCGACTCCTCGCTCAGAAGGAAGCAGCATGACTCGACCCACGCTGGTGGACGTCGCCCAGGCGGCGGGCGTCTCGCGCGCCACGGCCGCGAGAGTCCTCGCGGGCGGCACGAACGTCGACGTCCGGATGTCGGCCGCGGTCGAGCACGCCGCCAAGCAGCTGGGCTACGAGGCGAACAGCGCCGCGCGGATGCTGCGCGGCGGCCGGGCCGGCGCGATCGCCCTCATCGTCGCCTTCAACGAGCTCGACAGCTTGACCGGCACGTTCTTCACCTCGGTGCTCAAGGGCGCCGCCAAGGGCCTCTATGCCGGCGAGGTGCAGCCCGTGCTGCTGCCGGCCGACCACGACGACGGCGACCGCATCCCCAAGTTCCTGCGCTCCCGCGCGGTCGACGGAGCGATCATCATCCTGCAGCACGAGATCACGCACCTCGCCCAGGCGCTCGTCGACTCCCCCGTGCCGATCGCCTGGGTCGGGCGGCCGCGCGTCGCCCTCGCTCCCGACGCGATCGTCGTCGACTCCGACAACTACGGAGGCGGCAGGCTCGCCGCGCGGGCTCTGGCCGACGCCGGGCGCCGCCGCCTGGGCATCATCGCGGGGCCGCACGACATGGAGCCGGCGCGCGATCGCATCCGGGGCTGGCGCGACGAGCTCACCGAGCTCGGCATCGACCACAGCCCGATCGTGCACGGCGAGTTCACCCTCGAGAGCGGCTCGGCCGCCATGGCGCGCCTGCTGCAGCGCCACCCCGACCTCGACGGAGTCTTCGCCTCCTCCGACCTGATGGCCAACGGCGCCATCCGGGTGCTGCAGGCCTCGGGGCGGCGGGTGCCGGCCGACGTCGCGGTCGTCGGCTTCGACGACGTCGTGGTCGCGACCACCTCGGATCCGACGCTCACCACCGTCCGCCAGCCGCTGGAGGACATGGGACGCGTCGCCGCCGAGACCGTGCTCGCCGTCGTTCAGGGGCGCGAGGTCGACCGGCAGCCGATCCTCGCGACCACCCTCGTCCAGCGCGAGTCGGCATGACCCCGCCGCCGCCGCACCGGCTGATCATCAGCACCGATGCCGCCAACGAGGCCGACGACCAGTTCGCCATCGTGCAGGCCCTGCTGACCTCGACCCTCGACATCCGCGGGCTCGTCTCGGCGCATTTCGGGCGCGCCGGCAGCCGCGACGCCTCGCGGCGGGAGATCGATCGCGCGGTCGGCCTGGCCGGCGCCTCCGTGCCGGTCATGGACGGCTCCGCGGACCCGCTGGCCGACGAGCGCACGGCCGCGCCCTCCGAGGGCTCGCGCCTAATCGTGGACGAGGCCCTGCGCGACGCCGGCCGCCTCTGGATCGCGGTGCTCGGCCCTCTGACCGACGTCGCCTCGGCGCTCCTCGAGGAGCCCGCGATCGCCTCCCGCGACGTCGTCGTGGTCTGGGTCGGCGGGCCTCCCTACGACGAGATCCCCGCGTACCACCCCGAGTTCAACCTCATCAACGACGTCGCCGCGGCGAACGCTGTGATGGCCTCCGGAGTCGCGGTCTGGCAGATCCCGATGCCCGTCTACACGATGGTCGGCATCGGCCATGCTGAGCTGCGCGCCCGCCTCAGCGGCACGAGCCCGCTCGCCGACTACCTCGTCGACCAGCTCATCGCCTTCAACGCCACCCTCGACTACGGGCCGCTCGACTTCCGCTCGCTCGGCGACAGCCCGGCGATCGGCGCGGTGATGAACCCGGCGGGCGGCCGCTGGCGCTCGCGGCCGGCGCCGCGGTTCTCGACGTCGGGCGACCTGCTGCCGGAGGTCGGCCCGCACGCGATCCGCGTCTGCGAGGCGTTCGACACGCGCTGGCTGATCGAGGACCTCATCGCGAAGCTTCGCGCATTCGGGACGCGCTGACGCGGGCTACTCGGCAACGAGGCCCGTGATCAGCGCGAGGGCGATGACGACCGCGGCGACGCCTCCGATCGGCCGCCACCGCGACGCGTCGGTGAAGGCGGCGAGCGCGGTCGCGAGGGTGACTGCGATCACGGCGAACGGGACCATCACGGCGACCGTCAGCGCGAGGGAGCCGTCGGGATCGAACGGGAGCACGACGATCGCTGCCGCGACCGCCACCAGGGCCACCAGTACCGGCGCCACGAGCGGAGCCAGGACGCGCGGCGCCCCGAGCGCGCGCTGGGTGCCGATCGCGACTCCACCCGCAAGCGCTCCCACGAGCGCGGCAGCGACGATCGCGACCCAGCCCGACGCCGGCGCGCGCCCGTCCATCCCCCAGCCGACGACGGAGACGAGGTACAGGAACGCGATCACGGCGGCGCTGACCAGGCCGATCAGGGCGCCGGGTCGGGCAGCGCCGCGCAGGACCGCGGGCATTCCGCTAGAACCGCGAGGCGACGTCGTAGAGCACGTCGTCGTCGCCCGCGTAGAGACCGTCAGCGCGCGGCCAGTGCGAGATCACGTCGGTGAAGCCGAGTTCCTCGGCGCGCCCGGCCATCTCGTCGAAGCGGGCGACGCTCTCGAGCGAGAAGTGCGGTCCGGAGTCGAGCGAGAGGTGGCGCTCGAGGGAGCGGGGGTCGCGGCCCGCCGCCTCCAGCGCGTCGTCGAGGCGGCGGCCGAGGACGGCGACCGCGGCCCACCACTCCTCGCTCGTCGCCGCCTCGGGTCCGGTGGTGACCCAGCCCTGCGCGCGCTCAGCGACCAGCGCGAGCCCCTTCGGTCCGTTCGCGGCGAGGACGAAGGGCAGGCGCGGACGCTGCACCGGCTCGCCGACCATCCGGGCGCCGCGGGCCGTGAACCAGCGGCCGTCGATGTCGATGCCGCCCGAGCCAGGAGTCTCGTGGCGCAGCAGCTCGTCGAGCGCCGAGACGAACTCGACGTAGCGCTCATGCCGCTCGCGGGGCGAGTGCAGCGGCTGGCCGAGCACGGTGGCGTCGAAGCCGGTGCCGCCCGAGCCGACGCCGAGCACGAAGCGCCCGCCCGAGATGTCGTCGAGGGTCGCGAGCTCCTTCGCGAACGGCACCGGATGCCGGAAGTTCGGCGAAGCCACGAAGGTGCCGAGCCGGATGGTCTCGGTGACGACGGCCGCCGCGGTGAGCGTGGGGACGGTCGCGTGCCAGACCTGATCGGCGAGTGAGCGCCACGACAGGTGATCGTATGTCCACGCGTGATCGAAGCCGAGCCCCTCGGCCGACTGCCACTTGCGGCGGGCGGTGGTCCAGGGCTCCTGCGGGAGGATGACGATTCCGTGGCGCATCGTCCGAGTGTAGGAGACGGCATGCGAGCGGACCGGGGCCCTCTGTCAACAGCGGATTCCCGACACTCCTCCGGGTCATAGTGGGCGGATGGCGGACAGGAACAGTCGGATGGACGAGCGCGGGCGTCACGTGAAGCTGATCCGGTGGCGCAACACGCGCAGCGGCTGGGTGACCGAGGTCGCGATCGGCCAGGTCGAGGCGCGCGACGTCGACGGCTGGCTGCTCGACGTCGGCGGCACCGCGGTGCGATACGACGCCAAGGAGTGGTCGGTCTTCCGAAGCTGACCGGACTACCCCGTGCGCTGCCGCGGGGCGACCCCGCAGGCACGGTAGGCCTGCGAGAAGCCGCGGAGCGGGCGACATCGTCCTCTCCGCCGACCTCGCGCTACCCCGTCTACCCTGTCGCCATGAGCGCTGCGCATGACGACGGGCCGTTCTTCCACGGCACGAAGGCCGATCTGCGGATCGGCGACCTCCTCACGGCGGGTTTCCGATCGAACTACCGGCCCGAGATCGTGATGAACCACGTCTACTTCACGGCGAACGCCGACGGTGCCGGCCTCGCGGCCGAGCTCGCTCCCGGAGACGCCGAGCCGCGGGTCTACGCCGTCCAGCCCATGGGGCCGTTCGAGGACGACCCGAACGTCACCGACAAGAAGTTCCCGGGCAACCCGACCCGGTCGTACCGCAGCACCGACCCCCTCCGGATCGTCGACGAAGTCACCGACTGGACGCGGCCGACCCCGGAGGCACTGCGCGCCTGGCGTGATCGCCTGGCCGTTCTGCGCGCCGACGAGCGGGCCGAGATCATCAACTGACGCCGAGCGGTCCGCGTCGAGGATCTCCCACACAGCGACCCCGCCACGGCGCACGAGCGGCGTGCGTCTCCGCAGAGGATCCGGAGCACGTCAGAGCGGTGGCGGTGCATCGTCGCACCGTGGTCGCGGGGGTGACTTCGGTGGACCTCCGAGGGGGACCGCCGGACGGGTGGTGACGCGACGGCCCGTCGGAGTGGTCCACTCGGCGCTGCCGTCGGGGTGCAGGCGGTAGGTCCAACGGTCACCGTGGCGGACGTGGTGGTGACTCGTGCAGAGCGAGGCCAGGTTGTGGAGCGCGGTCTCGCCTCCGTTGCGCCACTCGATGGTGTGGTCGGCCTCGCTGGTGGAGGCGGGGCGGGTGCAGCCGGGGAAGCGGCAGGTCTGATCGCGCAGTTGCAGGTGGAGTCGCATCTGCTGTGGCGGGACGCGGTGGGTGCGTCCGACGGAGGCGACGGTGCCGGTGTCCGGGTCGGTCAGGATCCGCGTGAACGACGCGCCGACTCCGACGAGCTCGCGGGCTATGTCGGCGGGGATGAGGCCGTATCCGTCGAGGTCGGCGGGGGTGTCGTCGGCGTCGGTGGCGGTGCTCGCGGCGAGCGTCAGCCGCACCTCGGCGCGCACCCCCGGCACGAACGTCGAGGGCGCGTCGTCCTCGTCGGCGATCGGGGTGGTGCCGGTGATGTCGCCGTCGCAGAGCAGATCGGTCAGGGCGTCGGCGCGCAGCTGCGACAGGGTCCGCCCGTCGCCAGAGCCGTCGCCCTCGCGCAGGGTGCGGGCGATGCGGTCGAGACGGTCGTACACGCCCACCGCGAGGGTCGCCGGCAGCAGTGCACACAGCGTCGCCATCCCGTCGATCTCCGGTCTCACCCAGACACTGCGGTCCTGCCTGGCACGGACGTGCCGCACGGCCAGAGGGTCTTCGTGCAGCTCGTCCCGCATCCGCGCGACCGCTCTGCGCAGCTGAGTCGGATTCATCGTGAGCGCCAGATCGATCGCACTCTCATCCAGCTCGCCCCGGACCGTGGCCGGCAGGGTGGCCGCCGCGTCGCAGATCGCCTCGCACGCCTCCCACAGCAGGCGGCCCTCAGCCAGCGCCGCACGAGTGAGCGGCAGATCCTCGAACAGCAGCCGCGCCAGTTCCAGGTTCCGGCGCACCATCCGCTCGGTCATCCGCTGCGACACCGCCAGCTCCGCGCGGATCGACCGCTCCACAAGCTCCTGCGACTCACTGCGGGAGGACCGGCCACTGCGCGCGAACACGTCCGGGATCTCGAGCGCCGCACGACGTGCCAGGTGCAGCGCCGTAGCCCGCGTGAAGAGGAACTGCGCCGACGAGAACCCTGCGCGCGCAGCGAGGTCGGTGAGCGACTCGACCGCGCCGAGCTGCGCTTCCACCGTGACGGGCTCACCTGATTCATCCATGCCAGGAGCGAACCAGGAATCACCGGCACCCGGCCGGCCGTGCCGTGCGAAGCCCGGAAACTCACGCCCGGAGAGCTCCTGTGGAGGACGACCCACCCCGGACTCCGGAGAGCCCCTACGGCAGCAGCGGCAGGCGCCCCCCGATCTTGTCGATGCGATTCTTCGGCCCGACGAGGCTGACCGCGAGGTAGTCGAGCTCCCCCGCGCTCGCCACGGAGGCGGCGTAGTCGTCGTAGACGCGGGTCGCCTGCGCCGCGGCCGGCATGTCGGCGACGAAGGTGCCCTCGTGCGCCTCCGCTTTCGCGCGGATCACGCGGAGGGTCGCCGCGTCGGCGGCCAGCACCGTGCACCCCGCCCACGGGAGACCGGGATGCGCCGAGCCGGTCGCGTCGTGAGTCGAGGGACCGAGAAGCCCAGTGACTCCGGCCGCGGTCGCCGCGCTCACGCAGATCGCGGCATTGACGGCCCGGCCGGGCGGCAGCGCCTCGTCGACGACGACGACCCACTTGAGGCGGGCGGCACGGGTCGGCACGGAGGTGTCGATCTCGTCGGGTGCGAAGCCGACGGCGGGGTCGATGTGGTCGCTCATGGTGCTCCTCGGGTCGTGCGGCACGGTCACCGAAAGGTAGGCGAAGCCGGTACTCCGGCGCAGGATGTCCGTATGAATGACCAGTGGAACGCCCGTGGAACCTCTCTTGACGAGCTCGACATCCGGATCCTGCGCGTTCTGCAGTCGGATGCACGGATGACGAACCGAGACCTCGCCGCGGCGGTCGGCGTCAGCCCGACGACCGCGCTCGACCGGACGAGGAGCCTGCGCAGCCGCGGCGTGATCGTGCGGGCGACCCTCGCGGTCGATCTCGCGACCATCGGCCGAGGAGTGCAGGCGCTGATCGCCGTCCGCATCCGGCCTCCCTCGCGCGACGTCATCGAGGCGTTCCGCGACTGGGTGGCCGGCCTCGACGAGACGGTCGGCGTCTTCGTCACCGCCGGCAACGAGGACTTCATCATCCACGTCGCGGTCCGCGACAACGACGACCTCTACGCCTTCGTCATCGACGAGCTGACCCAGCGCCGCGAGGTCGCCGACGTCCGCACCTCGGTGGTCTACCAGCACCTCCAGGAGCATGTCGTGCTGCCGCTCGGCACCCGTCAGAGCGGCGCACGACGGGGCGGCCCGCGCTGACGCCTCCGCGGGACGGCGACGATCTCGCGCCAGGCGCGCTCGCTGTTCGACCGGCCTCGACGGATCCGCGCAGCAACGGCCTGCGGCCCCCTCGGCTCGGGCGCTTCGCGAGCATGTCCTCCCCTCGCGGAGCGACGCGGGACCCCGTCAGAACTCACACGACGCGGTAGTCGGGCGCGACCACCGCACCTTCCGGATAGCGGCGAGGCGACCGCCGGTTCACAGGAAACTGTTTCTTCCCGGCGCCGTTGACCGACGCTCACCACGGCACGTAGGCTCCGTGGAGCGCGGAGAAACAGTCGGAAACGTTTCGCAGCCACGCCTCTGCCTTCTCGATCGGACCCGCCATGACCGTCACCCCGTTCACCTCCGACTGGACGGTCAGGGCTCCCCGCGGCCCGTTCGCCGCCGCTCAGAAGGGCGCTGACGATTCCGTGGCTGTCACCCTCCCGCACGACGCGCTGCGCGACGCCGATCGCTCGGCCGACGTGCCCGGCGGAGGCAGCTCCGCCTACTACCCCGCCGGAGCCTTCAGCTACGTCAAGACGTTCGAGGCGCCCGCCGACTGGGAGGGACGGGTCGTCCGGCTCGAGATCCAGGGCGCGTTCCGGCACGCGATGGTGTTCCTCAATGACGAGTTCGTCGGGAACCGGGCCGACGGCTTCGCGCGCTTCTTCGTCGAGCTGACCCCGTTCCTCCGCTTCGGCGCGGAGAACACCCTGCGGATCGAGGTGCGCTCGGGCCAGGACACCCGCTGGTACGCCGGCGCGGGGCTCCACCGGCCGGTGCTGCTGCACGTGGACGAGGCCGTGCACATCGAGCCCGACGGCGTGCGGATCACGACGGTGCGCGTCGAGGACGACCAGGCGGTCGTCGAGGTCGCCACGAGCGTCGTGAACCGCGGTCTCGTCACCGCTCACCGCACCGTCGAGACGAGTCTCGCCTCCGGAGCACTCACCGTCGAGAGCGAGCGGACGCCCGTCACCGTCGCGCCGGGCCGCACCGCCGTGGTGCGCCAGCGCCTGTACGTGCAGCAGCCCGAGCTCTGGAGCGTCGAGTCGCCGCACCTCTACACCGCCACCACGTCGATCGGCGAGGACGCGGTGGTGACGGTGCACGGCATCCGCACGGTGACCGTCGACCCGCGCAAGGGCCTGCGGATCAACGGCGAGCCCGTGCTGCTGCGCGGCGCCTGCCTCCACAGCGACAACGGGCCGCTCGGGGCGGCATCGATCGCACGCGCCGAGTTCCGCCGCATCGAGCTGCTCAAGGAGGCGGGCTTCAACGCGATCCGCACCGCGCACAACCCGGCCTCGCCGTCGATGCTCGACGCGTGCGACCGGCTCGGGATGCTCGTCATGGACGAGGCGTTCGACATGTGGGCGCGCGGCAAGACCGACTACGACTACGCGCTCGACTTCGCCCAGTGGTGGCGGGCCGACCTCGAGTCGATGGTCGCCAAGGACTACAACCACCCGAGCGTGATCATGTACTCGATCGGCAACGAGATCGTCGAGGCAGGCACTCCCCACGGGGCCGCGCAGGCCCGTGATCTCGCCGAGCACGTCCGCGCCCTCGACCCGACCCGGCCGGTGACCAACGGAGTGAACGCCGCGCTGGCCGTCCTCGACGAGCTCGACGACATCCTCCAGGCCGAGCAGGGGCTCAACGAGCTGATGGGCGAGTCGGGCGCCGGGATGATGAGCGCGATCGGCTCCTCCGAGGCCGTCACCCGGCGCACCGCCGAGTCGAGCTCGGTGCTCGACGTGCTGGGGCTGAACTACGCCGACGGGCGCTACGCGGCGGATGCGGTGACCTTCCCGCACCGGGTGATCGTCGGCTCCGAGACCTTCCCGTCGCGCATCGGCGAGCTGTGGCCGATGGTGCTCGCGAACCCGAACGTGATCGGCGACTTCACCTGGACCGGCTGGGACTACCTCGGCGAGGTCGGCATCGGCGCCACCTCGTACGCCGAGGATCCGGCCGCGAACGGCGGGCTCGAGCGCGAGTTCCCATACCTCACCGCCTGGTGCGGCGACTTCGACATCACGGGCAGCAGGCGCCCGATCTCGTACTACCGCGAGATCGTCTGGGGCCTGCGCGCCGAGCCGGCGATCGCGGTCCTGCGCCCCGAGCACCACGGGAACACGATCACGATGCAGTCGCCGTGGGCGTGGAGCGACTCCGTCTCCTCCTGGACCTGGCCGTACTCCGAGGGCGCGCCGGTGACCGTCGAGGTCGCGGCGGATGCGGAGGAGGTCGTGCTGCTCCTGGACGACGTCGAGGTGGGACGAGCGGCGATCGGTGGCGTTCGGCCGATGCTGGCGACCCTCGAGACGACGTACCGGGCGGGAACGCTGACGGCGATCGCGCTGACCGGAGGCGTCGAGACCGGTCGCGCGACGCTGCGGACGGCGACCGGTGCGGTGCGGCTCGTGGCCTCGGCCGACCGCTCGACCCTCGACGCCGGCGACGAGGATCTCGCGTTCATCGCGCTCGAGCTCCGGGGCGAGAACGGCGTGCTGGTGACGGGCGACGACCGCCCCGTGACGGTCTCGGTCGAGGGCGCGGGGGTGCTCGCGGGCTACGGCACCGGCGCTCCGGCGACGACCGAGCGCTTCGACGCGGTGACCCGCACGACGTTCGACGGGCGCGCTCTGGCGGTCGTCCGGCCGACGGGCGCGGGCCGCGTGACCGTGCGAGCCTCAGCCGAGGGGATCGACGACGCGGTGGTGGAGCTGACGGTCGCCTGACGCTGACGCCGCGAGCGGACCGTCATCGGAGCGACGCCCGCGACTCCTCAGGCCGCGAGCATCGCCCCCACGGCGAGCGCCATCAGCGCGGGCTCGAGTGCGGCGAGGCGCTCGCGCGGCCGCGTCGACCCGGCGAGCCGCGACCCGGCGAGCCGCGACCCCGCGAGCAGCGAGACCGTGAGCAGCACGCCTCCGACGACCACGACTGCGCCCATGGCGACGACGACGAGCCCCGCGTCGAGCATCGCGTGCCCGTGACCGGAGCCGCCGCCGGAGTGGCCGACCATCAGAGCGCCCATCGTGATCGCCGCGACGCCGCGGTGCGCCCGCAGACCCGCCTGCGCCGGGGAGCCGCCCCGCTCGGCCGCCACCGCCCAGACTCCCGCGACGGCCACCGCGACCGCCCAGACGAGCGGGAGCACCGCACCGACCAGGGCGACGTCCAGCATCGCGGCGAGCATGACCAGCGACGCGAGCCGCATCCGCGCGCGTCCGGGCCGGTGCGGATCGGCGACGGTGCAGCAGGTGGCGAGCACCGCCGACCCGAGCATCGCGGCGGTCAGGAGCGGAGGCACCGCGTCAGCCCGCTGCGTGGGCGCCGGCGTCTCCGCCGTGGCCGTGGCCGCCGTGTCCGTGGCCCTCGTGTCCGTGGCCTACGTGTCCCGCGTGGTGCTCCGGAGCGCAGTGCGCCGCTCCCACCACGGCCGGGACGTCGAGGGTCGGGTTGCGGTCGAAGAACCCGTCGGGCTTGAGCACGAAGCCCGCGGTGTCCACGGGCATGATCGGCCAGTCCTCGAGCCGCGGGAAGTGCGTCAGGCCGAAGGTGTGCCAGAGCACGAGGTCCTCGCCGATCAGCGGCCGGTCGCCCTGCACGTAGGCGGGCAGGCCCGCGCCGCCCGGGTTCTGGTTCACGATCGTGCCCGCGGCCCACATCTCGTCGCGGTCGTACTGCGTCACCCACAGGTGCTTCGCCGAGAAGCCGGCGCGCGAGCGGGCGGACGAGTCGTCGGCCGCCGCGAGGACGGGCCTGCCCTCGGGGTGCAGGACGTAGGCGGGGGCGTGCCCCATGCGGTTGGTCGTCTCGGTCGAGCGCACGCTCCAGACGCGGCCGACCGCGTTGTCGGCGAGGCGCTGCGCCTCGGCCTCGCTGATCAGCGGAGTGACGCTGCGGCCCAGAGCGTTGCCCCACGGGTTGCCGGGGCCGGTCGGCACCCGCTGGATCTCGATCTCGTCGACCGCGTTCGCGACTCCGTCGACCGTCATGTCGAGGCGGGCCGAGAAGAGGTGCTGGTGGAACGGCGCGCCGAGGCCGGGGGCGAGCTCGGAGGCGTACGGGTAGTCGCCGCCGGGATGCCCGGAGGCGAAGACGATGCCGGTCGCCTTGCTCTCGAGCTCGATCGTGCCGTCGAGCGAGAGGTACCAGTAGAAGCCGTAGTCGTAGTTGCCGACGGTGACGAAGAACGAGATGACGAGGCGGCGCTGTCGGCGGGTCTCGCTCGTGCCCGAGAAGTCGTCGGTGTGCTTCCAGAGGATCCCGGCGTCCTCCTCGTGGATGCAGATCGCGTTGCGGATCGTGGTCGGGGCTCCCAGGTCGTCGACGACGACCGCGTCGAGGTAGCTGATCTCGCCCACGCAGTCGCAGCCGAGTTCGAGCGAGTTGGCGAGGCGGCCGAACTGGTACTCGCCGACGTCGAAGTAGTTCTGCCAGGCGTGCGTGGGAGTGGGGTCGCCGTAGGGCACCACCATCTCCGAGATCGAGCCGCGGTACATGATCGGGCGCTTGCGACCCTGGTCCTCGAAGGAGAGCTGGTGCAGCGTGAGCCCCTCGCGTCCGTTGAACCCGATCCGGACCTCCCAGTTCTGCCAGCGCAGCACCGATCCGTCGAGCTCGAACGAGACCCCCTCGGGCTGGGTGATGCTGATCGGCTTCAGCGTCGTCCGTTCAGGGCCGCGGACAGCCGGGTCGAGGTAGTCGCCCGACTCCCGCGGCACGTGCATCACGTCCGTCTCGACCACCCGGAGCACCCGTCCGTTCGTCAGATCGACGTGGGCGACGACTCCGTCGATCGGGTGGGCCCAGACGGAGTCGGTCGGGTACTCCTGCCAGAAGGCGAGGACCCGGTAGACGCGCACGCCGACCTCGTCGTCGTAGCCGTAGACGCCGGCCGAGAGCGGGACGGTCCGCACGCGGTCGAGCTCGGTGACGCCGCGGCGGGCCAGGGCGTCGACCCACTGCTCGTCGGACTTGACCAGCGCATCGGCGGCGGGGAAGTCCTCGTTCAGCGAGGGCCCCCAGCCGGTCACGGCGGGGTCGAGGCGGTCGGCAGCGACGGATCCCGTGATCAGGTCGACGACGACCTGGGTCAGGGTGTTCGCGGCGAGGTCGGTGATCAGGCCGGTGACCTCGCGCGGCACCGCATCACCGGGGGTGAAGGCGAGCACGGCGCTCTTGTGCGGCTCGCGGAGCAGCACGGAGGCGAAGCGGGTCGACTCGCTGACGAGTCCCGCCGCGTCGAGGGCGGCGCGGAACCGGTCGATCTCACCGGGGTGCAGAGAGTCGAGCGGATGCGTCGCGAGGGGGATGCAGGCGGCGAGGGCGGTGTCGGTGGTCGAGGTCATGATCTGCTCCAGAGCGAGAGGGAGGGCCGGCGGGCGGTGTCAGAGAGAGGGGGCGGAGTCGTCACGGGAGTCGAAGCGGACCAGCGCCCACCGCGACGGGCGGGCGCGGCGCACCCACAGGGCGACGGCGAGGCCGATTGCGAAGGCGCCGACGGCGCTGCCCGCGAGCGCCGTGTTGAGCACCGGATCGGTCGAGCCCGTGAGGGTCGGGAAGTTGGTGACGGCGAGCACGAGAACGGTGACCAGGCCGACCAGGGAGAGGACGGGAGCGACGACCGTGTTCCACGCGCGGCGGTCGAGACGGGTGCGGGCGAAGAACGCGATCACCGCGACCGAGGCGAGCACGAAGAGCAGGATGATGCCGATCGCGCCGACGGAGGAGATCCAGGTGAACACCTGCAGCAGCGGATCCCAACCGCTCGCGGTCCAGACGATGAGGAGGAGCACGGAGACGACGGTCACGACCACGGAGGCGCGGTGCGGTGAGCCGTGCGCCGAGTGCGTGCCCGCGAGACCGGCGGGCAGCAGGCCGGTGCGCCCCAGCGAGTGCAGGTAGCGGCTGACCACGTTGTGGAACGAGATGACGCAGGCCAGCAGGCTCGTGCACAGGAGCACGGCGATGGCCTGGGCGAGCCACGAGCCGACGTAGGTGGTCGCGGTGAGCTGCAGCAGATCGCCGGTGTGCTCGAGCGCGAGACCCTGGAGACCGCCGGTACCCCAGGCGACCACGAGCGCCCAGGTGGCGAGGGTGTAGAAGACGCCGATCGCGATCACCGCGGCGTAGGTCGCCCGTGGGATCGTCCGCTTCGGGTCGCGGGCCTCGTCGCGGAAGATCGCCGTGGACTCGAAGCCGGTGTAGCCGCCGAAGGCCATCATCACGCCGAGCCCGACCGGGCCGGAGAGCACGACCGCGGGCGAGAAGGACGCGACGGTGACCCCCTCCGTCTCGCTGCCGCCGCGCGCCAGGACGGCGACGGCCAGCACCACGATCACGAGCACCTCGAGCACGAGCAGTACACCGAGCACCTTCGCCGAGAGGTCGATGTCGCGGTACCCGAGCAGCCCGACCGCCGCGATGGCCAGCGCCGACCAGAGCGTCCACGGCGTCCCGGCGACGCCGAGCGAGTCGAGGAGCGCCGAGGTCGAGAAACCGAAGAAGGCGTAGATCGCGGTCTGGATCGCGAGGTAGGTGAAGAGCGCGAGGAACGCGGCACCGCTCCCCACGAGCCGGCCGAGGCCCGCTCCGATGAACGAGTAGAAGGCGCCGGCGTCCTTGATGTGGTGCGCCATCGTCGTGAAGCCGACGGCGAACAGCAGCAGGACGACTCCCGCGATCAGGTAGTTCGCGGGGACTCCCCCGCCGTTCGTGAGCGCCATCCCGATCGGGCTCGCCGCGACGACGGTGAGCGGGGCGGCGGCGGCGATCACCATGAAGACGATCGCGGTGGGTCCGAGCGAGCCGCGCAGGCGAGCGGGTTCGGCGACGACGAGGGTGTCGACGGGCATGACCATGGGAGCCTCCAGGGCTGAGGGAGGAGCAGCGGAACCGGCGCGGACAGGGGCCGGGAGGGGCATCGGGCGCATCCCGGGAGGAGCATCGGGAAGCGTCGTGCGCAACGTTATTGAGCCAGCGCTCAATAACCGTTTCGGTCTGATTACGGTCGCGTTAACGTCCGCGACCGACGGGGCCGGCACCGCTGCTCCCCGAGAATGGAGTCATGCCGAAGATCGTCGACCACGACGCCCGACGCCGTGCGATCGTCGACGCGCTGCTGCGGATCGCCGACCGCGACGGACTCGAGGCCGCCACCTCGCGCGCGATCGCCGCCGAGCTGGGCGTGGCCACCGGCTCGCTCTGGCACTACTTCCCGAACTTCGACGCCGTGCTGTCCGGAGCGTTCGACGTCGTGTTCCGCCGCACCAACGAGCGGATCGCCGAGCGCGCTGCCGGACTCTCCGGCCTCGCGGCGCTGCGCGCGATGGTGACCGAGATCCTGCCGCTCGACGCGGTGACCCGAGCGGAGGCGCGACTCGTCGTCTCGTTCTGGGGCCGGGTCGCGGTGATCGACTCGCTCGCCTCCACCGTGTCGAGCGTCGACGGAGAGTGGCGCGCCGCGATCGCCGATCGGCTGCGCGAGGCGGTCGCCGCGGGCGAGCTCGCGGCCGGCACGCCCCTCGAATCGGTCGTCGACCTGCTGCTGTCGGTCATGTCCGGTCAGCAGGTCGAGTGGGTGACCCGCGGATCCGTCACCGAGCCCGCGCGCCAGCTCGGACTCGTCGAGGCGGTGCTGCGGCCGCACCTGCGGCAGCCCTGACCGCGGACCCTCAGTTCCGCGGAGCCGCCACCGACGCGCGCTCGATCAGGCGCGTCTCCAGCTCCATCCGCTTCGCACTCGACGCAACGGGCCGCGACGACCGGTGCGCCTGGTGCAGCATCCGGAACGCCGCCGCGCCCATCTCGGCGATCGGCTGCTGAACAGTGGTCAGCGGCGGCGTCGCCCAGGCCGACTCCTTCACGTCGTCGAAGCCGATCACGCTCAGGTCGTCGGGGATCCGCAGCCTCAGGTCGTCGGCCGCCTCGTAGACGCCCAGCGCCATGCTGTCCGAGCAGGCGAAGACCGCGGTCGGCGGCACGGAGGCGCGTAGCATCGCGCCCGCGGCCGACCGGGCCTGCTCGCGGTCCCACTCGCAGTACGCGATGCCGACCGCCTCGACGCCCGCCGCGCGCAGTGCCGTGGTGAAGCCGTCGATCCTCGCGTTGCTGTAGAGCTGCGACCGTGCGCCGCCGAGGACGCCGATGCGGGTGTGGCCGCGACCGAGCAGGTACTCGGCCGCCATGCGCCCGCCGTCCCAGTTGGTCGCGCCGATGCTCGCCACGTCGGCCGGGGGCCGGGTGCTCGGGTCGACGACGACGACCGGGATGTCGGCGGTGGTCAGCAGGTGCAGCTGCGCGGGTGACACCGCGACCAGCACCACGATCGCCCCGAGCGAGGGACGGCGGAGGAGGCGGCTGACCCAGTCGCCGTCGCGCCGCGCCCGGGTGAGCACGAGGTCGACCCCCGCGGCCGACGCCTCCTCCTCGATCCCGCCGAGGACGGGGCCGATCCAGCTCCCGTCGAGGTGGCCGACGACGACGTCGACGATGCTCGCGACTCGGGGGTCCTCGGCCGCGGGCCGCAGTTTCGGACGGCGCCGGTAGCCGAGCTGGTGGGCCGCCTCCATCACGCGGAGCCTGGTCGCCTCCGACACGTCGGTCCCGCCGTTGAGGACCTTCGACACCGTCGGCACGCTGGTCGCGGCGAGCGCGGCGATGCGCGCCATCGTGGGCTTGGGAGTCGCGCCGGTGCCGTCCATGCTGCCACCGTAGCCCACCCCGATTGCGCAACTCAGACAATTCTTTCTGCCTTCTCAGGCTCGTAGTCCCGCTTGCCTGGCCGGGCGACGAGGGACAGAATGGTCGAGCGCCCCTCCGTGGGGCATTGTTTTGCGCAAGTTCGACGAAGAACGCGGAGCGATCCGCCCGGCACAGCGAGGACGACGATGACCGACCACTCCCCGACCACCCCCGGCAGGAGGGCGCTCGTCGTCCGCGGCGGCTGGGACGGGCACCAGCCCGTCGAGGCGACCGAGCTCTTCCTCCCCTTCCTCGCCGAGAACGGGTTCGAGGTGCGCGTCGAGGAGTCGACCGCCGTCTACGCCGACGAGGAGTACCTCCGCACCGTCGACCTGATCGTGCAGTCGAACACGATGACCTCGATCGAGTGGCCCGAGTTCGTCGGGCTCCGCGCGGCGATCGAGAACGGCACCGGCCTCGCCGGCTGGCACGGCGGCATCGCGGACTCGTACCGCAACAACTCCGACTACCTCCAGCTCATCGGCGGCCAGTTCGCCTCGCACCCGGGCAAGCACCCCGACGAGCGCACCGGCGAGCAGTCCGACAACTACGTGCCGCACACGATCGAGATGACGCCGGCCGCCGCCGACCACCCGATCACGCAGGGCATCGGCGACTTCGAGCTGACCACCGAGCAGTACTGGGTGCTGCACGACGACTACAACGACGTGCTCGCGACCACCACCCAGGCGGTCCGACCGTGGGACCCGTGGCACCGCCCGATCACCTCCCCCGCGATCTGGACCCGCCTCTGGGGCGAGGGCCGCATCTTCGTCTCGACCCCGGGCCACCGCGTCGAGATCCTCCAGGACGCCAACGTCCGCACCATCATCGAGAGGGGACTTCTGTGGGCCTCCCGCTGAGAGTCGGAATCGTCGGAGTCGGCAAGATCAGCGAGCAGTACCTCGCGAACTTCCCGACCTTCCCCGGCCTGCGCCTGGTCGCGGTCGCCGATCTGAACACCGAGCGCGCCCGCGAGGTCGCCGCCGAGCAGGGCGTGCGCGCCCTCTCGGTCGACGAGCTGCTCACCGACCCCGAGGTCGACGCGGTGCTCAACCTCACGATCCCCGCGGCCCACGTCGAGATCGGCACGCGGGCGCTCCAGGCCGGCAAGCACGTCTTCGCCGAGAAGCCGCTGGGCCTGAACCCGGCGGAGGCGGCTCCGATGCTCGACCTCGCCGAGCAGCTGGGCCTGCGCTTCGGCAGCGCCCCCGACACCGTCCTCGGCACGGGGATCCAGACCGCTCGCCGCACCCTCGAGTCCGGCGTCATCGGCGAGCCGATCGCCGCCCAGGTGCAGTGGACCGCACCCGGGCACGAGCGCTGGCACCCCGCGCCCGAGTTCTACTACCAGCCGGGAGGCGGCCCGCTGCTCGACATGGGCCCCTACTACCTCACGGCGCTCGTGCACTTCTTCGGGCCGGTCGTGCGCGTCACCGGAGTCGCGACGCGTTCGTCCCGGCCGCGGACGATCGAATCCGGACCCCGCGCGGGCACGCCGATCGAGGTGTCGATCGACACCCACATCAGCGCGCTGCTCGAGCACGCGAACGGCGTCACGACCACCGTGACCGTCAGCTTCGAGGTCTGGAAGAGCCGCGCTCCGAAGTTCGAGATCTACGGCACGGAGGGGACCCTCGCCGTCCCCGATCCGAACATGTTCTCGGACGCGGTCGAGATCGCGGTGCGCGACGGAGAGTGGGAGAGCGTCCCCGACTCGGCCGGCTACATCGACACGGGCCGCGGAGTCGGTCTCGCCGACATCGCCGAGGCGATCGAGGAGGGGCGGCCGCACCGCGCCTCCGGCAGGCTGGGTCTGCACGTGCTCGAGATCATGGATGCCGTCCTGAGCTCGAGTCGCGACAAGGCGGTCGTCACGCTGGTCAGCACGGTGGAGCGACCCGAGGTCGTGCCGCTGCAGACGACCACGGGCGAGCTCGCGCCCGTCGGCGCCTAGACCCCGCGAACGGAGAACAACCATGACCACCACACTGCGAGTGGCGATGATCGGCCACGCCTTCATGGGCCGCGCCCACGCCCAGGCCTGGCGGACCGCGCCGCGCTTCTTCGAGCTCCCGCTGCACCCGCAGCTCGCGGTCGTCGTCGGGCGTGACGCCGGCCGTGCCTCCGCTGCGGCGCAGAACTTCGGCGCCGAGGAGTCGTCGATCGACTGGCGCGAGGTGATCGCGCGCGACGACATCGATCTCGTCGACATCGTCACGCCGGGCGACCAGCACGCCGAGATCGCGATCGCGGCCCTCCAGGCCGGCAAGCACGTGCTCTGCGAGAAGCCGCTGGCGCGCTCGGTCCCGGAGGCGGAGGAGATGACCGCGGCCGCCGACGCCGCCGAGGGAGTCGCGATGTGCGGCTTCAGCTACCGCCGGACGCCGGCTCTGGCGCTCGCCAAGCGCTTCATCGAGGAGGGCAGGCTCGGCGAGATCCGGCACGTCCGCGGGCAGTACCTGCAGGACTGGCTGAGCTCCTCCGAGGCCCCGCTGACCTGGAGACTCGACAAGGAGAAGGCGGGCTCGGGAGCGCTCGGCGACATCGGTGCGCACAGCATCGACACGGCCCAGTGGCTCACCGGCCAGAGCATCGCGGGAGTCTCGGCGATGCTGCGCACGTTCGTCACCGACCGCCCGGTGCTCTCGGAGCAGGCAGGGCTCGGCGGGCGCGCCGAGGAGGGGGCCGAGCGCGGACCCGTCACGGTCGACGACGCCGCCGCCTTCACGGCGACCTTCTCCGGGGGCGCGCTCGGCGTGTTCGAGTCGACGCGGGTGGCGCTCGGACGCCGCAACGCGAACCGCATCGAGATCAACGGCGAGCACGGCTCGGTGGCCTTCGACTTCGAGCGCATGAACGAGCTCGAGTACTACGACGGCCGCGATCCCGAGGAGGCGCAGGGCTTCCGGCGGATCCAGGTCACCGAGCCCTCTCACCCGTACGCGGGCAACTGGTGGCCGACCGGGCACGGACTCGGCTACGAGCACGTGTTCAGCCACCAGGTGGTCGATCTGGTCACCGCGATCGCCGAGGGCCGCCAGCCGACGCCGTCGTTCAGGGACGCTCTGCAGGTGCAGCGCGTGCTCGACGCGGTCGAGCGCAGCGCCGCGGACTCGTCGCGGTTCACCTCGGTGTGACGAGTGGCCGCCCCCTCGGGGACGGCCACTCGGTGCATCCGTCGATCGACGCCTCGATATCGGGCCCCTTTCGGGGGGAAGTGCACCGCGGAAACCCGTAAACTCGGGCATTCGGGGGGCGTTTCGGGTTCCTCCGTCGAGCGCAGGGGGACGGGCAGTGGGAGTCGGATTCCGGCAGCAGGGCGAGCTCCGCAGCCTCGCAGGTGCTCGCCTGCACCCGGTCGTCGGCCCAGCGCTGTCCGGCCGGCGCGCTCGCTCCCGACTGTCGGCCGCCCTGACGATGCCGAGCGGCCCGGGGCTCGTGCGCCCGTCGGCTCTCGCGCAGCCGTGGGAGGCGCCGCTCATCCGCCTGATCCGGACGGGTGCCCCCGCATCGGAGCTGCACGAGGCGACCGCCACCTCGCCCGAGGGCTCCCGTCTCGCCGCCGTCATCGAGCTCGTCCGTGATGCGCTGGCTCGGCCCGAGGACGACCGCGCGATCCGCCTGGCCGGCTGGCTGGTGCGCACCCGCTACGACCCGGCGGCCGACCCGTTCCTCCGCCGCTACGGGATCGGTCTCTCGGCGCATCTGCCGCTGAGTGCTGGCCTCGACGTCGACGTGCCGCTGGACGCGACGGCGCTGCGCCTGCTCTACGCCGAGCTCGCCTCGACCGACGACCCCTCGGGCGCGACGGCCGCCGTCGAGGCGCTGGAGCCGTCGACTCTCGCGGCGTCGACGCTCGCCTCGCTGTACTCGGCCCGGCGGAGGTGGAGCGACGTGGCCCGGTTCTCGGCGCCCGTCATGAACATCGATGCGGCGTCAGCGGCCGTGCTGATCCGGCGCGGGATCGCCCTGCGGGAGCTCGGACTGATCGAGAGCTCGCTCGACGCCTTCGACAAGGTGGTGCGGCCGAACGTGACCACCGCCCGTCCGATCGAGCTGCGCGTCGAGGCCCTGTTCGAGCGGGCGAGCACTCACCTGGCCGACGGGCGCCGCGCTCCGGCCCGCCGCGACCTCGAACGCGTCCTCGCGCTCTACCCCGAGAGCCCGGAGGCCCAGGAGCTGATGGCGGCAGCGAGCCGCTGAGCGTGCTGTCCAGCTCCTGCTGACGTCCGGCGGTGAGGGAACCCCGGACCGACGAGGCCGCGCGCGGGAGCGCGACCTCTCGACGGTCCGGGTCCCCCCTGCTCGCCCTGGGTCAGCCCTCGGCCTTCGAGGGCCTGCCGTCGGCCGGCAGGACCTCGACCGGGGTGTCGAGCTCATCCTCGCCCTCGGCCTGCGAGGGCTTGTCCGGCTGGTCCAGCGGGTCCTCCACGGGGCTCGGCGTCTGGTTCTCCAGTGACGACGGGTCGCTCATCGGAGTCCCTCCGGCTCGTCGGACGTCGCGGACGGCTCGGGGTGCGCCTGGAACTCCATCCAGGCCCGGTCGAGCCCGCTCTGCGCCGAGGCGGGCTCGCTCGCGAAGTAGCCGTCGTAGATCGCGCGGCCGCCGTGCTCGGGCAGATCGTCGCGGCCGGCGAAGGTCTGGGCGAACTCGCCGACCTCGTCGTCCCTCTTCTCCTGATCCCGCAACCATGCGGGGAAGGTCTGCGTCATGAGACACCTCTCTTCTCTCTGTCGTCCCGCCAGCCCATCCCTTCTCGCGCCCCGTGGCAACCCCTCGACTCCGCGCCCGACCGGACCCGCGTCTCACGCTCGCACCGGCGCAGAGAGGTGGAGTCTCGCGTCGCACCAGCTCGCGATGGAGTCGTCGTGCGTGGCGACGACGACGCTCGCGCCGTGGCCGGCGAGCTCGGTGAGCACGTCGAGCACCATCGCGGCGTTCTCGGAGTCGAGGGCTCCGGTGGGCTCGTCGGCGAGCACGACGGTCGGGCTCTTGACGAGGAGGCGCGCGAGGGCGACCCGCTGCTGCTCCCCTCCGCTGAGCCGCGACACCCGCTCGCGCCCCCGCCCACCGAGGCCGACCCGGTCGAGTGCGCCCTCGAACCGGCCCGCCCTACCGCGGCGCTCCCCCAGTGCGATCGCGAGGTTCTGCTCGACGGTGGCGGTGTCGACGAGGGCGTAGCTCTGGAACAGGTAGCCGAGCCGGTGCCTCCGGAAGCGCCGTCGGCCGCTCGCCCGCAGACGCGTGATCTCCTCCCCGTCGACCTCGATCGAGCCGGAGTCGGGGGCGTCGAGCAGCCCGAGGCAGTTGAGCAGCGTCGACTTGCCGCTGCCGCTCGCTCCGGTCAGCGCGAGTGTGCTGCCGGAGGCGACGGTCACGTCGAGTCCGCTCCAGAGCGAGCGCCGGCCGTAGCCCTTGGTCAGGTCGGTGGCGAGGATCACGGTGTCCCTTTCGAGGTCGGGGGGATCAGGAGTCGACGGAGCGCGAGCGGGCCGCGCGGACGTGAGCGAGCCCGAGGCACGCGACGAGGAGCGCACCGCTGAGCACGGTCAACCCCACCGCCAGCGCGGTCTGCTCGATGACGAAGGTCTCGGTGTCGACCGTTCCGAGGTCGAGGACGGTCTGCACGTCTCGCGGGTCCCGGAGCCACATCGGCACCACCGCGAGCACGAGCGTCGCCGCCAGCAGCACTCCCTCGAGGAGGAGCCCCTTCCGATGCGCGGACAGCGGTCCGAGCCCCGAGAAGTGGTGCACGAAGGCGCGCTGCCGGTCTTTCTCGACGAGCACCACGGCCGCGATGAGTCCGGTGAGGAGGACCACCAGGGCACCCCCGGCGAGACCGATCAGGTTGATCGAGTGGGTGCCGAGGGCTCGCTGGTACTGCTCGTTCGCCTGATAGGCGACCGGCGTGATCGAGGCGACGATGCGGGAGAGCCCTCGTTCCTCGACCGCTTCCGGGATCGACTCGGGAGCCGTGAAGACGACCGCACCGCGGGTGATCGCCGAGAAGAGTTCCGAGGGAGCGACGACCGAGACCGAAGGCACGACGATGACGATCGGGTCGTCGAGGGTGGTCTCCCTGGAGTAGAGGTCGGAGTCGAGCGTGCGGAACGTGTAGAGCGTCTGGCCCGAGGGGATGATGCGCTCTGCGATCGGGAGACCGGCGGTTCCCGACGCGGGTGCCTGGACGTGGACCTGGATCTCCTGCCAGCTGCGGAGATCGGCCAGCAACGACTGTCGGCGCTCCTCGCCGGTGTCCTCGGGCTCCAGAACGGTGATCACGCCGTCGGGGACGTCGAGCAGCCGCTCTCCGTCGCTGCCGAGGACCTGCACCGCGGCGAGGTACCCCTCGTTGACGAGGAGCACGTCCCGCTCCTCGCCGACCGACGGCTCGACGAGAACCACCCGCCCCGAAGAGGCCTGCGACTCGACGAGCGCTGCGAGCTCCGGGACTGCCGCGCGGTACTCGTCCTCGCTCGCGTACCCGGCGAGGGCGATCGTCACCGCGTCGCCCGCAGTGCTCCAGAACTCTCGGCTCCTGCTCTCGACATCGGCCACTCGGGCGCTCTGCCCGAGCGCCGCGACGACGGCGAGGAGGACCAGGACCGCGGGGACGCGGACGGCGTAGACACCGACGAGCACCCACCAGCCGTCGATCTCACCTTTGACCTGGTCGATCACCCGACGGCCGTCGGTGAGCGCGATCGACAGCACGTGCGCGACGACGGCCGCGAGCAGGAGCAGCCCGAGCAGCCGGGTGAAGAGCACGGCGATCGTCGGCAGCTGGGCCAGCCCGTTGAGGGCACTCCCTGCGCCTGCCAGCGCGGCCAGACCGCCGAGCGAGAGAACGAGCACCGGCGGAGCGAGATGTCTCCACTCGGTGAGCAGGATTCCCATCGACCCCGCTCCGTGCAGGCGCTGGACGCCGTGAGCGCGGCTCCGGAGCAGTGTCCCCGCGCCGACCAGGACGGCGACCCCGAGGAGAGCGATGCCGAGCACCCGCATCAGGTCTCCGTACTCCCGGTACGTGTCGACGTCGATCCCGGAGGCGTAGGGCGAGACCTCGCCCGCCCACCCCTCCGCCTGCATCACGGCGAGCACAGCCACCGCGTCGTCGCGCTCACCGCCGACGAGATAGGCACCGCGAGGGTCGAGTGAACCGAGGTCGAGCAGGGGTGCCACCGTCGTGGTCCGCGAGGTGTCGACGGCGCCGTACCCGTCGCGGAGCAGCTCGGCAGCAGCGCCGTGGCCTGCGACGAAGAGGTGACGCACCGTCGCCGGATCGTCCGAGTCCGCGACGTGCCTGACCAGGTCGATCCCCCGCTGCTCGACCAGGGAGGCGAGCTCCCGGTAGAGCTCGTCGGCGCTGACCTCCGGAGTGGCCTCACCCGAGACGCGCAACTGCCAGCCGCCGTTCCAGACCGGTCCGAGCGCGTCGAAGGCACGCACGAAGACGGCCGAGAGCACCGCCGCGAGGACGACGGCCAGGACGTACCCCAGGATCACACTCCTGCTTCTCACAGCTCTCCCTGCTGTAGGGGTGGCGGGGCCTGAGCCCCACCCACCGGCGGAAGGCGGCTCAGCAGAAGCTGTAGTAGGCGTAATCGACCTGGAGCGGCCGGGCGGGCGCGCTGACAGCAGCCGTGCCGGACGGGGCCCGGCACGACGATCGGTACAGCGTCCCGTTGTCGACCGAGGCCCGGTGCCACCGCGACCCGTGCTGGTACGACGACAGCACCCTCCCGCTGCTGACCCCGTGGATCCAGGTCCCTCCCTCGGGATAGGAGGTCGTGTACGCGGCGGCGGCCGCCGGAGCGGCCAGGATCGTGCCCGCCAGGGCGAGGCCGGTGAGGAAGGAGCGGCGTGAGCCGGGGGTGCGGAGGGACATGGTGGAACCCGTTTCTGATCTCGGAGTGCCGTCGCCCGAGTGGGCGATGCGGGCTGCGTCGAGTGCAGCGAGGGAACCGTATGCCCGGACCCACCCGAGTATGGCCACGCTCGGATGGCAACAGGAAAGTCGGTCGCGGAATCCGCCCTGTGGAGGAGCCTCAGATGCTCATCGACCCGTAGCAGCAGCCTCGAACCCCCGGGCGAGCACCCCGAACGCCGCAACCAGCTCCGCGGGTTCCACCGCACTCATCTCGCCGCCGAACCGGCCGAACGACGCGGCGAGCGCCTCCCACGTCCACGCGCCGAGCGAGAGCCGGCACCCGTCGGCGCCGAGGTCCTCGACCGCGCCGTCCACCGCGTACGGCTGCACCTCGCTCACCTGCAGCCCGAGCCTCACGGAGCCCCGGCACGGCCAGCCGCCACCCGCTTCTCCGCCCATGAACCGGGCGTCGAGGAACGCTGCGACACCGCCTCCAGGGAGCGCGCGCCGCGAGGCGTCCGGGGCGCCAGCCGATCGGCGCGGGACACCCGCCAGTCGTCCCGGTCGAGATCCCAGCCGACGAGGTACCAGCGCCTCTCCCGCGAGACGAGGTGGTGCGGCTCGACACGTCGAGGCACCTCGGCGCCGGAGTAGTCGAATCGCAGCACCTCGCGCGCCCGCACCGCCGCGGACACCGCGACGAGCACCTCGGGCGCCACGACGGGTGCCTCCGGAGTCATCGTCGTGAAGCGGAGCGCGTCGAGCCGGTATCCGCCGTCGGGGCCTTTGATCGCGCGGATCCGGTAGCCCATCCCGCGCAGCCGGTCGATGTCGCGCCGCACCGTCCGCGGCGTGATCTCGAGCCGCTCCGACAGCAGCTCGCCCGGCCAGACCCGACGTACCTGCAGGAGCGAGAGCAGGCGGAGCACACGAGAGGAGGCCGAGGTCATGCGGCCGATGCTCATTCGAGAAGAGGACGGTATTCGTCCTCTTCTGGGGCGAGAGTCGGTGCCTCCGGGAAGAGATCCCGGCGATCAGAGGAGCAGACCATGAGCATCACCACCACGACCCACCTCAACTTCCGCGGCCGGGCGCGCGAGGCGCTCACCTTCTACCAGTCCGTCTTCGGCGGCCGGCTCGACGCACTGAGCTACTCCGATGCCCAGAACGTGACAGCACCCGAGGAGGCGGACCAGCTGATGTGGGGCCAGGTCGCCTCCGAGACCGGCTTCCACGTGATGGCGTACGACGTGCCGTCGCACACGCCCTACGACCCCGGCACGATCCCCGTCTTCGTCTCGGTGCGGGGCACCGACGCCGACGAGCTGCAGGGCTACTGGACGACGCTCGCCGAGGGAGCCACGGTCGTCGTGCCGTTCGGGCCGGCCTCCTGGTCGCCGCTGTACGGCATGATCCGCGACCGCTTCGGCGTCACCTGGGTGATCGACCTCGAGGTCTCCTGGGGCGAGTGAGGAGCGGGGTGGGGAGCCTCGTCCTCCCCACCCTCGGGTCTTTTCATTCCGTCCACAGGTTCCGTTGATCCGCGAGCGGAGGGGGGCACGAGGCAAGTAGCGTGCCGCCATGACAGCCCAGGACGACATCGGCGAGGACCGCTCGCCCGCGCAGGACTTCTCGCACGAGCAGGAGGGCTACCAGCACGGCCTGAAGCCCCGGCAGCTGCAGATGATCGCCATCGGCGGGGCGATCGGCACCGGGCTCTTCCTCGGTGCGGGCGGCCGCCTCAACTCGGCCGGGCCCGCGCTGGCGATCGCCTACCTGGTCGCGGGGATCTTCGCCTTCTTCATCCTCCGCGCCCTCGGCGAGCTCGTGCTGCACCGCCCGTCGTCGGGCTCGTTCATCTCGTACGCCCGCGAGTTCTACGGCGAGAAGTTCGCCTACGCGGCCGGCTGGATGTACTTCCTCAACTGGGCGATGACCTCCATCGTCGACACGACAGCGGTCGCCGTCTACCTCAAGTACTGGTCGGCGTTCACCGCGGCGCCGCAGTGGCTGCTCGCGCTGATCGCTCTCGTCGTCGTCCTCGCCGCGAACATGGTCGCGGTCAAGGTGTTCGGCGAGCTCGAGTTCTGGTTCGCCCTGATCAAGGTCACCGCGCTGGTCGCGTTCCTCGTGGTCGCTCTCGTCTGGCTGATCTTCGCCTTCCCCGTCCAGGCCGGCGGCGAGAGCGTGCAGACGGGGATCTCGATCCTGTCCGAGAACGGCGGGATCCTCCCCAACGGCCTGCTCCCCGCGGTCCTCGTGATGCAGGGGGTCGTGTTCGCCTACGCGGCCATCGAGCTCGTCGGCACGGCGTCTGGAGAGACGCAGAACACCGAGAAGGTCATCCCGCGCGCGATCAACTCGGTCATCGTGCGCATCGCGGTCTTCTACGTGGGCTCGATCGTCCTGCTGTCGCTGCTGCTGCCCTACACCGCCTACAAGGAGGGCGAGAGCCCCTTCGTCACCTTCTTCTCGTCGATCGGCGGCCCCGAGGTGGGCACGATCGCCGGCTCGATCATGAACTTCGTCGTGCTCACCGCCGCGCTCTCCTCGCTCAACGCCGGCCTGTACTCGACCGGTCGCGCGCTGCACTCCATGGGCATGAACGGATCCGCGCCGAAGTGGACGACGAAGATGTCCCGCGGTGGTGTCCCCTACGCGGGCATCCTGCTCACCGCGTCCTTCACGGTCGCCGGAGTGGTGCTGAACTACTTCGTGCCGAGCCAGGCGTTCGAGATCGCCCTCAACATCGCGAGCCTGGGCATCATCACGGCGTGGGGCACGATCATCCTCTGCCAGATGCGGCTGCGGCAGTGGGCGAAGAAGGGCCTCGTGAAGGAGCCGTCCTTCAGGCTCCCCGGCGCCCCGGTCACCTCCTGGCTCACGCTGGTGTTCCTGGCGGTGGTGCTCGTGCTGATGGCGATCGACTTCCCGGTCGGAACCCTGACCATCGCGTCCCTCGTGATCGTCATCCCGCTCCTGATCGCCGGCTGGTTCCTCCAGCGCGACCGCATCCTCCGGATCGCCGCGCTCCGCGAGGGTGTGACCGGCCCCTTCCCGGTCACGGGGCGCGACCCCGCCCACCAGGTCCGCCGCGACGGCGAGAAGCGGAGCTGACCCGCGGCCGCGACACTACGCTCGACCGGGCGGGCGCCCACGCGGCTGCGGGAACGGAGCGGCATGGCCACGGTGGACTCCGCTGAGCGGCGCGCTCGGCTGATCGGCCTCCTCGAGCGCGACGGCGCGATCCGCCTCGACGACGCGGCCGCCGAGCTCGACGTCTCGACCATGACGGTGCGGCGCGACCTCGCCGATCTCGAGGCGGAGGGCCGGCTCAGCCGGGTCCGCGGTGGTGCGGTCGCCGCACTCCGCCCCCGCCCCTTCGCCGAGCGCCTCGCCGCCGGAGCCGCCGCGAAGCGCGGGATCGCGCGCAAGGCCGTCGCCCTGCTGCCCGCCTCCGGCGCCGTCGCGGTCGACGCCTCCTCGACGGCGGGGACCTTCCTCGGTGCCGCCCCCGAGTCGCCGGCGCTCCTGATCGCGACGAACTCGCTCGAGAACCACGCCAGCGCCCGCGCGACCCGCGCCCGGGTCGTGCTGATCGGCGGTGAGCTCGAGGAGGAGACCGACAGCTTCGTCGGCCCCCTCGCCTGCGCGAGTGCCGCCGAGCTGCACTACGACCGCTTCTTCACCTCGGCCTCGGCCGTCTCGATCACGGGCACCAGCGAGGTGACGCTGCAGGAGGCGCAGGTCAAGCGGGTCTTCGTCGCCGCCTCGAGCGAGACGGTCCTGCTCGTCGACTCGTCGAAGCTCGAGCGGTCGGCACTCGCCAGGGCGCTCGACTGGGCGGCGATCAGCGTGATGGTCACCGAGCTCGATCCGTCCGACGAGCGGCTCGAGCCGTTCCGCGGACTGGTCGAGCTGCGGTGAGGCGCGCCCGCCCGAGGTCGAGACGGTCGCCCGGTGTTCACCTCGCGCTCTGTTGACTCCCCGCCACCTCGACTGTTAGCTTCTGTGATAGTTAACACGTTCGATCACACAGACGGAGAAGTCATGGCCTCGACCGCCGCAGAGCTCATCGCCCGCTCGAACCGACTCGGCGCCGACCCGAAGAACACGAACTACGCGGGCGGCAACACCTCCGCGAAGGGCGTCGAGACCGACCCCGTCACCGGCGAGCCCGTCGAGCTGATGTGGGTCAAGGGCTCCGGAGGCGACCTCGGCACCCTGAAGGAGTCCGGTCTCGCGGTCCTGCGGCTCGACCGCCTCCGCGCGCTCGCGAACGTCTACCCCGGCCTCGACCGCGAGGACGAGATGGTCGCCGCCTTCGACTACACGCTGCACGGCAAGGGTGGCGCGGCCCCCTCGATCGACACCGCCATGCACGGCCTCGTCGACGCGGCGCACGTCGACCACCTGCACCCCGACTCCGGCATCGCCTTCGCGACGGCCGCCGACGGCGAGCGGCTCACCGCCGAGGCGTTCGGCGGCCGGGTCGCGTGGGTCCCGTGGCGCCGCCCCGGCTTCCAGCTCGGCCTCGACATCGCGGCGATCAAGGAGGCGAACCCCGGCGTGATCGGGGCGATCCTCGGCGGTCACGGCATCACCGCCTGGGGCGACACGAGCGCCGAGGCGGAGGCGAACTCTCTCGAGATCATCGCCACCGCCGCCGCGTACATCGCCGAGCACGGCGCTCCCGAGCCGTTCGGCCCGGCCCTCGAGGGCTACGCCGCCCTCCCCGAGGAGGAGCGCCGCGCCAAGGCCGCCGCCCTCGCCCCTCACCTGCGCGGGATCGCGTCGCACGACCGGCCGCAGGTCGGCCACTTCACCGACTCCGCCGAGGTCCTCGACTTCCTCGCGAGCACCGAGCACCCGCGCCTCGCGGCGCTCGGCACCTCGTGCCCCGACCACTTCCTCCGCACCAAGGTGAAGCCGCTGCTGGTCGACCTGCCGGCCTCCGCCTCCGTCGCCGAGATCCTCGAGCGCCTGCCCGCGCTGCACGAGGCGTACCGCGCCGACTACCAGGCCTACTACGACGCTCACGCGACTCCCGAGAGCCCCGCGATCCGCGGCGCCGACCCGCTCGTCGTGCTGGTGCCCGGTGTCGGCATGTTCTCGTACGGCGCGAACAAGCAGACCGCGCGCGTGGCCGGCGAGTTCTACGTCAACGCGATCAACGTGATGCGCGGCGCCGAGGCGATCTCGACCTACGCGCCGATCGACGAGGCCGAGAAGTTCCGCATCGAGTACTGGGCGCTCGAGGAGGCGAAGCTGCAGCGGATGCCCGAGCCCAAGCCCCTCGCCTCCCGCATCGCGCTCGTGACGGGGGCCGCCTCCGGCATCGGCAAGGCCATCGCCACCCGCCTCGCCGCCGAGGGCGCCTGCGTCGTCATCGCCGACCTCGACCTCGCCAAGGCGCGGGCTGCCGCGGCCGAGCTCGGATCGACGGACGTCGCCGTGGGCATCGCCGCGAACGTCTCGGACGAGACCGCCGTGCAGGCGGCCATCGACGCGACCGTCCTCGCGTTCGGCGGGCTCGACCTGGTCGTCAACAACGCCGGCCTCTCGCTCTCGAAGTCGCTCTTCGACACCACCGAGGCCGACTGGGACCTGCAGCACAACGTGATGGCCAAGGGCTCCTTCCTCGTCTCGAAGGCGGCCGCGCGGGTGCTCGTCGACCAGAAGCTCGGCGGCGACATCATCTACATCTCGTCGAAGAACTCGGTGTTCGCCGGCCCGAACAACATCGCCTACTCGGCGACGAAGGCCGATCAGGCCCACCAGGTCCGTCTGCTCGCAGCCGAGCTCGGCGAGTTCGGCATCAAGGTCAACGGCATCAACCCCGACGGCGTGGTCCGCGGCTCCGGCATCTTCGCCTCCGGCTGGGGCGCCAACCGCGCCAAGACCTACGGCATCGAGGAGGAGGACCTGGGCAGGTTCTACGCCCAGCGCACCATCCTCAAGCGCGAGGTCGTCCCCGAGAACGTCGCCAACGCGGTGTTCGCGCTCTGCACGTCCGACTTCTCGCACACCACCGGGCTGCACGTGCCGGTCGACGCGGGTGTCGCGGCGGCCTTCCTCCGATGAAGGCCGTCGCCGCCGTCGACCTCGGCGCGACCAGCGGCCGGGTGATCCTCGGCTACGTCGGTCGCGACGAGCTGCGGATGCGCCACGTCGCCCGGTTCCCGAACCAGCCGGTGCGCGTGACGGAGGCGTCGGCCTCGGGCCTGCACTGGAACGTCCTCGAGCTGTATAGGTCCCTGAGCGCCGGTCTCGCCGACGCCCTGCGCGAGGAGCCCGATGTCGTCTCGATCGGCGTCGACTCCTGGGCCGTCGACTACGCGCTGCTGCGCCAGGGCCGGATGCTCGGCGCGCCGTACCACTACCGCGACGAGCGCACAGCGCGCGGAGTCGTCGACGTGCACGCGCGCATCGGCGCCGATGAGCTCTACCGGCGCAACGGGCTCCAGCACCTCGCGTTCAACACGCTGTTCCAGTTCGCGGCCGAGCGCGAGACGCTCGCGCTCGCCGATCGGGCGCTGCTGATCCCGGATCTGATCGGCTACTGGCTGACCGGCGTCGCCGCGACCGAGATCACGAACGCCTCCACCACGGGGCTGCTGCGCCCCGACACCCGCGCGTGGGACGACGAGCTCCTCGCGCGCCTCGACCTTCCGCACGAGATCCTCGCGCCGCTGATCGAGCCGGGCTCCGCGCTCGGCCCGCTGCTGCCCGCGGTCGCCGCCGAACTCGGCGCGCCCCCGCGGCTCGGAGTCGTCGCCGTCGGTTCCCACGACACGGCCTCGGCCGTCGTCGCGGTGCCGTCGACCGACGACGACATCGCGTACATCTCGAGCGGAACCTGGTCGCTCGTCGGCGTCGAACTCGAGAAGCCGGTGGTCTCGCTGGAGGGTCGGGCCGCCAACTTCACCAACGAGGGCGGCGTCGACGGGCGTGTCCGGTTCTTGAAGAACGTGTCGGGTCTCTGGCTCCTGTCGGAGTCGATCCGCACGTGGGAGAAGCAGACGGGCGAGCGGATCGATCTGACGTCGCTGCTCGCCGAGGCCGCCGCGATCCGCGGGCCGATCACGACCTTCGACGCGGCCGACGACCGCTTCACCCCGCCGGGCAACATCCCGGGGCGGATCGTCGAGTGGTGCGTCGAGCGCGGCCTCGCCCAGCCGCGGACCCGGGCGGAGTTCGTCCGCTCGATCCTCGAGTCGCTGGCCGAGGCCTACGCCACGACGCTCGAGCAGGCGACCGCGCTCTCGGGCAAGCGGATCGGCGCGGTGCACGTGGTCGGCGGAGGCTCGCAGAACGAGCTGCTCTGCCAGCTGACGGCCGACCGCACCGGACTGACCGTGCTCGCCGGTCCGGTCGAGGCGACGGCGATCGGCAACATCCTCGTGCAGGCGCGGGCGCAGGGTCTGGCGACGGGGTCGCTGGAGTCGTTGCGCGCCCTGGTCCGGGCGGCGTTCCCGCCGGTCCGCTACACGCCCCGCTGACGGCTGTCTCCGGCATGTCTCCGGCTCGCAGAATCACGTTCGGCTCGCAGGAACGAGCGGATTCTGCGAGCCGAACGCTGTTCCGCGAGCCGAACACGACCGACGACGCCCTCCGGCTCGCAGGATTCGGTTCGGCTCGTCGATACCAGCGCATTCCGCGAGCCCGTCGCGGTTCAACGAGCCGAACGCGACTCCCCGGCCGTCAGACCTCCGGGCTCGCCGAGACGAACGGCTCGAACGGATCCGCGCCGTCAGGCTCCAGCCAGTCGTACTCGACGGTCTCGCCTCCGATGCGCCAGGTCGACGGAGTCGGGGACTCGAGCCAGTCGACCGGCTCGATGCCGCCGGGAGCGCCGCCGTCGAGCGCGATCCGCAGGGCCGCCGCCAGGTCGCCGTCGACGGACTCGGTCCGGGTCGCCGGATCGACCGAGACGAACAGGGCGGTGCCGCTGCGCGCCACGAGGTCGAGGAAGCGCCGGTTCAGCGTCCAGTCGGTACCCGGCGTGCTCGCCACGCAGTCCGGGTCGGCGGTGAAGAAGGCGCCGTGCTGCGCCAGACGGAAGGCGAGGGTGTTGACTCCCACGCGCCGCGTCCGATCCCAGTCGAGGCCGGAGGTGTCGTCGCCGATGCGCTGCGCGTGCACGAGCCCCGCCGCGAGGTGCCCGACGACGTCGCAGCCGAGCACCAGCGCGTCACCCGAGGCCGCGAGGGCCGCGCGGTAGAAGCCGACGAGCGCCTCCGCCGTGGTGGTCGCCGGGTCGTGGAGGGCAGGCCCGTCGCCCGGCGACGCGCCCATGTCGGGGCCCCACTGGCCGAGCAGGTCGTAGGTCGAGAAGTCGTGCTTGATGAGCTCGAACCCCCAGCCGCTCAGCCGCGCGAAGTCCTCGGTCACGAGATCGAGGACCGCGGGAGAGGTGGGATCGAGCGCGATCGCTCCGTCCCGGGACGCACGGGCGCCCTCGATCGCGGCGTCCCGCGTCAGCAGCGGCCGGAACCAGACGCCCGGTCGCACGCCCTGCTCGCGGATCGCCTGGGCGGCCTCGGCCATGTCCGGGAACTCCTCCGGTCGCCCGCGACGCCACGGGCCCGGTGAGGCGGCGAGCCCGTCGGCGGTCCCGTCGAGGCTCCAGCCGTCGTCGATGACGCCGAACGGGCGCACCGCGTGGTCGCCGGCGAGGTCGGCGACCAGACGCGCGTCGCGGACGACGGCGTCGAGCCCGAAGTCGCGACCGTAGGCGTAGTACCAGTTGTTCGCGCCGACGAGCGGCCCCGACGTGTCGAGCGGGTCGGTGCAGAGCAGGCGCATCAGCTCCTGCTGTGCGCGGAAGGGTCCCGCGTCGGATGCCGTCCGACGGAGGGTGGCGGCGTGGATCGCCCGATCGCCCGGGCGGACGGCCGCGCCGCCGCTGCGCAGATCGAGCGTCAGCGTGACCCCGGCCCGATCGACCTGCCAGAACGCGAAGGCGCCGCCGCGGACCTCGACGCCGAGGCCGCGGGTCGCGCCGGAGAGCGGATCGGCGATGAGGGCCGTCCACGGCAGCACCCGCTCCGGTCGCACCGCGCGCCACTCGAGCTCGCCGTACGAGCGCTCCCACGCGTCGCCGAGCACCCGCGCGGAGCCGGGCGTCGCCTCGCGCCAGCGCAGAGCGACCCGCGAGACGCCGGCGAGCGCTCCGACGTCGATGCGCAGTCCCCTCCCGGCCGAGGTCAGCGAGACCTCGACGCCCGAGCGGGCGGCGTCCCTGAACGGTTCCGACGGGTCGATCTGCACCCGGATCGAATCGGGGGCGGGGACGGTCAGCTCTGTCACGGGGGCTCCTTCGGGCCGAGGCGGGACGATTCGCGACAGATGACGGGTAATTGTCACGACATTGACGCAAACCTTGCGCGCCCACAATCTACCCGTGTAGCTTCCCCTCTAGCTACACGAGTAGCCGACCGCCCGACCGGGCGTTCCCACGGCTTTCGACGAAGGAGTCACCGTGCTACCTCATCCGACCCGCGCCCCCCGCGGCGAGCAGGACGACCGATGAGCGCGACGCGTTCCGGCCTCGCCTCACGGCCCACGGTCTCCCCCGGCCGCCGAGCCGCCCGACGCCGCGAGGTCCTCGTCGCCCTCGCGTTCGTGCTTCCCGCCGCCATCGGCTTCGGGGCGTTCTACGTCGCCCCGTCCGTCCGCGGCATCTACCTGAGCTTCACCGACTACAACCTGATGAGCGCTCCGTCGTTCATCGGTCTCGACAACTACGTGCGCCTCGCCTCCGACCCCCTGTTCTGGAACTCGGTCGGCGTGACACTGCAGTACGTCGCCATCAACATCGTCGTCCAGACGATCGTCGCCGTCGGGCTCGCGGTCCTGATGCACCGGCTGACCCAGTCGGTCGTCATCCGCGGCACGATCCTGCTGCCGTTCCTGATCTCGAACGTGATCGCGGCGATGATCTGGTTCCTGCTGCTCGACTACCAGCTCGGATTCGTGAACAGCGTGATCGAGTGGCTCGGCCTGACCCGGATCCCGTTCTTCGCCGACTCCGGCTGGGCGATCCCGACGATCGCGCTGGTGAACGTCTGGCGGCACATGGGATACACCGCGCTGCTCGTGTTCGCCGGGCTGCAGATGATCCCGCCGTACGTCTACGAGGCGGCCGCGATCGACGGCTCGACCGAGTGGCGCTCGTTCTGGAGGATCACCCTGCCGCTGCTGCGGCCGATCCTCGCGCTGGTGCTCGTCATCACCGTCACCGGCTCGTTCCAGGTGTTCGACACCGTCGCCGTGACGACCAGAGGCGGGCCGGTCAACGCCACCCGGGTGATCCAGTACTACATCTACCAGGTCGGCTTCGGTGAGAACGACTTCGGCTACGCCAGTGCGATCTCGGTCGTCCTGCTCCTCATCCTCGCCTGCGTCGCGTTCTTCCAGCTCCGCTTGATGCGCGCCGACCAGTCCGACCTCGCCTAGGGATCCCCGATGACCTCCACACTCGTCGCCGACGCCGCTGTCGGCCCCGCCGCCCCGGGCCCCGGCTCACCCCGCCGCTCCGGGCTCCGCCGTCCGAGCATCGGACGCGTCCTCGCCTGGGCCGCGATGATCCTCGCCCTCGTCGTGACGCTGTTCCCCTTCTTCTGGATGATCCGCACGGCCTTCTCGACCGAGAACGCTCTCGCGAGCAATCCGACCTCGCTGCTGCCGGTCGAGTTCACCTGGGGCGCGTTCGCCCGAGTCCTCGGCTTCGCGACCCAGGAGCAGGCGATCGCCGAGGGCGGGTCGGGCGCCTCCGTCGAGTTCTGGCTCTACCTGCGCAACTCGGTCCTCTACGCCACGCTCGTCACCGCCGGTCAGCTGCTGTTCTGCTCGCTCGCGGCGTACGCCTTCGCCCGCCTGCGCTGGCCGGGCCGCGACCTCGTGTTCTCCGCGTTCCTCACGGCGCTGATGGTGCCGCCGATCTTCACGGCGCTGCCCAACTTCGTGCTGATGCGCGACCTCGGGCTGCTCAACACGATCCCCGGTCTCGCCCTGCCGTCCCTCCTGATGACCCCGTTCGCCGTGTTCTTCCTCCGCCAGTTCTTCCTCGGCATCAGCCGCGAGATCGAGGAGGCGGCCGAGCTCGACGGCGCAGGCAAGCTCCGGATCTTCTTCCGGCTGATCGTGCCGATGAGCGTCGCCCCCCTGGCCACGCTCGGGATCCTCACCTACATCAACACCTGGAACGACTACTTCTGGCCGCTGCTCGCGGGCAACACGGAGGAGTCGCGCGTCCTCACCGTCGCGCTCGGCGTCTTCCGCTCGCAGACCCCCAACGGCAGCCCCGACTGGGCGGGCCTGATGGCCGCCACTCTCGTCGCCGCCGTCCCCGTCCTGATCCTCTTCCTCGCGTTCGGCCGCCGGATCGTCGACTCCATCGGCTACTCCGGCGTCAAGTGACGCACTCCCCCTTCCCTCGCACCCCCTCCCTCGCAATGAAGCAGAAAGGTCGCAGCACCATGTCCCGAACCCTCAAGAGGTCCGCCCTCGCCCTCGCCGGCGTCACCGCCCTCGGACTCTCCCTCGCCGGCTGCGTCGGCGGCGGCTCCGGCGCCGCCGCCGGCTCGTCCGACGGCGCCGACATCGACACCAGCGCCGCCTCCGGCACCATCGACTACTGGCTGTGGGACAACAACCAGAAGGCGGCCTACCAGAGCTGCGCCGACGCGTTCCACGAGGCGAACCCGGACGTCACCGTCACGATCTCGCAGTACTCGTGGGACGACTACTGGACGAAGCTCACCAACGGATTCGTCGCCGGCACCGCCCCGGACGTGTTCACCGACCACCTGTCGAAGTTCGCGGACTTCGTGAACAACGACCAGCTCGTCGCGCTCGACGGCGTGGTCGACAAGGACGGCATCGACGTCGGCCAGTACCAGGACGGCCTCGCCGACCTCTGGGTCGGTCAGGACGGCAACCGCTACGGCCTCCCGAAGGACTGGGACACGGTCGCGGTCTTCTACAACCAGGCGCTGATCAGCGACGGCGGCTACACGCCCGAGCAGATCGCCGACCTCCAGTGGAACCCGGAGGACGGCGGCAGCTACGAGCAGGCGATCGCGCATCTCACCGTCGACGTGAACGGCGTCCGCGGCGACGAGTCCGGCTTCGACAAGACCCGCGTCGCCGTCTACGGCCTCGGCCTCGACGGCGGATCGGGCGGCGGCAACGGCCAGACCCAGTGGAGCATGTACGCCGGCACCACGGGCTGGACCTACACCGACAAGAACCCGTGGGGCACGAAGTACAACTACGACGACGAGCGCTTCCAGGACACGATCGGCTGGACGGCCCGGATGATCGAGAAGGGCTACATGCCCTCGGTGGCCGCCGTCACGGGCAGCGACTCGACGCAGACCTTCGGCGCCGGCAAGTACGCGATGCTCACGAACGGATCGTGGAACATCAACTCGTTCACCGGCCTCAGCGGGATCGACGTGGGGATCGCGCCTACCCCGGCCGGCCCCGACGGCAAGCGCTCGACCATGTTCAACGGACTCGCCGACTCGATCTGGGCCGGCTCCGACAACAAGGACGCGTCGGCGGCGTGGGTGGAGTACATGGCCTCGCCCGCCTGCCAGGACGTCATCGGCGAGCAGGGTGTCGTCTTCCCGGCCATCCCGAGCGGCACGGAGAAGGCGCAGACCGCGTTCTCGGACCGCGGCATCGATGTGAGCGCCTTCACCCAGCAGGTCGACGACAAGACCACGTTCCTGTTCCCGATCACGGACAACGCCGCGAAGATCGCCGGCATCATGACCCCCGCGGTCGACGCCGTTCTCGAGGGCCAGGCCGACCCCTCGTCGCTGACCGACGCCAACGACCAGGTGAACGCGCTGTTTGAATAGCAGCAGAGCGGGGGGCCCGGACCGTCCGGGCCCCCCTCCCCTCTCGAGGAGGCCGTCGATGGCGGACACAGCACGATCACGCCGGGCGCCCACCCGCAACGACGTCGCGGAGCGGGCCGGGGTGAGCACCGCCGTCGTCAGCTACGTCGTCACCGGGGCGAAGAACGTCACTCCCGAGAAGGAGCGCCGGGTGCGCGACGCCATCGAGGCGCTCGGCTACCGGCCCAACAGCAGCGCACGCGCCCTGCGATCGGGTCGGACCCACGTGCTCGCCCTGCTCATGCCCGACACCAGCAACCCGTACTTCGCCGAGTACGCGCTGCAGATCGAGACCGCGGCCACCGAGCGCGGCTACGCCCTCCTCATCGCCAACACCCACGACGATCCGGCCCGGGAGGTCACGCTCCTGAACGAGATGCACTCGCGGGGGGTCGACGGGGTCATCCTCGCGAGCGTGTTCCACGAGAGCCTGCAGCCCGCCGCCGATCCGACGATCCCGACCGTCCTGATCGACTCGTTCCACTCCGTCGCCGGGGTCCCCTCCCTGGGTCTCGACGCCGTGGAGAGCGCGCACACCGTCGTCCGGCACCTCGTGGAGGTGCACGGCTGCCGCTCGATCGACCTGGTGATCGGTGCCAGCTCCGACCCGACCGGCGCCAGGGACCTCCGCCAGATCGGCTGGGAGGAGGCCCTCTCGGCCGCCGGCCTGCCGCGCGGCAGCGTCGAGATCACCAGCTGGACCAGAGAGGGCGGTCTCCTCGCCGCCGAGCGCCTGCTCTCCGGTCCGGATCGGCCCGACGCCGTCTTCGCCGGATCCGACCTGGTCGGGATCGGCCTCCTGCGCGGCGCCGCCGACCTCGGGATCCGCGTCCCGGAGGAGCTCGCGATCATCTCGTACGACGGCACCTCCGAATCGGCGTTCAGCATCCCCCGACTCACCACCCTCCAGCAGCCCGTCGCCGTCATGGCGCGCCGGGCGATCGACACCGTCATCTCCGCCTCATCACCCAGCTCCGGTCACACCGCCTTCCGCGGCGAGCTCGTCCTCCGCGAATCCTGCGGATGCGGCGCCCGCCGCAGGGCCGACCGCTCGGAAGGACCACTCGCATGACCGGCACCACCGCCACGACCGGGGCCGTGCTGCGCGCCGCCGGCGTCGCCCTCGTCCTCGACCTCAGCGACTCGCTGCTCCCCGCGGTCCTGCACTGGGGCACCGACTGCGGCCCCCTCGATTCCGTCGCCTTCGAGGCGCTCGCCCTCTCGGCGACGGCCCGGCCCGGCCCCAACGACGTGGACGAGCCCGTCCGGCTGGCCCTCCTCCCCGAGGAGTGGACCGGCTGGAGCGGCAGGCCGGGCCTGAACGGCTCCCGCGCCGGCGCCGATTTCTCCCCCCGGTTCCGGGTCGTCGGCGCCCGGGCCGACGGCGAACCGCTCACCGGAGGTGTCGTGGAGGCCCGCGTCCTGACCGTGCACGCGGAGGACCCGGTCGCTGCCCTCGCTCTCGATCTCGCGGTCGAGATGGACGCCTCCGGCATCGCGCGGCTGCGTGCCGAGGTCACGAACCTCGGTGCCGGGGTCTACCAGCTCGACGAGCTCCTCCTCGCCCTGCCCGTCACCCCCGCGGCGAGCGAGATCCTCGACTTCGCGGGTCGCTGGGGCAAGGAGCGGGTCCCGCAGCGCTCGTCGGTGACCGTCGGGACCCACCGCCGGGAGGGTCGGCACGGTCGCACCGGAGCCGATGCGGCGACCCTGCTCTCAGTGGGCGAGCCCGGCTTCGGCTTCGCCGGCGGCGAGATCTGGAGTCTCCACGTCGGCTGGTCGGGCAACCACGTGCACCAGGTCGAGCGCGTCTCGACCGGGGTGCAGGTCCTCGGCGGAGGCGAGCTGCTGCTCCCGGGCGAGGTCCGGCTCGCTCAGGGGGAGAGCTACCGGAGCCCGTGGCTCTACGCCGCCCACGGAGTCGGCCTCGACGCGGTCGCCCGCCGGTTCCACCGGATGCTGCGGGCACGACCGCAGCACCCCGCCACTCCGCGGCCCGTCACCCTCAACGTCTGGGAGGCGGTCTACTTCGACCACGACCTCGACGTGCTGGTCGAGCTCGCCGAGCAGGCCGCCGCCCTCGGCGTCGAGCGCTACGTGCTCGACGACGGCTGGTTCGGCAGCCGTCGCGACGACACCTCGGGGCTCGGCGACTGGGTCGTCTCGCCCGAGGTCTGGCCCGAGGGGCTCCACCCGCTCGTCGACCGCGTCCGCTCGCTCGGCATGCAGTTCGGGCTCTGGTTCGAGCCCGAGATGGTCAACCTCGACTCCGATCTCGCCCGCGCGCACCCGGAGTGGATCATGGCGACCGGCGGACGTCTCCCGGTCTCCTCCCGCAACCAGCAGGTGCTGAACCTCGGGATCCCCGAGTGCTTCGAGCACATCCGGGGCGCGATCTTCGCGATCCTCGACGAGTACGACATCGCCTACATCAAGTGGGATCACAACCGCGATCTCGTGGACGCGGGCACCGCCCCCGCCGGCCGCGCCGGAGTGCACGCCCAGACCCTCGCCTTCTACCGGCTGGTCGACGAGATCAAGGAGCGGTACCCCTCGCTCGAGATCGAGTCGTGCTCCTCCGGCGGCGCGCGCGTCGACCTCGGGGTGCTCGAGCGCACCGACCGGGTCTGGGTGTCCGACAACATCGATCCTCTGGACCGCCAGCAGATGAACCGGTGGACGACGCAGCTCGTCCCGCCGGAGCTGATGGGCTCGCACATCGCCTCGGGCGTCTCGCACACCACCGGCCGGTGGCACGATCTGTCGTTCCGCGCCGTCACTGCGGTGTTCGGGCACCTGGGCATCGAGTGGGACCTGCGAGCGGCGACGGACGCCGAGCGCGCCGAGCTCGGCCAATGGATCGCGTTCTACCGCGAGCACCGCGCGCTGCTGCACGGCGGCGACCTGGTGCGCCTCGACCACCCCGACGAGACGATCGCGGTGAACGGAGTGGTCGCCTCCGACCGCAGCGCCGCCCTCTACTCGTATGTCTCACTCGCGCGGTCGGGGGTCGTCTCGCCGGGACGCGTCCGCCTGCCCGGGCTCGATCCGCAGGCGGTCTACCGCGTGACTCCCGTGACCCTCGGGACGGGCGGCGACCGCGTCACTCCGGCGCCGTGGTGGGGCGACTCGGGGATCGAGCTCTCGGGTGGCCTCCTCGTGAGCGCGGGACTGACGGCGCCGCTCCTGCGCCCGGAGAGCGGAGTCGTCTACTCGGTGGTGCGACTCTGATCAGCATGTTCGCATGTCAGGACATATGAGTTAGGGTGGAGCCACGACCTGCGGGGAGCGCACGGCCCGGTCCGCGCCGCTCCCCCGGTCGCCGCCTCGACAGAAAGTTGTACACCGGCGTATGACACCCTCGACCACGACCTACGACGTGCTGACGATCGGCCGCGTCGGCGTCGACATCTATCCGCTCCAGGACGGCCTCGGCCTCGAGGACGTCGAGACCTTCGGCAAGTACCTCGGCGGCAGCGCGGCGAACGTGGCCGTTGCGGCCGCGCGGCACGGCCGCTCCGCCGCCCTGATCTCGCGGACGGGCGACGACCCGTTCGGCCGCTACGTGAAGCGGGAGCTGCGTCGACTCGGGGTGTCGGACGAGTTCGTCGGCACCGAGCCCGACCTCGCGACGCCCATCACGTTCTGCGAGATCTTCCCCCCGGACGACTTCCCGCTGTACTTCTACCGCAAGCCCAAGGCTCCCGACCTCGCGATCACGGCGCAGTCCCTCGACCTCGACGCGATCCACCGCGCCACGGTCTACTGGTCCACCGTCACCGGCCTCACCGAGGAGCCGAGCCGATCGGCGCACTTCATCGCCTGGAAGGCCCGCGAGCGCCGAGCGCTCACCGTGCTCGACCTCGACTACCGGCCGATGTTCTGGAGCTCGCCGGCGCGGGCGTCGCAGGAGGTCGCGAAGGCGCTGGAGTGGGTGAGCGTCGCCGTCGGCAATCGCGAGGAGTGCGAGATCGCAGTCGGCGAGACCGATCCGCACCGAGCGGCGGACGCCCTCCTCGAGCGCGGAGTCGAGCTCGCGATCGTGAAGCAGGGCCCCCGCGGAGTCCTCGCCAAGACGCGATCCGAGACCGTCGAGGTCGCGCCGTTCCCCGTCGAGGTCGTCAACGGGCTCGGTGCCGGAGACAGCTTCGGCGGCGCCCTCACCCACGGGCTCATCGAGGGGTGGGACCTCGAGCGGATCCTCCGCTTCGCCAACGTGGCCGGCGCGATCGTCGCCTCCCGCCGCGAGTGCTCGACCGCCATGCCGACCTCCGACGAGGTCGAGCGGTTCCTCGAGGAGCGCAGCGATGTCGTCGTCTGAGGGCCTCCTGCCCAGCGGCGCCTTCGAGCGGCTGCGGCGGCTCCGCGCCGAGGATCCGACCGCCGTGGCACGGATGCTCGCGGCGCGCCGCCGCCGCCCGCTCCTCGGCGAGAACGGCCGCCTCTTCATCGTCGCGGCCGATCACCCGGCACGCGGGGCACTCGGCGTCCGCAGTGACGACATGGCGATGGCCGACCGGTACGACCTGCTCGACCGCCTCGCCACCGCTCTGTCCCGCCCCGGGGTCGATGGCGTGCTCGGCACCCCCGACATCATCGACGACCTCGCCCTCCTCGGGCTGCTCGACGACAAGATCGTCGTGGGCTCGATGAACCGCGGCGGACTCCGCGGCGCCTCCTTCGAGATGGACGACCGCTTCACGGGCTACGACATCGACGGGATCGTCCGCGACGGTCTCGACTTCGCCAAGACCCTGCTGCGCGTCAACCTCTCCGACGCGGGGTCGGTCGCGACCATCGAGGCCAACGCGCGTGCCGTCACCGCCGCCGCGGCGGCGCGGATCCCGATCATGCTCGAGCCTTTCCTGAGCGAGTGGGTCGACGGTCGAGTCGTCAACGACCTCAGCGCCGACGCCGTCATCACCTCGATCGCCATCGCCTCGGGCCTCGGCTCGACCTCGGCGTACACGTGGATGAAGCTGCCCGTCGTCGACGGGATGGAGCGTGTCATGGCGGCGACGACGATGCCCACGCTCCTGCTCGGCGGCGACCCGCAGGGCAGCCCCGAGGCCGTCTACGCGAAGTGGCGCGACGCGCTCGCGCTGCCCGGCGTCCGCGGTCTCGTGGTCGGCCGCACCCTCATCTACCCGGCCGACGGAGACGTCGCCTCCGCCGTCGACACCGCCGCGGCCCTCGTGCACGGCACTCCCACCTGAGCCCCGGGCTCACCCTCCGACCCTCCACAGAAGCCTCCAGAGAAGAAGGAATCATGTCCGAGACCACCGGCATCGAGCCGCTCACCACCGTCACGACCGTCGGCCACTGGATCGATGGGGCGCTGTCGGCGTCGTCGTCGGGCCGGACGTCGCCGGTCTACGACCCGGCGCTGGGCATCGTGACTCGCGAGGTCGCGCTCGCGAACCAGGCCGAGATCGATGCGGCCGTCGCGTCCGCGAAGGCCGCGTTCCCGGCGTGGCGGGACACGTCGCTGGCGAAGCGTCAGCAGATCGTGTTCAGGTTCCGGGAGCTGCTGGAGGCGAAGAAGCTGGAGCTG